>NZ_QLYX01000002.1 GCF_003289645.1 Actinomadura craniellae | reverse complement strand
ACCTCAGAAACCCAACGCCGCCAAGCACTCCCCACCTGGCTCCACACCTACAACCACCACCGCGGCCACACCGCCCTGGACGGCCAACCACCCGCCAGCCGCGTCACCAACCTGTCAGGACAGAACAGCTAGGCTGGGCGGCGATGACTGAGACGAGAGGGGCGGCCGTGGCGGCCCAGCCGGGAAACAAGTCGGCGGCCCGGGGTTCCGGCCGGGTCCGCACGGCCGTGGTCTGGGATGTCGTCCGCGCGGCGCTCACCGCCGTCGCGGGCGGCCGTGCGGTCGACGTGATCGACGCCGGCGGCGGCACCGGAGGGTTCGCGGTGCCGCTGGCCGAGCTGGGCCACCGGGTGACCGTTGTCGACTCCAGCCCCGACGCGCTGGCCGCGCTCGAGCGCCGGGCGGCCGAGGCCGGGGTCACCGTGCGGGCCGTGCAGGGCGATGCCGCGGAGCTGCCCGACCTGCTCGGTTCCGGCAGCGCCGACCTGGTGCTCTGCCACAACGTGCTGGAGTACGTCGACGACCCCGAGCGCACGATGGCCGCCCTGGCGTCCACCGTGCGCCCGGGTGGCTCGATCAGCGTGCTGGCCGCCGGGCGGCTGGCGGTCGCGCTGCACCGGGCGATCGCCGGGCACTTCGACGACGCCCGCCGGGTGCTGTCCGACCCGGCCGGCCGCTGGGGCGACCGTGACCCGACGCCCCGGCGCTTCACCTGCGCGAGCCTCACCGACCTGGCCACGGCGGCCGGGCTGCGGCCCGGCGAGGTGCACGGCGTCCGGATCTTCGCCGACCTGGTGCCGAGCGGCCTGGCCGAGAGCGACCGCGAGGCCACCGACGCGCTGGTCGCGCTGGAACTCGCCGCGGCCACCCACCCGGCGCTGCGCGACCTCGCCACCCAGCTCCACCTCCTCGCGCACCGGGCCTGAGCCCGCTCCGGCCGATGAGCAGGAAACAGCAGCTGCACCGGCCGGGCCCGCAGCCGGGTCCGCCCGCCGACGACACCGGCTGCCCGATCCTGCACGTCGACATGGACGCCTTCTTCGTGAGCGTCGAACTGCTCGACCGTCCCGAACTGCGCGGGCGGCCCGTGGTCGTCGGCGGGGCCGGGCCGCGCGGAGTGGTGGCGGCGGCCTCCTACGAGGCCCGCCGGTTCGGGGTGCACTCGGCCATGCCGATGTCGCGGGCCCGCCGGCTGTGCCCGCAGGCGGTGGTGCTGCCCGGTCGGCACGGCCGGTACGCCCGGGTGTCCGCGGCGGTCATGGAGCTCTTCCGGTCGGTGACCCCGCTGGTCGAACCGCTGGCCATGGACGAGGCGTTCCTCGACGTGGCGGGGGCGCGCCGCCGGCTGGGCCGGCCGGCTCAGATCGCGGAGCTGGTCCGCGCCCAGGTGCACGAGCAGCAGGGCATCACCTGCTCGGTCGGGGTGGCGAGCACCAAGTTCGTGGCGAAGCTGGCCTCCACCCGCTGCAAGCCCGACGGGATGCTGGTGGTGCCCGCGGACGGCGTGGTGGACTTCCTGCACCCGCTGCCGGTGGCCACCCTGTGGGGGGTGGGGGAGCGCACCGAGCAGGCGCTGACCCGGCTGGGCCTGCGCACGGTCGGCGATCTGGCCCGGGCGCCGCTCGACACGCTGCAGCGGGAACTGGGCACGGCGGTCGGCAGGCACCTGCACGAGCTGGCCTGGGGGCGCGATCCCCGCCCGGTGGTGACCACCGCCCCCGACAAGAGCATCGGTGCGGAGGAGACCTTCGACCACGACATCGCCGACCCCGAGGCCATCCGCCGGGAACTACTGCGGCTGGCCGAGCGCGTCGGGGCCCGGCTGCGGTCGGCGGGCGTCACCGGCCGGACGGTGAGCGTCAAGCTCCGGCGGGGCGACTTCACCACGCTGACGCGGTCGCGCACCCTACCGGAGACCACCGATCTCACCCGTGTGATCTATATCACATCATGTGAACTCTACGCCGCGGCCGGGCTGGAGGGGGTTCCGCTCCGCCTCGTCGGGGTCCGGGTGGAGAACCTCGGCCCGGCCGGCGAGACCCCTCGCCAGCTGGCCCTGGACGAGCCGGAGACCGGGTGGCGCGAGGCCCAGCGCGCGATCGACCAGGTGATCCACCGGTTCGGCACGGGAGCGGTCCGCCCGGCCGCTCTCGTCGACGAGCCTGAGCGTGGCCGTGACGGAACGGGCCGGCACGGGCCATGATGGAAGACGATGGGAACACGGAAGAAGACTTGCTCGTTATCCCCAGTCGGACGTTTTCTTTCGTACGCTTGTCGGGCCTCGTATTCTGGGCATATCACCGATAGCCCGGTGCCTGCCCGGCACCGGATTCCCCGTAGCGGGGCAGTCGTTGGGAGGCGCCGTGCCGTTGTCTGAGCACGAGCAACGTCTGCTCGAGCAGATCGAGCAGGGGTTGTACGCCGAGGATCCGAAGTTCGCCCATGCGGTCCGTTCGACCAACCCCCAGGTGCATTACAAGCGGCGCATCGTCAAGGCGATTCTCGGCTTCGTGCTGGGCGTGTGCGCGCTGATGATCGGGCCGATCATGAATGCGGGCCCCGTCACCATCGCGGTCAGCGTGACGGGCTTCATCATGATGTTCGCCTGCTGCATCTGGGGGCTGTCGAGCTGGAAGCGCATGACCGGCGTCGGCAGCGAGCCGACACCACCCCCCCAGCGGTCCGCCCGGCCGAACCGGTCGGGCTTCATGGAGCGCATGGAGGAGCGGTGGCGCCGCCGTTCCGAGGGCGAATGATCGGTTCTCCAGGCGAGTAACCGTCGATCGGGCCGTCCCGCAGGCCGTGCGGGACGGCCCGATCGCCTTATCACCGGCCTGTCACCGGCTGTCACCGGCTTGTCCCGGTCACCGCCTCCGGCGGAGCACCCGCAGCAGGGCGTCCCGGTCCAGCCGGGTCGCGTCGAGCCGGTCGAGGACCACCAGCAGCCGGCCGGCCGAGGAACGCAGCGCCGTCACCGTCGAGGGCGGCAGCAACCGTGCCCGCCACCGGGTGGCCCGGCCCACCGAGGAGGCGAACGCCGCCCGCACCGTCGCCACGTCGGCCCGCAACGTGTCGGCTGCCGCGGGCGTCGGCGCGTAGCGGGCCCGCTCCTCGGCCAGCGCGAGCCGCCCCATCGCCTCGGCGGCCTCGGGTTCCAGCGCCAGCTGGCCGGTGAGCCGGCGCGCGGTGGCCCGGGGGCTCTCACTGGCCCGCCAGATCAGACCGTGGTCGACCGCGTCGGCGCGCAACTCGGCCCAGGCGGCGTGCGCGCCCTCGGTCGGTGACGGCGACCGGACGGCCCACCGGCGCCGGCGGGTCACGGCCCGGCCCGCCATCGGGGTGATCAGCAGTGCCAGCACCAGCAGCCCGGCCAGCAGCGGGGCCACCGGAAGGCCGGAGTCCGCACCGGAGCCCAGATCGCCCGCCGCGCCGGGGTCGTCCGGCCGGTTCTGCCGCGGGTCGTTCGGGGCGGTGGACGGCTGCGCGCCGTCCGTCGCCGCCGGAGTGGGCACGGCCGTGTCGCCCGGCGCGGGCTCGCCCTCGGCCGGGGCCGGCTCGGAGTAGGCCGGCGGCGACGCGCTGCCCTGCCCGGCCACGCCCGACGGGGTGGGCTCGAACCGCACCCACCCGGCGCCCTGGAAGTACAGCTCCGGCCAGGCGTGCGCGTCCCTCGACCGGACGGTCCAGATCCCGTCGGAGCCCTGCGTGCCCGGGGTGTAGCCCAGCGCGACCCGGGCCGGGATGTTGAGGATGCGGGCCAGCAGGGCCATCGACGCGGCGAACTGCTCGCAGTACCCCCGCTTGCTCTCCAGCAGGAAGTCCACCAGGTCGGCGCCGTGCTTGGGCGGCGGCGCGTTCAGGTCGTACACGAACCCGCCGGTCCGGGTGAACCAGGTCTGCAGCCGGACGGCCTGCTCGTAGGCGGAGGTCGCGTCGCCGACGATGCTCCGGGCCTCCCGCCTGACCGCCTCGGGGATGTTCGGCGGTACCCGCGTGTAGCGGCGGCTGATCTCCATCGGCGCGGGTTCCCCGACGGCGAGCTGCTGCGCGGTCGGCATCGCCCGGGTGCTCTCCACCCGGTAGTTCCGGCCACCGGCGGAGTGCCGCAGCGAGTAGACCATCAGCGACGCCGCGTCCGCCCGCCAGTCGCCCCTGATGTCGACGGAGGTCGGCGCATACGGCACCGGCAGGAAGGTCATGTTCCTGACCCGGTCCTCGATCCCGATGGAGGTGCGGACCCGCCGGAAACCGACGGAGGTGAGACCGGGCGCCGGGGGCAGTGGCCGGTCCCGCACCCGGTCCGTGGCCGAGCTGCGCAGCTCGCTGTAGGTCCACCGGTCGCCGTCGAACCGGTCCAGCGCGTACAGCCGCAGGTACTCGGGCCGGCCTCCGGCGGCGACCTCAGGGTCGTCGGTCCGGTAGGTGAGCACCACCGCGTCGTCCTGCTCCACCAGCTCGCGCTTCAGGCTGACCAGCGGATCGGGGGTGGTGACCGTCTGCGCGCCGCCGCCCCCGTCGTCGCCGCCCAGCCCGAACATGCCGTCCCGCTGGATACCCGGGACGATCATCGGCACCAGCACGGCCACCACGATGGCGACGCCGCCGAGCCGCCGGCCGGTCACCGCCAGCGCGCTGGAGTCGAGCCGCTCCCCGGTGGTCGCGCCCATCCGGAAGCGGGACGGCACCGGCCGTCCCCAGCCGCCGACCTGCTCCCGCGAGTCGGCCAGCAGCAGGGCCAGGAACCCGCCCGCGCCCAGCGCGAACGCGGGCCAGCCCAGGCTCTCCTCGCGGACCGCGGCCGGCACGCTGTACATCGCCAGCAGCGGCAGCCCGGCGGGGGCGGCCCGGCGCAGCCGCACCGCCAGCAGGTCGACCATGAGGGCCACCGCGCCGACACCCGCGGTGACCAGCAGCGACAGCCCTGGCACGAGGGGGACCGGGGCGGCGTACTTGTTGGCCTCCGCCCAGCCTGTCTCGACCAGTTCGGCCAGCGCGTACAGCGACGAGGGCGTGGGCACCACGCCCAGGAACGCCTCCCCGGCGGCGAACCGCGCCGTCAGGTACAGGTGCAACGCGGCCAGCCCGGCCAGCAGGTCGAACGCCGCGGGCAGCCGGAACCGGCGGGTGACCAGTCCGGTGGCGGCGACCGTCACGACCGCGCCCAGCCCGGACCAGAACCAGCCCTGTCCCTCGAACAGCGGGTAGAGCCCGACGGAGCAGAGCAGCGTCGCCGCCGCGGCGACGCAGGCGAGCTTGACCCTCATGCCATGATCCCCACGATGACCCCCACGGCCTCTCATCCCCGGTCCAGGACCGGATCCTCGGTTCCCCGGCCCGCCCAGGCACCGGTCAGCTCGCCGGCCGACCCGATCAGCAGCACCCGCCAGCCGCCCTGGCGCAGCACCTCGGCGGAGGCCCGCGCGCCGATGCCGCCGGTCACGTCGACCAGGATCGCCACGCAGGTGGTGGTGGCGTGCCTGACCGTGACCAGCGCCCGGGCGTCGGCCGCGGTCGGCTCGCCGAGGACCGCGACGACGAGGCCGTCACCGTCCCGGCCGGAGCCCGCGGCGCCGCGCAATGCCGCGAGACCGCGGGTCAGCCCGGTCTCCCGGGAGGTGCGGACGGTGGCCAGGGTGTCGAGCAGCGCCGGCTCGAAGGACTGCGAGGCCGGCAGCCGCTGCCCGGAGTCGGTGACGAAGCGCAGGCTCGTTCCGGTCCGGGCCAGGTGGACGCCGACCGAGGCGGCGACCGACACGGCGTGCTCGAACGACGACTCGGCCCCCTCGCCGTAGTGGGCGCCGCGGCGGGTGTCGAGGAACAGGACGCCGCCGTTCTGCCGGTGCTGTTCCTCGCGGCGCATCATCAGCTCGCCGTAGCGCGCGGTCGACCGCCAGTGCACCCGCCGCAGGTCGTCGCCGTGCCGGTACTCGCGGGGCGCCACGTCGTCCTCGCCGGCGGCGGCCAGCAGGGCGGTCCGCCCGTCCCCGCCGCCGTTCCACGCGCCGATCAGCGGGCTGTCCTGGAGCGGGAAGACCGCCGGCGTGATCGTCAGGGTGTCCGCCAGGCTGAACGAGCGGGCCAGCTCCACCAGTCCGAACGGGTCGGCCAGCCGGACCGTCAGCGGGCCGACCCGGTACCGGCCGCGCAGGTCGGAACGCACCCGGTAGCTGAGCTCGCGGGCGCCCTGTGGCTCGATCCGGTCGACCACGTAACGGGCCCGCCCGCCGAGCGTGTAGGGGACCCGGTCCTCCACCAGCAGCAGCCCGGTGGGCAGCCGGGAGACGTTCTCCAGCCGCACGTCGACGTGGGCCTCGTGCCCGACCGGCAGCCGGGCGGGCCGGATCCGGCGGGCGCACGCCAGCCGGTACCGGGTCCGTGCCACCAGCAGCGTCGACAGCAACGGCAGTACGAGCACCAGCACGCCGGCGCGCAGCAGATCGCGCTCGCCCAGGATGAACGCGCAGACGATGGCGGTCATCCCGGCGGCGGCGAACGACCTGCCCCGGGTGGTCAGGCCCGCGAATGCCCTTCTCATGCCCTGCTCACCTGTGCGGCGTGGGCACCGGCAGCCGGTCGACGATCTCGCGGACCACCTGCTCGGGCAGCCTGCGCTCGACCTGGGCCTCGGCGGTCGGCAGCAGCCGGTGGGCGAGCACCGGCACGGCCAGCGCCTGGATGTCGTCGGGCACGACGTAGTCGCGCTCCTCCAGCGCGGCCAGCGCCCGGGCGGCCCGGACGAGGTGCAGGGTGGCCCGGGGAGAGGCGCCCAGCCGGAGTTCGGGGTGCCGCCGGGTCGCGGTGATCAGGTCGATCGCGTAGCGCCGTACCCCCTGGGCCACGTGCACCTGCCGGACCACGTCGATCAGGGCGCGGACGTCGTGGGAGAAGGCGACCGGGGCGAGCCCCTCCAGCGGGGAGGAGCGGCCGTGGACGTCGAGCATCTCCAGCTCGGCACCGGGGTCGGGGTAGCCCATCGAGATCCGCGCGGTGAACCGGTCGCGCTGCGCCTCCGGCAGCGGGTAGGTGCCCTCCATCTCGATCGGGTTCTGGGTGGCGATCACCATGAAGGGGCGTTCGAGCTCGTAGGTGGTGCCGTCGACGGTGACCTGCCGCTCCTCCATGCATTCCAGCAGCGCCGACTGCGTCTTGGGCGAGGCGCGGTTGATCTCGTCGCCGACGACGATGTTCGCGAAGATCGGGCCGGGCTTGAACTCGAAGTCGCGGCTCTCCTGGTTGAATGCGCTGACCCCGGTGATGTCGCTGGGCAGCAGGTCGGGGGTGAACTGGACCCGGCGCACCGATCCGTCGACGGACCGGGCGAGCGCCTTGGCCAACATGGTCTTGCCGACCCCGGGCACGTCCTCGATGAGCAGGTGGCCCTCGGCGAGGAGGACCGTCAGGGCGAGCCGGACCGCGTCGGGCTTCCCTTCGATGACCGATTCGACGGCGCCCCGGATCTTCCCGGCGACCTGGGCGAGCTCGTCGAGTCCGCGGCTGGCCCCATTCCGGATACTGTCGGGCGAATCCGCGGGGATGTCGCCTCGATACGGCTCGCCATGCGTGCCTACTACCACTAACCCTCCTCAGAGCACCCGGCGAGGGTACCCTTTTCCACCACCCCGGCCGCGGGCGTCGGCGAAGCCGTGTCCATCCATATTTGTCGGTGTTGATGAGATTACGTGGTCGAACGTTCGAGTGGCTGCTTACATGCCGACCGAAATAGATCGTGACATCCGGTGCGGCTCGGGCGTGCGGTCTTCGGTCGTCTTCCGCCCATTCTGCTCCAACCGTAAGGGCCGTGGGACACCATGGCGATCCCCCGCGACCCCTGGCTCCCCTTACCTCAGCGGCGGGAGTTCCCGTGCCGTTGCCCCGCGTTAACGTGCCGGCCATTCGTCTCGCGCGCCTCTCTTGCGGCCGGCCGGGGGGCCGTCATGCCCCCCACTTCACCCCACCCTTTCTGACCTGCGGTTTCTTCGCGAAAGTAGCCGTGTGGCACGGGTTTTAATAGTTGACGGTGGGGGAGAGTGGAGTAGAGTGGGGCGCCGTGGGGGGCAGTTGCCCCCTACGCGGCGGGAGGTGGGCCGATGTTTCTCGGCACGCACTCACCGCGTCTCGACGAAAAGGGGCGGCTGTTCCTGCCGGCGAAGTACCGCGAGGAGCTGTCGGGGGGCTTGGTGATCACGAAGGGCCAGGAACGCTGCCTCTACGTCTTCCCTGTCGCGGAGTTCCAGCGGATCACCGAGGCCCTCAGCACGGCGCCGGTCACCGCACGCGCGGTCCGCGCTTACAGCCGGGTCTTCTTCGCCAGCGCCTCCGACGAGGTGCCCGACAAGCAGGGGCGCATCACGATCCCGCCCCCGCTGCGCACCTATGCCGGACTCACCCGCGACTGCATCGTCATCGGCGCCAACACCCGGTTGGAGATCTGGGACGCGCAGGCCTGGGCGGATTACCTCGAGCAGGAGGAGCCGCAGTTCGCCGACCTGTCGGAGGAGGTGTTGCCCGGGGTGCTTTGAGAACCGACTCGTCGGTCGGATGACCGGATGGCCCACGTGCGGCCAGGTTCCCACCCGCTCTCCGCGCCAGCTGACGCAGCTTCCCCGGCGCCAGGTGGCATTCCGCGTTCGCGCGGTGCACTTCCTCTGGGCAGCGGTTGGGGACCTGGCCGGGCGAGGTCTTTCGAACCCCGACGAGAGCCCGTCCGGCGGTCACACCCGTCCGGGCGGGCCACGCCACATCCGCGAGCGGTGGCCACCTGGGGGTGACGCATGGACAAGAACACGGCGAACGCGGCCGAGGCCGGTCACATACCGGTCATGCTCGACCGCGTCCAGTCGTTGCTCTCCGCCGCGGTCACCGGCCCCGATCCCGTCTACGTGGACGCGACGCTGGGCCTGGGCGGGCACGCCGAGGCCATGCTCGAGGCCCACCCCCGGCTCCGGCTGGTCGGGCTGGACCGCGACACCACCGCCCTGGAGCGCTCCGGCCGCCGGCTCGCCCGGTACGGCGACCGCGTCACGCTGGAGCACGCCGTCTACGACGAGCTGCCCGCAGTGCTGGTCCGGCTGGGCCTGCCCAGGGTCTCCGCGGTCCTGTTCGACCTCGGGGTGTCCTCGCCCCAGCTCGACGAGGCCGAGCGGGGCTTCGCCTACTCCTACGACGCGCCGCTGGACATGCGCATGGACCGCACCCGCGGGCGCACCGCGGCCGACGTCCTCAACGACTACCCCCTCGACGAGCTCGCCCGCATCCTGCGCGAGTACGGAGAGGAACGGTACGCCCGCCGGATCGCCGGCGCGATCGTGCGCGAGCGCGGCCGCGCCCCGCTGACGTCGACCCGGCGGCTGGCCGACATCGTGCGCGACTCCATCCCGGCCGCCACCCGCCGGACCGGCGGCAACCCCGCCAAGCGCACCTTCCAGGCGCTGCGCATCGAGGTCAACGACGAGCTGGCGGTCTGGGAGCGCGCCCTGCCCGCGGCCCTCGACGCGCTGGAGGTGGGCGGCCGCATCGTCGTGCTCGCCTACCACTCGCTGGAAGACCGCATCGCCAAGCGGGTCATGGCGGCCCGCGCCACCGACACCACCCCACCGGACCTGCCCGTCCCGCTCCCGGACCGGCAGCCGCAGTTCCGCCTGCTGACCCGGGGCGCCGAACTGCCGTCCGCGGAGGAGACCGCGACCAACCCACGGGCGGGCTCGGTACGGCTGCGCGCCGCCGAGCGGATCCGGGAGGCCTCATGACCACGACGACCACCCGCCGGCCGCGGCGCTCGGCCCCGGCCCGGACCGGAGGCCGCAAGGCCGCCCCCGAGCCCGCGGCCCAGCCCGCGCCGAAGCGGGCCCGGGCCGGCCGCGGCGCGGCGCCGCCCCGGACGCCGTTCGTGCTGCTGGTGGTGGGGTTGCTGGGCGGCGCGCTGGTCAGCCTGCTGCTGCTGAACACGGTGCTGGCCGAGGACGCCTTCACCATCACCGAGCTGCAGCGCGGCAACAAGCAGCTCGGCCAGAGCGCGCAGGAACTGGAACAGCAGATCGCGCGGGAGGAGTCGCCCGAGCAGCTCGAGCGCAAGGCCAAGGCGCTCGGCGGCGAGCAGTCGAAGCGGCCCGCGTTCATCGACGCACCCACCGGCCAGGTGGTCGGCGGCGCGGCGCGCCCGGCGCCCGACGCCGGGGCGGCCGCCGCGGGCGCCGCCGGGGTGCTCGGCGTTCCGGGCGCGGCGGTCCCCGGCATGGGCGCTCCCGTCGCGGGGGCGCGGTAACGGGGACGGCCATGATCCTGCGACCGGTGCGAGGGACGAGTTCCCGGGAGGTCCGGTGACGACCCGGTCCGGGCGTGGTTCGCCGCCGCCCGGACGCCGCCGCACACCGCCGGGCAAGGGCGGGACGCCCCGTCCCCCCGGCGGGGCCCGGGGGACCTCCCGCTCCACCGGGACGGGAACGCCGCGCCGACCGGGCAAGGCCCCGTCCCGGCCCGGCGGCCGCCCGCCGGCGGCCCCGCGCGGCGCCCCGCCGCCCCGGCGGCCCCGGCCGCGCTCCCCGCTGCGGCGCAGCGATCCGCTCAAGCGGCTGAACGCGGCCCTGCTCGTCATCGCCTTCGTGTTGTCGCTGTTCGCCGGCCGCCTGGTGCAGTTGCAGACGATCGAGTCGGACGTCTACACCGCCAAGGCCATGAAGCAGCGGATGCAGGAGATCGACCTGCCCGCCGTGCGCGGCGGCATCACCGACGCGGAGGGGCACCCACTGGCCCAGACGGTCGAGGCCAAGGCGATCTTCGCCGACCCGTGCCTGATCAAGCCCGAGCAGCGGCCCGGGATCGTCACGGCCCTGGCGCCGATGCTCGGCCTGGACCCCGCCCAGGTGCTCAAGGTGATCAGCACGCCCGACAGCTGCTTCGAGTACCTGGTCCGCGGCGTCAAGCCCGACCAGGCCAGGCTGGTCACGGCGCTGGAGTTCGAGGGCATCGGCACGCTGCCGGAGTACCGGCGCGTCTACCCCAACGACACCCTGGCCGCCAACGTCGTCGGCTTCGTGAACCGCGACGGCGAGGGCGGCGCCGGCCTGGAGTACGCCATGAACTCCCTGCTGGCCGGGCGCGACGGCTGGCAGCGGGTGGAGATCAGCCCCACCGGCCAGCACATCCCGATGGGCGAGGACCAGCGGCGCGCCCCGGTGCCCGGCCGGGGCGTGCGGCTCAGCCTGCTGCGCGACGTCCAGTACAAGGCCCAGCAGGCGATCGAGGCCCAGGTCCGGGCCACCGGGTCGCGCAGCGGCAGCGTCATCGTGATGGACCCGCGCAACGGCCACATCCTGGCCATGGCCACCGCTCCCGGCTTCGACCCCAACGACTTCGGGAAGGCCCGCCCCGCCGACCTGAACAACCGCGCGGTGACGGAGGCCTTCGAACCCGGCAGCACCAGCAAGGTCATCACCGCCGCCGCGGTGCTGGAGAAGGGCGTGGTGCGGCCCGACACCGTCTTCCGGGTGCCGTACGAGATCAAGCGGTACGACCGGCCGTTCCACGACTCCCACCACCACCCGACCCAGCGGCTGACCTTCGCCGGCGTGCTCGCCACGTCGAGCAACGTCGGCACGATCCTCGCCAGCGAGCGGATCGACGCCGCGACGCTCTACCAGTTCAACCGGGCCTTCGGCTTCGGCGAGCGGACCGGGGTGAAGCTGCCCGGCGAGACGCGCGGGCTGCTCAAGCCGGTGGAGCAGTGGTCGGGCACCGACCGCTACCCGATCTCCTACGGGCAGACCGTCTCGGTGAACGCGCTGCAGATGGCGAGCGTCTACGCCACCATCGCCAACGGCGGGATGCGGGTGACGCCGACCATGATGCTCGGCACGACCGGCGAGGACGGGGCCTTCACCGCCAACCCGGCCCCGGCGCAGCAGCGGGTGATCGGCACCGGCACGGCCCGGGAGCTCATCCGGATGCTCGAAGGCGTCACCACCGCGGAGGGCACCGCGCCCAAGGCCCAGATCCCCGGTTACCGGGTGGCGGGCAAGACCGGCACCGCCGAGATGGTCAATCCGAGCTGCGGCTGCTACAAGGGCGGCGGTTACACCGCGTCGTTCGCGGGTTTCGCGCCGGCCGACGACCCCCAGCTCGTCGTCCAGGTCGTCCTCCAGCACCCGACCAGGGGGAGCCATTATGGTGGCGACGCGGCCGCGCCGGTGTTCCGGGACGTCATGTCCTTCGCCTTGCAGACCCGGAAGATCCCGCCGACGGGCAGCAGATCACCGAAGATCGATATCTACGCCGCGCGCTGAGCGCACCGAGTACCCTCTGTACCCTCTCGCCGTGGCCCCAGCATCGTCGCCCCAGCGCCCGTCCGTCACCCGCCCCGGCGAGGCCGCCGGGGGGACGCCTGGGCGGAAAGGAAACAGCGCCGCCATGCGCCCCACCACCAACCCGGCCCGCCCGCTGTCCGGGCTCGCCGCCCTGCTCGGCGTCACCGCGGAGGGCGACGCGGGCGCCTCCGTCACCGGGATCACGCATGACTCGCGGCAGGTGCGGCCGGGCGACGTGTACGCCGCGCTGCCCGGCAGCCGGGCGCACGGCGCCGACTTCTCCGCGCAGGCGGCCGAGGCGGGCGCGGCGGCGATCCTCACCGACCCTGCGGGCCGCGCGGGCGCGGCGGCCACCGGCCTGCCGGTGCTCGTCGTGGACGAACCCCGATCCCGGCTGGGCGACGCCGCCGCCTGGGTGTACGGGGAGCCGGCCCGCGACCTCACCCTGATCGGCGTGACCGGCACCAGCGGCAAGACCACCTCCGTGTACCTCCTGGAGGCCGGCCTGCGCGCGGCCGGTCTGGAGACCGGTGTCATCGGAACGGTCGAAACCCGGATCGGCGACAGCCGGCTGCCGAGCTCGCTCACCACCCCCGAGGCCACTGACCTGCACGGCATCTTCGCCATGATGCGGGAGCGGGGCGCCGGGGCCGCCGCGATGGAGGTCTCCAGCCACGCGCTGGAGCAGGGCCGGGTCGGCGGGGCCTTCTACGAGGTGGCGATCTTCACCAACCTGTCGCAGGACCATCTCGACTACCACCCGACGATGCGTGACTACTTCGCCGCCAAGGCCCGCCTGTTCACCGCCGCCTACAGCCGGATCGGCGTGGTCAACCTGGACGACGAGTACGGCCGTGAGCTGGTGCGGATCGCCGAGATCCCCGTCACCACCTTCTCGGCGGCCGGCGACCCCGCGGCCGACTGGCGGGCCGAGGACGTCCGGCTGGGCGCCGACGGCAGCGTCTTCCGGGTGGTCGGCCCGGGCGGGGTCGAGGCCGACGCGAGCGTGCGGCTGGCGGGCGCGTTCAACGTGGCCAACGCGCTGGCCGCGATCGTGGCGCTGGTGGAGGCCGGGATCCCGCTGTCCACCGCGGTGCGCGGTGTCGGCTCGCTGGTCGGGGTGCCGGGCCGGCTCGAACCGGTGGAGGAGGGCCAGGGTTTCACCGTCCTGGTCGACTACTCGCACAAGCCCGGAGCGGTGGAGGCCGTGCTGACCGCGCTGCGCCGGGTCACCGCCGGCCGGCTGCTGGTGGTGCTCGGCTGCGGCGGCGACCGCGACCGGGGCAAACGCCCGCTGATGGGGGAGGCGGTGGCACGCCTGGCCGACGAGGCGTTTCTCACCAACGACAATCCCCGGTCCGAGGACCCGCTGGCCATCCTCGCCGCTATGGTCGAGGGCGGGCTCAAGGTGCCCCGGGCCGAGCGGGCGCACATCGTCGTCGAGCCCGACCGGGCCGCGGCGATCGACCTGGCCGTGGGCCGGGCCCGGGACGGCGACGTGGTCGTGGTGGCGGGAAAGGGCCACGAACAGGGGCAGTACGTGGCCGGAGAGGTGTTCCCGTTCGACGACCGCGAGGTCGTCCGGGAGGCGCTGCGCCGACACGTCGGCGCGGCGTGACAGGGACGAGGGGAAGGACGGGGCCGGGAGTTGATCTCACTTTCACTGGCACAGATCGCTGAGATCACGGGCGGCACCGCCGTCGCGGTCGATCCCGGTGCCGAGGTGACCGGCCCGGTCGTCGTCGACTCCCGGCTGGTCGAGCCCGGCGCGCTGTTCGCGGCGGTGCGCGGCGAGCGCGTCGACGGGCACGACTTCGCCGCCGGGGCGGTGGCCGCCGGGGCCACCGGGGTGCTGGCCGAGCGTCCTGTCCCGGACGTGCCCACGGTGCTGGTGGACGACGTGGTGCCGGCCCTCGGCCGGCTGGCCCGGGGCGTGGTCTCCCGGCTGCCGGAGACGACGGTCGTCGGTGTCACCGGCTCGGCCGGCAAGACCTCGACCAAGGATCTGATCGCCCATGTGCTCGCCGGGCACGGCCCCACCGTGGCGCCCCCCGGGTCCTTCAACAACGAGATCGGGTTGCCGCTGACCGCGCTGCGGGCCGATGCGGCCACCCGCCATCTGGTCCTGGAGATGGGTGCCCGCGGCATCGGTCACATCGCCTACCTGACCACGGTGGCGCCGCCCCGGGTCGGCGCCGTCCTCAACGTGGGCTCGGCGCACCTGGGCGAGTTCGGCAGCCGGGAGGCGGTGGCGCAGGCCAAGGGCGAGTTGGTGGCGGCGCTGCCGAAGGACGGCACTGCCGTCCTCAATGCCGACGACCCGCTCGTCCGCGCCATGACGGCCCGCACCGAGGCGGCCGTGACCACCTTCGGCCGGGCGCTCGGCGCCGACGTGCGCGCCGCCGACGAGGTGCTGGACGAGCGCGGGCGCCCCCGGTTCACGCTGGTCACCCCGGAGGGCGCCGCCCCGGTCGAGCTGCGCCTGCACGGCGCGCACGCCGTCGGCAACGCGCTGGCCGCCGCGGCGGTGGCCCGCGCGGTCGGCATGGCCCCGGCCGACGTCGCGGCGGCGCTGTCGGCGGCCGCCCCGGCCAGCCGGTGGCGGATGGAGGTCACCGAGCGGGCCGACGGCGTGATCGTCGTCAACGACGCCTACAACGCCAACCCCGAGTCGATGCGCGCCGCGCTCGACACCCTGTCCCACATGGCCGCCGGCGGTCGGGCGTTCGCGGTTCTGGGTCAGATGGCGGAACTGGGTGTCTCTTCTGTGGCGGAACACGAGAAGATCGGGCAGCATGTCGCGCGCAGCGGCATCGCCGGTCTCATCGCGGTCGGCGAGCCGGCGGCGGCGATGCGCGCCGGAGCTGAGCAAGTGGGGTCATGGACGGGAGAAGTCGTGCTGGTTGATGACGTCGACGCCGCGGTGGCCGCGGTGCGCGAGTGGCTGCGGCCGCGGGACGTCGTGCTGGTGAAGGGATCACGGGTCGCCGGGCTGGAACGGGTCGCCGCGGCCCTGCTCGGCGAGGGAGGGTCGCCGGCGTGACCCTCATCATCATCGCCGCGGCGGTGTCGCTCATCATCGGCATGGTCGGCACCCCCGTGTGGATCCGGATCGTGGCCCGGCTGGGCTACGGCCAGATGATCCGTGAGGAGGGCCCTCAGGCCCACCTCGACAAGCGCGGCACCCCCACCATGGGTGGTGCGGTGTTCATCGTGGGCTCGCTGCTGGGCTACGCCGCGGCGCACCTGATCACCGGTACCAGCCCGACGGTGTCGGGGGTGCTGGTGCTGTTCCTGATGACCGGGCTGGGCGTCGTCGGCTTCGTCGACGACTACATCAAGGTCTTCAAGCAGCGCAGCCTGGGCCTGCGCAGTGGCGCCAAGATGATCGGGATCATCCTGATCGGCGTCGTCTTCGCGGTCGGCGCGCTCAACTTCCCCGACGGCTACGACGTCACCCCCGCCTCCCCGCACCTGTCCTTCCTGCGCGACTTCGGGCCGTCCATCGGTCCGTACCTGTTCGTGGTCTGGGCGCTGATCCTGATCGCGGCCACCTCCAACGGCGTCAACCTCACCGACGGTCTCGACGGTCTCGCCGCGGGCCCGGCGGGCATGGTGCTGGCCGCCTACGTGATCATCGGCAACTGGCAGCTCCGCAACAGCTGCTACAACGATGGCCTCGCGCCCAACTGCTACAGCGTGCGCGACCCGCTGGACCTGGCGGTGGTGGCCGCCGCCGTGCTGGGCGGTGTCTTCGGGTTCCTGTGGTGGAACGCCCCGCCGGCCAAGATCTTCATGGGCGACACCGGTTCGCTCGCGCTGGGCGGCGTGCTGGTCGGCCTGGCCATCACGACCCGGACGCAGTTCCTGCTGGGCATCCTCGCCGGGCTGATCGTGATCATCACCCTCTCGGTGATCATCCAGGTCGGCGGGTTCAAGATGACCAAGAAACGGGTCTTCAAGATGGCCCCGCTGCAGCACCACTTCGAGCTTTCAGGCTGGGCCGAGACCACCATCGTGGTCCGCTTCTGGCTGATGTCGGCCCTCTTCACGGCCATCGGACTGGGGCTGTTCTACCTGGAGTGGATGCCCAAGGGGTGATCGGCGGGACGATCGAGGGAACGGGGGCAAGCATGGGCGTTTCATGGCAGGACCTGCCGGTGTGCGTGGCGGGGTTGGGTGTGTCGGGTGCCGCCGCGGCCCGGGTGCTGGCCGAGCGCGGCGCCCGGGTCACCGTGGTGGACGCCCGCGCCGACGAGGCGGCACAGGAGCAGGCCGAGCCGCTGCGCGCGCAGGGGGTGACGGTCCGCCTGGGCGACGGCGACACGCTGCCGGACGGCACCGCCCTGGTCGTCACCTCGCCGGGCTGGTCGCCCGCCGTGCCGTTGCTCGCCGCCGCGGCGGCCGCGGGCACCGAGATCTACGGCGAGGTGGAGCTGGCCTGGCGGCTGCGCGGCCCCGACGCCGCCCCCTGGCTGGCGGTGACCGGCACCAACGGCAAGACCACCGCGGTGCGCATGCTGGTGCGCATGCTGGAGGCGGCCGGGCACCGCACCCTCGCCGTCGGCAACGTCGGCACGCCGATCGTGGAGGCCGTCCTCGACCCGTCGCACGAGGTGCTGGCGGTGGAGCTGTCGAGCTACCAGCTGCACTGGTCGAGCTCGGTCGTCCCGCTGGCCGCCACGGTGCTCAACGTGGCCCCCGACCACATCGACTGGCACGGCTCGCTGGACGCCTACGCGGCCGACAAGGGCCGCATCTTCGCGCCCGGCACCCTCGCGGTGGTGAACGCCGACGACGAATGGTCGGTGCGCCTGGGCGGCGGGGCCGAGCGCGGCGTCGGCTTCACCCTGGCGACCCCGGTCGCGGGACGGCTCGGCGTGGTGGAGAACCTGCTGGTCGACCGGGCGTTCACCGCCGACCCGCACCGGGAGGCGGTCGAGCTGGCGGAACTGGCCGACGTCCGCCCGTTCGCCCCGCACAACGTGGCCAACGCCCTGGCGGCCGCCGCCCTGGCCCGCGCCTACGGGGTGGCACCGGAGGCGGTACGGGAGGGCCTGCGGGCGTTCCGGCCCGATCCGCACCGGATCGAGCGGGTGGCGACGGTGGCCGGGGTCGACTACGTGGACGACTCCAAGGCCACCAACCCGCACGCGGCGGCGGCCTCGCTGAGCGCCTACACGTCGGTCGTCTGGATCGCCGGGGGGCTGCTCAAGGGCGCCGACATCGACGACGCGGTCCGCTCGTGCGCCGACCGGCTGCGCGCGGCGGTGCTGATCGGGGCCGACCGGGCCCAGATCGCGGCGGCGCTGGCGCGACACGCGCCGAATGTCCCCGTCGTGGACGTCGCCGACACCGACACTGGGGCGATGGACCGCGTCGTCACCGAAGCCGCCCGGCTGGCCAGCGCCGGCGACACCGTGCTGCTCGCCCCCGCGGGGGCCTCCTTCGACATGTTCGCCGGCTACGGCGCCCGCGGCGACGCCTTCGCCGCCGCGGTCCACCGGCTTCCCGAGCGGTGAGCCGCGGTGGCCCGCGAAGCGAGCGGAGCGGTCGGCCCGCGCGTGCGGAGCGCTGACCGCCCGCCGGTGGGTGCGCCGTGAGCGCGGAACCGGTCGAGCGGACGGCGGACGCGACGGAGCAGGCCGGGTGGACGGCGTCGGCGCGGAGCCAGACGGCGGCCGTGGTCGGGTTGCTCGACCGCCCGCTGACCTCCTATTACCTGGTGCTGGGCTGCACGATGATGCTGCTCGGCCTGGGCCTGACCATGGTGCTGTCCGCGTCGAGCGTCTCCCAGCTGCAGAAGACCGGCTCGGCCTTCACCCTGGTGCAGAAGCAGGCGATGTGGATGGCGCTGGGCCTGCCCGCGATGTGGGTCGCGGCCCGGCTGCAGGTCAAGGCGTTCCGGGCGCTGGCCTACCCGCTGCTGCTGCTGTCGGCGATCGCGCTGTCGATGGCGCTGATCCCGGGGCTGGGCCGGGAGGCGGGCGGGGCGACCCGCTGGATCGACTTCGGGTTCGTCCAGCTCCAGCCGTCCGAGCCCGCGAAGCTGGCGCTGGTGCTGTGGGGCGCTGACCTGCTGGCCCGCAAGGAGAAGCTGAAGCTGCTGACCGACTGGCGCCAGCTGCTGGTGCCGCTGCTGCCGGCGACCGGCGTGCTGGTCCTGCTGGTGATGTTCGGCAGCGACCTGGGCACCACGCTCGTGCTGCTCACGATCTTCCTGGCGCTGCTGTGGGTGATCGGCGCCCCGGGCCGGCTGTTCCTCGGGATGAGCGGGCTGATCTGCCTGCTGGTGGCGATCCTGATCGTGGTCGAGCCGTACCGGATGCGACGGCTCACCGGCTTCCTGGACCCCTCAGGCGACCCGCTGGGCGACCGTTACCAGGGGATGCAGGGGTTGTACGCGGTGGCCACCGGCGGCTGGTTCGGAACGGGCCTGGGGGAAAGCCGGGCCAAGTGGGACTACCTGCCCCATGCGGAGACGGACTTCATCTTCGCGATCATCGGTGAGGAACTCGGCCTGATCGGTACGCTCGTCGTGCTGGGTCTGTTCGGGTTGCTGGCCTATGCCGGTCTCCGGATCGCCCGGCGGGTCAAGGATCCGTTCATGCGGTTGGCCGCCTCGGGGGCGACGGCCTGGCTCGTGGTCCAGGCGATCGTCAACATCGGTGCGGTGATCGGCGTGCTGCCGATCACCGGCATCCCGTTGCCGCTCGTCTCCTACGGAGGGTCCGCGCTGATTCCCACCTTGATCGCGCTGGGCATGCTGCTGGCGTTCGCCAAGCGCGAGCCGGGGGCGCGGCAGGCGCTGGCCGCTCGTGGTCCCGGGCCGGCGTCGCGAGCCCTAAGCTGGCTGGGCCTGGCACGGCGGTGAGAAGGCGTTGGAGTACTGCCCCGAGAGGGCGCCTGAGAAAGACACGCTGAGGAGGCGTTCGCGAACATGAGGGTTGTCCTGGCCGGCGGCGGCACCGCTGGACACATCGAGCCCGCCCTGGCCCTCGCGGACGCGTTGCGCCGGGAAGATCCCAGTGTCGAGGTCACCTGTCTGGGCACCGAGCGCGGGCTGGAGACCCGCCTGGTACCCCAGCGCGGGTACGAGCTGGCGCTGATCCCGCCGGTCCCGCTGCCCCGGACGCTGACCCCCCGGCTGCTGACGGTCCCGGGCCGGTTGCGCGGCGCGATCAACGCCGCCGCCGCGGTGCTCGACCGGACCCGGGCCGAGGTGCTGGTCGGCTTCGGCGGTTACGTCGCCACCCCCGGCTACCTCGCCGCCCGCAAGCGCCGCGTGCCGATCGTCGTGCACGAGGCCAACCCGCGGGCCGGGCTGGCCAACCGGCTGGGCGCCCGGTTCACCGAGCACGTGGCGGTGTCGCACCCCGACTCGCCGTTGCCCAAGTCCACCTTCGTGGGCATCCCGCTGCGCCGGGAGATCGCCTCGCTCGACCGGCTGGCCATGGGCGACAAGGCGCGCTCGTACTTCGGGCTGCTGCCCGACCTGCCGACCCTGCTGATCTTCGGTGGCTCGCAGGGCGCCCGCTCCCTCAACCGCGCGGCGGTGGCCACGGCCCCGGCGTTCCGCGCGGCCGGCATCCAGGTGCTGCACATCGTCGGCCCCAAGAACACCGAGGAGCCGGAGCCCGGGCCGCCGAACGCCCCGCAGTACGTGACCCTGCCGTACTGCGACCGGATGGACCTGGCGTACGCCGCGGCCGACATGGCCATGTGCCGGGCCGGGGCGATGACCTGCGCCGAACTGGCGGCGGTCGGGTTGCCCGGCGTCTACGTCCCGTTGCCGCACGGCAACGGCGAGCAGCGGCTGAACGCCGAGCCGGTCGTCGCGGCCGGCGGCGGCCTGCTGATCGACGACGCCGAGCTGACCCCGGAGTGGATCCAGGGCAACGTGCTGCCGGTGCTGGCCGACCCGGCACGGGTGGCCCGGATGTCCGAGGCCGCGGCGGGTATCGGCCATCGCGACGCCGACGTGACGCTGGCCCGCATGGTGCGCGACGTGGCGCGCGGGGGCGCGCGGGCATGAGCCTGATCGACCC
This sequence comes from Actinomadura craniellae, assembly GCF_003289645.1. Classification (GTDB taxonomy): domain Bacteria; phylum Actinomycetota; class Actinomycetes; order Streptosporangiales; family Streptosporangiaceae; genus Actinomadura_D; species Actinomadura_D craniellae. The sequence goes on along the minus strand of NZ_QLYX01000002.1, from coordinate 663,988 downwards.
CGGCGAGATCGTCCCCGCCGAACGGCTGGGCAAGGTCCACTTCATCGCGATCGGCGGCGCCGGTATGTCCGGTATCGCGCGCATCATGCTCAAGCGGGGCATCGCGGTCTCCGGCAGCGACGCGCGCGATTCGGACCTGCTCGGCCAGCTCGCCGGGCTGGGCGCCAAGGTGTTCGTCGGTCATGCCGCCGAGTACCTGGGCGACGCCGACACCGTGGTGGTGTCCACCGCGATCCGCCCGACCAATCCGGAGCTGGTCGCCGCCCGCGAGCGCGGGCTGCGGGTGCTGCACCGGTCGGCGGCGCTGGCGGCGCTGATGATCGGCCGCCGGGCGGTGGCCGTGGCGGGCACGCACGGCAAGACGACGACCACCTCCATGCTCACCGTGGCGTTGCAGCACGCGGGAGTCGACCCGGCGTACTGCATCGGCGGCCAGCTGGTCACCACCGGGCTGGGCGCCGACGAGGGCAGCGGCGACGTGTTCGTGGCCGAGGCCGACGAGAGCGACGGGTCGTTCCTGATGTACACGCCGCGGATCGCGGTGATCACCAATGTCGAGGCGGACCACCTCGACAACTACGGCGGCTTCGAGAAGGTCAAAGAGAACTTCGCCCGGTTCGTCGACCGCATCGAGCCGGGCGGGGTGCTCATCGCGGGCGCCGACGACCCGGTGGCGGTGGAACTGGCCGATCTCGGCCGGGCCCGCGGGTTGACCGTGCGGACCTACGGCACGGCCGCCGACGCCGACCTGCGGGTCATCGGCTTCACCCCGCGCGGGCTGGGCTCGCGGTTCGTCGTCGAAGGGCTGGGCGAGGTGACGCTGGGGGTGCCCGGCCGGCACAACGCCCTCAACGCGGCCGCCGTGGTCGCGGTCGCCGGGGCGCTGGGCTGCGACTTCTCCGCCGTCCGGGACGGGCTGGCCGGCTTCGGCGGGGCGATGCGCCGGCTGGAGCGCAAGGGGGAGACCGCGGGGGTCGAGCTCTTCGACAGCTACGCCCACCATCCGACGGAGCTGACCGCCGACCTGGAGGCGACCCGCGACTACGCCGGGCAGCGTGCTCAGGAGACCGGCCGGGCCGGCCGGATCATCGCGGTGTTCCAGCCGCACCTCTACAGCCGCACCAGGTTCTTCGCGGCCGAGTTCGGGGCCGCGCTGGGCCTGGCCGACACGGCCGTGGTACTCGACGTCTACGGTGCCCGGGAGGACCCCGAGCCGGGGGTGACGGGCCGGCTGGTGGCCGACACCGTGCCCGCCGGTACCGTGACGGTCTACGTCCCCGACCGGGCCGAGGTGCCCGGTACGGTGGCCGGGCTGGTCCGTCCGGGCGACATCGTCATCACGCTGGGCGCCGGGGACGTGACGGACCTGGGCCCGCTGATCCTGCAGCGGCTGGCCGATTCCGGCTGAGCCCCGCCCGAGTCCCACCTGAGCCCGACCTGAGCCCGCCCGGCGTGGGATCCCCGGCCCGCCGGGCGTTTCGGGCCATCATCGGCGGATGGCGGACACGGAAACGGAAACGGACAAGCCGCCGGAGCAGGCCGATCCCGCCGCCGAGTCCTCGCCGGGCCCGGCCCGCACCCGGCGGCGGCTCGACCGGTGGAAGGCGGCGTTCGTCGCCCTGTTGGTGCTGGGCGTGCTCGGCACCGCCGCGTGGGCGGTCCTCGGCTCCCGGCTGCTGGTCGTCCGGCAGGTGGAGGTGGCGGGCACCCACCTGGTGGCCCGCGACCGCCTCGTCGCGGCGGCCCAGGTGCAGCTCGGCCACCCGCTGGCGCGGCTGGACACCGGCGCGGTCCGCGACCGGGTGACGGCGCTACGGGAGGTCGAGTCCGCCCGGGTGGAGCGGCGCTGGCCGACGACGGTGCGGATCGTCGTCCGGGAGCGGATTCCCCTGGTCGCGGTGGAACGGGGCGGGCGGTTCTACCAGCTCGACCGGCATGGCGTGACGGTCACCGACACCGCGGCGCGGCCCGGCCTGCCGCTGCTGGTGGTGACCGCGCCGGGACCGGCGGATCCGGCGACGGGCGCGGCGCTGCGCGTGCTGCGGAGCCTGCCGACCCGGCTGACCGGGCGGCTGGTGGCGATCGAGGCGCCGGGGCCGGAGGACGTCACGCTCCGGCTGAAGGCGGGCACGGCGGTCGTCTGGGGGGCGCCGGAGCGGGCCGCGGAGAAGATCCGGTTGATCGACGCGTTGCAGGGCACGCCCGCCGGGCGGTCGGCCCGGTCGATCGACGTGAGCTCACCCGAGGTGGTGACCACCTCGTGATGATCATCACCTTCCGTATGCGAGAGACCAAGACGGGCCGAAGACGGAGCACGAGGACGTCTTTGACCGAGTGTCGAACGGTTCACCGGCCTCCGATGGGGCAATCTGGGGAGACCGGTGCGTCGGGAGGGGCTTCGGTGCGGCGAACCGGGGCAACCCGGTCTCACTGCGACACGCCGACTCAGTTCGCGGGGGGTTAGTTGACCCTGGTGGTTGAGCGCCCCTACTGTCCGTATCAGTCTTCAAGTTGACATAACTGTAAACCTCAACTTGAGGGTGAGGGTTGGGGCGGTTCGTACCGTCACCGTCCTCGCAACCGAACACAACCAGGTCCAGCGACACCGCAGCGGCACCGGTTCACCGAACCGGGCCGATCGGTCGGATAGAGCGAGCGGAAAGGCCCCTCGTCGTGGCAGCACCGCAGAATTACCTCGCGGTCATCAAGGTCGTCGGTATCGGCGGCGGCGGCGTCAACGCCGTCAATCGGATGATCGAGGAGGGTCTCAAGGGCGTCGAGTTCATCGCGATCAACACCGATGCCCAGGCGCTGCTGATGAGTGACGCCGACGTCAAGCTCGACGTGGGCCGCGAGCTCACGCGCGGTCTGGGGGCCGGCGCCAACCCCGACGTGGGGCGGAAGGCGGCCGAGGATCACCGCGAGGAGATCGAGGAGGTCCTCAAGGGCGCCGACATGGTGTTCGTGACCGCGGGGGAGGGTGGTGGTACCGGCACCGGCGGAGCCCCGGTGGTCGCCAACATCGCCCGCTCGCTGGGCGCCCTCACCATCGGCGTGGTGACGAGGCCGTTCAGCTTCGAGGGCAAGCGCCGCGCGATGCAGGCCGAGGCGGGCATCGAGACGCTGCGCGACGAGGTCGACACCCTCATCGTCATTCCCAACGACCGACTGCTGTCGATCTCCGACCGCCAGGTCAGCGTGCTCGACGCCTTCAAGGCCGCCGACCAGGTGCTGCTCTCCGGTGTCCAGGGCATCACGGACCTGATCACCACTCCCGGTCTGATCAACCTCGACTTCGCCGACGTGAAGTCGGTCATGTCCGGCGCGGGTTCGGCCCTGATGGGCATCGGCTCCGCGCGCGGCGACGACCGCTCCGTGGCCGCGGCCGAGATGGCGATCTCCAGCCCGCTGCTGGAGGCCAGCATCGACGGTGCGCACGGCGTGCTGCTGTCCATCTCCGGCGGTTCGGATCTCGGTCTCTTCGAGATCAACGAGGCGGCCCAGCTCGTCTCCAATGCCGCCGCCCCCGACGCCAACATCATCTTCGGCGCCGTCATCGACGACGCGCTGGGCGACGAGGTCCGGGTGACGGTGATCGCCGCGGGCTTCGACGAGGGCCGGCCGAGCAAACCCGCACCCGAGACCCGGCGGCTGCAGACGCCGCCGCCCCGAGCGGCGGCCCCGCCGCCGAGCACCGCCCCGGCGAATCCGATTCCCAGCCGGATCTCCCGGCCCGAACCCCCGCAGCAGCCGGTGGCCCAGGCCGCGGCCGCGTCGCCCGCCGCACCGCCGCGCGAGGCGCTGTCCGCGGAGCCCGCCGAGCCCGCCACCTCGCGGCCGGCCGACGACGAGCGCGATTCCGAGTCCGCGGCGCGCCCTAATGTGCCGCGGCCGGCGAGCGAGCCGACCGCGGCGCGGACATCCCAGCCCGCTCCGGCGGCTCCCGCCGACACTGACGGCGACTCACCGGCGGCCCCGGGGTGGAAGGACAAGGAGCCGGCCCGCCGTCGGCAGCCGGTCGTGTTCGACGAGGACGACGACCTGGATGTTCCCGACTTCCTCAAGTGACTCCGTGAGCGGACGCGCCGACGAGGTGGCCGCGGGACTGGCGGAGGTGCGTGCCCGGATCGCCGCGGCCTGCGCCGCCGCGGGCCGCGATCCGGCCGAGGTGACGCTCGTCGCGGTGACGAAGACGTTCCCCGCCTCCGACGTCCGGCTGCTGGCCGGCCTGGGCGTCACGGACGTCGCGGAGAACCGCGACCAGGAAGCCGGCCCCAAGGTCGCGCAGTGCGCCGGGCTCGGCCTCACCTGGCACTTCGTCGGGCAGTTGCAGACCAACAAGGCGCGCTCGGTGGTCTCCTACGCCGATGTCGTGCACTCGGTCGACCGGTCCCGGCTGGTTGCCGCGCTCTCGTCCGCCGCGGCCCGGTCCGGGCGCCGGCCGCGCTGCCTGGTCCAGGTCGCGCTGGACGAGGACGAGGCGCGCGGAGGAATCCGTCCGGCGGACGTCCTCCGGCTGGCCGACGAGATCGCCGGGGCCGAAGGGCTGGATCTGGGCGGGGTGATGGCGGTCGCCCCGCTGGGCTCCGACCCCCGCGCCGCGTTCACCGCGCTGGCCGAGATCGCGGCACGGGTGCGGCGAGATCATCCGGCGGCAGGGGTGATCTCCGCCGGAATGAGCGGGGATCTCGCCGAGGCGATCGCGTGTGGCGCGACACACGTGCGTGTCGGTACGGCGTTGCTCGGCGGCAGGCGGGCAATCGTCAGGTAATGTCCCCCCAGTGGCGCCTGCCATGAACAGGCGACACGGAACGTCGACCAGTCCACCAGCGGTCACCGGAGACCCGGCACCGCCCCACAGGACGATGGAGGGGCACATGGCCAGCGCGATGCGCAAGATGGCGGTCTACCTCGGCCTCGTGGAGGACGACCGCTACGACGAGTACGACGACTACGACGTCTATGACGACGAGGCCGTCGACCAGGGCCGGCGTCGCCACGACGACGAGCCCGGCGGTCAGCTTACCCGAGGCGAGGACGCCACGGACCGGGACCGGGACCATCACCTGGCGTCGACGACGGAGCGACGTTCCGTAGCGCTTTACGATTCCGGTTCCTCCGACCTTGCGCGTATCACTACGCTGCACCCCAGGACCTACAACGAGGCGAGGACCATCGGGGAGCACTTCCGGGAGGGCACTCCGGTGATCATGAACCTGACCGAGATGATGGACAGCGATGCCAAGCGGCTGGTCGACTTCGCGGCAGGTCTCGTGTTCGGCCTCCATGGGAGCATCGAGCGTGTTACGAACAAGGTGTTCCTCCTGTCGCCCGCCAACGTGGAGGTGACGGCGGAGGACAAGGCCCGGATGGCAGAACGTGGATTCTTCAACCAAAGCTGACAGCTACCTGCGAGAGTATCCGTGACGATCGTCGGAACCGTGCTGAGCGTACTTCTGTACCTCTTCCTCCTGCTGCTGATCGGGAGATTGATCCTGGAGACCGTGCAGTCGTTTGCCCGATCATGGCGCCCTACGGGGCTGGTGCTCGTGCTGGCCGAAGCCGTGTACACGGTCACCGATCCACCCCTGAAGCTGCTGAGGCGTTTCCTCCCGCCGGTGCGTCTGGGTAACGTGGCACTGGACCTCAGCTTTACGGTGCTCTTCATTGTGGTCTGGGTCATGATCATCTTCGTGCAGAGCTGGTCGTAGTGATCATCTTCGTACAGAGGCTCTGATCGGATACCGTCCTTTGGGGACAGACTCCAAGCGCGCCAAGGAGACGACATGCCACTGACACCCGCCGATGTGCGGAACAAGCAGTTCAGTACCACCCGGCTGAGGCCGGGCTATGACGAGGAGGAGGTCGACGCCTTCCTCGACGAGGTCGAGGCCGAGCTCGACCGGCTCATCCAGGAGAACGAGGAGCTGCGCGCCAAGCTGGCCGAATGCCTGCGTGGCAAGGTGCCCGCGATGGCAGCTCCCATCGTCGAGCCGAAGCCCGACATCGCTCCGATCCCCGAGCCGCCCCGTCCCGAGCCCAAGCCGGAGCCGGAGCCCGCGCCGCTCGGCAGCCTGGGCATGGCGCCCAGCGGCGAGGACAACATGGACACCGCGGCCCGCGTCCTGGCGCTGGCGCAGCAGACCGCCGACCAGGCGATCGCCGACGCCCGCCGCGAGGCCGACGAGACGCTGGGCCGGGCCCGCCGGGAGGCCGAGGAGATCCTCGGCAAGGCGCGCCGGCAGGCCGACCACATCGTCAGCGAGGCGCGCTCGCGGGCCGAGACCCTCGACCGCGACGCCCAGGAGCGGCACCGTCAGGTGATGGGCTCCCTGGTGCAGCAGCGCGAGGAACTGGAGCGCGAGGTCGACAACCTGCGGGCGTTCGAGCGCGAGTACCGCAGCAGGTTGAAGGTCTATCTGGAGGGTCAGCTCCGCGAGCTGGAACTCGGCGCGAACGAAGGCGGGGCCTTCCCGCCGGGCATGCCCGGCCAGGGTGGTCCGCAGACGGGTCCGCAGCCGGCTCAGGGAGGCCCGCAGACCGGTCCGCAGCCCGTGTTGCAGCACGCAGAGGTTCGTGCAGGCCAGCCTGCGCCGCCGCCCACGGCCACCGGCCCGACTCCGTTCCCGCAGCACGGAGAGCCGCCCCAGCATGCCCAGCACTCCGCTACCGGCGCCTTCCACACGGCCGACAACCCGCCGCACGACCGGCGCTGAGGCCCGACGGGAGAGCTTCGGTCCATCGGGCCCGCGCGCCGCGGATGGCACTGTTGCCGTCCGGAGCGTGTTTGGTATGCGGTGGTGCGGTGATTACCGGGTCGGTGCGCGACCCGTATGAGGAGAGAAAACCCCGTGATCATCCTGAGTGGCGTACTCGTGGTGGTGGCGATCGCCCTGCTCGTCGTGGGCATCGTCGCGAGTAACGGAGAGAGCGCGCAGGTCTTCGGACTCGACGCGCTGACGCTGATCTACATCTCGATCTCGGTCAGCGTCGTTTCCGCGCTCTGTCTGTCCTTCGGGGTCTTCCTGCGCCGCCGGGAGCTCTTCGGCACGGGAAGTGCGGTGGCCTCCTCCACCAGGAAGAAGAAGGCCAGGGCCGCGCAGAAGAAGGCGGTGGGCAAGTCCGCGGCCAAGGGCAAGGGCGCCGCGACTCCGGCCGAGCAGGGGGACGCGGTCCCGGGCGACACCCTGACGCTGCCCTCGCCGTCGGCGGAGGTGCCCGAGGACGCGATCGTCTACGTCGTCCGGGGGCGCAAGCGTTACCACATCGACAGTTGCCGGCAGCTCACCGGGCGGGATCGGGAAGAGCTCACCTACGCCGAGGCGAAGGAAGAGGGCTTCAGCCCCTGTACCGCCTGCCTGCCCGACACCGCGCTGGCGGCGCGCGCCGCCGCGGGAGTCGCGAAGCCGGAGCCCGCGAAGAAGGGTGAGAAGGCGGAGCAGGCAGGCAAGGACGCCGCGAAGAAGCCGACGGCCGCCGCCGCGGCGCCGCTGAGCGCCCCGCAGCCGCCGCCCGCCGCGTCGGAGCCGCCCACGGCCCCGGCGAGCGTTCTGGGCGCGCCATCGGCGCCTCCCGCCGCTCCGGCCCCCACCCGCGAGCCCGACCGGCTCGGAACCGGGTCACTGGCCGGCGACCCGCCCTCGGCGTGGTCCACGCCCAGTACCCCGGCCACGGACCCGATCGCGGCGGATCCCGCCGATCGGACCCCCCCGGAGGCCGGCGGGAAGGCCGCTCCCGTGCCGCCTCCCCAGCGTCCGGAACCGGCCGCCTCCGCCCCGCGGGCGGCCGAGCGGCCACGGCGGCTCAAGTCCGAACCCGAGGAGCCCGGGGGAGAAGCTCCGGACCCCGGACCCCAGGTGCGCATCCTCAGCGGCACCAAGCGCTACCACCGGGCCGACTGCGCGCTGATCGAGGACATCGGCGACGAGGCCGAGGACCTGGAGGCGCTGAGCCAGGCGGAGGCCCGGGCCCGGGGGTGCACGCCCTGCCTGGTCTGCCAGCCCGACAAGGCGCACGCCTGAGAGGACCGGGGCGAGGCGGGGTGCCCCGCCCGGTCAGCCCTGGGATCCGTTCCTGCGGCGCTTGAGCGACTTGCGCTTGGCGTCCACGCCACCGAAGAGGGTCAGCCCGGTGACCCGGATCACCGGCGCGCCGGCCTCCAGCGGATCGTCGCCGGGCACCGAGGTACCGCCGAAGATGGCGACGTTGGAGTTGATGACCCGCACCCCGGGCGGCACCTTGATGTCCACCCCGCCGAAGATGCAGGTGACGTTGACGGTGACTTCGCGCTGTGACAGCACCGCCTCCCGGAAGTCGAGGGTCACCCCGCCGAACACGGTGATCACGTTGGTGGTCGGTTCGACCAGCCAGCGACCCTTCCGCTCGGCGCCGCTGAAGATCGCCACAAGGGTGGGGGACTGCCGGTCGGGGGCCTGCGGAGAGGTCTCCTTGCGCAGGTTCACCTCGGTGTCAGGCGCGTCGCCCGCCGTCGGCAGGTCCTCCAGGACCGGGACGAGTTCGGCGTACGTCTTCGCCGCGTAGACGGCCTCGATGCGCTCGGTGTGCTCTTCGGGGGTGATCCGCCCCTCGGCCAGCGCTTCGCGCAACTGGTCGGCGACCCGGTCGCGATCGGCGTCGGAGGCGCGCATCCGGGACGGGTCGGGCTGTGCGGGCTGTTCTGGGCTCACCGGTACATCATTCCAAACACGATGTGTCTCGACTACCCATCCCGGGATCGAACGGGACCGCCCGGACGGCGGGCGGTCCCGTCGGAACCGGGTGGACCTCAGCCGGCGCGACGCAGCCGGAAGGTGAAGCCGAGCTCCGCATCGTGGTGCCGGACCAGGTCCTCGGGAGCGGGGCCCTCGTGCAGACCCACCGCCAGAACCTCGGTCGCCACCGTGTCGCCGTCGGTGCGCAGCGCCTCGGCGAGGTCGTCGGAACCAGCCTCCCACCACAGCTCGATCCGGTCGGTGACCTCCAGCCCCGAAGACTTGCGGGCATCCTGGACGAGCCGGACGACCTCGCGGACCAGGCCGGCCCGCCGCAGCTGCGGGGTGACCTCCAGGTCCAGCGCCAGGGTCTCGCCCGCGGCACTCTCGACCGCCCAGCCGCTGCGCGGCCGCTCGGTGACCACCACGTCGTCCGGCCCCAGGGCCACCTCGCCGATCCCGGTCGCCGCCAGCGTGACCGTACCGGCCGAGCGCAGCACCCGCACCAGCTCGGCCGGGTCGGCCGCGGTGACCGCCTTGGCCACTTGTGGAGTGTCCTTGGCGTACCGCCGGCCCAGCTCGCGGAAGTTGGGCTTGACCGCGTACTCGACCAGGTCGCCGCCGATCGACGACAGCTCCTCGAACTGCGTCACGTTGAGCTCGTCGGCGATCTGGGCGCGCAGCTCGGCCGGCAGCGCGGCCCAGCCGGGCGCGCCCACCAGGGCCCGGCCCAGCGGCTGGCGGGTCCGTACACCGCTGGAGGCGCGGGCGGCCCGGCCCAGCTCGACCAGTCGCCGGACCAGGCCCATCTGGGCGGTCAGCTCCGGGTCGAGCAGTTCCTCCCGGACGGCCGGCCACTCGGTCAGGTGCACCGAGTCGGGCCCGTCCTCGGGCCGCAGCACGTCCCACACGTAGTCGGTGACGAAGGGCACCAGTGGCGCCATCAGCCGGGTCACCGTCTCCAGGCACTCGTAGAGCGTGGCGAACGCCGCGGCGCCCTCCGGGCTCTCCGGGCCCTCCCAGAACCGCCGCCGGGACCGGCGGACGTACCAGTTGGACAGGTCGTCGACGAACTCGGCGAGCCGCCGGCCCGCCCGGGAGGTGTCGAACTCCTCCATCGCGGCGTCGACCTCGGCGACCGTGCGGTGCAACTCGGCCAGCGCCCACCGGTCGAGCATCGGCCGGTCGGCCGGTGCGGGCGCCGCGGCGGCGCGGTCAGGCGTCCAGGCCCGGCCGCCGCCGGCCGCGGCGGCGTTGGCGTACAGCACGAAGAACGAGGCGGTGTTCCAGTAGGTGAGGAGCACCTTGCGGACGATCTCCTCCAGCGCCGCGTGGCCGACCCGCCGGGCGGCCCAGGGCAGCCCGCTGGCCAGCATGTACCAGCGCAGCGCGTCGGCGCCGTGCCGGTCCATCAGCGGGATCGGTTCGAGGACGTTGCCCAGGTGCTTGCTCATCTTGCGGCCGTCCTCGGCGAGGATCAGCCCCAGGCAGAGCACGTTCTCGTAGGAGGACCGGTCGAACACCAGCGTCCCGACCGCCATCAGCGAGTAGAACCAGCCGCGGGTCTGGTCCTGCGCCTCGCAGATGTACTGGGCGGGGTAGGAGGCGTCGAAGACGTCCTTGTTGCGGTGCGGCGCGCCCCACTGAGCGAACGGCATCGAGCCCGAGTCGTACCAGGCGTCGATCACGTCCGGGACCCGGCGGGCCTCGCCGCCGCACTCGGGGCAGCCGAAGGTCACGTCGTCGACGTACGGGCGGTGCGGGTCCAGCGCCGACAGGTCGGCACCGGCCAGCGCGCCGAGCTCGGCCAGCGAGCCCACGCACGTCACGTGGTCGTCGTCGCACACCCACAGCGGCAGCGGGGTGCCCCAGTAGCGGCTGCGCGACAGCGACCAGTCGACGTTGTTGCGCAGCCACTCGCCGTACCGGCCGTCCCTGACGGTCTCGGGAAACCAGTGGGTGCGGGCGTTCTCCGCCAGCAGCCGGTCCTTGATCTGCGTCGTCTTGATGTACCAGGCGGGCAGCGCGTAGTAGAGCAGCGGCGTGTGGCAGCGCCAGCAGTGCGGGTAGCTGTGCTCGTAGGACTCGGCCCGGAACAGCACCCCGCGGGCCTCCAGGTCGTCGACCAGGACGCGGTCGGCCTCCTTGAAGAACATCCCGCCGACCAGCGGGACCGCCTGCTCGAACCGGCCGTCCGGGCGGATCGGGTTCACCACCGGCAGCCCGTTGGCCCGGCAGGCGGCGAAGTCGTCGGCACCGAACGCGGGCGCCATGTGCACCAGGCCGGTGCCGTCCTCGGTGGTCACGAAGTCGGCGCCGATCACCCGGTGCGCGTCAGGGATCTCGACGAGGTCGAACGGCCGCCGGTAGGCGGCGCCGACCAGGTCCGTACCGGGCAGCCGCCGGGTGACCTGCCAGCCCTCGCCGAGGACCTTGTCGAACAGCGGCTCGGCGACCACGACCCGCCCGCCGGGGCCCTCGGCCACCACGTACGTCACCTCGGGGTGGACGGCCACGGCGGTGTTGGAGACCAGCGTCCAGGGGGTGGTGGTCCACACCAGCAGGTCGGCCTGCCCGGCCAGCGCCCCGGAGACGACCGGGAACCGCACGGTCACCGAGGGGTCGACGACCGTCTCGTACCCGCCGGGCTGGCCCAGCTCGTGGTCCGACAGCGGGGTGCCGCAGCGCGGGCAGTACGGGCTGATGCGGTGGTCGCGGACCAGCAGGCCCTTGTCGAAGATGACCTTGAGCGACCACCACACCGCCTCGACGTAGTCGGCGTTCATGGTCCAGTAGGCCTGGGACATGTCGACCCAGTAGCCCATCCGCTCGGTCATGTCCTCGAAGGCGTCGACGTGCCGCTGCACCGACTCGCGGCAGCGGGCGTTGAACTCGGCGACGCCGTAGGCCTCGATGTCCCGCTTGCCGGAGAGGCCGAGCTCCTTCTCCACCGCCACCTCGACGGGCAGGCCGTGGCAGTCCCAGCCGGCCTTGCGGGGGACGTGGAAACCCTTCATGGTCTTGAAACGCGGGAAGACGTCCTTGAAGACGCGGGCCTCGACGTGGTGCACGCCGGGCATCCCGTTGGCGGTGGGCGGCCCCTCGTAGAACACCCAGCGGGGTCCCGCCGCGGTGCGCTCCAGGGAGCGTTCGAAGACCTTGCCGTCCTGCCAGCGGCGCAGCATCTCCCGCTCCAGGGCGGGCAGATCGACCTGCGCGGGCAGGGGCCGGAACTGTTTCGTCACGGCGGCGGACCTCCGGATCGACACGTTGACGTGGACCGGAGGGACGAGGCCCGGGGCCCCGCGGTACCACCCTCCTTGGCCGCGCCCGTGGGGCGGCCCGCTTCGTTCGGGTCTCGGCGGCCGGGTCTACTGGGTCCGTGCGGACGGTTCTTCCGGCGGCTCCGAGGTGATCAGACCGCCGGGCCCGCCCCCGGGCTCGCACCGTCCCCGGGTCGCTCATGGCTGCGTTTCGGCGGCAGGTGTCCTCATCAAGGCCGTGCCGATGACTGCGACGATAACGCACCTGGCGGGGAAACTCTTCCCGTTATCCGGAGGGGAGGCGGCATGGGGGACGGGACGGGGGTCCGGGTGGCGATCAGGGTGCGCCCCGGCGCGGCCCGGGTCGCGGTGGGCGGGACGCATGGCGGGGCGCTGGTCGTCCGGGTTCCGGCGCGGGCGGTGGAGGGGCGGGCGACGGAGGCGGCGCTGCGCGCGGTGGCCGACGCGGTGGGCGTGCGGCGGCGCGATGTCCGCCTGGTCACGGGCGCCACCAGCCGCGACAAGGTAGTGGAGATCGACGGTGATGTGACCTACATCACTACACGGATCGCGGGGCTGCGGGGTTCCTGACTACCCGCTCTTGGGCATATGCGGCCTGTAGTCAACCCAGGTCATTTGCCGACATCTCTAAGGAGACCTATGCTTCCCGCACTGCCTGTCGACAAGATCAGCGCGAGGGGGGCCGGCATGACCGGCGCGGAGCAGGGCAAGGCGGCCACGGGCACGGCCGAACGCGCCCAGGCGGCCGCCGGGCAGTTGCCCGTCCGGGTGGGCGAAGAGCGCTGGAGCGACGTCGAGCTCACGGAGGTCCGCTCCCGCCTCGAGACCGAGCTGGCCGGGTTCACCGCCGAGATCGCCGCCGCCGAATCGCAGATCGCCGAGGGCGACGCCAACGACGGGGCCGGCGACGACCAGGCCGACGCGGGAGCCAAGACCTACGAGCGCGAGCACGAGATGGCGCTCGCCCACAACGCCCGTGACCTGCGGGCCCAGAACGAGCGGGCCATCGCCCGCATGGACGCCGGGACGTACGGGACCTGCGAGTCGTGCAGCCTTCCCATCGGCAAGGCGCGCCTGCAGGCCTTTCCTCGTGCGACCCTATGCGTGACATGCAAACAACGCGAGGAGCGTCGCTGAACCCCCGAGACGACGCCACACAAGTCCGTGCCGCCTCGAAGCCGCGCCGGATCGGCGTGTGCATGGCGGTCGCCGCCGTCGCCCTGGCGCTGGACGCGATCACCAAGCTCGTGGTGGTCGCCCGGCTGGAGAACCGTGATCCGATCGAGCTGCTGGGCGGGCTGCTGACGCTGCGCGTCACCCGCAACAGCGGGGCGGCCTTCTCGATCGGCACGGGGCTGACCATCGTCTTCACCCTGATCGCGACCGGGGTGGTCATCGCGATCCTGGTCAACGCCCGCAAGCTGCGCAGCGTCCCCTGGGCGATCGCCCTGGGACTGCTGCTGGGCGGCGCGCTGGGCAACCTGTCCGACCGGATGCTCCGGCATCCGGCCCCGTTGAAGGGCCACGTCGTCGACTGGATCGAGCTGCCGAACTGGCCGGTGTTCAACCTGGCCGACTCGGCGATCGTGGTCGGCGGGGTGCTCGCCGTCCTGCTGGCCGCCCGCGGCCTGCAACTCGACGGCACCCGGATCCCCGGCGACGACGCCGCGGAGACCGGGGAGGCCAGGGAGGCCAGGACGGCCGAGGAGCCTGGGGAAGTCACGGACCCGGCGGGCGGGCCGGGTCGGTCGGACGGCGCGGGCTCCGCGTCCCCCGAGCAGGGCCCGGGGCCGTCCACCCGGCCGGAGGAGAAGGCCTGATCGCGATGGCCGACGTACGTGCCCTACCCGTCCCGGACGGGCTTGAGGGAGAGCGCGCGGACGCCGCGCTGGCCCGGCTGTTCGGGCTGTCCCGCACCCGCGCCGCAGAGGTGATCGCCGCCGGTGACGTCCTGCTCGACGGCGGTCCGGTGAGCAAGTCCGACCGGCTGCACGCCGGCGGCTGGCTGGAGGTGACGCTGCCGCCCCCGCCCGGCGCCCCCACCCCGGTGGCCGAGCCGGTCCCGGGGATGAGCGTGCTGTACGAGGACGACGACATCGTGGTGGTGAACAAGCCGATCGGTGTGGCGGCCCACCCCACCACCGGCTGGACCGGCCCGACGGTGCTCGGCGGGCTGCTCGGCGCCGGACACACCGTGGCGACCAGCGGCGCCGCCGAGCGGCAGGGCATCGTGCACCGGCTGGACGCCAACACCACCGGGACGATGGCCGTCGCCAAGAGCGAGGTCGCGTACTCGGCGCTGAAGCGGGCCTTCAAGGAGCGCCGGGTCGACAAGCGCTACCACGCGCTGGTGCAGGGACATCCCGACCCGTTCCGGGGCACCGTGGACGCGCCGATCGACCGGCACCCCTCGGGCAACGGCCGGTTCGCCGTGGTCGCCGGCGGCCGGCCGTCGGTGACGCACTACGACACCATCGAGGCATTCCGCGCGGCCAGCCTGCTCGACATCGACCTGGAGACCGGGCGCACCCACCAGATCCGGGTGCACATGTCGGCGATCCGCCACCCCTGTGTGGGCGACATGCTCTACGGTGCCGACCCGACGCTGGCCGCCCGGCTGGGGCTGGGCCGGCAGTGGCTGCACGCCGTCCTGCTCGCCTTCGAGCACCCGACCCACGGCGGGCGCGTGGAGTTCGAGAGCCCCTACCCCGACGACCTGGCGCACGCCCTCGACGTGGTCCGCGCCGAGTCCTGACCTCCGCCGGTCAGGACCGGGCCCTGATCCGTTCCTCGGCCAGTTCGAGCCCGGCCTCGATGACCACGTTCATGATCCGGGCCAGCCGTTCGGCGCCCAGCGCGGGCGCCTGGGCCGCCATGCCCTCCGCGATCTGGCGTTCCCGCTCGGGGTCGCGTCCGGCGAAGCCGCGCACCGGCTTGAGCCGCTGCACCGCCTCGGCGAGCGCGGCCCGCCGTTCCAGCAGGGTGGCGAGCGCCGCGTCGATCTCGTCGATGGCCGCCCGGGCCGAGGTCAGCGTGGTGATGTCCTCGGGATGGGGTAGCGCGTCCGCCTGATCGGGCACCGGAATTCCCTTCCTCGCGGCGGCCGGTGGCCCGGGGCCGGACGCCGGCCGCGTCCTGTGTGAACAGTGGGCGGGCGCCCTGGGGGCGGCTCCGCCTCGGCCGGCTCCGGGGTCGTCGCGTCAGCTCGCGCCGACCGGAGCCGGCGGCATAAAGCCATGGGTGCGACGACGTCTCATGGGCGTAACCGTAGGTGACGGAGGGAGACCGGCGCCACTGGGCGGACGGCATGTCTCGCCTGTCGAGACGGTCTGGGGTCTACAGGGCGCGGCGCATCCAGATATGGGGGATACCGGCGTCCAGCTCCTCGGGGCCGTAGGAGGTGTAGCCGAGGCGCTCGTAGAAGCCGGTCGCGTGCGTCTGGGCGTGCAGTTCGATCGCGGTGAGGCCGAGTTCGCGGGCCCGGTCCTCGATCGCCCGGACCAGCGCCACGCCGAGCCCGGTGCCGCGGGCCTCGGCCAGCACGGCCAGCCGGCCCAGCACGCCTGTCGCCCCGTCGCGCACGATCATCCGGCCGGCGCCCACCGGCCGGTCGTCCAGGCGGGCCAGGAAGTGGTCGGCCTTCTCGTCGAGTTCGTCCAGTTCCAGTTCCGTTGGGACGCCCTGCTCGTGGACGAAGACGCGCGTCCGGACGTCGTATGCCTGCGCGCGCTCCGCCGGGGCGGAGACGCGCAGGACCTCGGTGTGCCGATCCATGAATCCAGCATGGCAGTCTCTTGGCGTGGTCGATCCGGCGGCCGGACCCCGGCCTGGTTGCCATACCGACTGGTTGGTATGGTCACTGCCTCAGGCTCCGGACAACCGAAAACAGGAGAGGCGATATGAACCCTGAGCAGACCGGGAGCCGCGTGGCGATCGTCACCGGCGGCGCCCGCGGCATCGGCGCGGCGACGGCCGTACGCCTGGCCGCGGACGGATTCGCGGTGGCCGTGGTCGACCTGGAGGAGTCGGCCGGCAAGGACGTGGTGGACACGATCACCGCCGCCGGTGGCCGGGCCATCGCGGTCGGCGCGGACGTCTCGGACGCCGCCCAGGTGGGGGCCGCCGTGCAGCGGACCGTCACCGAGCTGGGCCCGCCCACCGTGCTGGTGAACAACGCCGGGGTGCTCCGCGACAACCTGCTGTTCAAGATGTCGGAGTCCGACTGGGACACCGTGATGAACGTCCACCTCAAGGGCGCCTTCCTGATGGCCCGGGCGGCGCAGGAGCACATGGTCAGCGCCGGGTACGGCCGGATCGTGAACCTGTCGTCCTCGTCCGCGCTGGGCAACCGCGGGCAGGCCAACTACTCGGCGGCCAAGGCGGGCCTGCAAGGCTTCACCAAGACCCTGGCCAAGGAATTGGGCAAGTTCGGCATCACCGCCAACGCGGTGGCCCCGGGCTTCATCGCCACCGACATGACCGCCGCGACCGCAGCCCGGGTCGGCGTCGACTTCGAGGACTTCAAGAAGGGCGCCGCGGCGAACATCCCGGTGCGCCGGGTGGGCGCCCCCGAGGACATCGCCCACACCATCTCGTTCCTGGTCAGCGAGGGAGCGGGGTTCGTCTCCGGCCAAGTGATCTACGTGGCCGGCGGGCCGCTCGACTGACGGGAGGGACGAGCATGCGCGTCTTCACCGACCTCGACGAGTTGAAGGCCGCCGTGGGCGAGACGCTGGGCTCCAGCGCGTGGCGCACGGTGACCCAGGAGCAGGTGAACCAGTTCGCCGAGGCCACCGGCGACCACCAGTGGATCCATGTGGACCCCGAGCGCGCCGCGGCCGGCCCGTTCGGCGGCCCCATCGCGCACGGCTACCTGACGCTGTCGCTGATCCCCGTCCTGTCCTCGGAGATCTTCCGGGTACAGGGCATCCGGATGGGCGTGAACTACGGCGTCAACAAGGTGCGCTTCCCCAGCCCGGTGCCGGTCGGCTCGCGGGTCCGCTCCACCGCGGAGCTGATCGAGGCGGTGACCACCGCCCAGGGGGTGCGCACCACCGTGCGGCACACCATCGAGATCGAAGGCGGGGCCAAGCCGGCCTGCGTGGCGGAGGTGCTTGCCCTCATCGTGCCCTGACGCGCACCCCGGCGGCCGGGCCGGAAGGCCCGGCCCGCCGCCCGGCGCGGAGGGGCGGCGGGCCGGGGACTTCGGCCGTTCCCGCCTCGCGGGTCTTCCGGTCAGCGGTTCTTCGGCCGCTTACGGCCGGTCTCCTCGTCGACCTCGAGTTCGATGCGTTCCTTGCGGACCTCTCCGCCGACGGTTTCCTGCTCGACGATCCTTTCTTTGGTGGCCCGGACCCGCTCGACCGGCGTGGTCTCCTTGGAGACCACGACCTGCTCCTCGGTCAGGATGATCTCCTGCTCGGCCTCGGAGATCTCCGGGCCGCTCAGCGCGGCGTCCCGGTTCTCCGGGGTGATCGGCTCGCGTTCGAGCCGTACTTCCTCGTGCGAGACCGGGACGGTGACCTGCTCCTGTTCGGTGACCACGTATTTGTGCAGCCGTGCCCGGCCGGCCTCGTGGCTTTCGGTGCTGACCCGCAGGTGCTCCTCGGAACGGGTCATCGCGGGGCCTTGCAGGCCGGCGCTCTCGGCACCTGGACGGCCCCGCTCGTGGCGGCCGCTCTCGGCCTGGGGGCGCCCTCGTTCGTGCCGGCCGCCCTCGCGTGCCCGGGCGGGCCCGCCACCGGGCTCGGCCGCTCCGCCCGGCCGGTCGGCGGACTCCCAGGTCCAGTCGATGTCGTAGTACTGGTAGAGCTCGCGTTCCTCGGCGGCGGACAGGTGCCCGCGGGCGTCCACGTCCACGTGGGGCGCGTGCCTGATGCGGTCCTTGTCGTAGCCGACCTCCACGTGGTCGGAGACCAGTTCCGCGGAGCGGGTCGGGACGAAGGTCTCCCTGGTGCCGAACAGCCCCGTCCTGACGCACAGCCACTCCGGACGGCCGGTGGCGTCGTCGAGGAAGACGTGCCGGATGTCGCCGATCTTGTCGCCGTTGGTGTCGTAGACCGTATGGTCCAAGACCTTGGGAATCTGTTCCTGCGTGATCATGTTCGTTCCCCCTTCTTGTTCGATAGGCCCTACCGCGTTTCGTCCGAAATAACCTGTTCGTCCGTTTAAATCCGCAGGTCAACTGCGCATCGGCGTGTCGTGGCGGATCCGGTTCCAAGAGGGGCCCCAAGGGGAACGGCGTGCCGGAGGCCGGAGCATTCCGTGGCTGGAATTTGACTCGCTGTGACCTTCATGCCGGGTATGCCGGAGATCCGGAGCGCCGGGGGCGGGCCGGGAACAACGGACCCTGGACGGCCCGGGCTACAGCGGCTGCCCCGCGGCGGCCGGCCCGGTCGGAGCCGGGGGGATCCGGGCGTTCCAGCCGGTGAGCCGGCCGAAGTCGTCGAACGTGGCGCGGACGGTCCCGCCGCCCGCCGGGCGGGCCTCGATCAGGCCGGGCGCCTGCCGGTAGGGCACCCGGTGGTGGCTGAGGTACCGGGCCAACGTCAGGTCGGAGGCGGTCGGGAACAGCGTCGCGGCATTCACGATCAGCCGGGGCGTGGTGACCGGGTCCCAACCGGCGCGCGGCACCTGTGGGTCGTCCACGTGCAGGTAGGCCGAACCACCGTCGTAACCGGCCCCGATGTAGCCTGCTCCGCCCAGGATCCCGGCCGCGGCCATGGCGATCAGCTCGCCGCCGTGCGCGGCCGGGCCCTCGTACCAGGACAGGTCCACCTCGGGGGTGGTGAACTCCGGGATGCCCAGCCGCTCGCCGGCCTCCCGCACCGCCAGGGTGGGTGCCACCGAGGGGTGCTCGTCGCCGAACTGGTGGTTGGCCCAGCCCCACAGCCAGGTGCGTTCGTGGACGGCGTAGCTGCCCAGCAGGGAGACCCGTACGGTGACACCGCCGCTACTGTACGTCCGGGCGGTCAGATCGGCGTTCCAGTCCTCCCGCGGGAGGAATTCCGCCAGGGTTTCCTGCTGCTGCAGGACCACTGCGGCCAGGGCCGCACCGAGGCGTTCGAAGGCCGGGCTGAATCCAGACATGTCGGGCACATTATCTCAGCTCGGGGGCGCCTTTCGGGCCAGAACCGAAGGGTGATCGATCGCGCGTTACGCTGCCGTAAAGGTACATGGGACGGCGGGCAGGAGCGTGTTCGGTTGGGTGGGCGAGACTGGCCGCGGCGGGTGCGGGCCTGGTTGGCGACGACCACGGTGCTCGCGCTGCTCGGCCCGCCTCTCGGATGGTGGTGGGCGGCGATCGCGCCGCCGGTCCGGGAGATCGTGCTGGACGGCGAGCGTTTCCCGGCCGACCCCGAGTCGCAGGCCATGATCGGCACCGACGGGCGGTACGCCGCGCTCACCCTGGTCGCCGGCCTGCTGAGCGCACTCGTCGCCTACCGGGTCGCCCGGCGCACCGACGGCCGGGACCACGGGCCGGGCACCCCCGGCGAGGACGTGCCGGTCCGCAGACCGGACACCTGGAAGGACGTCCCCGTGCTGCTCGGCCTGCTCGCCGGAGGGCTGCTGGCCGCCTGGCTCGCCTGGCAGGCGGGCCACTACGCCGGCCTGGAGGAGTACCAGAGGGCGCTGCGGGCCGCGGCCGACGGTGACGTCGTCGTCGCCGCCGTCGACCTGCACGCCCGCGGGCTGATGGTGCTGTGGGCGCTCGCCGCCGTGGCCGGGTACGGGACGCTGGAGGCGGTGTTCGGCCGGCTAGACCCGGGCGACGGCGGCGACGGCGGCTCCGGTGAGCCTGATCAGGTCGGCGGGGGAGAGCTCGATCTGCAGACCGCGCCGCCCCGCCGAGACGTAGACGGTCGCGAACCCTGAGGCCGACTCGTCCACGATCGTGGGAAGCCGCCTGCGCTGGCCCAGCGGGCTGATCCCGCCGACCACGTACCCCGTGGCGCGCTCGGCGACCTGCGGGTCGGCCATCTTCGCCCGCTTGCCGCCCGCCGCTCCGGCCAGCGCCTTCAGGTCGAGCGAGGCCGAGACCGGCACCACCCCCACGGTCAGCCGCCCGTCCACCTCGGCCAGCAGGGTCTTGAAGAGCCGTTCCCGCGGTACGCCCAGCGCGTCGGCGACGGCCTCGCCGTAGGACTCGCCGCCTGGGCCGACCTCGTAGGGGTGCAGGGTGTACGCGATGCCGGCCCGCCCGGCGGCGACGGTCGCCGGGGTGCCTTTGGCCTTGGAGCTCATGGCGGGAGTCTGCCCGCAGCCGATCCGCGGTCGCACCCCATTAGTTGGGATGCGCCCCACCGTCGATGAACCCGGTGGCGGGCACCGTCGGCAGCGCCTCCAGCAGCCGGTTCTCCCGGCCGAGCAGGTCCTCCTCGGCGCGCAGCCGGGCCGTCGCGTCGGGCGCCTCCAGCAGCCGCTGCTTCTCGTCGCGGTCGAGCACCATCGCGGCGGCGACCAGGTAGGACAGCCGCACCGGATCGCCGGGCGGGTCGAACGGCGCGGCCGGCTCACCGCCGAACGCCGCCAGCCGGTCCTGGTACCGCCGGAACAGGGCGACGACCCGCCGCGCGACGGCATCCGGCTCGGCGCCCGGCCCGTCCGGCGGGAAGTCCACCTCGGCGCGCAGGTAGGGTGCGGAGCCGTCCACGTCCCTGATCCGGAACCGGCGCCCGCCGACGGTGACGATGTCGAAGCGCCCGTCGTCGCGCGGCGTCACCGTGTGCAGGACGGCGGTGCAGCCCACCGCCGCGAACCGGGGATCATCACCCGGCCCGGCCCGGTGGCCGGGCTCGACCGAGACGACCCCGAACCGGCGCGGTTCGGGCAGGTCCAGCAGGTCGCGCACCAGCAGCCGGTACCGGTCCTCGAAGATGTGCAGCGGCAGCACCAGTCCCGGGAACAGCACGGTGCCCAGCGGAAACAGCGGTAGCCGTTCGGTCACCTCGCCAGCGTACGCCGGAGCGCGCCGCGCCTCACGGCTGGCTCGGCGGGAGCGGCCGGGCTACCGTCGGCCGCATGCGCATCTTCGTCGTCGACTCGTTCACTGACCGCCCCTTCGCGGGCAACCCGGCCGGGGTGTGCCTGCCGGAGGAACCGGTGGGCTCCGGCTGGATGCAGCGGGTCGCCGCCGAGATGCGGCACTCCGAGACCGCCTTCGTCCGGCCCCTCGACCCGCCGGAGGCCGACTACGAACTGCGTTGGTTCACTCCGGTCGTCGAGGTGGACCTGTGCGGCCACGCCACCCTCGCCGCCGCGCACGTGCTGTACGAGACGGGGGCGGTATCCGCGGACCGCCCGATCCGGTTCGCCACCCGCGCCAGCGGGACGCTCGTGGTGCGGCGGGCGCCCGGCGGCCTCGAAATGGACTTCCCCGCCGCATCTGCCACCGCGGTCGAGCCCCCGGAGGGCCTGGCCGCCGCGCTGGGCGCCGCGCTCCGGTGGACCGGCCGCAACGGGCAGGACGACCTGCTGGCCGAGGTCGCCGACGCGGCGACGGTGCGCGCGCTCGCGCCCGACCTGGACGCGCTGGCCGCGTTCGACGCGCGGGGGATCTGCGTCACCGCTCCCGGGGACGCCACGGACCCGGTGGACCCGGTGGACTTCGTGTCCCGCTTCTTCGCCCCGCGGGTCGGCGTCCCCGAGGACCCGGTCACCGGTTCGGCGCACTGCATGCTCGCCCCGTACTGGGCGGCTCGGCTCGGCCGCGACACGCTGACCGGCCGCCAGTTGTCGGCGCGCGGCGGCACCGTGAAGGTCGCCCTGGCCGGGGATCGGGTGCTGCTGACCGGTGCGGCGGTCACCTTCCTGAGCGGCGTGCTCGCACCCGCGGAGGGCCGGGTTCCGTAGACTGGGCGGGTGATCTCCCGTATCGATCTGCGTGGCTCGCTGCCCGGCGACCTGCGCCCCGTCCTGCCCCGCGCCGAACTCGACGTCGAGGCCGCCCTGGAGAAGGTGCGGCTGATCTGCGACGCGGTCCGCCATCGCGGCACGGCGGCGGTGCTGGAGTACACCAGGAGCTTCGACGGCGTCGACCTGGAGTCGACCCGGGTGCCCGCCGGCGCGATCGCCGCGGCGCTGTCCGGCCTCGACCCCGCCGTGCGCGACGCGCTGGAGGAGAGCATCCGGCGGGCCCGCCTGGTCCACCGCGACCAGCGGCGCTCCGACACCACCACCCAGGTGGTGCCCGGCGGCACCGTCACCGAGCGGTGGATCCCGGTCGACCGGGTCGGGCTGTACGTGCCGGGCGGCCGGGCCGTCTACCCCTCCAGCGTGGTCATGAACGTGGTGCCCGCCCAGGAGGCCGGGGTCGGCTCACTGGCCGTCACCTCGCCGCCGCAGCAGGAGTTCGGCGGGCTGCCGCACCCGACCATCCTGGCCGCGTGCGCGCTGCTCGGCGTCGACGAGGTGTACGCCGCGGGTGGCGCGCAGTCCATCGCGATGTTCGCGTACGGCACCGAGGAGTGCCCGCCGGTGAACCTCGTCACCGGGCCCGGCAACATCTGGGTGGCCGCGGCCAAGCGCCACCTCAAGGGCGTGATCGGCATCGACGCCGAGGCCGGCCCGACCGAGATCGCGATCCTGGCCGACGCCACCGCCGACCCGGTGCACGTCGCCGCCGACCTGATCAGCCAGGCCGAGCACGACCCGATGGCCGCCGCGGTGCTGGTCACCGACTCCGCCGAACTCGCCGAGCGGGTGACGGCGGAACTGGCCGTTCAGACGGCCCGCACCAAGCACGCCGAGCGGATCGCCGAGGCGCTGGCCGGCCGGCAGTCCGGCATCGTCCTGGTGGACGACGTCGCGGCCGGCCTCGCGGTGGTCAACGCCTACGCGGCCGAGCACCTGGAGATCCACACCGCGGACGCCCGGGAGGTCGCCGCCCGGGTGCGCAACGCCGGGGCCGTCTTCGTCGGCACCCACGCGCCGGTCTCGCTGGGCGACTACCTCGCCGGGTCCAACCACGTCCTGCCGACCGGCGGCTGCGCCTGCCACTCCTCCGGCCTGTCGGTGCAGTCCTTCCTGCGCGGCGTGCACGTGGTGGAGTACGACGAGGCGGCGCTGGCCGACGCCACCGGCCGGGTGGTCGCCCTCGCCGAGGCTGAGGACCTGCCCGCGCACGGCGCCGCCCTCAAGGCCCGCTTCGGCTGGGAGATCCCCGCATGACCTCCATCGACGACCTGCCGATCCGCGACGACCTGCGCGGGCGCGAACCCTACGGGGCACCGCAGCTCGACGTGCCGGTGCGGCTCAACACCAACGAGAACCCCTACCCGCCGTCGCCGGAGCTGGTGAAGGCGCTGGGCGAGGCCGTGGCCGAGGTGGCCGGCTCGCTCAACCGCTACCCCGACCGGGACGCGACGGAGCTGCGCGCCGACCTCGCGGGGTTCCTGAACGCCGACACCCCGGGCGCCGGACTGACCGCCGACCGGGTGTGGGCGGCCAACGGCTCCAACGAGATCATCCAGCAGATCCTGCAGGCGTTCGGCGGCGCCGGCCGGACCGCGCTGGGCTTCGAGCCGTCCTACTCCATGCATCCGATCATCACCCGGGTGACCGGGACGGCCTGGGTCAACGCCCAGCGCGACGAGGACTTCGGGCTGGACCCCGAGCGGGCGGTGGCGGCGATCGAGGAGCACCGGCCCGACGTGGTCTTCCTCACCTCGCCCAACAACCCGACCGGCACGGCGCTGCCGCTGGAGGCCGTCGAGGCCGTCCTGGCCGCGGCCCCGGGCATGGTGGTGGTCGACGAGGCGTACGGGGAGTTCCGCCGCGAGGACACCCTCTCGGCACTGGAACTGCTGGAGGAGCACCCCCGGCTGATCGTCACCCGCACCATGTCGAAGGCGTTCGCGATGGCTGGCACCCGGCTGGGCTACCTGGCGGCCGACCCGGCGGTGATCGGCGCGCTGCTGCTGGTGCGGCTGCCCTACCACCTGTCGGCGGTCACCCAGGCCGTGGCCCGCACCGCGCTGGCGTACTCGGGCGAGCTGCTGGGTAGTGTCGAGACGTTGCGCCGGGAGCGCGACCTGCTGGTCGGCTGGCTGCGCGGCCAGGGCTTCGAGGTCGCCGACTCCGATGCCAACTTCGCGCTGTTCGGCCGCTTCGCCGACCGGAGCGCGGTCTGGCGGGCGATGCTGGAGCGGGGCGTGCTGGTCCGCGAGGTCGGCCCGCCGCAGTGGCTGCGGGTGACCATCGGCACTTCCGAGGAGATGGCGGCGTTCCGGGCCGCCCTGAAGGAGAGCGTGTGAGCAGGATCGGCCGCGTCGAGCGGGGCACCAAGGAGACCCAGGTCCTCGTCGAGATCGACCTCGACGGCACCGGGCGGGTCGAGGTCGAGACCGGGGTCGGGTTCTTCGACCACATGCTGGCCCAGCTCGGCAAGCACGGCTCCTTCGACCTCACCGTCAAGACCATCGGCGACCTGCACATCGACAGCCACCACACGATCGAGGACACCGCGATCGCGCTGGGCCAGGCGTTCCGCCAGGCGCTGGGCGACAAGGCCGGCATCCGCCGGTTCGCCGACGCGTCGATCCCGCTGGACGAGGCGCTGGCGCAGGTGACCGTCGACATCGCGGGCCGCCCGTACCTGGTGCACAGCGAGCCCGACCGCATGGCGCCGATGATCGGCCCCGACTACGACACCACGCTGACCCGGCACGTCCTGGAGTCGTTCGTGGCGCACGCCCAGATCGCGCTGCACGTCCACGTGCCGTACGGCCGCAACGCCCACCACATCGTGGAGGCGCAGTTCAAGGCGCTCGCCCGGGCGCTGCGCGACGCGGTCGCCTTCGACCCGAAGGTGCACGGCGTCCCCTCGACGAAGGGCGCGCTGTGAAGCCGAAGGTCGTCGTCCTGGACTACGGGTCGGGCAACCTGCGCTCGGCCGAGCGGGCGGTGGCCCGGGCCGGTGCGGACGTCACCGTCACCTCCGACATGGACGCGGCGCTGGCCGCCGACGGCCTGGTGGTGCCGGGTGTGGGCGCGTTCGCCGCGTGCATGGCGGGCCTGCGGGCGGTCCGCGGCGAGCAGATCATCGGCCGCCGGCTGGCCGGCGGCCGCCCGGTGCTGGGCATCTGCGTCGGCATGCAGATCCTGTTCGAGAAGGGCGTCGAGCACGGCGTCACCACCGAGGGCTGCGCCGAGTGGCCCGGCGTCGTCGACCGCCTGAACGCCCCCGTGCTGCCGCACATGGGCTGGAACACCGTCGAGGCCCCCGCGGGCTCGGTGCTGTTCGGCGGCCTGGACGCGGGCACCCGTTTCTACTTCGTGCACTCCTACGCGGCGCGCACCTGGGAACTGCCCCCCGGCCGCCTCACCCCGCCCCTGGTCACCTGGGCCGAACACGGCGACCGCTTCGTCGCCGCCGTCGAGAACGGCGCCCTGTGCGCCACCCAGTTCCACCCGGAGAAGTCCGGCGACGCCGGCGCCCACCTGCTGCACAACTGGCTCACCACACTCTGACGATCATGCCGCTCGTCTCTCCGGCGGGAGTTGGACACGGTATGCGATCGGTGTAGAACCAAGGGTCATTGTGCCGCCGTGAAGGCTCTTGCCTCCTTCACGTATTGCAACGCCGGGGAGCTCACGCTCCCCGGCGTTTTTCGACGAGTTCCGCGTACCGAGGCCATGGGCTCGGTGGTATCGGACGGAAATGCACAACGGGTTCAGGCGTGGTCGGGAGGTGGGCACCGATGGTGTTACCTTCCGCGAGTGAGCAAGGAGCGGGCGCGGCGACGGGCGGAGCGGGCCGCCGCCATCGAGCAGGCGGCAGCGGAGCGGGCGGCCCGCCAGGCCCGGGAGGCTCGTCGGCGGGCCCGATGGCGGTGGCTGGCGGTGCTGGTGCCTCGGCCGGGACGGCAGCCGGGCGGTGTTCTGGCCCGGCGCCGCCGGGTGCAGAACCGGGTCGTCCTCGGGCTCTTCGTCGTGGTGCAGGTGGTCGGCTGGGTGCTGCTGCCGACCTGGACCGCTCGCTTCGCCCTGCTGCTCCTGTCGGTCCTGCTGGTCCCGGTCGTCGTCACCCTGGCCTTCGACCGGCGCCGCTGACCGCGACGCCGGTCAGCCCTCCTCGGTCCAGCCGGCCGAGGAGGACGGCCGGACGGTCAGGGCGATCCGGTCGTAGTGCGAGTAGGTGGGGACGTCGTCGTCCATGGCCAGGACGAGGGCCATCGGGCCCCGGTCCCAGATCTCCCGCCTGACCTCGTCGCCCGGGACGCCGAAGGTCCGGGTGGGCGGGCCGAGCAGCTCTCTGACCAGGGTGCCGACGCGGTCGAACTCGGCGTGGAACTCCTCCGGCCCGGCCTCGGGGCGGCGCGCCCATGCCGCGGAGTAGTCCTCGTCGAGGTCGTCCTCCTCTTCCTCGTCGTCCCAGTCGTCGTCGAGGAGGCCGGGCGGCGGCCAGAGCAGGGCGAACGGCAGCGCGACGAAGGAGTGGGGCTCCGGCGCCTCGCCGGGGTCGGCGGGTGGCGGCTCGCCCAGCTCCAGCTTCCAGCCGGTGGGACCCTCTTCCTCGTCGCCGGCCTCGCCGGCCTCGCCGGGCAGGTGGTGCGGCTCGCCCGGATCCCAGACGACGGGGTCGGGCCCGGCCCAGCCATGGGCGCGGAGGGCGGACTCCACCACCTCCCGGGTCCACGGCCCGTCGGCCAGCACGGCCATCCGGCGCACCCACCCGGCGTCGATCGGGAGCAGCTTCACACTCATGACGCGGACCTTACCGACCAGGGATGACAGAGGTTACGGGCTCGGGGGTTCGGGGTCGATAGGCTTTCCCGCATGACGCTGACCCTTCTTCCCGCCGTTGACGTCGCCGACGGCCAGGCCGTGCGCCTGGTGCAGGGCGAGGCCGGTACCGAGACCTCCTACGGCGCCCCGCTGGACGCCGCGCTGGCCTGGCAGCGGGCCGGGGCCGAGTGGATCCACCTGGTGGACCTCGACGCCGCGTTCGGGCGGGGGTCCAACCGGGAACTGCTGGCCGAGGTGACCGGCAAGCTCGACGTCAAGGTGGAGCTGTCCGGCGGCATCCGCGACGACGCCTCACTGGAGGCCGCGCTGGCCACCGGCTGCGCCCGGGTCAACATCGGCACCGCCGCGCTGGAGGACCCCGAGTGGTGCCGCAAGATCATCGCCTCGCACGGCGACAAGATCGCGGTGGGCCTGGACGTGCGCGGCACCATCCTGGCGGCCCGCGGCTGGACCCGGGAGGGCGGTGACCTGTGGGAGGTGCTCGACCGGCTGGAGGAGGACGGCTGCCCCCGCTACGTCGTCACCGACGTGACCAAGGACGGCACCCTGCGCGGCCCCAACGTCGACCTGCTGCGCGAGGTCTGCGCCCGCACCGACCGCCCGGTGATCGCCTCCGGCGGGGTGTCCTCGCTGGACGACCTGCGCGCCCTGGCCACGCTGGTCCCGGCCGGGGTGGAGGGCGCCATCGTGGGCAAGGCCCTGTACGCCGGGGCGTTCACCCTCGAAGAGGCACTGGCCGCGGTGGCGTCGTGAGCGTGGCGGTGCGGATCATCCCGTGCCTGGACGTCGACGCCGGGCGGGTGGTCAAGGGCGTCAACTTCCAGAACCTGCGCGACGCGGGCGACCCGGTGGAACTGGCCCGGCGCTACGACGCCGAGGGCGCCGACGAGCTGACCTTCCTCGACATCACCGCCTCCAGCGGCGACCGGGCCACCATGTACGACGTGGTCGGCCGCACCGCCGAGCAGGTGTTCATCCCGCTGACCGTGGGCGGCGGGGTGCGTGCGGTGGAGGACATCGACCGGCTGCTGCGCGCCGGGGCCGACAAGGTCTCGATCAACACCGCGGCGATCGCCCGGCCCGAGTTCCTGCGCGAGGCGGCCCACCGGTTCGGCTCGCAGTGCATCGTGCTGTCGGTGGACGCCCGGCGGGTCACCGGCGACACCCGCACGCCCTCGGGCTACGAGGTCACCACGCACGGCGGGCGCCGCGGCACCGGCATCGACGCGATCGACTGGGCCCGCCGCGGCGAGGAACTGGGGGTCGGTGAGATCCTGCTGAACTCCATGGACGCCGACGGCACCAAGGCCGGCTTCGACCTGGAGATGCTCCGGGGCGTCCGCGCGGCGGTGGGCGTCCCGGTGATCGCCAGCGGGGGAGCGGGGGCGATCGAGCACTTCGCCCCGGCGGTGGCGGCGGGCGCGGACGCGGTGCTCGCCGCCAGCGTGTTCCACTTCGGCGAGCTCAAGATCTCCGAGGTGAAGGACTCGATCAGGGCCGCCGGTCACCCGGTGCGCTGACCGCGCGATGAACAGTTCGTGGCCCGTTGTGGACGCGATCTTCCCGAGGCGGTCTGGGCGGTTTAACGTCCGTTTGTGACGCACTTGGACAGACGTGACTTCCTGCGAGTCGGCGGCGCGGGCGCGGCCGGCGCGGTCATGCTCGGCGCGCTGCCGGGCCGGGCCCTGGCGGCCCCCGGCGGACCGTTCCGGCACGGCGTGGCCTCCGGCGACCCACTGCCCGGCTCGGTGATCCTGTGGACCCGGGTGACGCCCACCGAGGACGCCCTGCCCGGCTCGGGCACGGGCCCGGCGGTGGACGTCCGCTGGCAGGTGGCGCGGGACGCCGCCTTCACCGAGGTGGCGGCCTCCGGCACCGTGCGCACGGGCCCGGACCGCGACCACACCGTCAAGGTGGACGTGCGCGGGCTGCACCCCGGCACCGCCTACCACTACCGCTTCCTGGCCGGCGACGTCGCCTCGCCCACGGGCCGCACCCGGACGGCGCCCGCCCCGGGCGCCGACGTCTCCGCACTGCGGTTCGGGGTGGTCTCGTGCTCGAACTGGGAGGCGGGCCACTTCGCCGCGTACCGGCACCTCGCCGCCCGCGCCGACCTGTTCGGGGTGATCCACCTCGGCGACTACCTCTACGAGTACGGGAGCGGCGAGTTCGACGCCGGCGGCACGGTCGTCCGGGCGCACACGCCGGCGCACGAGATCCTCTCCCTGGCCGACTACCGGATGCGGCACGCCCTCTACAAGACCGACCCGGACCTCCAGGCGCTGCACGCCCACCTCCCCTGGATGATCGTCTGGGACGACCACGAGGTGGCCAACGACGCCTGGTCCGGCGG
The DNA here is from genome assembly GCF_003289645.1 of Actinomadura craniellae. Lineage (GTDB taxonomy): Bacteria > Actinomycetota > Actinomycetes > Streptosporangiales > Streptosporangiaceae > Actinomadura_D > Actinomadura_D craniellae. The sequence goes on along the minus strand of NZ_QLYX01000002.1, from coordinate 634,892 downwards.
CGCGGAGAACCACGACCCCGCCACCGAGGGCCCCTACGCGGCCCGGCTGGCGGCCTCCCGGCAGGCGTACTTCGAGTGGATGCCGGTCCGGGCCCGGGCCGGCGGCGAGATCTACCGGCGGCTGCGGTTCGGCCGGCTGGCCGAGTTGACCCTGCTCGACCTGCGCAGCCACCGCTCCCAGCAGACGTCCGGGGTGGCGGTCGACGACCCCGCCCGCACCATCACCGGCGCCGCCCAGATGGACTGGCTGAAGTCCGGCCTGTCGGCGAGCGAGACCCGGTGGCGGCTGGTCGGCAACTCGGTGATGATCAGTCCGGTCGCCCTCGGCGCCCAGCCCGCCCACCTGCTGGGCCCGCTGGCCAAGCTGCTCGGCATCCCGCAGGGCGGTGTCCCGATCAACGCCGACCAGTGGGACGGCTACACCACCGACCGGCGGGAACTGCTCGGCCACCTGCACGACGAGCGCATCGACAACACGGTCTTCCTCACCGGGGACATCCACACCTCCTGGGCCAACGACGTGCCGCTCACCGCCGCCACCTACCCGAGGTCGCCCTCGGTGGCCACCGAGATGGTGGTTCCCTCGGTGTCCAGCGACAACATCGACGACATCCTGGGCGTCCCGCCACGTACCGTGTCGCTGCTGGCCGAGGGCCTGCTCGCGGGCACCAACCCGCACGTGCGCTGGGCCGAGCTGGACGCGCACGGGTACGGCGTGATCGACGTGGGGACCGAGCGGGTGCTGATGAACTGGTACGCGCTGTCGGACCGTACCCGCCGCGACGCGACCGTACGGTCGCTGGCGTCGGCCACGGTGGCGAGCGGTTCCCAGCGCCTCACCCGGCTGCGGAGGTGGTGAGCGTCAGCGGGCGGCCGAGCGCGCCAGGTGCCGGGCGATGACCATGCGCTGGATCTGGTTGGTGCCCTCGAAGATCTGCATGACCTTCGCCTCGCGCATGTACCGCTCGACCGGGAAGTCGCGGGTGTAGCCGTACCCGCCCAGCACCTGGACGGCGTCGGTGGTCACCTTCATGGCCGCGTCGGTGGCCACCAGCTTGGCGATGGACGCCTGCCGGGCGAAGTCCAGTCCCTGGTCGCGGCGGCGGGCCGCCGCCAGGTAGGTGGCCCGGGCCGACTCGACCGCGGCGGCCATGTCGGCCAGCAGGAAGCCCAGCCCCTGGTGCTCGATGATCGGGCGGCCGAACTGCCGGCGTTCCGCGGCGTAGGCGACCGCCTCGTCCAGCGCGCCCTGGGCCAGCCCGGTGGCGCACGCGGCGATGCCCAGCCGGCCCGAGTCCAGCGCGGACAGGGCGATCGGGAAGCCCTGCCCCTCGGCGCCGAGCAGCGCGCCGGCGGGCAGCCGGACCCCCTCGAAGATCAGCTGCGCGGTGGTGGACCCGGTCAGCCCCATCTTCCGCTCGGGCGGCCCGAACGTCAGGCCGGCCGGTTCTCCCTGCACGAAGAAGCAGGAGATCCCGCGCGACCCCTCGTCGGAGGTGCGGGCGAACAGCGCGTAGAAGTCGGCCTCGCCGCCGTGCGTGATCCAGCTCTTGGTCCCGTCGATCACGTAGCCGGCGTCGTCCCGCCGGGCCCGGGTGCTCAGCGCCGCCGCGTCCGACCCGGCGTGCGCCTCCGACAGCGCGTACCCGCCGAGCAGTTCGCCGCCCAGCAGGTCCGGTAGCCGCTCACGCTGCGCCGCGTCGCCGTACCGGGCCACCGGGTGGCAGGCCAGCGTGTGCACGCTCACCCCCACGGCCACCGAGGCCCAGACCGCCGCGATCTCCTCCAGCACCTGGAGGTACACCTCGTAGGGCTGGCCGCCGCCGCCCTGCTCCTCGGGGTAGGGCAGCCCGAGCAGCCCGGCCCGGCCGAGCAGCCGGAACGTCTCCCGGGGGAACCGGCCGGCGGCCTCGGCGTCGGCGGCGTGCGGGGCGAGCTCGGCGGCGGCGATCTCGCGGGTGAGCGCGATGAGGTCGGTGGCCTCTGGGGTGGGCATGGTCCGGTCGGCGGGCATGGGGCTCCTCACGTCACCCCCGATGTTAACGGTGATTAACTCCGATCAGCCCGACAGGTCCCGTTCTAGGGGGGTTCGGAAGCGGGGGGTGACGCGGACGTCGCCGAGTTCGGCCCGCAGCCGCCCGGCCGCGATGTCCACCGCGGCGGTGGCCTCGGCGCCCGCGTCGGCCAGCAGTCGGACCGCGATCTCGCCGTCCGCGCGCTGCGCCCAGCCGCCGATGATCCGCCCGTCCCACCACACGGTCGGCCCGATGTTGCCGGTCCGGTCGAACAGGGCGGGGCCGTGCTCGCCGAGGTACCAGTCGCGTCCCGCCCAGCCCATCGCGGTGGGGTCCAGCGCGGGCAGCAGCGCGGCCCGGGGCTCGGGCGCCGGCACCGGTTCCAGGTCGTCGGCGAGCACCAGCCCGGCCGCGCCGTCGTCCAGCCCGACCTCGGCCGTCTCCAGCCCGGCGAGCGCCCGCTTCGTCTCGCCGGCCGTCCACCCGGTCCACCAGCGCAGGTCGGCCACGGTCGCCGGCCCGTACGCCGCCAGCCAGCGCCGGGCCAGCCCGGTCCGTGCGGCCTGGGCGTCCAGCGCCGGGGCGCCGCCCGGCAGCCATGCCTCCACCGGCGCCCAGCGGTACTGGCTGCTCGTCCAGGACCCCAGCGGGCGGCCCCGGACGATCAGCCCCTCGGCGGCCATCAGGCCGATCACCAGGCTGGTGATGTTCTGCGGGCGGGCGTACGCCTTGTCCGGCGGCGGGTGGAGCTGCACCCGCAGCCGGGGCTCGTCCGTGCTCAGCTCGGCGCCGGTCGCCTCGCCCCGGGCGAGCAGCGCCCGGTGCACCGACTCCTCGACCTCGCGCAGCCACCCGCCCGGGTCCGGGCCGACCGCGGTGGTCCCCAGCAGCTGGACCAGGCGGGTCCGCAACCGGACGGCGACCGCGTCCGTGCAACCCGCCTGGACGGACGGCACCAGGCCCACGGGCACCACGAACACGGTGCGGCGCATCCCCAGCATCCGGACCAGCGTGCGGTTGGCGTACAGCGCCCGCTCCACCGCCGGCACCGCCCCCGGCGGGCGCAGCCGGGCGGCCGCGGCGAGGAACACCGAGGCCGGGTCGGTGGCGTGCAGGGCCAGCAGCGCCTCAGCCGCATCCTCGGGCCGGTCGAAGCCCGCCGCCAGCCCGTGCCGCACCGCCAGGCGGGCCCGCCGCTCGGCCGCGTCAAATGTGCGGATCACGTGGCTAGGATCAGCCGCCGCCCCCGCTCCGGGAGATCTTGACGACCACGTTGTCCTGGGTGACCGACTGCACCGCGATGTTGAACCCCTCGGCCTGCTGCTCGCCGTTCACCGGAACGGTGATCTGCTGCCCGGCGACCTTGAGGGTGACGTTGTTGCCCTGCACCCCGACCAGTTCGGCCTTCACCCCCAGGATGGACGCGTTGGCGTCCACCCCGCGGTTGAAGGTCACCGTGCAGTCGTTGAGGGTGCACTGCGTCTGCGCCCCCTCGGAACTGCAGCCGGCGACGCCGCCGAGGGCAAGGAGGGCGAAGGGGAGGACCGCCAGCCGGCGGCGCATGGGGAGGCTCATGCTCGCGAGTCTACGGTCCGGCGGCCCGCCGCACCCTGCCCTGCAGGGGACGGCGTGCCGGCTCCCGGACCCGCCCGAATGGCGGGGGATGTCTCGGGCAGGAAGGGCATATCCATCCCAGCCGTCGAGAGGACGATCATGCGGGCGCTGACCGTCGAGCCGGGCAAGGCCGGCTCCGAGCAGGTGACGGACGTCCCCGAACCCGTCCCGGGCCCCGGAGAGCTGCTGGTACAGGGCATCGCCCTCGGCATCTGCGGCACCGACCGGGAGATCGCCGCGGGCGAGTACGGATCGGCCCCGTCCGGCTCCGAACGGCTGATCCTCGGCCACGAGTCGCTGGGCCGGGTGCTGGAGGTCCCGGCGGACGCGGGCGGCGGGTTCGCCCCCGGCGACCTGGTCGTCGGGATCGTCCGGCGGCCCGACCCGGTGCCCTGCCCGGCCTGCGCGCGCGGCGAGTTCGACATGTGCCGCAACGACCGCTACACCGAGCGCGGCATCAAGGACCGGCACGGGTACGGCTCGCAGCGGTGGACCGTGGAGGCCGACTACGCCGTCAAGATCAACCCTGCCCTGGAGGGCGTCGGCATGCTGATGGAGCCCACCACCATCGTGGCCAAGGCGTGGGAGCAGATCGAACGCATCGGCCACCGCGCCTGGTACGGGCCGCGCCGGGTGCTGGTCACCGGCGCCGGGCCGATCGGGTTGCTGGCCGCGCTGCTCGGTACCCAGCGCGGCCTGGAGGTGCACGTGCTCGACCGGGCCGAATCGGGCCCCAAGCCCGACCTGGTCCGCGACCTGGGCGCCACCTACCACACCGGCGGCATCCCGGAGGTGGCCGCCAAGGCGCTGCCGGACATCATCGTGGAGGCCACCGGCGCCGCGCCGCTGGTCCTGGACGCCATGGAGAACACCTGCCCCGCCGGGATCGTCTGCCTGACCGGGGTGTCCTCGGCCGGCCGGCACCTGGACATCGACGCGGGCGCGGTCAACCGATCACTGGTGCTGGAGAACGACGTGGTCTTCGGCAGCGTCAACGCCAACCGGCGGCACTACGAGGCCGCCGCGGCCGCGCTGGACCGGGCCGACCGGTCCTGGCTGGAACGCCTGATCACCCGCCGGCTGCCGCTGGAGCGGGCCACCGAGGCCTTCCACCCCGAGCACGGCGACGTGAAGGTCGTGCTCGAACTGTGAACGGGGCTCAGCGGTGCGGGCTCAGCGGTGCGGGCTCAGCGGTGCGGGCTCAGTGGTGGTAGCGGGCACCCTCCTCGATCCGGCCGCCGAGCTTCTGCCGCAACTGCTCCAGCGTCTTGGCGTCGCCCACCACCACCCAGCGGGTGCCGACCAGGTACGAGCCGCCCCAGTTCTTGGCCTCGCTGGTCCAGGTCTTCTGCGCCTGGTCGGTGACGAACGTCGCCATCACGTAGCGGCCAGCGCTGGTCTGGCAGTTGGCCTGCCGCAACTCGTCGGCCCGGCGCTCGCCCTGCGGGGTGCAGCCGGTACGGGAGGCGAGCTGTTCCAGGGTCGCGGGGGCGGGCTTCGCCTCCGGCCCGGACTCCTTACCGCTGCAGCCGGCCGCGAGCGCGAGAGCGGTCATCACCAGGCCGCCGTGCAGAAGTGCCTTTCCGTACCGTCGCATCGCCGTCCTCCAGGGAGATCGCAGTTCCCCCGGGGGTACGCGGCACGGCACGGGAAGGTTCAGGGCCTGGGGGAGTGTTCTCGCCGGATCAGTTCAGGCCTGCGCGGTCCACTCCGCTCACTCGTCAGTTCAGGCGGGTGCCGGCGGTGGTGCGGACCTCGGACGACTCGGCGGGGTCGGTGTGCAGCCGGGCCAGCCGGAAGCGGGTGTCCTCGGTGAGCGGGCCGGTCTCCACGGCGGTGCGGCGCACGTCCTCCTCGCAGTCCCACAGTCCCTCGACGACGTAGGACTCGGCGGTGTGCGGAGCGGTGCGGGTCAGCGCGGTCAGAATCCGCGGGCGCAGGTAGGAGTAATCGGTCTCGGTCCAGGCGGTCTTCAGGAGGGGGACGGCGGCCCCGGCACGCAATCGGCCCAACCCCTCCACCGGCGCGGCGGCGGCCCCCCACGCGCCCCGCTCCAGGGCCGTCTGGAACTGGTCCATCAGGACCGGGACGTCCTGCTGCGTGCCGTACCGCGCCAGGATGCACAGCGCGAGTTGCTCACACCCCGAGTGTGCCCGAGCCCAGGCCCGGGCCCGGGGCAGCGCCGCCGAACCGTACTCGCGCAACGCCCGGCACACCGCCCCGCCCAACCGGCCGGACCGCTGGGGCAGCAACTCCTCCGCCAGGTCGAACAGGGCCGGCGCACGTCTGCGCCCCAGCTCGAAAATGGCCGCGACGGCGCCCTCGTCGCGCCGCCGGGCCAGGTCGAGGAGCTCGGATTCGGAACTGTCGGATCGGTCGGGCCCCGCCGGACCTCGCCGGGGTCGCGCGGCCGCCGGCCGGGCGGCCCGCCGGGCCAGTGCCGCCGCGATCCGTGGCTGCCGCCCGGCCCAGTCGGCGATCACCGGATTCGACGGATCGAGGATCAGCCAGTCGAGGTCGGGCTCGTCGCATCGGGCGGCGATCGTCTCGGCCACTCCGCCGGTCAGCCCGGGGTCGCGCAGCTCCACCAGGACGTCGACCGCCTCGAACCAGTGATGGCCCTCCAGGGCGTACTCGCGCAACGGCCCGGCGGCCTCCCGGCGGCTCAACCGGACGAGATCGGCGAGCACGTCGAGGGCGAGCCGCACCCGGCCCTCGTCCGGGTCGGCGTGGTCGACCGGATCGAGCAGGTGGCCGGCGAGCGGCCCGGTCGGTAGCTCCAGGTCGACCATCAGCCGGGCGTAGTACAGGGACCGCGACTCGCATTGGTGGTCCCAGCGCGGATCGCGGCGCACACAGTCGTAGACGAGTTCTCCCGCGCCGGGATGCCCGGCGGCCCGCCGAGCGGCTCGGCCCAGCCCGCGCTGCAACTGTCCGTGCAGCGTGTCCGCAGATTCCCTCACGACCTCGTCCACCTCAGCAGGATGCGCACTCGACTACATAACGGGCAAGTCCTTTAGCCCATCGATGTCGGTGAATCGTCAGAGCCTGCGCTGGGCGGCCCAGGAGGCGTACAGGTCAGCGTAGACGCCCGGCACCGCGACGAGCTCGGCGTGCGTGCCCCGCTGCGCGATCCGCCCCTCGTCGAACACGATGACGTCGTCGGCGGCCTCCGCGGTCGACAGCCGGTGCGCGATCGTGATCGCCGTGCGGCCCCGGGTGACGCCCTCCAGCGCACGCTGGATGCGCACGTCGGTGGCCGGATCGACCGACGAGGTGGCCTCGTCCAGGACCAGCAGGTCGGGGTCGGCGACATAGGCGCGGGCCAGCGCCACCAGCTGCCGTTCACCGGCCGACAGCGACTCGCCCCGCTGCCCGACCGGCGTCTCCAGACCCCGGGGCAGGCCCGCCAGCCAGTCGGCCAGCCCCAGCTCGCCCACGGCCGCCCGCAGGTCGTCGTCGGTCGCCTCCGGCCGGCCGTAGCGGATGTTGTCGGCCAGCGTGGCGTCGAACAGGAACCCGTCCTGCGGCACCATCACGATCCGCTCCCGCAGCGACGAGAACCGCACCTGCCGCAGCGGCACCCCGTCGATCAAGATCCGGCCGGAGGTGGGGTCCATCAGCCGGGTCAGCAGCTTGGCGAACGTGGTCTTGCCCGAACCGGTCTCGCCCACCACGGCCACCCGCGATCGTGGCGGGATGCCGACCGTCACGTCGTGCAGCACCACCGGGCCCGGGCCGCCGCCCTCGGCCGGGTAGGCGAACTCCACGTCCTCGAACCGGACCTCGATCGGCCCGCGCGGCGGCTCGCGCCCGGCCGGTCCGGGGTCGGCCACGTCCGGCTCGGTGTCGAGCACCCCGAGCACCCGCCGCCAGCCGGCGATCGCGTTCTGCGCCTCGTTCAGCACCTCGGTCGCCACCTGCATCGGCCCGACGAACAGCGTGATCAGGAACAGGAACGCCACCAGCTCGCCCGCGGTCAGGTGCCCGCCGATGCCCAGCAGGGTGCCCGCCACCACCACGGCCGCGGTGGCGATCGCCGCCACCAACTCGCTGGTCGGGAAGGTCAGCGCCACCAGCCCCTGGGCCTTGGCCTGCGCCTTGCGGTAGTGCTCGACGGAGGCGTCCACCCGCTCGGCGGTGCGCTCCTCGGCGCCGTACGCCCGGATCACCGAGGCGCCGACCACCGACTCGCTCACCGCCGACAGCAGGTCGCCGACCCGCTCCCGCACCGCGGTGTACGCGGCGGAGATCAGCCGCTGGAACCAGCGCAGCGCGAACGCCAGCGGCAGGAACGACGCCCACACCAGCAGCGCGAGCTGCCAGGAGTAGATCGCCATCAGGACGCTGGCCACCACCAGCTGACCCGACGCCACGATGATCATCAGCCCGCCCCACTGCATGAACTGGCTGATCTGGTCGACGTCGCTCGTCACGCGGGACACCAGCGCGCCCCGCCGTTCGCTGCTCTGGGTGAGCATCGACAGGTCGTGCACGTGCCGGAAGGCCCGCACCCGCAGCGCGGCCAGCCCGGTCTCGCTGCTCCGGTACAGCCGCACGTTCATCGCGTACGCCGCCACGGTGGTGATCAGCACGACCAGCGCGCAGGCGGGCACCGCCACCTGCACGAAAGCCACGTCCGGCCCGCCGGGCGCCGCGACGCCCCGGTCGATCGTCAGCTGCACGGCCACCGGGATGACCACCCGGCCGACCGTGGCCACCAGCGCGAGCAGCAGCGTGCCGGTCAGCCCGGCCAGGAACTCGGGGTTGTCCCGCAGCCCCCGGCGCAGCGTGCTCAGCGCCCCCTCGCGGACCGCGGTCTCGCTCAGCGTCGTCACGTCAGCGCCTCCTCGGTGCCCTCCGCCCCGGCGCGCTCGGCTTCGGCGCGGTCGTAGGCGTTGACCAGCTCGCGGTAGCCCGCCGAGCGTTCCAGCAACTCCTCGTGCGTGCCGCGGTCGACGACCCGGCCCCGGTCGAGGTGGACGACCTCGTCGGCCAGCGCGATGGTGGCCTTGCGGTACGCCACGACGATCACCGTGGCGCCGCCCCCGGCCTGCGCCTCCCGCAGCCCGCCCAGGATGCGCGCCTCCACCTGCGGGTCCACGCTCGACGTCGCGTCGTCGAGGACCAGCAGCCGGGGCCGGCGGACCAGGGCACGGGCCAGCGCCAGCCGCTGGCGCTGGCCGCCCGACAGGGTGGTGCCGCGCTCTCCGACCCGGGTGTCGAGGCCCTGCGGCAGGGCGGCCACGAACCCGTCGGCCTGGGCCAGCCGCAGCGCCTCCCACACCTGCTCGTCCGGCGTCTCGCGGCCCAGCGTCACGTTGCCGCGCACGGTGTCGTCGAACAGGAAGGTCTGCTGGGGGACCAGCGCGGCGGTCGCGGCGACACCGCCGCGGCGCAGGTCCCGGACGTCCACCCCGTCGAGCAGCACCGACCCGTCAGCCGGGTCCACCAGCCGGACGAGCAGCCCGGTCAGCGTCGACTTGCCCGAGCCGGTCGGCCCGACGATCGCGACGGTCCGGCCCGCGGCGGCGCCGAAGGTGACGTCGTGCAGTATGTCGTGCGGCGTGTCGCCGTCCTCCCCGTAGCCGAACCGCACCGCGCGCACCTGCAGGGAGGCCGCCGCGTCGCCGGCGGGCTCGGCCGTCCCGTACGGCAGCGAGCCCCCGGCGTCGAGCACCCCCCGCACCCGGTGCCAGCCGACGACGCTGCGCGGCACCTCGGCCAGCACCCAGCCCAGCGCCCGGATCGGCCAGGCGAGCAGGGTGAACAGGTACGCCACGTGCACCAGGTCGCCGGCGTCCATCGCGCCCGACCGCATCCGGACGGTGCCGACGAGCAGGACGGCCAGCACGCCGAGGCCGGGCAGGGCCTCCAGCAGCGGGTCGAACAGGCCGCGCACCCGGCCGACCCGGACGTTGGCGTCCCGCAGTTGCCGGGCGCGCTCGGCGAACCGCTGGGTCTCGGAGTCCTCACGGCCCAGCGTCTTGACGACCAGCCCGCCCTCGAAGCTCTCGTGCGCCACCTCGCTCACCTCGGCGCGCAACTGCTGCGCGCGGGCGGCGAGCGGGGAGAGCCGGCGCTGGTAGATCACGTTGAGCAGGGCGATCGCCGGGAAGACCAGGAAGCCGACCAGCGCCACCATGACGTCGGCCACCAGGAGCGCGCCGGCCGCGATGACGAGCATGAAGACCACGCCGACCGCCATCGGCAGCGGGGCGATGGGGGCCCACACGGCCTCGACGTCGGCGTTCGCGTTCGACAGCAGTTGCCCGGTCGGGTGCCGGTGGTGCCAGGCCAGCGGGAGCCGCAGGTACTGGCGGGTGACCTCGCGCCGGTAGCGGGCCTGCATCCGGTACTGCATCAGCCCCGCGTAGAACCGCCGGCCGGCCACCCCGAGCGCCTTGAGCAGCGCCACACCCACGATGAGCACGGCCGCGCCGGCCAGCGCGCCCGCCCCGGTCTCGCCCGAGCGGAAGGCCGGGAGCATGACCTCGTCGGTCGCCCGGCCGAGCACCCAGGCGCTGGCCACGGTCATCACCGCGTACAGCCCGCTGGCCGCGACCGACAGGGCGAAGACGCGGGGCTCGGCCTTGACCGCGACCCAGAGCACACCCAAGCCCTCGCGCAGAATGCCGGGATTCACCCGTGACGGCACGTGGTCCTCCGATCCTGATCCACCCGGCGGGGGGAACCAGGCCGGGGACTCCGTGTCATGCCTACCATCCGATAGGTCCGACTTATTCCCGTGGCGGGTCCAGAGCCCTACCATCACTTAGTGGACACACAGTCGAATTCCGGCCCGGCGGGCTCCGCAGACCAGGCGAACCCGGCCAGGGCCGAACGCCGGTTGCTCTGCGACGCGCTCGTCGAGAGCGGACCCGAGGCGCCCACCCTGTGCGCCGGATGGACCACCGCTGATCTCGCGGCGCACCTCGTCGTGCGCGAGGGGCGGCCGGACACGTGGCCCGGAATGGCGCTGCGCCCGCTCGGGTTCCACACCGAGCGGGTGCGGCGGCGGACCAAGCGCGTGACACCCTTCCCGCAGTTGGTCGAGCGGATTCGGGAGGGACCGCCCAAGTGGTCCCTCTATGCGTTGCCAGGTGCGGACAAAAGCGCCAATACCGTTGAGTACTTCGTGCATCACGAGGACATCCGTAGGGCGGTCCCAGACTGGACACCACGGGAGCTACCACCCGGCCTCGAGGAAGTGCTATGGAGAAGGTTGAAAATTGCCCGCTTTGTCCTGCGTAAAGTTTCGGTAGAGGTCACGTTGGTCAGGCCTGACGGAAAAACGCTGCGGGTGGGCAAGGGGGCCCGGGCGGCCCGGGTACACGGGCCGATCGGTGAACTCGTGCTGTGGGCGCTGGGGCGTTGTGATGTGGCACAGGTGCGCTTCACAGGAGATGCCGAAGCCGTCGAGGTTCTGCGCCAGGAGAGCTGGCGTCTTTGAGGGGAAGATTTAGCCGTGGGCTGATTCGTTGGGCCCTCTGCCATCCGTCGTTTACGCACGACCGGTGATACGGTGGAGTCGTCGGTTGCAGTCGTGGTTCTCGATCGTTTGTCTAGACGCCCGCGGACTGATGACAGCGGGCGTTTTGGCTTTTCCGGGACCGTACCGGGAAGCGAGGACGTTCCGCAGTGACCGTGGCGGGCCCGCGAGGTGTGGGCCCGAGTTTTGCCGCAAGGAGAAAGACATGCCCCAGCAGGGCACCGTGAAGTGGTTCAACGCCGAGAAGGGCTTCGGCTTCATCGCTGTCGACGGCGGTGGACCGGACGTCTTCGTGCACTACTCGGCGATCCAGACCTCCGGCTACCGGAGCCTCGACGAGAACCAGCGTGTCGAGTTCGAGGTGACGCAGGGTAACCGGGGTCCGCAGGCCGACCAGGTCCGCCCCCTGTAAGTCAACAGTCGTCTCACCGGGGCCCGCATCTTCCAGGTGCGGGCCCCGGTGCAGTTGTGCCCGGGTCGGGAGATTCCGGGCCACCAGGCAGAATGGAAGCCATGTCCGTACGTCCGTCCAACCTGGACCCCAAGATCGCCGCGCGGCTCAAGCGCACCTCCGACGGCCTCGTCCCGGCCATCGCCCAGCAGCACGACACCGGAGAAGTGCTGATGATGGGCTGGATGGACGACGAGGCGCTGCACCGCACCCTGACCACCGGCCGCTGCACCTACTGGTCCCGCAGCCGCCAGGAGTACTGGGTCAAGGGCGACAGCTCCGGTCACCAGCAGTGGGTGAAGTCGGTGGCCCTCGACTGCGACGGCGACGCCCTCCTGGTGAAGGTCGACCAGGTCGGCGCGGCCTGCCACACCGGTGACCGCACCTGCTGGGACGCCGCCCCGCTCGACGTGGTCATCGGCGAGCGGCCCGAGTGACCCGTTGACCGGCCCGCACCCCCCGGCCCCCCGGCGCGAACTCGCGTCGGTCGCACTGCTGTGCGCCGCCGGTGCGCTCCTGGCCGTGCTGGCCGCAGGCCGGGCCTGGGCGACCGTCCGCGCACCGGCCGCGGTCACCCCGTTCAGCCTCGCGGTGACCGGCCGGGAACTCGCTCCGGCCGCCGCCGCGCTGGGCTGGGCCGGGCTCGCCGGTCTGGCCGCGCTGGTCGCCACCCGTGGCCGGGCCAGAACCGTCGTCGGCGCCCTGCTCGCCCTCTTCGGCGCGGTGATCGCGGTGGTCTCCACCGTCTCCACCGGCCGCGCGGACGTGCTCGCCGCCGCGGGGAGCCGCCGCGCGCTGCTCGAACTGAGCGGGGCGCCCGCCGTGACCGTCTCGGCCTGGTGGGCGATCTCGCTGGCGGGCGGCCTGCTGCTCGCCGCCGGCGGTGTGATCACTGTCATCCGCGGACACCGCTGGCCGGGCATGTCGGCCCGCTACGATCGGCCCGGCACCGCCGCCAGGTCCCCGGCGGCCGACGATCCCGCCGGCCTCTGGAAGTCTCTCGACCGCGGCGAGGACCCCACGGTGAACGAGCACGAGGAGCCCGATGTCCGCTGACCACGTCGACCACGGCAACACCCCGGCGGCCTGGACCGCCGTCACCATCATCCTGCTGGGCTCCTGCGCGATCGGCTGGGCGGTCGTGGCGGGCTCGGTGCCGCTGGGCGCCGCCGGCGCGGCCGTCGTCGTGATCGGCGCCGTGGTGGGGAAGGTCATGCAGATGATGGGCTTGGGCAAGAAGACCTACGTCCCGTCTCCCTGAGCGCCGTGAACGAGGCCGCAGGGGTGGTCCTGGTCGTGGAACCCGAGCCCGGGGTGGCGGAACTCGCCCGGCTCTACCTCGCCCGCGAGGGGTTCGACGTCCGGATCGAGGGAGATCCCGCGCAGGCGGGTCCCGCGGCCGCCCGGGTCCGCCCCGACGCGGTGGTCCTCGACCTGACCGGTACCCCCCGGCCCGCCGAGCTCTACCGGAAGGTGGCCGCCGCCGCCGGGGCCGCGCCCGTGGTGTGCGTGGTCGATGACTCGGTGCCCCCGGGGGTGGGTGAACACCGGGTGTCCCGGCCGTACGGCCCCCGGTTGCTGGTGGCGGCCGTCGGCGAGGCGCTGCGCGGCGAGGGTGAGGGCGAGGGGCCGGGCCTGCTCCGGCTGGGCGGTGTGACGATCGACCCCCGCACGCGCACGGTCCACGTGGGGGACCGGCCGGTCGCCCTCACCGCGACCGAGTTCGACCTGCTGGCGTTCCTGGTGGCCAGCCCGGGACGGGTGTTCAGCCGGGAGCAGTTGCTGGCCGCGGCCTGGGGGCCGGAGGCCAGCGCGGGCGCCCGCACCGTCGACGTGCACATCGCCCAGCTGCGCGGCAAACTCGGCCCGGCCAGCCCCATCCGGACCGTCCGCGGCGTCGGCTACGCCGCCGGTCCCTGACCCGCGCGCCCGGACGGCCGTAGGCTGGACGCGTGACGCAGGCACCCGTTCCCGTCCGCCGGCCCCTCGCCCGGGCGGCACTGCTCCCGCTGGGCGTGCTCGCCGGGGTGGGCGCCGCGGTGGCGTATGTGGCCGCCGTCGACCCGCACGAGCCGGGCCACTACCCGACCTGCCCGTTCCTCGCGCTGACCGGGCTGTACTGTCCGGGCTGCGGGGCGCTGCGCATGGTCAACTCGGCGGCGCACGGCCGGTTCGGCGAGGCGTTCGGTTCCAACCCGCTGACCTTCCTGACGCTGCCGGTGCTCGGCTACCTGTGGGCGCGCTGGCTGACCCTGCGCGCCCGGGGCGAGCCGATGCGCTCCCGGCTGCTGTCCCCAGGGGCGATCGGTGCGTTGCTCGCGGTCATCGTCGTGTACGGGGTCGTCCGCAACCTGCCCTTCGGGCAGGCACTCGCCCCGTGATCGCGCGCCGATGACCGTAATGAGGCTGTGACCAGGTGTAACTCGCGGTTGAGACCACGACAGGCCCACGATCTTCCGCCCGGGTGCGTCGCCGGGGGGACGCTACGGCTACGATCGGTGCACGCACAGACCGCAGACGAGGGGGCCACGCGTGAGTGTGCTCGACGAGATCCTGGACGGCGTTCGAGCGGATCTCGCCGATCGGCGGCGAGAGGTTTCGCTCGACGCGCTGAAGGAGAAGGCCGCCTTGGCCGCACCGCCGCGCGACGCGCTGTCCGCGCTCCGCGGCGACGGGGTCTCGGTCATCGCCGAGGTCAAGCGCAGCAGCCCCTCCAAGGGCGCGCTGGCCGCGATCGCCGACCCGGCGGCGCTGGCCCGCGACTACGAGGCCGGCGGGGCCAAGGTGATCAGCGTGCTGACCGAGCGCCGCCGCTTCGGCGGTGGTCTCGACGACCTGGCGGCCGTCCGGGCCAACGTGGACGTCGCGATCCTGCGCAAGGACTTCATCGTCTCCGCCTACCAGCTGTGGGAGGCCCGGGCGTACGGCGCCGACCTGGCCCTGCTCATCGTCGCCGCGCTCGACCAGGAGGCCCTGGTGTCGCTGGTGGAGCGGGCCACGTCCATCGGTCTCACCCCGCTGGTCGAGGTGCACACCGAGGACGAGGTGGCGCGCGCGCTCGACGCGGGCGCCCAGATCATCGGCGTCAACGCCCGCGACCTGAAGACCCTCAAGGTCGACCGGGGCGTCTTCGCCCGGCTGGCGCCGCTCATCCCCAGGGACGTCGTCAAGATCGCGGAGTCCGGGGTGCGCGGCCCGCACGACCTGCTGGCCTACGCCTCCGCCGGCGCCGACGCGGTGCTGGTCGGCGAGAGCCTGGTCACCGGCCGCGACCCGCGGTCCGCAGTCGCCGATCTGGTCGCGGCCGGGGCACACCCCGCGTTGCGTCAGGGAAAGTAAACTCGGGCCATGCCTGAGCCGCTGCGCGAACGATGGCGGGTATATCCGACGTCGCACTGAGCGGGCGCGCCCACCGGGGCGCGGCCACGCCGACCGGATCGGTCCCTTCCATCACGACAGGACACCTCAGATGACCATCGACGCCGCGCGCGGCGCCCTTTCCGGCGCCCTGACCGACGCCGTGCCCACCGCGATACCCACTTCGACGGGCCATTTCGGCCGCTTCGGCGGACGCTTCGCCCCCGAGGCCCTCATGGCCGCCCTCGACGAGCTCACCACCGAGTTCGAGGCCGCCCGCCAGGACCCCGCCTTCGTCGCCGAACTCGACGACCTGCTCGCCAACTACGCCGGCCGGCCCAGCCTGCTCACCGAGGCGAAGCGCTTCGCCGAGCACGCGGGCGGCGCGCGCATCCTCCTCAAGCGCGAGGACCTCAACCACACCGGCTCACACAAGATCAACAATGTGCTCGGGCAGGCGCTGCTCACCCGGCGGATGGGCAAGCGGCGGGTGATCGCCGAGACCGGCGCCGGCCAGCACGGCGTCGCCACCGCCACCGCCGCCGCGCTGCTCGGCCTCGAATGCACCGTCTACATGGGCGAGGTCGACACCGAGCGGCAGGCCCTGAACGTCGCCCGGATGCGAATGCTCGGCGCCCAGGTGATCCCGGTCAAGACCGGCAGCCGCACCCTCAAGGACGCCTGCAACGAGGCGTTCCGCGACTGGGTCGCCACGGTCGACGACACCCACTACTGCATCGGCTCGGTGATGGGCCCGCACCCGTTCCCGATGATGGTCCGCGACTTCCAGCGCATCATCGGCGTGGAGGCCCGGGCACAGGTCCTGGAACTGACCGGCCGCCTGCCCGACGCCGTGGTCGCCTGCGTCGGCGGCGGCTCCAACGCCATCGGCATCTTCCACGCGTTCATCCCCGACGAGTCGGTGCGGCTGTGCGGGTTCGAGGCCGGCGGCGACGGGGTCGCCACCGGCCGGCACGCGGCCACCCTGGTCGGCGGCTCCCTCGGCGTCATCCACGGGATGCGCACCTACCTGCTGCAGGACGACGAGGGGCAGACCCTGGAGTCGCACTCGATCTCCGCCGGGCTCGACTACCCCGGCGTCGGCCCCGAGCACTCCTGGCTCTACGACACCGGCCGCGCGACCTACCGGGAGATCACCGACGCGGAGGCGATGGACGCGTTCGCGCTGCTGTGCCGCACCGAGGGCATCATCCCGGCGATCGAGTCCGCGCACGCCCTGGCCGGGGCGCTCAAGGTGGGCCGGGAACTGGGTGAGGGCGGCACCGTCCTGGTCAGCCTCTCCGGCCGCGGCGACAAGGACATGCACACGGCCGCCACCTGGTTCGGCCTGGTGGGCGAGAACGAGAACGAGGACGAGGGAGCGGCCCGATGAGCGTCGCGCGGGCGTACGAGCGGGCGGCCGCCGAGGGACGGGCGGCGCTGGTCGGCTACCTGCCGGCGGGCTTCCCCTCGATCGAGGGTTCGGTCCGGGCCGCCACCGCCATGGTCGAGGGCGGCTGCGACATCATCGAGATCGGCCTGCCCTACACCGACCCGCTGATGGACGGCCCCACCATCCAGGACGCCGTGCACCGCGCGCTGGTCGGCGGGGTCCGGCTGGCCGACGTGTTCCGCACCGTCGAGGCGGTCGCGGCCACCGGCGCGCCCACTCTCGTCATGACCTACTACAACCCGGTCGACCGCTACGGCGTCGGCGCGTTCGCGCGAGACCTGAAGTCCGCCGGCGGCGTCGGCCTGATCACCCCGGACCTCACGCCCGAGGAGGGCGGCGAGTGGATCGCCGCCGCCGACGAGCACGATCTGGACCGGGTCTTCCTCGTTGCGCTGAGCTCCACCGACGAGCGGCTGGAGACCATCACCGGAGCCTGCCGGGGCTTCGTCTACGCCGCGTCCCTGATGGGCGTCACCGGCGCCCGCAGCGCGGTCGACACCGGGGCCGCGCGGCTGGTGGAGCGGACCAGGGCGGTGCTGGAGAAGCAGGGCGACGACCTGCCCGTCGGGCTGGGCCTGGGCGTCGGCACCGGAGCGCAGGCCGCGGAGGTCGCCGGCTTCGCCGACGGCGTCATCGTCGGCTCGGCGTTCATCCGCAGGCTGCTCGACGCCCCGTCCGAGCGCGCCGGGCTGGACGCCGTGCGGAGCCTCGCCGCCGAACTCGCCGAGGGCGTGCGCCAGGGGCGCTGAGCAGTGCCGATCGGAGGGCCGCACCGTCGGGTGAACACGCGTCATCGGCGGTGCGGACCGCCTCTCACGTGGCAGGATGGGTGACCGCGTTCTGACAGCCCGCTTATGGGGGTTCGCGTAGCGTGCGTCGCGCAGCGACCCCGATCGACGGAAGACGAGGACACGGTGGTGACCGAGAAGGCGGCGGAGGCCGTCACCGAAGAGCCCGGCCGGCTCCGCGACTGGCCGGTCCTCCAGCCCTGGCTCAGCACTGCCGCGCGGGTCGCCCTCGCGGTGGTCCTGGCCTGGGCCGGCTGGGCCAAATTCACGCTGCCGACCTACAAGCAGGAACTCTCCGTCGAGGCCTACCAGCTCCTGCCGCACGGCGTGGCCGGGCCGGTCGGCATCGGCCTGCCCCTGGCGGAACTGCTGCTGGCGGCCTTCCTCCTGGTCGGTTTCGCCACCCGGTTCACCGCCGCGGTCTCCGCGCTGCTGATGCTCGTCTTCATCGCTGCGATCATCTCCGCCTGGAGCCGGGGGCTCACCATCGACTGCGGCTGCTTCGGCGGCGGCGGGCAGGTGGCCGCGGGGGAGACCCGCTATCTCCAGGAGATCCTTCGGGACATCGGTTTCCTGGCGCTGGCGGTCTGGATCACGGTATGGCCGCGCAGCAGGGCCGCGCTGGACAACATTCTGCTCTACCGCCGTTGAAGGGGAACCGGGGCCACCGCAGGAGGCCCCGGCCAGCGGTGACATGTCTTCGGAGGGGAACCAGATGAGCAAGGCCGCGCGGCAGAAGTCCGCCCGGGAGAGGCTTGCGGAGGAACGCCGGCGGCAGGCCGATCGGCAGCGCCGGTTCAGGGCACTGCTGATCAGCCTGACCGCGCTCGCGGTGATCGGCGTCGTGGTCGCCGTGTTCGTGGTCGTGCAGTCCAACCGGAACAAGCCCGACGGCTACGCCGGCCCGCTGGCCCCGCAGACCCGCCAGGCCGACGGCTCGGTCGTGATGGCCAGGCCGGGTGTGCAGGGGCCGGTGCTGGAGGTGTACGAGGACTTCCAGTGCCCGGCCTGCGCGAAGTTCGAGGAGACCACCGGCGACACGGTCAAGCGGCTGGCGGCCGACGGTAAGGTCAAGGTCGTGTACCGGCCGTTCCGGCTGTTCCAGCAGGAGCCGTTGAAGTCCAACTCGCAGCGTGCCGCCAACGCCGCGGCGTGCGCTCCCGCCGACAAGTGGATCCGCTTCCACGACAAGGTCTTCAAGGAGCAGCCGCCGGAGGGCCAGGCCGGGTTCGCCAACAAGGATCTGATCGACTGGGCGGGCTCGGTCGGCATCACCGGAGCCGGCTTCGAGAAGTGCGTCAACGGCGGGGAGAAGGGCTCGACGGTCGATGCGGCCACCCAGTACGCGCAGCAGCAACGGATCGAAGGAACTCCGTCGGTGCGTCTGAACGGCAAGGAGCTGGGGGACACGGCGTTCACCGCGCAGGGGCTGGAGCAGGCCATCCTCGCGGCGTCGGCCGCACCGGCCGCCAGCCCTTCGGCGACGCCGAAGAAGAACAGCTAGTCGGCAGACTGATGCGCAGTCACGCGGCAAATCACCCGATACAGGGAGATCCGCGGCGCGCTCGACGGTCCGGAAGGTAGCGTCAACCCTCATGCATCCGCTCGCGTCCATTCCCAGCCCGGCCAACGGCGTCTGGAACCTCGGCCCCTTGCCGCTCCGGGCCTATGCCCTGATGATCATCCTCGGCATCGTGGTGGCCGTCTGGCTCGGCGAGCGGCGGTGGGCCGCTCGCGGCGGCACCCCGGGGGTCGTCATCGACGTCGCCGTCTGGGCGGTGCCGTTCGGGCTGGTCGGTGGCAGGGTCTACCACGTCGTCACCGACTACCAGCGCTACTTCGGTGAGGGCCGCGACCCGATGGCGGCCTTCCAGGTCTGGAACGGCGGCCTGGGCATCTGGGGGGCCGTGCTCTTCGGCGCGCTCGGCGCCTGGATCGGCTGCCGCAGGCGCGGGATCGCGCTCGCCCCGCTGGGCGACGCCGTCGCCCCCGGCATCGCGCTGGCCCAGGCGTTCGGCCGCTGGGGCAACTGGTGGAACCAGGAACTCTACGGCCGGCCGCTGGACACCTGGTGGGCGCTGGAGATCGACCGGGACCACCGGCCGCGGCTCGCGGACGGCATGCTCGACCCCAAGTACGCCGACGTCACGACCTACCACCCGACCTTCCTGTACGAGTCGCTGTGGTGCGTCGCGCTGGCGATCGTCGTGATCTGGGCCGACCGGCGGTTCAAGCTCACCCACGGCCGCGCGTTCGCGCTATACCTGGCGGGATACACGCTCGGCCGCTTCTGGATCGAGTACCTGCGCATCGACGACGCCCACCACGTGCTGGGCCTGCGCCTGAACAACTGGACGGCGCTGCTCGTCTTCCTCGGCGCGGTCGCCTACCTGTGGTTGGCCCGGGACCGGAGCGGCCCCGAGCAGGTGACCGTCGCCGAACCGGACCGGACCGGCACCCCCGCCAAGTCCGCCGCGGTGGCCGCCGCGACGGTCGCCGGAGCCACCTCGGCCGCCCCGGCGACCGGTGACAGCACCGGTGACAGCACCGGTGACGCCGCGGCCGAGCGACCCGACGAGCCCACCGACGCCGAATTGCCTGCCGAGTCGCCCACCGACGCCGCGGACGGCCCGCCCACCCGCGCGATGGGCACCGAGGCTGGCACGGACGAGGACGAGCCTCCCGCGGCCGGCGACACCGCCACGGATCCGGCGGAGGAGCCGCCCACGGGGAGCACCGGGGAGTCCACCGACGCCGAGGACGCGGCGGAACCGACCACGGAGAACGCCGACGCCGCGGATTCCGGTGAATCGCCCGCGGAGAGCGCCGAAGAGGCCACCGACGCCGCGGACCGGGCGGAGGAGCCTGCCGAGCCCACCGCCGACGCCGACGCCGACGCCGACGCCGACGCCGACGCCGACGCCGACGCCGACGCCGACGCCGACGCCGCGAGCGAACCGCCGCCCACCGCGGACGAGACCCCGGGGGCCGACGCCTCGGACGACCCGCCGGCGGAGGGCGAGGAGGCCCCGGCTGAGACGGCCGGAACGGACTCCGGGGGCGATGACGACGCGGGCGAGGGCGCCGGGGAGGGCGGCGAGGACGGCTCGCAGCCCTGGTGGATGCGGGAGTCCGCGGACGAGGAGACCGGGTCGGCCGGCACCAGGTCGTGACCTCCAGCGGCCGGCCTGGCTTGTGACCCGCCGGTATGAAGTGGGATGAATGGTCCCTTTTCATGCGCGAAACCCCTGCGTGCCACTAAGCTCACCGGACAGTGACGGAGAACGTCGTGGACCTCGTCCACGGCTCTCCCGCCGGTCGCCCGTGGGCTCTCTCCAGGGCGGCGGCCCGGGCACCGTCACCTCTCGATGACCAACGATCACCCGGTGAGCGAGCTTGGAGGCGCGGTGAGCGACACGGGCTCACGGACCCGTACGCGCAGGGACGACGACGAGGACTTCTGGCCGGCCGACCGGAGCGAGAGGTCCGGGTCCCGGCGGAAGCTGCTGATCGCGGCGGCCGTGGTGGTCGTGCTCGCGGTCGCGGCGGCCACGGCCTTCTTCCTCCTCCGCGACGGCGAGACCGCGGCCGGTGACGGCCGGCCGGTGCCCACGGTCTACACGCCGGGCGACGCCGACCCGGGAACCGCCGCGCTGAAGCTGCGCAGCGCCGACGCCCGGCCGCTCAACGCGGGCGAGGTCTTCACCCCGCAGGCGAAGAGCGTCGGCTACAAGACCTACTCCTTCTCGCTGGTGAAGTCCGAGATCTCCACCGACTGCAAGTCCGTCACCTGGGGGAGCAGGCTGCACGGGGACCTGGCCAAGTACAACTGCACCCAGGTCGTGCGCGGCGCCTACGTCAGCAAGGACAAGCGGCACGTCGGCCAGTTCATCGCCCTCAACCTGGACCGGCAGGAGGGCGCCGACCAGATCGTCCAGTATCTGGGTCAGGGGGCCACCAGCGGGTTCGTGCTGCCGCTGCGGGCGCCCGGCGTCGAGGGTTTCGGCGCGGGCTTCAGCGCCGCCTACGGGCAGGCGTACGGCCACTACGCGGTCGTCGTCTGGGTGCAGCGCGCGGGCGGCGGGAAGCCGGCCTCGCTGAACGAGATGATCGACGTGAGCATCCCGGTCGAGAAGCCCGCCGACTTCGTGTGGGGCAGGCTGTCCCTGCTCGACGGCGCCACCGGCGCGGGACGCTAGCCGCCGATGGCCGCCGCACCGCCGACTCCGCAGTAACCTCGCCCGACGTGAACCACGACGATCCCCACGCCGGGTCAGGGCGCGGCCGCCCCCGCCGCCCGCCCGCCGGCGGCCGTCCCCGCCGTCCGGCCCCGCCGGGCCAGGGCGGCCAGGGGATGCCGGGACGGTCCCCGGCCCGCCGCCCACCCGGCGAGCAGCCGCCGGGGGGTGCCGGGCGCGGCGGTGAGGACCCCGGGGAGCGCCGCGCGCCGCGCCGCGGCTCCGGCCGCCGGCCGCGTGAGGGCGAGCAGCCGCCCGGGGCCGCGAACCGGCCGCGACCGCCCGGCCGCCGTCCTCCGGAACGCTCTTCGGGCGCGCGGCCGAAGGAGCTGCCGCCCGGCGCCCGGCCGAAGCCGAAGAAGCCGCGGAAGACCGGCGGCCTGTTCGGGGGCCGCAAGCGCGGGCCCGAGCGGCCTCCCGCCGACCGGCCCGCGCCGGAGCGGGCCCGGGACGGGGGGCCTTCCCGGGATCGCCGCCCGCCGCCCCGCGGGCGCCCGCGGGAGGAACGGCCAGCCCCGGACCGGCCCTCCGGCGGGAAGCGGCGCGGGGGCCGGCCGGTGCTGTTCTTCGTTGCCGCGGCGGCGCTGGTGGCCGTGGCCGCGGGCCTGGTCGCGGTGGTGGGGTTGGGCTCCGACGAGGAGAAGCCCCGGTCGGCGGCCCCGGCCGTCGCGATGGGCGTACCGGTGGACACCGGGGTCGGCCCCGCGTCCTATTCCAGTTCGCCGTCCACCGGGGTGTACGCCCCGCTGGCCCGGCGCGCGGACGACCCCGCCCCGCTGTACGAGGCCGAGGTCTTCCCCAAGGAGGCCGCGGCCCTCCCCGACGCGCAGACCGGTGCGCGGCTGGCCCTGCGCGGCAAGCGGCTCGACCACGACTGCGCCGAGGCGATCTGGGGCCGGGCGCTGGGCGAGGAGCTGCGCCGGGGCGGCTGCACGCAGGCCGCCCGCACGCTGTACGCCGACACCCGGGCGGGATACGCCCTCACCACCGCCGTCTTCAACCTGGCCTCGGTCGAGGACGCCGACCGGGCGGTCGAGGCGCTCGGCCGGGGCCGCGGCGGCGGGTTCGTCAAGCCGCTGTCCGGGGCGGCGCCGCTGGACCGGTTCGGCACGGGCTTCAGCATGGCGCGCGGCCTGGCGCTGGGCCACTACGTGGTGGTGAGCTGGGCGCAGCGGCTGGACGGGAAGGGCACCGAGACCGACGAGGGGCTGCTGTCCCTGCTGATCGAGGGCGGGAAGTCTCCGGCGGTGCTGGGCCGCGCCGCCCGCGCCGGGCAAGCCGGGTAAGGCCACGGGCAAGTTTGTCCAATTAGGTCCCCATCGGCACAGATCGCCCTCTGGTGGGGGTTTTGATGGTACAAGTCCGGGCTATTCTGGTCTAAACCACACAGGGGACGGTGCCGTCCTGGGGCCGTACCGGTCGACCGGTCGACACGTTGTGACGCGCCGTTCCTCCGTGGCTCCGAACCCGGCGGTACCTGGCATTACAGGCCATGCTTGCGGAGGAGTTTCGCGATCTGGTGCAGTCGGGCATGATCCCGGCAGTGATGTAACCTCGTAGCACCGCAGCAGGGCCAACGCCGTCCCCGACTGCACTGACCTGAGAAGCAGTGACACGATGACGGGAGGGTTGATGGCGGCTGCTGCCCTCACACCAGGTCGGCCCGAATCCCAGGGGCTCTACGACCCGGCCAACGAGCATGACGCGTGCGGTGTCGGAATGGTGGCGGACCTACATGGTCGCAAAAGCCATGACATCGTCGAGCAGGCCCTGACCGTACTGCGCAACCTCGACCACCGCGGCGCCGTGGGCGCCGAGCCCGACGACGGCGACGGCGTCGGCATCATGACCCAGATCCCCGACGCGTTCTTCCGCGAGGTCTGCGACTTCCCCCTGCCCGACCCCGGGGCCTACGCGGCGGGCATCGCCTTCCTCCCCGTCGACGCGACGGAGCGTTCCAGCGCCGTGGACCACATCGCCGCGCTGTGCGCCGAGGAGGGCCTGACCGTCCTCGGCTGGCGGGCGCTGCCGCACGACCCCACCTTCTGCGGCCCCGCGGCCCGCCGGGTCATGCCGCACTTCGCCCAGATGTTCGTCGCCCCCGACCCCGCCGGCCCGCACGCCGAGCTGACCGGCCTGGAACTCGACCGGGTCGTGTTCTGCATGCGCGAGCGCGCCGAGCAGGACGTCCGGGTCTACTTCCCGAGCCTGTCCAGCCGCACCATCGTCTACAAGGGGATGCTCACCACCCCGCAGCTGGAGCCGTTCTTCCCCGACCTGTCCGACCGGCGCTTCGGCAGCGCCATCGCGCTGGTGCACTCCCGGTTCTCCACCAACACCTTCCCGGCCTGGGAACTGGCCCACCCGTACCGGTTCATCGCCCACAACGGCGAGATCAACACGGTCAAGGGCAACCGGAACTGGATGCGCGCCCGCGAGGCCCTGCTCGCCTCCGACCTGCTGCCCGGCGACCTGTCCCGCATCTACCCGGTCATCGACATCGAGGCCAGCGACACCGCCTCGTTCGACGAGTGCCTGGAACTGCTGCACCTGGGCGGCCGCTCCCTGCCGCACGCCGTGCTCATGATGATCCCCGAGGCGTGGGAAAACCACGCCGAGATGGACCCCGCCCGGCGCGCCTTCTACGAGTTCCACTCCACCCTGATGGAGGCCTGGGACGGCCCCGCCAGCGTGACCTTCACCGACGGCACCGTCGTCGGCGCGGTCCTCGACCGCAACGGGCTGCGCCCCGGCCGCTTCTGGGTGACCGAGGACGGCTTCGTCGTGCTGGCCAGCGAGGCCGGCGTCCTCGACATCGACCCCGCCAAGGTCGTCCGCAAGGGCCGCCTGCAGCCCGGCAAGATCTTCCTCGTCGACACGGCCGCCGGCCGCATCATCGAAGACGACGAGATCAAGGCCGAACTGGCCGCCGAGCACCCCTACGCCGAATGGCTCCAGCAGGGGCTCGTCCGGTTCGAGGAACTGCCGCAGCGCGAACGCGAGGTCCCCACCCACGAGACGCTGGTCAGGCGACAGCAGACCTTCGGGTACACCCTCGAAGAGCAGCGGATCATCCTCACCCCGATGGCCAAGACCGGCGCCGAGCCGATCGGCTCCATGGGCACCGACACCCCCATCGCGGTGCTCTCGACCCGGCCCCGGCTGCTGTTCGACTACTTCAAGCAACTGTTCGCCCAGGTCACCAACCCGCCGCTGGACGCCATCCGCGAAGAGCTCGTCACCTCCCTGCAGTCGACGCTGGGCCCGGAAAGCAACCTGCTCGACCCCGGCCCGCACTCGTGCCGGCGGCTCGTGCTGCCCACCCCCATCCTCGACAACGACGAACTCGCCAAGATCATCCACATTGACGACGAGGGCTCCCTGCCGCACCTGCAGGCCCACGTCGTGCACGGCCGCTACGACGTCGCCGGCGGGGGAGAGGCCCTGGAGGCACGGCTGGAGGAGATCTGCGGCGAGGTCTCCCGCGCCATCGCCGCCGGCGCGCGCATCATCGTGCTGTCGGACCGCGGCTCCGACTCCGCCCGGGCGGCCATCCCGTCCCTCCTGCTCACCGGGGCCGTCCACCACCACCTGATCCGGGAGAAGACCCGCACCCAGGTCGGCCTCGTCATCGAGACCGCCGAAGCCCGCGAGTGCCACCACATGGCACTGCTCATCGGCTACGGCGCCTCCGCGATCAACCCCTACCTCGCCCTGGAGACCGTCGAGGACCTGGTCCGGACCGGCGCCATCACCGGCATCGACGAACGCACCGCCGCCCGCAACCTCGTCAAGGCGTACGGCAAGGGCGTCCTCAAGGTCATGTCCAAGATGGGGGTGTCCACCGTCGCGTCCTACACCGGCGCGCAGATCTTCGAGGCGATCGGCCTCGGCGAGGACGTCATCGCCCGCTGCTTCACCGGCACCACCTCCCGGCTCGGCGGCGTCGGCTTCGACGTCATCGCCCGCGAGGCCGCCGAACGGCACCGCCGCGCCTACCCGCCCGGCGGCAACGAGGCGGCGCACCGCACCCTGGAGGTCGGCGGCGAGTACCAGTGGCGCCGCGAGGGCGAACCGCACCTGTTCAACCCGGACACCGTGTTCAAGCTCCAGCACGCCACCCGCACCCGCCGCTACGAGATCTACAAGGAGTACACCTCCCTGGTGGACTCCCAGTCCCAGCAGCTCATGACGCTGCGCGGCCTGTTCAAACTCCGCGAGGGGCAGCGCCCGCCGGTCCCGATCGACGAGGTCGAACCCGTCGCCGAGATCGTCAAGCGGTTCTCCACCGGCGCCATGTCCTACGGCTCCATCTCCGCCGAAGCACACGAGACCCTCGCCATCGCGATGAACCGCCTCGGCGGCAAGTCCAACACCGGCGAGGGCGGCGAGGACCCCGACCGGTTCACCCCCGACGCCAACGGCGACCTGCGCCGCAGCGCCATCAAGCAGGTGGCCTCCGGCCGGTTCGGCGTCACCTCCGAATACCTCACCAACGCCGACGACATCCAGATCAAGATGGCCCAAGGCGCCAAGCCCGGCGAGGGCGGCCAACTGCCCGGCCACAAGGTCTACCCGTGGATCGCCAAGACCCGGCACTCCACCCCCGGCGTCGGCCTCATCTCACCACCCCCGCACCACGACATCTACTCCATCGAGGACCTCGCCCAGCTCATCCACGACCTCAAGAACTCCAACCCCGCGGCGCGCGTCCACGTCAAGCTCGTCGCCGAGGTCGGGGTCGGCACCGTCGCGGCCGGCGTGTCCAAGGCCCACGCCGACGTGGTGCTCATCTCCGGGCACGACGGCGGCACCGGCGCCTCCCCGCTGACCTCCCTCAAGCACGCCGGGGCGCCCTGGGAGCTCGGCCTCGCCGAAACCCAGCAGACCCTGCTGCTCAACGGGCTGCGCGACCGCATCGTCGTGCAGACCGACGGGCAGATGAAGACCGGCCGCGACGTCGTCATCGCCGCCCTCCTCGGCGCCGAGGAGTACGGCTTCGCCACCGCGCCGCTCGTCGTCTCCGGCTGCGTCATGATGCGGGTCTGCCACCTCGACACCTGCCCCGTCGGCGTCGCCACCCAGAACCCCGTGCTGCGCGAGCGGTTCACCGGCAAACCCGAATTCGTCGTCAACTACTTCGAGTTCGTCGCCGAAGAGGTCCGCGAGTACCTCGCCGCGCTCGGCTTCCGCTCCCTCGACGAGGCCATCGGCCAGGTCCAGGCCCTCGACACCCGGGACGCCGTCGAGCACTGGAAGGCCGCCGGGCTCGACCTCACCCCCATCCTGCACCGACCCGACCTGCCCGAGGGCACCCCGCTGCGCCGGGTCACCGTCCAGGACCACGGGCTCGACAAAGCCCTCGACAACACCCTGATCCAGCTCGCCGAGGGCGCCCTCGCGTTCGGCGACAAGGTCAAGCTCGAACTGCCCATCCGCAACGTCAACCGGACCGTCGGCACCATGCTCGGCCACCGGGTGACCCGCAAGTGGGGCGGCGCCGGCCTGCCCGAGGACACCATCGACGTCACCTTCACCGGCTCGGCCGGCAACTCCTTCGGCGCGTTCGTGCCCAAGGGCATCACCCTCCGGCTCACCGGCGACGCCAACGACTACATCGGCAAGGGCCTGTCCGGCGGGCGCCTCACCGTCCGCCCGCACCCCGAAGCGCCCTTCGCCGCGGAAAACCAGATCATCGGCGGCAACGTCATGCTCTACGGCGCCACCTCCGGCGAAGTGTTCGCCCGCGGCGTCGTCGGCGAACGGTTCTGCGTCCGCAACTCCGGCGCCACCGCCGTCGTCGAAGGCGTCGGCGACCACGGCTGCGAGTACATGACCGGCGGGCGCGCCGTCGTCCTCGGACCCACCGGCCGCAACTTCGCCGCCGGCATGTCCGGCGGCATCGCCTACGTCCTCGACCTGGCCCCCGGCCGGGTCAACCCCGAGATGGTCGACCTCGACCCGCTCACCGACGAGGACCGCGACTTCCTGCACGACATGATCGAACGGCACCTCACCGAGACCGGATCCACCGTCGCCGAGAAACTCCTCGCCGACTGGGACGCCTCCGCCGAACGGTTCGCCAAGATCATGCCGCGCGACTACAAGCGGGTGCTCGCCGCCCGGGCCCGGGCCGAAGCCGAGGGCCGCGACATCGACGAGGCCGTCATGGCCGCCTCCCAGGGCTGAAAGGGGGAACTCCGAACATGGCCGACCCGAAGGGGTTCTTGACCCACCCGCGCGAGCTCCCCGCCCGCCGCCCGGTCGACGTCAGGATCAAAAGCTGGACCGAGGTCTACCAGGACTTCGGCACCGACAGGCTCGAACGGCAGGCCAGCCGCTGCATGGACTGCGGCATCCCCTTCTGCCACCAGGGCTGCCCGCTCGGCAACCTCATCCCCGAGTGGAACGACCTCGTCTACCGGCACGACTGGCAGGAGGCCATCGAGCGCCTGCACGCCACCAACAACTTCCCCGAGTTCACCGGGAAGCTGTGCCCCGCCCCCTGCGAGACGGCGTGCGTCCTGGGCATCAACCAGGACCCCGTCGCCATCAAACGCGTCGAAGCCGAGATCATCGACCGCGCCTGGGCCGAAGGCTGGGTCCGCCCCCAGCCACCCGCCGTCAGGACCGGCAAGAAGGTCGCGGTGATCGGCTCCGGCCCCGCCGGGCTCGCCGCCGCCCAGCAGCTCACCCGCGCCGGCCACGACGTCATGGTCTACGAACGGGCCGACCGCCTCGGCGGGCTGCTGCGCTACGGCATCCCCGAGTTCAAGATGGAGAAGCGGCACCTCGACCGGCGCCTCGCCCAGATGCGCGCCGAGGGCACCGAGTTCAAGACCTCCGTCACCGTCGGCGTCGACGTCACCGCCGACGAACTCCGCGCGACCTACGACGCCGTGGTCCTCGCCGGCGGCGCCACCGCCTGGCGGGACCTGCCCGTCCCCGGCCGCGAGCTCACCGGCATCCACCAGGCCATGGAATACCTCCCCCTGGCCAACAAGGTGCAGGAGGGCGACTACGACGAGCCCGCCATCACCGCCACCGGCAAACACGTCATCGTCATCGGCGGCGGCGACACCGGCGCCGACTGCATCGGCACCGCCCTCCGCCAGGGCGCCGCCTCGGTGACCCAACTGGAGATCATGCCCCAGCCGCCCGAAACGCGCCCGGCCGGCCAGCCCTGGCCGACCTTCCCCATCCTGTTCAAGATGGAGAGCGCCCACGAGGAACTCGCCGAACTCGGCGGCGACCGCGTCTACGCCGTCTCCACCCAGGAGTTCCTCGGCGACGACGACGGCCACGTCCGGGCACTGCGCCTGGTCGAGGTCGAGGGCCCGCAGACCGGCTTCCAACCCGTCCCCGGCACCGAACGGGAGATCCCCGCCCAACTCGTCACCCTCGCCATGGGCTTCGTCGGCCCCGAGAAGCCCATGCCCGAACAGTTCGGCGTCGACTTCGACGCCCGCGGCAACGTCGCCCGCGGCGACGACTACCAGACCTCCGTCCCCGGCGTCTTCGCCGCCGGCGACATGGGCCGCGGCCAGTCGCTGATCGTCTGGGCCATCGCCGAGGGCCGCGCCGCCGCCGCCGGCGTCGACGCCCACCTCACCGGCCGCACCGACCTGCCCCGACCCATCCCACCCACCGCCCGACCGATCGCGTGATCGCCTGACCTGACGAGTGAGCGGAGCGGACCGTGAGGGACGAGCGGGCCGTGTAGCGAACGAGGAGGGTCACGCGATCATGAGCAGCGCCTGAGATTCACCGACCCGCCGTGACCACCCGGTCGTTCATGCGACGATCGTGCGGTCACGGCGGAGCCTTTTCCGCCACCGGCCACCCACCATCCCGGGAGACGCCGCATGTCCCTCCGCCCGGCCGAGGTCACCACCTGGTACCTCGAGCAGCGCGACCCCGGCGACCTCCGCCCCGCCGAACCCGCCGACCTCCCCACCGAGATCGTCCGGGCCGGCACCCCCAGCCCGGAGTTCAGCCGCTTCCTCTACACCGCCGTCGGCGGCGACTGGTACTGGACCGACCGCCTCACCTGGACCTACGACCAGTGGCGCAGCTGGCTCGAACGCCCCGGCGTCGAGACCTGGGTGGCCTACACCTCCGGCGTCCCCGCCGGCTACCTCGAACTCGACCCCCAGACCGGCGGCCAGGTGGAGATCGCCTACTTCGGGATGCTCCCCGCCTTCCTCGGCCGCGGCCTCGGCGGCCCCCTCCTCGCCACCGGCACCGCCCGCGCCTGGGACCTGGCCACCCGCTGGCCCGACCGCGAACCCACCACCCGCGTCCACGTCCACACCTGCTCCCTCGACGGCCCCGCCGCCCTGCGCAACTACCAAGCCCGCGGCTTCCGCCTGCACGACACCCACACCGCCACCCAACCCATCCCCCTCGACATCCCCGGCCCCTGGCCCGGCGCCCGCTGACCCCCACCCGGCGCCCGCCGCGTCACAACAACCCCCGTAGCGGGACGCCCGCCAGATCCCGCACCTCACGCGAGAGATGCGCCTGGTCGGCGTACCCGGCCGCGTCCGCCGCCACCGCGAACGGCACGCCCGCCCGGGCCAGCCGCACCGCCCGCCGGAACCGCAGGATCCGCTGCAACGTCTTCGGGCCGTACCCGAACGCCGCCACGGACCGCCGCCGCAACTGCCGCTCGCTCAACCCCAGCCGGCCGGCCACCTCCCCGACCGAGGCACCCTCCGCCAGCCCCGCCACCACGGCCGGCACCACCGGATCCGCGGGACCGCCCCGGCCCGCCACCGCCGCCACCAGCACCCGCCGCGGATCCCCGGCCCCGGCCAGCCGGTCCGCCAGCCGCAGCGCCGGATCACCCCACAGCCGCGCCAGCGGAACCCGGGCGTCCCGCACCGCGTCCGCCGGCACACCCAACGCCGGCGGCGCCTGCCCCGGCCGGAACCGCACCCCCACCAGCCGCTCACCGGCCGGCACCGCCGACAGATGCGGGCCGGTGTCCGGCCCCGCCACCATCACCTCGCCCCGCCCCGACCACCAGATCAGATCCACGCAACCGTCCGGCACCACCCGCGCCACCGGGGCCGCCGGCTCCGGCTCACGGACCCAGGCGCACACCAGACCCGTCGCGGGAGACAACGCGAACTCTTCATACACGTTCACGTGCATACCATCCCGATCGCTGGGCATGGCCCGCCTCGTACACGAGTACGGCGCACATCACCAGAAGGAAGGAGGCCACACCATGGCCACCGACCTGAGGAACAAGACCATCGCCTTCCTGGTCGCCCCCGAGGGCGCGGAGCAGGTCGAACTCACCGAACCCTGGCAGGCGGTCGAGCAGGCGGGCGGACGACCCCGGCTGGTCTCCACCGAACCCGGCCGCGTCCAGGCCTTCGACCACCTCGACAAGGCCGACACCTTCGAGGTCGACACCACGGTCGACGACGTCACCCCGGACGACTTCGACGGCCTCGCCCTGCCCGGCGGCGTCGCCAACCCCGACTTCCTGCGCACGGACCCCAAGGCCGTCGCGTTCGTCAAGGGGTTCTTCACCGCCGGCAAGCCCGTGGCCGTCATCTGCCACGGCCCCTGGACGCTGATCGAGGCCGACGTCGTCCGCGGCCGCACCCTCACCTCCTGGCCCAGCCTCCGGACCGACCTGCGCAACGCGGGCGCCACCTGGGTCGACGAGGAGGTGCACAGCTGCACCGACGGACCCAATACGCTCGTCAGCAGCCGCCGCCCCGACGACCTCAAGGCCTTCTGCCAGGCCGCCGTCGACGCCTTCCGCGGCTGACCTCCGGACCGCTGCGCGGCGGGGCCGACCGGCCCCGCCACGCAGTGAGATGGGTCTAGACCAATGGGTGAATCTTGGCCGACATGCCTGGATAGCGGCTACCTACCCGCCAGTAACTACTTAGTGTTGAACACGTGAACCGTCGAGCGAAAATCGTCAGCACCATCGGCCCCGCCTGCTCCAGCCGCGCCCAGATCCGCGCCCTCGTCGAAGCCGGCATCGACGTCGCCCGCCTCAACATGAGCCACGGCGACCACGCCCAGCACGAGCAGGTCTACCGCTACCTGCGCGAAGCCGCCGACGTCACCGGCCGCGGCGTCGGCATCCTCGCCGACCTCCAGGGCCCCAAGATCAGAATCGGCCGGTTCGCCGAAGGCCCCGTCCGGCTCACCCTCGGCGACGAGTTCACCATCACCACCGACGACGTCCCCGGCACCCGCAAAGAAGTCTCCACCGGCTACCACGGCCTCCCCGGCGACGTCGCCCCCGGCGACACCGTCCTCATCGACGACGGCCGCGTCGCCCTCGAAGTCACCGACGTCGACGGCCCCCGCGTCCACACCAAAGTCCTCGTCGGCGGCATGATCTCCGACAACAAGGGCCTCAACCTCCCCGGCGTCGCCGTCAGCGTCCCCGCCCTCACCGAAAAAGACGAAACCGACCTCCGCTGGGCCCTCCGCCTCGGCGTCGACATGGTCGCCCTCTCCTTCGTCCGCACCCCCGAAGACGCCACCGCCTGCCACCGCATCATGGAAGAAGAAGGCGCCCGCGTCCCCCTCATCGGCAAACTCGAAAAACCCCAAGCCGTCGAACGCCTCCCCGAAATCGTCGCCGCCTTCGACGGCCTCATGGTCGCCCGCGGCGACCTCGGCGTCGAACTCCCCCTCGAACAGGTCCCCATCGTCCAAAAACGCGCCATCGAACTCTGCCGCGAGAAGGCACGACCCGTCATCGTCGCCACCCAGATGCTCGAATCCATGATCTCCGCCCCCCGCCCCACCCGGGCCGAGACCTCCGACGTCGCCAACGCCGTCTTCGACGGCGCCGACGCCGTCATGCTCTCCGGCGAAACCAGCGTCGGCCAGTACCCCATCGAATCCGTCCGCACCATGGGACGCATCGTCCGCGCCGCCGAAGAAGCCCACCTCCAGGCCACCCACTCCCTCTCCCGCGTCCCCGAAACCGTCGGCGGCGCCATCGCCCGCGCCGCCGCCGAAGTCGGCGCCACCGTCAACGCCAAAGCCCTCGTCGCCTTCACCATGTCCGGCGAAACCGCCCGCCGGCTCTCCCGCTACCGCTCACCCATCCCCCTCCTCGCCTTCACCGCCGTGCAGACCACCCGCAGCCGGCTCTCCCTCGTCTGGGGCGTCGAAACCTTCCTCGTCCCCCACGTCGACCACACCGACGAGATGGTCCGCCAGGTCGAACAGGCCCTCCTCGAAATCGGCCGCTGCCAGAAGGGCGACCGCGTCGTCATCGTCGCCGGCTCACCCCCCGGCACCGCCGGCTCCACCAACGCCCTCCGCGTCCACCGCATCGGCGACGCCATCGCCGGCAACCGCCCCTGACCTGCCAGACACCCCGGACCCCCGCGGTCGCACGACCGCGCCCGCGACCGGCCGCGCCGGGAGCCCGGGACCGAAGAGGCGGGTACGCGGTGGAGCGCCCTGCCACCGCGCACCCGCCTCGACGACGGCTCAGTACTTCGGCCCCACGAAACCGTCCAACCGCGCCACCGCGTCCTTCCGCGCCACCGAGATGTTACGGGCGTTGGATCGCTTCCAGGCGATGCCCAGTTCATCGAGCGAATCGGTGAATATTTGTCGGATATCGTCTGATGCGTTGGTGAAGAAGTAGCGCGGGTACTCGTACCAGCGGTCTCCGTCCTTGCAGGGCCGCCTTACCCGGTTGGTCACCCGGCACCCATCCGAATGAATCAGCCCCCGTACCAATTCAGCACGATGCTCGTTGACGATCGGCTGCTGCCAGGGAACGATTTCGATCTTCCGGGCGTGCTTCTTTCCTGGCCCATGTTGGGGGAGCACACAAGGCCAGTGCTTTGAGTACGCGCCCACATTCGTGCATCCGGTACTGCGGCGACGTCCCACTTTAAGGCCTGGCATGACGGCGGATATCGCTTGCTCTGTCATGTCCATGAGGCCTGGCCAGTCGTCACAGCAGGCGATCTCTAGTCGGTAAACATCTGCCCGATGTGTACGAGCGATGTGTCCGTCGCCGAGATAGAGGCCTAACAGGTAGGCGTAGCGGGGAGCGTCCAGTTCGCGGCTGTCGCAGCGTGGGCAGGTGCTCTTATTGCGTTGATCTTCGTGCTCAGGATTGCGTCGTTCACCTCGTCGCCATTTGCGGATGGCGCTCACTGAGACGCCACAGATATAAGCGTTCTCGTGGTCGGGAACACCTTGGCTCGCGAGACGAAGAGCTCGTTCCACGGTTTCTTGGGGGTACATGCGTCGAGTATCTCGCCCGGGTACGACAAAACCGCCACTCAACGTGGAGTGGCGGTTACAGAGTGCCCCGGGTGGGACTCGAACCCACACTGTTCACCTTTTGAGGGTGCTGCCTGTCTGCCGATTGGGCTACCGGGGCATCTTCGGGATGAACCAGATATTCGATTATTGACCAGTAGAAGTTGGACAAGGTCCACCTGGAGAGTCCTAGCTTACCGGGTCCCGGTAGTCTCGTGCGCGTGACGGAGAGCGCTCGACGAGTAGTGATCGCTGAGGACGAGGCTTTGATCCGCCTGGACCTCAAGGAGATGCTGGAAGAGGACGGTTACGCCGTCGTGGGGGAGGCGGGGGACGGTGAGACCGCGGTCAAGCTGGCCACCGAGCTCCGGCCCGATCTGGTGATCCTCGACGTCAAGATGCCGGTCCTGGACGGTATCTCGGCGGCGGAGCGGCTCTCGGCGGAGCGGGTGGCCCCGATCGTGATCCTGACGGCGTTCTCGCAGCGGGAGCTGGTGCGGCGGGCGACCGAGGCGGGTGCGATGGCGTACCTGGTGAAGCCGTTCACGAAGGCCGATCTGGTGCCGGCGATCGAGATGGCGGTGTACCGCTTCCAGGAGATCAGGGCGCTGGAGGCCGAGGTCGGCACCTTGCAGGAGCGGTTGGAGACGCGCAAGGTGGTGGATCGGGCCAAGGGTCTGCTGCAGGTGGCGCACGGGTGGACGGAGCCGGAGGCGTTCCGGTGGATCCAGAAGACGTCGATGGATCGGCGGATGACGATGCGTGCGGTGGCGGAGGCGGTTCTGGCGGGGGGTTCCGAGCGCCCGGGGGAGTGAGCCGGGTGGTCTACGGAGAGTGATCGGGGTTCGGGGGGTTTTCGGGTGCCCGAGGGGTGATCGTCGTTACGTCACCGCAGGTTACGGATGGTGAATCCGGTTTTAATTCGCGGGTCTGATCTGGCTACGGAGCAGTAACGAAGCAGTAACCCTTCTGCTCTGGGGTGCCGATCTAGGCGCAATGATCGGTGTACTACGGACTGGGTCCCCGTGACCGGTTTTCGCGCTACCGCGCGAGTTCCGTCCCCTGGGGATCGTCACTCGTACCCGATCCCAACGGATCAGGATGGAAAGGTTGGGCACCTTGCGGCGCAACATGATGAGGGTTACCGGCGCTGTGGCGCTGAGCGCGGTGCTTGCGCTCGGCGCGTCCGCGTGCGGTGGCGACGACGGCGGTGCCGGCGGCGGCGACAGCGTCACGATCGGCTTCATGGGCGACCTGACCGGGGAGAACTCCGGGATCGTCATTCCGCCCAGCAAGGGCGCTCAGATGGCGATCGACGAGTACAACGCGACGAACCCCAAGGTCAAGATCGTTCTCAAGACCTACGACAGCCAGGGCAAGGGCGAGCAGGCGGTGCCGCTGGCGAAGAACGCGATCACGAAGGACAAGATCGTCGGCCTGATCGGCCCGGCGTTCTCGGGTGAGTCGCAGCAGGTCGCGCCGGTCCTCGAAGAGGGCAAGATCCCGAGTGTGTCGCCGTCGGCGACGAACGTGAAGCTCGGTGACAACAACTGGAAGTACTGGCACCGGATCGTCGCGGACGACGATGTTCAGGGGTCGGGCATCGGTGAGTTCATCGGGGCGACGCTGAAGGCCAAGAAGGTCTTCGTCATCAACGACAACTCCGAGTACGGCAAGCCGCTGGCGGAGAAGCTGGCGCAGACGGTGAAGAACGCCGGTGCGCGGGTGGAGACCGAGTCGATCGACCCTGAGGCGTCGGACTACGCGGCGACGG
Organism: Actinomadura craniellae; assembly: GCF_003289645.1. Lineage (GTDB taxonomy): Bacteria > Actinomycetota > Actinomycetes > Streptosporangiales > Streptosporangiaceae > Actinomadura_D > Actinomadura_D craniellae. Next base: position 599,434 of record NZ_QLYX01000002.1, on the reverse strand, counting down.
TGAACAAGGCGAAGGCGTTCGACCCGGACGCGATCTTCTTCGGCGGGTACTACGCCGAGGGCGGCAAGCTGATCAAGCAGCTGCGTGAGGCGGGTGTCGACGCGCGGTTCCTGTCGGCGGACGGTTCGCTGGACCCGGGTCTGATCAAGGGCGCGGGTGGGACGAACGCCGAGGGTTCGCTGGTGGGCTGCGCCTGCCTGATCGACCCGACGGGTACTGCGGGTCCGAAGAGCAAGACCTTCTCTGACGCGTACAAGAAGAAGTTCAACGCGGACACGGCGATCTACTCGGCTGAGGGTTACGACGCGGCGACGGCCTTCATCGAGGCGATCAAGGCCGGTAACACCACGGCGGAGAAGATCAACGAGTTCCTCAAGACGGTCGATGTCCCGGGTGTCTCGAAGCAGATCAAGTTCGGCCCGAATGGTGAGCCGACTGCGACGGACGTCTACATCTACCAGGCCAAGGGGCAGGCGCTGCCGCTGCTGGGCAGCTCCAAGACCGCGAAGGTCGAGGGTTAGTACTCCGTTGCCCGCCTCAAGGTAGCGGCGGGTGATGTCAGGAGAGACGCAGGGGCGGGAGTGTTGCGGCGCTCCCGCCCCTTCGACGAAGGCGACCGATACGTGCTTGATAGTTTTCTGAATCAGTTCTGGCCCGCGACCGTCGATGGTCTGTCGCTGGGCGCAATCTATTCGCTTGTCGCACTCGGGTACACGATGGTGTACGGCGTGCTGCGACTCATCAACTTCGCGCATTCCGAAGTGTTCATGATCGGTACGTTCGCGGCGCTACTGACGGTGGAGCTCACGGGGATCACCTCCCCGCTGGGCACGGTGCCGTTGATCGCGTTCGTTCTGCTGCTGGCCCTAGTGGCGGGGCTGGTGTCGGGCGGTACCGCCGTGGCGCTGGAGTTCGTGGCGTACCGGCCGTTGCGGCGGCGCGGGGCGTCGCGGTTGGCGGCGCTCATCTCGGCGATCGGTGCTTCGCTGTTCTTGCAGCAGCTGTTCGCCCTGGTGGTGATTCCGTGGATGTTCGACCGGCCGAAGGAGGGCGGTCGGCTGCCGGTGCAGTCGGCGGACTTCGTGGAGCCGGTGAACCTGTTCTCGATCGGTCCGATCGACATCCGTAGCGACAAGCTGATCATCTTCGTCGGGGCGATCCTGATGATGGTGGCGCTGGACATGTTCGTGAACCGGACGAAGCTGGGCCGGGGGATCCGGGCGACGGCGCAGGATCCGGAGACGGCGGTGTTGATGGGGGTCAACATCGACCGGATCGTGACGGCGACGTTCATGCTGGGTGGGGCGATGGCGGGTGTGGCCGCGGCCCTGTACCTGATGCGGTTCGAGGAGACCGAGTACTTCGTGGGCTTCCTGCTGGGCATCAAGGCGTTCACCGCCGCGGTGCTGGGCGGTATCGGGAACCTGCGGGGCGCCCTGGCGGGCGGCATGGTGCTCGGCCTGATCGAGATGTACGGTTCGGCGGCGTTCGGCTCCGAGTGGCGGGATGTCATCGCGTTCTCGGTTCTGGTCCTGGTCCTGATGTTCCGTCCCACCGGAATCCTCGGTGAGTCTCTCCAGCAGGCGCGCGCATGAACACAAAGGTTTCGAGTAACAGGAATCCGCTCAAGGGTGTCTCGGATGGCCTGGAGGTGGTCCGGGATCGCTGGGCGCACGCTCCGGGCGCGGCCCGGTGGGCTGTCTACATCCTGCTGATCATCGGTGCGGTGATCCTGCCGTCGGAGACGGTGGGTAACGTGATGTCGCCGCACAGCGACTGGACGACGTTGCTGTTCTTCCCGATCGGCGGGTACATCCTGCTGGCGATCGGGTTGAACGTGGTGGTCGGGCAGGCGGGTCTGCTGGACCTGGGGTACGTGGCGTTCTTCGCGATCGGCGCGTACACGATGGCGATCCTCGGCAAGATGCACGGCTGGAACTTCTGGGAGGTCCTGCCGGTCGGGATCTTCCTGGCGGCCTTGTCGGGGGTGATCCTGGGGGCGCCGACGCTGCGGTTGCGGGGTGACTACCTGGCGATCGTGACGTTGGGCTTCGGTGAGATCATCCGGATCACCGCGCGGAACACCGATTCGATCGGTGGGCCGAACGGGATTTCGGGGATTCCGCACCCGCCGACGCTGTCGGAGTGGGAGTTCCCGGATGTGGAGCCGCTCACTTCGCTGGGTCTGGGCGGGATGGCGCCGCTCAAGTACGGGGCTCTGGACATGCGCCCGTACTACTACCTGATGCTGATCACGATCATCATCGTGATCATCTTCGTGAAGCGGCTGGAGAGCAGCCGGGTGGGCCGGGCGTGGGCGTCGATCCGGGAGGACGAGGACGCGGCCGAGCTGATGGGCGTGCCGACGTTCAAGTTCAAGCTGGCGGCGTTCGCGATCGGCGCGTCGATCGGTGGTGCGGCCGGGGTGTTGTACGGCGCCCAGGCGACGTCGATCATTCCGGCGAACTTCCCGTTCATCGTGTCGGCGATCATTCTGGCGGCGGTGGTGCTGGGTGGTTCGGGCAACCTGCCCGGGGTCATCTTGGGCGCGTTCCTGATCGCGTGGCTGCCGGAGCGTTTCCGGGGCCTGCAGGACTACCGGATCCTGGTGTTCGGTGGTGCGCTGGTGCTGATGATGGCGCTGCGGCCGGAGGGCCTGCTGCCGTCGCGGCGGCGTAAGGCCGAGCTGGCGGAGGGCACGGGCGGCATGGGCAGCCTGGGCGCCGAGGTCGGCGGTCCGACGCCGAGCGTCGCGGACGAGGCGCTGGGCGATGCCCCGGATGACACGCCGGACGACCGGCCGGAGACCGCGGAGGTGGGCAAGTGAGCGACGAGAAGCCCGTGTCCGCGCTGGAACTGCGCGGTATCACGATGCGGTTCGGCGGCGTGGTCGCGATCAACGGCCTGGACCTGGCGCTCCGGGAGGGCGAGATCTTCGCCCTGATCGGGCCGAACGGGGCCGGGAAGACCACGGTGTTCAACGTGATCACCGGGGTGTACAAGCCGACCCAGGGTGAGGTGGTGTTCGGCCTCGCCAAGTCCGCCGGGCGGCCGTTCGGCCTGCCCGGGGGGTCCGGCGGTGAGTCGCCCGGCATGCTGCGGATCAGCGGCCGCAAGCGGTTCCAGGTGACGAAGCTGGGCGTGGCCCGCACGTTCCAGAACGTCCGGCTGTTCCACAACATGACGGCGTTGGAGAACGTCATGGTGGGCGCGGACGCGCATCACCGCACCGGTTTCGTCGGGGCGGCCCTGGGGTTGCCGTGGCACCGGCGCGAGGAGCGCGAGGGCCGGGAGCAGGCGCGGGAGCTGCTGGACTTCGTCGGTGTCGGGCAGCGGCAGGAGGAGATGGCCAAGAACCTGCCCTACGGTGACCAGCGTCGGCTGGAGATCGCCCGGGCGCTGGCCACCGATCCGCGGCTGTTGCTGCTGGACGAGCCGGCGGCGGGCATGAACCCGTCGGAGAAGGAGTCCCTGAGCGAGCTGATCGGGAAGATCCGGGACTCGGGTCGCACGGTGCTGCTGATCGAGCACGACATGAGCCTGGTGATGGGCATCAGCGACCGGGTGGCGGTGATCGACTTCGGTCAGAAGATCGCCGAAGGGCTGCCGGCGGAGGTGCAGAACGACCCGCGGGTCATCGAGGCGTATTTGGGGGCTCCGGCCGATGCTTCTTGAGATTCAGGACATCCACGTCCACTACGGGAAGATTGCTGCGCTCAAGGGCATCACGCTGGAGGTCGACGAGGGCGAGATCGTCACGCTGATCGGCGCCAATGGCGCGGGCAAGACGACGACGCTGAAGACGATCTCCGGGCTGCGGCCGCTGACGTCGGGCCGGGTGCGTTTCAACGGCGACGACATCAGCCGGATGCCGGGGCACAAGCGGGTGCTCGTGGGGATCGGCCAGTCGCCGGAGGGCCGGGGGATCTTCCCTGGCATGACGGTCGAGGACAACCTGTACATGGGCGCGTACGCCCGGAGCGGGGACCTGTCCAAGGAACTGGCGGAGGTGTACGAGCTGTTCCCGCGGCTGGCCGAGCGTAAGACGCAGGCCGGGGGGACGATGTCGGGCGGTGAGCAGCAGATGCTGGCGATCGGGCGGGCGCTGATGGCCCGGCCGAAGGTGCTGCTGCTCGACGAGCCGTCGATGGGGTTGGCGCCCAAGCTCGTCCAGCAGATCTTCTCGATCATCGTGGAGATCAACCGCCGGGGCACGACGGTGCTGCTGGTGGAGCAGAACGCGCAGCAGGCGCTGCAGATCGCGAACCGGGCGTACGTCCTGGAGACCGGTCATGTGGTGAAGTCGGCGCAGGCGCACGCGCTGCTGGACGACCCGGAGGTGCGGGCGGCCTATCTGGGCGGTGGTGCCGGCGGGGAGGCCGCGGTGGCGGCGGCTCCGGCGGAGACCTCCGTTCCGGAGGCGCGGGAGGCTCCTGACGAGGAGTGAGTGAGGAATGACGTGCGGGGCCCGGCCGGCTGACGGCCGGGCCCTGTTCGTTAGCCGAGCCGGACTTCGGCGGGTGGTGGTAGCGCGTCGGCGGGGCTGAAGATCGACGGGGTGCCGTGCAGGCGGACCGCGACGGGCTTGGCGCCGTGGGGGACGTCGTACCACAGGTCGAACTCGATGCGCATGGCGGCGCCGATGTCGAGGGTGGTCGCGGGTTGCCGCTTGATGAGGGTGGACTGGCGGTCGCGGGTGTGCGCGGTGCCGTCCGAGGTGATCAGGAACTGCTTGCGGACGTCGAGGGTTTGGGTGCTGCGGTCGCGGTTCTCGACGACGAGGCGGACGCGGGTGTAGAGGCCGCGGGGCGGTTTGTCGGCGTGGCTGCCGGCGAGGACCTTCATGCCGCCGGTGTAGCCGATCACGGTGAAGGCGAGGAACCCGCTCTGCACGGTTCCGGTGTGGAGGGCTTTCTCGCCGTCGCGGACCTTGCGGGCGGGCAGGTCGTAGGTGGTGGTGGCGGGTGCGTCGTCGCTGCAGGCCGCGGTGGTGGCGGCCAGGAGGATTGCGATGCCGGCGACCGCCGTGAGGGTGCGCATGATCCAATTTAGGTTGCCGGGGCGGCCGCGGTCACCGGCTCCGCCGAATCGCGATCTGATCGCGATTTCGGCGGGCCGTCCCGGGCGGTGTTCAGCCGGCGTCGCGGATCATGCAGGTGAGGCGGGCGGTGCAGACCCGCCGGTCGCGGTCGTCGGTGATGACGATGTCGTAGGTGACGAGGGTGCGGCCGCCGTGGACGCGGGTGGCGACGCCGGTGACGAAGCCGTCGGCGGCGGCGCGGTGGTGGGTGGCGTTGATCTCGATGCCGAGGGCGATCTTGCCGGGTCCGGCGGAGAGGGCGGCGCCGACGGAACCGAGCGATTCGGCGAGGACGCAGGAGGCGCCGCCGTGCAGTAGCCCGAAGGGCTGGGTGTTGCCCTTGACCGGCATCCGGCCGACCATGCGTTCGGCGGAGATCTCCACGAGTTCGACGCCCATGCTGCGGGTGAGATCGCCGTAGGGGTCGATGCCGTACTGGTCGATCAGGGCTTGCCGTTCCTCGTCGGAGGTGTTCGCCGTCACGCTTTCCCCTTCATGGTGGCGGCAGGCCGGGCGACCTGCCGGTAAGTGTCGTAACCGAAGGCTAGGCTCACAGGGTGGCCATGATGGAAGCGACCCCTGACAAGAACCGTCTTCTCCTGCTGGACGGGCATTCCCTGGCATATCGGGCGTTCTTCGCGCTCCCTCTGGAGAACTTCTCGACCGTCACCGGGCAGCCCACCAACGCGGTGTTCGGGTTCACCTCGATGCTGATCAACGTGCTGCGCGACGAGCGGCCCACCCATATCGCGGTGTGCTTCGACCGCTCCGAGCCGACCTTCCGGCACGAGCAGTACGTCGAGTACAAGGCGGGGCGGCGCGAGACGCCCGACGACTTCCGCAGCCAGATGAGCCTGATCTTCGAGGTGCTCGACGTGCTGCGCATCCCGCGGCTGTCGGTGGCGGGCTTCGAGGCCGACGACCTGATCGCGACGCTGGCGACGCAGGGGGCCGGCCTGGGCTACGAGACACTGATCGTCACCGGTGACCGCGACGCCTTCCAGCTCGTCGGCGAGCACGTCACCGTGCTGTACCCGGTCAGGGGCGTTTCCGAGCTGAGCCGGATGGACCCGCCGGCGGTGACCCAGAAGTACGGGGTACCGCCCGAGCGTTACCGCGAGCTGGCCGCGCTGGTCGGTGAGACCAGCGACAACCTACCCGGGGTGCCGGGGGTGGGGCCCAAGACCGCGGCCAAGTGGCTGATCAAGTACGGCGATCTCGACACGCTGGTCGCGCATGTCGACGAGATCAAGGGCAAGGCGGGCGACAACCTGCGCGAGCACCTCGGCGACGTGCTGCGCAACCAGCAGATCAACAAGCTCGACTGCGCGGTGCCGCTGGAGGCGGCCCCGCCGCAGCTGCAGATGGGCCAGTGGGACCGCGAGGCGATCCACACCCTCTTCGACAGCCTGGAGTTCCGGGCGCTGCGCGAGCGGCTGTACGCCAGCCTGTCGGCGGTGCAGCCGGAGGCCGACGAGGGATTCGAGGTCGACCTGACCCTGCCCGGCCCGGGTGAGCTGGCGGCCTGGCTGGCCGAGCACGCCGCGGGGCCCGACCGGGTGGGGGTGGCCGTCACCGGCAGCTGGGGGCGGGGCACCGGTGAGCTGACCGGGGTCGCGCTGGCCAGCAAGAAGGGCCCGGCGGTGCACCTGGACCCGGCGGCGCTGGTGGCCGAGGACGAGCAGGCGCTGGCCGGCTGGCTGGCCGACCCGGCCCGGCCCAAGGCGCTGCACGACGTCAAGGGGCCGGCGCTGGCGTTCGCCGCCCGTGGCCTGACCCTGGCCGGGGTCACCAGCGACACGGCGCTGGCCGCCTACCTGGCGCTGCCCGGACAGCGCACCTTCGACCTGGGTGATCTGGTGCTGCGCTACCTGCGGCGTGAGCTGCGCGGCGAGGCCGACCCCTCGGGGCAGCTCACCCTGGACGGCTCCGGTGAGGAGGAGGTCGCCCGCGACCTGGCGGTGCGGGCCCGTGCGGTGGCCGAGCTGGCCGACGCGCTCGACCGCGACCTGGAGCGGCGCGGTGCGGCGCGGTTGCTGCACGAGGTGGAGCTGCCGCTGGTGCAGGTGCTCGCCGAGATGGAGCGGGCGGGTATCGCGGTCGACGTCGACCACCTGGCGGGGTTGTCGGCGTCTCTGGGCGGTCAGGTCAAGGACGTCGAGCAGCACGCGCACACCGCGGTCGGCCGCGAGTTCAACCTGGGGTCGCCCAAGCAGGTGCAGCAGGTGCTGTTCGACGAGCTGGGGCTGCCCAAGACCAAGCGCACCAAGACCGGGTACACCACCGACTCCGAGGCGCTGACGAACCTGCTGGTGAGTAACGGGCACCCGGTGCTGGAGCACATCCTGCGCTGGCGCGAGGTGGCCAAGCTCAAGAGCATCGTCGACTCGCTGATGCCGATGGTCGACGACGCCGGGCGCATCCACACCACGTTCAACCAGATGATCGCGGCCACCGGCCGGCTGTCGTCCACCGACCCCAACCTGCAGAACATCCCGATCCGTACCGCCGAGGGGCGGCAGATCCGTGAGGCGTTCGTGGTGGGCAAGGGCTATGAGTGCCTGCTCACCGCCGACTACAGCCAGATCGAGCTGCGCATCATGGCGCACCTGTCGGGCGACGAGGCGCTGATCGACGCGTTCACCTCGGGGGCCGACTTCCACACGATCACCGCGGCCCGGGTGTTCGACGTGCCGCCCGAGCAGGTCGACGGCGAGCTGCGCAGCCGCATCAAGGCGATGAACTACGGGCTGGCCTACGGGCTGTCCCCGTTCGGCCTGTCCCAGCAGCTGCGCATCCCGCCGGACGAGGCCCGCGCGCTGATGGAGGAGTACTTCCAGCAGTTCGGCGGGGTCCGCGACTACCTGCAGGACGTGGTCCGGCAGGCCCGGCAGGACGGGTACACCGAGACCATCCTCGGCCGCCGCCGCTACCTGCCCGACCTGAACTCCGACAACCGGCAGCGCCGGGAGATGGCCGAGCGGATGGCGCTGAACGCGCCGATCCAGGGGTCGGCCGCCGACATCATCAAGGTGGCGAGCCTGCGGGTGGACCGGGCGCTGCGCGAGCGCGGGCTGGCCTCGCGGATGCTGCTCCAGGTGCACGACGAACTGGTCTTCGAGGTGGCCCCCGGCGAGCTCGACGAGCTGCAGGCGCTGGCCCGCGAGCAGATGTGCGGCGCCTACGAGCTGCGCGCCCCCCTCGACGTCTCCATGGGCACCGGCCGCACCTGGCAGGACGCCGGCCACTAGCGGCGGCCGGCCCGAAACCGACAACGGAAAGTGATCGGATCGCTTCGGTGTGTGTGACTGGAGAATTACACGATCATGGGGTAGGGGGCTGCTGCGGATCCCCTGATCGGGGTAGAACGTGGGAGATCCTTACAGCACCCGGTCGACCTGGCCGTGCCGCGTTCCGGCATGGCCAGGTCCATGATCGACGGGGGAGTCGTGCCGCATCTGCATAAGCTCGCCGGCATCATGATCGTCTGCGCGTTCGTCGCCGGGCTGTTCCTGGCGCCCGACCGTGAACGCCCGGCCACCCAGGCGGCGGGGTCCGCCCCGGGCGGCCCGGCCGCCGCCAAACCGGCCCGCCCGGCGCCGCGGCCCCCCGCCAAGATCGGCGTGGCGTCGGCCACCGCCAAACGGGTCCGCGCCAACGAGCTGGGCGAGATCCCGGTGCTGATGTACCACCGGATCGTGCCCAAGGTCGAGACGTCGCTCGACCGCACCCCGGCCGAGCTGCGGGCCGAACTGGAGCAACTGGCCAAGGGCGGCTACGTCCCGATCACCGCGGCCGAGTTCGTCTCCGGCCGGTTCAACGTGCCGGCGGGCCGCCATCCGGTGGTGCTGACCTTCGACGACGCCAGCCCCAGCCAGTTCGGGCTGGACGGGCACGGCAACCCCAACCGCGACAGCGCCGTGGCGATCCTGGACGAGGTCGGCAAGCGGCACCCGGGCTTCCGCCCGGTGGCCACCTTCTTCATCAACGCCGAGCCCTTCCAGTTGGCCGAGCGGGCGGGCCCGGGGCTGCGCTGGCTGCGGCAGCGCGGGCACGAGATCGCCAACCACACCTTCACCCATGCGGACCTGTCCCGGCTGTCGCGCGAGAAGGTCGAGGAGGAGATCTCCCGGGTGGAGAGCCTGATCGTGTCCCTGGGCGGCGCGCACGCGACCACCCTGGCCTTCCCGTTCGGGTCGGCCCCCAAGAAGCCCGAGTGGGCGCGCCGCAAGGCGGGCGCCTACGAGTTCCAGGGCCTCTTCCTGGCCGGCTGGCGGCCGTCCCCGTCGCCGTTCAGCACGGACTTCGACCGGACGGCGATCTCCCGGATCCGCTCCAAGGGCAAGATCAAGGAGGGTGACTGCATGAAGTTCTGCTCCACGGCCTGGCTGGAATGGCTGGACAAGAACCCGGGCAAGCGGTACACCTCTGACGGCGACCCGAAGACGATCGCTTTCCCCGCGATGGAGTCCGACCGGTTGCACAAGGGCCTCCTCGCCTGGGGACGCTCGTACTGAGCGGTCGCGCGCCGGGCTCCGGATTGACCCTGCGCGCCTGGTCCAATATGCTGATCGTTGCGCTGTGGGCTTGCGCGCGCTTCAGACGGAGCAGGCTCGCGCTCGGTCAGGTCGGCATCGGTTCAACGGCGAAGTAGTCATTTGCCATCCTCCGGTTCTCGGCAGGGCGGACAGGGGCCCTCCGCGCGAACACCAGACACCTACTATGTCCGTATCCGGAGTCAGTCGACACATGACGAGCAGCACCGAGGCCACCTCGACCACCCCGCAGGTAGCGGTCAACGACATCGGGTCAGAGGAAGCCTTCCTCGCCGCGATTGACGAGACCATCAAGTACTTCAACGACGGCGACATTGTCGAAGGCACCGTCGTCAAGGTCGACCGAGACGAGGTCTTGCTCGACATCGGCTACAAGACCGAGGGCGTCATCCCCTCGCGCGAGCTGTCGATCAAGCACGACGTCGACCCCAACGAGGTCGTCAAGGTCGGAGACCACGTCGAGGCCCTGGTCCTCCAGAAGGAGGACAAGGAAGGTCGGCTGATCCTCTCCAAGAAGCGCGCCCAGTACGAGCGCGCCTGGGGCACGATCGAGAAGATCAAGGACGAGGACGGCATCGTCACCGGTACGGTCATCGAGGTCGTCAAGGGCGGTCTCATCCTCGACATCGGGCTGCGCGGCTTCCTCCCCGCTTCGCTGGTGGAGATGCGCCGGGTCCGCGACCTGCAGCCCTACGTCGGCCGCGAGCTCGAGGCCAAGATCATCGAGCTGGACAAGAACCGCAACAACGTGGTCCTGTCCCGGCGCGCCTGGCTGGAGCAGACCCAGAGCGAGGTCCGCCAGACCTTCCTCAACACCCTGCAGAAGGGCCAGGTCCGCAAGGGCGTCGTCTCCTCGATCGTCAACTTCGGCGCGTTCGTCGACCTCGGCGGCGTCGATGGTCTGGTGCACGTCTCCGAGCTGTCCTGGAAGCACATCGACCACCCCTCCGAGGTCGTCGAGGTCGGCCAGGAGGTCACGGTCGAGGTCCTCGACGTCGACATGGAGCGCGAGCGGGTCTCGCTGTCGCTCAAGGCGACGCAGGAAGACCCCTGGCAGCAGTTCGCCCGCACCCACCAGATCGGCCAGGTCGTGCCCGGCCGGGTCACCAAGCTGGTGCCGTTCGGCGCGTTCGTCCGGGTCGAGGAGGGCATCGAGGGTCTGGTGCACATCTCCGAGCTCGCGGAGCGGCACGTCGAGATCCCCGAGCAGGTCGTCCAGGTCGGCGACGAGATCTTCGTGAAGATCATCGACATCGACCTCGACCGGCGCCGGATCAGCCTCTCGCTCAAGCAGGCCAACGAGAGCGCGGCCGGCATCGACGAGGAGGACTTCGACCCGACCCTCTACGGCATGCCCGCCGAGTACGACGCCGAGGGCAACTACAAGTACCCCGAGGGCTTCGACTCCGAGACCGGCGAGTGGCTCGAGGGCTTCGACGACCAGCGGGAGACCTGGGAGCGGCAGTACGCCGAGGCGCGCACCCGCTTCGACGCCCACCGCAAGCAGGTCGAGGAGGCCCGCAAGGCCGAGGCCGAGGCGGCCGGCGGGGGCGGCGACACGTCGTACTCCGGCGGTGCCGAGCCCGAGGCCGCCTCGGGTGGCGCCCTGGCCTCCGACGAGGCCCTCGCGGCGCTGCGCGAGAAGCTGTCCGGCGGTCAGTGAGCACCTCCGGGTCGCTGCTGACACGGCCGTGACCTGGTGATCGCGGCCGGTCGGTGGCCCTTTTCGAGGGGCCACCGACCGGCCGCGCTCCGTTGCGCGGCGGACCGCCCGCCCACGATCCTGTTCCGAACTGCTCTTCCTCGGGAGCGACAGACTGGTGGCCACCACCGACGTTGGCACGCAGGCCGGAGGCTCGGCCGAAGAGGCCGGACCGACGATCGTCCCCCAGGGTCCCGCGCGGCTCACCCTCATCGCGGTGACCACCGTGGTGCTCGCGCAGACCCTGCGCTTCTCCCTGCCGCTGTTCGACCGGTTCGCCGAGTCCAGCGGCGTGGCGGCCGCCGCGGCGGTCGTGCTGCTGGTCTACCTGGCCGGCCTGCTGGCCCCGGCCGTACGCCGGGCGGCGGGCCCGAAGGGTCTGATCGTCGCCGGTGTGGGCGGGCTGCTCGCGGTCCGGCTGCTCGCGCAGGTGCTGTCACCGCAGCTGTGGTTGGCCTGCCTCGGCACCGCCCTCGCCATGATCGCGATCGCGGCGCTCTACGAGAGCGCCCGCGGGCTGTCCGGGGTCGGCTTCGCCACCGCCGTGGTGGCCGGGCTCGCGGTCGACACCGCGGTGCGGATGACGTTCGCCACCTGGGACCCCGTCTGGCGGTCCGGGATCGGCCCCTGGCTGGTCTGCCTGGCGCTGGTCGGGCTGGGCGCCGCCGCCCTGGTGCGGGAGCTGAGCACCGGCCTGGTGCCGCCGCCCGGCATCTCCTGGCGGGACGCGCTGGGCGCCGCCGCCCTGGGACCGTTCCTGGCGTTGCAGGCGCTGGTGTTCGCCAACCCGGCGTTCGTGGCCTCCTCCGGATGGCGGTCGCTGACCGCCGCCGGAGCGGCCGTCCTGATCGGCCAGGCCCTGGCGCTGGCGTTCCTGGCCTCGGGCGTGGCGGTCCGGGCCGTGCCCGGCGGCGTCGCCGTCCTGGGCGGGACGGTGCTGGGCGTGCTCACCGGGACCGTCGCGGGCACCTACGCGCTCACCGGCTGGCCGGTGCCGGTCATCGCCGTGCTCGGCCAGGTGCTGTCGGCCTGGCTGCTGGCCGTCGCCTGCCGGGCCCCGCTGCGCCGGGCCGGCCGGGGCGGGCCGGTGTGGCGGATCGACGTCGGCGCCGCCCTCGGCGGGTTCCTGATCGCCCTGGTCCTGGTCGCCTACCAGCTGGGCACGGTCGAGACGATCCCGCTGCCCAACAACGTGCTGCCGGGACTGGCCGGAATCGGCCTGGGCGCGCTGGCCGCCATCGCCGCCGCCCGGGGCGGCCCGCTGCCGGCCCGGGCGCCGCTGCGCGCCCTGATCGGCGGGGCGGTGCCCCTGGTGCTGCTGCTGGCGATCGGCGTGTTCAGCCTGACCGTGCCCGAGCACGCCCCCGCGCCGCAGAACCCCGAGGCGCTGCGGGTGGTCACCTACAACATCCACGAGGCCGTCGGGCGCGACGGCAAGCTCGACCCGGCCGCGACCGCCGCGGCCATCGAGGCCGAACGTCCCAACGTGGTGCTGCTCCAGGAGGTGAGCCGGGGGTCGCTGACCTCCGGCACCACCGACCTGGCGGTCTGGTTGTCGCGGCGGCTCGGGATGCGGCTGGTGTGGGGTCCGGCCGCCGACGGCCAGTTCGGCAACGCGATCCTGACCTCCTACCCGGTGCGGTCCTCGGGCGGCGCCCGGATGCCGCGCGGCGACTGGTCCCAGATCCGCGGGTACGTGTGGGCCCGGCTGGCCGTCGGGAACCGCACGGTCGACGTCTGGTCGACCCACCTGGAGGACGGCGCCGACCAGGCCGACGCCCGGGCCAGGGAGATCACGGCCCTGCTCAAGGCATGGGGCGACGCCCCCCGGACGATCATCGCCGGTGACCTGAACGCGGGTCCCGGCAGCCCGGAGCTGGGCCTGCTCACCGACGGCACCGGCCTGCGCAGCGCCGCGATCAGTGCCGACGCGGCCCCGACCACCGCGTCGGGCGAGAAGTACGACTGGGTGCTGGGCACCGACGATCTGCTGTTCTCCGACCACTCGGTGCGCCCCTCCCCGGCCTCCGACCACCACCCGGTCGCGGTCACGGTTCGCTTCGGGCAGTGAACTCCGCCGGACCGGACACCCCGGCTCCCGGTAGAGTCGCGGCGGGGCGGGACCGCCCGCCGGCAGGGAGCGGAGCGACCGATGAGCGCTGAGCCCGTACTGATCGAGCAGGCCGGCCCGGCCGACGCGGGAGAGATCCTCACCGTGCAGCGGGCCGCGTACCTCACCGAGGCCCAGCTGTACGGCGACCCGTTCATCCCGCCGCTGGTGGAGTCCTGCGACCAGGTGCGCCAGGCGATCTCCGGTGCGGCGCTAGTGCTCAAGGCGACGGCCGGGCAGCGCCTCGTGGGCGCGGTGCGCGCCCGGCTGAGCGAGCGGACGTGCCTGATCGGCCGCCTCTCGGTGGTTCCCGACCGGCAGGGCCAGGGGATCGGCCGGCGGCTGATGGAGGCCGTGGAGGAGCGGGTGTCCGGGCGGGTCGACGCGTGCGTGCTGTTCACCGGCCACCTCAGCGACGGCAACCTCCGGCTCTGCCGGCGGCTCGGGTACACCGAGACGCACCGGGAGCGGGTCGCCGCCCACCTCACCCTCGTGCACATGCGTAAACCCCTGGTGCAACCCGCCCGGTCCGCTGGGGCCGGACGTCAGTAGGCTGGTTCGCGTGCTGCGCGTGGGTTTGACCGGTGGGATCGGGTCCGGCAAGAGCGAGGTGTCCCGGCGGTTCGTCGCCCGGGGCGCCGTCCTCATCGACTCCGACCAGATGGCCCGGGAGGTGGTCGAGCCGGGCACTCCCGGGCTGGCCGCGATCGTGGCCGAGTTCGGCGAGGGTGTGCTGCTGCCCGACGGGTGGCTCGACCGGCCCGCCCTGGGAAAGATCGTGTTCTCCGATCCGGAGCGGCTGGCGAAGCTGAACGCCATCACCCACCCGCTGGTCGGGAAGCGGTCGGAGGAGCTGCTGGCCGCGGCCCCGCCGGACGCGATCGTGGTGTTCGACGTCCCGCTGCTGGCCGAGAACGGGCTGGCGCCGGTGTACGCCGTGGTCGTGGTGGTCGACGTTCCGGTGGAGACGCAACTGGAGCGGCTGGTGTCCCGGCGCGGGATGCCCGAGGAGGACGCGCGAGCCCGGATCGCCGCCCAGGCCACCCGGGAGCAGCGGCTGGCGATCGCCGACCATGTGATCGACAACTCGGGTTCGCTGGATGACCTCGACACCCGTGTCGAGGAGGTCTGGGCGAAGCTGGTCGCACAGGCCACCGGCTGAGAGGGGTCATCGCGTGCGCATCTCCTGGGCGACCGAACCGGGCAGCCCGGCCCGTCCCAACGAGGACTTCGTGGCCGCCGCGCCGGGCGCGGTGGTGGTACTCGACGGGTGCAGCCTGCCGCTGGGCACCGACCTGGGCTGCGCGCACGGCACGGCCTGGTTCTCGCGGTCGCTGGGCACCCGGCTGCTCGCCCGGCTGACGGACGGCCACGGCCCCGCCGCCCGGCCGCCGGTGGGCCCGCCCGAGGGGGCGCACCGCCCGGCGTCCCGCCCGCTGGTCGGCCGGCTGGCCGGGGCGATCGCGGACGTGGCGGCGGCGCACCGCGGCGACTGCGACCTGAATCACCCGCAGACCCCGGCGGCGACGGTGGTCGCGCTGCGGGTGCGCGGGGACGCGCTCGACTACCTGGTGCTCGGCGACTCGACGCTGCTGCTGCACACCGCGGGCCGGCTGGACGCGGTGACGGAGCCGCCGGGCCGGATCACCCCCTACGCCGCCGCCGACCCGGCGGTGGCCGAACGGGCGATCACCGGTACCGTGCCGCTGCGCGAGGTGCGGCGGGCGATCCTGATGACCGACGGCGCCAGCCGGCCGGCCGACCGCTTCCACACCCTCGACTGGCGGGAACTGCTCCGGCTGGTCGAGACCTACGGCCCGATGGCGCTGATCGAGCGGACCCGGGAGACCGAGTACGCCGACCCCGACGGCGTCCGCTGGCCGCGCGGCAAGCGCCACGATGACGCCACGGTGGCGTACTGCGACTTTTCCGGGGCAGGCTCGGGGACGTGATGAAGCCGCGGATCAGCGTGCTGGGCAGCTGCAACATGGACCTGGTCGCCTACACCGCCCGGGCGCCCGGGCTGGGCGAGACGGTGGCGGGGGACCGGTTCGAAACCGCGCCCGGCGGCAAGGGCGCCAACCAGGCGGTCGCGGCGGCCCGGGCCGGCGGCCGGGTGTCCATGATCGGCGCGGTGGGCGACGACCACTACGGGGCGCGGCTGCGAGCGGTGCTGGAGGAGTCCGGGGTTGGCACCGGGCGGGTGCGCACCGTGGCCGGGCCGACCGGCACCGCGCACATCACCGTGGACGGCTCCGGCGCCAACGCGATCGTGGTGGTGCCCGGCGCGAACGCCACGGTGATGGGGCTCGACGACGCCGACGAGGCGGTCATCGCGGCGAGCCGGGCGCTGCTGCTGCAGTTGGAGGTCCCGCTGCCGGTGGTGCGCGCCGGGGCCGCGGTGGCCCGGGCCAACCGGGTGCCCGCCGTGCTGACCCCCTCGCCGGCCCGTCCGCTGCCGCCGGAACTGCTCTCCGACATCGACCTGATCGTCGCCAACGAGCACGAGGCGACCGAACTGGGCGGGGACAAGGACCCGCTCGGCGGGCTGCTGGACCTGGTCTCCCGGGCGGTCGTCACGCTGGGCCCGGCGGGCTGCGTGTACGGGACCCGGGCGGGCGAGCGCGTCCGGGTGGCGGCGCCCGCCGTCCCCGTCGTCGAGACCACCGGGGCCGGCGACTGCTTCGCCGGGGTGCTGGGCGTGGCCCTCGCCGAGGGCGCCCCCGTCGAGGACGCCCTGCGGACGGCCACCGCGGCGGCGACGTTGGTCGTCCAGCGGCGCGGCGCGGCCACCGCGATGCCCGGCCGGCCGGAGATCGACCGGTTCGCCGCCGAGATCTCCGGCGCCGGCTGAGCCCGGCGCACCGGACCGTGCCCCGGCCGGGGCCGGCTCAGAAGTCGGCGTCGAGCGGGATCTGCCGCACCGAGGACAGGTAGGGGTCGAGTTCGGCCGGCTCGAACCGGCACATGCCGATCGCGTACCAGAACTCGCCCGCGGTCTCCCCGGCCCGCTTGTAGCGGCCGTCGGGCGCCAGCGCGGCCCATCCCTCGGCGAGCCCCAGCAGCGTCACCCGGCGGGCCGGCTCGCCGGGGGTGTCCAGGCTCCACAGGATGATCGCGCCGTCGTCGCCGCAGCTGGCCAGCAGGGTCCCGTCGGGGCTGAAGGCCACCGAGGAGACGCGGCGGGTGTGCCCGGGCAGGGTGTGCAGGTGCTCGCCGGTGGCGGCGTTCCACAGCCGGACGACGAGGTCGTCGCCGGCGGTGGCCAGCATCGCCCCGTCGGGGTGGAACGCGACGCTCCACAGCCGGCCGGTGTGCCGGGCGAGCACGTGCCGCGGCTCGCCCGTCCAGGGGTCCCACAGCCGGGCGGTGCCGTCGTTGGAGGCGGTGGCGAGCACGTCGCCGGTGCGGTCGAAGGCCACCTGGTACACCCGGTCGGTATGGCCGCGCAGCACCCGGACGCAGGCGCCGGTGTCGGCGTCCCAGAGCCGGACCAGGGAGTCGTCGCATCCGGTGGCGACCAGTGTCCCGCCGGGGTGGAAGTCGATGGAGCGGACCCGGCCGCGGTGGTCGGCCAGGTTGCGGATCTCACGCCCGCTGAGCCGGTACCACAGCCGCACGCTGTCGTCGTCGTTGGCGGTGGCCAGCACCTCGCCGTCGGGGCTGAACGCCTGGGCCCACACGTGCTCGGTCTCCACGTCCAGCTCCCGCTCGAACGTGCCGGTGCCCGCCTGCCACAGGTGCACGCCGCCGTCGTTGCTGGCGGTGGCCAGCTGCCCGCCCACGGGGCCGAACACGGCCGAGGTGAGGCGGTCGGCGGCACCGGTCAGGGTCCGCACCAGGCGCCCGCTGCGGGGCTCCCACAGCCGGACCACGCCGTCGTTGCCGCTGCTGGCCAGCAGCCCGCCGCCCGTGCTGAAACGCACCGAGACCACCCGGCGCCCGTGCCCGCGCCGCACCACCCGGCACTGGCCGGTGGCGACGTCCCACAGCCGGAAGCTGTCGTCGTTGCCGGTGGTGGCCAGTTGCGCGCCGTCGGGCCGGAAGGCGATCGGCCAGACGGCGCCCCGGTGCCCGGTGAGCTCCAGCCGCTGCCGGCCGGTCACCGGATCCCACAGCCGGATCGAGCCGTCGCTGTCGGCGGTGGCGAGGGTGCCGCCGTCGGAGCTGAAGACGGCCTGGTAGATCGCGCCGGTGTGGCCGACCAGGGGCCGGGATCCGCGCTCGCCGGCCCACAGCCGGACGCCGCCGTCGGTGTCGCCGGTCACCATCAGGTGCCCGGCGGGATGGAAGGCCAGCGAGTAGATCCGGCCGGTGTGGCCGGTCAGCTCCCGCCGCACCTCGCCGCTGACGATGTCCCACAGCCGGACGGTGCCGGCCTCGTCGCCGGCGGCGAGCAGCGTGCCGTCGGGGGTGAACCGGATCTGGAAGACCGCGCCCCGGTGCCCGGTGAGGGTGCGCAGCAGCGCACCGGTGGGCACGTCCCAGACGCGCAGGACGCCCTGCGAGTCGCCGGTGACCAGGGACGTTCCCTCGGCGTTGAACACGGCGGTGTAGACCGGCGAGGTGTGGCCGGGCAGGCTGTGCCGGAGCTCGCCGGTCGCGGCGTCCCAGACGCGCAGGACGCCGTCGGCGGCCCCGGCGACCACCGTGGTCCCGTCCGGGCCGACCACCAGCGGCCACACCCCCTCCGGGTGGACGTCGATGACCCGGGTGCAGACACCGGAGCCCGGATCCCACAGCCGCACGGTGCCGTCGGCGGAGCCGGTGGCCAGCGGCCCGCCGGCCGGACCGAAGGTGACCGCGTAGGTGCGGTCGCGGTGCCCCTGCAGGGTGCGCAGCGGCTGCCCGGTGACCGGGTCGCAGACGAGCACCCCGCCGTCGATGCTGCCGATCGCCAGGCTCGCGCCGTCGGGGGAGTAGGCGAGGGGCTGGGGGAGCCGGCTGGTCCTGCCGTGGAACCGGAACCCGTAGGGGACGCCGATCGCCGCGGGGGCGAACTGGGCCTCCACCGGCCGGCCCGGGGCGATGGCGGCGTCGTGTAGTTCGGGGGCGGCGGCGACCCGGTCGGACACGGCGGCGTCGATCAGGGCGGCGCGGGTCCAGGTGCTTCCGTCGAGGGTGACGTCCCGCAGGTCCGTCCGGGTCAGCCGGGCCCGGCTCAGGTCGGCGCCGCTCAGGTCGGCGCCGGTCAGCCGGGCCTCGTCCAGCCGGGCGCCGGTGAGGACGGCGTCCCGCAGCACGGCCTGGGCGAGGTTGGCCCCGACGAGCTGGGTGTCGGCGAGGTTGGCCCCGGTCAGGTCGACCTCGCGCAGGTCGCGGTGGGACAGGTCCTCGCCCTGCAGGTTGGCGCCGCGCAGGTCGGACCGGGCCGGGGTGCGCAGCCGGGTGGTGACCTTGATGGCGTTGGCGCGCTCGACGTCGTCGGCGGCGGGGTCGCCGAGGACGCCGGCGGCCCATTCCTGGCAGGCGCGGGTGTCGGCGAGGTCGCACAGGAACTCCACGGTGAGCTGGGACAGCGCCCGGCGTCCCAGCATGGCCGGGGCGGGCGCCCCGACGGCGAGTTCGGTGGCGATCCGCTCGGCGATCAGCCATTCCGTCACCGAGCGGTGGATGAACCCGAACCGCTCGTCCGCGGTGTGCACCAGCAGGCTGCCGCCGCCCACCGCGTGGGCGACCTGGGGGGCCGACATCTGCCCCTCGGCCAGCCCGGTGAGCGCCGCGGCGACGTCGGAGAGCTCGGCCAGCCCCAGGGAGCGCTCGTCGCCCTCCCACAGCCGCACCGCCAGGACGCGCACCGCCTGCCAGAGATCGGTGAGGCCGAGCCCGCCGGCCGAGCCGGCCTGGCGCATCCGGTCGGCCTCGACCGACAGCCAGAAGTCCAGGATCTCGCGGTAGAGGTGGGCGGCGCTGACGGTCTGGGAGGCGGTGGCGACGGCGCGCAGCCGCTCCTCGGGGAGGTCGGCGATGAAGCCGAGCATCCGCGGGTTGCTGGACAGCCCGAGCAGGTCCTCGATGCCGCTGAGCGTCTGCAGCCGGGCGTCCGCGGCGTCCTCGTCGCCGTACCGGTTGACCAGGTAGGCCCGGATCTGCGCCCGGCTGAAGTCCTCGATGGACAGCACCCGGCGGTGCGGCAGCACGCCGACCCGCTCGCCGAGCGCGGTGAGGATCTGCGCCTGGGACTTGAAGTGCTGGGTGCGGCTGGCGACGATGATCTTGGCCTTGTCGCGGGCGGCCTGGAGCAGGGTGTCCAGGTGCTCGGCGGCCCGGTCGTAGGTCACCCGGGTGACCAGCTCGTCGAACCCGTCGAACAGCAGGACCACCCGGCCCTGGCCGAGCATGTAGTGGAACGCCTTGAGGTCGATCAGCTCCTCGCCGTGGGTGGCCAGGTGCGCGGCGACGAGCGCGTCGACCGACTGCGCCTTGTCGAGGGTGCGCAGCTCGATCAGGATCGGGATGACATGCGGCAGCTCCACCGGGATCCGCCGGGCCAGCTCCCGCAGGGCGAACGTCTTGCCCCGACCGAAGTCGCCGAGCAGCAGCACGAACCGGCCGTGGTCGGCGGTCAGCAACTGGAGCATCTCGCCGACCAGGTCGTCGCGCGCGTTCGCAGCGGGACGGTCGAGCTCACGGAACCGCTGCGGCACGTACAGGCCCGGCGGGTACAGCCGGCCCGAGGTCAGCTCGGCGGTCTGCCGGGCGACGTAGCCCGACAGGTCCAGCAGGCCCTGGAACTCCACGAAGCTGCGCAGCCGGACACCGCGGCGCAGCGCCTCCGAGCGCAGCGACCGGGCCGGCGGCGGGCCGGTGTAGACGAGCTCGGAGCCGTGGTAGGTCTCGGCGGCGTGGACGTGCTGGAGGAACGCGTCGACCTCGGCCTCGGTGACCTCGCCGACGTGCGCGGCGATCAGGTACTGCCGGATGAACCCGTCCTCCAGCCGGGTCACCAGCAGGTGCGGCGGGTCGGCGTCGATCCGCCGGATGCCGGCCCGCTCGAACCGGGTCTCGCACGCCTCCGCGATGCGCTCCAGCAGCAGGGACGCCGGGTCGGGTTCGGGCTCGGCGACCGGATCGGGGTCGCCGGCCGGCAGCTGCGGCTCGGGCGGCCGCTCCGGCGCCGTGCGGAAGGTGCCGCCCGCCCCCTGCCAGCCGCGGGCCAGCCGGTGCGGCTCCCGGCCGGGCGGGTCGGGTGACCAGCGGGTCAGCCCGGCCGCGGTGATCACCGAGATCTCGTGGCCGCCCGGGCCCGGCGCGGGCAGGCAGGGGACGCCCGAGGGCAGCTCCGGGACCAGGCCCGGGTGCGCCGGGACCCCCTGGAAGACCAGGTTCAGGTGACCGCCCAGCAGCGCCTCGACCGCGGCGGCGTCCCGGACCGCGCCGGGCTCGCCGCGCACCGGGGTGTGCCGCACCGCGCCCAGCCGCAGCCAGCCGTCCTCCTCGTAGGGACGCAGCCGCTCGGCGAACCAGGCGGCCTGGGCCCGGCCGATCCACCCGTGACGGTCCTCGGGCCGGTGGGTCTGGGCGAGCGTGGAATTGAGCCCGGCCACCGCCACCTTCAGGTCCGGGACGGCGAACAGCGTCCAGGGCTGGGCGCTGTCGAAGAGGACACCGCCGACCCCCTGGTAGAGCTCCTCGAACAGGCCGGCGAAGTGCCGCCACTTGGGCCAGTACGGCGGCTTCGGCTCGATGTCGTCGGCCTCGCAGTTGTTGAAGTACGCCTGGCAGGCCGCGCGGGTCACGTCGCGCTCGCCGGGCACCACCACCACCCGCTGCGCGTCCAGCCCGAGCAGGGCCCGCAGACCGGCCAGGAAGGACAGCGCCTCGCCGAACTCGCGGCGGCCCCCCGACTCGGTCAGGTCGCCCGAGACCACCAGCAGGTCGGGGCGGGGGACGCCCTCGTCGGCCAGCCGGGTGACCTCGCTCCAGATGCGCTCCTGCAACTCCTCGGCGGTCACCGGCTCGTCGGCGGCGGCCAGCGTCCGGCCGAACCGCGGCCCGCCCACGTGCAGCACCGACAGGTGCTCGCGCGGCCCGCTCGCCAGGGCCGTCCCGGCGGGGAACGGCGGCGCGGCCACCGGAGTCCGCCGGTAGGGGCGCTCCCCGGTGGGCGCCGGCCCGGCCGGGGCCGGCTCGACGGCCGCGCGGACCGTCCGGGGGAAGCCGGGCTCCACCGCGGGCATCGCGTGGCCGGCCAGGGCCTCACCGATCCTGCGCACCAGCAGCGCCCGGGCCTCCTGCGGGTCGGTCACCCCGACCAGGTCCACGTAGGTGATGGTGGACAGCAGGCCCTCGATCTCGCAGTCCTCGACCCGGACGGTGACGAGCTTGCGGGCCGGGTCGTCGGGGTCGGCGCGCAGCGCGGTCATCCACTCCAGCCGGCCGTACCGGGAGCGCAGGTAGTTGCCCGAGAGCACCGCCACCACGACCTTGGCCTCGGACAGGCCGCGGTCCATGAAGTCGATGAAGTTGGTGCCGGGGACGAAATGCCAGGCCTGCATCATCGTCCGGAAGCCCGCGGACTCCAGCTCCCAGGCGATCCACGCCGCCCAGCGCTCGTCGGCCGGGTTGTAGCTGATGAAGAAGTCGGTCGGGCGATCCTGCCGGGGGGTGTCGTCCCGAGGGGTCATAGGGGCCAGTATCACCCGCAGGGGCGATCTCCGATGTAAGAATTTCCCCGCTCACGCGCGTCGATCCGGGACGCCCTCCGGCGGCGGCGCCACGATCGCAGGCGACGGGAGGCACGCGCATGGAGTCGCGGACAAGTCCGCCGGAACAGGAGAGTTCACCAGCCGGTCGTGAGATCATGGCGGCCGTGCCGCCCTCCCGTGGCCCCCTGCGCGGTCTGCTGAACCCGCTCGACGGGGTACGGTTCGGCCTGTTGTTCCTGGGGTTGCTCTTCGTGGTCACCGGCTTGCTGCCGGTCGCGGAGGCCGAGGCGAGCATCCGCCGGATCGGCCCGCTGCTGGTGTTCCTGGGCAGCGTCATCGTGCTGGCCGAGCTGACCAAGGAGGCCGGGGTCTTCGACCTCATCGCCGAGCGGATGGCGCGGCTGGGGCGCGGCGGCTACGGCGCGCTGTTCCTGCTGTGCGTCGCCTTCGCCGCGCTGACGACGACCTTCCTGAACCTCGACACCACCGCGGTGCTGCTCACCCCGGTGATGCTGGCGCTGGCCCCGAAGGCGCGGATCGCCCCGCTGCCGCTGGCCATGACGACCGTGTGGCTGGCCAACACCGCCAGCCTCCTGCTGCCGGTGTCGAACCTGACCAACCTGCTGGCCGCCGACCGGGTGGCCCTGGAGGGGCCGGGGTTCGCCGCCCGGATGTGGGCGCCGCAGGCGGCGTCCGTGGCGGTGACGATGGTGCTGCTGTGGGTCTGGTACTGGCGGCGCGGGGCGCGCGGCGCCGACCGGTACGACCCGCCCGAGCCGTCCCCGGTGCGCGACCGGGTGCTGTTCTCGGCCACCGGCCTGGCCTGCCTGCTGTTCATCGCCGCGATCCTGGCCGGGGTCGAGATCGGCGTGGCCGCGACGGCCGCGGCGGCGGTGGCCGTGCTGGCGTTCGCGGTCCGCGACCGGTCCGCGCTGCGGCCGGCGCTGATCCCGTGGCGGCTGCTGGTCTTCGTCACCGGGCTGTTCCTGGTGGTGCCGACGCTCAGCCGGTACGGCCTCGACGCGGTGATGACCGCCCTGATCGGCTCCGAGGGGGGTGTGGCGGGCGCGCTCCGGGCCGCCGCGGCCGGGGCCGGACTGTCCAACCTGCTCAACAACCTGCCCGCCTACGTCGCCGGTGAGGCCGTCGTTCCGGTGGGCGACCGCGACCAGTTGCTCGCCCTGCTGATCGGCACGAACGTCGGGCCGGTGATCACGCCCTGGGGGTCGCTGGCCACCCTGCTGTGGTTCGAGTGGTGCCGCCGCCGGGACGTCCAGGTGCCGATCGTCCGGTTCGTGCTCACCGGGGCCGCGCTCGCGGTGGCGGGCTGCGCTGCGGCGGTGGGCGCGCTGCTGCTGACCGGCTGACCCGGGCCTACGGCGGGCCCAGCCCGGCCAGCCGGGGGGCCAGCCGGGCCGCGTCCGCCACGGTTTCCAGCAGGCGGTCGACCAGGGCGGGCCGGGCGGCCACGAACGTCGGCTCGGGCTCGTCGAGACGCACCTCGTAGGGGCCGCCGTCGGCGCCGCGGAACACCGCCCCGGCCTCCCGCGCGATCAGCGCCCCCGCCGGTAGGTCGACCATCTCGGTGCGGTAACCGACGACACCGTCGATGTCGCCGCGGGCGAGCATCACCCACGCCACCAGGGGCGCCCACAGCTGGAGCAGCCGGCCCGACCTGGCCTCCAGGACCATTTTGAGCGCCCGGGCCGCCGGGTCGTCCCGGCCGACCGCGTGCCCCTGCGTCCAGGCGATGACGGGACGGTCGCGGCCCGGGCCGGAGGGGCCGGACAGGGCGCCGTCCGGCCCCCGGGCGCCGCCGCCGCAGGTCGCCGACCAGGTGCGGGCGGTGAGCGGGTCGTGCACCACGCCGAGCACCGGTACCGAGCCGGCGCACAGCGCCAGCCCGACCGCGTACACCGGCAGCCCGACCGCCACGTTGTTGGTGCCGTCGAGGGGGTCCACCAGCCAGGTCAGCCGCCCGTCGGCGGACCCCACCACGCCGGCCTCCTCGGAGATGATCCGGTGCTCGGGGTAGGCGCCGCGCAGCCGCCGCAGGATCAGGTCCTCGGCGGCCAGGTCCAGTGCGGTGACCACGTCGCCCGAGGTGCCCTTCGCCCAGGCCTCCACCGGGCCGCGGGCGCCCGTCCGCAACAGGATGCCGGCGGCCTCCGCGGCGTCGATCGCGACCCCGAGGGCCCGGGCGAGGTCCACCGGATCGGACGGGGGTTCCATGGGCGCCTCCGAGGGCGGTACGGGTGCTGATCGGCCGTCGTGTCAGTCCGCATGGACCGCCGCGATCCGCCGGGACGACAGTAAGGCCGCCCGGGCCGTCTCGGCCGGCCCGTGCGGCAGGCGGTGGACGCGGTGCGTCGGGGTGCCGAGCCCGCCCAACGACAGGTCGCCGGCGGCCGGTACCTCCAGGCCCAGCGCGACCGTCGCCGCCTCGGGGCCGTCGTCGAGGACGGTGCTGTGGAAGACCCCCGCGGGCAGCGCGTAGGACTCGCCTGTCCGGTGCATCGAGTCGCGGCCCGGCGCGCAGCGCACCGTCCGGTCGGTGGCCCGGAGCTCGTCCACGTCGCCCCGGCTGATCACCTCGAACACCCGGTGGGTGGCGGCGGCGGGGTCGTCGACGATCTGGAACCGCACGTTCCGCAGCGACCCGTACAGCACGTAGCTGACCAGGTCCCAGCTGTGGCAGTGCACCTGGGAGGTGGTGACACGGCCGGCCGGCAGCTCCGCCGACCACAGGTGCAGGCACATGCCGTACGGGCCGCGGCGCTCCACCGGCAGGCACAGGAACCCCAGCGGGTGGCGTACGGCGGCCGTCACCCGCCGGCCGTGCGCGATGTCGTCGAGCAGCCCGCGGGCCCAGTGCGGCAGGACGTCCCGGGCGGTCCCGGCGTCGATCTCCGCGTGGACGTCTTCGTAGCGCATGGCGGCATCAGGGTGTGGGGAAGGGGTTGCGCGGGCGCAGCGCCCGCCGGGTGATGTCGACGACGTCCCGGTCGCCGTAGGTGCCGGGCAGCGCGACCCCGAGGGCGGTGAAGAGCCGGCGCACCTCGTCCACGGTCGGCTCGTCGCTCAGCTCGACGGCCCTGGCCTGCTCGATCGGTACCCGGCGGGCCTGGTCGAGGCTGTTCTGCAGTTCGGCGCTGCACCAGCCGTAGTAGAACTTCTCGCTGTCGACGACCAGGGCGGGGCCGCGCGGATCGTCCCGGGTGATCACCACGCAGCCGGCCGACAGGTCCCAGCGCAGCGTCGTCATCACCGAGGACAGGCCGATGTCGATGTCGAGCATGTTGAACCGCTGCCGGTTCCAGCAGGCGGCCAGGATCGTCGCGTACGACTCCTTGCGGGTGCGGTCGAGGGTCCACGGTTCACCGGTGCCGTCGGGGTCCTCCGACACCGACCGGCGGTGCCGGGCGTAGGTGTCGCAGACCTCCGTGTCGGTCGGGTCGATGATCTCCAGCCGGAACAGCAGGGTGCGGCGCTCCCGGCGGGCGGTCGCCACGCACTCGGGCAGCGTCTTGGCGCGGATGTAGGTGCCGGTGCCGCCCTTGAAGACCCAGCGGTCGGTGGTGCGCCGGGCCGCCGCGAGCACCGGCTCGACCTGGGCGCCGTCGATGATCCGGACGGCGGTGGTCTCGTCCAGGGCCCGCTTGGTGTCGGCGACCACGCCCTCGAAGCGCTCGATGTGGGAGAGCCGCTCGCTCAGCCCCGCGAGGGTGTGGGACGAACCCAGCAACACGTCACGGACCTCGGCCTCGACCGGCTCCCGACGGGATCGGTCCCGCAGCAGCGCGCTGGACAGCAGGCCCATCACCAGCAGGATCGCGCTCTCGACCACACCGTCGCCGAGCTCGACCCCCAGCCCGAGCACGGCGACCACCACGGCGAGCACCAGCGCGATGACCGCGTCGGCGTTCTTCCCCAGCCAGATGGCGAACCGGGTCATGGGCGCGCGTCTCCGTCCGTCGGCGGCCCCGACATCGTAGGCGCCGCCGCGCCGGGCGGACCACGGATTTTTACGCGGTGGGCCCGCTGGCGAGGGCCTGCGCCTGGGAGACCTGCTGCTGGACCCAGCCGAAGGTGAACGGGTCGACCGCGGCGATCCGGGTGACGTGGTGCAGGCCGTCCGGGCTCTGGATGTGGACCTCGATGTAGCCCTGCATCCGGGTCTCCTTGGCCAGCAGGAAGAACAGGCTGAAGACGCAGAGGAAGAGGAAACCGACGATCGCCACGACGATCGCCCAGGCGGGGATCGCGCTGGTGGCGTAGGTCTGGTTGTGGACGGTCCAGACCGTGCCGCGCAGCGGGTACCGGCCGTGCGGGAGGATCAGCGACGTGTTGGTCACCGCCACGTCGCCGAGGGTGAACAGCACGGGCTCGTCACCGGGTGGCGGTGTCCAGTAGCTCACACCCGCCGACGATACGGGTCACCGGCGCCGGACGGTAGCCCATCAGGCCAGCAGGCCGGGGTCGGTGGCCTGCCACAGCAGGTCGGGCCGGTTGGTGACGATGCCGTCGACGTCCGCGGCGGCGAGCCGTCGCATGGTCGCGACGTCGTCGACCGTCCAGGCGTACACCCGCAGGCCGTGCCGGTGGGCGCTGGCGACGTAGGCGGGAGTGAGGTTGCGGTGCGGCGGGTTGACGTACCGGGCGTACCGCCGGATGCCGGGCAGTTCGGCGGGGGTGGGATTGCCGAGCACCGCGGTGGGCACGTCCGGCGCGATCCGGTGGAAGGAGCGCACGAAGGCGCGGTCGAAGCTCTGCACGACGGTCCGCCCGGTGCCCAGCCAGGTGGGACCGGCCCGGAGCTCGGTGGCGACGCGCCGGGCGACGCCCGGCTGGCCCGCCGGGGGCTTCACCTCGATGAGCACGCCCATCGGGCCGTCGCCCATCGCGCGCAGCGCCTCGCGCAGCGTCGGCACCCGCTCGCCGCGGTGGGCCGGGCCCCACCAGGAACCGGCGTCCAGCCTGCGGATCTCCGCCAGGGTGAAGTCCCGGACCCGCCACGGCCGCCGGGCGGGGAAGACCCGCTCCGCGTCGGTCGTCCTGGCCAGCGTGGTGTCGTGCATGAGGATCAGCCGCCCGTCTTTGGTCTGCCGGACGTCGAGTTCGAAGACGTCGGCGCCCATCGCCCGCGCCTGCCGGAACGCGGCCAGGGTGTTCTCGGGGGCGTGCGCGGACGCGCCGCGGTGAGCGACCTTGACCAGCCCGGTGGTCCGGTGCAGCACCGGCAGGGCCGTTCCCGCTGGCACGTCCGGCAGGGGATCGGCCGGAACCGCCTGGGTGACCGGAACGGTCTGGGCGGTGGGGACGGGCGGGGCCAGGGCGGCCGGTGCGAGGACCGGCAGCGGCGTGAGGGCGGCGACGGCGGCCGGACCGAGCCTGCGGAACATGCGGGAGTCTCCTCCGAAGGGCGGGCGTGCGCCCGGCGGGATCCGGCGGAGCGCGTTACTGGGAGTGAGCGGGCGGGCACTGCGCCGCCGGCCCTCCCAGTTCTATGGCCTTGCACCCGGTGGAGTCATTTAGGCTCGCCTCATGCGCTGGGGACGGGGTGCGGCATGGTGGCCGCGACGGCGTTCTCGGGTGCTCGACATCTCGCTGGCGCTGACCGCCGCGTTGCTCGACGGCACCCTGCTGTGGTTCGTGGTCCGCGACTTCTACATCCCCTCGTGGGTGTCCGCGGCCGCCAGCGTGCTGATCGGGCTGATCCTGGTCGCCCGGCGGCGGTACCCGGTGGCCGTTGCCACGCTGAGCATCGCGGGCGGTTTCGTCGCCGGAGGGTTCCTGTCCTACTTCATCGCCCTGTACTCGATGGGCGCCTACTGCGCGACGCGGCGGCTGGTGACCGGCCTGGCGGTGGCGGCGTACGTCGCTTTCATCATCCAGCCGGGCCCCGGGATGGGCGAGGGCGGGCCGTTCTGGGGGCGGCTGATCCTGGGGGTGGCGATCATCGTGCCGCCGGTGCTGCTCGGCCTGTACATGGGCACCCGCAAGCAACTGGTCGCCTCGTTGCAGGAGCGCGCCGCCCGGCTGGAGCGCGAGCGGAACCTGCTCGCCGAGCAGGCCCGGATCGAGGAGCGCACCCGGATCGCCCGGGAGATGCACGACGTCGTGGCCAACCGGGTGAGCGTGATGGTGGTGCACGCCGGGGCGCTGCGCGCGGTGGCGGCCCGCGATCCGGCCAAGGCGGCCGAGACGGCGGCGGTGATCGGCGACATGGGCCGGCAGGCGCTGGACGAGCTACGCCAGGTGATCGGCGTGCTGCGGCTCGGCGACGCCGCCGAACTGCCGGACACCCCCGGCCTCACCGACATCCGGGGGCTGGTCGACCAGTCCGCGGCGGCGGGCCTGCCCGTCACCCTGCGGATCGAGGGCCTCGACCACCGGCCGCCGCCCCCCACGGTGGCGCAGACCCTGTACCGGGTGGTCCAGGAGGCGCTGACCAACGTGCACAAGCACGCGGGCAACGTCGACACGGGCGTGACCATCGAGCTCCGGGAGGCCGTCGACGTGGAGGTGCGCAACGGGCCGCCGGAGGCCGGCCCGGACCACGAGCTGCCCAGCGGCGGCAACGGTCTGCTCGGCCTGCGCGAACGGGTCGTCGCGCTGGGCGGCACCTTCGAGGCGGGCCCCTGCGACCGGGGCGGGTTCGCGGTCCGCGCCCGCATCCCGCTCCCCGCGGTGGCGACCTGAGCCGATGAGGGACGAGTGGTCCGCGGAGTGAGCGAAGAGGTGAGGGTCGCGGCCGGCACGACCTGAACTGTCGTACCCCGTACGTAGAGTGGACGGGTCAACCGATGGGGGGAGGCCGACGTGCGTCCGGTCACTGATCTGCAGCGCCGGGTGGCGCCGTTCGAGGTCGTCACGGAGATGACGCCCTCGGGCGACCAGCCCGAGGCGATCGCCGATCTGCAGCGGCGGGTCGAGGGCGGCGACAAGGACTCCGTGCTGCTGGGCGCCACCGGTACCGGGAAGACGGCCTCCATGGCGTGGCTGATCGAGCGGGTGCAGCGGCCCACCCTGGTCATGCAGCCCAACAAGACGCTTGCCGCCCAGTTCGCCAACGAGCTGCGCGAGATGCTGCCGAACAACGCGGTCGAGTACTTCGTGTCCTACTACGACTACTACCAGCCCGAGGCGTACGTCCCGCAGACCGACACCTACATCGAGAAGGACTCCTCGATCAACGAGGAGGTCGAGCGGCTGCGGCACTCGGCCACCAACTCGCTGCTCACCCGGCGCGACACGGTCGTGGTGGCCTCGGTGTCCTGCATCTACGGCCTGGGCACCCCGCAGGAGTACGTCGACCGGATGGCGCGGTTGCGGGTCGGCATGGAGGTCGACCGTGACGACCTGCTGCGCAAGCTGGTCGACATGCAGTACAGCCGCAACGACCTGGCCTTCACCCGTGGCACCTTCCGGGTCCGCGGCGACACCATCGAGATCATCCCGCAGTACGAGGAGCTCGCCGTCCGGATCGAGATGTTCGGCGACGAGATCGAGAAGCTGGCCACGCTGCACCCCCTCACCGGCGAGGTGATCACCGAGGACGAGGAGCTGTACGTCTTCCCCGCCTCTCACTACGTGGCCGGGCCCGAGCGGATGGAGCGGGCGATCCGCGGCATCGAGGCCGAACTGACCGACACCCTGGCCGTCATGGAGCGGCAGGGCAAGCTGCTGGAGGCGCAGCGGCTGCGGATGCGCACCAGCTACGACATCGAGATGATGCGCCAGATCGGGACGTGCTCGGGCATCGAGAACTACTCGCGGCACATCGACGGCCGCGAGCCGGGCAGCGCCCCCAACACCCTGCTCGACTACTTCCCCGAGGACTTCCTGCTCGTCATCGACGAGTCGCACCAGACCGTCCCGCAGATCGGGGCGATGTACGAGGGCGACGCGTCCCGCAAGCGGATGCTGGTCGACCACGGGTTCCGCCTGCCGTCGGCGATGGACAACCGGCCGCTGAAGTGGGAGGAGTTCCTGGAGCGGATCGACCAGACCGTCTACCTGTCGGCCACCCCCGGCCCGTACGAGCTGGGCCGGGTCAAGGGCGACGTCGTCGAGCAGGTCATCCGGCCCACCGGGCTGGTCGACCCCGAGGTGGTGGTCAAGCCCACCAAGGGGCAGATCGACGATCTGATCCACGAGATCCGGCTGCGCGAGGAGCGCGACGAGCGGGTGCTGGTCACCACGCTGACCAAGAAGATGGCCGAGGACCTCACCGACTACCTGCTGGAGATCGGCATCCGGGTGCGCTACCTGCACAGCGAGGTCGACACGCTGCGCCGGATCGAGTTGCTGCGCGAGCTGCGCAGCGGCGAGTTCGACGTGCTGGTCGGCATCAACCTGCTGCGCGAGGGCCTGGACCTGCCCGAGGTGTCGCTGGTGGCGATCCTCGACGCCGACAAGGAGGGGTTCCTGCGCTCGGAGACCTCGCTGATCCAGACCATCGGCCGGGCCGCCCGCAACGTCTCGGGCCAGGTGCACATGTACGCCGACAAGGTCACCCCGTCCATGGAACGGGCGATCGACGAGACCTCCCGGCGCCGGGCCAAGCAGATCGCCTACAACGCCGAGCACGGCATCGAGCCGACCGCGCTGCGCAAGAAGATCGCCGACATCCTCGACTCGCTGGCCCGTGAGGACGCCGACACCGAGACCATGCTCGGCGGTTCCGGCCGGCAGCAGAGCCGCGGCAAGGCCCCGGTCCCGGGCCTGGCCTCCCGCACCCGAGAGGTGGGCCGGCACGCGGCCGACCTGGTGGGGGAGCGCCCCCGCGCCGAACTGGAGGCACTGATCGAGCAGATGACGGCCCAGATGCACCAGGCCGCCGCCGACCTCCAGTTCGAACTCGCCGCCCGGCTCCGCGACGAAATGAAGGAACTCAAGCGCGAACTACGCGACATGCGCGAAGCGGGCGTCGAGTAGCCGCACAGCGGGTGTTACACAGGTCAGTAACCGGTGCGCAGGGCGGCGACTGCCTCTACGAGACCCGCAGCCTCCAAGGCGTCCAGTACATCGTCGACTGTTTCAGGCGGGTTGTTTCGTGAATCCGCGATCTGTTGAACGCATGCCCATACGATCCGGCTGTCGAGGCCGATCTGATCGAGAACGAAGTCGTCTGGGGACTTCGCTTCTATGCCCCAGGGATCCATGTCCTCCGCAGGGAAGTCCTTGAGGTTGGATGTGACGATGACCTGGGCGTTCGCCCGAATGGCAGCAGCAAGCACATGCCGATCACCAGGGTCGGGAAGCTTCAGTCCTTCGATCAGCGGTTCGTAATTTTCCACCAGACAGTCCCGCACGGCCAAGTTCATAAGTCGGCGCAGGTTGTCGAGCTTCTGCGATGGGATGTCCGGGCGGTTGGCGTCGTAGACCACCACGAATGCCATGGTCAGAGGCCCAGTTCCTGGCCGAGTGCGGAAAGTTCGTCGGCGGCGGTTCGGCGCCTGGCGTCATCGTGGCGCTTGTACTCCTGGAGTGCTTCGTAGGTGACTCGGCGGTGTTTTCCAACCAGCCGGAAGGGTATTTCCCCCGACTCCAAAAGCTTGATCAGGTAAGGGCGTGAAACATTGAGTATGTCCGCGGCCTGCTGGGTGGTCAGTTCGGCATGAGAGGGCATGACCGTGATGCCTCGGCCCGCTGCCGCCTGAGCAAGGATGAAGGCGAGCAGGCTCACGGCCTCGCGAGGCAGGAACAGGGCGTCCTCAACCCCATGCTCCCCGGCGACGGCGATGACATCCTGATCGGGGTGCCGCATGAGGTAGTCCTTGATGCGGCGAACTGCGCGGCCGGCAACCTCGGCGTCGATGGTTCCAGGTTCCACGCGTTTGGCCTGAATGTCGGCCATGGCCCACCCCCTTTCTTCGCAGTATCTGCAACAAACGAAGTAGGCGCAACCGTTGGCATAGGATGATCTTGAGTGAGTCCTGCCTTCATCGGCTGTGGCCGGCCGTGCCCGCGCGGCCCCGGAGACCGCCTGCAACCGCTGGCCTTCCACCTTCGGGGCGGTTCGGGTCGCGGATGAAACGGGCGTGCGCTCGAAGGCCGGGCCGCCTATTCTCGGGCGGGTGTCCATTGCCGTGCGCGCCGCCGAGGAGCGGGACCTGCCGCTGTTGCCCGGTATCGAGCGGAGCGCCGACGGGATGTTCGGGTCGGTCGGGATCGTCTTCCCGCCCGGTCCGACGGTCGTCGAGGAGCTGATCGGCGGGGCGGCCGAGATCTTCGTGGTGGGTGACCCGCCGGTGGGTTTCGCGGCGGTCTCCGAACTCGACGGTGGTGCGTACCTGGAGCAGATCGCGCTGCGCGCCGGGCACACCGGCCGGGGCCTGGGCGGGGTGCTGCTGGGGCGGGTGCTCGATGTCGCGGCCGGGCCCGTCACCCTGCTGACCTTCCGCGACGTCCGGTGGAACGGCCCCTGGTACGCCCGGCACGGCTTCGCCGGGTTCCCGGCGGTGGAGTGGGGGCCGGGCCTGCGCGCGCACTGGCAGGCCGAGATCGACGCCGGCCTGCACGCCCTCGGCCCCCGCCTGGCCATGCGCCACCCCGGCCGCTGAGCCGCCCGCCTCGATCGTTTACCGCCCCCGGCCGCGGATACGCGTGAGGTGTCGATCGAGCTCAGCGACCCCGGGAGGGCAGATGAAGATCGGTTACAAGCTGGCGGCGGAGGCGTTCGGCCCGGCGGAGCTGATCCACCAGGCGGTACGGGCCGAGCAGGCCGGGTTCGACTTCGTGGAGATCAGCGACCACTACCACCCGTGGCTGGACAGCCAGGGGCACTCCCCGTTCGCCTGGTCGGTGCTCGGCGCGATCGCCGAGCGCACCGAACGCATCGGGCTGGCCACCGGCGTGACCTGCCCGACCGTGCGCTACCACCCAGCGATCATCGCCCAGGCGGCCGCCACGCTCGCGGTGATGTCCGACGGCCGGTTCACCCTGGGCATCGGGGCGGGGGAACGGCTCAACGAGCACGTCGTCGGCGGGTTCCCCGACTCCGTCACGACGCGGCACGAGATGCTCCGCGAGGCACTGGAGATCATCCGGCTGCTGTGGCAGGGCGGCTACCGCTCCTACGAGGGCAAGCACCTGCAGCTGCGGGACGCCCGGGTGTTCGACCTGCCCGAGCGGCCACCGGTGATCGCGGTGGCGGCTGGCGGCCGGAAGGCGGCGCGGACCGCCGCCGAACTCGGCGACGGCCTGTTCGCCACCGAGCCCAAGCCCGAGATCATCCAGGCGTACCGGGAGGCCGGCGGCTCGGGACCCCGCTACGCCGAGGCGCCGCTGGCCTGGGCGCCCGACGAGTCCGCTGCGGCCAAGGCCGCGCTGACCGGCGCGCGTTTCCTGGTGACGGGCTGGAAGGTGATGAGCGAGCTGCCCAACCCGGCGAACTTCGCGGCGGCCACCGCGTTCGTCCGCGAGGACGACATCAGGGAGCGGTTCGCCTGCGGCCCCGACCCCGCCCGCCATGTCGAAGTGGTGCAGCCGTATGTGGACGCGGGTTTCGACCACCTGGTCATGATGAACAGCGGCCCCGACCCGGACGGGTTCTTCGACTTCTACCAGAGCGAACTCGACCGGCGGCTGCGCGGGCTGACCCCGCGCAGCGCGAACATCTGAGCGCGGCCGGGCACGTGCGGCCGTAAGGGGGTGCCCGGCTAGGGTCGGGGACATGCGCATCGTGTCGTTGCTGCCCGCCGCGACCGACATCGTGGCGGAACTCGGCCTGGCCGGCGCCCTGGTGGGGCGCACGCACGAGTGCGACTGGCCGCCGGAGGCCGTCGCGGGCGTCCCGGTCGTGACCGCCGCCGGGTTCGACGCCGGTGACCTGAACAGCCGGGAGATCTCCACCGCCGTGCAGCACCGGGGTTCCTCGCTGTACGGCCTGGACGCGGAGCTGCTGGCCGGCCTCGCACCGGACGTGGTGCTGACCCAGGACCTGTGCGAGGTCTGCGCCGTCTCCTACCGGCGGGTGGCCGGCGCGCTGCGTGTCATGGACGGCGGTACGGGCACCGCGCCCCGGGTCGTCAGCCTGGAGCCGAGCACGCTGCCGGAGGTGCTGGACTGCGTGGTGCAGGTCGGGACGGTCCTGGGCGTCCCCGAGGTCGCCGCGGCGCGGGTGCGCGAGCTGGGGGAACGGCTCGCGCGCGTCCGCGAGGCCGTCGCGGGGGCGCCCCGGCCGCGGGTGGCGGCGATCGAATGGCTGGACCCGCTGTGGCCCGCCGGGCACTGGGTTCCCGAGCAGATCCGGGCGGCGGGCGGCGAGCCGCTGCTCGCCGAGCCCGGCGAGCACACCGGCCCGATGCCGGCGGAGCGGCTGAGCGCCGCCCGGCCCGCGGTGATCCTCCTGCTGCCCTGCGGGTTCTCGCCGGATCGGACCGAGCGCGAGGCGAAACCGGGCGACTGGGCGGGGCGGGCCGAGCAGGTCTGGGTGCTGGACGGCCCCGCGTACTTCAACCGTCCGGGCCCCCGGGTGGTGCGCGGGGTGGAGGTGCTCGCGCACGTCCTGCACGGGGTGATCGTCGGGGAGCCGGTCAGGGACACCGAGGCGCGCCGCCTGGTCTGAGGAACGCTCAGGTCTTCTTCGCCTCCCCGGCGGAGAAGGTGGGGACGGCGCCGTAGGAGGCCCGGCGGGCGGCCCGGCGCAGGGTCGCCAGCACCGCCGGACCGAGGACGAGGATCGCGACCGTGTTGGTGATGGCGCGGCCGGTGTCCCATCCGGCGGTGGAGGTCAGCAGTGTGAAGACGGCGAAGCGGTGCAGGTTCTCCAGCACCGGATCGCCGGGGACGTAGGAGATGTGCCCGTCGTGGTAGGGCACCTCGGCGCCGGTGATGAACGGCCAGAACCACAGGTTCATCAGGAAACCGAAGGCGTAGGCCACGAAGATGCCGTAGCCGACGAGCATGGCGATCTCCGCCCTGCCGGTGACCCTGCGGGGCAGCAGCCCGGCGCCCATCCCGATCCACGCCGAGCACATCATCTGGAACGGCAGCCAGGGGCCGACCCCGGCGGTCAGCAGCGCCGAGGCGAACAGCGACGTGCAGCCCAGCACGAAGCCGAACCCCGCGCCGAAGACCCGCCCGGAGAGCACGAGCATGAAGAACACCGTCTCGATCCCCGCGGTGCCCGCGCCCAGCGGCCGGAGCGCGGCGTTGACGGCCGACAGCACGCCGAGCATCGCCAGCGCCTTGGAGTCCATGCCGCCCTCGGACAGCTCGGCGAGCACCACGATGATCAGGATGGGCAGGATGCCGATGAAGATGAACGGCGCGTCCGGCCCGTGCTGCATGCTCTGCGGCTCGACGCGCACCAGCAGCGGCCAGACGAACATCATCAGCCCCGCCAGCGAGGCGAGAGCCAGGACCACGGCCGAGCGGGGACCGATCCGCACCGCCTGGTCGGCGCGGCCCCACCGCCTGGCCCGGGGGTGCGCGGGGGCGGTCATCGCACCGCCTCGGGCAGGGCGGCCCGGACGTCGTCGACGGTCAGCCAGTCCGCGCCGAGGATCTTGGTGACCTGGGGTGCGAAGGCCGGCGACCCGCCCAGGACCTCGGCGGTGGGGCCGTCGGAGACGATCTCCCCCTCGGCCATGACGACGACCCGGTCGGCGACGGCCGCGACGAACTCGACGTCATGGGTGGCGACCACGACCGCGCGCCCCTCCGCGGCGAGCGTGGCGATCACCCGGGCGAGGGCGGCCTTCGCCGGATAGTCCAGCCCCCGGGTGGGTTCGTCGAGCAGCACGACCCGCGGCGCGGCCGACAGTTGGACGGCGAGTACCAGCGCGAGGCGCTGCCCTTCGGAGAGGTCGCGCGGGTGCCGGTCCGGTTCGACGCCCGGCGCGATCCGGTCGAGCAGGTTCCGGCAGAACCCGGGCTCGGCGCCCGATTCCAGGTCGGCGGCGGTGCACTCGTCGGCGACGCTCTCCAGGTAGAGCAGGTCGCTCGCGGTCTGCGGCACCAGCCCGACGATCTTGCGGGCCTTGGCGGCGGGCAGTTCCCTGGGGTCCGTGCCTTCCGCCCGCACCGTGCCGCCCTGGCGCGGGCCGGTGCCCTGCAACGCCCACAGCAGGGAGGACTTGCCCGACCCGTTGCGGCCCATCATGGCCAGGACCTTGCCGCCGTGCAGGTCGAGGTCGACGCCGCGCACCGCGACCACCGGCCCGTAGCGGACGACGACGCCGGCGCTGGTGAGCAGCGGCGGCCCGTCGCCCGTCGGCGCGGGGCGGGCGGGGGCGGCTCGCAGGCCGGCGCGCAGCGGCTCCGCCCGGCGCCGGGCGTCGCGCACCGACATCGGCAGCGGTTCCCAGCCGGCGAGCCGGCCGAGCGCGACGATGGGCGGGACGATCGGGACGTCCCGCAGCACGTCCGGCGGCGCCCCGTCGACGACGGTCCCGTCACCGGGAACGTAGAGCATCCGGTCGGCGAACGGGATGACGCGTTCCATCCGGTGCTCGGCCAGGAGCACCGTGGTGCCGAGGTCCTGCACGAGCCGGGCCAGGGTGGCCAGGACGTCCTCGGCGGCGGTCGGGTCCAGCGCCGAGGTGGGCTCGTCCAGGACCAGCACCCGGGGATGCATGGTCAG
The DNA here is from genome assembly GCF_003289645.1 of Actinomadura craniellae. Classification (GTDB taxonomy): domain Bacteria; phylum Actinomycetota; class Actinomycetes; order Streptosporangiales; family Streptosporangiaceae; genus Actinomadura_D; species Actinomadura_D craniellae. The sequence continues at coordinate 562,745 of NZ_QLYX01000002.1, read as the reverse complement.
CACCGAGCCGATCGCCACCCGCTGCTGCTGCCCGCCGGACAGGGTGCGCAGCGCCCGCCGGCGCAGGTCGGCGATGCCGAGCAGGTCGAGGGTCTCCTCGACGCGGCGGCGCATCACCTGCGGCGGCAGGCCGAGCTGCTCCATCCCGTAGGCGAGTTCCTCCTCGACGGTGTCGGTCACGAAGCCGGCGAGCGGGTCCTGGCCGACCATGCCGACGAGGTGGGCGAACTCGCGGGGCGGGCGGGAGCGGGTGGTGACGCCGCCGACCGAGACCGTGCCCTCCAGGTGGCCGCCGGTGAAGTGCGGGACCAGGCCGTTGAGGGTGCCGAGCAGGGTGGACTTGCCGGCTCCGGTCCGTCCGGTGAGCAGGACGAGCTCGCCCTCGCCGACGGACAGGGTGACGTCGGCCAGCACCGGTTCGGCGTGCCCGTGGTACCAGAAGGTGACGTGGTCCAATTCGATCATGCGGGGACTTTCTCGGCGGCGGGTTCCGGAACGCCGTCGGCGGCGGTGAACGGGGTTCCCGGCGGCGGGGACAGGAAGGCGGGCAGGACCCCGAGCAGCACCCCGCACAGCGGCGGCCAGGACAGCAACGGCCAGGACAGGTTGGTCAGCGAGGGGTTCAGGTTGGTCGGGTCGACGCTGGAGGTGGCGAACAGGGCGACCGCCACGGCGACGCCGCTCGCGGCGACGACCAGTTCGGCCAGGTGCCAGCGGTCCGGCCGGTACCGGGTGCGGTGGACCCGCCGGCCGGCGAACCGGAACCCCACCAGCGCGACCGCCAGGCCGGAGAACAGCACGGGCGCGGCCAGGAAGCGCGGTGTCGAGCCGTCCAGGGTGGCGTAGATGCCGACGCACACGCCGATCAGGCCGACGATCATGAGCAGCCCGGTGACGAACCGCGCCCGGGCCTGGACCGTGCCGGCACGGCCGTAACCGCGGGCGTCCATCGAGGCGGCGAGTTGCAGGGACCGGTCGAGGGCGTCCTCCAGCACCGGGATGATGATGGTGCGCACGGCGCGGACCCGGCCGCCCCCGCCGCCACCGCGCAGCTTGCGCGCCCGCCGGACCCGCAGCACGCTCTCGGCCAGCTGCGGGAACACCGACAGCGCGACGGTCACGGCCGTGCCGATCTCGTACAGCGCCGGGGGCATGGCCTTGAGCAGCCGCTTGGGGTTGGCCAGCGCGTTGCCCGCGCCCAGGCAGATCACCATGGTGGCCAGGCGCAGCCCGTCGTAGAACCCGCCCAGCAGGGATTCGGCCGACACCGCGCCGAACAGGCGGATGCCGGCGGCCCAGGCGGGCAGCGGGATCTCCGGCAGCCGCAGGATGATCGTGGCGCCCTCGGCGCCGCCGAAGACGAGCCGGAAGGCCACCCGCAGCAGCACGATCACCGCGCCCAGGTAGAGGTAGACCCGGAACGCCAGCGCCCAGGGCGCGTCCGAACGGCGGGCCACCACGACGTGGCAGACGACGGCCAGGATCGTCAGCAGCAGCCACGGGTTCGTGGTGCGGCTCGCGGCGACCGCCAGGCCCAGCGTCCACGTCCACCAGGCGAGCGGATGCAGGTCACGGGGCAGGAAATAGGTGGTGAGGGCACCACGGCGCATCATGCGTCCCGGGCCCGCCCGCGGCGTCGCGCGGTCAGCCAGGTCAGCAGCGCCAGCAGCACGGCGGCGCCACCGGCGGCCCACGGCGCGAGGTCGCTGGCGCCGGACTGCTCCTTGACCAGCTGGTTGACGTCGGGGGCGTTCTCGCCTCCGGTGAACGCGACGTTCCGGGCCGGGTCGTCGGCGGCCGGCCGGCCGGTCGCCAGGGCGCGCGGTCTGGGCGGCGGCAGCGCCCCTTCGCGCCCGCCCGATCCGGGCTCGGTGGTCTGGCCGCCCCCGCCTCCGCCGCCGCCGCTCCCGCCGGAGCCCGCCCCCGCGGTCTGGCCGCCCGACCCGGGCTGCCGGGCGTTCGGGTCGGTGGAGGTCGGCTTCGGCTCGTACCGCGCGACGCACGGCCGGCCCGCGGTGCCGGGCCGGACCGCGGCGATCCGCGGCTTGGGGTTGGTGTCGGCGGTCGCGTTCAGCGAGAACGACCAGCCCTCGAAGCCGCCGGGGATGAAGTCGCGGTTCTTCACGCCCCACTGGCTGTAGGTCCACGCGCAGTTGTTGCCCGCGTGCCAGTACGACCAGTACCCGGCGGCCGGTGGCGTGTCGATGCAGGACTCCTGGTAGTCCTTGTTCCCCTTGATCGGGATCTTCTCGACCGCGGACGGCCGGTTCTCGATGCGGCAGATGAACGCCTCGCCCCACCGCTGGACGCCGGCGATCTGGAAACCGGCGCCCTTGAGCGCGTCCAGGCCCGTGCCGCGGGTGCCCCGCGGGTTGCAGCGCACGATCGTGGTGCCGCCGAGTTGCTGGAAGTCGACCACGACCGTGACGCCCTTGGCGGACTTGCAGAACCCGGGATGCCCCTTGCTCGGGTCGATCGCGTACGCGCCGGGCGCCATCGCCCCGGCGGGAAGCGCCAGGAGGGCGGCCACCGCCAGCACGACGAGCGGCCGGGCCAGGCGGCGCGCCACCCGGGTCCGCCGCGGTGGCCGGATCATTGGACGGTCAGTGTCGCGGTCGAGTACACGGTCCCTCCGGTGCCGGTGGCGCGGACCGTGTAGGTGTAGGTGCCCCGCGCCGTCGGCGTGATCGTCCGCGTGCCGCCGGGGACGGCCAGCGCGCCGGACCAGGAGCCGCCGCCCGTGGCCGGGGAGACCGCGTGGGCGGTGACGCTCGTCGAGTTCGTCGAGGTCCACGTCAGGCTGGTGCTCTGGCCGAGGTTGATCCTGCGGTCGAGGTCGTTGACCGACAGGCCCACCGTGGGGCTGCTCGGGTTGACCGCCGGGTTCCGCGGGGTCACGCCGGGCGGCGGGTTCGTGGTGGCGGTCTTGTTCAGGGAGAACGACCAGCCCTCGAAACCGCCGGGGATCACGTTCCGGTTGAGCGCGCCGTAGCTGCTGTAGGTCCACGTGGTGCCCGCGCCGCTGGCGTGCCAGTACGACCAGTAGGCCTCGGCGGGCGGGGTGACCACGCACGCCTCGTGGTAGTTGGGGTTGCTCTGCCGCGGGATGGCCTCGGTGGACGACGGCCGGTTCTCCAGCCGGCAGATGAAGCCCAGCCCCCACTGGGCGGTTCCCGTCACGGCGATGCCGGCGTCCTGCAGGGCCTTGACCCCGGTCCGCTGGGTGCCCGGGTTCGCGTTCGGCGAGCACCGGGTGATGGTCGGTGCGGCGACGCCGCCGTTGCCGTCGAGTTCCTGGAAGTCGATGACGACGGTGACCCCGGTCAGGGCGTCGGCGCCGGTGCAGATCCCGGAGTATCCCTTCGTCGGGTCAAGGGCCGCGGCGGGAGCCGGGACGGCCACCGCCATCGCGGCCGGCACGGCGAGGGCGGAGAGCAGGGTCAGGATCCTTCTCATGCCGAAACTCCTTTGGAGGTCGCCTTGCGGGAGGGTTTGCGGGAGGGCTTGCGGAAGAGGAGGTGCCGCAGCCCGAAACCGAGCGCGACGGCCAGGACGAGCCCGCCGATGACCGGCCCCGCCGGGAACTCCCCGCCGGCGCGGGCCAGGGCCGTCGTCGTCGGCGGCGGCGTGCCGCCGGCGACGGGCAGCCGCACGGCCGGGGTCACCGGGGAGCCGGGGGCGCTCGTCCACGCCCGGCCGGCGACGCCCGGCGCGGCGGCGATGCTGGTCGGCACGTCGCTCCCGGTGCCCGGCGGTTTCGCCAGCCCGCCGTCGGCCAGCAGCAGCGCGCCCAGCGCCTGGGTGGTGCCGCTCGCGTCCAGGCCCGCGGCCTGCCGCCCGCTCGCGACGGCGGCGCTGAGCACCGCGTCCACGCGACCTCCGGCGCCCAGGACCACCCCGGCGGCGGTGGACTTGGCGGTGAGGGCCGTGACCGCGGCCGTGAGCGCGGCGGCCCGGGCGGGTGACCAGCCGGTCGGGACGGCGCCGGACGGGGTGGGGGCCGCGACCGGCGGGGTGGCGGAGGCCGCCCGCGCCGTGCCGTTCAGCGCCATGACCGCCGCGGCGGTCGCGGTGAGGTCACCGGTCGCGCAGCTCCTGGCGGCCAGGTCCGCGGGGAAGGTGCCGTCCGCGCACCGGCTCCTGATCAGCACGTCGAGGGATGTCGCGGCGGTCGCCGATCCGGCGGTGGTCGCCAGGATCGCCCACGCCTGGCGCCGGACGGAGGTGTCCGCGTCGGCGTAGGCACCGATGTCGGCGAACCGGCCGTCGGCGGTCCGCAGCGCCACCAGGGCGTCGTGCAGCCGGGTGATCGTCGCCGCGACGCCCTCCGGCGCTCCGCCGCTCCCCTGGGCGAACCGGGCGATGATCTGCAGCTTCGCCAGCGGCTCGGCGTAGGCCGCCGTGCCCTTCTCGTAGGGGGCGCCGTGCGCGTACGCCTTGACCGAGTCCGGATGCAGCAGGAAGCGCGTGGCGCGGGCGACGGCCTGCGGCTGCTCGTCCAGCGCGCGCAGGGCGAGCACCAGGTCGGCAGTGGCGTCGTAGTCGACGAACGTCTTGCCGTTCTCGGTCACCTCGATGTGGTCGCCGCCGACGAGCTTGCCCACCAGGTACCTGCCGAGCCGGGCGGCGGGTGCCGCCGGGCCCGGCTGGTTCGCGCTGGAGGGCGGGGACACGCCGTTGCCACCGGACGGCGACGCCGGCGGCGGGCCGGGGTCACCGGCCCGCTGGATGGGCGGCTTCTTGACGGGGTCCTTGCCGCCGGGCGGGTCCTCGCCGGGCGGGTCTTCACCCGGCGGGTCTTCGCCGGGCGGGTCCTCGCCCGCCGGGACGTCGCCCTGGGTGAGGGCATGGAAACCGACCTGGGACAGCCCCAGCGAGGCCTGGGCGCCGGCGCGGATCCAGGTGTCGAGCCCGGCCAGCCCGCCGGTGCGGGCGTCCCGGTACTGGTCGGGGTTGTAGGCGATCGCCCCGATGTGGTCGGCGAGCATGTTGCCCGAGTCCGCGGCGGTGGTCGCCTGGGCCGACTTGAGGTAGTCGACGCCCGCCGCCACCGCGGCGTCCGCCCCGCCGGCCTCCGCGAGCGCCTGCACGATGAGCCCGGTGCTGTTGGTGTTGGGCGCCTCGGTGTTGACGCCGCCGCCCCAGCCGCCGCCCTCGGTCTGGTTCGCCTTCAGCCAGGCGACCGTCTTGCCGATCGGGCCGTCGAGCCCCTGGGCGCCCGCCTTCCGGGCGGCGAGCATCGCCGACAGCGCGAACCCGGTGGTGTCGCCGTCGGGGGCCGACTGGTCGAACGCCTTGCCCTCGTCGCAGGTGGAGACCTTGTACCCGCTGGGGGTGACGTGGTCGCCCGTCTCCTCGGTGGGGATGTAACCGAAGAAGATCCGGAAGTAGCCTTCCGAGCACTGCTGGGTCAGCATCGTGTCGATGGCCAGCGGGTCGTTCTCGCCCACCCCGGCCAGGCCGATGACCGCCAGCGCCTGGCCGAACATGTTGGCGTTGTTGCTGACGTAGTCGGCGTAGTCCGGGTTCTTGGAGTAGTCGCTGACCCGCCCCTTGTCCGGGCCGGACCGCATGATCGCGCCCTTGGTCTCGGCGACCATGTCGTAGCCGCCGAAGTCGCGCGGGTCGCGCCGCGCGACCTGGGCGGCGACCAGGACCTTCGCGGCGGCGCCGCCGGTGATGATGGCGTCGAACCCCTGGTCGGGTACGAGGCCGTCCCAGGTGAAGTAGTCGGAGGCGTGCTCGCCCTCGTCCAGGTAGCGGACGATCGGCGCGGCGAGCTCGGCGTCGCCGGAGGCGTGCATGGCGAACAGGGCGTCGATCATCAGCCCGTGGTCGGGCAGCGTTCCGCCGAGCGGGTTCTGCAGGGTCCCGTCGTCGCCGAGCTGGTCGGCGAGCCAGCGCGAGTTGGCCTTCGCGGCGGCCCGGTCGGCGGCCACGGCGGTGCCCGTCAGGTAGGGCGCGGACAGCCCGGCGACGGCGGCGGACAGCAGGACGGCGATCGACCGGCGATGCCTGCGGAGGGTGCGGCCCAATCTCTCTTCCTTTGCGATACGAAGGAGAGATCGACACCCGGCGTCGAACGCGTCCACCCCTGCTTCTCGCGACAGTGGTTTGACAACACCGCCCGTGTGGTGGACCCGACTCGTCACCCTGCGGTGACCTACGGTTGCGCGACAGTGCCGGACTTTGACCGGCTTCCCCGCCACGGGCGGAAACCTATGCAGTTGTTACACAAACGGGCTGATCGTAGCAGCATCAATGTGAAACCAGGAGCCACCACCTGAAAAGCCTCATACTTGTGACCCTCCGGGAAGGTCGCGGTGGCGCCGGCGGCCATGCCGGGCCGGCCTCGAGCGGTGCGGCGGGCGTCCGGGGCCGGTTCACACCGGAGCGATGACGACGAGATCACCGGGGTCGGCGAACCCCCGGGCCGGCCCGTCGTCGGACAGCACCTCGTAGCGCAGCGGCGGGCCGTACGGCCCCCAGACCGCCCCGGCGATCGCCCCGGTCCGCCCGCCGAGCGTCCGCACCCGGGTGCCCGGCGCGTGCCCGTCGTCGGCGACCACCAGCAGCGCGTCCAGGATCTGCCGCGCCCCCGCCAGCGCCGGCCCGGTGCCGTGCGCGGCGGTGAGGCTCCGGGCGGCCTCGCGCAGCCGCGGATCGGGATGGGCCCGCCCGCCGGCCAGCGCCGCCTCGATCCTGGGGCCGGGCGCGCCCGTGCCGTCGGTCAGGCCGGTGGGCAGGTCGTCGAGGAGCAGGCGGGCGGCCCGGTCGAGTTCGGCGCAGGCGATGTCGACCGCGGTCTCCTCGCCGAGCCCGGCCACCGGCGCCAGTTCGGCGGCGGACGGCAGCCGGCCCGGGACCTCGTGGGCGACCACGGTGTACAGCAGGGCGAGCGCGTCCCGCCGTCCCGCCCCCCGGTAGAAGGGGGTGCCGGCCAGCGGCGGGAAGCGGTCGGTCAGGTGGGCGGCGCGGCCGCGGGGCGGCTCGGCGGCCCGCCGGGCGTCCAGCAGCCGTTCCTCGACGGGCCGCCGGTCCAGGAACCCGTCCCGGCCGGGGCTCGCCGGGTGGACGGTGCGCCCCGCGTCCGCGAGGGTCTCGCCCGGGCCCAGGGCGAGCCGGCGGGCCGCGACGGAGTAGGGGACGCCGGCCCGGGCGGCGTACGCCCGGATGGCGCGCCGGCGGGCGCGGTCGGGTACGGATCGGTGCAGCCGCTGGTCGGCCATGGCGTCCTCCGGCAGGGGCCCACGCTCCCCGCCGATCGGACGGCGCGCGGCCGAACCTGACGGAGGGCGCTGAGTCGGAGCCTCTTGGCCGCATCGCGCGGCACCGGCGTGGGCGGCCCGCACAGGGCGCGGGCAGGCGCACTGCCCGGCCCCACGCTAACCCGGCCCGCCCGGCCCGGTCCAGCCACTCCCAGGGACCGGAGCGGAGGGTCACTCGCGGGCGAGGAGGTCCCGGTCGAGGACCGCGCGGACGAAGAGCTCCTTGTAGCCCGCCTCGTCGAACAGGACGGTCACCCGGTCGTCCGCACCGCCGACGATCACTCCGCCGCCCCATTCGCGGTGCCGGACGCGCGAGCCCATCGGGAAGGCGGTGTTGTCGGCGTGGTGCTCCGCCCGCCCGTGCAGGCAGATGTCGCAGTGCCCGCAGGGGCGGTCGCGGGCCTCGCCGAAGTAGCGCAGCAGGAAGCGGCCGCGGCAGTCGTCCAGCTCGCAGTAGCGGCGCATCATCTCGATCCGGGTGCGCTCCACCGACCGGCGCCGCTCGGCCAGGTCGAGGGCCTGCTCCACGGCGTCGGCCGGGGCGGGGGCGTCCGGGGCGGGTTCGATCCGCTGGTGCGACCGCACCGCGCCCGCCTCCTGCAGGAGGTCGAGCAGGGCGGTGAGCCGCTGCGGGGAGATCCCGGTACGGTCGGCCAGGTCCCGGCGGCCGATGGGGCCTTGGGCGACCGTGTCGCAGATCGCGGTCAGGGTGTCCGCGGCGGGTAGGCCGCCGGTGAAGAAGCGGGGCAGGGCGAGGTCCTCGGCCCGGTAGAAGCAGATCGTCTCGGCGGGGTCCCCGTCCCGGCCGGCCCGTCCGATCTCCTGGTAGTACGAGTCGAGGGAGTCGGGCACCCGGGCGTGCAGGACGAACCGGACGTCGGGCTTGTCGATGCCCATCCCGAACGCGGTGGTGGCCACCATGATCCGCGTCTTGCCGGTCATGAACTCCTGCTGCACCCGGTCGCGCTCGCCGCGCCGCAGCCCGGCGTGGTAGAGGCCGGCCGACTCCAGCTGCTCGGCGTACCAGGCGGTGTCCTTGCGGGTGGCCGCGTACACGATGCCGGGCCCGTCCAGCTCGCGCGCCGCCGCCAGGACGGCCGCGCGCTGGTCGGCGGCCCGGTGGAAGGCCCGGACCGACAGCCGTAGCTCGGGCCGGTCGAACCCGCGGACGATCTCGACCGGATCGCGCAGCCGGAGCCGTTCGACGATCTCGGCGCGCACCGGCGGGGCGGCCGTCGCGGTGAGCGCGACCACCACCGGACGCCGCGGCAGCGCGTCGATCACCGCGCCGAGCCGCAGGTAGTCCGGGCGGAAGGAGTGTCCCCACGCCGAGATGCAGTGCGCCTCGTCCACGGCCACCAGCTTCGGCGGGGCGGCCCGCAGCACGTCCCGCACGTCCGGCCGGACGAGCTGCTCGGGCGCCATGAAGACGAACGCCACGGCGTCGCCGCCTAGCGCGGCCAGCGCCCGCGCCCGGTCCTCGGCCCCGGTCGCGGCGTTCAGGGTGTGCGCCGGGACGCCCGCCGCGCGCAGCCCCTGCGCCTGGTCGCGCTGCAGGGAGACCAGCGGCGAGACCACCACGGCGGGCCCGCCGAGGACGGCCGCGGCGACCTGGTAGACGGCGGACTTCCCGCCGCCCGTCGGCATCACCACCAGCGCGTCGCGCCGCTTCACCAGCGACCGCAGCGCCTCCCGCTGCCCCGGCCGCAGCTTGCGCAGCCCCAGCATCCGCCCGGCCGCCGCCGAGATCCGCCGATCACGCACCCACATCGCTTCTCCCGCCGTGCCCGTGCCCGCTTCCGGCCGGCGAACGACCGTTCCCGGAGCTGGATAGAGCCGACGATCTACCCATTGGTCGCGATTTACACCGTGACCCCGGTCCCCGGGTCCGGCGGCCCGCGCGGGCCGGCCGCGTCCGGTCATTCCCGCGGCCGCGGGTGGCCTGGCGGCACCGGCAGCACCTGTTCACGGGGTGTCATTCCCGCGGGCGCGGGGCGGTCTGCGCCAGGTGGGTCAGCCCGCCGACGGCGAGGGCGACATAGGCGTCCTCCAGCGTGCGGGCCCGCTCGGGGGTCGGGTCGTGGCACCAGTGGGTCAGGACGGTCTCCAGGGCGCTGAGCGCGAGGGTGACGGCCGCGCCGGCCCGCACCGGATCCAGGTCGTACTCGGCGACGGCACGTGCGGTGAAGTAGCGCACGGTGGCACGGTTGCGGCCGCGCTGGTCGCGCCGGGCCGCGGACACCGCGCCCCCGCCGGCGCGCAGGGTGGCCCGGACGGCGCCGCGCTCGGCCTGGGCGCGGAGCAGGCCGTGCACCAGGATGCGGAACATCTCCTCGACGGTGGACGCCCGCCCGACCCCTTCGGCCAGCCGGGCGTGCAGCAGGGCGGCCTCCCGCCGGTAGACCGCCGACAGCAGGTCGTCCCGGTTGGCGAAATGCTTGTAGACCAGTGGCCGGCTCACCCCGGCCCGCTCGGCCACCGCCTCGATGGAGACGGCGTCGGCCGGCCCGGCCGCCACCAGCTCCGCGGCGGCCTGGAGTAGCACCTCCTGGCGATCGGAGCGGGCCAGCCGCCGCGGCCCGCTCGTCGCCCTGCCCATCGGACCGCCCATCAACGCTGTGCCCCTTCCCATTGCCGCAGCGATCCCATCGTGACACTTTGTCGCCTGGGTTGGTGACAACTTGTCACTTATGCCGGTGTGCGGCCGGCCCCGTTCCTCGCCCCGCCCGGTCAGGCATCGACCGCCCGGCGGCCCCGGTCGCCGGGCGGGCCTGTCCGCCCGCATCCCGCCCCCGAGGAGGAGACACAGCATGTTCCGAACGTTCCGACGGCGAAATCGCCACGGGTCCGCCCGGCCACGCGTCCGGACGGCCGCCTGGAGCGCGCTCGCACCGGTCGCGCTCGCCGTGGCGCTGGCCGCGACCTTCGCGCCGGCCGCCACGGTCGCCGCGGCGGCGGCCCCGGTGCCCACCGTCACCGAGATCCCGGCCGCCGCCGGCAAGGGCCGCCCGGTCGGATCGACGGTGGTCGACATCGCCGCCCGCGGCTACCAGGAGCGCGAGTTCCTGATGAGCGGGCTCGCCGACACCTACCAGAAGGTCGGCACCTGGACCAGCAGCGGCGCCTGGGGCGCCCGCACCACCGGCACCCAGCAGGCCTACACCACCCGGCTGCTGGTCGAGCGGCCCGCCGATCCGGCCCGGTTCAACGGCACCGTCGTCGTGGAGTGGCTGAACGTCAGCTTCGGCGTCGACATCGGCATCGAATGGTCCCAGTCCCACGAGCAGTACACCCGCGCCGGGTACGCCTACGTCGGCGTCACCGCCCAGAAGGTCGGCGCCGACAAGCTGAAGAGCATGGACCCGGCCCGCTACAACCAGGTGTCCCTCGCCTCCGACGCGCTCTCGTACTCCATCTTCGCCCAGGCCGCCCAGGCGGTCCGCGCCCACTCGGCGACGCTGCTGGGCACCGGCGCGCCCGCCAAGGTCGTCGCCGGCGGCCACTCCCAGTCGGCCGGGCGCCTGGCCACCTTCGCCAACGCCATCCAGCCCGTCACCCCCGCCTACGACGGCATCATGATCCACGGCCGGGGCGCCGGCGCCGCCCCCATCGGCGAGGGGTTCATCGCCCTGCCACTCACCGCCCGGATCCGCACCGACACCACCATCCCGATCTTCCAGATCGAGTCCGAGACCGACATCGGCTCCTTCTCCGACGCCCGCCAGACCGACACCTCCCGCATCCGCACCTGGGAGGTCGCCGGAACCTCGCACGCCGACGCCTACGGGCTCGCCCAGTACGACGCCCAGAACGCCCGCGACGGCGCCATCAACGGCGGACGCCCCATCGTCTGCGACAAGCCCCCGAACAGGATGACCTGGCGCTACGCCTCCAACGCCGCCTACCACCACCTCGACCGGTGGACCCGCGGCCTGGGCGCCCCGCCCACGGGCCCCCAGATCAGCATGCTGTTCGGCAACGTCCGCCGGGACGGCGACGGCAACGCCCGCGGCGGGATCCGCCTGCCCGACCTGGACGCCCCCCTGGCCACCTACGAACCCACCAACTCCGGGGGAGAGGTCACCGGGGCCTGCCTGCTCCTGGGCGCCACCACACCGTTCAGCGCCGCCCGGATCGGCCAGCTCTACCCCACCCGGCAGGCGTACGTGACGGCCTTCACCCAGGCCGCCGACCGGGCCCTCGCCGCCGGGCACCTGTTGCCCGCGGACCGCGCCGAAGCCATCGCGCGCGTCCAGAACATGCCCTGGGGCGCCACCCGGTAGCCGGCGGCACGGAGTCAGGCCCGCCCCGGTGACCCCACCGGGGCGGGCCGTCCTGCGTCGAGTAGGCTTCGGAAAGCGCATTCTCAATCATGAAAACTGTATTTCATTCTTGGGAAGGGGAAGCCGTGACGGAGGACCGGGTCGAGGCCCAGCGGGAGATCAAGGCGGCGCCGGAGAAGGTATTCGGCGTGCTGTGCGACCCGAAGGGGCATGTGGCGATCGACAGCTCCGGGATGCTGCAGTCGGCGGAAGGGGAGCCCGTCAAGGACACCGGCGACGCGTTCGTCGTCCACATGGACCGGGAGGCGCTCGGCGACATGCCCCTCGGGAAATACGACGTCACCGTGACGATCACCGAGTTCGAGCGCGACGCGCACATCGAATGGACCGTCGCCGAAGGAGGGCTCGACCACCGCTACGGCTACCGGCTCGAACCCACCGAAACGGGAACCCGCGTCACCTCGTACTGCGACTGGAGCCGGACCGGCGAGCAGTACCGCAGCGTCCTGACCTTCCCGGTCGTCCCGCAGATCTCGCTGCGCGCGACCCTCGGCATCCTCGCCCGCACCGTGGAGTGACCCCCGGCCGCCGGCCGGAACCGTCGCCTGGCCCGGACCCGCGAACGACCGTCCGCCCGGACGACCGGTCCGTCCGGGCGGACGGCCAGTACACGCTACGAGGCGACGGCGCCGGTGCGGATGGCGGTGAGGAGGCCACGCCACTCGGCCGGTGAGAAGGCGAGCACCGGCCCGTCGGGGTTCTTCGAGTCACGCACGGCCACCACCCGCTCAGCCCTGGCCGCTTCGATGCACTCGGACACCTGGGTTTCGCTGTAACTGCTCCTGTGCCACACCAGCCCTATTTCGACGCAGGTGCCGCCTTGACTATTGCTGCGGCTGCTCTTGCGCCAGATGACGTGAGCCAGATCTGCTCCATTCATAGCTCTGACTTTACGCGGTGGATCAGCGCCCGAGAGTCGGTTTCCGATAGAGCTATGCGGCGTAGTCGATCGAAGGCATCCTGATAGCGAACGACATCAGGTGTGCTATCTAGCATCCACCGCCCAGTCAGGTGGTCGATGAACACGGCGCTCAGGGCAGGTGGTTGGCCGATATACAGCACGAGAAAGGCACTACTTGTGTAGACAGGTGCACCGAGTGTGAGAGGTAGTACCTGCACCGTGATGTTTTCCTTGTCCGACTCTTCGAGGAGTTTCTGGAGTTGGGCGCGCATCACGCCGGGACCGCCCAGAGGTCTGTGCAACGTGGTCTCCCCGATGATCGCCGTTATCTGTGGCGGGTCGTCCTGATGGACGATTCGTTGCCGGGCCATGCGATATCTCACGTAGATGTCCGCCTTCGAGAGTTCGCTTTCGATGAGGCTGGTGCGTTGGATTGCTCGGGCGTAGTCCTTGGTTTGGAGCAACCCTGGAATTACATTCTGTTCCAGAATGTTGAGCCTGGTTGCGGCGGCTTCCAAGGAGGCGTAGTCCAGGTCGGCAGGGTGCAGGTCGTGTTTGAAGTCGGCCCACCAGCCCGGTCGGAGGTTCTGCTCGGCGAGGGTGAGGAGAGTGGTGCGGAGGGGGTCGGGGACGGCGTAGACGTCCAGGATGTGTTTCAGGTCGCGGACGCGGATGTTCTGCTTGCCGTTCTCGATCAGGCTGAGCGAGGATCCGGCGCGTTCTAAGCGGCGCCCCGCCGCGTTGAGGGTGAGACCTGCCGCTTCGCGTATCCCGCGCAGCTCCCGGCCGATCCGGCGGGTCCGGGCGGAGGATGTCGGTTGCTCCCGCATGCGTTCACCCTGTCACGCAGCGCAGCCGATCGCCGGAAAAGCCGAAGGCCCTCAAAATTCAGTTTCCGATCCTGGCGAGACATCCGATCCGTGTGGTCACGACCACGCACGGCGACGAATGTGGCGGGTGACACCGACCGAGAGGAACGGCGATGACTCCCCGCCCGCCCCGGCTCCCGCATCCCGCCGGACACCCCCCGCACTCCATGGGCGCCCCTCCCTACCCAGGACGCACCGCCCGCCCCGTCGCGGGCCGCCCCGGCGCACCGTCTGGGAGGGCGAGGTGACCATGCGGCGGCAGATCATCATGGCCATCACCCTGCCCGGAACGGAGCGCGCACCCCGGGCCGCCCGGCTCTACGCGCGGGAACTGCTCGGCCCGGACCACCCCGCGCTCGACCCGGTCCTGACCTGCGTGAGCGAGGCCGTCACCAACGCCGTCCGGCACACCGCGTCAGGGGCGGGCGGCAAGGTCGGCCTCCTCTTTGCCGCCGAGGGCGGCCACCTGGTGGCGGAGGTCGCCGACGACGGCGCGGCCGGCGCCCGCCCCCGCCTGCACGACGACCCCCTGGCCGAGCACGGCCGCGGCCTGCGCATCATCGCCGCCCTCGCCGAAAGCTGGGGCGCCCGCCCGGACGGCGACCGCACCACCGTCTGGATGCGCTTCCCCGCCCTCCTCCGTGACGGTTATCCACATTCCACGTGACCTCTCGAACGCGGAACGTCACCATAGAAAGCTGGCCCGCATGAACGAGTGGAGCCACGATGAGTGTCATGGGCATCAACGACGTTCGGCTGCCGGACGACCGGCCGCTCACCGTCGACGACCTCGAACCGCTGCCCGACGACGGCAACCGGTACGAGCTGATGTACGGGGTGCTTGAGGTGAGCCCGGCACCGACTGGCGACCACGCGGACGCCCTGCACCGGCTGGAGTTCCTGCTGGAGTTCCACCGGCCCCCGGAACTCAAGGTCATGCGAGGGCAGGGCGTCAACCTGCACGGAGACCCCACCCGGCACCGGGTGCCCGACACCACCGTGATCAGGCGGGAGGACTACGAGCCCAGGTACCAGATCCTTCCGGCGGTACTGGCCGTGGAGGTCGCCTCGCCGGGCACCGCGCTGCGCGACCGCAACGTCAAGCGGGCCGAGTACGAGGAGTTCGGCATCGAGAATTATTGGATCGTCGTCCCCGACCGCGATCACCCGAGCATCACCGCCTACGAGCTCCAGCCGGACGGCCGGTACATCGAGGCCGCGCACGTGGTCGGCGACGAGGTCTTCACCACCCGGCGCCCCTTCCCCTTCTCCCTGGTTCCTCGCCGGCTCGTCACCGAAGGGGAGTGGCGCCCCGCCTTCCCTCCCCGCTGAGACGGCGGGCGGGCGTCAGGCCGCCAGGTGGGCCGCTTCGGTGAAGAGTTCGGCCTGGCGGAAGCGGTCGCCGGTGAAGGGCATGCCGATGACGCGGTGGACGCCGACCTCGGCCAGGGCGGCGAGGTGTTCCGCGGCCCGGGCGGGCGGGCCGGTGAGCAGCGCCCGGCGGGCCTGGGCGTCGGTCATCCCGTACTCGGTCAGCGAACGGACCTGGGCGTCGATCGCCGCCGCGGGCACATCGCCGAGGGCGATGCTCAACGCGACGGTCAGGCGCGGCGCCGGGCGGCCGTGCTCGGCGGCGAGGGCGGCCAGTTCCCGGGCCGCGGCGGCGATCTGGTCCGGGGCGGAGAACGCCGGGTACCACTCGTCGCCGTACCGGGCGGTGCGGCGCAGGGCGGCCGGGCCGCCGGCGATTAGCACCGGGGGCATGGTCGCGCCGGGGGAGAGGGTGACCTCCTCGCCGTCCACCTTCGCCGGCTCGCCCCGGACCAGGTCGGGGAGCACCGCCAGCGCGGCGTCGGTGCGGCGGCCCCGCTCGCGGTACGGCACGCCGACGGCCCGCCAGGCCGCGTCCCCGTGCACCTCGCCGCCGACCCCGACGCCGAGCAGCACCCGGTCGCCGGACAGGTGTTGCAGGGTGGCGACCTGCTTGGCGGCCCAGGCCACCGGGCGCAGCGCCAGGACCATCACCCCGAAGCCGATCTTGATCCGTTCGGTGACGGCCGCCGCGGTGGCCAGCACCAGCGTGCTGTCCAGGAACGGGCTCGTCGGGATGAGATGGTCGCCGACCCACACCGACTCCAGCCCGGCCTGTTCGGCGTGCCGGGCGTGCGCGGCGACGTCCCCCACCCCGTGCCGGGGCAGGACCACGCCCACCTTGAGGGCGTTCACCGCCTCGCCGGACTCCGCTGACCGCGTTGCATGCATGGACCCTCCCGAGCCGCCCGAACCGTCCCGGGTAGCGTGCAACCTCAACTCCGATCGAGGTCAACGGTCAGGCCCAGACCGGTTCGGGGGTCTCGCGGACGTCCCCGCCGGCGCCGAAGATCAGGTAGCGGTCGAAGTCGGCGGCGAACCAGCGGTCGTGGGTGACGGCGAGGACGGTCCCGGAGTAGGCGGCCAGGGCGTTCTGCAGGGCCTCGGCGCTGGCCAGGTCCAGGTTGTCGGTGGGCTCGTCCAGCAGCAGCAGGGTGGCGCCGGACAGCTCCAGGAGCAGGATCTGCAGCCGGGCCTGCTGGCCGCCCGACAGCGTCTCGAACGGCCGCCGCCCGGCAGGCGCCAGCTCGTAGCGGGCGAGCGCCGCCATGGCCTCGTTCAGGGTGCGGGCGTGGTCGGCCGTCACGATCTCGGCGGGCGTGCGCCCGTGCAGGTCGGGCCGGGTGTGGGTCTGCACGAAGTGGCCGGGTGACACCCGCGCCCCCAGCTGGGCGGAGCCGGTGTGCGGGACGTCCTCGGCCCCCGCCAGGAGGGTGAGGAAGCGGGACTTTCCCGAACCGTTGGAGCCGAGCACGGCGACGCGCTCGCCGTACCAGACCTCGGTGTCGAAGGGGCGCGTCAGCCCGGTGAGTTCCAGCTTCTCGCAGACCAGCGCGCGCCGGCCGGTGCGCCCGCCGCGCAGCCGCATCCGGACGTTCTGCTCCCGGGGCACGGGTTCGGGCGGCCCGGCCTCCTCGAACCTGCGCAGCCGGGTCCGGGCGGCGCGGTAGGCGGAGGCGACGGCGTCGTTGCCGGCCGCGCTGCGCCGCAGGTTGTCGGTCAGCCGCCGCAGCCGGGCGTGCTCCTCGTCCCAGCGGCGGTTCAGCTCGGCCAGCCGCTCGGCGCGGTCGCGCCGCCCCCGGGCGTACGTGCCGAAGCCGCCGCCGTGCACCCAGACCCGGCCGCCGGGCTCCACGGTGACGACGCGGTCGGCGGCCCCGGCCAGCAACCGCCGGTCGTGCGAGACGAGCAGGACGGTCTTGCCGGTGGCCCGCAGCCGTTCCTCCAACCACTCCTTGCCCGGCACGTCGAGGTAGTTGTCGGGTTCGTCCAGTAGGAGCACCCGGTCGGGCCCGCGCAGCAGCGCCTCCAGGAGCAGCCGTTTGCGCTCCCCGCCCGACAGCTCGTTGACCGGCCGGTCCCGGACGTCGTCGAAGGGGCGGCCCAGGGCGAGGGTGGTGCAGGTGTCCCAGACGACCTCGACGTCGTACCCGCCCGCGTCCCCGTAGTCGGCGACGGCCTGCGCGTAGCCGAGCTGGGTGGCCTCCTCGTCGCGCCCGGCCAGCGCCGCCGCGGCGTCGCGCAGCGCCCCGGCCGCGGCCCGGACGGGGTCCGGCGCCACCGACAGCAGCAGGTCGTGCAGGGTCCGGCCGTCACCCACCCCGCCGACGAACTGCCGCATCACGCCCAGCCCGCCGGATCTGGCGATCCGCCCCGAGGACGGCTGCAGCTCACCTGCGATCAACCGCAGCAAGGTGGTCTTTCCCGCCCCGTTCGGCCCCACGAGGGCGGCCGTGACCCCCTCGCCGACCCGGAAGGACACCTCGTTCAGCAGGAGCCGGCCGTCCGGCAACGCGTAGCTCAGCCGGTCCACCTCCACGTGTCCCACGGTTCCTCCCGAGCAGACCGGATCAGTGTTCGATTCACCGGATCATTGATCCAGTGATGGAACACCCTACTAAACTCCCTGCCGTGGACACCGGTGAGACGAGAGCCGCCGCGGCGGGGGACGTCTGGCTCAGACCCCCGCGCGCCCGGCGCGAGACGCCCCCGCTCAGCCGCGAGCGCATCGTGGCCGAGGCGATCGCCCTGCTGGACGAGGAGGGGCTGGCCCGGCTCACCATGCGGCGCCTCGCCGAACGGCTGGGCACCGGATCGACCACGCTCTACTGGCACGTCAAGACCAAGGACGACGTGATCGACCTCGCCCTGGACGAGGTGTTCGGCGAGGTCGCGCTGCCGGACCCCGGCGACCCCTCGTGGCGGGTGGACGTCACCGCCCTGATCCTCGGCTGGCGTGCCGCGATGCTGCGCCACCCGTGGTCGACGGCCGTGCTGGCCCGCCCCCTGATGGGCCCCAACGTCCTGACCCGCACCGAGTTCCTGCACGCCAGGCTGGCCACGGCCGGGTTCGCCGGCCCGGAGCTGTCCGCCCTGGCCTCCGCCCTGGCCAACTACGTCATCGGCTCCGCCCTGATGCAGGCCACCGCCGAACCGGCGGACGAGGAGGCCGCGCGGCGGGCGGCCGAGCGGCACCTGCGGGAACGGAGCGACCGCTACCCGACCCTCGCCGAGACCGGCCCCCCGATCGGCCGCGACTGGGACGACGCCTTCGCCCTCGGCCTCGACTGCCTGCTCGACGGCGTCCAGGCTCGCGCCGGCCGGGAGTGACCGAGCGTCGGTCGTTGGACCGCGAGAGAGGCGTCCAGGCTCGCGCCGGCCGGGAGTGGCCGGAGCGTCGGTCGCCGGGCCACGAGAGGTGTCCAGGCCCGCGCCCGCCGGGAGTGGCCGGAGCGTCGGTCGTCGGGCCACGCGGGAGGCTTCCCTGGCCAGAGCCGGCCGGGAGTGGCCGGAGCGTCGATCGTCGGGCCATGCGGGAGGCGCCCCTGGCTCGTGCCGGCCGGGAGCGGCTGGAACGTCGGTCGTCGGGCCACGCGCGAGGTGCCCCTGGCTCGCGCCCGCGGGAGTGACCGCGGGGACCGGCGCTCCCGCCGGTCCCCGCGGGCCGGTCACTGCCGGCGGGCGTAGGCGCGGACGGCGAGCGGGCAGAAGACCAGGAAGAGGGCCGCGCACCAGATCAGCGCGGTGGTGCCGGCGTCGCCGGGGGGTGTGCCGTTGAGCAGGGCGCGGCAGGCGTCCATGACGTGGGTGACCGGATTGACGCCGGCCCAGGCGCGCAGCCAGCCTGGGAGGGTGTCGACGGGGGCGGCGAAGCTGGTGCCCAGTTGCAGCGGCAGGAACGCGAAGAACCCGAGGGCCAGGACGGCGTTGGCGTCCCGGACCAGCACCCCGACGAACACGGTGACCCAGCTCAGGCAGAAGCCGAAGAGGACGGCCAGGCCGGCCGCGGCGCAGGCGGCGACCGGCCCGCCGTGCACGCGGAAACCGAAGGCCACCCCGATGCCGAACAGGACGGCGACGGCGAGCAGGTAGCGGACGATGTCGGCCAGCACGGAGCCGAGCAGGGGCGCGAGCCGGCTGATGGGCAGGCTGCGGAACCGGTCGGTGACGCCGTTCTTGAGGTCGAGGTTGATGCTCGTGCCGGTCGAGACCATCCCGGCCAGCCCGGCGCCCATGACGAGGACGCCGGGCAGCAGGTACTGCATGTAGCCGGCGGTGGACCCGGCGACCGGCCGGCCGAACAGGGAAAGGAAGATCACCAGGAACAGCGCGGGCGTGACGACCCCGTTGATGACGGGGCCGGGGTTGCGCCTGGTCTTGACCAGGCTGCGGCGGGCGAGCACGAGGCTGTGCCGGAGCCAGCCCGGCAGCCGGGTCCGCGGTCGCCGGGGTGCGTGCACGGTGGCGGTCATCGCGTGGCCTTCGCAGAGTCGGTGGCGGGGTCGGTGGCGGTGGCGGGGTCGGTGGTGGGGTCGGGGGCAGGGGCGAGGGCTGGGCCGGAGACAGGGCCGGTGGAGGAGGGGGCGGAGGAGCCGGTCAGGGCGCGGAACACCTCGTCGAGGCCGGGCAGCCGCAGCGACAGTTCGGTGACGCCGATGGCGCGGTCGCGGAAGCGGGCGGTGACCTCGAAGAGTTCGCCGGCACCGGCGACGGGCACCACGAGCTCGTGCCGGGTGGAGCGCTCCGGGGCGCGCCCGGCGACCGCGGCCATGATGGCCGCCGCCGGCTCGGTGTCGGCGGGGTCGTCGAGCCGCACGGCGATGGTGTGCCCGCCGACCTGCCGCTTCAGGTCCGCGGGAGTGCCGGCGGCGATGACCCGCCCGTGGTCGATGACGGTGATGGCGTCGGCGAGCGCGTCGGCCTCCTCGAGGTACTGGGTGGTGAGCAGGACCGTGACGCCGTCGGCCGCCAGGCCGCGGATCATCTGCCACAACTCCTCGCGTTTGCCGGGGTCCAGGCCGACCGAGGGCTCGTCGAGGAAGAGCACCTCGGGACGGCCGACCAGGCTCGCGGCCAGGTCGAGCCGGCGGCGCATGCCACCGGAGTAGCCGGCGACGGGCCTGGTGGCGGCGTCCTCCAGGCCGAACCGGGCCAGCAGCTCACCCGCCCGCCGGACGGCATGGCGCCGGGGCAGGTCGAGGAGCTGCCCGATCATGACCAGGTTCGCCAGCCCGGTCAGCTCCTCGTCGACGCTGGTGTGCTGGCCCGACAGCGCGATGCGCTCGCGGACCTGCGCCGGCCGGCGCACCACGTCGAAGCCGGCCACCCGGGCGCGCCCGCGGTCGGGCCGGAGCAGGGTCGCCAGGATGCGGATCATCGTGGTCTTCCCTGCGCCATTGGGCCCCAGCAGGCCCAGCACCCGGCCGCGGGCGACGGCCAGGTCGACGCCGTCGAGCGCCGCGGTCCTGCCGAACCGTTTGGCGAGGTCCTCCGCCTCGAACCCGTGCTCGCTCACCCGTGCTCCCTCCAGTCGATGACAATTCAAATGTTCTGAACATTCGGATGATAACAACATCTGAATGGGGTCGGTATCGTACGGCTGTGAGCGAAGCGAGGGGAGCGCGATGGCCAGGCTGACCCGGGCACAGCGGCAGGAACTCACCCGGGCGGCGGTGCTGGCCGCGGCGCGGGAGGAGTTCGCCGAACACGGCTACACCGACGCCAAGGTCGACCGGATCGCGGAGCGGGCCGAGCTGACCAGGGGTGCGGTGTACTCGAACTTCCCGAGCAAGCGCGCGCTCTACCTGGCGGTCCTGCTCGACGAGAGCGAACCCCCCAGGGTGGTCGAGGCACCGCCGCCCCCCGGCCTGGCCGAGGCGGTGGACGCGTTCGCCCGACACCGGCTCGAACGGCTGCCCCTGACCGGCGACACGCCCGCCGCCGGGAACCTGCGGCTGCGCTCGCTGACCGGGGTGTTCGACGACGAGTCGGGCCGCACCGCACTGGCGCAGGTCACCCGGCTGGAGGCGCTGCTGCTCGCGCTCGCGCTGGAGTCCTGCCCGCCGCGCCGCACCCGGCGGGTGCGGCTGGCCGAACTGGTCCTCACCCTGCTGAACGGCGCCGACCACCTGGCCGAGACGGCGCCCGGGTTCGGCGACCCCTTCGACGTGGCACTCGCCTGCCGGCACCTCACCACCCTCGACCTGCCCGACCCGTGGAACCCGCCGCACCTGCCCTTCGTCGCCCCCGCCGAACCCGTCCGGGACCCCTGGGAGCCGCCCGCGGAGCTGCCGGACCAGCTCACCGGCCGCCAGGTCGGCTTCACCGCCGACGGCGTGATCGCGGTCCTCGGCGCCGGCCGGCTGGAGGCGGCCGAGGAGGCCGTCCGCGCCGCCCGCCCCGGCGACCGGGTCACTGTGGCCGTGGTGACGTCGGATCCCACCGAGATCGGCCGGGCCGTATGGCTCCGGATCGGCGATCTCGCCGGTTGCCTGCGGCGCGTGTTCGCACCGGCCACCCGGCCGGGCCTGCACCTCGTCCTCGACGACCACGCCGCCGTCGCGACGGCCCTCGGAATCCAGGGAGTGAACGACGCCACCGAGGCCGCGGTGCGCGTCCGCGCGGGCGAGATCACCGCCCGAGCCCAGGGCCGGGGCGCCGCCCACGCCGCGGCGGTCGCGGGTGGCCCGGCCACGACCCGGCCGGGCGAGGCGGAAAGCTAAGGCCTGTCCCAAAGCGAGGCCGACAGCCCCCGGCGGTACCACCAACGCCCGTCTCCGGCCGCTTGCTCGCGTGATCGTTGAGGATGGGTGGGGCCGGGGCCCCACCCATCCTCAACGATCACCGGCGCAGGCGCTTGTGGTGGCCGGGTCCCGCGCGAGCGAGCCAGGATCATCGGCACTTGGCCCACTTCGGAACACGCCTTTGCACGGTGTTCGGCGGCGTCCATCGGCTCCACCGGTCGCGTCCCTTCCCGCCGTCCCATCTCGGCCGGGGCCCTTCGGCTTTCAGGCGCCAGGGCACCCCGGCCGCTGAAGGACCGGCCACGCCGGCGAGGGGGCGAGGCCGCTTTTCCTGCGCTCGGCGCCGCACCGGGCTCCGCGGTTGACCTCAAGTCTTCTTGAGGTCGCAGGATCGGTGCACCGCCGGGCGGACCGGCGGGAACCGGGCCGGGGAGGCGCGCATGGGAAGGCTGGAGATCGGGGTGGTCCTGCCGGGGATCGCGGTGCAGCGGCGGCAGGGGCTGGACCTGGCCACCGCCGCGCAGCACGCCGAGGACGCGGGGCTCGACGGCGTGTGGCACGGCGACCACCTGGCGACGGGCACACCGTCGCTGGACTGCGCCGTCGGGCTCGCCACCGCCGCCGCGGCGACGACGCGCATCCGGATCGGCGCGAGCGTCTTCATCCCGGCGATCCGGCCGCTGGCCTGGGCCGCCAAGCAGGTGGCCGCCCTGCAGTACGTGTCCGGCGGGCGGCTGGTCCTCGGCGTCGGTTCGGGCGGCGGCCCGGAGCAGTGGGCGGCGGCCGGCGTACCGTACGGGGAGCGGGGAGCGCGCACGGACACCGCTCTGGAACTGCTGCCCCGGCTGCTGTCCGGGGAGCCGGTCCGGCTCCCGCACGGCCCGGAGGTGGAACTGTCGCCGGCCGTGCCGGTGCCGGAGATCTGGGTCGGTAACGCGTCACCGGCGGCGGTCCGGCGGGCCGCCCGGCTGGGTACCGGCTGGTTCCCGTCCCTGGTGCCGGACGCCCGGGTGGCGGACGGGGCGGCCCGCCTCGCCGACCTCGCTGCCGGGCACGGCCGCCCGGCACCGGTGATCGCGCTCGGGACGACCGGGGTGCTCGGCACCGAGCCCGGGCTGCCCACCCGGGAGGAGATCGCGGCGGGCTTCGCCGGCGTCTACGGCGTCCCGCTGGAGGAGGCCGTCGCGCTACCGGTCACCGGTGGCCCGGCGGAGGCCGCCGAGCGGCTGGCCGCCTGCCGGGCGCTCGGCGTCAGCCACCTCGTGCTGGGCTTCGCCGGCGGCGACTGGCGCCGGCAGTGCGACCTGCTCGCCGCGGCCGGCGCCCTGCTGGACTGACCGGGTCGGCGGTGCGCCGGCGCCGCCGGGCGCGGCGGACCAGGCGCCAGCCGGCCCAGCCCGCCGCGAGCAGCAGGATCAGCGCGACCACCGGGGCGAGGACGGCCAGCAGGCTCATCCCCAGGGACAGGCCGTCCTCGGCCGCGCTGACCACCGGGGTCCCGGTGCCGGCCGTGCCCAGGTTGACCACCGGCCGCGCCGTCACCTTGACCAGGTGCACCACCAGGGCCGTCGCCACGCCCAGCACCCAGCCGAGCCAGGGGTGGTCCTGCGCGAGGAAGGTGTCGAGCCGGGCGGCCGAGTCGGTCGCCGCGAAGACCGCGCCACCGGCCGCGGGCCGGACGAACGTCTGGACGGCGTCGTTCAGGTGATCGACCACGGCGATCTTGTCGAGCGTCATTTCCGCCACCAGCAGCACCCCGAGCACCGCCAGCACCCGCGCGTCGGTCAGCCAGCCGAACTCGGCGGGCAGCCGCACCAGGTCGGTCTGGCGGTCGAGCAGCCCCACCACCAGCAGGGGGATGTAGGCGTTCAACCCGGCCGCGGCGGACAGGCCGAGCCCGGTCAGCATGGCGAACACGATGTGCCCTCCGTTTTCGGTGTGCAGTCCTCTCAGACGGTCGGCCGCCGCGCCCGGTTCCCGTAACGAATCTACAATGTAAAGGCGCCGGGCCGGTCAAATCCTGCCTTCGACCGGTTCGCACCATGTAGGGAACCCCCGCGTCCCCGGTAGCGTCTCCCATGGGGGATGCACCGCCTGAGGCGAGGGAGTGAGCGGAGCGGTCCGTGAGGGACGAGCGGCCCGCGTAGTGAGCGAGTGAGCCGAGGGCGGTGGCAATGCGGCCTGAGGCGAGGGAGTGAGCGAGCGAGCCGAGGGCGGCGGCAACGCGGAAAGGCGGGGCGATGGCGGGGCCGGGAAGGCTGCTACGGGTGATCGGCAGGCGGCTCGGCCCGCGGGGGACGGCACTCACCGTGCTGGCTGCGCTGCTGCTGGTGATGGTGGCGCCGCTGGTACTGCTGCCCGCCGTGCGCTGCGAGGTCTTCGGCATCGGCTGCCACCGCGGCACGTTCCCCGCCCCCGCGCCCCGGCCGCTCGGCGACCGCACCCGCCCGCTGAGCCCGCTGCAGGTCGCGACCCAGGGCCGCTACGTGGCGCTGGGCGACTCCTACTCCTCGGGGGAGGGCGGGTACTCCATCGCCGCCGACCGCGACCCCGCCAACCGCTGCCACCGCACCTCCGCGTCCTACTACCACGCCGTGGCGAAGGCGTACCCGTTCGCGCGGGGCTCGGAGTTCTGGGCCTGCGCCGGCTCGACCTCGGGCCAGGTGCTGCGGGGCAAGTCGGGGGAGCCGCCGCAGGTCGGGCGGGTCGACACCGGCACCAGCCTGGTGACCATCAGCATCGGCGGCAACGACCTCGGCTTCTCCAAGGTGCTCGTCGGCTGCGTGGTCAGGCTGCCATGGAGCGACAAGTGCACCGAGCAGGGCCCGGAGATCGCCAACCGGATGGCCTACCTGCGGCGGTCGCTCACCACCGTCCTGGAGCAGATCACCACCCGCGCCCCCTACGCCCGGGTCATCGTGCTGGGCTACCCGCGGATGTTCTCCGAGACGAAGGGCTCCGCCTTCGACAACCTCAGCGTCTCCGACCAGCGCTGGCTGAACGGCCAGGGGTACACCCTGAACGAGCTGATCCGGCAGATCTCCCAGGAGGCCGACCAGCGCATCGCCACCTCGGGGCGGCAGGGCAGCGTCGAGTTCATCGACGTGTACAGCGCGTTCGCCGGCCACGAGATCGGCAGCCGTGACCCCTACATCAACAAGCTCGACGTCAACCTGGGCGCCCTGGCCGCGGAGCCGCGCAGCTTCCACCCGACCATCGCCGGGTACCGCCGGCTCGGCGAGCTGGTCGTCGCCCAGATCAAGGAAGGGCCCGGCCGGGCCATCAACCAATATCGCTAGCCCGGCTCGGTTTCAGCGGGTCGTGGCCGACCGTCATCAGGGCGTGCCGCCAGTGCTCGTCCCCGGCCCCGGCGGGGGGCGGCGAGCCGAGCCGGGCGGAGACGAACCCGACCACCCGCCGCATGGTCGCGGTGTCCTCGTCGGTCAGGTCCCCCTTGCGCTTGTTGAGCACGTGGACGACCCGCCGGCCCAGGTCGGGCAGATGCAGGTCGGGGTCGGCGGTGAACGCCTTTTCGCCCGACGCGTCGGTCAGCAGCCAGGCGCGCAGCTCGTGCGAGCTCATGTTGACGACCCGGTGGAACCTGTCCCAGAGCGAGTCGACCTCGGGTGAGGTCCTCATGGTGCCTCCTCGGGTTCCGGGTTCTGCCTACGGGGTGGTCCTAACCGCCTGCCGGCGGCTTATGCGGGGCGCAGCAGCGCCTCCTGGGTCACGGAGGCGACGAGGAGCCCCGCCTCGGTGTGCAGGGTGCCGTGGGCCAGCCCGCGGGCCCCGGCGCCGCCGGTCGGCGTGACCGAGTACAGCAGCCACTCGTCCACCCGGGGCTGGTGGTGGAACCAGAGGGCGTGGTCCAGGCTGGCGGCGTGCGAGATGGGCGTGTCCCAGCCGGGCGCCATCGCGCTGTGCACCACTCCGATGTCGGACAGGAAGGTCAGCAGGCACGCGTGCACGGCGGGGTCGTCGCCGACCGGTGCGGGGACGCGGATCCAGAAGGGGTGGGTGAGCACGAACCCGTCGGCGGCCGGGCCGCGTACCGGGCGGATGTCGAAGACCGCCAGCGCCGACACCCAGTCGGGCAGCTCGATCGGGCCGATGTCCTCGGGGCCGGGCAGGCCGGCGGGCGCCGGCGGCTGCCACTCCTCGCCGGGTTCGGTCACCTGGAAGGAGGCGATGAGCTCGAAGATGGGTTTCCCGCCCTGTGCGGCGGTGACGTGCCGGGTGGAGAAGGAGCGGCCGTCGCGGGTGCGGCGGACCTCGAACCGCAGCGGCTCGTCCGGCAGGCCGGGCCGGATGAAGTAGGCGTGCAGGGAGTGCGGCCGCCGGTCGGGGGCGACCGTCAGGCATGCCGCCCGCAGGCTCTGCGCCGCGACCTGCCCGCCGAACAGCCGGTCTCCGGGCTGGTTCGAGCCGGGGGAGCCGGCGAAGGTGTCGTCGCCGACCGGGTCGAGATCGAGCAGGGCCAGCAGCCGTTCCACCGCGGAGTCGTTCACATCTCACCTTTCCGGCCGCCGACAGCAGCGACGTACACCGTACGGCACGAGTGTTTCAGGTGGTCGTGGGAGGTGCCCCGTCCGGATGGGCGCGGACGGTGTCGAGGAAGCCGGTGAGGACGGCGGAGGTGTCGTCGCGCCGCCAGACGACGGCGAGCCGGACCGGGCCCGGCGGTTCGCGCAGCGGCCGGTGGACGACGCCGGGCCGGTACGTCACCCCGGCGGAGGCGGGCACCAGGGCCAGCCCCAGCCCGGCGGAGACCAGGCCGAGGATGGTCTGCAGCATCCACACGTCCTTCTGGACGACCTGCGGGGACACCCCGGCGGTGGCGAGCAACTCGCTGATGTAGGCGTACAGGCCGGGCATCTGGTGCCGGGCGGGCAGGATGAACGGCTCGCCGGCGAGTTCGCGCAGGTCCACCGCGGGATTGCGGGCCAGCCGGTGCCCCTCGGGCAGGGCGAGCACCAGTTCCTCGGCCGCGACCGGTACGGCCGACAGCGCCGGATCCTCGAACGGCAGGTAGAAGAAGGCGGCGTCGAGCCGGCGTTCGTGCAGGCCGCGGACCAGCGCGTCGGGGTCCATCTCCCGCAGGAACAGCTCGACGCCCGGGAAGCGCTCCCGGTGCCGGCGCAGCATGCCGGGCAGG
Organism: Actinomadura craniellae; assembly: GCF_003289645.1. GTDB lineage: Bacteria > Actinomycetota > Actinomycetes > Streptosporangiales > Streptosporangiaceae > Actinomadura_D > Actinomadura_D craniellae. Next base: position 536,095 of record NZ_QLYX01000002.1, on the reverse strand, counting down.
TCGCCGTTGGCGGCCGAGGGCACGAACCCGATGCCGAGCCGGCCGATCCCGCCGTCGCCGGCCCGCCGGACCAGCCGCGCGGTCTGCTCCAGGTCGGCGAGCAGCCGGCGCGCCTCGGGGAGCAGCGCCCGCCCGGCCTCGGTGAGCTTGATGGCCCGCTGGGAGCGGTCGAACAGGGGGACGCCGAGTTCCTGTTCGAGCAGCCGGATCTGGGTGCTCAGCGGCGGTTGCGCCATGTGCAGCCGGCGCGCCGCCCGGGTGAAGCTCAGCTCCTCGGCGACCACCGTGAAGTACCGCAGATGCCGGATCTCCATGGCTCGATGATACTGAGAAGCTATGGAAAGCGCTGATTTAGATATTTGACGTATGTGTCGGGATGGCGGACCCTTGCTCGGGTGAACACCCGAACGCCACCCTCCCTCCTGCGGTCCCCGCACGAGGCCGCCGCCCTGGTCCGCCCCGGCCACACCCTCATGGTCGGCGGGTTCGGCCTGGTCGGCGCGCCGCTGACCATGATCGAGGCGCTGCGCGGGCAGCCGGAGGCCCGCGACCTGACGATCATCAGCAACAACCTCGGCGAGCCCGGCCGGGGGCTCGGCAGGCTGCTCCTGGACGGGAAGGTCCGCAAGGCCGTCGGTTCCTTCTTCACCAGCAACCCCGACGTGGTGCGCTGGCACGCCGAGGGCCGGCTGGAGATCGAACTGCTGCCGCAGGGCACGATGGCCGAGGCGATCCGCGCGGGCGGCGCCGGGATCGGCGGCTTCTACGTCCGCACCGGCGCCGGGACCGCGCTGGCGGAGGGCCGCGAGACGCGGGTCATCGACGGCCTGCCCTACCTGTTCCAGCGGCCCCTGCGCGCGGACGTGGCGCTGGTCCGGGCCGGGCAGGCGGACGAGCTGGGCAACCTGACCTACATCAAGACCGCCCGCAACTTCAACCCGGACATGGCCACCGCGGCGGACGTGGTGATCGCCGAGGTGGACGAGATCGTCCCCGTCGGCGCCCTCGACCCGGAGCGCATCGTGACGCCGCACCTTTTCGTCGACCACCTCGTCCTGGCGGAAGGCACCCGATGAGCGACGTGCAGCACGCGATCGCCGCCCGCGTGGCGCGCCACCTGAAGCCCGGGCAGGTGGTCAACCTGGGCATCGGCATCCCGACGCTGGTCGCCGACCACCTGCCGGACCGGGGTTCGGTCTTCTTCCAGACGGAGAACGGCATGCTCGGCGTGGGCCCCACCCCGGCCCCCGAGGACGTGAACCCCAACCTGATCCACGCCGGGAAGCTGCCGGTGAGCGAGACCCCGGGCGCGTCGTACTTCGCCAGCTCGGCCTCGTTCGGCATGATCCGCGGCGGCCGGGTGGAGGTCGCGGTGCTCGGCGCGCTGCAGATCGACGCGACCGGGCGGATCGCCAACTGGGCCCTCCCCGGCCGGCCCGTGCTGGGCGTCGGCGGCGCGATGGACCTGCTGGTCGGCGCCCGCACGGTCATCGTGGCGACCACGCACACCGCCAAGGACGGCGCACCGAAGATCGTCCCGGAGTGCGCGTTCCCGCTGACCGCCGACCGCACGGTCGATCTCGTCGTGACCGAGGCGGCGACGTTCGCCGTCGAGGACGGCGGCCTGGTCCTCACCGAACTCGCGGCGGGGACGACACTCGACTGGGTCCGTGCGCACACCACGGCCCCGTTCCGGATCAGGGAGACCGTCCGATGACTTCCGAGATGACCCGTGAGGCCTGGATCGTGGCCGCGGTGCGCACCCCCATCGGGCGGTACGGCGGCGCGCTGGCCACCGTCCGTCCCGACGACCTGGCCGCGGTGGCGCTGCGCGAGCTGATCGACCGGTCGGGCGTCCCCGCCGAGGAGGTCGAGGACGTCCACATGGGGTGCGCCAACCAGGCCGGCGAGGACAACCGCAACGTGGCGCGGATGGCCGCGATCCTGGCGGGCCTGCCGCTCACGGTGTCCGGGGTGACGGTCAACCGGCTGTGCGGGTCCGGGATGCAGGCCGTGGCCGACGCCGCCCGGGCCGTGCTCGCGGGGGAGGGGGAGGTGCACATCGGGGCCGGCGTGGAGTCCATGAGCCGCGCCCCGTGGGTGCTGCCCAAGCCCGACCGCCCCTACGCCCAGGGCCCCGCGCAGCTGCATGACACCTCGCTGGGCTGGCGCATGGTGAACCCGCGGATGGAGGAGCTCGGGCACACCGACCCGCTCGGCATCACCGCCGAGAACCTGGCCGGCGAGCGCCACCTGCTGACCCCTGAGGAGGGCCGCCCGGAGGAACTCGCCCGCGAGTACGACCTGTCCCGGGCCGCGCAGGACGGGTTCGCGCTGGCCAGCCACCGCAAGGCGGTGGCGGCGGCCGAGGCGGGCCGGTTCGCCGACGAGATCGTGCCCGTGCCGGTCCCGCAGCGCAGGGGCGACCCGGTGGTGTTCGCCGCCGACGAGGCGCCCCGCCCCGACACCTCCGCCGAGCGGCTGGCCGGGCTGCGGCCGGCGTTCCGCTCCGGCGGCTCGGTGACGGCGGGCAACTCCAGCCCGCTCAACGACGGCGCCGCCGCGGTGATGGTGGTCTCGGCCGCGTACGCGCGCGCCCACGGCCTGCGCCCGCTGGCCCGCATCCGGGCGAGCGCGGTGGCCGGCGTCCCGCCGCGGGTGATGGGCATCGGCCCGGTGCCGGCGACGGCCAAGCTGCTGGGCCGGACCGGCCGCAAGCTCTCCGACGTGGATCTGATCGAGCTCAACGAGGCGTTCGCCGCCCAGGCGCTCGCCGTCCTGCACGAGTGGGACGTCGACGCCGCGGACCCGCGGATCAACGTCAACGGCGGGGCGATCGCCCTCGGCCACCCGCTGGGCTGCTCGGGTGCGCGCATCGTCACCACGCTGGCCCACGAGCTGCGGCGGCGCGACGACGCCCGCCTGGGCCTGGCCACCATGTGCATCGGCGTGGGCCAGGGCATCGCCCTGCTCCTGGAAAAGGTGGACTGACCTTTCGCCGGGGGAGGCGCGCACCGCCTCGCCCGGGGCTGGTCAGCCGGCGGTGATGGTGTTGAGGCGGTCGAGGGCGGCCGCGAAGTCCTCGATCATGTCGTAGACGACCTGCCGGGCCGGCTTGACCTGGTTCATCTGGCCGACGACCTGGCCGACGAAGTAGTTCGCCAGGGCCTGCGCGCCCTCGTTGCCGGTCTCGGCGGCCTTGCCGATCTGCCGCATCGCGCCCTCGGCGACGATCATCTGCAGCGGCATGGGGAGCGCGCCGGGGCTGCCGGGCCCGTCCCACTCGTCGGTCCACGCCGACCTGAGCTGCCGGGCGGGCTTGCCGGTGCGCGACCGCGACCGGACGGTGTCGCGGGAGGTGGCGGCGAGCATCTTCCGCTTGACCGCGGGCGGGGTCTCGGCCTCCTCGGTGGTGAGCCAGACCGAGCCGCACCACACCCCGGCGGCGCCCAGCGCCAGCGAGGCCGCCAGCTGCCGTCCGGTGGCGATGCCGCCGGCGGCGAGCACCGGAAGGGGCGCCACGGCGTCCACCACCTCGGGCACCAGCACCATGGTGGAGATCTCGCCGGTGTGGCCGCCGGCCTCGCCGCCCTGCGCGACGATCAGGTCCACGCCCGCGGCCACCTGGCGGCGGGCGTGCTCCACCGTCCCGACCAGCGCGGCGACGGCCACCCCGGCGGCGCGCGCCTTCTCGACCATCACGGCGGGGGGCGGGCCGAGCGCGCTGGCGATCAGCCGGATGGGGTGGTTCAGCGCGACGTCGATCAGCTCGCCGGCGCCCTGCCTGGTCACCGACCCGCCCGCGCCGGTCTCGGCGGACGCCCGGGCCCGCTCGAAGTCGGGGAGGGGCACCCCGTACCTCTCCAGCAGGCCGCCCAGGAAGTCCCAGTGCTCCTGCGGGACGGCCGCGAGCATCCGGCCCAGCCCGCCGCCCGCCGCGGCCTCCTCGGCGGATGCGTCGATCTTGCCGGGGACGAGGACGTCCACGCCGTACGGCCGGCCCCCGACGTGGTCGTCGATCCAGCGCAGCTCCTCCTCCAGCCGCTGCGGGCTGTAGGCGACCGCGCCGAGCACGCCGAGGCCGCCCGCGTTGGTCACGGCGGCGACCACGTCCCGGCAGTGGCTGAACGCGAAGAGCGGGAGGTCGATCCCGAACATCTCGCTGATCTCGGTGCGCATACCGATGACGGTACTGAACCGAATGCCGTTCGGTCCACCGTTCCCGGGCCGGGAACCGGTTCAGCCGGCGGGGCGGAACAGCAGGTGGAGCTCGCCCTCCTCGGGGTGGCCGAAGGCCGCCCGCAGCGGCAGGCCCGCCCGCAGCCCCGCGGGGGCCACGCCGTCGAGCCGGGCCTGCAGCCAGGGGCCCTCGGCCAGCTCCACCAGGGCCAGCAGCGCGGGCTCGGGCGCCGTCCCGTCCGGGCCGGGGCGGCCGTGCAGCACGGCCCAGGTCACCAGCTCCGCCCGGCCGTCCGCCGCCGCCCACTCCAGCCGGTCGCCGCCGCACTCCGGGCAGCCGGTCGCGTCGGGGGCGTGCCAGCGGTCGCAGTCCGCGCAGCGCCTGATGACCAGCCGGTCGTCCGCTGCGCCGTCGAAGAACGGGTCCGTGCGGCCGTCCCGCCGCAGTGTTCCGATGTCCATGTCGCGCTCCGGGGCTCTCAGGTGCGGGGATGCGGGCTGAGGATCAGCGTGGAGTGATGGTCGAGGATGCCGCCGTTGCCGCTGACCAGGACCACGTCCCGGGCGGGGACCTGGCGCTCGCCGGCCTCGCCCCGGGCCTGGATGACCGCCTCCGACAGCGGCGTCATGCCCCACATGTAGTAGCCCGACAGCTGGCCGCCGCCGGTGTTGGTGGAGAGCGCCCCGCCGGGGCCCAGCGCCCCGGACGCGGCGAACGCGCCGCCCTCGCCCTTGGCGCAGAAGCCGTAGTCCTCCAGCGACACCAGCACCGTGTAGGTGTAGCAGTCGTAGAGCTGGCAGACGTCGACGTCGCCGGGGGTGATCCCGGCCATCTTCATCGCGATCGGCCCGGAGATCGTCGCGCCGGTGGTCAGGCCGAACTCGCTGCCGCGCTCCTGCCGGTGCCCCGGGTGGCCCTGCCCCCAGCCCCACAGGTGCACCGGCGGCCGGGCCAGGTCGCGGGCCCGGTCGGCGCCGGTGACCACCACCGCGATCGCTCCGTTGGAGACCAGGCAGCAGTCGAGCAGGTGCAGCGGTTCGGCCACCCAGCGGGAGTTCTGGTGGTCGTCGAGGGTGATCGGGTCGCGCAGCTGGGCCAGCGGGTTCATGGCGGCCCACCGCCGGGTGGCGACCGCGACGGCGCCGAACTGCTCGCTGGTGGTCCCGTACCGCTCCATGTGCCGGCGCGCGGCCAGCGCGTAGAACGCGTTCACGCTGCGGAACCCCAGGGCGGCCGTCATGCCGCCGTAGCCGTGGTACTCCCGGGCGCCGCGGTCGTAGGCGGCGCCGGAGGGCTGCCGGGGGCGCAGCGGCGCGTCCGCGAACACGCACGCGACAGCGGTGGCCTGGCCGCTGAGCACCGCCGTCGCGGCGTGCGCGACCATCGCCCCCGCGGTCGCGCCGAAGGCGTTCATCTGGGAGAGCAGCCGCAGGTCGCGCAGCCCCAGCGCGCCGGCCAGCTCGATCCCGGGCGAGCCGCCCAGGCCGTGGCTGACCAGCAGCCCGTCGAGATCTGAGAGCGCCAGCCCCGCGTCGGCCGCGGCCAGCCGCACGGCGTCGGCCGCCAGCCGGCGCGGGCTGCGCCCGTACACCTTGCCGAGCTCGGTCATCCCCAGCCCGGCGATCGCCGCCCCATCGGTCATGGAACCCCTCCCGCCCGGTACCTGCCCGACCACAGTACCGAATGGGATTCGGTGGGGCTCCGGTGCGTCAGCCGCCGGCGAAGCCGTCGGTCGCCTCGATGAGGTGGTGCAGGATGCCCGGCTCGTCGAACGCGTGCCCGGCGTCGGACACCAGGTGGAACTCCGCCTCCGGCCAGGCCCGGTGCAGGTCCCACGCCGTGGCGGGCGGGGTGCAGACGTCGTAGCGGCCCTGCACGATCACCGCCGGGATGTGCCGGATCTTGTCGATGTCGCGCAGCAGCTGGTCCTCCCCGAGAAACCCCTCGTTGACGAAGTAGTGGTTCTCGATCCGGGCGAACGCCACCGCGTAGTCGGGCTCGCTGAAGTGCTCGGTCAGCTCCGGGTCCGGACGGAGCTTCAGAGTCGAGCCCTCCCAGCGCGACCACGCCCGCGCCGCCGCCACCCGCACCGCACGGTCCGGGGAGTTCAGCCGGGCGTGGAAGGCCGCGATCAGGTCGTCCCGCTCCTCCTCGGGGATCGGCGCCAGGTACTCCTCCCACAGGTCAGGGAAGATCAGCGACGCGCCCTCCTGGTAGAACCAGTAGATCTCGAACGGCCGCAGCAGGAAGATGCCGCGCAGCACCAGCTCGGTGACCCGGTCGGGATGCGTCTGGGCGTACGCCAGCGAGAGCGTGCTGCCCCACGAGCCGCCGAAGACCTGCCACCGGTCGATGCCCAGATGCTCGCGCAGCCGCTCCATGTCGGCGACCAGGTTCCAGGTGGTGTTGGCCTCCAGCGACACCTCCGGGTCCTTGGCGTGCGGCACGCTGCGCCCGCAGTTGCGCTGGTCGAACAGCACGATCCGGTACGCCGCCGGGTCGAACTGCCGGCGGTGGTCCGGGGTGCAGCCGCCGCCCGGCCCGCCGTGCACCATGACCACGGGCTTGCCCGCCGGGTTGCCGCAGACCTCCCAGTAGACCTCGTTACCGTCCCCGACGTCGAGGAGACCATGATCATGCGGTTCGATCGCTGGATACAGGGTGCGAAGCTCCATGACCTGGGATTCTTCCACCTGCCCGATGGTGTGATGTAGGTATGCCTTCGGCCGTTGGGGCAGACATCCCCGCTGACGGGCCCTAGAGTTCCTGTTGTGAGTGATCTGAACGGATCCGGCGGTTCGCGCTCCGCCCCCGATCTCGGCCTGCCCTGGCAGCCTCCGGTCGCCCCGGCACCGGAGCCGGCCGCGCGCGAGCCTGCCCGGGAGGAACCCCTCGCCCAGCCGTGGGACATCGTCGAGCGGCTGCGGCAGATGGCCGATCTCATCGGTGACGCGCTGGCCGCCGGCGAACGCAAGGTCTCCGAGGCCCAGACCGAGGCGGCCGGCCAGGTGGCCGTGCTGCAGCAGGAACGCGAGTCGGCGCAGCGCGACGCGGCCGCGGCGTGGGGTGAGGTGCAGCGGGCACGGGGTCAGGCCGAGCAGGTCGACCGGCGCGCCACCGAGACGCAGACCGAACTGACCGCGCAGATCGCCGCGCTGCAGCAGGAACGCGAGTCGGCGCAGCGCGACGCCGCGGCGGCGTGGGGTGAGGTGCAGCGGGCACGGGGTCAGGCCGAGCAGGCCGACCGGCGCGCCACCGAGTTCGAGCGGCGGGCCGCGGAGGCGCAGACCGACGCGGCCACCCAGATCGCGGCCGTCCAGCAGGACGCCGCCGCGCAGATCGCCGCGCTGCAGCAGGAGCGCGAGTCGGCGCAGCGCGACGCCGCCGCCGCGTGGAACCAGGCCCAGCAGGCCCGGACGCAGGCCGAGCAGGCCGAGCGGCGGGCGGGCGAGGCCGAGACCACCGCCCGCCAGACGATCACCCAGCGCGACTCCATGCGCGAGGCCCGCGACGAGGCGCACCGCGGCATGGAGGAGGCGACGGTCCTGCGCCGGGCCGCCGAGACCGAGCGCGAGCGGCTTTCCGAGCACGCCGGCGAGCTGACCCGGGCGCTGGAGACGGCGCACGCCGAGCTGGCGGGGTTGCGCGCCAAGCTCTCCGACGCCGAGATGACCGCGCAGAACCTCCAGCACACCGCGGCGGCCTCCGCCCAGGAGCTCGACGAGCTGCGCCGGCGCATGCACGACGCCGAGACCGAGCGCCAGCAGGCCCTGGAAGCCGTCCAGCAGGCCGAGAACGGCCGGGAGGCGGCGATGCAGGCCCAGGCCCGCGCCGAGTCCGAGCTGACCATCGCCCGCGGCCGGGCCGACCAGGCCGGGCGGGAACGTGACAGCGCGGTCTCCGCGATGCGGCAGATGGCCGCCGAGCGCGACGCGGTGCTGGAGAAGCTCAAGGAACGCGACCAGTGGGTCGACCAGCTCGCCGCCGCGGTCACCGAGCAACGCGGCCAGCTCGCCGAGCTGTCCCAGGAGCGCGACGCGGCGCGGACCGCGGCCGACCAGGCCCGCGCTCTGATCGACGACCTGCACCGGCAGCTGCGCAGCATCATGCCGACCGGAGCCGCCCGTCCCTGACCTGCCGGAACGGTCTTTTCCGGGGCGAGACATGGCGGTCATCGCATGTCGCGCCTGTTCGCTTTGACCGGCTGTTATTCTGGTGGCCCGTGGACAGAGCGGCTAACGGCCGCCTCGCAACGACCACGGGAGTGTCTTCTTGCCTTCGGCAACCATGGGTGGCTCGCGTCCCACCAAGCACATCTTCGTCACCGGCGGCGTCGCGTCCAGCCTCGGCAAGGGACTGACGGCCTCCAGCCTCGGCCGGCTGCTGACGCTGCGCGGGCTCCGCGTCACGATGCAGAAACTCGATCCCTACCTCAACGTGGACCCCGGGACGATGAACCCGTTCCAGCACGGCGAGGTCTTCGTGACCGACGACGGCGCCGAGACCGACCTCGACATCGGCCACTACGAGCGTTTCCTCGACACCGAGCTGCACGGTTCGGCCAACGTCACCACCGGCCAGGTCTACTCGCACGTGATCGCCAAGGAGCGGCGCGGGGAGTACCTGGGCGACACCGTGCAGGTGATCCCGCACATCACCAACGAGATCAAGGACCGTATCCGCGGCATGGCCGAGCCCGGGGTGGACGTGGTCATCACCGAGGTGGGCGGCACGGTCGGCGACATCGAGTCGCTCCCGTTCCTGGAGGCGGTGCGGCAGATCCGGCACGAGATCGGGCGGGACAACTGCTTCTTCCTGCACGTGTCGCTGCTGCCCTACATCGGCCCCTCGGGTGAGCTGAAGACCAAGCCCACCCAGCACTCGGTGGCCGCGCTGCGCAGCATCGGCATCCAGCCCGACGGCATCGTCTGCCGCTCCGACCGCCCGATCTCCGACGGGCTCAAGCAGAAGATCAGCCTGATGTGCGACGTCGACCGCGAGGCGGTCGTGTCGGCCGTGGACGCGGCGAGCATCTACGACATCCCCAAGGTGCTGCACGCCGAGGGCCTGGACGCGTACGTGGTGCAGCGGCTGGGGCTGCCGTTCCGCGACGTCGAGTGGGCGGGCTGGAACGAGCTGCTGCGCCGGGTGCACCGGCCCGCCGGTGAGGTCACGATCGCGCTGGTCGGCAAGTACATCGACCTGCCCGACGCCTACCTGTCGGTCACCGAGGCGCTGCGGCACGGCGGGTTCGGCAACGACGCGCGGGTCAACATCCGCTGGGTCGCCAGCGACCGCTGCCGGACCCCCGAGGGCGCCGCCCGGGAACTCGACGGGGTCGACGGGTTGCTGATCCCCGGCGGGTTCGGCGTGCGCGGCATCGAGGGCAAGGTCGGCGCGATCCGGCACGCCCGCGAGCACCGCATCCCGCTGCTGGGCATCTGCCTGGGCCTGCAGTGCATGGTGATCGACGCCGCCCGCTCGCTGGCCGGGCTGGCCGGCGCCGACAGCACCGAGTTCGCCGAGGACGCCTCGTACCCGGTGGTCTCCACCATGGCCGACCAGGTCGACGTGGTGTCGGGCGACCGCGACATGGGCGGCACCATGCGGCTGGGCCTCTACCCGGCCGACCTGGCCGAGGGCTCGGTGGTCCGCGCCCTGTACGGCATGGACAAGATCGAGGAACGGCACCGCCACCGCTACGAGGTCAACAACTCCTACCGGGCCCGCCTGGAGGAGGCCGGCCTGCGGTTCAGCGGCCTGTCACCCGACGGCCGGCTGGTGGAGTTCGTCGAACTGCCCCCCGAGACGCACCCGTTCTTCGTGGGCACCCAGGCACACCCGGAGTTCCGTTCCCGCCCCACCCGCCCCCACCCCCTGTTCGCCGGCCTGATCGCGGCGGCCCTGGACTACGCCACCGCCCGCCACACCCCGGCCCAGACCCCCGACGGCGCCGTCCCCACCCCCTAGGCTGGGGGGCCGCAGGCGGAGAAGGGGGCTGACTTGAGCTCTATCAGGGACTATCCCGAGCGGTGGGAGGTCGTCGGGAGCCAGGAGCACTTCCGCGGCCGGATCATCCGGGTTCGCAGCGATCAGGTCCGGATGCCCGGCTCGGACGGTCCCGAGACCGTCGTCCGGGATGTGATCGACCACCCGGGGTCGGTCGGCGTGCTGGCCCTGGACGGCGCCGACCGGGTGCTGCTGATCCGGCAGTACCGGCACGCGCCGGGTTACATGCTGTGGGAGGCCCCGGCCGGGCTGCGTGACGTCCAGGGTGAGCCGACGTGGAAGACGGCCGAGCGGGAGCTGCTGGAGGAGGCGGGCTACCGGGCGGCGCGCTGGCACACCCTGGTCGACACGTTCACCTCGCCGGGCATGTCCGACGAGCGCAAGCGGATCTTCCTGGCCCGTGACCTCACCGAGGCGCCCGCCGAACCCGGGTTCCAGCGGGAGCACGAGGAGGCCGACATGCCGGTCGAGTGGGTGCCGCTGGACGAGGCGGTGGCGAAGGTGCTGGCCGGCGACATCCACAACCCCACGGCGGTGGTCGGCATCCTGGCCGCGTCCGCCGCCCGGGCGGGCGGATTCCGTGACCTGCGGGCGCCCGACGCCCCGGAAGGGTGACCGGCGGCGGAGAACACGGCGGCGATCAGGCCCTTGTGGGCGGTCGCAGCGGGCATGATGGGCTCGTCATGGACTCCTTCCCGCAGGCGGCCGAACCCGACGCCCGGGTACCCGCCCGGTCCGCGCTGGAGTCGGCGGTGGGCACCTACCTGGGGCACCTGGCCGTCGAGCGCGGGCTGGCCGCGAACACGCTCTCCTCGTACCGGCGTGACCTGCGCCGGTACGTGCAGGTGCTGAGCGGGCGGGGCCGCGAGTCGATCGGGCAGGTGAGCCGTGACGACGTGCTGGCGTTCCTGGTCGGCCTGCGGGAGGGCGACGAGGAGCATCCGCCGCTGTCGGCCGGGTCGGCCGCCCGCGCGGTGGTGACGGTGCGCGGGCTGCACCGGTTCGCGCTGCGGGAGGGGCTGGCCCCCTCCGATCCGGCGCACGACGTCAGGCCGCCGACTCCGCCACGGCGGCTGCCCAAGGCCATCTCGGTCGGCGAGGTGGAGCGGTTGCTGGCGCTGGCGGGCGACGAGGGCCCGCGCGGGCTGCGCGACCGCGCCCTGCTGGAGTTGCTGTACGGCTGCGGCGCGCGGATCTCCGAGGCGGTCGGCCTCGACGTCGACGACCTGGATCTGGCGGGCGGGGTCGTGCGGGTGTCGGGCAAGGGCGGCAAGGACCGGGTGGTGCCGATCGGCGGGTACGCGAGCCGGGCGGTGGAGGCCTATCTCGTCCGGGCGCGCCCGGAGCTCGTCCGGGCCGGGCGGGGGGTGCCGGCGCTGTTCCTCAACGCGCGCGGTGGCCGGCTGTCGCGGCAGGGCGCCTGGATGGTGCTGGGCGCCGCGGCCGACCGGGCGGGCCTGTCGGATGTCTCGCCGCACACCCTCCGGCACTCCTTCGCGACCCATTTGCTCGACGGGGGTGCCGATGTCAGGGTGGTGCAGGAGTTGCTGGGCCACGCTTCGGTCACCACCACCCAGGTCTACACGTTGGTGACCGTCCAGTTGCTCCGCGAGGTGTACGCAACGTCACATCCCCGGGCTCTGGGGTGAGGGGGCGGCCGGGCGATCCTGGTGTCATTCCGCCCGAATGGCGCGCGTCGCCTTGTGACAGGCCCTGTCACGTCCTAGAGTCCCCGTCTTGAACGGCCGTGCGAGGGGGCGGTCCCCAGGTCGGGGACGCGCATCCGGCACGGCGTCGCCGCCGGGAAGGTACGAGAGCTGGTGACCAGCACGAAGGAGGCCGCGGAGCAAGTGCTCTCCGCCGCCATCGAGACCGATCCTCGTCATGCCCTGGGGCCGACGCAGCGCCCGGTTCCGAAGTTCCCCGACCCGGAGCCGCTGGCCGAGCACGGGCCGGCGCGCATCGTGTCGATCTGTAACCAGAAGGGTGGCGTGGGCAAGACGACCACGACCATCAATCTGGGCGCCGCCCTGGCCGAGCAGGGCCGCCGGGTGCTGCTCGTCGACTTCGACCCGCAGGGGGCCCTCTCGGTGGGCCTGGGCAAGGGCGACCCCCGCCAGCTCGACGTCACCGTCCACAACCTGCTCCTGGAGCCGGACGTGGAGTGGGAGGACATAGTCCTGGAGACCGGCGTCGACGGCATGGATCTGTTGCCGAGCAACATCGACCTGTCGGGCGCCGAGGTCCAGCTCGTGCACGAGGTCGGCCGCGAGTACATCCTCTCCGGGGTGCTCAAGCCGGCGATCGAGCACTACGACTACATCATGATCGACTGCCAGCCGTCCCTCGGCCTGCTGACGATCAACGCGCTGGCGGCCAGTGCCGGGGTGCTCGTCCCGCTGGAGTGCGAGTACTTCGCGATGCGCGGGGTGGCGCTGCTGATGGAGACCATCGAGAAGGTCCAGGGCCGGATCAACCCGACCCTGCAGATCGACGGCTTCCTGGGCACCATGTACGACTCGCGCACCCTGCACACCCGCGAGGTGCTGGGCCGGATCGTGGAGGCGTTCGGGGAGAAGGTCTTCCACACGGTGATCAACCGCACGGTGCGCTTCCCCGACGCCACGGTGGTGGGCGAGCCGATCACCGTCTTCGACCCCTCCTCGATGGGCGCCAACGCCTACCGGGAGCTGGCCAAAGAGGTCCTCGAGCGGTGGAGCCACCTCGAGTGAGCCGGTGAGCTCTGCCACCATCGATGGGGTGAGTGAGCAGCAGGAACCCGCACCCGGGGGATTCCAGGTCCACCTCGACGTCTTCGAGGGGCCCTTCGACCTGCTGCTCGGGCTCATCGCCAAGCACAAGCTCGATATCACCGAGGTGTCCCTGCACAAGGTCACCGACGAGTTCATCGCCTACATCCGGTCCCGGGGCCCGGAGTGGGATCTCGACCAGACCAGCCACTTCCTGCTCGTCGCGGCGACCCTGCTCGATCTCAAGGCCGCCCGGTTGCTGCCCTCCGGCGAGGTCGACGACGAGGAGGACCTCGCCCTCCTGGAGGCCCGCGACCTGCTGTTCGCCCGCCTGCTGCAGTACCGGGCGTACAAGGAGGTCGCCGTGGTGCTGTCCGGTCGGCTGGCCGCGGAGTCCCGGCGTTTCCCGCGCATGGTGCCGATGGAACCCCGGTTCGCCGGGTTGCTGCCGGAGGTGCTGCTGGGGCTGGGCCCGGTGGAGTTCGCCCGGCTGGCGGCCCGGGCGCTGACCCCCCGCACCCCGCCGGGCGTCTCGGTCGAGCACATGTACCAGCCGCAGGCGAGCGTCCGGGAACAGGCGGCCATCGTGGTGGCCCGGCTGCGCCGGCTGCGCAAGACCACCTTCCGGACGCTGACCTCCGACTGTGCGGGCACCTACGAGGTGGTGGCGCGTTTCCTGGCGCTGCTGGAGCTCTACCGGGAGCGGGTGGTGACGTTCGAGCAGGTGGAGGCGCTGGGCGAGCTGCACGTGACTTGGACCGGCACCGACGAGGGGGACGTGTCGGTCGGCGACGACTACGAGGGCTCCCCGCCCGCCCCCGACGGGAACGAAGACGACGATGATTGACGACGAGGAGCAGCCGGGCCTGCGCGCGAGCCTGGAGGCCATCCTGCTGGTGGTCGACGAGCCGGTGCCGGAGGTGGTGCTGGCACAGGTGGTCGAGCGCCCGCGCGGCGAGGTGGTCGCGACGCTCCGGGACCTGGCGGCGGAATACACCGAGCAGGGCCGCGGTTTCGACCTGCGGGAGATCGCCGGCGGCTGGCGCTTCTACACTCGGGACGTCTGCGCCCCGGTGGTCGAGCGGTTCGTCACCGACGGCCAGCAGGCCAGGCTGACCCAGGCGGCGCTGGAGACGCTGGCGGTGGTGGCCTACCGGCAGCCGGTGAGCCGGGCGCGGGTGTCGGCGATCCGCGGGGTCAACAGTGACGGGGTGATCCGCACCCTGACGCTGCGCGGCCTGATCGAGGACGCGGGCCAGGATCCCGAGAGCCAGGCACACCTGTACCGGACCACCCGGTACTTTCTGGAGCGGCTCGGTCTGCGCAGCCTCGACGACCTGCCGGACCTGGCCGAGTACCTTCCCGACGACCTGCCCGACGAGACCGAGGAACGACGGACGTGACCAGCGAGAACGAGGAAGTGCGCCTGCAGAAGGTGCTGGCGGAGGCCGGGGTCGGCAGCCGCCGGCACTGCGAGCAGCTGATCGCGGACGGCAAGGTGAAGGTCGACGGCCGGGTGGTCGACTGGTTCGGCGCCAAGGTCGACCCGCAGCGTGCGGTGATCCATGTCGAGGGCCGGCGGGTCGAGACCCGGGCCGGGATGCGCTACTACATGGTCAACAAGCCGCGGGGCGTGGTCAGCACCATGGCCGACCCGGGCGGCCGCAAGTCGCTGGCCGACTACGTGGACGTGCCCGAGCGGCTGTTCCACGTCGGCCGGCTCGACACCGACACCGAGGGGCTGATCCTGCTCACCAACGACGGCGAGCTGGCCCACCGGCTGACCCACCCCAGCTACGGGGTGGAGAAGACCTACCTGGCCGAGGTGCCCGGCCCGATCCCCAGGGACCTGGGCAAGCGGCTGCGGGCCGGCGTGGAACTGGACGACGGCTTCGCCAAGGCCGACCGGTTCCGGGTCTTCGAGCAGGTCGGCAAGCGGGCGCTGGTGGAGGTGACGTTGCACGAGGGGCGCAAGCACATCGTCCGCCGGCTGCTCAAGGCCGTCGGCCATCCCGTGCAGCAACTGGCCCGCATCGAGTTCGGGCCGATCAAGCTGGGGCAGCTCAAGCCCGGTACGATGCGCGCGCTCACGATCAAGGAGATCGGCGAGCTGTACAAGGCGGTCGGGCTGTAAGGAGGCGAACGTGGCGGTACGCGCGATCCGGGGGGCGACGCAGGTCGACGCCGACGACCGGGAGCAGATCCTCGCCGGGACGGCCGAGTTGATCACCGAGGTGATGAGTCGCAACGGCCTGACCACCGACGACGTGATCAGCGTGCTGTTCACCGCCACACCGGACCTGGCGGCGGAGTTCCCGGCGCTGGCCGCGCGCAAGCTCGGCTTCCACGAGGTGCCGCTGCTGTGCATGACGGAGATCGACGTGCCGCACGCGCTGCCCCGGGTGGTTCGGCTGATGGCCCACATCGAGACCGACCTGCCCAGGTCGGCCATGCAGCACGTCTACCTGCACGGCGCCACCGCCCTTCGCCTGGACATCGCCCAGTAGCCCGCCGGACATGTCCTAGGCTGGCCGGATGGACGTAGCGGAGGCGCCCGAGCGGGTCGTGGTGATCGGCACCGGGCTGATCGGTACCTCGATCGCGCTGGCGCTGCGCGAGCACGGCACCGAGGTTCTGCTCGACGACCGCGACCCGGTGGCGCTGCGGCTGGCCGCCGAACTCGGCGCGGGCGTTCCGCTGCCCGAGGCGGCCCTGGCACGGCGCGCCGACCTGGCGGTGCTGGCGGTGCCGCCGGGCGCGGTCGCCGCGACCCTGCGCGACGCGCAGAAGCGCGGTCTGGCCCGCGCTTACACCGATGTGGCCAGCGTGAAGGACCGGCCGCTGCGGGAGGCCGCCGAGCTGGGCTGCGACCTGCGCGGCTTCGTCGCCGGGCACCCGCTGGCGGGCCGGGAACGTTCCGGTCCGGCCGCCGCCCGCGGTGATCTGTTCCTGGGTCGCACCTGGGCGCTGTGCCCCACCGCGGCCACCGCCCCCGAGGCCGTGGCCGCCGTGACCGGACTGGTGCGGGCGTGCGGGGCCAGACCGCTGACGGTCGCCCCGGCCGAGCACGACCGGGCGGTGGCGCTCGTCTCGCACGGCCCGCACGTGGTGGCCGCGGCCACCGCCGCCCGGCTGGAGGGCGCCGACGACGTGGCGCTGCGCCTGGCCGGCCAGGGCGTGCGGGACGTCACCCGGATCGCGGCCAGCGACCCCGAGCTGTGGATCGGCATCCTCACCGCCAACGCCGAGCCGGTCGCCGGGGTGCTGGAGTCGGTCGCGGCCGACCTCGCCCGCGCCGCCGCCGCCCTGCGCGGTGACGTCCCCGCGGACGGTCTCGCCGAGGCGCTGCGGGAACTGCTGGGGCGGGGCAACGCCGGGCGGGCACGGATCCCGGGTAAGCACGGGGAGCGGGCGCCGGCGTACGCGGTCGTGTCGGTGGTGATCCCCGACCGGCCGGGCGAGCTGGCCCTGCTGTTCCAGGCGGCCGGGGTGGCCGGTGTCAACATCGAGGACGTGACCATCGAGCACTCGCCCGGCCTGCCGGTGGGTGTGGCCGAGCTGGCGGTCCGGCCGGAGGCGGCCGAGCGGCTGGCCGGGGAGCTGCGGGCCCGCGGCTGGTCCGTACCCGGCTGAGGCGGCACGAGCGGCCGGCCGGGCCGGTAACCTGGCACGCCGGGGCCCGTTCGGGGATACCAGTCACCACCGCCACGCGGCGTCGCCGTGCGGCGTGCCGGCACGCGGAAGGAAACATCGTGACGCTCGTCATCGCCATGGACGGCCCCTCCGGCTCGGGCAAGTCCAGCGCGTCCAAGGGGGTGGCCCGCGCGCTCGGGCTGCGTTACCTCGACACCGGTGCGATGTACCGCGCGATGACCTGGTGGATGCTCGACCAGGGTGTGCCCGTCACGGACGCCGGGCAGGTCGCGGCCCGCGTCGCCGAACCGGTGATCGAGGTGGGCACCGACCCCGCCGCGCCCACGATCGCGGTGGACGGCGTCGACGTGTCGGGTCCGATCCGCACCCGCGAGGTGACCAACGCCGTCAGCGCGGTCAGCTCCGTGCCTGCGGTACGGCAGCGGATGGTGGCGCTGCAACGCGAGGTGATCGGCGCCGGCGGTATCGTGGTGGAGGGCCGTGACATCGGCACCGTGGTCGTGCCGGACGCCCCCGTCAAGGTGTTCCTCACCGCCAGCGAGGACGCCCGGGCCCAGCGCCGGGCCCGGGACCTGACCGACGACCCGGCGGCCACCGTGCAGGTCACGCTGGCCGAGCAGGCCCGCCGCGATCGGCTCGACTCCACCCGTACGGCGTCGCCGCTGGCGAAGGCCGCCGACGCCCATGAGATCGACTCGACCGACCTCGACCTCGACGAGGTCGTCGCCGAGGTGCTCCGGCTGGCCAAGGAGAGCTCTCTGTAAAGACTTCACGGCGGGCGCGTCCGGGAGAGACCGCCCCGCCGTCAGGCCGCAGGCTCCGAGCAGGTCGTCCGCGGAGCACGTGGTACGGCAGGACGACCGCGAAACCGGAGAAGCAGTGAGCGAGTACGACATCGAAGTGGTGCGGCCGGATCTGGCCGGCGACGAGTTCGGGCCGGAGATCGGCGCCGGGCACGAGGAGGGCCCGGCCCCGATGGTGGCCATCGTGGGCCGCCCCAACGTGGGCAAGTCCACCCTGGTCAACCGGATCCTGGGCCGCCGTGAGGCCGTCGTTGAGGATGTGCCCGGGGTGACCCGCGACCGGGTCGCCTACGACGCGAACTGGGGCGGGCGCCGGTTCACGGTGGTCGACACCGGCGGCTGGCTGCCCGACGCCGTGGGGCTGGCCGCGGCCATCGCCGAGCAGGCCCGGCTGGCGGTGGAACTGGCCGACGCGGTGGTGTTCGTGGTGGACGCCACGGTGGGTGCCACCGACGTCGACGAGGCCGTGGTGGAGATCCTGCGCCGCTCGGGCAAGCCCGTAGTGCTGGCCGCGAACAAGGTCGACGACACCGCCGCCGAGGCCGACGCGGCGACGCTGTGGGGGCTGGGCATCGGAGAGCCCTGGCCGGTCAGCGCCCTGCACGGGCGGGGCAGCGGCGACCTGCTGGACGCGATCCTGGACTCGCTGCCGGAGGAGGCCCCGCCCGAGGACTACGGTGCCGAGTCCGGCCTGCGCCGGGTGGCGCTGGTCGGACGGCCCAATGTCGGCAAGTCCAGCCTGCTCAACAAGCTGGCCAGGGAGCAGCGGGCCGTGGTCCACGACGTGGCCGGCACCACCCGCGACCCGGTCGACGAGCTGATCGAGCTGGGTGGCAAGACCTGGCGTTTCGTCGACACCGCCGGTATCCGGCGGCGGCACCGCGAGAACCAGGGCGCGGACTTCTACGCCACCCTGCGCACCCGGTCGGCGCTGGAGCGCTCGGAGGTGGCGGTGGTGCTGGTCGACGCCGGCGACCCGCTGGCCGAGCAGGACCTGCGCATCGTGTCGATGGTCGTCGAGGCGGGCCGGGGGCTGGTCCTGGCGTTCAACAAGTGGGACCTGCTGGACGAGGAGCGCCGGCACTACCTCGAACGCGAGATCGACCGGCAGCTGCACCACGTCCGGTGGGCGCCCCGGGTGAACGTCTCGGCCAAGACCGGCCGGCATGTGGAGAAGCTGGTGCCCGCGCTGGAGACCGCGCTGGAAAGCTGGGGGTCCCGGGTACCGACCGCCAAGCTGAACGCGTTCTTCGCGGAACTGGTGGCCTCGCACCCGCATCCGGTGCGCAGCGGCAAGCAGCCGAAGGTGCTGTTCGCCACCCAGGCGAGCGTCCGCCCGCCCCGGTTCGTGCTGTTCACCTCGGGGTTCCTGGAGGAGGGCTACCGGCGGTTCATCGAGCGCCGGCTCCGCGAGGAGTTCGGGTTCGCGGGCAGCCCGATCGACATCACCATGAAGATCCGCGAGAAGCGCGGGAAGCGGCGCGGCTGAACACGGCGGTCGAGCACCGTCCCGGGGCGCTTCGGGCGCCCCGGGACGCGGGTTCAGCGGTGCACCAGGTGCCGCACCCTGTCCACCCAGTGCTCCTTGTGCTCGGGCTGCTCGGGGCGGGCGTACCGGCCGCGCGGCGACACGGTGGCGCCCGACTCCTGTCCCTCCGGGGCCCGGGCCGGCGCCTGCCGCACCGGCTCCCGGGCGGGTGCCTGCTGGACCGGCTCCCGGACCGGTTCGGGTACCCGGCCGCGTTCGTGGCGCCCGGGCCGGGCGTGCCCTTCGGCCGCCATCCGGGCCTCCTTCACCCCGACCACGGCCAGCCGGCCGAGCGCCAGGGCGGACAGCAGCAGGATCAGCGAGCCGATGCCCTCGAAGAAGGCCAGTTGCTCGAACAGCCGCCGGGTCTGGCCGCCGACCGGTGTGCCGGTGGCGGGGACGCCGGTGGCGGTCCACAGCGTGCTGAGCGGCCCGCCGAGGATGAACCACAGGCCGCCCAGCGCGGCCAGCCCGCCGCCGAGCATGGCCATGATCCGGTTGGCGCTGAACAGCAGGATCAGCCCGCCGAGCACGGTGGCCAGGGCGGGCAGCACGCTCAGCCAGAACCGGTTCGCGGTCCACACCCACGGCTCGTCGGGGGTGAACGCGAAGTTGAAGTAGGGGCCGATGAACGGGATGAGCCCGCCCCACAGCCCCGCCAACACCAGCAGGACACCGCTCAGTGCGCCCCTGCTGCGCGGCACTCTCAGTTTCCCTGCCATCTGGACACATCTCCTTGACCGGGGTCGGGTGCGCGCACTCCCTACCCGTCCAGGGCCGCTCCATGCCCTGCGGGACAATCACCTGGGCGGACGGCGGAGCGGGAGGAACCGATGGGCGGCGAGGTCACGGTCGTGTATGCGCTGGAGGAGCCGCCGGGGGAGTGGGACGCCGCGGTGTTCCTGGCCGGCCCCACGCCGCGCTCGCCCGACGTCCTCTCCTGGCGGCCGGAGATGATCGGTGAGCTGCGCCGCCGCTGGCCGGGGCCGGGCCGGCTGGTGGTCTTCTCGCCCGAGCACTGGGACGGCCTGCACGACGACTACACCGGCCAGGTCGGCTGGGAGGAGCGCTGCCTCAACCTCGCCGATGAGGTGATCTTCTGGGTGCCCCGCGACCTGGTCACCCTGCCCGCCTTCACCACCAACGTGGAGTGGGGGATGTGGCACGACAGCGGCCGGGCCGTGTTCGGTGCCCCGCCGGACGCGCCGAAGAACCGCTACCTGCTGCACTACGCCGGCGTGTCCGGGGTGCCCACCGCCACCACGCCGGGTGACGCGGCCGCCGCGGCGCTGCGCCGGATCGGTGCGGGCGCGCGCCGGGCGGCTGGTGAGCGGGAGGTCCCCCTGCTGGTCTGGCGGACGGCGTCCTTCCAGGCCTGGTACGCGGCGCAGCGCGGGGCGGGGAACGCGCTGCGCGCCGCCCGGCTGGAATGGGCGGCCCCCGCGAACCGGCTGTGGCTGCTCCGGGCCCATGTGCACGTCGCGGCGGAGGACCGGGTGAAGGACAACGAGGTCGTGCTGCTGCGCCCGGACGTCAGCGTCGTCGTGCTGTACCGCCCGGGCGTGACTCCGGCGGACACCGAGGTGGTGCTCGTCCGGGAGTTCCGCACCCCCGGCGCCACCGCGGACGGTTTCGTGCACGAACTGCCCGGCGGCTCGGGTCCGGGCGACCCGCCGGCCGTCGCGGTCGCCGAGGTCGCGGAGGAAACCGGCCTGCGGATCACCCCTGACCGGTTGCGCGCGCACGGTTCCCGCCAGGTCGCCGCCACCTTGTCGTCCTACCGGGCCCACCTGTTCTCGGCCGAGCTCACCGCCGGGGAACTGGCGGTACTGCGCGCCGGCGGCCCGCACGGCACGGCCGCCGACGGCGAACGCACCTACCCCGAGGTCGCCACCTACGGCGAGATCGTCCACGCCCGCCTGGTGGACTGGTCCACCCTCGGCATGCTCGCCGAAGCCTTCTTCGCCGACCGTCCCCGAATTCCGGAAACCGGCCGGTAGGCGGGCCTGCTGCCGCTAACTTGGAGTGGTCTCGACGTCACTGAACGATCGCTGCCGGTGCGGGTGCCCCCACACTCGTACGTGCCACACTGGGCACATGGACGGAGGTGAGGGCGGCATGGCGATGCCGCTACCAGCGGAGCCGTCGCATGGCGGTTACACCGTCGAGGACTGGATGAACCTGCCCGAGAGCGTCGGGCAGCGGGTCGAGCTCATCGACGGGAGCTTTGTAGTGAGCCCCACCCCCCTGTCGATCCACCAGATCTGCGCCAAGCGGCTGGTCAGGATCCTGGACGACGCCGCACCGGGCGACATGGAGGTCGTCGAGGCGTTCGGCGTGCGGACGGCCGACGAGGTGCCGGTACCGGACGTGCTGGTGGGCGACGCCGAGGTGCTGCTCGGGGCGGCGGCGGTGCTCCAGCCCGGCGAGGTGTACGCGGTCGCCGAGATCGTCAGCATGGGCAACCGGCGGCGCGACTACCAGGACAAGCCGCGGCTGTACGCCGAGGCAGGAATCGGTACCTTCCTGCGGATCGAACTGGCGGGGCCGAACCCGCCGCACGTCGAGGTACTCGCCCTCCGGGACGGAAAGTACGTGAGCGTCGTGAACGCCGCGGCGGGTGAGACCGTGGCGCTGACCGAGCCCTTCCCGGTCCGGTTCGATCCCGCGGAACTGGTCGGTCGTCGGCGCCGGTGAATCGCCCTAGGGCTTCTTTGCGCTTTCTGTACCGTTTTCCGGGGGCCTGATAACGGTTTGCCGCAGTGGTGCGGGAGGTCCCAATGCCTTGACGGGCGAACGTGGGCGGGCCTTTCGAATCCCTTGGCGTGGGCTTCGGCGACAGGTCAGTCCATAGGGCGCTGGAGCCGAGTGCCACCGTCCGCGGGAATGGGAGAGGGGACCCCGGAAGCGCCCCGCCCCGGGATCCCCTCGTACCCGCCGACCGGTCGGGTGACCGGCCGGAGCCTCTGTCAGACCTGCCCGGCCTTCTCCAGCGCCGCGCAGCAGGTGTCGACCAGCACCCGGGTGACCTGGTAGGGGTCGCAGTTGGCGTTGGGCCGGCGGTCCTCCAGGTAGCCCTTCTGATCGACCTCGACCTGCCACGGGATGCGGACCGAGGCGCCGCGGTCGGAGACGCCGTAGCTGTACTCGCTCCACGGGGCGGTCTCGTGCAGGCCGGTCAGGCGCTCCTCGATGCCGTAACCGTAGGCGGCGATGTGCTCCTTGACCTTCTCGCCCAGGGACTCGGCGGCGGTGATGATGGGGGCGTAGCCCTCGCGCATCGCCTTGGTCGAGAAGTTGGTGTGCGCGCCGGCGCCGTTCCAGTCGCCCTTGGCCGGCTTGGGGTCGAGGGTGGCCGCGACGTTGTGGTCCTCGGCGATCCGGTAGAGCAGCCAGCGCGCCACCCACAGGTGGTCGGCGACCTCGACCGGTCCGGCCGGGCCGACCTGGAACTCCCACTGGCCGGGCATGACCTCGGCGTTGATTCCCGAGATCTTCAGGCCGGCGGCCAGGCAGGCGTCCAGGTGCTGCTCCACGATCTCGCGGCCGAAGACCTCGTCGGCGCCGACCCCGCAGTAGTAGGGGCCCTGCGGGGCGGGGAAACCGGTCACCGGGAAGCCGAGCGGCCGGCCTGCCTGGAAGAAGGTGTACTCCTGCTCGATGCCGAACCAGGAGTCCTGGTCGGCGTACTGCTCGGCGACCGGCAGCAGCTTGGCGCGGGTGTTGCTGGGGTGCGGGGTGCCGTCGATCAGGTAGACCTCGCACAGCACGAGCTTGTTGTCGCCGCCGCGGATCGGGTCGGGGCAGGAGAAGACCGGCTTGAGCACGCAGTCGGACGAGTCCCCGGGCGCCTGGTTGGTGCTGGAGCCGTCGAAGCCCCAGGTCGGCAGGTCGGCGCCGTCGGCAAGGATCTTGGTCTTGGAACGGAGCTTTGCGGTGGGCTCGGTTCCGTCGATCCAGATGTACTCGGCCTTGTAGGTCAACGTCGGTCCCTTCATCACAGCGAGCCGGCTCTTTTCGGCCGTCCAGAGGCTCCCAATGGAGAATTTCGGATCTGTTGCCCGAATGTGAACGACATGTAAACCCCCATGTGAACTGCGACAACTACGAAGAGTGCTGGTTTTGGGGTGGCTGATTCGGTCCTCGGAGGAGGATCCGGGACCTGAGAGCCAGACCGCACCTGGCTCCCTGGCGGGGCGCCCTGCCGGGGCTTCGCTTCCTACCTTCTATGCGAGCGATCACCCAGGAAGCGGAGGACCTCTCGATGCCCGAAACTCTCACCGTGCCGCGCGGCAGCGACTTCGCCCCGCTGGCCCGGCAGGTCCGCGACAGCGGGCTGCTCGATCGGCGCAGGGGGTACTACACCCTGTCCATCGGGCTCAACCTGCTGGGCACCGCGGCGATCTGGATCGCCCTCGCGATGCTCGGTGACACGTGGTGGCAACTGCTGCTGGCCGTGCCGGCCGCCGTGCTGTCGGCCCGCACCGGCTTCCTCGGGCACGACTCGGGTCACCGCCAGATCGCCCGCACCGCCCGCGCCAACCGGCTGCTCGGGCTGCTGCTCGGCAACGTCATGCTCGGCATGAGCCGGGGCTGGTGGGTCGACAAGCACAACCGTCACCACGCCCACCCCAACCACGTCGGCAAGGACCCCGACGTCGGCGCCGGCGCCCTGGTGTGGACCCCGGAGCAGGCGGGGGAGCGGCGCGGGGCCACGGCCTGGCTGGCCCGGCACCAGGCCGCGCTGTTCTTCCCGATGCTGCTGCTGGAGGGGCTGAGCCTGCAGATCACCAGCGTCCTCGACCTGCGGAACCGGGCCGGCCGGGAACGGCTGGTCGAGGGATCCCTGCTCGCGGTGCACGCGATCGGCTACCCGGTCCTGGCCTTCGCCGTGCTGACCCCCCTGCAGGCCGTCGCGTTCATGGCGCTGCACCAGGCGCTGTTCGGGCTGCACCTGGGCTGCGCCTTCGCGCCCAACCACAAGGGCATGGAGATGCCCGGCGAGGAGGAGGACTGGGACCACCTGCGCCGGCAGGTGCTCACCTCGCGCAACGTCCGCGGCGGTCCGGTGACCGACTGGCTCCTGGGCGGGCTCAACTACCAGATCGAGCACCACCTGCTGCCGGGCATTCCGCGGCCCAACCTGCGCCGCGCGCAGCCGCTGGTCCGCGAGCACTGCGCCCGGCTCGGCCTGCCCTACGCCGAGACCGGCCCGCTCGACTCCTACGCCCTGGCGTTGGGGCACCTGCGCGCGGTCGGTGAACCGCTGCGCCGCCAGGGGCAGGAGGAAGCCGTACCTCGCGGATAGGAGGGAAACCGGCGGTTTCCCCCGGCGGGCACCTGCCGATCCGAGGGGGAAGCCTGGAAGGTGCAAGATGCCGGGCCCTATCCTGAGCCGGTGGAGACCCTCCGGTTCGCACCGTCCGGCCCGAAGCCCGCCGTGCCGCCCGCGGCGGGCTTCGAGGCGCTGTGACCGGGCGCCGGGCTGGAGTGCCCTGGGCGCTCCTGGTGCCCGCGCTGGCCGGGCTGGCGTTCCTCGTGCTGCCCCTGGCGGGGCTGCTCGTCCGTGCCCCCTGGTCCACCCTGGGCGCCCGGCTGGCGGAACCGCAGGTGCTGGCCGCGCTGCGGCTCTCGCTGGTCACCGCGACCCTGGCCACCGCGCTCTGCCTGGTGCTCGGCGTGCCGCTGGCCTGGCTGCTGGCCCGGACCAGGTTCCCCGGCCAGGGGCTGGTGCGCGCCCTGGTGATCGTGCCGCTGGTGCTGCCCCCGGTGGTCGGGGGCGTCGCGCTGCTGATGCTGCTCGGCCGGCGGGGGCTGCTCGGCCGGTGGCTGGAGGCCGCCTTCGGTGTCACGCTGCCGTTCTCCACCGCCGGGGTGGTGGTCGCGGAGGCGTTCGTGGCGCTGCCGTTCCTGGTGATCAGCGTCGAGGGGGCGCTGCGCGCCGCCGACTCCCGGTACGAGGAGGCCGCGGCGACGCTCGGCGCGTCCCGCTGGACGGCCTTCCGCCGGGTCACCCTGCCGCTGATCGCGCCGGGGGTGCTGGCCGGCGCCACGCTGAGCTGGGCCCGGGCGCTCGGCGAGTTCGGCGCGACGATCACCTTCGCGGGGAACTTCCCCGGCCGCACGCAGACGATGCCACTGGCGGTCTACCTGGCGCTGGAGACCGACCCGGAGGCGGCCATCGTGCTGAGCCTGGTGCTGCTGGTGGTCTCGGTCGCGGTCCTCGCGCTGCTGCGGGACCACTGGGGGCTGGGGGCGAGGGCCGGATGAACCGGGGGACAGGGGGGCTGGACGCGCGGTTGGTCGTCCACCGCGAGTCCCGGGCGGGCCGGTTCGCGCTGGACCTGGCGCTGGCCGCCGCGCCCGGTGAGGTGGTCGCGCTGCTGGGCCCCAACGGCGCGGGCAAGACCACGGCGCTGCGGGCGCTGGCCGGCCTGGAGCGGCTGACGGCGGGGCACGTCCGGCTCGGCGGCACCGCGCTGCATCCCCTGCCGGTGGAGGCGCGGCCGGTGGGCATGGTGTTCCAGGACTACCTGCTGTTCCCGCACCTGAGCGCCCTGGAGAACGTGGCCTTCGGCCCGCGCTGCCGGGGGGTGGGCCGCAGGGAGGCACGGCGGCGGGCCGCGGCGTTGCTGGACCGGGTCGGCCTGGCCGAGTACGCCGCCGTCCGGCCCCGGGCGCTGTCCGGTGGGCAGGCCCAGCGGGTGGCGCTGGCCCGCGCGCTGGCCGCGGAGCCCGGGCTGTTGCTGCTCGACGAGCCGCTGGCCGCCCTCGACGCGCACACCCGGCTGGAGATCAGGTCCGGGCTGCGCCGGCATCTGGCCGACTTCGACGGCGTCACCGTGCTCGTCACCCACGACCCGCTGGACGCGATGACGCTCGCGGATCGGCTGGTGGTCCTGGAGGAGGGGGTGCTGGTCCAGGAGGGGTCGCCGGCCGAGGTCGCCCGGCGACCCCGGACCGGCTACGTCGCCCGGCTGGTCGGGCTGAACCTCTACCGGGGCACGGCCCGCGGGCACACGGTCACGGTGGAACGCGCCGAACTGGACGCGGCCGAGGCGCTGGACGGCGAGGTGTTCGTGGTGTTCGCCCCTGCCGCGGTCGCGCTGTACCGTTCCCGTCCGCACGGCAGTCCGCGTAATGTGTGGAATACCACCATCGCCGGGATCGAGCGGCAGGGCGACCGGGTGCGGGTGCGGCTCGGCGGCCCGCTGCCCGCCGCGGCCGATGTCACCCCCGCGGCGGTCGCCGAACTCGGGCTCGCCGAGGGCGTCGCCGTCTGGGCCGCGGTGAAGGCGACCGAGACCCACGCCTACCCGGCGTGACGAATGTGACGGGCGCGTTGCCGGGGCGAGGTGCCTGTCACATGCGGGCTTCACGGTGCGTTCACATCAGTGACGCTGTGTACCGAATTACATCACTCAGGGTGACAATGGTGCGGTCCATATGGTGAGATGAGTCACACTCCCGCCGAGTTACGGGGAAATGCGGCGGGAATTGGTCTGGACCAAATGGCAAAACCATTCGCTTTTGTTCATGATGCAAAGATCCTGCGAACAGCAAAAGGAGTTGCCCGTGTCCGACCAGGTCTCCGCGCCGTCCATCTCCGGTATTGACCAGGCCCCTACCAGTCATGCCGAACTGCTCGACTGGGTACGCGGGATCGCCGAGCTCACCCAACCGGACCGAGTCGAGTGGTGTGACGGCTCGGACGCCGAGTGGGAGCGGCTCACCGACCTCCTCGTGGAGCAGGGGACTTTCCGGCGCCTCAACTCAGAGAAACGACCCAACAGCTTCTACTGCGCGTCCGACCCGAGCGACGTCGCCCGGGTCGAGGACCGCACCTACATCTGCTCGGAGAAGGAGGAGGACGCAGGCCCCACCAACAACTGGATCGCGCCCGCCGAGATGCGGGCCACCTTCGCCGGCATCTTCAAGGGCTCGATGCGGGGCCGCACCATGTACGTGGTGCCCTTCTGCATGGGCCCGCTGGGCGGCAACATCTCCCAGCTCGGCGTTGAGATCACCGACTCGCCGTACGTCGCCGTCTCGATGCGGATCATGACCCGGATGGGCACGCCGGCACTGCGGCTGATCGAGGAGCGCGGCTCGTTCGTCAAGGCCGTGCACTCGGTGGGGGCCCCGCTGGAGCCCGGCCAGGCGGACGTGCCGTGGCCGTGCAACTCGACCAAGTACATCTCGCACTTCCCGGAGACCCGGGAGATCTGGTCCTACGGCTCGGGCTACGGCGGCAACGCGCTGCTCGGCAAGAAGTGCTACGCGCTGCGCATCGCCTCCACCATGGCCCGCGACGAGGGCTGGATGGCCGAGCACATGCTCATCCTCAAGCTGACCCCGCCCACCGGCGAGACCCGCTACGTGGCCGCCGCCTTCCCGTCCGCCTGTGGCAAGACCAACCTGGCGATGCTCCAGCCGACCATTCCCGGCTGGAAGGTCGAGACCATCGGCGACGACATCGCCTGGATGCGGTTCGGCGAGGACGGCCGGCTGTACGCGATCAACCCGGAGGCCGGCTTCTTCGGCGTGGCCCCCGGCACCGGCGAGGGCACCAACGCCAACGCGATCAAGACCCTGTGGGGCAACAGCATCTTCACCAATGTCGCCCTCACCGACGACGGCGACGTGTGGTGGGAGGGGCTCACCGACGAGCCCCCCGCGCACCTGACCGACTGGAAGGGCCGCGACTGGACGCCGGAGTCCGGCGAGCCCGCCGCGCACCCCAACGCCCGCTTCACCACCCCGGCCGGGCAGTGCCCGATCATCGCGCCGGAGTGGGAGGACCCCAAGGGCGTGCCGATCTCAGCGATCCTGTTCGGCGGGCGCCGGGCCACCGCCGTCCCGCTGGTCACCGAGTCGTTCGACTGGCAGCAGGGCGTCTTCCTCGGCGCCAACGTGGCGTCGGAGAAGACCGCCGCGGCCGAGGGCACCGTTGGTGAACTGCGCCGCGACCCGTTCGCCATGCTGCCGTTCTGCGGCTACAACATGGGCGACTACTTCGGCCACTGGCTGAAGATCGGCCGGTCCACCGACGCCGAGAAGCTGCCCCGGATCTACTACGTGAACTGGTTCCGCAAGGACGCGGACGGCCGGTTCATCTGGCCGGGCTTCGGCGAGAACAGCCGGGTCCTCAAGTGGATCGTGGAACGGCTCAACGGCCGCGCCGACGCGGCCAAGACGCCCATCGGGCACGTCCCGACCAGGGAGGCGCTCGACACCGAGGGCCTGGAGATCGACGCCGCCGATCTCGACACCCTGCTCACGGTGGACACCGAGATCTGGAAGCAGGAGGCCGCGCTGGTGCCCGGCCACTTCGAGACCTTCGGCGACCACCTGCCCAGGGAACTGTGGGACGAGCACAAGGCACTGGTCAACCGGCTCGGTTAGCCCGGTTCGAGGACGGGACCGCCTCGGGGGGCGGTCCCGTCCTCGTTTTCGCCTGGATTGTCGGGGGAATCTGCCAGGATTCCGGCCATGCCGCAGAAGAACGCTCCGCCGGTCGCGGAGAGCACCGGCGAGCGGGTCTGGATTCCCGCCGCCGACGGATACGAACTGGCGCTCGACGGCTCCACCCTGGTGTGCCGCAACGCCAAGGGACGGGAACTGAAGTCGGTTCCCAAGAAGGCCCGCGACAGTGAGGCCGCCGAGCACCTGTACGCGCTGCGCGACTGGCTCGTCCGGCACGAGACCGACTGCCGGGCCACCGTCGAGTCGTGGATGCTCGGCTCGTTCCCGGTGCCCCGGAACGTGCTGGTCGAGATCTGGCCCGACCCCGCCTGGCGGGTCCCGCTGGAGAACCTCGCGGTGGTCGGGGCCGACGGCTCGGCGGGCCTGCTGCGCGACGTCGACGCCAAGGGGCGGCTCGGCATCGTCGACCTCGACGCCGAGACCCGGTGGCTGGAACCCGACAGCGTGCTGATCCCGCACCCCGTCCTGCTCGACGACCTCGACGATCTGCGCGAGTTCGCGGTGGAACTGGGCGTCCGGCAGACGGTGCCGCAACTCGCCCGGGAGGTCCACCGCCGCCCGGCCGGCCTGGACGGCACCGCCCGCCGGCTGGACTCCTACGGCGGCGGCGAGTTCAAGGAACTGCGGCACGCCACCGCCCGGGCCACCCGGTTCGGGTTCCAGGTCCGCGGCGGGTACGCGGTCTGCCGGGCCTACGACGCCGGGGTGCCGGTACAGGCGCGCTACTGGGTGGGCTCCGACACGCCCGACGCGCCGGCCTGGACCGGCGACCTGATCTGGGTCGACGCCGACGAGCGGGCGCTGCCGCTGTCCGACGTCGGGCCGGTCGCCTGGTCCGAGGGCGTCCGGCTGGCCGAACTCATCTACGCCGGCCGGGTGGCCGAAGAGGGCGAGGAGACCCCGTGACCCAGGCCGAACCGCAGGCCGAGCGGCAGGTCGAGGCCGCCGAGCGGCGGTACGCCGCCGAACTGGACTTCCTGGCCGCCCACGACACCGGGCCGCGCCCGCCCGGCTGGCGGCTCACCCCCGCCGCGGTGGTCACGTTCGTGACGGGCTCCGGTGGCGAGCGGCTGCGGCTGCCCGGGCCGGCCGGTGACCTGCCCGCCGCGCTGGAGATCACCGCCAAGTTCGTGGGGGAGCGCGCGCTGGTCGAGCGGTCCGTGGTCACCCTGGCGGGCGACCGCGGGCTGCTGCTGGTCGGCGAGCCCGGCACCGCCAAGTCGATGCTCTCGGAACTGCTGGCCGCCGCGATCAGCGGCGGCGGGCTGACCGTCCAGGGCACCGCCGGCACCACCGAGGACCACCTGCGGTACGGCTGGAACTACGCGCTGCTGCTGGCCAAGGGGCCCGGCGAGGAGGCGCTGGTGCCCTCGCCGGTGCTCACCGCCATGCGCGAGGGGCGGCTCGTCCGGGTGGAGGAGATCACCCGCTGCCTGCCCGAGGTGCAGGACGCGCTGGTGTCGATCCTGTCCGACCGGCGGATGGCGGTCCCCGAACTGGGCGAGACCGTGTTCGCCCGGCCCGGTTTCAACGTGATCGGCACGGCCAACCTGCGCGACCGGGGCGTGTCGGAGATGAGCGCCGCCCTCAAGCGCCGCTTCAACTTCGAGACCGTGCCGCCGATCGGCGACCTGGCCGCCGAGGTCGCGCTGGTCCGCGGCCGGGCGGCGGCCGCGCTGGAACGGCACGGCCGCCCCCTCGACGTCGACGACGCCGTGCTGGAGGCGCTGGTCACCGCGTTCCGCGACCTGCGCTCGGGCCGTGCCGAGGAGGGCTGGAGCGTCGAGCGGCCGGCCACCGTGATGAGCACCGCCGAGGCCGTCGGGGTGGCCACCGACCTCGGTCTGCAGCGCGCCTACCTACGGGTCCCCGACCCGCTGTCGCTGGTGCCCGGCTACCTGCTCGGCGTGGTCCGCAAGGACGACCCGGCCGACCAGGGACGGCTGCTCGCCTACTGGGACACCGCCGTCCGCCGCCGTGCGGAGGGCGGCGCCCGCATGTGGAAGCGGCTGTACGAACTGCGGCACGTCCTCGGCGAGCCGGAGTGACAGGGCCGGTGACAGGGCCGGTGACGGGGCCGGTGACGGGGCCGGGCGAACCGGCGGCGGCGCTGGAGCTGCTGGCGGGGTGCCGCGAGCCCTTCCTGATCGGGGTGCGGCACCACTCGCCGGTGCTCGCGGCGGTCGTGCCGGAACTGCTGGCCGCCGCCGACCCCGACGCGGTCCTGATCGAACTGCCCGCCGAACTGGAGGGGTGGCTGGGCCACCTGGGCGACCCCGCCCTGGTGGCCCCGGTGGCGCTCACCGTGGCCGGCGGCGCGGGCGAGCGGCTGGGCTTCTACCCGTTCGCCGACTTCTCGCCCGAACTGGTCGCCGTCCGCTGGGCCGTCGCGCACGGCGTCCCCGTGCACGCCATCGACCTGCCCGCGGCCCGTCCGATCGACCCGTCCGAGCTGGGGCCCGGCGGGGCGGACCACCTGGGGGCGCTGCTGCGGACCGCGGGGGTCGACGACACCGAGGAGCTGTGGGACCGGCTGGTCGAGGCACGCTCCTACGGGGCCGAGCCCGAGCGGGTGCGGCGGGCCGCGCTGGCGCTCGGCTGGGCGCTGCGGGCCGGCGCGCCGGCCGGGGTCTCCCGGCGCGACCTGGTCCGCGAGGAGTGGATGCGGCGCCGGGTCGCCGAACTGGGCGCCCGCCGCCCGGCCGCCGTGATCGGAGCCTTCCACGCGCCCGCGCTGGCCGGCCCGCCGCCCGGCCCGCCCGTCGAGGTGCCCGAACCGGTCGGCGAGGTCGCGACCGCGCTCATCCCCTACACCTTCGAACTGCTGGACTCCCGGTCGGGCTACCCGGCGGGCATCCGGGACCCCGAGTGGCAGCAGGACGTGCTGGACGCCCGCGGCGCCCCGGCCGCGGTCGAACGCGCCGCGGCCGCCCGGCTGGCCCGGATCTGCGCGGAACTGCGCGCCGACGGGCACGTGGCGGGCACCCCCGACGCCGCGGCGGCCTACCGGGTGGCGCGGGACCTGGCCGTGCTGCGGGGCCTACCCGCGCCCGGCCGCCGGGAACTGGTCGAGGCGCTGGAGACCGCGCTCGGCCAGGGCGAGCCGCTGGGCCGGTCCCGGGCCGTCGCCCGCGCCGCGCAGCGGGTCCTGGTGGGCGACCGGCGCGGCACGCCGCCCCCCGGCGCCCCCCGGTCGGGCCTGGCCGTGCACGTCGAGGAACTGCTGGCCGAGCTCGGGCTGCCCGGACCGGACGCGCCGTCCCGGCCGGTGGAACAGCGGCTCGACCCCGCCCGCAGCCCGCTCGACCTGCGCCGCCACCTGGCGCTGCGGCGGCTGCGCACCGCGGGGGTCGAATACGGTGCCGAACGCGAGCTGGCCGGGGTGGGCGCGGTCCGCGCCACCGGCCGGGCCTGGACGGTCCACTGGCGCCCGCTGACCGCGGCCACCCTCGAACTCGCCACCGCGTACGGCGCGACCCTGGAACAGGCCGCCGAGGGGGCGCTCGAAGCCCGGGCCCGGACGCTGGCCGCACGGGACGAACTGACCCCGGCCGCCCGGCTCGCCCTGCTGGAGGAGGCCGCCGAAGCCGGGCTGGCCCGGCCGGCGCACCGGTTCATGGCGGAGCTGCGCACCGGTTTCCTGCCGGTCGCCGGGCTGCCCGAGCTGATCGCCGCACACGACCTGATCGAGCGGATCACCGCGGGCCACCTGCCCGGCCTGCCCGGCCCGGGCGCGGTCGAGGCCGGGCCGCAGACCGCCGAACTGGCCGCCGCCGCGATCGGTGCGGTGGCGGGCATCGCCGGATCCGACGATCCCGCCGACACGCGCGCCCTGCTCCAGCTCGTCCAGCTCGTCGAGCGCGGCGCCACCGGGGCGAACCGGCTGGTCTGGCTGCTGCGCGGGCTGGTCGCCGACGGGGCGCCGCTGCCCCAGGGCGCCGCCGCGGCGGCCCTGGTGCTGCTCGGCGCCGAACCGGCCGGGACGCTGGCGACCCGCCTCGCCGGCTGGGCCGACGCGTCCGACGGCGCGGGCTCGGCCCGCCGGCTGGCCGGAGCGCTCACCGTGGCCGGGCCGCTGCTGGAGTCCGCCCCCGACCTGCTCGACCCGCTGGCGAGCGTCGTGGAGGACCGGCCCGACGCGGAGTTCCTGCGCCGCCTGCCCGCCCTGCGGGAGGGCTTCGACGCCCTCGCGCCCGCCGCCCGCGGGCGTTTCCTGGTCGCGGTCCGCGAGCGCCACCGGCTGGACCCCGGGGCCCCGGACCCGTTCGAACTCGACACCGACCCCGCCGTGCTCGCCGCCCAGGCCGCCGCGGACCTGGCCGGCCGTGCCGCCGTCCGCGCCCTCGACCCCGCCCTCCTCCCGGCCGGGCCGCTCCCT
The DNA here is from genome assembly GCF_003289645.1 of Actinomadura craniellae. GTDB lineage: Bacteria > Actinomycetota > Actinomycetes > Streptosporangiales > Streptosporangiaceae > Actinomadura_D > Actinomadura_D craniellae. The sequence continues at coordinate 503,307 of NZ_QLYX01000002.1, read as the reverse complement.
CCCGCGGCGTCGCCCGCCGGCGCGTCCGGGTCCGGCCCGGCGGCGGAGCGGCAGCCGGCCGAACCGCCGGCCACCGGCGCGTCCGGCCCCGTGCCGGTGCCGGTGCGGCCGCCCGGCCCGCGGCCGGTCGAGCCGCCGGAGCCGGGGACGTCCGGCCCCACGCCGGCGACGGGGCGGCCGGCCGAACCGCCGGAGCCGGGGGTGCCCGGCTCGCGGGCGCTGTCCGCGGCGGTGGGCCGGCAGACCGCCGGCCGTGTGCTCGGGGCCGCGCAGCCGCCCGCGGACCGCCCCGGGGGAACGCCCGCGAGCGGTGGGCACGAGGGTGGCGGAACTCTCGCGCGGGGCGGACCGCCGGGGGCGGGACCGGCGCCCGGGCCGGGGGAGGGCCGGGCGATCTCGGGGCCGGACCGGTGGCGGCTGGTGCTGGGCCGGGAGCGGGAGCGGCTGACGGGCCGTGCCGCCCGCGTGGCCCGTGGCCTGGACGAACTGTACGGGCACGGGCAGGGCGAGGGCTCGACCGCCGGCACCGGTGGCGGGACCGGAGACCCGTACCCCACCGCCCGGGAGTGGTCCGGGGAACTGGAGGCGCTGTTCGGCGCCCGGATCCGCGACGAGGTGCTGGGCCGGGCCGCCGCCCGGGGCCGCTCCGACGCGATCCTCCAGCTCGACCCGGAGCGGGTGACCGCCTCCGTCGACCTGCTCGAACACGTGCTTTCGCTGGCCGGGGCGCTGCCCGAGGCGGGACTGGCCCGGCTGCGGCGGCTGGTGGATCGGCTGGTCGCCGAGCTGACCCGGGAGCTGGCCCGCCGGCTGCGGCCCGCGCTGACCGGGCTGGCCACCCCGCGCCCGAGCCGCCGCCCCGTGGGCCCGCTGGACCTCGGCCGGACCGTCCGGGCCAACCTGCACACCGCCCGGCGCACCGGGACCGCGATCACCCTGGTGCCGGAGCGGCCGGTGTTCCGCACCCGGGCCCGGCGCAGCGCCGACTGGCACATCTTCCTCGCCGTCGACGTGTCGGGCTCCATGGAGCGCTCGACGATCTACAGCGCGCTGACGGCGGCGGTGCTGCACGGCGTCCCGGCGCTCTCGGTGCACTTCGTGACCTTCTCCACCAAGGTCATCGACCTCACCGGCCGGGTCGCCGACCCGCTGGCGTTGCTGCTGGAGATCTCCGTGGGCGGCGGCACGGACATCGGGCGCGGCCTGGCGTACGTGCGCGAGCAGATCACCGTGCCCGCCCGGTCCATCGTCGCGGTGGTCAGCGACTTCGAGGAGGGCGTCTCCACCGGGCGGCTGCTCGGCGAGGTGCGCGCGCTCGCCGAGAGCGGCGCCCACCTGCTGGGCCTGGCGGCCCTCGACGACGGGGGGCAGCCCGTCTTCAACCGCGGGATCGCCGAGCGGGTGGCCGCCGCCGGGATGCCCGTCGCCGCGCTCTCCCCGGCCGAACTGGCCGCCTGGATCGGCGAGCGGGTCCGCGGATGAGCGCCGTGACCGGGCGTCGCTCCCTTGCGGCCGGGCCGGCGACGGCGCGGCCGGTGCATCCGGAGGAGGAATGGTGACCCGACCGGTGGTGGAGCCGGGGTTGCTGGCCGAGCTGATCGGTGCCGCACCCGCCCGGGTCCGGCGACGGCTGGACGCGGACCCCGCGCTGGCCGACGGCTGGACGTGGACGGAGACCGGCGGCGGCTGGCAGGTCGCGGCGGGCGGCGAGACCGTGCGGCTCGCCGGGCCCCGCCTGACCGGCGCCGACCAGGTCGGCTGCTCCTGCCTGCTCGCCCCGCGCTGCCTGCACCTGCTGGCGGTCCTGACGGTCCTGGACACCCTCGCCGACCAGGAGGAGGCCCCGCCCGCGGAACCGGAGGAGACCGGAGCGGAACCGGACCCGCGGACACGGCCGGCCCGGACGGTGGACTCCGCGGCCGAGCCGGACCTCTCCCACCCGAGCCCCGCGGGAACGGCCTGCACCGGAACGAGCCGCACCGGAGCGGACCAGACCGGGGCGGACCAGACCGGGGCGGACCAGACCGGGGCGGGCCAGACCGGGGCGGGCCAGGCTGGAACGAGCCGCACCGGAGCGGGCCTGGCCGGAACGCGCGGGGACGAAGCGGTCGAGCTGACGGAGGCGCAGGCGGGCGCGGCACGGTTGGCGGTGGACGCGGGGGCGCGGCTGCTGGCGACCGGGGCGCAGGCCGCCGGGGCGCTGCTCCGCGCCGACCTGCTGCGTGCCGCCCACGCGGCCCGGCAGGCGTCGCTGCCCCGGCTGGCCGCGGCCGCCACCCGGGTGGCGGGCGGGATGCGGGACCTGGCCACGGCCCGGCCGGCCTTCGCCCTGGAGGTCTTCGCGGCCGACCTGGCGGAACTGATCGCCACGGCGCACCGGCTCGACCGGGCCCCGGACGCCGCCGCCGTGGGCGTCGCGCGCCGGTCGTACGCGCCCACCGCCACCGCCCGGCTGCACGGCCTGTGCAGCGAGGCGGTGGTGACCGCGTCCGGCTACGCGGGGGTGGTGACCTACCTGACCGACGGCGCGGGCCGCCTGCACACCGTCTCCGACGTCATGCCGGGCGGGCCGGAGCGGCCGAAGACCGCGTACCGGAGCGCCGCCCGGCTGGGCCGCCTCACCCTGGACCACCACGACCTCGGCCGGTCCGGTGTGTTCGGGCAGGGGCTTACCGCGACGGCGGACGGCCGGCTGGGCGGCGGGGAGGGGGCCGACGCGGCCCGCCTCGCCGGCACGCCCTGGACCGAACCGCCGCTGGCCGCGCTGTGGGAGGCCGCCGTGGGCGACCAGCTGGACCGGGCCTGGGCGGCGGCCGGGCTGCCGGAGACCGCCCGTCCGGCCGGTGCCGACCTGCTCTTCCTCGACACGGTGGTGGCCGGGCTCACCCCCGAAGGGGTGCTGCTGGAGGTGGCCGGTGCCGACCCGGTGCACGCCCTGTCCCCCGCCGGCGACCACCGGGCCGTCCTGCGGCGGCTCGGCACGCTGCACGGCGAGCCGCTGCGGCTGGTCGGCCGGATCCACCCGTCCCGGCCCCGCACCCTCACCCTGCTGGCGGTGGCGGCCCCGGCGCTGCACTTGCCGGACCGCCGGCTCGGCCGGATCAACGTGGGCCTGGACGACCTGCCCGGAGCCGCCCTCGGCCCGGCCGCCGCGACCGCGGCGCCACGACCGGCCGCCGCACCGGAGCCGCCCGACGACCCGCTGGCCGGGCTGCGCCGCACGCTGCACCGGGCCACCCTCGGCGGCCGGGCCACCCTGGCCGGTGCGGCCACGGCCGGACTGCGCGCCGAGTCGGCCCGGTTGCGCCGCTCCCACCTGCCGACCGCCGCGGACCTGCTCGACCACCTGCACGCGGCCGCGGCCGAGGTGGAGCGCACGGTGACGGGGGAGTCCCGTCCCGCCGCGCCGGAGCCGTCCGCCCGCGCCTGGGCCGCCGCGATGGCCTACCTCGACGCCGCCCACCGTGCCCTGCTACGCGCCGCCTGGTCCTGACCTGCGGCGGATCGCCCGGCCCAGCGCGTAACCCGACCCGGCGCCGAGCGGCCCGCCGACGGCCAGGCAGATCCACTCGCCCGGCTGGACCGAGGTGAACACCGGCGTGCCCGCGCCGACCAGCCCGATGACCGTCCCGGCGGCCCACAGCGCCGGCGGCGCCAGCCCCACCAGGAGCGCCGCCGCCGGGCGGGCACGGGTCACCGCTCCGCCCAGCGCCGCTCCGAGCAGGGCGGCGACGCCCGTCCCGACCGGCAGCCGGTCCTCCAGCGCGCGCAGCGCGGCGGCCGCGTCCGCGGTGAGCCGGCCCGCCGGGTCGATCAGCGGCCCCGGCACCAGCGTCTCCACCAGCGCGCACCGGATCGCCAGGGCGAGGACCAGGGTCGCCGTTGCGGCGGCGACCATCCCGGTGCCGGCGGTATGCCGGCCCAGCAGCAATCCCGCGCCGACTCCGGCGGCCACCGCCAGTTCCAGAGCGGTGATCGAGAGCGCGAGCCGGCCGGGCGATGTGGTGGTGGACGACAGGACCAGCACGATGGGGGCGAGCGCGGCGAGCACCGCACCCACCGTTGCGGCGGCCGTCGGCGCCGCGCTCGGCTCCCGGTCCTCCCGGCGCGGGACGGCGAGCCAGGTGCCGAAGGCTCCCGCGGCCAGCCAGGCGGCCGTGACCAGGGCGAAGGCGGCGGAGGCGGGGGTGCCGTCCGACGTGGTGATCGCCGCCACCCCGCCCTGGCCGGTGGGGGTGCGCAGCAGCGCGGTCGTCATGGCGAGCACGGCCAGGGCCGCGAGCGCGCCGAGGGCCGGGCCGGTTCTCATCCGGTCCCGCTCCGGAACGAGCGGAGCACCGCGTCGATCGACGGCCGGTCGGCCTCGTACCGGTCGGCGGTGGCGACGACGCGCACGTCGATCACCGCCGTCGCGGAGAGCCGGACCAGCAGGTCCACCTGGCGCAGGTGGACCCGCCGGCCGTCCCGGGCCGCGGCGGAGTACCCCCTGCGGACGACGTACGCGGGGCGGTCGCCCACCTCGGTCGCGCGGCGTTCGATCAGCCGGAAGTCGGCCGAGGTCCGGCCGAGCGCCACGAGACCGTCCACGATCCGGTGCAGCGGGCGCCGATCCCGTTCGGTGAAGACCGACAGCGAGGCTCGGGGCGGGGCCCCGGCCGGGCCGGGCGGGACGACTTCGAAGTTCGCCCCCGGGAAGATCCGCCGGGCCGGGGGCCGCCAGCCCCGGGGGTGGCCGACGGTGAAGCCCGCGCCCCGGTACGTCGTCAGGCCGGCGCCCTGTGTGCCCTGCGTGTGACGTTCGCCCGCGTCGGAGCAGCCGGTGGCGGCGAGCAGGGCGGCCGCCGCCAGGCCGGTGCCGGCTCTCAGGTGCCGGTGCATGTGACCCACGGCACCAGTTCGCCGCTCTCGGGATCGCGGTACTGGGCGCTTTCCAGCTCCAGGGTGGCCTCCTGGTGCTCGTTGCCCCAGTCGACGATCTCGATGCCGTAGTCGAGGTCGAGACCGCCCTGGGTCTGCCGGCCCTCGAACCCGTACTCCTGGAGCGTGAAGGTGGCGCCCTCGCCGCGGGCCAGCCGCCTGAGGGTGTCGAGCCCGCGGAGCCGGTCCCCGAGGTTGTGGTCGGTGAGGCCGTCGAGTTCGTTCCGGACGTCGGCGCGCAGCTCCGGGGGGATCTCCACGGTCGTGGTGGCGACCGTCGTGTCGCCGTCCTGGATCCGCAGGGACGTGGTGACACCGCCGCCGCCCTCGGGATTGACGCCGTCGTCGGGACCGAGCCCGGGGCGGACCTCCAGCGTGCCGCCCCCGCCGAACACCCACTGGGTGGTCTGGACGGCGGTGACCCGGATCGGGGCGCCGTTCCTGTCGTACTCGACGTGGTAGATGTTGGTCTCGTCGGAGGTCCAGTCACCGACATCGCCCGGGCCGCCCACGTCGTTCAGTCGCACCCCGCCGAAGAGCTCGCGGGTCAGCGTGTTGGTGGCCTCGTAGTACTGGCCGGTCGTCCGGTTCCCCTGCGCGTCGACGGACTCCGAGGTGCCCAGCAGGCGGACCTCCCGGTACTCGCCGCCCCCGCCGAGCCCGACCTCCCCGGTGTCGTTCCCCATGCCGACGGTGGCCTGGCCCTGGACGAAGGCGCTTCGCCCGTCGGCGTTGATGTAGGTGTAGGGGATGCCGCGCTGCTCGGCGAGCCGGAGCGGGATCTCGGCCAGCCCGCCGTCGAAGACGGCGCCGAAGCCGTGCTCGTCGAAGTGGTCCTCCACCCGGCGGTGGGCCTCCCGGTAGAACGCGTCGGCCTCGCGCCGGTCGGCGAACCGGAACTGGTACTGGTCGGAGCCGGTCCACATCACCCCGCCGCCCGCGCTCGCCCCGATGCCGAGCCCGTTCCACTGGACGCCCAGCCCGAGCTCCAGGTCGATGCCCTGGCTGGACTGGTCGGCGGTGGTGATCGAGAGGCTCCCGTCACCGAGGACGTCCTCCTGCCGGGTGGAGACCTGCTCGTCGCCCACCACGAGCACCTTGCGCCCCTCGGTCCGCTGGTCGATGCCGGAGCGGGTGACGCACTGGTCGTCCGGCGGCCGCGCCGGCGGGGGCGCCGCGGTGGTCCCGGCGGGGCAGGGGCCGCCCACCAGCCGGCAGATCGCCGTTTCGATCCCTCGGGTGAGGCGTTCCCCGGGGACGACCGCCCCGACGGAGCCGAGCACGGCCGCCAGGAGCAGGAGCACCGCCAGGTATCCGACCGGCCCTTCCCCGCGGTCGTGGTACCGGTTCGGTAAGTGACGCGGAAGCATGGTCCCACAGTGGACTTTGCCTGCTCTTTACGCCAGGGGCATCCCCGCCAATAGGGGCCGGTCGATTTGTGTCAAAGTGACAACAAAGCCGTGCCGGGGATGGTGCGGCCGGGTGGGGCGGGCCTCACCGCGAGTCTCCCTCCCGCACCCACCCGGCCGCTCCCTGGGGATGCGGTCGGTGATACGCGCCCCACCCGCCCCAGGTTCACCGCGGATTTCGATAACCCCCTCGGACCGGTCGGCCGGGACCGGCCCGAGGGGGAGCAGGGGGTGAGCGCCGCCTCCGGAGAGGCCGTGCCAGAACCCGGTCAGGGCAGGTCGCCGGAGCGGACGCGAGCCCAGGCGTGCTCGAACAACTCGTGCAGCGGGCGCAGCGGCAGGAACCGGCGCAGCGGCCCGGAGAGCTTGCGCTGCCCCGCCGGCACCGACAGCCCGTACATCTCCGCCTTCCAGCGCTCCACCGGCAGGTTCGGGGCGGCCGCCTCGGCCCAGTCGCCGGGCAGGAACACCGAGCGGCCGGCCCGGCTCCGCTTGGCCGCCAGCACCAGGCCCGCCCCGGTCAGCTCGGCCACGGCCTTCTTGTGCCGGGCCGGGGTCCACCCGTTCCACCGGCGGACGTTGCGGTCGGTGGGCTCCAGCAGGGCGAGCAATTGGAGGTAGAGCGCGGCGGCGTCGCCGGACAGCCCGTGCTCGGCGGCCACCTCGGCCACCAGGCCGGGCACCGACAGCGCGGGGTTCGCCTCGTGGCCGCCCGCCGGCACCGGGGTGTCGCGGACGCGCCGGGCAAGTGCGGTGAGCCCGCCGGCACGAACGAGCGCCAGCGCCTGGAGCAACTGCCGGCCACCGTGGACCTCCTCGGTGAGCAGGGCCGTCGCCAGCAGGGCGCGGGGGTCGTCGTCGCCGAGCCGGGCGACCCTGACGTAGAGCTGGAACCCGTAGTTGCGGGCCACGGCGACCGTCACCCCGTCGTCATGGGCGACGGCCTTGAGCCCCGGGTACCGGCGGTCGCCGAACACCCGCCGCAGCGTGTCCTCCGGGGACTCGTCGCCCGGCCCGCCGGGCAGCCCGTAGCACAGGCCCACCGGTACCAGTAGGTCGGGCCGGCCCAGCCGGGCGCGCGCCCGGTCGAGCAGTTCGGGCAGGTGCGCGGTCAGCGGGTCGCCCACCGGGCGGGCGGTGGCGGCCCAGAGGAGGGCGATCACCATCATGGCCATGCCGTTGTGGCCGGGAGCCTCCTGCGGCGCGGCCAACTGGGCGCCGTCGTCGTCCTTGTCCACCAGCCGGCCGGCGCCACCGGTCAGCCAGGGGATCGAACCGGGATCGGTCAGCAGCGCCAGCAGCGGGGCGGCGTCGCGGGATCCGATGATCTGTGCGGCTTCGGTGACCGCGTCCTCCGGGATCGGTACCCGGCGGCCGAACCTGTGCACCCAGGCGGCGGCCAGCCGTTCGGCGGCCGGCAGTATGCCGGTGTCCCACAGCTCGGCGGGGTCGCCCGGCATGGCGGCCTCCAGCAGGGCCAGCCGGTCGGCGACCGGCAGGCGGCGCAGTTCCTGCCGGGCCGCGGCGGCCTCGGCGGCGCCGAGGCCCAGCAGCTTCCGCTGCTCGGCGGTCAGGTACGCCGTCCGCCAGTCGTCGAGGTCGGGCAGTGCCGCGAGCAGCAGTGCCGCCGTGCCCCGGGTCAGCCCGGTCCGCTCGGTGAGCAGGTCCACCGCCCGCGGGTCCCAGGCGGCCGGGCCGTGCTCGCCGAGCGCCGCGAGGAACGCGTGGATCCGGTCCCGGGTGCCCCAGCCGGGGGTCAGGTCCGCGGCGTCCAGCGGTTCGACCTCGGGGGGCGGCGGGCCGTCTCCGGACCGCAGCTCCACGTAGTGCCGGGCCGCCGGGTCGGGCTCGCCCTCGACGGTGCCCAGCACCAGGTGGCGCCCGCCCGCGTGCTCCCCGGCCGCCGGGTGGGAGCGCGCGGACCGGCCCCGGCGCAGCCGGGCCGCCGGGTCGGCGAACACCAGGCCGGCCCAGTGCTCCAGCAGCGCGCCGAGTGTCGTGCGGTCGGTGGCGGAGGTCAGCGGCGAGGCCGCGCGCCAGGCGAGCGCGCCCACCCGGCCCGGCAGCACCGGCCAGTCGCTCACCGGCTCGCCGGGCGCCGGCCCGCCGAGCAGGAAGCGGGAGGCGCGCGCGGCCTCGCCGAGGATGTCATCGGCCGTCCAGTGGCCGGGGTGCCCGCCCAGGCCGCGCAGTGCCTGGTGCTGGGCCTCCGGGTCGATGCGCGGCCCGGAGCGGGCCTCGGCCCGCTCCAGGACACCGGCACGGTACCGCTCGGTGTCGGCGGCGACGACGACGGTGGCGACCACCCCGGCGACCAGGGCGGGGTGGGCGCCGTCCGGCAGCAGCGCGGCGACGGCGGCGCGCAGCCGCGGCGTGGGGTCCTCGTCGTCGCCGTGCTTCTCGGCGCGGTCGGCGAGCGCGGCGTCGAGCAGGGCGCCGGCCTGCTCCCCGGTGAGCTCGCGCAGCACCGCGGAGGCCGCCGCGTCACGCGCCTGGAACAGGTGCCAGAACGCCGGCGGCGGGACGAACGTGCCGGTCCGGTGGTCGTGGCCCAGGCTCAGCTCCCACAGGTCGCCGTCGCCGGGGACCAGCGCGGTGACGTCTCTCCAGGCGGCGCGCAGGACGATCGGCTGCGCGCCGCCGGGGACGGACAGGATCCCCCACGGCGCGTACGAGTCGCCCGGCACGTCCGCCGTCCGGCCGTCGACGCCGGTGATGCGGTGCCCGCCGCGGATGTGGTGCACCCGGAAGCCGACCATGCCGCCGGCGTGCCCCAGCGGGGTGTCCTCCAGGCCGGCGGGCAGCGGGGCCAGCGAGCATGCGGCCGGCACCCAGTCCTCGCCCTCGGCCAGGGGAGCGTCCTCCAGGAACGCGGGCAGCGACCCGCGGCCCCGCTGCCCGGTCGCCGGGTCGATCTCGTACAGCCCGCGCGGGTCGTGCCGGTAGGCCCAGTAGGTCGCGCCGTCGTGCAGCACGTGCCCGCCGCCGGGGACCCGCCGGTCGCCGGGGTACAGTGGCCGGCCGTCGCCCATCCGGGCCCCGTCGGCGGTGAGCACGCAGAACCCGCTGCCCCGCTCGGACGACCAGCGCAGCGACCACGTGCCCTCGCCGGACTCGGGGGTGAACACCTCGTGCGGGGCGTCGGACCAGTAGGCGTGGTTGCCGGACCGGTCCCACCAGCACACCAGCAGCCGCCCGCCGCAGTACACGGCGAGGTGCTCGGTACTGGGCGGGACGCGCAGGTCGTGCTCGGCCACCCGCCCGGCCGGGCCGACCACGACGGCCCGGCCGGCGCCGGTCACCGTGATGACCGGCCAGCTCGGTATGCACTGGACCTTCTCCGGGCCGCCCAGCTCGGCGACGACCGCGTCGAACTCGGGCCAGCCCAGCTCGCCCGGGGTGCCCAGCCGGACCGTCCGCATCAGTGCCAGCCGCCGGTCGGCGGAGGCCAGCAGCGCGGCCTCCTCGGGCAGCGCCCGCAGGGTGGGGCCGTCGACCGCGGTGTCGATGCGCCGGGCCGCCCGGCCGGCCTCCAGCAGCCCGCCGCGGGAGAGCCCGGCGATCTGCCCGCGCAGCCAGCGCGCGGCCATGCGGGTCAGCACGGGGCTGTCGAGCAGCTCGCCGATCTTGTTGCTGCGGGTGCAGAAGCTGTCGACCGACCGGTCGAGCACGGGCCGGAAGCGGGGATCGGCGTCGGTCACGGCCAGGTCGCGCCGGTGCCCGGCGGGGTGCCGCCGGGACAGGTCGAACCAGAGGTCGTCCTCGGGGTCGGCCAGCGGGATCTCCAGGGACAGGCACAGGTCGACGAGGTCGGCGTCGGTGCGGCGCCCGATGGAGAGGTCCACCGGCTCGCCCTCGGCCCGCAGCCGGCCGGCCATGCGGGGCACCAGCGCGTACAGCTCGTCGGGGATGCGCCGGCCGCGCCAGCCGCCCTGGACGTGCGAGACCATCCGGCCGAGCCACCGGCCCGGCCCGCCCTCGGCCCGGGCCGCGGCGGGCGCGTCGCCGTCGGTGAGGGCGGTGTGGGCGGTGTGGGCGCCGGCCTCCTCCAGCAGCTCCAGCCACCAGCCGGTGAAGCCGTCGGAGTCGGCCTTCGGGAACAGGTTGAGCAGCCGCCCGCGCACGGCGGGGTCGGCGCGCCCCACCCGGACCAGCGCCGCCCGGTAGGCCTTGAAGAACCCGGCCGGGGCCTCCTTCACGGCGGGGGTGGCCAGCAGCGCCTCCGCGAGCCGGTCGTCCTCGGCCCGGGCGTCGAGCCCGGCGGCCTTGGCCAGCGCCCGCAGCTGCTTGGGCAGGTCGCTCCAGGGCGGCAGCCCGCCCAGCGTCCGGCGCAGCGCCAGCTCGGTGAACTCCGCGTACGCCCGGGCCGGGTCGTAACGCCGGCGCAGCTCGTCGAAGTAGTCCTTGATCGCCTTGACCGGCAGGGCCCCGGCGAAGGCGAACTCCAGGAAGACGTCGCGGCGCACCGTCTCGTCCACGGGCAGCGCGTAGACCAGTTCGGCCTCGCGGGCCTTGCCGAACAGGACGGCGGCCGGCCCGACGTTGCCGCCGGCCAGGAACGCCCGCCCCGCCTGCTCCCAGTAGCTCGGCAGGTGGGCGTGCGGCAACCGGGCGGCCAGCTCGTGGAAGGCGTCGGTCGCGGCCCCGGGGCGGCTGCGGGCCAGCCGGGCCGCGCGCTCCATCGGGGTGACGACGGCGAGCGCCCGGTCGGCGTTCTTCGGGTCGTGCACCAGCGCCCACGCCGGGTAGCCCAGCCCGCGCCGCCGCCCGTAGGCGAGGGGTTCGCCGGTCGCCGGCGCGGCGAACCCGAGGAATCCCAGCGCCCGGTCTTCGCCGGGTGCGGGCAGGTCGCCGGTCAGCCGGACGACGGGACGCCCGCCGAGCTGGGGGTGCGAGTAGCGGCGGGCGCGCACGACGTCGGCGCCGTCGGGCTCCGGGCCGCCCAGCGGGGCGAGCCCGGCGTCCAGCAGTGAGGACTGTGACGTGGGGGACATGCCGCGCATCATGGCAGGCCGTTCCGACAGTTCTCAGCCGATCCGGACACGCCGCCCGAAGTTATCTCGACCTTACTTGAGGTTGCTTCTATGATCAGGGCATGCCGATGCCCCAGGAGCTCACCGTCGGACAGCTCGCCGCGCGCAGCGGCGTCGCGGTGTCCGCACTGCACTTCTACGAGGCCAAGGGCCTGATCCGCAGCCGCCGGACGGCCGGCAACCAGCGCCGCTACACCCGCGACACCATCCGCCGGGTGGCGTTCGTCCGGCTCTCCCAGAGCGTCGGCATCTCGCTGAACGCCATCGCCGGCGCGCTGGCCACCCTGCCGGAGGAACGCACCCCCACCCGGGAGGACTGGGCGGCGCTGTCGGCCTCCTGGCGGGCCGACCTCGACGCCCGGATCAGCGCCCTGGAACAGCTCCGCGACGACCTCAGCGACTGCATCGGCTGTGGCTGCCTGTCGCTGGACCGCTGTGCGCTCGCCAACCCGCGCGACGAGCTGGGCCAGGAGGGCCCCGGCCCGCGGCGGCTCATCGCCAAGGCCACCGCCTGCGGCGTCCCCGACTGCACCTGATCAGAGCCGGGACGTCTCGCGCAGCTGGGTGAGATCGTGCGCGCAGAACACGTCCACCTGGTCGCCGTGCCCGCCGACCAGATCGGCCAGCCGCCTGCGGTTGGTGTGCCGCGCGGCGCCGTCCTCCTGCACCACCGTCTGGAAGACCCGCAGGCCGGGCGGGCAGTAGGGCCGGGCCGGGTCGACCTCGCCGCGGAAGAAGAACGCGTCCCCCGCGTGCAGCAGCCAGCGGTCGCCGGTGCGCACCGCCACCCCGGTGTGCCCACGGGAGTGCCCGGCGAGGGGGACCAGCAGGATGTCCTCGGGCAGCCCCGCCAGCTCCCGCACCGCCTCGAAACCGAACCAGCGCTCCCCGTCGGCCCCCGAGTAGGTCCGCCAGTCAGGGCCGTGCTCCCACTGGATCGGCCGGTAGCGCTGCTTCTCGCTGACACTGGAAGGTGCCGCGGCCGCCTGCCGCTCGGTTTCGTGCAGGTGCACCGTGGCGTGCGGGAAGTCGGCCAGCCCGCCCGCGTGGTCGAGGTCCAGGTGGGTGAGGACGATGTGCCGGACGTCCTCGGCGGAATGGCCGAGCGCGATCACCTGGCGCAGCGCGGTCTCGGCGGGATCCAGCCGGGGCCGGCACGCGGCCATGAACTGCCGGCCCAGCACCTGGACGGGCTGCTCGACGCACCGCATGCCGAACCCGGTGTCGACCAGCACCAGCCCCGCGTCCGTCTCGATCAGCAGGCAGTGCGTCACCAGCGGCGCGGTGGACAGCGGATGTCCCTGGCCGCCCATCAGCCACCCGCCGAGGGGCAGCATGGTGCCGCAGTTGAGGTGATGGACGCGCATGGGCACTCTCCCAAAGGGGGGCGAAGAGGTCGCATCGTACGTTAGGTCCAATTGGCTCGGCCACCGCCCGGCTACGGGCAGGATGGAGGGCGTGACCCTCATCGACCGCCTGCCGAACCCCGCCGACCCCGACTCCCTGTTCGAGTCCTTCCAGAGCTGGGTCGAGGAACGGGGGATCACCCTCTACCCGGCACAGGAGGAGGCGCTGATCGAGGTGGTCTCCGGCGCCAACGTGATCCTGGCGACCCCCACCGGCTCCGGTAAGAGCCTGGTCGCGGCGGGCGCGCACTTCGCCGCGCTGGGCCGCGACGAGGTCAGCTTCTACACCGCCCCGATCAAGGCGCTGGTGTCGGAGAAGTTCTTCGACCTGTGCGCGATGTTCGGCAGCGCCAACGTCGGCATGATGACCGGCGACGCCAGCGTCAACGCCGACGCCCCGATCATCTGCTGCACCGCCGAGGTGCTGGCCAACATCGCGCTGCGCGACGGCGCCGACGCCGACGTCGGCCTGGTGGTGATGGACGAGTTCCACTTCTACGCCGAGCCGGAGCGGGGCTGGGCCTGGCAGATCCCGCTGCTGGAACTGCCGCAGGCGCAGTTCCTGCTGATGTCGGCCACGCTCGGCGACGTCACCCGGTTCGAGCGCGACCTGACCCGGCGCACCGGGCGCCCCACCGCGCTGGTCAGCTCCGCCGAGCGCCCGGTACCGCTCACCTACGAGTACCGCACCACCCCGCTGCACGAGACCATCGAGGAACTGCTCTCCGTGCAGAAGGCCCCGGTCTACGTGGTGCACTTCACCCAGGCCGCCGCGATGGAGCGGGCCCAGTCGCTGATGAGCATCAACGTCTGCACCAAGGAGGAGAAGGCGAAGATCGCCGAGCTGATCGGCGGGTTCCGCTTCACCACCCGGTTCGGCCGCAACCTGTCGCGGTTCGTCCGGCACGGCATCGGCGTCCACCACGCCGGCATGCTGCCCAAGTACCGCAGGCTGGTCGAACGGCTGGCCCAGGCCGGGCTGCTCAAGGTCATCTGCGGCACCGACACCCTCGGGGTGGGGGTGAACGTGCCGATCCGCACGGTGCTGTTCACCGCGCTGAGCAAGTACGACGGGCACCGGGTGCGGCGGCTGCGCGCCCGCGAGTTCCACCAGATCGCCGGCCGCGCGGGCCGGGCCGGGTACGACACCATCGGCTACGTCGTGGCCCAGGCCCCCGAGCACGTCGTCGAGAACGAGAAGGCGCTGGCCAAGGCGGGCGACGACCCCAAGAAGCGCCGCAAGGTGGTGCGCAAGAAGCCGCCGGAGGGCTTCGTCTCCTGGGACGAGGACACCTTCGTCAAGCTGCAGACCGCCGAGCCCGAACCGCTGCAGTCCCGGTTCCAGGTCAGTCACGCCATGCTCCTGTCGGTCATCGCCCGCCCGGGCAACGCCTTCCAGGCGATGAAGAAGCTGCTCACCGACAACCACGAGGACCGGCCCCGGCAGCGCCGCCACATCACGCAGGCCATCGCGATCTACCGGTCGCTGCTGGCCGGGGGAGTGGTCGAGCAGCTCGGCGAGCCCGACGAGCAGGGCCGGTACGCCCGCCTCACCGTGGATCTGCAGGAGGACTTCGCGCTCAACCAGCCGCTGTCGACGTTCGCGCTGGCCGCCTTCGAACTGCTGGACCCGGCGTCCCCCTCCTACGCGCTGGACGTCCTGTCGGTGATCGAGGCGACGCTCGACGACCCCCGCCAGATCCTGGCCGCCCAGGAGAACAAGGCGCGCGGTGAGGCGATCGCGCAGATGAAAGCCGACGGCGTGGAGTACGACGAGCGGATGGAGCTCATCCAGGAGGTGACCTACCCGCGCCCGCTGGAGGAGCACCTGTCGGCCGCCTACGAGATCTACCGCCGCGGCCACCCCTGGGTGGGCGACCACCCGCTGCGCCCCAAGTCGGTGGTGCGCGACCTGTACGAGCGGGCCATGACCTTCGTGGAGTACGTCGGGTTCTACGAGCTGGCCCGCACCGAGGGGCTGGTGCTGCGCTACCTGTCGGGTGCCTACAAGGCGCTCCAGCAGACCGTGCCCGAGTCGATCAAGACCGACGACCTGGTCGACCTGATCGAGTGGCTGGGCGAGCTGGTCCGCCAGGTCGACTCCAGCCTGCTGGACGAGTGGGAGCAGCTGGCCAACCCCGCCGCCACGGACGTCCACACCGCGATCGAGGAGCGGACCGTCCCGGTCACCGCCAACACCCGCGCGTTCCGGGTGCTGGTGCGCAACGCGATGTTCCGCCGGGTCGAGCTCGCCGCCCTGGGGCGACACGCCGAACTGGGCGAGCTGGACCCCGACCTCGGCGCCGACGGCTGGGCGGCGGCCATGGACGCCTACCACGACGACCACGACGAGCTGCGCACCGGACCCGACGCCCGCGGCCCCAAGCTGCTGCTGATCGAGCCGGAGCCCGGCCGGTGGCTGATCCGGCAGATCTTCGACGACCCGGCCGGCGACCACGACTGGGGCATCAGCGCCGAGGTCGACCTGGCC
The DNA here is from genome assembly GCF_003289645.1 of Actinomadura craniellae. Classification (GTDB taxonomy): domain Bacteria; phylum Actinomycetota; class Actinomycetes; order Streptosporangiales; family Streptosporangiaceae; genus Actinomadura_D; species Actinomadura_D craniellae. The sequence continues at coordinate 488,051 of NZ_QLYX01000002.1, read as the reverse complement.
GCGTCCGACGAGGCCGGCGAGGCGGTCGTCCGGGTCACCGCGGTGGACCGCCTGTGACCGCCTGAGGCGGGGGAGCGGGCGGAGCGGCCCGTGCGGGACGAGCGGCCCGCGTGGCGAACGAGTGAGCCGCGGGCCGGTGACCAACGCCGCCTGAGGCGAGGGGGTGAGCCGCAGGCGGCGGCCGGCGTGACGGTCAGCGCAGCGGTAGCCAGGCCAGTGGCTTGGGGAAGGTGTAGGGCCGCAGCCGCCGCGCCGCCTGGCTCGCCTGGACGGCGGGGAACGCCACCGCCGCCGCGACGATGATCGGCCACAGCGCCAGCCACCGCCCCTCCAGGTCGGCCACGGCCACCACCTGGCGGATCACGATGAAATAGCCGGTCATGACCGCGGCGAAGGACAGCGCCCCCGCCAGATGGGCGCGCAGCAGCCCCGCCTGGTCGCGGTTGCGCAGGTAGAGGAAGAACACCGCGGCGGGCAGCCACATCCACTCGTAGTGCACCAGCGCCAGCAGCAGGGTGCCGGCGTTGGCCAGGGTGGTGTAGGTGCCGACGTCCTCGGCGGCGAGCCCGCCCGGTCGCGGCATGTCGGTCTCGGTCCTGGGGGGCGGCGGAAGGTCTGACTCGCTCATACCCACAGATCGTTGCACGGTTTTTTGCGATAAATGTCGGAAAACCAGTGCCTTGTACGTGAGCCCAGCCGCCCCCACGCTCAGATCACGGCCGGCGCCCCACCCCCGTCAGCATCTCGCGGATCCGCAGCGGCCCGCCCGTCTCCGGGGCCAGCGGCGGCGTGTCCAGCCCGGCGCCCTCGCGCAGCCCCTCCAGGAACTCGCGCATCGCCGCCACCCCGTCGTGCGCAGGCGTCCAGCCGAGCCTGTCCCGGGCCCGCGCCGTATCCATGACCGGCACATGCATCGCCAGGTCGAACAGCTCCGGCGCGGCCGGCAGCAGCCGCAGCCGCCAGGCGGCGGCCAGCGCCGCCCGCACCCCCCGGGCCGGCACCCGGATCCGCCGCGCCCCCAGCACGTCCGCCAGGTCGGCGGTGCCGATCACCGGCTCGGCCGCCAGGTTGAACGGGCCGCGCGCGTCCCCCACCACCGCCAGCCGGTACGCCTCGCCGGCGTCGGCGGAGTGCAGCGCCTGGAAACGCAGCCCCGGCAGGTCCGGCAGCACCGGAACCACCCCCGGCCGGACCAGCGCACCCGGCAGCAGCGGCCCCGCGAACAGCCGCCGCTGCTCGGCCGCGGCCTCCCGCTTGAAGATGAACCCCGGCCGCAGCCGCACCACCCGGCAGTCGCGGTGCTCGGTCTCGAACCCGTCCAGCAACCGCTCCACGTACGCCTTCTCCCGGCTGTAGGCCGCGGCCGGGTAGCCGTGCGTGGGCCAGTCCTCGTCGACCGACCGGTCCTTGGGGCCCGGCGAGTAGGCGCCCACCGACGACGCGTACACCAGCGCGGGCACCCCCGCCTCCGCGACCGCCCGGAACACCCGCTCGCTGCCCAGCACGTTCGTCCGCCAGGTCACGACCGGATCGTGGGTGGGCTGGAACAGCCAGGCCAGGTGCACCACCGCGTCCGCGCCACGGAAATGCGGCCGGAGGTCGTCCCCGGCCACGTCCGCGGTGGCCCACTCGGTCTTGTCCGCCTGCCAGCGCGGCACCCGCCGCGCCACCCCCACGATCGAGGTGACCTGCGGGTCCGCGGCCAGCGCCCGTACCGTGCTGGTGCCCACATTGCCGGTCGCGCCGACCACCACCACCCGCATCAGCGCACCCCCGCCTTCCCCATCGCGTCCCGGATCAGGTCGCGCGTCCGGTCGATGACCGAGGCGGCCGGGCCCAGCAGCAGGTTGCGGCCCGGCGTCTCGCTCCCCGGATGCGGGTGCGTGGGCGCGGTCGCCTCGGCCAGCCGGACGGCCGCGGCCAGCGCCCGCCGCTCGGCCTCGCCGAACTCCGCCGCGATCCGCGGGAACTCCTCCCGCTCCTCCGCCCGGGCATGCGTCACCACCGCCTCGCGCAGGTCCTTCAGGCCGGCGATGAACGCCGGGTCGTCGGTGTCCATCCCGTCCAGCGCGGCCAGCAGTTCCTTGGCCCGGCGCTCCTCGGCCAGCCGGGCGTCCACCAGTTCCGCCCCGTCCGGCAGCGCGCGCCGGGCCAGCGGGTGGACGATCTCCTCCTCCGCCGTCTCGTGCACGGCCAGCAACCGCACCAGCCGCTCGAAGGCGTCCCGGCGGTCCGTGCCGGTACGGTCCTGCACGTCGAAGAACAGTTCGCGGACCTGCTCGTGCTGACGGCGCAGCAGGTCCACAACATCGGTTTCGGTCACGTCCGATCCCCCCATAGCTCGGCTTCCCGCGCCCTACCCGGGGGTCGTGACCACATGCGTCCTCAACCGACGAACGGCCCGCCCGGGCCCTGAGGCCGGGCGGACCGCTCCGCTCACTCCCTCGCCTCAGGCGGGGGCGAGGAGGGTGGTGAGGAGGTCGTCGAGACTGATCAGGCCGGCGGGCCGACCGTCGGCGTCCCGGACCAGGCCGAGCTGGCTGTGGTGCGCCCGCAGTGCGGTGACGGCCGCGGCCACCGGGGTGTCCAGGCCGAGTGTCGGCACCGGGTGGGCCAGCCGGCCCGCGGGAGGCCGCTTCCCCCGGGCCCGGGCCAGGTACGCGTCCCGGACGTGCACCATGCCCGCCACCGAACCGTCGGGATGCCGCAGCATGATGCGGTTGCGCCGGGTGCGCACGGCGGTGTCGATGACCTCCTGGGGGTCGGCGGACGTCGGGACCGCCACGATGGCCTCCACCGGGATCACCAGGTCGGCCAGGGTGGCACGGGGCGCCTCCAACGCCGCGTTGAGCAGCACCCGGTCGGCCTCCTCGATCAGTTCGAGCCGGCGTGACTCCTCCACCAGGTGCCGGAGCTGCTCGGGCGTGCGCGACAGCGCGATCGCGTCGCGCGGTTGCACCCCGAGGGCTTGCAGCATCAGGTTGGTGAACGAGTTGAGCCCGGTCAGGACGGGCCGGACCAGGTTGGTGAACCCGCAGAAGAGCGGCGCCAGCAGCACGGCCGACCGCTCCGGCCGGGTGATCGCCCACGACTTGGGCGCCATCTCGCCGATCACCATGTGCAGGAACGTCACCAGCGCCAGCGCGATCACGAAGGCGACGGCGTGCGCGGCGGCGTCCGGCAGACCCAGCTGGTGGAACAGCGGGGTCAAGGTGTCGGCGATGACGGGTTCGGAGACCACACCCAGGCCCAGCGAGCACATGGTGATGCCGAGCTGGGCGCCGGCCAGCATCAGCGACAGCTCCCTGATCCCGGCCACCGCGGTGCCGGCGGCCCGGCTGCCCGCGGCGGCGGCGCGCTCCAGCCGCGGGCGCTTCGCGGCGACCAGCGCGAACTCCGCGGCCACGAAGAAGCCGTTGCCGACCAGCAGCAGGAAGGTGAGCAGAAGACCGGTCTGCAGGCTCATGACCGCTCCTCCTGGAGCTCCACGGCCCGGATACGGATCATCTCGGGTACGTGCCGGTGGACGGACATCACTTCGACCTCGGCCCGCCGGGTGGGCTCGTCCATCCGGCTCGGCGGGAGGGCGACGGCGACGGCGTCACCGGGCTCGGCCACCCGGCCCAGCCGCTGGAGCAGCAGCCCCGCGACGGTCTCGTAGTCGCCCTCGGGCAGCTCGATACCGGTGAGCTGCGCGATCTCGTCCACCCGCAGCCCCGCGTCGGTGGTCCACCAGCCGCCGCGCTGGATCGCCAGATCCTCGTCGGCGTCGTTCTCGTCGACGATCTCGCCGACCAGTTCCTCGGCGACGTCCTCCCAGGTGAGCAGGCCGGCGAACCCGCCGTACTCGTCCACCACGCAGGCGATCTCCTCGCCGCCGGCCTGCATCTGCGCCACCACGTCCGGCAGCGCGAGACTGGCCGGCACCAGCAGCGCGGCCCGGGCGATCGCGTCGACCGGGGTGCGCTCGGCCTCCTGCGGGCTGAGCCGGATGAGCTCGCGCAACCCCACGATGCCGATCACGTCGTCCACCCGGTCGCCGATCACCGGGTAGTGGGTGTGGCCGTGGGCGGTGATGATCTCGGTCAGCCCGGCCGCGGAGGTGTCCTTGGAGACGGTGACGACGTCGACGCGGGGGACCATCGTCTCCTCCGCCGTGCGGTCGGAGAACACCAGCGCCCGCTCCAGCAGATCCGTGTGCTCGGCGGTGAGCTGCGACTCGGACTCGCCGATGATGTGGCCCAGCTCCTCGAGCGTGGCCCCGTGGTGCAACTCCTCCACCGGCTCGATGCCGACGGCGCGCAGCAGGCGGTTGGCGGACGCGTCGAACAGCCGGATGACGGGGGAGGCCACCGCGAGGTAGGCGAGGGTGGACGCCGCCAGCGCGCGGGCCAGCGACTCCGACCGGGCCAGCGCCAGGTTCTTGGGGAACAGTTCGCCGAGCACCATCTGGATCAGGGTCGCCAGCGTGAACCCGGCGGCCAGCGCGATCCCGCCGACCGCGGCCTCGGGCACCTTCGCCGAGACGAGCACCGGTTCGATCAGCCCGGCCAGCGCCGGCTTGGCGATGAAACCGACGATCAGGGCGGTGACCGTGATGCCGAGCTGAGCGCCCGACAACATGAAGGACAGCCGTTCCATCACCCGGACGGCTCGGGCGGCCGCTCTGTCACCGGCTTTGGCCTGCTGCTCCAGCGCCAGCCGGTCGGCGGTCACGTAGGCGAATTCCTGTGCGACGAAGTAGCCGGTGGCGGCGGTCAGAAGGAGCACCGCCAGCAGGCCGAAGATCATGCTCATCGGGCGCCCTCACGCCCGGTCCAACGATCATGAGGGTCCGAATCGGACACCGACGTCCTTTCCTTGTGACTGTCGAGGGATTGATCCTGCCATGAACATAGTTCATGATCATTTTTTTGTAACGGCCCGCCCGGGCGAAAACGAAGGAGGTGACGGCGCCGTCACCCGTCCGATTCAGCGGAGCGTCCCCCGGTACAGGATCTCCACGTACCGGATCGCATGGCTCACCACGTCGAGCACCATCATGCAGTCGTGCGGTGACAGCACCACGTTCCGGTGCTCCGGGCCGTAGGGGTGCGCCGGCCGCGGACCGGTGTAGAAGCTCGAACAGAAATCGTCCGGGCAGCCGCACCACTCGTAGAAGCGCAGGCCCGGGACGGAACCGGCGAGCCGGTGCTCACCCTCGGCGCGCAGCAACCCGACCAACTCGGCGGTGAGCTCCGGGAACAGTTCCGCCACCAGCGCACGGTCCTCGGTCACGCTGCGTGATCCTACGTGCGCGCTCGACGCCACCGGGGTCTTCCCGCCGCCGCTCGGTGTGTCGCCCGGCCCCGGAAACCTGTTACCCAGGACCCTCCGGGCTGCGCTAAGGTGGACTCGCTCGCCACGGCGGGCACCGGGACGTAGCGCAGTTTGGCAGCGCACTTGACTGGGGGTCAAGGGGTCGTGGGTTCAAATCCCGCCGTCCCGACGCAGGTCAGAGGCCACTTCCGATCATTTGGGAGTGGTCTTTGCTCGTTCGTACAGCCGGTTTGTACAGCTACGGGGCTTGATCGATGGTCCCCGGGTGGTCCCCGCTGACGTGAACGAGGTGGGCCCCGAAGGGCAGCTTCCGTAAACGGCACGGCGTTTCGGCTGAGCTTTGTTAAGCTCGCGTTGCGAGCATCGCCCGAGAGGCGCGCTCGTTAGGAGGTGGTGAACATCATTAATTTTCGCCACAGCCGGAAAACGCTCCATGCGGAGCACCACAGCGACCCGGTGAGACCCGGCAGGGGGCTTGAAGTTCGAATCGGTCATTCGTGACCCTGTGGGTACGCGCCAAGCCAGGGCTTGGACGGGGCGGTCGCCTGTCGGACCGCCCCGTTCCGCATCTAGGGCTTTCATCTAGTCGTGCTGAGTTGGGCTTGTGAGGCGATCCCCAAGCCTCTTGAGTGCCTCTCTAGTGACCTCGTTGGGTACCTGCGTGTAGACCTCCATGGTGATGCCGATCTGGCTGTGTCGGAGGATCTGCATCGCGGTTCGCGGATGGATGTCGAGGGCGGCGAGTAGTGAACCGCAGGTGTGCCGGGTGTCGTGCACGCGGATGGGGCGGACGTCAGCGCATGCGCATCGGTGGGCGAAGCTGCGATTGACGTTGCGCGGTTCGATCGGCCGGCCGGTGCGGGTGGTGAAGACCAGGCCCTTACCGGTCCACCGCTCGTTACGGGCCGTGCACTCGCTTTCCTGGCGCTTTTGGCGAATGCGCAGCGCGGTCACGCAGATTTCCGGGAGCGGTAGAACGTCGGTGGAATCCTCGGTCTTGGTGCGCTCTTTGTGGATGAGTTCGCCGCGGACGCGTTGAAGCTGCATGCTGACCGACAATTCACCGGCGTCGAGATTGACGTCTTCCCAGCGCAGCCCGAGAACTTCGCCTTTCCGTAGCCCGAGTACCAGAATGAGCACCCAAGCAGCATAGAGCGGGTCCTTTTGGCTGCGCGCAGACTCCAAGAACCGGCGTGCCTCGTCAACGCTCCATGAGGACTTCCCGCGGGCACGCTTACGCATGGTGGGGAGTTTTGCCATGCCGGCGACGTTGCGGGACAGGATTTCCTCGGCTTGGGCGTGGCTGAGCGCAGCGCGCAGCGTGTTCCGCGCGGCCTGAATCGTGCGGCGGCTGGGATAGGACTTGCAGCATCGGCCGATCGCGCAGCACCGTTGCCGCTTGCGCGCGTCGGTGTGCCGTTCAGGGCGCGCAGCGTCCTTTCCCTGCGCGCAACACTGGCAGGCGTTTGGGAGCTGGTTGAGCCACGTCTGTACGTCGCGGACGGTCAACCGGTCCAGCCGCTTGCGGCCCAGCGCCGGCACCACATACAGGCGCGCCATGGTCTCGTAATGGGCGTAGGTCTGCGGTTCCCGGTTCGGCTCGATGACGTCACTCAGCCAGTAGGTGAGGTACCGCTCGACGGTCGGGACGCTGGTGGGCACCGGTCCTTTGGCCGCTTCGCCCAGAAGCTTGACGTACTTGGTGTGGACGGCTTCGCGGGTCTTGCCGTAGGCCCAGCGCTTCTTACGCTCGCCGGTGGGGGTGGTGACCCAGACGTAGGCGGCGTAACCGTTGCGGTAGGGGAAGATCGACCCTTCCCCGTTGGCGCGCCGCTTGGGCTTGCGCCCCTTGGCGGGCTTGCCGTGCTCGTCAGAGTCGTCCGGGGTGGCAAGTGCGGTGGTCATGGGTCAGGCGACCTCGGCTTCCTGCTCCAGCAGCGCGACGTATTCGGCGATGGCGGCGGCGGGGATCAGGCGGGTACGGCCTTCCTTGACGGTGCGCAGCCGGCCGGAGCGGATGAGTTGGTAGATCTTGGCTCGGCTCAGGGACAGCAGGGGCATGGCCTCGTGGACGCGGTAGAGGGCTTTGCCGGGGGGCGGGGCGGCGGTGGCGGTGGTCACCGTGGCGTCTCCTTGGGGCGTGATCCGGCGCTTTGGGGAGGGGGAGCCGTAACAGCCGTAACAGACTCGTTTTGGCTGTTCAGCGCGTTACGGCTCCCCGGGTGTTACGGCTTGAGCCGTAACGGTGTTGCAAGCCTCATCGGGCCTGAGCTGGGGAATCGATGCTGTTACGGCTGTTACGGCTGTCCCTGGCGAGAACGAGGATTTCGGCGTCTGCGTGCGGGGTGTCATCACCGCAGTAGCGCGCCCAGGCGTCGGTGAAGTCGGCGCGCAGGTACCCCTTGGCGGGTTGTCCGTTGAACCGGGCGGTGGTCGAGCGAATGTCGTATTCGCGCAGCATCGCGCCGAGTTTCATCGCGGTCAGGCCGTTTGCTCCGAAGTCGGCCCATGGTGCTTCCGAGTCGGCTTTCAGCCGCTCCAGCAGCATGGCCGTAGGAAGCGCGTTGTCGGCACCGAATGCTGTCCGGCAGTCGGTGAGCAGCCGCAGCCGGGTGGACATCTGCCCGTTGTCGTTGGCGTCGGCGGTGAGCGCCAGGGCGGCGGCGCGCGCCCGGTCGGGCCAGTGCCCACCGGCGTGGTCGGCGACGGCCACGAGCGGTTCCCATGTGTCGGCGGCGCGGTCTTCTACGGGCATGGGCGGTTCGGCGGTTTCGAGGGCGGACAGGTCGGCGCGCAGCCACTTGGACAGGTTGTCGGCGAGGTGCCGTAGGGGCCGCCGGTCTCGTTTGTGCCGGTAGGGCGAGACGGTTTCGCCGGGGCCGCGGCGGCGCATGCGCACGATGACGGCGCGGTCTTCGATGGTGTCGGGCATCGCGCCGATGCCGGCGAGCGCGGCCATGGCGAACGTCGGGATGGACTCCACCCGCCCGGTGTTGGCGTCGTAGCGTTTGGCGGGCCGGTTGCGCTGGTGCCCGGCATTCAGCAGCCCGCGCAGGTCCTCGTTACCGTCGGCTTTGGGTCCGAAGATGGTGTCGGCCTCATCCACGAGCATGGTGGGCGGGTCGTCGGTGATGGACCGGTAGACCGCGGCCGAACTGCTGTTGACGGTGATGAACGGCTCATGGCAGGTGGCCTCCACCACGTCCAGCAGCCGGGACTTGCCGCACCGCTTCTCAGGGCCGCGGATGACCAGCCGGGGGGCGTGCGCCCATGCGGGTTGGGCGTGGGTTGCGGCGATCCACAGCGCCACGGCGTCGGCGGCGGGTTCGCTGGGAAGGATGACGTACCGGGTCAGCGCATTCAGCAGCGCGTCCAGTAGAACGGCGCCGTGGCTTGCGGGTCGGGCGGGCGCGGTCATGCTGCACTTCCCCTCATGGTGATGTGGCGCGGCCGTCGGGCACCGGCGGCCAGCGCGGAACGGATCGTGGCGCGCGCCTCGCCGGGCCGGACGTCGGCGCGGGTGGGTCCGAAGTGGACGCCGGCCGCGTTGTAGAGCACTTCGGCGGCCAGGTCTTCGGCCAGCAGCCCGGCGCCGACGAGTCGGCCGAGGTTGTAGGCGGCTTTGTTGAGGGCGTGGTTGCGGCCCCCGGGGACGGCGGTGGCCACCCGGTCGGCTTCCGCCTTGAGTGCCGCTTGCACGTAGGCGGGCAAGTCCCCGACCCCGTCCCGGTCGGCAGGTAGGGCACCCAAGAGCGGAGCAGGGGCGCGGACTTCGGTCAGCAGCCGGGCTATCCAGTCAGGGAGCGGGGCCGGCGCCACGTCATGAACCACCTCGTAGCGGCCGGTGCCGTCCGGCAGGTCCACGACGCTGCCCGGGGCGACGACGTAGCCGCCGTGGGCGCGGGTGTCGATGAGCCACCCGAGTCCGGTGCGGTGTTTGCCGTTGGTGTTGCGGAACTCGGTGCCGGGCGGTGGGGTGAAGTACAGGTGCATGCCGCCGCGGCGGGTGGTGGCGGTGAAGGTGTCGCCGGGCCAGTCGGCGCCGTGCCGTTCGCACAGCGCGGCGAGCACGTCGGCGCCCTCGGTGATCCCGGGTTCGTTCGCCCATGCGGGCGGCGGGTGTTCGCCGGGCTTGGGCTTGTCGAGGTCGATCACGAGTAGCCCGGATGGGCCGCAGGCGATGCCGATGTTGTAGGGGCCGTGGTCCCAGCACCGGCGGATGCGGGCGGGGTCGGTGGTGGCGCGATGCTCCCAGTCGGTGAACTTCGGTAGGGGCCGCTTGTCGCCAGGCGTGAGGGGGAAGACGTGCCACCCGCGGGCCGCGGCGGCCAGTGCAGCCGCGGCCAGCTCGGTGCGGTCGGGGGCGGTGGTCATGCTGCCCTTTCGGTGGTGGGGAGGGTGAACAGGTCGGTTTGGTGGCCGCGGGCGGTCAGGTCAGCCAGCAGCGCCGACCGCCACCGGGTGGCGAAGGTCAGGCAGTTGGCGCAGTTCTTGTGACCGGTGCACCCGGGCAGCGGGAGCCGGCGGCGGGCGGTGAACGACCACGCCATGGAGTCCGCGGATGAGAGCTGGTGGCCGTAGCGGTGCAACCCGCCGGTCTTGACCCCGAACCCGTGCAACCGCAACCCGAGCCCGGCGAGGGTGGCCACGATGTGGCCGATCTCGGCGGTGGACTGCCGTCGGCACACCGACCCCAGCCCCACCCGCGGCAGCGCAGCCAGGTCGATGCCGGCGGCGGCGTACAACTCGACGCACCGTAGATAGTCCGGCAGCTTCCAGCCCTGCAGCACGGGGATGAACGGCAGGTGGGGGGCGAGTGCGGTCAACTCCAGGTAGTTGGCCACGGTGCGGTGTTGGTGTTCGGCCACGCTCAACCCGGTGCGCTCGACCATGAACGGCTCACACATCCAGTCCTGCGGGGCCGCGAAGTCCAACCGGCCGAGGTGTTCGGCGTACTGGGCCACCGCTTCGGCGTACTGGGCGGGGGTGGTGGTCCACCGGCCGTTCAGCGACAGCTCGGTGAACCCACCAGAATCCAGCGCCCACCGGCACCCCGCCCGGCGCAACCGCCCCTTGCGGGCCAGTTGGCGGTGGGAGACGAACAGCGGGAAGGCCACCCGCCACAGCCAGTGCGGCTGGTGGGCACCTAGATAGAACACCGGGGCGGTCGGGATGGTCGGGGCGGTCACTGCGTGCCCCTGTGGCGGGTGCGGTAGGGGGCGGCATCGAACAGCCCGTCTTGCTGTCCGGCCGCAGCCGGCCGCTCCAACGCGGCGGCGGCCCGCTGCCCGGTTGCGCCCGGTCGGGTGGTGACCAGCAGGCAGTACGGGCAGCGCGGCCCGCGCTCGGTGTCCTCCAGGTACATGGCGGTCTTGGTCTGCGGGTGCCGGAACTGGTGCAGGGACCGACACGGGCCCTCGTGTGCGGCGCATCCGGTGCACCCGCACGGGGTGCCGGTGGTGATCCCGTCCGGGTTGGCCACCGGCGGCATCCCGGCGGACATGGCGTGGTTGGCGGTCATCGCGCGTGGTCCTTCCTTCGGGGCAGAGCGGGGGGTTAGCGGCGGGTGCCGGTGAGGTGGTTGAGGATGCGGCGGCCGGTGCGCAGCCGGGCGCCCTTGCCGTTGCAGCGGGTGCAGTACCGCCAGGCGCGACCGTTGGGCGAGCGGAACCGGCCGGCGCCCTCGCACTTGGTGCAGGCGGTGAACGGCCAGATCCGACACGAGATCAGGTAGACGGCGAGCGCGGCCAGGGCGAACAGGATCAGCGTTCCGGTGCCGGTTCCGGGGGTGTCGGCAGCGGCGAGCAACAGGGTTCTCACAGCGGTCCTCCCACAGGTGAACGTGACGGACAGTGACGGGCAGAGGGAACGGTGAAGCTGGGCTAGCGGCCCGGTGGTAGGGGTCACAAACCTCATTCAGGGGCGGTTTTGGGGGTGTTGGCTGGTCAGGGCGCTAGCGGCTAACGTGCTGGTGATCGCAGGGTTGGGGTGCTAGCGGGGGTGCTAGCGCTAGCAGGGTGGGTCGCTAGCACTAGCACCCGAATCGGGCCTACTCGGCACTCCGCTTGTGATTACGGTCGGTGATGGCGGTGGTGATGTCGGCACGGTGAGGGCCGCGGCGGTTGACGGTCTTGCCGTCGATGCGCCGACCGACCTGCCCGACCTTGACGCCATGGGTGGACAGGGCGGAGGTGAGCTGGGCGGGCTTCCACCCGGCGTACACCTCGGGCCGCATCTCGGCGAGCAGTTCCAGCAGAGTCTCGTTCCATGCGGCGTCCTCCCCGGCGGGCCACACGGTGGCGACGTCGGCGAGCACGTCATAGGCCGGGCTGGTCTCCCGGGTCTGGGTGCCTTCGGCGGGCAGGGTCCCGGCATCCCGCCGCAGGGTGACGGCGCGGTCGATGATGCGGGCGGCTTGGTCGGAGTCGACGTAGAAGGAGCACCGGGCGCCGGTCTCGCCGATGCCGCGCAGGATGCCCCATCCGGCTTCGCCGCCTTCGGTGGGGGGTCCGGGCTTGAAGACGGTGGCGCGGTGGCCGAGCTTGTACTGGCTGGTCCCGAGGATCATGTCGTTGGCGGTTTGGTCGGCCACCGACAGGCAGAACCGGGTGTTGACGTTGCGGGTGATCCCGGTGGGCAGGCTGTCCTTGTCGGGGATCTGCGTCCCGATGATCAGGACCACCCCGAGGGCGCGGCCGAGTTTGATGACCTTCTCCAGGATCTCCCCGGCCCGCCTGCCGTGCGGGGACAGCATGAGTTCCTGGAGTTCGTCCAGGCACACCACCAGCGGATGCAGCCCCGACCCTTTGAGGGAGGCGAGTTCGGGGGTGACCTTGTTTTCGGGGGCTTTGCCGGCGGCGGCGTAGTGGTCGATGCGCTTGGAGCGTCGCTGGCACTCCTCATACAGCCACTCGATGAGCTGGGCGCATCCGGTCAGGGTGTCGTCATCGAACCCGTTGCCGTACTCAGCGCACACCGGCGCCAAAGCTTTGAAGTCCCCCACCCCCTTCATCTCATAGATCCGCAGCTCAGCCCGCGGGTCCAGCGCGGCGGCCAGCGCCAGCAACCGAAGCGCGAACGTCTTGCCGGAACCGGGTTGTCCGCCGAACAGCCAGTTGCGGTACATCAGCGAGGCGTCCACCACGTTCATGCGGGGGGTGGTGGCGAACGGGAACGGCTTGAACACATCCACCTGCCCGCCCTTGAGCAGCGGCCAGGACGGTTGCCGCATCTGTGAGGCCGGTTCGTGTCCGACCCACAGGGCCAGGCGGCCGGTGTGCCCGGGGGCCGGTTCGGGCCACACCTGGTCCAGCGGCAACCGCAGCCCGGAGGCGAGCCGGCCGCGGCGGGCGATGACGTCGGCGGCCTCCACCCCATAGGGCAGGTCCACGATCGCCAGGTGCCCGGGGCCATCCCGGTGGATCTCCACGGGGAAGGAGATCGCGCCCGGGTCCTTGGCGACCGCCGAGTTGATCCCCGCCAGTTGCAGGGACATCAGGGCACGGCGCACCAGGTCGGCGGTCAGCTTGCGGTAGGTCTTGCCTTGTGACACCCGGTCGGTGATCGGCCGATCGGCGGGGCGGCCGGCGCGGGCCAGCACCGGCAACCCCACCGCCAAAGCGGCGGCCCGCCACCACCATGGGGCGTCGCCGAACACCAGCACCATCCCACCGGCCGCGGCCACCGCGCCCACCCCGGCGGCCAGCGACCACCGCCATTTGGCCTGACGCTGCCGGCGCGCGTCGAGCTTCATCCAGGTGTCGGCGTCCCCGCGCTGGGCGGCGGCCTGCCGCAGGTCCCAGTTACCGTCTTCGGCGGAGGCCCAGCGCAGCAACCGCACCACCAGGCGGGCCGCACCGACGGGGGCGAACACCAGCACCTTGGCGGCGTACTTGGGGAAGCGGACCGCGTGGAACTCCACCCGGTAGCGCACCTCACCCGCGGCCCACCTGACAGACTCGCGCACCGCTGCGCGGGAGTTCATCCACGACGGGATCACCGGCGGGCGCACCTCAGCGCGAGTGCGGCGCGGGTGGAAACGGCGCGGCTCGTCGGGCGGGTCCACCGGGGCGCCCACGACGGTGCCGGTGATGACCACCGATTCGGCGTCGTCGGCGTCCGGGGCGTCGGCGTTGTCGGGGATCTCCTCGGCAGGCTGGTCGAGGTGGGCGGGCCGGCGCTCGCGCGCCCATCTGGGCACCGGCCGGCCGGTCGGCACCGACTCAGCGCCGGTTCCGGCGTCGGTGTCGGGACGCAGCGGAATCACCTCGGCGTCACCGCGGTCGTTCCTGTTCGGGATCGTGTTCTCGGTCATCGTTACGCCTCCCGCCAGGTACGGCCGTCGTGGTCGAGCAGGAAACGGTGGTCGTTGCGGCACTCCCACCAGTCGCCCGGGTAGTCCGGGCTGATGCAGTCCCATCGGGTGTCCTGGGCGCCGCAGGTCGGGCACGGCGGGCCGTCCAGGCCCCGCCAGGGCCGTTCCTCCCAGGGCGGCGGCTCGAAGCGCGTCATCGGGTTCCCGGTCATGGTGGTTCACCTCCTATGAGGGGCCGGTCCGGGGGCGTTTCGTGGCTGGTGGCCCCCGGACCGGTCCGGGGTCACTGGGTGCTGTTGCGGAGTTCGTCGCGGACCTGGCGGGCGGTGTCGGTCCCGCACCGCAACGCGGCACGGAGCGCGGTCGCCGAGGGATTCACCGGCAGCGCCCCGGCGGCGATCAGGTCCCGTGCCCGACGGGTCAACTCGCCTACGTCGGCCCGCACCGCAGGGCTACCGGCGGGGTCGCCGGTGGGCGCGTTATGCCTGTACGTAGGGGCAGTAGGGGCACCGGTAGAGGCGCCGGTAACGGTGCCGTGGTCGAGCCCGGCGAACGCCTCCAAAATGATCGGCAGAGCGGTCACCACGGCCACCGCGACGACCGGTCCCAGTAGGTGCAGCACCAGCCGGGAGAGGCTGAACTCGGCGGCGATGCCGGGGGCGTAGGGCCATCCGTTCATGGCGAGCGTCAGTGCCAGGAACAGCCATTCGATCCGGGTCAGGGTCGGCGAGTGGATGGGTTGGCCGCGGGTGCCCATGTATGCCTTGGCGCCTACCACCACCAGCAGCGCCAGTGACATGAACGGCTCTACCAGCCAGGCGAACAGCCACGACGGCGACCATGCGGGGGCGCCGTCGGCGGCGAACTTCTGCACACCGGCCGTGGACCACGCCAATGCCAGGGTCAGCGACACCATCGCGGCGGTCACCAGCACCCGGCGCATCCGTGCGGCCTGCCAGGCGCGCATTGCCGGGTCTTGGGCCAGGGCGTGCAACCGGGCGGCCTCGTGCGCGGCGCGCCGACGGCGGCGGACCTTGCGGCTGTCGAGTAGCAGCGGGGTGTCATCGTCGTGCAGGTCGGCCAACATCCGAGCTTCGGCGACCTGCGCGCGCAACCTGCGCACCCGGCGAGTCTCCCCGTCGAACTCGTCCGAGCCGTTCGGGGCGGGCGGTTCGGTGGGGGCGTGGGCGGCCAGGTGCGCCTCTAGGGCGGCGATGCCCTGCCCGATGTCCTCGGGGTCCGGGTCGGGGGTGGGGAGTCGGGTGGTCACAGCGCCACCCCCGCCAGCAGCGCAGCACCGACCAAGACCAGACCGGCCGTCATCAGGTCCACCGACCGCCGTAGCCGTACGTTCTTGGCACGGGCGATGCGCGAAAGCACCAGCAGTTCGGTCGCCTGGTGCTCTTCGACACCGTGGGGATTGAGGAGCATCAGGCCACGGCGGATCTCCGGGGCACTCTGGGTGGCGTACCGCAGGAACCCGGTACAACCGAGCCGGGGCCGCAGCACCCCAGCCAGCAGCAGCACCGCGGCAGCGGCCAGGGCGATGCCGGCGGCGGCCAGCAGCGCCCGTACCGGCCACGGTTCGGCCGTGCCGGTCTGGGTGACCAGGAACGCCAGCGCGGCCCCCGACAGCCCGGCCAGGGTGGCGCACTTGGCGTCGATGCGCACGAGTTCACCGCGCACGGCCGCCAGCTCGTCGGCGAGCAAGCCGATTCCCTCGGTGTTCATCGGCCGCCCTCGTTTCCCGCAGTGGCGTGGGCGGGGGCGGGGTCGAGTTGGATCACCGGTTCGTAGGACCGGCGCGCGTTGTCCTTCTCGCGCGCTTGGTCGGTGAGGCGGGAGAAGCCGTAGCGCACCCCGGCTGCGCGGAACTCCACGCCCCGGGAGTGCTCGCCGTACTCGCGGTACTCGTGGTCGATGCCGGCCGCGGCCAGCGCGGCGGCGGCCCGGTCGATGACCTCGAACGCCTCATCCTGGGTGCCGCCCAGCGCGAAGGAGATCGACCCAAGGTCGTAGTGCGGGACCTCGGGCAAGCGCTCCAACAGGTCCGCCAGCGTCCGCAGCCCGGTGATGTAGTCGGCCCGGGCGTGTTCCTGGGTGGGGGTGGTGTCGGTCATGATGGGGGTGCTCCCTTTTCCTGTTTGGGGTTGAGGGGCCACCGGGGGCGGGCCGTTCTTGGTCGGAGGCCGCCCCCGGTGCCCAAGCCGGCCGGGTTAGGACCGGCAGCAGCGGTTGGCGTCGGATGCGTCGTCGTAGGCGTTGCCGCACTCGGGGCACTCGTGCCAGCTCACGCGGATCACTCCCTTCCGGGTTTGGTGGGGTTGAGGGGCCACCGGGGGCAGGCCGTTCTTGGTCGGAGGCCACCCCCGGCGCCACAGCTACTTCTTGCCGGTCGTGCCGTTCTTGGCGTCGTAGGCGTCGCGGACGCTCTTGGGTTCGCCGTGCGGCCAGTCGGCGGACTTGCCCTTGCTCGCGTCGGTGCCGGCCATCGGTGGGGTTCCTTCCTGTTCGTTGGTGCGGGCGGGTCAGGGGATCAGGTGGGCCAGGACGACCATGGAGAACGCACCCACCAGCAACCACCAGGTGGCAAAGCGCACCCATGCGCGGGCGGTCACGGCGTCGCACCCCCGCTCAGGTCCTCCGGGCGGTCGGGGGTCAGGCGGACTTCCAGGTACACCGAGCACAGTTGGCTGTCACCGCGGCGCGGGTAGGGGCGGGAGGTCTCCAGCACCGTGAACGTCCGTCCCAGCGCTGCCAGGGCGGTGGGCAGTTCCTCGGCCGTCCCGATGATGCGAACCTTCATCACGCCACCTCACCCAGCGACAGCCCCTCGGGCAGGTCATCGGCCAGGGCGGCGATCTGGTCAGCGGTCAGACCGGCCCAGATGCCGCACTCGGGCAGGACGCGCAGCGCGAATTCCAGGCACTCAAGACGCAGCGGGCAGGCCGCGCACACCTCACGGGCCACGTCCTCACGGGCCGCGCACTCCTCGGGCGACTCGTCGGCGAATTCGTCCGGCCCAGTGTGCAGATCCGGGTCAAACCGGCATTGCGCACCCTCAAGCAGGTCATCACGCAAGTCCCGCAGCGGCACCACGACCGCATCCAGAACCAGGGGCAGGGGGATGAACACGTCTTCCTCCACATCGATCGACACGGGAAGCGGTCCCGGCACCCAGCGCCCCACGGCACTCCCTTGGGTGCCGGAACCGCGGGCGGTCACTGGAACGCCTCCACGAACGTCCCGAGCGACTCGGCCAGACCCAGAGCAAGACCACCGGCCTGCTTGACCAGCAGCGCGGCGGCCTCAGGGCTCTGGATCGCGAACACCACGAACACCGCGGCGGCCACGTACCGGCCGTACTTCTTGGGCTGAGGAAACATCGGCGGAACCTCCTTGGATCCGTTAGCGCAACTATGAGCGCTAAAAGTAGCGCTGTCAAGAGCGCGATTACCTGAGTACGCTTCGATCGGTGGGTCTAGGGCCTAGCCCCTGGTCAGGAGGGTGATATGGGTGATTGGGCAGCCGTTGCGCGGGCGGTCAACGAGCGGATGCAGGAACGTGGGATCACTCAGCGGGAACTGGCTGAGCGCTCGGGTATCTCGCCTGCAACGCTGCGGCAGATCCAACAGGGGATGGATCGCCAGCGCTCGCGTGCGACGCTTGCGGCCATCTCTCGTGCCCTCGGTTTCTCCGAGGATCATTTGCGACGGGTGTCGATGGGAGGTCGAGCCAGCGAGCCCAGTGGGACGGATGCGCCGGTCCTGGAAGGTCTGCGCGCAGAGCTGGCAGACCTCCGACAGCGCGTTGAGGACATCGAAACGCGCTTGCGTCAGTAGGTGGGCGTTCATCCGCAGAACCTCCTTTCAGCCGGTCGACTCTGGGGCGGGGTGCTCGTTACCTTTGGACACGACCTAGCTTGCTTGACCTCCCAGAGCGCACGACAGGGCGCACAGGGGGGCGCAGATGTGCACTCGGGATGGGGGTATGACGGCCAGAGCCCCGAACGATCGTCTTGCTCGTCTGATGGCGCAGGCTGGTTTCACCTCGCATAAGGCGTTCGCGCGCGCCGACATGGACGAGTCGCGGAGTGCTGGACAGCCCTTGACCCGATGCGATCACACCTATGTGGCTCGTTGGCTTGAGGGCATGAAGCCACGTGGTAAGACTCCGACGTTCATCGCTGCGGCGCTTGGGCGGAAGTTGGGCCGACCGGTAACGCTGGCGGAAATCGGCATGGCCACCGCTGCAAACGTATTGCCGGCTGACCTCGGCATGACCTATCCCGAGACGCTTGATACCGGTGCGGAAAGTCTTGCCCACCTCTGGCATGCAGATCTAGACGGCGCCACTCTTCTTGTTAAGGGGCAAGTCGATCCAGACGCATGGAATCAGGCCACGTTGCGTTGGCTCATCAATCCCGATGTCCCGTTTGCTAATCGGCGGACGGTTGGGCCGAAGATCGGGATTTCTGACGTTGAGCGCTTCCGGGCAACGGCTGACATGTTCGTTCAGCTTGATAATCGCTTTGGCGGTGGTCATGCTCGCCAGTCGCTTATTCAGTACTTGGCCTCTGATGGTGAGCGAATGCTGCGCGGACAGCACGCGGAACCGGTACGTAAGGCGCTTTTTTCGGCGGTGGCGGAAGCAACGCTACTTGCGGCGTGGATGTCGTATGACAGTGCCTTGCATGGACTGGCTCAGCGATATTTCATCCAGGCTTTGAGTCTCGCTCAAGCTGGAGATGATCGCTTGTTGGCCGCAAGCATTCTCGACGCCATGAGTCATCAAGCGACATTCGTGGGGCGATTTCAGGATGCGGCGAACCTTGCGCGTGCTGCGCGTAGTGGCACTCAGGGAGTCGCGACACCTACCCTATCTGCGCACTTCTACGCGATGGAGGCTCGCGCGCTTGCTCGACTCGGGGACGCTCGTGCATGCGACCTTGCCTTGTCTGAGGCGGTGCGAGCATTTGAGCGGCGAAATACCGAAAATGACCCCGAGTGGATTCGCTACTTCGATGACGCCGAACTGTCTGCAGAGTTCGGGCACTGTTTCCGTGACCTCGGCCGGTCGGTAGATGCGTCTCTCTACGCGAATCAATGCTTGGGCACCATCGATGATGGCGTGTATCTGCGCAGTGACTTCTTTGCGACTATGGTCCTTGCGGATGCCCATCTGGGGGCCGGCGAGGTGGAGCGAGCCTGTAGCGTCGCTCTTGATGCCCTGACCTTGGGGGAGCAGCTCCGGTCGGCGCGATGTGTGAGCTACCTTCGTGAGTTTCGTCAGCGCCTCGCCGGTATCGGGCATACAGCAGTCGTAAGTGACTTCCGTGAACAGGCGGAAGTATCACGTCTATGGCGGATTGCTTCGACGCCTTGATTGATCAGAAGGCTAGTAAGGGTGCCAATCTTTTCGGCTTGCACCTGTACGAAGCGCCGAAATCCGCTTCCTTGCCTCTGTGGCAGTCTGTTCACTCTCGCCTGACTTCTGGCTAATCCAAGTCACCATGAGAAATTCTCGAACATCACGCATGACTGGGTAGCCAGTCCACTTCATGATGTCGAATCCATAGACCTCGGTGAAGGTCTCATATTCCTCACGAGTGTGCCAACCAAATCTATCGTAGTAAATCGCGGTAAGGGCTAGATCCCACTCTCGGGGGCCGACAGTGAAGCCATCCAGGTCGATAAGGGTGGCCTTGCCGTGTCGGTCGCGGAGTACGTTGCCAACGTTCGCATCTCCGTGGATAGCACCTTGGGGGAGAGAGAAACTCAGGGCGGAATAACTAGCCTTGAGTTCAGTGAGCTTTTCCGTCAGGAAGTCACGGTCGGCAGGGCTAAGCTTGGTACTCGACTGAATACGGCGATCTGCTTTTTCAAATGGCGACAGTGGGGGGAGTTCTAGGTTGGGGGGAAGAGTAAGCGCGTGAAGCTGTGCGAGGACTTCGGCTGTCTCGCGGACTGAAGCGTATTCGTCTCCGTTGTCAGAGAGCGCTTCCCAGAAAGTCACGCACCGGTCGTCAACGATAACCGGCTGATCGAGAGAAAGTGCGCGCACCGCCGGGTAGCTGACAGATTCCAGCCAGCGGGCTACGCCGATTGCCCGATGGGCCTCCTGAACGTTGGCCCCCGTTCGGGAGATGCGAGCGACGACGGGAGCCGCCAACCGGTAGACAGCGTTGGAGCCCAAGCGCATGAGCTGGGCGCCCTCAGCGTCCAAACCCGCAAGCGCGCAAGCCCGTTCGAGGGTCAGGGCGGTGTCGGCAGGCGTGAACACGTCTTCGTGGGAGGACTTCGCCGGCGCGGTGTGGCCTGTCATGCTTCGCAAACTACCCTCTCTATGCCGGTCGTCCCGGTCGCCGGGGCGACGTCTTGCCTCAGGGAAGTACAGCCGTCCGGTACAGCTACAGCAGCGGCTAGCGCTGTACGCAGGTGGACGCCGGTAGACGGGGGAGGGGCGCTGACGTTGGGCTGAACAGGGGGTGGTCGAGCTTGCGGGTAGCTGGGGGTCAAGGGGTCGTGGGTTCAAATCCCGCCGTCCCGACGCAGGTCAGGCCTACTTTAGGGCCTCGCTCGGAGAGGTGAAAAACCTCTCCTGGGAGAATTTCGGGAGACGATCTTGGAATCGTCTCCCTTTTTCCTTGTCCGGGCCTGGAGGAGTTCCTCCAGGACGGGATGGGGGAGTGGGCGTTGATCGCCGCCCGGGCCTCCAGCGAGGCGTGCCAGTGGTGATGTTCCCCCGGTTTCACGGACCCTGGCGGGGGTCTGGAAATCCCAGGGCTTGCGGCGAACTGAAGGATCCTCAGTGAACCGAGGGCGGCTTTGGTCCGTGGTGGGCGTATCCGGTCCTTGGGTTCGGGAGCAAGGGACGACGTACGGCTCGGCAGGCTGGCCGGGGGCGGTGAACGCATCGGCAGGCTGATCGTCGACGAGCAGCGGCGGACGCCGCGCTTGCGTTCGAGCGCGCTCGAACTCCTAGCGTCGTTGGCATGACATCTCAACCAGGGACTCAGCGGACATGGATCATCACCGGCGCGTCGGCGGGCTTCGGCCGTGCCATCGCCGAGTGCGCGGTCGGGCGGGGCGACAACGTGGTGCTGGCCGTGCGGCGGCCCGGGTCGGTGGCCGACCTCGCAGACGCCCACCGCGACCAGGTGCTGGTCGCCGAGCTCGACGTGCGTGACACCGGGCGCGCCGGGGACATCGTACGGTCGGCGGTCGACCGGTTCGATCGGGTGGACGTGCTGGTGAACAACGCCGGCCGCGGGGTCATCGGCGCGGCCGAGGAGATCGGCGAGGAGGAGCTTCGCGCGTCTTTGGAACTGCACCTGCTGGGTCCGGCGGCGCTCGTGCGGGCCGTCCTGCCGTACTTTCGTGAGCAGGGGTCGGGCACGATCGTGCAGATGAGCAGCCAGGGTGGGCGCACCTCCTTCCCCGGTGTCGGCGCGTACTCGGCCGGCAAGTTTGCGCTCGAAGGTTGGTCGGAGGCGCTGGCCAGCGAGGTCGCGCCGTTCGGGGTCCGGGTGATGATCGTCGAGCCGAGCCGGTTCCGCACCTCGTTCAACGCGCCCGACGTGCTCGGGTTCGCCGACGCCAGCGCCGCGTACACCGGGCTGCTGGAGGCCGTCCGCAACGACATGGCGAGCGCCGACGGGATTCAGGAGGGCGATCCAGTACGGGCCGCGGAGATCATCGTGAACCTGGTCGCCGGTGACGAGCTGCCGCTGCGCCTTCCGCTCGGGCGTGAGGCGGTCGAGCGCATCGGAAGGTCCTACCGGCAGAACCTGGAGGAGCTCGAACGCTGGGCCCCTGCCGCGCGTGCCGCCGACTTCCCCGGCGTTACCGCATCCGCCCGGCCGATCTAGAGTGTCGCCATGGCCACGGACGATCTGATGTCGAAGGCGCTCGCTGCCCTCGACGAGGTCGACGGCCCGATGTCGGTCGAGGTAATCCACCGCCTCGTCGACGTCAGCGCCGCCACCGCCCCCATGACCATCACGGAGGTCGCCGACCTGCTCGACATGTCGCCGCACACGCTGCGCTACTACGAGCGGATCGGGCTGGTCGAGGTGGCCCGCGACGCCAGCGGCCACCGCAGCTACGACGCGAAGGCGGTACGGAGACTGGTATTCCTGACCCGCATGCGGCTGTCCGGGATGGCCATGCGCGACCTTCAGCACTACATGCGGCTGGCCGACAAGGGCGACGACACCGTCCCCGAGCGCCTTGACCTGCTGCTCGAACACCGCGACACGATCCGCCGACAGCTCAAGGAGCTGACCCTGTCGCTGGCGGCGACCGAATACAAGATCGCCACCTATGGCGGCCACACCGGCCCGTCGTCAGATGAGGAGGCCTGACCCGTCGGCACCGAACCGCGCCGAATGGGTCCACCGCGCCCAGTCGGTACGGTCACCCTCGTCTTCATCACTTGGGCGAAGACATCGGCTTGACGCGGACGTCATGATCGGAGCCGACGGCATCCACTCGCGGACCCGGCAGATCATCGACCCGGACGCACCGAAAGCCCGGTACCTGGGCATCGTGGGGCGGCGACGAACGGCTTGCCCGACTGGTCGTACGGCTCCTCACCCCGTACTTTCTCTGGAGGGCAGCCAAGGGCGGGATCGGATCCCTCGATTGGAGGTTCGACCACCGGGTCGACTGGGCTGGGCGGGTCGACCACGCCCGTGTGTGAAACGTCTCTCGGGGCACCCGGAAAGGGCCCGCTGCGATGCGGGCGCTTGACGGGTTTCGTTGGAGCCGCCCGCTTCGGGGCAGGACCTACATCGGAACCGGATTGAGTGTCATGAGGTAGGTATGACTGAGACGACTTACCGATCTGGGAGCCGATGACCGATGACCGCCCGCTCATTGCCGAGGAGCTCGAGGCTCATCAGCGTGTGGAGTTCTTCGTCGATCCGTTGGTCGTCGCTGATGAGTATTCGCGGGAATGGAGTCTGTTACAAGCGGATCGTCCGCCCGCGGGTTCCGGCTCCACCCGAGTACGTCACCGTGCCCCTGGCCAGGGCCGACGGTGACAGGGCAGGAGGCAATGCCCGTGAATTAAGCCGCAGGGTTCATGATCTTTATTTGTGGCGGTTCGGTGTGCCGGATGGTTTTGTGGTGGGGGCGCTTGACCGGATAGCTGTTGTGGCGGCCGCGTTTTACGACGCGGGGGCAGGTGCGTTCACGGCGTCGGCGGTTCGGTCGCTCATAGATCTCCTCGATCGTTTCAGTGAGCGTCAAAGTCAATGTTTGAGGGGGAAAAAGCCGCCTGGCCTGTAGTCTGCCGGCGGATAACGTTCAGTGATCTGGTGAAGGACATCCGGTCTGGATCGAGTTCAGCAGAGTGGCAGGATCGGTGTGGTTCCGAGCTGGCCGCCGCTGCCCTCAGCGGCCCGATCGTCAGACAGAGGCAGTGACGCAGCCGTGAAGGAGGGCTGAAGCCGTGCTACTGCTCCGCACCGACTTCTCTGACCAGGGAGTATGGGAGGCCGTATGCGTGGCCATCGGTACACCCAACGAGGATGGCTTCGTGGCCTCTGTGGGCGTTCTTGACGATCCTGCCTACCGAGATCTCACGACGGATCAGATACTCACGCTGCTCCCGGAAGAGTATCAGCGTCGGTTCATCGCGGTGGTGGACAAGACCACCATCGACTCTCCCGAAATGCTGTTGCTTGTCATTGACCTCTTGGCGGAACCCCGAGGAGAGGTCCGTGTCATTGCCGCCGAATTCTGGTCGATTGAGAATAACCTCTCGCTCGCCAACATGGATTTTCACGAGTTCGTCAACGCTGTTGACGAAGACGGTATCTTCCGAGGATTCTGAAGGTATGTCCCTCAGACCGTCCACGGTGGTGGCGCCGATCCGACGGCCGAAGGGGGTCGCTAAGGGCTCCAGAGCATCCCCGTTGGGTAGCAGGTCCGCGAGGGTGGCCGCGACCCCGGGCAGGGCGGCCTGAGCGTCCCTCCGGGCGTACGCGGCGGCCTGCTCCAGCTCACGCAGCGGCACCCCGAGTACCTGGGCGAAGGTGGGCAGCCACACGTCCGGGATGCGCTCCCCGCGCTCCCACCGGGAGACCTCGTTCCATGTGATCGACTGGGCGCCCGACACGGCGCACAGCGCGGCGGCGAACTGCCGCTGCGAGCGGCCGGAGCGCCGCCGCAAACCGGCGAGGTAGGCGCCGAACTCGCGGCGTCGCTCGGCGGTGCCGCTCATGGTGGCCCCCTTCCGTATCTAGTGTGGCCCCCTCCCTGGCCCCTGAACTGCTCACCTTGCTCGCATTGAGAGGGCAGGGGTTCGAATCCCCTCATCTCCGCTTCGGGCCTCTGCTCCCCGCGCACGCGGGGATGGTCCCCGGTGGTGCTGGGCGGCGGGGGGAATACCGGCTGCTCGCCCTCGCCGCGAAAGGCGAAGACGGGTCCACCCCGTAGCCCGGACAGCCTGGTGTCCCACTAGCGTGGAGCGCGGTCGTCGGGTGTGTGCGCCTTGAATCCATTCCACCGGCCACCTGGAAGCCGAACACGTCATCACCACCCGGCAAGGAGCGCGACGGTATGGGCGACATGGACCTGCTGCCCGAGGACGAGCAGATCATCGTCGGCACGGTGCGCGACTTCGTCGACAGGGAGGTCAGGCCGGTCGCCCGGGAACTCGAGCACGCCGACACCTACCCGCGGGCGCTGATCGAGCAGATGAAGGAACTCGGTGTCTTCGGGCTCGCCGTCCCGGAGGAGTACGGCGGCACTCCCGTCTCCATGCCCTGCTACGTGCTCGTCACCGAGGAGCTCGCCCGCGGCTGGATGAGCCTGGCCGGGGCGATGGGCGGTCACACCGTGGTGGCCAAGCTCCTGCACCGCTTCGGGACCGAGGAGCAGCGGCGCCGTTACCTCCCGCGGATGGCCACGGGCGAGATCCGGGCGACCATGGCCCTGACGGAACCCGGCGGGGGCTCCGACCTGCAGGCCATGCGCACCGTCGCCCGCAAGGACGCCGGGGACTACGTGATCAACGGCTCGAAGACGTGGATCACGAACGCCCGGCGTTCCGGGCTGATCGCCCTGATGTGCAAGACCGATCCCGATGCGACGCCCGCGCACAAGGGCGTCTCCATCCTCCTCGTCGAGCACGGCCCCGGTCTGACGATCTCCCGGGATCTCCCCAAACTCGGCTACAAGGGTGTCGAGAGCTGCGAGCTGTCCTTCGAGGACTACCGGGTCCCCGCCGAAGCCGTGCTGGGCGGTGTACCCGGCGCGGGGTTCGCGCAGATGATGAAGGGTCTGGAGACCGGGCGGCTCCAGGTCGCCGCCCGCGCGCTCGGCGTCGCCCGGGCCGCCCTGGAGGACTCGCTGGCGTACGCCCAGGAACGTGAGTCGTTCGGCAAGGCCATCTGGCGGCACCAGTCGATCGGCAACTACCTCGCGGACATGGCCACCTCGCTCTCGGCGGCGCGCCAGCTCACGCTGCACGCCGCCCGCGAGGCCGACGCCGGCCACCGTGTGGACCTGGAGGCGGGGATGGCCAAGCTCTTCGCCTCCGAAACCGCCATGCGGATCACCCTCGACGCCATCCGCATCCACGGCGGCTACGGCTACTCCACCGAGTTCGACGTGGAACGCTACTTCCGCGACGCCCCCTTGATGATCGTTGGAGAGGGCACCAACGAGGTCCAGCGCAATGTGATCGTCCGCCAGCTCATCGAACGCGGCGGATTGTGAACACCGCCGTCTCCGGGGGTGCGGCGCGGGAGACGACGGCTCGGCTCACAGGTACGGGTAGGTCCGCAGCTTGTAGGTGATGTCGTAGGCGAAGAACGCGGTGCACTCCTCGTCCTGGCTCGTCTTCTGGAAGGTGACGCGCCGGGACGTGCCGGGCAGCAGCGCAGGGCCCTTCGCGAGAACGTCGAGGAAGAACGGCTCCCTGAAATCGTTGCCCAGGGGCAACCACCACGGCGGGTCATCGTTCTCCAGCCAGCCCACCTCGTGAGTGATCAGGCCTCGGGAACTGCCGACCTCGGTGACCGTTCCCGCGAACTCCGGTACATCGGCCGTGGAGCCGTCCATGTCCGCCTCCACGACGGTGAAGCCGATCCCGGGCCTTCGGAAGCCGATGATCGGGTCGGCCGTGGAGACCAGGTCACAGAAGTCCAGTTCGTGGAAGCGCAGCGGCCCGTAGGTGACGTCGTACAGCGGCTCGACGGGGATCTCCCAGGGGATGAAGTAGACGTCCGCCCCCTGCTGGATCCTGATGCCGAGCCCGTTCGCGCGTTTCACCCCGTCGCCGGCCGGATAGTGGTGGAGGAACCGGTTGCCGGTGCCGTTGACGTAGTCCTGCTCGACCCACTGCGATCCGGCGGGCGTCGAGTAGCGGACGCTGATCTTCGTCGCGCCGACGTTCAGCCCCGCCGGCACCGTCACCAGCGTCGAGACGCTCTTGATCTTCACTTGCAGGGAGGCCGCGACCTTGCGGATCCCCGCGGTGGGCGCGTCGGGGAACGGCTCGTCATAGAGCTGGCCGGGCGGCGCGACGATCCCGCCCGTCCCCACCAGGAGGCGTTTGGTCTCCTCGGTGACCACCGGCCGCTCCACCGGCTCCACCGGCTCCGCGGGTTCCCCCGGACCGCCCGTACCCCCGGGCGGCAACGCCGCCGCCGGCGCCGCGGCACCGACCCCCACGACGAGCGCCATGCTCGCGGCCATCGCGCATCTTGCCAGCATCTTCATGGGCACCCCCGATCGACGAGACCCGAACGCTAAGCCCGTCCGGTTGCCGATCGGTTGCCGCGGTCCGGCCATGCCCTCGATGCACGCCGCCGCCTTCGGTACCGGGGCGGTGAATCGACTTTGATCTCGATGTTACGATCGCGCTCTGTTCATGGTCATCCGAGCGTGCGGTGGGGGTCAGCCGGTGAACCCGTCCTTCCATCTGTTCCTGCCCCAGATGCGGATGTCCCACGGGGCGATCGTGGAGCGCGCGCGTGCGGCCGAGGACGCCGGGTTCGAGGGCATGGCGTTCATGGACCACCTCGCTCCGCCCCTCGCCTTCGAACACGACATGTGGGACGCGATGACGATGGCGGGCTGGGTGCTCGCCCACACCACCACGCTCACCGTCGGGCACCTGGTGCTCTGCGACGCGTTCCGCCATCCCGCCGTGCTCGCCCGCCAGGTGACTTCGCTCGACCACGCTTCGGGGGGCCGGTTCGAGCTCGGCATCGGGTGGGGGTCCGTCCCCGCCGAGATGGAGGTCTTCGGGTTTCCGGCCGCCGAGCCGGCCGGGCGCGTCGGGCGGCTCGGCGAGTCGATCAAGATCATGCGTAGTCTTTGGAGCGGCGAGGAGATCGACCACCACGGCGAGCACTTCACGCTGACCGGGGCCCGGCAGAGACCCGTACCGACCCGGCGGATCCCGATCACGATCGGCGGAGCCGGGGCGCGGACCCTCGCCCTGGTCAGGGCCCATGCCGACTGGTGGAACGTACCGGTCCAGGCCCTCGACCGGCTCGGCGCCCTCCGGGACCAGGCGGGCGAGGCACGCGTGTCGATGCAGGTCATGGTCGCGCTCGTCCCCGACGAGGACCGGCGTGCGGAGGTGACCGCCCTGGCCCGGCGGCGGTTCGGCGCGACGAAGATGGGCGAGAGCCTCGTGGTGGGAACCGCTCCGGAACTGGCCGACCACTTCGCCCGCCGCCATGCCGAGGGCGTCGACCGGTTCTACGTCTGGTTCGCCGACTTCGCTCCGGTCGATACCCTGCACCGCTTCTCCGCGGTGGCCGGCGCGTTCACCGCCGGCTGACGGCGCGGTCCGGGCCCGGCTACCTGGTCGATCAGTCGCGCGCGGGTGCCTGGTCCGTGGTGGGGCCGCGCATGCCGAGCGCGTTCGTCCAGATGTGGGTGAGCTGGTCGGTCGCGGTGGCGAGGTCGAAGCCGAAGGTGTTGTCGGTGTTGAAGAGGTAGTCGGCGAAGTGGGCGACCATGCCGCCGAGCGCCTGGGCGGCGTAGGCGGGGTCGATCGCGGGGTCGGCGAAACCGCCCTCCTGGAGCTGGCGGATGCGGCGCTCGATGGCCCGGGCGAAGGCGTCCTGGCGTTGCATCCGGGTCTCGCGGACCGTGGCGTCGATGGTGGAGACCTGGTGGATGACCCGCATGATCTTGGCGTTGGCCCCGTAGGCCAGCAGGTAGTGCTCGTTCGCCGCGCGGATGCGTTCGATCGGGTCGGCGTCTGCGGGGGCGGGCTCCAGGGTGAGCAGGGTGAGCTCGACCGAGTCGACGATCTCGGTGAAGATCTCCTCCTTGGAGACGAAGTAGGTGTAGAAGGAGCCGTGGGAGATGCCCGCGGCATCGCAGATGTCGGCGATGCGGGCGTGCAGGAAGCCGTCGCGTTCGAATACCGCCTTGGCGCCCTCAAGGAGCCGGCGCCGGGTCTCGCGCCCGCGGACGGTGCGCCCGGTGCCGCGGCGCCTGTCGGTTTCCTCGTCGCCGCGCCGGCCTCGGCCGGCGTTGGGGAGGGCGGCCCTGCGGTCGGTCCGTTCAGGCAAAAGTGATCCTTTCTGGCGGTGCACGGCGGGCGACGGTTCCGCAGGTCGCCGGCCCTGCCACAGCGTAGGCCCTGCGGGCGTGCGGCGAGGGTCTCAATAATTGATTTCGATGTCGATATTGCTTCCATGCTCGGGGGAACACTACTGTGACCGGAAGCCGGCCCTGCCACACCGCGGCCTGCCGAGGCTCGGTCCGCCTCTGCCGGGTCGCCACGAGGAGCACAGGATGTCCGTCCCCCGAGGGCCACGTGGCCGTCGGTTGCCCTGCCGGTTCATCACGGCCGGCGGCCTGGCCGACCGGCCCGCACGCTAGGAGCGGTCGCTTGTCGCAGATCCCCTTCGCTCCCGACGTCTTCACCTGGCCCAGCGAGCGACCGCAGCTGATCGGCGGCCGGTGCGGGCGGTGCGGGACGACGACGTTCCCGATGCAGTCGTCGTGCCCGCGCTGCGGCGACCTCGGCATGGAGCAGGTGCTGCTGCCGCGCACGGGCACCCTGTGGACCTGGACCACCCAGGAGTTTTTGCCCAAGGAGCCCTACGCGAGCGGCGAGACACAGGAGACGTTCCGCCCCTTCGCCATCGGCCTGGTGCAGCTCGGGGACGAGGTGCGGGTCGAGGGCCGGCTGACGGTGAGCGACCCGGCCGAGATCAGTTTCGGCATGGAGCTGGAACTGGTGGTCTTCCCCTTCCGGGCCGAAGAGGACGGCACGGAAGTGATGTCGTACGCCTTCAGGCCGCTGAGCTAGGAGCCCCGCATGGACAACGTGGCGATCATCGGAGTCGGCATTCACCCGTTCGGGCGCTTCGGCGCGAAGTCCGCCATCGAGATGGGCGCGGAGGCGGTGCGCGGAGCCCTTGCCGACGCCGGCATCGAATGGAAGCAGGTGCAGTTCGCGTTCGGCGGCAGCCGCGAGGTCGACAACCCGGACGCGGTCGTCGGGCTGCTCGGGCTGACCGGCATCCCCTTCATGGACGTTTACAACGGCTGCGCGACCGCGGCGACCGCGCTGGAGCTGACCGCCGACGGCATCCGGTCCGGCAAGTACGACATCGGGGTCGCGGTGGGCATGGACAAGCACGACCCGGGCGCGTTCACGGCCGACCCCGTGCACTACGGCGCGCCGCCCTGGTACGGGGAGATCGGTCACTTCCTGACCACCAAGTTCTTCGGCATGAAGATCAACCGTTACATGCACGACCACGGGATCTCGCACCGGACGCTGGCCCGGGTCGCGGCGAAGAACTACCGCAACGGCGTGATCAACCCCAACGCCTTCCGCCGCAAGCCGCTGTCGGAGGAGGCCATCCTCGGCTCGCGCATGCTCAACTACCCGCTGACGAACTACATGTTCTGCAGCCCGGACGAGGGTGCGGCGGCGGTCGTGCTGTGCCGGGCCGACCTCGCGCACCGGTACACCTCCGCGCCGGTCTACCTGCGGGCGACGACGCTGCGCACGCGGTCCTACGGCGCGCACGAGGTGCACGCCTCGTGGGCGGCGGTCGAGCAGGCGGAGGCGCCCACGGTGTACGCCTCGCGCGCCGCCTACGAGGCCGCCGGCATCGGCCCGGAGGACGTCGACGTCATCCAGTTGCAGGACACCGACGCCGGAGCCGAGATCATCCACATGGCCGAGAACGGCTTCTGTGCCGACGGCGACCAGGAGAAGCTGCTCGCCGAGGGCGCCACGGAGATCGGCGGGCGGCTCCCCGTCAACACCGACGGCGGGTTGATCGCCAACGGTGAGCCGATCGGCGCGTCGGGACTGCGCCAGGTCCACGAACTGGTGCTCCAGTTGCGCGGGCAGGCCGGAGAGCGGCAGGTGCCCGGACAGCCCCGGGTGGGCTACGCCCAGCTGTACGGCGCCCCCGGCACCGCGGGGGTCTCCATCCTCACCCGCTGAGGCGGGCGGGCCTCCCGGCCCGCAGCCGGGCACCGCCCCGGGCCGCTTCCGGCGCGGTGCCCACGGCGGCACTCCCCGCCGTGGGCAGCCTGCGCCAGCGGCCTCCCGCCAGCGTTCGACCCGGGCGCCTACCTGCCTTGCCTGCTAGGCAAATTTGGCTAGTGAGGAGATCGGCGGTACGCTCCTTGCGAAGCTAGCCAAATTTGGCTAATTGAAGTCCGGGGAGTTCGATGAAGTCGGTACGGCTACTGGTCCTGGGAGCGCTGCGCGGGCGCGGGCGCGCGCACGGCTACCAGGTCCGCGCGGATCTGGAGTCGTGGGGTGCGCACGAGTGGTCCACCGCCACGTCGGGCTCGGTGTACCACGCGCTCAAGAGCATGGCCGGCCAGGGCCTGCTGGTGGCGCACGAGACGGCCCCCTCGAAAGCCGGGGGCCCACCGCGGATCGAGTACGAGCTGACCGACAAGGGGGAGCGGGAGTACTTCACCTTGCTGAGCCGGGCCCTCGCCGACCGCGAGCCGAGCCTGGATGTGCTGGGCGCCGCCGTTGGCCTGATCGAGGACCTTCCCCGGGAGCATGCCCTGCAGATGCTGCGCGAGCGAGCCCGCGCGATGCACGAGTGGCGCGCCGGCATCACCTCGTACCTGCCCGCGGGCACCGATCTGGACGACTGGGGGCCGGTGGGCGAGGTCCTGTCCCTGTGGCTGACCACCGCCGACACCGGCGCCCAATGGACCCACCGGCTGATCCGCCGCCTGGAGGAGGGCGCGTTCACCATGGCCGGCGAGGACCCCGACCCCACCCGGTAGCGGCCCGCTCTGCCGCGTCCCCGAGCCGGGCGGCGCAACGGCCCGCTTTCATCGGAACGGAGAGACCCATGGCCAACGAGATCACCGTGCCGCTGCTTCCCTGCCGGTCCATCGACGAGATCGTCGAGTTCTACACCATGCTGGGCTTCACCCGGACCTACTACCAGGTTCGTCCGAACCCGTACGTGTCACTCGAACGCGAAGACATCCAGCTCGACTTCTTCGGCATGCCGGACTTCGACCCCGCGGACTCCTACGGCAGCTGCCTGGTCATCGTGCCCGACACCGGGGAGCTCTTCGCGGCGTTCGCCGCGGGCATGCGCGAGGTCCACGGCAAACTCCTGGTCTCCGGGATCCCCCGGATGACCCGGCCCCGCAAGCGCAAGAACGCCGCGAACCATTCCGGATTCACCGTTGTCGACCCCGGCGGCAACTGGATCAGGATCATGGCCGCCAGACCCGCGCCCGAGGAGGTGGCCGCCGGCAGGCTCACCACGACGCTGCACAGGGCGGTCGTGATGGGCGACTCCCACGGCAAGCACGTACGGGCGGCCCAGATCCTGGACGCGGCCCTGGAGCGGGACAAGGACACCGCGACGGCGACCGAACTCCTCGAAGCGCTGGCTTACCGCGCCGAACTCGCCCTCCGCGCCGAGGATCCCGCCGCCGCCCGCGACGCCCTCGCCCGGGCCCGCGCGCTCGCCCTCTCCGCAACCGAGCGTGCCGACCTCGCCGGGACCCTGGCCGCCCTCGAAGACACGGAGACCGTGCTCCGGTCCGCACAGCGGCCCTGACCGGGGCCGGCACACCTGCTGACCGGGTGATTCGCGGCCATCGGCAGAACACCGGGCAGCTGCGGCGGCCGGTGGCGCGGCCCGGCCACGGCTGCTCAGCGGCCGGTGCCGGGGATGATGGCGGAGTGCTCCCGGAGCATGATCGCGTCGGCCCACAGCGCGGTCAGCAGGTCGATGACGTCGTCGGGCTTGGGGGGCGGGTCGCCGCGGCGTGCGTCGACGACGAAGGCGTCGTGGCAGTACGACTGCACCATCAGGTTCATCGCGCGCGCCACCTCGACCGGGTCGAGGTCGGAGCGGATCACGCCGAGCTCGATGCCCCGGCGTATCTTGCGGGCGTAGCCGCTCCGGAACTGGTCCTCGAAGTCGCGCCGGAGGTCGGCCAGGCGCTCGTCGACGTGGCTGGCCACCTCCCAGAGCGAGAAGAACGGGCTGCTCTCGGCGTAGAGCGTGACCAGTGCCGCGATCGCCCGCCGGAGCCCGAGCCGCCCCGAGGTGGGCTCCCAGTCGTCGGCTCCCGCCCGGAGCATGCCGAGCGCGTGGTCGGCCGCCAGGGTGGCCACGATGTCGTTGCGGTCGGCGAAGTACTGGTAGATCGTCGGCAGGCTCACGCCCGCCTCCTGGGCGACGTCGTTGAGCGAGGTGTTGAGGTAGCCGCGCTCGGTGAAGAGGCGGGCGGCCGCGTCGAGCAGCTTGCGGCGGGTTCGCATCGCCCGTTCGCCGACCGGGGTCTCTCGGCCGTCCTGGCGCCGGACGGCCAGCTTGATGTCCTCGGCGGCTTTGATCAGCCGTTGCAGGCGCGGCGAGTCCTGCGCCTCGACGTCCAGGCCGTTCACCTCGCTGGTCATCGTCGTCTCCGTCGTCCTCGTGCCGGTTCCTCTGGTCCGCCCGCGGAATCGAGCGCGACGGGGGCTGTCGTTGCAGTCTAACTGATGAGTTGTCAGAACAGTAAATCAGCCACACGGACTCGACTGGTGATCGAGTCCTGGGCTCACCAGGCCCGATCCGGGGGTGTGATCACCCTTGCGTATCGCGCGGTTTCCTGAATTAATTCAGGACAGCGCGACGAGGGCTCGTGCATCGAGGGAGGCGCCGCGAGATGCAGCTGTCGGGACTGGCCCCGGGTGACTGGGTGACGCTGAACGCCCGGTTCACCCCGGACGCCGAGTGCCTGGTCTCCGCCGAGGGCGACGTCCTCACCTTCGGCCAGGTCGATGGCCGGGTGACCCGCCTCGGGCGGGCGCTTCGGGCGCAGGGCGTCGGCCGCGGCGACCGGGTCGCGATCATGGCCACTGACTCCTGTGCGTACGTCGAGGTGATCCTCGCGTGCATGAAGCTCGGCGCCACCTACGTGGCGTTGAACTTCCGCCTCGCTCCCGCCGAGGTGCGCACGGTGCTGGCGGCGAGCCAGGCCAGGGTCGTCTTCCTCAGCGGTCGCTACGAGGAGATCATCGCCGGCTGCTTCCCCGAGGCCGGCGCCCATGTCCGCGCCCGGATCACCTTCGACACCTCGGCGGGCGGCCTCCCGACGTTCGAGGAGTTCCTTGCCAGCGGCGCCGACGGCGGTGAGATCGAGTCGGTCACGACCGACGACGACATCCTCAGCATCTCGTTCACCAGCGGTACGACCGGGACGCCCAAGGGCGTGATGCAGTCGCAGCGGATGATCAAGGCGATCACCCAGTCCGGGGTGCTCGAACTCGGCATCCGCCCGGGCGACCTGCTGATGTCGGGCGCCCCGCTCTTCCACGCCGGCGGCATCGGCCACGTCATGTACGGCGTCTCCCGCGGCGCCGGCTCGGTGGTGCTGCCGCAGTGGGACCTCGAACTCGGCCTGCGCTGGCTGCAGTCCGGACGGGTCCGGCAGGCGATGCTCGTACCGAGCATGATCATCCAGCTGCTCGGGGACCCGCGGGTCCGCGGAACCGACTACCCGATGCTGCGGTCGATCATGTACGGCGGTGCCCCGATGCCGACCTCGGTGATCCGGGAGATGGTCGAGGTCTTCGGCTGCGACCTGCACAACGGCTTCGGTGCCGGCACCGAAGCCGGCGGGCAACTGGTGCTGCGGCCCGAGGACCACCGCCGTGCGCTGGCGGGTGACGAGTGGCTGCTGGGGGCGATCGGGAAGCCGGCGTACGGCTGTGACGTGCGGCTGCTCGACCCCGACGGCAAGGAAGTCCCCGACGGGGAGATCGGCGAGATCGCGAGCCGCGGCGACACCGTCATGAGCGGTTACCTCGGCCGCCCGGACCTGACCGCCCGCGTGGTGCGCGACGGCTGGTTCCGGGCCGGGGACCTCGCCTGGAAGGACGGGGAGGGCTACCTCCACCTCGCCGGCCGGGCCGACGACATGATCGTGCGCGGTGGGGAGAACGTGTACCCGGTCGAGATCGAGGACGTCATCGGCGATCACCCCCGGGTCGAGGAGATCGCGGTCGTGGGCGAGGCCGACCACCACTGGGGGCAGGTCGTCACCGCCGTGGTCTCGCTCAAGGGCGGCGGCGAGCTCACGGTCGCCGAACTCCGCGAGCACTGCCGGGGCCGGCTCGCCAGCTACAAGATCCCGACCCGGGTGGTCGTGGTCGAGGAGCTTCCCCGCAACTCGACCGGCAAGATCCACAAGGCCGTGCTGCGCGAGCGCCTCGCCGAGGGCGTGGTCGCATGACGACCACCTCCACCGCGGGCCCGACCCTCGACGAGATCGCCGCCGAGGCGCACGCCTTCCTGGCGGCGCGCGTGCCCCGCCGGGCCCCGGCCAACCTGGGCGCGGGCCCCGACGACGTGATGGGCGTCGGCCTGCGCCGCGGCGATGCCGAGCTGGCGGAGGTCGAGGCCGCCCAGACCTGGCAGCGGGACCTCTTCGCCGCCGGCCTCGCCTGGATCGACGGCCCGGTCGAATACGGCGGCCGCGGGCTGACCGAGGCGCACCGCAACCGCGTGCACGCGGTGCTCCGCGAGTACGACGTGCCCAACACCGCCTGCTTCATGGTCGGCCACGACATCGTCGGGCCGGCGATCCTCGCCCACGGCACCGAAGAACAGCGGGCCGCGTACCTGCCCGGGATCTGGCGCGGCGACATCATCTGCTGCCAGCTGTTCTCCGAGCCCGGTGCGGGCTCCGACCTGGCCAGCCTGCGGACCTCCGCCCGCCGCGCCGGCGACGGGTGGGTGGTGAACGGCCAGAAGGTCTGGTCGTCCTACGCCCACCTCGCCCAGCTCGGTGAGCTCCTGGCCCGCACCGGTGATCCGGCCGACCGGCACCGCGGCATCACCGCGTTCCTGGTCGACATGGACGCCCCCGGCGTCGACGTGCGACCGCTGCGGCAGATCACCGGCGCCGAGCACTTCAACGAGGTGTTCCTCGACGACGTCGCCGTGCCGGACGCACAGCGGATCGGCGAGGTCGACGGTGGCTGGCCGATCGCGCTGACCACGCTCACCAGCGAGCGGTCACTGATGGGCGACGAGCACAACGGTCTGATGAACGACCCGGTCCGGCGGCTGTACGCGCTGGCCGAGTCGACCGGTGCCGACGCGGACCCGGTCGTGCGGGAGCTGCTCGCCGAGGCCTGGGAGCGCGAGCAGATCGTGCGCGAGACGGCCCGGCGCAGCCTGGCCGCACCGGCCGAGGACCAGAGCGGGTCGGTGCTCAAGCTGATGAGCACCGCCGACATGGAGTTCTACGTCGCGGCCGCCACTCGGATCCTGGGGCCGCGACTGGCCGTCGACCACGGCACGTGGGGCACGTTCGCGTGGAGCCAGCTGCTGCTCGGCGCCCCGGCGCACCGCATCGCCGGCGGCAGCGACGAGATCCAGAAGAACATCATCGCCGAGCGCGTCCTCGGCCTGCCCCGCGACCCCCGGCCCCCGATTCCCGGCCGATCCACGACCACGACGACACAGCGATCGCGAGGACCAGCCTGATGCTCACCGGTGACCAATACCTCGACTCCCTCCGTGACGGCCGGCGGCTGTTCGTGAACGGCCACGCCGTTCCGGACGTGACCGAGGAGCCGCTGCTGCGGGGCGGCGCCCTGGCCGCCGCCCGCGGCTACGACCAGCACTACCAGCCCGGAGACGACGCGTTCGGCCCCTACTTCTTCATCCCGAGCTCGGTCGAGGAACTGCGGGCCACCCAGGAGCGCCAGCTGCACTGGGACTTCCCGACGATCTCGACCTCCAACGGCCTGCTGATGGTGCTGACGGCGGCCAGCCGGATGCGCGGGGACTTCCCGCAGTACGCCGAGCGCGCGCTCGCCTACTTCGAGGAGAGCAAGCGGCGCGACATCCGGCTGGTGCAGACGATCACCGACGCCAAGGGAAACCGGTCGCTCCCGCCCGCCAAGCAGGACGATCCCGACCTGTACCTCCGGATCGTCGACCGCAGTTCGGACGGCATCGTCATCCGCGGCGCCAAGCTGCACATCAGCTCGGCCGCGATCGCCCACGAGCTGATGGTGATGCCGACCAAGCGGATGAAGCCCGGCGAGGAGGACTACAGCGTCGCCGCGGCGGTGCCGGTCAACGCGCCCGGCGTCCGGGTCATCAACGCCTCGTTCGCCCCGCGGCCGGACCTGGACCCCGACTTCTTCCCGTACAGCTCGCGGCACGTGATGACGGAGGGGCTCATCGTCTTCGACGACGTCTTCGTGCCCAACGAGCAGGTGTTCCTCGCCGGCGAGCTCGAGCACTCGGCAACGTTCGCGCACTCCCTCGGCCTGTGGGAACGGCTGGGCAGCGTCGGCAGTTACGTGCGCCTCGCGGACACACTGGTCGGGCTCGCGCAGCTGGTGGCGGAGGCCAACGGCCTGCAGCGCATCGGCCACATCAAGGACAAGATCGCCGAGATGATCACCTATGCCACCCTGATCCGGGCCGGCTTCGAGGCGGCGATGCACCACTCGACGTTCACCCCCGAGGGCTGGGCGTCGCCGGACGAGATGTTCACCAACGCCGCGAAATACCACGCCGCCGCGCAGTTCAGCCTGATGGTGCGCCATCTCCACGACATCGCGGGCGGCTCGGTGCTCACCGCGCCGTCGATGGCCGACCTGCGCAACCCCGAGACCGGGCCGGACCTGCGCAAGTACATGCGCACCATGGAGGGCGTCGACGCGGATTACCGGATGCGGCTCTTCCACACGATCCGCGACTTCACCGCGGACGCCTTCGGCGGGTGGAAGCACGTCACGGTGATCCAGGCCGGCGGCGGCCTCTACGCCCAGAAGGTCGTCGTCTCCCACCACTACGACATGGACGCCGCCAGGGCGCTCGCCCTCGAGACCGCGGGCATCACGCCCGACGGGCAGGTGCTCACCTCGCTCGCGGGCGGCGGGCGATGATCTCGGCCGAGGAGTCGCGGGCGCTGCGCGAGGCCACCCGCCGGTTCGTCCGCGCGTCGACCCCGCAGAGCGCGGACGACCACGAGGCCGCCGCGGCGGCGGACCGGCGCACGTGGACCGGGATGGCCCGGCGACTCGGGCTCCAGGGCGTGCGGGTGCCCGAGGAGTTCGGCGGCACCGGCCTGGATCTCGAGGCGGAACTGGTCGTCCACGAGGAGATGGGCGGTGCCCTGCACGGCGGGCCGTTCCTGCCGGTCGTCGGGCAGGCGGTCCCCGCCCTGCTGACGCTCGCCGGCGACGAGCGGGCCCGCACCATGCTCGCCGAGATCACCGCCGGTACGTCGGTGGTCGTACCGGCCGACGCCCGCTGGTACGAGCCGGACGCGGCGCCGCCCGTCCTCTCCGACGGCGCGGGCGGGCCGACGATCTCCGGTGTGGTGCCCGCGGTCATGGCGGGCACCGCCGCCGACGGCTGGCTGGTGCCGGCCGACGCCGGCGGGCGGACCGCACTGGCGTGGGTGCCGGCCGGCACCGCCGGGGCGGCCACCGAGCCGATGACGACGATCGACCTGACCCGCGGGTTCGCGGCGCTCCGGTTGCAGGACGCCGCCGCCGTCGTGCTCGCGCGGGGCGCGGCGGCCGAGCGCGCACGGGACGCGATGGAGACGGGCGCGGCCCTGGCGCTGGCGGCCGAGTGCGTCGGCATCGCGGCCGAGGCGCTCGACCTGACCGTCGCCTACGTCAAGGTGCGAGAGCAGTTCGGGCAGGTCATCGGCGCCTTTCAGGGCGTCAAGCACCAGCTGGCCGACCTGTACGTGACGCTGGAGTCCGCCCGCTCGGCGCTCGCCTTCGCCGCCCGCTCGGTGGGGGAGAGCCCGCCGCTGCGGGACGCGGCGCTCGCGGTCGCGCGGCGGCGGTGCGGCGCCGCGGCCTTCCGGATCGCCGGCGAGGCGATCCACCTGCACGGCGGCATCGGGTTCACCTGGGAGCACCGGGTGCACCTCTACTACCGCCGCGCCAAAACCAACCAGGTGCTGCTCGACTCCGGTGGCGGGCAGGCCCGGACGATCGCGACGAACGTCGCGGCGCTCTACGCGGGCTGAGCCGTGCGCTACGAGGAATCGACGTTCGCCTGGCACGAAGCAGACGGCGCCGGCGGTCCGGTC
Source organism: Actinomadura craniellae (assembly GCF_003289645.1). Taxonomy (GTDB): domain Bacteria; phylum Actinomycetota; class Actinomycetes; order Streptosporangiales; family Streptosporangiaceae; genus Actinomadura_D; species Actinomadura_D craniellae. The sequence continues at coordinate 449,855 of NZ_QLYX01000002.1, read as the reverse complement.
GACGTCTCGGACCTGACGCGGCTGCGGCTCGAGGCCGACCGCGGGGTCGTGACGGTCACCCTGGACCGGCCGGCGGCCAGGAACGCGATCGACGGGCCGATGCTGGGCGAGCTCACCCGGGTGCTGCACCACTGTGACCGCAGCGACGACGTCCGGGTAGTAGTGATCACCGGGGCCGGCCCGGTGTTCTGCGCCGGCTCCGAAATGTCCGGCGACGGCTTCGGTGGTGCACCCGGCGGGGACGAGGACCGGGGGCTCCCGTGGCTGGCGCCGTTCCAGCTGCGCAAGCCGGTGATCGCCGCGGTCAACGGCCACGCGGTCGGTGCCGGGCTGACCCTGGCCCTGCAGTGCGACATCCGCGTGGTGGCCGTGGACGCCGTCCTCGCGTTCCCGTTCGTGCGGCTGGGCGTCGTCGCGGAGTGGATGGGGCACTGGACCGCCGTACGCCACCTCGGGCCGGCTCGCGCCGCGGAGCTGCTGCTCACCGGACGCCGCTTCTCCGGCGGCGATGCCGCAACCTGGGGCCTTGCGAACCACGCGCCGCCGGCCGGCGGGGTGCTCTCGACGGCCGTCTCGATAGCCCGGGAGATCGCCGACCACGCGGCTCCGGTCGCCGTCGCGGTGTCGAAGCGGCTGATCTGGGAGGCCAACGACGCCGACCAGCACACCGCCGGGGCGACCGAGCGGCGGTTGCTGGAGGCCCTCCTGGCGGCCCCGGACGCCGCGGAGGGGGTGGCGGCCTACCTCGAGAAGCGCGCGCCGCGCTGGGTGGGCCGGGTCGGCGGCGACCTGCCGCCCTGGCCTGCCTAGAAGGCGTCGTCGCGGGCGGCCAGCAGATCACCCATACATCTGACTAAGTGTCATAAAGATGAGTGCGCCGATAGGTCAGGCCGCCCCCCCGGGCGTCGAGGATCTGGTGTCCCGGGGTGGAGGCGCGGGCGCGATCAGCCTGATCGCGCGTAGCTGTTCTGAATATTTATCAGATTAGCCTCTTCGATCATTGACACTCGCCATGTGACTGCGGTTACATTGCCGACATCTGACGGATTGTCAGACATCGGGCGGATTGTCGCTACTTCCTCGGATCCCGTCGACCGAGTCCTGCGGATCCAGTTGAGAGAGGACTTCAGATGACCAGAGGGCGACTGAGGATGGGTGCCACGCTCGTGGCGGCGATGCTGCTGACCGCCTGTGGCGGGGGCGGCGAGGCGGCGCAGCCGGGGGCCGCGGGCGCGGCCGGGGCCGTCACCAACGAGAAGGCCGCCGCGGAGGTCGAGACGCTGCTCGCCGGCAACGTCGAGTTCCCGATGCCGACCGCGCCGGTCGCCCCGGGCACGCACCGCGTGGCCGTGATCACGAGCGGCCTGGCCTCACCGGGCCCGTCGGTGCTGGCGGAGAACGCCATGGAGGCCATCAAGAAGATCGGATGGACGGCCGCCCCGCCCGGAGACGGCAAGTTCACGCCGACCACCCAGGCCCAGCTGATCGAGAAGGCGGTGCTGGACAAGGTGGACGGCATCGTCCTGGTCTCCATCACACCGTCGGCCGTCGCGGCGGCGGTCAAGGCGGCCGAGGGCGCCGGCATCCCGGTGGTGTGCGCCCTGTGCGGCCCCGAACTCCCCACGGGCATGGTCGGCGTCGGCAACGACCACAAGGCGGCCGGTCGCGCCCAGGCGGCGTACGCCGCCTCCCGGGCGAAGTCGGGCGACACCGTCGTCGTGTACCAGAACACCGAGTTCAAGCAGTCCGAGGAGCAGATGGCCGAGGCGGCGGCCGCCGTCAAGGAGATGTGCCCGGGCTGCACGGTCAAGACGCCGTCGCTGCTGCTCGCGGAGGCGATGCAGCCCAACGCGCCGATCTTCACCTCGCTGCTCAACACCTACCGGAAGGGCTCCCTGAACTCGGTGATCATGCCGTTCGACTCCCCGGCCTCGGTGCTCGCGAACTCGGCCGCCCAACTGGGGCGCGACGACTTCTCCGTCATCGGCCTCGGATCGCTCGCGCCGTTCGTCGACATGGTCGGCGCGGGCCGGCCCGCCGTCGCGAAGGCCGACGTGCTGATCTCCACCCCGCTCTACGGCTGGGCCTCGGTCGACGAGCTCGCCCGGATGCTCGCCGGCGTACCGACCTGGACGGCCGACCGGATGCCGGTCGCGCTGGTCGACCAGAAGACCTACGGCAACTACAAGAAGGGCAACCTCTTCGTCCTCCCGAAGTTCGACTACGAGGCGAAGTTCGCCGAGCTGTGGGGCAAGTGACCCGCGACCGACCAGGAAAACCGACCCCCCCAGGCGTGCCGCCGAACCGGAACGAGGGATGACGATGAAGACGACCCAGGAGCTGATGCGCGACTCCTACGAGTACGCCGACGCCGCCTTCGCCTCCCTCGTCCGGTTCGACGACGCCGCGGCCGTGGTCACCGGCGGCGCCCAGGGGATCGGCCGGGGGATCGCCGGCCGCCTGGCCGAGCTGGGCGCGGCGGTGACCCTGGTCGACATCGACCCGGCGGTCGACGCGGCCGCGGCCGCGCTCGCCGAACGGCACGCGACGGCCGTGTCGGCGCGAACCCTCGACGTGCGGCGCAGCGCCGACCTGGCCGAGCTCGCCCGCGAAGTGCTCACCGCCGGCGCGCGCCGCCTGGTCTGGGTCAACGCCGCCGGGATCTACCCCTCACACCTGCTGCCCGACCTGAGCGACGAGGACTGGGACCGGGTGGTCGGCCTCGACCTCACGGCGACGTTCTACGGCTCGCGGGCCGCCGGGCTCGCCCTCCGGGACGCCGGCCTGGAAGGGGTCATCGTCAACATCAGCTCGGTCGCCGGCTTCCGGGTCGGCCGACCGCCCGGCCTGGCCCACTACGCCGCGGCGAAGCACGGCGTGCAGGGCCTGACCAAGGCGCTGGCCGTCGAACTCGGCCCGTACGGCATCCGCGCCGTGGCCGTCGCGCCGGGCGCCGTCGTCACCGAGGGCCTGGTCGCCAGGTTCGGCGACCTGGACCTCGAGGGCGGTACCGACTACTTCTCGACCCGCGCGCAGGAGATGCCGATCAGGCGGCCGAGCCTGCCGGACGACGTCGCGCGGGCGGTGTGCTTCCTCGCCTCGCACGCGGCGGCCAACATCACCGGCGTCGTCCTCCCCGTCGACGCAGGACAGCTGGTCCTGTGACCGCCCCGCGACCGAACCCCGGAAGGGACCGCCAGTGGTGATCGCGACCCTCGCCCCCGACGCTCGGAACGACCTGATGATCGAGGTCGTCGACGTACGCAAACGCTTCGGGGCCACCCAGGCGCTGAGCGGGGTCACCTGCTCCTTCTCCCGCGGCGAGTTCGTGGCCCTGCTCGGCTCGAACGGCGCCGGAAAATCCACGCTGGTCAAGATCCTTGACGGGGTCTACCCCGCTGACGCGGGCACGATCGCGGTGCGCGGGGGACGGGCCGGGCTCGGCGTCGTCCACCAGGACCTCGGCCTGGTCGACGGCATGACGGTCGCGGAGAACCTGTGTCTCGGCGCGCCCCGCCGACTGGTCAACCCGCGCGCCGAGGCACGGCTCACCACCGAGGCGCTGCGGGCCGTCGGCCTCACCTCGATCGACCCCTACGCGCTGGTGTCCTCGCTGAGCCTGGGCCAGCGGGCCATGGTGGCCGTCGCCAGGACGCTCCACCGCGGCGCCGACACCGTCGTCATCGACGAGGTGACCGCCGGCCTCCACCCGCACGAGGCGCGCTGGGTGGTCGAGCGGCTCCGGGTCGCCGCCGAGCTCGGCGCGACGGTGCTGATGGTCACCCACAAGCTCGACGAGGTGGTCGGCGCGGCGACCCGCTACGTCGTGCTCAGCGACGGCGAGGTGGTGCTCGACGGGGACGCGGCCGGCATCGCGCGCGCCGACCTGGTCGAGACGATGAGCCGGGGGCGCTCCGTCAGCACCCCGGCGCCCGGTGCGGACCGGGCCGGCGGGAGCGGCGGCACCGGCGGGGTGGTCTGCGAGCTGAAGGGCATCCGCGCCGGCGGCGCCGGCCCGATCGACCTGACGGTCACCGCGGGCCGGATCACGGCGATCACCGGCCCGCTCGGGTCGGGACTGCACGAGGTCGCGTACGCCGCGGCCGGGCTGCTCACCCCGGACGCCGGCACCGTGCGGATCGCGCGCGACGTGCGCCGGGCGTGCGTGCCCGCCCACCGCGAGTCCGAAGGGGTGTTCGCCGACCACACCGTGCAGTTCAACGTCGCGGTCGGCGGCTGGTCCCGCTGGCGCGGGCGGACCGGGCTGCTGCGGCTACGGCAGATGCGCCGCGACTGCGATGACGCGGTGGCCGCGCTCGCCGTCGTCCCGCACCGGCTGGACGCCACGGTCTCCGACCTCTCCGGCGGCAACCAGCAGAAGACCCTCTTCGCCCGTGCGCTGATGCGACGGCCCCAGCTCCTCGTCCTGTGCGAGCCGACCCGGGGGGTCGACGTCGCGACCCGGCGGGAGATCTACGCGCAGGTACGCCGGATGGCCGACAGCGGCACCGGGGTGCTGGTGGCGTCCACCGACTACGAGGACATCGTCGCGCTCGCCGACACGACCGGTGTGCTCACCGCCGACGGCACGGTCTCGGAGTGGCTGGCCCCCGACCGACTTCCCGAACTGACCACCGAGCTCGCGTGAACGAGAGGTCTTCGATGTCCATCAATGAAGCCGAGTCGTCGGCCGCCCCCACCGGCGAGCTCGCGGCTCCCGAGCAACCGCCCCCGGCGGCCGAGCGGCCCAGGCGGGGCCCGTCGCGGGAGATGCTGTCCAGCGCGGCCACCGTCGTCGCCTTCGGCTTCGTGTTCCTGATCTATGCCGTCTGGCTGCAGGGCGGCTTCTACGACGTGACCCGGCTCTCCTTCAACGTCAGCCGGAGCACCCCGCAACTGGTGCTCGCCATTGCGGTCGCCGTCTGCCTGTGCGGGCACCGGTTCGATCTCAGCGTCGCGGCGATGGCCACGGCGGGCTGCTTCCTGGGGGTGGGCCTGTTCATCGACGCCGGGCTTCCCATGGGCATGGTCATCGTGCTCACCCTGCTGGTGGGTGCGGTCGCCGGCCTCCTGAACGGCATCGTGGTGACCAAGTTCCAGGTCAACGCGTTCATCGCGACGCTCGGCACCAGCGGCCTTTTCGCCGGGCTCACGGTCGTCTACTCCTCCGGCCAGGTGGTCGGCCCGACGCCGGACTCCGGGCCGCTGCCCGGCTGGTTCTCCGGCGCCGGGTCGGTGGGTGACTTCCAGAACAAGGCGCCGCTGGGCGTGGCCGTCCTCGTCATCGCCGCCGTGGTCGCGGCCCTGCTCATCTCGCTCGACCAGCGCTTCCCCGGCCCCGAGCCGCGGCGCCGGGTCCAGGTCGCGGTCCTGGTCCTCGTCGGCGCGCTGGTGGTCGGTGCCGCCTGGGCTCTGGGCCTGGCGGCGGAGTTCGACTGGATGATCGTGATCGTCCTGGTGTTGACGCTGCTGGTGTGGACGGTCATGAAGTACACCGCCGTCGGCCACGCGATCTACGCGGTGGGCAGCAACCCGGACGCCGCCGCCTTCGCCGGCATCCGGATCAACCTCGTCTCGCTGTGCCTGTTCGTCTTCTCCGGCACCATCGCCGCGCTGGCGGGCATCCTGGTCGCCGCGCAGCAGGGCAGCGCCGCGCCCGGCGTGGCCGACCCGCTGCTGCTGCCGGCGTACGCCGGCGCCTTCCTCTCGACGGTCATCCTCTCGCGCGGCCGGTTCCACATCTGGGGCACCGTGGCGGGCAGCATCGCGCTGGTCTACGTCACCGACGGGCTGGTGGTCGGCGGCGTTCCCTACACCTGGACCCAGGTGATCAACGGCGCCGTGCTGATCATCACCGTCGCGCTGAGCACGTTCCTCCAGCGGCGGCCCGGGTCATGACGCCGCCCGGCACCCCGCCTGACAGCCACACCCGCTCCCCGAGGAGGTACCCGTGATCGTCGTCAGTGGGTTCATGGAGGTCGCGCCCGACTGCGCGGACCGGTTCGCCGAGCGCACCCGGGAACTGGTGGACGCCACCCGCCGCGAGCCCGGGTGCGTGGAGTACCGCTTCGCCCGGAGCATCGAGAAGGCCGAGCGCTTCGAGGTCTTCGAAGAGTTCGTCGACCAGGCCGCGTTCGACGAGCACGCCCGGGCCGACCACTACCGCAGCTGGAACCGGGCGCTGAAGGAGTTCCAGGTCACCCGGGTCTCGATCGTCAAGTACGTCGCGACCGAGCGGACCGTCCTCGCGTGATCGCTCCCGAGCAGGCCGTCCCCACGGCCGCCGACCTGGACGGGTTCCCCGCCGGCGTCGCGGTGAACGAGACGCTGCACACGATCGGTACCGCGCGGGCGATGCGCCGGCTGCGCCCCGACCCCGTTCCGGACGAGCTGATCCGTGCGCTGGTGTGGGCCGGCACCCGCGCGGCGAGCCCGAACAACAGCCAGCTGTGGCGGTTCGTCGTCGTGCGCGACCCCGACCGGCGGGCCGCGATCGGTGCGGCGCTCGAACGGTTCGTGCGCTGGATCGACTCGCTCGGCGAGCCCGCCGACGACGGCGACGCGCACATCCGCGCCGAGGCGCGCCACCTCGTCGTCAACGTCGCGCAGGCGCCGGTGCTGCTGTTCGTGTGCGCCGAGCACTCCTACCCCGAGCGCGGCCCGGACCCGCGGTACCTGTGGGCCGCGGTCAACACCGCCAGCCAGAACGTCCTCGTCGCCGCGCGCTCGCTCGGCCTGGGCGCGACGCTCACGATGATGCAGGTCGGCAACGAGCAGGGCGTGCGCGACGCCCTCGGCCTCCCCGACGACGTCCACATCGGGACGATGATCCCGGTCGGCTGGCCGGACCGCCCGTTCGGGCCCGCCCGGCGGCTGCCGCTGGACGACGTCATCCACCACGACCGCTGGCGTGGCAGGGGCCGCGTCCAGGACGAGAGGGACCCACAATGACGGACATCGACCGCGAGTTCGTCGGCCTCCCCTCGCCGGCCATCGGCCGGGCCGGGGCCGGCAACCACCCGCTTCAGGGCATCTACTACACGCCCGCGGGGAAGAAACCGAAGACCGCGCTGATCGCCAGCCACTACAACGTCGACTTCACCGAGCACTACATCGCGACCCGGATGGCCGAGCGCGGCTACGGCTTCCTCGGGTGGAACACCCGGTTCCGCGGTGCCGAGCACTTCTTCACCCTCGACCACGCGCTCGCCGAGGTGGGCGTCGGCGTCTCGTGGCTGCGGTCCCAGGGCGTGGAGCAGGTGGTGCTCGTCGGCAACTCCGGCGGCGGGTCGCTGATGTCGGCGTACCACTCCCAGTCGCGCGAGCCCAACATCCGCCCGGCATACGGCCGCAGCCAGGTCTTCGAGCCGGCGCTGCACCTGCCGCCCGGCGACCTGATGATCTTCCTGGCCGCGCACCCCGGCCGGCCGGAGTGGATCACCCGCACGATGGACCCGTCGGTGCTCGACGAGACCGACCCCAACTCCGTGGACCCCGAACTCGACATGTTCGACCCCGACCACGGCCCGACGTACTCCCCGGAGTTCGTCGCCCGCTACCGGACGGCCCAGGTCGAGCGCAACGACCGGCTGACCGCGTGGTGCAAGGAGCAGATCGCGGCGATGGCCGGCCGGCCGGCCCGCGACCGGATCTTCTCCATGCCGCGCACCTGGGCCGACCTGCGCTACCTGGACCCGACCATCGACCCCTCCGGCCGGCCGACCCCGATGTGCTACTTCGGTGACCCCAAGCACGCCAACTTCGGCGTCTTCGGCGTCGGCGTCGTGTCGACCCTGCGCACCTGGCTCACCATGTTCAGCCTGGCGGAGTCCGACTGTGTCGCGGCCAAGCACCTGCAGCGGATGGACCTGCCGACGCTCGTGGTCCAGCCGGACGCCGACACCGGCGTGTTCCCCAGCGACGCGCAGGGGCTGTACGACGGCGCCGCGGCGAAGGACAAGGAACTGGTCACCCTGCCGGGTGACCACTACTTCGTCGAGCCGGTCGACGCGCGCGACGTGGTCGCGGACACCCTCGCCGACTGGCTCGCCGCACGGACGACGCGGTGACGATCCTCGCACCCACCGAGGAACAGGAGGCGCTGCGCGCCACCCTGCGCTCCTTCTTCGCCGAGCGGTGGCCGGAGGAGGAGCTCCGGGCCGCCGCCGGCTCCGCGCACGGCCACGACCCGCGGCTGTGGAAGGCGATGGCCGAGGACCTCGGTCTGCACGGCCTCGCGATCCCCGAGGACCTCGGCGGCGGCGGCTTCACCTACCCCGATCTGCTGGTGGTCTTCGAGGAGATGGGCCGGGCCCTGGTCGCGGGGCCGTTCTTCACCTCGGTCGCCATGGCCTCGACCCTCCTGCTCGCGCTGCCCGACCGGGACGCCCAGGAGCGGCTGCTGCCCGGGATCGCGGCCGGCGAGCGGATCGCCACCGTGGCGGCGGTCGAGACCCCGACCTCCTGGGACGCCGTCCGGATCGCGGCCGAAGCCACGGGTACCGGCGCCACCCGCACCGTCACCGGCGAGAAGCTGTTCGTGCTGGACGCCGAGGTCGCCGACGTGCTCCTGGTGCTGGTGCGCACCGAGCACGGCACCGGCGTCGCCGAGGTCGGCACCGCCGCGCCGGGCGTGCGGGTCGAGCCGATGGCGACGGTCGACCCGACCCGGCGGCAGGCCCGGGTCGTGTTCGAGTCCGCGCCGGCCACGCTGCTCGCACCCGACCACGACGCCACGCCCGCCGTACGCCGGATGTGCGACCTCGCCGGGGTGGCGCTCGCCGCCGAACAGGTCGGCGGGGCGCAGCGCGTGCTGGACATGGCGACGGCCTACGCGAAGACCCGCGAGCAGTTCGGCCGCCCGATCGGCGGCTTCCAAGCGGTCAAGCACCTCCTCGCCGACCAGCTGGTCTCGGTCGAGTCGGCCCGGGCCGCGCTCGGGTACGCCGCCGCCGCGACCGTGACCGGCGCCGGGCTCCCGGTCGCGGCCAGCGTGGCCCAGGCGCTGTGCTCGGAGGCGTTCTCGGCCGCCGCCGAGACCAACATCCACGTGCACGGCGGGATCGGGTTCACCTGGGAGCACCAGGCGCACCTCTACTACCGGCGGGCGGTGTCGAGCGAGGTGCTGCTCGGCCGCCCGCGCGACCACCGTGCCCGGATCGCGGCCCACCTCCTCGCCCCGTCGGAGATACCATGAACGACCACGGACCGGCCAAGCTCTCCTCGCTCCGGCCCGCAGACTGGATCACCTTGCACGCCCGCTACACCCCGGGCGAGCGCTGCCTGGTCACCGGCGCGGGCATGACGTACACCTTCGGCGAGATCAACAGCCGGGTGAACCGGCTGGCCCGGGCGCTGCGGGCCCACGGCATCGGGCGGCACGACCGGATCGGCATCCTCGCCACGGACTCGGTCGACTACATGGTGCTGCTGATGGCGTCGATGAAGGTCGGCTCGACCTACGTACCGTTCAACTACCGGCTGGCACCCGGCGAGATCGTCACTTTCGCCACCGCGGCGCAGCTGGACGGTTTCGTCACGATGGCACGGTACGCCGAGGCGGCCGCCGCCGTCGACGAGGCGTGCCCGGGCATGCGGCTGCGGGCGTCGTTCGACCCGTTCGGTGACCGGCCACTGGTCGCCGACCTGATCGAGGGGCAGCCGGACGACAGCGACGTCGACGTCCCGACCCGGCCCGAGGACGTCATCTCCATCATGTTCACGAGCGGCACGACCGGGCGCCCCAAGGGCGTCATGCAGTCGATGCGGATGCTCGGCGTCTCCACCAACGTCTCGCTGCTCGACTTCGGTTTCCGGCGGGGCGAGTTGCGCTACACGGCCTCGCCGATGTTCCACGCCGCCGGCATGGGCAGCATCTACTACGGCATCGCCCGGGGCTTCGGGTCGCTGATCCTCGACCAGTTCGACCCGCCGACCCTGCTGGAGTGGATCAGGAGCGGTGAGCTGACCGGGGCTCTGCTGATGCCGACGATGCTCAAGGCGCTCCTCGACGTGCCGGGCATCCGCGACCAGGAGTACCCGCGGTTGCGCTCGATCGTGTACGGCGGCGCCCCGATCGGCATCGACCTGCTGCGCGCCGCCATCGACGTGTTCAAGTGCGACTTCTTCAACAGCTTCGGCGCCGGTACCGAGGCGGCGGGGCAGACGATGTTCTACCCCGAGGACCACCTGCGGGCGCTGGCCGGGGAGGAGCACCTGCTCGGCTCCATCGGCCGTCCGATGTACGGCGTCGACCTGCGGCTGTGCGACGACGACCTCAACGACGTCCCCCGCGGGGCCGTGGGGGAGATTCACACCCGTTCGGAGACCGTGATGAGCGGCTATCTCGACGACCCCGAGCGCACCGCCCAGGCGGTGGTGGACGGCTGGTTCCGGGCCGGCGACCTGGCCTGGATGGACGACGACGGCTTCCTGTTCCTGGCCGGCCGCAAACAGGACATGATCATCCGTGGCGGCGAGAACGTCTACCCCGTCGAGATCGAGGCCGTACTGCTCGGGCATCCCGCGGTCTCGGCGGTGGCCGTCGTCGGCCAGCCCGACGACTACTGGGGCGAGGTCGTGGTCGCCGCGATCGAGCTGGTGGCGGGCCACCGGCTCGACGAGCAGGCCCTCTCCCGGCACTGCCGCGAGCGCCTTGCCGGCTACAAGGTGCCGGTCCGGTTCCTCGCGATGGAGGACATGCCGCGCAACGTCAACGGCAAACTTCAGAAGTTCGCGGTCACGGAGCTCGTCGCCGAGCGGTACCGGCCGGCGGACCGTGCGCCCGAGCAGGCCGGTGGTGGGAGGTGAGCGGTTTGGCGGAGTTCCGGTCGCGCGTCGAGGCGTTCCTCGGCGCCCGCTACCCGCGGCGGCACGAGACGCTGCGCCACGGGCAGGGCGACGACTCGCTCGTCGGCGCCGCCTTCCGGGACAGCGATGACGAGGCCGGTGACCTGCGGCGAGCGCGGGCCTACCAGCGTGAGCTCTTCGACGCCGGCCTCGCCTGGCTGAGCGGACCGGTCGAGTACGGAGGTGCGGGGCTGGGGGCCGCGGAGCGGCAGGCGTTCGCCGAGGTCGTGCGCCGGTACGACGTGCCCGACGTCAACGGGCTGCTGGTCGGGCAGCAGATCGTCGCCCCGGCGGTCCTCGCGCACGGCTCCGCCGACCAGCGCGCACGGCTGCTGCCCGCCCTGTGGAGCGGCGAGCTCGTCGGGTGCCAGCTGTTCTCCGAGCCCGACGCCGGCAGCGACCTCGCGAGCCTGCGGACCCGGGCCCGCCAGGTGGACGGCGGCTGGCGCGTCGACGGGCAGAAGGTCTGGTCGTCGGGGGCGCACCTCGCGCACGTCGGGGAGCTGCTGGCCCGGACCTCGCCGGACCCGGCCAGCCGGAGCCGGGGGCTCACCATGTTCCTGCTCGACATGGAATCCCCGGGCGTGACCGTGCGGCCGCTGCGGCAGATGACCGGCACCGCCCATTTCTGCGAGGTGTTCCTCGACGACGTGTTCGTGCCCGACGACGCCGTGCTCGGCGAAGTGGGCGGCGGGTGGGCGGTCGCGAACGTCTCGCTCAGCAGCGAGCGCGACAACTTCGGCGACGAGAGCGCCAACCTGTTCATCCGCCTGCTGGACCGTCTCCTGCTGCTCGGGCAGGAGGTCGGCGCCGCCGAGGACCCCGACTTCCGCGACCGGCTCGCCGACGGTTACGTCCGCCACGTCGTCAACCAGGTGCTGCCGGCCTCGCTGGAGACCGCCACACCGGAGGTCGCCACCGCCGGCACCAGCCTGGTCAAGCTCTTCGCGACCGACGCCGACCGGCGCCTGGTCCAGCTCGCGCTCGACGTTCTCGGGCCGGCACTGGTCGCCGACACCGGGGCGTGGGGTACCTACGCGTGGTCCCGGGTCCTGCTCGGTGTCCACGCCACCCGGATCGCGGGCGGCACCGACGAGATCCAGCGCAACATCCTCGCCGAGCGCGCCCTCGGGTTGCCGCGTGAGCCCCGACCGGTACGGGAGGACCGCCGACGCTGACGACGGCCCGGCCACTGCGGGCCCCGCCGTAACGGTCCGCGGTCCCTGCCGAGCGGTCCGTCGGAAGTGACCTGCTGCCGGGGTGGGGTCTCGCTCCAGGGTGAAGTTCGTACTCGCTAAATGAGATCTTGAATCTCTGTCGGTGAATATGTTCTTCTACGAACTATCAACACCCGTGAGGGGGCGATGGCCGATTCGAGGCGGGCCGGTCGCCGTTTCCCGAGCGGCGTGGTCCCTGGCGGACGTTCCCACCCACTGTCAGAAGGGCAGCCGCAATGCGTATGGAAGACATGATCCTGGTCAGTATCGACGACCACATGATCGAGCCACCGGACATGTACGAGAACCACGTGCCGGCCAAGTGGCGCGACGACGCCCCCAAGGTCGTCCGCAACGAGCAGGGCGTGGACGAGTGGGTGTTCCAGGGGCAGAAGACCTCGACGCCGTTCGGCATGGCGGCGACCGTGGGCTGGCCGAGGGAGCAGTGGGGGTTCAACCCCGGCGCCTACTCCGAGCTACGCCCCGGCTGCTTCGACGTGCACGAGCGCGTCCGGGACATGAACGCCAACGGCGTGCTGGCCTCGATGTGCTTCCCGACCATGGCCGGCTTCAACGCCCGTACCTTCCACGAGTCCCGGGACAAGGAGATCGCGCTCGTCATGCTCCAGGCGTACAACGACTGGGCGATCGACGAATGGTGCGGCACCTATCCCGGCCGCTTCATCCCGCTGGGCATCGTCCCCATGTGGGACGTCGACCTGGCGGTGCAGGAGATCCACCGCCTCGGGAAGAAGGGCTGCCGGTCCATCAGCTTCCTCGAGACACCGCATGTCCAGGGCTTCCCGAGCTTCCTGTCCGGTTACTGGGACCCGATGCTCAAGGCGCTGTGCGACGAGAACATGGTGCTGTCGCTGCACATCGGCGCGGGGTTCGACGTCATCAAGAGGGCGCCCGAGGCGCCGATCGACCACCTCATGGTGCTCGCCTGCCAGATCAGCGCGATCACCGCCCAGGACCTGCTGTTCGGGCCGACGCTGCGCCAGTTCCCCGACCTGAAGGTCGCCCTCTCCGAAGGCGGGATCGGGTGGATCCCCTTCTACTTCGACCGGGTCGACCGCCACTTCCAGAACCAGTCCTGGCTCGGCAACGACTTCGGCGGCAAGCTCCCCTCCGAGGTCTTCCGCGACCATGTTCTGGCCTGCTACATCACCGACCCCTCGGGGCTGCTGCTGCGCGACCGGATCGGCGTCGACATCATCGCCTGGGAGTGCGACTACCCGCACACCGACACGACGTGGCCGGAGTCGCCGGAGTTCGCCTGGAAGGAACTCCAGGACGCCGACTGCTCCGGTGCGGAGATCCACAAGATCACGTGGCAGAACGCCACCCGGTTCTTCGGCTGGGACCCGTTCGAGCACACCCCCCGGGAGCAGGCGACGGTCGGCGCCCTGCGCGGCCTGGCCGAGGACGTCGACACCACCCGCATGACCCGGGAGGAATGGAAGAGCCGCAACGAGGCGACCGGTATCGGAGTCTTCTGACCCGACGCGGCGGGAGCGGCCCTCCGGCTGAAGGAGGCGCTCGCCCGGTTCAGCCGATCGGGGCGAGGGCGGCGGTGGGCCGCAGGGGGAGGGCGCGGGTGCGGTGGAGTTCCCACAGCAGCCAGCCGACGGAGATCAGCCCCAGGAGGATGTAGGCGGCCAGGCCGCCGATGCCGTCCCAGCAGGCGTGCAGGACCACCGCTGCGAGGTAGGTCGCCGGGACGGTCAGCGCGGTCCGCAGGGCGGGGGCCGCGGCGTAGGACCACAGGCTGCCGCAGATCAGCGCGGTCCAGGCCATGTGACCGGCCGGGGACAGCAGGCCGCGCAGGAGCAGGGTGGTCTCGACGTCGCCGACGTTGCCGCCGGAGGAGATGAGGGCGGTGAAGGCGTACCCCATGGTCTCCAGGGAGGCGAACCCCATGCCGACCGCGACACCGATGACCAGCCCGTCCGCCGGACGGGTGGGGCGGCCGCGTTTGATCGCCCACATCAGCATGATGACTGGGACGATCAGTTTTGCGGTCTCCTCGATCAACCCGATTCCCAGCGCCGGCAGCACCCCCAACTCGCGGAGCGTGTCGTATTCCACGACGCCGGCGACGACCGTGCCCACCACGCCACCGAACAGGGCGGCGGTGCCAAGGGTGAGGGCGGGCACCTGCCACTGCCCGCTACGGCCCGACGCGAAGGTCAGGAAGGTGGCCGGGATGAGCACCGATCCGAGCAGGATGAGCGAGGGCAGGTAGTTCGGGTTGCCGGTGTCGACCAGCGTCGCCAGGACCGCGAGGTACATCGCCAGCCCCCCTGCGAACACCCCGGTCCACGCCCACCGGCGCACCACACTCGGCATCATCGGCTCCATCCGCGTCATCCGGTGGGGGCGCGCTTCGCTGTCGGCCGCTGCACAACCATCGTTCCCCGCCTCCCTGTCCCGCCCCGGCGGAAGTTCTCCGGGCAGTGTTACCGCTGTTCAGGGCTGCTCCAGCCGTCCCAGGACGCCCCACGCCGTCGTCATGGTAGGCGCCCTCCGGCTGTGCTGGAGTCACCCTCCTGAGGGGAGGGCGCTGTCGTGCTTGATCAGGCTGTGGGCGGCCTGGGCGAGGTGATGGGCGGCCGTCAGGTCCTCGATGTACCGGTGGGTGGCGTGGTGCTCCCGTTCCGGGTAGCGGCGCCCGGTGAGCCCGGCCGCGTGGGCGAGGGCGACCAGGTGCACGGTGCGGGGGCTCGGCGGTGCGGGGGTGCGGCCGTGGGCGTGCGGCCTGATCTCGCGGTCGATGCGGGCGGCTATCTGCTCGGTGTGCGCCGGGGCGGTGGTGGTCCAGACGGTGCGCGGCATTCCCAGCGTGCGGCGCCGGTTCGAGATCAGCAGGCCCCGCCGTTCCAGCGCCTGGGCGTACCGCTGGTCGAGGTCCCTGAGGTGGGGAAGGACCTGCAGCCACCGCTGGAAGTCCCGCGGCTCCTGCACGCTGGCGGCCGCGGTCCGCATGGCGACGCGGGCGTGGGCGACGCGGCGGGCCCAGCCGCCGGCCGGTGCGGGGCCGGGCACGCCCTCGTAGTCGGTGGGCAGGCCGACCAGCCGGGTCTGCCGGGCGCCGGGCCGGCCGAGTTGGACGTCGCGCACGAGGGCGGCCAGGATCTCGTCCACGATGGGTTCGCCGACCGTCATCGGCCGGACCTCGGTGATCCGGTTGCCCTCGACCGTGATCGCGCCGCGCAGTTGCAGTTCGGTGAGCGCCCCTGCGGCGAGGGCGCGGGTGAAGTACCGCGGGACGTCCAGTTCGCCGGTGCGCGGGCTTGCACACAGCAGCAGCAGCTCTTCCGGCACCGTCAGTTCTGATACGCCGTACATACGATCTCCTCGATCCCCCGGCGCCGCCGTCCCGGCGTGGGCCCGTCCGATGTGACCCGGCCGTCGCGTCCGGGCGCCGCCGATTCGGCGGCCGGAGCGTACGGATCACCATCGGCCGGGAACCTGCGGAACGGGCACCGGCGTTGCACAACCTCGTCCTTATGATCGACGCGCGAGACCGGTCCGAAGTTGGGCCCAATGCCCGATGAGGAAGCACCCGCGCGCCGGTCGGGTCTCAGCCTTCGCGGTGGCCCAGCGTCCGGGAGAGCGCGAGGGCGGCGGTGTGGACGGCGGGGGAGACCTGGTCGAGGCGCATACGGCCACTCCAGCCGGAGACGGACAGGGCGCCGAGGACTTCGCCGCCGGCGCCGAGGACGGGGCCGGCCGCGCACACGATGCCCAGGCCCGACTCCTCGTGGTCGTAGGCGACGCCCGCCCGGCGAATCCCGGCCAGCTCTCTGACCAGCAGGCCGGGCGCGACCGTGCTGCGCTCGCTGAGCCGGGGCAGATCGCCTTCGAGCACGGCGCGCACCGTCTCCGGCGAGGAGAAGGCCAGCATCGCCTTGCCGACCCCGGTCGCGTGTGCGGGCAGTCGGCCGCCGACCCGGGACGGCAGCGGCGGGCCGCCGGGCGAGCCGAGGATGTCGACGTACACGACCTCGCCGCCCTCCAGGATGGCCAGGTGGACGGTCTGCCGGGTGGCCTCGCGCAGGTTGTGCATGTAGGGGCGGGCGGCGTCGCGGAGCACCCGCTGGCGGGGCACCCGCTGGCCGATCTCGAACAGCCGCACGCCGAGCCGGACCTTGCCGGCGGAGTGCGGTTCGAGCAGCCCCTCCGTCACCAGCGACAGCACGATGCGGTGCACGGTCGATTTGGGCAGGCCGGTGCGGCGGGCCAGTTCGGCGGCGCCGACCGCGTTCTCGGCGTCCTTGAACGCGCCGAGCACGGCCACCACCCGGTGGAGATAGGTCTCGTCGGTTGCGGCCGCCACGCGAGCAGTTTATTGCGGCGTTCCTGAGCACCGTCCCGTGACGTGGGACGCGTTCCTTGGTCTGCGCCGTCCCGCGGATGCAGGATCCACCTGCGGCAACGAGGAAAGGACGGCCCATGGACCCTGCTTCCGTGGAGAAGGCGGCCGCCGGACTGCTGGGCGCGTACGCGTCCGGTATCCCGGTGCGGCCGCTGACCGAGAACGCTCCGGAGCTCACCCTGGCGGACGCGTACGCGATCCAGCGCGCCCAGGTGGAGCGGCGGCTGGCGGACGGGGCGAGGATCAAGGGCCACAAGGTGGGGCTGACCTCCGCGGCGATGCAGCGGCAGCTCGGGGTGGACCAGCCGGACTTCGGCGTCCTCCTCGACGACATGTTCCACCTGGACAGCGCGCCGATCGACGCCGGCCGGTTCCTGCAGCCCAGGATCGAGCCGGAGATCGCGTTCGTGCTGGGCCGCCCGCTGGCCGGCCCGGGCGTGACGGCGGCCGACGCCGCGGCGGCGGTGGACTTCGTGCTACCGGCGCTGGAGATCATCGACTCGCGGATCGCGGACTGGAAGATCACGCTGCCTGACACCGTCGCCGACAACGCTTCCAGCGGCGGCGTCGTGCTGGGCAGCACGCCGGTCCGGCCGGACGGGCTGGACCTGGCGCTGACCGGCTGCCTGCTGCATCGCAACGGTGTCCTGGCCGACACGGGGGCGGGCGGGGCCGTGCTGGGCTCCCCGCTCAGCGCGCTGGTCTGGCTGGCCAACGTGCTCGGCCCGATGGGCGTCACGCTGGAGGCCGGGCACGTGGTGCTGCCCGGTTCGGTCACCGCCGCCGTCCCGGTGGCTCCCGGGGACACCTTCACCGCCACGTTTGCCGGCATCGGCACCGTCACCGCCCGCTTCCGCGGGGAGGGGGCATGAGCAGGACGACGGCGGCGATCGTCGGCCCCGGCAACATCGGCACCGACCTGCTCGTCAAGCTGCTGCGCAGCGACGCGATCGAGGTGCATTCGATGGTCGGCGTCGACCCGGCGTCCGACGGGCTCGCCCGGGCCCGCGAGCTGGGCGTGCGGGCGTCGGCCGGCGGCGTGGACTGGCTGCTGGCGCAGGACGACCTGCCCGACCTGGTCTTCGAGGCCACCTCCGCCAAGGCGCACCTGGCCAACGCCCCGCGTTACGCCGCGGCCGGGATCCAGGCCATCGACCTCACCCCGGCCGCCGCGGGCCCGTTCGTCTGCCCGCCGGTCAACCTGGACACCCTCGCCGACGCGCCCAACCTCAACATGATCACCTGCGGCGGCCAGGCCACCATCCCGATCGTGCACGCGGTCTCCTCGGTGGTCCCGGTCGCCTACGCCGAGATCGTGGCGTCCATCGCGTCCCGCTCGGCGGGTCCGGGCACCCGCGCCAACATCGACGAGTTCACCCAGACCACCGCCCGGGCGATCGAGCGGGTCGGCGGCGCCGAGCGGGGCAAGGCGATCATCATCCTCAACCCGGTGGACCCACCGATGATCATGCGGGACACCGTGTTCTGCGCGATCCCGGCCGACGCCGACACCGAGGCGATCGCCGCCTCCGTCCACGCCATGGTCGAGCGGGTGGCGACGTACGTGCCCGGCTACACGCTGCGCGCCGAACCGCAGTTCGACGGACCCCGCGACATCTGGAACGACCGCGCCCGCGTCGCGGTGTTCCTGGAGGTCAAGGGCAACGGCGACTACCTGCCGCCCTGGGCCGGTAACCTCGACATCATGACCGCGGCCGCCGCCTCCGTGGGCGAGCGGCTCGCGCCGGGAAGGAAGGCGACCGCGTGAGCGAGCCGATCAGGATCACCGACTCCACGCTGCGCGACGGCAGCCACGCGATGGCCCACCGGTTCACCGAGGAGCAGGTGCGGAGCGTCGTGCACGCCCTCGACTCGGCCGGCGTGGAGGTCATCGAGGTCTCCCACGGCGACGGCCTCGGCGGGTCCTCCTTCAACTACGGGTTCTCCCTCGAAGACGAGATCAAGCTGATCGGCGCTGCCGTGGACGAAGCCGCCCAGGCCGAGATCGCGGTCCTGCTGCTGCCCGGCCTCGGCACCGTCGAAGACCTCAGGCACGCGCACGGCGCCGGCGCCTCCGTCGCCCGCATCGCCACCCACTGCACTGAGGCCGACGTCTCCGCCCAGCACTTCGCCGCGGCCCGCGCCCTCGGCATGGAAACCGTCGGCTTCCTCATGCTCTCCCACCGCGTCGGCCCCGACGAACTGGCCGCCCAGGCCCGCATCATGGTGGACGCCGGCGCGCAGTGCGTGTACGTCGTCGACTCGGCCGGCGCGATGGTCCTCGGCGACGCCCAGGCCCGCGTCGCCGCCCTGGTCAAGGAGGTCGGCGCCGAGGCACAGGTCGGGTTCCACGGTCACCAGAACCTCTCCCTCGGCGTCGCCAACTCCGTCCTGGCCGTGCAGAACGGCGCCCGCCAGATCGACGGCGCCCTGTGCGCCCTCGGCGCCGGCGCCGGCAACGCACCCACCGAGATCGTCGCCGCCACCTTCGAACGCATGGGCATCACCACCGGCGTCGACATCCAGGGCGTCATGGCCGCCGCCCAGGACATCGTCCAGCCGTTCCTGCCGCGCCTGCCGTTCGCCGACCGCTCGGCCATCACCCAGGGCTACGCCGGCGTCTACTCCAGCTTCCTGCTCCACGCCGAACGCGCCGCCGAACGCTACGGCGTCCCCGCGCACGCGATCCTGCAGAAGGTCGGCGAGGCCGGCTACGTCGGCGGCCAGGAAGACATGATCATCGACGTCGCCCTCCAACTGGCCGCCGAACGCGACGCCAGCCCGGCCGCCCGCTGAACCGTCCGTCCCGGTTCGGAGGAGCCCGGAGACAGACCCGGGCCCGCGGCCCGTCCGGTGACCCTCGTTTGGCCCTCGTTCCGGCTCGGCGGCGGCCTCTAGGCTGGGGGAGTGACCGAAATGATCATCCAGGCCCGGAACGTCACGGTCGAGTTCGGCGGTGCCGCGGTCCTCGACGGTGTCGACCTTGCGGCCGGGCGGGGTGAGATCGTCGCCGTGGTGGGGGAGAACGGGACCGGCAAGTCCACGCTGCTGCGCTGCCTGGCGGGGCTCCAGCCGCCTGCGGCCGGTGAGATCGGGGTGCTGGACCGGCCGCCCGCCGACGAACCGGGGTTCTGGCGCGACGTCGTCCTCGTCGGTGACGAGCCGGCCTGGTACCCCGGGCTGACCGTGCTGGAGCATCTGGAGTTGATGGCGTCCGTGCACGGCGGGTCCCGGCTGGGCGCCGAGGAGGCCCTGGAGTCGTTCGGCCTCGCGGGGCGGCGCGACATGGCGCCGCCGGCGATGTCCACCGGTCAGCGGCAGCGGCTGTCCCTGGCGATGGCGTTGCTGCGGCCGAGCCGCGTCCTCCTGCTGGACGAGCCGGAGCGCGGCCTCGACGCGGCGTTCCGGGCCCGGCTGGCGTCGATCCTCACCGCCTACGCGACGGCCGGAGGGACGGTCGTGCTGGCGACGCACGATCCCGGGCTGGCCCGGGCCGCGGGGGCGCGGTTCATCGTGCTGGAGGCAGCGTGAAAGCCGTCGTGCGCGGGGAGCGCATGGGCTGGACCGACCGGTACGCCCTGGTGTTCGGTACGACGGTGGCGCTGCTGCTGCTCGCGCCGTTCGTCCAGGACGCGCTCACGGGCCTCGGCCACCAGGCGGACCCGGTACGGGCGGGGGCCGGGCTGGCGCTGCTCGGCTTCCTCTACGCGGGCTACCTGGCTTCGGCCCGCGCCTTCGGGCCCGTCGCCCTGCCCGCCGCCGACGCGGCCTGGCTGCTGCTCTCCCCGCTCTCCCGCCGCCGGGTGCTGGCCCGGCCGGCGCTGGTCCTGCTCGGCGTGGCGGTGGCGGGCGGGCTGGCCCTCGGCGTGAGCCTGCTCGCGGTGCTCGGGGCACCACCCGGCCGCACCGCCCTGCTGGTGGCGGCGGCGCTGGTGCTGGGCGTCTCCGCGACGGTCGGCGGGACGGCCGTCGCGGTGCTGGCCCAGGCGGCCGACCCCTGGGACGGCTGGCTGCGCCTGGGGATCCTCGCGGTGGTGGTCGCCGCCGTCCTCGCGGCCCTGCTGAGCGGCCCCGCCGGACGCCTCGCCCAGGCGGTCCCGGCCTCGCTGGGCGCGGCCCTGGTGGCGGCCTGCGCCGTCGCCGCGGCGCTGGCGGTACGGCTGGCGTGGGCCCGGCTCGGCCGTATCCACGCGCGCGACCTGCTGGCGGCCTCCACCCGCCTCGACCGGGTGGCGACCGCCACCACCATGCTCGACCCCGGCACGCTGACCTGGATCGCCGAGGACGCCCACTGGCGCGGCCGGGCCCTGCGGTCGCGGCGGTGGCCGGGGCTGCCCGCCCCGCTCGCGCTGGCCTGGCACGACTGGCGCAGGCTCGGCCGCCGCCCCGGGCGGCTGGCCGTCCTGCTCGCGTCCGCCGCGCTGCCCGCGCTGGCGGTGCGGGCGGCGGGTGGGGTCGCGCCGGTGGCGGTGGCGCTGGTGGCGGCCGGGGCGCTGGCCGCCACCGCGTCCTGCACGGTGGGCGCCCGCCGCGACGCCGACGACCCCGCCCTCGCCCGGCTGTCCGGTGTCGCCCCCCGGGCGGCGCTGGCCGCGCGCGCCCTGCTCCCGGCACTGGTCGGCGGCCTCTGGCTGGCTCTCGCGCTGGCCGGTCTGGCCGCGGCGGACGGCCTGCCCGGCGGCCCCTGGTGGCCGCTCGCCCTGCCGGCCGCGCCCGCCCTGGCGGCCGGCGCGCTGCGGATGGCCCGGCGCCCCCCGGTGGACCACACGATGCCGGTCGTCACCACTCCGGCCGGCCCTCTCCCGACCGGCCCGACCCTGTGGGCGCTGACCGGCGCGGACCTCGCCCTGCTCGGCTGCCTCCCCACCCTCCAGGCACTGCTCGCACCTTCCACCTCCCTCGGCCCGACCCTGGTTGCACAGGCCGGTACCGGAACGGCGGTGCTCGTCCTCTACCTGTGGAGAGCACGAACCCGCTGATTGCAGCCGTTCCCATTGAGAATGATGGCCGCGGACTCGAAGCGGCAGCACTGGTGGGAGTGCGTCGAAGTCGCGCGGCTGAGCCGGGTGAACGTGGTCCGTGACTCCAAGGACCCGGAGGGCGATTTCCTGGCTCTGGGACGGGAAGCCTGGGCCGCTTTGTTGGGAGAGATCAAGCGGGGGGCTCACGACCTGTAGACGTGGCCTGCTCGGGTGGCGGTGTACGCCTGCCCTGGTCTCCGTGGTCGTTCAGGGGGTTGGGCAGACCCGGGTCGTGGGGGTGCCGGGGGGCAGGGTCCGGCGTTCGGCTGCGGTGAAGTCGCGGTTCACGGCGCGGCAGAGGTGGGCGGCCCACGCGCCGGGTGCGAGCGGCAGCCGGGACAGGCCGGAGAGGCCCCACAGCAGCAGGGAGCCGCCGTCCGCCGACACTCGGGCGTCGGCCACGGCGAGGTTGAGGTCGGCGACGGCGGCGCGGCGGCGGAGATCCCAGATCTGCAGGCGGTCCAGGGTGCGGACGACGATCCGGTCGGGGCCGGGAAAGGCCACGATCTCCCTGGTCGTCGCCGCGGGTGGCAGGACGCGCAGCGGGCTCGCCGAGGGGCGGTGGCCGGCGAGGTCCCAGGTCTCCAGGGTGCCGTTCCGGTGCAGGATCGCCAGGAACCGCCCGCCGGAGGCGAACCGGAGGTCGGCGACCTGGCCCGGAGCCGTGGTGCGGAGGGTGGCCTGCCTGCGCCCGCCCGGCAGGTCCCAGAGTTCGACCCCCTGAGCGGTGTCGAACGCGATCTCGTCGCCGCCGGGGCGGGTCGCGCACCGCTCCGTGTCGGCCAGGCGGGTCAGGTCCTCCTCGTCGCCCCACAGCCGCAGCGGCGGGCCGGCCGGGACTCCCCGGCGCAGGTCGAAGCGGCCGGCGAAGCCGCCGTAGACGATGGCGACGGTGTCCGGCCGGTCGGTGTGGGCCACGCACGGCCCGCTGAACCGTTCCGCCGCCCCGGGTGCCGGGAGGGCGTCCGGCCTGGCCACGGGCAGCGGCAGGCGCCCCTTCGGCCGCAGCGAGGGCACGTCCAGGACGTCGAGGTGCTGGAAGGGTGAATCCCGGACGAGGAAGGACCGGCCGTCCCGGCTGAAGCCGAGCGGCACTCTCGTCCCGGTGGTCGCCCGGCGGCCGATCTCCCGGCCGGTGGCCACGTCCCACAGCCGTATGTCGCCGTGGGGGAGGATGGGCCGGGTCGCCATCAGCTGCAGGTCCTCGCTGAGCACCGGGTCGTGGGGGTCGGCGGAGTTCCCGGCCAGCTCGTTGACCTGCTGGAACGCGGCCGGAGGGAGGTCGATCACCGCGACGCCCGATCCCGTCGCCGCGGCCAGCCGTAGGCCGCCGGAGGTGCGGGCGAGCTGGGTGTCGGAGCCGGGGTCGCCCACTCCGCCGCTCACCAGCACCGGGTGCGCGGTGTGGCCCGTTTCCAGGTCCACCAGTGTGGCGCGCCGGCGCGGGTGGTCGTCGCCGCCTTCGGGCGCCAGCCCCGTCAGCATGAACCGGCCCGTGGGGTCGATGTGGTCGTGGCCGGGGCCCAGCAGCATCGGGCACCTGGCGGTGGTGACGCGGCGCGGCGCGGGGGCGGCTCCGGGGGAGAGGTTCCAGGCGGAGAACGTCCGGGTGCCGCAGGCGACGGCCGTGCGGCCGTCCTCCGACACGGTGGCCGCGACGTGGCCCCGGGCGGGCAGCCGGGTGGCCTTCCCGGTGCTCAGCCGCCACAGCACCAGCTCATCCTCGCCCCGGACGACGATCGTGTCGCCGTCCGGGCCGAACCACGCCTGCCCGCCGCGGGCCACCAGCGGGGCGGACCCCGGCGGGGCGGGGATCGCCGCCCGCCGTCCGGTGTCCCAGATCCTGAGCCCTTCCCGGGGCAGGGTCACGAGCAGCCTGCGGCCCTGCGCGTCGAACCGGAGGTTCGTGGCGGTCCCGGTGCTCTGCTCGCTCTCGTGCAGGACCGTCGCGCCCTGGGAAGGGCGGTCGGTCTCACGCACCTCCACCCGTCCCCCCGCCGTGACCTGGGCCAGCAGCCGGCCGTCGGGGCTGAGGGCGATCACCTGTGCCGGGCCGAGGCGGGCGGGTGGGCGGCCCGGCAGGTCCGGCCGCGCCACGGCCGTTCCGGTGGCGCCGCGCACCGCGACGACCCGTCCGTCGGCGCTCATCTCCAGCTGGTGGACGTCGCCGACGGCCGCGTCGAAGAGCCGGCCGGTCGACTGGTGGCGCAGGTACTCCGCGGCCAGGTGGGCCTGCGTCCGTGGGTCGTCGCTGGCGCGGTACGCCGCGACCGTCCGCAGGGCCGCCGCGTCCGGGGCGCCGAGCCGGTCGAGGGCCTGCACCCGCAGCAGGTGCGCGGCGTTGAGCCGGAGCTGGCGCTCGGTCTCCGCGGTCTGCTGCCGCAGGACCACGGCGAACGCGCTGACCAGGACGAGCAGGACGACGATGGCCGCCAGGCCGCCGCGCCAGGCCGTGGTGCGGCGGCGATGACCTCTGCGGCTGGTCTCGACGAAGGCGCGTTCCGCGGCGGTGATGTCGTCCGGGTGCTCGCGCAGCCACCGCACCGCCTGGGCCAGCCGGGGGCCGCGCAGTTGCTCGGACCGGCGGAGGCTCTCGCGCAGATCCTCCTGCCACGACCGGAAGTCCCGTTCCTCCTCCAGCCAGTCGCCCAGCCGCCGCCAGTGCCTGGCCAGCGCCGCGTGCGCCAGGTCGTAGGTGACCTCGCCGCCGTCCGAGCCGGTCACCACCAGGCGGGTCTCCGCCAGGCGCCGGGCCGTCCGCGCCAGCTCCGGGCCGAGTTCGCTCTCCCGGGCGGTGCGCAGGACGACGTCGTCGACCGGCCCGGCCGTGCCCGGGACCTCGCCCGTGCCGTGTTCGGCGCCGGTGACCGGCCGGACGAGCTGGACCAGCAGCCGCCGGGCGCGCAGCCGCTCGGTGTCGTCGAGCTCCCCGGTCCAGACCGTCTCCGCGTAGTGCGCGACGGCGCCTTCCACCCCGCCGAACCCGCCGTACGCGGCGTGGGTCAGCCGTCCGGACTCCCGCTGCTCCCAGAGGCGGGTCAGGGCGAACTGCGTCAGCGACAGGGCGGCGGGAGCGCCCTCGGCGCCCTCCAGGACGCGTTCGGCCAGCCCCGGTTCGAAGGACAGCCCGGTCGGCTCCAGCGGCGACTCGATGGCCTCCCGCAGTTCCGCCGCGCTCATCGGGGAGACCAGGAACACCGAGTTGCGCGTCACCTCGCCGAGCTCCAGCCGGTTGACGGCGATGTCCAGCGTCTCGGTCCGGAGGGTGAGGAGCACGTGGACGGGAACGCCGCCGGTCGCCAGCCGGGCGAGGAAACCGCACAGGTCACCCGCCGCCGCCTCGCTGTGGGCGACGTACTCCTCGAACTGGTCCGCGCTCAGCAGCAGCCGCCGGGCGCCGGTCTCCGCCAGCACCTCGCCGACGAGTTCCGGGAGGCGGCCCCCGGCGATGGCGTCGGCCACGATGGCCCGTTCGGGAATGGCCTCCACCCCGTCGAGTTCCGGCCGCAGCAGCGGCAGTAACCCGCCGGCCAGGACCGTGGCGGCCGGCACGCCCGGCATCGGGCGGAACGTCGCCAGCGCCCACCCCTGCCCGCGTAGCCGGGGCAGCAGACCCGCGCTGACCAGGGATGACTTTCCGCAGCCCGAGCGGCCGGCGACCGCCACGAACCGGGTGCGCGACACCAGTTCGGTGAGCTCGTCGGCCAGCCGGGCCCGGCCGAAGAAGATCTCGGCGTCCTCTTCCCGGAAGGCCGCCAGGCCCCGGTACGGGCATTCCGCCGGCGGGTCCGGGGAGGCTCCCTTGAGCCGCGCGGCCAGCGCCAGCGCGAACGCGGCCGCGTTCGCCGCCGCGCGCGGCTGCCAGCCCTTCTCGTCCATCTGCCGTTTGGCGCCGTCGGTGGCGTCGCTGATGCCGCGGACGGCCACCATCCGGTGGAAGTCCTTGCGGTGGGCGGCCTCCGCGACGCCCGCGCTCTCCATGTCGATCGCCAGGGCGTCGCCGTAGTGGCTCTCGATCAGGGCGGCGAGCGGTGAGGCGCGCGAGTCGAGCACGACCTCGCCGGAGACGATCGGCTTGAAGTGGACGGCGGGCGCGTCGTCGCCGGGTTCGTGCCAGCGTCCCTCGGAGGCCACCTCGCGGGCCGTCTGCTCCAGGGCGTGCGACACCGGCCAGACCCTGGGGCGCGGCCGGAACCCCGCGGTCTCCTCCCGGCCGCCCTGGTACGCGTAGACGCGCGTGCCGACCACCACGTCGCCCAGCGCGGCCTCGTCCTTGAGCCCGCCGGCGACCCCGACCATCATGAGCGTCTCCGGGCCGAACTCCTCGATCGCCCGGGCCGCGAGTACCGCGGCGGCGAGGTTGCCCTCGCCGACCAGTACGAGCGCGACCCGCCCCGGGACGCCCTGGGCCTTTCCGAGCAGGTAACGCGTCCCGTACGGATCGACGTGCGGGTGCGTCTCGCCCAGCCGGGCGCGGACGGCGTCGTGCTCGACGCCGAGCGCGGTGAGCACCACGAAGTCGACATCGGCGTTCGTCACGCTGCTCCCTCTGACCGGCGCGGGGCCGGAGCCGGTCGTGTCCTGGCCGCCGGATTCAGTCGACGTTCCGGTCGATGGTGGCGCGAAGCATCGGCGGGGACAAGGTCGCGGCGGGACCGCGCCGGTAAAGGACCGCGGGGCGTCCGGCGGCCGACTGCCTCTTCTGCCCGGTCGGCTCGATGAACCCCGCCGCGTGGGTCACTTTCCGGTTGAAGTTGCGGCGGTCGAGGGACACGCCCCAAACGGCTTCGTAGACGTCCTGGAGCTCGCTCACCGTGAAGGAATCACCGCAGAACGCGGTGGCGAGCGTGGTGTATTCGAGTTTGGCGCGCGCCCGCTCGATCGCGTCCGCGAGGATCCGGCCGTGGTCGAAGGCCAGCCCCGCGGCCATGATCTTCTCGACCGGTTCCCACCGGGCCGCCCGCGCGTCGGTTCCGGCGGTTGGGATCGGCAGGTCCGGCGCGAGCGCCAGGTACGCGACGGTGACCACCCGCCCGCGCGGGTCGCGCTCCATGTCGCTGTAGCTGCGCAGCTGCTCCAGGTACAGCCGCCCGCCGTCCAGGCCCGTCTCCTCCGCGAGCTCGCGTCCGGCCGCCTCCTCCAGGGTCTCGTCGGCCCGCAGGAAACCGCCGGGCAGCGCGAGCATGCCGTGGAACGGCTCGTTTCCCCGCTCGATGACCAGGACGTGCATCGCTCCCTTGCGCACCGTGAGGATCACCAGGTCAGCGGTGACGCGGAGGACGGCATGAGCTCGGTCGAGGGTCGACATGCTCCAAGATTAGCTTTTGTGTCTTATTGACGCTAAAATGAACGGGCGGTTAGCGTCTAATTGACGTGAACCGGAGCTCGCCCGGTCGGCCATGCGGGGGCCGGCCGGGCCGGTTCGCACGAGCGGGAGGAACGGGTGCGCACCGGATGCGGCCCTCGCTCCCCGGCCGGGGTGTGCGACCACGCCAGCGTCGGCGTCCTGGTCCGTTCCGGCACCGGCCGCTGGCTGATGTTCGACCGGGCCACGTTCCCGGCCGGGGTGGCACCGGCGGCCGGGCACGTCGACGACCATGGCGGGCCGGAACAGGCCGCCCGGGACGAGGTCGCCGAGGAACTGGGGCTGACCGTCGCGGACCTGCGGCGGGTGGCCGGCGGGTGGCGGCCCAACCGGTGCCGCCGCGCCGTCGCCGAAGGCCGCACCCCCGGCCACCACTGGACCGTCTACCGCGCCACCGTCACCGGTGACCTGGCCCCCAGCCGGCGCGAGACCCGCAACGCCCGCTGGCTCACCGACGCCCAGCTCCAGGAGCTGACCGACCGCACCGCCGCGCACGCCCGCGGCCGGCTCGACGCGGCCGAGTTCGCGGCCACGCCCGGGATCGAGCCGGTGTGGGTGTGGTGGCTGCACGTCCTCGGCATGGTCACCGTCGCCGGTGACGACCTGGCCCGTATCCAGGCTCTGGCCGAACGACCTCCGCCCGGCTGACTTCGCGCGGGCGCGCCGCCCTCGGGGCCGGGCGGATCAGGCGGGGCCGGCAGGCTTCCTGCGTTCGTGGCGGGCTATGTGGGTTTCGGCCTGGGAGTTGAGGCGGGCGCCCTGGGGCCAGCCGGTGTAGTGGGTGAGGAAGAGGACGATCTCGCGGAGTTCGGCCGGGGTGATCTCCTCGTTGGCGAGGGCGGCCGGGATCTGGAGGTCGAGGACGTCGTTGAGATGCTGGCCGGCGAGGAGACCGAGGAGGAGCAGACGCCGGTCACGGAAGGAGAGGCCGGGACGCGTCCAGATGTCGCCGAAGAGGTGGTCGACGGTGGTTTCCATGAAATCACCGTGCGCCTCGGCGACCTCGAAACCGTAGACACGGGACATCGTCTCCAGACCGCGGGCACGGCGGGTGCCCCGGCCGTCCGGCTCCGCGGAGGTCATGATCGTTCCTCCGGCACGCCCAGGGCCTCGGCCAGCAGCGGCGCGGCCATCCGGGCCAGGGGGAGGTCGACACCGAGCTCGTCGGCCAGGTCGAACGCGAGGGAGAGGTCCTTCTCACCCAGGGCCAGGGCATGGCGCATGGCGTCGTAGAGGGGGTCGTCGGGGGTCATCGGCGCGGTGGTGGGCCGGAGGATGACCGAGCCGGGGCCGCCGCTGACGGAGTCGGAGTGACGGACGATCCTGCCGAGCCTGCGCAGCGAGACGCCCGCGGCCTCGGCGAGGCGCTGGGCCTCGGCGGCAGCTGCGAAGCCGACGAACTGCAGGATGTTGCGGGCCAGCTTCGCCCGCGTGCCGGCGCCGACCGGCCCGACGTGCAGGACGAGCCCGGACCAGGAGGAGAAGGGCCCCTCGACGCGGGCGAAGGCCTCGGCCGAACCGCCCACCATCACGCCCAGGGTGCCGGCCACCGCGCCGAAGACGCTCCCGCTGACGGGCGCGTCCACCACGTCGACACCCAGCCGCCGAGCCCGCTCGGCCAGGGCCTCGGCGGTCCGTGGCCGGATCGTGGAGTGGACGGCCAGGACGGTACCGGGCCGCAACGCCTCCGCCATCTCCGCGAAGACCGCGTCGACCTGGGCGTCGTCGCGGACCATGACGGAGATGACGTCGGCGGACGCGGCCACCTCGGCGGGGCCGGAGGCCGCCCGCGCGCCCCCGGCGACCAGCGGCTCGACGGCCGCGGGCGACACGTCGTAGACGATGGGGGCCGGGACGTGCGCGGCCATCGGACCGCCCATCTGGCCGAGCCCGATGAAACCGTAGACCGGCCCTCGCGCGTCCTGCTCTTCTTGCATGACATCCCTTCACCGGCGCCTCCGGGCGGAGGCGGTGTCCGTCAGCGTGCCCGCACCCGTACCGGGAGCCGGGCGAACCCCCGCACGTTGGCCGAGTGCACCCGCCGCGCCGCGGTCTCGTCGACCTCGTAGGAGGCGACCCGGCGGACGAACTCCGTCAGCGCGATGCGTGCCTCGATCCGGGCGAGATTGGCCCCGAGGCAGAAGTGCCGCCCGCCGCCGAAGCTGATCAGCGCGGAGGTGTCGCGGTCGAGGTCGTAGGCATCGGGGTCGGGGAATGCGCGCGGGTCGCGGTTGGCCGAGCCGACGAGCAGCAGCAGCCGGTCCCCGGGGGCGAGCGCCGTGTCGTGCAGCTCCGTTCGGGTGGTGACGGTGCGGGCGATCATCTGGCTGGAGGTGTCGTACCGCAGCGTTTCCTCGACCCAGCGCTCCACCCACTCCGGGCCGGTGACCGGCCCGTCCGGGGGCCCGGCGAAGTGCCCGGCGACCTGGGCGGGATTGAGCGCGCCCCAGTACAGGGCGTTGGCGAGCAGCTTGGTGGTGGTCTCGTTGCCCGCGACGACCATGAGGAAGAGGAACGCGATGATCTCGTGGTCGGCGAGGCGGTCGCCGTCCTCGGTGCCCGCGGCGAGCAGCGCCGACGTGAGGTCGTCGCCCTCGGCGCCGCCGCGGCGCCGCTCGGAGACCATGTCCTGGTAGTAGCCGGTGAGGGTGAGGGCGGCCGCCATGCCCTCCGGCGGGACGTCGTCGATCCCCTCCACCCGGTGCACCACGAGGTCGGCGAGGCGCCGCAGTTCGTCCCGGTCGGTCTCGGGGACGCCCACCATCTCGCAGATGACGTCCATCGGGAGCCGCCCGGCGAACTCCTCGACGAAGTCGAACTCGCCCGCGGCGAGGGCCGGGTCCAGGTGGCGGCGGGTGAGCCGCAGGATGTCGTCGGTGAGGTCGCGGACCCGGCGCGGCGTGAAGCCCTTGGAGACGAGCGTGCGCATCCGCGTGTGGTCGGGCGGGTCGAGCGCGAGGAACGACATCGACCGGTGCGCCGCCGGTCCCCACGCCGACGGGTCGAGGCTGACGCCGTTGCCGCTGGAGAATCGGGCGTGGTCGCGGAACGCCGCGGAGACGTCGGCGTGCCGTGAGATGGCCCAGAAGTCGAGCTCGTCGTTGCGGTAGAGCGGGGCCTCCTCCCGCAACCTCGCATACAGCGGATACGGGTCCTCGTGTACCGCGTAGTCGTACGGGCTGAAGGCCAGCGGAGCGAAGAGGCCGGAGCGCATGATCGACGCTCCCGGCTAGCGAAGGGCGGGGGTGCCGGCGCGGACCGTGACCGGCAGGGTGACCCGGCTGCCGTGGATCTGGTGCGTCGTCATTGCGGCTCCCTGCGGATCGGGGTGGGCGGGGCGCGGCCACGAACGAGGAGGGCGACCCGGTGGCCTTGCCGCTCCACCCGGATTCCCCAACCTGTAATACACCATACAGAATATTGTTTATACATTGGAGACCTGCCTGGGGGCCCGCCGCTCTCGTTCCTGCGCCCGGGGCCGGCTCGACGTGGCCGAGTTCGCGGCCACGCCCGGGGCCGGTGCGGGTGTGGTGGCTGCACGTCCTCGGCCTCGGCATGGTCACCGTCGACGGTGACGGCCTGGCCCGTATCCAGTCCTTGGCCGGACGGCCCCCGCCCGCCTGACCTTCCGGGCCCGCGCCGTGCGCAGGGGCGTCTCCCGCAGCAGCAGGACGCTGGCCAGCAGGAGCAGCGCGAAGGGCACGGCGGCCGTGAAGACGTCGCCGAGAGCGTGCCCGTAGACCGCACCGACGCTCTCCATGGCCGAGGGCGACAGGGTGCGCGGGTCCGGCAGCCCGCCGCCGAGCCCGGTCGCGGGCGAGAGGGCGTTCACCCGGGCGGTCAGGAGGGAGCCCAGGACGGCCACGCCGAGCACGCCGCCGAGGCTGCGGGAGAGGACCACCAGGGAGGTGGTGGCGCCCAGCTCGGTCGCCGGTACCGCGTTCTGCGCGATGAGGAGGAGGTTCTGCGAGGTCATCCCGACACCGGCGCCGCCGATGAACAGGTAGGCGCAGACCACGGGCAGCGGCGTGCCCGCCCGTACGCCGCCCAGCAGCGCGGAACCGAGGAGGAGTAGCACGCCTCCGGCGACCACATGGCGTTTCCAGCGGCCGTGCGCGCTGATCAGACGGCCGGTGACGGTGGAGGCCAGCAGCATGCCCGCGATCATCGGCAGGGTCAGCAGCCCGGAGACGGTCGGTGAGTGCCCCCGGGCGATCTGGAAGTACTGGCCCAGCAGGGCGGGCGAGGCGAACAGCGCCGGCCCCACTGCGAAACCGGCGACCGCCGCCAGGGCGACGGTGCGGTCGCGCAACAGCCGCAACGGCACCAGCGGGTCGGCGGCCCGGGCCTCGGTACGGACGAACAGCACGGCCAGCACGATCACGGCGCAGGCCGCGCCCGCGGTCGGCCAGGACGCCCAGGGAACCGCGTGCCCCGCCAGCGTGAGGGTGACGAGGAAGGTGCCGGCCGCTCCCGTGAGCAGCGCGGCACCCGCGAGGTCCGGGCGTGAACCGGGCCGGCTTCTCTCGACGGCGGGCAGCCGCAGCGTCCGCTGGAGCGTGAGCGCGGCGGCGACCGCGAAGACCACCCCCAGGTGGAAGCAGCCGCGCCAGCCCGGCCAGGGGGTCTCGGCGAGGGCGCCGCCGAGCAGCGGACCACCGACCGTGCCGACCATCATGACCAGGGCGATCCGGCCGTTGTACCGGGCGCGTTCCCGCGGCAGGATCAGCGCGGCCATGATCACCTGGGTGAGCGCGGTCACTCCGCCGGCCCCCAGCCCTTGGACGACCCGGCCCACGATGAGCTGTTCGACCCCGCCGGACAGCCCGCACAGCGCGGAGCCGAGGGCGAACAGGCCGAGCGAGAGCTGGATCAGCGCCTTGCGGCTCACCAGGTCGGCGAGTTTGCCCCAGAGCGGAAGGCTGAGGGTGGCGGCCGCCATCGAGGCGGCGACCACCCACGTGTAGGCGACCTGCCCCCCGTGCAGGTCGGCGACGACCCGCGGCAGCGCGGTGACGATCACCGTGCTGGACAGGAGACCGGCGAACAGCCCGAGCAGCAGGCTCCGGAACGCCTGCCGGATCTCGTCGGGGCGCATGGGGGGCGCGTGAGCCATAGGACGTCCTTGGCACCGCCCCCGTACTGCGCGGAGGCGGGATAGGGGACAGGTCGAGACCGTGAATGCCCGAAAGGGAAAGTGCGGGATCCCGAAAGGGAAAGCCAAAGAGTCGGGCGGGCAACATGGGGGAACCGTATGGTCCCATTCAGTTTTCGATCGTAGACGATCATCGAGTTGAGAAAGAGTTCACCCGGTGAATCGAGAAAAATTTGATATGTCTCAGAGGTGAACTAAGCATGTCGTCCTGATGCGCGTCATGGCATCTACGTGCAGAGATGGTTGTCGCTACATCGCCTGTGCTGCGGCCGTCAGTTAACCCAGAAATCACCTGTCGCCCGGCGCGACCCCGGGTTGTCAATTCCCGGTGATAGGAAGAGATCCGCCGCCGGATCGACCCGGAGCAGGGCCGGATGATGTGACGGATACAACATTGCGCCGGCCTTTTCCCCGACCCGATGTGACACCACCGCACGACGTTCGTCATGCACGTACCCGGGAGTACTCGAGTGTCAGACGATCACCCGCAGGGCCTTCCCCTCACGCCGGCACAGTCGGGCGTCTGGTTCGGCCAGCAACTGGACCCGGCCAGCGCCGCCTACAACATCGGCCTCTACGTCGACCTCGCGGGCCCGCTCGACATCCCGCTGCTCGCCGAGGCCACCCGGCGCGTCCTCGACGAGGCCGACGGGTTCCGCGCCCGCATCGGAGAGCACGAGGGCGAACTGCTCCAGTGGATCGAGCCGGCGGGCGAGTGGGAACAGGGTTTCGTCGATCTCTCCACCACGGCCGACCCCGAGGCCGCCGCGCGGGCCTGGATGAGCGCCGCCATGGCGCGCCCGTGCCCCGCGGGACTCCCGCCGAACCTGGCGGCCACGGTGATCCGCCTCGGCGAGGAGCGTCACTGGTGGTACATGAGCGTCCACCACGTGGTCAGCGACGGGTTCGGTGCCGTGATCGCGCTGCGGCGGGTGGCGGCCGTCTACACGGCGCTTTCCGAAGGGCGCGACCCCGCGGCGGGCGCGCTGCGGTCAATCCGGGAACTGCTGGACGAGCAGGCGGCCTACCGCGCCTCCGACGACTTCCGCGCCGACCGCGCGTACTGGCGGGAGCGGATGGCCGGCCGGCCCGAACCGGCCGGCCTGGCCGCACACACCGCACCACCCTCGTCCACCGTGCACCGGCAGGAATCGTGGCCGGGACGGTCGGTCGAGGCGGGCCTGCGAGCGGTCGCGCGGGGGAGCAGAGCGAGCTGGCCGGCCGCGTTCGTCGCGGGCGTCGCGGCCTACCTGCACCGGATGACCGGGGCGGGTGACCTGGTGCTGGGCTTCCCCGTCACCGCCCGCGTCGGGCCCGCCGCGAGCGCCGTTCCCGGCATGGTGTCCAACGCCGTCCCGCTGCGCCTGCGGGTGCGGCCCGGCATGACCTTCGCCGAGCTGACCGCCCAGGCCGCCGCCGAGATGAAGAACGCGGCACGGCACCAGCGCTATCCGGAAACGGAACTCGCCCGCGACCTCGGCGTTCCCCCAGGGGGCCGGTGCTACGGGCCGATGGTCAACATCATGCCCTTCGGCCAGGACTTCACCTTCGGTGATCTCCGCGGCACGATGCACAACTTCGCCATGGGACAGGTGGCCGACCTGTCGGTCGCCTGCTTCGGCGGACGCCCGGGGCGCGGCGACGCGATGCAGATCGCCTTCGACGGGAACCCGGCGCTGTACACGGGCGAGGAACTGGCCGGGCACCACGACCGGTTCCTGCGCCTGCTGGAGAACCTCACCACGGGGGAGGGCGCCGCGCGGCCGATCGGCCAGGGCGACCTGCTCGACCACACCGAGCGCCGGCGGGTGCTGACGCGCTGGTCCGGCCCGCACGAGGACGACGGCGCCGCCGGCCGGGAGACCGACCCGTGGGAGCTGTTCGCGGCGCAGGCGGCACGGACGCCGGACGCCGTCGCGGTCGCCTGCGGCGCGACGTCCCTGACCTACGCGGAACTGGCCGACCGGGCGACACGGCTGGCCGGCGTGCTGGCCCGGCAGGGGGTGGGGCCGGAGCGGTGCGCGGCGGTCGCGCTGCCGCGCACCGCGGACCTGGTGGTCGGCGTGCTGGCCGTGCTCCGGGCCGGCGGCGCCTACCTGCCGCTGGACCTGGCGCATCCGGCGGAGCGGCTGGCGCACATGGTGGCCGAGGCGCGG
Organism: Actinomadura craniellae; assembly: GCF_003289645.1. Classification (GTDB taxonomy): domain Bacteria; phylum Actinomycetota; class Actinomycetes; order Streptosporangiales; family Streptosporangiaceae; genus Actinomadura_D; species Actinomadura_D craniellae. The sequence goes on along the minus strand of NZ_QLYX01000002.1, from coordinate 415,712 downwards.
CCGGCTGTGGTGCTGACGACGGGCGCCCTGGCCGGGGAGGTGCCGCCCGGCCCGCGGCCGGTGCTGATCGGCGGGCCGGGCGACGGCGCGGCTCCCCCCACCGCCGTGCCCGGGTCCGCGGCGGCGTACGTGATCTACACCTCGGGATCGACCGGGCGGCCCAAGGGTGTGGTCGTCCCCCGGGCCGCTCTGGGCAACCTGCTGCTGGACATGGCCGGGCGCGCCGGGCTCGCCGGCGGCGACCGCCTGCTCGCCGTGACCACCCTCGGGTTCGACATCGCGAACCTGGAACTGCTGGCCCCGCTCGTGTCCGGCGCCACCGTGGTGGTGGCCGGCCCCGACGAGGTGTGCGACGCGGCACGCCTGCGCGAGCTGCTGGTCACCGAGCGCGTGTCGGTGATGCAGGCGACGCCGAGCCTGTGGCAGGCGGTGTCCGCCGAGGTCGCCCCGGCGCTGGCCGGCGTACGGGTGCTGGTCGGGGGTGAGGCGCTGCCCACCGCGCTGGCGGGCGAACTCGTCGCCGCCGCCGCGTCGGTGACCAACGTCTACGGGCCGACCGAGACGACGATCTGGTCGACCGCGGCGACCCTGTCGGCCGACGAGGCCGGGCGGACGCCGGTCACCATCGGGCGGCCGATCACGGGCACGAGGGTGTACGTGCTGGACGGGGCGCTGCAACCGGTACCGCCGGGTACCGCCGGCGAGCTGTACATCGCCGGGGAAGGGGTGGCGCGGGGGTACGCGCGGCGGCCGGGACTGACGGCCGAGCGGTTCGTGGCGGACCCCTTCGGCGACCCCGGCACCCGCATGTACCGGACCGGGGACCTCGTGCGGTGGCGCGAGGATGGCCACCTCAGCTACCTGGGCCGGGCCGACCAGCAGATCAAGCTGCGGGGGTTCCGGATCGAGCCGGGCGAGATCGAGGCCGCCCTAGTGGAGCAGCCGGGCGTCACCCGCGCCGCGGTCGTGGCCCGCGAGGACACGCCGGGCGGGCGGCGGTTGGTCGCCTACCTCGTCCCCGGAGAAGGGCCCGTGGGGAGCCCGGAAGAACTGGCCGCGGCGCTGGGCCGGCTGCTGCCGCCGTACATGGTGCCCGCGGCGTACGTGACCCTGCCGGCCCTGCCCCTGACGGCGAACGGCAAGTTGGACCGGTCCGCCCTGCCCGCCCCCGAATCCACCGGAACCGGCGGCAGGGCGCCGCGCGGCGCGGCCGAGGAACTCCTCTGCCGGCTCCGCGCCGAGCTGCTCGGCACACCCGGCGTGAGCATCGACGACGACTTCTTCGCGCAGGGCGGCGACAGTGTCCTGGCGATGCGGCTCGTCGCCGCCGCGCGGCGCGCGGGCCTGTCGATCGCCCTGCGCGACGTGTTCGCGCACCCGACCGTCGCGGGCCTGGCCGCCGTGGCGACCCCGCTCGCCCGGGACGCCGCGCCGGAACCGAGGGCCGCGAACCGGCCTGACGTGGCCGGACTCGAACGCCTCCGGGCCCGCTACCCCGGGCTCGAAGACGTCCTGCCGCTCACCCCCGTGCAGCAGGGCCTGCTGTTCCAGTCCCTGCTCGACGCGCGGACCCCCGGGGACGACGACTACACCGTGCAGCTGCGCTTCACGATCGACGGCCCGCTGGACGGCCCGCGCCTGCGCGACGCCTGGCGCGCCCTGCTGTCCCGGCACCCCGTCCTGCGGTCCACGTTCGTGGCCGACGTGGCCGACGTGCCGGTGCAGGTGGTGCTCGACCACACCGACCTGCCCTGGCGCGAGGAGGACCTGTCGGCGGCCGGGAACCCGCAGGCGCGGCACGACGCACTGCTGCGGGTGGCCGCCGAGGAGCGGGCCGGGCGGTTCGACCTGGCCCGGCCCCCGCTGCTGCGGGTCGCCCTGCTGCGGCTCGCCCCCGAACGGCACACCGTGGTCTTCACCCACCACCACATGCTGCTGGACGGCTGGTCGCTGCCGTTGCTGGGCCAGCAGCTGTTCGCCCTCTACCACGGGCGGGAACTGCCGCCGGTGACTTCGCCCTGGGAGCACCTGACCTGGTGGGAGGAGCAGGACCGCGCCGCGGCCGGGGAGGCGTGGCACGCCGTGCTCGACGGGTTCGAGTCACCGACGCTGCTGGCACCCGAGACGGCGGACCGGACGGCGGGCCCGGGGCAGGGCCGCCACACCGTCGAGCTGCCCGCCGGCACCACCGGCGCCCTGCGCGACCTGGCCGGAGCGCACGGCCTCACGCTGAACACCGTCGTCCAGGGCGCCTGGGCCCTCCTGCTCGCCAAGCTCACCGGGCGCGGGGACGTCGTGTTCGGCACCACGGTCGCCAGCCGCCCCGCGGAGATCGCGGGCGCCGAGTCCATGGTCGGCCTGTTCCTCGACACCGTTCCCGTGCGGGTGCGGCTGGACCCGGCGGACGACCTGCGAGACGTCCTGCGCCGGTTGCAGCGGCAGCAGTCATGCCTCCTGTCCGCCGCGCACCTCGGCCTGCCGGAGATCACCCGGCTCACCGGGCTCGACCGCCTGTTCGACACCCTGCTCACCTTCGAGAACTTCCCCATCGACCCGGCCGCGTTCCGGCCCGGCCCCGGCCAGCACGTCACCGACCCCCAGGTCCACGCGGGCACCCACTACCCGCTGACCCTGCTGGTGGTGCCGGGCGCCGGGCTGAGCCTGCGGTTCGGATACCGGACCGGCCTCTTCGACGCGGACGACGTGGCCCGCCTCGGCGAGCGGCTGGTCCGGCTGCTGGAAGGGCTGGCCGCCGAGCCCGCCCGGACCGTGGACGCCGTCGACGTGCTGTCCCCGCAGGAGCGGCACACCGTGCTGGTGCGGTGGAACGACACCGCCGTGCGGACGCCCCGCGTGTCGGTCCCGGAGCTGTTCGCGGCGCAGGCGGCGGCGACACCGGACGCGGTCGCCGTGGTGGAGGAGGAACGGGAACTGACCTACGCCCGGTTGGACGCGCGGGTGGCGGCGCTGGCCGCGCTCCTGCGCGAGCGGGGGGTGCGGCCGGAGACCCGGGTCGCCGTCGCGGTGCCCCGCTCGGCGGAACTGCTGGTCGCCGTCCATGCGGTGCTGCGCGCCGGCGGGGTGTACGTGCCGGTGGACCCGGACCTTCCGGCGGAGCGGGTCGGGCTGCTGCTGGGCGACGCGGCCCCGGCGTGCACCCTGACCACCGGCGAGGTCGCCGAGCGGTTCGGCCTGGGCGGCCCGGACACGATCCTGCTCGACGGCGGCGAACCGCTCGACGAGCCCGCCCGGCGGATCCCGCCACCGGCCCCCCATCCCGGGGCGGCCGCGTACATGATCTTCACCTCGGGTTCGACCGGCCGCCCGAAGGGCGTCGCCGTCCCGCACGAGGCCATCGCCAACCGGGTCCTGGGCATGCAGCGCGAGTTCGCGCTGACCGCGGAGGACCGGGTGCTGCACAAGACCTCCGTCGGATTCGACGTGTCCGTGTGGGAACTGCTGTGGCCGCTGACCACGGGCGCCGCGGTGGTGGTGGCCCGCCCGGGCGGGCACCGCGACCCGGCCTACCTGGCGCGGACCATCGCGGCCCACCGGGTGACGACGGTGCACTTCGTGCCGTCGATGCTGCGGGTGTTCCTCGACGAGCCCGGGGCCGCCGCGTCCGGGTCCGGGCTGCGGCGGGTGATCTGCAGCGGGGAGGCCCTGCCCGCGGACCTGGCCGAAGCCTGTACCGGCCTCCTCGACGCGGACCTGTTCAACCTGTACGGGCCGACCGAGGCGGCCATCGACGTCACCCGCTGGCGCTGCTTCCCCGGCCGGGCGGGCACGGTGCCCATCGGCGGCCCGGTGGACAACACCCGGGTGTACGTCCTCGACGCGGCGCTCCGGCCGGTGCCCCCGGGCGTCCCGGGCGAGCTGTACCTGGCCGGGCGGCAGCTCGCCCGCGGCTACCCGGCCATGCCGGGCACCACCGCGGAACGCTTCGTGGCCGACCCCTTCGGCCCGCCCGGAGACCGCATGTACCGCACCGGCGATCTGGCGCGCTGGCGCAAGGACGGGGTGCTGGAGTACCTCGGGCGCACCGACCACCAGGTCAAGATCCGCGGGGTGCGGGTCGAGCCGGGCGAGATCGAGGCCGCGCTCGCCGCCCACCCGGCGGTGAGCCGCGCCGTGGTGACCGTCCGCGAGGACGAACCGGGCCGCCGGCAGCTCGTCGCCTACGTCGTTCCCGCCGGCCCGGACCCGGCCGGCGCGCCGGCCGGCACCGCCGCCGAGCAGGTCCGGGAGTGGAACGCGGTGTGGGAGTCGGTCTACGCACCGGCCGGCGCGGCGCGCGAGGGACGCGCCCCGGACTTCGGGGCGGACTTCTCCGGCTGGGACAGCGGCTACGACGGCCGGCCCATCCCGCGCGAGGAGATGCTCCGCTGGCAGGAGGCCACCGTCGAGCGGATCGGGGAACTGCGGCCCGTACGCCTGCTGGAGATCGGCGTCGGGGCGGGCCTGCTGCTGTCGCGGCTCGCCGGGCGGACCGAGGCCTACTGGGCGACCGACTTCTCGGCCGCGGTGATCGACGAACTCGCCCGCCGGCTGCCGGCCGGGCTCGCCGGCCGGGTGACCCTGCGCCATCGCGCGGCCGACGACACCGCGGGCCTGCCCACCGGGTTCTTCGACACCATCGTGCTCAACTCGGTGATCCAGTACTTCCCGGACGCCGGCTACCTGGCACGGGTCCTCCGCGAGGCCACCGCACTGCTGGCGCCCGGCGGGCGGATCTTCATCGGCGACGTCCGGGACCTGCGGGCCGCCCGCGTCTTCGCGGCGGAGAAACACCTGGGCCGGCTCCACCCGGCCCGGCACACCACCACGGCCGCGCTCCAGCGCTCGATCGGCCGGGACCTGCTGACCGAGAACGAACTCCTCGTCGACCCCGCCTGGTTCACCGCGCCGCCCGGCCCCGGCACGCTCTTCACCGCCGTGGACGTCCAGGTGAAGCGGGGGCGGTACCGCAACGAGCTGAGCCGGTACCGCTACGACGTGGTCCTGCACACCCGTCCCGCTCCGACCGGCGGCGGCCGGGGCACGACCGGCGACTGGGCGGGCCCGGACCGGCTGCGGCACACCCTGTCCGGGGAGCGCCCGGCGGAGCTGCGCGTCTCCCGGATCCCCGACGAGCGCACCGCACGGCAGGTCCTGGCCGCCCAGCGGCTGGACGAGGGGGCCGAACCGGCGCTGGCCGTCGCGGCCCTGGCCGAGGACGCGCCGGTGCCCGGCGCCGTGGAACCCGAGGACCTGTTCGCCCTCGGGAAGGAACTGGGCTACCGCGTCGCCGTCGCACCCTCGGCCGCCGGGCCCGGCGCGGTCGACGCCGTCTTCCGGCGCGAGGACACCCTCGACGGCGGGGCGGTGCTCTGCGCCCACCGTCCCGCGCCGGAGCAGGTCCCGGCCCGGCGCACCAACGATCCCGGCCTGGCCCGGCGGCTCGCCTCGCTGCCGGACGAGCTGCGCGCCCGGGCCGAGCGCGCGCTGCCGGAGGCCCTGGTACCCGCGGCCTTCGTGGTGCTGGCGGAGTTGCCGCTCACCGCCAACGGCAAGCTGGACCGCACGGCCCTGCCGGCACCCGGCTTCGCGGCCGGGGCGGGCAGCCGGGCGCCGCGCGACGCGACCGAGAAGACGCTGTGCGCCGCCTTCGCCGCCCTGCTCGGCGTTCCCGGGGTGGGAATCGACGACAGCTTTTTCGCGCTCGGCGGTGACAGCGTGCTGGCGATGCGGCTGGTGGGCGCCGCGCGCCGGGCGGGGGTCGCCCTCACCGTCCGCGACGTCTTCGACCACCCCACCGTGGCCGGTCTCGCCGCGGTGGCGGAGGCCGCCGACCCGGGGGCGTCCCGGGAAGAGGAGCGGCCGGAGGTGCCGGTGCCGGCCCCGGTCCGCGAGCGGCTCGCCGCCCGCCACCCGGGCCTGGCGGAGATCCTGCCGCTGACGCCACTGCAGGAGGGCCTGCTCTTCGAGGCCCTGGCCGGGGAACCCGCGGACCGCGAGGACGACTACACCGTCCAGCTGACGCTCACGTTGGACGGCCCGCTGGACCCGGCGCGGCTGCGCGCCGCCTGGGCCCGGATGCTCGCCCGGCACACCACCCTGCGAGCCGCCTTCGTGCACGACGCGGACGCGGGACCGCTCCTCGTCGTACCCGGCGAGGTGGAGCCGCCCTGGCAGGAGACGGACCTGTCCGCGAGCGGCGAGGCGGAGCAGCAAGCCCGGCTCGCCGAGCTGCAGGACCGGGAACGCGCCGCCGGGTTCGACCTGGCGCGCCCGCCGCTGCTGCGCACGGCGCTCGCCCGGCTCGCCCCGCACCGCCACGCGATGATCGTGACGTACCACCACATCCTGCTCGACGGCTGGTCCCAGCCGCTGCTGCTGAACGAGCTGCTGACCGCCTACGCCGAACCGGAGACCCTCCCCCCGGCGCCGCAGTTCGGACGGTACCTGGCCTGGCTCGGCCGGCAGGACAAGGACACCGCCCGGCAGGCGTGGCGGCAGGCCCTCGACGGCGCCGAACCCACCCTCGTCGTGCCGCCCACCGCCGGCGGACGAGCCCCCGCGCGCGACGGCGACACGCCCCGGACGGGCGTCGTGGAGCGGCTGCTCCCGCCGGAGCTCACCACCCGGCTGGCCGCGCTGTGCCGCCGCCACAACCTGACGCTCAACACCCTGGTCCAGGGCACGTGGGCGACCCTGATCGGCGCGCTGACCAACCGCGACGACGTCGTCTTCGACGCCCCCAGCGCCGGCCGTCCCGCCGAGGTCGACGAGGTGGAGTCGATCGTCGGGCTGTTCATCAGCACCGTCCCGGTCCGGGTGCGCCTCGACCCGGCGCAGCCGATGACCGCCGTCCTGCGGCGCCTCCAGGACGAGCAGTCGCGGCTCGCCGCGCACCAGCACCTGGGGCTACCGGAGATCCAGCGGCAGACCGGCGCCGGCGCGCTCGCCGACACGATGGTGGTCTTCCTCAACCTCCCCCTGGATCCGGCGGCGTTCCGGTCGGCGGACGGCATCCGCGTCACCGCGGTGGCGGGCGGTGTCGCCACCAACTACCCCCTGCGGTTGCTCGCCGCCCCCGGCGAGCGGCTGCACCTCACCCTCGGCCACCACACCTCGGCCTTCGACCGGGCCGCGGCGGAAACCGTCATGGACCGGCTGGTGCGGCTCTTCGAGGAACTCGGCGGGGGCCTCGACCGGCCCGCCGGACGCGGCGGTGTGCTCACCCCCCGCGAACGCGGGGAACTGCTGACCGCCTGGCAGGGACCGGCACCCCGGGCGGGAGCCACCGCCCGGACCGTCGTGGAACTCCTGGAGACCCGGGTGGCGGCCGCGCCCGCCGCGCCGGCGGTGCTCTTCGGCGCCGAGCGGCTGACCTACCAGGACCTCAACGCCCGCGCCAACCGCCTGGCCCACCTGCTCATCGGCCGGGGCGCCGGACCGGAACGGACCGTGGCGGTCGCCGTGCCCCGCTCCCCGGAACTGGTGGTCGCCCTGCTGGCGGTCCTCAAGTCCGGTGCGGCGTACCTGCCGGTGGACCCCGCATACCCCGCGGACCGTGTCGCCGCCATGCTCACCGACACGACGCCCGTGGCGGTGCTCACCACGGCCGAGGTCCCCGCGGCGCTCTTCGACGGCGCGGGCGTCGCCCCGACCCGGCTCGACGACCCCGGGACCCGGCGCGCGCTGCGCGCCCTGCCGGACACCGACCCCACCGACGCGGACCGGACCGGGCGCCTGACACCGGACCACCCGGCCTACGTCATCCACACCTCGGGCTCCACCGGACGGCCCAAGGCCGTCGTGGTCCCGCACCGCGGCGTCGCCGGCTACTTCTCCTACCTGACGACCGGCGTTGCGGGGCTCGGCGCCGAGGACGTGGTCCTGAACCTGGCCTCCATCTCCTTCGACCCCTCCGTGCGCGACATCCTCGGCACCCTGGCCGCCGGCGGCCGCGTCGCCCTGGTGCCGCCCGCCGAGGCCGGCGACGCGCGCGCCCTCGTCCGCGCCCTGCGGCAACACCGGGTCACCGCACTGCTGTCCGTCGTGCCGTCCTTGCTGGTCGCCCTGAACGAGGAGGCCGCACGGCTGCCCCACGGGGAGCGCCCCACGCTGCGACTGATCATGACCTGTGGCGAGGCGCTCGCGGCGCACCACCTGGAACGGGTGGCCGCGCTCGGCGCCGCCCGGGTCGTCAACCAGTACGGCCCCACCGAGGCCACCATGAGCAGCACCTACCAGCAGGTCCGCGAGGCCGGCCAGGTAGAGCACGCCGGGGACCGCCGGGCCGACGGCCGTTTCCTCATCGGCCGGCCGATCCCCGGCGCCCGCGCCTACGTCCTCGACCGCCTGCTGCGCCCGGTCCCGCCCGGGACCCCCGGCGAGCTCTACCTGGCCGGCCCCGGGATCACCCGCGGCTACGCCGGCCGCCCCGCCCAGACGGCCGAGCGTTTCCTGGCCGACCCCCACGGCGCGCCCGGCTCCCGCATGTACCGCACCGGCGACCTGGCCCGCTGGACCGCCGACGGCCGCCTCGACCATCTGGGCCGCGCCGACCACCAGGTCAAGGTGCGCGGCCACCGCATCGAACCCGGTGAGATCGAGGCGGTACTCGAACGCCACGAGGCGGTCGCCCGCGCCGTGGCGGACGTGTACCGGGACACGCCCGGCGGCGACCCGCGCCTGGTCGGATACGTCGTCCCGGAGCCCGGGGCGGCCGTCACGCCCGCCGAGCTGCGCCGCCACGCCGCGGCCGGCCTGCCCGGCTTCATGGTGCCCGCGGCGTTCGTCCTGCTGGACCGGTTGCCGCTGACCCCCAACGGCAAGGTCGACCGCCGGGCCCTGCCCGCCCCCACCGTCACGACGGACGGCGGGCGGTACCCGCGCACCCCCCTCGAAGAGGTCCTGTGCGGCCTGTACGGCAGGCTGCTCGGCGCCGACCGCGTCAGCATCGACGACGGCTTCTTCGACCTGGGCGGGCACTCGCTGCTGGCCACCCGCCTGGTCGCCGCGATCCGCTCCGCGCTCGGCGCCGACCTGCCCGTCCGGGCCGTCTTCGAGGCACCCACGGTCGCCGCGCTCGCCGAGCGCGTCGGCGCCGCGGCGGGGGCCCCGGCCCGGCCCGCCCCGGCCGCCGCGGCCCGGCCCGAGCACCTTCCGCTGTCCTTCTCCCAGCGCCGCCTGTGGTTCCTGCACCAGCTCGCGCAGGGCGCCACGGCCGCGTACAACATGCGCGTGGCACTGCGGCTGCGCGGCCCCGTGGACGTTCCCGCGCTGCGCACCGCCCTCGCCGACCTCACCGCCCGGCACGAGGCGCTGCGCACCGTCTTCCCCGACCTCGACGGCCGGCCCCGCCAGGAGATCCTGGCCGCCGACCGGGCCCGCCCCGACCTTCCGGTGGTCCGCGTCGCCGAGGCGGAGCTGGCCGCCGAACTGGAGCGGACCGTGCGGCGGCCGTTCGACCTGGCGACCGAGATCCCGCTGCGGGCCGCGCTGTTCACCCTGGGCGAGGACGACCACGTCCTCGCCCTGGTGATGCACCACATCGCCGCCGACGGCTGGTCCTTCGGCCCCCTGGCGGCCGACCTCTCCACCGCCTACCGGCGGCGGCTGGCCGGTCAGGAACCCGGGTGGGAGCCGCTGCCCGTCCAGTACGCCGACTACACCCTCTGGCAGCACGGCCTGTTCGCCGACGGCGACGAGGACGGCCCGGCCGGCCGCCAGCTCGCCCACTGGCGGGAGCGGCTCGCGGACCTGCCCGACCGGATCGACCTGCCCGTCGACCGCACGCCGGGCACGCCGCAGCCGGAGGGGGCGCCCGGCGGCTCGTGGACCTTCCGCATCCCGCCCCGGATCCACGCGCGCCTGGCCGAGCTGGCCCGCGAACACTCCGCCACCGTCTTCATGACCCTCCAGGCCGGTCTCGCCGCGCTCCTCACCAGGCTCGGCTCCGGCACCGACATCCCGCTCGGCACGGTGGTGGCCGGACGCACCGAAGAGGTGCTGGACGGCCTCGTCGGATGCTTCGTCAACACCCTCGTCCTGCGCACCGACACCAGCGGCGACCCGGACTTCCGCGAGCTGCTGCGCCGGGTGCGGGAGACCGACCTCACCGCCTACGCCCACCAGGACGTGCCCTTCGAACGGCTCGTCGACCACCTCGGCGTGACCCGTTCCCGGGACCGCAACCCGCTGTTCCAGGTGATGCTGGCCGCCCAGCCCGAACCGACCCGCGACGCCGTCGACCTGCCCGGCCTCGGCATCGAGCTCGTCCGCGTCGACGCCGCCACCGCCCGCTTCGACCTCTCCTTCAACATGGCCGAACGCCGCACCCCCGACGGGCGGCCCGACGGGATCGACGGCCGGGTCGAGTACCGCACCGACCTCTTCGGCGCCGCGACCGTACGGCGGCTCACCGAGCGCTGGACCCGGCTGCTGGAGTCCTTCGCGGACGACCCCGCCCGCACCGTGTCACGCGCCGCCACCCTCGGCGAGGACGACCGCCGCCGGGTGCTCGTGGACTGGAACGACACCGCCATGGACGTCCCGCCCGCCACCCTCCCCGAACTGTTCACCGGCCAGGTCGCGCGCACCCCGGACGCCGAAGCGGTGGTCTGCGGCGCCGAACGGCTGACCTACGCCGAGCTGGACGCCCGGGTCGACGAGCTCGCCCGCCGGTTGCGCGGACTCGGCGCCGGACCGGAGCGCCGGGTCGCGGTGGCCGTCCCGCGCTCGGCGGGCCTGGTCGTGGCCCTGCACGCCGTGTTGCGGACCGGCGCCGCCTACGTGCCGGTCGACCCCGGGCTCCCGCCCGAACGCATCGCCCTGCTCCTCGACGACACCGGCCCGGTGTGCGTGGTGACCACGGACGACGCGCGCACCGTGCTGCCTGCCACCGGCGCGGCGGCGGTCGTGTCGCTCGACGGGACGGCCGGCACCGACGGCGCCGGAGACGACGCCGGAGCCGCCGCCTTCGCGGCACCGCACCCCGACAGCGCCGCCTACGTCGTCCACACCTCCGGATCCACCGGACGGCCCAAGGGCGTCGCCGTCCCGCACCGGGCCGTCGCCAACCGGTTGTGGGGCATGCAGGAGCAGTACGGCCTGCGCCCCGACGACCGGGTGCTGCACAAGACCTCGATCGGCTTCGACGTCTCGGTGTGGGAACTCTTCTGGTCGTCGCTGACGGGCGCCACCGTGGTCGTCGCCGAGCCCGAGGCGCACCGCGACCCCGCCCGGCTGGCCGAGCTGATCCAGGCCGAGCGGGTCACCACCGCGCACTTCGTGCCGCCCCTGCTGCGGGCCTTCCTGGACGAGCCCGCCGCGGCCGGATGCACCGGGCTGCGCCGGGTGTTCTCCGGCGGCGAGGCGCTCCCCGCCGAACTCGCCCGGCGCTTCGCCGGCGTGCTCGACGTGCCGCTGTTCAACCAGTACGGCCCCACCGAGGCGACCGTCGACGTCACCTGGTGGGAGTGCCCCCGCGACCCCGAGGGCCCGCCGCCGCTGGGACGCCCGGTCGGCAACACCCGGCTGTACGTGCTCGACGCCGCCCTCCAGCCGGTGCCGCCCGGCGCGCCCGGCGAGCTCTGGATCGCCGGCGCCCAGCTGGCCCGCGGCTACCTCGGGCGCCCCGGCACCACCGCGGAGAGCTTCGTCGCCGACCCGTACGGCGCGCCCGGCTCCCGCATGTACCGCAGCGGCGACCTGGCCCGCTGGACCGAGGACGGTGCCCTGGAGTACCTGGGGCGGGTCGACGACCAGGTGAAGGTCGGCGGCGTGCGCATCGAGCCGGGTGAGGTCGCGGCCGTGCTCGGCGAGCAGGACGGCGTGTCCGCCGCCGTGGTCGTGACCCGCGACACGCCGTCCGGCGGGCGGCACCTGGTCGGGTACGCCGTGCCCCGGCCGGGCCGCGCCCTCGACGGCGCGGACCTGCGCCGCCGGGTCGCCGGCGTGCTGCCGGAGTACATGGTCCCCGCCGCGATCATGGTGCTCGACGCCCTCCCCGTCACCTCGAACGGGAAGGTGGACCGCGCGGCCCTGCCCGTCCCCGACCTCCCCGCGGCGACCGGCGGCGGCCGGGCCGCGCACACCCCGAACGAGGAGATCCTGTGCCGGATCTTCGCCGAGCTGCTGGGCGTCGAGCGCGTCGGTGCGGAGGACGGGTTCTTCGCGCTGGGCGGGGACAGCATCATGTCGATCCAGCTGGTCAGCCGGGCGCGGCGGGCCGGGTTGGTGTTCACGCCGCGCGACGTGTTCGAGCACCAGACGGTCGCCGCGCTCGCGCAGGCGTGCCGGGACGAGCCCGCGCCGGCGCCCGCCGAGGACGACGGCACGGGCCCGGTGGATCTGACGCCGATCGTGCATCGGCTGCGGGAGCGGCGCGGGCCGGTGGAGTCCTTCCACCAGTCGGTGCTGCTGGAGGTGCCGGCAGGCCTGGGGGAGGAGCGGCTGGTTGCGGCGGTGCAGGCGCTGCTCGATCACCACGACGCCCTGCGGTTGCGGCTGACCCGGACCGCGGGCGGGGCGGTGTGGGCGTTCGAGGTGACCCGGCGCGGTTCGGTGGACGCGGCCGGGTGTGTGCGCCGGGTGCCGTGGGCGGGAGCCCCGGCCTCCGGTGCCGCTGATGCGGTGGTGGGGGAGGCGTCGGCCGCGGTGGGGCGGTTGGCGCCGGAGTCGGGCGCCCTGGTGCAGGTGGTGTGGTTCGACGCTGGCCCGGAGGCCGCGGGCCGGTTGCTGGTGGTGGTGCACCATCTGGCGGTCGATGGTGTGTCGTGGCGGGTTCTGCTGCCGGACCTGCGGCAGGCATGGGAGTCGGTGACAGCCGGTGAGCCGGTCCGGCTGGACCCGGTGGGCACCTCGTTCCGCCGGTGGGCGCGGCTGCTGGGCGAGCAGGCGCAGGACCCGGCTCTGCTGGAAGAACTGCCCTACTGGACCGAGATGGCGACCGTTCCGGAACCACTGCTCGGTTCGCGTCCGCTCGATCCCACCCGGGACACGGTGGGCACGGCCGCCCGGCTCACGGTGGAGCTCTCCAGCGAGTACACCGTGCCGTTGCTGTCGAGCGTTCCGGCGGCCTTCCACGGTGGTGTCAACGACGTGCTGCTGGGTGCGGTGGCGGTGGCGGTGGCGGTGCGGCGGTGGCGGCAGGCGCGCGGTGGCGAGGCCGGCGGGGTGCTGGTCGACCTGGAGGGCCATGGCCGGGACAGTGATCGGGCGGATGTGGATCTGTCGCGGACGGTCGGTTGGTTCACCCGGGTGCATCCGGTCCGGCTGGACGCCGGCGGGGACGACCCGGTGCGGGCGGTCAAGCAGGTCAAGGAACAACTGCGGGCGGTGCCCGGGAACGGCTTCGGCTACGGACTGCTGCGCTACCTCAACCCGCAGACGGCGCCCCTCCTCCTGCAAAGCCCCAGAGCCCAGATCGGCTTCAACTACCTCGGCCGCACGGGCGCGGCCGCATCGGGCACCGCGTCCGCCTCCGCCGACTGGACGGTGGCCGACAGCCACGCGCTCGGCGCCGGCACCGACCCGGCCGCCGCACTGCTCCACGCGCTCGACATCAACGCCGTGGCCGTGGACGGCTCGGAGGGTCCGGTGCTGTCGGCGACCTTCTCCTGGGCGGGTGCCCTGCTGGAGGAGGCCGCGGTGCGGGAGCTGGCCGGCCTGTGGTTGGAGGCGCTGGAGACCCTGGCCGGTTCGGCCCAGGCCGGTGGCCACACCCCGTCGGACTTCCCCCTGGTCCACCTCACCCAGGACCAGATCCAGCACCTGGAGGACACCCACCCGGACCTGGAAGACGTCCTTCCCCTTTCCCCGCTCCAGGAGGGCCTGCTCTTCCACGCCGTCTACGACGGCGGAGAGAGCGATGTCTACACCCCGCAGCTGCGCCTGGACCTGGAGGGGCCGCTGGACGTGGAACGGCTGCGCCGATCTTGCGCGCAACTGCTGGCCCGGCACGCCAACCTGCGGGCGGCCTTCGTGCACGACCTGGCCGACACCCCCGTCCAAGTCATCACCCGCGACCCGCAGATCCCCTGGCGCACGCTCGACCTGAGCGCCCTGCCCGCACACCAGCGGGAAACCGAAGCCGACCGCATCGCGGCCGAAGAGCACGCCGAGCGCTTCGACCCGGCGCGCCCGCCGCTGCTGCGCGCCGCTCTGCTCCGGCTCGGCGGTGCCCGCCACCGCCTCGTCCTGACACACCACCACCTCCTGCTGGACGGCTGGTCGGTGCCCGTCCTGGCCCGCGACCTGTTCACTCTGTACGCCCTCGCAGGGCCGGCGACCGGTCTGCCCCGGGTGACCCCATACGGCGACTACCTGCGCTGGCTCTCCGCCCAGGACCGCGCAGCGGCGCGCGAGGCGTGGACCCGGGCCCTGGCCGGGGTGGCAGAACCCACGCTGGTCGCCCCCGGCCAGCCCGCCTCGGCCCCGCCGGCCGCCCGCCCCGGACGGGTGCACCCCGAGCTTCCCCCGGACCTCGGCACCCGGCTCAGCTCCTGGGCCAGATCCCGCGGGCTCACCCTCAACACGGTCCTCCAGGGCGCCTGGGCGGTGCTGCTGTCCCGGCTGACCGGCCGCGACGACGTGGTCTTCGGCACGACGGTCTCCGGCCGGCCGCCGGAGATCCCCGGGATCGAGTCCATGGCGGGCCTGTTCATCAACACCCTCCCCGTGCGGGTACGGCTGGACCAGACCCGGTCCCTGGAGTCCCTGCTGCGCCACCTCCAGGGCGAGCAGGCGGAACTGCTGCCCCACCAGCACCTGGGGCTGAGCGAGATCCACCGGCTGGCCGCGCTGCCCCGGCTGTTCGACACGGCAATGGTCTTCGAGAACTACCCGGTCGACGAGAGAGCCACGGCCCTCACTGGCACGGGACTCACCCTCACCCGCGCCGAGACCCGCGAGGCCACCCACTACCGGCTGGTGCTGATCGCCGCACCGCAGGGCCGGGGGCTGTCGTTGCGCATCGAGTACGCGCCGGAGGCGTTCACCGAGGACGAGGCGCGGCTGCTGGCCGGCCGCCTCGTCCGGCTCCTCCAGGCGCTGGCCGACGACCCGAGCCGGCCCGCACACGCGGTGGACGTGCTGACCGCCGAGGAGCGGCACCAGGTCCTGGCCGAGTGGAACGACTCCGGCGCCGACTCGGCGCGGAGCGAGATGAGCATGGTCGAAGCGTTCGCCGCGCAGGTGGCCCGGACGCCGGAGGCGGGGGCGGTTCGCTGGGACGGTGGCCGGTGGAGTTACCGGGAGTTGGATGAGCGGGCGGATCGGCTCGCGGCGCGGCTGGTGGCTGCGGGGGTGGGTGCCGAGGGCCGGGTCGCTTTGTTGATGGAGCGTTCGCCGCAGGTGGTGGTGGCGGTGCTGGCGGTGCTCAAGGCCGGTGGGGTGTACGTGCCGTTGGATGGCCGGCTCCCGGCCGCCCGGCTGGCCTCGATGGTGGAGCAGGCCGAGATTGAGGTCGTCATCACGGACGGCGGTGCCCCCGTTGACGTGCTGCCCGGTGCGCTGCGTCTGGTGGCGGTCGGTGATGAGCCGGTGGAGGGGCCGGCGGTTGCTCCGGTGGTGCGCCCGCATCCGGATGGTGCGGCGTACGTGATGTTCACCTCCGGGTCGACCGGTGCGCCCAAGGGTGTGGAGATCACCCACCGGGGTGTGGTGAGCCTGGCCACCGACCGCCGGTGGAGGGACGGCGGCCCGGGCCCGCACCGGGCGTTGTTCCACTCGCCGTACGGCTTCGACGCGTCCACCTTCGAGCTGTGGCTGCCGCTGCTGACCGGCGGAGAGGTCGTGGTGGCCCCGCCCGGCGAAACCGACGTGGCGGCCATCGCCCAGGCGGTCCGGGCGCACGGGGTGACGCTGCTGCTGCTGACCTCCGGGCTGTTCCGGGTGGTCGCCGAGGAGGACCCCGGCTGCCTGGCCACCGTGCGCGAGGTGCTGGTCGGCGGTGACGTCGTCACGGCCACCACCGTCCGCAGAGTGCTGGAACACTGCCCCGACACCACGGTCATGGACGCGTACGGCCCAACAGAGATCACCGTGTACGCCACCCAGCACACCATGCGGGACGCGGCGGAGGTCCCGGCGATCGTGCCGATCGGGCGGGCCCGTGACGGGATGCAGGTGTACGTGCTGGACGGTGGTCTGCGGCTGGTCCCGCCGGGCGCGGTGGGGGAGCTGTACGTCGCGGGCGATGCGTTGGCGCGGGGGTATGTGGGGCGGGCCGGGTTGACGGCGGAGCGGTTCGTGGCCGATCCGTTCGGGCTGGCGGGTGCGCGGATGTACCGGACCGGGGACCTGGTGCGGTGGTCTTCGGGTGGGGTGCTGGAGTTTTTGGGGCGGGCCGATGACCAGGTGAAGATCCGTGGTTTCCGGATCGAGCTGGGTGAGGTCGAGGCCGTGCTGGGTGAGCAGGACGGTGTGGCTGATTCGGTGGTCGTGGTGCACCGGGCGCCGTCCGGGGCCAAGCGCCTGACCGGTTACGTCGTCCCCGAACCAGGCCGCACCCTCGACACCGCGCTGCTCCGGGCCCGCGCGGCCGAGCGGCTGCCCGAGCACGCGCTGCCGAGCGCCCTGCTCACCCTGGACGAACTGCCGCTGACCCGGCGCGGAAAGCTGGACCGGGCAGCCCTGCCGGTGCCCGAACTCGACGGGACAGGCGGCGGGCGGGAGCCCCGCACGGAGCGGGAGAAACTGCTGTGCGGCCTGTTCGCGGAGGTGCTGGGCGTCGAGCGCGTCGGTGCGGAGGACGGGTTCTTCGCGCTGGGCGGGGACAGCATCATGTCGATCCAGCTGGTCAGCCGGGCACGGCGGGCCGGGCTGGTATTCACGCCACGCGACGTGTTCGAACGGCAGAACGTCGCCACGCTGGCGGGTGCCTGCCGGGACGCGGACGAGGGCTCGCCGGTGCGCGTCGAGGACGACGGCACGGGCCCGATGGTGCCGACTCCGGTGCTGCGCTGGCTGCGTGACTGGCGTGGCACGGTGGACGGCTTCCAGCAGTCGGTGATGGTCCAGGCCCCGCCGGACCTGGGGGAGGAGCGGCTGGTTGCAGCGGTGCAGGCGCTGCTCGATCACCACGACGCCCTGCGGTTGCGGCTGGCCGGCGACTCCGGGCTGACGGTCGGCGAGCGCGGTTCGGTGGACGCGGCCGGGTGTGTGCGCCGGGTGCCGTGGGCGGGAGCCCCGGCCGCTGGTGCGCTGGACGCTGCTGATGCGGTGGTGGTGGGGGAGGCGTCGGCCGCGGTGGGGCGGTTGGCTCCGGAGTCGGGTGCCCTGGTGCAGGTGGTGTGGTTCGACGCCGGTCCGGCGGCCGCGGGCCGGTTGCTGGTGGTGATTCACCATCTGGCGGTCGATGGCGTGTCGTGGCGGGTGTTGTTGCCGGATCTACGGCAGGCGTGGGAGTCGATCGCGGCCGGTGAGCCGGTCCGGCTGGACCCCGTGGGCACGTCCTTCCGCCGGTGGGCGCGGCTGCTCGACGAACGGGCGCAGGACCCGGCTCTGCTGGAGGAACTGCCCTACTGGACCGGGACGCTGGGCGCGGGCGAGCCACCGCTGGGTTCGCGGGCGCTGGACCGTGCACGGGACACCACCGCCACCGCGCGGCGGCTCACGGTGGAGCTCCCCGGCGAGTACACCGTGCCGTTGCTGTCGAGCGTTCCGGCGGCCTTCCACGGTGGTGTCAACGATGTGCTGCTGGGTGCGTTGGCGGTGGCGGTGCGGCGGTGGCGGCAGGCGCGCGGTGGCGAGGCCGGCGGGGTGCTGGTCGATCTGGAGGGCCACGGCCGGGACAGTGATCGGGCGGATGTGGATCTGTCGCGGACGGTCGGCTGGTTCACCCGGGTGCATCCGGTCCGGCTGGACGCCGGCGGGGACGACCCGGTGCGGGCGGTCAAGCAGGTCAAGGAACAACTGCGGGCGGTGCCTGGAAACGGCGAAGGCTACGGCCTGCTGCGTCACCTGAACGCGGACACGGCACCCGCGCTCGCCACCCTCGCCGAACCCCAGGTCGGCTTCAACTACCTCGGCCGCACGGGCACGGCGTCCTCCGGCGCCGCCGGCACGGCCGACTGGGCCCTGCTCCGCCGGCCCGGCGGGCTCGACGGCCCCGTCACCCCGCTGGCCCACGCCCTGGAGGTCAACGCCATCGCGGTGGACGGCCCGGAGGGTCCGGTGCTGTCGGCGACCTTCTCCTGGGCGGGCGCCCTGCTGGAGGAGGCCGCGGTGCGGGAACTGGCCGGCCTGTGGCTGGAGGCGCTGGAGACCCTGGCCGGTTCGGCCCAGGCCGGTGGCCACACCCCGTCGGACTTCCCCCTGGTCCGCCTCACCCAGGACCAGATCCAGCACCTGGAGGACACCCACCCGGACCTGGAAGACGTCCTTCCCCTTTCCCCGCTCCAGGAGGGTCTGCTCTTCCACGCCGTCTACGACCGCGAGGGCACCGACGTCTACACCACCCAGGTCGAACTCGAACTCGAGGGAACCCTGGACGAGGGAGTCCTGCGGAAGGCCTGGGCGGCGCTGCTGGCCCGGCACGCCAACCTGCGGGCGGCCTTCGTGCACGACCTGGCCGACACCCCCGTCCAGGTCATCACCCGCGACCCGCAGATCCCCTGGCGCACGCTCGACCTGAGCACCCTGCCCGCACACCGGCGGGAAACCGAAGCCGACCGCATCGCCGCCGAAGAACGCGCCGAGCGCTTCGACCCGGCGCGCCCGCCGCTGCTGCGCGTCACGTCGGCCAGGCTGGGGGCCACCCGCCACCGGCTGATCCTGACCAACCACCACATCCTGCTGGACGGCTGGTCGATACCCGTCCTGGCGCGGGAACTGTTCGCCCTGTACGCCGCCGGCGGCACCGGCACGGACCTTCCGGCCGTGCCGCCGTACCGCGACTACCTGCGCTGGCTCGCCGCACAGGACGGGGAGGCCGCCGGGGAGGTCTGGGCGGCCGAACTCGACGGTGTGGAGGAGCCGACCCTGCTCGCCCCGGACACCGCGCCGGCGGGCGGGCAGGACCTCCCGGCCCGGATCGCCGCGGAACTCCCCGAGGAGACCGTGGCGGCGCTGCGCCGGCTGGCCCGCGACCACGGCCTGACGGTCAACACCCTGGTCCAGGGCGCCTGGGCGGTGCTGCTGTCCCGGCTGACCGGCCGTGACGACGTGGTCTTCGGCACGACGGTCTCCGGCCGGCCGCCGGAGATCCCCGGGATCGAGTCCATGGCGGGCCTGTTCATCAACACCCTCCCGGTGCGGGTCACCCTCGACCCGGCCGAGCGGCTGCTCGACCTCCTGTCGCGGGTCCAGGGGGCGCAGTCGCGGCTGCTGGCCCACCAGCACCTCGGCCTCAGCCGGATCAACCGGCTCGCCGGCCTGCCCCGGCTCTTCGACACGCTCGTCGTCTTCGAGAACTACCCCGTGGCGGAAGGACTCGTCCCGGCCACCGGCCTCGCCGTCACCGGCACGAAGATCCATGACGCGACCCACTATCCGGTGACCCTCGCCGCCGGGCTGCGGGGCGACACGCTGTGGCTGCGGCTGCACACCCTGCCGCACCTGTTCACCGAGGACACCGCCCGCTCGATCATGACGCGTCTGGTCGCACTGCTGCGGACGCTGGCGGACCACCCGGACCGGCCCGCGGGAACCGTCGACGTGCTGACCGCCGAGGAGTGGCACCGGGTCCTGGTCGAGTGGAACGACCCGGACGCGGATTCGGTACGGGGCGAGACGAGCGTCGTCGCGGCGTTCGCCGCGCAGGTGGTCCGGACGCCGGAGGCGGGGGCGGTCTGCTGGGACGGTGGTTGGTGGAGTTACCGGGAGTTGGATGAGCGGGCGGATGGGCTTGCGGCGCGGCTGGTGGCTGCGGGGGTGGGTGTCGAGGGCCGGGTTGCTTTGTTGATGGAGCGTTCGCCGCAGGTGGTGGTGGCGGTGTTGGCGGTGCTCAAGGCCGGTGGGGTGTACGTGCCGTTGGATGGCCGGCTCCCGGCCGCCCGGCTGGCCTCGATGGTGGAGCAGGCCGGGGCCCGGGTCGTGGTGACGGACGGCAGCACCGCCGCCGACGGGCTGCCCGGCGTGAAGCACCTGGTGGCGGTCGGTGATGAGCCGGTGGAGGGGCCGGCGGTCGCTCCGGTGGTGCGCCCCCGCCCGGATGGTGCGGCGTACGTGATGTTCACCTCCGGGTCGACCGGTGCGCCCAAGGGCGTGGAGATCACCCACCGGGGAGTGGTGAGCCTGGCCACCGACCGCCGGTGGAGGGACGGCGGCCCGGGCCCGCACCGGGTGCTGTTCCACTCGCCGTACGGCTTCGACCCGGCCACCTACGAACTGTGGATGCCGCTGCTGAACGGTGGCCAGGTCGTCGTGGCGCCCCCCGGCGAACTCGACGTGCCCGCCATCGCCCGCACGGTACGCGAGCACGGCGTGACCTCGCTGCTGCTGACCGCCGGGCTGTTCCGGGTGGTCGCCGAGGAGGACCCCGGCTGCCTGAAGGGCGTCCGGGAGGTGCTGACCGGCGGTGACGTGGTTTCGTCGGCGGCCGTCCGAAGGGTGCTCGGCGCCTGCCCTGGAACGGATGTCACCGACATCTACGGCCCGACCGAGATCACCCTCTTCGCCACCCAGCACACCATGCGGGACGCGGCGGAGGTCCCGGCGATCGTGCCGATCGGGCGGGCCCGTGACGGGATGCAGGCGTACGTGCTGGACGGCGGGTTGCGGCCGGTCCTGCCGGGCGCGGTGGGCGAGCTGTACATCGCCGGTGATGCGTTGGCGCGGGGGTATGTGGGGCGGGCCGGGTTGACGGCGGAGCGGTTCGTGGCTGATCCGTTCGGGTCGGTGGGCGCGCGGATGTACCGGACCGGGGACCTGGTGCGGTGGTCCCTGGATGGGGTGCTGGAGTTTTTGGGGCGGGCCGATGACCAGGTGAAGATCCGTGGTTTCCGGATCGAGTTGGGTGAGGTCGAGGCCGTGCTGGGTGAGCAGGACGGCGTGGCCGATTCGGTGGTCGTGGTGCACCGGGCGCCGTCCGGGGCCAAGCGCCTGACCGGTTACGTCGTCCCCGAACCAGGCCGCTTCCCCGACCCCGACCGGCTGCGCGACGAAGTCGCCGAACGGCTGCCGGAGTACATGGTTCCCGCGGAGATCATGCTGCTCGACGCGCTGCCACTGACGTCGAACGCCAAGGTGGATCGTGCGGCCCTGCCCGCGCCCGACCTCACGGCCACCACGGGCGGCGGACGCGAGCCGCGCACCCCCGTGGAACGGACACTGTGCGGCCTGTTCGCGGAGGTGCTGGGCGTCGAGCGCGTCGGTGCGGAGGACGGGTTCTTCGCGCTGGGCGGGGACAGCATCATGTCGATCCAGCTGGTCAGCCGGGCGCGGCGGGCCGGGCTGGTGTTCACGCCACGCGACGTGTTCGAACGGCAGAACGTCGCCGCGCTGGCGCGGGTGTGCGGGAACGCCGAGGCCCCGGCCGAGGTCGAGGACGACGGCACGGGCCCGGTGGACCTGACACCGATCGTGCATCGGCTGCGGGAGCGGCGCGGGCTGGTGCGGTCCTTCCACCAGTCGGTGCTGGTGCGGGTGCCCGCCGACCTGGAGGAGAAGCGGCTGGTCGCGGCCGTGCAGGCACTGCTCGATCACCACGACGCCCTGCGGTTGCGGCTGACCGGCGACTCCGGGCTGACGGTCGGCGAGCGCGGTGCGGTGGACGCGGCCGGGTGCGTGCGCCGGGTGCCGTGGGCAGATGACCCGGCCTCCGATGCCTCGGACGACGCCAATGCGGTGGTGGCGCGGGAGGCATTCGCCGCGGTGGGGCGGCTGGCACCGGAGTCGGGTGCCCTGGTGCAGGTGGTGTGGTTCGACGCCGGCCCGGCGGCCGCGGGCCGGCTGCTGGTGGTGATTCACCATCTGGCGGTCGATGGGGTGTCGTGGCGGGTTCTGCTGCCTGACCTGTACCAGGCGGTGGAGTCGATCACGGCTGGTGAGCCGGTCCGGCTGGACCCCGTGGGCACGTCCTTCCGCCGGTGGGCGCGGCTGCTGGGCGAACGGGCGCAGGACCCGGACCTGCTGGACGAGTTGCCCTACTGGACCGGGACGCTGGGCGCGGGCGAGCCACCACTGGGTTCGCGCCCGCTGGATCCCGCGCGGGACACGGCGGGCACGGCCGCCCGGCTGAAGGTGTCGCTTCCCGCGTCCTTGACCGCACCGTTGCTGTCGAGCGTTCCGGCGGCCTTCCACGGTGGTGTCAACGATGTGCTGCTGAGCGCCCTGGCGGTGGCGGTGCGCCGGTGGCGGCGGGCACGCGGCGCCGAGGCCAGCGCGGTGCTGGTCGACCTGGAGGGCCACGGCCGTGACAGCGACCGGGCGGATGTGGACCTGTCGCGGACGGTCGGCTGGTTCACCCGCATCCACCCGGTCCGGCTGGACGCCGGCGGGGACGACCCGGTGCGGGCGGTCAAACAGGTCAAGGAACAGCTGCGGGCGGTCCCCGGGAACGGCGCGGGCTACGGCCTGCTGCGCTACCTCAACACCGAGACCGAGGGCACGCTGAGGGATCTCCCGCAGCCCCAGATCGGCTTCAACTACCTCGGCCGCACGGGCGCCACCTCGGGCACCGCACCCGGATCCACCGACTGGACCCTGATCGACCTGCCCGGTGGGCCCGGTCCGGACCCGGCCACCCCCTTGGCCCACGCCCTGGAGGTCAACGCCATCGCGGTGGACGGCCTGGAGGGTCCGGTGCTGTCGGCGACCTTCTCCTGGGCGGGTGCCCTGCTGGAGGAGGCCGCGGTGCGGGAGCTGGCCGGCCTGTGGTTGGAGGCGTTGGAGACCCTGGCCGGTTCGGCGGGGGCCGGTGGTCACACCCCGTCGGACTTCCCCCTGGTCCGCCTCACCCAGGACCAGATCCAGCACCTGGAGGACACCCACCCGGACCTGGAAGACGTCCTCCCGCTCTCCCCGCTCCAGGAAGGTTTCCTCTTCCACGCGCTGTACGACCCCCGGTCCGCCGACGTCTACACCGCGCAACTCGCCCTGACGCTCACCGGCCCGCTGGACGAGGAGATCCTGCGGAAGACCTGGGCGGCGCTGCTGGCCCGGCACGCCAACCTGCGGGCGGCCTTCGTGCACGACCTGGCCGACACCCCCGTCCAGGTCATCACCCGCGACCCGCAGATCCCCTGGCGCACGCTCGACCTGAGCACCCTGCCCGCACACCAGCGGGAAACCGAAGCCGACCGCATCGCCGCCGAGGAACGATCCGCACCGTTCGACCTGGCGCGCCCGCCGCTCCAGCGGATCGCACTGGTCCGGCTGGGCGACGAGCGGCACGGCCTGATCCTCACCGCCCACCACATCCTGCTCGACGGCTGGTCCATGCCCGTACTGCTCCGCGAGATGTTCGCGCTGTACGCGGCGGGCGGCTCGGCCGCCGCCCTGCCCCCGGCACCACCGTACGGCGACTACCTGCGCTGGCTCGCCGCGCAGGACCGGGACGCCGCGCGGGCCGCGTGGGCGGCCGAACTGGGCGGGCTGGAAGAACCGTCCCTGCTCGCCCCCGAGGCGCCCGACGCACCCGAGGAGCCCGGCCACGTCGATCTGGAACTGCCCGCCGACACCGTCGAGGCCCTGCGCCGGCTGGCCCGCGACCACGGCCTGACGGTCAACACCCTGGTCCAGGGCGCCTGGGCGCTGCTGCTGTCCCGGCTGACCGGCCGCGACGACGTCGTCTTCGGCGCCACCGTCGCGGGCCGCCCGCCGGAGATCCCCGGGATCGAGTCCATGGTCGGTCTCTTCATCAACACCCTGCCGGTGCGGGTCACCCTCGACCCGGCGGCGACCGTCCTCGACACGCTCACCCGGCTGCAGGCGGCCCAGTCGGCCCTGCTGGCCCACCAGCATCTCGGGCTGGGCGAGGTCACCCGGCTCTCCGGGCACTCCCGGCTCTTCGACACCCTGGTCGTCTTCGAGAACTACCCCGTCGACCCGGCGGCGCTCGCCTCACCGACCGGCGCGCCGGGGCTCGCCGGGGCGCGGGGCAGGGACGCCACGCACTACCCGCTGAGCCTGGTCGTGACCCAGGGCGGCGGCCGCCTGGTCCTGCGGCTCGGCCACCAGCCCGCGGCCTTCGACCGCACGGCCGTGACGGCGATGGCGGACAGGCTGGGCGCGCTGCTGCGGGAGTTCGTCATCGCCCCCGGCCGGATCCTGGCGGCCGTGGACGTGCTCCGGCCCGAGGAACGCGACCTGGTGCTCGACCGGTGGAACGACACCGCGGTGCCCGTGCCGCCGGCCACCCTCCCGGAGTTGTTCGCGGCCCAGGTGGCGCGCACGCCGGACGCGGTGGCCGTCGTCCACAGGGGCCGGCGGCTCACCTACACCGAACTGGCCGCCCGCGCCCGCGTTCTCGCCGCGCGGCTGCGCCGGGCCGGAGCGGGCCCGGAGAGCCGGGTCGCGGTCGCCCTGCCCCGCTCCGCGGAACTGGTCGTCGCCCTGCTGGCGGTGCTTGAAACGGGAGCCGCCTACGTGCCGGTCGACCCGGCGCTGCCCGCCGAGCGCATCGCCCTGCTGCTGGCGGACACCACCCCCGCCTGCACGCTGGTCCCGGCGGCCGCCAGGCTCCCGCTGCCCACCGGCACGCCGGCCCTGGTCGTGGCCGCGGGCGCCGACGGCCCGCCCGCCGCGCCGGACACCGGCCGGAACCCCGCCCCGCACCCGCGGAACCCGGCGTACATCATCCACACCTCCGGTTCCACCGGACGGCCCAAGGGCGTCGCGATCCCGCACGAGGCCATCGTCAACCGCCTGCTGTGGATGCAGCACGAGTACGGGCTCACGCCCGAGGACCGGGTCCTGCACAAGACCCCCACCGGCTTCGACGTGTCGGTGTGGGAGCTGTTCTGGCCGCTCATCACCGGAGCGACCATGGTGGTCGCCCGGCCGGACGGGCACCGCGACCCCGCCTACCTGGCGGAACTGATCCAGGCCGAGCGCGTGACGACGGTCCATTTCGTCCCCTCGATGCTCGGCGCGTTCCTCGACGATCCCGCCGCGGCCGGATGCACGGGGCTGCGCCGGGTGGTGTGCAGCGGCGAAGCGCTCTCCGCCGACCTGGCGGACCGTTTCCACACCGTGCTGCCGGAGGTGCCGCTGCACAACCTCTACGGCCCCACCGAGGCGGCCGTGGACGTCACCCACACCGAATGCGAGCGGAACACCGCAGGCCCGGTGCCGATCGGCCGGCCGGTCTGGAACACCCGGGCGTACGTCCTGGACGGGGCACTGCGACCGGTGCTGCCGGGAGTCACCGGCGAGCTGTACCTGGCCGGGGTGCAACTGGCCCGCGGCTACCACGGCAGGCCGGCCCTGACCGCGGAGCGTTTCGTCGCCGACCCGTTCGACACCGGCGGCACGGGCGGGCGGATGTACCGCACGGGCGACCTGGCCCGCTGGCGCCCCGACGGCGCGCTGGAGTACCTCGGCCGCACCGACCAGCAGGTCAAGGTGCGCGGTTTCCGGATCGAACCGGGCGAGATCGAGGCGACCCTGCGCACGTACCCGGGCGTCGCCCGGGCCGCGGTCGTCCTGCGGTCCGGTGCGGGCGGCGAGGCACGGCTGGTCGGCTACACCGTGCCGGCCGGCGGCGCCGTACCCGAACCCCTGGACCCGGCGCGGCTGCGCCGCCACGTCGCGGACCACCTGCCGGAACACATGGTGCCCGCGGCCGTCGTGGTCCTGCCGGAGCTCCCGCTCACCGTGAACGGGAAGCTGGACCGCGCGGCGCTGCCCGAGCCCCGGTTCGCCCCGTCCGAGGGCGGGCGCCCGCCACGCGACGCCGGGGAACGGCTGCTGTGCGCGCTGTTCGAGGAGGTGCTCGGCGTCGACCGGGTCGGCCCCCAGGACAGCTTCTTCGACCTGGGCGGGCACTCGCTGCTGGCGGTCCGGCTCGCCGGCCGGATACGTTCCTCGTTCGGCGTCGCCCCCGGCATCCGGACCCTGTTCGAGGCGCCCACCCCCGAGGCCCTGGCCCGGCTGCTGCGGTCCGGCGGGACGGGCGAGGCGGCCGGAGCCCTGGAGGTGCTGCTGCCGCTGCGCGCCGCGGGCGGGCGGCCCCCGCTGTTCTGCGTCCACCCCTGGGCCGGGCTGAGCTGGACCTACTCCGGCCTGCTCCGGGCGCTCGGCGACGACCGGCCGCTGTACGGGCTGCAGTCCAGAGGGCTGGCGCGCGCGGAGGAACTACCGGGCTCCGTGGGCGAGATGGCCGAGGACTACCTGGCCCGGATCCGCGAGGTCCAGCCGGACGGCCCCTACCACCTGCTGGGCTGGTCGTTCGGCGGCCTGGTCGCCCAGGAGATGGCGGTACGGCTGCGCGAGCGGGGCGAGGATGTGGCCCTGCTGGCCCTGCTCGACTCCTTCCCGCCGGGCGCGCCCGGGGCGCCCGCCACCGGGCGCCCCGGCGACGTGCCGCGGGAAGACCGCGATGTTCTCGCCCACCTGCTGCGCTTCCTCGGCCACGAGGTGCCCCGGCGGCCCGGTGGCGGCACGCTGGACCCGGAGGAGGCCCGGGAGATCCTGCGGCGCGGCGGCGGCGCACCGCTGACCGACATCCCGCCGCACACGCTGCGGGCGTTCCCCGACGTGGTCACCAACCACGCCCGGCTGATGCGGGAGTTCGTCCCGCGGCGCTTCGCCGGCGACCTGCTGCTGTTCACCGCGGAGCTCGGCCGGGTGCCCGGCGCACCGGCCCCCGGCACGTGGGCGCCGTACGTCGACGGCCGGGTGGACGTGCACCCCGTCGGGTGCGGCCACCACGACATGACCCTGCCCGGCCCCATCGCCGAGATCGGCCGTGTCGTCGCCGCACGGCTGGAGCGGGCCGGCACGGACGCACCCCCGACCCCCTGAGCCCCCTGACCCGAAGTCCACACAGTCCCCGACACCGGAGTGCAGCCATGACCAACCCCTTCGAGAACGACGACGCCCAGTACCTCGTCCTCGTCAACGACGAGCTGCAGCACTCGCTGTGGCCGGCCTTCGCCGAGGTCCCCGCCGGCTGGACGGTCTCCCTGCCGGCCGCGAGCCGCCAGGAATGCCTCGACCACGTCGAGAAGCACTGGACGGACATGCGTCCCAAGAGCCTGGCCGACGCCATGGCCGAGCAGTGAGCCGATCCCCGCGGACAGTGAGGAGACCGAAGTGGCAGTGAACGCAACGACCGGACCCCTGCTCGTCAGCCATGTCGAGCTGTACACCGCCGACGCCGACGCCGCCGCGGCGGTGTTCGCCGACGGCTACGGCTTCCAGATCCACGCCACCGCCGAGCGCCACGGCCCCGGCGGCGCCTCCCGCTCCCTGGCACTGCGCCAGGGCGGCATCGTGCTCGTGGTGACCGAGGCGCTCGACGGCACGCACCCGGCCGCCGGCTTCGTGGGCCGGCACGGCGACGGTGTCGCCGACATCGCGCTGCGCACCCCCGACACCCGCGCCGCCTTCACGGCGGCCGTCGCCCGCTCCGCCACGGCCCTCGCCGGACCCGAGGAGCGGGACGGCTGGGTCACCGCCGTCCTGGCGGCCGGCTTCGACGACGTACGCCACACGCTGGTCCAGCGGCCGGCCGGGCACGAGGACGCGGCCCTGCCGCTGCCCGGCTTCGAGCCGGTCGCGGAACCCGCCCCGGCGTCCACCGGGACGCCGGGGCTGACGGTGCTGGACCACGTGGCGGTGAGCGTCCCCATGGGCGAACTCGCGGAGAGCACCGGCTACTACGAGCGGATCTTCGGGTTCGCGTCCGTGTACGAGGAGCTGATGGTGCAGGGAACCGAGGCGATGGACTCCAAGGCCGTCCGCAGCCCCGCCGGGGACCTCACCTTCACCGTCCTGGCCCCCAGCCCCGACCACGACGCCGGCCACATCGGCGACTTCCTGGAACGGCACGGCGGCGGCGGAGTGCACCACCTGGCCTTCGCCACCGACGACATCGTCCAGGCGGTCGCCCGGCTGGACGACCGGGGCGTCGACTTCCTGCACACCCCCGACACCTACTACGAGCTGCTGGAGAAGCGCCTGGAACCGGGCCGCCACACGCTCGCCGAGCTGCGCGGGTCCCGCATCCTCGCCGACGAGGACCACGCGGGCCAGCTGTTCCAGATCTTCACCCGGACCGTCCACCCCCGGCGGACGCTGTTCTACGAGATCATCGAGCGGTCGGGGGCCGACACCTTCGGCGGCGGCAACGTCCGCGCCCTCTACGAGGCCGTCCAGGCGGACAAGCCCGACCACGAGGTCGTCGGGGAGACCGTGCGGTGACCCACCCGGCACTCGCCGAAATGCTCACCCCCGCCGACGCGGAGGCCCTCGCGGCGGACGTCCTGCCCGCCGCGGTGGAGCGGTTCGTCGGCGGGGCGGCGGGCGCGGAGCTCACGCTGCGCGCCAACCGTGCCGCGTTCGACCGGCTGCACCTCGTCCCCCGCGTGCTGGCGGACGTCTCGTCCGTCAGCACCGCCCGCACGCTGCTCGGCACGGCCAGCGCGCTGCCCGTGGCCGTGGCCCCCCTGGCGTACCAGCGGGCCGTGCACCCCGACGGCGAGCTGGCCACCGCCCGGGCCGCCCAGGACGCCGGCGTCCCCTTCACGGCGTGCACCTTCAGCAGCACCCACGTCGAGGACATCGCCGCGACCGGCGCCACCACCTGGTTCCAGCTGTACTGGCTGCGCGACCGGGGCCACACCGAGGAACTCCTCAAGCGGGCGGAGGCGGCGGGCTGCCGCGCGGTGATGCTGACCGTCGACACGCCCAGGATGGGCCGCCGGCAGGCGGACATGCGCGGGGCCTTCACCCTGCCCGAAGGGGTTGCGGCGGTGCACTTCGGCCGGCGCCCCGACGGTGTCCCGGGCGACGCCCGGAGCGGGACGAGCGCGGTGGCCGCGCAGACCGCGAACGTCGTCGACCCCTCGCTCCGCTGGGCCGACCTGGACTGGCTGCGCGAGCGCACCTCGCTTCCACTGGTCCTCAAGGGGGTGCTGGACCCGGCCGACGCGGAACGCGCCGCCGGGTGCGGTGTGGACGCGCTGGTGGTCTCCAACCACGGCGGCCGCCAGCTCGACGGCGCGATCCCCGCCCTCGACGCGCTGCCCGCCGTGGCCGACGCCGTTGCGGGGAGGTGCGAGCTGCTGTTCGACAGCGGTGTCCGCAGCGGCACGGACGTCCTGAAGGCACTCGCCCTGGGCGCGGACGGCGTGCTGCTCGGCCGCCCGGTCCTGTGGGGGCTGGCGGCCGGCGGTCACCAGGGCGTGCTGAGGGTGCTCCGGCTGCTCGCCGAGGAACTGGAGACGGCCCTCGCGCTGGCGGCGTGCCCGGACCTCGCCGCGGCCGCGCGGCTGCGCGTCGCGAACGGGGGAGGGACCATCCGCTGACCGCGGCCTCCGCCGGGCCCGCGCCTCGCCGACGCCGTTCGCAACGCCAAGGCGGCTGTCGGGCGGACCGGGCGGACACGGCAGCCGCGCCGCCCACCTGTCCCGGTGGGCCGGTCCGCGCGCCTGCCGTGTCCGCGGGCCGGCACCTTAGTGCGCCACGACCGGCACGGCGACCTGCGGGGCGTCGTCCGCCGGCCGCTGCCGGCGGACGGTGAGGGCGACCACGATGCTGGCGGCCAGCATCACCAGCAGGTAGAGGAGCGTCAGCTGCCACGCCCCCGTGGTGGGTGCCGTCGTTCCCTCGATGACCGACGACGCCACCAGGGAGGACCCGATGACGGTGCCGACGGCGATCATGATGTTGTGTACGACCTGGCCCAGGCCGACGAACTCGCTGGTGTTCTCGGCGGGGACCGCGTCGATCAGCATGCTGTAGAGGGAGCCGAGCAGGAACGCGTTGGCGACGCCCGTCACCACCAGCACGCCCACGACGACGGGCAGTTGCTGGTTGAGCGGCCCCCAGACCATCAGGAGGGTGCTCGCGATCGCGAGCGTGCCGCCCATGATGAACGGGATGTGGCCGCCGAAGCGGGCCGCCCACCTGCCGGCCAGCGGGGCGAGCACGAAGCCGACACCGGCCGCGACCAGGTGGTAGGCCCCGTACTCGGTGGCGGTCATGCCCACTCCGATGGGCATGTTCTCGGGGAGTTGCGCCATGAGCGGCTGGACGATGCCCGTCACCGACACCACGCCCAGCCCGTTGCAGGCGGCGACCAGCAGGATCTTCACGATCTTCGGGTTCGCCGCGTAGCGCAGGTTGACGATCGGGTTCGGGACGCGCAGTTCCCACCAGCCCCAGAAGACGAGGACGGCGAGCCCTCCGCCGATGGTGGCCAGGACGAGCGGGTCGAGGATCCCGGCGCTGTTCGCGTGGGTCACGCCGTACAGGAACGAGATGAGGGCGGGTGCGAGCAGCAGGGTTCCCACCCAGTCGATACCGACGGTCCCGGTCTCGGTCTCGGTCTCGG
Source organism: Actinomadura craniellae (assembly GCF_003289645.1). Classification (GTDB taxonomy): domain Bacteria; phylum Actinomycetota; class Actinomycetes; order Streptosporangiales; family Streptosporangiaceae; genus Actinomadura_D; species Actinomadura_D craniellae. Next base: position 385,276 of record NZ_QLYX01000002.1, on the reverse strand, counting down.
CCGTGTCGGCGGTCGGGCGCGGCAGGACCAGCCAGCACAGGGCGAGGGCCAGGAGGCCGAGGGCGGCGGCGGTGAGGAACATGAGCCGCCATTCCCCGTGGTCGATGTAGACCCCGCCGATGAGCACCGCGGCCCCCGCGGTGAGGTTCGCGGTGGCGGTGATGACGATCACCGCCACGGGAACGCGCTTCTCCGGCATGGTCTCCCGGGCGATGCCCATCACCAGCGGGATGATGCCCGCGCTGGTGCCCTGGAGCGCCCGGCCCACGATGATGGCCGGCAGGCTGCCGAAGCCGAAGCTGATCAGTGACCCCAGGATGGAGAGGACCAGCAGGACCATGAGCACGCGCTTGCGTCCGTAGACGTCGCCGAGGCGTCCGGCGACCACCGAGGCGGCGGCGCCGACGAGGATGAAGACCGTGAGCGTCCAGGAGATGGCGACGATGTCGGTCTGGAAGTGCTCCGCGAAGAACGGGAGCGCACCGAGGATCATCGCGTACTCGAAGATGCTCGCGCCCTCGATGAGCATGAGCGTGAGCAGGACCACGATGAATGGTCTGGTCTTCGCGGGGAGTCGGGCTGGTGCTGCGTTCATGAACAACGCTCCTTGATGCACGAGCGGGCACGGGGTGCCGGGTGCGATGTCGCCGCAGGGCGAGATGGCACCCGTGGGTGTCCGCTCGTTGACTCTGGGTGGTTGAGCGAGGCGTCGTGGGGGTGGGAGATGCCGCGCACGGCGATCGGGGTGGGAGTCCACCGACTGCGGAGACGGGTCAGACGAGTCGTCCTGATCCGCCAGGGGCCATCACGTTTCGATGGATTTTGTGTTGGTGGCCGAATCCAAGGACCCCTCGGGGGTGCGGAGGCGGCCTCCGGTTAAGGACGCGCGGAGAGCGGGCCCGAGCAGCGTGGTCTCGCGGGCCGGTTCGGTGGTGGTCGTGGGCATGCTCACCTGCGGCGGTGTCGGTCGGTGACAGTGACGAGCGCCACATGTCGATAGGCTTAAATTTACTGAACTAAATCCGCGCCTTCAAGAGATGGCGGGTCCGGATCGGGCGGGGCTACCTGCCGCGCAGGGTCCGGTCGAGTTCGTCGCGCAGGATCTGCTGGAAGGCCCCGACGTGGTCGGCGTTCATGAGGGTGTAGTGCTCGCCGGGGACGTCCAGGTAGCGGTTGTCGCCGCGGGTGAAGTCGTCCCATCGGCGCAGGTGGTCGTCGAGCCACTCCTGTTTGGTGCCGTGCAGCGGAACGGCGTAGAAGACGCTGGCCGACGCGACGTTCCCGCCGGGCTCGTAGGACCGGCCCGCGTGGACGAGGGACTGGGCCAGGTCGACCCAGGTCGCGAACCCCGCCCGGTCGAGGTCGAGTTCGGCGAGCCGTTGCGGGGAGGCGATCGCCATGATGCGGTCCAGTTGCCGCTCCGGTGGCAGGTCGCGTAGCGGTCGGACCAGGTCGTTCGTCTGTTGCGCGGTGATGAGGTCGAGGAAGAGCGCCAGGTGCAGCGCGCCCTCGGTGAAGTCGATCTCGTGCATGCGGGCCCTGATGTGCGGCGGCAGGTTGATGATGCCGAGGAAGCCCACCTCTTCGCCCTGTTCCTCCAGGGCCCTGGCGATTTCGAACGCCACGGCGCCGCCGTAGGAGTATCCGGCGATGGCGTAGGGGCCGGTGGGCTGGCGGCGGCGGATGGCGGTCACGTAGCAGGAGACCATTTCCGCGAAGTCGGCGAAGTGCGGTTCGCCGGGGCCGAAGCCGCGGGCCCGCAGCGCGTAGAAGGGGCGCTCGCCGGTGAAGTAGGCGGCCAGGTTGACGAACACGAGCACCTCGCCCACGCCCGGGTGGACGCAGAACAGCGGCGTGCGGTCGCCGGTGAGCTGCAGGGGCACGACCGGGTCGTAGCCGCCCGACCCCGCCGAGCCGTCGAGCAGGGCCGCCAGCGCGCGGACGGTCGGCGCGCGCAGGATCGACACCAGCGACACGTCGGAGTGCGGGTGGGTGCGCCGCAGGCGCTGCTGCAGCCGGAGCACGTCCAGCGACGTTCCGCCGAGTTCCAGGAAGCCGGCCGTGGCGCCGACCTGGTCGGGGGCGAGCGCGAACAGGTCGGCGTAGAGGGCGGCGACGGCCCGCTCGGTCGGGCCGTCCGGGGGCACGTGGCCGCCGAGCCGCCGCCGGGTCAGCTCGGCGATCCACCGCTGCCGGTCGGCGAGCCGGCCGGTCTCCAGCCGCCTGCGCAGCAGGCTGCGCTGGATCTTCCCGAGGCTGGTCTTGGGAATGTCCGCCCTGGGCAGCGGGAGGATCAGGGCGGGGCGGAAACCCCACAGCAGGACGACGGTGTTGCGGATGGCGGCGAGCGCCTGGTGGATGCGCGCCTCGTCGGCCATGGGCACGGCCGGGGTGAACATGATGGCCAGTTGCTCGGTGTCACTGCCGGGCGGCCTGATCGGGACGGCGGCGACCCAGGAGCCCGCCACCTCGCGCAGCCGCTCCAGCGCCGTCTCCACCTCGTGGCTGAAGTAGTTGACGCCGTTGACGATGATGCTGTCCTTGTCGCGGCCGGTCAGGTGCAGCCGGCCGTCGACGAGCCGGCCGCGGTCCCCGGTGCGGAACCAGCCGTCCCCGGTGAAGGCGGCGGCGGTCGCGGCCGGGTCGTTGTGGTAGCCGCGGAAGACCATGGGGCCGCGCACCTGGAGGCAGCCCTCGGTGCCGGCCGGAACGGGCGTATCTCGCTCGTCGGCGATGCGAACGTCCAGGCCGGGGACCGGCGGGCCGAGGGACGCGAACTCCGCCCCGGCGTCCGCGTCGGGGAAGCCGAGGTTCATGGTGCTGCCGGCGCACGTCTCGGTCATCCCGAACGCGGGCGCGATCGCCTGGCGGCGCAGCCCGTGCGGGGCGAGGGCGTCCAGGAAGCGCCGCGCGGTGGCGCACACCACCGCCTCGCCGCCGGAGAGCAGGTGCCGCAGCGCCGACAGGTCGAGCCGCCTGCCGGGGCCCGCGTCCCGCAGGGCCTTGTTGATCTCGCCGAACAGGAAGTTGGGGGCGAAGGTCAGCGTGACGCGGTGCTCGGCGGCCGCGTGCAGCAGCCGTACCGGGTCGGTCAGGACGAACTGCGACTGCGCCTGGACCTGGGCCGCGCCGACCGACATCGGCAGCAGGTGCCCCTCGAAGGCGGCGATGTGGTCGAAGGCGATCCAGTTCAGCATCACGTCGCCGGCGTGGCAGCCCAGCCGCTCGGCCTTGGCGGCCAGCGCCGCCAGGAGGTTGCCGTGGGTGAGCGCCACCGCCTTGCTGTTGCCGGTGGATCCCGAGGTGAGCATCAGCAACGCCACGTCGTCGCGGCCAGGCGCGGGCGGTTCCGGCTCGGCCGCGGCGCCCGGCAGCCGGTCGACGTCCACGATCCGGCGCCCGGGCAGGGGAGGCATGTCACGCCGGACGGCGCCGCTGGTGACGATCAGCGGATCGTCCAGCAGCGTGGCGACGTGTTCCAGCTGCGCCGCCCAGCGGTCGGCGTCCCCGCGCAGCGGGGTCATCGGGCAGGGGACGAAGCCGCCGAGCACGCACGCCCAGAAGGCCGGGATGACATCGCGGGGGTGCTCCAGCAGCAGCGCCACCGTGGCGCCCGGGCGCAGCCCGTGGTCGCGCAGCCCGGTGAGCACGCGGCGGGCCAGGTCGTACAGGTCCGCGTACGGCTGCGCGGTCAGGGCCCCGCCGTCGTCGATGTAGCGCACGCCGCACGTCGGGGGTGAGGTCGCCGCCCGCAGCAGCAGGTCGGCGATGCCGCCGGTTCCGTCCGGGCCGGCGAGAACCGGATACGTCGGTGACTGGCTGGTCATGGCTTCCTCCCGTGCGGCACGCGTGGGTCGTCCGCGGGTGCCCGGGCGGCCGGCGCCGCCCGCGGCGGCTAGGGACGACCGGCTTCCAACCTGCCGAACCTGTGCTTGAGGGCGTCGACGTCGTTGAGCCGGGGAAAGCCGCCGGCGGGCCGGGCGACGCCGAGGAAGGCGCACAGCGGTTCCCACCCCTGGCGCACGTCGAACACCAGCAGGCGGTCGGCGGGCAGGTCCTGCCGGACCGCCGCGGTGTGCCGCTCGAAGATCGCCACGGCCTGGTCCTCGCCGGGCAGCCACTCGGGGATCGGCCCGGTGCTACCGAAGGTCTGGTGGGCGATGCGGGCCAGCAGCGGCTGGATCCGCGCGAAGCTCGCCTGGAAGGCGCGGGTGGACTCCGTCGGGTCGTCCTGCACCATGGCGGCGGCGCGCAGCCGGATCATCGTGCGGAAACTGGCGTACCAGCGGCTGGCGTCCCGGACGGTGAGAATGACCTTGGCCTGCGGGAACGCCGCGGCCTGCTCGCGCCAGAAGAAACTGGCCGGCCAGTCCAGCGTCGACCGGTAACCGGCGAACACCCGCTCCCAGCCCGCCGGGCCGTCCGGAACCCCGGGCAGCCACCGGTCGATCAGGTCGAGGTGGTCGTAGATTTCGAACATGTGGTAGCAGGGGCCGAAACCCAGCTGCTCCAGCGCCGCCTTGAGCGACAGCGTCCCGGTGCGCGGCAGTCCCGCTCCGATGACCTCGATCATGACTGATGACCCATCCTTTGACGTCCGGGTGTGTTCCGAGGCGACCGGCCCACCCGGCGCCTCGTCAACCAGCAGATCGAACTCGTTGCGGCAGCGGTTCGGCCATCACCCGCTGCTGCACATATCCCTATATTCTTGCATACTGTATGTTAAGTCGCATTAACACAATGTAATGGCAATAAATCTGCTTATATAGCGGGCGGTCGAGGTCGCGGATGACCCCTTCGGCCCTGGTGGGAGGTGGCCGGGTTCCCCGTTTACAGCCGGGATTCGGCGGCTATCGACGTCGCCGATCCGCTGGGCGCGAAGGCCCGGATCATGCCGTCTTGGGTGAACGAGGCGACCAGGCGCCCGTCCTCGGTGAGGACCTGGCCGCGGACGTGGCTCATGCCCGCGCCGACGTAGGCGCTCTCGTGGTGGTAGCGGATCCAGCCGTCCCAGCGCACGGGATCGTGGAAGCTCACCCCGATGCCCATGACCGCGGTCGAGACCGTGTGGTGCGCCTGCGAGGTGCCGATCCCGGGGTGCGCGCGCATCGTGGTGGAGATGGACAGGTGGCCGGTGAAGTGCGCCAGCAGGGCACGGCGCAGGTGGTCGTCCTCGGGCACGGTGGCGTAGCGGAGCCAGGCGTCGATGATCGGCGGTCCGACCTCGTCGGGGCTGCCGTAGTCCTTGATCCCTTCGATCCGCAGTTCCCGGCCCTGGAGCGGCATGTCGACGGGGTGCGCCGCTTCGGGCCCGGCGGCCGGCGGGCCGGTCCACCTGTCGTGGCGGATGAGGTCGGGTTGCGGGTGGTCCAGCAGCACGGTGCTGGTCGCGCAGGTCCGGTCGCCCTGGTGGGCGGTGATCGTGGCGCTGGCGAACGAACGCCCCGCACGCACCGGCGTCACGGTGAACTGGAGTCGCTTCGCCGGATCGGCCACGGCGACGAACAGCGTGTGCGCGGAACGCACCGTCCGGCCCGGAAAGGCCTTGCCCGCGGCGACGATGGACTGGCCGAGGATCTGGCTGCCGTCGACCACCTGCCGGCCCCCGCCGTCACTGTCCCCCCCGAAGCGCGTCAGGGTGGAGTCGAGCGGTTCCACGTCGAAGATGGCGATCATTCGCTGGAGCGTGGACTCGGTCACGGCCGCACCCCGGTGAAGGCGCCCTTGCCGATGACCACGCGGACCTCGTCCTGGTCGAAGGCGACGTAACCCGCCAGGCGGGCGACCTCGGGGAAGGGCTCCGGGTAGCTCCACGCGATGCCCGGCCCGTCACCGCCCGCCGCCCGCCAGTACACGGCCTGCCCCTTGAACGGGCAGACGGTGCGCTGGTCGATCTGCTCCAGGCGGGAGAAGTCGACCGCGTCCGCGAGGAAGTACACCGCCAGACCGTGATCCTGCTCATCGACGATCAGGCAGGCGTTGCTGAGGGCCAGCCGGACCTCGCCCAGCCACGCGGTGATGACGTTGGTGCGGGCAAGAAGATCAACGCGGTAGTCCGGCCGCTCGTGGTACATGGACCGCACGGATGTCGTCGCCAAGGCTGACCTCATTCTCTTCAGCGAGGCGGAACCGGCGCACCTGCCGGGCGGCTCCGCCCCGTCGGGCACGAACAGGTGTCCCGCCATGATCCCAGGAAGCGAGCCGATGTGAAAGTCTGGTTCGCGCTGGGCGGACTATTCCTCTTGCTGGAGGAGAACGTCATATGCACCGGATGGGTCTCCGGCGCCGCGACGCACCGGAGCGGTCAGCGCGCGGTCCAGCCGCCGTCGACGACGATCGTCTGCCCGGTGACGTAGCGCCCGGCGTCGCCGGTGAGCCACAGGACGGCGCCGACGATGTCGTCCGCGGTCCCCTCCAGCGGCAGGGGAGTGTTGCGGCGCAGGTACTCGAGGGAGCGCTCGCCCTCGTAGAGCGGAGCGGTGATCTCGCTGCGGAAGAAGCCGGGGGCCACCGTGTTCACCCGGATCGAGTGCCGCGCCCACTGCACCGCGAGCTCGGCGGTCAGACCGGACAGGCCGGCCTTCGTCGCCGCGTAGGACGCCTGGGGGATCCCCGGGATGCCGACCCGGCCGCTGATGGAGGAGATGTTGACGATCGAGCCCCGGCCGGCGGCGCGCATGTGCGGGAAGACGCCCTGCGCGAGCAGGAACGGGGCCAGCAGGTTGAGGTCCATGGTCTGGCGGACGGCGTCGAGCGGCTCGGACTCGGCACGCTCGGTCGTGAACATGTTCCCGGCGGCGTTGACGAGGATCTCCGGCGGGCCGAGGGCCTCGACCACCGCCGGCACGACGGAGCCGACCCGGCCGGGGTCGGACAGGTCGCAGGCGACGGCGGCGCCGCCGATCTGTTCGGCGAGCGCGGCCAGCTTGTCGTGCCGGCGGGCCACCAGGGCGACCCGGGCTCCGGCCGAGGACAGCGCCCGGGCCACGGCGGCCCCGAGCCCCGACGAGGCACCGGTGACGATCGCCACCCGGCCGTCGAGATCGAACATCCGTGCGGCGGCATCGCGGTCCGGCGCCACGTGGATCTCCCTTCACCGCGGGACGTGTCACGGTCGGCTCCCGTGGCGGGACGCCCCGGGCATCCTAGCCGTTAACGCACAATCCTTACAATGATTGAAACTTTGCTGGTGTGCCCTGGGCGGGACTTCGGTGGGCGCCGGGCGGGCGGGAAGCCCGGCGGCGCCGGCGCTCAGCCGCGGCGGAACCGCATCCGGCTTCGGGCGGACGCGGCGTCGATCACCCTGTCCTTGAGCGTGCGGCACACCCAGCGCTGGGTCGCCGTGAGATGCTCCTGCGCGATTCGCGCGGCTCCGTCGGCGTCGCCCTGCTTGATGCTCGTCGCGAGCCGTTCGTGCGCCTGCTGGGCGACGACGCAGTCGGCGCGCGAAGGGTAGGCGCCCTGCGACACCTGGGCGTCCGCCCAGGCCTCCTCCTGGACCGACCAGAGCGAGGTGAGGCTCTTCACGACGACCCGCAGCGTGGCGTTGGGGTCGAACCCGACGAGGGTGTCGTGGAACTCGCGCGAGGCCCGGGTGAACGCCGCGCCGTCGTCGAGGTGGCGTTCGCTCTCGGCGAGTAGTTCCTCCAGCCGCGGCACCACGACGCGTTCACGGTCCGATCGCTGCGCGCAGTGCGCTGCGCACAGCGGTTCGAGGTCGGCGACGGCGGCGCCGAGGTCGGGCACCCTGACCTGCATCGCCTGGAGCGTCAGGCCGAGGGCGTAGCCGGCGGTCCCGATGTCGGGGGCGTGCACCGTGGCGCCGCCGCGGTTGCCGCGCCGCACGGTGATGAAGCCCTCGGTCTCCAGGATGCGCAGCGCCTCCCGCACGGAGGGGTAGCTGACGCCGAACTCCGCGACGAGCTCGTCCTGTTTCGGCAGCGACGACCCGTCGGTGATGCCCCCGGCGAGGATCCGGTCGCGCAGTGCGGAGGCGACCAGCTCCGCCATGCGCAGCTGCCCGATCTTGGCGTACTCGGACCCTGCACGTTCCATGATTGCAAGGCTAGCAGTGATGGAACGCGGTCCCCGGTGGCTTCACCGGTGCCGTTGCGGATCGACGAGCTCGGCCAGCCGGGTGCGCTGCACCTTGCCCATGGCGTTCACCGGCAGGGCGTCGACCTGGGACCAGATCTCCGGGACCTTGTACGGCGCGAGCTCCCGCCGGCAGAGCTCGGCCAGCGCCTCCAGGTCGAGCCGGGGACCGGCGCTCTGGACCACGGCGGCCACCCGCTGCCCGAGGCGGTCGTCGGGCACCGCGAACACGGCGACCTTGGCGACGTCCGGGTGGGTCGCGACGACCCGTTCCACCTCGAGCGGGTAGACGTTCGCCCCGCCGCGGATGATGACCAGCTTCTTGCGGTCCAGCACCGTCAGCCACCCGTCGTCATCGACGGTGCCGACGTCGCCGGTGGGGAGTGGGCCGGGCTCCGGGGGCCGGACGCCGCCGCGCTCCCAGTAGCCGAGCAGCGGAGTCCACGCGCCCGCCCACGGGCCGGTGGCGGTCCCGCCCAGCCGCAGCTCGCCGAGGGTGCCGGCCGGAAGGCGGCGGCCCTCGTCGTCGTACGCCGCGACCTCGTAGTGCGGCAGTACCCGCCCGCTCGCGCCCGGCCGCCACTCACTCCCCGGCGGGTCGATCGACACGACGGTCGGCGCCTCGGTCAGGCCGTAGGTGGCCCGGGGGACCAGCCCGTGCGCCTCGGCGAACGCCTGGCGCAGCGCGTCCGGGGTGTCGCTGCCCCCGCTCCACACCTCGCGGAGCGAGCCGAGGTCGAGCTGCGGGCGCCGGGCCAGGTCGTAGAGCTGTGCGGGGGCACCGTTCCACACCGTGACGCGGCGCGCGGAGATCCAGTCGGCGACCCCGTCGACGTCGCGCCGGTCCATCACGACGGAACACCCGCCGGCCTGCGCGGTGAGCAGGGTGGACAGGACCATGAGGTTGAGGATCGTCAGCGGGAAGCTGTCGCCCTTGCGCAGGTCGGGTCCCCAGCCCCGGGCGGCGACGAGGACCGCACCCGGCAGGAGCAGGTTGCGCTGGCTGTGCACGACCGCTTTGGGGCGTCCCGACGTCCCGCTGGTGAACGCGATCCCTGCGGGCGCGTCGATGTCCGGCTCGACGCGGGGGGCGGTCTCGTCGCCGGCCAGGAGTTCCGCCCAGCGGTCGGGGTCGACGCAGGCCGGCGAACTCAGCCGGCAGCGCGGTCCGGCCAGTACCACGGCCGGGTCGCAGAGGTCGTACAGCTCCTGCTGCTCGCCGGCCGCGAGCGCTTCGCCGATCCCCGCCCAGACCGCCCCGATCCGCTGCGCGCCGTGGAAGGCCGCGACGATGTCCAGGTCGTTGGGCAGGCAGGCCGCGACGCGGTCGCCGGGGCGCACGCCGAGCGACCACAGCGCACCGGCCGCCCGGCGTGCCCGGTCGTCGAGTTCGGCGTAGGACCAGGCGCCGGAGGCCGCCTCGATCGCCGTGGCGTGCGGGCGGGCCGCGAGCGCGGCGTCCAGCACCCGGGCGATCGGGCCGGGGAGGGGCGCGGTGCCCTGGGCTCGTTGCGGTGTGCCACCGGTGTCGGTACTACTCACGCCCCGTTGATATCACTATCCTTACAAGGATTCTATACTTGCAAGTATGCGTTCCAGCGCGGCCCGTGCCAGGGCGGCGGTGGTGGTAGGTCGATGCGAGGCTCGAACGAATGAAGCACACAGGTCCGCTGTCCGGAGTGCGCGTCGTCGATCTGACGGCGATGGTCATGGGGCCCTACTGCACCCAGATCATGGCCGACATGGGGGCGGACGTGGTCAAAATCGAGCCCCCCGCCGGCGACAACACCCGCTATATCTCGGTCGGTCCGGAACCGGGAATGGGCGGTGTTTTCGTCAATGTGAACCGCGGCAAACGCAGCGCCGTCCTCGATCTGCGGTCTGACGAGGGTCAGGCCGCGCTACGCGAACTCGTCGAGCAGAGCGACGTTTTCATCCACTCGATGCGGGCGAAAGCGATCTCCCGGCTCGGATTCGGCTACGCGGATGTGGCCGCCATCAATCCGTCGATCGTCTACACCAACTGCTACGGGTACAGCCGCCGGGGCCCGGACGCGGATCTCGCCGCCTACGACGACACCATCCAGGCGGAATGCGGCCTGCCGTTCGTCCAGGAACAGCTGACCGGTACGGCCAGCTACGTCGGCACCATCATGGCGGACAAGGTGGCCGGAATGACGGCCCTGTACGCCACCATGATGGCGCTGTTCCACCGCGAGCGGACTGGCGAAGGCCAGGAGGTCGAGGTCAGCATGTTCGAGACCATGGCGGCGTTCATGCTGGTCGAACACGCCAACGGCGCGATGTTCAGCCCCCCGCTGGGCACCGCGGCCTACCCCCGCGCGGTGACCCCGGAACGCAGGCCCTACCGCACCAAGGACGGCCATATCTCCGCGCTGGTGTACAACGACAAGCAGTGGTCGGCCTTCGTCGACGCGGTGCGGCCGGACTGGGCCGGCGAGCACTTCGCCACCCTCGAACAGCGGGCACGCCGGATCGACGCCGTCTACGCCCTGCTGGGCGAGACGTTCCTGGAGCGCACCACCCGGGACTGGCTCGAACTGCTGCGCTCCCTCGACATTCCCGCCGCGCCGGTCCGCACGCTCGACGAACTGTTCGACAACCCGCATCTGAACGCGGTGGGATTCTTCGAGACGGTGGACACGCCGAACGGCCCGGTGCGTTTTCCCGGAATGCCGACCTGGTTCTCCCGGACCCCCGGCCGTGTCGCCGGTCCCGCCCCCCGGCTCGGCGCCCACACGCAGGAGGTCATGGACGGGCTCGGCAGGGACACGGAAGGGGCGGACACCCCGCGGCGCGATTCGCGGTCAGATGACGTCACCTGACGGAATCGGCGGATCCGGCCTTCTGGTGCGGTGGCTCATCCCACTCGGAGCCGGCCGGCTCGTGGTCTCGGGGTTTCCCGGATCTCCGGTAGGGACTCCAGGCATATTTCACTTCGTCACCTAAGGATCGGAATCGTGGACTTCTCCCTGACGGAAGACCAGCAGACCATTCGAGACGCGGTTCTCGATTACTGTTCCAAGTTTTCCGACGACTACTGGCTCGAACGTGACCACGACGGCGTCTTCCCGAGCGAATTCCATAAGTCGATGGCCGAGGCGGGGTGGCTCGGCGTCGCGATGCCCGAGGCGGTCGGCGGCGCGGGACTCGGCATCACCGAAGCGGCGATCATGATGCAGGCGGTCGCCGAGTCGGGCGGCGGGATGACGGCCGCCTCCAGCATCCACGGCCCGGTGTTCAGCATGCAGCCGGTCGCGCTGTTCGGCACCGAGGAGCAGCAGCAACGCATGATCCCGCCGGTGCTCAGCGGCGCGGACCGCATCTGCTTCGCCGTGACCGAGCCCAACACCGGCCTCGACACGACGAAGCTCAAGACCCGTGCGGCCCGGCGCGACGGCGGCTACCTGGTCAACGGGGAGAAGATCTGGATCTCCGTGGCCCAGGTGGCGAACAAGATGATGCTGCTCGCCCGCACCACCCCTCTCGAAGAGGTGCGGCGCAAGACCGAGGGGCTGTCGCTGTTCTTCACCGACCTCGACCGTTCCAAGATCGAGGTTCGTAAGATCCAGAAGATGGGCCGGCACGCCGTCGACTCGAACATGCTGTTCATCTCCGACCTCTGGATTCCCGAGGAGGACCGGATCGGGGCCGAGGGAGAAGGGTTCAGGATCATTCTCCACGGGCTCAACCCCGAACGCATCCTGCTCGCCGCCGAGGCGATCGGGCTCGGCCGCGTGGCGATCAAGCGTGCCGCCCGCTACGCCCGGGAGCGCATCGTCTTCGACCGGCCCATCGGGATGAACCAGGGCATCCAGCATCCGCTGGCCAAGTGCTGGGCCCAGCTGGAGGCGGCCAACCTGATGGTCATGAAGGCGGCCACGATGTTCGACGAGGGGCTGGACTGCGGCGTCGAGGCGAACGCCGGCAAGTACCTGGCCGCCGAGGCCGGATTCGAGGCGTGCCACACTGCGATGCTGACCCTGGGCGGCATGGGGTACGCGCAGGAGTACCACGTCGAGCGCTACCTGCGGGAAGTCCTCATCCCGCGCACCGCGCCGGTGAGCCCGCACATGATCCTCAACTTCCTGGCCGAGAAGGTGCTCGGTCTGCCCAAGTCCTACTGACGCCGGAAAAGGCACCGAGCCGAGGAGTTCGAGAGAAGCGATGACCAGCACCGGAGAAGCCTTCAGCGCGCGCTCCTGGCTGTTCGCCCCGGGTGACAGCGAACGGAAGATGGAAAAGGCCGCCGCCGGCCCGGCGGACATCGTCCTCCTCGATCTGGAGGACGCGGTGGCCGAGGAGGGGAAGCCCGGGGCCCGGGCGATGGTCTCGGCCTTCCTGGCGGCCCGGCCGGAGGCGGAGCGCGGCCGGCTGTGGGTGCGGGTCAACCCGCTGGACGGCCCGCACACGCTGGCCGACCTGGCGGCGATCGTCCCCGCCCGCCCCGGCGGCATCATGCTCCCCAAGGCGCGTGGCCGCGCGGACGTGGAAGTGCTGGACCACTACCTCTCGGCGCTGGAGGTCTCCGCCGGCGTCGAACAGGGCTCGACCAAGGTCATCGTTCTGGTGACCGAGACGGCCGAAGGCATGTTCACCACCGGGACGTACCCGGGCGCGCCGCGGCTGGTCGCCATGACCTGGGGCGCGGAGGACCTCGCCGACGCCGTGGGCGCCAGCGAGAACCGCAACCCCGACGGAAGCTACGGGTTCACCTACGAGCTGGCCCGGAGCCTGTGCCTGCTGGGCGCGTCCGCCGCCGGGGTGGCGCCGATCGAAACCATCCAGGGCGACTTCCGCGACCTGGAAGGGCTGCGCAGGCGGGCCGAGCGGGTCCGCCGCGACGGCTACCGCGGCATGCTGGCCATCCACCCCACCCAGGTCGATGTGATCAACGCGGCCTTCACGCCCACGGCGGAGGAACTGGCCGCGGCCCAGGAGATCGTCGACCTGTTCGCCGCCCACCCCGGCGTCGGCGCGATCGGGCACAAGGGCGCCATGCTCGACCGTCCGCATCTGGCCCGGGCACAGGCGCTGCTGGCATCGGGAGGACGCGCGTGACGGCCGTCTCCGCCGCCGGCGACCTGGACCTCAGCGGCTTCCTGCGCCCCGGCGACCACATCGTCATGGGCCAGGCCTGCGGCGAACCGACCACCCTGGTCGAGGCGCTGATCGCCCAGGGCCGCGACATCGGCGGGCTCTCGGCCTTCATCGCGACGAGCTTCTCCGGCCTGTTCACCCCGCAGGCGACGGACGGCTTCGCGCTGTCCAGCATGGGGGCGATCGGCGCGTTGCGCGCGCTGACCAAGGAGCACCGGCTCGGCGTGATCCCCTGCCATGTCAGCCAGGTCGGCCCGATGATCGAGGCCGGGATCATCGGATGCGACGTCGCCTTCGTCCAGGTCAGCCCGGCTGACGCCAGCGGAGACCACAGCTTCGGCCTGATCAGCGACCATGTGCGGGCCGCCGTCGCGAAGGCGCGCGTCGTCGTGGCGGAGGTGAACGACCAGGTGCCCTTCACCCACGGCGAATCGCTTCCCGCAGCCGAGATCGACTACGCCGTGCACGTCTCGCGCCCGCCGGTGGAGGTGCCGCCAGGACGGATCGGCGCGACCGACGAGGCCATCGCGAAGCACGCCGCCGCCTACATCGAGGACGGTTCGGTCATCCAGACCGGGGTCGGCGCCGTGCCGGACGCCATCCTCCGCCTGCTCCACGACCGCCGGGACCTCGGCGTGCACTCCGGAATGCTGGGTGACGGCCTGGTGGAGCTGGTCGAGGCGGGTGTCGTCACCAACGCGCGCAAGCGCATCGACCGGGGAGTGTCGATCAACGGCGCCCTGATCGGTACCCGGCGCCTCTACGATTTCGCCCACCGCAACCCGCAGATCCGCATGTGCGGCACCTCCTACACCCATGACGCGGCCGTGCTCGCGCAGCTGGACCGGCTGGTGACCGTCAACTCGGCGATGGAGGTCGACCTGACCGGCCAGGTGAACGCCGAGCAGAGCGGCCCGGCCTATCTCGGCGGCACCGGCGGCCAGGTGGACTTCGTCCGCGCCGGCGCCCGCTCACCGGGCGGTCACGCCATCATCGCGCTGCCCGCCACCGCCAAGGGCGGCACGATCAGCAGGATCACCGCCGACCTGTCGGGGCCGGTCACCACCGCGCGCAGCGATGTGGACGTGATCGTCACCGAGTTCGGCGCGGCCGAGCTCAGGGGCCAGACCCTCGCCGAGCGGACCCGCCGCCTGATCGCCATCGCCCACCCCGCCTTCCAGGAGGAACTGGCGCGGGCGGCCCACACCATCCAGCGAAGGGGTTTCTGATGAGCGACGCCGTGCTGTTCGACGCCCGGGACGACGGCATCGCCGTCATCACCCTGAACCGCCCGGAGACCCGCAACTGCCTGGCCCGGGACGTCCGCGAGGGGCTGTACGCCGCCTGGGACCGTTTCGAGCGGGACCCGGCGCTGCGCGTCGCCGTCCTCACCGGCGCGGGCGAGAAGGCGTTCTGCGCCGGCGGCGACCTCAAGGAGATGGTGGAGACCGGCCTGCGGGTCCCGCCCCGCGACATGTTCCCCGTGCCCTACGACACCGTCGAGCTGTCGAAGCCCACCATCGCCGCGGTCAACGGGGTCGCGTTCGCCGGCGGCTGGATGCTCGCCCAGGCCTGCGACCTGTGCGTCGCCAGCACCACCGCGAAGTTCGCGGTGACCGAGGTCAAGGTGGGCAGGAGCTCGCCGTGGGCCGCACCGCTGATCCACATGATCCCGCAGCGGATCATGATGGAGATCCTGCTCACCGGCAAACCGATCACCGCGCAGCGGGCCTACGAGATCGGCCTGGTCAACCGCCTCGCCGAACCCGAGGACCTGATGGCGGCCGCGCTCGAACTGGCCGGCGAGATCCTCGCCGGCGCCCCGCTCTCGGTGCGGGCCGCGCGGGAGACCGTGATGCTCGGCACCGAGATGGGGCGCTCGGCGGCGCTGCAGGCCGCCAGGCACGCGTCGGAGCTCTGCTACAACAGCGAGGACGCCCAGGAGGGGCCCCGGGCGTTCGCCGAGAAGCGCGCCCCGCGGTGGACGGGACGCTGAGCGACGCGTCAGGTGTTCCGCCCGCCGTTGACGCCGATGACCTGCCCGGTGATGTAGCCGGCCGCCTCGCTCACCAGGAACGCGCAGGTGGCGGCGACGTCCTCGGGCCGGCCGATCCGGCCGACCGGGGTCCGCGCCGTCTGCTGGTCGACGTCGACGAAGCCGCGCTGCACGGTCCGGCGCAGCATGGGGGTGTCGATGAAGCCGGGCGGGATCGTGTTGACCGTGATCCCGTGCCGGCCGAACTCCAGGGCCAGGACCTTGGTGAGGCCGACCACGCCCGACTTCGCCGCCACGTAGCCGGCCATCCTGGCGGCGCCGCTGTGCACGCTCGACGACGAGATGTTGACGATGCGGCCCCAGCCCTCCTCGACCATGTCCGGGAGTACCGCCTGGCAGCAGTCGAACGTGCCGGTGAGGTTGACGGCCAGCAGCCGGTTCCAGGTCTCGGCGGTGAGGTCGAGGAACGGGCCGTCGATGGACACCCCGGCGCTGTTCACCAGGATCGTCGGCCGGCCGAGCCGGGCCCGCACCGCGGCGACCCCGGCGTCGATGCCGGCGCGGTCGGTCACGTCGACGGGCAGGCCGATGGCCTTGCCGCCGGCGTCCTCGATCGCCGCGGCCGCGGCCTCGGCACCGTCCGGGTCGAAGATCGCCACCATGGTGCCGTCGGCCGCGAGCCGCCGGCCGATCGCCGCGCCGATGCCCGAGGCGCCCCCGGTGACGATGGCGGTGCGGGCGCTCATCGGATCGGCTCGTCGCCGGCGAGGGTCGACCGATGCATCCTGCGCGGCTGCCGCCGGTCGAAGGGGCACGCGCGGTGGACCAGGCCCCGGTTGTCCCACATCACCATGTCGCCCACCGACCAGGTGTGCCGCAACACCCGGTCCGGTGTGGTGGCCCGCCGTTCGAGGTCCGCCAGCAGCGCCCGGCCCTCCTCGACGTCCATCCCCACGATGTGCGAGGCGGTCGCCCCGAACACCAGTGAACGCCGTCCCGAGCGGTGCTCCCACACCAGCGGGTGCTCCCGCGCCGCCCGCGACGCCCACTCCGCCAACTGCTCCGGCGTCGGGTCCGGGTAGGTCAGCCGCTGGATCGCCTCGAACGCGTGGACCACCCGGAGCCCGGCGTAGAGCTCCCGCTCCACGGGGGAGAGGGCGTCGTAGGCCGCGTAGGTGCTGGCGAACTCCGTCTCGCCACCCGCCGTGGCGGTCACGTGGGCGCTCATCACCGAGGCCTTGGCCGGGATCTCGTCCAGGGCGCCGTCGATGTGCCAGTAGTCGTTGCTCGCGAAGTACTCCGCGTTCGGGTTGCCCGGGTCGAAGCTGATCTCCATGACCTCCGGGATCGGGTAGTTGCGGAACTTGACCGGCTCGCCCAGCCGCCGGCAGAACGCCACCTGCGCGTGGTCGTCGATGTGCAGTTCGCGGAACAGCAGCACGCCGTGCTCTTCGAGCGCCTCCATGCACGCCGCGGGCAGGTCGTCGTCGTTCAGCAGGCGGTCGACGTCGGCGTCCAGCACCTCCACCCCGACGGTCTCACCCAGTTTCCGCGTGGCGATCGCAGCCATCCGTCGCTCCTCTCTCCGGACCGGTGGCCCGGTTCTCGGCCGTGGGAACGGCGTGAACCGCTCAGTCAGGGATGTGCGTCTTCCGCTGGTTGGTCAGCGGGCGCCGGTAGGAGGGATCGTCCTTGCCGCGGGCCGGCGTGCCGTTGAGGTGGATGTCCGGCACTTCCGCATACGGGATGGGCATGGTGGGGGCCGTTCCGGACCATTCGATGGCGTTGGTGCGCAGGGCGATCCGCCACCGGCCGTCGCGGCGCTCCAGCCGGTCGAGGTAGCGCCCGCCCGCGATCCAGTTGCTGTCGTCGCGGTTGCGGCCGACGAACAGGTAGTACGTCTCGGTGTGGGCGACGTCGCCCTCGATGTCGCAGGTGTGGTTCAGCAGGTTGTGGTGCGTCGCCGACTGCCCCTGCCCGTGCAGTTCGGACGCCCAGTCGTAGAGATCCGCCGGCCCGCCGACGAACGGGCCCGCGGCGATGGTGGCATCGGCGTGGAAGGCTGAGAGGAAGAGTTCGCGGTCGAACCGGTCCATGCCCCGGCTGAACCGGACCAGGCAGTCGAGGACCTGCTGGCGGTCGAGCAGGTTGTCGAGTTCGGCGAGCTTCTCCGGGGTGATTGATGTGCTCATGCTGTCCTCCGGGACGTCTGACGGTGGTGGTCTCGCCCCGCTACACCGGTGACCAGATCGGGGCGCCGCGCGTGGCGCGCAGCGACGGGATCACCTTGTCGTCGAGGTCCTTGATGCCGTAGTCCTGCGCCAGTTCGGCGGTGATGAAGGTGCCGCCGGTGCGTTTCATGATTTCCGGATCGCCGGCGAGGGCCGCGATCACCCGTCCGGGGAACTCGGGCGAGCAGCCGTCCGCCGGTCGGGTGGCCGCCCCGCCCCGCAGGCCGGGAACGCCGGCCAGGTTGCGTTCGGCCCGCTCGGTGAAGGTCAGGCCCTGCCACAGCGAGAGGGAGGCCACCCCGTGCGGTTTCAGTTCGATGGCCATGTCGCGCGCCATCCGGTCCACGGCGGACTTGGCCGTGCCGAAGACGACCCCGTAGGTGTACGTCACGCCGGTGTATCCGGAGATGGCCACGATGAGGCCGGACCTCCGCGGTGCCATGATCTTGGCGGCTTGCCGGGCGGCCACGAAGTTCGAGCGCACCCCGACGTCGACCATCTTCCAGTCGGTGAGGGACCTCTCCCAGAAGGGCGTCGCGTCGGTCAGGTCCTCGGGCAGCGCGAAGGCGTTGTTGACCAGGATGTCGAGGCGGCCCCGCTCGCGCTCGACCTGATCGAAGAGGGCGGCGACGTGGTCGTCCTCCGCGTGGTCGACCTGGACGGCGACGCCCTCGCCGCCGCGGCGACCGCACTCCGCCGCCGTCTCGCCGATGGTGCCGGGCAGCGGGTACGTGCCGGGCGTGACCGTGCGGCCGGTGACGTAGACCGTGGCCCCCTGCTCGGCCAGCGCCAGCGCGATGCCTTTGCCGATGCCGCGGCTGGCACCCGTGACGACGGCGACTTTGCCTGACAGCGCACCCATGGAACTCCTCCTGGCGGGGACGATCACGTGCCGGCGTCCGGCGCGTGCGATGCGCCGGTCTCCGGCCCGCCCCGGGGCACCCCGGGGCGGGCCGGAGACCGGCGGGAGCCCGTCCTACGAGGCGGCGTCGGGTGCGTAACCGAGGATGCCCTTGGTCTCCAGGTAGTCGTGGAAGCCGAACTCGCCCCACTCGCGCCCGTTACCGCTCTTCTTGTAGCCGCCGAACGGGCAGTCGAAGTCGAACCCGCCGTTGACGACGACCCACCCGGAGCGGATCCGGCGGGCGACGGCGCGGGCCTGCTCCAGGTCGGTGCCCGCCACGTAGCCGGCCAGGCCGTACTCCGTGTCGTTGGCGATCTCGACGGCGTGGTCCAGGTCCTCGTAGCCGAGGATCGTGGCCACCGGCCCGAAGATCTCCTCGCGGGCGATGGTCATGTCGTTGGTGACGTTGGCGAAGACGGTGGGCTTGACGTAGAAGCCCTTCGCCAGCCCGTCCGGGCGGCCGGTGCCGCCGGTCACCAGCGTGGCCCCCTCGTCGATGCCCTTCTGGATCAGCCCCTGGACCTTCTCGAACTGGGCGGCCGAGGCCACCGGGCCCATCGCGACGTCGCTGGTGGGGTCGCCCACGGTCGTCTGCTCCGCGGCCTCTCGGGCGACGCCGATGGCCTCCTCCATGCGCGCGGCGGGCACCAGCATGCGCGAGGGCGCGCTGCAGCTTTGCCCGGAGTTGTTCATCATGTCGACCACGCCCGCGCGGACGTTCGCGGCGAAGGCGTCGTCGTCGAGGATGATGTTCGGGCCCTTGCCGCCCAGCTCCTGGGTGACCCGCTTGACGCCGGGCGCGGCGTTCTTCGCGACCTCGACGCCCGCGCGGGTCGAACCGGTGAAGGAGACCATGTCGACCTCGGGGTGGCTGGACAGCGGCACGCCGACGCCGGCCCCGTCACCCTGGACGAGGTTGAACACCCCGGCGGGAACGCCGGCGGCGTCCAGGATCTCGGCCATGATCTGCCCGGTGAAGGGCGACTTCTCCGACGGCTTGAGCACCATGGTGCAGCCGGTCGCCAGGGCCGGGAAGACCTTCACGGCGATCTGGTTCATGGGCCAGTTCCACGGGGTGATCAGGCCGCAGACGCCGATCGGCTCCTTGACGACCAGCGTGGCGCCGCGCTGCTCCTCGAAGACGAAGCTTTCCAGCACCTCGATCGCCCTGGTCAGGTGCCCGGCCCCCAGCCCCACCTGGAAACCGCCGGCGAGCCCGGCCGGGGCGCCCATCTCCTCGGTCAGTGCCGCGGCGAGGTCGCCCGAACGCCGCTGGTACTCCTCCAGGATGTTCTGCAGGACCTTGATCCGGTCCTCGCGGCTGGTGGCCGCCCAGCCGGCGAACGCCTTGCGGGCGGCGGTGACCGCCCGATCCACGTCGGCGGCCGAGCCGGCCGCCACCCGGCCGCAGACCTCCTCGGTCGCGGGGTTGACGACGTCCAGGGTCCGCAGCTCCGCCGGGTCGGTCCACTGGCCGCCGATGTAGAACTTCAGGTACTCACGCATGATTCGCACATTCCTCTCCGAAGTGCTCGTTGAATGTGTCCGGCGGGTGGGCCGTACGGGCCGGTGCGGTGGACGCCCCGGCCGTGCGGTTCGCGCCGGTGCGAACCGCACGGCCACGGCGGCGGGCCGGGGTCAGGTCACTGCGTGCCCTCCGCGTACCAGGTGCGGAACTTGTCGTAGCTGGGCATCTCCTCGGAGTTGGCCTTCGGGTCGACCGCCACGTGGACGACCGCGGTCTTGCCGCTGGCGTAGGCGCGCTTGATGGCGGGGGCGATGTCCTCGTCGCGCTCGACGTACTCGCCGTGGCAGCCGAAGCCCTCGGCGACCTTGTCGAGGCGGGTGTCCTTACTCCAGTGCGTGCCCGTCTCGCGCGACCCCTGGCCGAAGGTGCGCTTGTAGACGCCCACCTCCAGGCCCCAGGCGTAGTCGACGGCCACGACGCAGACGAGCGGCAGGCCCAGCCGCGCGGCCGTCTCCAGCTCGGCGATGTGGAACATGAACGAGGAGTCCCCGGTGATCAGCATCAGGGGACGCCTGCCGCCGTCCGCCACGCCGGCGCCGACGGCGTAGGGGAGCCCGGTGCCCAGGTGGCCGAAGTTCTGGTTCCACATCACGTCGTGCGGCTTGGCCTGCGAGTAGGTCCAGCCGAAGATGGTGGTGGCACCACCGTCGCGCACCATGATGCCGTCCGCCGGGAACACCTTGGTCGCTTCGACGATCAGCCGTGCGGGGTGCACGGGCGACATGCCGGAGGGGGCCGTCTCCGCCAGTTCCGCCAGCCGGGCGGCGTCCTGCCTGATCCAGCCGTCGAGTTCCGGGGACGGGGTGCGCGGTGTGTCCTTGAGCGCGTCGACGAGCTGCGGGACGATCGCCCGCAGGTCGCCCACCAGCGGTATGTCGATCGAACGGTTCACCCCGATCGCCTCGGGGTCCTGCTCGACGAGGATCCAGGTGCGGTTCGCCTCGTTCGCGACCCAGTGGTACCCCCGCCCGTAGTGGACCGGCTCGCCGAGTTCGGTGCCGATGGCCAGGCACAGGTCGGACTGCACCACCGCCTCGACCCCCGACGGCGAGAAGGCGTAGGGGAAGGTGCGGTCCTCCAGGCCCTTGATGTACGAGGTACCGCCGGAGGTCTGGATGACCGGGCAGGCCATCAGGTCGGCGAGCTGCCTGACCGCCTCCCCGCCGCGGGCGGTGTGGACGCCGTGGCCGACGAGCAGGACCGGCTGCTTGGCCGCGCGGATGGCCTGCGCGGCCTCAGCGATCTTGTCCGGGCCGGCCTGCTGGCCGACCAGGCGGTAGGACGCGGGCGGCACCGCCGGCGGGACGTCGAGCTCCTCCTGGATCACGTGGGAGGGGTACTCGATGTAGACCGGGCCCGGCGTTCCCGACAGCGCCTGGCGCAGGCCCTCGCGGACGATCTCGTCGGTCTGGTCGGCGTACTCGATGCTGGCGCAGTACTTCACCGAGGGCTCGAACAGGCCGGCCTGCTGGACGAACTGGATGCGGCCGCGGCGGACCCGCTGCTCGGTGATGCGGGCGCGCTGCCCGCCCAGGAAGATCACCGGCGAGTTCTCCACCATGGCGCACATGATGGCCGGGGCCAGGTTCGCGACGCCGGGGCCCAGCGTGCCGATGCACACCGCGGCCTTCCCGGTCATCCGCGACACCGCCTCGGCCATGAAACCGGCGGACGCCTCGTGGTGCGGGGCGACCACGTTCCAGCCGCGTTCCTCGGCCAGGTGGAACAGGTGCACGAAGTTCGGATCGGGAATACCGAAGATCGTGTTGATTCCCTCGGCCTCGAAGAGCTGCAGAAGGCGCTCGTAGACCTTTACCGCCATGGTTGATTCCACTCCCATTCTGGTTACTGGCGGCCCTGTGTCGCCATCGCGAAGCTGTTGCGGATGTGGTCGACATGGGCCGAGGGGACGACCGGCAGGACCCAGGGGTCGCCGGTGTCGCGGATGGCGTCGATCTGCTCGCCGACCTGCTCGATCGACCAGGAGGGCCGGTACACGCCCGGGGTCTCGGCGATGAAGGCCCGCGCCACCCGGCCGGCGATCGTCACCAGCATCTCCCCGGTGATCGAGCAGGACTCGTGCGCGAGCCAGCCCACCACCGGGGCCGCCAGTTCCGGCCCCATGGGCGGGTAGGCCGAGGTGTCGATCCCCTCGGCCATCCTCGTCAGGGCGCCGGGGACGATGACGTTGCATTTCACGCCCGCGTCGGCCCCTTCGAGCGCCACCACGTTGGACAGCCCGATCATGCCCGCCTTGGACACGGCGTAGTTGGCGACCTTGTGGTTGCCGTACAGGCCGCCGATCGACGAGGTCAGCACGACGCGGCCGTAACCCGCGTCGCGCATCCGGGGGAACGCCGCCCGGACGACGTGGAAGGCGCCCCGCAGGTGGACGTCCAGGACGTCCTCGAAGTCCTCGTACGTCATCTCCGTCAGCGACGCCGGCCGGTGGATCCCGGCGTTGTGGACGAGGACGTCGATCCGGCCGTAGTGGTCGAGCGCCGACTCGATGATCGCCTGGCCGCCCTCGGCCGTCGCCACGGACTCGGTGCAGGCGACGGCCTCGCCGCCTGCCGCCGCGATCTCCTTGACCACCTCGTCCGCGGGACCGGTGTCGGCGCCGTCCCCGCGCAGGCTGACGCCCGGGTCGTTGACGACGACCTTGGCCCCCTGGGCGGCGAGCAGCAGGGCGTAGGCGCGCCCCAGCCCCCGACCGGCGCCGGTGATCACGGCCACCCGGTCGTCGAACCTGAGTTCAGGCATGGAATGTTCCTCTCACGACGCGGGTGCCCGTCACTTGTCCAGGACGAGACCCTCCAGCTCGCCCGTGTCACGCCATGCCTGCAGCACGTCCTCCATCGCGTAGAAACCGGGCCAGTAGGGCTCGCCCAGGTGCGACCGGATGTTCTGCTCGCCCTCGTTGTTGTAGTAGCCGGGCGTGCACTCCCGCTGGAAGTTGCTGTTGTCGACCGCGGTCTCCCGGACGGTCTTGCACCACTCGTCCTGGGCCGCCGCGGTGGGCTCCACGGCCGCGACGCCGCGCTCCAGGGCCACCTGGACGATGTAGGAGATGTGGTCGGCCTGCTGCTCGAACATCGCCGTCGTGCTCGCGGTCACGCCGCCCTGGAGGAACCCGGTGAAGAACAGGTTGGGGAAGCCGTGGCTGGTGATGCCGTGCAGGGTGCGGTAGCCCTTGGCCCAGTGGTCGTAGAGCGACAGGCCGTCCCGGCCGGCGAACGGCTGGATGCCGAAGCGGCGGTCGAGGTCGGTGGTGATCTCGAAGCCGCTGGCGAAGATGATGCAGTCGACCTCGTGCTCGACGCCGCCGGCGATGATGCCGGTGGCGGTGATGCGCTCGACGCCCTTGGTGCCGGACACGTCGACGAGGGTGACGTTGGGGCGGTTGAAGGTCGGCAGGTACTGGTCGTTGAAGCACGGCCGCTTGCACAGGAAGCGGTAGTAGGGCTTCAGCGCCTCGGCCGTCTCCGGGTCCTCGACGAGGCTGTCGATGCGGTCGCGCAGCCGCTGCATCGCCTTGTAGTCCTCGAGTTCCCGCAGTTCCATGAACTTCGCGGGGTCGGCCAGCGCGGCCCAGCCGCCGGTGGCGTCCAGGTGCGCGGCCAGGTTGCGGCTGACCTCGGTCCAGCCGTCGCAGACCAGGTCCGGCTGGCCCGGGGCGAAGGCCTCGAACGCCGCGGTGTGGAAGTTGCGCCGCAGCTCCTTCTGCCAGCCCGGCTTCAGCGTCTTCACCCACTCGGGGTCGGTCGGCACGTCACCGCGCTCGTCGATGTACGACGGGGTCCGCTGGAAGACGTACAGGTGCTCGGCGGAGCGGGCGATGTGCGGGATCACCTGGATGCCGCTCGCGCCCGTGCCGATCACGGCGACCTTCTTGCCGGCGAGCCCGTCCAGCCCGCCCTTCATGTCGCCGCCGGTGTACTCGTAGTCCCAGCGCGCGGTGTGGAAGGTGTGGCCCTGGAAGTCGGTGATGCCGGGGATCCCGGGGAGCTTCGGCTTGTTGAATGGCCCCTGGCACATGACGACGAAGCGGGCGCGGATGTCGTCGCCCCGGTTGGTGCCGAGCCGCCAGCGCTTGATCGACTCGTCCCATTCCGCCGCGCGGATCAGGGTGTGGAAGAGCGCGTTCTCGTAGAGGTTGAAGTGCTTCCCGATGCGCTGGCAGTGCTCGAAGGCCTCGTCCCCGTGCGCGTACTTCTCCTTCGGCATGTAGCCGACCTCTTCGAGCAGCGGCAGGTAGCAGTAGCTGTCGGTGTCGCACTGGATGCCGGGGTAGCGGTTCCAGTACCAGGCGCCGCCGAAGTCGCCCGCCAGGTCGATGATCCGGAAGTTGTCGACACCGGCCTGCCGGAGCCGGGCCCCGGCGATGAGGCCGGCGAAGCCGGCGCCGAGGACCGCCACGTCGATGTCCGCCGAGATCGGGGAGCGCGGCTCGACCGGCATGTACGGGTCGGCCTCGTAGAAGTCCTCGAACTCGCCTTCGGTCACCAGGTACTGCTGCTGGCCCTCGGGGCGCAGGCGCTTGTCGCGCTCGGCCAGGTACTTCGCCCTGAGGGCCGCGTGGTCGATTTCGGGTGTCTGGGTGGGTTCGCAGCTCTGCATGCGGGATCCTCGGCTCAGGGTCGTTCGCTGTGGGGAACTGGGCGGGGACGTCGGGGACTTCAGTCGAGCTCGCGCGGCGCGCCGGTGCCCATGTACTTGGCCAGGTTGTGGTGCAGGTTCACGGTGGCGCGCTCGCGGTAGGGGTTGGGCTTCGGGCCGGTGAAGCCGCGCGCCTTCATGCCCTGCTGGACGGCCGCCATGTTGGAGAAGTCCTGGGGCAGGACGGTGCGCCAGTTCGGGTCGTCCTGCGGCGTGTAGAGCCACTCGGTCTCCGGCTCCTCGCCCTGCGGGAAGAGCTGGTAGACGGCGACCTCGAAGATGCACTTGTCGGGGTCGTAGCCGTAGGGCCGGGCGTTGTAGCACAGCATGTTGTTCTGCCCGTGGCCGATCTGGAAGTTGGGGAAGATCTGCCAGGCGGTGCCGCTCTTGGCGACGATTTCGGGTTCGACGGTCGGCCAGACCACGCCGCGCTCGGCGTCCTCACGCCGGGCCGTCTCCAGCCAGTACTTCGCCACCTGGTCGGGGGGCGTGCCCTCCGGCAGCTCGTCGACCAGCCGGTTCGCGACGTCCACCAGCGTCTCGGTGGTGTTGGTGTTGGCGTTCTCCCAGATGAAATTCTGCATCTCGGCCGTCGACACGCGGGCGTCGACACCGCCGCCGATCCGCAGCTTGCCCTGGTTCTCCTCCAGGCCCTTGGGCGCCTCGAAGCCGATGTTGCTGTGCCTGCCCTGGATCCTGGACCAGCCGAGGAAGCTGCCGAAGGGGATGAACTCCGGGTGGGTGTAGGGCACGTGGTAGGTCTCGTTGAACGCCTCGAGGGCGACCTTCCAGTTGCAGTCGAAGACCAGCCAGCGGCGCCACCGGTAGCGGAACCGTTCGAGCTGGAAGGCGTCGAGCAGGGTGGCCGCGGGCTCCAGGTAGTCGCGCAGCGGCTCGCAGTCCGGATCCATGTTGATCCAGATCCAGCCGCCCCAGGTGTCGACCTTGACGTCCTTGAGCCGGATCTTCTCGTCGGCCAGGCTGCCCTGCCAGTCCTCGCGCTCAGGCACGTGGGTGCACTGGCCTTCGATGTCGTACCGCCAGCCGTGGAAGCCGCAGACGAACTGCCGGCCACGGCCGCGGGCGTCCCGCGCGCCCGGCGGGGTGTCGACGAGCCGGCGGCCCCGGTGCGAGCAGACGTTGTAGTACGCGCGGAGCCGGTCCGGCGCCGTGCGCATGACGATGATCGAGTCATCGAGGATGTCGTAGGTGAGGAAGCTGCCGACCTCGGGAAGCTCCTCGACGCGACCGACCTGCTGCCACACCTTGGCCCACAGCTGGTCGCGTTCGGCCCGGGCGTACTCCTCGGAAAGGTACGCCTCGACGGGGATCGTGAGCGGTTTCACCAGCGCTTCGGCCGTCGCGGAAACCGTTTCCCGGGGGGTTTCGAGAGTTTCGCTCATGGCATTCTCCAACTCACGTCGGGAGTGATCGGGGCGGGTCCGGTCACCAGCGGGTGATGGCGGCGCGGAACGACTCGTCCTTGAGGAAGAGGGAGGTGTTGTCGGCGTCCAGCCAGCTCCACCTGAGGTTGAGGCCGCCGTCCACCAGCAGGGTCTGTCCCGTGATGTAGGACGACAGGTCCGACAGCAGGAAGAGGATCGGCCCGGCCTGTTCCTCCGGGCGGCCGCGCCGCCCCATGGCGATGGCGCGGCGGTCGCGCTCGGGGTCCTCCTCGACGTAGGTCAGCGAGGCCGGGGTCGCGGTCACCCCGGGGGCGACGGCGTTCACCCGGATCTCGTGCTGGGCCAGTTCGACGGCCATCGTGCGGGTCGCGGCCACCAGCGCCGCCTTGGCCGTGCCGTAACCGATGTGGAACGGCGCGGTGTTCATGCCGCTGATCGAGGAGATCGAGACGATCGACCCTGGGCGGCCCGCGGACCTCAGTTCCTCGGCGACCGCCTGGCTCATGAAGAACATCGTTTCGAGGTTCTGGGTGAACAGCGCCCGCCAGGACTCCCGGCTGACCCGGGTCGACGGCATCCAGTCCGTGGGGGCGGCGCCGCCGGCGACGTTGACGAGCCCGTGCAGGTCGCCTTCGGTGCGCCCGACCTGCTCCAGCACGGTCGCGATGCCCTCGTCGGTGGCGGCGTCGGCCGCGACCGGCACGATCGGCAGGCCCTCCGCCACCAGCGGGCCGATGTGGGTGTCGAGGTTCTCCTTGGACCGGCTCACCGCGATCACGGTCGCCCCGGCCCGGGCGACCATGCCCGTCACCGTGGTGCCGATGCCGCCGCCGCCCGCGCCGGAGACGATGACGATGCGCCCGTCCAGCTTGATGAAGTCGTGCTCCACGGCCCGGCTCACCTGTCCTTCCGGATCGCCAGGACGCTGCCCTCGGCGTCGGCGGAGACGTAGAGCGTGCCGTCCGGTCCGGCGGTGATGCCGGCGAAGAGCCCCTGGGGTCCGGAGAACGGCGGCAGCCCCTTGAGGGGTTTGGGGTCCACCCCGAGCGGGGCGCCCACCGGCAGGTCGCGGGCGATCGTGGTCCGGGCCTTGCTGTCGAGGTCGACCTCGACCAGCGACTTGGCGCCGGCGTCCACGATCAGGAGCTTCCCGCCGCGGACCAGGATGCCCTGCGGCGTCTCCAGGCCGTCCACCACGGTGTCGACACCGGAGCCGGTGACCGAGACGACGCGCCCGGCGCCGGACTCGGAGACCAGGCAGGTGCCGTCCGCGCCGAACGCCACGCCCATCGGCCGGTTCAGTCCGGAGGCCAGGGCCGACACCTCGCCGCCCCGCACGGACAGCACGCGGCCGGTGCCGAGCTCGGCGGCCACCACGCCGCCGTCGGGCGCCACCGCCACGCCGTAGAGCTGGTCGAGCGGCTCGGTCTCGCCGGCCAGCACGTCGTGTTCGCCGGCGGCGGGCCGCCACCGCGCGATCTGGCCGTTGGAGGTGGTGACGACGAACTCGCCCGCGCCGGTGGCGGTCACCCCGCGGATGTAGCCCGGCCAGCCGGGGCTGAAGAGCATCCCCAGCATCCGCAGCTCGCCGCCGGGCGCCAGGACGTAGAAGTACGTGCCGTCGGAGAGGTACAGGGTGCCGTCGGCGTCCACGGTGAGGTCCAGCGGCCAGGTCAGGCCGCCCGGCAGCACCGCCCGGGTCTGGCCGCCGCCGAGGATTTCGGTGATCTGCCCGGTGAAGCTGGAGACGAACAGGCGGTTCCCCACGAACGTCAGGTTGTCCAGACCGGGGGCGATGGTGGCCAGGACGGTGCGCTCGCCGCTGCGGGGGTCGATGCGCAGCACCTCTCCGGTGCCCACTTGGGTGGAGACGATGTGGCCCTCGGCGTCGAACTTCACCGCGTCCGGGACGCCCAGGTCGCCCACCACCCGCTCGGGCTCGCCGCCGTCCGGGTCGATCCGCCAGATGTCGTTGGTGCCGAGCATCGGGTAGTACAGCTTGCCGTCCGGCCCGAACTCCATGGCGTTGGGCATCGGCAGGTTCTCCAGCAGCACCCGGGGCGCCCCGCCGCCGAGGTCCATTTCCAGCAGGCGTCCGCCGATCCGGCACTCGTTGACGAACAGCCGGCCCTGGTGGAAGGTGATGCCGTTCGCGCCCGGCACGTCGTCGCGCAGCACCCGGGAGCGGCCGTCGGTGCCGCGCACGCTCACCCGCCCGTCGTAGTACTCCGTGGCGTAGAGGTTGCCCTCGGCGTCGAAGGCCACGTCGTCGGGCGCGACGATGTCGGCGCCCTGCGCGCTGACGGTGTGCAGCTCGCCGGTGCCGACGTCGAGCGCGCTGATCTGGCTGCCGGCCACCTGCGCCACGTAGACGCGGCCGTCCGGGCCGGTGCGCAGCCCGTTCGCGCCGAAGAGCCGGCTCGGCGGGGTGAGCCGTTCCAGGCTCCATCCCTCGGCGAGGCTGATTGACGTTGCGCTGGCATAGCGCGTCTCTTGCAGCGACATGGCGGCTCCCGGCAACCTCGTCGTTAAGGCCGAATTTCCCGCTGTGATGAGGGCTCACAGGCGATATGGCGTTTGTTTCGGCCGGGCGAGGTGACCTTTAAAAAACAGGAAGGTTCGTTCGCGCCCGTTCGCCGATACAGCTGGCCTAACCGCTCTGAATGCTCCACACCATGTTCCAAATATCTACTCTGAGCAGCGGGAACACTACTCTCAGAATGTGGAAATGATGCTTCCACAAAGTGGTTACCTCGTCAACCCTCGGCGCCTCGTCGCGGTGGCAAGGGGGAATTGACACTCCGCGATTGGATTGCGAATTGACAAGTGGGTGTTGACACTTTGAATTCGGCGACCCACACTTGGCTCATGCTTCTCCCCGATCTCGGTGCGCTCATCACCGAAGTCGACCGCACCTGTGGCGACGCCCGCGACGATGCGGGACAGGCGCAGCCGGACGGGATCGACCGCCTCAGGGCGGCGATCGCGATGGCCGACCAGCTCCGCGGACTCGCCGACGACCTCGTCGAGGGCTACGTCGAGCACTGCCGTCTCCACGGCCACTCGTGGGCCCAGATCGGGGCGGCGCTGGGCGTCACCCGGCAGGCGGCCCAGCAGCGCTACCTCGCACCGCACCGGGCGTACGAGCCCGAGGAGTTCGCCGAGGAGATCTGCACGGCGGTGGGCCACATGAAAGAGGCCGCCATGCGGTACCGCAACAACTTCATCGGCACCGAGCACGTGCTCTGCGGGCTGCTCGCCGAGAACAACAGCGCGGTCCATCTCCTGGCGTCCCTCGGCGTCCCGGCCGACTCCCTGCGGCAGCGGATCCAGGGCTCCCTGACCATGGGGGCCTCCCAGGCGGCCAAGCGCATCGCCTGGACCCCCTACACCCGCAAGGCCCTGGCCGCGGCTCATGAGCTGGCGGCCGAAGACGAGGGTCCGGTCACCTGCAGGCACCTCCTCCTGGGGCTGGCCGCGCTCGGCCGGGGGCCGGCCGCCGCCGCGCTCGCCGAAGCGTCCGTCGATCGCTCGGTCCTGGCCAAGGCCCGGTCGCCGGAGGGCATCCGCTCGGATCGCTGAAGGTTCGACGTGCCAGGGGCGGTCGCTCCGCGCGTTGCGGGACCCCACCTGCGTGGGCGTCACGGGTGATTGCCGTAGCATCTCCATCATTGTAAAGATTGATACTATGGTTCGGCGGTGTCGTCCCTGGAGACCGTGCGCACCCGGGTGCGGCTCGCGCCGGGGCCGACGGCGGCGACGCGCGGCCGCGGAACCCGGCGGGAGACGGTGATGCCAGGCGAACACGCACAGCAGATTCCGCTGGACGAGCTGCGCACCCGACTCAGGCAGTGGTGCGCCGAGCACGTCCCGCACGACTGGCGCCGGCAGCAGACCGGCGCCGGCCACCAGGAATACGTCCGGTTCCAGCACTGGTGGTTCGACGAGCTCAGGGCCGCCGGCTACGCCGTCCCGCACTGGCCGGCGGCGTGGGGCGGGGGATTCGACCTGGCCCGGCAGGCGGTGATCTTCGAGGAGCTGGCCCGCGCCGACGCCCCCCGGCTGAGCCTGCACTTCGTCTCGCTGCACCACGCCGCGGGGACCTTCCTCGGAGCCGGGACGCCGGAACAGCGCGACCGGTACCTGACCGGGATCCTGGAGGGCGCCGTCTGGTGCCAGGGCTTCTCCGAGCCGGAGGCCGGGTCCGACCTCGCGTCGCTGCGCACCCGGGCCGAGCGGCGCGGGGACGTCTACGTCGTCAACGGGCAGAAGATCTGGGCCAGCGGCGCCGCCTACGCGCAGCACTGCCTGCTGCTCGTCCGGACCGACCCCGCCGCACCGAAGCGGCGCGGCATCTCCTACCTGGTCCTGGACATGGACTCGCCCGGGGTGCTGGTGCGGCCAACCCGCCAGATCACCGGCGAGGAGCACTTCTGCGAGATCTTCCTGACCGACGTGGAGATCCCGGTCGGCAACCTCATCGGGGCGGAGAACGACGGCTGGCGGGTGGCCCAGAGCACCCTCGCCTCGGAACGCGGCGGCACCATGATCGAGCTGGCCGAACGGCTGGCGGTCGGCCTCGGCTGGCTGCTGGGCGAGGTGAACGGGGCCGGTGGGAAACCGACGGCCGGCACGGTCGCCGGCGACCGTCTGGCGCGGCTGGCCCGCGAGGTCCAGGCGCTGCGGCTGCTGGTCCGGCAGGTCATCACGCGGCCGAGCGCGGAGCTCGCGCAGGGGGCGCACGCGTCCGTGGTGAAGCTCTACTACAGCGAACTGCTGCAGCGGCTGACCGGGTTCGGCATGGAGCTGGCCGGCCTGGACGGCCAGCGCGCCACCCGCCGCCCGCTGAGCTCCGGCTGGGAGTCCGGCACGTGGCTGCTGGACCACATCGGCTCGTGGGAGTGGACCATCCCCGGCGGCACCAGCGAGATCCAGCGCAACATCATCGCCGAGCGGGCGCTCGGCCTGCCCCGGGAGCCCGCCGTATGACCGACCAGATGACCGACCAGACGACCGGCCAGACGACCGGGTCTCCGGAGGACGACGACCGCGCCGCGATCCGCGACCTGGCCCGGCGGCTGGTGGCCACCACCTTCCCGCCGGCCCGCGCCCGGGGGGTCGCGGAGAAGGGCGGCGCCCCGGACGCCGACCTCGACCGCGAGCTCGCGGCCGCCGGTCTCACCGGCCTGGAGATCGCCGAGAAGTACGGCGGGGGCGGCGGCTCGTTCACCGAGCTCGCCGTCGTCCTGGAGGTCCTGGGCGAGCACGTCGGCGCCTCGACGCTGCTCTCCAGCGCCGTCCTGTGCTCGGGAGCGCTGTCGCTGGCGGGGACCGAGGCCCAGCGCGAGCGCTGGCTGCCGCTCCTGGCGGCCGGGACCGTCTCGGGAACGGCCGCGCTGGGGGAGTGGCTGGGGGGCCGGGACCGGGTCGTGGCGACGCGTACCGACGGCGCCTGGACGCTGAACGGCCGGGCCGGGAACGTGCTCGACGCCCGGGCCGGCCGTCTCCTCCTGATCCCGGCGTGCACTCCGGACGGCTGGCTCGTGGCGCTGGTCGAGCCGTCCGTCCCGGGCCTGACGATCACGCCGCAGGCGCAGACCGACGAGACCAGATGCCTCGACGAGATCACGCTCGGCGCCGTCGGCGTGTCCGACGCCGACGTGCTCGCCGTGGACGGGGCCGACACCGCGGACGCGACCCGGCTGCTCGGCGCGCTCGCCAACCGCGCGGCGGCGGCCGTCGCCGCCGACTCGGTCGGCAACGCCCGGCGGGTGCTCGACATGACCGTCGGCTACGTGCAGCAGCGCCGGCAGTTCAACCGGCCCGTCGGCTCGTTCCAGGCGGTCAAGCACCAGGCGGCCGACATGCTCGTCAACCTGGAGACGAGCGCCGCGCTCGTGGACGAGGCGGCCCGGGCGGTGGCCCACGACCCGTCGTCGTGCGACCTCGCCGTGTCCCTGGCGAAGGACCACGCGTGCGAGCTGGCCGCCCGCAACGCGGGGACCGCGCTGCAGCTCCACGGCGGGATCGGCTACACCTGGGAGCACGACCTGCACCTGTACCTCAAGCGCGCGCTGCTCAACGAGTTCCTCTTCGGCGAGCCGCGGTGGCACCGCGACCGGGTGCTGCGCGGCCTGCTGGCCGACGACGGGTTGCCCGGCCCGTCCTGACCCGGGCCGGAACCGGCCTGCGCGCCGGCTCAGCGGTGCGGGCGCGCGGGCACGGGGAAGAGCGCGGCGAAGCCGTCCTGCCGCACGCGCCCGGTGAGCAGGGCCGTCGAGCCCATCCGCCCGACCGGCCGCCGCAGGACCGGCTGGAGGTGCCGGTCGATGACGGCGAGGTCGTGCTCCTCGCACAGCCCCATCGCCCCGAGGATCTGGTGCGTGTGGGCGAGGACGCTCTGGGCCGACTCGACCATCTGCACCCGCAGCGCCAGCAGGTCGGCGCGGCCGGCCTGCCCGGCCTGCATCAGCCACCAGGTGTAGCGGGCCAGCTCGTCGAGGCTGTCCCGGGCCAGGAGCAGGTCGGCGATCCGCCAGCGGATCTCCCCGAAACGTCCGATGGGCACGCCGAACTGGCGGCGTTCCCGGGCGTGCCGCAGGGCCAGCTCGGCGGCCTCCGCCAGCGCCCCGGCGACCCAGAACGCGTCGAGCAGCAGGTGCATCTCGACCGCGCCGTCCAGCGGCGGGCCGGTCTCGCGGCCGGCGAGCCGCACGTCGCAGCCGAACGGGTCGAGGGGGGCGTGCCGGTGCCGGTCCACGGTCACCGAGAACACCCGCCCGTCCCGCAGGTCGACGGCGGCCGGGTTCGCGACCACGTCGGCGTGGTCGAGCGCGGTGCATTTCCCCAGCACGAGGTGCACCCCGCCGCAGTCGTCGCGGGCGGGCGGCGGCACGGACAGGACGTGGACGAGCGGCCAGGGCAGCACGGCCCGGCCCGCCTCGCGCACGGCCAGGGCGGCGGCGGCCGACTCCTCCTCGTCCCCCCACGGGTCGAGTGAGAGCGCGCCGAGCGCCTCCAGCCGCGGGCGGACCACCTCGGCGCGGTGGCCCGGTTTCGCCTCGGCCCGCCGGGCCGCCTCGACCCCGTCCAGGGACCGGACCACGTCGGACACGGTCTGCGCGTAGGAGCTGGCGCTCTGCGGCCATTCACGACGCACGGGCGGCACCTTCCAGCGCGGCGCGGGCGATGACGAGGCGCTGCACCTCGATCGTGCCCGACGCGATCGTCGCCGACCGTGAGTAGCGCAGCACGTCTTCGACGTGGCCGAGCAGCCCGCCTCCCGGGTCGGGCGCGAGCCCGTCCGCGCCGCACACGTCGGCGGCCAGCTCGGCGACCTCCTGGTCGAGCTGGATCGACGCCAGCCGGGCCAGGGACGCCTCCTGGTCGGTCAGCTCGCCCGCCTCGTTGAGCGCGACGGCGCGATAGCTGAGCAGCCGTGCGACCCGGGCGTGCACCAGCGTGCGGGCGTACTCGCCGGCGGCGGCCGGCTCGTCCAGCCCCTCGTGGCCGGCGAGTTCGGAGAGCACCCGGTCGTCCCGTGCGTATCTCGGGATGCCGATGCGTTCGTGTTTGAGCACGAGCCTGATCACGTCCCAGCCCCGCCCGACGTCACCGAGCACCGCGTCGTCGCCCACCCGAACGTCGTCGAAGAAGACCTCGTTGAGGTGCTGCTCGCCCATCATCGAGTCGATCGGGACCACGTTGATCCCCGGGCTGTCCATGGGCACCAGGAAGATCGTGATGCCCTCGTGCTTCTTCTCCGAGCGGGACGTCCGGGCGGCGAGGAAACACCACTGCGCCAGGCCGGCGTAGGACGTCCAGATCTTCTGGCCGTTGAGCACCCACTCCGCGCCGTCGCGGCGCGCGGCGAGCTGGAGCGAGGCGAGGTCGGTGCCCGACTCGGGCTCGCTGAACCCCTGGCACCAGACCGCGGTCCCGCCGGAGATGCCGGGCAGGTGCCGGGCGCGCTGCTCGCTCGTCCCGACCTCCATGAGGACGGGACCGACCCAGTTGAGCCCCATGTACTGCGGGCCGCGCGGCTCGAAGTGGGCCCACATCTCCTCGCGGAGCACCGTCTGCTGCCACAGGTCCGCGCCCGCGCCGCCGTACTCGGTCGGCCAGCTCAGCGTCAGCAGGTTCTCGTCCGCGAGGCGCCGGC
This sequence comes from Actinomadura craniellae, assembly GCF_003289645.1. Taxonomy (GTDB): domain Bacteria; phylum Actinomycetota; class Actinomycetes; order Streptosporangiales; family Streptosporangiaceae; genus Actinomadura_D; species Actinomadura_D craniellae. Next base: position 351,176 of record NZ_QLYX01000002.1, on the reverse strand, counting down.
AGACCCGGGCGACGACGGCCTGGACGTCCGGGGCGAGGGAGAACGAGGTGGACCAGCCGTCGGGCAACTCTTCGGCGAGCAGGGCGCGGAGCCGGGTGCGCAGCGCCCTCGCCGCGGCTCCGAGGTCGAGGTCCATGCCGCCGCCCACCCCTCGCGTTGTCATTCTAAAGATTTTAAAGATATATAGGATAGAAATCTCGCCCGTCAAGGTGGGGAACCCTGTTCCGCCCGAGCTCGGAGGTACTGCGGCAGTGGCTGACGACGACCAGGACGACGCGCTCACCCGGACCGACGGGGTGCTCCTCAGCCGGATGTCCGGCTCGACCCTCGTGGTCACCCTCAACCGCCCGGACCGCGCGAACGCCCTCGACGACGAGCTGATGGACGCGCTGGCCGGCCTCTGGACGGCCGCCGCGGCGAACCGCTCGATCCGCTGCGTGGTCGTCACCGGAGCCGGGCGCGCGTTCTGCTCCGGCGCGGACGCGTCCATGCTCGCCGGAACCCGGCGCGCCCTCGGCGACACCGCCTGGGAGGAACTGGACTTCCTGCCCGGCCACCGGCTGGCGGTGCCGGTCGTGGCGGCCGTCAACGGTGTCTGCGCGGGCGGCGGGCTGCACTTCGTCGCCGACGCGGACATCAGCGTCGCCGCGCGGTCGGCCCGGTTCCTCGACCCGCACGTCAGCGTCGGGAACGTCACCGCCCTCGAACCGGTCATGCTGCGGCTGCGGATGCGCGTGGACGTCCTCACCCGGATGGTGCTCCTCGGCCGCGAGGAAGTCCTCGACGCCGCGGCCGCCGAGCGCGCCGAACTCGTCAGCGAGGTCGTCCCGGACGACGAACTCCTGCCGCGGGCGCTCGCGCTCGCCGCGGCGGTGGGACGCAACTCGCCGGAGGCCGTCCGGCTCAGCCGGCGCGTCCTGCGCTCCTTCGAGGAGCGGCTTCTGGGAGCCGACCTCGACCTGGGCTGGGAACTGGTCCGCCGGCACCGCGCCCACCCGGACGCCACCGAGGGCCCCCAGGCGTTCCTCGACAAGCGCCCACCACGCTGGTCGGCCGACTGACCCCGGCGGGTGCCCGCCTGGCGCGACCTGGCCACGGGCTTCACCTGTTGACGTCGCAACGCCGTCATGGAAGCCTAATCTCCAACGCGAGAATTAAATTCTCGTAAGTTGGAAGTGTAGATGAGCATGCGGACTACGGTCCCGAGCCCGCACGCGGACCGGGTCCTCGGACGGACGGAGGGGGAGTGCCGGATGTGCCTGCCCCGCCGCCGGAGGAGCGGCGGGACGAGCCGACGCGCGCCGCGCCGGCGCCGGCTCGCCTGATGCCCGACGGGCGGCGTGACCCGGGGCATGCCGACGGTGCTCGTCCACCGTCCCCAGCCGGCCAGGCCGGGCAGCTGATGCGCGGCGAGCACCAGCTGCCCGGCCTGGCCTTCACGACCAGCGCCCGCCAGGTCACCGCCGTGACCCGGCTCGGCAACGGCCTGAGATGTTCCTCGCTCCGGCGGCACGGGACGTTCCGCCGGGGCGAGGACGTGACGCCGTGCACGGATGAGGACGGAACATCCTCGAACAGCAGCAGGACATCCGCATCGCGGTGTCGAAGGGAGCGGTACAGCCGGTGAACGACTTCCAGGAGCCCGACTTCTTCCGGGGCGAGGATCTCGTCGATGATCCTTACTCGTACTTCAAGTCCCTGCGTGAGGAGTGCCCCGTACGGCGCGAACCCCACCACGGCGTGGTGATGGTGACGGGGTACGACGAAGCCGTTCAGGTGTTCAACGACAACAAGACGTTCTCGTCGTGCATCTCGGTGACCGGTCCGTTCCCCGGATTCCCGGTTCCGCTCGAGGGCGACGACGTGACCGAGCTGATCGAGCAGCACCGGGACGAACTCCCGATGAGCGACCAGCTTCCGACGCTCGACCCGCCGGTGCACACCGACCACCGCGCGCTGCTGATGAAGCTGATCACGCCCCGGCGCCTCAAGGAGAACGAGGACGCCATGGGGCAGCTCGCCGACCGGCTGCTGGACACGTTCCTGGCCCCCGGCGAGGGCGAGTTCATCAACGGGTTCGCGGCCCCCTTCACCCTGCTGGTCATCGCCGACCTCCTGGGCATGCCCGAGGAGGACCGCGACGAGTTCGCCCGGACGCTCCAGCAGGGGGAGCACGCCGGCGGCGGCATCGGGAGCACCAAGGACGCGCTGGCGCACTCCCCGCTGGAGTACCTGTACGCGCGGTTCGTGACCTACATCGAGAACCGGCGCCGCGAGCCCGGCAGCGACGTGCTCTCGGGGATGGCCGCCGCCACGTTCCCCGACGGCTCGACGCCCGACCCCGAAGACGTCGCGCGGGTCGCCTCCAACCTCTTCGCCGCGGGCCAGGAGACCACCGTCCGGCTGCTCGGCGCCGCCCTCAAAGAGCTGGCCGAGCGTCCCGAACTGCAGCGGCAACTGCGCGAGGAACCCGACCGCATCCCCAACTTCATCGAGGAGTCGCTGCGGACGGAAAGCCCGATCAAGGGTGACTTCCGGCTGTCGCGCGTCCCGACCACGGTGGGCGGGGTCGACATCCCCGCCGGCACCACGGTGATGGTGCTCAACGGGGCCGCGAACCGCGACCCGCGCCACTTCGAGGACCCCGAGACGTTCGACCCCGCCCGCGGGAACGCCCGCCACCACCTCGCGTTCGGCCGCGGCATCCATACCTGTCCCGGCGCGCCGCTCGCCCGCGCCGAGACCCGGGTGGTCCTCCAGAAGCTCCTCGCCCGCACGACCGACATCAGGCTCGCCGAGAGCGTGCACGGTCCCGCGGACGCCCGCCGTTACCGGTACCTGCCGACCTACATCCTCCGCGGGCTGACCAACCTGAACCTGGAGTTCACGCTCGCCGAGGACACGTCCCGGTGAAGGCCGCAGTCGACGAGGACCGCTGCCGCGGGCACGGCGTCTGCAACGCGCTCTGCCCCGAGGTGTTCACCCTGACCGACGACGGCTACGCCGAGGTGCGGGTACCGCAGGTGCCCGCCGAGTTCGAGGAGACGGTCCGCACCGCCGTCGGCCAGTGTCCTGAGCGTGCCATTACGGTGAGCTGAGGTCGTCGTGCCCCGCGCTTCCGGCTCGGGGCACGGCCCGGGCACCGAAACCCAAGGAGGGTCCCATGCCCAAGGCATATGTCATTTTCACCGAGGCCATCAAGGACCAGGCGGGCATGGACGCCTACGGCCAGGCGGCCGCGTCGGCGATGTCCGGGGATCTCCAGCTGCTGGCGTTCGACTCGCAGCCGCAGACCCTCGAAGGCGAGTGGCACGGCGACCGGACGGTCGTCCTGGAGTTCCCCTCGGTGGAGGCGGCCCGCGCCTGGTACGAGTCGGCCGAATACCAGAAGGCGAAGGCGCTGCGGCAGGCCGCGGCCGACACCAACGCCGTGATCATCTCCGGTCTCTAGGCACCGGTGCGACCCGGCCAGAGCCGCCGGCGCACACGTAGGTGATCGTTGAGGAGGGAGGGGGCTGCAGCCCCCTCCCTCCTCAACGATCATTCCGGCATGGGGCCGGGGCGGGCGCGGAGCAGCCGTCAGTGGGACCGCGGGGCCGCCGACCTCGCTTCGAGACAGGCTCTAGGCACGCAGCGGCTGTTCCGGATTTTCGAGGCGTACGGGCGCGGGTGCCCGGAGGCGGAGGATACGGCGGGCCGTGCCGAGCAGATGGTGGCGCAGGGTGTCGTTGTCGATGCCGATCAGCCGGGAGTCGGTGCCCATGATCAGCAGGCCGCTGACCATGGCCGCGTTGACGAGCGCCTCGGCGTCGGGTTCGGGACCGACCAGCAGCAGGGTGATGCGCTGTTCGAACTCCTGCAGGACGGGCTGGTCGCGGGTGAGCCGGATGATGGCGGGGTCGGATTGCAGGATGGTCGTCAGCTGGCGGTTGTCCACGACGAGGTCGACCAGGCCGGACAGGACGGTCTCTATCCGCTCGGACCGGCGGCGCTGCCGTTCCGCCGCCTCGATCACGTGGGCGAGCCGGTCGAGGGCCGGGGCCACCACCGCCCAGACGATGTCGTCCTTGCTCTGGAACTGGTAGTAGACGGCGGCCTTCGTGACGCCGAGCTCGTCGGCGATCATCTGGAGGGAGGTGCCGTTGACGCCGTGGCGGGTGAACAGGCCCACGGCGACGGCCAGCAGCCGCTCTCGGGCCGCTCCCGGCCGCTGACTCTTCTGGACCATCACCGGAACCCTACCAACGGAACCGAACAGGTTTCGGACGATCATGGGTGGCGGGCCCGGGTTGTGCGCAGGTTCACGTCGGCGGACCGGTGCGGGCGGGATGTCTATAACTTCTGTGAGCACCATCTAGCCGATCGGCTAGAAAATTTATAGCCGATCGGCTAGACACGGCCTTGCCGTCTTATTAATGTGTGTTCTCCTCGGTGTCGTCTCTCGCATTCCGCGGGCGGTGAGTGTCGAGGAGTACGCAGTTGTCAATATGCTCGCCTTTGCTGCGCGATGAAACCTTCCCTTGAGATTCTCGCGTAGATCGTGAAGACACGGCCGACGACGCATTTTCAATGCCGTGAACGGGTTGGCTGTACGCCCTTCAGGCATGTTCATTGTGCACTATAAGTGCAGTTCAGAGCGCCAACATTGCGATTGGTGGAACCAATGTCACCATTGTCTGATTTACTGCAACGGTCACGGTGATATGTGGATTTCGGGTCTTGTCCACTGCCGCTTAAACCTCTATGTTACTCGCTGGAAACATGCTGCGATGAGTAGCGGTAGAAGGGGCTCGGAAAATGACGAAAAGATTTCCCGGCATCGCGATCCGGCGCCGTTCCCGCAGGTACCGGAGCCTGCGCGCCTCGTTGACGGTGGCCCTGGGCGCCGCACTCGTACCCGCCGGCCTGCTCGCGGGAGCCACCGCGGCGCAGGCGGCCCCCGCCCCGGCGGAGGACCCCTTCTACACGCCACCGGCACCGTTGCCCGCGGGGCAGCCGGGAACCGTCATCCGCTCCCGGCAGTCCAGCTTCTCCGGCGACTCCAAGGTCAAGTCCTGGCAGGTGCTCTACAGGTCCGAGTCGGCCACCGGCGCGCCGATCGCGGTGTCGGGGACCGTCCTGGTGCCCGGTTCCGCCTGGTCAGGCTCGGGCCCGCGCCCGCTGGTCTCCTACGGCGTGGGCACGCGCGGCCTGGGTGACGGCTGCGCCCCCTCGTACACCCTGACCCCGGGCGGCTTCGACTACGAGAGCGGGTTCATCAACGACGCGCTCAAGAAGGGCTGGGCCGTCGCGGTAACGGACATGCAGGGGCTCGGCACCCCCGGCGTGCACACCTACGAGGTGGGCCGCGCACAGGGCAAGGCCGTGCTCGACATCACCCGTGCCGCCCAGCGACTGCCCGGCACCGGCCTGACCGCGGCCAACCCGGTGGGGCTGCTGGGTTACTCCCAGGGCGGCACCTCCGCCGGCTGGGCCGCCGAACTGGCCCCCTCCTACGCGCCCGAACTCGCGCTCAAGGGCATGGCGGCCGGCGGTGTCCCCGCCGACCTCACCGCGGTGGCACGCGGCCTGGACGGCGGCTTCGCCGTGGCGTTCGCCTTCATGGCGGCCGTCGGCTACGACACCGCCTACCCGGAGCTGAACCTGTCCGGCTACCTCAACGACGCGGGCAGGAAACTGCTGGCCACCAGCCAGAGCATGTGCCTGGTGAGCATCGACGGGGTGGCCAACTTCCTGGGGACCGCGTTCAAGCGCATCTCCGACTACACCACCTCGGACCCGCTGGCCACCCCGGCCTGGCAGCGGCGGCTGGGCGAGAACAAGCTCGGCTCGACCGCCCCCACCGTGCCAGTGTTCATGGGACACGGGCAGGGCGACCAGATCATCCCCTTCGCCCAGGCCGAGCAGCTGCGCCGTGACTGGTGCGGCAAGAACGTCAACGTCACCTGGAAGACCTACCCGATGCTCGGACACGCGTTCGGGATGCTCTTCGCCCAGCCCGACGCCCTGACGTTCCTGGCCGACCGCTTCGCCGGAACCCCCGTCCGGGGCAACTGCTGACTCCCGCACACGCTCGACCCGGCCGCCGCCGGAGATGGTGGCGGCCGGCTCCCACCGGATGATTTGGAGCCCGCCATGTCAGACAACGCCTCCCCCCACCCGGGGTGACTCATGAGCACCGGACTCATCGACGACTGCAGGGAGTCCCTGACCCGGACAGGCGGACGCCCTGCCCCATGGCGAGAACTTCCCCGGGAGCTCGCCGACGTCCTCCAGCCTGAACTGGCGAGTCTCGCCGACGAGATCGTGGCGGAGATCCGGCACGGTGTTCCGGAGTTCGACCGCCCGTTGCAGGGCGCGTTCGGGGCGGGCATCCGGCTGGGCGTGGAGCAGGGACTGCGCCAGTTCGTCGGCCAGATCGCCGACCCCACCGCACCCGCGCCGCACGATCCGAGCGTCCCCCGGGCGCTCGGCCGGGGCGAGTTCCACGAGGGGCGCAGCATGGACGCCCTGCAGGCCGCCTACCGGATCGGTGCCCGCGCCGCCTGGCGCCGCTTCGCGGCCTGCGCCATGCGAGCCGGCCACTCGGCCGAAACCCTGTGCGCCCTGGCGGAGGCCGTCTTCGCCTACATCGAGGAGGTCGCAGCCCACTCGGTGTACGCCTACTCCGAGCTGGCGGCCGAGGCCACCGACACTTCGCAGCGGCGCCGCCGCCGGCTGCTGGAACTGCTCACCACCGTCGGGCAGCCGGTCTCGCACGAGGCCGTCGTCCGGCTGGCCACCGAATCCGGCTGGCGGGTGCCCGCCCGGGTCGCGTGCGTGGCGCTGAGCGGGTCCTGGCAGGACCGGCATCTGGTGTCGCCCGCGGTGAGCCCGGACGTGCTGATGGACCTGGAGAGCCCCGAACCGTTCCTGCTGGTTCCCGACGCCGACGGCCCCGGCCGGCAGGAGATGCTCGTACGCGCCCTGGGCGACTCGGTCTTCGCGGTCGGCCCGACCGTCGACCTCGCCGAAGCGTCGCTGTCCCTGCAGTTGGCCCGCCGGACCCTCGCCCTGTGCCACCGCGGCGTCATCACGGCCGGCTCGCCCGTGCGCGCCGCCGACCACCTGTCCACCCTGCTCCTGTTCGGCGACGAGGACATCGTCGAGCTGATGACCCGTGACGAGTACGCCCCGCTCGCGGAGATGCCCCCCGCCAGGCGCGAGCGGCTGGTGAAAACGCTTTTCGTCCTGCTCACCCAGGGCGGCAGCGCCCCCGAGATCGCCGGCCGCCTGCACGTCCACCCGCAGACCGTCCGCTACCGCATGAACCTGCTGCACGAGCTGTACGGCCCGCGGTTGCACGATCCCGACTGGCGCTTCCGCATGCAGATCGTCCTGCGCAGGCAGATCCTCCTCGACGGTACGGCCGGGCACGTCGCCGCCGGGGGACGATGACGGGAGCGGCGCCCACCGGGCCGCGAGGAAAGGTTGAGAGCACGATCCTCGGCCTGGTGGGCGCCGCTGGTCGGCGGGGCCGCCCGGGTCAGGCGCCCTTGGCGGCGGTGAGGCGGGCGGCGACGTCGTTCCAGTTGACCAGGTCCCAGAGTTTGGCGACGTAGTCGGGGCGGACGTTGCGGTACTGCAGGTAGTAGGCGTGTTCCCAGGCGTCGAAGACCAGCAGCGGGACCGAGCCGATGCCGACGTTGCCGTGGTGGTCGTAGACCTGCTGCACGATCAGCTTCCGGCCGAGGGGTTCCCAGCCCAGCACGCCCCACCCGGAGCCCTGGACGGTCTGGGTGGCCAGGGTGAGCTGCTTCTTGAACGCCTCGAAGGACCCGAAGTGCTCGTCGATCGCCGAACCGAGCTCACCGTCGGGGCGGTCGCCTCCGTCCGGGGACAGGTTGTCCCAGAAGATCGTGTGCAGCACGTGCCCCGACAGGTTGAACGCCAGGGTCTTCTCCAGGCCGACCAGGCCGCCCAGCTGCTCCTTGGCGCGGGCCTCCTCCAGCTGCTCCAGGGTGTCGTTGGCGCCCTTGACGTAGGCGGCGTGGTGCTTGGCGTGATGCAGCTCCAGGATCTCCCCGGTGATCGCGGGCTCCAGCGCCGCGTAGTCGTAAGGCAGGTCGGGCAGTGAGTAGGTCATGGCCACCACTATTGCAAACTAGTCGCAACTACATCAACAATGCAGGCGTGTCCCCGCCGCTCGCCGCGGCGGTGGTGGCCCGTCCCGGCCCGGGTTCGGCGAGCGGGCGGTAGGGGAGGCCAGGCAACGGATGCCTTTTCTTTGCACCTGCGAGCTACTTGCAATAGCTTCCGGCTGTCGTTAGCGTCTCGATCATGGGTCTCTCTTTGAGTGGTTTGCCCCGCTTTGCACTGATCGCTGTCATGGTCGGTGCGGCGGCCCTGTCGGCGTGCTCCCAGCCCGCCGAGCCAGTGGCCGACGGTCTGGTGCTGGCGGACCCCTACGAGGACGAGTCCCTGAACCCGCTGATGGGCTTCGCCGAAGACGGCATGAGCAAGATCTTCGACGGCCTGGTGACCCACGACGCCGACCGCCGGCTCCAACCCGCACTGGCCACCGCGGTGCCCGAACCTTCGGCGGACGGGCTGACCTGGACGGCGCGGCTGCGCCCCGGGGTGGTCTTCCACGACGGGTCGGCCCTCGGCCCCGAAGACGTGGTGGCCACCTACCGGACGCTGCTGGACCCGGCGGCGGCCTCCCCGATCTCCTCGTCCTTCAAGATGCTGTCCGGCGTGCGGCAGACGGGCCCGGACACGGTGGAGTTCCGGTTGCGCCACCCGTACGCGCCCTTCGCCCACCGGCTGGTGCTGGGCGTCCTCCCGTCGGAGAAGCTGACCGGCGGCCCACTGGAGTCCTCCCCGCTGAACACCCGCCCGATCGGGACCGGCCCCTACCGGCTCGCCGAATGGCGGCGGGGCGAACGGCTGGTGCTGGCCGCCCACGACCGCTACTGGGGCACCAAGCCGAAGCTCCGGCGCGTCACCGTGGCGTTCGTGCCCGACGACAACACCCGGGCGCAGCGGATGCGGCGCGGCGACTTCGACGGGACGGTGCTGCCGCCCGCGCTGGCCGGCACGTTCTCCCGGCAGAACGGCATGACCGTCTACGGCCACGACAGCGCGGACTACCGCGGGGTGATGCTGCCGCAGAAGAACCCGGTGACCAGCGACCTGGCGATCAGGCGGGCCCTCAACCTAGCGGTGGACCGGCAGGGCATGATCCGGGCGCTGCTCGCCGGGCGGGGCCAGAGCGCCTTCACCCCGGTACCGCCGGCGCTGGCCGAGTTCGCCGACCCCGCGGCGACCTTCAAACACGACCCCGAGCAGGCCAGGAAGATCCTGGAGGACGCGGGCTGGCGGGCCGGGCCGGGCGGCACACGGTCCAAGGACGGCCGGCAGGCGCGGTTCACCCTCATGTACCCCGCCGAAGACTCGGTCCGCAAGGCGCTGGCCGGCGGGTTCGCCTCCGACGCCGGCAAGGTCGGAGTCCGGGTGGACCTGCTCGGGCTCGGCTGGGACGCCATCGAGCCGCGGATGAAGAAAGACGCCCTGCTGATGGGCGGCGGCACCTCCCTGGACCCGGACCTGGTGGCCTACGGCCTGCTGCACTCCTCGCAGGCCGAGGACGGGTTCAACAACCCCGGCTCCTACCGGGACGCCACCGTGGACGCCGCCCTCGACCGGGGCCGCAACAGCCCCGACCGGGCCGTGCGCACCGAGGCGTACCGGACGGTGCAGCGCCGCCTGATTGAGAACCCGCCCTGGGTCTTCCTGGTGTTCCTGGAGCACACCTACGTGATGCGGGGCCAGTGGTCGGGCTACCGCCCGGTCGTCGACCCGCACGTCCACGGGACGCTGACGTGGGGACCCTGGTGGAACCTCCCCGAGTGGTCCAGGCGCGGGTGAGCGCCACCAGAACGGCCCGGGGCGGCCGGGCGCGCACGGTCCGGCGGCTGGCGCTGGCACGGCTGGCGGTGGCGGTCCCGCTGCTGTTCGCCGTGTCGGTGGTGGTCTTCCTGCTGGGCGCGGCCTCGCCGTTCGACCCGGTGTACCAGTACTACGGCACGCGCATCTTCACCGCGGCCGAAGCGGACGTGGCGCGCACCCGGGAGCAACTCGGGCTCGACGAGCCGATCTGGCGGCAGTACCTGGACTGGGCGCACGGGGCGCTGACCGGGGACTGGGGGATGAGCCGCAGCTTCGGCCAGCCCGTGGCGGACGTGGTGGCCGAACGGCTGCCCTGGACCCTGCTGCTGGCGGGCACCGGGCTCACCCTCGCGGTGCTCATCGCGCTGACCCTCGGCGTCGTGTCGGCGTGGCGGCAGGGCGGGTGGGCCGACCGCTTCGTCGTCACCGCGGCGCACGCCCTGGAGGGGCTGCCGACGTTCCTGCTGGGGCTGGGCGCGATCGCCGCCTTCGCGGTCGCGCTCCCGCTGCTGCCCGCGGGGGGCGTCGCCGACGCCACCGGCGAGACGGGGTTCGGCTCGACGCTCCGGCACCTGGCGCTGCCCGCGCTCGTGCTCGCGGTCTCCCAGCTGCCCTGGCTGATCCTCACCCTGCGCCAGCAACTGCTGGTCGCCTTCGCCGACGACCACGTGACGGCGGCCCGCGCCCGCGGCCTGCCCGAACGCACCGTCGTGCTGCGGCACGGGCTGCCGGCGGCGCTGCTGCCGTTCGTGACCACCGTGGGCACCCGCCTGCCGGAACTGGTCACCGGGGTGGTCCTGGTCGAGGAGGTGTTCTCCTGGCCGGGGGTCGCCGGGGCGATGGTCCGCGCCGGGCTGAACGTGGACTACCCGTTGCTCGTCGCGCTCACCCTGCTGGCCACCGGCGCGGTCCTGGCCGGGAACCTGCTGGCCGACGCCGCGGTGCTGCTGATCGATCCGAGAACGTCCCCGCGGAGATGAGGCGATGAGCGAGAAGACCGTACCGACCGGTCCGGAGGCCGACCCGGAGGCCGGGCCGTGGCGGCCGGCCGGGCGGCGGCGGCCCGGCGGCGCACCCGGCCGCGGGACCGCGGTGCCCGCCCGGGTGCGGCTGGCCTTCGCGGCCGGCACGCTGGTGGCGGTGGTCGCCGTGATCCTGGTAGTGCCGCTGGTCGCCGGTGACGCGGCGACCAGAACGGTCGACTACGACGCCGTGCTGCTGCCACCGGGGGCCGGCCACCTGCTGGGCACCGACGACGCCGGCCGCGACGTGCTGGTGCGCGCCGTCCTCGGCGCCCGGGTCTCCCTGGTGGTCGCCGTCACCTGCGCCGTGGTGGCGACGCTGCTGGGCACCCTGGTGGGCGCGGTGTCGGGCGCCGTCGGCGGCCTGACCGACGCCATCGTGATGCGGGTGGTGGACGGGTTCAACGCGGTGCCGCACCTGCTGCTCGGCATCCTCATCGTGGCCCTCTACCGCGGCTCCCTCATCTCGGTCGTCGTCTCCATCGCGCTGACGCACTGGACGACGGTGGCCCGGATCGTCCGGGCGGAGGTGCTTTCCCTGCGCTCGCGCCCCTACGTCGACGCGGCGATCTCGGGCGGGGCGTCCCGGCGTACCGTGCTGGTCCGCCACCTGCTGCCCGCGGTCGCCCCGCAGTCGGCGCTGGCCGCGGCGCTGCTGCTGCCGCACGCGGTCTGGCACGAGACCGCGCTGAGCTTCCTGGGGTTGGGGCTGCCCCCGCACCTGCCGAGCCTGGGCACGATGGTGGCCGACAGCCGGGACGACGTGCTGCTGGGCGCCTGGTGGACGATCGCGGCGCCCGCCGGGGTGCTGGTCGCGGTGACCCTCGCGGTGGCAGGGCTGGCCGGCTGGTGGCGGGACCGGCTGGTGCCCCGGCGGCGTTCGGAGCTGGCGCTGTGACCCCGCCGCCGCTGCTGCGCGTCCAGGATCTGTCGGTGCGGTTCCGGCTGCGCGAGTCGATCGTGCAGGCGGTCACCGGCGTGTCGTTCGACCTGCTGCCGGGCCGGCTGCTCGCGCTCGTCGGGGAGAGCGGGTGCGGCAAGAGCGTGCTCGCCTCCGCGCTGCTCGGGCTGCTGCCGGGCAACGCCGAACTGCGCGGGCGCGTCCGGCTCCGGGAGAGCGCCGGTCCGGAGGCGTCGCCGGACTGGCTCGACCTGACGGCGGCGGGGGAGCGGACCCTCTCCCGCCGGGTGCGCGGCCACCGGGTCGCGCTGGTACCGCAGTCCGCGGCCACCGCGCTGACCCCGGTGCGCACGGCCCGCAGCCAGCTCGCCGAGACGATCCGGGTGCTGCGCCCGGGCGAGGGCGACACCCGCGGCGCGGCCGACCGGCTCGCCGAACGCGTCGGGCTGCGCCCCGCCGACCTGGACCGCTACCCGCACGAACTGTCCGGCGGCATGGCCCAGCGCGTCGTCCTTGCGCTCGCCCTCACCGCCGACCCCGACGTGATCCTCGCCGACGAGCCCACCTCCGGGCTGGACCGGCCACTGGTCGAACGGACGGTCGACATGCTGCGCGAACTCGCCGACGACGGCCGCGCCGTCCTGCTCATCACCCACGACCTCGCCGCCGCCGAACGCGTCGCCACCGATGTGGCCGTCATGTACGCGTCCCGGATCGTCGAGCAGGGCCCGGCCGGCGAGGTGTTCACCGACCCCTGGCACCCCTACACCCGCGGGCTGCTCGACGCGACCCCCGCCCGCGGGTTCCGCCCGCTGCCGGGCCACCCGCCCGACCTGTCCGCGCTGCCCGCGGGCTGCGCCTTCCGGCCCCGCTGCCCGCGGCGCGACACCTGCAGCGGCGACCCGGCCCCCGTGCCGGTGGCGGGCCGGCACCTGGCCTGCGCGAGCGGGCCGGCGGAGCCGGTCGGGGAAGGTGACCGGCGGGGCGCCGGCCGATCCGCGGAGCCGGGCCACGCCGGGGAGCGGGGATGCTGAGCGGCACCGGCCTGGTCGCCGGATACCACCGCGGCCAGCGCGTTCTCGACGGGGTCTCGCTGGAGTTGGAGCCGGGCAGCATCACCGGAGTGCTGGGCCCCAGCGGCTGCGGCAAGTCCACGCTCATCCGCGTGCTCGCGCTGCTCCACACCCCCGAGGAGGGGGTCGTCCGCCTGGACGACCATCGCGTCGACCGCTTCCGCCACGCGGCGCCCGCCGCGCTGCGCCGGCAGGTCGGCGTGGTGTTCCAGCACCCCCGGTCGGCCGCCGACCCGCGCCACACGCTGCGGCGCATCGTGTCCGCCCACCTCCCCGCCAAGTCCCCGCCGCAGGAGACCGACCGCCTGGCCGAACTCGTCGGCCTCACCCCGGACCTGCTGTCCCGCCGGCCGCACGAGGTCAGCGACGGCCAGCTCCAGCGGGCCTGCCTGGCCCGCACGCTCGGCACGGACCCCCGTTACCTGCTGTGCGACGAGATGACCGCCATGCTGGACGCCTCCAGCGCCGCCACACTCGTCCACCTCATCCGCGCGCAGGTCCACGAGCGGGACCGGGGTGTACTGATGGTCAGCCACGACCCCGCGCTGCTGGCGGCCTGCTGCGACCGGACCCTGCACTGGGAGGAGCTCGCCCGCCCCACCTGAACCCGGGCGTTCCGCCGGGGCGCTACACCGGCCGGCCGGTGATCGTCGCGGTGAGGACGTCGGTGATGGTGGCGGTGTCCACGCCGGTGCGGGAGTGCAGCCGGGCGACCTGCCGGGGGACCCGGGCGGCGGGCATGCGGGCGATCAGCGCGGTGGCCGCGCGGACGGCGGTCAGCTTCTGCTCGGCGAACTCCAGCGACCCGCCGTACCGGTCCACGCAGGCGTCGACGACCAGATCGGGCAGGGGGACCGGAGCCCGCAGCGCCGCGCGGACGGCGGCGGGTCCCCCGGCGCGCAGGAGGTCGGCCGGGTCGTGTCCCCGCTGGAGGACCACGGCGTCCAGCGGCCCGGCGAGGCTGCCCAGGGCCAGCCAGGTGCGGATCATGCCGGCGTGCCCGGCGGCGTCGCCGTCCAGGGCGAGGAGGACCCCGGTGGCGTCCAGGTCGGTGCACCCGCCGAGGGCGGTGAGCTGGGCCGCCGTCAACACGGTGCCGCAGGGCGCGAGGGCGGCATGGCGCGCGGGTTCGGCGATGTTGACGGCGATGGCGTCCAGCGGGCCCTCGACGATGACCGGCCGGGCGCCGGCGGCCAGCCGGTCGCGCGTCTCGTGCAGCCCGAACAGCAGGTCGCTCTTGCGGAACAGCGGGGTGTGCGGGCTGTTGAGGTACTTGGGTCCCTCGGCTCCGTCGGGCAGCCGGCCGAGGAAGCCGGTGACGGTGCCGTCCGCGGCGCGGAGGGCGAACATGAGCCGGTCGCGGAACGCGTCGAACAGCGCCCCGGCGCCGGTCCGGCGGGCCAGCCCGGCGGCCAGGATCGTGCGGTCGGAGTGGCCGAGCGCGCGCAGGTGGTCGGTCAGCGCCCGCCAGGCGCGCGGCGCGTACCCCAGCTGCCACGACCGCTGGACGTCCTGGTCGAACCCGCGTCCGGACAGGTACGCGGGCACCCAGCTGCCGGGCAGCTGGGTGCGGAAGAACCGGTGCGCCGCCTGATGCGCGGCCACCAGGTCCGCCGGCCGGGCCGGGGGAGGGCCGGTCCGTTCATCCTCATTGCCGAGGGGTTGCCGCACCGCATGCGGAGCGTCCGCGGTGGGCCGTGCGTTCGCGGCGGGCCATGCAGGTGTGGCGGGCCGGTCCGGCGCGCGGCGCTCGCCGGTCCGGGGCGGGCGCGGGGGCCCGTGGCCGGTGCGCCTGCGCCGCCCCGGCTCCTGCTCGCCACCCGGCGGAGCCTCGCCGGGCGGCGAGAATCGCCGGCGCAGGTGGGAGGCCGTGCGCAGGATCCGGTCACCGGCCTGGCGGACGCTCTGCGGCGACCGGGCGCCGTGGCCCGCCCAGGAGGCCACCGGCGGGAAGACCAGGTGCGCGGTGTCCAGCCCCAGGTGGGCCAGGGCCAGGTAGGCGACGGAGTCGGCTTCGACGCGGCGGGTCCCGTGACAGAAGTCCTCGCGCGGGTCGAGGCGGTCGCCGCGGCGCAGGAGATGCGCCAGCTGGTGGGCGAGTTCGGTGGCGGCGCCGAAGTCGCTCAGCGCCGGGTCGAGGTGGACCGACCGGTCCGGCCGCCCGGCACGCGCCCAGCGCCGGTCGCGCCGGACGTGCAGCCCGAGCCCGGCGGCCACGGCGCGCAACCGCTCGTACGCCTGGGCCGCGGTGGCCGGCGCGGGCACGGCGATCGGGTCGCCCTCGGTCTGGGTCACGTCGAACACCGCCCGGGGCCCGCCCCGCGGCGACAGGATCCGGATCCCGCTCTCGCCCCTGCGGACCCGGCGTCCCCGCGCCCGCCACTGCTCGTAGGAGCGGACGTCGGTGGCGGCGGGGGACTGGGCGCAGATCAGCAGGGTGTCGGCGAACCCGTGACGCCCGTGCCGCGCCGCGGCCTCCAGCCACCACGACCACGACAACCGTCCGGCCCGCAACCGGGCGGTGTCCTGCTCGACGACCTGATGCAGGAAGCTCAGCAGCCGATGCCGCTCCTGGAGTACCGGCACGGGTTCAGCCTCCACATGTCCGTACCTACCGGCGGGGAAGCCAAGATCCGGAACTCGCCCCACCTTCATACCCCTTGCGCGGACGAACCATGACACATGGCATGCAATCCGTCGATCGTGGACCAACGCTGGCGCGCATGTGCCGGCTGCGCCCCGCCACAGTCCCGGCAGCGCCCGCCCGGGGCCGTGGTTCCCGCACGGCACGCGACCCGGCCGGTACGTGCCGACCTCGCGGGGCCGGGATCAGCGGGGTGGGGCGCCGTAGACGCGGTCGACGTGGATGCGCAGGACCAGGCGCCGGTCGCGGACCATCGCGGCACGGTAGTCGTCCCAGTCGGGGTGCTCGCCGGCGACGTCGCGGTAGAGGTCGATGAGTTCCTCGACGGCGGCGTCGTGGGGGTCGGCGGCGACCTCGGAGAACTCGGCGGTGCCCTCGGCGACGGCGTACGCCCAGAAGTCCTCGCTGGTGACGTGGTAGGAGGCGCGCGGGTCGCGTTTGAGGTTGCGGGTCTTGGCGCGGTCGTCGGTGACCGACACGCGCAGCAGCCGCTTGCCAGGGTCGTAGTGGTGGTTGACGTTCGACAGCTGGGGGCGCCCGTCGGCCTTGAGGGTGACGAGCACGCCCTGTGGCCGGTCGGCCAGCAGCCGGTGCAGGGCCTCGTCCGTCGCGCTGTCGGTCATGGTGGGGTGTCCTTCCGTTCCGGCCAGGATGGGTCTGCCTCCGATCCTGCCGTACCCGGCACGCACGCCCGTACGGCCACCCGCTCGGGCCGCCGGCCAGGTCCGCGGTCCGCGCACGCTCCCGCTCCGCATCGGCTGACCGGCCCCGTTCCGGCTTCCGGGCGGGAGCCGGAGCGGAGGGCTCCGGCCGTTCGCGTGCGTACACTTGCCGGGGCGTCTGCCCGCGGGGGCGATCAGGAGCCGTTCCGGGCAGGAGGAGATCGGGCCATGCCGAAGCGCCCACCACAGCCGGTCATGCGGGTCGTGCTCAACCGCGAGCTCATCGTGCACACCGCCGTCGGCCTCATCGAGCGCGAGGGCGCCGAGGCCCTGTCGATGCGCGCGGTCGCGGGCGAGCTGGGCGTGACCGCGATGGCGATGTACAACCACGTGCCCAACAAGGAGGCGCTCGTCCGGGGCGTGGCCGAGTACGTGATGGGCACCCTGGAGCTGCCCGCGGAGAAGCCCGGTGACTGGCGGGCCGGTGCGCGTGATCTCATCTGGGCCTTCCGCCGGACCGCCGACGAGTACCCGCGGAGCCTGGCGCTCGCGGTGGCGAGCAAGACCGGGATCCCGGTCGGGCTGCGCGCGATCGAACGCGCCCTGGACCTGTGCGCCGCCGCCGGCCTCGACGGCGTCACCTCCGTGCGCGTCATGCGCGCGCTGATGGCCTACGCGTTCGGCTCCCAGTTGCGGGAGGCCGGCCTGAGCAAGTTCCTGCGGGAGCAGCCGGGTGGCTTGGCCGACGGCCTGCGGGAGCTGGACGCCACCGGCTTCCCGCACGTCGCCGCGGTGCCCGACGAGCTGGCCGAGCACGGGTCGGACGCCGATTTCGAGTTCGGCCTGGAGCTGTTCCTGTCCGCGATCGAGGTGTTGGGCCGGCGCGCGGACTGAGCCCCGCGGGCTCAGGGGGTCGCGCGGGGAAGCCGGTCGAGGGCCGAGAGCAGCATCTCCAGGCCGCACTCGAAGTCGGCCTCGGGGTCGAGCCGGACCAGCTCGTCGGCTAGTTCGACGACGCGGGGGATCTCGGCGAGGTCGATGTTGATTTGCGGTTCGGCCGGCTCGCCCGGCAGCCGCTCCGACATCCTGAGGGCACCGCCCTCCAGCACCTGGGCGCCGATCACGTACGACATGAGCGCCCGCAGCGCGCGTACCGAGGTGGCGCCGTCGAACCCCGCGGCGTCGAACAGCGCCAGGGCCCGCTCGGCGGTACGCCAGCCGGACAGCTGGCCGGCCCTGCTGGTCAGCGCCAGGTACATGCTCCGCGGGTGGCGTCGGGCGGTGGCCTGGAAGGCGGCGGCCATGGCGCGGGCGTTGAGCTTCCAGTCCCGGTCGGGATCGGCGTCGGGCACGTCCAGCTCCGCCAGGACGGATTCGGCCACGGCCGCCAGGAGCGCGTCCTTGTTGGGCACGTGGTTGTACAGCGACATCACGCCGACCCCGAGCTCGGCCGCGATCTTCCGCATGGACAGGGCCTTGGCGCCGTCCCGCTCGATGAGCGCGATGGACGTCCGGACGATCAGCTCGCGCGTCAGAGGCCGCCGCTCGACGCGACCGGCCGGCTTCTCCGCCATCACCACTCTCTCTGCCCGAACTCCCCGCCCGGCGGGCCGCACTCGAGGGCGCCGGGACGGACCTCTCGGGGTGCTCTCCCGACTCTCTTCCGAGCCTACGGCCGCATCGCGTGACCACGGTCTTCGCGCGTGCCGTGCGAGCACAGGTCTATCACGCTCGCGGGGCCGCTCCGCCGAGGGACGCCGGGACGGGCCGCCCGGTGGTACGTACGGCATAAATCTTGTTTACACTGTACGTACCATGGCATGGTGACCGCGGTGGCGACGGCCGCCGGTGCCGCCGAGCGGGCCGGGAGCGGAGGTCGTCGGCGGCCGGGCCACCGCGTCGTTCCACCGAGACCCGGCTTGAGCGACACCTGGAGGTGTCATGACAACCGAGACCGCCGACGTCATGGACGTGGACTGGGTCGACCGGAAGAAGTACCTGTGGCTGCTGGGCCTGGCCGTGCCGCTGTCGCCGTTCGTGGGCTGGGGGCTGGTCGAGGCCACCGGGTGGGGGGTGTTCTGGTTCTCCGGCCTGGTCCTGCTGGGCGTCGTCACCCCGCTGCTGGACATGGTGCTGGGCAAGGACTCCGCGAACCCGCCCGAGAGCGTTCTGACCTGGCTGGAGAACCAGCGGTACTACCGCTGGTGCGTGTACCTGTACCTGCCGCTGCAGTACGGGGGCCTGGTGCTGGCCGCCTGGATGTGGTCGCGCGGCGACGTGGCGGCGTGGGAGAAGATCGGCATCCTGCTGACGATCGCCGTCGTCGGCGGGATCGGCATCAACGCCGCGCACGAACTCGGCCACAAGAAGGAGTCGGTGGAGCGCTGGCTGTCGAAGGTCGCGCTGGCGCAGACCGCCTACGGGCACTTCTACATCGAGCACAACCGGGGCCACCACGTGCGGGTGGCGACTCCGGAGGATCCGGCCAGCGCCCGGCTGGGCGAGAGCTTCTACCGGTTCTGGCCGCGCACCGTGTGGGGCGGCCTGAAGTCGGCCTGGCGGCTGGAGCGGGCCCGGCTCGCGCGCACCGGCAGGGGCCCGTGGACGCCGCGCAACGACGTGCTCAACTCCTGGGCGATGACCGCCGTGCTGTTCGGCGTCCTGACCGGCGTGTTCGGCGCCGGCATCGTCCCCTACCTGTTGGTCCAGGCCGTCCTGGGGTTCACGATGCTGGAGGTCGTCAACTACCTGGAGCACTACGGGCTGCTGCGGCAGCGGACCCCCGCGGGCCGGTACGAGCGGTGCGCCCCCCGGCACTCCTGGAACAGCGACGACATCGCCTCCAACATCGCGCTGTACCACCTGCAGCGGCACAGCGACCACCACGCCAACCCCACCCGCCGCTACCAGGCGCTGCGGCACTGCGAGGAAGCCCCCGAACTGCCCTCCGGCTACGCCCTCATGACCCGCTTGGCCCTCATCCCGCCGATCTGGCGGCGGGTGATGGACAAGCGGGTCATCCGGCACTACGGCGGTGACGCCTCCCTGGCCAACATCCAGCCCGGCAAGCACGCCCGCTACGGCGTCGCCCCGCCGGCCCCCGCCGGGACCGGGGAGCGGGCGGCATGACCTACCGCTGCCCGGTCTGCGACTACCGCTACGACGAGGCGGCCGGGGAGCCGCGCGAGGGCTTCCCGGCAGGGACCCCCTGGGCGCGGGTGCCCGACGACTGGTGCTGCCCCGACTGCGGCGTCCGCGAGAAGATCGACTTCGAGAAGGTGTGAGGCGCGTGGAGTACCGGGTCTGGGAGTGCATGGTCTGCGGGTTCGTCTACGACGAGGCCCGGGGCTGGCCCGAGGAGGACATCCCGCCCGGCACGCGGTGGGAGGACGTCCCGGGCGACTGGTCCTGCCCGGACTGCGGGGCGGCCAAGGCCGACTTCCAGATGGCCGAGATCAGCCGGGCCTGACCGCACCGCCCGGGGCCGGACGGCCGCCACGCCCGGCCCTCGATGGCCGGGTACGTACGGTGTACATTGCCCTGCACGTACGGCGTATATCTGAAGGGCGGGCGAAATGGCCGACGTGACCATCCCCGCGGGAGCGCGGGAACTGCCCGGCTACCTTGCGGTACCGGACGGCGAGGGGCCCTGGCCCGGCGTGGTCGTGCTGTTCGAGGCGATGGGCGCCACCGCGGACATGCGTGCCGCGACCGACCGGTTCGCCGCGCACGGTTACCTGGCGGTGCTCCCGGACCTGTACGCGGGGGCGCCCTGGCTGCGCTGCGTGCGCAAGGCGATGCGCGACATGCGCGCCCAGCGCGGGCCGACCTACGACCACATCGAGGCGACCCGGGCCTGGCTGGCGGGCCGGGACGACTGCACCGGCGCCGTCGGCGTCGCGGGGTTCTGCATGGGCGGCGGATTCGCGCTGGTCGCCGCCGCCAGGTACGGCTTCCAGGCCGCGGCGGACAACTACGGGATCCTGCCGCGCAAGCCCGAGGAGGCCCTGCGCGGAGCGTGCCCGATCGTCGCCAGCTACGGGAGCGCGGACCGCAGCCTGCCTGGCGCCGCACGGAAACTGGAGCGCGCCCTGACCGCGGCCGGCGTGCCGCACGACGTCAAGGAGTACCCCGGCACCGGGCACAGCTTCCTCACCGGGTACGTGCCCCCGGCCCCGCTCGGCCCCGTGGCCAAGGTCGTCTTCGGCATGGGCAAGGGCGGGGAGAACGCCGCCGACGGCTGGGACAGGATCTTCGCGTTCTTCGGCGAGCACGTCACCGCCGCCCCGGCCGAGGACCCCACGGCATAGCCGCGACAGCGCATTATCTGATTTTATATTTAAGATCAGCTAAGCGACGCGGGTGAGGTGGGCGGATGAGCGCGGAGCCGCGGGCACTGGACCTGGCCGACCGGGAGCGGGTGCGCACGCTCACCTTCCACCGGCCCGAGCGCGCCAACGCGTTCAACGAAGTGCTCTACCACGCGCTGGCCGGGGCACTGGCGGACGCCGCGGCGGACGGCGAGGTGTCCGTCGTGGTGCTCACCGGCGCGGGCCGCACCTTCTCCGCGGGGACCGACCTGCAGGAGATGGCCGGGTACGCCGGCGCGCACGCCGCCGGAGAGTCCTCCGGCGACATGGGGGCGGGGTTCCGGGCGCTGCTGGGCGCGCTGGCGGACTTCCCCAAGCCGCTGCTGGCCGCGGTGAACGGCTCCGGCGTCGGGCTGGGGCTGACCATGCTCGGCTACTGCGACCTGGTGCTGGTCGCCGAGCACGCCCGGCTGCTGGCCCCGTTCACCGCGATGGGAGTCGTCCCGGAGGCGGGAAGCAGCTACCTGCTTCCGCTGCGGATGGGGCAGCAGCAGGCCGCGCTGGCCCTGTACACCGGTCGCTGGATCACCGCGGAACAGGCCGTGCGCAGCGGGCTCGCGCTGTGCGCGTGCCCGGCCGAGACCCTGCTGGAGACGACGCACGAGCTGGCCCGGGAGATCGCGGCCAAGCCGTTGCCCGCGCTGCTGGCCACCAAACGCCTGGTCACCGAGGCCCACCGCGACCAGATCGCCCGGGCCCGCGCCCGGGAGGACGCCGCGTTCGGCGACCTGCTGCGCGCCCCGGGCCTGGCCGACGGCCTCCGCGACCGGGTGTGAACGCGAGGGAAGGGCACAGTGCTCTGCCGTGCCCTCCCTTCGCGCCGGGCCCTGGTCAGCGCAGCCGCCACGGGGTGCGCCGGCCCGAATCGAACAGCTCCTTGCCGGCCGCCAGGGAGTCCTTGTCGAGGCCGAGCTGGACGAGCGTCTTGGCCACGTCCAGAGCCTGCCGGTAGCCCAGCTCCTGGGCGTACCAGATGGCCCGCGTGGTCGTCTGGACCGCCAGCGGCGGCTGGGAGGCGATGGCCTCGGCCACGTGCCGGGCGGCCTCGATCAGCTCGTCCGCGGGGACGACCTCCTGCACCAGCCCCACCTCGTGGGCCCGCTGCGCGCTCATCCGCTCGTAGGCGCCCATCAGGGACATCCGCAGCACCTCCCCGAGCGGCATCCGCTGGAGCATCGACATCGGCTCGAAGACCGCCGGCATCCCGTAGGTGGTGTGCGGGTCGAAGAACGTCGCGTGCTCGGCCGCGATGATGATGTCGACCTCGCCCAGCAGGTAGAACGCCCCGGCGCAGGCCATGCCGTTGACCGCGGCCACGACCGGCTTCCACAGCTCGGCCGCCGTCTTGGGCGGCAGCCAGTCGCAGGGGTCGTCGGTGTGCATCGGGGTGGCGCCGCGGCGCCCGAGGCCCTCGGTGTGGTCGGTGGCGCCGACGTTCTCGGCGATGCGGTCCAGGCCGGTGCAGAACGCCTTGTCCCCGGAGCCGGTGAGCACGATGACGTTGACGTCGTCGTTGTCGCGCAGCCCGCGCCAGCACTCGTACAGCTCGCGCATCATGACCATGTCGAAGGCGTTGTGCACCTCCGGGCGGTCCAGGGTGACCCAGGCGACGCCGTTGCGCTCCTCGTACCGCAGGGTCTTGTAATCGGAAATGACATCCTCCAGATCGACGGCCGGGCTCAGTCGCCCGCCCGGGGCGCGGGGGTGAAACGCACCTTCATGGACTCGTAGCCGGACACGAAGTTGGCCGGACGGTGCGCCGGCTCGGCCGCGTCGACCGGTTCCATGTCGGGCAGCCGGGTCAGCAACTGCTCGAACATGACCCGCAGCTCCAGCCGGGCCAGGCTGTTGCCCAGACAGAAGTGCGGTCCGTTGCCGAACGCTATGTGGTCGTTGGGGGAGCGCGCGATGTCGAAGCGGTCGGGGTCGGTGAAGACGTCCTCGTCGCGGTTGGCCGAGGGGTAGAGCAGCAGGACGTTGTCGCCTTCCCGGATGCGCTGGCCGCGCAGCTCGACGTCCCGGGTGGCCGTGCGGTTCATGTTCTTGACCGGCGACACCCAGCGGAGCATCTCCTCGATCGCCGTGGGCAGCCGGCCGGGGTCGTCGATCAGGGCCTGCCGCTGGTCGGGGTGGCGGAACAGCTGCCAGGCGCCGCCGGAGATCACGTGCCGGGTGGTCTCGTCCCCGCCGATCAGGATGAGCAGCGACTCCTGCACCAGCGAGTCGTGGTCCAGCCGGTCGCCGTCGATCTCGGCGTGCACCAGCAGGCTGATGAGGTCGTCGCGGGGGCGGTCCCGGCGGTCGGAGATGACCCGGCCGGCGTACTCGGTGAACCCGTTGAACGCCTCGCCCGCCTTGACCAGCAGCTCGGGGACGGCGCCGCCGGTCAGCCCGCGGACCATGTCGTCGGACCAGGTCAGCAGCGTGGAACGGTCCTCGGGCGCGATGCCGAGCGCGTCCGCGATCACGATCAGCGGCAGGGGGGCGGCGATGTCCCAGACGAAGTCGCACTCGCCCCGCTCGCACACCCGGTCGATGATGTCGTCGCAGAGCTGCCGCAGGTAGTCCTCCTGCGCGGTGACCCGGCGGGGGGTGAACCCGGCGTTGACCAGCTTGCGCCGCAGCTTGTGCGCCGGGTCGTCCATGTCGATCATCATGGGCATCGGGCCGGAGTCGGCCCGGATGCCCTGGGCGCTGGAGAACACCTCGGGGGTGCGCGAGACCAGCCGGACGTCCTCGTGCTTGGCGACGCCCCAGGCTCCGCTGTGGGGGTCGCGGTAGACCGGGGCGTGCTCGCGCATCCAGCGCAGCTCGTCGTGCGGGTCGCGCCCCCAGAACTCGCCGCTGATCAGGTTGATGGCGTCGTTGGTCGGATGGTCGCTCATCGCGGTGTCTCCTGCGGGTTCAGGCGGCCGCGCGCCGCTCCACGATCATCGGGAGTGCGGCGAGCCCGCGGACGTTGCCGGAGTAGTGGCGTTCGACCCCGGTGCCGTCGAAGGTGAAGTCGGGGAAGCGCCGGAGTAGTTCCTCGAAGGCGACGCGGGTCTCCAGCCGGGCGAGGGAGGCGCCCAGGCACAGGTGCCGGCCGAAGCCGAAGCTGACGTGCCGGTCGATCTCGCGGTGGATGTCGAAGGTCTCGGGGTCGGGGTACTTGCGCTCGTCGTGCACGGCCGAGCCGGTGAGCAGGATGACCCGCACGTCGGCGGGGATCGTGGTGCCGTGCAGCTCCACCTCGCGGGTCGTCCAGCGGCCCTGGTAGTGCGAGGGCGGGTCCCAGCGCAGCATCTCCTCGACCGCGTTCGGGATCAGCGACGGGTCGGCCACCAGCTCGCGCCGCTGGTCGGGGTACCAGCTGAGCGCGATGACGCCGTTGGGGATGAGCTTGGCGACGGTCTCGTGCCCGGCGAAGGCCAGCTCCAGGAACCGGGACGCCAGCTCGCTGTCGCCGAGGGAGCGCTCGCCGTCCCCGTCCTCCACCCGGGTGTTCATCAGCATGGTGATGACGTCGTCGCCGGGGGAGCGGCGGCGTTCCCGGACCAGCTCGGTCAGCAGCGACCACAGTTCGGCGCTGGCGACGTAGGTGTCCTCGGGGACGGACATGTCCTCGTTGCGCACCGCGATGCGGTCGCTGAGCCGGTGGATCTCCTCGCGCAGCGACTCGGGGATGCCGATCAGCTCGCTGATGACGTCCAGCGGCAGCCGGAAGGAGAACTCCTGCACCAGGTCGAACCGGTCCCGGTCGGCGACCTTGTCCAGCAGCGCGGCGGCGGTGGCGCGGATGAACGGTTCGAGCTGGTTGATCCGGCGGGGGGTGAACATGCGGGCCACGATCTTGCGGTGCGTGGTGTGGTCGGGCGGGTCCTTGACGATGAGGAACGGCGCCCCCTGGTCGACCCCCTCGATGGTGACCCCGTGGGCGCTGGAGTAGACGTCGGTGTCCAGATGCGCCGCGATCACGTCCTCGTACCGTGACAGGGCCCAGAAGTCCAGTTCCTCGTTGTGGTAGACGGGGGCGTCGTCGCGCAGCCGCCGGTAGACCGGGAACGGGTTGTGCGTCGTCACCCGGGAGAACGGGTTGTACTCGATCACGGTTCTCTCCTCGTCTGTCACGGTCGGTGATCGCCGAAGGCGCTCTCGAAGCCTTCGGTCACCGCCGAGGGGGAGCGCACGGTCAGCTCGTCCAGGCAGACGCCGGGCAGGTCCGCGGCGGTTGCGAACACGCCGGTCAGCACGGCGGCCACCTCCTCGGGGGTCATGAAGTGCTCCTGGGCCAGCCCGCGGGCCGCCCAGTCCTTCAGGACCCGCTCCAGGGTGGGGCCGTCGAACGCGTCGCCGAACCCGGTGGGGAACGTGGCGCCCACCCTGATCCGGCAGAACCGCAGGCCCGGATGCTCCACCCGCCAGGCCGTCAGCGTGCGCTCCAGGGCGAGCTTGCTGGCCGAGTAGGCGCCCAGGCCGCTGCGCGGCTGGTCGACGCTCTCGGAGGACAGCACGGCGACGACGGCGTTCGGGGCCAGTACCGGCCGGCAGGCGCGCAGCACCTGGTGGAAGCCGACGACGTTGACGTCGAAGACCCGCCGCCAGTCGGCCGCGTCGGTGTCGGCGATCATGCGCAGCGGTGCGGTGCCCACGCAGGAGACCAGGACGTCGATCTCGCCGAGCGCGTCCCGTGCGGTCTCGGCCAGCCTGGCGCAGTCGTCCTCGGCGCAGACGTCAGCGGTCACCGGGACACAGCCCTCGATCTTCTCCAGTTCGGCCCCGCGGCGGGCGGCGGCCAGGACGTGGGCGCCCTCCTCGACGGCGCGGACGGCCAGCGCGCGCCCGATCCCCGCCGAGGCTCCCACCACGAGCATCCGGCGACCGATGAGCCGCACGGTCACACCCCCTCGGCGAGGGACTTGATCTCCAGGTACTCCTCGAAACCCGCCACCCCGCTCTCGCGGCCGATCCCGCTCTGCCGGTAACCGCCGAACGGCACGTCGGCGCCGTAGAAGATGCCGCCGTTGACGGAGACCGTGCCGGCGCGGATCCGGCGCGCGGCGGCGCGGGCCCGCTCGGCGGAGGCGCTGACCACCATCCCCGACAGCCCGTACCGGGAGTTGTTGGCCATCCGGACGGCCTCGTCGTCGCCCCCGTCGTAGGCGAGGACCGAGATCACCGGGCCGAAGATCTCCTCCTGCGCCACGGTGGCGTTCTCGTCGACGCCGGTCAGCACGGTCGGCTCCACGAACCAGCCCCGGGGCAGGTGCCCGGGCACGCCGCCGCCGAGCGCGGCGGTGGCGCCCTCCCGCACGCCGGTGGCGATGTACCCCAGCACCCGCTCGCGCTGCCGCTCGCTGATCAGCGGGCCCATCAGGGTGCCCGGGTCGGCCGGGTCCCCGTAGGGCCAGCCGCGCAGCGTCTCCACCAGCGCCTCGACGCCCTCCTCGTAGCGGGCGCGGGGGAGTAGCAGCCGGGTGAGGATGGCGCAGCCCTGGCCGGCGTGCGTGGTGATCTGGAACGCGGCGTTGCCGACCACCTGGCCCAGGTCGGCGTCGTCCAGGGCGACCAGCGCGGACTTGCCGCCCAGTTCCAGGAAGACCTTCTTGAGGTTGCCGGCGGCCGCCGTCATCACCGCCCGGCCGGTCGCGGTCGAGCCGGTGAAGGAGACCATGTCGACCCGGTCGTCCTCGGCGAGCTGCCGGCCGAGCTCGTGCCGGGAGGAGGCCACGATGTTGAGCACGCCGGGCGGCAGGTCGGTCTCCTCGGCGACGATGCGGCCGAGCAGCGTCGCGGTCCACGGGCTGTCGGGGGCGGGTTTGAGGACCACGGTGCACCCGGCGGCCAGCGCGGGCACGAGCTTGGCCAGGTTGATCTGCATCGGGAAGTTCCACGGCGTGATGGCGCCGACCACGCCCACCGGCTCGCGCACCGTCGAGCGGTGTGACGCGATGCCGTAGGGCCTGGCCGGCCCGAGGTCCTCGGTCCACCGGTAGCTCTCGGTGAGGTCGGCGACCCAGCCGATGTTCTCCACCGGGGTGTCAAGCTGGGCGCCGTGTGTGAGCGCGACCGGGGTGCCCAGCTCCGCGACCATGGCGGCGCGCAGCTCCTCGGCGTTCTTGACGAGCGCGCGCTGGAGCCCGCGCAGGCACTCCACCCGCAGCGCGGGGTCGGTGGACCAGCCGGTCCCGTCGAAGGCCCGGCGGGCCGCGCGGATGGCGGCGTCCATGTCGCCCGGGGTCCCGTCGGCGGTGACGCCGATGACCTCCTCGGTGGCCGGGTTGGTGTTCTCGAACGTGCCGCCGCCTTCGGCCGGGACGAGCCGGCCGTCGATCAGCAGGTGCTCGGCGCGTGCCGCCGACATCTGGCCTCCCGGGGACGGGTGCGGGAGCGGGACGGCTCCACGCCTGGATGGCAGATTTGATTAAATATATTATCAGACGGGTCGGGTGCGGTCGAGACTCCAGTCTCAGTCGCGGCCCCGGGCGAGCGCCTGCCGGGCGATGACGACCTGCTGCACCTGGCTGGTGCCCTCGTAGATCCGGAACAGCCGCGCGTCCCGGTAGAACCGCTCGACCGCCACCCCCCGCATGTACCCCGCACCGCCGAAGACCTGGACGGCCCGGTCGGCCACCCGGCCGACCGCCTCGCTGGCGAAGTACTTGGCGCAGGAGGGCCCCATCCGGGTGTCGGTCCCCGCGTCGAACTCCGCCGCGGCCGACAGCACCAGCGCCCGGGCGGCGTACACGTCGGTCTGCGAGTCGGCGATCAGCCCCTGGACGAGCTGGAACTCCGCGATCGGCCGGCCCGACTGGGTGCGCTCCCGGGCGTACTCGACGGTCTCGGCCAGCAGCCGCTGCGCCATGCCCACGCACAGCGCGGCGATGTGCAGCCGCCCGTGGGCCAGGCAGCGCAGCGCGGTCAGGTAGCCGGCGCCGCGCCCCGCCGCACCGCCGACCAGCGCGTCGTCGGGCACGAACACCCCGTCCAGGAGGACCTCGGCGGTCCACGCGCCGTGCTGCCCCATCTTGCGGTCGCGGGGGCCGACCGACAGCCCGGGGGCGTCCCGGGGGACCAGGAACACCGAGATGTCACGCGCCGCCTTCTCCTGCTCGCCATGCCGGGCGAACACCATGAACAGGTCGGCGATCGGGGCGTTGGTGATGTAGCGCTTGGCCCCGTCGAGCACGTGCCCGCCGGGCACCCGGCGGGCCGCGGTGCGCAGGCCGGCGGGATCGGAGCCGGCCTCCGCCTCGGTCAGCGCGAACGAGGCGGTCCACTCGCCCGAGGCCAGCCGCGGCAGGTACGCCTTCCGCTGCTCCTCGGTGCCCCCCTCCAGCAGCACGTGCCCGGCGATGCCGTTGTTGGTGCCGAACAGCGACCGGAAGGCGGGGGTGGTGTGGCCCAGTTCCATGACCAGCAGCGCCTCCTGGTGCATGGTCAGGCCCAGCCCGCCGTACTCGGCGGGGATCGCGAACCCGTACAGGCCCATCTCGGCGGCGGCCGAGACCAGTTCGGCGGGCATCTCGTCGGTCTCGTCGATCCGCGCCTCCAGCGGCACCACCCGCTCGCGCACCAGCCGGCGTACCGCCGCGACCATCTCTGCGACGTCGGAGTCGTCCACGTGTGCTCTCCTCGCGGTGTGTCAGCCCCGTGGGACGTCCCGCCAGGGCTGTCCCTCCCAGGGGTCGGGTTCCTTGGGCAGTCCCAGGACCCGCTCGGCGATGATGTTCTTGTTGACCTCGGTGGTGCCGCCCTCGATGGTGTTGGCCCGGCTGCGCAGCATCCCGCGGACCTCGGCCGGCATCGACTCGGCGTAGCCGCCCGGATCGCCGGGCCAGGCGGTGCCCTCCGGGCCGAGCAGCCGGGCCGCGGCGGCCTGGATCCGCTGGTTGAGCTCCGAGCCGTGCACCTTGCCGATCGAGCTCTCCGGGCCCGGCGGCAGCCCGGCCCGCAGCCCCTCCCGGACCCGCGCGTTGGTCCACGCCCGGATGCGCTCCTCGCACCACAGCCGGACCACCTGCTCGCGGACCCGCGGGTCGTCCCAGCCGTGCGGGAGGCCCCGCTCGCTCCGCTCGCGGGCCAGCCGGACCAGCCGCCGGGCCCCGGCGCCGCCGATCCGGTCGACGCCGCCGGACCCGGCGCCCGAGACCATCTGGCGCTCGCCGCTGAGCGTCGCGCGGGCCACCCGCCAGCCCTCGCCGGGCGCCCCGACCCGCCAGGTGTCGGGGACGACCGCGCCGTCCAGGAAGACCTCGTTGAAGTCCACCTCGCCGCCGATGTGCCGGAGCGGGCGGACCTCGACGCCGGGCTGGTGCATGTCGATGAGGAAGTAGGTGATGCCCTTGCGCTTGGGCACGTCCGGGTCGGTGCGGGCCAGCAGCACGCCGAAGTCGGCCAGGTGCGCCCAGGTCGTCCAGACCTTCTGCCCGGTGATCCGCCACCCCTCGCCGTCCCGCTCGGCCCGGGTGGCCAGCGAGGCCAGGTCGCTGCCCGCGCCGGGCTCGCTGAACAGCTGGCACCAGATCTCCTCGGCGGAGACGATCCTGGGCAGGAAGCGCAGCCGCTGTTCCTCGGTGCCGTGCGCGAACAGGGCCGGGGCGGCCAGGTTGAGGCCCAGCGGGTTGAGCCGGGGCAGGTGGTAGGGGGCCAGCGCCCGCTCGGCGGCCCGGGCCAGGCTCCGGTCCCAGCCCAGCCCCCCGTAGGCGGCCGGCCACTGCGGGACCACCAGCCCCGTCCGGGCGAACGCGGGGTACCAGGACCGGTACTCCTCGGGGGTCCGCACCTGGCGGACCGCGCTCGGGCCGCCCGCCTCGCCGGCCTTCCGCCAGGACTCGGGCAGTTCGGTGGAGATCCAGCCGAGCACGGCCGCGGTGACGTCCCGCTCGGTCCGGCAGTCGAGGAAGAGGTCGGTCACTGCCGTGCTCCCGAGGTCTCGTGGCGGGCGCGGGTGAGAGAGGTCTCCAGGGCGCGCCAGAGCGCGCGCTTGGCGGTGGCGAGGACCATCGGGTGGACCTCGGCGATCCGTTCGGCCAGTTCCTGGGCGCGGCCGTGCAGTTCGTCCGGCGCGGTCACCTCGCCGACCCAGCCCAGCCGGTGCGCGTCGGCGGCGGAGACCCGCTCGTGCGCTCCGGTCAGGGCCAGCCGCGCCACCGGGGCGAACGCGGCCCGCCGGGCCAGCGCGATCGTCTCGAAGGCGCTGACCTGGCCGACGCTGACGTGCGGGTCGGTGAACGAGGCCGCGGTGGAGGCGATGGCGATGTCGGAGTCGACCAGGAAGTGCAGCCCGCCGCCGGCGCACACGCCGTTCACGGCGGTCACCACGGGGGTGGTGACGCCCAGGTGCCAGCCGGTCAGCCGCAGGTCGGCCCGCCTGGTCCGGCGCGACATCTCTTTGAGGGCCACGGGGTCGCGGCTGAGCTGGGTCATGTCGAGCCCGGTCTGGAAGGCCCGGCCGGCGCCGGTCACCACGATCGCGCGCACCTGCGGATCGGCGTCGAGTTCGGCCCAGGCGGCGGGCAGCGCGGCCATCATCTCGGCGTTCATCGCGTTGCCCCGGTCGGGCCGGTTGAAGATCAGCCAGCCCGCGGGCCCGCGGCGTTCCACCAGCAGCGTTCCGTCGCTCATGCGGGCCTCCCCGGACGCGTCCCTGCCCTATGGATTTTTTATCATATAATTGATGCAATAGTTGGGGCGTCATCGGGCGGCGGCCGCACGGCCGCCCTGGAGCAGATGCGGACGGGTGATGGCCGAGTCCACCACGGGAAAGATCACCGATGCGGGTGTCGCCGCCCTGCGCACACGGATCGGCGTCCCCCAGCCCTATCCGGCGCCGCCGCACTATCGCCGCCCCAACGAGGACGCGTTCCGCAACGTCGCCCTCTCCTACGGCGACGACAACCCGCTGTGGTGCGACCCCGAGCACGCCGCGACCTCCCGGTGGAAGGGCCCCATCGCCCCGCCCCCGCTGGTCGGCGGCGACAGCCTGATCGGGGAGGACCGCCTCGACGAGGCCGAACTGGCCGCCGCGCGCGGGCTGCGCGGCGACCCGCTGCGCGGCGTGCACGCCTTCTACGCGGCCAGCGAGCGGGAGTGGTGGGCCCCGCTCCGCCCCGACCAGCGGGTGTTCCGGCGGACCGCCCTGGTCGGCGTGGTCGACAAGCCCAGCGAGTTCGGCGGCCGCGGCGTCCAGGAGTGGACCGCCCAGGCGTTCCGGACAGCCGAGGGCACCCTCCTCGGCGCGCAGTACCGGATGATGTTCCGCACCGAGCGGGAGCGGGCGCGGACCCGCAAGAAGTACGCCGAGGTACAGCCGCAGAGCTGGGACGAGGCCGCCATCGCCGAACTGGACGCCGCCTACGCGGCCGAGCGGCCCCGGGGCGCCGAGCCCCGGTGGTGGGAGGACGTGTCCGCGGGTGACCCGGTGGGCCCCCTGGTCAAGGGGCCGCTGACCGTCACCGACATGGTCTGCTGGCACGTCGGCATGGGCATGGGCATGTACAACGTCGCGCCGCTGCGGCTGGCCTACCAGAACCGGCAGCGCGTCCCGCGCTTCTACCACCGCGACGAACTCGGCGTGCCGGACGCGATGCAGCGGGTGCACTGGGACCCCGCCTTCGCCCGCAGGTCCGGAAACCCCACCACCTTCGACTACGGCCGGATGCGTGAGACCTGGCTGATCCACGCCTGCACCGACTGGATGGGCGACGACGCCTGGCTCTGGCGGCTGCGGGTGGAGTTCCGCAAGTTCAACTACGTCGGCGACGCGCAGTGGGTGGCGGGCGAGGTCACCCGCAAGTACCTCGCCGAGGGCGGCCGGCCCGCGGTGGACCTCGCCCTGCGCACCCGCAGCCAGCGCGACGAAGTCACCTCGCCGGCCACCGCGACCATCCTGCTGCCCAGCCGCGAGCACGGCCCGGTGCGGCTGCCGGACCCACCCGGCGGGGACGGCACGCTGGAGGCCGCCTTCGACGCGATGATCGGCCGGTTCGCCGAGGGCCGCTCGTGAGCGCCGGCCCCGAGGACCTGCGCCTGCTGCGCGACGGTGTGCGCGCCGCGTTCGCCGACCTGTCGCCGCCCGCCGAGGTGCGCCGGCTGATGGAGACCGAACGCGGCTGGTCGCCCGAGGTCTGGCGGCGGCTCTGCGGCGAGCTGGGACTGGCCGGCCTGGCGGTCCCCGAGTCCCACGGCGGCGCCGGGTTCACCGAGGTGGAGCTCGGCGCGGTCTTCGAGGAGGCCGGGAGCGGCCTGCTGGCCGCGCCGCTGCTGGCCACCGCCGGGCTGGCGATCCCGCTGCTGCTGGCCGCGGGCGACACCGCCGCGGCCGGGCGCTACCTGCCGGAACTGTGCGCGGGGACGCTGGTGGCCACCGTGGCCGTCACCGACCAGGCCGGCCGCTCGGCCGCCGAGCGGCCGATCGCGACGGCCTCGACCGACGGTGACGGCTGGCGGCTGACCGGATCCGCCGGCTTCGTCCTCGACGGCGCGCACGCGGATCTGGTGCTCGTCCCCGCCATGGCCGGCGGCGACCTGGCGCTGTTCGCGGTGCGGCGGGACGCCCCGGGCCTGGCGGCCGTTCCGCTGGTCACCCTGGACCAGACCCGCAAGCAGGCGCACCTGGACTTCGACGCCGTCCCGGCCGACCGGCTGGCGACGGCCGACGCCTGGGCCGCCCTGGCCCGGGCCCTGGACGTCGCCCGCGCGATGCTCGCCTGCGAGCAGGCCGGCGGGGCCGAGCGCTGCCTGCGGCTCACCGTCGACCACGTGACGTCCCGCGTCCAGTTCGGCCGCCCGATCGGGAGCTTCCAGGCGGTCAAGCAGAAGGTCGCCGACATGCTGATCAGGGTCGAGTCGGCGAAGTCCGCCGCGGGTGCGGCGGCACGCGCCGCCGTCGCCCCCGCGGAGGTCGGCGAGGACCTGCCGGTGGCCGCGGCGGTGGCCAAGGCCTACTGCTCGGAGGCGTTCGTGGCCGTCGCGGGGGAGACGATCCAACTGCACGGCGGCATCGGCTTCACCTGGGAGCACGACGCCCACCTGTACTTCAAGCGCGCCTGGACCGGTGCGGAGCTGCTGGGCGCCCCCGCCGAGCACCTGGAGACCGTGGCCGGGCAGCTGGCCCGCACGCTGTGACAGCCGGGACCGCCCGCCGCACCTCCCGGGCGGTCCCGGACCCCCGCCCGAAAACGCCTGAAGGAGGACCGATGCCGGATCGCCCGGTGACCACCGTCCCGGGGCTCGCCGCACTGCTGCCGGACCATCCGGCGGACCCGCGGACCCCGGTGCTGCACCGCCTGACGGACGCCGCCACGCTCGGCGAGCTGACGGCGGCCGTCGACGACCTCGCCGGCCGGCTGGTGAGCCTGGGCGTGTCCGGCCGGGAGCCCGTCGCCTGCGTCGTGGAGGACGCGCTCACCGCCGTGCTGGCCATGTTCGCGGTGTGGCGGGTCGGCGGGGTGTACATCCCGGTCAACGCCCGGCTCGCCGACGCGGAACTGCACGAGCACCTGGCGGCGGCGGACCCGCTGCTGGTCGTCGTCGACGAGGAGCAGGCCCCCCGGGTGCCGGGCGACCGCACCCGGCTGATCAGGTCACCGGACGGGCGGTGGAACTCCTCGCCCGGTACGCCCTGGGCGGGAGAGCGGTTCGCCCCGGGAACAGCACTGATCATGCGCACCTCCGGCACCACGGGGCCCGCCAAGCCGGTCGTGCTGCGGCACGCGGGAATCCTGGAGGGCGTCGACACGGTGATCGCCCGGCTGCGCGGCGGGTCGCGCGGGGGCGGCGGGTCGCCGCCCCCGAACCTGATCCCCGCCTCGCTGGCGCTGTGGGCGGGCATCTGGAACGTCCTGTTCGCCTTCCGGGTGGGCGCGCCCGTGATCCTGCTGGAGCGCTTCGACCCGGTGCACTGCGCGGAGCTGATCAGGCGGCACGGCATCCGCTCCACCGTGCTGGCCCCGGCCATGATGACGATGCTGGTCGAGGACCCCCGAGTCACGGACCTGGCGCCGCTGAAGCTGGTCCGCTCGATCACCGCGCCGCTGACCCCGGCGCAGGCGCGCCGGTTCCGCGAGCGCTTCGGCGTCGGCGTGCTCAACTCCTACGGGCAGACCGAACTGGGCGGCGAGGTGGTCGGCTGGACGGCGGCGGACCTGCGCGAGTTCGGGGACGCCAAGCTCGGCTCGCCGGGCCGCCCGCATCCCGGGATCACCCTGCGTGTGCTGGACGAGGAGCACGCGCAGGTGCCGCCGGGGGAGCCGGGCGAGATCTGGATCCACTCGCCGTTCGCCACCCGCCAGGACGGCGACCGGGTGGACGGCGAGGGCTTCCTGCGCACCGGGGACCTGGGCCGGGTGGACGCCGACGGGTTCCTGTGGATCGAGGGCCGGGTCTCGGACATGATCAACCGCGGCGGTTTCAAGATCGTGCCGCAGGAGGTCGAGGACGCCCTGCGGGGCCACCCGGACGTCGCCGACGCCTGCGTCGCCGGCGTGCCCGACCCCCGGCTGGGCGAGGTCCCGGTGGCCTGGGTCCGGCCCGCCGCCGGGGCCGCGCCGGACGAGGCCGCGCTGCGGGAGTTCGCCCGCGGCGCGCTGGCCGGCTACAAGGTGCCCGTCGCGATCCACCTCGTCCCGGACTTCCCCCGCAACGAGATCGGCAAGGTCCTGCGGCGCGAGCTCGTCGCAGGCTACGAGAGGACGAACGCCCAGTGACCTACCAGACGCTTCGGGTCGAGCGCCGCGGCGGCGTCGGCTGGATCCTGTTCAACCGGCCCGACCGCCGCAACGCGATGAACAACGCGATGCGTGACGAACTCCGGGACGCGTGGACGGAGCTGGGCGAGGACCCGGCGGTCCGCGTCATCGTCAACGGCGGGCTCGGCCGGGACTTCCAGACCGGGGCCGACGTCAAGGAACTGGCCAGCGACGGGATCGGCATGGAGCGCTACCGCGAGTCGGTGCAGAAATGGGACCTGGGCTTCACCTCCTGGTTCCTGGGCATCGACAAGCCGGTGATCGCGGCCGTCAACGGCATCTGCGCGGGCGGCGGGCTGCACTTCGTCGCCGACGCCGACATCGTGCTGGCCGCCTCGGACGCCTCGTTCACCGACCCGCACGTGTCGGTCGGCCAGGCCAGCACGATCGAGATGATCGGGTTGATGCGCAAGATGCCCGCCGAGGCGGTGCTGCGGATGGCGCTGGTCGGCCGGTACGAGCGGATGAGCGCCGCGCGCGCCTACGAGCTGGGCATGGTCAGCGAGGTCGTCGACCCGCCGGAACGGCTGCACGACGCGGCCCAGGAACTGGCCGAGAAGATCGCCCGTAACTCCCCGGCGGCGATGCGCGCCACCAAGCGGGCGCTGTGGGGCGCGCTGGAACACGGGCTCACCGACGCGTGCAAGGCGGGGGCGGCCGAGCTGGTGGGCCTGTGGGGCCACCCCGACCAGGCCGAGGGCCCGGCCGCCTTCGCCGAGAAACGCGAGCCCCGCTGGAAGGTCGACTGATCGCGGCGGTGCCGTTCAGGCTGTGCCCATGCCGCCCTCACCTCGCTCGGTCGCTGCGCGGACCGCTCGTCCCTCGCGGGCCGCTCCGCTCCCTCCCTCGGCTCAGGCTGTGTTTGCCGCCGCCCTCGCCTCGCTCGGTCGCTGCGCGGACCGCTCGTTCCTCGCGGGCCGCTCCGCTCCCTCCCTCGGCTCAGGCGGTCACCGGCCGCCGAAGTCCGGGGTGCGGCGTTCGGCGAACGCCCGCATGCCCTCGCGGAAGTCCGGGCTGCGGGAGCTGAGCTCCATCGCGTAGGCCTCCTCGGCCAGGTGCCGGCGCAGGTCGTTGTCGGGCGCGGCGTTCAGCAGCGACTTGGTCAGCCCGATCGCGACCGTCGCGCCCGTGGCCAGCGTCTCCACCAGGTCCTCGGCGGCCTTGCGGACGTCGCCGGCGTCGACGGCCGTGTCCGCCAGCCCCCAGTCGGCGGCCTCCTCGCCCGACAGCCTGCGGCCCAGGATCAGCAGTTCCCTGGCCCGGGACGGGCCGACGAGCCGGGGCAGCAGCCAGGTGCTGCCGGAGTCGGGGGTGAAGCCGCGGCGCAGGAACGGGTACCAGAACACCGCGTCCCGGGCGGTCACGGTGAAGTCGGCGGCGGCGGCGAGCTGGGCGCCGATGCCCACCGCCCACCCGCGCACCGCGCAGACCACGGGCAGCTGCAGTTCCAGCAGCAGCGGGATCAGCCGGTTGGCCTGGACGGGCAGCCGGCGCTGGATGCTCCCGGTGCGGGGCCGGTTCTCCTGCGGCGCGTTGCGGCCGACGATGTCGAAGCCGCCGCAGAAGTCCTCCCCGGCCCCCGACAGCAGGACGGCGCGCAGCCCGTCGTCGGTGGCGGCGCCCTCCAGGTTGCGGACCAGTGCGGCCATGGAGGTGTCGTCGAGGACGTTGCGGCGGTCGGGCCGGTCCAGGGTGAGCCGCAGCACCGGGCCCGACGTCTCGGCCCGCAGCCCGTTCACCGACGTGTAGCGTTCGCCCATCCCGGGTCCTTTCGCTTGTTTAATTGAATATACTAAATATATTTACGATGGAGGAGGACGGATGGGTGAGCGCGTGGAACCGGGGCTGCTGGCCGGGCTGCGGGTGGTGGAGTGCTCGATGCTGGGCCCCGGCGCCGTCTCGACGCCGCTGGCCGACCTGGGCGCCGACGTCATCAAGGTGGAGCCGCCCGCGGGCGACTACATCCGCTCCATGAGCTGGCCCATCGTCGAGGGCGACTCGCTGCTGCACCTGCACGTCAGCCGGGGCAAGCGCAGCGTGATCCTGGACCTGCGCACCGCGGGCGGGCGCGAGGCGTTCCTCGGCCTGGTGCGCACGGCCGACGTGGTGGTGGAGGCGATGCGCCCCGGCGGGCTCGACCGGCGCGACCTGGGCTACCAGCGGCTCCGGGAGGCCAACCCCGCCGTGGTGATGTTCACCATCTCCGGCTACGGCATGACCGGCCCCTACCGGGAGCTGCCCAGCCACGGCATCGCCTACGACGCCTGGGCCGGCACGGTCCAGCCCGTCCCGGGGCCCGGCGGGCTGCCGTCGATTCCCGACCACACCTCCATCGGCATCACCGCGGGCCCGCTGTTCGGCACCGCGGCGATCCTCGCCGCGGTGCTCCGCGCCCGGCAGACCGGGGAGGGCTGCCACCTGGAGGTGGCGCAGTCCGACGCCGCGGCGGCGTTCGACTGGCTGCGCAGCGAGGGCCACCGCGCCTACGCCAGGCCGGCGGACGAGGTCACCGGCAACCCCTCCGACGGGTACGAGCGCCGCCCCCCGGGCACGGCGGGCATGGCCGACGGGGTGCGCTACCAGTTCTACGAGTCCGCCGACGGCCACGTGCTGTTCATGGCCTCCGAACGCAAGTTCTGGCAGAACTTCTGCACGGCGATCGGCCGGGAGGACCTCTTCCGGGCCCGCCCGGGGGAGGCGCTGGCCGACCACGCCCGCGGCGACCTGGACCTGCGCCGGGAGCTGAACGGGATCTTCCGCACCCGCACCACGGCCGAGTGGGTCGAGCTGGGCCTGGCG
The DNA here is from genome assembly GCF_003289645.1 of Actinomadura craniellae. Lineage (GTDB taxonomy): Bacteria > Actinomycetota > Actinomycetes > Streptosporangiales > Streptosporangiaceae > Actinomadura_D > Actinomadura_D craniellae. Next base: position 314,045 of record NZ_QLYX01000002.1, on the reverse strand, counting down.
CACGACGTGCCCATCGGCCCGGTCAACACCCCGGCCACCGTCGCCGCCGACCCGCAGTTCGCCGACCGGATGCCGTGGCAGCCCGCCGACCGGCTGGTCGCCGACCAGCTTCCCTTCCCCGTCCGGGTGGTGGGGGAGGCCCCGCCCGCCGCCGCCCGGCGGGCCCCGCGGCGGGGGGAGCACACCGCCGAGGTGCTCGCCGAGGTGCTGGGCTACGACCCGGCTACCCTGGGCCGGCTGCGGGCCGAGGGCGCCCTCGGCTGATCCGGACGGGCCGCGGGGCCGTGACCGACCGGAGCCGGTCGCGGCCCCGCGGCCGCCGGGATCTCAGCCGGCGAGCCGGGCGGTGGCCGCCGTCGCGACCTGACCGTCCCCCCGGACGGCCCGCAACTCGACGTCCGGCTCCGCGGGCCGCCCGGTCAGGGTGAAGGGGGCATCCGCGAACAGCGGCGCCGAAGCCCGGAAGGAGAACCCCGCGATCTCCCGCCCGGTGCGGCGGCGCGCGGACTCCGCCAGCAGCAGCGCGGTGAGCGGCCCCTGGACCACCAGGCCCGGGTAGCCCTCCACGTCCCTGGCGTAGGCGGCGTCGTAGTGGATCCGGTGCGCGTTGAAGGTGACCGCGGAGAACCGGAAGAGCATGACCGGGCCGGCCTCGGCCCGCTCGGCCCAGCCGCCGGGCGGGGCGGGCTCGGAGTGCCCGCCCTCGGGGGCCGGGACGGGGGCGCCGGGCTCGCGGTAGACCAGGTCCTGCTCCTCCTCGATCGCCGTGGCGTCGTGCTGGGTGTAGACGTGCCGGAGGGTGACGACCAGCAGCCGGCCGGAGCGGCCCGTCTTGCGCTCGGCCCGCAGCACCGAGGTCTCCCGCAGCGCCGGCGCGCCGATCAGCAGGGGACGGTGCACCTCCACCCGGCCGCCCGCCCACATCCGGCGGGGGAACCCGGCGGCGGGGCCGCAGGACGGCAGCCGGGGGTGCCCGTCCGGCCCGAGCATCGTGGTGGACGTCTCGGGGGTGCCGAGGGCCCAGTGCCACAGCGCCGGCAGCGGCCGGCCCGGGGCGAGTTCCGGCCCGGCCGGATCGTCCAGGACGGCGGCCAGCCGGCGGGCCTGCTCGCCGGAAACCTCCAGTTCCCGCAGCGGCGGGACCCCGAAGTCGGTCGGTTCGCTCATGGACGCGCCTCCGTCGCCCGTACCAGGCCGGCGTCGTGCAGCCGGCCGATCTCGGCAGGGGAAAGCCCCAGGACCCCGGTGAGGATCTCGTCGGTGTGCTCGCCGAGCAGGGGCGCGCGCAGGTGGTCGGACCGCTCCCGGCCCGTGAAGGCCAGCGGCGAGCCGGGGGTCGTCAGCGGGCCCAGGTCGGGGTGCTCGACCTCGGCGAACAGCGGGTTGGCGGTCGACAGCCGGGGATCGGTGGCGGCGGCCTCGGTGAAGGACTGGTAGGGGCCCCAGCACACGCCGGCGGCGTCCAGTCCGGCCTGCGCCTCGGCCAGCGTGCGCCGGGCGAACCAGGGTGCCATCAGCGCGGCGACCGCGTCCCGGGCGGTGAAGCGGCCGCCCTCGTCGTCGAGCCGCACGTCCAGCGCCTTCTCGACGGTCGGCAGGAACTCTGCGATCCCGGTCGCCTCGACCAGGGACCGCCACTGCTTCAGCGTGATCGCGACGACGATGAGGCGCCGCCCGTCCCGGGTGGTGAAGTCCCGGCCGAACGCGCCGTACAGGTCGTTGCCGAGGGCGGGCCGGATCTCGCCGAGCAGCCGGGCCTGGGCCAGGTAGCCCAGGTCGGCCATCGTGGCGAAGGCCACGTCGGCGAGGGACAGCGTGACGTGGTCGCCGCGGCCGGTGCGGGCGCGGTGCCGCTCGGCGGCCAGCAGGCCCACCGCGAGCGTCAGCCCCGCCGCCACGTCCCAGGCGGGCAGGGCGTGGTTGACCGGCTCGCGCCCGTCACCGGTGATCAGCGGGAGGCCGGTCGCCGGGTTGACCGTGTAGTCGACCGCGCTGCTCCCGTCGGGATTCCCGGTCAGGGTCAGCATGATCAGGTCGTCGCGGCGGGCCCGCAGCCGCTCGTAGGACAGCGCGCCGGTGGCCGGGAAGTTGGTCAGGAACAGCCCGGCGTCGGGGCCGGGCGCGGTGATCAGCGCGGCGACCAGCTCCCGTCCCTCGGGCCGGCGCAGGTCGACCGCGATCGAGCGCTTGCCCTTGTTCATGCCGCGCCAGAACAGGCTGCTGCCGTCCGGGCCCAGCGGCCAGCGGCCGTGGTCGGCGCCGCCGCGCACGTCGTCGAAGCGGATGACGTCGGCTCCCAGCCGGGCCAGGGTCATGCCGCCCAGCGGGGCCGCGACGAAGGCCGACCCTTCGACCACCAGGAGCCCGTCGAGCACTCCCGTCACCGGGTGGCCCGCTCGCGCAGCATGTTCTTGTCCACCTTCCCCGCGGCGTTCAGCGGCAGCTCGCCGAGGATCTCGACCCGGCGGGGCGCCTTGTAGTTCGCCATGTTCTCCCGGCTCCAGGCGATGATGGCAGCCGGGTCGGGGGCCCGACCCGCCCGGGGTACCACGAAGGCCGCGCCGACTTCGCCCATCCGCGCGTCGGGCACGCCGACGACGGCGGCCTGGGCCACGTCCGGGTGGCGGACGAGGATGTTCTCGATCTCCGCGGGGTAGGCGTTGAAGCCGCCGACGATGAACATGTCCTTGATCCGGCCGGTGATGCGGACGCGGCCCTCCTCGTCGAGCGTCCCGACGTCGCCGGTGTGCAGCCAGCCGTCGGCGTCGATGGTCGCGGCCGTTTCGGCCTCCTCGCCGAGGTAGCCCTGCATCAGGGTGTAGCCGCGCACCAGGATCTCGCCCTCCCCGCCGTCGGGCGCCGCGATCCGGACCTCGACTCCGGGCAGCGGCCGGCCCGCGGTGGTGGTCACGACCTCCAGCGGGTCGTCGTACCGGCACATGGACACGATCCCGCAGGTCTCGGTCAGCCCGTAACCGGCGACGATGTGCTCGAAGCCCAGCTCCTCCCTGATCCGGTACAGCAGGGCCGGGGGCACGTTGGCGGCGCCGGTGACGGCCAGCCGCAGGGAGGCCACGCCCGCGGCGCTGAAGTCGGGGTGTTCCAGCATGGTCTGGTAGAGCGTGGGCGTCCCCGGCAGCACCGTCACGCGCTCGCGGCGCACCATCTCCAGGACGTGCGGCACGTCCAGGGTGCGCGCGGGCAGGGCCGTGGCGCCCGCCATGATCGAGACGAGCCAGCCGGCCTTGTAGCCGAAGCCGTGGAAGAACGGGTTGACGATGAGGTAGCGATCGCCCTCGCGCAGCCCGACGACCGCGCCCCAGAGCGCGTAGGCCCGGAGCGCCTGGCCGTGGGTGCACATGGCGCCCTTGGGGAAGCCGGTGGTGCCGGAGGTGAAGAGGATGTCGGAGAGGTCGTCGGGCCCGACCCGCGCGGCCCGCCGCTCGACCTCGTCGGCGGGGACGCCCTCGCCGGTGGAGAGGAACGCGTCCCAGCCCTGGCCGTCCCCCTCGCCCGACAGCAGGACGACGCGCTCCAGGCCCGGCAGGTCGCGGGCGGGCCGGCCGGCGCCGGGCCCGCCGGCCGCGGTGGTGAGCAGGGCGGGGTAGTCCTTGCCCAGGAAGTCGGTGACGGTTAGTAGCAGCCGGGCGCCGGATTTGTCCAGCAGGTAGGCGGTCTCGGCGCCCTGGAACCGGGTGTTGAGGGGGACCAGGACCCCGCCGACCCGCTGCAGCCCGAGTGCGGCGATCATCCAGCGGGCCGAGTTGGGCGCCCAGATTGCCACCCGGTCGCCGTGTTCCAGCCCGGCGGCCAGGAAGGCGCGGGCGGCCCGGTCGACCTCGGCGTCCAGCGCGCGGTAGGTGAGCCGGAGTTCGCCGTCGACGACGGCCTCGGCCGCGGGCAGCCGCCGTGCGGTCATGGCCAGCAGCCGGCCGGTCGTGCCCCACGTCAGGTCACCGCGGGTGTCGACTGACATTCTCACTTCCATACATTATAAATAACATATACAGTTTCCCGCGTCGATGCGGCGGACGGCCGTACCGCACCAGGAGGACCCGTGGCCCGACTGCTCGAAAACAAGATCGCCATCGTGACCGGAGCCGCCCACGGCATCGGCCGCGGGCACGCGCTCGAGCTGGCCCGGCACGGCGCCGCCGTGGTGGTCAACGACCTGGGCACCTCGGTCACCGGCGAGGGCGCGGGCAAGGACGCCGACGAGGTCGTCGAGCTGATCCGCGAGCGCGGCGGCACCGCGGTCGCCGACTACGGCGACGTGGCCGACGACGAGCAGGCCCGGGCGCTGGTCGAACGCGCGGTCACCGAGTTCGGCCGGCTGGACATCCTGGTCAACAACGCCGGCATCGCCCGCGACAAGGTCATCTGGAACATGACACCGGACGACTTCGACCTGGTCATGCGCGTCCACGTACGCGGCAGCTGGCTGCTCACCCATCACGCGGCCCGGCACTGGCGGGCACGGGCCAAGGCGGGGGAGACCAGCACCGGCCGCATCATCAACACCACCTCGGGCGCCGGCCTGGTCGGCAACTTCGGCCAGTCCAACTACGCCACCGCCAAGGCGGCGATCGCCGGGCTCACCCTGACCACCAGCCTGGAGCTGTACCGGCTCGGCGTCACGGTCAACGCGGTCGGGCCGGGCGGCATGACCCGGCTCACCGCCACGATGGGCAAGGACCTGGCGGCGTTCGAACCCGACGAGCTGGGCGTGGACGACTACCACCCGATGGATCCGGCGGGCAGCTCGCCGGTGGTGGCCTGGCTCGCCAGCGACCAGGCACAGCACGTCACCGGCCAGATCATCCGGGTCATCCACGACAAGATCCACCTGATGCGGGGCTGGCACGAGGCCGCCACCATCTCCAGCGACGGGAAACGCTGGGACGCCGAACGGCTCGGCATGCTGCTGGCCACCGACGTCTTCGGCACCCGGGCCCCGGGGCTGCGCTGATGGACCTCCGGGACTCCACCGAGGAGGCGCTTTTCCGGGCCGAGGCGCGCACCTGGCTGGCCGAGCACGCCCCGCCCTTCTCCGGCACCGTGAACGCCCGGCTGCACTTCGGCTGGGGCGGCACCGCCGCCGCCTACGAGGAGGCCGAACGGGCCGCCGCCCGCGCCGCCCAGGCCTGGCAGGCCCGGCTGCACGAGGGCGGCTGGGCGGGCATCGCCTGGCCGAAGGCGTTCGGCGGGCGCGGCGGCACCCCGATCCAGGAGGCGATCTTCGCCGAGGAGGCCGCCGCCTTCGACGTCTCCGTCGGCCCCCTCCTGATCGGCCTGGCCATGGTCGGGCCCACCCTGATGCGGCACGGCACCGCCGCGCAGCGGCGCGACCACCTGGCCCGGCTGCTGCACGGCGAGACGGTCTGGTGCCAGCTGTTCAGCGAGCCCGCGGCGGGCTCGGACCTGGCCGCCCTGCGCACCCGGGCGGTGCGCGACGGCGCGGACTGGGTGGTGGACGGCCAGAAGGTGTGGACCTCCGGCGCGGGGGTCGCCGACTGGGCGATCCTGCTCGCCCGCACCGACCTCGACGCCCCCAAGCACCGGGGCATCACCTACTTCCTCCTCGACATGCGCACGCCCGGCATCGAGATCCGCCCGCTGCGCCAGATGAACGGCTCGTACCACTTCAACGAGGTGTTCCTCGACGGGGTGCGCATCCCGGCGGACAACGTCGTCGGCGAGGCGGACGCGGGCTGGAAGGTCGTGCACACCACGCTGGCCAGCGAGCGCGCGATGATCGGCGGCGGCGGGGGAGCCCGGGCCGGCGGGCTGCTGGCCCTGGCCCGCGAGCGCGGCCGGCTCGCCGACCCGTCCGTCCGCCGGGCCGTCGCCCGGGTGCACACCCTGGACGAGACCCTGCGCTACCTGGGCCTGCGGGCGCGCACCGCGCTGAGCAAGGGCGTCCCGCCCGGCCCCGAGGCGTCGATCATGAAGCTGCTGGTGGCCCGGCGGGCCCAGGAGGCGGCCGACGCGGGCCTGCTCATCGAGGGCACCGCGGGCCTGGCGCTGGGCCCCGGCGGCGGGGACGAGTGGCAGCGGCTGCTGCTGACGGCCCAGGGGCTGCGAATCGGCGGGGGCACCGACTCGATCCAGCGCAACGCCGTGGCCGAGCGCGTCCTGGGACTGCCGCGCGAGCCGGCGCCCGACCGGGACGTACCTTTCCGGGAACTGACCACCGGCGTGCCCAGGAGGAACGACCCATGACGATGCCCGTGGACGTGCCCGTCATCGACACGATGATCGGGTTCCCGCTGCGCGACCCCGCCAAGACCTACGCGTACATCACCCGGCAGACCAAGGACGCCGAGTCCCGGGGCGACCTGAAGATGCCGGCCGGCTACATGTTCAAGGACGTGCCCGAGGACGGATCCGAACCGGGCCGGGACCCGGTCGAGATCACCCTGGAGCAGATGGACCGCCACGGCATCGCGGTCGGCCTCGTCGGGGTCCGCGGCGAGGACGGCGCGCGGGCGGTGGCCACCCGGCCGGACCGGTTCGTCGGCACCCTGTCGGTGGACCCCAACCAGGGCATGGAGGCGGTGCGGGCGATCGTGTCCGCCCACGACTCCCTCGGCATCAGGGCCGTGGACGTCTTTCCCGCCGGCACCACACCACAGGTCGCGATCAACGACAAGAAGATGTACCCGATCTACGCCAAGTGCGTGGAACTCGGCCTGCCGATCTTCGTGTGCGCGGGCGTCCCCGGCCCGCGCGTCCCCTTCGCACCGCAGCGGGTGGAGTACCTCGACGAGGTCATGTACGACTTCCCCGAACTGGTGCTGGTGACGCGGCACGGCTGCGAACCGTGGACCGACCTCGCGGTGAAGCTGATGGTCAAGTGGCCGAACCTGTACTACTCCACCAGCGCGTTCGCGCCGAAGTACTACCCGCGGGAGATCGTCGACTACGCCAACTCCCGCGGCGCGCACAAGATCCTCTACGCCGGCTACTACCCGATGGGCCTGACCCTCGACCGGATCATGAACGAGCTGCCGAACGTGCCGTTCAAGGACGAGGTCTGGCCCCGGTTCCTCCGGGAGAACGCCGCCCGCATCCTCGCCATCGAATGACCCACCCCTGGAGGCGCTGTTGACCAGCAGTGGACCGGTGACGCTGGACTGGCGTGCCGACGAAATGCTCTCCGCCGACCTGCGGGCGCTGCTGACCGGCCCCGGCGGCCCCTTCGAGCGCGCGCTGGAGCCCGTCCTCGGCGCGCCGGCGGAGGTGTTCGTGCAGCGGGCGCCGCACCTGCCCGCGGTGCTGGACGGCGCGGCCGGGCGCACGCCCGACGCGCCCTACCTGGTCGCCGGGGAGCGCACGCTCACCTACGCCGGGGCCGCCCGGCTGGCCCGCGCGTACGCCGCCGTCCTGGCCGGCGAGTACGGCGTCGGCAAGGGCGACCGGGTGGCCGTCGCCGCCCCCAACTCGCCGGAGTACCTGCTGGCCTTCTGGGCCACCACCGCGCTGGGCGCGATCCTGACTGGGCTGAACGGCTGGTGGACGCCGGCCGAGCTCGACCACGGCATCGAACTCACCGGACCGGTGGTGGTCTTCGGCGCCGGCCGCCCGCTGCAGCGGCTGCACGAGTGCGGAGCGGCGGCCACGATCCGGATAGCCGACCTAGCCGACCTCGCCGACCTGGCCGGGGCCGCCGAGCGGCTGGACTCGCCCGCGGACTGGCCCGCCGCGGTGATCGAGGAGGACGACCCCGCCGCGATCATGTTCACCAGCGGCACCACCGGCCGTCCCAAGGGGGCGGTCCTGTCCCACCGTAACATGGTGCACTTCGGCCTGTTCGGCGGGCTCGGCGGCGCGGTCGCCGCGCTCGCGGGCGGCGCGGACGGGCGGCAGGTCCCGCCCGGCGTGCAGCGGGCCACGCTGCTGTCCAACCCGCTCTTCCACGTCTCCGGGGCGTGCGTGGCGCTCAGCACCGCACCCTTGTTCGGCACCAAGCTGGTGCTCCCTCCGCCGGGCCGGTGGTCGGAGGAGACCGCGCTCCGGCTCACCCATGAGCACCGGCTCACCCAGTGGAGCGGCGTGCCCACCCACTTCTGGCGGATGCTCACCCATCCGGACTTCGACTCCTACGAGACCGGCCAGGTCGCCACCATCGGCAGCGGCGGCTCCACCTTCGCGCCGGAACTGCTGCGGCTGATCGAGGAGAAGATGCCCGGCGTCCAGGTCACCAACGGGTACGGGATGACCGAGACCACCGGCGCGGGCACCTTCCTCAACGCCCAGAAGATGGACACCCACCCCGCGTCGGTCGGCGCCGCCGCACCGACCATGAAGGTGCAGGTGCGCGACGCGGCGGGGACGGCGCTGCCCGAGGGGGAGGTCGGCGAGGTGCACCTCGCCGGGGCGGGGGTTTTCCTGGGCTACTGGCGGGACCCGGCGGCGACCCGGGACGTGCTGGACGACGGGCGCTGGTACCGCACCGGCGACTACGGCCGGATCGTGGACGGCGTGCTGTACCTGGAGAGCCGGATGCGCGACATGATCATCCGGGGCGGGGAGAACATCTACCCGATCGAGATCGAGTACCGGCTGGTCGAGCACCCCGACATCGACGACGCGGCCGTGATCGGCGTCCCGGACACCGTGCTCGGCCAGGAGGTCAAGGCGTTCGTGGTGTGCCGGCGCGGCGCGGAGCTGGACGCCGGGCAGGTCCGCGACTGGGTGGCGGGCGCGCTGGCGGCCTTCAAGGTGCCCGCGCGGGTGGAGTTCCGGGACGCCCTGCCCTACAGCCAGACCGGCAAGGTGCTCAAGCGCGAGCTGGAGGGCTCGCCGGCGTGAGGCCGCGGGGGCGGCGGTCCGTGCCGGCCGCCGCGCCCCCACGGCCTCAGCCGATGAGCTCCACCAGCCGGTCGCGGTGCCGGTCGGGGTCGCCGAACAGCAGCTGGGTCGCCTTGGCCCGCCGGAAGTACAGGTGGGCCGGGTGCTCCCAGGTCACGCCGATGCCGCCGAGGACCTGGATCGCCTCGGCGGCCACCTGGGCGTAGGCGTCCGAGCAGGCCGCCTTGGCCAGCGCCGCCGCGGCGGGCAGCTCCGGCGAGTCCCCGGCCGCCGCCCACAGCGCGTAGTACGCCGCCGAGCGGGCCGACTCGACCTCGACGTACATGTCCGCGCACGCGTGCTTGACCGCCTGGAAGGCGGCGATCGGGCGGCCGAACTGGATCCGGGCCCGGGCGTGCTCCACCGCGGTGTCCAGCAGGAACTGGGCGCCGCCCACCGCCTCGGCGGCCAGCGCGACGGCGGCGTGGTCCAGGACCCGGGCCAGGGCCCGCCCGCCCGCGTCCGGCCCGCCCACCGGGTGGGCCGGCGTGCCGGCGAAGTCGAGCCGGGCGAGCTTGCGGGTGGGGTCCAGCGGGTCCGCCGCCGTGCGCACCAGCCGTTCGGCCTCGCCGGAGACGGCGTAGAGGCCGAGCCCGTCCGCGCCGTGGGCGGGGATCAGGAGCAGGTCGGCGAGCCGGCCGTCGAGCACGGTCTCCCGCGTCCCCTCCAGCAGCCACCGGCCGCCGGAGTGGTGCACCGTGACGGCGCCGGTGTCGTCGGTGCCGTCGGCGGGCAGGGCGACCGTGGCCAGGGTGACCCCGGCCGCGATCCCCGGCAGCAGCTCCCGGGCGGCTCCGGGGTCCCCGGCGGCCAGGATCGCCTGCACGGCCAGCACGCCGGTGGCCAGGTAGGGGCCGCAGTACAGGGCCCGTCCCATCTCCTCCAGCACCACGCCCGTCTCCAGCGCCCCGCCCCCGGCCCCGCCGTACTCCTCGGGCACGGCGAGCCCGGTGAGCCCGAGTTCGCCGGCCAGCCGCGCCCAGGTGCGCGGGTCGTGGCCGTCCTCGGTGGCCATCAGCCGCCGGACCTCGGGTTCGGGGGAGTGGTCTCGCAGGAACCCGCGCACGGTCCGGCGCAGTTCCTCCTGTTCGTCGTCGAAGGCGAAGTCCACGGTGCCCTACCCGTCGGCCTTGAGCAGCGGCGAGCGGGTGTTGGAGGGCCAGGTGGGCCGGTGGTAGCCGCGGAAGTGCAGCTCGCCCCCGCGCAGCTCGCGGATGGTGAGGAAGTCGCCCTTGTAGCCGCGGTGGTCGTACTCGGCGAAGGTGAGGTGGCAGCCGGGCCCGCCGTTGGTGCACGGCATCCACTTGATCTTCTCCAGCCCGATCTTGACCTCCTCGGGGGTGGCGATGCGGGCGTTGCCGATGCCGTGGATCGCGGCGCGGGCCGTGTCGTAGGACAGGGCCACGACGACGTTGCGGGAGGTGCGGCCGAACCGGGCCTGGAAGCGCTCCATCATGGCCTCGTAGTTGGGGTTGGCGCCGTCCTCGCCGAGCTGGTCGACGCCGTGCCAGCCCTCCAGCCCCTCGGCCCACGTGTTGGAGTTGGAGTAGAACATGAACGCGGTGCCCATGAAGCGCGGCGGGTCCCAGTCCAGTTCCTTGAACGCCGCGGCGAAGTGGAAGGTCGAGTAGCCGTAGCCCATGTAGACGAGCGCCTGGGCGCCCTGCTCGCGCATGGTCTCCAGGTGCCGCTGGAAGTTGCGCGGGTTGGGGCCGAGCCGGACCTCCTTGACGACCTCCAGGTCGTACTGCCGGGCGGCGGCGCGGAAGTGGTCGGCGTACAGGTCGCCCGAGGATCCCTGCTCCCAGAAGAAGCCGACCTTCTCGTGGCCGCTCTGGAAGCACCAGTTGGCGGCCATGCCGCCCTCGACGGGGATGTCGCCGTTGGCGACGGTGAAGCAGTACTCGCCGTGGAACAGGGTCGTGCCGGTCCAGCCCAGGCACGGCACCCCGGTGGCGTTGATGGTCGCGCAGAGGTTGAGCGAGTTGTCGGAGATGAACGGCCCGATCACCACCACGCAGCCGGCGTCCACCAGCCGCTGGTAGCCCTTGCGGACCTTGAGGTAGTTCTCCCGGGGCAGGCCGCGGGCGTCGACGGTGAGGATCTCCACCGGCCGGTCGTAGACGCCCTCGTTGAGCGCGTCCTCGACGGCGAGGATGATCGGGTCGATGGTGTCGGAGAGCAACTGCCCGAGGTCCATGTCGATGAGCAGCCCGATCTTGACCGGTTCGAACGGGTCGCCCTGGGTCTGCAGCCCGCCGGTGGGCGGGTAGATCACGATGGACTCGACGGCCTTCTCACCGATCCGGCCGCTGCCCTGGTACCACAGCTCGTTGCTGTGGTCGCCGCCGGTGTCGGTGCCGGAGCGCACGGTGGAGACCGCCCGGTCGGGCAGCGCGATGCCGTGGTCGGCGGGGGCGGGGAAGAGCCGTTCGGCGTGGCGCTGCTCTTGCTCGGTCATCCGGTACCTCCTCGACGCCGGCCGGGGACCGGCGACATGTTGCGGACAAGCACGAAGCAACTTATATATAAAATGTATTCTACAATCAAGGAGGTTCGGTCGATGTCCGACACCCGTGCCGAGCTCGACGTACGCAACGTGATCGCCCGGATCGCGCACCGCTCGGACGCGGGCGACCTGACGGAGTACGGCGACCTGTTCACCGCCGACGCGCGCTGGGAGATGCCCGGCACACCGGCCAAGAACGGCCGGGCGGAGATCGTGGCCGCGGCCGCGGCCCGCCGCGCCGAGGGCGGCACCGGCCCGGGCTCGGCCACCCGGCACCTGGTCGGCACCACCGCGGTCACGGTCGAGGGCGACACCGCGACGGCCGAGTCGTACTGGCAGTTCTACGCCGACACGACCACCGCCCCCGCACTGCGCCTGATGGGCCACTACCACGACACCCTCCGCCGCGAGGCGGACGGCTGGCGGGTGGCCCACCGGCAGATCACCATCGGCTGACCTACATGTGCCGGCCGCCGGTGACCTCCAGCACCGTGCCGGTCATGTAGCTCGACAGGTCCGAGGCCAGGAAGAGCACCACCGAGCCGACCTCGGCGGGCTCGGCGGCGCGGCCCATCGGCACCCCGGCCAGCTTCTCCTGCCAGATCTCCGGGCGCAGCGCCTCGGTCATCGCGGTGCGCACCAGCCCCGGCTGCACCGCGTTGACCCGGACGCCCAGGTGCGCCAGTTCCTTGGCCGCGGCCTTGGTCATGCCGACGATGCCGGCCTTGGCGGCGCTGTAGTTGGTCTGGCCGGGCAGCCCGACCTTGCCAGAGATCGAGGAGATGTTGATGATCGATCCGTGCCCCTGATCGCGCATCCGCAGCGAGGCGTACTTGGTGCCCAGCCACGTCCCGTACAGGTGCACGTCCATCACCTGGCGGAACTGGTCGGAATCCATCGTGCGCAGCGTCGCGTCCCGGGTGATGCCCGCGTTGTTGACCAGCACGTCCACCGAGCCGTACGCCTCGGCGCAGCGCGCGACCATGTTCTCCACATCGGTCTCGGCGGTGACGTCGCACCCCACGGGCAGCACTTCGGCCCCGTCCCGGGCCAGTTCCGCCGCGGTCTTCTCGGCCGCGTCCGCGTCGACGTCGGCCAGCACGACGCGCCCACCGTGCTCCAGGCAGGCCTCGGCGATGGCCCGCCCGATCCCCCGGGCGCCGCCCGTCACCACGACCGACCGTCCTTCCAGCAGCCTCATCGGCCGTTCCCCTCTCAGCGTGTGGTCGGCGGGTCAGCCGGCGACCCGTTCGAAGATCGCGGTGAGCCCCTGGCCGCCGCCGATGCACATCGTCTCCAGGCCGTACCGGCCGCCGCGGCGGTCGAGTTCGCGCAGCATGGTGGTCAGGATCCGGCAGCCGGTGGCGCCCACCGGGTGGCCGAGGGAGATGCCCGAGCCGTGCACGTTGGTGCGCTCCCAGTCGGCGTCCCCGAACTTCCACTCCCGGGCGCAGGCCAGCACCTGCGCGGCGAACGCCTCGTTGATCTCGATGAGGTCGATGTCGGCCAGGCCCAGCCCGGCGCGTTCGAGCGCCGCGGCCGTGGCGGGGACGGGCCCGATGCCCATGGTGCGCGGCGGGACCCCGGCCACCGCCCAGGTGACCAGCCGGGCCAGCGGGCGCAGGCCCAGCCGCAGCGCGTTGTCGGGGTGGGTGACCACGCAGACGGCGGCCCCGTCGTTCTGGCCGCTGGAGTTCCCGGCGGTCACCGTGGCGTCCGGGTCGCTGCCGGCGAGCACCGGGCGCAGCGCGGCGAGCGCCTCGGGGGAGGTCTCCGGGCGCGGGTGCTCGTCGGTGTCGATCACCCGCTCACCCTTGCGGTCGCGGACGGTCACCGGCACGATCTCCGCGGCGAACGCCCCGGAACTCATCGCCGCGCCGGCCCGGTGCTGCGAGCGGACGGCCAGCTCGTCCTGCTCGGCGCGGGAGATGCCGTACTCGGCGCGCAGGTTCTCCGCGGTCTCCAGCATCCCGCCGGGCACCGGGTGGTGGCGCCCGCCGGCGGTCACCCGGCCGCGGGCCAGCGCGTCGTGCAGCGTCACCTCGCCGCCCCGGGCGCCCCAGCGCATCGCGGTGGAGTAGAACGCCGCCGAGCTCATGTTCTCGGCGCCACCGGCGATCACCAGCTCGCTGATCCCGGTCTGCACCTGCATCGCGGCGTTCAGCACGGCCTGCAGCCCCGACCCGCACCGCCGGTCGAGCTGCATCCCGGTCACCGTCACGTCCAGTTCGGCGTCGAGCGCGGCGATCCGGCCGATGGCCGGGGCATCGGCGGTGGGATAGCACTGGCCCAGCAGGACGTCGTCGACGTCCGCCGAGGTCAGGCCGGTGCGCCCGACGAGGCCGCGGATCGCGGTGGCCGCCAGGGCGTGGGCGGGCACGTCCCGCAGCGCACCGCCGTAGCGGCCCACCGGGGTCCGCACGGGTTCACAGACGACGGCCTCGCGCATGGGGCCTCCCGAGTGCTCTGTTAATTTCAATCATTGATATTAAATCAGATCCTACCCATGATGGACTCCGGCCCCGGGACCGCCGCGGGCCGCAGCGAGGAGGGAAGAAGGCCGTGGATCCTGCGAACAAGGTAGCCGTGCTCGTCGGCGGTGGCTCCGGCATGGGCCGGGCGAGCGCCGAGGCGCTGGCCCGGCAGGGCGCCGTCCTGGCCATCGTCGACCTGCCCGGCGGCAAGGGCGAGGCGGCCGCGGCCGAGCTGGGCGCCAGCTTCCACCCGGCCGACGTCACCGACGAGGAGGGCACCGAGCGGGTGCTGGCCGAGGTCGTCGAGCAGCACGGCGGCCTGCACATCGCGGTCAACACCGCCGGCGGCGGATACAGCAAGCGGACCATCGGCCGGGACGGGCCGCTTCCCCTGGCCGACTTCCGCAGGATCGTCGAGCTCAACCTGATCGGCACGTTCAACCTGAACCGGCTGCAGGCCTGGCACATGAGCAAGAACGAGCCCACCGAGGACGGCGAGCGGGGCGTCATCGTCAACACCTCCTCGATCGCCGCCTTCGAGGGGCAGATCGGGCAGGTCGCCTACACCGCCGCCAAGGCCGGGATCGCCGGCATGAGCCTCACCATGGCCCGCGACCTGGGCACCCTGGGCATCCGGGTGATGGCGATCGCGCCCAGCCTGTTCGCCACCGGACTGCTGGAGGGCGCCCCCGAAGAGATCGTCGCCGACCTCACCAAGGACGCCGCGTTCCCCCGGCGGGCGGGCCGTCCCGAGGAGTACGCCTGGCTGGTCGAGGCGATCGTCAAGAACCCGATGCTCAACGGCCAGACCATCCGGCTGGACGGCGGCCAGCGGTTCGCCCCCCGCTGACCGCGCCGGAACTCCGCGGCGGAGCGACCCGTGGCCAAAGCGGTGGCCGTCGCCGGTGGGGGACCGTGCTGAGCCCCTCGTGGCCCCTCGTGGTCTGTCGCGCGGTGTGGGCGGAGCGTCCGCACCGCGCTCAGGCCGCGGCCGGGAACAGGTCGCGGGACTTGAAGAGCTCCACGACCAGGTCGCCCTGGCGGCTGAGCATGACGGCGTACTCCTCGGCGGCCCGGTCGGCGTCGCCGGCCCGGACGGCGGCGAGCACCGCGGCGGTCCCCGCCCGCTCCACTTCGACGGAGCCCGGGACCAGCTCGAAGAAGTTGCCCGGCACGATGCCGACCATGGCGCGCAGCACGGCCCGTAGCCGGGGGGAACTGGCGGTCTCCAGGATCAGCCGGTTGAAGTCGTGGTTCAGCCGGCCGACCGTCGCCGGGTCGCTCTCGCCGTCCAGCGCGGCGCAGATCGCGGCGAGCCCGGCGGCCAGCTCCGGCGTGTGCCGCTGGATGGCCCGGCGGGCGGCGAACCCGTAGATCAGGCCGTACAGGGTGTAGTGGTCGCGCACCGCGGCTTCGTCGAGCGCCCCGATGAACGCGCCGCGGTGCGGCTTGATGGTGACCCACCCCTCGCGCTCCAGCGTGAGCAGCGCCTCGCGCACCGGGATGCGGCTGATGCCGAGGGTGCGGGCGATCTCGTCCTGGGGGACCCGGTCTCCCTGCCGCAGCCGGCCGTCGAAGATCAGCCGGCGCAGGTACAGGGCGACCTGCTCGCCGCTGCTGCGCCGGACCATCGTCTCGCCGGGCGGCGGCAACGCCGTGCCGGGGGAGTCACCCGTCTCGGTCTTCACCGGATCTCCTTTGGCTATCTTCTCAAGTATTGAGTATATAGATGCATCTACTCCCGAACGGATCCGGAGCGTCCCGAGATCCGTTCGTGCAGGCGCGTGACGATCTCGACGAACTCGGGCTGCTCGACCGACCACTGCTGGGCGGCCAGTTCCAGCGCCGCGGCCTCGGCCGGGTCGTCGAGCGCCAGGCTCTCGCGCAGGGTCCACTTGGTCCGCCGGACCAGGGCGGCCGGGCGCCCGGCGGCGCGCCGGGCGAGTTCCAGCGCGGTCTCCTCGACCTCCCCGTCGGGCACGCAGCGCCAGGCCAGCCCGCGCTCGGCCGCCTCCCGGCCGGTGAGCGCGTCGCCGCACAGCACCAGGGCCGCCGCGCCCTGCGGGCCGACCCGCCGGGCCAGCCGCCACAGGTGGCCGCCGCCGGGGTGGATGCCCGCGTCCAGGAAGCGCGGGTCGAACCGGGCCGATTCCGCCGCGATGACGATGTCGCAGGCCAGCGGCAGGTTCACCCCCGCACCGATGGCCGGGCCGCCGACCGCCGCCACGGTCGGCACCGCGGCCTCGGCCAGCGCCTGGTACCCCGCGTACATCCGCGCCAGCGGCACCTCCCGGGACAGCAGGCCCGCCAGGGAGCCGCCGGCGCAGAAGACCGGTGGCTCGGCGGTGAGGACGAGCGCCCGCGCCCCCTGCGCCAGGGCGTTGCCCACCGCCTCGGCCAGGTCGTCGCTGAGCTGCTTGGACAGGGCGTTGCGCCGGTCGGGGTCCGCCAGGCGGAGCACGGCCACGCCGTCGCGCACGGTGCGGCGCACCAGGGGTGCGGTCATGATCCACCTTCCGATCGAAATCATCTCTACTACTTTATATATGATTAAATTCTTTCCGCCGAGAACGGAGGTACGGATGAGACCCCTGGCCGGGATCACCGTCGTCGCGGTCGAGCAGGCGGTGGCGGCACCGATCTGCACCCGTCACCTGGGCGACCTCGGCGCCCGGGTGATCAAGGTGGAGGGGTTGGGCGGCGACTTCGCGCGCGACTACGACGACGTGGTGCGGGGGATGGCCGCGCACTTCGTGTGGGCGAACCGCAACAAGGAGTCCATCGCCCTGGACCTCAAGCACCCGCAGGGCCGGGAGGCGCTGGACCGGCTCGTCGCCCGCGCCGACGTCGTCGTGCAGAACCTCGCGCCCGGGGCCGCGGCCCGGCTGGGCCTGGACCCCGCCGTCCTGCGCGCCCGGCATCCGGCGCTGATCACCGTCGACATCTCCGGGTACGGGCTGGGCGGGCCCATGGCCGCGGCGCGCGCCTACGACCTGCTGGTCCAGTCGGAGGCCGGCTCCTGCGCGATCACCGGTACCCCCGAGCACCCCGCCAAGCCGGGCATCCCGCTCGCCGACATCGGCGCGGGGATGTACGCGCTGAGCAGCGTGCTGGCGGCCCTGCTGCTGCGGCAGCGGACCGGCCGGGGGACGGCGATCTCGGTCGGGCTCTTCGACACGGTGGCCGAATGGCTGGGCTTCGCCCTCAACCAGGCGCGCTACGCCGGGACCGACGTTCGCCCCACCGGGCTGGGCTCCCCGATGGTCGCCCCCTACGGGGCCTACCGCACCGCGGACGGCCAGACCCTGGTGCTCGGCACCACCAACGACGGGGAGTGGCGGCGGCTGGCCGGCCGGCTGCTGGGCCGTCCCGACCTGGCCGACGACCCCCGCTACCGCCACAACGCCGACCGGGTCGCCCGCCGGGTCGAACTGGACGAGGTGATCGGGGAGTGGGCCGCCCGGCACACGCTGGCCGAGGGGCGGCGGGCCGCCGAGGAGGCCGGGCTCGGGCACGCCCGGCTGAACGCCCCTACCGACGTGCTCGGCCACCCCCAGCTGACCGAGCGCGACCGCTGGCGGGAGGTCGGCTCCCCGGTCGGGCCGCTGCAGGCCCTGCTGCCGCCGCCGGAGGTCGCGGACTGGGACTGGCGGCTGGACCCGGTGCCCGCGCTCGGCGAGCACACCGGGCCGATCCTGCGGGAGCTGGGATTCGGCGAGGAGGAGATCGCGGCACTGCGCGCCGCCGGGGTCGCCGGGGGAGGGGAGCGGTGACCGGGCCCGCGGGCGGGCCCGGCCGGCCGGCTCACACCGCGTAGCGCAGCAGCATCTCGGCCACGCAGGCGGGCTTGGCGCCGCCCTCGATCTCCCACACGAACTCCAGCTTCACCTGGAGGCCGCCGCGGACGTCCAGGCACTCCTTCAGGGTGGCGCCCACCCGCACCTGCGCGCCGGACGGCACCGGGGAGGGAAAACGGATCTTGTCGTAGCCGTAGTTGACGCCCATCTTCATCCCCTCGATCCGGTAGATCGAGCGGACCAGCCTCGGGCCGAGCGACAGGGTGAGCAGGCCGTGCGCGATGGTGCCGCCGAACGGCCCCGCCCCGGCCCGCTCGACGTCCACGTGGATCCACTGGTCGTCGCCGGTGAGCCGGGCGAAGTCGTCGATGTCCCGCTGGGTGACGGGGCGGTAGTCGCTGTAGCCGAGGTGCTCGCCGACGGCGGCGCGGACCTCGTCGACTCCGTTGAGAACGCGCATGGGATCTCCTAACTATATTATATAGAATATATCAGAATAGGATTCTGTACGGCCTGTGCTCGGATGTGGCCCGCTCGGGGTCATAGATGGTATTTTGTATATAAAGAGAGTTCTTTACTCCCTGCTCTGGAGGACCCATGGGACGCTTCCCGTTCCCGATCCCCAACGGGTGGTTCGCCGTCTCGCGCAGCGACGAGCTGGAACCCGGCCAGGTGCGCCCGATCCACTACTTCGGCAAGGACCTGGCGCTCTACCGCACCGCGGACGGCGAGGCCCGCGTCGTCGACGCCTACTGCCCGCACCTGGGCGCGAACCTGGCGCACGGCGGCGTGGTGGCGGGCCCGCTGCTGGAATGCCCCTTCCACGCGTGGCGCTTCGACGGCGTGACCGGCAGGTGCCTGGAGGTGCCCTACAGCGACGCCGCCATCTCCGAGCAGGCCCGGATCCGCGCCTACCCGGTGCACGAGCAGTACGGGCTGATCTTCGCCTGGCACCACCTGGGCGGGGCCGCGCCGTTCATCGAGTTCCCGCAGATGCCGGAGTTCGACGACGACGAGTGGACCGCGCCCGTCCACCACCTGCTGGAGATCGCGACCTGCTGCCAGGAGATGGCCGAGAACAACGCCGACTACGTGCACTTCCGGTACGTGCACGGCACGCAGGACATCCCCGGCGGCGAGGTCGACTACGACGGCTTCGTGAAGATCGTCACCGAGCGGCAGGAGTTCCAGGGGCGGGAGAAGGTCTACGCGCTGGACTTCAGCCGCCGCTCCTACGGCCTCGGCCTGGGCGCGCTGCGCCTCAAAGGGGTGATGTCCTTCATCTCCTCGGTCTCCCCGATCGACGCGGAGCACGTGCGGGTGCACTGGGTCTTCACCATGCCCAAGTCCATGGAGCCCTTCGCCACGAAGATGATCGACGCCTTCATCAAGGGCATCAACGAGGACATCCCGATCTGGGAGCACAAGCGCTACGTGGACAAGCCCCTGCTGATCAAGGGTGACGGGCCGATCACAGAGTTCCGGCACTGGGCCAAGCAGTTCTACGGCGAGGACGTCCCCGCCGAGCCCTTCGTCCCGCTGCGGCTGCGGCGGGCCGCCGCGGCCGTCGCCGAGGGCTGAGTGTCCACCAGCAGGGCGCCCGAGCGCCGGTCGAGCCCGCGCGGCGTCGAGAACCGGGAGCGGATCCTCGACGCCGCCGAGCGGCTGATGGCCGAGCGGGGCATCGACGGCCCGTCGCTGAACGAGATCAACACGGCGGCGGGCCAGCGGAACACCGCCGCGCTGCACTACCACTTCGGCCGCCGGGACGGCCTGGTGCGGGCGATCCTCCAGCGGCACGGGCGCCCGCTGCAGGAGCGCCACGACGCGCTGTACGCGGAACTCGCGCGCACCGGCCGGCTGCGGGACGTGCGCGGCCTGGTCGAGGTCATCGTGCTCCCGGTGGCCGAGTACCTGGCGCTCGGGCCGAGCCAGCGGGCCGGCATCCGGGTGTGGGCGGCCACGCTGGACCAGCCGGAACTGGCGATCGAGGAGATCCAGACCCTGGTGGACCCGGCGCTCACCCGGGTCTCCCGCACCCTGCTGGAGATCATGGCCCACGACATGCCCCGCGACCTGGCCGTGGAGCGGCTGGTCAGCATGGTGCGCGGCGCCCTGTACATCCTGGCCGACCGGGCCGCGCTGGAGGACGCCCCGGCGGCCCGGCGGCCCGTGCTGGCGCTGCCGCTGGTGGCGGCCAATCTCGTGGACATGGTGAGCGCCGCCCTCGTCGCCCCGGTGGGCGAGCCCGCCCGCCGGCTGCTGTAACCGGGTCCCCGTGACCGTCGCGCCCGGGACACCCCCGAGGTATATTCAAATAAAGAATCTTATATACGAAAGGTGGCGGCCATGACCGAGATGACCCGGGCGGACGTGCTCGGCGAGCGGCTGGCGAAGATCCCCCCGCTGATCGACGTGGACGCGCACGTCGTGGAGCCGCCCGACCTGTGGAGCAGCCGGCTGCCGGCCCGGTACCGCGAGCGGGGGCCGCGGCTGGTGCACGCCCCGGCGGGCGAGATCAAGCTGATCGACGGCAAGTACCGCGAGGAACCCGGCACCGCGGGGCCCGAGGTGGCCTGGTGGTTCTACGAGGACAGCCGCACCCAGCTCAAGCGCTACATCGCCGCGGCCGGCGTGCCCGCCGACGAGGTCACCCTGGAGGGCATCACCTACGCCGACATGCGCCCGGGCTGCTGGCAGCCCGCCGAGCGGCTCGCGGACATGGACCTCAACGGGGTGCAGGCCCAGCTGTGCTTCCCCAACTACCCCCGCTTCTGCGGGCAGATGTTCCTGTGGGGCGAGGACCGCGAACTGGCCCGGCTCTGCGTCGAGGCGTACAACGACTGGATGGTCGAGGAGTGGTGCGGCTCCGGCGGCGGCCGGCTGCTCCCGCTGTGCATCGTGCCGCTGTGGGACGTCGACCTCGCCGTGGCGGAGGTCCGGCGGAACGCCGCCCGCGGGGTCCGCGCGGTGGCCTTCAGCGAACTGCCCGCCTACCTCGGGCTGCCGAGCCTGCACTCCCGCGCCTGGGACCCCTTCTTCGCGGCGTGCCAGGAGACCGGCACGGTGGTCGCGATGCACATCGGCTCGGGCACCAAGACCCCCCAGACCTCGGCCGACGCGCCCGCGGCGGTCGGCGCCACGATCATCTTCGGCAACAGCGTCGCCAGCCTGACCGACTTCCTGTTCTCCGGGGTGCTGCACCGCTTCCCCGACCTCAAACTGCTGTACGCCGAGGCGCAGATCGGCTGGATCCCCTACCTGCTGGAGCGGGTCGACGACGTGTGGGAGACCCACCGGGGCTGGTCGCGCGGCCAGGACAACTGCCCGGAACCGCCGTCGACCTACTACTTCCGCCAGGTGCACAGCTGTTTCTTCAAAGATGCGGTGGGCATCGACCTGCTCGATAAGGTGGGCCTGGACAACGTGCTGTTCGAGACCGACTACCCGCACCAGGACGGCACCTGGCCGCGCTCCCGGGAGGCCGCGGCGATGCAGTTCGGCCACCTGGAGCAGGAGCAGATCGACAAGATCGCCCGAGGTAACGCCATCCGCCTGCTCGGCCTCGACCTGCCGGGATGACCGGTACCGTCAATTACGCGCCGGTGCAGCCCACTGATTGTATGCTTTATACTTTCACGCGCGGTAACGACATGTGGCGCAAAGGAAGTGAGAGAGATGCGCAGGCAGGAAGCGGTACCCGACCTGCCCGCGCCGGTAGTCGCCGGAGCGGGGGCCGCGGCGGCGTCACCCCATGATCCGGTGTTGACGCTGCCCGGCGAGGGCCTGACCAGAATGAGCAGCGGCGAGCAGGTGCGCCTGTACGTCCGCCGGCTCATCTTCGACGGCGTTCTCCGCCAGGGACAGCGCGTCCCGCAGGACGCCATCGCCCAGACGCTCGGCGTCTCCCGCATCCCGGTCCGCGAGGCCATGATCGCGCTGGAGCGCGAGAGCTGGGTGACGATCATCCCGCACCGGGGTGTCTTCGTGAACGCGCTGGACGAGGCCGCGGTGCACGACCACTACGCGCTGTACGGGCTGTTCTACGGCTTCGCCGTGCAGCGGGCCACCGAGCGGCAGGGCGCCGCACTGGCCAAGCGCCTGGCCGCCGTGCAGAAGCGCCTGGCCGCGGCCGTGGGCGCCGAAGGCGACGCCGAGGAACTGCACACCACCACCCTGGAGTTCCACCGCGTCGTGGTTGACGCGGCCAACTCGCCCCGGCTGCGCAGCATGCTGCGGCAGATGACCGGCATCGTGCCCGGCAACTTCTTCGAGCTGGTGCCGGGCGCCGCCAAGGTGGAGAAGCAGGGCACCGCCGCGATCGTCCGCGCGGTGCGCCGCGGGGACGCCAAGGGCGCCGCCGAGGAGTACAGCGCCATGCTGGAGAAGCAGGGAGACCTCGTGGTGGACCTGTTCACGAAGAAGGGCATGTTCGAGAACGTCGGCTGAGCACCGCCTACCGGTCGCACGCAAGGACCCGCCGCACCAATGGTGCGGCGGGTCCTTGCGGCTCAGGCTGTGTTTGTCGCCGCCCTCGCCTCGTTCGGTCGCTGCGCGGACCGCTCGTCCCTCACGGGCCACTCCGCTCCCTCCCTCGGCTCAGGCGGTGCCCATGCCGCCCTCACCTCGTTCGGTCGCTGCGCGGACCGCTCGTCCCTCGCGGGCCGCTCCGCTCCCTCCCTCGGCTCAGGCGGTGCTCAGGCGGTGGTGGACTGGACCAGCTTGCCCATCTCGATGCCGACCTGCTTCTCGAAGCGGCCCTTGTCGCGGGCCCGGATGCTCACGTCGTGGTCGCCCGCCTCGGCGCGCAGCGCGCCGACCGTGGCGGTCTCGGGGGTGCGCCCGCCGACGAACGGGTCGAAGGAGTACCAGCGCATCGCGTTCTGGTAGGTGATCTTGTTGAGCTCGTCGGCGGGCACGTCCCGGGCGACCTCGGCCAGTTCCTCGGGGGCGTTCGGCCAGGAGGAGTCCGAGTGCGGGTAGTCGCACTCCCAGGCGATGTTGTCCAGCCCGATCAGGTGCCGGAGCTGGACGCCGACCGGGTCGGAGATGAAGCAGGTCAGGAAGTGCTCGCGGAATACCTCGCTGGGCAGCCGGCCGCCGAAGTCCTGGCCGGTCCACAGGCGGTGCATGTCATAGGTGCGGTCGACCCGGTCCAGGAAGTAGGGGATCCAGCCGGTCCCGCCCTCCGAGAGCGCGAACCTGATGTCCGGGAACTTCTTGATCACCCGGGACCACAGCAGGTCGGCCGCGGCCTGGCAGATGTTCATCGGCTGCAGGGTGATCATCACGTCGATCGGCGCGTCCGGGGCGGTGACCGACAGCTTGCCCGACGAGCCGAGGTGGATCGAGACCACCACGTTCTCGTCGCTGACCGCCCGCCACAGCGGGTCCCAGTACTCGTCGTGGAAGCTCGGGTAGCCGAGGGTGTGCGGGTTCTCGGTGAAGGTGATCGAGTGGCAGCCCTTGGCGGCGACCCGGCGCACCTCCGCGGCGCACAGTTCGGCGTCCCACAGCACCGGCAGGGCCATCGGGATGATCCGGCCGGGGTGGGTCCCGGCCCACTCGTCGATGTGCCAGTCGTTGTAGGCGCGCAGCACCGCCAGGGCCAGGTCCTTGTCCTCGGTGGCGGCGAAGAGCCGGCCGCTGAAGCCGGGGAAGGACGGGAAGTTCATCGACGCCAGGATGCCGCCGGCGTTCATGTCCTTGATCCGCTCGTGGATGTCGTAGCAGCCGGGGCGGATCTCGTCGAAGGCGGTCGGCTCGATGCCGTACTCCTCCTTGGGCCGGCCGGCCACGGCGTTGAGCCCGATGTTGGGGATGATCGAACCGTTGAAGGTCCAGACGTCGGAACCGTCGGGGTTCCGGACGATCTTGGGGGCGGAGTCCCGGTACTTGGCCGGGATGTGGTCGTCGAACATGTCCGGCGGCTCGACGACGTGGTCGTCGACGCTGATCATGATCAGATCTTCGGCCTTCATGGCGCTCCAGGAGTGGGCGGCTCGTGCATCCGGCTTGAATATCAGTTCAGATAAGTGAACTACGGTTCAAGTTGCGGCACAACCCCCTGCCGGTGCCGACTTACCCCGTCCTGGCATATTGGATAATGTATGAAAAACGCTGAGGAGGCTCCATGGCGACCCGTGGCGACTGGGTGGACGTCGAGCAGCGGACGCTGCTGGACCTGCTGGACAGGCGGCTGGAGACCGACCCCGACGGCCCCTTCCTCGACTGCTGCGGCACGAGCTACACCGCGGCCGAGCTCGACCGCGCGGCGAACCGCATCGCCGCCGGGCTGGCCGCGCTGGGCGTCGGGCACGGCTCGACCGTGGCCACGATCCTGGAGAACGGCCCCGAGGCGGTGCTCTCGTGGTTCGCCATCCACAAGCTCGGCGCCATCTCGGTGCCGGTGAACACCGCGCTCAAGGGCCTGCTGCTGGCGCACCAGCTGACCGACGCCGCCACCGCGGTGGTGATCGTCCAGCAGGATCTGGCCGACCGTCCCGCCGAGATCCTGGACGGCATCGAGAGCGTCCGGCACCTGGTGGTGGTCGGCGACCCGGCCGCGGTGGACCGGCCGCTCCGGGCCGACACACACGCCTGGAGCGACCTGGAGCGGGCCGACGGCGCCCGCCCGGCCGTCCGGGTCCGCCCGCAGGACCTGGGCACGATCGTCTACACCGGTGGCACCACCGGGCCGTCCAAGGGCTGCGCGCTGAGCCACAACTACCACCTGTCCATCGCCGGGCAGATCGCGTCCTCGTGGGGCCGGCGGCCGGAGGACGTGGTGTGGAGCCCGCTGCCGCTGTTCCACTTCAACGCGATCTCCTGCATGCTGACCGGCACCCTGCTGATGGGCGGCCGGGCGGCGCTGGCGCGGCGGTTCTCGGTCTCGGGGTTCTGGCCGGAGATCGACCGGACCGGGGCGACGATCGCCTCCCTGCTGGGCTCGCTGGCGGTCATGGTGGCCCGCGCCGACGACCACCCCCGGGCCAGGGGCTCGGGGCGGCCGGAGGCCAACACCACGCTGCGGCTGCTGACCGGGGCACCGATGCCGCCGGAGATCGACGAGCTGTACCGCACCCGGTTCGGCGTCACCACCTTCAGCAACGCCTACGGGACCACCGAGGCGTCGCTGATCTCCTGGCTGCCGCCCGGCATGCCCGGCCGGCCCGCCTCGGCGGGCATCGTCAACGACGCGGCCTTCATCGTGAAGATCTTCGACGACGACGACCGGGAGGTGCCGCCGGGCGCCGAAGGCGAGATCGTCTGCCGGCCGCGCATGCCGCACGTGATGTTCGAGGGCTACTGGAACCGGCCCGAGGCCACGGTCGCCGCCTGGCGCAACCTGTGGTTCCACACCGGCGACATCGGCCGCATCGACGAGGACGGCTACCTGTTCTTCGTGGACCGGAAGGCCGACTACATGCGCCGGCGCGGCGAGAACATCTCCAGCTGGGAGCTGGAGAAGGTCTTCCACCAGCATCCCGCCGTCAGGGACGTGTGCGTACACGCGGTCGCCAGCGAGGTCGCCGAGGACGACGTCAAGGTCACCGTGGTGCCGCGGGACGACGCGGACCTGTCGGCGGAGGCCCTGTGCCGGTGGGCGGTCGACCAGTTGCCGTACTACGCCGTCCCCCGGTACTTCGAGTTCCGGGAGGAACTGCCGCTCAGCCAGACCGGCCGCACCACCAAGAACATCCTGCGGGACGAGGGCGTCACACCGGCGACCTGGGACCGCGAGGCCGCCGGCGTCACCTTCGAGCGCCGGTGACGGGCGGCATGCTGGGCGACGGCCCGGTGGGGCTGGCGGGCGACGACCTCGGCACCCCCTACCTGCGGTTCGACCGGCGCGGGCCGCTGGCCTGGTGCGTGGTGGACCGGCCCGACTCGCGCAACGCGCTGACCAGCGCCATGTACTTCGGCGTGCGCCGGGCGGTGGACCTGGTCAACCGCGATCCCGACCTGGCCGCCCTGATCATCACCGGGACCGGCGACGTGTTCATCCCCGGCGGCGAGCTGCGCGGCCGCGAACCCGACCGGTGGCTGGACTTCCCGGACCTGCTGGGCGTCGACTCCACCCCGTTCGAGGCGATCCGGCGGTCTCCCAAGCCGGTGGTCTCGGCGGTCAACGGCCTGGCCCAGGGCGGCGGGCTGCTGATCGCGATGCTCTCGGACGTCTCGGTGGTCGGCGAGAGCGTCACCGTCCGGGCACCGGAGCTGTTCCGGGGCATCGCCGACACCGGGTACGCCGCCTACCTGCCCGCCCAGATCGGCGTCGCCCGGGCCCGCGACATGCTGCTGACCGGGCGGACGGTGACCGCCCGGGAGGCCGAGAGCTGGGGCATGTTCAGCCGCGTCGTCCCGGACGAGGAGGTCCTGGCCGAGGCCGAGCGGGTCGCGATCCAGATCTGCCGCACCGCGCCCCAGGCCCGGCTGCACATCAAGCGGATCGTCAACGACAACTACGACCGGGTCGACCGGATGACCTTCGATGCCCTGCTGTACAACGCCGAGATGCGCGAGGGCGCCCGGGCCTTCGCGGAGCGGCGCGAGCCGGACTGGGTGCCCCCGCCGTTCCGGACGGGCCGCCGGCTGTGAGCTCAGCCCGCGGGGGCCAGGAACGCCGCCTCCAGCACCGCGTGGAACTCGGCCCGCGGCATCTGCTCGGGCGTCCCCTCCAGTTCGGCCGTCTGGTAGGCGCTGACCAGCCCGGAGAACATCCGGGCCAGCACCTGCGGCGGGCCCGGGCGCAGCTCGCCGGCCTGCTGCCCGAGCCGGAACAGCTCGGCCTGCATGCGCTGCGCCTCGCGGAAGTTCTCGACCATCTCGGCGTCGCCGGGGGGCTCGGCCAGCGGCGGGGCGACCGACCCGCCGCGCAGCACCAGCCGGCCGAAGTGCGGGTGCCGCAGGAAGAAGTCGACCTGCCAGTCGGCGAGGTCCAGCAGCCGCCGCCGGGGCGGGGCGGAGGAGGCGAGCACCGCGCGCATGCCGGGCAGGAACTCGGCGCCGCGGCGGCGGAACATCGCCCGGTAGATGTCGTCCTTGCCGGGGAACAGGCCGTAGACCGACCCGACGGAGAACTCCGCCAGCTCGGCGATCTCGCGCAGCGAGGAGTCGTGGAAGCCCTTGCGGGCGAAGATCTGCTCCGCCGCGTCGAGAACCTGGTCCCGGCCGAGCTCCCGGCGCAGTTCCCGGCGCTGGTCGCGCAGATTGCGTTGGGCCATGCGAATCGAGTGCCTTCCCCGTGACGGAACCTGAAGCATTGTAATGAGGCATCGCTCCGGGCCGACCGGGGCGCGTCCCCGCCCGAAAGGTTGATCACCATGAGTCAGCATCCCTCCCTGGACGGCCGCTCCGCGGAATCGGCCCGGCTCGCCGCCGCCGTTCGGCGGCTGGTCGAGCTGACCACCACCACGACCGCGCCGCCCGAGACGACCGCCGCGGCCGCCCACACCCTGGAGACCGTCGCGGAGCTGCTCGAACGGCACGTGCCCGACCCGATCCCGCCGCGCAACCCGCTGACCGAGGTGGACACGACCGGGCCGGCCTATGCCGAGATGGCCCGGCGGATGCCGTTCGATGTGATCATCGGCGGGCACAACCCGCTGGCGGTGCCGATGGAGCTCTCCTTCGAGCCGCCCAAGGCGGTGCTGCGGGGTTCGTTCGGCATCGCCTACGAGGGGCCGCCCGGCTGCGTCCACGGCGCGGTGCTGGCCGCCACGTTCGACGTCGTGCTGGCCGCCGCCAACGTCGTCGCGGACGCTCCGGGCCCCACCTCGAACCTCTCGATCACCTACCGGCGGCCGACCCTGCTGCACGAACCCTGCGTGTTCGAGGGCTGGGTGGTCGAGCGGGGCGACCGGCGCGTCACCACGCACGGCAGGCTGCTCCAGCGGGATCGGGTGACGGTCGAGGCGGAGGGCCGCTTCGCGGTGCTGGACCACGAGCAGATCCGGCGGATGGCGCAGCGTTAGGCGACCACGCCGTCGGCCCGCAGCCGCTCGATGGCCGTGGCGTCCAGCCCGAGCTCCTCGTGCAGGATCTCGTCGCTGTGCTCGCCGAGCCAGGGCGTCCGGCGCTCGGGCCCCTCGGCCATGTCGGCGAGCTTGACCGGGTTGCCGGGGACGAGCACGGGCTGCTCGACGCCGTCGGTGCGCGGCACCTCCACGAGCATGTCGCGTGCCGCCACGTGCGGGTCGGTGACGAGGTCGGGGGCGTCGAGGCAGGGGCCGGCGGCCAGGCCCGCGGCGGCCAGCGCGTGGCACGCCTCGGTCTTGCCCTTGCCGGCGGCCCAGCCCTCGATCGCCGGGCGCAGCACGTCCTCCAGGTGGTCCACCCAGCCCTGCCGGGTGGCGAAGCGCTCGTCGCCGACC
Organism: Actinomadura craniellae; assembly: GCF_003289645.1. Classification (GTDB taxonomy): domain Bacteria; phylum Actinomycetota; class Actinomycetes; order Streptosporangiales; family Streptosporangiaceae; genus Actinomadura_D; species Actinomadura_D craniellae. Next base: position 286,036 of record NZ_QLYX01000002.1, on the reverse strand, counting down.
CACTCGGGCCGGCCGACGACCTCGGCCAGCCGGGCGAAGTGGGCCTCGCGGGCGACCTGGAGGACGAACCAGCCGTCCGCGGCGCGGAAGCCGTGCATGATGAGCGGGCCGACGTTCCCGCCGCGCAGCCCCATCGACCAGAAGTTCGTCACGATGTCGGTCATCGAGATGAGCGCGTCGAGCATCGCGATGTCGACGTGCTGCCCCCGCCCGGTGGTGTCGCGGTGCCGCAGCGCGGCCAGGACGCCGATGGTCGCGAACAGGGCGGCCCCGATGTCGCCGAGCGCGCCGACGGGCGCCACGGTCGGCGGGGCGTCGCCCGCCCGCTTCATCTCGTAGATGCCCGACATCGCCTCGACGACCGGCGCGAAGGCGGGCCAGTTGCGGTAGGGGCTGTCGGCCCGGTTGCCGAAGCCGGACACCGACAGGTAGATCGCGGCGGGGTGGACGGCGGCGACGTCGTCGTATCCCAGGCCGAGCCGGGCCATGGCGCCGGCCTTGGAGTTCTCGGCGATCACGTCGAAGCGCGGGGCCAGCCGGAGCACCAGGTCGCGCCCGCGCGGGTCCTTGAGGTCGATGCAGACGCTGCGCTTGCCGAGGTTGTTGCGCAGGTAGGTGGCGCCCACCCGGCGGCCCTCGGGGTCGGTCATGGCGGGCAGGGCGCCGCGCCCGGAGTCGCCGCCGCGGGGCGGCTCGACCTTGACCACGTCGGCGCCCAGCCGGCCGAGCAGCTGTGTCGCGTAGGGGAGTGCCTGCATCTGTTCGAGCGCCAGGACGCGGATCCCGTCCAGCGGCTTGCCGTGGATCGCGGCGGCCGTGTTACCGATGTCACCCAGTCGCATACCGCCATCCTAAATGTAGATTGAATAAAAGATTCAATCTGCACTTAGGATATGACCCATGCATGGAATCCTCGGCTGGGGTGTCCACCTGCCGCACCACCGGCTGGACCGCGCGCAGATCGCACCGGTCGCCGGCACCGGCGGCGGCACGGGAACCCGGACGGTGGCCTCCTACGACGAGGACACCACGACCATGGGCGTGGCCGCCGCCCGCGCCGCGCTGCGCGCCCGGCCGGCCGGCGTCCGGTCGCTGTGGTTCGCCACCGCGGAACCGGCCTACCTCGACAAGACCAACGCGACCGCGGTGCACGCGGCGCTGCGCCTGGACCGGGACGCGGCCGCCTACGACGCGGTCGGCTCGGTCCGCAGCGCGCTCGGCGCGCTGCGGGCGGCGCTGACCGGCCCCGGCACCGCGCTGGCCGTCGCCGCCGACCTGCGCGCGGGCCTGCCCGGCGGGCCGGACGAGGCCGAGGGCGGCGACGGCGCGGCCGCGCTCGTGGTCGGCTCCGCCGCCGACGGGCCGGTGCTGGCCGAGGTGGCCGCCTGGGTCTCGCTGACCGAGGAGTTCACCGACCGGTGGCGGGTGCCCGGCAAGCCGGCCTCCCGGCGCTGGGAGGAGCGGTTCGGCGAGGTCGTCTACGCGCGGCTGGGCGCCGAGGCCCTCAAGCTCGCGCTGGCCGAGGCCGGCGTCGCGACCGAGGACGTCGCCCGGCTGATCGTGGCGGGAACGCACGCCCGGGCCGCCCGGACGGTCGCCGCGGGCTCGGGGGTCCCCGCCGGGCGGGTGGCCGACCGGCTGCACGCCACCGTGGGCAACACCGGGGCGGCCCAGCCCGCGATGCTGCTGGCCGCCGCCCTGGAGACGGCGGCGCCCGGCGACCACCTGGTGCTGCTGACGCTGTCCGACGGCGCCGACGCGATCGTCCTGCGCGCCACCGCGGCGCTCGCGGAGTACCGCCCCGCCGCCCCGGTCGCCGAGCAGGCCGCCGCCGGGGCGCCGGTCTCCTACGGCGCCTACCTCGCCTGGCGGGGGCTGCTGCGGGTGGAGCCGCCGCGCCGCCCGGAACCGGCCCGGCCGTCGTCGTCGGCGGCGAGCCGCAACGCCGACTGGAAGTACGGGTTCGCCGGCCCGCCCGGCGCGCCTCGCCCGATGGCCGACGTCGCCGGCACGATCGCCGCGTTCACCGTGGACCGGCTGGCCTACTCGCCGAGCCCGCCGATGGTGTTCGCGGTGGTCGACTTCGACGGCGGCGGGCGGCTGCCCGTCGAGCTGACCGACGTCGACGCCGCCGAGGTGGCGGTCGGCGACCGGGTGGAACCGACCTTCCGCCGGCTGTTCACCGCCGACGGGATCCACAACTACTTCTGGAAGGCCCGGCCGGTTCGCGGCGGAACGGAGCGCTGAGATGGGTTCGCACGGCATCAAGGACCGGGTGGCGATCGTGGGGATGGGCTGCACCCGGTTCACCGAGCACTGGGACAAGGGCGTCGACGAGCTGCTGCTCGCCGCGACCGGGGACGCGTTCGCCTCGGCCGGCGTGGACAAGGAGCAGGTCGACGCCTACTGGCTGGGCACCGCCCAGTCCGGCATGAGCGGCCTCACCCTGTCCCGCCCGCTGCGGCTGCGGGACAAGCCGGTGACCCGGGTGGAGAACTTCTGCGCCACCGGGTCGGAGGCGCTGCGGCAGGCCGCCTACGCCGTCGCCAGCGGCGCCTACGACATGGCGATGGCGGTCGGGGTGGAGAAGGTCAAGGACTCGGGGTACCAGGGGCTGAACGCCTTCCCGATCCCCGGTGACGGCACCGCGCGCACGCTCACCGCGGCGGCGATGTTCTCGATGGTCGCCCCCGCCTACGCCGACCGGTACGGGGTGTCCGAGCAGGAGATGCGGACCGTACTGGCCCGCATCGCGGCCAAGAACCACGCCAACGGGGCCCGCAACCCGCGCGCCCAGTTCCGCCGGGAGATGTCGGTCGAGCGGCTGTGCGCGATGCCGGCGGTGGCCGGCGGGCTGTCGGTGTTCGACTGCGCGGGCGTCGCCGACGGCTCGGCCGCGGCGATCGTGGTGCGGGCCGAGGACGCGCACCGGTACACCGACCGGCCGCTGTACATCAAGGCGCTGTCCTTCGTGGCCGGGGACGGCGGTGGCCTGACCGACCCGGCCTACGACTACACCACCTTCCCGGAGGTGGCGGCGTCGGCGGCGGACGCCTACGCGCAGGCGGGCGTCACCTCGCCGCGGGACGAACTGGCCATGGCCGAGGTCCACGACTGCTTCACCCCCACCGAGCTCGTCCTGCTGGAGGACCTGGGCTTCGCCGAGCGGGGCCAGGCGTGGAAGGAGGTCCTGGCCGGCGGCTACGATCTCGACGGCGCGCTGCCGGTCAACCCGGACGGCGGGCTGAAGGCCTGCGGCCACCCGGTGGGCGCCTCGGGGTTGCGCATGATGTTCGAGGCGTGGCTCCAGCTGCGCGGGGAGGCGCCCGACGAGCGCCGGATCTCCACCTACGGCTCCCGCTCCCTGGCGCTCACCCACAACCTGGGCGGTTACCCGGGGGAGATGGTGAGCTTCGTGTCGATCGTGGGCGTGTGAGCGGGCCGGGTCAGTCCACCCAGTCGGTCCGGTCGTCCCGGGAGGGCTGCCGCCCGGTCTTGAACGGGCAGAGCGGGGCGTCGGCCAGCAGTACCCGCTCGCGGTCCCGGACCATCACCGCCGACCGGTCCAGCAGCCGCGACCGGCCCTGAGCCTCGTCGGCCTCGACCCCGGCCCAGTCCTCCCAGGTCGGGATCGCCCACAGCAGGACGCACTCCTGGTCGTTGCGCATGGCCGTGGACCAGGCGCCGACCAGCTGCCAGCCGTGCCGGTCGCGGCCCGCGGCGGCGTCCTCCATCGCGGCGTCCAGGAACCGCCGCGCGCCGCCGGGGGACACCCGGACCAGCTCGTGCGCGTAGACCTCGCCGCGCACCCCGTCCTTGCACAGCTCCTCGATGGTGCGGGTGCCGGGGTGCGGGACGAGGATGCGGTCGACGCCGCCCGAGCGCAGGTCGGCGGCGGCCGCCCACCACTTGGCCAGCGCCGGGTCCTGGAGGCCGGCGTTGCCCAGCTCCAGGCGGAAGGAGGAGGCCAGCCCGGCGAAGCCGTCCTCCTCCCAGATGTTGACCACCTGGGGCCAGGGGCCGGTCGACCCGACCAGGCCCCACACGCCGTAGCAGAGCTGCCCGCGCTGCTCCTGGCCGATGGGGCTCCAGTTGGCGGTCATGTGGTGCATGTAGCGGGCGCGGTTCTGCTTGGTGATGTGGATGAACTCGTGGATGTAGACCTTGTCGTTCACGCGCTCCCCTGCCTCCGGTCCGTGACCCGCAATGATAATGTTTTATACAATCTACATTCTGCGAATGCCAGTGTCGGGAACAGAGGTGGCGCGTGACCGAGGACCTGCGATGGGAGATCACCCCCGAAGGAGTCGGCCGGCTGACGCTCAACCGGCCGCGGACCGGCAACGCCCTCACCGCGGACCAGCGCGAGCGGATCATCGACCTGCTGGGCGAGGCGAGCGGAGACCTGCGGGTCCGCGCGATCCTGCTCACCGCCACGGGGGACCGGCACTTCTGCACCGGCGCCGACCTCGGCGCGCCCGCCGCGGCGGACCGGCCGGGGCCCGAAGGCGCCCCGGAGCGGCCCGCCGGGTCGATCGCCCGCACCATCGCCGGCGGCGCGCAGCGGCTGATCGCCGCCGTCCAGGACTGCGACAAGCCCGTGATCGCGGCGGTCAACGGCACCGCCGCGGGCATCGGCGTCCACCTGGCCCTGGCCTGCGACCTGGTGCTGGCCGCCGACTCGGCGAAGTTCGTCGAGGTCTTCGTCCGGCGCGGGCTGGTGGTGGACGGCGGCGGGGCCTACCTGCTGACCCGGCTCGTCGGCCCGCAACGGGCCAAGGAACTGGTCTTCTTCGGCGACTCGGTGAGCGCCGCGGACGCCCGGGACATGGGCCTGGTCAACCGGGTGGTCCCCGCCGCGGAGCTGCCGGAGGTCGCCGGGCAGTGGGCGGAACGGCTCGCCCGGGGGCCCACGGTCGCACTCGGCCTGGGCAAGCGCCTGATCAACCGGGCGCTGGACGGCGACCGGGCGACGTCCTTCGCCGAGGAGGCCATGGCCGTGGAGATCAACATGTCCGGCGACGACGGCCAGGAGGGCGTCCGGGCCTTCGTCGAGCGCCGCGAGCCGACCTTCCGGGGCTGGTGAGCGGCGTGGCACCCCGCCCGGCGTCCGGTACGAGCCACTGAACGGGAACCATCGTGGACCTGCGCTACAGCGACGAGGAACTGGCCTTCCGGGACCGGCTGCGGGCCTGGCTCGCCGAAACCCTGCCCCAGCTGCCCCCCGCCCCCGACCGCGACGACTGGCCGGCCCGCCGCGCCTACGACACCGCCTGGCAGGCACGGCTGCACGCCGCCGGGTACGCCGGGGTGGACTGGCCCGCCGAGCACGGCGGGCTCGGCGCCTCCCCGACGGAACAGCTGATCTTCCTGGAGGAGACGGCCCGGGCCCGCGCCCCCTACGTCGGCGCCAACTTCGTCGGGCTGCTGCACGCCGGCCCCACCCTCATCGTGGCGGGCACCGACGAGCAGCGGGCCCGGCACCTGCCCCGCATCCTGCGCGGCGAGGAGGTCTGGTGCCAGGGCTTCTCCGAGCCGGACGCGGGCTCCGACCTGGCCGCGCTGCGCACCACGGCGGTGCGCGACGGCGACCACTACGTCGTCAACGGGGCGAAGGTGTGGACCTCGCACGCCGAGGTCGCCGACCACTGCGAACTGCTGGTGCGCACCGATCCCGCCGCGCCGCGGCACCGGGGCATCACCTGGCTGATCCTGCCGATGGACGCGCCGGGCGTCCGGGTGCGCCCGCTGCGCACCGTGGTGGGCAGCAGCGAGTTCAGCGAGCTGATCCTCGACGACGTGCGCGTTCCGGTGGCCGACCGGGTCGGCGCCGAGAACGACGGCTGGCGGGTGGCCATGGTCACCTTCTCCTTCGAGCGCGGCACCGCCTTCATCGGGGACGTCATCGAGTCCCGCAACATCCTGGCGGAGGTCGCGCGGCTCGCCCGGGCGACCGGGACGGCCGGCGGCACGCTGTGGGACGACCCGGGGCTGCGCCGCGAGGTCGGCCGGCTGGCCGCCGAGGTGACCGGGCTGTGGGCGCTGGCCAGGAAGAACGTCTCGGAGGCGGCGGCGGGCATGGTCCCCGTCCAGGGGGCGTCGGTGTTCAAGCTGCGCTTCACCGAGAGCCGGCAGCGGATCGGCGACCTGGCCGCCCGCGTCCTGGGCCGGGCGTCCCTGGCGATGAGCGACCTGCCGGGGGCCGGTAACGGCCGGCTGGTGGAGGACCGGGTCAACACCCTCTCCTTCACCATCGCCGCCGGCACCTCGCAGATCCAGAAGAACATCCTCGCCGAGCGCGTCCTCGGCCTGCCGAAGGAGCCGCGGTGGACCTCACCCTGAGCACCGACCAGCGCGACCTGCGCGACGGCCTGCGCGCCTTCCTGCGGGACGCCTGGACCGCCGACCGGCTGCGCGCCGCGGCCGACTCCCCGGACCTGGACCGCGGGGCGTGGCGGGCCCTCGCCGACCTGGGGGTGTTCGGCCTGGAGGTGCCCGAGTCCGACGGCGGGATGGAGCTCGGCGCGGCCGAGGCCGTCCTGGTGTTCGAGGAACTGGGCCGGGCGCTGGTCCCCGGCCCGCTGGTGGCCACCTACCTGGCCGCGGCGCTGCTCGGCCGCCCGGGCGCGGCCACCGGCGCCACCGTCGTCACCTGGGCGGACCGGACCGCCCCGGTCCAGGTGGTGGAGCACCTGGCCGCCGCGGACGAGGTGATCGCGGCCGGGGAGGACGGGCTGTGGGCCCTGCCCGCGGGCAAGGTCGCCGGGACCCCTGCGGGGATCCCGCTCGACCCGCTGACCCCGGTCTCCCACGTCGTGGAGCTGCCCGCGGGCGATCCGGTGGGCCGGGCCGCGGCCTGGCGGGACCGGGGGGCGGTGCTGACCGCCGCCCTCCAGGTCGGGGTGGCCCAGGGCGCGCTGGACCTGGCCGTGCGGTACGCCGGGGAGCGGGAGCAGTTCGGCCGGGTGATCGGCTCGTTCCAGGCGGTCAAGCACCTGCTCGCCGAGTCGCTGGTGCGGGTGGACCTGGCCCGGGCGGCGGTGCTGACCGCCGCCCTCACCCTGGACGACCCGGCCGCCGGCGACCTGGCCGAGGCCGTCGCCGCGGCGAAGATCCTCGCTGACGACGCCGCGACCGCCGGCGGGCGGTGCTGCGTCCAGGTACACGGCGGCATGGGTTTCACCTGGGAGGTACTGGCCCATCTGTACCTCAAACGGGCCTGGCTGCTGGAGACCGGTTTCGGGGAGCCCGGCGTCCACGCCGAGCGCCTGGCCGACAGGATGTGAACCGCCACGGTTCGGAAAAGGGAGGCGCACATGGGACGGCTGGCGCGCACGGACGGCCTGAGCGGGACCCAGCGGGAGATCCTGGCCACCGTCAGGGACTTCGTGGACAAGGAGGTGCTGCCGGTCGCGGGCGACCTCGACCGCGCCGACGCCTACCCGGACGCCCTCGTCGCGGGGCTGCGGGACCTCGGCGTCTTCGGGCTGATGATCCCCGAGGAGTACGGCGGGCTGGGGGAGTCGCTGCTGACCTACGCGCTGGTGGTCGAGGAACTGTCGCGGGGCTGGATGAGCCTGTCGGGCATCGTCAACACCCACTTCATCGTGGCGTACATGGTCCGGCAGCACGGCACCGCCGAGCAGCGCGCCCGGCACCTGCCGCGGATGGCGGCCGGCGGGCTCCGGGGCGCGTTCTCCATGTCGGAGCCGGGCTGCGGCTCGGACGTGGCGGCGATCCGCACCCGGGCGGTCCGGGACGGGGACGAGTACGTCATCGACGGCCAGAAGATGTGGCTCACCAACGGCGGCTCCTCCTCCCTGGTCGCGGTGCTGGTCAAGACCGACGAGGGGCACGCCTCGGTGCACCGGAACATGACCACGTTCCTGGTCGAGAAGGAACCGGGCTTCGGCGAGGTGGCGCCCGGCCTGACCATCCCCGGCAAGATCCAGAAGATGGGCTACAAGGGCGTCGACACCACCGAACTGCTCTTCGACGGGTTCCGGATCCCGGCCGGGCAGATCCTCGGCGGCGCCCCCGGCGCGGGCTTCTACCAGATGATGGACGGCGTCGAGGTGGGCCGGGTGAACGTGGCGGCGCGCGCCTGCGGGGTCGCGCTGCGGGCGCTCGAACTGGCCGTCGGCTACGCCCGCCGCCGCGAGACCTTCGGCCGGCCGATCACCGAGCACCAGGCGGTGCGGTTCCGGCTGGCGGAGATGGCGACCAAGGTCGAGGCCGCGCACCAGATGACGGTGATGGCGGCCCGGGTGAAGGACTCCGGCGACCGCAACGACCTGGAGGCCGGCATGGCCAAGTACCTGGCCAGCGAGTACTGCAAGGAGGTCGTGGAGGACGCCTTCCGCATCCACGGCGGCTACGCCTACTCCACCGAGTACGAGATCGAACGGCTGTACCGCGACGCCCCGATGCTGCTGATCGGCGAGGGCACCGCCGACATCCAGAAAATGATCATCAGTGACCGGGTGCTGAAGGAGTACGGCTGACGCGCGGGCGGGCCGCCGCCTCCGCCGCGGCCCGCCGCCGCAGCTCGGTGCGGTCGATCTTGTGGACGGTGTTCACCGGCAGGTCGTCGGCGAACACCACCAGGTCGGGCACCTTGTAGTCGGCGATCAGGCCCCGGCACCAGTCGCGCAGCTCCTCCGCCGCCGGGGCCCGCCCGGCCGCCGGGACCACGAAGGCCACCCCGATCTCGCCGATCACCGGGGCGGGCGTGCCCACCACCGACACCCGGGCGACCGCAGGGTGGCGCAGCAGGGCCGTCTCCACCTCCGCGGGGTGGACGTTGTACCCGCCGCGGATGTAGGCGTCGTCGGCCCGGCCGAGGATCGTCAGCCGCCCGTCGGCGTCCAGGGAGCCCACGTCCCCGGCGGTGATCCAGCGGTCCGCGGGCCGGGGCCCGGCGGCGCCGCGCGGGCCCGCCCAGTAGCCGCGCATCGCCGCCCGGGAGCGCAGGTGGATCCGCCCGGCCCGGCCCGGGCCCAGCGGCGCGCCGGCCTCGTCCCGGATCTCCACCTCGACGTCGCCGAGCGGGCGCCCGACCGTGGTGGCGACCGCCTCCACCGGGTCGCCGGGGTCGGTGCCGAAGGCCAGCGGCAGCTCGGTGCTGGCGTAGCGGACCACCACCGGGCAGCCCAGCCGCTCGCGCATCGCCCGGACCAGGGACGGCGGCACCCGGCTCGCGCCGGTGGCGACCAGCCGCAGCGCCGACAGGTCGGTGCCGGCGAGGGCGTCCAGCGAGATCAGCTTCTCCCACTGGGTCGGCACCCCCTGGCCGAGGGTGACCCGCTCGGCGGCCAGGGTTTCGAGCATGTCCTCGGCCCGCCACACCGGCGGGGTCAGCACCAGCGCGGACCGGTACAGCAACTGGTCGTAGATCCGGGTCATGTACCCGGCGTGCGCGAACGGCACGGGGGAGAGCTTGCGGTCGTGCCGGGCGCTCAGCGGGCCGATGTTGCGCGCGATCAGCTGGAGCGCCTCGTGGTCGAACCAGGCGCCCTTGGGCCGGCCGGTGGTCCCGGACGTCCACACGATGACCGCGGGGTCGTCGGCCCGCACCGCGACGAAGCCGTCGTCCGCCGGGCCGGTGAGGATCTCCCCGGCGGTGCGCACGGCGGCGCCGCCGGCGCCCGGCGGCAGGCCCGGCCCCGCCGTCACGACCACCTTGGGCGCGGCGGTGGCCAGGATGTGGCCGATCTCCGTCGGGCCGAGCCGGGGGTTGATCCCCGACACGACCGCGCCCAGCCGCAGGGCGCCCAGGTAGCAGCAGGCGAACTCGGCGGAGGAGGGCAGCAGCAGGCAGACGACGTCGCCCCGGCCGACGCCGAGTTCCCGCAGCGCCCGGGCCGCCGATCCGGCGGACCGCCACCACCGCTCGAAGGTCAGCCGGTGCCCTCCGTCGACGATCGCCTCCGCGGCGGGTTCCTCGGCGAGGATGCCGGTGAAGAGGTCGGCGACGGCGCCGGAGCCTCGGGCCGGGTTCATGCTGGGCGACTCCCTGCTCGTGCGGGTCAGTCCGGGGGGTCCGTGGCGGTGATGCGGTGGATGACGTCGGCCGGGTCCTCGCCGCGGCGCGCGGCGACCCCGGCCAGGACGGTCGTGATGCGTTCGGTGAACGAGGGCAGGGCGATCGGCCCGGCGGCCAGCAGCCGGCGCAGGTACGGCAGCGCCGGGGGGTCCCGCCGGGCCAGCAGCCGGCGCAGCTCCACGTCCATGGGCCGCCCGTCCCGCTCGAAGCGGCCGGACCGGATCTCGGAGATGGCGGCGCCCAGCGCGCACTCGGAGACCAACTCGTAGAGCGCGAGGGCCGCGGGCCCGGAGAAGCCCTGCCGCACGCACGGCCCGATCGCGGTGTCGATGTGCTCGGCCATGACCTCCATGCCCAGCGCCCCGTCGACGTACTGCTTGAGTAGCTCCGGGTCGGCGACGAAGGCGCGCCGGATGTAGTCGGCCCACTCGTAGCACCACACGGCCCAGTGCTGGCCCGCGTCCCGCGGCAGCGTTAGCCGCAGGGCCGACTGCTCGGCCGCCAGCCGGAGGAGGTCGTCGCGCCCCCCGACATGGTGGTAGAGGGCGGGCACGCTCACCCCGAGCCGCTCCGCCACCGAGCGCATGGTGACCTCCTCCAGCGGAAGCTCGCCGGCGACCCGGGCGATGGCCGCCCGGTCGATGCGCGCCGGCCGGCCGGCCCGGCCGCTGCGGCCGGGCCGGCGGGGAGCGGACCCCGCGGTCGGGCTCTCCTCCTGGATCACGCTTTCCCCCTGTTCGGCCGGTTTCCGATCAGCTCAGGATGCCATGTGCCTCCACCAGCGTCGGGACCTCGGCCCGGCCCAGCCGGTCCGCGCGCCGCCGCAGCATCTCGGCGGCGCCGGCCGGGTCGGCGGTGATGCAGTACGCGCCGGCCCGGATGCCCTCCAGCACGCTCGCGGCCAGCTCGTCGAGCGGCTGTACCGGCAGTTCCCGGCCCTGCGCGGCAGCGGCCTCCACCAGCGTGGCCACGGTGATCGCGGGGGTGTCGCGCGGCCGTTCCCGGGCCAGCTCCGCCGGGCGGTTGCGCTCGGCGGTCCACAGCCCGGTGTCCAGCAGCCCGCCGGCCGGCAGGAACAGCGACACCCCGATCGGGGCGCCGCACTCCCGGAGTTGGACGGCCAGGCACTCGGTCAGCGTCGAGACGGCGGCCTTGCTCGCCGCGTACACCGAGGCGGACGCCAGCGGGTTGACCGCGCCGTCGTGCGAGGAGGTGACGACCACATGCCCCGGCTCGCCGCCGGCCAGCATCCGCGGGACGAACGCCTGCACGCCGTGCGCGACGCCCAGGACGTTCACCGAGTGCACCCAGCGCCAGTCGTTGGGCGTGGTCTCCCACACCTTGGCGGCCGGGGCGCCGACCCCCGCGTTGTTGACCAGGACGTGCACCGCGCCGAAACGCCGGTAGACCTCCTCGGCCAGTTCCCCGACCGAGGCGGGGGCGGTCACGTCCGCGAACAGCCCGGTGACCTCACCGGCCGGGGCGAGCTCGCGGACCGTCCCGGCCAGGCGGTCCCGCTCCACGTCGGCCAGCACCACCCGGGCCCCGGCGCGGGCGAACTCGGCGCCCAGCGCGCGGCCGATGCCCGAAGCGCCGCCGGTGACGACGGCGACCCGCCCGGCGAAATCGGTGAGGGGGCCGCTCATCCGGCGGTCCCGTGGATGTCGGCCAGCGTGGGTCCGACCCGCTGGACATGGGGTTCCAGCGGCGCCAGGTCGAAGCCGTAGACCTCGGCGGCGGTCAGCCCGAGGATGCGCCGGGTGTCCGCCACCGGCACCTTCCCGAACCGCTCGGCCAGCCAAGGCCGGGTGTGGGGCCAGGTCCCCTCCGGGTGCGGGTAGTCACTGCCCCACATCAGGTTGCCGACCCCGATCTGCGCGCGCCGTTCGATCTCGACGTCGCCCATCACCGAGGCGGCCAGCCAGCAGTTGCGGTCGAAGTACTCGCTCGGCTTCATGGCGAGCCCGGACCGGAAGGCGGCGGGCCCGAACTTGCGGGTGGCGTGGTCGCCCTCCCACTTGGAGTCCATCCGGCTGATGATGTCGGGGGTCCACCACGCGCCGTTCTCGGCGATGACGTACTTCAGGGCCGGGTGGCGCTCGAAGACGCCGCCCAGGATCAGCGCCCACAGCGGGCGGGCCGCCCACCAGTACGCCTCGGTGGTGTAGATCGCGATGAGGCCCGGGGTGACGCCGTAGTCGTCGGGGTCCGGTCCGACGCCGGAGTGGGTGTGCACCGGCAGCCCGGTCTCGGCCGCCGCGGCCCAGACGGGGTCGTAGACCGGGTCGTTGTAGGACGGCAGCGCCCCCCACTTGGTGGGGATCATGATGCCGCCGCGCAGGCCGTTGTCGGCCGACCACTCCACCATCCGCACCGCGGCGGCGATGTCGTGCAGCGGCACGATGGCCACCCCGGCCCGGCGCTCGGGGCTGCTCTGGCAGAACTCGGCGATCCACCGGTTGTGCGCCCAGGCGCCGGCCAGCGTCATCTCGGCGTCGTCGCTGCCGGTGGAGCCGAGCCCGGCGGTGAAGGGGGTCTTGGCGACCCCGCCGACCCCGGCGGAGTCGGCGTCGGGGAAGATCACCTCGGCGGCGACGCCGTCGTGGTCCATCTCCTTGTCGCGCACCGCGGGGTCCCACGCGCCGCGCATGCCGCCGTGCTCGCCGATCTCGGAGTTCCACTCCCGGAGGAACCTCTGGTGGTCGTCGGTCTCGGCGAGCTCCCGCAGCGCCTCGGCCTCGGCCTGGGCCTCGTCGAACATCCGGTGGTACTTGGCGTCGACGTACTCGCGGTAGCCCTCGGCGGGCAGCCCCGCGTGGCTGTCGGTGGAGATCAGGACGTACTTCTCGCTCATGGAACCTCCTCGGTCAGCTGTAGCGGGCCTGGGCGAACGGCGCGAAGGCCACCGGGTCGACGGGGCCGGCCACCGTGGGGGCGTTGTCGCTGGACCGGCGGGTCCACTGGAGGGACACGGTCTCCAGCACCGGCAGGTCCACCACCGGGCAGCTCGGCAGGTCGCGGAGCACGAGCTCGCCGTCCACCCGGCGGGCCGACTCGGGCTTGCGCACCTGCTCCATCCGGACGAGCAACGGCCCGGCGTCGAAGCCCGGGCCGGCGACGGCGGGCAGGAACTTGTACCAGAACTGCCGGGCCGGGTACGGGGCGGGCACCGGCAGCTCCTCGGCGAGCCGGCCGGTGATCTCGATGAACGTCACGCCCTGCCGGGTGATCTTCCCGGTGACGGCGTCGCCGTCGAGGGTCAGTTCGATGTCGGCGAGCTTCTTGGGCTCGCCGTAGCGCTCCCGGCTGATCGCCACCGCGGGTTCCATGTCGATCGGGATCAGCAGCGGGTACTCGCCGGGGTCCCCGTCGTGCACGGCGTCGACGGCGAAGTAGCCGACGAGTTCCTTGTGCCGGTACTCGCCGAAGGTCAGGTCGATGTCGGTGATGCGGACGTGCACGCGAGGCTCGGCCGGCGGGGTGAGCGGCGGCGGCAGGACCTCGGCCAGCGCGTCGGGGTCGGTCAGGTAGACGGCCTCCAGGGACGGCAGCACGGGGACGGACTTGGTGAGCCCGTCCTCGGTGGTGGGCTGCCGGACCCAGCGGGTGCGGCTCATCACGCCTCCTCGTCGAGGGAGTCGAGGGAGTAGAACTGCAGGGACCAGCGCCGGTGCTCGCTGATGTCCTTCTCCATGGGGCGGAGCACGGGCTTGTCGCGGTAGACCTTGTTCTCCCAGATGGGGATGTCCTGGCTGATGCCGCCGCAGAACGCCTCGGCGGCCTCCTCGGCCGCGGCGGGCCCCAGGCCCTGCGGCGAGGTGAAGATCCAGCGGACGTGGACGTTGTCGGTGTCGATGGGCGTGGTGCTCGACACGAACGTGGTGTAGCCCTGCACCCGCAGCACGCCCAGGCCCAGGCCGAAGCCCTCGCGGACGAACGTGCCGCCGTTGCCCACGGCGCGCTTGTAGGCGCCGTCCACGTGGAACTCCTCCTCGGGGATCGCGTCGGTGCCGTGGACGTACTTGAAGTGCGCCCGGTCCACGTTGTTCTCGGCCATCTCCTGGCAGCAGGTGGCGATCTCGAAGTCGCGGACCACGATCGGCGACCAGCCGGGGTCGTGGAACTCGGGCACCTCCGGCACCTCGTAGAAGGGCGGGCCGCCTTCGAGGTGGTGCCAGGCCCAGATCAAGTGGTTGCGCTCGACGGTGGGGTAGGCGCGCAGCGCGGCCCGGCGCGGGATGAAGTCGGACTCGTCGTAGGGCACGTCCACGCACCGGCCGCTCTCCCCGTCGAAGGCCCAGCCGTGGAAGGGGCACACGATGCGGTCGCCATCCACCCGGCCGCCCACGGCCAGGTGCGCGCCCAGGTGCGGGCAGTAGGCGTCCACCAGCCGCGGTGTCCCGTCCGCCTGGCGGAAGAGCACCAGGTCGCGGCCGAAGTAGTGCAGGGGGCGGAGGTCGCCGGGGGCGAGTTCCGCGGCGGTCGCCACGATGAACCAGCCGTTGGGGACGGGGAAGGGGAACCGGCCCTCGGTCCGGCGGGTGAGGCGGGTGCGGCGGGTGGGGTCGGTCAGGAGCGCGGGGTCCCGGGGCATCGGCAGGCCGGTCAGGCCGCGGGGTGCGAGCTCGGGTACGGTCACGGGCCCTCCTTTTCGGAAGGATTTTCTAAATCACTTAGAAAATCCTCCTTCCAGGCCCGGCAGTCAAGGGGTGGCCGCGGATTCAGGGACTCGGTTTCGGGGCCGGCGCCAGCGGGTCGGCACCGGAGGGCTGCTGCGGCTTCCCGTCGGGGCCGGTCATGGTCTCGCTGTCGGCCTCCAGGCTGGACAGCGCGCCGACCCGCCAGGAGCCCTTCTCCAGGACGAGTTCGAGCAGCAGCTTGGTGCCGACGACGCGCCGCACGCCCGCCGTGCTGCGCACCTCCGAGTCCAGGACCACCAGCGCCTTGGCGCGGGACCCGTCGATCTCGTTGACGTAGGTGTCGCGGACGGTGGCCGTGGCGTCCGCCTTGTACTTGGTGATGACGCCGGCCAGCCCGGCGAAGGCCGTCTCGTAGCTCTGACCGAAGTCCGCCGAGGTCAGGCCCCGGATCCGGGCCCGCGCACCGGCCAGGTCGGTGTGCTTGTAGGCGAGCAGGGCCTGCCCGAACTCCGCGGCCCGGGTGCGCACCCGCTGCTCGGTCTCCTTGGCGGCGGCCAGCCGGCTCGCCTCGCGCCACTGCACCACCGCGGTCGCCAGCGCGGCGGCCAGCACCAGCACCAGGGCCGCGGCGGTCAGCCGGTCGAGCCCGCGGAGCGAGAGGGAGATCCGCCGCCCGGCTTTCCTCTCACCGGCCTTCGCGTCCTCTTCGGCTTCCTCGGCCTGCGCGCCCGCGTCGCTCCCTTCGCTCTTCGTGTCGCCCTTCGTGTCGCCCTTCGTGCTCGCGCCGGCTTCCGTAACCGCGTCGTTCTCTTCGATCTTCGTGCCCGCGTCGGCCTCCGTGCTCGCTTCGTTCTCCTCGGCCGGCGCGCTCGCTTCGAGCTCCTCGGCCTTCGTGCTCTCCGCGGGCTCGGTGCGGGTGCTCTCGGTGGGCATGGTCATCTCTCCAGTTCATCGACGGGGCGCGCGGGACCGGACCCGGCGCACGGTGTGGACGGCGGTGCCGGCGAGCACGAGGCCGGCGACCAGCACGGGCAGCAGCGGCAGCCAGCCGGGCGTGCCCGGCTCGTCCCCCCGGGCGGCGCGGTCGGCGGACCGGGGGGCGATCGTGGTGAACACCCGGTCGGGCGCCCGCCCGGCGGCGGTGCCCTCCTTGCCCGCCTGCCCGCCGCCCTGCGCCCGGGCGGCGGCACAGGAGTAGAGCGGGGGTTCGGCGGGGTCCGGCAGGGACTGCGGGTACTCCTGCGCGTTGGGCACCGGACCGGCCACGGTGAGCACCAGCGTGACCCGGGCGTAGGCGCCCTCGGGTCGCTTGACCAGGACCTTGTCGGCCAGCTCCGGGAACTGGTGGTGGAACCGGCTGAGGGCGCGCGTCAGCTCGGCGGACGTGCGGCCGGTGAACACCGGGGCGCCGCGCGAGCCCATCGCGGTGAGCAGGCAGCTCATCCCGGGCCGGGAGTCCCGCAGCAGGGCGTTCATCCGGTCCAGGAACCCCGGCGAGCGCTCCAGGATCCCGTTCAGTTCCCTGCGGGAGCCGCGCAGCGTGCCGGTGAAGGCCGCCAGGTCGTTCACCCCGGCCGCCAGCTGCGGCCCCGAGCCGGCCAGCGTCCCGGTCAGCTGGGTGAGCTGCACCGCCAGGGCGTCCAGCACATCGGCGTTGTCGGCCAGCGTCCCGGTCAGCCGGTGCAGGTCCGCGACGGTGTCGTGCAGCCCCTGGCCGCGGCCTTCGAGCCCGGCCGCCAGCTCGCGGGTCAGCACCCGCACGTCCTCGGGCGGCACGGCCCGCAGCAGCCCGCCCGCGCTCTCGAACAGCCGCTTGTACTCCACGGTGACGGAGGTGCGGCTCAGCGGGATCACGTCGCCGGCGCGCAGCGGGCGGCCCCGCGGACCCGTGGCGGGCGGGGACAGCTCCACGTACGGCTCACCGACCGCGGACTTGCGCAGCACCCGGGCGACGGCGTTGCTCGGGACGGAGGCGCCCCGGTCCAGGTCGAGGTCGACCACCACCCGGCCGGGGGCCAGCCGGACGTCGCCGACCTCGCCGACCCGCACGCCGAGGTAGTCGACCTCCAGGTCCGTGCGCAGGCCGGGGGAGGAGGCGAACTCGGCCTGCACCCGGACCGGCCGTTCCAGGACGTCGATGGTGACGAGGGTGCTCAGCGCCCACACCATCATGACCGCGCCCAGCACGGCGAAGGCGACCAGGTTGAGCACGATGCGAGGTTTCATGGCGTCCCGTCATCTCGGCTTCATGAGCCGCTGGAGGTCTTGCCAGGTGTTCCCGGGTGGCCGCTCCCGGTCGGCGGGCAGGAAGCCGCCGAGCCACACGTGGATGAGCCCCTGGCCCGCGTGCGTCATCGACGGGGCCTGGGCGAAGTTGGTCAGCAGCGCGTCGGAGAACGCCTTGAGCTGGTCCTTGCCCCGGACCATCGCGGTGAGGACGGCGTCCAGCCGCAGCAGCAGCGCCCGCATCCGCTCCCCGTGCCGCTCCTGGATCCGGCCGTTGACGGTGTCGCTCAGCGCGACCAGGTCCGCCAGCGCCCGCTTGAGCTCGGCCCGGTCCTTGCGCACCCGTTCGGTGGCCAGCCGGACCGAACCCGGCAGCCGGTCGAGTTCGGCGCCGTGCGCGGCCAGGGAACGGCTCAGCCGGCCCATGCCGTCGATGACCTTGACCAGGTCGTCGCTCGCCGCGGCGTAGGCACGGGAGATCTCGGTGGCCCGCTCGATGATCGTGTGTAGCCGGGGCCCCTGACCCGCCAGCCCGGTGGCCAGCCCGGACACGGCCTCCCCGAGGTCCTGGCCGCCGAGGGCGGCCAGGACGGGCCCGACCCGCTCGCTGATCCGCTCCAGGTCGGGCTGGACGGAGGTGCGCGTGATCCGGGAGCCGTCCGCCAGGAACGGGCCCCGGCCGGTGTCGACGCCCCGCGGCGGGTCCAGCCGGATGTAGTTCTCACCGAGCAGCGAGGTCTTGGCGATGGTGGCGCCGGTGCCGGCGGGGATGCGGCGGCCGTCGGCGATGGACATGGTGACGCGGGCCCGGTACCCCTCCAGCCGGATGCCGGTGACCGTGCCGACCGTCACGTCCGACAGCTGCACCGAGTGCCCGTCCACCAGGTTCTGCACGTCGTCGAAGACGGCGACGAGGGTCATGTCGCCTTTGGGGGCACCGAGCGTCTGGAACGAGCAGCCGGCCGCCACCGGCAGAATCGCCAGCACGATCACCAGCACGATCAGCCTTTTCACGGCCGGCCCCTCCGCTCGATCGTCGGCGGGCAGTTGCCGATCGGCTTGTCGAGGCAGGGCACCCGGCCCCAGCCCATCAGGTCGAAGATCGGTTGCAGCCAGATCCGCAGGGTGGCGTTGAGCTGCACCCGGATGGCGACGACGTTGTTCTTGCGGTCCCAGCTGTTCAGGGCCAGGTCGGTGAACCGGGACAGGCCGGCGACGGCCTCGGCGATCGCGGCGCTGTTGGCCTTCAGGGTCATCAGCAGCTCCGAGGTCCGGGCCACGGTCTCCGGCAGCTTCTCCTGGTAGGCGACGACCAGGACGTCGCCCTGGCGGATCACCGCCTCCAGGGCGGTGAGGAGGTTCTTCAGCCGGGTCCGCTCGTCGGCGAGCATCCTGCTGGTCTCGCCGAAACCGTTGATCAGCCGGGTGAGCCGGTCGTCCCGGCGGTTGAGGGAGGCCGACAGGTCCCGCAGGTTCCCGGCCAGGGACACCAGCCGCTCGTCCTCGCCCGCCAGGTCCCGCGACAGGCGGGCGGTGGTGGCCAGCGCGTGGTTGACGTCCTTGCCGTTGCCGTCCAGCAGGTCCGCGCCGGCGTGCACCAGACCGCTGATCTTGCCGGGGTCGACCGATTCGGCCAGCCGGGTGAAGGCGGTCAGCGCCTCGTCGATCTCGACCGCCGGTTCGGTGCGTTCGATCGGGATGACCGCACCCGAGACGGCCCGGGGCATTCCCGGCTTCCAGGGCGGGTGGAGGATGACGCTGCGCTCGCCGATCGCGCTTGCCGCGGCGATCGTGGCCCGCACGTCCCGGGGCACCGGCACGTCGCCGTCCAGCCGCAGGTCGACGCGGACCCGGTCGCCCGCGGTGCGGATCCGTTCGATGCCGCCCACGTCGGCGCCCATCAGCTTCACCCGCGACTCCTCGTACAGCGCCGGGGTCTTGGCGAAGTACACGGTGAGCCGGAACCCGCCCGCGCCGCCGCTCGGCACCGAGCAGGCGGCCGCCGGGACGATCAGGAGCGCGGCGAGGAGGGCCGCGCCGATCCGCTCGGCGGTCCTCATCGGCCCCCCTGCCGCAGCATCTCCGCGAACCGGGCCACATCCTCGGCCGCCAGCGGGCCGAGTTGGCCGCCGATCGCGTCGACCCAGGGGCCGTGGGAGTTGCTGGAGTTGAACACGGTCAGGGTCGGTCCCAGCCAGGCCAGCGTGGTGTTGATGTCGTCGAGCTGCGGGGAGAGGGTGCGCACGGTTCCGCCCAGGTCGTCGATGATCGCGATCAGCTCGGCCTGCTTGGTGGAGATCAGCTCGGAGATGCGGGTGACGGCGTCGCTGCCGCTGCCGAGCAGCACCGACAGCTCGGCCTGGCGGTCGCGCAGCTCGTCCAGCAGGGTCTGGACGTTGCGCGCCAGGGCGGACAGCTGCCGGTCCTTGGCGTTGACCGTCCGCAGCACCTGGTCGCCGTCGGCGATCAGGCGCTTGATGCGGGGGCTGCTCGCGTCGATGGTCTCGCCCAGCGCGGCGAGGTCGGAGAAGGCCCGGCGCAGCCGCTCCCGGGTGGCGGCGGAGACGCCGCCGAGCTGGTCGATGACCTTGTTGATCGTCGCGGTGTCCAGCCGGGACAGCGACCGGGTGCCCGCCGTCAGGACGTCGTTGACGGTGATCGGGGTTTGCGTCCGCTCCAGCGGGACGCGCCGCTCCCGTTCCGGCAGGTCGGCCAGGTGGGGTGCGGTGACCGGCCCGCTGAGCCGCAGGAACCGGCCGCCCAGGATGTTGGCGGTCCTGACCTCCGCGCGCGTCCCCCGGCCGAGGGCGACGTCGCCGTCGACCTTCCAGGTGACCAGGACGACGCCCCGGGCGAAGTCGGGCTCGACGGCGGTGACCTCACCGACCTGGACTCCCGCCACGACCACGTGGTGCCCGGAGCGCAGCCCGCCGGTGTCGGCGAAGACCCCGGTCATCGTGTACCTGCTCTGCAGCAGGCCGAGCGTGCCGGTGAAGAAGGCGGCGGCCAGCGCCACCGCCAGGACGGTGAGGGAGACCAGCCCGACGACGATCGGGTCGCGGTCCCGGAAGGACTTCAGGGCCACTGGGTCCCTCCTCCGATCAGCCCCCGCAGGGATGCGGGGGAGGTCATGGGGCGCTCGGGGGGCTTGGTGAGCTTCATCGGGTACGGGCACTTCCCGGGGGCGAGGGTGAGGCAGGGGACCGCGCCGACCACGAACTGGCCCTCGTCGAACAGGTCGTGGAGCCGTTGCAACTTCGGGCCGGTCAGCGCGACGGTCTGCCGGAGCGGGTCGAGATTGCGGCGGGTGCCGTCCAGGACGGTCGAGAGCTGCTCGACCACCCGGGCCAGTTCCGCCGCGTTGCGGCCCGCGACCCGGTCCGTGGTGCGCAGCGTGACCGACAGCTCGACCAGGGCGCGGTCGACCAGCGCCCGGTTGTCGACGAACGCCCGCGACAGGGTCACCAGGTCGTCGGTCATCTTGGCGATCTGCTGGTCGCGCCGGGCGATGATGCCGGTGACGGTGGAGAAGTCGGCCAGCATCGTGGCGAGCGTCTGGCGCCGCGCCGCGATGGTGGACGACAGCCGTTCCACGTCGACCAGCAGCCGGGAGACGTTCTCCTCGTTGCCGTCCAGGGCGAGGTAGATGGCGGTGAGGATCCGGTTCACCTGCTCGGGGTCGAGGCTGCGGGTGAGCGGTTCGAGCCGGTTGACCAGCTCGCCGATGTCGACCACGGAACGGGTGCGGGCGATCCGGTCACCGTCGCGCAGCCGCTCCGGCGCGGTGCCCGGGACCAGGTAGACCACCCGCTGGCCGACCGCGCTGCGCCAGCGGATGGCGGCCTCGCTGTCGCGGGGGAGCCGGTGCGCGGAGTTCACGCTCATCCGGACCTCGGCCCGGCCCTCCCGCACCTTGATCGAGTCGACCCGGCCGACCGGCGCGCCGGCGACCTTCACCTGGTCGCCCTCCTGCAACCCGCTGGCGTCGTCGAAGGCGGCCACCACCTGGTAACCGCCGCCGAAGCCGAGCCGGGCGATCTGCGCTCCGATGAAGAACGTCAGCGTTCCGGTGAGGGCGAGGAAGGCGACGGTCCGCAGCAGGGACGAGTGCCGCCGGCGTATCCGGGGGTCGGTGCCCGCCAGGCCCGCCCTGCGCCGGCGGCCTCGGCTCCGGGCGCGTTCGGCCATGGTCACGGTCCTTCCAGGGGGGTCAGGGGCACAGCCCGATGAGCAGTTCGCACGGGTCGGTGGGCAGCATGATCTGCACGGCGAGCATGTGCTTGCCGGTGCCGTCCGGACCGGGGGCCCAGCCGACCGCGCGGTAGTACGGCAGCAACTCGGTCAGGGTCCGCACGGCGGGTCCGCCGATGCCGAGTTGGGCGCGCAGCACCGCGGCGGCCCGCTCGGCGGAGCGGAAGCCCTCGCCCGCGTTCCCGCCGTGCTTGCCGAGCCCGTGGGCGAGCAGCGCCGAGACGGCGGAGACACCCGAGGCCGTGCGCCGCAGCCGGTTCTGCCCGGCCGACGCCGTGGCGATCAGTGCGTTGGCGTCGCCGGTGACCGCGCCGGCGCTCTGGCCGACGCCGCGGAGCTCGGCCAGCGCGCCGAGGTCCGCGAGGAACACCTGGGCCTCCCGGCGGCGCCGGTGGGCGACCTCGACGAGGGTGCCGGTGCTGTCGACGATGCCGCGCAGCCGCTGGCCCTGCCCGCCGAGTCCCTGCCCGAGCGCGTCGACGATCACCGCCACGTCCTGCGGGTCGATGGCGGCCAGGGTGCGGTCGGCGTCGGTCAGCAGGCTGTTGAGGTCGCCGGACTCGCCGGTGACGGCGATGCGGGCGCCGTCGGCGAGGTAGGGGCCGGTGGCCTCGCGCGGGCCCGGCGCCAGCCCGACGAACTTCGGCCCGAAGACCGACTCCGGCTCCACGGTCGCGCTGACCGAGTCGGGAACGTGCGTCCCGGGGTCGATGCGGAGGGTGACCCGGGCGCGCCCGTCGGGCAGCAGGTCGATCGCGTCGACCCGGCCGACCGTCACCCCGCGGATCTTGACCGGGGAGCTGGTGCCCAGCCCCTGGCCGGCGGTGCCGAAGTCGGCGACCAGCCGGGTGCCCTCGGCGGCGAACGGCCGGGCGATCAGCGCGTAGCCGGTCGCGGCGAGCGCGAGCAGCGTGGCCAGGGAGATCGTGAGCCGCCGGCGCAGCGGCATGTCCTCGATGTTCATCCGGCCAGCCGCACCGATCCGCCCTGGCCCCAGAACACGTAGGACAGCAGCAGGTTGAGCGTCACGATCGTGATGATCGACAGCCGGATGGCCTGCCCGGCGGCCCGGCCGACGCCGACCGGCCCGCCGGTGGCGTAGTAGCCGTAGTAGCAGTGGATGGCGATGACGGCGAAGGCGAAGATACCGACCTTGATCGCGCTGTAGACCAGGTCGATCATCGGCAGGTACAGGTGGAAGTAGTAGTCGTACACGCCGGGGGCCAGGTCGAAGAAGACGGTGCTGATGAACCGGGTGGCGAAGAAGCTGGCGAACAGGGCGATCAGGTACAGCGGGACCAGGGCGATCAGGGCGGCGACGACCCGGGTGCAGATCAGGTAGGTGAAGGAGTTGATGCCCATGACCTCCAGGGCGTCGATCTCCTCGGAGATGCGCATCGCGCCGAGTTCGGCGGTGAACGCCGACCCGCACTGGGCGGCCAGCGCCACCGCGGCGATCACCGGGGTGATCTCCCGGACGTTGATGAACGCGCCGACCAGGCCCATGAAGCTCTCGGCGCCGATGACCTGGAGCCCGGTGTAGACCTGGAGCCCGACCTCGGTCCCCAGGAACAGCGACATCGTGAAGATCACGAAGACCATGCCGCCGCCGATCACGGTGGCGCCGACGCCGGCGACGATGTCGCTGACCTGGTGGGCGACGGTCTTGGCGTACTTGAACCGGAAGATGATGTCGCGGACGGAGTACAGCAGCACACCGCCGACGAACACCGTCCAGCTCGCCGGCTGGGCCACCCGCTCGGCGGCGGCGCGGGAACCTCGGGAGACGTGCAGCGCGGTCTTGCGCGGGATGTCGGCGAACATCAGATCTTCGGCGGGTAGGCGACGAAGTAGATCGTGGTGATCACGTAGTTGAAGGCGAAGACGAGCATGAAGGCCACCACGGTCGCCTTGTTGACCGCGCGCCCCACCCCCACGGGGCTCTGCTCGCACTTCATGCCCATGTGGCACGCGACCAGCGCCGAGATCATGCCGAACAGCCACGCCTTGCCGAGCGTCACCAGCAGGTCCGACACCCGCAGCAGGCCGAGCGCGCCGTCGAAGTAAGCGCCGGGGGTGACTCCCTGCAGGAGCACGTTGAAGACGAACCCGCCCACCGCGCCGGACAGGATGACCAGCGACGCCAGCATCATGGAGATCAGGCTGGCCGCCCACATCCGGGGCGTGACCAGCCGGTGGACCGGGTTGACGGCCATGACCTCCATGGCCGACAGCTCGTCGCGGATCCGGCGGGCGCCCATGTCGGAGGTCATCGCCGAGCCGCCGGCCCCGGCGATGATCAGCGCCGCCGCGATGGGCGCCACCTCGCGGACGAGGCCGACCACGACGGCGCCGCCGGTGGCCGACTGCGCGCCGAGCTGGCCGGCGAGGTCGCCGACCTGGAGGGCCACCGTGGCGCCCAGCGGGAGGGCCACCAGGATCACCGGCAGGGCGGTGACCCGGGCCAGGAACGCGCACTGCTCGACGAACTCCCAGAACCAGGTGCGGACGTCCCAGGTGCGGCGGAGCCCTTCGAGCCCGATGGCGAACAGCTCACCGGTGTTGATGAGCGCGCCGGACAGCCTGCCGCCGGTGAGCGCCGGCACGCCGGCCACTCAGCGGCCCCCGGGGCGCGGCGGGAGGACAGGTGACATCAGGGCTGCTCCCATCGGTACGGCAAAACTCGTACATCTACTCAATAACTCAGATGAAATATCTGATATTTGATGGCAGACGCTCGGCACCGTAACGCGGGTCACATCACCGATGCAACCCCTTGCTTACGTTTCGTCGGACGGCAGCCCGCGCAGTGCCGCGGCGCCGAACATCGGCTCGAAGAGGGCCGAGTAGTCGGGCCCGCGGCGCAGGTGGTGCCCGCCGTCGACGTCGAGCACCTGCCCGGTGATCCAGGACGACTCGGGCCCGGCCAGGAACCGCGCGGCGGCCGCGATGTCTTCCGGCTCGCCGACCCGGGCGACCGGCATGCAGGCCAGGTAGTCGTCGAGCACCGGCCCCGGGTCGGTGATGCCGGCCACCAGTTCGGTGCGGACCAGCCCGGGCCGGATGCCGTTGACCCGGACACCCGCACCGCCCAGCTCGTCGGCGGCGAGCCGGACCAGGTGGTCGACCGCGGCCTTGGACACCCCGTAGGCGCCGAACCAGCGGTGGGTGGTGGCCGCGGCGACCGAGGAGATCGCGACGATGGCGCCCCCGCCGGCCCGGACCAGGGCCGGGGCCGCGTGTTTGACGGTCAGCATGGTGCCCGTGGCGTTGAGCTCCAGGGTCTGCCGCCAGGCCGCGGCGTCGAGCATGGCCACCGGGCCGATCGAGGTGGACCCGCCCGCCGCGGCGACCACGGCCCGCAGCGGGCCCCGCCCGGCCGCCGCCGCGACCGCCGCGGCGATCTGTTCCTCGTCGGTGATGTCGGCGACGGTGTAGGAGACGTCACCGCCGATCCGCTCGGCCGCCTCGCGCAGCCGCGCCTCGGTCCGGCCGCAGATCGTGACCGCCGCGCCGTCCGCGGCCAGCCGGGCCGCGCAGGCCAGGCCGATGCCGCTGCCGCCACCCGTCACCAGGGCGGCCGTTCCCGACAGTTCTCGCATGGGGTTCCCTTCGTGTGTGCCTGCTGGTTCAGCGGTCGACCGCGCTGGCGCCGCCGTCGATCGTGAGGTGGGTGCCGGTGACGAACGACGCCTCGTCGCTCAGCAGGAACCGGACCGCCCCGGCGACCTCCTCGGGCAGGCCCAGCCGCCCGACCGGCGCCTTGGCGGCGAATTCGCCGAACATCTCCGCGGGGGCCAGGCCCCGCAGCATGGGCGTGTCCACGTAGCCGGGGCACACCGCGTTCACCCGCACGCCGTCGGCCGCCAGCAGGTGGGCGAGTGACCTGGTGAGCCCGAGCAGGCCGGCCTTGGAGGCGCAGTAGGCGGGGATGAACATCTGCCCCAGGAACGCCTCGATCGAGGAGACGCCGACGACCGCCGAGCCCGGCAGGCCGCGCAGGTCGGCCAGCAGCGCCTGGACGAGCAGGGCCTGGGCGCGCAGGTTCACGTGCTGCACCGCGTCCCACGTGGCCTCGTCGAGGTCGCCCACCGCCGCGGGGCCGGCGACGCCGGCGGCGTGTACCAGCCCGCCGAGGGAGCCGAGCGCGGTCCTGCTGCGCTCGATCGCCGCGGGGAAGGCGGCGGAGTCGGTGACGTCGATCCGGACGGCCAGGGCGGGCACCCCGGTGGCGGCGATCTCCTCCGCCGGGCCGGTGGCGTCGGCGACGTCCCACAGCGCCACCGGGCGGCCGGCCGCGGCGAGCGCGCGGGCGCAGGCGGCGCCGATGCCGGACGCCCCGCCGGTGACGATCACCCCGGTGGTCGGGGAGAGGATGCGCGAGTCCATCCCATTCTCCTGAATAATTGATACTTGATTGGATAGTCGGGAGCAGACTAGCTTTCTTCGCAGGGTGCCGACAGGGCCGGACGGACGGGAGGGGCCATGCGCGAGTTCCGCGGTCGGGTCGCGGTGGTGACCGGTGCGGGCGGCGGGATCGGGCGCGCGCTGGCGTGCCGGCTGGCCGCCGAGGGGATGGACCTCGCCCTGGCCGACATCGACGCCGCGGCCCTGGCCGAGACCGCCGAAGCCGCCAGGGCTGCCGGGGTCGCCGGGGTCAGGGTCATGACCCAGGCCGTCGACGTCGGCGACGAGGGCTCGGTCGCCGCGTTCGCCGACCGTGCCTTCGCCGAACTGGGCGCCGTGCACCTGCTGTGCAACAACGCCGGCGTCTTCATGGGCGGGCGGATGTGGACGCGCCCGCCCGCCGACTTCGAGTGGACCCTGCGGGTCAACCTGTGGGGCATCCTGCACGGCGTGCGCGCCTTCGTGCCCCGCATGATCGAGCAGGACGCCGACGGGCACGTCGTCAACACCTGCTCGGTCGCCGGGCTCTTCGTCGGCCCGGGGGCGGCGCCCTACACGGTCTCCAAGTGGGCGGCCTTCGCCGCGACCCTCTCCCTGGCCCAGGAACTGGCGCTGGACGGCACCCGGCTGGGGGTCTCCGCGCTGTGCCCCGGCGGTGTGACCACCCGCATCCACGAGTCCGAGCGCGTCCGGCCCGCCGCGCTGGCCACCGAACCGGGCGAGGACTCGGCCTTCATGAACGAGATGATCGCCACTACCGTGGAACGTGGAATCCCGCCGCGGGAGGTGGCCGACCGGGTGGTGGACGCGGTCCGGGAACGCCGCTTCCTCGTCCTCACCCACCCCGAGTACGCCCCGGGCCTGCCGGCCCAGGCCGAGAGCCTGGTCGCGGGCCGGCTGCCCGGCATGCCCGACTTCGAATGGGGATGATCCGATGACCACGACCCGACCCCGGCCCAAGGGGTTCGACTCGCCGCTGGTGCCGAAGATCATGCGGGTGATGTCCCGGCTGAACGTCGCCGCCTACCGGGCCACCGGCGGCCGGGTGGGCGGCAAGTGGCGCGTCGGCAGCGCCTTCCCCCGGGGTGTGCCGGTCTGCCTGGTCACCACCCGGGGCCGCAAGACCGGGCTGCCGCGCACCCTGCCGTTGCTGTACCTGGCCGACGGCGACCGGGTGGTCATCGTCGCCTCGCAGGGCGGCATGCCCCGCGACCCGCTGTGGTACCGCAACCTCCAGGCCGACCCGCAGATCGTCGTGCAGGTCCGGCGCGACGTCCGGCGGATGCGCGCCCGCACCGCCGACGCCGCCGAGCGGGCCGCGCTGTGGCCGCGCCTGGTCGCGATGTACGCCGACTTCGACAACTACCAGTCCTGGACCGACCGGGAGATCCCGGTCGTCATCTGCGAGCCCTCAGATCAGGTCGAGTGAGCCGAGCTCGCGGATCGCGGCGCAGGAGCGGGCGGCCATGGCCAGGAACATCTGGTCACCGCGCTCGGTCGGCGTCCCGTAGGCGCAGCCCAGCACGGTGATCAGCGGCCCCTGGGGGACGGCGAACCGGTAGTCCTCGAAGCACGCCTCGGCGTCGTAGCCCGTGACGCCGTAGCCGGTGAGGGCCGTGTGGTAGGCGGCGACCAGCGAGCGCTCGTGCGCCGCCCGGTCGCGGGGCGCCAGGCCGGTGCCGAGGAAGTACGCCAGGTCCCGCAGCGGGTGCCCGATGCTGAGCGTCTGCCAGTCGACCGCCACCACCCCGGGTGCGGCGTCGGGCGGGAAGATCAGGTTGTCCAGCCGGTAGTCCCCGTGCACCAGGCCGAACCGGTCGGACCGGGCCAGCACCCAGTCGGCGATGCGGTCGGCGACCTCGCGCAGGGTCCGGGCGTCCTCGGCGGCGAGCCGGCCGGCGAACCGTTCGATGAAGATCTCCACGGCGGGCGCGAAGGCCTCGCTGAGCTGCCGGGCGTCCGCCTCCTGGACGACGCTCAGCCACGGCACCTCCGGCAGCGTCGGGTCGCACCACCGCGGCCCGTGCAGCCCGGCGAGGTTGACGGCCGCGTCGGCGGCCTGCTCCGGGGTGCATCCCGCGAGCTGGTCGCCCTGCGTGGCGGGGTGCAGGTCCTCCAGCAGCAGCACGAAGGTGGTGTGGTCGTCGGCCAGCGCGGCGTAGTGGCAGGTCGGGGTGCGCACCGCCACGGTCGGGACGAGGTCGCGGTAGAAGGACACCTCGGCGCGGTAGGCGGAGCCGAGGAAGGTCCGGGTAGCGGGGTCGGCGCAGGCCAGCTTGGCGACGAGCCGGCGCGGCGCGCCGGCGCCGCCGTCGAGGAGGAGCCGGTAACACGCGCCGATCTGGCCGGACCCCACCGCCTCCCAGGTCACGGCGGTGACCGGGGCGTGCAGCACTTCGCTCAGCCACTCGGGGGTGAGCCCTTCGGGGGCGTCGACGACGGCGGTGTTCACGGGCGGCTCCGTCCGGGGTTGGGGTGGTGGGCGGCGGCCCCGGCGGGCCGGACCCGGCGGTAGGCGGGGAGCACGGGCGCGGCCTCGGCGGGCGTGAGCCCGTGCAGGATGACGCCGTCGGCGCCCGCGGCGAACTGGTCGAGGACGCGGGCGGCGCAGCGGTCGGGCGACCCGGTGGCCGAGGCGGCCGTCCACTCCGGCGGTAGCAGGCCCGCGACCCGCTCCAGTTGCTCGGTGGTGGCGACGGCGTCGAACGCGCCGGGGAAGCCGGAGACCAGGTCGTCGGCGCGGAACCGGGCCAGCACGGCGGGGTCCCAGCCGTTGAGCCGGACCAGCAGGTCGCCGTACCCCTGGAGGTAGGTGGCGAGCCGGCCGGTCAGCTTGCGCAGCCGGGCCTCCTCGCCGATGTGGTCGGGGACGGTCGCCAGTACGGACCAGATGCGGACCGCCGCGGGGTCGCGGCCGGCCTGCTCCGCCCCGCGCCGCACCGCGGCCACCGAGCGCGCCAGTGTCTCGTCGGTGAAGAAGGTGTGCAGCACGACGCCGTCGGCCACCCGCCCGGCGAACTCCAGCGTGCGCTCGCCCATCGCGGTGAGGATGATCGGGATGTCCTCGTCGAACCCCGAGTCCTGGTGCAGGTAGGGGAACCGCCCGGCGGGGCCGTCGTGGCCGGCGACCGCCTCGCCCCGCCAGAGCCGGCGCATGATGCCGATGAAGTCCTCCAGCTGCGCCTGGGTGACCCGGGGCAGGCCCATCACGTCGAACAGCGGGTCGAAGCCGCGGCCGAGGCCGAGCGCGAAACGCCCGCCGGTGAGCCGGTGCATCGTGGTGGCGAACGTCGCGGTGATCAGCGGGTGCCGGGTGTTGTGGTTGGTGGCCGCGGTGGCGACGCCCAGCCGCTCGCTCACCGCACCGGCGGCCCCGGAGAGGGTGGCGGCCTCCTTGGTGGCGAACCGCTCCGACAGGAACACCGCCCCCAGGCCGAGCCGCTCGCCCTCGCGTACCTGTTCCAGCAGGTCGCGCGGGGTTCCCGAATGTCCGGCGAGTCCGTAGAAGCCCAGCTCCGGAAAGTGTTCCACGCGACCGCTCCCACTGGTTTTGAAAACTTGATGTTGTATATTATCGCCAAGTTAACGAGCTGCCAATGCCCGCCGGAAGCGGCCGAGGATCGAGGGAACGCGCATGCGCTTTGCGGACAAGGTCTCCATCGTCACCGGAGCCGGCCAGGGCATCGGAGAGGCGTACGCCAAGGCCCTGGCCGCCGAGGGCGCCAGGGTGGTGGTCGCCGACCTCAACGGGGAGCAGGCCCGGCGGGTCGCCAAGGAGATCGAGGCGACCGGCGGCACCGCCCTGGCCGTGACGGTCGACGTCGCCGACCCTGACAGCGCCCTGGCCATGGCCGACTTCGCGGTGGCCGCGTTCGGCGGCATCGACCACCTGGTCAACAACGCGGCGATCTACGGCGGCATGCAGATCGAGTCGCTGATGAAGGTGGACCTGGACTACTACCGGAAGTTCATGTCGGTGAACATGGACGGGGCGCTGCACTGCACCCGCGCCGTCCACCGGTCGATGCGCGAGCGCGGCGGCGGCTCGATCGTCAACCAGTCCTCCACCGCCGCCTGGATGGCCGGCGGCTTCTACTCGATCGCCAAGGCCGCGATCAACAGCCTGACCGTCAACCTGGCCGCGGAACTGGGCTGGATGAACATCCGGGTCAACGCGATCGCCCCCGGCCCGACCGACACCGCCGCGACGCGGTCCGTGGTGCCCGAGGAGTTCGTCGAACCGATGGTGCAGGGCCTCGCGCTCAAGCGGCTGGGCACGCCGCAGGACCATGTGGGTGCCCTGCTGTTCCTGCTCTCCGACGCCGCCGCCTGGACCACGGGCCAGATCCTGGCCGTCGACGGCGGCCACATCGTCCGCCTCTAGGAAGGAACGGCGCCATGTACGGCCCCCGCCATCGCCGGAGCGACCCCTACCGGGCCGGCGCCGGTGTCCGGGACGGCTGCTGCGCGGCGCGCTGAACGGAGCGGGTGAGGCCGGCCCCAGTCCCGCAGGGGCCGGCCTCACACCTGTGCTCAGGCTTCGGCGGCGTCGCGGCGGCTGATGCCGCGCGTTCCCCGGGGCCGGGCGGCGAGCACCAGCCCGCCGACGACCAGGACGAGCCCGGCGACCAGGCAGACCAGGGGGACCACCGTCTTGATCATCCCCGCGGAGCGGGCGCCGTCCTCGGACTTGTCCAGCAGGGCGCGGCGCGACTCGTCGGTCATCCGCAGGTCCAGGTCGGCCACCACCAGCCGGCCCGGGCCCTGCTGGGCCTGGAGCGTCGAGATGGTGTGCTGCCGCTGGTTCACCGGCGCGCCGGTGCGCGGGTCGATCCAGTAGGTGGCCTCCGCCTGGTAGTAGCGGTCGACGGCCACGTCGCCGCTGCCCGCGCCGAGGCCGAGCAGCCCGCCGGGCACGGTGCGCGCCGGCTCAGTGATCTTGGTGGGCGGGATGCGCTGGACGAACCGGTAGGTCCGCACCCCGTCGAGGGTCTCCTCGCCGGCGAAGGTCACCGGCCACGCCCGCCTGGTCTGCGAGTCGAACACCTGGTACCCGCGCTTGCCCACGTCGACCGGCCAGAACAGCCCGATCCCGGAGGGGCGGTTCAGCGGCTGGTTCTGGATGTGGGTGCCGCAGCAGCCGGTGAGTTCCCCGGAGCGGCGGTCGAAGGCCAGCCGCTGCTGGCGCATGTCCACCAGGACGTTGTTGTTCAGGTCCTGCACGGCGGCGAAGG
This sequence comes from Actinomadura craniellae, assembly GCF_003289645.1. Classification (GTDB taxonomy): domain Bacteria; phylum Actinomycetota; class Actinomycetes; order Streptosporangiales; family Streptosporangiaceae; genus Actinomadura_D; species Actinomadura_D craniellae. The sequence goes on along the minus strand of NZ_QLYX01000002.1, from coordinate 255,233 downwards.
AGTCCCAGACGGCGACGTCGTCGTTGCTGGCCCGCACGTCGCCGCGGACGGTGTTGGTCGCGGTGATCGTGGCGCCGGTGCGCGTCTGCAGCGCGCCGACGTCGAAGTAGGTGGCGTTGTCGGCCCGCAGCACGGTCTTGTTGTAGGTATCCGTCGGCGCGGCGATCAGCTGGGGAGCCACATGGAAGTGGACCATGGCGCCGGTGCCGAGGAGGAAGACCCCCAGTCCGACCAGGACCAGGCCGATGACGTGTCGCACTGCTGTCCTCCCGCGGCCTTCCGGCCGAACATCCATTGGATATAATATCCGAGAGAGTGTGACACACGTTACATCCTACGTCGAGATCCCGGGCGTATCCGGCACAACGGTCAGGGTGGCCGGAACCGGGAGACGAGATCCCGGAAAAGTCCCTCTGTGGGTGCGGGGTCCAGCAGGGCGGCGACACGAGGGAAGGTTAGACCGACGATTCCGGGACGGCATCGTGTGAACGCCACATTGTTCGGAATCGTGATGCGCATCGGTGACAGCCCGCCGGCCACGGAAGGGGCAGCTCCCTAAGAACTGACAGGCAACGGGGGATGCGCCGCCTTCGCATCACCATGTTGACGATCCGGTGCGGCTGCGGCCAGGGTCTGACCGTCAAAACTGGACACCACCGAGACGTGCCCGGGTGCAGCGGCGGGTGGTGTCCAGGCCCGATCCAACCGGCACCCCGTCTCGTGGGCTGCTTCCTCAACCCCGATGTCCATGGGGCCAGACTTCCATGCCAGGTCAGACGAGGTTGCCGAGGATGGTGTGGAGCCTGGTCCTGAGCTGGGAGAAGGAACTGGCGTCGGCGTTGATGGACCGGCGTTGGTAGCGGGATTCGACGTCGTGCCAGGTGGTGAAGAGAGCAGTCTGCTCCTTGCAGGTGATGTCGGCCAGGGCCATGGTTGTCTCGGCGGGGGAGACGTGGCCTTCGGCAAACCCCGCTTCCGCGCCTGCGCGCAAGGGGTCGTGGACGGTGTAGCCGCGGCCTTTCATGCACTGGGACCAGCGGGTCACGGCTGCGGCCACCCGGGGATCGGCGCGGGACTTGCGGAAGTCGTCCAGGTTCACCCGGTCGGCTACCCGGCTCAGGTATTCGAACGTGGGGGCTGCCGCCGGGACGCCGTTGATTGTCCGGGACGCCTCTGCGGCGCAGCCGCCGTTCCGGTAATCGGAGGGAGGCTGCTGCTGGTCGACGGTGCCGAAGATGACGGCGAGTTGGCTGGGGGAGAAATTCGGTTCCTTGAAGCCCGTTTCCGGGTCGGGCGGCAGCCGGTAGCCGAAACGGGTGGCGATGGTCTTATCGCTGATGCCGTACCGGCGGTCGAGAACTTCGGGATAGGCGGCGGACTGCGGAGGGAGGGGAAAGTCGACGCCGCTGCGCCGCGCGCACTCGCGGACCAGCACGTAGTAGCGCTGGTCGTACCGGCGCTGCTGCTCAGGGCTCAACTGGTAGTCCTGGACGGGCAGCCGCAGCCCCGCCGCGGACAGCCCGGCCGGAGTGGCGGGAGCAGGCTGCGTGCTCGGCGTGGCCTGCTGCGGCCCTGTCGAGCACGCGCTCGACAGGGCCACCAGAACCAGGCCCGGCACGAGCAGGGCCTGGGAAACGGTGAAGGCGGGCATTCGTTCTCTCAGGTCAGATGTACCGCTTGAGCGAGTAGACCCGCAGTTGGACGGCGCCTTGGAGAGACCAGATCCCGGAAAACTGGTTCATCATCGCCCAGGGGCCAGTGCAGTTCCCCTCGGGCCAGACCCCGGCCTTGAAGTAGGTGCTGGAGTTCCAGACACTCAGCGTATGGTCGCGGACCGGCGTGCCGTACCCTGCACCGTTCCCGTAGAACTCCTTGCCGTAGGTGCTGTAGCAGGCGTCTTCCGCAGGCTTGGCCCGGAAGACCGCCCCTCTGTAGCTGGGGAGGTAGTACAAGCAGACGTTGCCATCGGTGCACGGCTCGTCGGCCTGGGCGGGCGACGCGGAGAACATCAGCCCAGTGACCAGCAGTGCGGTCGCGCCGGCAACCGCCCCACCCCTCGTTTTCCAACTCCCCCTGGCTTTTTTCACTATTCCCCTTTCGGAATCGTAACCCAGCGGGAGAATTGTCGAAAATAGAAGTGTATTAAAGGTTAACGTGAAGGAAATTCTGGATTTATGGGGTTGGCCGGATCGGGCCAATGAAATTTACAACTAGGCGACCTGGACCGTGTAGAACGCGAGGCGGACGGGCCGGTCGCTGCCGAGCTCCAGGGTGAGGGAGCCGACCACGGGGGTGTGGTTGAGGTGGGCCCACGGGCCTTCCTCGGGCGCCTCGACGGCGATGGCGGTGAGCCCGAGGGGCGCACCGTCGTGGACGGTGATGGTGCCCTTGTTGGCGATGGTCAAGATGGCGCCGTCGTCGGTACGGACGGGGTAGGTGGCGCTGACGGTCGCGGTGCCGTCGTCGCGTTGCAGGCTCCAGTCCGCGCCGCCGGGCTCGATGGTCCCCGTGATGCGGCCGGTGACGGTGCCCCCGAGGATGGGGATGATGCGCCGCCGGCCGCCGGGAACGCGCCCGACCTCGATGGGGGCGCCGATCTGGACGTGGAGTTCGGCGAGCGGTTCGAGGGCCAGCGGCGGGTTGGTCATGGCGCTCTCCTTGTGATCGTCGAGGGGTCTGGATCCTCTCATCCGGGCGTAACGCAGGGGCATAGAGCCGGGTAGATGGCTGTTGACCAGGTAAAACGCCTATTTCGGCAAAGACGTGGGGGCGTCGGTATGTGCGGAATCTGCGGATGGATCGACTTCGATCGGGACCTTCAGGGGGCCTGGGACACGCTGCGCGACATGACCGCCACCATGGCGTGTCGCGGCCCGGACGACGAGGGGATGTGGCTGTCCCCGCACGGCGCGCTGGGCCACCGGCGGCTCGCGATCATCGACATCGAAGGCGGCCGCCAGCCCATGGCCGCCGGCGAGGAGGGCCGGGCGCGCGCCGTCCTCACCTACAGCGGCGAGGTCTACAACTTCCGGGAGCTGCGCGCCGAACTGGCCGCGCGCGGGCACACCTTCCGCACCGGCAGCGACACCGAGGTCGTCCTGCGGGCCTACCTCGAATGGGGCGCCGACCTCGCCACCCACCTCAACGGCATGTACGCCTTCGCGATCTGGGACACCCGGACCGAGGAACTGCTGCTCGTCCGCGACCGGATGGGCATCAAGCCGCTGTATTACTACCCGACCCCGGCCGGCGTGATCTTCGGGTCGGAGCCGAAGGCCATCCTCGCCAACCCGCTGGCGCGGCCGGTGGTGGACGCCGAGGGGCTGCGGGAACTGCTCACCTTCGTCAAGACCCCCGAACACGCCGTCTACCGCGGCATGCACGAGGTGCGGCCGGGCGGGATCGTCAGGATCGGCCGGGGCGGCCTGACCAAGGACCGCTACTGGAAGCTCGAAACACGCGAACACACCGACGACCTCGACACCACCGTCCGCACCGTCCGGGCCCTGCTGGACGACATCGTCGAACGCCAGCTGATCTCCGACGTGCCGCTGTGCACGCTGCTGTCCGGCGGCCTCGACTCCAGCACCGTCACCGCGCTCGCCGCCCGGGCCCTGCGGGAGCACGGCGAGGGCGACCTGCGCTCGTTCGCCGTCGACTTCGTCGGCTACACCGAGAACTTCAGCCCCGATGAACTGCGCGACACACCCGACGCCCCGTTCGTCTACGACCTGGCCCGGCATCTGGCGCCCCTCGGCGTCCGGCACGAGGACATCGTCCTGGACTCCGCCGCGCTGATGGACCCGGCCGTGCGCGACGCGGTGCTGCGGTCGCGGGACCTGCCCGCGGGCATCGGCGACATGGACACCTCGCTGTACCTGCTGTTCAAGGCGATCCGGGAGCAGTCCACGGTGGCGCTGTCGGGCGAGTCGGCCGACGAGGTCTTCGGCGGGTACCGCTGGTTCCACGACCCCGAGGCGGTGCACGCCGGCACCTTCCCGTGGCTCACCGCCCCGGCGGGTGGGCAGTTCACCGGCCTGCAGCACGTCCTCGGCGCCGACGCCGCGCGCGAACTGGACCTCCCCGGCTACCGGGACCGGCGCTACCGCGAGGCGCTGGACGAGGTGCCTCGGCTGCCCGGCGAGACGGGCCTGGAGGCGCGGATGCGCGAGATCAGCTACCTCCACCTCACCCGGTTCGTGCAGCTCCTGCTCGACCGCAAGGACCGCATGAGCATGGCCAGCGGCCTGGAGGTGCGGGTGCCGTTCTGCGACCACCGGCTGGTGGAGTACGTCTTCAACAGCCCCTGGGCGATGAAGACCTTCGACGGCCGGGAGAAGAGCCTGCTGCGCGCGGCCGCCGCCGACGTGCTCCCGAACTCGATCCTGGAGCGCCGCAAGAGCCCCTACCCCTCCACCCAGGACCCCGGCTACGAGAAGGCGCTCCGCGAGGAGGCCACCCACCTGCTGGCGAGCGGCCACGTCGCCGCGTCCCCGCTGATCGACCTCTCCCGGGTCCGGGCCATGCTGGAACGCCCGCAGAGCGGCAACGACCACGACGTCCGCTCGACGCTGGAGGGCTTCCTGCAGTTCAACACCTGGCTGGAGGAGTACCGCCCCCAACTCGCCGCCTGACCCGAGCCCGCATGGAGAGGGACGGAGTACCCACCGGTGACCGACTATTGCCAGGGCCGGGACTGTACGTTCTCCGGAACTTGGCCATCGGCGACCAGTGCTTCGGCGAGCGACGTTTCGGCTGCCGCCGTGGTGGTGGTGATCTGGCTGAGGAGCTTGGGAGGCATGGTTCCGCGTCCCAGTCCGGAGGCGTCCAGAAGCCTGCTCAGCGTGCTCTGCACGGAGGGGGAGATCCGAGGCGGGCCGGAGGGGCGGATGAGGATGTCTCGCGCGGCGTAGGCGTCCTTCGTCCGGAGCGCGTCGGCCTCGATCGCCAGATCCATTCGCCGGTCCGGCTCTCCGTCGGCGAGGTCGAGCATGGTGAGGCCGAGCCGGGTCCTGAACAGTACTTGGCGGGGGGAGCGGTCATCGAGCGCGAGGTAACTGTCCGTGAGTGTCGCGTTCGGGACGTCGTGGCCGGTCAGGGCTTTGAGGGTGGTCGCGACGGCGGCTTCCCACGGAGTGGGCGTGGGGGTGGCGTTCAGGAGATCGTCGGAAGTCCTGGTGTCGCCGAGGGTGTGGTGGGCGATGATCCCGATCTGGCGGCCGTCGAGTAGACCATGACCGACGCCCTTGTGGTCATGAAGGTGTTGGAGGGCTTGGTCCCAGTGTCCGGCTCGGGCGAGGGCGCGGGTCCCGTCGGTCAGGAGCACGGTCCACAGCCATCGGACGACTTCTCGATGGTCGTCCGGCGTTCGGGTGAGGCCGTCGAAATCGGCGGAGATGCCTTCGAGGCGGATGGCCGCCTGGTGACGAACCGCGGTGAACAACGTGTTGATCAGGTGGTGACCAGCGGCTCCGTCGCCGTCGCGGGTGCGGAGGCGGCCGAGGTTGATCAGGGGCTGAAGGGCCAGTTTCGCAGTAGCGGCGTCGAACGGGCGGGCGTCGTGGAAGAGCACGAACTGGCGGCTGCATAACTGGTGGGCGAGGTCGGGCAGGCCACAGTCGCTGGCGATGAGCGCGGCGAAGTTGAGGGCCTGGGCCGCGGAGGTGGCGGCTTGGTCCGATCCGCTGTGGGTAGCGGTGTCCGCCAGGTCGGCGACCTGGCGGACACGCACCTCCAACGGGTGGCAGGGAGGCGTGGGGCGGGGCACGAGGGGGAAACGGCGGGCGATGTCCTCACGTAGCGCCGGGATCCGGTTCACCAGGTGACGGTCAGCACGGAGTTCGGTTTGTCGATGACGGTGCCGGCCGTGGGCCAGGCGGGTTTGAGGTAGGCGTCGATGCGGGGAGTGGTGTCGCGGTGCTCGTCGTCCCACCTCTGGATCTGCTTCAGGAGCACCTGGGTCAGGGCGTCGCCATGGGGTCCGTGGGCGCGCACTCCCAGCTCGAACACCGGCCGGTCGTCTGCGGAGTCGGGGTCTTCCGGCTCAGCGGACCGGATCGTGAGGTAAGCGAAGGAGTCGGTCGAGTTGGTGAGGGCTGCGCCGCCCCACCGGAAGGCGGGGGTCGCGAGGTCGCTGGTGACGGCATCGGGAGCGGCGATGATGCGGCAGAAGCCGGGGCTGGTGGTGGCCAGCCACAGATCGAGTTCCTGGAACGGCTGTCCCGACCGGAGGGTCACTCCGGACCAGGTGCGGGTGGACGCCCGGGTGAGAGCGTCGGACATGGGTTCGGCCGCGGCGGTGCGGCCTTCGCTGAGCAGGAGGCTGACTCCGTCGGCGAGGGTGAGCGTGGGTTCGTCTCGGGCGCCGATGCCGCGCATGGCCAGGAACCCACAGGTGATCATGGAGCGGCTGGTGAGGTGGTCGCCTGCGTGGTCGAAGGCGATGGCTCGGCTGGTGCCGCCGATGATCCGCAGCGGGACGACGAGCCTCCCCGTGGGGGTGAGCTGCTGCCACCAGGCGGGCGGTAGATCCCAGGCTCCGGCGGTGACGATGATCCGGTCGTAGGGGCCGCCGGGTGCGTGGCCTTGTGCGCCGTCGGAGGTCAGCACTTCGACGTGGGTGAATCCGGTGGCGGCCAAGGCGTTGCGTGCTCCGGCGACGACGTCGGAGTCGATGTCGACGGTGACGACGTGACCGGTCGGGCCGGTGAGAGAGGCGAGCAGGGCGGCGTTGTAGCCGGTACCCGCGCCGATTTCCAGGATCCGCATTCCGGGCCGGACGTCGAGCTGTTCCAGCATCGCGGCGACGACTCCGGGCGCGGAGGCCGAGCTGAGCGCCACGCCACCGGCGTCGCGTTTGGTCACGACGGCGTCATCGGGAGCGTAGGCCGTCCCCAGCGGCGTATTCGGGACGAAGGGGTGGCGGGGCACCGCCCGCAGCGCCGCCTCCACCTGGGGAGAGGTGACGGTTCCTCGGGTGAGCAGGAGGTCGACGAGGCCGGTGTGGAGCTGGTCGGCGGTGGCTCGGGTATCGGTGCTCATCGTGGGAACCTACCTTCGGTCGTGGTGCTGAACGGGGATCGAAACGGACCGGTCGCAGGCGGCATGAGCAGGGCCGCGGTCCAGGTGGCCGGGGTCGCGGGGTCGGCGATGTCGGCGAGGAGCATGGCGATTCCGGCTGCGCCGATCAGGAGACCGGGCTCGTCGGTGACCGTCCCGTGGTCGGAGTGGGGGAAGAGGAACGAAAGCCGCGGGTCGTACTGTGCGATCAGCTCGCTGAGCGCGGTGTCCGCGGTGCTGGTGCTGCCCGCAGCGCCGGCGCACAGCAGGACTCCGGCGGTCCCGTGGCAGAGCGTGGCGCCTTCGGTATCCCATTGGCCGGGGCGGGCGGCGAGCGCGTCGATCGCGGACCGGCCGACGCCGACCACGTCCGGGGCGGCGAGCGCCTGGCCAGCGGTGTGGAGAGCGATGCCGATGCCGGGGGCTCCGTAGCACCAGGCGTCGCGGCGGCCTCGGGCGCTGGGAGCGGTGGCGGTTGCGGCGAGGTCGTCGGCGGTGATCTGGGGCGGCCAGCTGTCGCCGTCGCGCCAGGCCAGCAGCCAGTCGGACGCTACCCGGATCGCCTCCGCGTGCCGGATGGAGCCGTGGCCGGTGAGCTGGCAGGCGGCGAGGAAGGCGAGAGGCCCGGCGATGCCGTGAGCGAGGCCGGTGTTGGCGGCATCGACGTTGTGCGGGTCGGCGAGCGCGGCGGGGTTCTGCGGGGCGGGCCGCCACCAGCCGGGCCGCGTTCCGTCCGGGGTTTCGATCATGGCTGTGAGGGAGTCCCGCGCGGCGTGCAGGCCCGGTTCGGCGTCGGGGTTGCCTGCCTGGGCGGCGACCAGGAGAATCCTGCCGATCCCAGCCAGGCCGTTGATGACGTCGAAGGTCTGCCACGGAGTCCCCGCATCACCGGCGTTCCGCCGGTCGCGCTGCCAGGCCGCCATGGCGGTGGCCCGGGAGGCCAGCCATCGGACCGAGCGGCCGATCGAGGCGTGATGGCGGCCGGGGTCGGGCAGGTAGGGGACGCCGAGGACGAGGGAAGCGGCCAGAGCTCCGGTTCCGTTGAACACCCCACCGGTCCGGGGCGGGGTCTCGATGTTCATGCGGGCGGCGCGGGCCCAGTGCGCGTCGGCCGCGCCCGCGAACCGCCGGTCGTGCCGGGATAGCCGGGCATGCAGGAGCGCGGTGCCCGCCAGCCCCCGGGACAGGGAGGTCGCGGCGGGCCCGGTTGCGGCGATGATCGGGGCAGGGTCGATCAGTCGATCGGCGATGGCGAGGGCCGTCTCTGCGGGATCGACGACGCTGGTCGTGAGTGGAGTGACGGTCATCGGGACGAACCTTCGGTGAGGTGGGCGCGGTAGGCGATCAGGTCGGCGGCCGATGCGCGGACCAGCGATTCATCGCTCGGGGTCAGCCGGTTGCAGTGCATGTGGATCAGATCGGAGGCGATCGTCTCGTCGGGCTGGGAGAGCGCCGCGGCATAGGCGTCCAGCGCTGCTTCCCACCTGTCCCCGAACACCGGGGCGGTCCGGCGGACCTGGTGCCGCAGCGCGTTCATGCGGCGGTGGTCGGCGCGGTCGAGACGCCGGTGCAGGAACACCGTTCCGCCGCCGACGCGCAGGGCGATCTCGGCAGCGGCGTTCGCGGCGGCGGCGAGGTGCTGCTCGTACCGCCGGGTGGTCGACAGGAGGTGCAGGACGAGACGGCTGTCGGCGTCGAAGAATCGTTCGGCGGCGGTGACGGCCGCGGGTCCGCCGTATCGTTCGGTCTCCTGCTCGTACGGTTCGATACAGAACCCGCTGGTCAGCCGCTGCTCCTGCTGATCGGCTGCCCACAGTGACAGCGACGGCAGCAATGCCCCGTACAGCCGGGCCGGGTCGCCGTGGAACCGGATCCGCAGGTGCTCCCCGCGGCGGCTGTCGTGGTAGCGCAGCCAGAACCACCGATCCCAGTCGGTGGGGGTGTCCTGAATCCAGCGGCTGAGCGAGGCCAGGATCGGTTCGTGGCAGGCGGCCGGTGCCTGGATCGCCAGCGACAGCCATGGCCCGCCCGGCAGGTACAGGCCGTCTCGCGCGCGGCGAACCGGCGGTGCGGGCCGACCCGGGTGGCTGTTCTGCGGGCCGGTACGGTCCAGGGAGACGACCAACTCCAGGAGGTGGTCACCGTCGGGGCCGGGGATCACCGCTCCGGATCGGGCCATGCCGGGCGGTGCGGTGACGGCGGCCAGGCCTCGCCGAACATAGCGGCGCAGAAGCCCCCGGTCGTCGGCTCGGTCTAGGTCCAGGGCCAGTTGCCGGTCCGAGTCGTCGGTGACCACCACGTCGGGAAGATGCGGCACCACCGTGGCCCGCCACGACGCCAGTGCGCGTTCCCACTGTTCGGCGCTGGTCGCCGCCGAGATCAGATGGCGAGGCAGGGTCCAGCGAGCGGTGGTCAGCCAGGCCCCGCGGTAGCGGACGGCGGGGGTGAATGGCGCGCTGAGGTCTCCCCAGGACCAGCAGTGCCAGGGCCGTTCTCCCGAGTGCCCGGCCATCACCAGGAACTGGGCGGCGGCGGGTAGGAGCGGCAACGCGATCCGGCTGTAGAGGACGGGACGAACCGGCCGATCCAGAACCTGCGACCACACGATGAGCCGGTGCCCGTCGGAGAACACCGTCAGCGCCGCCACATCGAGGTCACCCGGCCGCGGCGGGACTCCGACAGGGATCCGGAAGGGCGCGACCCCGGTCTGCGTGGCGACCGAAGCGAGGGAGGTCAGCCGGGGACGGACCACGAGTTCGGCGTCGACGGCCCCGGCCACCGCCTCACTTTCGGGCGGAGCAGGAACAACGCCGAGCAGCGGGGAGAACCGGCCGCTCGTCGATCCCGCGTCCTGCGATCCTCCGGACACCGCGACCTGGAACGAGCAAGCCGCCGTCGGTTCGGCCAGAAGCCGCAGATAGATTTCAGCCGTACGCGGCGCGCTTGCGGGACGGTGGTTGGTCAGCCGGTCCACGGCCGCCTCGTCCAGAACGATCTCAGTCCGCCCCTGGGCCGCGGCGTCGGTCATGAGCCGGGCCAGCGCAGCGGACCGGGCGGGGTCGTCGGCGCCGGCTCCGATCGCCTCCGTCTCCTCGACCGGACCCAGGCCGACGACGGGGTCCAGGAGCTCCAGGAGGGGCACGGCCCGCGCGGTGCCGTAGCGGGAGAGGAACCGCTGATGGTAGCCGTCCAGCGGATCGGTGCCCCATCCGATCCGCCACAGGACGCTCGCGGTCTCTGCGGCTACGTGGGCGATGCGGGCGGGCAGCGTCACGGTGGCGTCGGCCGCGGTGTCGACCCGCAGAGTCCGATCGGCCGGCAGGAGGTCGCGGGCGTTGGCCAGGGCATCGGTGAGGAACGTCAGGCGTTCCGGGGTGCCCGGGCGGTGCCGGTCGGCCTCGGTCAGGAGTTCGCGAAGCCGCTCCAGCCGCCGGCGATGGGGTGAATCCGGGGGTAACCGGTGCAGCAGGTGCCCGAGCGGGTCGGCGCGTGGATCGTCGGGGATGAGGTCGTGGAGCAGGAAGCCCCGGTCCAGAAGTTCGCGCAGCAAACGCTGTGCCGGGCCGGCAGGCCACCGTGCCGCCAGTTCGGTCAGGACCGTCGTGACGCGACTCCCTCCGCGGCAGGTTTCAAGGACGAACCGGGTCACCTCGGTGGCGCGGATGCTCGTCGTCCGCGCCGCGCCGTCGTCGATCGCGGGCTCGATCTCGTAGCGGTCTCCCCGCATGATGATGAGGTTGCTGGTGGTCACCGTGGCCTCGCTCATGCCATCAGGGCCGTTGATGACCTCGTTGACCAGCTTGTTCAGCCATCCGGGGTCGGGGTAGGTGACGGTCTCATGATCGGCACCCATACGGAGGTTCGCGGTCGCGGCGAAGGAGGCTTTGGTCACGCCCGCGAACACGCCGTGCGGGGTGGTGCGGGTCTGTGCCCTGATCCGATAGGCCCTCCAGGTCAGCCTCCCCACCTCGCCGTGTTCGGCCGCCTCGCGGGCCGAGGAACTGGCCAGAGTGATCGCCTCGTCCAGCAGCGGATGAGCCGGGCCGACGCAGTCGCGGCCCGGTTCAGGGAGAAGAGGAATGCGAGCAAGGGCACGGGGTCGGGCGGTGAAGATCGGACGGGCCACAGCCCACTCTCCTTAAGGGCCGTGGCCCGTCTCATCGGGAGGGGTTAGCTCTGCGGGTCGGGGTAGCGGCAGGCGGGCTGCGTGCCGCAGCCGTTGTCGGTGATGCTGTCGACGGCCAGGAGGTCGTCGGCGACCGTCCGGGCATCGAGGTCGAACAGATCGGTGGTGAGGTCGTCCAAGACCTCGCTGCTGGTCTTCATGGTCACTTCCTCTCTTCGCGGCGCGGCGATCGTGCTGCTCCGGTCTCACCGGCGCGCCGCCGGCCAGGGGACCGAAGTCCTCCACGGGAAGACGCCCCGCTGCGAGCCCGTCATCGTCGGTTCCCATGCGGAGCAGACGCCTGACGGTCGCAGTCCGCCGGAGCTCCCGGTGGGAGGCCACGCGGCCCATGTGCAGATGGTCTCCGGTCCGGTACCGGAAGTGTGCTCTCAGTGAAGACCGTGTCAGCGGGGGCGCCTAGAGGAGACGAGAGGAGGTGGCCATTCGTGCGGCGTAGGCTCGCGATCATGACGACCTCTCATGTCGAAGTCCATGTGACCGCCGGTTCGCGGAAAGAGGCCGAGAAGATCGCCAGAACCGTGGTGGAGAGCCGGGTGGCGGCCGGCGCGCAGATCACCGGGCCGATCGTGTCCACCTACTGGTGGAAGGACGAGGTGCAGCGCGAGGAGGAGTACTTGATCCTCATGAAGACCACCAGGTCACGCTTCGGTGACCTTGCGGCGGTGGTGCGGGCCGCTCACTCCTACGAGGTACCGGAGATCGTGGCCGTGCCCATCGAAGATGGGCTGGGCGACTACCTGGACTGGATCACGCGAGAGACGGCGGGGCCGCGGCCGGGCGCATAGCCGCGTACTCCGAGCGGAACTCCCGGGCGGCCTGTGCCTTGGCGGGACGGAACTCCGACACCACCTGGTCCAGCCGGTCCCAGCCGAGAGGGAACGCCATCTCCGCCGTGGCGGCCAGAGCCGAGCGGGCGTGCGTGACGGCTTCGGCGACATCGCCCAGCCGGAACCTGGCCAGTGCCAGATCGGCCTTCACCACGCACAGCTTCTTGACCTCGGTGTCTTGGCCCACATGTGCCACGATGTCGTCGATGGCCTCGACCGCCTCGTTCTCATACTGGATGCGTGAGTAGACCGACAGGCGCATGGAGGCGAACCGGCCGGAGTCCAGGAAACAGGTCCAGGGGCGTGCGTTGATGTCGGCGAAGGCGTAGACCTCGGTCGCCTGCTGGATCGACTCCAGCGCCGTCTTGCGGTCGCCGAGCACGGCCGACTCCTCGGCGTGACGGGCCAGCAACCAGGCACGGGTCGCCGCATCGGCCTCGCCAAGGTGACTGAGGGCGGAGGCGGCCAGGCGGACGCTGCGGGCTGTGTCGCCTCCGGTCATATAGGTGCGGTATCCGTCCATGCAGGCACCGACGGCAGGATCCGTGGCGTGGCGCGCGACGAAGCCGGCCACCTGGGAGATGGCGGTGGCCCGGGCGGCGTCTCCCAGCTCCCAGGCGAACCACGCGCCTAGAATGGCGCTCTCCCCGGCACTGACGGCCAGGCGACGACGCACCAGCTCAGGGGGCCCGGCTTCAAGGAGCGCGCTCACCTCGTTCAAATGGGTGATCAGCGCGGGGTACAGGAGCCGGGCGGGGTAGTGCTCCTCCAACCGGTGGAGCCCCCTGGTACGGGCCTCCAGGTGGGTGACGGTCACTTCGTCGGGCCGGTCACCGCCGCGCAGAGCACGCATCAGACGTTCGGCCGGGTCCAGCGCAACGCCGCTTGACGCCACTGCGGCGAGTTGTAACAGAGTTCGTCGGTCCACGCGCTGCGCAAGCCTCCCCACCGTCCAGGCGAGTACGAGCAGATCACACCCCAGCCCGAGTTCCTGATCCAGGACACCGACCCCGTACTTCTCCCACACCCGGCGGTACAGTTCGCCGTACACGGGGCCAGGCCGGTGCTGACCGCTCTCATGGAACCGGATCTCCCGGATGATCGAACTACGGGAGGGAAGAGTGGCGCGCACCTCCGGGTCTGCAGCGAGTTCCAACTCCTTCGCCAGCCGGTTCTGCGACCAGACCAGACGCTCCCGCCGTAACCGGATCTCTCGTGCCCACTCGGGCCGCCGACGCATCTTCCCCGCCTTCGCTCGGGTGGGCCGAAACTCATCATCACTCATGTAAAGACCGCCAGCAGCCAGGGCTTTCAGGGTTCTCCTCCTACCTCCTCCAGTCTCCTCTCCCCAACGCTCCGCCGCAGGATTTCGCTGTCTGTGACAGATCCGGTACTAAAAGAAGGCGCTGTGGATTTGTAGTTACCGACCCTGGAGAGCGCGAATGGTTCTTGACCTTGGCCCGCGAGGGGATCGAGCGGGCATGGCGGGTGCATCGCCGAGATGTACCTGGCGAACGAGGAGTGAGCGACATGGGCGAGCGCAGGGCGTGGGCCGGTAAGCGGGCCGAGGTCATGGGTCGTCCGGGTGCCGGGGCGGCGTACGAGGCGGCGCGGATCCGGTTCGAGCTGGGTGAAGCCGTCCGGCTACGGCGGGAGGAACTCGGGCTGACGCAGGCGCAGTTGGCCGAGCGCGCGGGGCTGAAGCAGCCGGCGGTGGCCCGGTTCGAGGCCGGTGGCACGATGCCCACGATCCCGATGCTGGAACGCCTGGCCGAGGCGCTGGAGATGCGGCTGAGCGTCCGGTTCCAGCCGCTGCGCGACGCAGGCTGACCGGCTCGGCCCGAAGCCGAGGAGCGATTGCGCGGAACTCCTGAGCGGCCGGCGCCTTGGCCAGGTGGAACACCGGTCATCGCCTGGTCAGGCTGGTCCTGGCCGAGTGGTCACCACGCACGGATTTTCGACCTTGGTGCCCGGACCCACCTGCGCCGCGCCTTCGTTGACACCGATCAGGGCCGGGGATACTTTGCCCGGGACATACCGGACGGTCGGTATGGACAGGAGGGGCCGGGAGCATCATGAATTGCGATCTCGCGCCGATGCCGCCGGGACCCACCGGCAAGATCCATGAGAAGGGGCTGTGCGGATGAGTCCGGTCGAGACCGTCCGGGGCGCCGTCGACAGCGCCGAGCTGGGCCGGACCTACATGCACGAGCACGTTTTCGTGCTCACCGCCGACGTCCAGAACAACCACCCCGGCGAGTGGGGTGACGAGGACGAGCGGGTCGCCGACGCGGTCGCCAAGCTGCGGGCGCTGGCCGCGCAGGGCGTCCGGACGATCGTCGATCCGACCGTCATCGGGCTCGGCCGGTACATCCCCCGGATCCAGCGGGTCGCCGAGCAGGTGCCCGAGCTGAACATCGTCGTGGCGACCGGCGTGTACACCTACGACAGCGTCCCGTTCTTCTTCCACCACCGCGGCCCCGCCCTGGGCGCCGGGGTCCCCGACCCGATGGTCGACATGTTCGTCGGCGACATCACCGAGGGGATCGCCGGCACCGGCGTCAAGGCCGCGATGCTCAAGTGCGCGATCGACCGCGAGGGGCTGACGCCCGGGGTCGAGCGGGTGATGCGCGCCGTCGCCCGCGCCCACCACCTGACCGGCGTCCCGATCACCGTGCACACCCACCCCGGCCGGCGCACCGGAGCCGAGGTCAAAAGGGTCCTGTGCGAGGAGGAGGGCGTCGAGCCGGCCCGGATCGTCCTCGGGCACAGCGGCGACACCACCGACTGCGACCACCTCGCCGAACTCGCCGACGCCGGGTTCGTCCTGGGCATGGACCGGTTCGGCATCAACGTCGGCACCACTTTCGAGGCGCGCGCCGACACGCTGGTGGAGATGTGCCGGCGCGGCCACGCCGGGCGCATGGTGCTGTCGCAGGACGCGGCCTGCTACATCGACTGGATCGACCCGGGCGCGCTGGCGTTCCTGCCCCAGTGGCACTACCTGCACCTCGGCGAGGACGTCCTGCCCCACGTCCGCGAGCGCGGGGTGACCGAGGAACAGATCACCGCGATGCTCGTCGACGTCCCACGCCGCTTCTTCGAAGGCCCCCGCTGAACCGGGAGAACGCCCTGGAGGTTCCGTGAGTCATCCCCCCTCAGCCGCCGACATGACCGCCCGGGCCCGGGAGTTCCTGGCCGCCCACGACCCGGCCGCCATGGACCGCACCGAGTTCCTGCGGGCGTGCTTCGACGCCGGGCTGGCGTGGGTGCACTACCCCGAGGGGTTGGGCGGGTCGGGGCTGCCCCGCGAACTCCAGCGGGCGGTCAACGAGGCCTTCGCGGCCGCCGGGGCACCGGACAACGATCCGCGGCGGATCGGCATCGGCCTGGGCATGGCCGCGCCGACGATCCTCGCCTTCGGCACCCCCGAGCAGCGGGCCCGGTGGCTGCGGCCGCTGTGGACGGGGGAGGAGGTGTGGTGCCAGCTGTTCTCCGAACCCGGCGCCGGATCCGACCTGGCCGCCGTCGCCACCCGGGCGGTCCGCGACGGCGACGGGTGGGTGGTCAACGGGCAGAAGGTGTGGACGTCCATGGCGCACGAGGCCCGCTGGGGCATCCTGGTGGCCCGCACCGACCCGGACGTCCCCAAGCACCGCGGCCTCACCTACTTCGCCTGCGACATGACCGACCCGGGCGTGGAGGTCCGGCCGCTGCGGCAGCTCACCGGCGAGGCGGAGTTCAACGAGGTGTTCCTCACCGACGTGCGGATCCCCGACGCGCACCGCCTCGGCGAGGTCGGGGACGGCTGGCGCGTCGCGCAGACGACCCTGATGAACGAGCGGGTCGCGATCGGCGGCGGGGCCGCCCCCCGCGAGTCCGGGATGATCGGCGTGGTCGCCCGCACCTGGCGGGAACGCCCCGAGGCGCGCACCGCGGCCCTGCACGACCGGCTGCTGGGCCTGTGGGTGACGGCCGAGGCCGCGCGGCTGACCGCGCTGCGGATCGGCCAGCAGCTCGCCGCCGGCCAGCCGGGCCCGGAGGGGTCGGCCGCCAAGTTCGCCTTCGCCTCGCTCAGCCAGGAACTCTCCGGGCTGGAACTGGAACTGCTCGGCGAGGAGGGGCTGCGCTACGACGACTGGACGATGCGCCGCCCCGACAGCGTCGAGTTCCTCGGCCGCGGCCCCGGCTACCGCTACCTGCGAGCCAAGGGCAACTCCATCGAGGGCGGCACCTCGGAGATCCTGCGGAACATCATCGCCGAACGGGTGCTCGGCCTGCCGGGCGAGATCCGGGTCGACAAGGACGTCGCGTGGAAGGACCTGCCCCGATGAACGCCGACCTGCTGTACGGGGAGGACGAGGACCAGCTGCGGGCCGCCGTGCGGGAACTGCTCGCCGACCGGGCACCCTGGCCGGCGGTGCTGGCCCGCACCGAGAGCGCCGACCCCTACGACCTGGACCTGTGGCGGGCGCTGGCCGGCGACGTCGGCTGCGCCGGGCTGCTGGTGCCCGAGGAACTCGGCGGGGCCGGGGCCACGCTGCGGGAGGCCGCGGTGGTGGCCGAGGAGACCGGCCGGGCTGTCGCGCCGGTGCCGTTCCTGGGCAGCGCCGTGACCGCCACGGCCCTGCTGCTCGCCCTCCCCGGCACCGAGGAAATGTTGCGCGAGCTGGCCGAGGGCCGGAGCACGGCGGCCCTCGCGGTGCCGTTCACGACCCCGCCGCACGCGGAGTTCCCGGGGACGGTGACCGCCGACGGCGACCGACTGACCGGCCGGATCACCAGCGTCGCCGACGCGCTGCCCGCCGACGTGCTGCTGGTGCCCGCCGGCGGCGCGCTGTACGCCGTGGCGGGCGCGGACACCACCCGGACCCCGGTGACGTCGCTGGACATGACCCGCGCGCTGTGCGACATCGACCTGGACGGCGCGCCGGGCCGCCCGCTCGCCACCGGGGACGCGGCGCGGGACGCCCTGGCCCGGGCGTTGTCGTGCGGGGCGGCGGTGCTGGCCTCCGAACAGCTCGGGCTGGCCGAACGCTGCCTGGAGATCACGGTGGAATACGTCAAGGGCCGGTACCAGTTCGGCCGTCCCGTCGGCTCCTACCAGGGGCTCAAGCACCGCCTGGCCGAGCTCTGGGTCGCGATCACCCAGGCGCGGGCGGTGGCCCGCTACGCGGCGTCCTGCGCGGCTGGCGACGACGCCGAGACCACGGCCGACACCGCGGTGGCGGTCGCCGTCGCCCAAGCCCACTGCAGCGTCGTCGCGGTGCGGGCAGCCGAGGAATGCGTGCAGATGCACGGCGGCATCGGCTTCACCTGGGAGCACCCCGCCCACCTGTACCTCAAACGCGCCAAGAGCACCGCCCTTGCCCACGGCACCCCGGGCCGCCACCGCACCGACCTGGCCGCCCTGATCGACCTCGCCCCGGCCTGACGGGCCGCGACCCTCCTCCGGCCTTACTGGTCGCCGCCCCACCCACAGGCGAGGCCCGGTCCAGGGGACGGAAGACGGGCGGAAGGTCTCGTTGGGTTCGACGATGAGCGGGGCGAGTTCGCGCCCGCCGAGGCAACGCAGGCTGCACGGGGCCGGTGGGCGGTGTTCGCGGTGCCTGCTGCTGCGGATCGGCGCTGGTTTCGGCCCGGGTTTTCCGAGTGGGCGGGCGACCCAGGGCCGGCTGTCCCGGGCCGCCCGCCGGTCGATCAGGAGTGCGGCGGGCCGGTGAAGGCGAAGTAGCCGCCGAAAGCGCCGCCCGGCTGCTGGATGTTGCCGTACAGCACGCCGCCGCGGCCCAGCACGACCAGCTCGTCGTCTGCGGTGCGGCCCGCGGCCGGTGCGGCGCCGGTCGAGGCCGGGTTGCCGACGGCCACGCCACCCAGCCGTACGTAGCCGCCGAACAGGCCGTTGAACGGGCGGCGGTTGGCGTAGATCGCGTTGTCCTGGCCTCGTACGAAGTACTGCAGGCCCCGGTCGGGCGTCACCGAGACGGCGATGTCGCTGGTGGCGACGCCGCCGAGGCTGAGCCATCCCGGGTTGGACACCTTGAAGTCGTAGCCGAAGACCTCCCCGTTGGTGGCGCGGGCGAAGACCTCGTCGCCCCGGAACTGCGGCAGGCCGCCCATGCCGGTGAGCGTCACGTCACCGAGGACCCGCAGATCACCGACCGGCTGCCATGCGCCCACGTTGCCGCCGAGGTCGATGATGACGTTCTCCACCAGCATGTTCGGGCGGCGGGCGACCACCCGGATGGTCTCCGGTCCGATCAGGGCGGCCTGGATGTTGCTGGTGACCAGATCGCCGATCTTGCGCCAGCCGGTCCATCTGCCGGAGCTGAGCAGGTTGGTGTACACGCCTCCGTCGTCGAACCCGCGGGCGAAGACCGCGACGTCGGTGGCGCCGGTGGCCTGCCGCCGGACCGGGACGGCGGTGATCTGGCTGGAGATCAGTAACCCCGGGATGACCGCGTAGCCGGTCGGGGTGGTGTTGTCGCGGACCAGGTACGTGTACGCCTGGTTGTCGAATCCGCGAACGAACGCCCGGGCTCCCTCGGGGGTGCCGACGCCCGTCGGCGAGTCCCTGACCTGCCCGCCCAGCGAGATGAACGGTCCGAAGCCGTTCGAGGCCGGGAATCCCTGGCTGAACAGCAGGGAGGAGTCCTGGCCCCGGGAGAAGACGAACCGCCCGTTCGGGTCGACCGCCGGTGTCGTACCTTGCGTGACGTCGAACGGCAGCGGCGGCGCGGCCGCGTGTGCCGGTACGGCCAGGGCGATGCCGGACCCGAGGGTGGCGACAGCCGCCACCAGAGCACCGGCGGCGCGGAGAAGCCCCCGGCGCCACCATCGTTGGATCATTTCGTTTCGTGCCATTCCTGGCCCTCCTTCGGGGTGCTTGTGCGCCAGGGGTTCGCGCACCACCACCCGCCCGGATTGGCCCTGCGGATATGACCCATTTCACACTGGTGTGCCCGAAGGGGGGACTGCCAGAACCAGGACGAGCGGTGCCCGGTCGGCCATGGAATGTGCCCTGGCTCGGTTGTTCGGATGGATGTAGGAGTTCGTGGCCGAAGAGATCGAGTTGGAGGACTGGACATGAGCACCACCTGGTTCGTCACCGGCGCTTCTGGTGGCCTTGGCCTGGAGATCGCCAGGCAGGCTCTTGCCGAGGGGGACAACGTGGTGGCCACCGCCGATGACCCCCGTGCGGTGTCGGACGCGCTCGGCGCCCATGGGGTCGGGGCCGGTGACAGGGCCCTCGTCCTGGGCCTGAACGTCGACGACCGGAGCCAGGCGCGGGCGGTCGTCGATCGTGCGCTGGAACGCTTCGGGCGCATCGACGTCCTCGTCAACGGCGCGAGCCGGGGGCTGGTGGGCGCGGTGGAGGAGACCTCCGACGCGGAGGCCCGTGTCCTGTTCGACACGAACGTCTTCGGGCTGCTCAACGTCACCCGGGCCGTCCTGCCGGCCATGCGGGCGGCGCGGTCCGGCACCGTCGTCAACGTCAGCCCGGTGGGCGGCCGGGTCGGCCGGGCCGGGTGGGGGGTGGACTGCGCGACCAGGTTCGCGGTCCAGGGCCTGACCGAGGCCCTGGCGCTGGAACTGGCTCCGCTGGGCGTCCGCGTCACCACCGTCGAGCACGGCCCGCTGCGCACGGACTGCCTGGACGGCTCCGCCCCGTGCCACGCCGCCACGGTGATCGGCGACTACACGGCGACCTCCGGGGAGTCCCGTGTCCGGGCCCGGGCGGGCGGCCGCGCCCGGGTCGGCGACCCCGTGCGGGCCGCGCAGGTGGTGCTCGCCGCAGTCCGGGGTGCCTCCCTGCCGATGCGGCTCCCGCTGGGGAGCGCCGTCGTCGAGGACATCGGGGCGAGGCTGGTCGCCACCGCCGGGATCCTGGGCGACCGGAGCGAGGCGGCCCTGTCCGTCGACCTGCCGGACGTCGGCCGGGCGGGCGTCGCGGCCCGGCGTCAGCGGGCCGGGCGGTTCTCCGAGCCGGCCCCGGCCGCCGCGTCCCGGTTCGCCGCCCAGTCCGCCAGGGCCCGCAGCTTCTCCTCGGACGGGGAGCCGGTGTCGGCCGTGTAGAGGGTGAGGGTCAGACCCGGGTCCGCCGGCGGGATCAGCGACTCGTAGTTGATCATCATGATGCCCACCGCCTCGTGGCGGAAGCGCTTGGTGCCGTGGGTGTGCTGGAAGATCCGGTGTTCGGCCCAGACGCGGGCGAACTCCTCGGAGCGGGAGCACAGGTCGTCCACCAGCCGGGCCATCGAGGCGCGGTGCTCGGGCGGACCGACCGAGACCCGGCCGGCCGTGAGCCGCAGGATGGCCGCCATCTGGGAGCCGATCTCCTCCCAGTCCGGGAAGACCACGCGGGCGCGGGGGTTCAGGAACATCCACCGCGCCGTGTTGCGCTCGCCTGGCGGCATCGCGTCGAAGTCGTCGAAGAGCACCTTGCCCATCCTGTTGATGGCGACCACCTCCAGGCAGGGGCCGTGCAGGACGGCCGGGGTCGGGTCGAGCGCGTCCATCATCATGCGCATCGCCGGCCGGGCCTTCCGCGGCCCGATTTTCGTTGGCTGGACGGGGGCCGTTCCCGGCTGGGCCATGTCGAACAGGTGGCGGCGCTCCATCCCGTCCAGCCGCAGGGCGTCGGCCACGGCCGAGAGCACCTGCGCGGACACGTTGGGCGCCCGGCCCTGTTCGAGCCGGGTGTAGTAGTCGACGCTCACCCCGGCCAGCATGGCGATCTCCTCGCGCCGCAGCCCCTGCACCCTCCTGGCGTTCGAGTTCCGGGGCAACCCGACCTCGGCCGGCGTCAGGGCCGCGCGGCGCGAGCGGAGGAAACCCGAAAGGTCTGCCGCACGTGCCATGGCTCCCATTATGGCCGCCCGAATTCAAGGGTCCGGTAAAGAATTCACGCGTTCCGGACACCCCTGCTGCGGGCCGGCGCCCGCGCGGGCGCCGGCCTCCGATTACATGCCCCGCCGCATCATCCGCTGCCGGCGGGCGGCGACGGCCGATCCGGACTCGCGGCGCGCCATCCGGCGGAGCACGACCGGGGCGAGCGCGCACCCCGCGACCGCCCACAGGCCCAGGACGCCGGCGGTCTCCAGCTGCCGCCAGGACCCGCCGACCTCGGCGGCGGCCAGCGCCTCCGGCAGCATCGCCGAACGCAGCCCCAGCCCCAGCCAGTAGACCGGGAAGACCTGGGCGATCCACTGCAGCCATTCCGGGAACGTGCCGATCGGATAGAACACGCCCGAGACGCCCATGAGCATCATCAGTGGCAGCGAGACGAAGCCCACGCCCTGCGCGTTGTCGGACAGCGAGCCGACGATCGCGCCGATCGGCAGCAGGGCGACCAGGCCGAGCGCCACCACCCAGACCAGCGTCAGCCAGGACGACACGCCGCCCAGCGCGAGCCCCTCGAACAGGAACGCCGCGGGGACCAGCGCGATGAGCAGCCCCGCCACGGCCGCGGCAGCCCGGCCGAGCACCTTGCCCGTGAGGTAGCCGACCATGCCGTTCGGGGTCGCCTTCGCCCGCAGCAGGGTGCCGTCCTCGCGGTCCATGGTCAGCGACAGCGCGAGGGCCAGCATCGTGTTGAACACGACGGTCATCCCCAGGATGCCGGGGACGGACTGCGAGCCGAGCGAGAAGCCGGTGCCCGGCACCGTGTTGCCCCGCAGCATGAACATGACGATCAGGCCGATGATCGGGAAGAACAGCAGCGACCAGAGGTCCTGCGCGCTGCCCAGGCTCTGCCGGAGCTCGATCCGGGCGCGCTGCAGGCCCGCCCGGGCGGCGACCGCGTTCGGGTTCATCGGGCGACCTCCGTCAGCTCGCTCGGCGCCTCGGTGCGGCGGCCGGACTCGAACTCCCGCACCAGCGTCATGTAGACGTCTTCGAGGCGCACCTTGTGCACCTCCAGGTCGCCGATGGCCGCGCCGTGCTCGGCGAACAGCTCGCGCACCCGGCCGGTGGCGTCCTCGACCGACTCCACGTGCGGCTCGCCGTCCCGGGTGTAGCGGATCTCGCTGCGGCCGGAGACCTGCCGGGAGAGCTCCGCCGCGCCGCCGTCGGCCACGATCCGGCCGCCGGCCAGGATCACGATCCGGTCGGCCAGCCGCTCGGCCTCGTCCAGGTCATGCGTGGTGAGCAGGATCGAGGTGCCTTCGAGTCCCGACAGGCGCTGTACCAGTTCGTGGAAGTCGCGCCGCGCCTCCGGGTCGAAGCCGACGGTCGGTTCGTCGAGGAACAGCAGGTCCGGCCGGCCCACCAGCCCGACGGCCACGTCGAGCCTGCGCCGCTGACCGCCGGAGAGGGTGCCGATCACCGCGCCGGCATGATCGGTCAGGCCCACGAGGGCGAGCAGCTCGTCGGTGCCGTGGGGCCGGGGGCGCCGCGGCGTGGCGTAGGGGGCGTAGAAGCGGCCGAGATGGTCGATCAGCTCGCGGACCCGCCACCTGCCGTGGTCGCGCCAGGACTGCAGCACGATGCCCAGCCGGGCGCGCCACGCCTCGTCACCGTCGTCCGGGTCGACGCCCAGCACGCGCACCTCGCCGGCCGAGCGGCGGCGGAACCCCTCCAGGATCTCGACGGTGGTCGTTTTGCCCGCGCCGTTCGGGCCCAGCAGGGCCACCACCTCGCCCGGGTGCACCCGCAGGTCCACCCCGTGCAGCACGTCGGTGGAGCCGTAGCGCATCCGCAGGCCGCGGGTCTCCACGGCGAGTTCGGTGTCCGGGACCGCCGGGGGGTCGGGTTCTCCCGGTGGGGAACCGGTTCGGTGAACATTCATGCTTCAATTTTCTCATTGAAGTTCCTAATTGAGAGTTTGAGCTTTACAGCCCCGATATGATCAGTACGTGACCGTTAAACCCTCAACTACCGGAAGGGGAACCCGCGAGAGGGCGCTGCGCCCGATTGATCTGGCGCGGCTGGTGGGGGTCTCCGCCCAGCAGATCCGCAACTACGTCGACGCGGGCGTCCTGCCGCCCACCGAGCGGACTCCCGCCGGCTACCGCAAGTTCGACGGCCGGCACCGCGCCGCCCTGATCACCTACCGGGCCCTGGCGCAGGGGTACGGGTGGGACACCGCCCGGTCGATCATGCAGGCGGTGAACGAGGACGACCCCGCGCTGGCGCTCGCCCTCGTCAACGCCGGCCACGCCGCGTTGCACGAGCGGCGGCTCTCCCTCCATGCGGCCGGCGAGGCGCTCGAGGCGATCGCCGGGCAGTCCCTCGACGCCTCGGCGGTGCCGCACGCGGGCCTGCGCGTCGGGGAGGTCGCCGGCCGCCTCGGAGTGCGCACCTCGGCGCTGCGGCTGTGGGAGGCCGCCGGGCTGCTGGCGCCGCGGCGCGAGCCCGCCACCGGCTACCGGCGCTACGGCCCGGCCGACGTCCGCGACGCCCGGGTGGTCCACCTGCTGCGGCAGGGCCGGTACCCGGTACCGCAGATCAAGGCCGTTCTCGACGGCCTGCACCGCACCGGCAGCACCGAGGCGCTGCGGGCCGTCATCGCCGAGCGCCAGGCCACCCTGACCCGCACGGGCGTGGCCATGCTCGAGGCCGACGGCCATCTGCACGGCTACATCGCGGCGGCCCCGCCGGGGAGCGCCAGTGCCTCGTTCGCCGGCGGTTCCGGGCGGGATCGCGCGCCCGACGATCGCGCGCGCTGAGGCGCCGCTCGAAGCGGTCGGAGCTATGTCCGGGATGAGTATTCTTCCTGGTAGGAGCCGGTCCATGTGATCAGCGCCGGCGTCGCCACCGCGCTCCGCGAGCCGAACCCCACCATGGTGCCCACCGTGGCCTCGCTGCGGCGCCTGCACTGACCTGCGCACGGAAGCCGAGCATCGAGAGGGGTGTTCCATGCGGAAAGCCGCCGTTCTCCGCTGGCCGAGATCGCTCCGCGCACGGCTGACGATCCTCGTCACGCTGGTGGCGATGTGCGTTTTCGTGCCGGGGGGTGTGATCGGCGCGCTCATGGCACGCCACACGCTGGTCGAGAGCGCATGGCGGCATACCGGGGAGACGGCCTCGCAGACCGCGGCGGCGGTCCGGCACGGCACGACGCGAGGCGCCACGGTGCCGGGCGGCCGGGGCGTCGACCTGGTCCAGGTGGTGGTACCCGGCCGGAAGGTCGTCGCCTCCTCGCCCGCCGCCCGGGGGCTGCCGCCGATCGCGGGGGTCTGGCCCGGGCCGGACCGGCCGGAACGCGACGTGCAGGTGTGCCCGCGGGCCGAGGGCGGCTGCGTGCGGGTCTCGGCGGTGCGGGTGTCGTCGGCTCCCGACTCGCCGGTGGTGTACGCGGGAGCGCGCGTCCCCAACGCCGTGGCCACCGGCATGTTCGACACGCTCTTCGCGGCCCAGGCCCTCCTGCTGATCGCGCTGGCGGGGTGGGGCGCGTGGAAGATCACCGGTCGGGCGCTGCGGCCGGTGGAGGACATCGGCGCCACCCTGAAGCGCATCAACGTCAACCACCTCACCGACCGGGTGCCCGAACCCGCCGGGCAGGACGAGGTCGGCCGCCTGACCCGCGTCGTCAACGACACCCTGGGACGCCTGGAAAAGGCGCTGGAGCGGCAACGGCAGTTCACCGCCGACGCCTCGCACGAACTGCGCACCCCGATCGCCGGCCTGCGCGCCCAACTGGAGGAGGCCCGCCTCCATCCGGAGCACACCGACCTGAACGAGCTGCTGGACCGGGTGCTCCATGACGTCGACCGGATCCAGTCGATCACCACGGACATGCTCCTGCTGGCCCGGATCGGTGCGGGTACCCCCGAACCGCTGGAGACCGTCGACTTCACCGAGCTCGTCCGGGCCCACCTGCTCCGCCGGGTGGACGACCCGCACCCGGTGGACCTGTACCTGGAACCCGGTGTGACGATCAACGCCTCTCCGGACCTGGTCGACCGGGCCGTCGCCAACCTGCTCAGCAACGCCCAGCGGCACGCCGAGCGCACCGTGGAACTCCAGGTCCACCGCAACGAGGACCACGCCGAACTCATCGTCTCCGACGACGGGGCGGGCGTCCCCGAAGCCGACCGGGAACGGATCTTCCAGCGGTTCGTCCGGCTCGACACCGCCCGCAGCCGCCAGGAGGGCGGCACCGGCCTGGGGCTGGCCATCTCCCGGCACATCGCCTGCGCCCACGACGGCAGCCTCCATGTGGAGGATTCGCAGCTGGGCGGGGCGCGCTTCGTCCTCCGGCTGCCCCTGGAGCCGTCCGCCGACTGAATCGGCCACCCGGATTCCCACCTGCCGGACAGTCCGCCCCAGAGCTGTATGCGGACTTGTATACAGCGCTGCATCCAGCTCGTAACGGCCGGGAAACAGGCGCTTGGTCCCATGCACCCAGAAGGCGACGGGTCGCGTGAGACGAGGCGAGGAGAGGCCGCGCGTGGAGACATCGGTGGACGCCGGGCCGGAGCCGGGACGGACGGCCTCCCGGCGGGAGTGGGCGTACAACGAGCTGCGCCGCCGGGTGATGGTGGGCGAGTTCGGGGTGCGCACCCGGCTGGTGGAGGAACAGCTGGCCAAGGCGCTGGGCGTCTCGCGAACCCCGGTGCGGGAGGCCCTGGTGCGGTTGCAGACCGACGGGCTGGTGGTCCGCGAGGACGGCGGCTACTACGTCGCCGTCCCGGACGTGTCCGGCCTGCGCGACCTGTACGAGCTGCGGATCACGATCGAGCTGCGCGGGATCACCCGGGCGGTGGAGTCGGACTCGGTCCGGCACGACGCCGCGCTGCTGGAACCGCTGCGCGACCGCTGGCGGGAACTCCAGGCCGACCCGCCCGAACCGGACCCGGGCTTCGTGCTGCTGGACGAGGACTTCCACGTGACGCTGCTGCGCGCGTCGGGCAACGTGGCGTTGACGGAGGCGCTGGAGGCCGTCAACGCCCGGATCCGGGCGGTCCGCATGTACGACTTCCTGACCGCCGACCGGATCGAGCAGTCCAGCGCCGAGCACTACCAGATCGTCGACCTGGTGCTGCTGGAGCGGCTGCCCGAGGCGCTCACCGCGCTGCACCGCCATGTCGGGGAGTCGATGGAGGTCGTCGAGCGCCGGGCCGCCCACGCGATCACCCAGATGGCCCTGCACCGCGGGGGTGCGTGATGACCGCCCCGCCGCTGCTGGAGGTGCGCGGCTACACCTGCCGGTTCGGGGAGGTGCTGGCCAACGACGCGGTGGACTTCGACGTGCGGCCCGGCGAGGTGCACGCCCTGGTGGGGGAGAACGGCGCGGGCAAGAGCACCCTGCTCAAACTCGTGTACGGCGTCCACCGTCCCGACGCCGGTGAACTGCTGCTGGACGGCGAGCCCGCCGCGATCACCTCACCCACCCGGGCGCGGGCGGCCGGCATCGGCATGGTCTTCCAGGACCTGCGGCTGGTCCCGGCGCTGACCGTGGCCGAGAACATCGCGCTGGCCCTGCCCGGCCGCGGCTCCCGGGGCGACCGGCTGCACCGGCGGATCACCGAGGCCGCCGGGCGGTACGGGCTGGCCGTCGACCCGGCCGCCCGGGTCGGCCACCTGTCGATCGGGGAGCGGCAGCGCGCCGAGATCCTCAAGGTGCTGATGGCCGGGGCGCGCATCGTGATCCTGGACGAGCCGACCAGCGTCCTGGCCCCGCAGGAGGTCGAGGCGCTGCTGGCGGCGATCGGGGAACTACGCACCCGGGGCCTGGGCGTCGTGCTCGTCACCCACAAGCTGCGCGAGGTCCGCGCCGTCGCCGACCGGGTCACCGTGCTGCGCGGCGGCCGGGTGGTCCTGGCCGGCGCCGATCCGGCCGGCCACGACGACGCCGCGCTGGTCCGGGCCATGGTCGGCCGGTCCGTCCCGGCGCTGCCCGCCGAACGCCCCCCGGTGCCGGACGACGCCGCCCCGGTGCTGCGGCTGCGGGACGTCACCGCGCACGGCGACGACGGCCGGGTCGCCCTGCACGGGGTGACGCTGACCGTCGCCGCCGGCGAGATCGTCGGGGTGGCCGGGGTCGCCGGCAGCGGCCAGCGCGAGCTGTGCGAGGTGGCGCTGGGCGTGCGCCCGGCGATCACCGGGCAGGTGGAGATCGGCGGGGTCCCGCTGGCCGGCGGGGCGCGCGGCGCGCTGGCCGCGGGGGTGGCGGCGGTGACCGAGGACCCGCTGACCGACGCGGTGGTGCCGGGGATGAGCGTCCTCCAGCACATGGCGCTCGGCTCGCCCGAACTGCCCCGGCGCCGGGCGGACGTCGACTGGCGGCGGGTCACCGAGGCCGCCCGCGAACTCGACGCGGCGGTCGGCCTGGGCATGGCCGCCGGGCACCGGACGCTGGCCCGGCTGTCCGGCGGGAACGTCCAGCGGGTGCTGCTGACCCGGGCGCTGGGCCGCCCGGATGTCCGGCTGCTGGTGGCCGCCTACCCGAGCCGCGGTCTGGACGTCGCCACCACCCGGCGCACGCAGGAACTGCTGCTGGCCCGGCGGGCCGCCGGGGCGGGCGTGCTGCTGGTGTCGGAGGACCTGGACGAGCTGATCGCGCTCAGCGACCGGATCGTCGTCATGTACGACGGCCGGGCGGCCGGAACCGTCCCGGCCACCGGCGCCGACCGGCAGGAGATCGGCCGGCTGATGCTGGGGAGCGCCGCATGACCGCCACCGCGCCCGCCGCCGCACCCGTCCTGCCCGAGACCACCGCCCCGTCCCGGGGCCGGGCCGCGCTGTCGGCGGCCGGGCGCTGGGCCGCCGCGCTGCTGGGCGCGCTGGTCCTGTTCTGCCTGCTGCTGGCCGCCAAGGGCGCCGATCCGCTGGCCGTGCTGTCCGGCATGGTCACCTCGACGCTCACCAGCCCGCCGACCCTCGAACAGATCGCCATCAAGGCGGTGCCGCTGGTCCTGGCCGCCCTGGCGGTGGTGATCCCCGCCCGGGCGGGCCTGACCAACGTCGGCGGGGAGGGCCAGGTCGTGATCGGCGCGGTCGCCGCCGCCGGGATCGGCCTGGCCCTGGACCCCCGGCTGGCCGGATCGCTGGTCCTGGTCCTGCTGCTGGCGGGCGGGGCGCTGGCCGGGGCCGCCTGGGCGGGGCTGGCGGCGGCGCTGCGGCTGACCGCCGGCGTCAACGAGGCCGTCACCACGTTGCTGCTGAACTACATCGCCCTCGACGTCCTGCTGTACCTGATCTACGAGCCGTGGAAGGACCCCGCCGGCTCCGGCCAGCCCGCCACCCGGCCGCTGGAGGTCGCCGCACGGCTGCCGCTGCTGGCCGGCACCGCCGTGCACGTGGGCGTCATCGTGGCCCTGCTCGCCGCCGCCGGGACCTGGTTCGCGCTGCGCCGCACCGCGTTCGGCTTCCGGCTGGGCGTGGTCGGCGGCAACCCCGAGGCGGCCGGGCGCGCCGGGCTGCCGGTGCGGCGGCTGCTGCTCACCGCGATGCTCGTCGGCGGGGCGCTGGCCGGGCTGGCGGGGGCGGTGCATCTGGCCGGGGTGGAGTTCAAGCTGCGGCCCGGCCTCACGACCAACATCGGCTACCTGGCGTTCCTGGCGAGCTGGCTGGTCAGGCACCGGCCGCTGCCGGTGATCGGTGCGGCGCTGCTGCTGGCGGGCGTCACCATCGCCGGCGACAGCCTCCAGCTCGACAGCGGCCTGCCCGCCGCGACCGTCCACGTCCTGACCGGCCTGGTGCTGCTCGCGGTGCTCGGCTGGACCCGCCGCAAGGGGAGCGACCGATGAGCGACCTGATCACCGATGTGCTGTCCGGCGGGGTACGCGGCGGAACGGCGATCATGCTGGCCGCGCTGGGCGAGACGCTCGCCGAGCGGGCCGGGGTGGTCAACCTCGGCACCGAGGGATGCCTGCTGGTCGGGGCGCTGGCCGGGTACGCCGTCGCGGCCGAGACCGGCAACCCCTGGGCCGGGCTGGTCGCGGGCGCGCTGGCGGGTGCCGGGCTGGCGCTGCTGCACGCGGCGCTGGTGATCTGGCGGCGCGCCGACCAGTTCGCCACCGGGCTGACGCTGATGTTCCTCGGCCTCGGCCTCACCTCGCTGTTCGGCGCCGCCTACGTCGGCAAGGCGGCCCCCGGGTTCGCGCCGGTGGAGGTCCCGCTGCTGGCGGACCTGCCGCTGCTCGGCCCGGTGCTGTTCCAGCACGACCCCGTCACCTACGCCTCCTACCTGGTCGCCCCGCTGATGTGGTGGTGGCTGCGCCGCACCCGGTCGGGGCTGCTGGTGCGGACGGCCGGGGAGCGCGCCGACGTGCTGCCGCTGTACGGCTACCGGGCCGGGCTGATCCGCGGCTCGGCGGTGGTCGCCGGCGGCGCGCTGGCCGGGCTGGGCGGCGCGCAGCTGTCCACCGCCTACGCGCACGCCTGGTTCGAGGGGATGACCGCGGGCCGCGGGTTCATCGCCGTCGCGCTGGTGATCTTCGCGGCGTGGCGCCCGCTGCGGGTGGTGGCCGGCGCCTACCTGTTCGGGGCGATGCTGGCGGTCGCCCCCGTCCTGCAGGCCCGGGGGCACGCGCTCAACCAGTTCGCGCTGGACGCGCTGCCGTTCGTGATCACCCTGCTGATCCTCGCCGTCATCGGGCGGCGCACCCTGCGCGCGGCACCGCAGGAGCTGCGCCGCGTCTTCGAGAGCTCCTCGACGAGCTGACCCCCGCCGAAAGGACCCTGCCCATGTTCACCAGGTCACGTATGCCGAAAATCGCCGCGATCACCATGACGGGCGCGCTGCTGTCCGCCTGCGCGGCCAACACCGCGGGCTCGTCGGCCGGCGCCGGTTCCGGGGCGCCCGGCAAGGGCACCGAGGCGGTCGGCTTCATCTTCGTCGGCCCCAAGGACGACTACGGCTACAACCAGGCCGCCTACCAGGGCAGCCAGGCGGTCGCCAAAGCGTTCCCCGACCTGGACGTGCTCACCGCCGAGAACGTGCCCGAGGACGACAACGCCGCCCGGGTCATGAACAGCATGATCGCCAAGGGGGCGAAGGTCATCTTCGCCACCAGCTACGGGCACCTGGACGCCGCCCTCAAGGTCGCCGCCGAGCATCCCGACGTGGCGGTCGTCCAGCAGGGCAACCTGATCACCAAGGCGGTCCCGCGCAACGCCGGCACCTACTTCGGCACCGTGTACGAGCCGGTCTACCTCGCCGGGGTCGCGGCCGGGCGGGCCACCAGGAGCGACAAGCTCGGCTACGTCTACGCGTTCCCGATCAACCAGACCATCAGCAACATCAACGCCTTCCAGCGCGGGGCGGCCTCGGTCAACCCCAAGGCGCGCACCTTCGTGGTCAACACCTCCTCCTGGTGCGACCCGGCCAAGCAGGCCGAGGCCGCCGCCAACCTGCTCAAGCAGGGCGTGGACGTGATCACCCAGCACCAGGACTGCACCGCGACGATCATCAAGGCCACCGAGGCGGCGGGCAAGTACACCGTCGGCTACCACGCCGACGCCTCGTCCCTGGCGCCCAAGGGCTGGCTCACCGGCTCCCAGTGGCAGTGGGCCGCGCTGTTCACCGACATCGTGCGCACCGCCCGCGATGGGAAGTTCACCGGAAGCAAGTACAACGCCAACTACCGGGTCGGGTTCAAGACCGGGCAGAACCCGTTCGTCCAGTCGCCCTTCGGCCCGTCCGTCACCGGCGAGGTCAAGGACGAGGTCGCCCGGGCGCGGTCCTGGCTGGCCACCGCCCAGGGCTCGCCGTTCGCCGGGCCGGTCACCGACCAGGGCGGCACGGTCCGCATCCCCAAGGGCACCGTGCCCGACTACCCCGCCATCGAGAAGATCGACTACTTCGTCGACGGGGTCGTGGGGAAGCTCCCCAAGTGACCCGGCACGTGGCGGGGACCACGCCCTACCCCTGGCCCTGGCACGGGCGGCTGGACCCGGCCGCGCTCGCCCTGCTCGTCGTGACCTGCCCGCAGGCCGAAGGGCAGGCCGAGCCGGCCGGCCTGGCCGCCGCGGTGCGGGCGGCGGGCGGGCTGGTGGTGGACGTCCGGGTCCGGGGCGCAGGCGCGGCCCCCCGGACCCGGGCCGACCTCGCCGTCACCGCCCCCGGCTGGGACGGCTTCCACGGCAGCCCCCTCGACGGGCTGCTGCGCGCCCGCGGCCGCGACCTGCTGCTCCTGGCGGGCGCCCACCTGGAGACCGGCGTGCACTCCACCCTGCGCTCGGCCAACGACCGGGGCTACGAGTGCCTGCTCGTCCACGACGCCTGCGCCGCCGCCGAACCCCCGCTGCGCGCCGGCGCGCTGTCCACGATCGAGATGTCCGGCGGGATCTTCGGCGCGGTCGGCACGAGCGCCGCCGTGATCACCGCACTCAGCTCCCCGGGAGGCACCCCGTGACCACCGTCCAAGCCGAACCGTACGCCTGGCCCTACGACGGCGTCCTCGACCCCGGCACCACCGCCGTGCTGTGCATCGACTGGCAGACCGACTTCTGCGGCCCCGGCGGGTACGTCGACGCCATGGGCTACGACCTGTCGCTCACCCGGGCGGGCCTGGAACCCACCCGGCGGGTGCTGGACGCGGTGCGGGCGCGCGGCTTCACCGTCGTGCACACCCGGGAGGGGCACCGGCCCGACCTGGCCGACTGCCCGCCCAACAAGCTGTGGCGGTCCCGCCGGATCGGGGCGGGGATCGGCGACGCCGGCCCCTGCGGTCGCATCCTGGTGCGCGGCGAGCCGGGCTGGGAGATCGTGCCCGAGGTCGCCCCCGCCGACGGCGAACTGGTCGTCGACAAGCCGGGCAAGGGCGCGTTCTACGCCACCGACCTGGACCTGCTGCTGCGCACCCGGAGGATCACCCACCTGATCCTCACCGGCATCACCACCGACGTGTGCGTGCACACCACCATGCGGGAGGCCAACGACCGCGGCTACGAATGCCTGCTGCTGACCGACTGCACCGGCGCCACCGACCAAGGCAACTACGCGGCGGCCGTGAAGATGGTCACCATGCAGGGCGGGGTGTTCGGGGCGGTGACCACCTCGGACCGGCTGCTGGCCGCACTGTGACCTCTCGGCCGGACACGTCCGGTTCCCACCCCGAACTCGCTGGAGGTTCCGTGCCCACCCATGATCGACTGCGGGCCGCCGACCGGGTCCGCGGCGCGTACGCCCGGATCGCCGAGGCCGGCCGCCCCGAGGCGTGGATCACGCTGCGTTCCGAGGCCGACGCGCTGGCGGAGGCCGAGCTGATCGACGCCCGGGCGGCGGCGGGCGAGGACCTGCCGCTGGCCGGCACGGTCGTCGCGGTCAAGGACAACATCGACGTCGCCGGGCTGCCCACCACGGCCGGCTGCCCCGCCTACGCCTACCACCCGGCGGCCGACGCGCCCGCCGTCGCCCGGCTGCGGGCCGCCGGGGCGGTCGTGCTCGGCAAGACCAACATGGACCAGTTCGCCACCGGGCTGGTCGGCACCCGCACCCCGTACGGGGTGACCGGGTCGGTGCGCGACCCCGCCCTGGTCTCGGGCGGGTCCAGCTCCGGGTCCGCCGTCGTGGTCGCCCTCGGCATCGCCGACCTCGCGCTGGGCACCGACACCGCCGGCTCCGGCCGGGTGCCCGCCGCGTTCCAGGACATCGTCGGCCTCAAACCCACCCTCGGGCTCATCCCCACCGCCGGGGTCGTGCCCGCGGCCCGGTCCTTCGACTGCGTCAGCGTGTTCGCCCGCACGGTCGCCGACGCCCAGGCCGCCGCCCACCTGATGACCGGCCCCGACCCCGCCGACCCGCGCTCGCGCACCTGGCCCGCCGACGCCCCCCTGGCCGCCCCGCCCCGCCCCCGGGTGGCCGTCCCCGACACGACGCCCCCGGGGCTGGCGGAGCCGTGGGCGGCCGCGTTCGACCGGACGCTCCGGCGGCTGGCCGAGGCGGGCGCCGAACTGGTCCCGATCGACGTCGAGCCGTTCCTGGCGGCGGCGCCCCTGCTCTACGACGGGGCGTTCGCGGCCGAGCGGTACGCCGCTGTCGGGCACTTCATCGACGAGCATCCCGGCGAGGTGGACCCCAGCGTGCGCGCCATCATCGGCGCCGCCGGGTCGATCACCGCGGCCGCGCTGGTCGCCGACACCGAGCGGCTGGACCGGCTGCGCGCCCGGGCGCTGGCCGCGCTGGACGGTGCCGACGCGCTGCTGCTGCCCACCGCCCCCGAACACCCCGCGATCGCCGCGGTCGCCGCCGACCCGATCGGCGTGAACAGCGGGCTCGGCGCCTACACCAACTTCGTCAACCCGCTCGACCTGTGCGCGCTGGCGGTGCCCGGCGAGGACGGGTTCGGGGTGACCGTGCTCGGCCGGGCGTTCGCCGACCACGCCGTCGCCGACATCGCCCGGCTGCTGCACCCCGCCCCGCCCGTCCCCCCGGCGGCGCCCGCCCTGCCGCTGGTGGTGGTCGGCGCCCACCTGTCGGGCGGCCCGCTCAACCACCAGCTCACCGCCCGCGGCGCCCGGCTGTCCGGCCCGGTCCGCACCGCCCCCCGCTACCGGATGTACGCCCTGCCGACCACCCCCGCCAAACCCGGCCTGGTCCGCGTCGCCACCGGCGGGCACTCCATCGAGGGCGAGCTGTGGCTGCTGCCACCCGCCGCGCTGGGGACGTTCCTGGCCGAACTCCCCGAACCGATGGCCCTCGGCCGGCTCCTGCTCGACGACGGCACCACCGCCACCGGTTTCCTGTGCGAACCGCACGCCGTCATCGGCGCCGCCGACATCTCCGCCCACGGCGGCTGGCGCGCCTACCTCGCCACCCGATGACGGCCCGGCGGCCGCCGGCGTCCCGGGACGGGCCGGCCGGCGGGCGGCGTCCACCGCACAAGATGGCCACAACCAGCCATTCGGCCTCTACGCGCGGTGACGGGTTCTACCGTCGGTGCGGTGGGTGCTCTCATCGCGGCGCTGGTCGCCGCATCGGTCGGGGCGGTCGGCATCGGCCTCGCAGGGGTGATCCTCCGACGCGACCGGCCGCCCGGTGCCGTTCCCGCGCCGGGCGGCCACGGCCCGTACGGGCCCCCCGGGCCGTACGGGGCGGGCCCGGCCGCGCCCGTGGGACAGACCCGATGGCTCTGGGGATGCGCCGCGGCCGCCTTCGTGGCGCTGGTCCTCCTGATCCTGGCGTTCCTCGTCGTGGCGACGGCGTCCGACGACCCCTCCGACCCCCTGCCCCTGATCTCGTCCCCCGCTCCCTCGGGGTCGTCGCCGAGCCCCGTGCCGAGCCCGGAGCCCGTCCCATCGGGCGGTGACCCCAGGCCCGGGCCGACGGTCACCGTCACCCAGGCGGGCCCGCCCCCGGCGAGCGGGACGGGCGCCGCGTGGATCGCCGCGCTCGGCGCGGTCCTGGCGGGAGTCGGGGCGCTGGCCTCGGGAGCGGCGGCCATGCTCCAGGTCCGCCAGTACGCCGGGAGGCAGGGCGAGCCGTGAGGCGGCGGCTTCCCGTGGGCCCGGAGCCCCGGCGGGGTTCGCCTCGCAGGTGAC
Source organism: Actinomadura craniellae (assembly GCF_003289645.1). Classification (GTDB taxonomy): domain Bacteria; phylum Actinomycetota; class Actinomycetes; order Streptosporangiales; family Streptosporangiaceae; genus Actinomadura_D; species Actinomadura_D craniellae. The sequence goes on along the minus strand of NZ_QLYX01000002.1, from coordinate 220,730 downwards.
GTGCCGCCGAGGACGCCGGTCCGTCCGCTGCGCGCACGATTCGACAGCTCCGAACGCCCTCTGGTCTCCTGGTCTCCCATGGGGACCAGGAACGCGGACGTGAAGGCGGGAAGGCGGCTCGGCTCCCGGGGGAGCCGGAGGGTCTCCGCACTGGTGATCTCCATCATGTTCGTTGTGAGCGCCTGCGGCGGGGGGCCGGCGGCGACCGGCGAGCATGCGACGCGGCCCGAAACCGGTACCGCCGGCGCGCCGACGCTCCGCGGGGCGGTCGACGTCCGCGCGGAGCTGCGCCGGTTGGAGGCTTCCTTCCAGGGGCGCATCGGGGCGTTCGCGCTCGACACGGGCACCGGAAGGACCGTCGGCCACCGCGAGCACGAGCGCTTTCCCGGCAACTCCACCTTCAAGGCGATCCTGTGCGGCGCGATCCTCGCCAGGGCGCGCACGGCCGACCCGGGCCTGCTGGAACGGACGCTGCGGTGGACGAAGGACGACCTGGTCGCCCACTCGCCGATCACCGGCCTCCGGAAGAACGTCGAGGGCGGGATGACCGCCGCACAACTGTGCCACGCGACCATCACCACCAGCGACAACACGGCGGCGAACGTGCTGCTCGAGCAGATCGGCGGCCCGCCGGGAATGACGCGTTACTACCGCTCGCTCGGTGACCCGGCCGGGCGGCTGGACCGCTGGGAGACCGAGCTCAACGTCTGGCGTCCCGGCGAGCGGCGCGACACCATCACGCCCGCCCTCATGGCCCGCGACCTCCACCGGCTCACCCTGGGCCCCGCCCTCGTCCCGCAGGACCGGCAGCGGCTGGTCGGCTGGTTGCGGGCCGCCACCACCGGTGCCGCCCGCATCCGCGCCGGGCTGCCCGCCGGCTGGACCGTCGGCGACAAGACGGGCACGGGCGGCGGCGCCCACCCGACCGCGAGCGACATCGCGATCGCCTGGCCGCCGTCCGGTGCACCGGTGGTCATCGCGATCTACACCTACCGCACCGCGCCGGGTGGCACGGTGGACGACCGTGTTCTCGCGCGGACCGCGTCCCTGCTGGCCCGCGGGCTGGGCCGAATCTCCTGACCCGCGGCGCCTTCCACCGCCGGAGGGCGACCTCGGGTGTTCGCGGCCCGGCCCGGCATCTCCCGGGCCGGTGCTCCGGCTCCCGGGCGGCAGGGAGGCGGACGGGCGTCAGCCGGGATCGGCCGCCCACCCCGGCGGCGCCGCGGCGGCCGCTTCCGCCCAGGCGGGCACACCGCCGGGCAGCGGCCAGGCCCGGGTCCGCTCACGTTCGGCGGGGACACCCGCGTACACCGCCCCGAAGTGCCACTGCCGGGCTCGGGCGGCGCCGTCCACACCGGGACGGCCGGCCCCGCGGTCGCGTTCCAGCCGAGCCGCGATGACGGACTCGTTCCGCGTCACGTGGCCGATCCGCTCGTCGATCTGCCCGGGGGAGGGGGCGAGGGACAGTTCCAGCGCGGGCGGGAGGACCTCCTCCGCGAGCGCGGCGGCCAGCCGGGCGTGCCCGTCCAGCAGGAGCCAGCCGTCCAGGCCGCTGACCCACCACAGCAGCAGCGGCGGCAGCACACCCTCGCGGGCGAGCTTGCGGTACGCCTTCACCCTGCCCTGCTCCGTACCGGGCGGCGGCCGCATCGGCAGCACACCCTGCCAGCCGGCACACCAGTCCAGGTACCCCGCCGGGTCGGCGGCGAGCTCGTGCCGCCAGACGGCCTCCGCCCACGACGGCCGCCAGGGCCGCAGCGCCCACCAGCCGGTGTGCAGCGGGCCCGCCCCGCCGGACAGCCAGGTCGCGTACCGGTGCGGCCAGGACGGCGCCGCCCGCGCCACCGCCGCGGTGATCGGCGGCAGCACCGGGACGTACCCGGGCAGCCGCAGGTAGTGGACGCCGTAGTTCCCCCGGGCGACCTTGCCCAGCAGCACCGGCCGCGTCTCCTGCCACACCCGGAACCGGTCGCGCCCGGCGACCTCGACCCGCAGCCGCGGGCGCGCCGGCGCGTCCAGGCCCAGCCGCAACCCGCCATCGGGGAGATCGTCGCGCCGCATCCACCCCAACCTAACGAAGCCGGTACGTCCTGGACGCCGCCGTGCCGGCCCAGGGGAGTCGATTTCGAAGGATTCGTAGCGCCCCGGTGGCCGCCATGGTGCTGGGCCAGCAGGTCGACGCCCTCCCGGCACCGAGGGACGTGCACGGGCGGCCCGAACCCGCCGGCCGTGCACCGATGGTCACGCTTGACTTCAGGTGCACATGAACCTTGATAGTTGCCGCATGAGCAACCAGACGCCTCCGGAGGTCGCCCGATGAGCCTCCTGGACCGGATCCTGCTGCCCGGCACGGTCACCGAAGTCGAACACCTCACCCGGCGGATGCGCCGCGTCCGGATCGCCGGTCCGGCCCTGCGGGACCTCGCCTGGGTCCCCGGCCAGAACGTCCGGCTGAAGGTCGGGGACCTGGGGTCCCCGCAGACCTGGCTGCGCGGCCTCCGGGACGTGCTCCGCAGCTACTCCGTCTGGGCCTACGACCCGGATGGCCACCTGGACCTGTGCATCCTGGACCACGACGGAGCGGGCCCCGGCGCGCTGTGGTCCCGGCGCGCGGACACCGGCCTGCCGATCGCGCTGACCCGGCCGGAGGGCAGGCTCGTCCTCCGGCCGGACGCGCCCTTCCACCTGTTCGTGGGCGACGAGACGGCCTCGGTGGCGTTCGGAGCCATGCTCCGCGACGTGCCCGGCACCGCCCAGGTCCACAGCTGCGTCGCCGTCTCCGACCCCGCCGACCAACTGCCGCTGCCCCGCGAGCTGACCTGGGCGTACCGGAACGGAGCCACGGACACGGACACCCTGCTCCGCGGCGTCCGGGCACTGGACCTCCCCGACGGGCCCGGCGTCGCCTACGTCGCCGGCGAGGCCCGCGCCTGCCAGGCCGCGCGCCACCACCTCGTCCGCGAACGCGGCTGGCCGCGCACCGCGATCAGGGTCAAGGCCTTCTGGGCCCCCGGCAAGCGGGGACTGGACTAGACACCGCCCCGACCCGCCGGGCCGGACTTGTCGACCGTGATGCCGCGCGGGCCCTCCAGCGACCGCGCGTGGCATCGTGGAGCCGTGTTCGACGATGTCTCCGTGCCCGTGCCCGTCCTGCGGGCGGCGGCGGGGCGTCCGGTGCGGGCGGTCTGGGAGAACGAGGCCGGCGGGCTGACCTTCCAGGTGGGGGAGGGGCCCGGCCGGTGGTTCGTGAAGTGGGCGCCGGCCGGCGGCGTCCTCGAACTGGCCGCCGAGGCGGCCCGGCTGCGCTGGGCGAGGGCGTTCACTCCGGTTCCCGAGGTGCTGGAACTGGGCTCCGGCGCGGACGGCGACTGGCTGGTCACCGCGGGCCTGCCGGGGGAGAACGCGGTCGCCGAGCGGTGGCTGGCGGACCCGGCGACGGCGGTCGCCGCGATCGGGGCGGGCCTGCGGGCGTTCCACGACGCCCTGCCGGTGGCGGAGTGCCCGTTCACCTGGTCGGCCGGGGAACGGCTGGCGGACGCCCGCCGCCGCGCGTCCGCGGGGCTGATCGACCCGCGCGGCTGGCACGCGGACCACCGCCACCTGGCCGGGGTGGACGAGGCCCTGGCCGTGCTCGCGGACGCCCCGCCACCCGACGCGCTCGTGGTCTGCCACGGCGACACCTGCGCGCCGAACACCCTGCTGGACGGCGACGGGCGGTGGTCCGGGCACGTCGACCTCGGTACGCTCGGCGTCGCCGACCGGTGGGCCGATCTGGCGGTCGCCACCTGGAGCACCGGGTGGAACTACGGCCCCGGCTGGGAGGAACCACTGCTGGCCGCCTACGGCGTCGAGCCGGATCCGGAGCGCACCCGCTACTACCGGCTGCTGGCGGACCTGGGGCCGTGACCGGCCGGAAAATGGATTGGCCGGGTCAGGGGACCGCGCGTAATGTGCGGGGCATGTGCGTGAACGCGATCGTGAGCCGGGTGGTCACCGGGGTGACCACCCGCGCCGTGGACTACCGACGTCCGCGCGGGCGGCGCCCTGCCCTGGACCTGACGGGCCGCGCCGACATCTGATCCGCACCGCTTCCTTGAAGATCGCCTGACGTCCTGACACGGCGTCGCGGGCCGTCGTGCCCGCAGATGTCCGCCGCCTTTCGCGGTCCGGGGCCGCCGAGTGCCCATCGACCATCTCGGACGGGCCCACGGAACGCGCCGCGCTCTCCGCACGACCACTGATCCCGTGCTCGTGCCGACTCCGGCGAGAACACCCGTGCCGCCCGTCCGCCCGGCCCCGAGGCCGGTAGCGAAGGACGGCGTCCATGACGTACAACCCACGAATCCAGTTCGGCGACCACGGCCACCGCAACCCGGGCGGTGCGGGACGGCGCGGCGGCGGGCCTCCCGGCCGCGGCCGGAACCGGCGCGCCCTGTCGCAGAACTTCCTGCATGACCGCCCCACGATCCAGCGGATCGTGCGGGCCGCCCGGACCGGCTCCGGTGATCTCGTCGTCGAGGTCGGCGGCGGCGAGGGCGGCCTGACCGCCGCGCTCGCCGCCCGCGCCGGGCAGGTGGTGTCCTACGAGATCGACCCGGTCATGGCGGCCCGGCAGCGGGCGCGCTGCCGGGACCTCGCCAACGTCCGGTGCGTGCTGGGGGACTTCCTGCGCAGCCGCCCGCCGGGCGTGCCGTTCGCCGTCGTCGGCAACATCCCCTACTCGGTGACCGCCAAGATCGTCGAGTGGTGCCTGCGGGCGCCCCGGCTGACGTCGGCCACGCTGGTCACCCAGCTGGAGTACGCGCGCAAGCGCACCGGCGACTACGGCCGCTGGAGCAAGGTGACGGTCGAGAGCTGGCCCCGGTTCGACTGGGAGCTGGGAGGACGGATCGACCGGGACAAGTTCCGCCCGGTGCCCGGCGTGGACTCGGCGATCCTGCGGCTGGAGCGGCGGGGCACCTGCCTGCTGCCCGACCCGGCGCTGCCGGACTACCGCGGGTTCGTCGAGGTCGGGTTCGGCGGGGTGGGCGGCTCCCTGCACGCCTCCCTGCGCCGGGCGTTCCCGAAGGGCCGGGTGGACGCGGCCTTCCGCGCCACCGGCCTCGACCGGGAGACCGCGGTGGGCTTCGTGCACCCCGACCAGTGGCTCGGTCTCTTCCGCGTCGTGCACGGCCTCCCGCCGGATCGGGCCTGACGGCGCGCCGCGTCCCCTTTCGGTAGCGTCGGGTCCATGCGGCTTCATGTGGGATGCGCGATGTGGACCCATGCGCCCTGGCAGGGGCGTCTCCTGCCACAGCCGCTCCCGCCCAGGGAGCGACTGCGGGCCTACGCGACCTGGTGCAACGCGGTGGAGGGCAACACCACCTTCTACGCGACACCGGCCCGGAACACGGTGGAGTCCTGGGCGCGGCAGACCGACCCCGACTTCCGCCTCCTGACCAAGCTGCCCAAGTCGATCACCCACGAGCGCTGCCTCACCGGCGCCGACGAGGAACTCCGGTCGTTCCTGACGGCGATCGAACCGCTCGGCCAGCGGGCGCACGCCCTCTGGGTGCAACTGCCCGGCTCGTTCGGCCCCGCCGACCTCGGCACCCTGGCGGCCTTCCTCCGCGGCCTGCCGCGCTCGCACCGGTACGCCGTCGAGGTCCGGCACCGCGCGTTCTTCGAGGACGCCCGGGCCGAGCGCATGCTGGAGCGCGTCCTCACCGACGCCGGCGCCGAGTGGGTCCCGTTCGACACCGTCGCCCTCTTCCAGAGCCCCCCGACCAGCGACGCCGAACGCGACGCGTGGGCCAAGAAGCCGCGCATGCCGCGCCGGGTCCGCGCCCTCACCGACCGCCCGATCGTCCGCTACCTCGGCCGGGACGACCCGGCCCGCACCGTCGAGGGCTGGCAGCCCTGGATCGGCACGGTCGCCGGCTGGCTCCGCGAGGGCCGCTCACCGACCGTGTTCATCCACACTCCCGACAACGCCGAGGCGCTCACCCTCGCCCGCCGCTTCCACGACGACGTACGCGCCTACCTGCCCGGCGTCGACCCTCTGCCCGAACCCCTCCCGGCCGAGCCGCTCACCCTCTTCTGACCGGCCGAGCCGTCGAAGCGAGGCGTCCCGGGAGATCTTGCGGCGCGCCGGACGGGTGGGGTTAGAGTCCAGGTAACCGCATGATCGTCGGTGGCCCGCTCGCGATCGAGGTTGCACCGCAGGGCCCGGTGATCCGGCCACGGAGGTAACGCCATGGACATCAGGGACTACGCGGACAGGGTCTGGGCCGGCGAGGTCGAGGACAGCATCGCGCACGCCGGGATGAGCGGCGGCGGGGTGGTGGAGGTCGCCGACGGGCTCGGCTGGCAGGCCGGGTTCGGGAACGTGATCGCGTTCCGCAACGCGGACGAGCTGATCCTCTTCGACACCGGGAACGCGGTGACCGCCGAGCAGATCCACGCCGGCGTCCGGGAGTGGACGGACCGCCCGCTGACCACGGCGTTCTACTCGCACGGGCACATCGACCACGTGATGGGCCTGGGGCCCTTCGACGCCGAGGAGGGCTCCCGGCCCCAGGTCGTCGCGCACGAGCTGGTCCGTGACCGCTTCGACCGGTACGTCCTCACCGCGGGGTACAACTCGGTGATCAACCAGCGGCAGTTCCGGCTTCCGGGGCTGCGCTGGCCGACCCGGTACCGGCAGCCGGACGTGACCTTCCGCGACGCGATGACCGTCACCCGGGGCGGGCTCACCTTCGAGCTCTTCCACGCCAAGGGGGAGACCGACGACGCCGCGGTGGCCTACGTCCCCGAGTACCGGCTGCTGCTGCCCGGTGACCTGTTCATCTGGCTCGCGCCCAACTGCGGCAACCCGCAGAAGGTGCAGCGCTACCCGCGCGAGTGGGCCCAGGCGCTGCGCCGCATGGCCGCCCTCGACGCCGAGATCATGATGCCCTCGCACGGTGTGCCGATCTTCGGTGCCGACCGGGTCGCCCAGGCCCTCCTGGAGACCGCCGAGTGGCTGGAGAGCATCGTCGAGCAGACCCTCGCGATGCTGAACGAGGGGTGCCGCCTCGACGACGTCGTGTCCGCCGTCGTGCCTCCCGCGCACCTGGCCGACCGCGTCTACCTGCAGGCCAAGTACGACGAGCCGGAGTTCATCGTCCGCAACCTGTGGCGGATGTACGGGGGCTGGTACGACGGCAACCCGGCCCGCCTCAAGCCCGCCCGGGACGCCGACCTGGCCCGCGCCGTCGCCGGCCTCGCGGGCGGCGCCGCCCGGCTTGCGGATTCCGCCCGCCGGGCCGCCGCGGCCGGGGACCTGCGGGTGGCCGCCCACCTGGCCGAGATGGCCGTCCAGGCGGACCCCGGCGACGCGCGCCTGCACGAGGTCCGCGCCGAGGTCTACGCCGCCCGCGCGGAGGCGGAGCCCTCCCTGATGGCGACGGGCATCTACACCTGGGCCGCCGAGGAGTCCCGCCGGGCGGCGGGCGGGGACGGGGCCGCTCCTTCCGGGCCCACCTGAGACGAGCCGCGAAGCCGGCCGTCGGGGGATGGTTGCCGAGCCAAGTTGTTCTCATAGTGAGTGCATCTCGGGAGAATATTTCCTGGTCGTTTCCTTGATGGGTCATTTGGGGCAACCCATTGACTATGTCGCACATCACCCCATACTGTCCCGCTCAAGAGAACGCCGTATCGGTGAGCCGAACATTCGGGAGTGGGGCGATGGAAGACCTTCAGCGGCAGTCCTCCGCCGACCACGGTGCCGAGCGGCGGCCGGCGGAGGAGCGGTCTCCCGCCGCCCTGGTGGACCACTACCTGCAACTGTGCGAGGACCGGCGGCTGGCGGAGGCCGCGCTGCTCCTGGCCCCGGACGCCCGGCTGTGCTTCCCGGGCGGCCGGATCCACACCTCGCTGCCGCAGATGGCCGCCGCGGCCGCCGGCCACTACCGGTGGGTGCGCAAGCGGCGCGACCGCTACTTCGAGGCGCCGGGTGACGGCTCCGACCGGGTCGTCACCTCGCTCGGAACGCTCTACGGCGAAGACCTCGCGGGCGAGGCGTTCTCCGGTGTCCGGTACGCCGACGTCTTCGTGCTGCGCGACGGCCTGATCGCCGAGCAGCACGTCTTCAACGATCTCCCCGAGGCCGGGATCACCCGGGTCCCCGCCTCCTGACCAACCCCCAGGCTCGAACGAGGTGCCGAATATGCAACTTCCCCTGCGCGTGGGTGCCCTCACCCTCGCCCTCACCACCGCCTTCGCGCTGTCGGCCTGCGGCTCGGACGACAGTGAGGGCCCCGGCGGCACCACCAAGCTCACCCTCGCCGTCTCCTCGGCGGTGAACGCGCCGAAGGAGGAGGTCGCCACCTACGCCGTCGCCAAGGACCAGGGCTTCCTGGCTGAGGAGAAGCTGGAGGTCTCCACGATCAACGCCGACGGTTCGGTCGCCGCGATCCAGGCGGTCGCCTCCGGCAGCGCCGACATCGTCGGCGCCGACGCGGGCTCGATCCTCGCCGCCCGGCAGAAGGGCCTGAAGATCAAGGCCATCGGCGGGCTGGTGCAGAACTGGCCCTGGAAGATCGCCGTCAAGCAGGGCAGCGCGATCAGGACCGGGGCTGACCTGCGGGGCAAGAAGATCGGCGTCATCAGCCTCGCCTCGGGCTCGGCGCCGTACGCGCGGGCCTTCGTCCGCAACGCCGGGCTCGACCCGGAGAAGGACGTGGACCTGGTGCCGGTCGGCGTGGGCGCCCAGGCGGCCGCCGCGATCAACGGCGGCAAGGTCGACGCCCTGGCCCTGTACGACCAGGCGTACCAGGTGATCACCAACTCCGGTACGGCCTTCGACTACCTGGCCAACCCGGACATGTTCCAGGGCATCCGGTCGATCACGTTCGCCGTCCGGGAGAACTCCCTGGCCAAGGACCGGGACGCGATCACCCGCTACCTGCGCGCCGCCTACAAGGGCATGCTCTTCTCCGCGGTCAACCCCGAGGCCGCGATGAGCATCGGCTACAAGGTCTTCCCGGCGATCCTCGCCGGCAAGGACGCCAAGGCGCAGCTGCCGGGCGACACCAAGGTCATCAACGCCTGGATCAAGACCGCCGTCCCGCCGACCGGCAAGCCCGAGACGTACGCGAACTGGGGCGCGATCAGCGACGCCGAGTGGGACAAGACCCAGACCTACACCCAGGGAGCCGGCCAGATCACCGAAAAGGTGAACCTGCCCGACGTCTGGGAGCCCGCCCTGCTCGCCGGCGCAAACCAGTTCGACGCCGCCGCCGTCGTCGCCAAGGCGAAGGCCTACCCGGCGAGCTGACGGTCCCGCGCCGCACAGAAAGGAGCGCCCCATGGCCATCAAGCTGCTCGGCCGCCGCCAGTCCGCCCCGGCCCCGGTCACCGCGGACGAGGAGGCGTGGATCGAGATCGACGGGCTGCAGAAGTTCTACCGGCCGCGCCGGTCGGAACCGACGCACGCGCTGTCCGACATCGGCTTCACCGTCCGGCGGGGGGAGTTCGTCTCGGTCGTGGGCCCCTCCGGCTGCGGCAAGACCACCCTGCTGAAGATCCTGGCCGGGCTCATCCCGCGGAGCGAGGGCACGGTCAAGATCGCCGGGCGGGACGTGCTCAAGCCCATCCCCGAGGTGGGCATGGTCTTCCAGGCGGCGACCCTGCTGCCCTGGCGGACCATCCTGCAGAACGTCATGGTCCCGGCGGAGGTGCAGCGGCTCGACGCCTCCACCCACCGCGAGCGGGCCCGGGACCTGCTGAAGATGGTGGGCCTGGAGGGGTTCGAGGACAAGTACCCGAGCGAGCTGAGCGGCGGCATGCAGCAGCGCGCCGGGATCTGCCGGGCGCTGATCCACGACCCGGCGGTGCTGCTGATGGACGAGCCGTTCGGCGCGCTCGACGCGATGACCCGCGAGCACATGAACGTGGAGTTGCTGCGGATCTGGCGGGAGAGCGGCCAGACCATCGTGTTCGTCACCCACTCGATCTCCGAGGCGGTGTTCCTGTCCGACCGGGTGATCGTGCTGAGCAGCCGTCCCGGCCGGATCGCCGAGATCGTGCCGATCGAGCTGGGCCGCCCGCGGGACATCTCCATCGTGTCCTCGGACGCGGCGGGCGTCTACGTCGAGCGGATCCGCGAACACTTCAACGGCGCCGGCGCCATCGACTGACGAGGACGACCATGACCACCACCAAGGCTTCCGGGAAGGCCCCCGGGAAGGCCCCGACGACCGGAACCCGGCGCAGGCCGCGGCTCGACCTGCGGGAGAACCCGGAGTTCGCCCTCGTGCCCGCGGTCTTCGTGATCGTGCTCCTGGGCTGGGAGTACCTCCTCGGGCCGCTCGGCGTCGAGGAGTACGTGCTGCCGCGGCCGTCCCAGATCGCCGCCTCGCTCGGCGACCAGCTCTCGGACGACCTGTTCTGGGGACACCTCTGGGTCACCCTGAAGGAGTCGCTGGCCGGCTACCTCATCGGCGTCGTCACCGCGCTGGTGCTCGGCACGCTGATCTCGCAGATCCGGCTGGTCGAGCGGACGCTGATGCCCTACATCGTGGCCTTCCAGACCGTTCCGAAGGTGGCGCTGGCCCCGCTGTTCGTCGTCTGGTTCGGCTTCGGCATCACCAGCAAGATCGTGATGGCCGCGGTGATCTCGTTCTTCCCGATGCTGGTGAACGTGATCGAGGGCCTGCGCTCGGCGGACGCCGACCGGATCCAGATGCTGACGGTGTTCGGCGCGAGCAGGTCCCAGGTGTTCCGGATGGTCCGGCTGCCCACCGCGCTGCCGTTCATCTTCGCCGGGCTGGACATCGGCATCGTGTTCGCGATCCTCGGCGCGGTCGTCGGCGAGTTCATCGGCGCCAAGGAAGGGCTCGGGTACCTGCTGCTGCAGACCAACTACAACTTCGACATCTCCGGCATGTTCGCGGTGCTGGTCGTGCTGTCGCTGCTCGGTCTCGTCGCGCACTTCCTCATCCGCGCCGTCCAGCGGCGCTTCGCCTTCTGGGCCGAGGACAACCGGGTGATCGGCGCATGAGCGGCCCCGACGCGCACCGGCTCGACGGCCGGGTCGCCCTGGTGACGGGCGCGGGCCGGGGCATCGGCGCGGCCATCGCGGCGACGCTCGCCGGGTACGGCGCCACCGTCGCCCTCGCCGACCTGCTGCCGGACGCCGAGTGGGACCTGCCGGAACTCACCGGCGCCGGGCACACCCGGCACCGGGTGGACGTGCGGTCCACGGAGTCCTGCCGGGCCCTGGTCGCCGAGGTCCTCGCCGCCCACGGACGGCTGGACCACCTGGTGAACAACGCCGGGATCGTCCGCCGCGGCCCGGCCGCCACCATGACCGAACGCGACTTCGCCGACGTCGTGGACGTCAACCTGACCGGTACGTTCCGCATGTCGCAGGCCGCCCACCCGGCGCTGCGCGCGTCGGACGGCGCGAGCGTGGTCAACCTCGGCTCGACCAACGGCCGGGTCGCCGTCCCCGACTCCCTCGGCTACTGCGTGAGCAAGGCGGGCGTCATGCACATGGCCCGGGTGCTCGCGCTGGAGTGGGCCCCGGACGGCATCCGCGTCAACGCCGTCGGACCGACGATCGTGCCGACCGCGATGACGGCCGACGTCCGCGCCGACGACGCCTACATGCGGGACAAGATGGCCAGCATCCCGCTCGGCCGGATGGCCCGCCCCGAGGACGTCGCGCACACCGTCGCCTTCCTGCTGGGCCCGGCCGCGGCCATGACCACCGGCCAGACGATCTTCGTGGACGGCGGTGTCACCGTCCGTTGACCGCCCGCGAATTCGACGTGTCATCGGTGGTGCCCGGCCGGCGATGGCCGTTGACTTGCCCGCATGACCGACTTCCCGCCCCCCGCGGCCGAGCCCGGCCCCGCGCCCCACGAGGTTCGCATGGACATCGATGACCTGGCAGAAGAGCAGGGTCCGCCCCGTTCGGGCATCGCCCGGGCGCTGGCGGTGATGGACGCCGTCGCCCGGTCCGCCGAGGCGCAGGGCGTCTCGATGATCGCCCGGGAGACCGGCCTGTCCAAGGCGGTCGCGCACCGGATCCTGCGCGAACTGGTCGCCGGCGAGTTCCTGCGGTTCGACGAGGGCACCAAGGTCTACCGGCTCGGGTCGCTCGCCCTGAACATCGGGCTGGCGGCGATGCGCGAACTCGACGTCGTGACGATCGCGCACCGGCACCTGGTGGCCCTGTCGGAGCGGACGGGGGAGACCGCCACCCTGTCGCTGCGGCAGGGGTGGTCCCGCGTGTACGTCGACCAGGTGCTGTCGTCGCACGAGATCCGGATGTCGGTCGCGCTCGGGACCAGCCACCCGCTGCACGCCGGTTCGTCCTCCAAGGCCATCCTCGCCGCGCTGCCGGACACCGAGGTGGACGACTACATCGTCCGCCACCGGCTGGACAGCGTCACCGACGCGACGATCACCTCCGCGGAGACCCTGCGGGAGGAGATCGCCCGGATCCGGCGGTCCGGCTACGCGGCCAGCTCCGGCGAGCGGCAGTCGGGCGCGGCGAGCGTCGCCTCGGCCGTGTACGGCGCGATGGGGCAGACCGTCGGCTCGATCTCGGTCTGCGGGCCGCAGGACACCTTCACCCGCGGCCGCCGCGACGAGCTGGCCGTGCAGGTCATCGCGACGGCCGCCGCGGTCTCGGCCGACCTCGGCCACCGCCCGGTGGGAGAGGGCACGGCTTGACGGCGGGTACTGACCGACTACGGCACGATTCGGGGGAAACGATGCAGGACGGGCCATTGCAGGGACTGCGGGTCCTGGACGTCTCGACGATCCTGGCGGGACCGCTGTGCGCGCAGATCCTCGGGGACTTCGGCGCGGACGTGCTCAAGGTCGAGCACCCGGCCACCGGCGACGCCATGCGCGGGCACGGCAAGTCCAAGGACGGCCACCCCCTGTGGTGGAAGGAGGTGTCCCGCAACAAACGGACGATCGGCCTGAACCTGGGCCGGCCGGAGGGCGCCGAACTGCTGCTGCGCCTGGCGGAACGGTCGGACGTGCTCGTCGAGAACTTCCGGCCCGGCACGCTGGAACGCTGGGGGCTCGGCCCCGACCGGCTGCACGAGGTCAACCCCGGCCTGGTCATCGTCCGGATCACCGGGTTCGGGCAGCAGGGCCCGTACGCGGCCCGCCCCGGGTTCGGCACCCTCGCCGAGGCGATGAGCGGGTTCGCCCACCTCACCGGCGACCCCGACGGCCCGCCCACCCTGCCCGCCTTCGGCCTGGCCGACAGCGTCTGCGGCATCGCCGCGTCGTCGGCGGCGGTGATGGCGCTGTATCACCGGGAGCGGTCGGCCGACGGCCGGGGCCAGGTCATCGACATGAGCCTGCTGGAGCCGCTGATGACCGCGGTCGGCCCGTCGCCGACCGTCTACGACCAGCTCGGGATCGTCGAGACCCGGCACGGGAACCGGTCCACCAACAACGCGCCGCGCAACACCTACCGGACCTCCGACGGGCACTGGCTGGCGGTGTCCACCAGCGCCCAGCCGATCGCCGAACGGGTGATGCGGCTGGTCGGCCACCCCGAGGTGATCGACGAGCCGTGGTTCGCCACCGGCCGGGGCCGCGTGGAACACGTGGAACTGCTCGACGAGCTGGTCGGCGACTGGATCGGCGGGCGCACCCGCGCGGCGGTCGTCGCCGCGTTCACCGAGGCCGGGGCCGCGGTCGCGCCCGTCTACGACGCCCGGGACCTGACCGGGGACCCGCACGTCCGGGAGACCGGGATGCTCACCACCGTCGAGGACCCCGACCTCGGCCCGCTGCTCATGCACAACGTGATGTGGCGGATGTCGGAGACCCCCGGGCGCATCCGCTTCACCGGCCGGGCCCGCGGCGCCGACACCGACCAGGTGCTGGCCGGCGAGCTGGGCCTCGATGCCGCCGAACTGGCGGAACTACGGGAAAGGCAGATCGTGCGCTGAGCCGGAGCGAGCAAGCAGGCAGCCCGCGGAAACAGAGACGAGACGACGTGATCACTGACATGACTTCGACCGGCACCGACCCGCTGCTGGAGGTGCTGCGCGGCGGACTGACCGTGTACGACCTGGGGCGCCCCCTCTACATCGGGATGCCGCAGTCGCCCAACCACCCGGCCTTCTGGCACACCCTGCCCCGCAGGCACGGCGACCGGGTGCGTCCGGACGGCGGGTCGGCCGCCAACGACATGCTGGTCATGGGGACCCACGTCGGCACCCACATCGACGCCCTGGCGCACGTGTCCCACGACGGCCGGCTGTTCGGCGGCGCCGACGCCGAACAGGCCTGCCAGGACGGCCGCTACCCCGAGCACGGGGTGCACACCATCGAGCCGATGGTCCGCCGCGGCGTCCTGCTCGACGTGCCGCGGGCGCTCGGCGAGGAGCACTGCGCGGCCGGTTACGAGATCACCCCGGCGGACCTCGACCGGACCGTGCGGGCCCAGGGCACCCCGGTGGGCGCGGGCGACGTGGCCCTGATCCGCAGCGGCTGGGGCCGCCTCTTCGACGACCCGGACCGCACCCGCTACATCGGCCACGACTCCGGAGTGCCGGGCGTCGGCGAGGCCGGCGCGCGCTGGCTGGCCGACCGGGGCGTCCACGCCGCCGGCGCCGACACCATCGCCTTCGAGTGCCTGCCGGCGGGCCAGGGGCACGGCGTGCTGCCCGCGCACCGCGTCCTGCTGGTCGAGTCCGGGATCTACATCATCGAGACGCTCGCGCTGGAGGAGGTGGCCGCCGCCGGGGTGCACGAGTTCGCCTTCGTGCTGTCCCCGCTGCCGCTGCTCGGCGCGACCGGCTCGCCGGTCCGGCCGCTGGCCGTCGTCGGGCGAGCATGATGGCCGAGCCGACCCTCGGCGGTACCCTCGCCGAATTCGCCGCCGGCACCGGCTACGAGGCACTGCCCCCCGACGTCGTCGACAGCGTCCGCCAGCGGGTCCTGGACGTGCTGGGCCTGTGCGTGGCCGCGCACCGGCTGCCCACCAGCGAGGCCATCGTCGGGTACGTGCGCGACCAGGGCGGAGCGCCCCAGGCGCACGTCGTCGGCGGCGGCCCGGCCCGGGTGCCCGCCGCGCTGGCCGCACTCGCCAACGGCGTCCTGGCCCACTCGCTCGACTACGACGACACCCACCTGCCGTCGGTGCTGCACCCGAGCGCCTCGGTCGTGCCGGCGGCGCTGGCCGCGGCCGAACTGGCCGGCGCGGACGGGACGGAGACCGTCCGGGCCATCGCGGTCGGGCTGGAGGTCTGCGTCCGCATCGGCATGGCCGGATACGACGCCGAGGCGGGCAACTCGCTGTTCTTCGAGCACGGCCAGCACGCCACCTCGATCTGCGGCGCCCTCGGCGGCTCGGTCGCGGCCGGCCTGCTGCTGGGACTGGACGCGGCGGGCCTGCTGGACTGCCTGGGCGTCGCGGCGTCCATGGCGTCCGGGGTGATCGAGTCCAACCGGACCGGCGGCACCGTCAAGCGGCTGCACTGCGGCTGGGCCGCCCACTCCGCGGTGACCGCCGCCGACCTGGTGCGGCGCGGCTTCACCGGCCCGCCGACCGTGCTGGAGGGCCGCTTCGGGTTCTTCCAGGCGTTCCTGCACGGCCGGTCCTTCCCGGAAGAGATCACCCGCGGCCTCGGCACCGAATGGACCGTTCCGGGGATCTTCTTCAAGCCCTACCCGGCCAACCACTTCACGCACACCGCAGTGGACGCTGCGCGCGCCCTGCGCGAGCAGGGCCTGGACCCCGAACGGGTCGAGCGCCTCGTCCTGGGCGTCCCCGCCCCGGTGATCCGCACGATCGGGCAGCCGATCGAGGTCAAGCGGGCCCCGGAAACCGGATACCAGGCCCAGTTCAGCGGCCCGTACGCGGTGGCGACCGGCCTGCTGGGCGGCTCCGGGCTGGGCGCGGGCCTGGCCGACTACACCGACGAACTGGCCCGCGACCCGCGGCGCCGGGCACTGATGGCCAAGGTCGACGTGGTGCCCGACGACCGGGCCACCGAGATCTTCCCCGCCCAGTTCCCCGCCGTCCTGACCGCCGTGGACACCGACGGCCGCCGGTGGCGCCAGGAGGTGCTGACCAACCGCGGCGGACCCGACCGGCCCCTGACCGAGGAGGAACTGGGCCGCAAGTTCCGCGACAACACGGCGGGACGGTTGCCGGAAACGGTGGCCGCCAAGGTGGCCGAACAGGTGCGCGGGCTGACCGGGCTGGCGCACATGAGTGAACTGCTCCGCCCCCTGGCGGAGTTCGAAACCGGGACAGGAGACGGTCGTGAGTGAGTTCGATCTGGTCATCAAGAACGTGCGCGTCGTCGCCCACGACCGCGACGAACCCGTGCCCGGGGACATCGCCGTCCGCGCGGGCAAGATCGTCGAGGTGGCCCCCGGTCTCGACGTGACGGGCGTCCCCGAGGTCGTCGACGGCAGGGGCAGGCTGGCCTTCCCCGGCGTCGTCGACGCCCACCAGCACTGGGGCATCTACAACCCGCTGGCCGAGGACACCGCCACCGAGAGCCGGGCCGCCGCCCAGGGCGGCGTCACCTCCGCGCTCACCTACATGCGCACCGGCCGGTACTACCTGAACCAGGGCGGCGACTACGCCGACTTCTTTCCCGAGGTGCTGGCCCGGACGCAGGGCCGCGCACACGTCGACTACGCCTTCCACCTCGCCCCGATCTCCAAGCGGCACATCGAGGAGATCCCCGACCTGGTCGAGCGCTTCGGCGTCACCTCGTTCAAGGTCTTCATGTTCTACGGCGGCCACGGGCTGCACGGCCGGTCGGCCGACCAGAACGAGTTCCTGATGATCCCCGAGGACGAGCGCTACGACTACGCGCACTTCGAGTTCGTCATGCGCGGTGTGCAGGCCGCCCGGGAGAAGTTCCCCCACCTGGCCGAGGAGATCTCGCTGTCGCTGCACTGCGAGACCGCCGAGATCATGACGGCCTACACCAAGCTGGTGGAGGAGGCCGGGGACCTGACCGGACTGGCCGCCTACAGCGCCTCCCGCCCGCCGCACTCCGAGGGCCTGGCCGTCTCCATCGCCTCCTACCTGGCGCACGAGACCGGCCTGCCCACCATCAACCTGCTGCACCTGTCGTCCCGCAAGGCCGTGGACGCCGCGGTGCGCATGTCCCGGGCGTTCCCGCACATCGACTTCCGCCGGGAGGTCACCGTCGGCCACCTGCTCGCCGACATCGACACCGCGCACGGCATCGGCGGCAAGGTCAACCCGCCGCTGCGCCCGCGCGAGGACGTCGAGGCATTGTGGGAGTACGTGGCCGACGGCACCGTCGACTGGGTCGTCAGCGACCACGCCTGCTGCCGCGACGAGGCCAAGTTCGGCACGCCGCGCGACGACGTCTTCCTCGCCAAGTCAGGTTTCGGCGGCACCGAGTACCTACTGCCCGGCATGGTCACCGAAGGCCGCAAACGCGGCCTGTCCTACGGCCGCATCGCCGCGCTGACCTCCTACAACCCGGCCGTCCGGTACGGGCTGCGCGGCAAGGGGGCACTGGCCGCCGGCCACGACGCCGACATCGCCCTGCTCGACCCGGACCGGACCTGGACGGTCCGCGCGCAGGACTCCGAGTCCACCCAGGAGTACACCCCGTTCGAGGGCTTCGAACTCACCGCCAAGGTCACCGACACCTTCCTGCGGGGCTCCCGGATCCTGGCCGACGGCAAGGTCGTCGGCGAGCCGTCCGGCCGTTACCTGGCCCGCCCCTATGCCCGGGACTGACCCGGTCAGGTCCGCGCTGTACGTGCCCGGCGACCAGCCGGAGAAGCTGGCCAAGGCCGCCGGGCGCGGCGCGGACTCGCTGATCGTGGACCTGGAGGACGCCGTCCCGCAGGCCGCCAAGGGCCGCGCCCGCGACGTCGTCGCCGACTGGCTCGACGGGACGCCTGCCGGCGGGCAGATCTGGATCCGGATCAACCCGGGGGACGCCGGGCTGGCCGACGTGGCGGCCGTCGCGCACCCCGCGGTCACCGGGATCTGCGTGGCCAAGGCCGAGAGCACCGCGTGGCTGGCGGAACTCGACGCGGCCCTGGCCCGGCTGCCGGACATCGCCCTCTGCCCGATCCTGGAGAGCGGCGCGGCCATCCTGGCCGCCCCGCACCTGGCCCGCGGCTCCCGGGTGGTACGGCTCCAGCTCGGCGAGGCCGACCTGCGGGCCGACCTGGGCATCGAACCCGGCCCGGACGAGCGGGAACTGCTGTGGGTCAGGTCCCAGGTCGTCCTGGCCTCGGCCGCCGCCGGCCTCGGCCCCCCGCTCGGCCCGGTCAGCACGGTCTTCGACGACCCCGACGCCCTGCGCGCGTCCACCCGGGCCCTGCGCCGGCTGGGCTTCCACGGCCGCGCCTGCATCCACCCGGCACAGCTGCCGGTCGTCCACGAGGTCTTCACCCCCTCCGCCGACGAGCTGGCCCGCGCCCGCGCCCTGATCGCCCGCTTCGAGGCCGCCGCCACCGGCGTCGTCCTGGACGACCGCGGCCGCATGGTGGACGAGGCCGTGATCCGCCAGGCCCGCCGCATCCTGTCCACCGCCCGCCGGGCCGGACACTGAGTCCCGTGCGGCGGGGGAGCGCTCCACAGTGGAGAACACCAGGGCACCCTCGGCGGGAGTCGAACCCGCACCTCCCGGCTTCGAAGGCCGGCGCCCTGTCCGGTTGGGCCACGAGGGCGACGCGTGCGCGAGGCAGGAGTCGAACCTGCACGTCCGAGGAGTCCGATCTACAGTCGGGTGGGCCCACCGGTGCCCAGCTCGCGCCTGGGGTGAACGAAGGGACTCGAACCCATTCCTTCCGGGATCACAACCCGGCGTGCCGCCCTTACACCACGCTCACCATGGTCCCGGGAGTGTCGAGGACGTCCCGCCGCCCCCGGGCGCGGGCGGGACGTCGTTGGCCGGGCAGGGATCGAACCCGCGACCCGCTGTGCGTGAAACAGCCGCTCTACCGCTGAGCTACCGGCCACTGACCTGCGTACCCCCGGCCGGAGTCGAACCGGCGATCTCCCGCTTCGGAGACGGGCGCTCTGTCCACTGAGCCACGGAGGTCCAGCGCTCGCGACGGGAGTCGAACCCGCACCTCTCGCCCTGACAAGGCGATGCCCTACCGTTGAGCTACACGAGCCTGCGGCGCCCGACGGGGTCGGGGCCGATCGCTCCGGTGGCAGGACTCGAACCTGCACGGTACGGGTTAACAGCCCGCTGCCCTACCGATTGGGCGACACCGGATCGGTGGTGAACGTGGTGGCGCAGGCCGGATTCGAACCGGCGATTTCGGGCTTATGAGGCCCGCGGGGACGACCGAACTCCCCTACTGCGCTCCGAGCAGCCCCGGCGGGACTCGAACCCGCTCCCCGAGGGTGAAAACCTCGGAACCTAACCCATAATCGACGGGGCCCGGCAAAGTAGTAGCCCGTACCGGATTCGAACCGGTGCCCTCCCGGATGAGAACCGGGCGTCCTCGGCCTGACTAGACCAACGGGCCGTGCGCGCGGCATGCCGCGCATTGCTGTTCTGGCGGAAGGTGAGGGATTCGAACCCCCGCAGGTGTGACCCTGGCCTCCGTTTTCGAGACGGGCGCGATACCGGACTCCGCCAACCTTCCCTGCGTTTTCCCTTCGTTTTCCCCTTCGTGCGCTTTCCGGGACCCCGCCGGGTTCCGGTGCGAGCAAGCGGAAGGCCAGGGATTCGAACCCTGCCGCGGCGGTGTGCCGCGTACGCCGCTTCCAACGGCGCTCCTCGACCGACCGGACGCCTTCCCTGCGTACCGTCCCAGGGATTCGAACCCTGAACCTCCCGGTTCTAAGCCGGGCACCTCTACCAATTGGGCCAGGACGGCTCATCCCGGAATCGGGGATTCCGGGCCAGAGTGGGTGGCGGGAGTCGAACCCGCCCTACCGCCGTGGCATGGCGGCGTGCGGCCGTGAACACTTCACCCACACAGAGCCCCTCCCCGGTGTCGCGCCGGGCGCCCCGCCCCTACCAAAGGCGGGTGAACACTGGTCCGAAGGGCTGGAGAACTGCGCTGCTGGGGCAGGATTCGAACCTGCGCCGACCTGATTCAGAGTCAGGTGTCCTACCGGTTAGACCACCCAGCATCGAGTGCGGGAAGCGGGATTCGAACCCGCACGGGCCAGGGGCCCACCGGGGTTTGAGCCCGGGTCGTCTACCACGTTCCGGCATTCCCGCGTGTTACCGGTGGCCGGAGGCCACTGGTCGTACCGCCCCGGGGCCTCGAACCCCGCCACGCCAGATTAAGAGTCTGGTGCCCGTCCTGCCGGGCGCGAGCGGTGAGAGCAACCGGCGGGTACCGCCCCCGCTATTCCGCGTTGGAAGCGCGGCGTGTATCTGTCAACACTTCGGTCACCTGGTGGCTCCCCAGGGAATCGAACCCCGAACCCCCCGGGCTTCGACCGGGTGCTCTGCCGGTTGAGCTAAAGAGCCATGCGTGCCTCCACCAGGGGTCGAACCTGGAACCTCCCGCTTCGTAGGCGGGCGCTCTGTCCATTGAGCTACAGAGGCGTGGACCAACCGGGATTCGAACCCGGAACTTCTGCTTGCAAGGCAGACATGATGCCGTTGTCACCATCGGCCCGTGAATGGCCTGTCGCGGGCGCCCCATGGCACGAGGGCGTGATCCCACAGGCGCTACCGGACATGGGCCGGCAGGTCTGGTGTTCTCCACTGTGGAGTTGTCAAGATGAACCGTTCGGTTCGTTTTTCATGGCCGCCACCGGGGTGGGGCATCGCATGGGTGGCAGGACTCGAACCTGCTTCTCACCGGATTTGGAAGCCGGTCGCCTAACCGTTTGGCTCACCCACAAGAAAGGAGAAGGCCGCCTCGGGTCTCCCCTGAGGCGGCCTCTGGTGCGGACCTGGCCAGGCCCTATCCAGAGGCACCTTCGGAGAAGGCTTCGCCGCGCTGCAAATGGCGCATCCCGGAGCGCCACGCTGAGTACTCGTTGAGATTCTTCACGCCCGCGCTCCCTTCGGTCTTCTGCCGTTCGCCGTATCGGCGGTATATGAAGAGAGTAAGGGGGATCGTCCGGTAAGCCAACAGGTTTTTCCGCTGTATCGGAAAAAGCGTCCGGGGTGATCCGCAGATCTGCCGCGACCTGCGCTTTCGTCGTCCGTCCCGTAGGCGCGCCGCGCCCCGTCCCGGCCACGGGGGACGCCGCGGGCACCAGGTCGGGACACCTCATCGCCGGGTTCCGCCTCCGGCCGCGCCGCGGAGCGTGACCGGTCGCGTCCCGCGCGTGCCGGATCGCCGGCCGGTATTGACAGGAGGGCGGTGCGCATGGAGAACTGAACACATGTTCAGAACAACTGTTCAAGATCAGGCGGAGCGGAGAAGCGCGCGGTTCCCGGTGTCCTGCGAGGTGGCCGTGCTCGGTGGCGGGCTCGCGGGGATGGCGACGGCGGCCCGGTTGCAGGCGGCGGGCCTGTCCACGGTGGTGATCGAGGCGCACGGCCATGTGGGCGGGTGCGCCGGGTACTACCGGCGGCGGGGCTTCTCCTTCGACGTGGGCGCGACGACGATGGTCGACTTCGAGCCCGGCGGGGTCGGCGCCGAGCTGCTGGAGAGCATCGGCATGGATCCGGTACCGGGGGAAGCGCTGCCCGGGTACCTGGGGTGGCTGCCCGACCGCAAGGTCACCCTCCACCGCGACACCCCGGCCTGGCACCGTGAGCGGTTGCGCATGCTGGGCGACACCGCCGCGCACCGGGCGTTCTGGGCGCGGCTGGACCGGCTCGCCCAGGTGTTCTGGGCCGCCAGCCGGGCCGGGGTGCGGCTGCCGCTGCGGCGGCCCGCGGACGCCGTGCACAACCTGCGGGCGCTCGGGCCGCGCAACCTCCCGCTCGCCCGGCACATGAACACCACCCTCGGGGACGCCCTGGCCCGGCACGGCCTGCGCGCGGAGGCGCCGCTGGTGGGCCTGCTGTCGATGCTGGTGGAGGACACCGTGCACAGCACGGTCGACCGGGCTCCGCTGATCAACGCCGCCCTGGGGGTGACCATCCGCGGCGCCGGGCTCACCCGCGCCCACGGCGGCATGCGGGGATTCTGGCGGCGCTTCACCGCCCACTACCGGGCGCTGGGCGGGCAGCTGCGGGTGGGCTGCCGGGCCGACCGGGTGAGCGGCCGGGCCGGGGCCTTCACGGTGCACACCCGGCGCGGCACGGTCCACGCCACGCAGGTGGTGAGCGCGCTTCCGGCGGACACGACCGCCCGGGTCTGCCCGGCCCTGACGGACCGGCTGCGCCCCTTCCTGGACCGGGACGCGCGGGACCTGGGCGGCGCGATCGTCGTCTTCCTCGGCGTGCCCGAGGACGAGGTCGCCGGCCAGGAGTTCACCCACCACCAGCTGCTGCAGGACTACCGGCGGCCGCTGGGCGACGGCAACAACATGTTCGTCTCGGTCTCCGCCCCGGGCGACGCCGACAGCGCGCCGCCGGACCACCGGGCCGTCATGATCTCCACGCACACCCGGCTCGCCGACTGGGCGGGGCTGCCGGACGCCGACTACGAGGTCCGCAAGCGGGAGATCGGCGAGCGGCTCGTCCGGCTGGCCCGCCGCGTCCACCCCGAGCTCGGCGCGCGGGCGCGGGTCAGGGAGGTCGGTACCCCGCGCTCCTACGAGCGGTTCGCGTTCCGGCCGGGCGGTGCCGTCGGCGGCGCGCACCAGTGGCCGGGCAACGCCAACCAGAACGCGATCCCGCACGCGCTGGGCGTCCCGGGCCTGTGGCTGGTGGGCGACTCGACCTGGCCGGGGCTGGGCACCGTCGCCTGCGCGATGGGCAGCCGGATCGTGGCCGGCGAGGTGCTGCGCGCGGCGCGGCGCCGATGATCCCCAAGCTGGCCGACCTCGGCCCCGACCTGCTGGTCACCACCCGCCGGCGGCGGGCGCTCACGCTGTCCCTGCCGTACGCGGGCGTGGCCCTGTTCGCCCTGGCCGCGGCGGCGGGCTGGTGGTGGCTCACCCCGCCGATCGCGTTCGGGATCTTCGTCGCGGTGGTGACGGCGACGCACGACGTGGTCCACCGCTCCCTGGGCCTGGGCCGGGCGGCGACGGAGTGGGCGCTCTTCCTGCTGGGCGCGGTGCTGCTGGAGAGCGGGCACGCCTACCGCGCCACCCACCTGCAGCACCACCGGACGTTCCCGAGCGAGGACGACCCCGAGGGGCGCCCGGCCGACCTGAGCGCCCTGGGCGCCGTCCTGTACGGCCCGGTCTTCCTCGTCCGGCTGTGGTGGTGGGCGTACCGCAGGGCAGCCGGCCGGCAGCGGGTGTGGCTGCTCGCGGAGGCGGCGGTGCCCGTGCTGGCGGTCGGTGCGGGCGCCCTGTGGTGGCGGGGGCTGCTGGTGTACGCGGTGATGATGATCGTGGGCAGCTGGGTCTACCCGCTGCTGACCGTCCACCTGCCGCACCGCGACTACGGGGACACCCCGCTCACCCAGACCCGGACCCTGCGGGGGAGGGTCGTCCCCGCCGTCTTCCTGGAGCTGACCTATCATCTGGAGCACCACCTCTACCCCCAGGTGCCCAGCCACAATCTGGCGCGGCTGGCACGACGGCTCGACCCGTTCCTGGCCGAGGCGGGTGTACGTCCCTGGAAGGTGATCTGACGCCGATGGCCCGCCGCGCGGAAGCCAGGGAACGCCTGCTGGAGGCGGCGGTCCGGACGCTGGCGACCGAGGGCTACCGCGGGACGACCGCCCGGTCGATCGCCCGGGTCGGCGGCTTCGCCCCGGGTGTCATCTACTACCACTTCGAGGATCTGGAAGACCTCCTGCTGGCGGCGCTGCGGCACACCACCCGGTTGCGGATGGCCGCCTACGAGGAGGAGCTGGGTTCCTGCGACAGCGCCGCCGAACTACTGGCCCGGCTGCGGGAACTGTACGCCGAGGACATGCGGGGCCACGGGCACGTCGCCGCGGTCCAGGAACTCGTCGCCGCCGCGCCGGCCGCGCCCCGGTTGCGCGCGGAACTGCTCGCGCACGTCGACCGCTGGGTCGACTTCGCCGCGACCGTGGCCCGGCGCGTGGTCGCGGACACCACCCTGGAGGACGTGCTCCCGGCCCGGGAGGTCGGCTTCCTCATGGTCTCGATGTTCCTCGGCGTGCAGACCCTGGCCCACCTCCAGGACGACGGCTCGAACGTCGAGGCGCTGTTCGACGTGGCCGAACCGGCGGCGCTGCTGTGGGACGCCTTCGCCGGCCGGTCCGGCCCCGATCCCGGCGAGTGACCGGTCAGCGCCCGCGGACGATCAGGCGGAACAGCCGGCGGGGGCGCTTGCGCCGGAACGCCGCCCGCTCGTTGACCTGGGGGAAGGGCGCGTCCGGAACGGGGATGCCGAGAAAGCCGCACAGCGGTTCCCAGCCCTCCCGAACGTCGAAGACCAGCAGCCGGTCGGGCGGGATCGCGGCCTCCACCTCGGCGATGTGCTGCTCGAAGACCTTGAGGACGTGCGCCCGGTCGTCGATGCGGCCGTCGAAGACCCGGTCCGTGACGGTGGCCTTGGTCATCTGCGGGAAGAGGGCGAAGTCCGGTGACCGGCGCGCCACCAGCCACCGGATCACCCGGCGGCGGGGCGACAGCGGGCGCCGTTCCGCCAGGGCGCTGGCGAAGATGGTCTCGCTGACGCTGTCGTACCACCGCTGCGGGTCGCGGACGGTGAGCACGACCTTGGCGTCGGGGTAGTGGTCGGCCAGTTCCCGCCAGTAGGAGGCGGCGGGCCAGTCCACGGCGGCCTGGTATCCGGCGAACACCTCGTCCCAGTTCCGGGCGCGGTCCTCCCCGATGTCGAGCCACTGGCGGACCCGGTACGGCTGCTGGATGACCTCGTACATGTGGTAGCAGGGGGTGTAGCCCAGCAGTTCCAGCGCCGCCTTCAGCGACGCCGTCCCCGTCCGGCCGAAACCTGCGCCGATCACCTTCATCCCGTGCTCCTTCCGCATGTGCCGGGCGGAGCGCTCTGATCCGCCTCTGATCTGCGTTGCTTAGTTTCGCGGGGGAGGACAGCGCACATGCAGTGGGCGAAAAGCCGGTCGTATGACGATATGCCCACTTGACCGGAACGCAAGACCGAGGAGCCAGCGATGCACGATCCCGCCGAGCCGCCTTTTCCGCATGCCCTCTTCCAGGCACTGCGGCAGGCACCCGGCAGCCCGGTCTTCGAACAGGGGACCCGGATCGTCACCCGGGGCGAGCTGCTGGAGACCGTCCGGCGGCTGGCGGGCGCGCTGCGTGACGCCGGGCTGGGCCCCGGCCGGGGCATCGCCATCCGCACCGCCGTCTCACCCGAGGCGTTCGCCGCCCACATGGCCGCGCACGCGCTGGGCTGCCGGGTGGTGGGCGTCCGGCCCGGGTACACCGCCGGGCAACTCGCCCACGTGCTCGGCCCGCGGATCGACGCCGTCCTCGTCGACGCCCAGGCCGTCACCCCGGAACTGCTCCGGGCCGCCGGGCCGGCCACGGTGCTGCCCCTCGACGAACTGCTGGCCCGGCCCGACGGCGGCCGGCCCCTCACCGTCGCGGCCCGCCCGGACGACGTGGCCGCGCTGACCTTCACCAGCGGCAGCACCGGCCGGCCCAAGGGCTGCGCGATCACCTACCGCGCGCTCGGCGCGCACTGGTCGTGGCAGCCCCACGCGTGGTCCCCGGTCGCGGCCGAACTCGCCGCGGGCTTCGAGCGCTACCTGCTGTTCGGCACCCTGGCCAGCATGGTGGTCATGGAGTTCCTGGCGCTGTGCCTGCTGGGCGGCGGCACCGCGGTGATCCCCGAGGAGGACGGGCGGCCGCTGTTCCCGTACGGGATCGAGCGCCACGGGATCACCGGCTCCATCGTGACCGTGCCCCGGCTGTGCCAGATGCTCGACCTGCTCCGGGACGAACCGGCCGACGTCGGCCGGCTGCGCGCGCTGATGGTCTCCGGATCGCCGATCAGCCCGCACCGGCTGGCGGAGGCGGCCGGCCGGCTCGGCCCCGTGGTCTACCAGGGGTACGGGCAGACCGAGGCCGGCTCGATCTCGATGCTCACCCCCGCCGACATCGCCGGGTGCCCGCCGCGGGTCCTGGCCTCGGTCGGCCGCCCGCACCCCGGCGTGGAGATCGGCGTCCGGGACGAGACGGGCCGCGCGGTCCCGCCCGGGGAGACCGGCGAGATCCACGTGCGCAGCCCGTACCTGATGGCGGGCTACTGGGACGACCCGGCGGAGACCCGCGACACCCTGCGGGACGGCTGGCTGCGCACCCGCGACCTCGGCCGCCTGGACGAGGCGGGGTTCCTGCATCTGGTCGGCCGCACCCGCGACGTGATCATGGTGAATGCGATGGTGGTGTACGCCGGCCCGATCGAGCGGGCGCTGGCCGGCCACCCCGACGTCGCCGAGGCGTACGTGGCCGGGGCGCCGGACGAGCGGACCGGGGAGGCCGTCCACGCGTTCGTCGTGCTGGCCGCCGGCCGGACCCCGGACCGCGCCGCGCTGGCCGCGCTGGTCCGCGCCGAACTCGGCGCCGACAGCGTGCCGCAGACGATCACCGTGGTGCCTGGCGTCCCGGTCGCCGCCAGCGGGAAACCCGACAAGCGCGCGCTGCTGGCCCGGCACGGCCTCTGATCGTTCTCTGAGATTCCGCGCGAATACTGGCGCTCGTCCGTACCGAATCGCATCGCCGTAACGGAGGTGGCCGTGCCGGACGACGTCCTGGACTACCTGGTGATCGGCGCGGGTCCCGCGGGCCTGCAGCTGGGACACTTCCTGGAGCAGACGGGCCGCAGGTACCTGATCCTGGAGGCGGGCCCCGCCCCGGGCGCGTTCTTCCGTACCTTCCCGCGCCACCGCAAGCTCATCTCGATCAACAAGAAGCACACCGGATGGGACGACCCGGAGCTCAACCTCCGGATGGACTGGAACTCGCTGCTGTCGGACGACCCCGACCTGCTGTTCACCCGTTACAGCGACCGGTACTTCCCCGGCGCCGACGACATGGTCCGCTACCTGGCCGACTTCGCCGCCGCCCGCGACCTGCGGATCGCCTACGACACCCGGGTCGCCCGGGTCGAGCGCGGCCCGGCGGGCGACTTCCGGGCGACCGACGGGCAGGGCCGGACCCATGCGGCCCGGCGGCTGGTCGTCGCGACCGGGGTGAGCCTGCCGAACGTCCCGCCGATCCCGGGCATCGAGACCGCCGAGGTCTACAACACCGCCTCCACCGACCCGGCCGACTACCTGAACCAGCGGGTGCTGATCATCGGCCGGGGGAACTCGGCCTTCGAGACGGCCGACAACCTGGTCGAGACGGCCGCGGTCATCCACGTCGCCGGGCCCAACTCCCTCAAGATGGCGTGGCGGACCCACTACGTCGGGCACCTGCGCGCGGTCAACAACAACCTGCTCGACACCTACCAGCTCAAGTCCCAGAACGCGCTGCTGGACGGCGACGTCAAGCGCGTCGAGCGGCGGGACGACGGCTCGTACCTGGTGACGGTGAGCTTCGCCCGCGCCGACGAGGTCACCAAGGACATCCCCTACGACAAGGTGATCGTCTGCACCGGCTTCCGGTTCGACGCCTCGATCTTCGCCGCGGAGTGCCGCCCGGACCTGGTGATCGGGGACCGGTTCCCGGCACTCACCCCCGGCTACGAGTCGGTCAACGTCCCGGGCCTGTACTTCGCCGGGACGCTGACCCAGTCCCGTGACTTCAAGCGCGGCACCAGCGGGTTCATCCACGGCTTCCGGTACGGCGTCCGGGCGCTGCACCGCCTGCTGGAGGTGCGGCACCACGGCGAGCGGTGGCCCGGCCGCGACCTCACCGCAGACCCGGGGGCGCTGGCGGAGGCGGTGCTCGACCGGGTCAACCGCTCCTCGGCGCTGTGGCAGCAGTTCGGCCTGCTGGGCGACGTCGTCGTCCTCGACGGCCGGGGTGGGGCCCGCTACCTGGAGGAGTTGCCGGTCGACCTGGAGGGGCCGCCGATCGGCTCCGCCGGCCACTTCACGATCACCCTGGAGTACGGGCCCGAGCACGACCAGGTGGACCCCTTCGACGTGTCGGTCGGCCGGATCCGGCAGAGCGACGCCGCGCGCGCGGCCGAGGGCCACTACCTGCACCCCGTGGTGCGGCACCACCGGCCCGGCCTGCCCCCGGCCGTGCATCACGTCACCGAGAACCTGGAGAACGAGTGGACCTCACGGGAGGTTCACTTCGAGCCGCTGTGGGCCTTCTTCGCCCGGCAGACCGCCGCGGCCCCGGTGTGATGGGCGTCCGCGCGCCGGAGACCCTGCACGAGTTCGAGGCCGTGGCCCGCGGGCGGCTCGACCCCGCGCACTACGGCTATTTCGCCGGCGGCGCCGGCGACGAGGTCACGTTGCGGGCCAACGAGGCCGCGTTCGGGCGGCTGGCGCTGGTGCCGCGGGTGCTGCGGGGCGCTGGGCGGCCGCGGACCGGCGTGACCCTGCCCGGCGGGCGTGCGGCGATGCCGGTGCTGGTGGCGCCGACCGCGTTCCACCGGCTCGCCGACCCCGAGGGCGAGCGCGCCACGGCGCGGGCGGCGGCCGCCACCGGAACGATCATGATCGTGAGCATGGCCGCGACGGTCGCCGTCGAGGAGGTGGCCGCGGTGGCGCCCGGGGCCACCCTGTGGTTCCAGCTCTACGTCCAGCCGGACATGGCCTTCACCGAGGCGGTCGTGCGGCGCGCCGAGGCGGCCGGCTGCACGGCCCTGGTCGTCACGGTGGACTCGCCGGCCCGGGGGCTGCGGGAGCGGGAGCGGCACAGCGGCTTCCACGACCTGCCCGCGGGGCTGTGCTGCGAGAACCTGCGCGACGGCGGGCGGGTGCGGCCGATCGTCATGTCGCCGGAGATCTCCTGGGAGCACATCGGCCTGCTCCGGGAGATCACCGCGCTCCCCATCGTCCTCAAGGGGATTCTGCACCCCGCGGACGCGCGGCTCGCGCTCGACCACGGCGCCGCGGCGCTGCTGGTCTCCAACCACGGCGGCCGGCAGCTCGACGCGGTCCCCGCCACGATCGACGTGCTGCCGGAGATCGTCACCGCCGTCGGGGGAGCCGTCCCGGTGCTGCTGGACGGGGGGATCCGGTGCGGCACCGACGTCCTGAAGGCGCTGGCGCTGGGCGCCGCGGCGGTCGCGGTCGGCCGGCCGGTGGTCTGGGGCCTGGCCGCCGGCGGCGAGCGGGGCGCGGCCCGGGTGCTGGAACTGCTCCGTACCGAGGTCGAGCACGCCCTCACCCTGTGCGGCTGCGCGTCCGTGCGCGACCTGGAGCCGAGCATGGTGCGGCGGTCATGCTGATCGCGGCGGTGGTGGCGGTCGCGTTCGTCGCGAGCCTGCCGTGGTGGCTGCCCGGCCGGGTGGTGGCGCTGCGGGTACGTGTCTTCGCCCGGATCAACGGGGACGAGGGCATCCCCGTACCCGGCGACCTGGTCGGCGTCGAGCGGTTCCGGGAGGTTTACTCCCACCCTGCGGCCGGCGGCCGGAGCCGGGGCGCGGCCCTGTCGGACCTGTTCTGGTACTGGCTGTCGCCCGGCCCCGAGGTGCACCAGGAGCACCTGGAGGCGGGGGAGCGCTACGAGGCGGTCGCCCGGGCCACCCGCGGCCTGCTCGCCGTCCCGCGCGCCGAGGCCGAGGAGCTCACCCGCCGGTGCGTCGCCCGGGCGCTGCGGGACGCCCCGCGGCGGGTCCGGCTGCGCGACCTGATGATGCCGGTCTGGGCCGAGTTCTACTACGAGCTGGTCTTCGGCGAGCCGTGCCCGCGGGCGGCGCGCGACCTGATCGTCGGCAACGCCGCCGACGTCGTCACCGCGCTCAAGGGCTGCGGGCTGCGGCACATGGACCGGCGCCACCGGCTGACCCGGTACCTGGCCGGGGAACTGCCCCGGGTGCGGCGCCCGCTGCCGGCGGGGCTGTCGGAACAGGAGTGCGCGCTGTACCTGCAGGGCACCTTCTTCAACACCGCGGTCGTCCAGATGGCGGAGGCCACCGCCCACCTGCTGCTGGCCCTCGCCCGGCATCCGGACGTGCAGGACCGGGCGCGCACGGGCGACCCGGCCTACCTCGACCAGGTGATCGCGGAGACGCTGCGGCGCTACCCCCTGTTCGGCGTCGCGCACCGCGTCACCACCGGCGACATCGACCTCGACGAGCGCACGACGATCCCGGCCGGCTCGGTGCTGTGCTTCAACTACCCCGAGTTCCACCGGGCGGGTTTCGCCGACCCCGACCGGTTCGACCCCGACCGGTGGGCGGCGGGGCCGGCGGCCCGGGAGGCCAACCACATCCCGTTCGGCGTCGCCGCCAACCGGCCCTGCCCCGCCTGGCGGCTGGCGCCGATCACCCTGCGGGCCGCGGCGCGGGAGGTGCTGCGCGGGCACGTCCTGCGCTCGTCCGCCGCGCACACCCGGTCCCTGCCCAGCCGGGGGCCGTGCCTGCTCCTCCCGCGGGACGCCCCCGGGCGGCCGGGACCGGCGCTGCTGCGGATGCGGCTGCGGGACCGCTGGGAGGACGTCTGGCGCGGTCTCGTGCAACTGGTGCTCGGCACCTACATGGTCTGGGACGCGCGCCGGCTGCGGCCGTGCGAGCGCCATTTCGCGACCACCCCAGGAGATCGGCCGGAAGGAGCGGGATGCCCGCGCTGACCCAGGTCGCCGCCCCCGGCGACCCCAACCTCGAACTGGTCCTCAAGGTGCTGCCGGCCCTGGTCGTCATCCTGGTGGCCGCGGCGATCTGCGGCCGGCTGGCGCTCATGGTGATGCAGCCGCGCGTCCTCGGCGAGATGGTCGCCGGCGTGCTGCTCGGCCCGACGCTGTTCGGCGCGCTGTTCCCCGACGCCCAGGCGGCCGTGTTCCCGGGCGAGGTCAGGCCGATCCTGTACGTGCTGAGCACCATCGGGCTGACGCTGTACATGTTCCTGGTGGGCGCCGGGCTGGACCACGGAGCGCGGGTGCCGGGGGAGGGGCGCCGGGCGGCGACGCTGGCGGTCTCGGGGGTCGTCCCGTCGCTGCTGCTGGGCGCCGGCGCGGGCGCGGCCCTGTGGGGGGTGCTCTCGCGGCCCGACGTCGGCCGCTGGCAGTTCGCCTTCTTCGTCGGGGGCGCGCTGTCGCTGACCGCGTTCCCCATGCTGGCCCGGATCCTGTACGAGCGGGGGCTGGAGAACTCCCCCCTCGGCCGGCTCTCCCTGGTGGCGGCGTCCATCGACGACGCCGCGGCGTGGTGCCTGCTGGCCGTGCTGTCGGCGGTGCACCTGGGCTCGGGCCTGGAGGGGGCGCTGCGCACCATCGTGCTGGCGGCGCTGTTCGCGGTGGTGATGCTGCTGCTGGTCACCCGGCTGCTGCGGCCGCTGGGCAGGGACTTCGCGCGGACCGGGGAGCTCGGCCCCACCGCCATGTACGTCGTCGTCCTGGTGCCGCTCACAGCGGGCTGGATCACCGACTGGATCGGCATCTACGCGGTCTTCGGCGGGTTCGTCGCCGGGCTGGCCATGCCCCGCGACCCGGCGTTCCGCCAGGCGCTGCACAGCCGCATGATGAGCGTCGTCTCGACGTTGCTGCTGCCGGTCTTCTTCACCTTCTCCGGGCTGAACACCGACCTGGGCGGCATCACCGGCGGCTCTCTGCTGCTGGCGCTCCTGGTGATCATGGCCGCGGGGTTCGCCGGGAAGTACTTCGGCTGCGCGCTGTCGATGCGGGCCCTGGGGTTCGGGTGGCGCGAGGCGTACGCGGTGGGCGCGCTGATGAACGCGCGCGGGCTGATGATTCTCATCTTCATTAACATCGGCCTGGCCCAGGGGATGATCACGCAGGAGCTGTTCGCCATTCTGGTGCTGGTGGCCGTCGTCACCACCGCCAGCGCCATGCCGCTCTACCGGCTGGCACTGCCGGAACGGTACGAGCGTGACCAGGCGTCCCAGCCTGCCACCGACGTGCCCCCGAGCGAACCGCCCGACCGCGCCGGGGCGATCCAGGGAGCTAGTTGAAAGCTAAATGACGTGCTGATCGCGGGATCGGTTCAAAGAAATTGGAAATTGTCCACAATTGTCCGCACTATGGCGATTATCCGGTGGTGCTGCCACCGTTATCCCGTGGCCGCGACATTGCGATCAGCCGACCGGCCCTCCCTCCGGCTGCTGATCATCGAGGACGACCGCGAGCTCGGGCGGATGCTGACCGACCTGTTCGCCGAGCAGGGATACACCGTCGACCTCGCGCTGGAAGGACAGCGCGGACTGCATCTGGGACTGACCCGCGGCTACGACGTGATGATCATCGACCGCGGCCTGCCGGTGATCGACGGGCTCGACCTGCTCCGGCGGCTGCGCCGGCGGGCCGTCACCGCGCCGGTGCTCGTGCTCACCGCCTACGGCTCGGTCGCCGACCGGGTCACGGGCCTCGACGCGGGCGCCGAGGACTACCTGGTCAAACCGTTCGAGATCGACGAACTGCTGGCCCGGGTGCGGGCGCTGCACCGCAGGAACCTGGACCAGGCACGGCTGCTGCCGCTCGGCGCGGGCTGGTTCGACCCCGGCTCCCAGGTGGTGCGGCTGCCCACCGGCGAGCAGGTGACGCTGTCGGGACGGGAGTGCCTGCTGCTGCGCGCGCTGGCGACCCGCCCGCGCCAGGTGCACACCCGCGCCGCGCTGCGCCGGCAGGTCTTCGACGGCGCCCGGACGGAGGCGATCGTGGACACCTACGTGTACTACCTGCGGACCAAGCTGGGGACGGGCGTCGTGCGCACCGTGCGGGGCGTGGGGTACCGCCTGGGCGAGCTGTGAGGGCGCTGCCGTGCCCGACCCCCTCGACCGGGACCGGAGGCTGCTGACCCGGACCCGCCGGCTGATCACCGTCCAGGTGGCGGGCGCGATCTCCGCGGTGCTCGCGCTGGCCGGAGCGCTGGTCTACGGCGTCACCGTCAGCGGCCAGGAGGCCGCCGCCCGGCACGAACTGGCCCACGCCGCGCGCCGCGCCTCGGTCGCCCACCCGCCGCCGTGCACCTGGCTGTTCGAACTGCGCGGCGGCGCCGTGCAAGGCTCTCCCGGCGCCCCGGCGGCGTTACCGGTGCGCACGGTGCTGGACCGGGTCGCCGCCGACCGCGCGCCACGGACCATCCGGGTCGAGGCGGCGGGACACGCCTATCTCGTCCGCACCCAGCCGCGCGGCGACGCGGTGGTCCAGGTCGCGATGGACCTGCACCACCAGGCCGCGGAGCGGCGCCGGCTGCTGCGCGCGCTCGCCGTCGCGGAGGTCGCCGGCCTGCTGGCCGCGCTGCTGGTCGGCCAGGTCCTCGCCCGGCGGGCGATCGCGCCGCTGGGCGAGGCGCTGGCCCGCCGGCGGCGGTTCGCGGCCGACGTCAGCCACGAGCTGCGCGCCCCGCTGGCCCGGCTGCACACCCGGGCGCAACTCGTCGCCCGCCGGTTGCACCGGGGAGCCGCCCCGGCCTTCGTCGCCGCCGAGATGGACCGGCTGGTCACCGGCACCCGGCAACTCGGCGAGGTGGTCGAGGACCTGCTGCTGGCGGCCCAGTCCGGGCGGCCGCACGGGCCGTTCGGCCCGGTCGACCTCGCCGCCCTGGCCGAGGAGGCGGTGGCCGCCGAGGCGGCCCGCGCCCGGGAGCGCGGGGTGACGGTCGAGGTGCGCCGGGACCCCGGCGACCATGTCGTCCGCGGCGCGGAAACCGCGCTCCGCCGGGTGATCTCCGCCCTGCTGGACAACGCGCTGACGCACACCGCCGCGGGCGGTCGCATCCGGCTGACCCTGTCGGCGAGCCCGCCCCGGACGACACAGCTCACCGTCCGCGACGACGGCACCGGGTTCGACCCGCGGGACGCCGAACGGCTCTTCACCCGATCCGTCAGCGGGCACCGCGGGTCCGGCCTCGGCCTCGCCCTCGCCCGCGAGGTCGTGGACGCCCACGGCGGCACGATCACCGCCGACGGCCGCCCAGGCGTCGGCGCGACGTTCACCGTCCGCCTCCCGGTTCTGGAGAATCGTTAGCGCGCCGGCCGCGGCATTCCGGAAATCGCCGCATCCGCGGCCGGAGCGGCCGGGAATATGCGGGGCGTTCGATCGGGTTCCCGAGCCGGTTTTTCCGGTCGTGTTGCGGGTGCGGACATGTGCGTCGTTGCGCTATCGGACATATGCAAGCGATCGCTTTCATGCCACCCTTCGCTGCACGGGGCGGGCCACCGGCGCGTCCGCGACCCGGGTGAGGAGAGCGCCATGACCGCAGCCGGTTCCGGCCTTCCGCTGGCCGGTCTCCGCGTCGTCGACATGGCGGACGGCGGGGCGGAGACCTGCGGCCGTTACCTGGCCGACCTCGGGGCGGACGTCATCCGGGTCGAGCCGCCGGGCGGAGCCCCGTCGCGCCGCCGGCAGCCCCGCCACGGCGGGGTGAGCCTCCACTTCGCCACCCGCAACGCCAACAAGCGCGGGGTCGCGGTGGACCTCGGCGAGCCGTCCGGCCGGGACCGGCTGCGGGACCTGGTGGACGCGGCCGACATCTTCATCGAGACCGAACGCCCCGGGCGGCTCGACCGGCTGGGCCTCGGCGCGCCCGCCCTGCTGGCCCGCCGGCCGGAACTCGTCGTCGTGTCGATCACCGACTTCGGGCAGACCGGCCCCTACCGCGACTGGGCGGCCACCGACTGGACGCACCTGGCGATGGGCGGGGTACTGGCCCGCTCGGGAATCCCGGGCCGGCCGCCGCTGCTGCCGCCCGGATCGCTGGCCTACGAGGCCGCCGGCGTCCAGGCGGCCTGGGCCGCCCTGCTCGCCTACGCCGGCCGGCTGGACACCGGCGGGGGCGACCACGTCGACTGCTCGGTGCACGAGATGACCGTCCAGGCTCTCGACCCGGGCTTCGGGATCGGCGGCTCGGCGACCGGCGGCATGACGGCGTCGCAGCTGCCGCGGGGGCGCCCGCGGCCCGGGCTGCTCTACCCGATCTTCCCGTGCGCCGACGGGCACGTGCGGATCTGCCTGCTGTCCAGGCGCCAGTGGCGGGGCATGTTCACCTGGCTCGGCGAGCCCGCGGAGTTCGCCGGCCCCGAGTTCGACACGCTGCGCGCGCGCTACAAGGCCGCCCGGCGGCTGTACCCGCTGATCGGAGCGCTGTTCGAGCATCGGAACAGGGAGGAGCTCGTCGCCCGGGGGCAGCGGCTCGGCGTGCCGATCGCGGCGCTGCTGACGCCGGGGGAGGTGCTGGCGAGCGACCACTTCCTGGCCCGCGGCGGGCTGGTGGACGCCGAGGTGGCGCCGGGCCTGCACGGCAGGGTCCCCGCCGGCTACGTGGAGGTGAACGGGATCCGGGCGGGCTTCCGGTACCGGGCACCGCAGGTCGGCGAGCACGACGGCGCTGGCTTCGGTGCTGGCTTCGCGCCGGACGCGCGCCCCGGCGCCGCACCGGCGGCACCGGCCGGGCCCCGGCGTCCCCTGGCGGGGCTGCGGGTCCTCGACCTGGGCGTGATCGTGGTCGGCGCGGAGCTGGGCCGGCTCTTCGCCGACCAGGGCGCCGAGGTGATCAAGATCGAGAACCGGGCCCATCCGGACGGCAGCCGCCAGTCCGCCACCGGCGCGGAACTCACCCCTTCCTTCGTCTGGGGCCACCGCAACAAGCTGAGCTGCGGGATCGACCTGCGCTCGGCCGCCGGTGCGGAGGTGTTCCGCCGGCTGGTGGCCGAATCCGACGTCGTGCTGTCCAACTTCAAGCCGGGGACGCTGGAGTCCCTCGGGCTCGGCCCGGAGGCGCTCCGGCGGATCAACCCGCGGCTGGTCGTGGCCGACAGCAGCGCCCTGGGCGCGACCGGCCCGTGGAGCCGCCAGATGGGGTACGGCCCGCTCGTCCGGGCCGTCGCCGGGCTGACCGGCCTGTGGCGGGACCCCGAGGTCCCCGACGGCGAGGACGGTTTCTGCGACGGCATCACGGTCTACCCCGACCACGTCGCCGCCCGGGTGGGCGCCACGGCGGTGCTGGCCGTCCTCATCGCCCGGCGCCGCACCGGCGCGGGCGGCACGGTGAGCGTGTCGCAGGCCGAGACCATCCTCGTCCAGCTGGCGGAGTCGTTCCTGCGCGAGTCACTGGAACCCGGCTCGTTCCGGCCGCGGGGGAACGCCGGCGAGTGGGACGCCCCGCAGGGCGTCTACCCGTGCGCGGGCGACGACGAGTGGTGCGTGGTGACCGTCCGGGACGACGCGGACTGGCGGCGGCTGTGCTCCGCCATCGAACGCCCCGACCTGCGCGACGACCCCCGCCTGGCCACCTCCGCCGGCCGGGTGGCCCACCGGGAGCTGATCGACGCCGCGGTGGGCGGCTGGACGGCCGCGCACCCGCCGCGCGCGGCGGCGGCCCACCTGCAGTCGGCCGGGGTACCGGCCGGGATGATGCAGCGGATCACCGAGTACGCCGCGGACCCGCACCTGGCGGCGCGGCGCTTCTTCCGCGAACTGCACCAGCCGCAGTTCGACGCGCCCCTGCCCACCGAGAACGGCCCGGCGACCTTCCGGGACGTCGCCGACCCCGAGCTGCGCCCGGCGCCGCTGGCCGGCGAACACACCCGGGAGGTCTGCACGAAGGTCCTCGGCATGCCGGCGGCGGAGATCGACGCGCTCGTCGTCGCGGGCGCGCTGGAGGAGCCGCCCGCCCCTGCCCGGCCGTGATCGCCGAAGGTACGCTGGGCCCGGTGGAGATCCAGCAACTGCGGTACTTCGTGACGGTCGCGGAGGAACTCCACTTCGGGCGGGCGGCCGAGCGCCTGCATCTCACGCCCTCGCCGCTCAGCCGCCGGATCCGCGACCTGGAGAAGGAGCTGGGGCACGACCTGTTCGACCGCGGCCACCGCCGGGTGGAGCTCACCGGCTTCGGTCGGCGGTTCCTGCCCCCGGCCCGGGACGTCCTGGAGCGGTTCGACGCGCTGGCGCGGCTGGCCCCCGGCGACGGGCCGCCGGAGCCGCCCGCGCCCCGGATCGGCGCCACACCGCTGGCTCCGCCGCAGGTGCTGGACCTGGTCCTGGAGACGTACCGGCAGGAGCGTCCCGGTGCCGAGCCGCCGGTCACCCTGGAGCCGTCGGCCGCGCTGCTGAAGCTGCTGGCCGCCGGGCGGCTCGACCTGGCCGTGGTGCACCTGCCGGTCGAGGACCCGCGGCTGCACTCCCTGCCGCTGGCGCGGTACCGGCTCGGCGTCGCCCTGCGCGGCGACGACGACCTCGCCCGGCTCCCGGCGGTCAAGGTCGCCGACCTGGCCGACCGGACGGTGCTGCTGACGTCCGCCAAGGTCCAGCCGCAGGCGATGGGGGAGTTCCGCCGGCGGCTGGTCGAGGCCGGGCTGCGCCGGGTGCGCGAGCTGCCGCACAGCGACATCGTGCGGCTGGCGGTGCACGTGGGGCGGTCGCGGGACATCGCGGTGATCTCGATGAACTCCCTGACGCGCCGGGTCTTCGCCGGCGCCCGCATCACCCTGCTCCCGCTGGACGAGCCGGACCTGCAACTGCGGCTCGGCGTTGCCTGGCCCGCCGGCGCCGGCGGCCCCGCCGCGGAGGTCGTCGCGGGGATCGTCACGGCGCTGCGGGCCCGTCGAGACGAGCCGCTGATGATCGTTTGAGCCTGGCATGACACGATCAGGACGCTTTCCCGGCGGCGCGAAGGAGGAGCGGATGGAGACCGGCGAGGAGACCGTACTGGTGCGTCATGAGCGCGCGGTCGCGGTGATCACGTTGAACCGGCCGCAGGCGCTGAACGCGATCACCCGGCCGATGGCGCTGGCCTACGCGGCGGCGCTGCGCACCGCGGACGCCGACCCCGCGGTGCGGGCGATCGTGGTGACCGGCGCGGGCCGCGGCTTCTGCGCGGGCGCGGACCTGGCGGTGCTGGGCGAGGGCCCCG
Organism: Actinomadura craniellae; assembly: GCF_003289645.1. GTDB lineage: Bacteria > Actinomycetota > Actinomycetes > Streptosporangiales > Streptosporangiaceae > Actinomadura_D > Actinomadura_D craniellae. Next base: position 182,835 of record NZ_QLYX01000002.1, on the reverse strand, counting down.
AGGCGATCCGGGCGTTCGTGCCCGACCCCGAGGACCTCCCGGACCTGGCGCTGCGGCTGCGCACGCCGGTGGTGGCCGCGGTGAACGGGCCGGTGGCCGGCATCGGGTTCGCGTACATGCTGGGCAGCGACATCCGGTTCGTGGCGCGCGGCGCGCGGCTGGCGACGAGCTTCTCCCGGCTGGGCCTGGTCGCCGAGTACGGGCTGGCGTGGCTGCTGCCCCGGCTGCTCGGCACGTCCCGGGCGATGGAACTGCTGCTGTCGGGGCGGGCGCTGGACGCCGAGGAGGCCGAGCGGATCGGCCTGGTGCACCGGGTCGTCGAGCCCGAGGACCTCCTGCCGGCCGCGCTGGACTACGCGGCGGACCTGGCGGCGGGCTGCGCGCCGTCGTCCCTGGCCGCCATCAAGGAACAGGTGTACGCGGACCTGGAGCGCACCCGTGCCGACGCCCTGGCCGACACGCTGCGGCGGATGGACGTCGCGTTCGGCGGTCCGGACCTGGCCGAGGCACTGACAGCCCGGAAAGAGAAGCGGCCCCCGGTCTTCACCCCTCTGGACCGGGGCTGAGCGAGGAGCGGAGAGCCCATGGCGACGACGAACGGCATAGCGATCGGTACCGAGCACCGCGAGTTGGCCGCGACCGTGCGTGCCTTCCTGGAGTCCCACCGGGCGCGCGCGGCCGGCCGCGCGCTGCTGGAGGCCGAGCACGAGCCGCTGCCGGACTTCTGGCCGGAGTTCGCGGCGCTCGGCCTGCTCGGCCTGCACCTGCCCGAGGAGTACGGCGGCGGCGGGGCGGGGCTGCCGGAGCTGGTGGTGGTGGCCGAGGAACTGGGCCGGGCGGTGGCGCCGGGGCCGTTCCTGCCCACCATGCTGGCTGCCGCGGCGGTCGCGGACACGGGCACGGACGCGCAGCGGGCCGCGCTGCTGCCGGGCCTGGCGGGCGGGACCGTCCCGGCCGCCCTCGGCCTCGGCGGCTCCCTCACCCTGACCGGCGGGGCCGCCGGTGGCGACGCCGGAGCCGTCCTGGGCGCCGGGGCGGCCCGCCTGCTGGTGCTGGCGGCGGGCGACGACCTGGTGGTGGTCGAGGCGGACGCCCCCGGCGTGACCGTCGAGGTGCCGCCGAACGTGGACCACTCCCGGCGGTCGGCCCGGGTGCGGCTGGACGGCGTGGCCGTGCCGGCCGAGCGGGTGCTCCGGGGCGCCCGGCCGCGGGCCCTGGCGGTGGCCCGCACGCTGGTGGCGGCCGAGGCCGTGGGCGGGGCCCGCGAGTGCACCGACACGGCCACCGCGTACGCGAAGACGCGCGAGCAGTTCGGCCGCCCGATCGGGACGTACCAGGCGGTCAAGCACCACTGCGCGAACATGCTGGTGGCGGCCGAGCTGGGCACGGCCGCGGTCTGGGACGCCGCCCGCGCGGCGGACGGCCCGGCCGCCGAGTTCGAACTGGCGGCGGCGATCGCGCTGGCCCTGGCGGTCCCGGCGTTCACCGCCGACGCCCAGCTGAACATCCAGGTGCACGGCGGGATCGGGTTCACCTGGGAGCACGACGCGCACCTGCTGCTGCGCCGGGCCACCGCGCTGGCCGCGCTCTTCGACGCCGACGCGGCGGCCGAAGACGTCGCCTCGCTGCGCGCGGCGGGCGTGACCCGGCGCGGGAACCTGGACCTGCCGCCTGAGGCCGAGGCGGCCCGGGCGCAGATCAGGGAACTGGCCGCCGAACTGGCCGCGCTGCCCGCGGGCGAGCAGCGCACCCGGCTGATCGAGACCGGTTACGTCCAGCCGCACTGGCCGCGGCCGTGGGGGCTGGCGGCGAGCGCGGGCGTCCAGCTCGTCATCGAGGAGGAGTTCGCGGCGGCCGGGGTGCAGCGCCCGCAGTACGGCATCACCGGGTGGGTGATCCTGACGCTCGTCCAGCACGGCACGCAGGACCAGATCGACCGGTGGGTGCGGCCCGCGCTGGCCGGCGAGGAGATCTGGTGCCAGCTGTTCAGCGAGCCGGAGGCCGGCTCGGACGCCGCCGGGATCCGGACCCGGGCCGTCCGCACGGACGGCGGCTGGATCGTCAACGGCCAGAAGGTGTGGACCAGCGGCGCCCACTACTGCCGGCGCGGCCTGGCCACGGTGCGCACCGACCCCGACGCGCCCAAGCACTCGGGGGTCACCATGGTCGTGGTCGACCTGAAGGCCCCCGGGGTGGAGGTGCGCCCGCTGCGGCAGATCACCGGGGACTCCGACTTCAACGAGGTGTTCTTCACCGACGTGTTCGTCCCGGACGCCGACGTGGTGGGCACGCCGAACGAGGGCTGGCGGGTCGCCCGCGCCACCCTGGGCAACGAGCGTGTCAGCATCGGCGGCGGCCTCGGCGGCGACGGCGCGCCCGCCCTCCTGGACCTGCTGCGCGAGTCCGGCGACCGGGCGCCCGGCGCCCGGGTCCGGGTCGGCCGGCACCTGGCGCGGGCGCAGGCGCTGCGGCTGCTCAACCTGCGCCGGGCCGAGCGCGCCGTCGCGGGCGGAGAGCCCGGCCCGGAGGGCAACATCACCAAGCTGGTGCTCGCCGAGCACCAGAGCGGGTCGGCGGAACTGATGGCCGAGCTCACCGGGCCGGAGACGGCCTTCACCGACACGCCGGCGGCGCTGCTGACGGTGGGCGCCCGGGCGCTGTCCATCGCCGGCGGCACCTCCGAGATCACCCGGAACCAGATCGCCGAGCGCATCCTCGGACTGCCTCGCGATCCCCTGACCAGATAGACGACCCGCCAGAACCTTCACCACTTCAGAACGGAGCGCTCCATGGAGAGCGTGGACATCGCGTCCCTCATCCTGCGGCTGACCGTCGGCCTGACGATCTTCGCGCACGGCTGGAACCACGCGTTCGGCGGCGGCCGGATCGCGGGCACGGGCCGCTGGTTCGAATCGATCGGGCTGCGGCCCGGCCGGCTGCACGCCCTGATGGCCACCGGCACGGAACTCGGCGCCGGGGCGATGCTGGCGCTGGGCCTGTTCACGCCGCTGGCCGCCGCCGGGGTGGTGGGCACCATGCTGGTGGCGATGGTGACCAACCACCTGCGCAACGGCTTCTTCATCTTCCGGCCCGGCGAGGGCTACGAGTACGTCCTGATGCTGATCCTGGTCGCCTGCGCCGCGGGGGCGCTCGGCGGCGGCGCGGTCTCGCTGGACGGGGTCCTCGGCATCGAGGACACCCTCGACGGGTGGCTCGGGCTGGCCATCGCCGCGGGCGCCGGCGGAGTGGGCGGGGCCCTGCTGCTCGCCGTCTTCTGGCGGCCGGAGCGGAAGGCCGCCGAGGAAGCCTGACCGGGTACCCGGCCGGCGTGCGGGGCGCACCCCCTGCACGCCGGCGGGCCGGGCTCAGCGGGCCCGGCCGCCGATCCAGACCGACCGGACCAGCCCGGGCTCCGGCCCGGCCAGCGCCACGGCGAGCGGGACGTGCAGCAGCACGAGGTCCGCGGCGGCGCCCGGCCGCACCCGTGCGGGCGGGCCGCCGGGATCGCCGGGCGGCGCGAGATAGGCGTCCAGGGCCCGGGCCGGGGCGAGCCGCTCGTCCGGGCCGGCCACCCGGCCCGCCGGGGTGCGCCGGTGGACCGCGGCGGCGATGACCGCCCAGGGGTCGAGCGGCCCGTAGGGGGCGTCGCTGGACAGCGCCAGCGGCACGCCCGCCGCGGCGAGCGAGGCGCACCGGTAGAGGTCGGGGTGGTCCCTGGTGGGCAGGTCCCGCAGGTAGTCGTCGCCCCGGTGGGCGAGGAAGCCGGGCTGGGTGACCACCCGCAGGCCGCGCCCGGCGAGCACCGGAACCAGTTCGGCGGGCACCAGCGCGGCGTGTTCGATCCGGTCGCCGGGCCGGACCCCGGCCACGTCGAGGGCCGCCAGCAGGAGGACCAGCGCCTCGCGGGTGACGCAGTGCGCGGCGATCGCGCGCCCGGCCGCGTGGGCGGCGCGGATCAGGTCGGCGAGCGCGTCGAAGGCCGGCAGCCCGGAGTCGGCGAGCACGATCTTGTAAGGCCCCACGCTCGGGCCCTCGGGCGCGGGCCCGTCCAGCGGGACGCCGAGCAGGTGCACGCGCTGGGGCAGCGCCCCGCCGCGCAGGGCCGCGGCGATCGCGCCGGCGGAGCCCGCGTCCAGGTCGGGGGTGGCGTCGGTGACGGCGGTGATGCCGAGCCGGGCCAGGGCGGTGCCGACCGGGGCGAGGTCGGGCGGGGCCGCGGGCGGCAGCCGGGAGCGCAGCCAGCCGTCGGCCCGCCACAGCCGCCCGGTGGGGGCGCCGTGGCCGTCCCGCTCGACGCCCGGGTGGTCGGCGGACGCCAGGCCGACCGCGTCCATCGCGGGGGTGTTGAGCGTCCACAGGGCGCCGCTGCGGTGCTGGACCCGGGCCGGCCCGCGCGCGTACCACCGGTCGAGGGCCGCCGCGTCGAGGTCGCCGGCGACGGTCTCCACATAGCCGACGCCCCGGAGCCAGCCGTGCTCGTCGGGCCGGGCGGCGGCGAGCGCGGCGGCGAGCCCCGCGCGGCCGGTCACCTCCGGCGGCCCGCAGCGCACGGACCGCCGCCAGGCGGCGAGGGCGTGCAGGTGCAGGTGGTGGTCGCACAGGCCGGGCAGCAGCGCGCCGCCCCGGCAGTCGTGCTCGGCCTCCCCGGGCCGCCGCCGCAGCGCGCCGACCTCGGCGATCCGGCCGTCGCGGACCCGGACGTCGGCCCGGACCCCGCCGTCGAGTTCGGCGTCGCGCAGCAGCAGGCCGGTCACGGCGCGGCGATCCCCAGCTCGCGCAGCACCCGGCCGGTGTGCTCCCCGGCGCCGGCCGCCCGCCCGGCCGCCTCCCGCCGGCGGGGGACGGCCACGGGTACCGGCCCCGCGCCGGTGTCGACCACCCACCCGCCGCCCGCCGCCCGGGCCGGGGGCGAGGTCGCGGGTGCCCCGGCGGCCGGCGGCAGCGTGGCGGCGACCACGTCCGACATGGAGACGTCCCACAGCGCGCTCTCGCCGCCGGTGGCCAGGACCGCGGCGGTCAGCCCGGTGAGCGGGTCGGCGATGGCGTCGCCGCAGAACAGCGGGGCGCCGCCGGGGGCACGGGCGACCAGGCCACTGGCGGCGGCGACGTCGTCGCCGAACCCGACCCGGTCGGCACCGCGCCCGTACGCGGTGATCGAGATCCAGGTGGTCCCCGCCGCGACGGCGGCCTCGGCGTCGAGCCCGAAGCGGGCCAGCGCGCGCGGCCGGGACGCCTCGATCACGATGTCGGCGGCACCGACCAGGGCGGCCATCGCCGCCCGCCCGGCGGCGGTGCCGGGGTCCAGGACGACCGAGCGGTGGCCCGCGTGCAGCAGCCGGTAGAAGCCGGGGTTCCCGCGGCGCGCCCCGTCCGGCCGCCCGGGCGTCTCGACCTTGACGACCCGGGCACCGGCCAGGCCGAGCAGGTGGGCGCAGAGCGGGCCCGCCCACAGCGCGCTGAAGTCGACCACCAGCAGGTCCCGCACCGGGCGGTGGGCCGGCGGCCGGGGGAGGGACGGAGGGGTGCGGCGGTGCCGGACCGGTCCGGCGGCGACGCCGAGCAGCGCGGCGCGCTCGGCGAGTTCGGCGCCGGTGTGCCCGCGCAGCCAGCCGGCGACCGCGGGCCACGGGTCGTCGCCCAGCGCGGCCCCGACCAGGGCACCCAGCAGCGCGGGGTCGTCGGGGCGGGCGCAGGAGACGGCGGCCCAGCCGTCGGCGGTGGGCAGCAGCCGGCAGGATCCCCCGGCGGAGAACTCCCCGCGCCGCCGGTGCCCGGTGAACGCGGCGCGTTCGGACAGCAGCCGGGCGCCGTCCAGCCGGACCCCGGTGCGGGCGGCGAACAGGTCGGCCAGTTCCCGGGCGGCGGTGGCGGCCCGCCCGGGCGGCACCAGCGGCGGCCCGTCCGCCCAGCCAGTGAGGGCCACGATGCCGCTGCGCGCCCAGTCGGCCGCCGGGTCGGACCCGGCCACCGCGGGAAGGAAACCGGCATCACGGGCGGTGTTCGGCACGTCCCGAAGATACACTTCCGGCCCGGAAGCGATCACCGCCGCCGACCTGGCCGGACGCGTGGTCGCCCGCCGGTCCGAGAGCGAGGTGAGCCGATTGACGGGCCCGCGCCGCGTCTCCGTCGCCGACCTGGCCGGCGGCGCCGTCCACGCCCCGCTGCTCGACTCCGCCGGGCGGGTCCACGAGCCGCTGGTGGCGGTGGAACTGGACGGCGTCACGGAGGTTCCGGGTGAGGCGCTGGAGCGCGCCCGGTCCGGTGACCGGCTGCTGATCGGTCTCGCCCGTGGCCGGCTCTCCCCCCGGGTGGCGGAGCTGGCGCGGGCGCTGGACCTGACCCTGGTGGGGGGCGGGGCGGCGGGCGGGCCGGAGTGCGTCGCCGTTCCCGACCCCGAGGAACCGCTGGCGGCCCTGCACGGGGCGGCGACGCGGAACCCGCAGGCGGCCACGGTCCTGGGCGAGGTGCTGCGGGCGACGGAGGCGCTGCCGGTGGGCGCCGCCCTGGACGTGGAGTCCTTCGCCTACTCCGCCCTGCTCGGCGGCCCGGAGTTCCGCCGCTGGCTGGAGTCCCGCGGCCCCCGGCCGCTGCCCTCGCCGGTCGAGCACCCGGTGCTGGTCGAGCGTGCCGGGGATCGCCTGACCGTCACGCTGAACCGGCCCGAACGGCGCAACGCCTACGGCCGCCAGGTGCGCGACGCGCTGGTCGACGCCCTGCACCTGGCCCTGCTCGACGGCACGGTGACCCGGGTGGTGCTCGCCGGTGCCGGGCCGTCGTTCTGCTCCGGCGGGGATCTGGACGAGTTCGGCACGGCCCCCGACCTGACCACCGCGCACCTGGTCCGCACCCGCGCCGGCGCGGGCCGGCTCGTCCACGCCCTCGCCGGCCAGGTCGAGGCCCGCCTGCACGGCGCCTGTGTCGGTGCCGGAATCGAACTGCCCGCCTTCGCCGGCCGGGTGACGGCCGCCGCGGGGACCACCTTCCGGCTGCCCGAGGTCGGTATGGGGCTGATCCCCGGTGCGGGCGGCACCGTCGGCATTCCCCGCCGCATCGGCCGGCACCGCACGCTGTACCTCGCCCTGACCGGCGCGCCCCTCGACCTGCCGACCGCCCTGGCCTGGGGCCTGGTGGACGCCGCGGACGGCTGACCGGCCGGCGTGTCGCACGTCCGTACGGATCACCGGGAGGGACCGGGCGCGGGGTCGTGCCCCGAGGCTCCCCACGGGTGCCTGGCGTGGCCGGATGTGGCCGACCGTGCTCCCGTGCCCCGTCGTTCTCGCAGGTGAGCGGCTTGATCCCGGTGGTCCGTACCGCGAGTTAGACCGGGATGGGGCACTTTCTGTAGTCATTCAACCACTATAGGTATTGAAACTCTCAGTAAAGATATGGACACTCTTCGTGTAAGGCCTTGCTGGTCTCCCCGATTCCCGTCCGGCGGCGCCGTGCCGCGGGCGGGCGGGGAGCCGACAGAAGGAGAGTGGATGTACTCGAAGAGGTCCATTGCCCTCGTCCTCGCCGGCCTGGCCGTCGGCACCTGCATGGCGACGGTCGGAGCGGCCAACGCCCAGACCCCGGCGCAGGTTCCGGCGCAGGCCAGGGCGCTGCCCGCCGGCTGGCAGCTGGTGACCCTGCCCAACGCCAACGTCCCCAACTTCCAGCGCCGCACCCTCTACTGCCCCGGCGCCAAGCGGGTTCTCGGCGGCGGAGCCGAGGCACAGGGCAACCGGGCGATCCTGGTCGGCTCCTTCCCCACCGGCGACGGCCGGGGATGGATCGGCATCGGCCGCCAGGACGGCTACAACGACGTCGGGATCAGCGTCTTCGCCATCTGCGCCGACTGACCACGGTCCGGGGTACTCCCGGACCTTCGTAGGGCCGGGGCCGGCCGGCCCCGGCCACCCGGGACCGGCTCCGGCCGCGCATCGCGGCCGGAGCCGGGCCCGGCGGAACGCGTCCCGGCCGGGGCGGAGTGTTCCTCAAGCCCCCGCGATCCGGTAGCGCTGCTCCAGCTCGGTGTGCTCGTCGAGGCCGATCAGCTTGTTGAAGTCGTCGAACAGGATCATGCCCTCACGCGCCGCGCGGGTGTCGCCCGTGGTGGCGAGCACCTCCAGGTAGTCCCGGATGCCCTTGGCGGCGGCGAACGCCGTGCCGAGGGAGAAGACCGCGAGCGCGTACCCCATCTCCTGGAGGGCGCGGACGCCGGGCATCGGGGTCCGGCCGCCCTCGATCTGGTTGGCGAGCAGGGGAACGGTGCCGCGGAAGGCGGCACAGATCCGCCGCATCTCGTCCTCGCTCTCGGGCGACTCGATGAACAGCAGGTCGGCGCCGGCCTCGTGGTAGGCGGCGCCCCGGTCGATCGCCTCCTGCAGACCGCGCGTCGTCCGCGCGTCGGTGCGGGCGATGATGACGAAGTCGGGATCGCGCCGGGCGTCGACCGCCGCCCTGATCTTCTGGACCATCTCCTCCGCCGGGACGACCTCGCGGCCGAGCATGTGCCCGCAGCGCTTGGGCGAGACCTGGTCCTCGATGTGCATCGCCGCGGCCCCGGCGTCCTCGTAGGCGCGGACCGCCCGGCGGACGTTGAGCGGGTTCCCGTAACCGGTGTCCGCGTCCGCGATCAGCGGCAGGTCCACCACGGCGGAGATGGCGGCGACCCGCTCGGCCATCTGCGTCATCGTCAGGTAGCCCACGTCGGGCTGCCCCAGCACGGCGGCGGAGGTCTCGAACCCGCTGAGGTAGATCGCCTGGAAGCCGGTGGACTCGACGAGCCGTGCGCCGGTCCCGTCGTAGGCGCCCGGCGCCACCAGGATCTCCGGAGCGTCCAGCAGGTGCCGCAGGCGTGTGGTGCGCTTGGTCATGTTTCCCCCGGTTGGTCGTCCAGGGCCGATATACCCGGCTGAAGTCCGGTTTCGGTGATTACTGGGCCACCGGATGGTGTGGATGAGCCGCGGGTCCGGCGAGGAGGCGGCCGGGCGGTCAGCCGGGGAGGTGAGGTGGGGCGGGGCCCGGATTCGCCGGGTGCTGTTCGGCGGCCAGGCGGGCGAGTTCGACGCGGGAGGCGATGCCGAGCTTGCGGAAGACCTGGCGCAGGTGGAATTTCACGGTGTGGGCGGAGATGAACATCTGGCCGGCGATCTGGGGGTTGGTCAGCCCCTGGGCGACGAGCGCGGTGACCTTGCGTTCGGTGTCGGTGAGGCTGTCCCAGCCGGTGTCGGGACGTTCGACGCCGGTCCAGTGCCGATGCCGGACACCGAGATCGCGCAGGCGGGCGCGGACGCGCGCGGCGTCCCGGGAGGCGCCGGTCTGCTGGTAGCCGTCCATGGCTTGTTCCAGGGCGCCGATCGCGGCCGTGCGGTCGGTGTCCTGGCGTACCAGCAGGACCCCGAGATCCTCGGCCGCGGAGGCGCGGCCCCATGCCCCCTGGTGGGTGGTGGCGGCGCGGGCCAGGGCGGCGGCGTCGCGGTGCAGGATGCCGTGGGCGTGTGCGGCCGCGGCGGCCAGGGAGGGGAACTCCGGATTGCCGGCGGCCAGGCACTCGGCCGTGGCGGTGATGTCTTCGGCGGCGGAGCGGTGCCCGGCGGTGAGCGCGGTGCGGGTCAGCCAGGCGGCGGCGTCGGGCTCGACCATGAGCAGCCAGCGCCGCTTCGTCCGGTCGGTGTAGCAGAGGTGGGCGATCTCCAGCGCCTTGCCCAGGTCGCCTCGGGCCTCGGTGACCGTCGCCATGGCCCAGGTGCTCCACACGCTCCCGTACATGATGCCCCGGCCACCCTGGTACTTGGAGTCATGCAGTTCGGCCTGCCGGGCGGCGGTGTCCAGGTCGCCGCGGCGCACCGCGACGACGGCGAGCACGGTGATTCCCAGCAGGGTGTAGGCGTGCATGCCGAGTTCATCGGCCAGGGCCAGCCCGGCCCGGGCCTCGGCGGCGGCGTCGTCGAGCCGGTCGGCGGCGAGCCGCAGCCGAGCGCGGAACAGGGCCGGGCTGGCGGCGTGCACGGTGTGGCCCAGCGAGGTGATCTCCTCCTCGGTGGCGCGCAGGACGGCCTCCGCCTCGTCGAGCCGCCGGAGGTTGATGAGCAGGGCGACCAGGTGCAGCGCCGGATGCGCGTGCTGGGCCCGGATCGGCCCGGAGGCCGCGATGCGCATGGACGTCCAGCCGTGGGCGATCGCTTCGGCCGCGTGTCCCTCCGCCCAGGTGATGTGGGTGAGCAGCGCGTGGGCCCCGGCCAGGACGGCGTGGCCGTGCCGTTCCGGATGCGCCACGACGGCCTCGGCCCGCTCCCGCCCGCGCGGGTGGTCGAAGGCGACGAACAGCGCCCGGAACAGCACGTGCTCGGCCTGGTCGCGCAGCTCGTCGGAGATGCCCTCCTCGGCGAGCGCCCGCTCCGCCTCGGCGACGGCGTCGGCCGGCCGGCCACTCAGGAGCCGGATGTAGGCCAGTTCGTAGTGCAGCCGGGCGACCTTGTCGGGGGACGCCTGCTCCAGCACGGCGTTGGCGAGTTCGGACGCCTCGGCCAGCCGTCCCCCCGCGGTCAGGGCGTACACGGCCGTCATCGACCGGTCGAACCGCTCGGGGTCGGTGGGAACGGTGAGTTCCACCGCCCGGCCGGCCAGGTCGGCGGCGGTCTGCGGGGAGGAGGGCAGTACTTCTCGTACCGCCTGGTCCAGGGCGGCCAGGGCGCTGGTGTCGCCGGGCCGTACGGAGCGCATCAGGTGGCCGGCGGCGGGGATGGCCGAGCCGCCGCGGGCCAGCAGCATCTCCCCGGCCTGCCGGTGCAGGGCCAGCCGCACCGGCTGGGAGAGGGTTTCGGTCACGGCCCGCCACATCAGGTGGTGCCGGAAGGTGAGCAGGTCCCCGTCGGGCGTCACGACCCCCGCGCGCTGGGCCTCCTCCAGTCGCGGCAGCAGGGCGCTGGCGGGTTCGCCGAGCAGGTCGGCCAGGTCATCCACCGGGAAGGAACGCCCCAGGACGGCCGCGACCTCCAGTAGATGCCGGGTGGCGGGCGACAACCTGCCCAGCCTGGTGCGGGTGACCGCCTGCACCCGCCGCGGGACCTGGCGGGAGGTCAGCCGGGCACGGCCGTCGGCTATCTCGATCGCGCCTTCGTCCAGCAGTCCCTCGAACAGTTCGATGAGCACGTAGGGGGCGCCGCCGGCCTCCTCGGCCAGGGCGAGCAGTTCGGGGCCGGGCTCGGCGCCGAGCACGTCGGCGACGACCTTGGCGGTGGCCACCCGGTCCAGTAGTCGCAGCTTGATCCGGGTGGCGCCGTCGCCTTCCAGGAAGTCGAACAGCCGTTCCGCGTTGCCGGGGTCGTCGTCGGTGGTGCGGGACAGGATCCACACCAGCGGGTAGGAGGCCAACTCGGGGACCAGCGACCGCAACGCCAGCAACGCGGTGGGGTCCGCCCAGTGCAGGTCGTCCAGCACGATCAGCATCGGGCCGCGCGCGACGCGTTCCTCCAGCCGGGCCTGCAACCGCTCCAGCAGCCACAACCGCACGTCGGCTGCGTCCGGGCGGGCTTCGGCCCACGCCGCCCACAGGGTGTGGGCTGATTCTCCCAGCGCCGACATCAGCGGCTCCAGCGGCCGCAGCCGGCTGGACTCGTCGGCCGTGCCCTGGGCAAGCATGAAGCCGTGCCCGGCGGCGACGTCGATCGCTTCGGCCAGCAGCCGGCTCTTGCCCATCCCCGACTGGCCCTCTACCAGCAGCACCCCGCCCCGGCCACCCTCGGCAGCGGCGCGCAGCAGGTCGGTGATGGCCCGTGACTCGCGATCCCGGCCACGCCAGCCGGGCCGCGACGGCGGGCCGGGGCCGGTTCCGGCCCCGGTAGGGGGGACTGTCGGCGACGAGCCTGCCATAGTTCTATGAAACACCAGGTAGTTGCCCATATGGTCGGTCGTACTCCGCACCGTGACCGGGCTCTGGGCCGCGGGTCGACCTGACGGCTGCCTGCGCTCGCCCTGGCGGGCCCGGCCATCTGCCGTCTCTGCTCGCGTGGCGCGTCCCCGCCCCGTGCGCGGGGAACTGGAAGTACGTCCTCATGCTCACCCTGCGGTCCCGAACCTCACACCAGTCATCTGGCTAGGTGTGTTCACCTCGTTCGTGTGCCAGGGTCTCCGGCCGGTGGATCAAGGCTGTCGGCGGGCGATCGGGCGCCCGGCGGAACGGGAGAAGGCCGGTTCTACCGTGTGCCGGGAAGGCCGGTCTTCGGGGAGTGCTCGGTGGCCAGGCGGGCGAGTTCGAAGCGGGAGGCGATGCCGAGCTTGCGGAAGACCTGGCGCAGGTGGAACTTGACGGTGTGGGCGGAGATGAACATCTGGCCGGCGATCTGGGGGTTGGTCAGCCCTTGGGCGACGAGCGCGGTGACCTTGCGTTCGGTGTCGGTGAGGCTGTCCCAGCCGGTGTCGGGACGTTCGACGCCGGTCCAGTGCCGCCGCCGGACGCCCAGGCCGCGCAGCCGGGCGCGGACGCGCGCGGCGTCGCGGGTGGCGCCGCCGCGCTGATAGCCGTCCAGGGCCTGGTCCAGGGCGCCGACCACGGCGTCGCGGCCGGTTTCCCGGCTCATCAGCAGGACCCCGAGATCCTCGGCGGCGGAGGCGCGGGCCCACAGCCCAAGGTCGGGAGAGGCGGCGGCGCGGGCCAGGGCCTCGCCGTCGCCGTGCAGGATGCCGCGGGCGTGCGTCGCGGCGGCGGCCAGGGAGGGGAACTCCGGGTTGCCGGCGGCCAGTTCCTCGGCGGTGGAGACGACGTCTTCGGTGGCGGAGCGGCGTCCGTTGGCGAGCGCGGTACGGGTCAGCCAGGGCGCGGCGTTGGGCTCGGCGATGAGCAGCCAGCGTCGCCGCATCGGGTCGGTGTAAAGGGGGCGGGCGATCTCCAGCGCCCGCGTGGGGTCACCTCGGGCCTCGGCGACCACCGCCATGGCCCAGTTGCTCCACACGCTCCCGTACATCACGCCCTGGCTCGCCTGGTACAAGGGCTCGTGGAGCTTGGCCTGCCGGGCGGCGGTGTCCAGGTCGCCGCGGCGCATCGCGACGAGGGCGAGCACGGCGACCCCCATCAGTACGAAGGCCTTGACGCCCAGTTCGTCGGCCAGGGCCAGCCCGGCCCGGGCCTCGGCGGCGGCGTCGTCGAGCCGGTCGGCGGCGAGCCGCAGCCGGGCGCGGAACAGGGCGGGGCTGGGGGCGTGCACGGTGTGGCCCAGCGCGGTGATCTCCTCCTCGGCGGCGCGCAGGACGGTTTCGGCCTCGTCGAGTTGCCGGAGGTTGGTGAGCAGGGCGCCCAGGTGCAGCGCCGGGTGCGCGTGCTGCGCCCGGAGCGGCCCGGAGGTCGCGACGCGCACGGCCTCCCGGCTGTAGGCGAGCGCTTCGGTGACCCGCCCGTCCGTCCACATGACATAGATGAGCAGCATGTGGGCCCCGACCAGGACGGTGTGGCCGTGCCGTTCCGGATGCGCCAGCACCGCCTCCGCCCGCTCCCGGCCGCTCAGGTGGTCGAAGCCGTCGAACACCGCGCGGAACAGCACATGCTGGGCGAGGTCGCGCAACTCGTCGGAGATGCCCTCCTCGGCGAGCGCCCGTTCGGCCTCGGCGACGGCGTCGGCCGGTCGGCCGGCCAGCATGAGGGCGTAGGCCAGTTCGTAGCGCAGCCGGGCGGCCTGCTCGGGGCGCAGGGTCTGGCCCAGCGAGGTGCGGGCCAGTTCGGAGGCTTCGGCCAGCCGCCCTCCGGCGGTCAGGGCGTACACGGCCGTCATCGAGCGGTCGAAGCGTTCGGGGTCGTGCGGGGCGGTGAGTTCGACTGCGCGGGTGGCCAGGTCGGCGGCGGTCTGCGGGGAGGAGGGCAGTACTTCTCGTACCGCCTGGTCCAGGGCGGCCAGGGCGCTGGTGTCCCCGGGCCGTACGGAGCGCATCAGGTGGCCGGCGGCGGGGATGGCCGAGCCGCCGCGGGCCAGCAGCATTTCCCCGGCCTGGCGGTGCAGGGCCAGCCGCACCGGCCGGGAGAGGACCTCGGTCACGGCCCGCCACATCAGGTGGTGCCGGAACTTCAGCTCATCCCCCTCGGGTACCACGACGCCCGTGGTCTGGGCCTCCTCCAGTTGTGGCAGCAGGACGCCGGCGGGCTCGCCGAGCATCTCGGCCAGATCGTCCACGGGGAACGAGCGCCCCAGAATGGCCGCGACTTCCAGTAGATGCCGGGTGGCGGGCGACAACCTGCTCAACCTGGCGCGCGTGACCGCCCGCACTCGCTGCGGGACCTGGTGGGAGGTCGGCCGCGCGCCGCCGTCGGCTATCTCGATCGCGCCTTCGTCCAGCAGTCCCTCGAACAGCTCGGTGAGCACGTAAGGGTTGCCGCCGGCCTCGTCGGCCAGGGCGAGCAGTTCGGGGCCGGGCTCGGCGCCGAGCACGTCGGCGACGACTTCGGCGGTCGCCACACGGTCCAGCGGTCGTAGCTTGATCCGGACGGCGCCCTCGCCTTCCAGGACGTCGAACAGCCTGTCCTCGCCGGGTTCATCGCCTTCGGTGGTGCGGGACAGGGTCCACACCAGCGGGTAGGAGGCCAGTTCAGGGATCAGCGACCGCAGGGCCAGTGAAGCCGTGGGGTCGGCCCAGTGCAGGTCGTCCAGCACGATCAGCATCGGGCCGCGCGCGACCCGCTCCTCCAATCGGGCCTGCAACCGCTCCAGCAGCCACAACCGCACGTCGGTCGTATCCGCGTGCGTTTCGTTCCGTGCTGCCCGCAGCGTGTGCGCGGACTCTCCCAGCGCCGACATCAGCGGTTCCAGCGGCCGCAGCCGGCTGCACTCGTCGGCCGCACCCTGGGCCAGCATGAAACCGTGCTCGGCCGCCGTATCCACCGCCTCGGCCAGCAGCCGGCTCTTGCCCACCCCCGACTGGCCCTCTACCAGCAGCACCCCGCCCCGGCCACCCTCGGCAGCGGCGCGCAGCAGGTCGGTGATGGCCCGTGACTCGCGATCCCGGCCACGCCAGCCGGGCCGCGACGGTCGCTCGAGACCGGACGCGCTTACGGTGTTCGGGGCAGTCGATGACGAACCCGCCATAGTTCTATGAAACACCAGGTAGCCACCTCTATGACCGACCCCGCCCCGCAACCCGATAGGACTCCGGACGGCCGACCGGCTCTATCGTGCGCCGGGAAGGGCGGTCTCCGGGGAACGGCCGGTGGCCAGGCGGGCGAGTTCGACGCGGGAGGCGATGCCGAGCTTGCGGAAGACCTGGCGCAGGTGGAATTTCACGGTGTGGGCGGAGATGAACATCTGGCCGGCGATCTGGGGGTTGGTCAGCCCCTGGGCGACGAGCGCGGTGACCTTGCGTTCGGTGTCGGTGAGGCTGTCCCAGCCGGTGTCGGGGCGTTCGGCGCCGGTGCCCTGCCGGCGCCGGACGCCCAGGCCGCGCAGCCGGGCGCGGACGCGCGCGGCGTCCCGGGAGGCGCCGGTCTGCTGGTAGCCGTCCAGAGCCTGTTCCAGGGCGTCGATCGCGGCCTCGCGGTCGGAGCCGGCCGCGGTCTCCGGGCTTGCCAGCAGGACCCCGAGGTCTTCGGCCGAGGAAGCGCGGTTCCACCCGCTCGGGTGGGTGGTGACGGCCTGGGTCAGGGCCTCGGCGTCACCGTGCAGGATGCCGCGGGCGTGCGCGGCCGCGGCGGCCAGGACGGGGAACTCCAGATTGTCACGGGCGAGGCGCTCGGCCGTGGCGATGATGTCCTCGGCGGCGGAGCGGCGCCCGGCGGCCAGCGCGGTCCGGACCAGCCAGGGGGCGGCGTCGGGCTCCACCAGAAGCAGCCAGCGGCGCCTCGTGGGCTCGGTGTAGGGAGCATGGGCGATCTCCAGCGCCTTGCCGAGATCGCCGCGGGCTTCGGCGACCGTCGCCATGACCCAACTGCTCCACACGCTCCCGTACATCATGCCCCGGCGGGTCCGGTACAGGGAGTCGTGCAGTTCGGCCTGCCGGGCGGCGGCGCCGAGGTCCCCGCGGCGCACCGCGACGACGGCGAGTACGGCGAATCCCAGCAACGCGAAGGCGTGCGTGCCGAGTTCGTCGGCCAGGGCCAGCCCGGCCCGGGCCTCGGCGGCGGCGTCGTCGAGCCGGTCGGCGGCGAGCCGCAGCCGGGCACGGAACAGGGCGGGGCTGGCGGCGTGCACGGTGTGGCCCAGCGCGGTGATCTCCTCGTCGGCGGCCCGCAGGACGGTTTCGGCCTCGTCGAGTTGCCGGATGTTGGTGAGCAGGGCACCCAGGTGCAGCGCCGGGTGCGCGTGCCGCGCCCGGAGCGGCCCGGAGGCCGCGACGCGCACGGACTCCCAGCCGCGCGCGATCGCTTCGGCCGCGTGTCCCTCCGCCCAGGTGAGGTGGGCGAGCAGCGCGTGGGCCCCGCCCAGCGCGGCATGGCCGTGCCGTTCCGGGTGGGCCACGACGGCCTCGGCCCGCTCCCGCCCGCGCGGGTGGTCGAAGGCGAAGAACAGCGCCCGGAACAGCACGTGCTGGGCGAGATCACGCAGATCGTCGGAGAGGCTTTCCGCGGCGAGCGCCCGCTCGGCCTCGTCCGCGGCGTCGGCGGGCCGGCCCGCCACCAGATGGATGTAGGACAGTTCGTAGCGCAGCCGGGCGATCTTGTCGGGGGACGCCTGCTCCAGCGCGGTGTTGGCGAGTTCGGACGCCTCGGCCAGCCGTCCCCCCGCGGTCAGGGCGTAGACGGCGGTCATCGACCGGTCGAAGCGTTGGGGATCGCCGGGGTCGGTGAGTTCGACCGCGCGGACGGCCAGGTCGGCGGCGGTCTGTGGGGAGGACGGCAGCACTTCCTGGAGGGCCTGGTCCAGGGCGGCCAGGGCGCCGGTGTCGCCGGGCCGGGTGTAGCGCATCAGGTGGCCGGCGGCGGGGATGGCCGAGCCGCCGCGGGCCAGCAGCATTTCCCCGGCCTGCCGGTGCAGGGCCAGCCGCACCGGCTGGGAGAGGGTTTCGGTCACGGCCCGCCACATCAGGTGGTGCCGGAAGGTGAGCAGGTCCCCGTCGGGCGTCACGACCCCCGCGCGCTGGGCCTCCTCCAGTTCCGGCAGCAGGGCGCTGGCGGGTTCGCCGAGCAGGTCGGCCAGATCGTCCACCGGGAACGAGCGCCCCAGGACGGCCGCGACCTCCAGCAGGTGCCGGGTACGCGGGGACAGCTTGTCCAACCTGGTGCGCGTCCCCGCCTGCACCCGCCGGGGGACCTGGCGGGAGGTCACCCCGGCGTGGCCGTCGGCTATCTCGACCGCGCCTTCGTCCAGCAGTCCCTCGAACAGCTCGGTGAGTACATAGGGGGCGCCGCCGGCCTCCTCGGCCAGGGCGAGCAGATCGGGGCCGGGCTCGGCGCCGAGGATGTCGGTGGCGACTTCGGCGGTGGCCACGTAGTCCAGCGGTCGTAGTTCGATCCGGGTGGCGCCGTCGCTTTCCAGGAAGTCGAACAGCCGTTCCGCGTCGCCGGAGCCGTCGCCGGCGGTACGGGACAGGACCCACGCCAGCGGGTAGGAGGCCAACTCGGGGACCAGCGACCGCAACGCCAGCAACGCGGTGGGGTCGGCCCAGTGCAGGTCGTCCAGCACGATCAGCATCGGACCGCGCGCGACGCGTTCCTCCAGCCGGGCCTGCAACCGCTCCAGCAGCCACAACCGCAGGTCGGCCATGTCCGCGAGTGTTCCGCCCTGGGCCGCTCGCAGGGTGTGGGCCGATTCTCCCAGGGCGGACATCAGCGGTTCCATCGGCCGCAACCGGCCGCACTCGTCGGCCGCACCCTGGGCGAGCATGAAGCCGTGCCCGGCGGCGACGTCGATCGCCTCGGTCAGCAGCCGGCTCTTGCCCACCCCGGACCGGCCCTCGACCAGCAGCGCCCCGCCCCGGCCGCTCTCGGCGGCGGACAGCAGTTCGGCGACGGCCTGTGACTCACGATCCCGGCCACGCCAGCCCGGCCGCGACGGCCGCCCGAGACCGGCACCGGTCACGAGGTTCGGGGCAGTCGATGACGAACCCGCCATGACTCCATGAAACACCAGGTAGCCACCCCCATAGGTGGTCGCGCTCCGCAACTCGATCGAGCCTTGGACGGCCGGTCATCCGCCGCCCGTGGCGGGTTCCTCCGCCGACGCATCCCCTCTGCCGGCCGCACAGAGCCCGGACATGACACCACCCATGCTCACCCTGCGGTCCTGGGTTCACACCAGCCATCTGGCTAGATGTCCACGCGCCGCCCGTGCGTCGGCGCCCTCGGTGCAGTACCGCCGGGTCTTGCGGTGGTTCGCGGTAATCCCTACTATTTCCGTCGGTTTAACCAGTTTTATCGGAAAAGGCGGTAGAAGGTGGCGGAGAACAGCGGAGCCGGCAAGCAGAGCGTCAGCCGGCGGGATCTGGCCACGGTGGCCGGAGCGGTGGCCGCCGGGGCCGCCGCGGGTGCGGTGCTGCCCGGCGGCACGGCCGCGGCCCAGGCCGGAGAGCGGGAGTTCCGGGCCGACCCCGGGCGCGGGCCGCGCCGGCGCCCCAACGTCCTGGTCATCCTCGGCGACGACCTGGGCTGGGCCGACCTGGGCAGCTACGGGTCGCCCCACATCCGCACCCCGCACCTGGACCGGCTGGCCCGCCAGGGGGTGCGCTTCACCCACGCCTACTCGGCCGCGGCCGTCTGCTCGCCCACCCGGTTCGCCCTCTACACCGGGCGCTATCCGGGACGGCTGCGCGGCGGGCTGGAGGAGCCGATCGCCCGGCCCGACAAGCTGGTGGGCATCCCGCCCGAGCACCCGACGCTGGCCTCCCTGCTCAAGGGCGCCGGCTACGCCACCGCCATGTTCGGCAAGTGGCACTGCGGCTTCCTGCCCTGGTACAGCCCGCTCAAGTCCGGGTGGGACGTCTTCTTCGGCAACCTCTCCGGGGCCGTGGACTACTACTCCAAGGTCTCCGGCGCCGGGGTGGACCTGTACGAGGGAGAGGTGCCGGTCGAGTCGCTGGACTACTACACCGACACCATCGCCGACCGGGCCGCCGAGTTCGTCCGGCGGGACCACGGCCGGCCGTGGCTGCTGAACCTCAACTTCACCACCCCGCACTGGCCGTGGGAGGCGCCCGGGGACCGGGACGTCAGCGCAATGATCACCGCCCGGGTCAGGGCCGGCGACCCGCGGGCGCTGTGGCACGACGACGGCGGGTCGCTGGAGACCTACCGCAAGATGGTCGAGAGCCTGGACTCGGCCGTCGGGCGGGTGCTGCACGCCCTGCGCGTCACCGGCCAGGAGAAGGACACCATCGTCCTGTTCAGCAGCGACAACGGCGGCGAGCGCTGGTCGCACCAGTGGCCGCTGTCGGGGCAGAAGGCCGGCCTGAACGAGGGCGGCATCCGGGTCCCCAACATCCTGCGCTGGCCGGCCGCGATCCGGCCCGGGCAGGTCAGCCACATTCCCGTCGTCACCCACGACTGGACCGCGACACTGCTGGAGGCCGCCGGGGTCAAGCCGGCCGGCACCCATCCGCTGGACGGGCACAGCCTCGTCCCGTACCTGCTCAAGGAGGCGCGCCCGCCCGCGCGCGACCTCTTCTGGCGGACGAGGCAGGAGCGGGCGCTGCGCCGGGGCGACTGGAAGTACCTGCGTACCGCCGCCGGCACCGAGAAGCTGCACGACCTGGCCGCCGACCCGCGGGAGCAGGCCGACCTCGCCCGGCGCGACCCCCGCCTGCTGGCCGACCTGCGCGCCTCTTGGGAGGCGGTTGACCGGACGCTGCTGGCCTATCCCTCTTGACCCGCCAGGCAGTCCGGCACGCTCCCGTGACACCTCCCTCCCGTTCCAGTAAGCCGACTTAATTGATCTTCTTGGTGGGTAAATTGGGTGACGCATCGGATACGGTGCGAACACGGGAAGGGAGTGGTCACGTGAGCGTGACGGACGAACTGCTGGCCAACGCCGAGCGGTACGCGGCGGGCTTCGACCAGGGCGGGCTCGCACTGCCGCCGGCCCGGCGTCTGGCGGTCGTCGCCTGCATGGACGCCCGGCTCAACCCCTACAAGATCCTTGGCCTGCGCGAGGGCGACGCGCACATCATCCGGAACGCGGGCGGGGTCATCACGGCCGACGAGCGGCGCAGCCTGGCCATCAGCCAGCGGCTGCTGGGCACCCGTGAGATCATCCTGATCCACCACACCGACTGCGGCATGCTCACCTTCACCGACGACGAGTTCAAGGCCGACATCCAGTGCGATACCGGGCTGCGGCCCGACTGGGCGGCCGAGGCGTTCCCCGACCTCGAGGAGGACGTCCTCCAGTCGATCGGCCGGATCCTCGCCGACCCGTTCATCCCGCACAAGCACTCGGTCCGCGGCTTCGTCTACGAGATCGAGACCGGACGGCTGCGCGAGGTGAAGCGCTGACGTACCGGAGCGCGCCCGCGCCACCGTGAGACCAGGAGGTAGACCCATGGCGTCGTCCAGTCCCCGGCCCGTCGCCGTCCCCGACCCGGAACGGGCGCGGACGGTGATCGCCCCGCCGGAAGACGGCCCGGGGAACTGGGCGGGCGCGCCGAGCGCGTGCCTGTCCGACGGCATGTTCTACCTCGCCTACCGGTTGCGCCGGCCGCTGGGCGAGGGCCGCGGCCACGCCGTGGTGGTCGCCCGCTCCGCGGACGGTATCCGGTTCGACCCGCTGGTCACCATCACCAAGGAGGAGATGGGCACCGAGTCGCTGGAGCGCCCGGCGCTGGCCCGGACCGAGGACGGCGCCTGGCGGCTGTACCTCAGCTGCGCCACCACCGGGACCAAGCACTGGCGGGTGGAACTCCTCGAAGCCGACGACCCGGCCGGGTTCGACCCGCGCACGGCCCGGGTGGTGCTGCCCGGCAGCGACCGGTTCGGGGTCAAGGACCCGGTGATCGTCCACACCGGCGGCAAGTGGCACCTGTGGGCCTCCTGCCATCCGCTGGACGACCCGCACGCCACCGACCGGATGGTCACCGACCACGCCACCAGCGCCGACGGGCTGGAGTGGACCTGGCAGGGCACGGTGCTGTCGGGGCGGCCGGGGCTGTGGGACGCGCGCGGCGCCCGGGTGACGGCCGTCGTGCTCGACGACGGCCGGACGGTCGCGTACTACGACGGGCGGGCCAGCGCCGCGGAGAACTACGAGGAGCGCACCGGCGTCGCCCTCGGGGACGGCTTCGGCATCCTGACCGCCCACGGCACCGAGCCCGCGGCCGCCTCCCCGTACGCCGGGCACGGGCTGCGCTACGTGTGCCCGGTCGCGCTGCCCGGCGGCGGTCACCGGTTCTACTACGAGCTGACCCGGCTCGACGGCGCGCACGACCTGTGCACCGAGGTCCACGACGGGCCGCTCGTGGGCGGCGGGCTCAGCGTGGCCTGAGCCAGTCGGAGTAGTCGGCCCCGGTGACCTCCTGCAGCAGCCGGATGTCCTCGGCGAAGTAGGGGAGCAGCCGTTCGCGCTGCTCCGCCGTCAGCGGGCGGCGGGGCGGCCGGCCGTGCTGGAGCACCGCCAGGAAGGGGCGGCGGACCGTGCGCCGGACGGCCGGCGGAACGTGCATGCCGACGGCGGCGCCGGTGCGCAGCGCGGACCGCAGCGCGCGGGTCGCCGCGGAGTCGTCGACATGGCGGGTGACGTTGGCCCACGGCACCGAGTCGATCACGCCGGGCGGCACTTCCAGGAACGCGCAAATGCGGTCGAGCGTGGCCGCGGGCCGGTCGCGCAGTTCCCGGTAGCGCAGGACGAGCACCTGCTCGCGCGGGAAGAGCTTGTACAGGTGCTGGAGTTGCTCGCCGTACCGGCCCAGGTCGACGTACCGCCAGAAGGCGGCCCAGCCGTCGGCGACCCGGCGCTCCTCCGCGGCGCAGGCGGCGACCACGTCCCCGAGGGGTTCCAGCCCGGCGGCCCACAGGTGGGCCCAGTTGGAGTGCGCCCGGTCCACCGGGTCGCGGAGCAGGGCGACGAGCCGGGCGCCGGGGACCAGCCGCCGGATCCGCACGTGGGCGTCCCGGTCGTGCAGGTAGAACGGGGTGCTCTCGCCGCAGAGCGCGCCCGCCGGGGCCTCGTCGAACAGCGCCTCGTAGTCGGCGCGCCGCCAGATGTGCTCCTGGTAGGTCTGCGCGTCGCCGGGACCTCCCCGGGTGGGCGGCGGGCCGTCGGTGAGGAAGAACTTCGGCTCCTTGACCGCGGACATGTGCAGGCCGGGATGCCGGCCGAGCGCGGCGTGCAGCGCCGTCGTGCCGGCCTTGGGGGCGCCGATCACGAGGAAGCCGGGCAGGGTCATCACACCTCCGAAAGTTTAAAATTAAACCTACTTGGTTAGTAGGTTTTCTCCGGGTGTCGCGCGCCGAAACCCGACCTACCCACGATGTGGCCGTTGGTGCGCGTGGGATGGAAGGGATCGCGGCTGCCCGCGCTTGACGGGGCTGCCGGCGTCCGGCATTCTTAACCAACTGGTTCTAAAAGAAAGTGGTTATGGATGGCTGTGGACCAGCTCAGCGCCGTGTTCGGTGCCCTCGCCGACCCCACCCGGCGGGCGATCCTCGCGCGGCTGACCCGTGGCGACGCGACCGTCGCCGAGCTCTCGGCGCCCTTCGCCGTCTCCCAGCCGGCCATCTCCCGGCATCTCAAGGTGCTCGAACAGGCCGGGCTCATCTCGCGCAGCCGCCGGGCGACCGCCCGGCTCAGCCACCTCGAGGCGGAACCCCTCAGGGTGGTGGTCGCGTGGCTGTTCGACTACCGAGAGTACTGGGAGGAGAGCTACGACCGGCTCGACGGCCTGCTCGCCTCCCTCCAGGACAACCCCGCCGACTGACCGCCGCGGGCGGTCGCCGAGAGAAAAGGAGCCCAGCGTGGGGAAAGCCCAGTTCATCGCGGAACCCGGGATCCCGCAGTTCATCGTCACCAGGGAGTTCGCCGCACCGCGGGACCTCCTCTTCCGCGCCCACACCGACCCGGACCTGCTGGTGCGGTGGCTCGGCCCGCGCGACCTGCTCATGACCGTGGACCGGCTGGAGGTCCGGGACGGCGGCAGGTGGGGCTACACCCACTACGACGCCGAGGGCAACACCTACTCCTTCCACGGCCTCTACCACGGGACCCCCTCGCCCGACGGCATCGTGCAGACCTACGAGTTCACGGACCTGCCGGGCGAGATCTCGCTGAACACGATCACTTTCGAGGACCGCGGCGGCGGGACGCTGCTGCGCCAGAACACCGTCTACCAGTCGGTCGAGCACCGCGACGGCTACACCGCGGCCGGAGCGGAGGCGGGCCTCGGCCAGTCCCTGGACCGCCTCGACGAACTGGTGACCGAACTCGCCCGGACGAGCTGACCGCCGAAGACGACCACGGAGGGAACACGATGCTGCTCAAGGACAAGAACGCCGTCATCTACGGCAGCGGCTCGATCGGCGGCGCGGTGGCCCGCGCTTTCGCCCGCGAGGGGGCGAGGGTCCATCTCGCCGGCCGCAACCCGGAGAGCCTGGCGGCGGTGGCCGGGCAGATCCGCGCCGCCGGCGGGGAGGTCGAGACGGCCCGGATCGACGCCCTGGACGAGGCCGCGGTGGACGAGCACGCCGACGCCGTGGCCGCGAGCGCGGGCGGCCTCGACATCTCCTTCAACCTCATCACGCACGGGGACGTCCAGGGAACGCCGCTGGCCGAGATGCGGCTCGCGGACTTCGAGCGACCGGTCCTGACCGCCGCGCGGACGATGTTCCTCACCTCCCGGGCGGCGGCGCGCCACATGATCGGTCAGGGCTCGGGCGTGATCCTCATGTTCGGCGGCTACGGGGACCCGGCGCCCCGGCTGGGCGGGCTCCAGGTGGCCTTCGGTGCGCTGGAGTCCCTGCGGCGGGCCCTGGCCTGCGAGCTGGGGCCGCACGGGGTGCGCGTCCTCACCCTGCAGACGGGCGGAATCACCGAGTCGCTTCCCGCGGACTTCGAGTACCGCGAGGCCATCACCACCGAGATCGTGGGGAAGACGATGCTCGGGCGGGCCGCGACGCTCGAAGACGTCGGCGCCGTGGCGGCCTTCGCCGCCTCGGACCGGGCCCGCGCCATGACCGCGACCTCCCTCAACATCACCTGCGGCTCGCAGGTCGACTGACGGTGCGAAGCCCTTCCGGCCGATGCCGGGAACGCAGCCGGTTCATTCCCCCGCGGAGGGCTCTAGGGACTCCAGGACGGCTCGGCCGCGCGGGGAGAGCCGGTAACCGGTGCCCAGGCTCTCGGTGAGCCCCAGCTCCTTGAGTTTGCGGACGTCGCGCTTGAGGGCGGGGGTGTCGCGGCCGAGCCGTTCGGCCAGCACGGCGGCGGGCGTGGCGGGCAGTTCGCGGACCAGGCGCAGCAGGTCCCCGGTCCACGGCCCGCGCCGCGCGGCCCGGTCCAGGCGGGCCAGCCGGTGGTGGATCTCGGCCGTCTCCGCGGCGTCGAGGTCGCCCTGCTCGCGCAGGGCGACCCGCGGGTCCGGGCCGGCCAGCCGCAGTTCGATCCGGTACAGCGTCCCGCCCGGGAACCGGGACAGCTCCCGCCACAGCTCCTCGGGAGCGGCGTACCCGGCGGCCTGGACGTCCTGCGGCGTCACCTCGTCCGCGGAGACCTCCGCGACGGCGTCGATCGCCACGACCCCCACCGCGGTGCGCAGCCGGCCGCCCGGGCGCACCGCGCGGCGCTTCCAGCGCCGGAAGGCCAGCGTGACGTTCCCGTCCGCGATGCCCTGCAAGACCTCCTGCCGGAACAGCACGCGCGCCTCCTCGTGTCCTGCCTCGTGTCTGCCTTGTGTCTGCCTATGCCTTGATGCCGACGCCGGCCGCGCCATGGACCTGTTCGAGGTGCCGGAGGGCCTCCGCGGAGCCGTCGGGACGCCACTGCGGCAGGTGCACCAGCCCCGGCTCGACCAGGCCGAACCCCTCGAACATACGCCGGACCTGCTCGGTGGGGCGGTAACGGATCGGGTTCTCGCTGCGGGCGTAGAGGTCGGTGATCGCGGACGCCTGCTCGGTCAGCCCCTCGGCGGTCGCGTGCGACAGGACCAGGTGGCTGCCGACCGCGATCCGGTCGCGGTAGGCCGCGACCACCCCGGCGGGGTCGTCTTCGTCCGGGACGAACTGGAGGACGGACAGCAGCAGCACCGCGACCGGCCGTTCCAGGTCGAGCAGGCCGTGCAGCTCCGGGGCGCCCATGACGCGCTCGACCTCCCGGAGGTCGGCGTGGAGCACGGTGGTCTGGGGGTCGTCGCGGAGCAGTTCGCGGGCGTGGGCGACTGCGACCTCGTCGCTGTCCACGTAGACGACGCGCGCGTCCGGGCGGATGTCCCGGGCGACCTCGTGCACCGGCCCGGAGGTCGGGATGCCGGAGCCGAGGTCGAGGAACTGGTCGATCCCGGTCGCTGCGCAGAAGGTCACCGCCCGGCGGAGGAAGGCCCGGTTCGCCCGCATGATCGCAGGGGTCTTGGGCAGCAGGGAGATCACCTGCTCGGCCAGTTCCCGGTCGGCGGGGAAGTGGTGCGTGCCGCCCAGGTAGTAGTCGTAGACGCGGGCCGCGCTGGCCCGGCCGGTGTCGATGCCCTCGGGTATCCAGTTCTGTTCCACTGTTCAGTCCCCTCCAGTTCGGGTGCCGCCGGAGACCGCCGGGTCGGCGGGGCCGAAGGTGCCGCTGACCGCCGGCCGGGCCGGGGACCCGGCCAGCCGCCAGTACAGGAGCGCCGGCACGGCCAGGCCGACGCACCAGGCGATGTCGGCGCCGCCCAGCGCCGGGACGAGGAGACCGGGCGGGATCCCCTCGACGTTGAGGAACGGGATCTGCACGGCGATGCCCGCCGCGTACGCCATCAGCGCGGCCGGGCGGACTCGCCCGAAGGCACCGCCGGCGTCGTAGAGCGCGGCCGGATCGTGCCGCCGGCCACGGACGACGTAGAAGTCGACCAGGTTGATCGCGCTCCACGGGGTCATCAGGCAGAGCAGCAGCCCCAGGAACACCGTCAGGTTCCGCAGGAAGTCGCCCTGCCCCAGCAGGGCCAGCACGCCGCCCGTGCCGGCGATCAGCAGAATGTAGCCCGCCCGGGCGCCCCGGGTGAGCGCGCCGTCCCGGCGGGCCGGGGAGAACGCGGTGAACACCGTCGCCGCCGAGAGATGCCCGCCGTAGGTGCCGAGCACGTTCATCACGAGCTTGCCCGCCGCCACCGAGACCAGCAGCGGGACGGTGAGCCACGCACCGCCCAGCCCCACCAGATGGTCCACCTCGTCGCCGCGGAAGGCCGCCCCCGCCCGGGCGTGGACGAGGATGCCGAAGATCATCCCCCAGCAGGCGCCCACCACGGAGCCGGCGTAGGTGAACCAGAACGTGGCGTGCCCCGACACCCCCGAGGGCAGGTACCGGGAGGTGTCGGCCACCAGCGGGCCGAAGCTCAGCTGCCACGACACCCCGATCGCCGCGGCCAGCAGGAACGCCGGCAGGTCCGCCCGGCCGGGCGCGGAGAGGACGTCCGCGTCCAGCGCGCCGACCAGCCGGACCGACAGGTAGGCGAACACCAGCACCGACAGCAGGGACACCCACCGCCCGTACCGGTGGATGAAGCGGTACCCGAGCAGGGTGAACGCGACGGTGACGGCCGCGTACACCACGATGCTCGCGTTCTGCGGCAGCGGTGTCAGGGCGCTCAGCGCCTGCCCGCCCAGCACCGTCCCGGTCGCGAAGAAGCCCACGTACATCACCAGGACGGCGAGCAGCGGCACCACCGCGCCGTACACCCCGAACTGGGCCCGGCTCTGGATCATCTGCGGCACCCCGAGCCGGGGGCCCTGGACGGCGTGCAGCGCCATCGGCACGCCGCCGACCAGGTTGCCCACCAGCACCGCGGCGATCGCCGGCACCGGTGCCAGCCCCATGCCCACGACGGCGGCACCGGTGACCGCGGCGGTGATCGTCATGTTGGCGGAGAACCACAGCGTGAACAGGCTGCCCGGACCGCCGTGCCGCTCGGCCTCCGGGACCGGCTCCAGGGAGCGGCGCTCGATCGCCCACCGGTCGTCCATGTCGCCCGCCGCCTAGCCGTGCACCGGCTCCGCCGCGGGCCGGGCCGGTACCGGTTCGGAGACCACCAGCCGGTCCACCCCGCTGCGGACGACCCAGCTGTCGGGGTCCTCCAGCAACTCCTCGTGCAGTTCGGCGACCGTGTGGTAGGCGTGCAGCGAGTCCCGCACCGGCAGGGCCCGGCGGACCATGATGTCCGCGGCGTCCTTGCGGGCCTGCCACAGCTCGACGGGTTCGGTCATCGGCAGCAGCCGGGCCGGGACGTTCTGGCCGAGCAGGATGCAGTCGACGCCCTCCAGCCCGTAGAAGGTCGGCGCGGTGGCTTCCAGGAACCCCCGGGTGATGGGGTCGCGGAAGCGCAGCGGCGCGCCCGCGGCGAAGACGTCCAGC
This sequence comes from Actinomadura craniellae, assembly GCF_003289645.1. Lineage (GTDB taxonomy): Bacteria > Actinomycetota > Actinomycetes > Streptosporangiales > Streptosporangiaceae > Actinomadura_D > Actinomadura_D craniellae. The sequence goes on along the minus strand of NZ_QLYX01000002.1, from coordinate 155,422 downwards.
AGCGGCCGGAGCCCGGACACGTCGGCGTTCTCGCGCGCGTCCCGCCAGAACGGGGTGTCCAGCCGGTCGTTGAACTTGTAGTGCAGCGACAGGAACCAGCGGATCGCGTCCCACTTCTGGGCCAGTGCGGCGTTGACCACCTCGCGCCCGGTGGGGTCGGCCCAGGAGGCGGGCAGCGAGCCGACGAGCGCCAGCACGCCCAGAGTGATCATCATCAGGCCGCTGGACTCCAGCGGCTCCACGAACGCGTAGGAGTTCCCGATGCCGAAGACGTTGCCGCGCCACGCCTCGTCGCGCCGGCCCACCCGGAACCGCACCTGGCGCGGGGGGCCGATGCCGGGGAACTTCCGGGCGAGTTCGGCGGCGGCCTCCTCGTCGGACAGGTGGGCGGAGGAGTAGACGTAGCCGAGGTGGTCGCTCTCGGGCGTCGGGATGGTCCAGCACCACCCGGCGTCCATGGTCGTCGCCCGGGTGTACGGCTTGAGGTGGTCGCCGTGCCCGAGGTTCCCGGTCACCGCCGAGTCGGTGAAGAGGCTGTCGGCGTAGCTGCGGAACGGGACGTCCAGGGTCTTGCCGAGCAGGAACGACCGGAAACCGCTGCAGTCCACGTACATGTCGAACCGCAGCTCGCGGCCGTCGTCGGTGCGCAGGCTCTCCACCCGGTCCGGCCCGCTCAGCACGGCCTCCTGGAGCCGGGCCTCCACGTGCTGCACGCCCCGGGCCAGGGCGAGCTCGGTGAGGAACCGCACGAAACGCTCGTTGTCGAGGTGGTAGGCGAACGGCAGCCGCTTCATCAGGGACAGGTGCCGCCCGTCGTCGAGCCGGTACACCGGGGCCCGGTCGGCCATCATCAGCAGCGACTGGAGGGTGAAGGCGTTGATGTCGCCGCGGGTGGCCAGCGAGCCGAGCATGCCCACCGAGTTGGAGTTCCAGTCGAACGGGGCCATGAACCCCGCGGGGTTGGCGCCCCAGTCGAAGCGGATGCCCAGCTTCCAGGTGGGCCGCACCTGCTCGTAGAGGTGCCGTGGGTCGATGCCCAGGTAGTGGTGCAGGAAGGGCACCATCGAGGGCACCGTGGCCTCGCCCACCCCGATGATCGGGAGGCCCTTGCTCTCGACCAGGGTCACCTCCAGCCACGGCCGCTTGGCGCGCAGCGCCAGCGCGGTGAGGTACCCGGCGGTGCCGCCGCCGATGACGCCGACCGTGCGGATGGCCTGCGGGTCGTCGGCGCGGGGGCGGGGCAGGTCGCCGCCCGCGGGACGGTGACCGTGCTCGTGGTCGCCGTGCAGGGAGGCGAAGTCCAGCGGCGCGGCGGCGCCGCCCAGCCAGGAGCGCAGCGCGGACGCCTCGGCGTCGGTGAGCCCGTCGAGGAAGGCGCGTGTCTTGTCGTCGGTTCCAGCGGCCATGAGGACGGCTCCTTATCGGTGGGTGTCCGAAACGAGGGCGGGAGCGGAGGGCGGTACCGGCGGGAGATCGGGCGGGTCGGGGGCGCGCTCCTCGGCACCCCGGGCGCCCCGGACGATCGGCGCCGCCATCGCGGTGGAGACCAGCGCCATGACCACCAGGATCGTGAACAGCTCGGGGCCGATCACGCCCAGGTCCAGGCCGATGTTGAGCACCACGATTTCGGTGAGCCCCCGGCAGTTCATGAGCGCGCCGATCCGCAGCGACTCGCGCGGGCTCACCCCGAGCCCGCGGGCCGCGACGGACGCGCCACCGAGCTTGCCGGCGACCGCGACGAGCAGGATCAGCGCGCACCAGCCCCACAGCACGGGGTCCGTCCCGAGCAGGGACAGGTCGGTGCGCAGACCGCTGTAGGCGAAGAACAGCGGGAGGAGGAGCACCATGGTCACCCCGCCGGCCAGTTCGCGCACCCGCCGGGCGAGCGCCGTGTCCGCGGGGAGGGCCAGGCCGAGCAGGAAGGCGCCGAAGATCGCGTGCACGCCGATCCAGTCCGTGCACGCCGCGGCCAGGAGCACGCCGCCCAGCACCACGGGCGCGGCAGGTTCGGCGTCACCGAACCGGCGCGCCAGCGGCCGCACCCCGTAAAGGACCGCGGCGGCGAAGCCCGCGCTCAGCGCGATCGTGGTCAGGACGCCGGCCGCCCCGCCGGCGGCGACCAGGGCGATCACCACGGCGAGCAGGCACCAGGCGGTCAGGTCGTCCACCAGGGCGCAGGTGAGCGCCAGCGTGCCGAGGCGGGAGCGGTGCAGGCCGGCGTCCATCAGGATGCGGGCCATGACGGGCAGCGCGGTGACGCTCATCGCCACGCCCATGAACAGCGCGAACGGCATCGACGCGACCCCGGGCGGCGCGAACCGGGAGTGGACGGCCAGCGCCACGGCCACCCCCAGCAGCAGGGGCACGGCGATGCTGACATGGCTCACCACGAGGGCCAGCCGGCGCCGGCCGCGCAGCGAGCGCAGGTCGATCTCCAGCCCGGCCAGGAAGACGAACAGGATCACCCCGAGCTGGGCGAGCACGCCCAGGTGCGACAGCACCGGGTCCGGCAGCAGCCACGCCGTCCCGCCCGGCCAGAGGGCGCCCAGCACCGAGGGTCCCAGCAGGATCCCGGTGGCGATCTCGCCGAGGACCGGCGGCTGCCCCAGCGCCCCCGCCACCGCCCCCGCCAGCCTGCACACGGCGACGATGAGGGCCGCGGCGACCAGCAGCCTGACCAGGACGTGCTCACCGCCCGCCCCGCCCGCCGGAGTGACCGGGGCGGTGGCGTCGGTGCCGGTCGCCAGGAGGAGGGTGGTCAGGGCGAGCGGGACCACGACGAGCCCGCCGTACACCAGCGGCGTGCGGACCCGCTCCCTGCCGGGACCTGTCATGCGGTCGCGCCGACGGGCCGGGCCGACCGCTCCCGCCGGCGCGCGCTGACCTTCGCCATCCCGAGTACCTGGCCGAGCATGGTGGCCATCTGCGCGTGGACGACGGGGTCGGCGGGGCCGCCCTCGGAGTCGAGCGAGGCCCGGGCGCCGGCCAGCGCCACGCCCAGCGGTGTCGGCCAGCCCCGCAGGGCGTGCCCGATGGTACGCAGGGTGGTGAGGGTGGAGCCGGCGCCCTGCTCGCTCAGCGCGACCGACACGCAGCCGATGACGCGCCCGTCCAGGTAGGGCCGGGTGTCGCGGGCCAGCTCGTTGACGTAGTCCAGCGCGTTCTTCAGCAGCCCGGAGACGGTGCCGTGGTACGCGGGCGACACCAGGATCACCCCGTCGGAGTCGGCGAGCGCGTCCAGGAAGGCGGTCTCCCGCTCGGTGCGCTCGGCGCCGTCCGGCCGGTAGAACGGGAAGTCCAGGTCCGCGCCGCAGAACACCGAGGTGGTGGCGCCGCGGGCGGCGCACTGACCGGCGCACCATCGCGCGATCCGGTTGGTTCGCGAATCCTGGCTGAGCGAGCCGCTCAGCAAAACCAACTGCGGCGCGGTCATGGCCGCTCCCTTCTCTGGGTGGGTCCTGTCGTCATGGCGTCCCGTCTCCCGGGCCGCCCGGCACCCGCAACTCCACGGGTCCCGCGTCCGTCCGCACGGTGGCGGCGATGATCGCCTCGCCGGTGCCGTGCACCACCGTCACCGGCGGCTCCGGGACACCGAGCCAGGAGTCCAGGTCGTTCCGCGCGGTGCGCACCGCGAGCCGGTCGATCGAGACCGGACGGCACCGGTGCCCCGCGGCGGCGATGTCGCCGGCGACCCTGGCCCGCCGGGCGGCCCAGTTGCCGTACTCCAGGAAGAACGGGTGCGACGGCGTGGCCCAGGACGCCGCGAAGGCCGCCTCCGCCCAGGGCACGCGCTGCCCGTCCGCACGCACCGACTCGCCGCGGAGCATCTCGGGGTCCTGCCCGGTGAGCCGCTGCACCCGGTCGGCCGCCGCGGCGATGTCCTCGACGAGCACCGCCCAGTTCAGGAACACCGGCCCCGCGGCGGTGCGGTCGAGGAAGAGCCGGCCGAAATCGGTGGCGGCCAGCTGCCGCTCGTCGCCCGGGACCAGCAGTTCCAGGTACTGGACGTCGGCCGAGTCGAAGGGCACGACCCAGCTCGCGGTGCCGTCGGGGTTGGGGCTCCCGTCGGTGACGCCGAAGCCGTACTCCTCCCACAGCAGGTCGCGCAGCGGGGCGATCGAGCGAGCGCCGAGGATCACGTGGTCGATGCGCGGCGTGCCGCTCTGCCGGGTCGGATGCCCGGTGGGGGACGCTCTCACGACGCCGGGCTCCCTTCCATCACGACGGTCGGGCACATCGAGATCGGCAGGGACTCCCACGCGTCGTGCAGCATCCCGGCGACGAACCCCTCGGCGGTGTGCCGCGCCGAGAGCAGGCCGTGGCCCGCGTGCCCGGCGCACAGGTAGACGCGCCGGCGGCCGGGCACCCGCCCGGTCAGGGGGTGGCCGGTACGGGTCGCCGGGCGCAGCCCGGCCCGCAGCCCGGCCGGTTCGGCCCCGGCCAGGGACGGCATCGCGGCGCAGGCGAACGTCAGCAGCCGGGCGATCCCGGCCGCGGTGCACCGGTCGTCGAAGCCCGCGTCCTCCTCGGTGGCCCCGACCACGGTCGTGCCGTCGAGCCCGGGGGCCAGGTAGAACGCCGAGGACAGGATGGCTCCGGGCTGCTCGGCCCCGGTCAGGACGGCGAGCTGCCCCCGCTGGGGGAACACCGGCAGCCCGGCGGCCAGCCCGTCACCGCCGGCCCAGGCCCCGGCGGTGATCACGACCCGGTCGGCGCGGACCCGGCCGTCGCCGGTGCTCAGCTCGACCGTGCCACCTGAGCCGCCCGAGCCGTCCGCGCTGCCCCCCTCCTCGACCGACAGGACCGTGACGCCCTGCCGCCAGGTGACCCCCGCCCGCAGGCACGCCTCGCGGACGGCGGCCAGGTAGCGCCGCCCGTCGACCATCAGGCCGGTGTCGTCGTGCAGGAGCCGGCGGCCGGCCGGGAGCTTCAGCCCGGCCGCCGCGGCACCGGCCTCGGCGGCGTCGATCCACCGGACGGTCTCCGCCGCCTCGACATGCGGGGCGAGCACCTCGGCGTCCGCCGGGCGCAGTGCCCGCAGGATCGGTCGGGCGACACTGAACGTCCCGAACTCCGGTTCCAGCCGGGCGATGTCGGCGTCCAGCCGGCCCCGGCCGGCCTGGAGCCACCGGTAGAACTCGGTGTCCTGCGCGTAGCGCAGGGAGGGCACGGCGACTCCGGCCGCGCGCGGGGTGGCGTGCCCGGGCTCGGATCCGGCGTCGAACACGACCACCGACAGGCCGCGGCGCGCCAGCTCCTCCGCGAGGCACGCGCCGACGATCCCGCCGCCGACCAGAGCGACGTCATGGGCTTTCAACCGCACCACTACCTCTCTCTCGCAGCCCGCGCGCCCCGGGGAGCAGCAGGCTCGGACTTTCCAGTTCGTCCTCGCTGAACGTGCGCGTCCGCGGCCCGGCGACCCCGCGGGCGGCCTGCAGCAGCCGCAGCGGCCGGGCCCGCAGCACCGCCGGGAACCACCGGTCGGCGACCCGGGCCAGGCAGGTCAGCCGCAGCACCCCGCCCGGGTCGTAGCGCTGCACGCCCTCGACGCACCAGGCGAGCTCCACGGCGGGCTCCGGTACGGGCAGGGGCGGGCCGTCGAGTTCCAGCCGGGTCACGGGGGCCGGGCCGAGCGCCCGCCGGTCGTGGTCCCACACCGCCCGGCCGGAGGGCGTCCCGGGCGGGGTGAGCCGCCCGGCGTCGAGGAGCGCCGCGGTCGTCACCGGCGCCCCCGCGTCGTCGAGCCCGCCGGACGGGTGGGCGACCGGCACGTCGTGCAGCGAGAGGTCATGGAAGGCCCGGCGCCCGGCCATCCGTTCCCGCATCGCGCGCCCGGACCGGGACGCCAGGGCCAGCCGTGCCGCGCCGACCGCCATGGCCGCCACCGGCGGGGCCAGCACGATCGGCAGGTCCGTCCAGCCGGCCGGCGGGGTGCCCGGCCGGGTGGCGGGCGGGCCCTCCAGGGCGGGGAGCGCGTCCGGGTCGCCGGTGGCGGAACCGATCAGCACCGGCCCCGCGGCCGTCTCGATCCGGGCGACGACGTGGGCGCGCCAGGCCGTCTCGCCCGCGGGGCCCTCGACCCGGCAGCGCACCGTGGCCAGGACGCTCTGCAGCGGGGCCGCGCCCAGGGCGTCCAGGGTGCTGCCGACGAGCCGGCCGGCGGCGCGGTCCGCGGTCTCGGCGGCCGGCGGGGCCGTTCCGCCGGGTCCGCCGAGCCGGCGTGACGCGCGCACCCGCCCTCCGGGGTCGCGGTCGAGCGCCACGGCGTCGGTCCACCGGCTCACCCGCCGGCCGGTGCCGAGCGGGACACCGAGGCCGTACGCGGTGACCGCGACCGTGCCGGAGGCGGGAGCCGCCGCGTCAGCCATCCCGGTCACCGCCCGTCACTTCCACCGTGACGAGATCGCGCGGCAGCAGCAGGCCGCCGTTGGCGAACGAGACGACGAGGGGGAACTGGCCGAGCTTCCCGCAGCCCCGGCTGGCCCGGAAGTACTCCGCCTGGTCGCCGACGGCGGGCCGGAGCCCCGCCAGCACCCGCGGGGCGTGCCCGCGCAGGTCGAACGCGGGCAGCCGGCCCACGGGACCGGCCGCATCGTGCAGCACCGGGGCGCCGACGCTGAACACGAAGTGCCCGGTGGCGATGTTCATCGCCTCGATCCGCAGCCCGAACGGCACGATGAACGGGCCGTCGGGCGTCTCGGCCGGGGTGCCCGGGGCGGTGCGGGCGCGGGTGTGCGTCATCCGCGGGATCGCGGGATGGCGGTAGTCGAGCCGCCGGCCGTGCCCGGAGGGGGGCCGGCCGAGCAGGGCCGCGGTGGCGCGGTCGCTCATCGGCTCCCCGACGACCCCCCGGTCGATGAGCGTCACCTCGCGGGTCGGGGTCCCCTCGTCGTCGATCGCCGCGCGGTAGCCGTGCCGGGCGCCGACCGCCCCATCGGTGATCGTCAGCCAGTCCGGGGCCACCGCCCGGCCCGCCAGGCCGCCCAGGTAGCTGGTTCCGCTGGCCAGCACGTCGGCCTCCATGGGATGGCCGACCAGCTCGTGGAAGAAGGCGCCGGCCCGGCCGGGCGGCAGCACCAGGTCGCCGCCGGGCGGCAGGTCCACCGGGGGCAGCGCGGCGCGGGCCAGCGCCCGCGCGCAGGCGGCCTCGGCCGCGGCCACGCCGCCCGCCCGCCAGGGCACGACCTCGGGACCGGCCCCGGGCAGGGAGACCTCCAGCGTGGCCGCCAGCCGCCGGTCGGCGGTGACGCCGTCCGGCCCGCCGGCCAGGACCTGCTGGTGGTAGCAGGCCCAGCCGAGCCCGGCGCCCGTGGCGCGGGCCAGGTCGCGCAGCGCGCGGTCGTCCTCCTCGCCGAGTTCGAAGGCCGGGCCCGCCTGCACCGCGCGGGCCTGCTCGACCACGGCGGCCGGCAGCGGGACGGGCGGATCGCGCAGCAGGTCGTCGCCGTCGGCGAAGCGGTGCCGCACGTCCCCGGGCCCCTCGTGCAGGTCGACGCAGGCGCCCAGGGTCCGGGTCGTCTCGACCTCGACCGTGCCGTCGGGCCGGTAGCCACGGTGCTGGCGGCGGGTGTGCTCCGCGAACAGCCGGATCCCGGGCGCGCCGCCGGTCATCGGGCGTCCCGTCCCACGACCTGCATGCGCAGCTCGCAGGTGTAGCGGCGGCCGCGGTCGTCGCGCAGCCACAGTTCACCGGGACCGGGGGACATGGCCTCGGCCACCAGCGTGCCCGCCTCCTTGGCGATGTGCGCGACCAGGTCCGCCGCGAGCGGGGAGGCGAGGTCGAGCAGGTAGGGCTTGCGCTCCCGGCCGCTGCGGCAGAAGACGAACCGGACGCCCGCGCGCCGGGCCAGCCGCCGCAGCTCCAGGAACCGGGCCTCCGGCCGGCGGGCGGTCAGCCGGGCCGGATCGACCGCCCAGCGCGGCCGCTGCACCGCGACGCCGTCCACCGAGACCTCCGGCACGGCGCCGTCGCCGGTGAAGGAGGGGTGCATCACCTGCGGGTGCGACAGCGCGGCGTACGGCGGGTACTTCACGAAGTCGCTGAGCGGCACGTAGCCGGACACGTCGCGGCCCGCGGGATCCCGCATCCGCAGGCCGCCGGGCACCCGCCGCACGACGACGTCCTCGGGCCGGAGCAGGTCCGCCCGGCCGTGGTCGGTCCAGGAGGGGCGGCGGAGCGCCACCCGGCGGCCGGGGAACAGGTAGTAGCCCTTGTTGCGGCGGCCGAAGTCGAGACCGACCAGCCGGCCGCCCTGCTCGGCGACCCAGGCCGCGGCCTCGGCGCCGAAGGCGCCCGGATCGGGGTGCATCCCGGCCAGCCAGCCCTGCACCAGCAGGTGGTGGTGGACGCGGGCGACGACCAGACCGGCCCCGGCGAGCCCGGACGCGTCCGCGGCCCGCGGGCACAGGTCGATCACCGCGTAGCGGTCGCCGGCCAGCGCGCCGGCGGCGGCGCGCAGCCGGGCCGTCTCGGCGGCGTGCGCCGGCGCCGGGTAGACCGGCGCGTGGTCGGCCTGGAAGGCCGAGCCGCCGGTGGCGTCGAAGGCCGCGCCGGTGCGGGCGGCGTACTCCCGCAGGGTGAGGTCCCCGGTGTCGCCGAGCGCGGCCAGGACGCGGTCGGCGGCGGCGCGCTGGGCGGTGTGCCCGTGCGCGACGCACATCTCCAGCACCGGGGCCAGCCGTCGCTCCCACGCCGCCAGCAGGTCGTCGCCGACCTCCAGGGCGAACCGCGAGGAGCACTCCTCGAAGAACACGGCCCGGTCCGCGTAGGTCGCCCCGGCGCCGCGGCGCGCCGGGGCGCCCGTGGCCTCGGTGAACGCCGCCTCCAGCGCGTCCACCAGGCGCGGGCGGTCGGGCCACGGGGCGGCTTCGAGGGCGGCGCGCAGCCCTTCCAGCCGGTCCACGTGCCCGAGCCAGGCGTCCCGGTCGGGCGTGGCCGGCAGCTCTTCGAGCTGGCGGCGGAGGGTGTGCAGCGGTTCGAGGTCGTAGGGCCCGCCGCCGAGGCGCACGTCGACCAGCCCCTCCGCGAGGAGCGCCCGCAACCGCTCCGCCAGCCGCCGGGCGGGGATCCCGGTGGCGCGGGCGAGGGTGCGGAAGCGGGCGCCCTCGCCGCCGAGCCGGTCGAGCACGGGGTCCCCGGCCGGCCCGCCGCCCGTCGCGCAGAACGTCAGGTCGGGCAGCAGCCGGGGGGAGCGGGCGATCGTCCGGCACAGCTCGCGGGCGGCCCAGCCCGAGAAGAAGACGCGGCGGACGGGGTGCAGGTCGGTGCGCAGCACGGCGCCCCCGCCGGGCCGGGCGGCCCCGTAGGCCATCGGGCCGAAGAAGCTGACCGTCTCGTTCTTGGCGCAGAACCGCTGGACGTAGGTGTACATCTGGCGGCGGGCGCGGCGCCAGCGCGCGTTCAGCGCCGTGCCGCGGGCGAGGAACGGTTCGAGCATGTTGCGGTGCGCGTCGGGGTTGGAGAGGTAGACGGCCTCGCGCACCTCCTCCCGGTCGAGGACGAGGTGGAGCGCTTCGGTGGCCGAGACGTCGGCCTTCTCGTAGGCGTGGCGGTAGTGGTCGACGGCCGCCCGCCAGGTGGCGACTGCCTCCCGGTGCGCCTGCGAGCGGGCGGCGGGCAGCCGCTCGGGGGCGCACTCCAGCACGGCCTCCGCCGCCGCGGCCGGCAGCGCCGCCTCGAGGTCGATGACCTCGTCGGCGAGGCGGAGCAGTTCCTCCGGTGCGCCGAGGCCCTCCAGCCAGTCGAAGGGCATCCCGGCGTGCCGCACCACGAAGACGCGGCCCAGCCGCCAGCGGCGGGTCATGCCGCACCTCGCAGCACCCCGGCGCTGGTCAGCCGGTCCACCAGCGCCGCGCGGCGGTCGGCGCGCAGCCCGGCGAGGGCGTCGCCGCCGCCCGCCGACAGCCGTTCCAGCAGGGATGCGAGCCGGGGGGCGAGCCGCATGACCGTCCCGGTGCGCAGGCTGACCAGGAACGTCCCCGGCCCGCGGCCGTCGGGATCGGCGTCCCGGACCGGCACCACCGTGGCCGAGGGGTCCCAGTACGTGTCTCCGCCGCCCGGATCCGGGCGCAGGGCGGCTCCGGCGAGCCGGCCCGGATACAGGTCCGCCGCGGCCGCGAGTTCCGCCGGCACCGTCACCGGCACCGCCACCGGCGCGGCGGCCGCGGACCGGGCCCAGCGCGGCAGGTCGTGGTCGTCGGCGGGCCGGTCCGCCACCGGCCAGCGGTGCGCGCCGGCCGGGACCCGGAACGGCCGCAGCCCGGCGAGCCGCACCCTGCCCGCCGGTTCGCGCAGCCGGGCGAGGGCGGTTTCCGGTTCCGCTCCCGGCGCGCCGACCAGCAGGTCGGCGGCCACCGGCACCTCCGCCGGGAGCCGGTCGAGGGCCGGCCGCAGGTCCGCGGTCTCGCCGGTCGCGCCCGTGACCGCGGCCCAGGAGGGCAACCGGGCGATCGTCACGGTCAGCGACCGGCAGCGCTCCAGGCTCGCCGCGGGGAGAGCCGCCACGGCGGCGGCGTCGAGCCAGCCCGCCCAGGGACCGTTCCGGGGGACGTCGCCGGGTTCGGTCGCCCAGCGGGGCGCGGGGCCGGGCCCGGCCCACTCCGCGCGGACCTCCCTGGGCGGTTGCTCGCCGGTGAACCGGCAGCCGCGCAGCTCCGGGATCCGGACCAGCGCCGCGTGGTGCTCGACGGCGAACCGGCCGCACATCGTCACGTGCTCCGGGCCCACCCCGAGCGCGATCGCGAACGCGCCGGGCAGCTGCTGGTCGGTGTCGAGGACGATCCGCAGCGTGCCGCCGTCCGTGAGCGCAGCACGGGCGCGGTCCACCTCGGCGGCGAACAGGTCGGTGCGCGCGACGGCGCGCAGGACGTCGCGGCTGCGCTGGGTGGTGCCCCCGACCAGTTCCACGTCGTCGACGGCCAGGTTGACCGCGGGGTCGTCGGCGGTGGCCAGGCGCAGCCCCATCCCGAGCGCGCGCAGCCGGGCCCGGTCCGGACGGCCCGCCCGGAGCACGGCCGCCGCGGCGCGGGCGAACAGCGCGTGCAGGGCGCGGTCGCCGGTGGCGCCGGCCGTGTCGAGCCCGCCGGCCAGGGCGTCGAGCCGGTCCGGTGCGGCCAGCCGGTGGACGAGGTGGTCGTTGAGGTCCAGGACGGGCGTGTCCGAGACGACGCGCAGGGTCGGGTCGGTGAGCGGTGGGAGGACGAGCATCATGACCTTTCCGCCGTTTCCGCCGGTCGCAGGTACACGCAGCGCAGTTCCGCCGCGAAACGCAGGTCGCCGTCGCGCAGCCAGAGCCCGTCCGGGTCGGGCAGGACCTCCGACAGGTCCAGCTCCGCGGCGCCGGCCGCCAGCCGCGCGAGGCCGTCGAGCAGCACCGGGCTCGCGGTGTCGACGTAGATCGGTTTGCGCTCGGCGGCGGACTTGGCGAAGAACCGCCGGGGCAGGCCGACCAGGTTCCGGAACCGGGCCATGGCCGCCAGCCGCTCGCCGTCGTCGGCGACCGGCGCGGGCAGCGCGTCGACCGTGACGGTCCACCGGCGGCGCAGCAGCACCACGTTGCCCAGCCTGATCCGGGGCAGCCGCGCCGCCCGGGGCGGCCGGGGCCGGCGGATCCGCGGCAGCGCGAGCGCGGTGTGGAATCCGGTGTCGAGCTCGCCGTTGTGGAACATCAGCGGTTCGGGCACGCCGGCGGCCCGCAACTCGGCCCGTTCGCCGTCGCTGTCGACGTACAGCTCGTCGAGCGCGACCCGGGCGGCGGTGCCACCGCTGGTGCCGCCCAGTTCGAGCACGAGGCCGGGGAACTCCAGCGGCGGCAGCCCGGTGGTGCGGCGGCCGACCACGGAGAGCGCCCGCGTCCCGCCGAGCGCCGCGCGGACGGCCGCGTCGCGCTCGGCCAGGCGGGCGGCCCCCTCGGGGTGGAACTGGAGCGCCCACGGGGTCAGCAGCGCCGCGTCGTGGATGTCGCCCAGCACCAGCGGCGTCTCGCCGGAGCGGTAGCGGGCGAGGTCGTCGGTGCCCGCCATGACGTCGACCGAGCACAGCACCGGCGCGGCCGGCGGCGGGGCGGCCGCCCGGCCGGCCAGGTCCACCTCGGCGGCGTCCGGCCCGGCTTCGGCGAGGGCCGCGCCGATCAGCTCCGCCAGCCATCCGCTGTGCCGGATCGGCAGGTCGGCGCTCCGCCGCATGGCGGTGACCAGGGGGAAACGCCCCCGGCCCAGGTGCCCGGCGAGGGCCCGGTTGGTCGCCAGCCGGGTCAGCTCCGCGTCGTGGGCCAGCAGGTCGAGCACGGAGCCGACCGCTCCGCGCAGGTCGCGGGCGAGGTCGCCGCCCACCGTCACCCGCAGCGTCCCGACCGCCGCCTCGTGCACGATGACCCGGTCGTTGTAGAAGCGCGACCCGGTTCCGCGCGCGGCGTCCCCGGCCCCCGGCTCGCGCGGCCCGGTCGCCGCGGCGTCCCAGCCGGCGGCCAGCGCGGCGACGCGCCCCTGCAACTCCACCTTCCGTTCCGGCGGCGCGCCGGGGTGGGCGTCGAGCAGGGCGATGAGCTCGTCCAGGGAGCCGGTGAGCTCTTCGGCGCCGGGGAACGGCTCGGCGGCCAGGCGCTCCCGGACCCAGCCGAGCGGGTCGGTCGTCGTCGCGGGCGGGCACAGCCGGTGGGTCAGCAGGCCGCGCCGCATCGCCGTGGCGGTGGCGGCGGCGACCTGCCGGACCGGCACGTCCAGCAGCGCGGCGATCTCGGTGACGTCGCGCCGCCCGTCGGCCCGGCCCACCACGTCCGGCACCAGCGGATCGCCGCCGGCGGGCACCGGCCCGGCCCAGGTCTTGCGCCGCGGGACCAGCCGCCCGGCCGCCGCCGGATGGGCGAGGAGCGCGGCCTGGAGGGCGTCGCCGACCCGGGCCGCGGTGAAGGCGCGCCGCTCCGGGCAGTTCCGGTGGCCCGACCACTCCATCCGCGCGGGGCCGGTCAGGTCCGGCTCCACCCGCCCGTAGTTGATGGGCCCGAAGAAGCTCATCGTCTCGCACTTGGCACAGAACCGCTGGGCGTAGGCCGCGATCTGGCGCCGTATCCGTGCCCCCCGGGCGCCCCGGCGCAGGTCGCGGAAGGCGGCCGGGGACGAGCAGGCCACCGCGTCGAGGAAGCGTTCGTCGGCGGCCAGCCGTCGCAACGCCTCCTGGACGGACCCGGCGTCGCGCTCCACCGCGGCCGTGACCTCCTTGCGCAGCCCCTCGATCCGGCCGGTGAGCGCGTTCCAGCGGGCGAGCGCGACCGGGTCGACGGGCGCGTCCTCGGGCAGCGGCCGCAGGTTCCGCAGCCGGGCCCGGGCGCCCCGGGTGAGCCGCCCGCCGAACGGTGTGACCGCCACGACGGCCGCCGCCGCGCGCTCCAGGCGCACGAGTTCGGCGAGGGCCTCCGCGCTCTCGGTGAACGCCAGCCCGTCCAGCACCTGCCAGGGAAAGCCCGTGCTGCGGACCACGAGGGTGGGCAGCAGGGACCAGTCCGTCCCGCCGGGCTCGGCGACCGGTCGCCCGGCGGGACGGGGTCTCGTCAGCTCGTCCATCACGGCACCCTCCGCAGCGCGAGCCGGAACTCCGAGGTGGTCGGTCCGCCCCGGCGGTGCAGCCACAGCGCGTCCGGCGCGGGCCGCATCTCGACCAGTTCGACGGCGCCCCCGGCCCGGCCGGCCAGCGCGGCGAGCGTCTCCACGGCGACCGGGACGCCCAGGTCCACGCAGATGGGCTTCGGCTCGCCGGGGACGTGGGCGAAGACGTGCCGCGGCACCCCGTGCCGGGCCCGGACCTCCTGCGCCGCGCGGAAGGTCTCGGCGGCCGGGGGCGAGCCGGGCGGGGCCAGCTCGGCCGCGTCGATCCGCCAGCGGGCGCGCTGCACCAGGACGTCTCCCACCACGATGCGGGGGACGACGAGGGACACGGAGCCGCCGGCCCGGACGGGCGGCAGCACCGCGGCGGGCGCGGCGAAGGCGCGCAGGTGCGGGTGGTCGTCCTCGCCGGCGTAGAGCACCAGGTCACCGTCCGGCCCGGACAGCCGGGGCGTCCCGTCGACCAGCCGCACCACCAGGTCGGTGATCGGCGACGTCCGGCGGCGGTCCCGGGCGGCGACCGCCGTGACCTCCACGAACCGGCCCGGGAACCACTCGGCGACGAGCCCCTTGTGCCGCCGCCGCCGCACCACGGTGGCCAGCCGCGCGGCGCCGCCCCACGGTGACAGGTCGGCGGTGAACGCCGCCCGCAACCGGTCGGGGTCGTCGCTGAACAGGCCCTGGGAACCCCAGGCGAACACGTAGGGGTGCAGCTCGCCGAGGACCAGCAGGTCCGGCCCGCCGGGCCGGCGCTCCAGCATCAGGTCGGGGCTGGCGAAGCACGGTTCGCCGGTGTCGGGAACGAGCCGCCGCAGTTCCTCGGGGTCCAGCGTGGCCTGCACGCCGTCGCGGCGCCGCTCCACCAGCTCCGCCAGTTCGCCGGCCAGCTCCTGCGCCGGGCCGGCGAACCGGGCCAGCTGCTCGGGGTCCTGCATCCGGGGGATCAGCGCGTCGTAGGGCAGCCGGTCCGTTCCGGCCTCCCGCAGGACCGCGGCGCACAGGTCCAGGCACGCCTGCCGGCGCAGGGCGCCGTAGTGCCCCGCCAGGTCGAGGACGGGGCCGAGCTGCTGCTCCCACCGCCCGGCGACGTCACCGCCGACGAGCACGGGGGTCTGGTCCCCCCGGGTGTCGAGGGAGACGACCGTCCGGTCGGCGTACATCTGCCCGCCGGCCCGCCGGGGTTCGGTGTCGGTGAGCTCGACGAACGCCCGCTCGACCCGTTCGAGCGCGGCCAGCCGCCGGTCCGCGCCGTCGGCGTCCGCGTATCCGGCGGCGAGGTCCCGCAGGTCCCGCAGCCGGTCGGGCCATTCGGTGCCGGCGGCCAGCGCCCGGGCGTCCTCGATCAGCACGTCGAGGGGGCGGGGGGCGGTCGAGGGCGGCTCGGGCCAGGTGCGGACGGCCCCCGCCCGGGCGAGCCGGGCGAGTAGCCGCCGGGCGGCCGCCGGGTCGAGCCCGGCCGCCTCGGCCAGCTCGGGTGTCCCGCGGACCCCGTCGATCGCGCCGGCCAGCCGGCGATGGGCGCCGGCCAGGGGGATCCGCCGGCCCGCGGGGAGGACGAGGCCGGCCGGCTCCAGGCGGCAGGCGGGGACCAGGGTGACCGGAACCCGGTCGGTCACGCGGTGGTCGGCGGCCATGGCCCGCGCCAGCGCGCTCACCGCCCAGAACGCGACGAACGCCTCGGCCGCGGTGAACCCGGCGTCGGTCTCGGCCCCGAACCCGATGCCCGTGGCGCCCGGCTCGACCCGGCCGTGCACCAGCGGGCCGAAGAAACTCGTCGTCTCGTTCTTGGCCGCGAGCCGCTGGCAGTACAGGTACGCGCGCCGGGCGAAGCCGCGCTCCTTGGCGGTCGAGGCCCCGGCCCGCTCCGGGCGGGCCAGCCAGCGCCGGGTGTGGGCGAAGAACGAGGGCGCGAGCTGGACGAGGGCGTCCTGGACTCGGGGCTCCGCCAGGACGCCGGCCAGCCGGGCCCCGCGGGCGGACGACTCGGCCTCGACGGCGGACCGGAGCCGTTCGAACGCGGCGTGCTCCGCGTCGAGCGCCGCCGCGTAGCCCGCGACCGGGCCGGCCAGCTCGCCGTGCCGGGCGGCGTCACCCGCCGGGCGGCGCCGCCCCACACGGCTGCGCAGGCCGGACAGGGCCCGCAGCGCGTTCCGGTCGCCCTCGGCCGAGGCGCGGGCCACGGCCTTGGGAATCTCCTCCTGCAGCAGGCGGGAACGCTGCTCCTCCCGCTCGTGGAGCCGCCGCTGATGCTCCGCGGCCGCCTGGAGCACCTCCGGGTCGGCGAGGCGTTCCAGCAGGCCGGTGTCGAACCCGGCCCGGCGCAGGAGGAGCGGGGGGTACAGGCGCCATCGGGGGGCGTCCCCGCTTCGCGGCGCGCTCATCCGTCGAAATTGATCAGGTCGAACGGGCGGTTGAGCTTGGTGTGCGGCCAGGGCAGCAGGGCGTCCGGGGCGCCGGCCGAGCCGGCCAGGTCGGCGGCCGCGCGCGGGCGGCTGAGGCTCAGCCCGGCGAGCCGGGCCACCGCCCCCTCGTCGGCGGGACCGCCCCGCGCGACACCGAGCCCGGCCAGCGCCAGGCTCGACCGGTAGGGGTCGCCGAGCCGCTGGGCAGCGGCGCGGGCGCGGGTGAAGTGCTCGGCGGCCTGCTCCCGCCGTTTCTCCGCGAGCAGCAGCGTTCCGGTCTCCAGCCGGATCTCGGTCTCGTGGAAGTCGTCGTCGAACTCCGCCGCGCACGCCAGCGAGCGGGCCAGGTCGTCGATCGCCTCCTCACGGTCGCCGATCAGCAGCTTCAGCCCGGCCGCCCGGTAGGCGTGGTGCTTGAGGAACGCGGTGTCGGAGGAGCCGGCGGCTTCGGTGAACTTGTTCCAGGTGCGGATGGCCTGCTCGGGCTTGCCCGCCTTCTCCTGCAGCACGCTCAGGTTGGAGAAGAGGTTGACCCGCAGGTGGATCGAGCTGGCGTCGTCGAGGCCCTCGATGCATCCCAGGGCCTGCTTCTCGTGCTCGAAGGCGCTGCGGAGCTTGCGCCGGGAGAAGTACGCCAGGGCCTGGAGGTTGTGCAGCCAGCCCCGCTCCCGGCGCACGCTGTCGGGTTCGCCGGCCCGCTCCCGCACCGCGGCGAAGCCTTCGGCGAGTTCGGCCGTGGCCTCGTCGACCCGGCGGAGCCGCTTGGCGAGGGTGAGGGCGCTGTAGAGGTGGGACTGGGCGCGGCTCTCCGGTGACAGCCCTGCCGCGTCCTCCCCGTCGTCCCGCATCCGCCGGAAGTGGCCGAGCGCCTCCTCCTGGAGACCGCGGAAGGTCGCCTGGACGCCGAGGACCTTGTGGAAGAAGGCGCGCACGTCGGCCGTGGTGCGCACGATCGCCGGCTCGAACTCGATGGCGTCGGCCTGCCCGACGGGCGCCTCGGCGGCCGCCACGAGCTCGGCCACCCGGCTGTCCGGCAGCCCGTCGATGAGGGAGAGGCCGGTGGCGGCGACGGCCGCCATGCCCTCCCAGTTGGCGGAGAAGAAGGCCAGCCGCGTGTAGACGAGGGCGGCGGCGAGCCGGTCCACGACGTCGGCGTCCCCGGCCGTCGCGACGGCGAAGTGGCGGCCCTCGCCGGTCGCGGGAATGGAGGGGACGGCGGGGGCGGCGCGCGTGACGACGGCGAGGCCGGCGGCGGAGACGTCCAGGCCCATCCGGGTCAGGCAGCGCGCGCGTTCCGCGCGCAGGTCCGCGACCGGGGACAGCGGGGCGCGCACGGTCGCCGGGTCGGCCAGGACGAGCCGTGCGCCGTCGAGGAGCCGGGCGTGCTCGACCGCGCGCATGAAGCCGCGCAGCGACGCCAGGTCGGTCTCCCCGACGCCCCGGATCACCACCGGCCGGCCCAGCTCCACCGCGCCGTGGCAGAGGGCGGCGGCGCCGGCCGCCAGCACCCGGAACACCTGTTCGGACTCCCGGTGCAGCCGCCGCTCCGAGGGTGCCAGCGCGATCTCCGCCAGCGGGGGTGCGTCGCAGGGCTCGGCGGGGAACAGCTCGCGCCACTCCGGGCCGCCCCGCTGGGGCACGTCGGTGAACGTCGCGCCGGCCGCGCGCAGGCCGGCGAGCGCGGCGCGCAGCCCCGCGAAGGATTCCGCGGGGCCGCGGCCGGCGTCGACCTCGACCGTCGGCCCGGTGGGGACGGCGCGCAGGTCGTGCTCAGAGGAGACGGTCATCGGCTTGCTTCGGCCCAGGCCAGCGCGAGCGGGGCGATCTTGTTCTCGACCTCTTCGAGGTCGAAGTCGATGTCGTCCAGCTCGTCCAGGTCCTCGACGTCGTCCGCCAGCGCGTCCGTGGTCTCCGGCGGGTCTTCGGGGGTGGTCGTCTCCGGGGGGCTCTGCAGGTCGGCCACGAGAATTCCTCCGATTCATCGGGCAGGGGGCGGGGGAGGCCGATGAATGGCATGCCAAAGGGCGGCGTGATCTGCGCGTGATAGTAAGTGGGCTGTTATCGTGCGCAGTACGACCGTTCCATGATCTGCGTTATCGACTTCCCCGTGCTGTCTGTCGGAAGTGAGTCCTAAAGGGGCTCCATCGCCATGGACGATCACTTCGGGTAACGAGCAACAGTCTCACCCGATGCGGCGCAGGGAGTCAACAGCATTCTTTGCCCTTTATTTTCCATTCAATTACGCAGTGCGCCCGGCGTGCACTCCTGGTGAGTTCACGCAGGACGGAAAGGTGTGACCCTCGGTAAGGTGGCACATAGTGGAAAGGTTAATGTCATCTATTGACAGAATTAGTTTGGTCTGCGCAACGAGATATTCGTGTACCGTCCATGGACAAGGATCGGACGGTTTCGCCGGATGGCCACCCCTAATGATTCGATGCGGCCGTCCCATAACCCGGTATGGCGGAGGGATGTCACGTGTTCCAGCCCGACCTCGCACAGCCGCAGGACCCCGAACAGCGGCTCCGGGCCATGGTGAGCGGCTACCGCCTGTCCCAGGTCGTCTACGCGGCCACCAAGCTCGGCGTCGCGGACGCGCTCGGCGCCGGCCCCCGGCCGGTCGGGGCCGTCGCGCGGGAGTGCGGGGCCGATCCCGGCGTCCTGGCGCGCGTCCTGCGGGTGCTCGCCGCCGCGGGCCTGGTCTCCCGCGAGGCGGACTCGGAGACGTACGCGCTCACCGGGACGGGCGCCCTGCTGCGCTCGGACGTTCCCGGCAGCCTGGCCTCGTGGGTCGTCACCGTCTCCGAGGAGCAATACGTCGCCTGGAGCCAGATCCTGCACACCGTCCGGACCGGTCGCCCGGCCTTCGACGTGGTGTACGGCGAGAGCTTCTGGGACAACCTCGCCGCCAACCCCGCGGCGGCCCGCGAGTACGCGGCGGGCATGTCCGCCTCGGTGCGCGAGACCTGCGAGTTCCTGCTCTCCCGGCGGGACTTCCGCGAGGTCTCCACCATCGCCGACGTCGGCGGCGGCGCGGGCGCCGTCGTGACCGAGCTGCTGCGCGCGCACCCGCACCTGACCGCGATCCTGCAGGACCTGCCCGACGCCGCGGCGGCGGCGCGCACCGGACTTGCCGCGGCGGGCATGGCCGATCGGTGCTCCATCGTGACCGGGAGTTTCCTGGAGTCGGTGCCGCCCGGCGCGGACGTCTACCTGCTGTGCCGCGTGCTCGCCGACTGGAACGACGCCGACGCGCAGGCGATCCTCGCCAACTGCCGGCGGGCCATGAACCCGCGCGCCCGGCTGATCGTCGCGGGTGGGCTGGCGAGCGACGCCGACCCCGCGGGCCGGAACATGCTGGACCTGCACCTGCTGGTGCTCACCGGCGGCCGGGAGCGCACCGCGGGCGAGACCGCGGCCCTGCTGGAGGCGGCCGGGTTCGCGGTGTCCGAGGTCGCCCACGCCGGGCACGGGCGGGTCAGCCTCGTCGAGGCCGTACCGGCCTGACCCGGCCAGACCCGGCCGGCGGGCCCGGCCTACCGCCCGCGCAGGGAGGTGGGCCGGATCCGCAGCGCGACCGGATGCGTGCGAGTAAACTCGCCGGGCCCGCCGAACACCCGGTCGATGGCCTCCCGGTACTTGGCGTGGTACTCGGGGACCTCCACCGCCGGCCGCGGCTCGGGGACCTGCTCCGCGACGCCGCCGAACACCACGATGTCGTGCCCCACCTCGTCGCCGTTGAAGTGCAGCGAGACCCGGGGACGGCGGAGCAGGTGCCGCATCCGCCGCGAGTCGGGCGAGGTGTAGATCAGGAAGGCGTCGCCGTCCCAGACGAACCAGACGGGGTTGGGCTGGGGGGTCCCGTCGTCGGCGACCGCGGTGAGCCAGACGACGCGTTCCTCGGCCAGCCGCCGGCGCACCCGCGCGCCGAACTCGGTGCCGGGATCGGGCAGGAGACGCGGGCTAGGCGCGTGAATCGTCATGAGGTCCCTTCGTACGGGCGCTGATCAGGCAGCCCAGGCGGAGTTCGGCGCACTGCGCCCGCCCGTCGACCCGCCACCACAGCTCTTCGGGTCCGGGCAGCATCTCGGTGATCACCAGTTCGCCCTCCCGCATGCGGGCGAGGTCGTCCACGCCCAGCGGGTCGGCGAAGTCGATGTACAGCGGTTTGGGTTCGGCGGGGTGGCGGACGAACACCCGCCGCGGCAGGCCGTGCTCGACGCGCAGGCGGTGCATCGCCGCCCAGCGCTCGACGGCCTCGGCCGCCGGGGTGCCAGGATGCCGCACCCGCCAGCGGGCCCGCTGGACGACCACGCCGTCGATCGTGATCCGGGGTGTGTGTGCGCCGATCTCGACGGTCAGGGGGGTGAGGGCGGGGAGCGCGAGGGCGCGGTGCAGCGGCGAGGACAGGTCGCCGGGGTAGAGCCGGCGGGGGGCGCCGCGGACGATCGCCGTCGTGGCGTCGGGTGGCACCGTGACCTCGCCGATCGGCACGGTCTCGGCGCGGGGCCGGGCCGACAGCCCGCTCAGCTCGATCGACGCTCCGGGCAGTTCGGGGGTGACGTGCGCGCTGCGTCGCCGCGACACGATCGTGGCCATGGTCTCGGCCGGGACGAGGTCGCGCACGGCGTCCTCGAACTCCCGCCACAGCAGGTCGGGACGGCTGTGCACGGTCCGCTCCAGCCCGCCGAAGACGGAACTGCAGTCGTCGTGGAGTTCGGCCAGCACCCAGGTCGCGGTCGCGAGGTCCTCGCCCACCGCCATCAGGTCCGGGCTCGGCAGGCACGGGTCGGCGCGGTCGGCCTCGGGGACCAGTTCCCACAGGTCGGCCACGGCGTCGGCGACGTCCTGGGAGGTGAGCGCGGCGACGCCGCCGGCGGCGTGCCCGTCCCGCACCAGGCCGGCGAGGGCCGCGCGCATCCGCTCGACGCGCGGCCACTGCGGCTCCAGCGCGGCCGCCGCCAGCCGGGCCAGCGGGGCGCCCTCCCCGCGCAGGGCGTAGCGGACGACCTCCCGGGCGTCCTCCCTGGCGAGGAGGGCGGCGAGGTAGGTCATCGGGAGCACCGCGTCGAGGGCGCGGCGGAGCCCGTCGAGGGCCGGGCCGCCGATCGTCACGCGCTCGCTGTACGGGCTCGACCAGTCCTCGTGGAAGACCTCGCGGTCGGCGTAGTGCCTGCCCTCCAGGTCGGGACGCTCCCCGAGCCCGGCGATCACCTCCTCCGCGGCGGTGTGCCGGTCCGCGCGGGCGGGCCAGGGCTCGGCGGCGTAGACGTTCCGGACCGACCGCAGGGCCGTGGCGGGACCGTCGGGCCGGTCGGCCGCCGCCAGGGCGTCCAGGGCGTGCAGTTCGGTGGCCGCGGACCGGTGACCGGAAACGGTCAGCAGCCGGCTCAGCCTGCGCAGGGCGTCGAGCAGCGCCTCCTCGCCGATCCCGGCGTCGCGGGCGATCTCCCCGAGGGGCCGGCCGTCGGCGCCCTCCCACAGCTGCAGCAGGTCGGCGGGGACCTTGAGGCGGCGCCCGTCGACCGTCCGCTCCAGGATGTCCTTTCCCGGTAGCCGGCGGAACGTCGGGTCCCGCCAGGCCCGGCGCCCGGCGAGGGGCGTGATCGAGGTCAGGTGCCGTTCCAGCAGGTCGACGGCCCAGACGCTGGCCTCGACGGACACCCTCGGGGGGCCGGGCCGGCCCACGTGCAGCGGCTCGGCCTGGTCGGGGGAGAAACGGCCGAACAGGGTCGGCCCGGAGAACGCCACGGTCTCGCACCTGGTGGTGAACCGCCGCAGGTAGCGGTGGGCGGTGGCCAGCCTGCGCCGGGCCGCGCGCGGCGGGCCGGCACCGTTGCCGAGCCGGTCGGTGAGCGGGCCGGAGGCCAGCGCGTTGCGGTAGAACCCCGGGTTGGACAGGAACACCGCGTGGCGCAGCGACGGCTCGTCGAAGGCCCGCGCGACCTGCCGGTACGCGTCGGACGACGCGGCCGCCAGCTCCTGTGCGGCCTTCGTGCGCGCGGTGTCCCGCCGGCCGAGCAGGAGGTTCCACTCCTCCGCCCACCGGGTGACGCCGGCCGCGGTCAGCGCCCGGTTCGCCCGGTCGTCCAGCGGGTCGCCGGACTCGATCCGCCGGTAGGCCCGGAGGAGCTCGCGGAAGGGTGCGGGGGCACGTTCGGGATCGCTCTTGGCGACCCGGCGCAGCGCGGGCCAGTGCTCGTCGAGGAACTCCCTTTCATGGGTGTTCAACGCCCGTTCCATGACGATCAGCTCGTCGGCCATATCGAGGAGACGGGCGCTGGAAAGCGCGTCGACCAGCTCGATCGGATGGCCTGGGGCGCGTACCAAAAACCATGGCAACAATCGCACGTCGAGAAGTACGGGTCCGGCCTGGACAGTCCATTCGACAGCAGTCATCGACCCTCCCTGTCGTGCCGTCAGTGTAAGCGCACGCGTCCCTTTGGGCGCGGTACGTGAAAGTGCATATCATCCGTATGCACAAAGCGGCGAAACTGTCAATCCTTGAACCTGTGAAGGCTGGAAATTATCGTCGCTTGTCGTGTCTCCAAGGGATCGTTGCCGAGTTTCGGTCGAGCGAAATGCCGCCGAGCTGATCACATTGTCGCGAAGCCTGCATGCGGAGCCGGAAACTGCGTTCCAGGAATTCCGCAGCGCGGAAAAGGTCGCCAGAGTGCTGGAGGACGGAGGTTTTCGCGTCGAGCGCGGTGCGGGCGGCCTGCCGACCGCGTTCACCGCCACCTACGGCTCCGGCCGGCTGGTGGCCGGACTGTGCGCCGAGTACGACGCCCTGCCCGGGATGGGGCACGCCTGCGGGCACAACATCATCGCCGCCGCCTCGGCGGGGGCGGCCCTGGCCCTGCGCGAGGTCGCCGACGAACTGGACCTGACCGTCAAGCTGCTCGGAACCCCCGCCGAGGAGAGCGGCGGAGGGAAGATCGCCCTGCTGGAGCAGGGTGTGTTCGACGACGTCGCGATGGCGATGATGGTCCACCCGTCGCCCGACGAGGTGGGGGCCCCGGCATCGCTGGCGATCATGGACCTCCGGGTGCGGTTCTCGGGCCGGGCGTCGCACGCCGCGCTCGCCCCGCATCTGGGGGTCAACGCCGCCGACGCGCTGACCATCGCGCAGGTCGCCGTCGGCCTGCTGCGCCAGCACCTCGAACCGGGGCAGCTGGTGCACGGGATCGTCACCGACGCCGGTGCGGCGCCGAACATCGTCCCGGCCGAGGCCGGCGCGCTGTTCGAGTTGCGCGCGCCGGACGTGGCGGCGCTGCACCGGCTGGAGACCCGGGTCCGGGCCTGCCTGGCGGCCGGGGCGATGGGGACCGGCTGCACCCACGAGGTCGATCATGTCTCCCCGATCTATGCCGAACTCACCTGCGACGGATGGCTGGCGGACGCCTACTGCACCGCGGTCGCCGAACTCGGGCGCCGCCCGCTCCGGCCGGCGGAGGGCCGGCCCCGGATCGCCGCCGGCACCGACATGGGCAACGTTTCCCGGGTGCTGCCGGTCGTCCATCCCACCATCGCGATCGACTGCGGTGACGCGGTCAACCACCAGCCCGAGTTCGCCGCGGCGTGCGCGACACCGTCGGCGGACCGGGCCGTGCTGGACGGCGCCCTGGCCCTCGCCTGGACCGCTGTCGCCGCGGCCGCCGACGAGGAAGAGCGCGCCCGACTGCTGGACGGGGTCGCCCGGCGGGCGTGACAGCCCGCCGGGCGCCGTCGCTACCGGCGGGTGCGCTTGGATTCGTCGATGATCGCGAAGGTCGCCCCCGTGACGTCCGCGACCAGTGCCGCGCGGCCCGCCGGGATGTCGAAGGGCTCCTTGGCGAGCTTCCCGCCGAGTTCGACCGCGCGCTCGGCGAGCTTGTCGGTGCCGATCTGCGGATCGACGCCGATGTAGACCAGCCAGTGCGGTGGGACCTCGGCGGGGAAGTCGGGCCCCATCACCATCCGGCCGAGGCGCGGCGGCCCGTCGAGGGACCAGACGACGTAGTCGAAGTGCTGGCCGTCACCGATCTGCTCGCCCTGGTAGCCGTGGAGACCGGGGTAGAACCCGTCGGCGGCCGCGGCGTCGCGGACGTTCAGTTCGCTCCAGACCAGGCTGCCCGGGGATCCGGAGTGGAAGGACCACGGGATCGTGGGCTGCCAGAACCCGACGACCGCGCCCGCGGGGTCGGCGGCCACCAGGACCTTCCCCTGGCCCGGCGCCTCGCCCTCGTGGACGACCTGGCCGCCCGCGCTCGTCACCGCCTTCTTGGTGGCCGCCGTGTCGCCGGTGTGCAGGTACAGCGACCAGACGGACGGCTGGCCGGGCGCGCTGGGGCGCAGGCCCGCCACGATCCGCCCGTCCTGGACCGCGTAGGTGTAGTGCCCGGTGGGGTCGAGTTCCTCGTCGAAGCCCCAGCCGAACAGCCCGGCGTAGAAGTCCTTGCTGGCGTCGCGGTCCTGGACCGTGACGTCGATCAGCACCGGTGTTCCCGGAGCGATGTCATGTGTCACTTCGATCTTCTCCTGTACTGGTGTGGTCGTGCTCCTGTGGAACGGTGTTCGGGTGGGCGGCCCCGTCGCCCCGGGGCACCCGGTCGGCGTCGAGCCCGAGCACGGCGGCGACCTGGGTGATCGCCACATCGCGGACTCCGGCCTGGTCGAAGTACGGGTGGTCGAGGACGCGGGGGATGATGAGCCCGTCGAGGAGGGCGACGACGGCGGTGACGATGTCCTCCGGCCTGCCCCGGGGCCGGAAGTCCCCGGACTCGACGCCCTCGCGCACGGCCTTCGCGAAGGCCCCGCGGTAGCGCTCCTGAATGGAGACGCTGTGCGTGCGCAGTTCCGGGTCGTGGGCCGAGGCGTGCCAGAACTCCAGCAGCATCCGCCATGTGGTGGCGGAGAGCGGCGCGAGCCCGCGGTCGAGCAGCGCCAGGATCCGCTCCCACGGGTCCGCGGCCCCGGCGGCGATCTGTTCGAGGACGGCGACCTCGGTCTCGGTGGAGTGGTAGAGCGCCTCGATCAGCATGTCGTCGCGTGAGCCGAAGTAGAACTGCAGCGTGCTGACCGCGACCCCGGCCGCCTCGGCGACATCGCTGAACCGCGTCTTCTCGTAGCCGCGTTCGGCGAGAACGCGCGCCGCCACCTCCAGCGCGTTCCTGCGGCGATCCTTGCCCGCGCGCCGTTGGCGTTTGCCCGCTGCCGTCAACTGCCCTCCCTTGGACGAGTACCACGATACTGTATGACCATACGGTAGCAAGAAACCGTAACTGACAACCGGATGAACTCCGACCAGTCCGCGGGACCCTCAGCCGGGGACCAGGACGGCCGCCCCGTTGATCCGGTCGGCGGCGAGGTCGGCCAGGGCCCGGTCGGCGTCCGCCAGCGCGTACGGCACGGTGCTGACCGCCAGCGGCAGCCGGCCCGCGAGCCGCAGGAACTCCGCGCCGTCCGCGCGGGTGTTGGCGGTGACCGAGCGGACCTGCCGCTCCTGGAACAGGTGCCGCCGGTAGTCCAGGGTCGGCACGTCCGTCAGGTGGATGCCCGCGATCGCCAGCGTGCCGCCGCGGTCGAGCCGTTCCAGCGCGGCGGGGACCAGACCCCCGGCGGGGGCGAACACGATCGCCGAGTCGAGCGGTTCGGGCGGGGGGTCGAAGGAGTCCCCGGCCGAGTCGGCGCCCAGGCGCAGCGCCAGGTCCCGCGCGGCGGGGGACCGGGTGAAGACGTGCACCGCGGCGCCCTCGGCCAGCGCGATCTGGGCGGTCAGGTGGGCCGACCCGCCGAACCCCCAGATGCCCAGCCGCCCGCCCGGCGGCAGCGCGGCCCGGCGCAGCGCCCGGTAGCCGATGATGCCCGCGCACAGCAGCGGCGCCAACTCCACGTCGCCGCGCCCCTCGGGCAGGTCGTACACGTAGGCGTCGCGGGCGACGGCGTGGTCGGCGTAGCCGCCGTGCACGTCCCACCCGGTGTAGACCGAGCGGGGGCAGAGGTTCTCGTCGCCCCGCCGGCAGTACGGGCAGCGCCCGCAGGTGCTCCGCAACCAGGCGACGCCGACCCGGTCGCCGGGGGAGTGGGCGCAGCCGGGCCCGGCGGCCGCCACCTCGCCGACGATCTCGTGGCCGGGGGTCACCCCGGGCAGGTGGACGGGCAGGTCGCCCTCGGCGACGTGCAGGTCGGTGCGGCACACCCCGCAGGCCCGCACCCGCACCAGCAGCTCGCCCGGCCCCGGCTCGGGCACCTCGCGTTCGACCAGGCCGATCGGCTTCCCGGCCATCGGCCCCGGAGCCGCCACGCTCCACGCCCGCACGCTTCCACCGTACGTCGGCGCGCCGCCGCGGCGCACCGGACGACGATCAGCGAGGGCCGGGCCGGGGTGTGCCGGTCATGCCGGGGTGGACAGCGGTGGCTCCTCCGCATGGCTGATCGTCGCCAGGGTGTCCAGGGAGATCCCGAGCACGGTCGCCAGCGCCGCCACCGTGAAGAAGGACGGTGTCGGCGCGCGGCCCGTCTCGATCTTGCGGAGCGTCTCGGCCGAGATGCCCGCCGCCGCGGCGACCTGCACCATGCTCGTCTCGCCGCGGGCCTGACGGAGCAGGGCTCCCAGGCGTTCGCCGCGCTGGTGATCGAGTGCAGTCAAGGGCGTGCGCACCATGCCTGAATAGTAATGTCCGCCCCGCGCCCGGCGCGCTGCACGGCGTCAGAACTCCAGGACCAACTTCGGGCCCGCGGCGCGCGACACGCACGGGAACATCGTGTCGTGGGCGGCGCGCTCCTCCTCGGTCAGCAGCGAGTCCCGGTGGTCCACCTCGCCGCCGAGCACGACCGTCTCGCACGTGCCGCAGGTGCCCTCCCGGCACGACGACAGGATCGGGACCCCCGCGGCCTCCAGGACCTCCAGCACCGAGCGGCCGGGGGGCACCGTCAGCGTCACGCCGGTACCGGCCAGCTCGACCTCGAAGGACTCCGCCCGTACCGGCTCGCCGGCGTCCACGGGGGTGAACCGCTCGACGCGCAGCGTTCCCGGCGGCCGTCCCGCGCACCGCTCCTCGACGGCGTCGAGCAGGGACGCCGGGCCGCAGCAGTAGACGAGCGCGCCGTCGGCCGGGGCGCCGAGCAGCGCGTCCAGGTCCAGCGGCCCGCACCGGTCCTGGGGGTGGACGGTGACCCGGTCGCCGTGCTCGGCGCGCAACTCGTCCGCGAACGCCATCGACGCCGCGGTGCGCCCCCCGTAGGCCAGCCGCCACCGCGCTCCGGCGGCCTGCGCCGCGGCCACCATCGGCAGCAGCGGGGTGATGCCGATTCCGCCGGCGATGAAGAGGTAGCGTGCGGCGGGCTCCAGGGCGAAGTGGTTGCGCGGCCCGCGCGCCCGCACCCGGGTGCCCGGCCGCAGCCGGTCGTGGACGAGCGCCGACCCGCCCCGGCCGGCCGGCTCCCGCAGCACGGCGATCCGCCAGCCCGTGCGGTCGGCCGGGTCGCCGCACAGCGAGTACTGCCGGACGACGCCGCCGGCCAGGACCAGGTCGACGTGCGCCCCCGGCTCCCAGACGGGCAGCTCGCCGCCGTCCGGCGCCCGCAGGTCCAGGGCCACGACGCCCTCGGCGGCCTCGCGCCGGTCGTGCACCACGAGCTCGAACCCGGCGTCGCCCGTCACGATCGGCTCCATGCCCGCTCCGGCCTCACTCGCCCGGCTCCCCACCGGTGGCGGGACGGTGACCGTCGGGATGGGCGAGCAGCCACTCCCACACCTCGACCGGACCGTCGGCCCGGCGCTCGGCGCCGCAGTGGCAGACGCCCAGCAGCCGGTCGCCGCCGGGCCGCCACTCCACCCGCAGCACGCCACGGCCGGTGGGCTCCGCCGTCATCGTCGGCTCCTCTCCAGTCCGGCGGGCGCGGAACCGGGAGGACGCCGGACGCCCGCTGCGGACCATGGTGCGGCAGGGCCGGCCGGCCGGCACCCGCCCTTTCCGGATACCGGAAGCGGACCTCGCACGGCACCGCCGGAAAATGTCCCCCGCGTTTCCTAGGCTGGGTCCAGGGACACCCCGCCGAGAGGAACGGAGCGGTCGTGCACAAGGTGACTTCGCCGGACGGCACCTCCATCGCCTACGAGCGGTTCGGCACGGGCCCGCCGCTCATCCTGGTGGCCGGCGCGCTGTGCGACCGGGCCGTGATCCGCCCGCACGCCGAGCGGCTGGGCGAGCGGTTCACCGCGGTCTGCTACGACCGGCGCGGCCGGGGCGACAGCGGTGACACCGCGCCGTACGAGGTCGAGCGCGAGATCGGGGACCTCGGCGCGCTCGTCGCCGAGGTCGGGGGAGCGGCGGCGGTGTACGGCCACTCCTCGGGCGCGGGTCTCGCCCTGCACGCGGCGGCGGCCGGCCTGCCCATCACCGCGCTCGTCCTGCACGAGCCGCCCTACACGCCCGACGAGGCCGAAGACCGGCACGTCGCGCGGGAGTACGCCCGCGAGCTCGAATCCCTGCTGGCCGCCGGCCGCCGCGGCGACGCGGCCGCCCTGTTCATGGCGACGGTGGGCACGCCGCCCGAGGTGATCGACGGGATGCGCGCCGAGCCGTGGTGGGCGGGTGCCGAGGCGATGGCGCCCACGCTCGCCTACGACTCCGCGGTCATGGGCGACCTGACCAGGGGCGGCACGGTGCCGGGTGAACTGCTCGGCAAGGTGGCCGCGCCCACCCTCGTGCTGTGCGGCGGGGCGAGCTACGGATGGATGATCGACATGGGCCGGCGGATCGCGGCGGCCCTGCCCGATGGGCGGTACCGCGTTCTGGACGGGCACGAGCACGTGGTGCCCCCCGAGGAGCTCGCCCCGGTGCTGGCGGAGTTCCTCCCGGGCCGATGACCCGGCGGCGCCCGGACCGGGCAGGCGAACGGGGCGGCGGATCGCCGCCCGGGCGCCGTGCGGTCATCGAGTTCGGCGCCGCCCCCGCCACCGTCCCGCTCGACTATCCGGGCCGGACGCCGGACGGCCCTGCCGCCGTCCTGTCCGGCCGCTTCCTGTACGAGGTGTGCCCCGCCGCGGCCCCGGTCGGCCGCTGGACGGTCGGGACCGGGGGAGACGTGCCGCTGGACGAGTTCCTGGCACGGGCCGGCGGGGCGCCGATCGGTGCGCGGTACCCGGTCCTGGCGGTGGGGTCCAACGCCAGTCCCGCCCAGCTCCACCGCAAGTTCGCCCGGGCCGGGGTGCGCCCGCTTGTGCCGATCACGGCCGTACGGGTGTCCGGGGTGATCGCCGGCGTCTCCGCGCACGTCAACCGCGCCGGGTACGTGCCCGCCACCCCGGTCGCCGTTCCTGGAGAGGTCTCAGATCTGCACCTGATCTGGCCGGACGACGCCGCGCTCGCCGTGCTGGACGCCACCGAGCCGAACTACCACCGCGTCCGGTTGCCGGCCCGGCACCCCGTGCGCCTGCCCGGCGGCTCCCCGGACGTCCCGCGCTGCTGGGTGTACGCGTCCCGGCACGGCTGCGTCGTCGAGCGGGGGTCCGGCCGTCCCCGCCGGCTCACCGACCAGCCGTCCCTGATCGCGGCGCTGCTGGCGGACCTTCCCGAACTCGCCGCGGCGGTCGGCGCCGCCCCGGAGTCGTTCGTGGCGGCGGTGGACGACCGGGTCTTCGGCGACCGCGTACGGAGGTCGCTCGCCGCCGGAGGACTGACCCGGTTCCAGCCCGGATTCACCGTTCCTGCCGGGCATTCGAATTGACCGGCCTACCGGGACACGACCTCGCCCGCCTGCGGCGGACCGACCTGTGATCCTTCGGCATCCGAGGTGCCACGGCGCACCGGGATGCCGAAGGGTCACAGGTCAGCTCGCCGCGGTCAGCGGTTTGGCGATGTCCTCCAGGCTTCTGCGTTCGGCCTTCACCGCGAAGAGGAGCGCGACGATCCCGGCGGCGATCATCAGGACGGCGCCGATGACGAAGGCGAGCGCGGTGTCGCCGGGCCGTCCGGTCTCGACGAGCTTGGAGAAGAGCAGCGGGCCGGTGATCCCGCCGACCGCCGTGCCGATCGCGTAGAAGAACGCGATGGCCATCGCGCGGGTCTCCATCGGGAAGATCTCGCTGACCGTCAGGTAGGCCGAACTGGCGCCGGTGGAGGCGAAGAACAGCACCACGCACCAGCAGGCGGTCAGCGTGGTGGCGGTGAGATGCCCCTGGCCGAACAGGTACGCCGTGCCCAGCAGCAGGACGCCGGACAGGATGTACGTCCCCGCGATCATCGGCTTGCGGCCGACCGTGTCGAACAGCGGCGCCAGGATCAGCGGTCCGAGGAAGTTGCCGATCGCGATGACGGCGAAGTAGTAGCCGGTGTAGGTGTCCACCCCGAAGAACTTCGTCAGGATCTGGGCGTACCCGAAGGTGATGGCGTTGTAGAGGAACGCCTGCCCGACGAACAGCGAGAAACCCAGGATCGTCCGCCGGGGATACCGGGTCACCATGGTGCGGGCGATCTCCCCGAACCCGATGGTCTTGCGCTGGTGGATGTCGATGCTCCGCTCGGGCTCCGCGAGCCGGTCGCCGGTCTCCCGCTCGACCTGCCGCTCCATCCCGCCGACCACCCGTTCGGCCTGCTCGGTATGGCCATGGATGATCAGCCAGCGCGGGCTCTCCGGGACGTTCCGCCGGACGAGCAGGATGACCAGGCCCAGCACCACGCCGAGCCCGAACGCCAGCCGCCAGCCGACGCCGGTGGAGAACTCGTTGAGCAGCGGCACGGTCAGCAGCGCGCCGCCCGCGGCGCCCAGCCAGTACGAGCCGTTGATGACGATGTCGACGCGCCCGCGGTGTTTGCTCGGGATCAGCTCGTCGATGGCGGAGTTGATCGCGGCGTACTCGCCGCCGATCCCGAACCCGGTGATGAACCGGCACAGGAAGAACCACCACGGCGTCCACGCCAGGGCGGTGAGGGCGGTGCCCGCCAGGTACACGGCCAGCGTGATGATGAAGAGTTTCTTGCGGCCGAACCGGTCGGTGAGCCGGCCGAAGAACAGCGCGCCGATACAGGCTCCGGCGACGTAGAGGGCCGCGCCCGGCCCGGCGATCTGCGCCTGGGTGATGTCCAGGCCGCTGCCGGGCTTGGCGATCTGTCCCGAGATGTTGCCGACGATCGTGACTTCGAGACCGTCGAGGATCCAGACGGTGCCGAGGCCGATGAGGATCATCCAGTGCGGGCGGGACCACGGCAACCGGTCGAGCCGGGCCGGGATCTTGGTGCGCACCACTCCGGCCTGGGGCGGGCCCGTCGGCGGCGGGGACGTCGGGGTCATGCTCTTCCTTTCGTTCCCCCGACGGATAACCGCCGCTGACCGGTCGAAACACCGAGGGCCAGGACCTGCGCCGCAGGGACGGCTCAGCCGGCCAGCAGCTTCGCCTCCACCGCGGGGTCGAGGCCGACGGGCGGCCGGTCGGGGCGCAGCGGCGGCTCGCCGCCCAGGTCCTCCAGCCAGGCCCAGGTGTCGGCCACCGTCTCGGCGACCGGGCGGCACCGCAACCCGGCCGCGAGCGCCTTGGACACGTCCGCCCCGTGCATGGCGTCGCGCAGTTCGCCCGGCGGCAGCCAGATCGGCAGGTCGGTCCACGGCTGCACGCCGGCCGCCAGGATCGGTCCGGGGTCGGTCCAGCGCAGCTCCGCCGCGCCGCCGGTCACCGCCGCACAGGCTTCGAGCAGTTCCCGCAGGGTGGTACGGCCGGGCGGGCAGACCAGGTCGTAGGGCCCGCCGAGCCCGCGCGCGGCGGCGTCCAGGCTCCAGCCGGCGAGGTCGCGGGCGTCGATGTACTGCACCGTGGCGTCGGCCGGGCCGGGGGCGAGGACCGGCCCGCCCCGGGCGATCCGGTGCAGCCACCAGGGCAGCCGTCCGATGTTCTCGTACGGCCCCAGCACCAGCCCCGCCCGGGCCAGCAGGGCGCGGTCGCCGAACGCCGCGACGGCGGCCGACTCCCCGCCGGCCTTGAGCCGGGCGTACTCCACCGAGCCGTCGTCGTCCGGGGACGCCTCGACCAGCGGCGCGCCCTCGGCGGCCCCGGCCGGGGGCGGGAACGCGTACACCGACCGGCTCGACACGTACACGTAGCGCCCGGCCCGATCCGCCAGCAGCGCCGCCGTGTCGCGTACCGCGGCCGGCGCCCACGACCAGGTGTCGACCACCACGTCCCATTCACCGCGGCCGAGCGCGGCGAGCCCACCGGCCGCGGTACGGTCGCCGCGCAGCGCCGTCACCCCGGCGGGCGCCGCGTGCGTGCCCCGGTTGAAGACGCTCACCGTCCAGTCCCGGGCCAGCCCCGCCGCGACGTAGGCCCGTCCGACGAATTCGGTACCGCCCAGTATCAGCAGTTTCATGCCGTCCACTGTGGCCCGTGCGGATCACCCCCGGAACGCTTCACGCGCAGGGCGTAATGGCGGGCCGGTCCGGATCAGGTGCCGCGGGGCGGGCCAGGAGCAGGGAGATGTCGTCGTCGCCCCGCCGGTGCCGGAGGGTGTCGAGGACGGCGTCGGCGGCGGACTCCAGGCAGCCGCGGTGCGGGGTGAGGGATTCCCGCAGCGCGGCGATCCCGGTCTCCAGATCGTGCCGGCGGCTCTCGATCAGGCCGTCGGTGTAGAGGACGAGCGTCGCGCCGGGCGGGATCTCCAACTCGGTGGTCTCGTAGCCGGTCCCGACGCCGGTGTCCCCGACACCGAGGGGAAGCCCCGGCGGGTGGTCCAGGACCCGCGTGGTGCCGTCCGGCAGCGCCAGCAGCGGCGGCGGGTGCCCGGCGCCGGAGATCCGGCAGCGCCGGGTGGTGGGGGAGCAGACGACGTAGAGACAGGTGGCGAACTGGGCCGCGGTCAGCCCCTGAGCGATCTTGTCGAGCCGGGTCAGCACCTCGTGCGGCGGCAGGTCGAGGCCGGCCAGGGTGTGCGCGGCGACGCGCAACTGCCCCATCGCCGCAGCGGCCGTCACCCCGTGCCCCATCGCGTCGCCGATGACGAGGGCGACGTCGCCGCCGGGCAGCGGGACGACGTCGTACCAGTCGCCGCCGACCTCGGTGACGTCGTCGGCGGGCAGGTAGCGGTGCGCGACCTCCAGCGCGTCCGGCACGGTGATCTGCGCGGGCAGCAGGCTTGCGCGCAGGGTGACCGCCGTGCGGTGCTCGCGCCGGTACAGCCGCGCGTTGTCGACGCAGACCGCGGCGCGCCCGGCCAGTTCCACCGCCAGGCGGGTGTCGGCGGGGGCGAAGGGAGGGCGGGGCCGCTTGCGGCTGAAGAGGGCGAAGCCCAGGGTCCGGCCGCGGGCCGTCAGCGGCACGGTCAGCAGGGAGGCGTGGTCGCGGACCTCGGCCAGGTGCCGTCCGGTGCGGTGTGTGATGAGGTCGCCGACGTCCGCTCCGGTGCACAGCACCGGGTGGCCGGTGGCCACGCATTCGGCGTACGGGCTGCCGGCCGGATGGACGATCACCTCGTCGACGGGGAACACGTCGCTCCAGTCGTCCGGATCGTCCGCGGCGAGCACGATGGCCAGCCGGCGCACCACGATGCGGCCGTCGGCCTCCCGGCGCGGGGAGTCCTCGTCGGCCAGCAGCCGTTCCAGCACGTAGACGCCGCCGGCGTCGGCGAAGCGCGGCACCGCGACCTCGACGATCTCCCGGGCGGTACGGCCGAGATCGAGCGTGGAGCCGATCCGGTCGGCGGCCTCGTTCAGCAGTTCCAGGCCGCCGGGGATCCCGGGGATCATCGTGAGGAGGACCGAGACGCGCCCGTCGCGCAGCAACGGTTCGCAGACCAGCCGCACCCCGGCGGGGCAGGTGTCGTGCCAGGTCCCGCCCGTTGTCGCGAGCGCGAGCCCCTGCTCCAGCGCGGGGTGGTCGAGCAGGTCCCGGACGTCGCGCCCGAGGGCTTGCCCGGCGGGGAGGCCGAGCAACCGTTCGGCCCCGGAGCTCCAGCCGGTCACCCGGCCCTCGGGGCCGAGCACCACGGTGGCCGGGAACGGCCAACCTGCCGCTTCCACCGCGGTGCGCCTCGCCTCCGTGCGGAAATGTGCCAGAGAACTATCCCGTCGCCTGCGTTGCTTATTTTCCTATGCGCGGGGATCTAGGGCAACAGATTCCGAAAAGGCTACGATTCCCGGGAGCCTGCACCCAGGTGATCACCGGAGGTGGACCAGCATGGACTCGGCCCGGATCCCCGCCGAGATCGACGAGCAGAAGCCCAGCGTGGCGCGGGTCTACGACTTCCTGCTCGGCGGGACGCACAACTTCCCCGCGGATCGGGATCTGGCCACCGGCCTGCTCAGGATCGAGCCCCAGGCCCGTGAGCTCGCCCAGGCGAACCGTGCCTTCCTGACCCGGGCCGCCCGGATGGCGGTGGAGTCCGGCATCGACCAGTTCATCGACATCGGCTCCGGCATCCCGACCCAGGGCAACGTGCACGAGATCGTCCAGCAGGTCGATCCGCGGGCGCGCGTCGTCTACGTCGACAACGACGCCGTGGCGGTGGCGCACAGCAAGGCCATCCTGGCGGGCGACGAGCGCACCGCCGTGATCGAGGCCGACATGCGGCGGCCGGCGGACATCCTCGGGCACCCCACCGTGGGCGACCTGATCGACTTCTCCCGCCCAGTGGCGTTCCTGCTGGTGGCGGCACTGCATCTGATCAAGCCGGACGAGGACCCCTACGGCATCGTCGGCGCCCTGCGCGAGGTCTCGGCCCCCGGCAGCCTGCTGGTGATCTCGCATCTCACCCGGGACGACGAGCCGGGCAAGTCGGCCGCCATCGAGAAGCTCTACACCCGGGCGAGCTCGCCCGCGGTGGCGCGCACGCACGCCGAGATCCTCCGCTTCTTCGCGGGCTACGAGCTCCTCGATCCCGGCGTGGTCTACGTCCCCCTGTGGCGCCCGGACGCCGGCGAGGTCGCCGAGCGTCCGGAGCGCTTCCTGGTGCTGGGCGGGGTCGGCAGGGTCAGGGAACCGGCTTGACCTTGGAGCAGTTGGTGAACGGGAACCAGGGGCGGCTCCCGTCGGGGTCGGGCGCGCCCGCGAAGAGGGGGTTGCCGGTCAGCGTCTGGGTCTCGGTCTCCTGGCTGATCTCCAGGCCGAAGAGCTTGAAGCCGGTGGTCCCCCCCTTGCGCGTGGCCACTCCGAGGCTGATCGCGAAGGCGGCCCGCCACCAGTCGATGTTGACCTTGTAGTCGAGGCTGCTGATCTTGCCCTTGCCGTGCATCAGCTTCTCGAACTCGGAGGCGTTGGGCGGCAGGGGGTTGGTGAAGTCCCGGGGGGTGGGCAGGCTGGCGGCGGGGTTGCGCCCGCGGCCCTCCAGCCAGTTCTGGACGATCTCGCTGTCGCCGGGGCTGTTGCTCAGGTCCAGTTCGGCGACCTCGGTGTGGACGGTGGTTTCGGTCTCGCCGCCGCCGCCCTCGACCTGGATGGTGAACGGTCCCACCTGCGGGTTGATCTTGACGTCGCCGCCCGGGTTGCCGTCGGCGCCCCGGCGGGAGGTGACGACCTGCAGGTAGGTCGGGCGCTGGGGCCGGCCCTCCTTCTTGGCCTTGTCGTACTCGTCGGCCTTGTAGGTGACGTAGACCTGCTGCATGTAGGAGCCTTCGGCCTGGTAGCCGGCGCCCATCTTGCCGCCGATCTCCATGGTGTAGACGAAGGTGAGCTCGTTGTTGCCGCCGCGCAGCACCAGGACGTCGTCGAGCACGGTGCCGCTGAGGCCCCGGGTGATGCCGCTGAGGATCTTCTTGTCGCCCTTGCTGAAGGCCCCGCCGAACTCGAACTCGCCGGAGGCTTCCATGGTGGTCCGGGTGATGTCCAGGTCGGGGATCCGGTCGGGCGGCAGCGGGGGCAGTTTGTCCTGGTTGGAGTGGTGGCAGAGCATGCCGAGTTCGGTGCTGCGCGCTCCGGGCGGGCGGGAGTTGCACCTGGCCGCGCCCTTGAGGTATTCGATGAACTGCTCGGCGTCCGCGTGGTTGAGTTCCAGGTCCCTTTGCGGGTCACCGGTCTTGTGCTTGTCGAACAGCCACCGTCCGCCGCCGCCGCCGCCCTTGGTGAAGCTGCCCTGCAACGAGGCATCGCCGCCCCACTGGCTGAGTCCGGGGATGTCCAGCCCGCCTTCCACCCCGCCGGCGGCGACGCCCGTGCTGTCGACGGTGATCGTGCCGTCGGACCACTGGGTGACCTGCACCTGGCTGGTCGAGCTGATCTTGATGAAGAGGATCCGCATCACCGTTCTGGTCTTGGTCGTCTCCTGGGCGAGAATGCACTTGGGCGGCTGGAACGCGTCGTCCTCCGGTGTGGGTCGCGCGTCCGGGTCGACGGGCGGGTCCGACGAGACGTCGCCGTTGCCGCCACCGCCGCCGTTCGTGCTCGGAATGCAGGCCTGGGCGAGGGCCTGCTCCACGACCCGGCAGATGGCCGACTCGATGCCGCCGGTCACCTTCGTCCCGACGGGGGTGATGGTGATGGTCGCGAGAACCGCGCTGAGCAGGGAGATCACCGCCAGATAGCTGACGGTCCCCTCTCCGGCGTTCCTGTTGTGCTTGCAGTCGTACGGAGACATCTCGGCTAACCGCCTGTCAACTAGCTTCCGACCGGCACCGCAAGAATTCCGAAGATAGAAGCCGAATGTTCACCTGAAAAGGGCCTGTAGGCCCACCAAAAAGGGCCTGGGGACCCATTGGAAATGGGTCCCCAGGCCCTTCATGCGACCGGTGGGTGATCTGGTAAAGCCGGGTGGCGGTGGAGTCCGGCACCGATCAGTTCATTGGCATCGGCCCCGGCAGCCCGCCGGTGATCTGGCATTTCACCCGGACGGTGAGTCGGGCAGGCCGGCCGCCATCGGGTCGTGCCGGGCGGGTCAGGGAATCGGCTTGACCTTGGTGCAGTTGGTGAACGGGAACCAGGGGCGGCTCCCGTCGGGGTCGGGCGCGCCCGCGTAGAGCGGGTTGCCGGACAGCGTCTGGGTCTCGGTCTCCTGGCTGATCTCCAGGCCGAAGAGCTTGAAGCCGACGGTCCCGCCCTTGCCCGTGGACACGCCCAGGCCGATCGCGAAGGCGGCCTTCCACCAGTCGATGTTGACCCTGTACTCGAGGCTGCTGATCTTGGCCTTCTCGTGCATCAGCTTTTCGAACTCGGAGGCGTTGGGCGGCAGGGGGTTGGTGAAGTCCCGGGGGGTGGGGAGGCTGGCGGCGGGGTTGCGCCCACGGCCCTCCAGCCATTCCTGGACGATCGCGCTGTCGCCGGGGTTGTTGTGCAGGTCCAGCTCGGCGACCTCGGTGTGGACGGTGGTGTCGGTCTTGCCGCCGCCGCCCTCGATCTGGATGGTGAACGGCCCCGCCTGCGGCGTGATCTTGCCTTCGAAGCCCGGGTTGCCGTCGGCGCCCCGGCGGGCGGTGGTGATCCGCAGGTAGACCGGGCTCGGGGACCGGCCCTCCTTCTTGGCCTTGTCGTACTCCTCGGCGTTATAGGTGACGTAGACCTGCTGCATGTAGGAGCCTTCGGCCTGGTAGCCGGCGCCCATCTTGCCGCCGATCTCCATGGTGTAGACGAAGGTGACCTCGCCGTTGCCGCGCATCACCAGGACGTCATCCAGCACGGTGCCGGCGAGGCCCTTGGTGGTGCCGCTGAGGATCTTCTTGTCGCCCTTGCTGAAGGACCCGCCGAACTTGAGGTCGCCGGCAGCCTCCATGGTGGTCCGGGTGATGTCCAGGTCGGGGATCCGGTCGGGCGGTAGCGGGGGCAGTTTGTCCTGGTTGTTGTGGTGGCAGAGCATGCCGAGTTCGGTGCTGCGGGCTCCGGGCGGGCGGGAGTTGCACTTGGCCGCGCCCTTGAGGTATTCGATGAACTGCTCGGCGTCCGCGTGGTTGAGTTCCAGGTCCTTCTGCGGGTCGCCGGTCTTGTGCTTGTCGAACAGCCACCGCCCGCCGCCGCCGCTGCCCTTGGTGAAGCTGCCCTGCAACGAGGCGCTGCCACCCCACTTGCCGAGCCCCGGGATGTCGAACGCGGCCTCCACCCCGCCGGCGGCGACGCCCGTGCTGTCGACGGTCACCGTGCCGTCGGACCACTGGATGACCTTCACCTGGCTGGTCGAGGTGATCTTGATGAAGAGGATCCGCATCGCCGACCGGGTCGTGGTCGTCTCCTGGGAGATGATGCACCGATTCGGCTGGAAGGCTTCGTCCTCCGGCGTGGGCTGCGCGTTCGGGTCGACGGGCGGTCGCGGGTCCGACGTGACATCGCCGTTGCCGCCCTTCGTGCCCGGGATGCACGCCTGGGCGAGGGCCTGCTCCACGACCCGGCAGATGGCCGACTCGATACCGCCGGTCACTTTCGTCCCGACAGGAGTGATGGTGACGGTCGCGAGGATCGCGCCGAGCAGGGAGATCACCGCTAGGTAGCTGACGGTCCCCTCTCCGGAGTTCCTGCCGCGCTCGCGGGCGTGCGGAGGCATGTCGATTACCGCCTGTCAGCTAGTTTCCGGCCGGCACCGTACGAGCTTCGAAGGTATGAGTTGAGCGATCACCCAAAAAGGGCCCCAGGGCCTATTAATAATGGGCCTGCGGGATCTCTGTTCGCCCGGTAAATCCCCTGCTGGGAGGCCCTATTAATAGTTCGTGAATTCTTTATTAAAAGAATTCCGGAATTCGGTGAATCGGCGGGGGCGTGGCCCGCCAAGTGATTCGCAGCCCCTTCGACGCACGGCGCGGCAGAACCGACCCCTCGACGGTGGAGGTATTCGTGTCCCGGTTGCTCGGCCGGTCGGGCGGGACCGCCGCCCCCGGTTCCCCGCCAGGGACGGCGATCGGACGGGGCCGGAACGAGAGCCCGCGTCTGAACGCCGGTGGCGGCTGTGCACACGCACGGCCGCCACCGGGAGGGATCTCAGCTGTGTGGGCAGGTGTTGCGGTACTGGGAGATGTCCAGGCCGCCGGGGGGCGGGCACAGGAACTGCTCGTAGCGGGTGTCGTCGTCGACGAACCGCTTGAGCCAGCTGATCATCATCTTGGCCATGAGGGTGTTGGAGAACTGCGGGAAGAAGTGGCTGGCGCCGCGCAGCTCCATCAGCGCCTTGTCGGGGGCGTTGGACAGGCTGTTGTAGAACGGCATGGAATGCGAGCCCGTGGACGCGATGGTGTCGGCGGACCCGCTGATGATCAGGGTGGGGGTGCGGACCTCCGGCCAGGACTTGTCCAGGTTCCACGGCGCGATCGGGATCGCGGCCTTCAGCGAGGTGCGGTCCGCCGCGGCCTCGAGGGTGCCGCCGCCGCCCATGGAGTGGCCGGCCACGGCCAGGCGGGAGGCGTCGACCCGGCTGCGCACCGTGCTGCGCTGGGTCAGGTAGTCCAGCGCCGCGAGGAGCTGGTCGCCGCGCTGGCCGGGCTGGTCGAGCCGGGTGTTGGTTTCGATGCCGAAGACCACGAAGCCGTGCGAGGCCAGCCGCGGGCCGAGCCAGTCGAGGGTGGACCAGGAGGCGGTGAATCCGGGGGCGATGGCGATGGCGCCGAAGGTGCCCTCGCTGGTGGTGGTCGGGTAGTAGATGACGCCGCCACCGAACCCGGTCGCGCTGAGCGAGGAGACGTTCGTCTGCGACGTTGAGAACGGGCCGCGGGCGGAGTTCACCAGGGACTCCGTCGGGTTCGGGCCCTTCTCGTAGGGGCTCTGGGCGGTGGCCTGGGCGGCGGGGGCGGAGACGAGGCCGGCGAGCAGCACGGTCGCGGCGGGCAGCAGCCCGAGGGACCTCTTCAAACGCATGGCATTCCTTCCGGGGGGTCCCGCGAAATGCAGGGCGGACGGTCTCCCGCCGGTCGGCCGGAAACCGAATCCGATTCAAGAACCGAATTGCCAGCAGTTTGTTGCGGCCCTGTTACCGGGGCATCGGTGGAATTACCGGCCTGCCGTCGAACGGCCGGGAACGTGTGACCCAGTCGAAAACGAGCGGGGTCGTACCGGTACTCGTCACAATCCGCCCCGGTCCCGGCGGGCGCGCCGGGACCGGCACTGCCACGGCCCGGTCCGGCGCCTGTCACCAGGGCGATGACCCCCGGCGGACCCCCGACGATTGAGTCCTGACGGGACGGCCGCGACGGTGTACGCTGCCGCCCAGCGTGGTGACATCGACCACAAGTCGGTGCGCCGCCGCTGTCGGGACACCTGGTGGCGAGCATGGCCGCGACGACCGATGCGATCGGTGGCGTCGCGGGGCCGTTCGCCCGCCGTCCAGGCACCTGGGGCGCGGTCAGGGCCGACCCGCCCTCCAGCGACGGGGCGTTCGAGGAGGCGCCCCGCCCGGAGCCACCCGTCCAGGGCGGCTCCCGCACCACCTCCCGGACACCGGCGTCTGCGGAGCGACGATTCCCGCCGGACAGCGGGGGTTCCCGATGTCCGGCGCCGCCCACCGACAGGAGCGGTGCCGGACCTGCCCGACGCGTTCGACATCGGCCGCGACACCACCGGCCACCCAGGCTCCGGGCACGGCGTTCACCGCCGTGCCGGCCGGGCTCGGGACCGGGCGGTGTTCGGCGCGGCGGCCGGCCGAGATCGAAGTGGCACGGGAAGCCCGTCCGGCACTTCACCGCCATCACTCGGGGGCTCGCTTCGTTCCCGGTGACCGTCACGAAGGGCTGACCATGAAGATCGAGGTCGACTGGGACCGCTGCGAGGGCTACGGCATGTGTGAGGAGACCGCCCCTCACCTGTTCCGCGTGGACGACAACGGGGACCTGCACGTCGAGCCGAACCTGCCCCCCGACTCCCTCCCCGTGGTCAGGGCCGCCGTCCGCGCCTGCCCGATGGCCGCGCTGAAGCTCACCTGACCCGCGCCGCCGCGCCGTACCGGAAAGGCCCCGCCCGTTGCGTTCCCCCACCACCGAACGCCCTGACCGGATGGCGCCCGCGGCCCTCGCGGAACACCCTGCCGGGCCCGGACCCGCTCACCCCGATCGGGGACACGCCCAGGTCCGGGCCCGGCCCACCAGATCCTCGGCGGACCACCTTTCCCGCCCCCGACCCGCACGCGATCGGGAACGAGCAGGCCCCGACCCGTCGAGGAGTGATGCCCGATGGCCCTCTTGCCGCTGACCCGCGGACGGTGGCCCCTGCGCGGGTGGGCCGTCCGCCTGTGCCTCTCCTGGGCCGCCGAGGCCGGCCGCGCGTACGCCCTCCTCTGGGCGCCCCAGTGCCTGGACCCCGTCCCGGAACCGCCGGAGCGCTGGGACTGGACCATCCCCCACGTGTGGTACGAATCCTCCCGCTGACCCGGCCCGCATCGCCGGCGCCGGACGGGGAAGACCGGACGGGCACGCGAGCACCGGAGGGAAGGCGGATCGGGATGCGGCGACACGACGGCCACCTGCGAGCCCAGGGACCCGGGGAGCGGGCGCCGACCGGCGGCGCGGACCGGTTCGTCGACGGGTTCGACTACCCGATGTTCGTCGTGACCGCGGCCGACCCCGGAACCGGGGAGCGCGCGGGCTGCCTGGTCGGCTTCACCACCCAGACCAGCATCGACCCGTTCCGCTACCTCGTCTGCCTCTCCACGCGGAACCGCACCTTCCGGATCGCGGCGGCCGCCCCCGTCCTGGCGGTCCACGCCCCGGCCCGCGACCAGACCGATCTGGCGGAGCTGTTCGGCGGCGAGACCGGCGACGAGATCGACAAGTTCGCCCGCTGCGCCTGGCAGCCCGGCCCGCACGGCGTCCCCCTCCTGACGGACTGCCCCCGCCGGCTCGTCGGCGAGATCCGCGCGCGCGTGGACCTCGGCGACCACCACGGCTTCCTGCTCGCCCCCGTCGAGGTGTGGACCGGCGCCGGCACGGCCCCGCTCACCTTCACCGGGCTGCCGGACATCGCCCCCGGCCACCCGGCCTGATCGTCGGCTGTGCCCCTCAACCGGTCAGCGGGACGGACGTGACCGGGTCCCACCGGTACAGGCGGCCGACGCGCTGCTGGGAGACCAGGTGCACCGCGCGGACGGTCAGCGGGACCGGTTGCGGGCGGGGGGCCAGCGCGGCGGCGACGGCGGCGGTGGGGACGTCGGCGTTGGCGTAGGCGACCGACAGGTGCGGGCCCCAGTCGGCCCAGTCGGTGTAGTCGGCCAGCCGGTGGGCGGCGACCGTTGCGGCGGCGGCTTCCCGGACCGCGCGGTGGACGGGGTCGAGCGCGCCGGGCGGGTCGATGCCGAGCACGACGCCCTCGGGGTGGAACAGGTCACGGCCGAGGGAGACGCCGACCGGGCCGTGCCCGCGCAGCCAGCGCGCCGCGGCAGCCGTCATCGCCGCGGCCTCGGCGGGGGTGATCTCGTCGGTGAACCCGACGACCTGGGTGGTGATGTGCAGCCACGGCGCGGGCACCGGGTCCAGCCCGGGCAGGGCGGCCAGCCGGGCCCGGAACGCGCCGGCGAGTTCGACCGCCTCCGGCGCGTCGTCGAGCAGGACGTGCCAGACCAGCATGCGGCGGCCGTCCTCGACGCCGGGCCGCGACCACCAGTGGTCGCGCAGCAGGCCGCTCACCCCGGCCGCCGGAAGTGGGCGTACGGCGGGTACGCCTTGAACGCGATGTCGAACTCCGGGCCGCGACGGTCGCCGGGGCGGCGCTCCAACTCATAGGTGATCGTGGAGACGAAGGCCGAGTCGCCCCGGTGCACCCGCTTCCGCCGCGGCCCCCAGCCCGCCGCGGCCTCGAACTCCGTGGCGGCGGACGCGAAGACGTCCCGGCTCCCGACCAGGAAGAGCGTCCGGGCGTACGTGACCGGGCGCAGCCGGTCCCGCGTCCCGGCATGAGGGGAGCGCCGCAGCCAGGCCGCGGCGTCCCGGGCGGTCCGGTGCTCGTCGGTGCGCACCGTGAGCGGGGTGCCGCCGGTCAGCCTGCGCCGCAGCCGTGGCCAGGCGGACACCCGCAGGCCCAGCGAGTGGTGCGCCAGCACCAGGTCGACCCGGCCACCGCAGGACTCGATGAAACGCTCCTCCCCGTGCAGGGGGACCCCGTTCCGCAGCGGGACGTGCACGATGGTGCGGCGCGAGTAGGCGGCGAACGAGAACAGGCCCGCCAGCCGTGACAGCCCGTCGTGGTCGCCCACCAGGTAGCCGTACGTGTCGGGGTCGGCGAGCGCGGTGTGCCGCAGCGGATGCCAGGGTTGGACGACCCGGTACTCCACCGGCCCGAACCGCGGACGGAACTGGCGCAACCTCAACCGCACGGGCGAACTCCCATGAGTCGATCGTGTCCGCGATCCCGCCGCCCGGCAACCCGATATCCGGGGTGACCGGCCGGTGGCCCCGGCACGACGCCGTCCCGCCGCCCGGCGATACGGTGATGATCACGAGCGGGCCTCCCGCGTTCGGCGGTCCGGGAAAGGACGGAACCATGGACTCCGAGCCCGATCCGCGGTTCACGCTCGCCAACGAGCGGACCTTCCTGTCGTGGATCCGCACCTCGCTCGCCCTGATCGCCGGCGGGGTGGTACTGGCCCAGCTCGGCGACCACTTCAAGGGCCCGGCCCCCGGCAGGGCGCTCGCGGCCCTGCCGATCCTGGCCGGGGTGGCGCTGAGCGTCTTCGCCTTCGTCCACTGGCGGAAGGTGCAGCGGGCGCTGCGCACCGGCGAACCGCTGCCGCCGCCCGCCTTCGCCCCCGTCCTCACCGGCCTCGTCGTGGTCGTCGGCCTCGCCCTGGCGGCCTACATCGCCTTCGGCTGACCCGAGGACCCCGTCAGCTCGCCGGGACGATCGGGACGGTGGCCTGGAGGACCGCCTCGGTGAGGGCCTGGGTGCGGAAGTGCGTGACGGCCTGGAAGTCGGGGTCGGCGACCATCTGGGAGAACGCCTCCCGGGACGGGTAGCGCACCAGCAGGACCGCGTCCCACGCCTGGCCGTCCTCGGCGACCAGGGCGGTGGAGCCCTTGCCGTAGTAGATGACCTCGGAGCCGTACCGGGGGAGGACCGTCTCGGCCAGCGCCCGCGAGTACCGGGCGTAGTCGGCCTGCCCGCCCTCCTTGAAGCGCAGCAGGTTGAGCATCACCACCGGGCCACCGGGGTCCTCGGCCAGATAGTCCTTCAGCGACTCCCCGGTCGGATCGACCGCCACCGGGCACCTCCCGCATCCGTCGAACAAGCTCCGCGTACCTTATCCGCCGGTGATGAAGCCCTCCAGGCCGTGCCTCGAAGTGAGGTCAGGAGCCCACCGCGTACCGGCACCGGCTGTGCCCGCACCCTCCCGAGCCGCTGCCGACCTGCTCCTTCGGCTTCCGGAGGCTGGACGTTCGTCCCGTCTCACGCCCCGGTGGCGCCGTCGATGCGCTCGCGGAGCAGGTCGGCGTGGCCGTTGTGGCGGGCGTACTCCTCGATCATGTGCAGGTACACCCAGCGGAGGTTCATCTCGACGCCCCGGCGCTCGTGGTGGA
This sequence comes from Actinomadura craniellae, assembly GCF_003289645.1. Taxonomy (GTDB): domain Bacteria; phylum Actinomycetota; class Actinomycetes; order Streptosporangiales; family Streptosporangiaceae; genus Actinomadura_D; species Actinomadura_D craniellae. The sequence goes on along the minus strand of NZ_QLYX01000002.1, from coordinate 111,050 downwards.
AAGTCTCCTCCAGGGAGCGCCCGGCCACCGCCGCGCGGGCCAGCTCGACCTCGCGGGCGAAGGTCTCGAAGTCCGCCCGCGCGTCGGCGGTGTCGACGTCGTCGAAGTCGCCGTCGGGGTTGGTGTCGAGATCGCAGTACAGGAGGTCGACCGGTTCACCCGCGACCCGGAACCGGAACCAGGCGCGCTCCACCTCCGCCATGTGGCGCACCAGGCCGAGCAGCGTCAGGTTCGACGGCTCGACGCTGCGGACCACGAGCTGCCCGGGAGTCAACCCGGCGCACTTGCCCAGCAGGGTCTGCCGGTGGTGGTCGAGCCACGCCTCCAGCAACACGCGCTCGTCACCGGCCGGCGGAACATCGACCCGGGCACTCCGCGGAACAGTCCAGTTCATCCCCCCATGGTGCCGCCTCCGGGACGGCCCCCTGAAACTGTTTCCGGGGCGCCGTCACTTCGCGGTGAGGAAGCGGAGGGCGGAGCGGGCCGCGTTGTGGCCGCACATGCCGTGGACCCCGGCGCCGGGTGGGGTGGCGGCCGAGCAGAGGAAGACGCCGGGGATGCCGGTCCGGTAGGGGTCCGGGGCGATGCGGGGGCGCAGCACCAGCTGGCGGGCGGTGCCGGCGCCGGTGGCGATGTCCCCGCCCACGTAGTTGGCGTTGTATCGGCTCCAGGCGTCCGCCCGGGTGCACGCGGTGGCGACGACGCGCTCCCGGGTGCCGGGGGCGAAGCGTTCGAACTGGCGGAGGACGTGCTCGGTGGCGTCCCCGGAGTACCCGTGCGGGACGTGCGCGTAGCTGTAGACGGGGTGGACATCGCCCCGGGAGCGCGCCGGGTCGGCGAGGTACTGCTGGGCGACGAGGACGAAGGGGCGTTCGGGCATCCGGCCCCGGTTGATGTCGCGCTCGGCCTGAGCCATCTCCTCCAGGGTGCCGCCGAGGTGGACGGTGCCCGCGCGGAGGCTGTGCGGATCTGCCCAGGGGATCCCGCCCTCGACGGCCAGGTCGAGCTTGAAGGCGCCGGGCCCGTGCCGGTAACGCCGGTAGGCGCGGCGGACCCGCGGGGGCAGCCGGTCGCCGGCCAGCGCGGCCACCGCGCCGGGCGCCAGGTCCAGCAGCACGGCGTCGGACGGCGGGAGGTCCGCCAGGGAGCGGACGGTCACGCCGGTCTCGACGGTGCCGCCGTGCTCGGCGAGGTCGGCGGCCAGCGCGCGGGCGATGGCCTGGGAGCCGCCCGCGGCGACGGGCCAGCCGTACCGGTGGCCGGCGGCGATCAGCATGAGGCCGACGGCCGCGGTGGTGGGCCGGTGCAGCGGGTGGAAGCCGTGCGCGGCGACCCCGCCGAACAGCGCCCGCGCCTCCACCGAGCGCCAGCGCCGGGCGAGGAGCGCGGCGGGCTGCAGGGCGCGCACGCCGAAGCGCGCCAGTGGCAGGGGGTGCCGGGGCAGGTGCGGCAGCGGGCGCAGCACCTCGGCGAGGAGCTTGTCGAAGTCGCCGGCCAGCGGGCCGAACAGGCGCCGCCAGGCGGGCCCGTCCTCGCCCAGCCGGGCGACGGTGTCCGGCAGCGACCGGGTCATCGCCGCGGCGCGCCCGCCGTCGAGCGGATGGGCGAGATCGACCTCGGGGTGGCGCCAGACCAGGCCGTGCCGCTCCAGGTCCAGGCCGCGCAGGAACGGCGACGCCACGCCCAGCGGGTGGACGGCCGAGCAGCGGTCGTGCGTCAGCCCGGGCACGGTGAGCTCCTCGCTCCTGGTCCCGCCGCCGATGGTGCCGGCGGACTCCACGACGGTGACCCGCACCCCCCGCCGGGCGAGGGTGACGGCGGCGGCGAGCCCGTTGGGGCCCGCGCCCACGACGATGGCGGTGCTCATGTCTCCTGCCGTCCGTGCTTCGCACTTACACATCGACTTCACGGGCCGGGATGCCCGCGTCCGGGGCAGGCATGCCGCCGACACCGATCGGCCTTCCTCTTCCGGCACCCCGGTCGGCACGTAGCGGCCGTCGGCCGTCGGGTCCCAGCACCGTAACGGCGGGGGACCGGGCGTACCACCTCCACCGACGCCAAGGAGGTACGGATCACTCACGGTGTTCGGGTCCGCCCGACCCCCGGTGCGCCCGGGAGTTTCACTAGCGCGTGATCGGCGTCGGCGGGCGGCCGAGCAGCCGTTCCAGGTCGCCGGTCTGCCGCTCGTACCGGCCCGACCGCACCTGGGCGTGCAGCCATCCCAGCGCGCCGGGCGGTTCCTGCTCCCGGTAGGGGAGGCCGAGCGCCGCCGCGAGCCCGGGGAAGGTCCACAGCGGGCCCGTCAGGTCGTAGGCGCGCCCCAGGTGCCCGTCCTCGGTGAGGACCGTGGCCGCCGCCCGCGCGAGGTCGGCGCGGAAGGCGGTGTTCAGCCCCCGGCCGCCGGTGCCGCTGGTCACCCCGCGTGCGGCCGCCGGGGGCAGGAACGCCTCGCTGTAGAAGGGGTTGCGGAGGACGGTGTACGGCAGGTCGCCGCCGATCAGCGCCTGCTCGGTGGCGTGGTGCGCCTCGGTCAGACCGGTCGGGTCGGTGTCGGCGCCGAGGAAGCTGGTGTAGACGACGGACTTCACCCCCGCCCGCCGGGCCGCTTCGAGGGCGTCGAGATGCTGGCGCAGCCGCCGGGCGGGATCGAGCTCGGGGGAGGAGATCAGCAGCAGCCGGTCGGCTCCCGCGAACGCCTCCCGCATGCTCGCGGGGTCGTCGTAGTCGGCCCGGACCTCTTCCGGGCGCCGCGGGCGCCGGGCGGTCGGGCGGACCGGGCCCGCGGGCAGGTTCTGGAGCTCCTGGAGCACGAGGCCGCCGAGCGCCCCGGATGCGGCGGTAATGACGATCACGGGCGGAGTCAACCCGATGGCCGTGACCTCGCGCCACCGGTTTTCGCCCAGGTCGGCGGCCGTCCACCCGGAAAAACGGGTGTCGCGAGGGCGGGGCGGTCTGCTTCACTGCGGGCATGTCGCCCGACCCGGAGGAGCCCGTCCGGCCGTTCCGCTGGGACCTGGTCCGCGGAGACCGGCTGGGGACGCTGCTGCCCGAGGACCCGCCCGGCCCGCCCTGGTACCTGGACGAACTGGTCGGATGCGCCGGGCGGATCCTGGCCCGCTGCGGGAACGGCGACCTGTACTTCGTGGGGCGCTCGCTGGACAGCGTCCACGACCTGCTCGGCGGGGCCCTGGCGGCCACCTCGTGGCGGGAGCGGCTGCACCTGCTGCCGTTCTCCGCCTACGGCGGCAGGAGGCGCGGGTTCGCCGCGGCCGACGTCCGGCGGTTCCGCGCCCGGCTGGCCGCGGCGGGCCTGGCGCCGCGGGACCTAGCCGGGCGCCCCCGCCCGGTGGTGTTCGCCGACATCGTTTCCGTGGGCGGCACCTTCGAGGCCCTGTACGGCCTGATCCGCGACTGGATCGACGACGAGCGCGTCCCCTGGCGGGCGGTGCGGCCGAAGCTGCGCTTCCTGGGGGTCACCGCACGCAAGCACACCAGCCCCACCACCTGGCGCTGGCAGCAGCGGTCCGCGTGGACGGCTGACCTGCCGCCCCGGGCCGTCGTCAACGTTTCGCTCGCCCCGGACGTCTGGCGCTGCCTGGGCGAGGTGCAGCACAAGCTGACCCGCTCGTTCCACCGCGGCCGGTGGGCCGACCCGGAGGTCACCCGGCCCCCGCGCGACGAGGCGGCGCGCGCGGCCCTGGCCGAGGCCGTCTCCCTGGTCCGGGCCGGCCGCGACCGGGAGGTCCGGCGGCGGCTCGCCCGCGTCATGGCCGGCGAGCCCGCCGTCACCGAGCCCTGGCTCCGGGCGCTGGCGGCCGAACTGCGGGCCTGAGCGCGTCCCGGGCGACCTCACCGGAGCCCGCGGCGTCGCCGGGACGTCCGCCCGGATCCCCGGCGACCCGCGCGGAGGCGCGGGCCGTCCGCCTCCTCGCCGGTGACGCGGCCGGCCTGGTGTGCGCTACCCGGCCGGGGTCCGGTGCTTTTCGAAGATCCGGTAGATGCCGAGGACCTTCGTGCCGTAGCCGTCGGCCGCGGAACCGGTGCCGTTGTAGCGGGCCAGGATCCGGCGCGTCTCCTCCTCGCCGTAGCGGAGGCGGTCGGTGGTGATGCCGAGCTCGTGGGCCGCCTCGATGGTGACGAGGGCGAGGGTGGTGATGTTGTAGCCGGTGTCCTCGTTGAGCCGTTTCCAGACCTTCCAGACGTCGTGCCAGTCGGCGGCGTTCAGCCGTTCGTCGGGGATGAGGCCGATCGACGCCGCGTGGTTACGGGCCTTGATGGCCGTCTTGGCGAAGATGGCACCCGGCCCGGTGCTGGAGTCGGTACGCCTGACGAGCGGCGGGGCGGGCGGATCGCCCACCGGGTTCTTCATCCATTCTTCGAGTTTCTCCTCGTAGAGGTAGTTGGCCCGGACGGTGAGGTCGACGACGGGGTCGTCCCGGGTGACCGTGCGGACCTCGGTCAGCAGGAGACTCTGGATGGTGAACTTGCGTACCCGGTAGGCCCGGCTCAGCCCGGTGATCAGTTCGTCGTGCCCCAGCGTCATGGAGACGCTCTCCGGCGGGGAGTTCGGGTGCGTCAGCGGTTCGAGGACGCCCTCGCCCCAGCCGATGCCGTTCATGTAGGCGACGATGTCCTGGGTGAGCGCCGGCTGCCGGGACATGTCGAAGGGCAGGTCGAGGGCCGGCCGGCCGGGCGGTGCCGGAGCGAAACGGTTCTGACCGTGATCACGGCCGGAGGCGATGTTGTTGTCGATCTCGATGTGCCCGTCGCCGGTACCGACGGTGATCGTGGCGATCTGGTCGAACGCCCAGTCGCGGGGGAGCGGGAAGCCGAGGTTCCCGCTGAACCCGGTGGACATGTCCGAGACGAAGCTCGACACCGTCAGGCCCTCCTTCGCCAGCCGCCGGCAGACGTTGCGCGGGCCGTAGACGCCCACCCGGTACTCGCCGCCGTACTGCGCGAGGCGCTGGGAGACCATGCGGAAGTGCGGGATGATCCGCTGGGTGATGTCGTGGTCCATCGCGTCGAAGTCGACCGCGAAGTAGATGGTGGTGCCGCGCTGGAAGCCGTGCTCGCGGGCCGTCTCCACCGCCGCCAGCGCGTCGTCGGCTCCCTGCGCGGCGGAGAAGTAGTCGGCCGTGCCGCCCTTGGTCTGGTAGATGGGGAAGACCGCCAGGCCCGCCGCCACGAGGGCCTGCAACTCTCCGGGCTGGATCTTCTTGTTCAGCTTGGACCCGGGGACGTTGCTCAGGTAGCGGCCCACGGTCGTGTAACCGGCCGCGCGCAGCGCCTGGGCCCGGGCGGGGGTGACGGTGGTGACGCAGTCGCACGCCGATCCGCGCCTGGTGGGGTCGCCGGTGCTGACCAGGAGCGAGGCCCAGGTGGGGAAGTCCGCCGCCCCCGTGGTCCGCGGTAGGCACGCGAACCGCTGGAACTCCGCCACCGTGCCCGCCACCGCGGCGGTGTAGCGTCCGTCGAACGGGACGTCCCAGGTGTTGAACACCATGGCCGCCTGGAAGAGGCGGACGAACCGCCTGGTCGAGTCGGCGGCACCGGTGTTCAGGGCCGCGTGGTTCCGGATGCCCGTCTGGGTACCCGGGCCGAACCGTCCGTTCGCGGTGTCGTCGTCCATGCCGAGCTCGTACTGGAGGGCACGGACCAGCGCTTTCTGCACGTCACGCGAGAAGTGGCCGTCGCAGGGGATGATGAAGAAGTCGCGGCGGCCGACATAGGTGCTGTTGAGCCATTTCTGGATCTCGCGTACTCGTGGCGAGCCGCCGGAGAGCACCACATAGGCGTCCATCGTCAGCAGCGCCTTGAACACCTTCGGGACGAGCCCGAAGCCGGGGAGGACACCGATGACACCGGTGTCCTCCTTGAGGCGCCGCACGCTGTTGGCCGTCTCGACGTCGTAGGAGCCGGAGATCCCGCTGCCCGGATACCCCTTGCAGTAGAGCGCGGATTGCACGATCTTGACGAGGTTCGCCGGCCCGGCCGTGTGGTCGATCACCGGCCATCTCGCGGACAGCGCCGCGAGGGTGGCCGGACCGAAGCTGTCGGACAGGGGGGAGAGGCCGAGTTCGTGCTGGAGGGCGCGGGTGAGCGCGAACACCGTGGACCACCCGGTCCTGCCGTTCTCCTCGACCGGCTGGTAGCCGGGAACGTTCTGGTAGGTGGCGTTGACCCACTGCTGCGCCGTGCGGACCATCTCGTCGGCCATGAGCCCCCCGTTCGTCCGGCGGGCCTCGCCGGCCCGCCCCGGATGGTGATGATGGTATTGCGCAGGGTAATCATCGGCAAAGCGGATTCCATGGAGCGGCTGGTCCCGCATGCCAGGAATATCCTTTTTTTGGTCAGTCTTGCCGGTGATTTCTGGGGGGCCATTTTGGGTGGGTCACTGTTTGGTCGGTCCGCGGCAGTCTTCGTCGGACATGAAATGCCACGACAAATATGGGCAAGGGGTCTGATACTTGCCTGGTGAATGTGTTCCGGTTCAAGAAGGCGGTGTTGGCGGTATCGGTCCCGCTGGCCGTCGTAGCATGCGGCGGGCCACCCGACCGGGGCATTGCGGTGACCCCCGCGCCGCTCGGCCCGACCTCCGGACAGCCGTCGTACGGGGCGGAGGTCTCGCCGCCGCCGTCCGTGGGGCCGTCCGCGCAGCCCTGGACCACGCCGAGAGTGCCCAGCCTCAGCGGCTCGCGGCTCGACAACCGCACCCCCAACGGCACGTGCCTGGTGATCTGGGCGGCCGATTCGGTGCGGATCGAGAACGTCCACTTCCGGACCTCGTACCCGCCGGTGGCGCGGGACGCCTCGGAGCTGGACGCCGAGGTCCGGCAGCGGGCGAAGTTCGCCACCGTGAACTACCGGGCCGCTCCGCAGTGCACGGGCGGCGCGGAGCTGGGCGGAGGTCCGCAGGGCCGGCAGCCCTGCGCGCCCGGCAGGATCATCGACTCGAGGGCGGGCTGCGCGGTGGAGCCCGACTTCACGGCGGGCGATCCCCAGCCCGCCCTGCCGGCCAGGTACACCACGACGATCACCTGGAGCCTCTCGAAGGGGTGCACCGACGCCGCCAGCGGGCCGTGCGCACGGCTTCAGGGCGGCGTGCAGCCGTCTTCCGGCCGTCCGGTACGCGCTTTCTGGCAGGTGACCACGACCGTCGCCAGCTGCGTGCTATGGATCGACTATCCCGAAGGGGTCAACCGCGGGGAGGGCGTCGTTGCCCAGTGCCCCGGCTCGTAGAAGGGCCGAACAGCGGCGCCGTGCCGCCGAGGAGGCCGCACCGGCGGCGGAACCGGCGCCGGACTGGACCCAGCGGCTGACCGCCCTCGGCACCTTCGGCCCGCCGACGACGCTCGTCGCCGGTGTCCTGATCTGGTACGGCTACGTCGCCACCCTGCAGCGCTTCCGGTACTTCGGGGTCGACCTGAAGCTCACTGGCTTGTCCAACCAGGACCTGCTGCTGTACGGCCTGGAGGTGGCCTACCCGGCGGCGACCCTGCTGCTGCTGATCACGCTCGGCGCGCTGGGGGCGCACCTTTTGATCCGAGGGATCGTCCTCCCCACCCGGCCAGGGCTGGCCCGCGGGATCGCGCTCGCCCTCGCGCTGGCCGGCGCGGCGCTGGCGGTCCGGGCGCTGGCCGGCGTCTTCTGGCCCCGGGTGGCCGAGAACGAGACCCCGGGAATCACCCCGCTGTCGCTGACCGCCTGCGCCCCGCTGCTGGTGTACGCGTTCTGGCTGGCCCGCCAGGCGGGCGACGGCGGGTGGCGGGACCGGCCGGTGATGGGCGAGGTGCAACGCGGCGGGCGCCTCGTGGCGATCGCCCTGGCCGTGGTGGGCCTGTTCTGGGCCGCCAACAGCCTCGCCGGCGAGGTCGGCGTCGCCCGCGCCTACGACGACGCCCGCAACTTCCAGAAACTGCCCGAGGTCGTCCTGTACACCAAGGAACCGCTGACCGACGCCCCCCACCAGGAGGACTTCGGGGAGAAGGTCGCCTTCCGGTACCGCTACCGGAACCTGCGCCTGCTCACCGCCTCGGGCGGGAGGCTCTTCCTTGTCCCCCTGACCTGGCGGCCCACCGACACCACGGCGCGCGTCTCGACCTTCGTGATCCCCTACGACGGGAGCGTCCGGCTCCAGCTCCTCCCGCAGTCCCGCGGCTGAACCGCGGCGGGTGGCCTGGGACTGGAGCTGCAGCGGGCCCGATGGGAAGCCGGTCACCCACTCGGCGGTCTCGTCCATCATGATCTGCGACAGGTCCAGGACGAAACCGCGCAGCAGGTCCAGGTACCACTGGACGTCTGGACGGCCGGGCCGCCCGCCGCCAGCGCCTCCTGGGCGTTGCGCGCCGCCCAGTCGAGCTGGAACCCCTTCGCTGGTTATCGTGCCTCATGGTCGATTTGCCGCAGAGCGTGGTGTCCCCGTCGTCCCCCGCCGCCGGCGAGGCCGGATCCGGTTCGGCCCGGTTGTGGCGGGTGGTGGCCTGGGCGATCGGGGCCGGGCTTGCGGTCGGTGTGCTCACCAACATCGGACAGGGACTGCTGCCCGGCGTGTGGAACCAGTTCGTCAACTCCGGGGCGGTCTGGGTGGTGGCCGCCTTCGTCACGGGCCTGCTGCTGCCGGGCCGGGGACGGTGGACCGTCATCGCTGGGGTCGGTACCCAGGCTGGTGCCGTCGTCGGCTACTACGGATACGCCGAACTGGTCCGTGACGGCATGGGAGATCTGTACGCACCAGCGGTGTGGCTGGCGGCGGCTCTGGTGGCCGGGCCGATCTTCGCCACGGCCGGGTCCTGGACCCGCGGCGACCGGCGCTCCCGCAGGGTGCTGGGGGCCGCCGTACTGGGCGGCGTGTTCCTCATGGAAGCCATCAGATACCAGTGGGTTCTCGAGTACACCGCTGAGGCGGGAGTCTTCGCCGCCCTCGGTCTCCTGCTGCCGCTGTTGCCTGGCCGTACCGGCCGGGATCGGTGGCAGTCGGTACTGGCCGCCCTTCCCCTCGGCCTGGTGGCGTTCGGCGTGGAGCAGGTCCTGCTTGCCATCGTGGGGCTGTGAACCCCGAGGGGAGCCACCGCCGGGCCTGCGTCCGGCCGCCCGGTCTTCCCGCCTGTCGCCGGTGCGACGCCGATGATCCGGGCGCCCGCCGACGTCCTCTGGTGGCAGGCTCTTCCGCCTGACCGGCGGCGACATCCGACGGCGCGGCGTCCGCTTGGATGGGCTGCGGCCGGCGGGAGAGGAGCGGAAGAACGGGCCCGGCCGGTTCGGGGTCAGGGGTCCAGCAGGGCGGCGAACTCGGCGATGGCCGGGGACTCGATCCGGTCGTGCAGGCCGTGGAAGGCGGCCGTGGAGCGGGCGGCCGGCCAGTCGGCGGCGAGGTGGGCGGCGGGCAGGCCGGGGTCGGTGCGCAGCAGCCGGATCCAGTCGGCCAGCAGCCGGGCGAGCTGGGGGAGCGTCTCGGGCTCGGGTTCGGTGCCCTCCCAGCGGCGTAGGAACTCCTCGTGCGCGGCGCGTAGCTGCGGCAGGGCCCAGGCTTTGCGGATCATGGCGTCCACCCGGGCCGGCGGGCGGGGGACCGCGCTGAACGCGCCGACCGCCTCGTCGTCGGCGATCTCGGGCAGGTCGCGCAGCAGGGCGGTAACGTCGACGGTGCCGGGAGCGATCCACAGGCCGTCGCGCAGCGGCCCGAAGCCGGCCCAGCTCAGCCGGGTGCGCAGCCGGTGCCGCACGTCGCGGCGGCTCTCGGGCAGCGAGAAGGCCAGCAGCGTCCAGACGTCCCCGGCGTGGTCGAAGGGGGTGTGCGACAGGATGCGGTCTTCGCCCTCGCGCAGCACCTCGCGGGAGCGGTCGGTCAGGGTGAACGCCGTCTCGCGGCCGACCCGGCGCCGGGCGAGCAGGCCGCGCTGGGCCATCCGGCTGAGCGTGGCGCGGGCGGCGACGTCGCTGACGCCGAGCCGGCCGAGCAGGTTCAGGAAGACCCTGGTGGGGACGGGCCGGTCGTCGAACCGGTCGAGCACCACCGAGCCCAGGAACGCGAGGACGAGATCCTGGGGCTTGCCCCGCTGCGGCTCGACCTGCCCCGCCGTGGTCTTGGCCTCCACCCGGTGGCTCACCCGCCTTTCCCGCACCCGATCGTAAGTGGTTCGTTCCACCATCATGTTGGACGTCTCATTGACGAGCGTCGAGATGGAGTCTAACTTCAGGATGCCGCGCCCGGCGCGGCTTTCGCACTGAAGACGACGAGGTGGGCGAGTGAGCGAGCGTATCGATCTGACAGGGAAGGTGGCGGTCGTCACCGGTGCCGGGCGCGGGCTCGGCCTGGCGTACGTCACCGCGCTGGCCGCGGCCGGCGCGGCGGTCGTGGTGAACGACGTGGACGAGCAGGCCGCCGCCGCGGCGGTGAAGACCGTCACCGAGGCCGGCGGCCGGGCCGTCGCCGAGGCCGGCCCGGTGGGCACCGCCGAGGTGGCCGACCGGCTGGTGGCCCGCGCGGTGGACGAGTTCGGCCGGCTGGACGTCCTGGTCACCAACGCCGGGATCCTGCGTGACCGGGTGCTGTGGAAGATGTCCGACGAGGACTTCGACGACGTGATCCGGGTGCACCTGCGCGGCACCTTCACCTGCGCCCGGGCCGCCGCCGTCCGGATGCGCGAGCAGGGCGAGGGCGGCACCATCGTCCTGGTCGCCTCGCCCGCCGGCCAGCGCGGCAACTTCGGCCAGACCAACTACGCCGCCGCCAAGGCCGGGATCGCCGCGATGGCGCGCACCTGGTCGATGGAGCTGGGCCGGGCCGGCATCACGGTCAACGCGATCGTGCCGGTGGCGGCCACCGCGATGACCGAGACCATCCCCGCCTTCGCCCCCTACATCGAGGCGTGGAAGAACGGCGCCCCGCTGCCGGACTGGATCCGCCACGACGAGGGCTTCGGCACCCCCGAGGACTGCGCCGCGGTGGTGCCGTTCCTGGCGTCCGAGGCGGCCCGCGACGTCACCGGGCAGTGCATCGGCATCGGCGGCGACCGGCTCGCGCTCTGGTCGCACCCGCAGGAGGTCGCGGCCGACTTCGCCGCGGGCGGCTGGACGCCCGAGGCCATCGCCGAGCGGTGGGCGCAGGGCGCGGGCCGCGAGCCGCAGACCGTCGGCATCGCCCCGCCCAAGCCGCCGCAGGACGCGGAGGCGGCCCGATGAGCGGCATCGGCAGTGGCATCGACGTGGACCGGATCGTCGCCATCGACGTCCACACCCACGCCGAGGTGTCGGAGAAGGGGGAGACCTCCCTGTCCGACGACCTGATGGAGGCGTCGGGGGCGTACTTCAAGGCCGGCGGACACCGCAAGCCCACCCTCACCGAGCTCGCCGCCTACTACCGCGAGCGCGACATGGCGGCCGTGGTGTTCACCGTGGACGCCGAGAGTGCGTTGGGCACCCCCGGGGTGCCCAACGAGGAGGTCGCCCTTGCCGCGCAGGCCAACTCCGACGTGCTGATCCCGTTCGCCAGCATCGACCCCTGGAAGGGGCGGGCGGGCGTCCGCGAGGCCCGGCGGCTGGTCGAGGAGCACGGGGTCAAGGGGTTCAAGTTCCACCCCAACCTGCAGGCGTTCTTCCCTAACGACCGGATGGCCTACGAGCTGTACGCCGCACTGGAGGAGCTGGGGGTGATCGCCCTGTTCCACACCGGCCAGACCGGGATCGGGGCGGGGCTGCCCGGCGGGGGCGGTATCCGGCTGAAGTACTCCGACCCGATGATCGTGGACGACGTCGCCGCGGACTTCCCCGGGCTGAAGATCATCCTGGCCCACCCGTCGTTTCCCTGGCAGGACGAGGCGCTGTCGGTGGCCACCCACAAGCCCAACGTCTACATCGACCTGTCGGGCTGGTCGCCGAAGTACTTCCCGCCGCAGCTGGTGCGCTACGCCAACACGCTGCTCAAGGACAAGGTGCTGTTCGGCTCGGACTACCCCGTCCTCACCCCCGACCGCTGGCTCGCCGACTTCGCCGAGCTGGACATTAAGCCCGAGGTCAGGCCGAAGATCCTCAAGGACAACGCGGTCCGGCTGCTCGGCCTCGGCTCCGACTGAAGAAACCAGGGAGAACCCCCATGGCACTGCTCCTCAAGGACCTGGACGAGCTGGTGAAGCTCGGTACCACCGACCTGGGTGTCAGCGACTGGATCGAGATCGACCAGAAGCGGATCGACACCTTCGCCGACGCTACGAACGACCACCAGTGGATCCACGTGGACCCCGAGCGGGCCGCCGCCGGCCCGTTCGGCGCGCCGATCGCGCACGGCTACCTGACGCTCTCGCTGTTCATCCCGCTCTACAGCGCCCTGCTGGACGTGGAGAACGTCACCACAAAGATCAACTACGGGCTGAACAAGGTGCGCTTCCCGGCCCCGGTGCCGGTCGGCTCCCGGGTGCGGCTGCGGGCGAGCCTGGCCTCGGTGGAGGAGGTGGCCGGAAACGGCGTGCAGATCACCGTGGACGGCACCATCGAGATCGAGGGCGGCACCAAGCCCGCCTGCGTCCTGCAGAGCGTCACCCGCTTCTACCGCTGAGCCGAGGGAGCGAGCGGAGTGGGCCGTGAGGGACGAGCGGTCCGCGGAGTGAGTGAGGTGAAGCGGCGGCCGGCACCGCTGAGCCGAGGGAGCGAGCGGAGTGGGCCGCCCCCGCCCCGGGGCGGCCCGGCTTCCGCGTCACCCGCGTCCGGCCCCCCGGACGCTCGGCGCCCCCAGTGCCCGCGACACGCCCCGGGCCGCCGCGCGGACGGCTGGGACGTACGCGTGGGCGGGGAGCCCGCCGGTCGGCACCACCACCGACAGCGCCGCCACGGCGGTGTCGTCGGGGCCGTGGATCGCGGCCGCCACCGACAGCGCGACGAGTTCGACCTGGCCGTCGCTGACGGCCACCCCGGTGCGGCGCACCTCGGCGAGGGCCCGCCGCAGTTCGGCGCCGGAGGTGATGGTGCGGGGGGTGAACCGGCGCAGCGGTCCGGCGATCGCCCGCTCCTGGACCTCGGTCTCGGCGTGCGCGAGCAGCGCCAGGCCCACCCCGGTGGCGGGCGCCGGCCACCGGCCGCCCACCCGGGTCAGCACGTTCACCGCGCTCCGCCCGGAGATCTTCTCCAGGTAGACCACGTCCGGGCCGTCGAGCACGGCGAGCTGCACGTTCTGGTGCGTCGCCTCGTAGAGGTCCTCCAGGAACGGCATTGCGGCCTCGCGCAGCCCGACGCCGCGCGGGGCGAGCGCGGCGACTTCCCACAGCCGCAGCCCGATCCGGTAGACGCCTCGCTCGTCGCGCTCCAGCGCGCCCCACCGGGTGAGCGTCCCGGTGAGCCGGTGCGCGGTGGCGACGGGCAGGCCGGTCGGGCGGCTGATCTCCGACAGGGTCATCTGGGGGCGTTCGGGGGAGAACGCGGCCAGGATCGTCAGCGCCCGCTCCACCGAGGAGGGACGGCTCGCCGGCGGCGGCCAGGGCTCCGGGGTGGTCCGGGGGGCGGGGCCGGCGGCCACGGGCTCAGCTCCGCCGCAGGTGCTGTTTGAGCACTTTGCCGGACCCGCCGCGCGGCAGTGCGTCCACCACCTCGACGTACTTGGGGATCTTGTACTTGGCGAGTTTGCCGGCCAGCGACTCCAGTAGCCGGCCGGGCTCCAGCGCGATGCCCTCCCGGGGCACCACGAAGGCCTTGCCGACCTCTCCCCAGGTCTCGTCCGGAACGCCGATCACCGCGCACTCGGCGACGGCCGGGTCGCCCGCCAGCGCCCGCTCGACCTCGGCCGGGTAGATGTTCTCCCCACCCGAGATGATCATGTCCTTGATGCGGTCGTAGATGTAGAAGAAGCCCTCGTCGTCGAGGTAGGCGGCGTCCCCGGAGCGGAACCACGCGCCCTCGGCGAAGACCTCGCGGGTGGCGTCGGGCCGCTTCCAGTAGCCCTTCATCACGTTCGGGCCGCGGACCTGGATCTCGCCGGGCTCACCCGCCGGCGGGGGAGAGCCGTCGGGGCCGACCAGCCGGGCCTCGGTGAAGAAGGACGCCTTCCCGGCCGAGCCGACCCGGTCGGCGGCCTCCGGGCCGAGGAACAGCACCCCGGGCGCGGCCTCGGTCATGCCGTACCCCTGGAGGAAGGTCAGGCCGCGCTCGCGGTAGGTCTCGATCAGCGCGCCGGGCACCGGGGCCCCGCCGCACTCCAGGATCCGCACCGACGACAGGTCCGCGTCCGCCCAGCGGGGCGCCTGGCTCATCGCGGCGAACATGGCGGGCACCCCGAACATGAACGTCACCCGGTGCTTCTCGATCAGGTCGAAGGCGCCGTCGGGGGAGAAGGACGGCATGATCACCGCCGCGCCGCCCTTGATGAAGGTCGGCAGGCAGGTCATGCCCAGTGCCGCCGCGTGGAACATCGGCGCGCTGACCAGCGTCACCTCGTCCCGCGTCAGGTCGATGTCGAGCAGCACGTTGACGCAGTTCCAGGTGAGGTTGCCGTGCGTGAGCATGGCGCCCTTGGGCACGCCGGTGGTGCCCGAGGTGTACATGATCATGCACACGTCGTCGTGGCCCACCGTCTCGTCCAGCAGTTCGGGCCGGCCCTCGGTCAGCAGGTCCTCGTAGTCCTCGGCCAGGGACACCAGGTGCCGGACGCGGACGTCCAGCCCGGCCACCAGGGGCGCCTGGTCGGGCGCGTAGACCAGCATCTCCGCACCGCAGTCGTCGAGGATGTACTCGAGCTCGGGCCCGGCCAGCCGGAAGTTGAGCGGGACGAAGACCGCGCCCGCCGCCGCGGTGGCGAACAGCGTCTCCAGGAACGCGGGGTGGTTGGGGCCCAGGTAGGCGACCCGGTCGCCGGGGGAGATCCCGCGGCCGCGCAGCGCGCGGGCCAGCCGGGCCACCCGCTCGGCCAGGTCGCCGTAGCTGGTCGCCCGGCCCTCGAAGATCAGTGCCGTCCGCTCGGGGGCCATCCGGGCCCGGCGGGCCGGCCACGAACCCAGACCCTGATCGCGCACGCGGCTACCTCCTGGAATGCGGGCGGTGGCCGCCCGACCTGATCACGGACGGGGGTGAAATTAGGCTTTTTCTTGACGACAGTCAATACTCTGCCGAACATTGATCTGGGGTACCAGGCCGGGGAGGGGGCCCATGGGCGATCCGGCGAGCCCGCCCAGCGTGGCGGGCAAGGTGATGGCGATCCTCGCCGCGTTCCTGCCCGGCGACGTGCGGCTGACGCTAACAGAGATCTGCCGCCGGGCCGGGCTGCCGCTGTCGACCGGGCACCGGCTGGTCGGCGAACTGGTCGGCGGCGGGTTCCTGGAACGGCTGCCCGACGGCTCCTACCGGGTGGGCATGCGGCTGTGGCGGATCGGTGCCCAGGCCACCGAGCCCCGCGAGCTGCGCGAGCTGGCCCTGCCCTACATGGAGGACCTGTACGCGGCCACCCGGGAGAACGTCCAGCTCGCGGTGCTGAGCGACGACCAGGCGCTGTACGTGGAGCGGCTGCGCGGCCCGCGGTCGGTGCCGATCGTCACCCGGGTGGCGGCCGAACTGCCGCTGCACGCCACCGGCGTCGGCAAGGTCCTGCTGGCCTTCGGCCCGCCCGAGCTGACCGACCGGGTGATCGCCGCCGGGCTGCACCGGCACACCCCGCACACCATCACCGACCCGGTCCGGCTGCGCGCCGAGCTGGCCCGGATCCGCGACTCCGGAGTGGCCGGCACCGACGAGGAGATGTCCCTGGGCTCGCGCTCGGTGGCGGTCCCGGTGCGGTCCCGGGGGCGGGTGGTGGCCGCGCTCTCGCTGGTCACCCGCCGGCACGCCGGGGACATGCGGCTGCTGGCGCCGGCCCTGCTCACCGCCGCCCGGGCGCTCTCCCGCGACCTCGACGCCGAGGCGGGCTTCCGCTGAGCGGAAGGAACGGTGACGGTGCGTTCGCCCGTTCGGGAAGGATCGGAACATCCTTCGTCCTGGAGCGTTCATGCGTACTCAAGTCGGGATCATCGGGGCCGGACCGGCCGGCCTGCTGCTGTCCCACCTGCTGCACCTGCGCGGCATCTCCTCGGTGGTGCTGGAGACCCGCGACCGGGAGTACGTGGAGCGCCGGGTCCGGGCCGGGGTCCTGGAGCAGGGCACCGTCGACGTCCTGAACGAGGCCGGGGTCGGGCACCGGATGCGCCGCGAGGGCCTGCCGCACCACGGGATCGAGCTGCGCTTCGGCGGCGCCGGCCATCGGATCGCCTTCGAGCGGCTGGTGCCCGGCCGGTCGATCACCGTGTACGGGCAGCAGGAAGTGGTCAAGGACCTGATCGCCGCGCGGCTGGCCGCGGACGGCGAGGTGCTGTTCGAGGTCTCCGACGTGGTGCCCGACGGCTTCGAGACGGACAAGCCCGCGATCTCCTTCACCCGGGCCGACGGCGAGCGCGTCCGGCTCGACTGCGACGTGATCGCCGGCTGCGACGGCTTCCACGGGGTGTCCCGGCCCGCGATCCCGCCGGGGGTGCTGTCGGTCTTCGAGCGGGACTACCCGTTCGCCTGGCTCGGCGTCCTCGCCCAGGTGCCCCCCTCCGCCGAGGAACTGATCTACGCCCAGACCGACCGGGGATTCGCGCTGCACAGCATGCGCTCCCCGACGATCAGCCGCTTCTACCTCCAGGTGCCGCCGGACGAGCCCGTGGCGAACTGGCCGGACGAGCGGATCTGGGCCGAGCTGCGCACCCGGCTGGAGACCGTCCCCGGGTTCGCGCTGACCACCGGCCCGATCATCGAGAAGAGCGTCACCCCGATGCGCAGCTTCGTGGCCGAGCCGATGCGCTGCGGGCGGCTCTACCTCGCCGGCGACGCCGCGCACATCGTGCCGCCCACCGGGGCCAAGGGCCTCAACCTGGCGGTGGCCGACGTGCGGCTGCTCACCGAGGCGCTGGCCGCCTGGTACGCCACCGGCTCCACCGACCTGCTCGACGGCTACTCGGACACCTGCCTGCGCCGGGTCTGGCGGGCCCAGCACTTCTCCTGGTGGATGACGACGCTGCTGCACACCTTCGACTCCGACGACGCCTACGGGCGGCGGCTGCAGCGCTCCTACCTGGACTACGTCACCTCCTCCGACGCGGCGGCGGCGACGCTGGCGGAGAACTACGTCGGCCTGCCGTTCGAGGACGTCCCCGCCGACATTCCAGCCGTTCCACCCGCGTTCCCGGAAGGCCACCGGCCATGACCCACCCTCCGTACCTGCACCCCGACTACCGGGGCACTACGC
This sequence comes from Actinomadura craniellae, assembly GCF_003289645.1. Taxonomy (GTDB): domain Bacteria; phylum Actinomycetota; class Actinomycetes; order Streptosporangiales; family Streptosporangiaceae; genus Actinomadura_D; species Actinomadura_D craniellae. The sequence continues at coordinate 93,811 of NZ_QLYX01000002.1, read as the reverse complement.
TGCGCGCCCCCGCCCGGGACCTGGTGCCGGTGCCCTACGACCCGGAGACCGTCGAGCTCACCGGCCCGGTGTACGGCTCGACCGACGTGGACCCCGCCGAGAGCGACCTGACCCGGGGCCACGCCGGGGAGCCGCTGGGGGAGCGGATCATCGTGACCGGCCAGGTGCTCGACCGCGCCGGGCGGCCGGTGCCGGACGCGCTGGTGGAGATCTGGCAGGCCAACTCCGCCGGCCGGTACGTGCACTCCGGCGACCGGCACCCCGCTCCACTCGACCCCAACTTCACCGGAGCGGGACGCTGCCTGACCGACGCCGCGGGCCGGTACCGGTTCGTCACGATCAAGCCCGGCGCGTACCCCTGGCGCAACCACGCCAACGCCTGGCGGCCCGCGCACATCCACTTCTCGCTGTTCGGCCGGGCCTTCACCCAGCGGCTGGTCACCCAGATGTACTTCCCCGGCGACCCGCTGTTCGCGTTCGACCCGATCTTCCAGTCGATCCCGGACGTCAAGGCGCGGGAGCAGCTGATCGCCGGCTTCGACCTGGCGACCACCGAGCCCGAATGGGCACTGGGCTACGTATGGGACATCGTGCTGGACGCCGTCCCCTTCGAGGAGCAGTGATGCCGACCCCGTCGCAGACCGTCGGACCGTTCTTCCACTACGCCCTGCCCTACGAGGGCGGCCCGGAGACGGTGCCGCCCGGCACGCCCGGCGCGATCGTGCTGCACGGCCGGGTGCTCGACGGCGCCGGCGACCCGGTGCCGGACGCGCTGGTGGAGATCTGGCACCCTGACGCCGGCTTCGGCCGCTGCCCCACCGGTGCGGACGGGGAGTACCGCTTCACCACCGCCCGCGCCCCCTACCTGGCGGTGCTCGTCTTCGCCCGGGGGCTGCTCAAACCGGTCGCCACCCGCGCCTACCTCGCCCCCGACCCCGCGGACCCGCTGCTGGCCGCGGTCGACCCCGCCCGCCGGGACACCCTGGTCGCCGCCGTCGCCGGGCCCGGCGAATACCGTTTCGACGTGCACCTGCAGGGCGAGCGGGAGACCGTCTTCCTGGCCTACTGAGCCTTCCCGGCCTGCTGGGCCGGGCCGGAGCCGAGAGGAGACCCGTGCCGCCCGAGATCCGGCCGGACCCGCCGTCCGCCGACGTGGGGCTGCTCGCGCCGGCGCGGGCCGGCGCGTCCGCCTCGACCGGCGACGCCGCCTGGGTGCGGGCGCTGCTGGACGCCGAGGCCGCGCTGGCCCGCGCCCAGGCGCGGGCCGGCACCGTACCCGCCGCCGCGGCCGCCGAGATCACCCGGGTGGCGGCCGGGCTGCGCCCGGACCCCGGAGCGCTGGCGCTGCGCGCGCTGGAGACCGGCAACCCGGTGGTGCCGCTGCTGGCGGAGTTGCGCGCCGCCCTGGACCCGGCGGTCGCCGGGCACGTCCACCGCGGGGCCACCAGCCAGGACATCGTCGACACCGCCACGATGCTGGTGGCGCACCGGGCCCTGGAACCCGTCCTGGCCGCGCTCGACCGGACGCTGGCGGCGCTCGCCGGGCTGGCCGGCCGGTACCGCGACACCCCGATGCCGGCCCGCACCCTCGGCCAGCGCGCGGTGCCGACCACCTTCGGGCTGAAGGCGGCGGGCTGGCTGCTGGGCTGCCTGGACGCCCGCGAGGAGCTCGACCGGGCCCGCCGGGCGCTGCCCGTCCAGCTCGGTGGCGCGGCCGGGACCCTCGCCGCGCCCGCCGGGCCCGAACTGCTGCCGCTGTACGCGGCGGAACTCGGCCTGGCCGAGCCCATCCTGCCCTGGCACACCCGGCGCGCCCCGGTGCTGCGGCTGGGCGCCGCGCTGGCGGAGACCTCGGGGGCGCTGGGCAAGCTCGCCACCGACGTGATCTGGCTGGCGCAGACCGAGGTGGGCGAGGTCGCCGAGCCCGCCGCCCCCGGGCGCGGCGGTTCCTCGATCATGGCGCACAAGCGCAACCCGGTGCTGTCGGTGCGGGTGCGTTCGGCCGCGCTCCAGGTGCCCGCCTACGTCTCGGTCCTGGCGGCCTCGGCGGTCGGCGAGCACGAGCGGCCGGTCGGGGCCTGGCACGCGGAGTGGCAGCCGCTGCGCGAGACCCTGCGGCTGGTCGCGGGTGCCGCCGACGCCGCCGCCGAACTGACCGGCGGTATGGTCGTCCACCCCGACCGGATGCTCGCCGGCCTCGCCGGGCTCGACGGCACCACCGGGGCCGCCGCCGAGCTGACCGACCGGGCCCTGGCTCACTACCAGGCCCACTACCACCGGAGGAAGCCATGACGTCCCCGTCCCCGCAGCGCCCCGCGCGGCTGCACCACCGGGTGGACGGCCCCGACGGGGCGCCCGTGCTGGTGCTGGGCCCGTCGCTGGGCAGCACGCTGGAGCTGTGGGACCCGCAGTTGCCCGTGCTGGCGGAGTCCTGGCGGGTGATCCGGTACGACCTGCGCGGGCACGGCGGCTCGGAGGTCGTCCCCGGCCCGGCCACCCTGGCCGACCTGGCCGGGGACGTGCTGGCCCTGCTGGACGGGCTGGGCGTCGAGCGGTTCGCGGCCGCCGGCATTTCGCTGGGCGGGGCCATCTCCGTCACGCTCGCGCTGGCGGTGCCCGACCGGGTCGGCGCGCTGGCGATGTGCTGCTCCGCCGCCCGGTTCGGCGAGCCCGCGATGTGGCACGACCGGGCGGCCGCGGTGCGCGCCCAGGGGATGGACGGGATCGCCGAGGGGGCGCGGGGCCGCTGGTTCACCCCGGCCGCCGACCCGGCGGTGGCCGACGCCGCGATCGCCATGATCCGCGGCATCGACCCCGAGGGGTACGCGACCTGCTGCGAGGCGCTCGCGGACTACGACGTGACCGCAGACCTGCCCGCGGTCGCCGCACCCACCCTGGTGCTCGCCGGCGCCGCGGACCCCGCCGTCCCGGAGCCGGTGGCGCGGGCGCTCGCCGGCGGGATCCCCGGCGCCCGGCTGACCGTCCTCCCGGGCGCCGCGCACCTGGCCAACCTGGAACGCCCGGTCGAGTTCACCGCCGCCCTCGCGGCCCACCTGGGGGAGTACTGGAAATGAACCCGGCCGACGAGCCCGACGAGCGGCGGCACGCCGCGGGCATGAAGGTCCGCCGCGAGGTGCTGGGCGACGCCCACGTCGACCGCGCGACGGCCCGCACCACCGACTTCACCGCGGACTTCCAGGACCTCATCACCCGGTACGCCTGGGGCGAGATCTGGACCCGCCCCGGCCTCGACCGCCGCACCCGCAGCTGCATCACCCTCACCGCGCTGGTGGCCGGCGGCCACCACGACGAGCTCGCCATGCACGTCCGCGCCGCCCTCCGCAACGGCCTCACCCCGGACGAGATCAAGGAGGTCCTGTTGCAGGCCGCGATCTACTGCGGGGTGCCGGCGGCCAACACCGCCTTCGCCATCGCCCAGCGGGTCCTGGCCGAGGGGTGAGCCGCGGCTACGGCCGGGATCTGGCACTGGCCCTGGCCGTGATCATCGTGCTGGCCCACCTGCTGTTGCTGCTCAGCCTGGCGGCCTGGGAGGATCCCGAACCGCCCGCGCCGGACCCCACCGGGGTCCCCGTCCAGGAGATCTCCCGGACCGGCCAGGACGGGGCCCAAAATGCGAAACCCTTTCAGGTTTCATTGATCCCGGCCGTGTGCCGTTTTACAGTGCGGGCGGCGGTTCCCCCCGAACTGTGAGGTGCGCGATGTTCCGTCGCCGTCCCGGGATCCGAACGCTCGCCGCGGTGCTGTGCGCGGCCCTCGCCGTGGGCCTGGCCCAGGCCCCGGCCGGCGCGGCGCCGCCGGAATCGGAGGTCAACGCCGTCGGGGAGCCGTTCACCGGCACCGCCCCGGACGGCTCGGTCCGCGGGTTCGTCGACGCGCACAGCCACCTGTTCTCCTACGAGGCGTTCGGCGGCAGGATGCTGTGCGGGCGGCCGTTCCACCCCGAGGGCATCACCAAGGCGCTGGCGGACTGCCCGGACCACCTGCCCAACGGCGAGCTCGCCCTCATCGAGAACCTGCTGCGGCACGGCTCCCCGCTGGGCACGCACGACCCGGTCGGCTGGCCCACCTTCGAGGACTGGCCCGCACCCGACTCGCTGACGCACCAGCAGGCGTACCACAAGTGGGTCGAGCGGGCGTGGCGCGGCGGCCTCCGCCTCATGGTCAACCAGCTGGTCGCCAACCGGCAGCTGTGCGAGATCTACCCGCTCAAGCAGAACACCTGCGACGAGATGGAGATCCTGCGGGTCCAGGCCCGCCGGACCCTCGAACTGCAGGAGTACATCGACGAGCGCAGCGGCGGGCCGGGCCGGGGCTGGTTCCGGGTCGTGCGCACCCCCGCCGAGGCCCGCCAGGTCATCACCGGCGGGAAACTCGCCGTGGTGCTCGGCGTCGAGACCTCCGAGCCGTTCGGCTGCCGCCAGACCTTCGGCATCCCGCACTGCACCCGGGGACAGATCGACCGCAGGCTGGACGAGCTGCACGCGATGGGCGTGCGGAGCATGTTCCTGTGCCACAAGTACGACAACGCGCTGTGCGGAGTTCGCTTCGACTCCGGCGCCCAGGGGGTCATCGTCAACCTCGGCAACCTGCTGAGCACCGGGCGCTTCTGGCAGGCCCGCACCTGCACCGGCCCCGAGCACGACAACCCCATCGAGCCCGGCGGAGTCATCCCCGACTTCCTCGCGGGGCTCCTCCCGCCGCCGCTGTACCCGCCCGCGCCGCACTGCAACGTCCACGGCCTGACCGGGCTCGGCGAGTACGCGCTCCAGGGCATGATGCGGCGGGGCATGATGATCGACATCGACCACATGAGCGTCAAGGCCGCCGACCGCACCCTCGACCTGCTGGAGGCCGCCGGCTACCCGGGCGTCCTGTCCTCGCACAGCTGGATGGAACCGGCCTACCAGCACCGGATCTACGCCCTGGGCGGCATGATCACCTCCTACGGGTTCGGCTCCGAGCGGTTCACCGAGGAATGGCGCCGCACCGAGCACCTGCGCGACGAGCACGGCGTCCCCGGCTACGGCTACGGCCTGGACGCCAACGGCCTGGGCGCCCTCCCACCGCCCCGGGCCGGCAACGCCGGCAACCCCGTCCGCTACCCCTTCAGGTCCTTCGACGGCGGCGTCACCCTGGACCGGCAGCGCACCGGCCAGCGCGTCTGGGACGTCAACACCGACGGCGTCGCCCACTACGGGCTGGTCCCCGACTGGATCGAGGACCTGCGCCTGGTCGCCGGCGACCCCATCGTGCGGGATATGGCCGCCGGAGCCGAGTCCTTCCTGCGCACCTGGCAGGCCGCCGCGAGCCGCTGAGACTTCCTTACGAGGCGGTGACGCGTCGGCGGGTTCGGGTCCGGCCGGATCTAGGTTGGGCGGGTGACCGCATGTGAGAGCACCCGGCGCGGCTCCGGCCGCTCGGCGGGCCGCCCGCGGGCCGGGTGGATCGCCGTGGCCTGCTGGGCTCTGCTGATCGCGGGAGCGTTCATCGTCGGGTACCTGCTCCGCCGGGCCGGGCTGGCGACCGAGGACGACCTGCCGCCCCTGCACGCCCAGGCCCGGTTGCTCACCTGGCAGTTGCTGCCCGCGGTGGCGGTGGCCGCGCTGGTCGTCGCCGCGTTCCCGGTGGCGGCGCGCCGGCTGGCCTGGCGTCCCCTGCTCCTGGTGTCCTGGGCGGCGGCCGTGGGCTGGGCGGTCGCGCTGGCGGCCGCCGACGGCCCCGGCGCGCTCGCCGCCCCGCTGAACGCTCCGACCGAGTACCCCGCCGGGCTCGCCGCGGTCCGGGCCGACCCGCTGCACTGGCTGCGGACGTTCACTGAGGCGCTGCCCGCCTACCCCGTGCACACCCGCGGGCACCCGCCGCTGCCGATGCTGGTGCTGTGGGGCTGGGAGGCCCTGGGGTTCGGCGGCACGGGCTGGGCCGCGGCCCTGATCATCGCGGTGGGGGGCTCGGCGGTCGCGGCCATCGCGATCACGATCCGTTGCCTGGCCGGCGAGCCGGCGGCACGGCGGGCGCTGCCGTTCCTGGTGCTCGCCCCGCTCGCGCTGTGGATCGCCACCGCGATGGACGCCTTCTTCCTCGGCGTGGCGGCGTGGGGGACGGCGCTGGTCGCGCTGGCGGTCCGGCGCGAGGAGCGGGGGGGCCGGGGGCGCCTGCTCGCCGCCGCGGCCGGCGGGCTGCTGCTCGGCACGCTGCCGTACCTGAGCTACGGGCTGCTGCCGCTGTTCGCGGTGCCGCTGGCCGTGCTGCTGGTCGGGCGCCCGCGCCGGGCGGCCGTCGCGGTCCTGCTGGGCGGCATGGCGGTGGTCCCGGCCGCTTTCACCCTGGCCGGGTTCTGGTGGCCCGACGGGGTGGCCGCAACGCTCGACACCTACCTCGTCAGCGGGGGTTCGGCCCGCCGCTCCTACACCTACTTCCTGGTCGCGGACTTCGCCGTGCTCGGGCTGCTGACCGGTCCCGCCGTCGCGTACGCGCTGCCGGCGGTGGCGGCGGCCGCCCGCCGTGCCGCCCGCCGCCGCCCGGTGCCCGCCGCCTGGGCCACCGGGGTCGCGCCGCTGGTGGGGGCCGCGCTGCTGGGCACGCTCGCCCTGGCCGTCTCCGGGGTGACCCGGGGAGAGGTCGAGCGGATCTGGGTGCCGTACGCCGCCTGGATCGTCGTCGCCGCGGCCCTGCACCGGCCGCCGGCCCGCGGCTGGCTGGCGGCACAGGCGCTGACCGCCGTGGCCGTCCAGGCGCTGGTGCTATCGGAGTGGTGACCGGCCCCGGGATTTCCGCCGCCGGCGCCGCCACCACGTGGCGGCCGACGCCGCACCGGTCGCCGCGGCGACCAGGGCGAGGACGAGCAGCAGGTTGGCGCCGTAGTCCAGGGGGAGGACGGAGGGGTTGTCGGGGCGCCGCCCGTACCCGAGGACCACGGGCAGCGCCACCAGGGCGACGGTCCCGCCGATGGCGAGCCCGGCCTGGACAGGCCGGCGGTAAGGACCGGGAATCCAGGTGGTGGCCGCCCCGACGGCTAGGACCGCGGGCACCAGCAGCAGGTCGTGGACGAGGGCGGCGCCGGCGAACCACACCGCCCACGCGGCGGGCCGGGTGTCGGCGGCGTGGGCGAGCAGCCCGGCCGCGCCGACACCGATCAGCGCGATCCCGGCCGCGCGGACGAGGGCACCGGCCCCCGGCGGCCTGATCCTCATGGCGCGGTCACCACCAGCCGGGTCACCCACTTGGTCTGCAGGACGCCGGGCCGGTTGGGGGCGATCAGCCGGCACGGCCGGCCGTGGTCGAGGTCGAGGGGTTCACCGTTGAGCCGCAGCGCGAGCAGGGTGAGCGGGTCGTGCCAGTGCGGCGGATCGACCGTCGAGGTCCGGTACCGGCCGCCCCGCTCCAGGGACTCCACCCGGACCCGGGCGCCGTCGGGCGCTCCGGCCCGCCGCAGCAGGTCGCGCAGCCGCACACCGCTCCAGGTCCCCTCGGCGCTCCACCCCTCCACGCAGGAGATCGGCAGCCGCGCCGTCCGCTGCGGCAGCGCCTGCAACTCCGCCAGGCTCAGCGACAACTCCCGGGCCACGTCGCCGGTGACGGCCAGCCGCCAGCCCGGATCGACGGCGGCGGCGGTGACCCCCGCCGCCGCGGCGGACTTGTTGACTGGCAGCCCCTGGGGTCCCACGCCGGGCCGGCGGGGCGCGAGCACCGCCAGCCGGGCCAGCGGCGTGAACGCCTCCCCGGCCGTGGTGAGGGCGACCAGCCCGCAGGCGGCCGCGACGGAGGCGAAGAAACCGCGCCGCGTCCGGTCCTCGGCCGAGCGGGGCCGGAGCGGCCGGTCCAGGGAGCCGCCCGGAACGTGCCGGCGCACCTTGGCCCACTCGTCGGCGGCGTGGATGAGCAGCGCCCCGAAGAGCACGTAGGCAGTCCAGTAGTGGGCGGTGGTGAAGAAGAACGGGAACGGGTACCAGTAGGCGATGTTGAGCACGCCGGTGCCGACCTGGAACAACGCGCCCGCGACCAGCAGGAAGATCAGGCCGCGCCCGACCGCGTGCCTGGGGGAGCGGAACGGCGGCCACCGCCAGAGCTTCGGGTAGACCGTCCAGAGCTTGGCCAGCAGCAGCGGGACGGTCGCCAGCCCGCCGATCACGTGCAGTCCCTGGGTGAACCGGTAGAGGCCCACCGGGCGCGCCGGCCAGGCGGCCCAGCCGGGTGGGTGCTGCATGAAATGGCTGATCAGCCCGGTGACGAACGCGACCGTGAAGCTGATGCCCAGCCAGACACCGAGCCAGGCCGCGACCCGCTCGCCGTGCAGCGCGCTGGTGAACCGGTCGCCGACCGTGGCCGGGACGGTGCTCGCCCGGCCGAGCGACCGCCGGATCCCGGGGCTGTTCAGCCGGCCGGTCGTGCGGCGGTCCGGTGTGCGAGGACGGCGAAGCATCGTCCGGCCTCCTCCCAGTGGTCGGTCAGGCGCATGCCGCACCGGGCGGCGAGCGCCGGGGCGTCGTCGAGGGCCAGGTGCGCCCAGTCGAACCACGGGGTGCGACGCTCCGCGGCGACCAGACGGACGCGCTCGACCCGGCTCCGCCCGCCCCGGGGCTCGACCTCGACGAGCGCGCGGCCGTCCGGAGCGAGCAACTGGGCGACCCGGTGCAGCAGCGCCCCCGGATCGCCGCCGATGCCGACGTTGCCGTCGGCGAGCAGTACGGTCCGCCACCGCCCGGTGCCGGGGACCCGGTCGAAAACGTCCCGGTGCAGTGCCAGCCCGCCCGCCGCGCGGGTCATCTCGACCGCGTACGGGGTCACGTCGATGCCGAGCGAGGGCAGGCCGAGCTCGGCCAGCGCGACGGTGAGCCGGCCCGGCCCGGAGCCGACGTCCAGGGTCGCCCCGGAGCACCGCAGCAGCAGGCCCGCGTCCCCGGGCCGGGCGCGCAGCCAGTCCGCCACCCGCAGCGGCCGGCGCCGGCCGTCCGCCGACTCGATCTCGGCGGTTCCGCGACCGGCCAGCGCCGCCGCGTACGGCTCGCCGATCACGCCGGAGCCTCCCGCCGGTACCGGTGGAACGCGGCGGCGAAGGCACCGCCGGGCGCCTGCGCCGCGACGAGTGCGGCGTCGGCGGCGGTGTCCACGTCGGTCAGCTCCGGAGCCTTCGCCACCGCCAGGCCCGCGCCGCGCAGCCGGGCGAGTTGCCGGGCGCCGGTGTCGGCCCGCGACATCGGGACGCCGCGCAGCAACGCCGGATCGGGTTCGCGCAGCCCGAGCAGCCAGAAACCCCCGTCGGTGGCGGGCCCGAACACCGCGTCGTGGGTGCGCAGCGCGTCGCCGGCGGCGGCCAGCAGGCCGGGTGTCACCTGCGGGGTGTCCATGCCGATCAGCACCACCGGCCGGCCCGCGTGGGCGTCGTCGAAGGCGTGCGCCAGCCGCTCGGCCAGCCCGTCCCCGCGCTGCCCGGTCACCCGGACACCGGCGGGCAGCCACGGCCCGGGCCGGCCCGCCAGGCAGACGGTCCGGACGGCGGCGGGCGAGCCGGCCACGGCGGCCAGCGTGTCGGTCAGCGCGGCCTCGGCCAGCGCGGCGGCCTCGCCGGGGGTGTACGGCGGGGTGAGCCGGGTCTTGGCATACCGCGGCCGGGGCTCCTTGGCGATGACCACCACGTCGAACGCGCTCACGCCGCCAGCACCCGCCGCATGTCGCGGACGGCGCGCAGGGTGCCGCGGACGGTCCCGGTGACCTTGGACCGGCCGCGCCGCGGCAGGTACGCCACGTCGATCTCGGTGATCCGGTAGCCGCGCTGCGCGGCCCGCAGCACCATCTCCAGCGGGTAGCCGAACCGCGGGTCGCGCAGGTCGAGCGGGTGCAGGTTGGCGCGCCGGATCGCCCGCATCGGCCCGAGGTCGCGGACCCGCAGATCCGGATGGCGGCGGTTCAGCGACGCGGCGAGGACGGCGTTGCCGGCCCGGGCGTGGACCGGCCATGCGGACCGGCGCACCGGGCGCCGCCGGCCGAGCACCAGGTCGGCGCCGGCCAGCGCCGCGACCAGCCGCGGCAACTCGGCGGGGTCCAGGGAGGCGTCGGCGTCCATGAAGCACACGACCTCACCGGTGGCGGCCCGCACGCCGGCCTGGCAGGCGGCGCCGAAGCCGCGCCGAGCCTCCCGGACCACGTCCGCGCCGTACCGGGCGGCGACCTCGGCCGATCCGTCGTCGGAGCCGTTGTCGACCACGATCGGCCGGAAGCCGTCGGGCATCCGGGAGAGCACCCAGGGCAGCGCCTCCGCCTCGTTCAGGCAGGGCAGCACGACATCGGTCATGCGATCGACGCTAGGCCCGGATCCCCGTGGCAGACCCTTACGAAGCGGTGACGGGCCGACGGTTTTGCCCGGTCATATCCGGGTCATCGCGGTTCGTTCACCGGCCGGCGGGCGAACTCCGCCAGGCCCGCCTCGAAGGACACCGCGGCGGTGAACCCGAGCTCGCGGCGGGCGCGTTCAGGGGACGCGACGATGTGGCGGACGTCGCCGAGCCGGTACTGCCCGGTCACCACGGGGTCGGGGCCGCCGCAGGCCGCGGCGAGGGCCCGGGCCATCTCGCCGACCGTGCGCGGGTCGCCGCTGGCGACGTTGTACGCGCGGAACGGGCGCGACCACGCCGACTCCAGCGCGAGCACGTTGGCCGCGGCCACGTCACGGACGTGGACGAAGTCCCGCCGTTGTGCCCCGTCCTCGAAGACCTCGGGCGCCGCGCCGCGCTCCAGGGCGGACCGGAAGATGGCCGCCACCCCGGCGTAGGGGGTGTCGCGCGGCATCCGGGGCCCGTACACGTTGTGGTAGCGCAGCGCGATCACCCGGCCGCGGGTCGCCCGGGCCCACGAGGCCGCCAGATGTTCCTGGGCCACCTTGGTGTCGGCGTAGACGTTGCGGGGGTCCAGGCCGGTGGACTCGCCGATCGTGCTCGGCTCCAGCGGGGCGCCGCACCGCGGGCACCCGGGCTCGAACCGGCCCGCGGCCAGATCTTCCTCGGCCCGTGGCGGGGCGGGCGTCGGCCCGTGCTCCGGGCAGGTGTAGCGGCCCTCCCCGTACACCACCATCGACGAGGCCAGCAGCAGCCGGCCGACCCCGGACCGGGCCATCTCCGAGAGCAGGACCGCGGTCCCGAACGCGTTCACGGAAGTGTAGGCGGGCAGGTCGTGGATGTCGGTGCCCAGCCCGACCATCGCCGCCTGATGGCACACGGCGTCGGCTCCGGCCAGGCACCGGGCGACCCGCTCCGGGTCGCGCACGTCCCCGGCGGCCGTGCCGGCCGCCGCCCGCAGGTCGAGCCCGACGACCTCGTGGCCCGCCGCGGCCAGCGCCTCGACGATGTGCGATCCAATGAAACCCGCCGATCCTGTCACCAGTACTCGCATGATCGTGACGCTAGCCCTCCGGTGCGGGCCGGCGGGGCGTGGCAGGGGCGACGTCCTGGAACGGTAAGGAGTTGTCGCGGGTTCACCGGGCTCCGATATCAGGGACTTAGTCGTGGATTAAGAGCGCCATAAGAGGCTTGGTCGGAGGCGGGGAGCGTGCCAGCTTGAGGGGGTGACACAGCGCCGCACGACCCCGTACCCCACCGATGACCGTCACGTGTCCGGCGGGTTCGAGGACGGGTGGGCGCACCGCCGACGGTGGGAGGACCCCGTGCGTTCAGCGAACGTGTCCCAAGCGCTGCACAGCCTGTCGTCCGCGCACCGGGAGATCCTGGTCGAGACCTACTTCCGGCGCCGCTCCGTCAACGAGGCCGCGAGCGTTCTCGGACTGCCCGTCGAAACCGTCAAGACCCGCGTCTACGAGGCGCTGCACGCCCTGCGCGCCGCCCTGGACGCCGTCGACCCGCCACGCCCCGCCCGGCCCCGCTGGTACGCCGAACCCGGCACCTGACCTCGCCGGATTCCCACCTCCGGGTGGGCGGATCTGGTAGGCAGAGGCGGTGAGGTCCTTCAGGCTGCTCGTGGCGGCGGGCGTGGCGCCCCTGCTCGCCGGCTGCGGAATGCTCGGCCCGGCGAGCGCGCCGCCCGCCGCCGAGCCGGCGGCGCCCACTTCCGCTTCCGCCGCGCCGACTCCCGCGCCGACCCGCCCGGCGGTGCGGGCGCCCCGGGTGCCGGCCGGGGTGACCGCGGGGTACGTGCTGTACGACCGGCAGACCCGGCGGGTGGTGCTGCGCGGGAACGAGCGCCGGACCATGCGGTCGGCGTCCGTGGTCAAGGTGCTGATCGCGCTGGACTACTTCGCCGCGCGGCCCGCGTCCGCCCCCGTCCCGGCGGCCGACGCGGCGATGCTGCGGCCGATGCTGCGCTCCAGCGACGACCGGGCCGCCACCCTGCTGTGGCGGCGGGGCGGCCAGGGCGCGATCATCGGCCGGATGCGCGCCCGGATCGGGCTCACCGACACCGCGCCGCCCCCGGCCGACAAGCCGGGGTTCTGGGGGTACACCGCCATCAGCGCGCTGGACATCGCCCGGACCTACCGCTACCTGCTGGAGCGGGCGCCGCGCCCGGCCCGCACGTTCATCATGACCCAGCTGCACCAGGCCACCCAGTGCGGGGTCGACCGGTTCGACCAGTACTTCGGCGTGCCCCGGGCGCTGCCCCGGCCGTGGGCGGTCAAGCAGGGGTGGTCCGGCTTCGGCGACGTCCCCGCCGTCCCCTGCACCGGGCCCCGCGCCCCCGGGGTGAGTCCCGCCGCCGGCGGCGGTCCCGCCTTCCACCCGGTGGCGGCCCCCGACCTGGGGCTGGGCCGCCCGGTCCTGCACACCACCGGCACCTTCGGCCAGGGCGACCGGTACGTCCTGGTGCTGCTGACCCTGCAGCCCGCCGGAAGCCCCTTCCAGGCCGCGGCCACCCGGGTGACCGGGCTCGCCCGCCAGATCGGCCGCGCCGCCGGCTGACCGGCGGAAAACGGATCGCGCCGGGCGGGGGTGGGGGACTAGCGTCGGAAGGTCGCCGTGTCCGATGACGGGTCGGTCCCGGCGAGTACCTATCCTTGCAGCGCAATGGGAACCCCACCTGTGAACGCCCCGCTGAACGAACGCCTGACCGGGTTGATGCCGCACGACCGGCACCGGCTGGGGCGGCGCCTCGACGGCGCACGCAAGATCCGGGACGCGGCCAGGAAGCGAGCGATCCTCGCCCAGATCACCACGGAGGTCGACGCGGCCGAGCGCCGTGTCGCGAACCGCCGTGCGGCCGTGCCCGAGATCACCTACCCCGAAGAGCTGCCGGTCAGCCAGAAGAAGGACGACATCGCCGCGGCCATCCGCGACCACCAGGTGGTGATCGTCGCTGGTGAGACGGGCTCGGGCAAGACCACCCAGATCCCCAAGATCTGCCTGGAACTGGGCCGGGGCGTCACCGGCGTCGTCGGCCACACCCAGCCACGCCGGCTGGCCGCCCGCACGGTGGCCGAGCGCATCGCCGAGGAACTGGGCACCGAACTCGGCGACGCCGTCGGCTACAAGGTCCGCTTCACCGACCATTCCGGCGACGACACGCTGGTCAAGCTGATGACCGACGGCATCCTGCTGGCCGAGATCCAGCACGACCGGCTGCTGCGCCGCTACGACACTCTGATCATCGACGAGGCGCACGAGCGCAGCCTCAACATCGACTTCATCCTGGGCTACCTCAAGGAGATCCTGCCCCGCCGCCCCGACCTCAAGGTGATCATCACCTCGGCGACCATCGACCCCGAGCGGTTCTCCCGGCACTTCGGCGGCGCACCGATCGTCGAGGTGTCCGGCCGCACCTACCCGGTCGAGGTGCGCTACCGCCCGCCGGAGGAGGACGCGGACCAGGTCCAGTCGATCCTCGGCGCGGTGGACGAGCTGACCGCGGAGGGCCCCGGCGACATCCTGGTCTTCCTCAGCGGCGAGCGGGAGATCCGCGACACCGCCGACGCGCTGAACAAGCGGCTCAACCGGCCGGGCGCGGCACCCGCGGTGGAGGTGCTGCCCCTGTTCGCCCGGCTGTCGTCCGCCGACCAGCACCGGGTCTTCCAGCGGCACCGCGGCCGCCGGGTCGTGCTGGCCACCAACGTCGCCGAGACCTCGCTGACCGTCCCCGGCATCAAGTACGTGATCGACGCGGGCACCGCGCGGATCTCCCGCTACAGCCACCGGCTCAAGGTGCAGCGGCTGCCCATCGAGGCGATCTCCCGGGCCTCCGCCGACCAGCGCAAGGGCCGGTGCGGGCGGGTCTCCGAGGGCATCTGCATCCGGTTGTACGACGAAGAGGACTTCCTGTCCCGGCCGGAGTTCACCGACCCCGAGATCCTGCGCACCAACCTGGCCTCGGTCATCCTGCAGATGATCTCGCTGGGGCTGGGCGAGATCGCCGAGTTCCCGTTCGTGGAGCCGCCCGACCGGCGCAACATCAAGGACGGCGTCGACCTGCTGCACGAGCTGGGCGCGCTCGACCCCAAGGAGCAGGACCCCCGCAAACGGCTGACCCCGCTCGGCCGCAAGCTGGCCCAGCTGCCCGTCGATCCCCGGCTGGCCCGGATGATCCTGGCCGCCGACGACAACGGCTGCGTGCGCGAGGTGCTGGTCATCGCCGCCGCGCTGTCGATCCAGGACCCGCGCGAGCGCCCCGCCGAGCACCAGCAGGCCGCCGACGAGCGGCACCGCCGCTTCGCCGACCCCACCTCCGACTTCCTGGCCTACCTGAACCTGTGGAACCACCTGCGGGAGCGGCAGCGCGAGTTGTCGTCGAGCCAGTTCCGGCGGATGTGTAAGAACGAGTTCCTGCACTACCTGCGCGTCCGCGAGTGGCAGGACCTGCACGCCCAGCTCCGCCAGGTGGCCAAGAACCTCGGCGTCACCGACAACACCGTCGACGCCGCCCCGGACAAGGTCCACCTGTCGCTGCTGCCCGGCCTGCTGTCGCACATCGGCCTGATGGACCCGGAGAAGCGCGAGTACGCCGGCGCCCGCGGCGCCCGGTTCGCGGTCTTCCCCGGCTCGGCCCTGTTCAAGAAGCCGCCCCGCTGGGTGATGTCGGCCGAGCTGGTGGAGACCTCCCGGCTGTGGGGGCGCATCAACGCCCGGATCGAGCCCGAGTGGGTGGAGCCCCTCGCCCAGCATCTGGTCAAGCGCCAGTACAGCGAACCGCACTGGTCGAAGAAACAGGCGGCGGTGATGGCGTACGAGCGGGTCACCCTGTACGGGGTGCCGATCGTCGCGCAACGCCGCGTCAACTACGGGCGGATCGACCCAGGGACGTCCCGCGAGCTGTTCCTGCGGCACGCCCTGGTGGAGGGCGACTGGGAGACCCGGCATGCCTTCTTCCACGAGAACCGGGCGCTGCTGGAGGAGGTCGAGGACCTGGAGCACCGGG
The DNA here is from genome assembly GCF_003289645.1 of Actinomadura craniellae. GTDB lineage: Bacteria > Actinomycetota > Actinomycetes > Streptosporangiales > Streptosporangiaceae > Actinomadura_D > Actinomadura_D craniellae. The sequence goes on along the minus strand of NZ_QLYX01000002.1, from coordinate 78,445 downwards.
CCCGGCGCCGCGACATCCTGGTGGACGACGAGACGCTGTTCGACTTCTACGACGAGCGCGTCCCCGCCGACGTGGTCTCCGGACGGCACTTCGACTCCTGGTGGAAGCAGGCCCGCCGCGCCGCCCCCGACCTGCTGAGCTTCGAGAAGTCGATGCTCATCAACGAGTCGGCCGGCGACGTCAGCGAGGCCGACTACCCCGACTTCTGGCAGCAGGGGCCGCTGCGGCTGAAGCTGACCTACCAGTTCGAGCCGGGCAGCGAGGCCGACGGCGTGACCGTGCACATCCCGCTGCGCGTCCTCAACCAGGTGACCGCCGCCGGCTTCGACTGGCAGATCCCCGGGCTGCGGGCGGAACTGGTCACCGAACTGATCCGGTCGCTGCCCAAGCAGTTGCGGGTCAACTTCGTTCCCGCCCCCGACGTGGCCGGCAAGGTGCTGGCCCGGGTGCGGCCGCGCACCGAACCGCTGCTGGACGCCCTCGAACGCGAACTGCGCGCGATGACCGGGGTGACCGTCGCCCGGGAGAACTGGGACTTCGGCCGGCTCCCCGATCACCTGAAGGTGACCTTCCGGGTGGTGGACGGCTCGCGCACCCTGGGCGAGGACACCTCCCTGCAGGCGCTCAAGCGGCGGCTGCAGACCAAGGTGCGCTCCACCCTGTCGGCCGCCGCCGACAGCGTCGAGCGCGGCGGGCTGACGGAGTGGAGCATCGGCACCCTGCCGCGCACCTTCGAGCGCGGCGCGGTCAAGGCGTATCCGGCGCTGGCCGACGAGGGCGACAGCGTGGCGGTGCGCATGTTCGCCACCGAGGCCGACCAGCGCCGGGCGATGTGGGCGGGCACCCGCCGGCTGCTCCTGCTGACCAGCCCGTCGCCCCTCAAGCTCGTCCAGTCGGGGTTGACCAACCAGGCCAAGCTGGCGCTCAGCCACAACCCGTACGGCTCGGTGCAGAAACTGCTGGACGACTGCCTGGCGTGCGCCGCCGACCACCTGATGGCCGAGGCGGGCGGCCCGGTCTGGGACGAGGCGGGCTTCGCCCGGCTGCGCGACCACGTCCGGTCCGGGCTGGCCGACGCCACCGCGGCGGTCGTGGCCCAGACGGGGCGGGCGCTGGCCGTCGCCCACGGCATCGACCGCCGGCTGCGCGGCACCGCCAGCCTCACCCTGGTGCCGTCGCTCACCGACGTCCGCGCCCGGCTCGACCGGTTGGTCCATCCCGGCTTCGTGACCGGGACCGGCTGGGGCCGCCTGCCCGACCTGCTGCGCTACCTGCGCGCCCTGGAGGTCCGGCTGGACAAGCTGCCCGAGAGCCCCGGCCGTGACCGGCAGCTGATGGCCCAGGCCGCGGTGGTCGAGCAGGAGTACGAGCGGTTCGTGGCGCGGTTGATCCCGGCTCGCCGGGACGAGGAGGAGGTGCGCCGGATCGGCTGGATGCTGGAGGAACTGCGGGTCAGCTACTTCGCCCAGCAGCTCGGCACCCGGCATCCGGTCTCCGACAAGCGCATCCGCAAGGCCATGGCCGAGTTCCGGTGAGCCGGGCCGGGCGTCTCATGGCGTTCATCCCCGTGGGTGCCGTGTCTTGTACGCGATGCCATAACTCGAGCGCGCAGAGTATAAGCAGCTAACAGGTTTCACGGAAGTACCCGGGGCCATCCTGTTATCAAGGCGTAGGGTGCCTACCATGTCAGACGGTCAGCAGGTCGACATAAGTGGTGTGACTGAAGTGAATGCACAGGGGGAAGATCCCGGCTCCACCCCGCCGGGTGAATGGGCCCGGCCCGAGAACGCCGAGGGCACGGTTGCCCGGCTGGGCGACCCGGTCACGGTGTGGCCGTGCGCCAACTGCGGGCGTCCGGTGCCGCAGCAGGTGGGCGGGGTCCGTACGGTCCGCTACTGCCAGGACAATGACGGGGCCTGCGAGCGCTCCGCCCGGGAGCAGCGCGAGCGGGGCCGGGGCGCCCCCGGGCTGACCGGGCAGGTCGCCTGGACCTGGGAGATGGTCGAGCGGCTGGAGAGCATGGCCGATGTGCTGGCCGGCGCGCTGACCTCCGAGCTGAGCGTCTCCGGTGTGGAGCGGCAGATCGCCGAGGTGCGCGCGGAGGCCGCCCAGCATCTGGCGGTCGCGCAGAGCGAGCGCGACGCCTCGCACCGGCAGGCCGAGGACGCCTGGCGCGAGGCCGCCTCGGCGCGGACCCGTGCCGAGAACGCCGAGCAGGAGGCCGCCCGCGCCCGCGAGGAGGCCAAGCGCGCCACCGCCAAGCGGGACGCCGCCCAGCGCGCCTGGGAGGAGGCGCACCAGATAGCCCAGCAGGCGATGACCACGAAGCAGGCCGCCGAGAGCGAGCGTGACCGGGTCGCCGCCCGGGAGGCCGAATTGCTGGGCGGCATGGAGTCCGCCCGGACCGAACTCGTCTCCCTGCACGCCAGGACCGCCGAGGCGGAGAGCGCGGTGGAGACGCTGCGCGCGGAGCTGTCGGCGGCCCGCCAGAACGCGGAGGAACTGCGCGCCGCGATGCGCGACGCCGAGGCGCAGCGGCAGCAGGCCGTCCAGGCGGTCGCCCAGGCCGATGCCGAGCGGTCCGAGGTGCTGCGGGTCAAGGCCGAGTTGGAGGCCGACGCGGCCCGGACGAGCGCGCTGCGCGCCGAGGCGGCCGCCGAGCGCGACGCCCTGCTGGCCCGGATCCAGCAGGCGATGGCCGAACGCGACCAGCTCACCACCCGGCTGACCGAGGAGTCCGCCCAGACGCGCCGCCTCGGCCAGACCGTCGCCGAACTCCAGTCGGCGCTGCTCGCGCTGGCCGAGGAACGCGACGCGGCCCGGGCCGAGGCCGACCGCGCCCGCCGCCAGATCGACAACCTGACCCACAACAGCCTGTCCTCCAACGTGGTCCCCGGCAGCCCCCCACCGGGCGCCCACGCCCGCCCCACCGGATCCCCCCTCCCGGGCGACCTGGCCCGCCACGGCGCCCCCCCACCGTCAGGCGCCCCCACCCGCCCCGCCGGATCCCCCCTGCCAGGCGATCTGGCCCGCCCCGCCGGATCCCCGCTGGGCAGCCCCCCGCCGCCCGCACCCACCCCCGCCATCCCGTTCGGCGCCCCGCCCGCACCTCCGCCCAGCCACCCCCCGACCCCCCAGCCCTCCCCGCTGGGCAGCCCCCCACCACCCAACGGCGCCCCCGACCGAGACGACCCGCTCCGGGACGACCCGCTCTACGTCCGCCCCTGATTCAGCACCGGCACGACTGCACCCGCCAGCTGATCCTTCAGTTGGCGCGCTATGGCGCCTTGGATGCTGAGGGGTCGTGCGCCCCCGGCCGGACGAGACAGGTGCCGATGCGCAGCGAGGCGAAAGGGAGCGGCGCCCGCGTCGTCTGGACTGAGGAGTGGTGAAGATCGTGAGGTACGAGCGATCTTCACCACGACGAGGGAAGACGGCGCGCCGAAGGCGCCGCGACAAGCGAGCGAAGCGAGCCAATTAAACCCTGCGCGCCAAGCAAACTTAGACTCTACGGGCTAGGTCGATGAGATCTTCGGCGACCAGGCCGGGCCAGCCGTGGACGGATCGCCGCCAGTGCGCCGGGATGGCGCTCGCGCCCCACCGGGCGCCCAGCAGCGCTCCGGCGATCGCCGCCACGGTGTCGGTGTCGTCGCCGATCCGTACGGCCGTGGCCAGTGCCGCCACCAGGTGTTCCGTGCCGGTGCCGGGGGTGTGCGTGATCGAGGACCAGGCGGCCTGGAGGGCTTGCACCACGAAGCCGTTCGGGATGAAGTCGCCGGGTGGCCGGGACTCGGCCTCGGTCAGCCAGTCGGCCCAGCGGTCGCGGCGCTCGGGCGGCAGTAGGTCCAGTCCGGCCCGTACTCCGTCGAAGGTGCCGTCGAGCACCGCTTGCCGTACGCCCTCGCACCACAGCACGCACGCGTCTCCGGCCAGCGGGTCGAAGTGGGTGAGTTCGCTGACCGCGCGGGCCGCCTCGGCTGTCGCGACCGGGTCGGCCAGGTGGTTGAGGCCCACCACGCCGGTCCGCATCAGTGAGCCGTTGCCCGCGGTCCGGCCGGTCTTCTCGTGCAGCGTGGCGGTGATGGTGCGCATGGTCAGTGCCGGGGGCCGGGAGCCGGCCGCCAGGGCGCCCTCCAGTACCCGGCGGGTCTGCATGCCGACGTCGCTGGCGCCCTCGCGCAACCATTCCAGGAACCCGGTGGCGACGGCGTCGAGCGCGGATTCCTCGCGCAGGTCGGCCCCGGAGGCCGCGACCCGGGCGATGCACACCGCCATCTGGGTGTCGTCGCTGTACTCCCCGGGGGCGTAGGGCCCGAGCCCGCCACCGATCATCTCGGGTGCCTCGTCCGGGCCGGGCGGGGTGGCGAACTCGTAGGGCACGCCGAGCGCGTCGCCGCAGGCCGCACCGAGCAGCACCCCGGCGATTCGGTCGGTCTGCCCGGAGTCCTCCTGGTGAACGGTCATTCGGGCACGCTACCGGCTCGAAGATCGGTGGAGCACGGGTTTTCGGGGTCAGAGGGCCCGGGACGGTTGCGGCCGGCCCGGGCGGGTGGACAGGAAGACCGAGAAGGCCCCCGTCAGCCGGGTCCGGACGGCCTTCTCGTCGAGCCGCCCTTCGGGCGGCACGGGGGTCAGCCGGAGCGCCCGGTCGACGAGGCCGTTGAGGTTGCGGTCGGCCACCAGTACCGAGCACGTGTCGCAGGCGTACCAGGGGTACAGCACGTTCAGCACGGCCCCGGCGGTGTCGTCGGGGGACAGCCCGGTGACGTCGAGCTCGACCTCGAAGGTCTCGTCGTCCTCGGCGTCGAAGCTCGGGTAGTACAGCCACCGCGGGTCGGTGGCCGCGCAGAAGTCGCAGGCGGGCTCGCTCTCGATCGGCTCTCCGACGGCGAGTTCGAGCTCGTGGTCCCAGGGCTCGACCCGCCGGTCGTGCCGGTAGCCGACGCCTTCGAGCTCGTTCTCCCGGCCGTGCGTGACGTCCTGAACCTCGCCCTCGCAGCGGGCGCAGATGAAACCGAGGTCGTTCATGTCCCTCCCGCTTCCACGCAGTGCCGGACCTAGTCGTCACCCTAACCGCATACCAGAACCCACCGGGACGCAATCCCTCCGGCCGCTCGGTCATGGGAACGACTCGGCCGATTACCGCCAGGAATACCCCCTATGACCTGGTACAAGGCTGATGTCAGGAAAAGGTGGGATGGGTGGGAAAAGGGGAACAGGGTCGAGGGAGAGACCGAAGGAGGGGACATGACCACTGCACGAGAGATCATGCACGAGGGCGCGCAGTGCGTCGGAGAGAGCGAGAGCCTGCTCTCGGCCGCACGGATGATGCGCGACCTGGGAGTGGGGGCACTGCCGATCTGCGGCGAGGACGACCGGCTGAAGGGGATCATCACCGACCGGGACATCGTCATCAAGTGCATCGCCGAGGGCAAGAACCCCGCGGACGCGATGGCCGGCGAGCTCGCCCAGGGCGCGCCGCAGTGCGTGAACGCCAACGACGACGCCGAAAAGGTCGTGCAGATGATGGAACGGAGGCAGATCCGCCGGGTCCCGGTGCTGGAGAACAAGCGGCTGGTCGGCATGATCAGTGAGGCCGACCTGGCCCGGAGCCTGCCCGAGGACAAGCTCGCCGAGTTCGTGGAAAGCGTCTACGCCAGCCGGTAGGCCGGCCAGTGAGCGGAGCGGAACCCCGCGGCGGGGCCGCCCCGCTCACGCACGCACACGGTGCTCCGCCAGGTGGGCGAGGATCGCCTGGTTGGCCTCCCAGCCGTCGGGGAAGCGCACCGGAACGTTCAGGTGCACCGGTTCCGCGGACGGGTGGGCGTCGAGCAGCTCCGGGATCCCGGCCCGGGCGACCACCACGCAGGCATGCCGGTGCCGCGAGGCGAGCACGCACAGCCGCCCCGACTCCAAGTGGAACGCGGTGGCGTCCCGGCGCCCCGACAGCGGATGCAGCACCACGGTCACGTCGTACTCCCGGCCCTGCAGCCGGTTGGCCGTGTCGACGGTGACGCCCGCCCCGGCCGGGCCGAGCGCCGCCCGCAGCGCGGTCACCTGATCGCGGTGGGCCGCGCCGACCGCGATCCGGGCGGCGTCCACCGGCGCGGTGCCCCGCTCCGAATGCGCCACCCCGCCGCGCTGCAACAGCCGCACGGCCAGCGCCGCGGTGGCCCGGACGGCCTCGGAGTCGGTGCGCACGGTGTGCCGGGCCGGCAGTTCCAGCAGCGCCCAGCCGGTCGCGGCCGCCTCGTCCAGCGCCCGGTCGTGCGGGGTGCCCATACCGCGGGCGGAGAACTCCAGCCGCCGGTCGCCCGGGGCCGTCCCGGCCCGGAACCCGGTGAACGGGTAGAACGCCTCCGACACCACCGGGGCGGCCGAGGCGGGCAGCCGCCACGAGACCGGCAGCCGGTGCACCGGCAGTTCGGGGTTGTGCGCGAGCAGCACCGACACGGCGCTGCGCAGCGGATCCCAGGACAGGCCGGCCCAGCGCTCCACCTCCACCGTGGAGAACGGGTCGAGCTGCCCGGGGTCACCGACGAACAGCGCCCGCTCGAACCGCCCCGCCAGCCGCAGCAGCATGTCCGAGCGCATCTGGTACGCCTCGTCGACGATCGCCCACGGCCACGACCCTTCCGCCAGGGTCGCCCACTTCGCCGCGGTGGCGATCACCACCGAATGCTCGTCCAGGTCGGCGGCCTTCTGCGCGATCCGCACCGCCGGGTGCGCCGCGACCCGGGCCGAGGGCGCGTAACCGGCGGCCGACAGCCGGCCCAGCGCCAGCTCCGGATGCCCGGTGGCGATCCGGTCGATCAGGTCGTCGACCTGCTCGTTGGTCTGGGCGACGATCATCAGCCGCTCGCCGGCCCCGGCCAGGTGCGCGGCGGCCCGCACCACCAGCGTGGACTTCCCGGCGCCGGGCGGCGAGTCGACCACCACCCCGCGGTGTCCCGCGGCCAGGTCGGCCAGCACCGCGTCGACGACCCGCCCGGCCTCGGCGCCCGGATCGAAGGTCACGACCACGCCTCCTGGGCGTCCTCGTCGGTGGGGACGTACTCGGCCGGGGGACCGCCGTGCGTCCACGGCGTCTGCTCCCGCTCGGGGAAGTTCGGCCGGCCCCGGGCTGAGTCGGTGCCCAGGGAGGTGAAGCACACCCGGTCACCGACCTCGGGCACGCTGCCGGGCTCGGGGGTCAGCTTCCGGCCCATCCCGCCGGTCAGCTCCACCAGCACCTCGCCCGCCGCGACCTCCACGATCCGGCCTTTCAGCCCCGGCCGCGCCGCGCTGCACACCGCGCGTCCCGGCTCCAGCCGGACGGGGTCGCCGGTCCGGACCCGCAGCCAGGGCCGCAGCTTCGGCTTCTTGCCGGTCTCGTCCAGCCGGGTCGGCAGGCACTCGGTCACCACACCGCCGAACGCCTCGCCGGTGAGCCGGTACTCGGCCATCACCAGCGGGTCGTCGAACGCCCGCTGCGCGTCGTAGGACTCCTGCGCGCGCTCCAGGTCGTGCAGCCGCCGCGCGGCGTTGACCGCGTCGTCGCGGCGGGCCTGCGGGAACCCCTCCTCGAACGTCTCCGCGTACCAGGTGAAGGAGTCGCGGTCGCGGTCGTGGCGGGCGGCCACGTTCGCCCCCTCGGGCAGTGCGCGCAGCAGGCCGATCGCCCGCCACATCAGCTCCCAGGTGGGGACGAGCTGGGAGGACAGCACCGTGCGCAGCCGCTCCTTGGCATGGGACAGGCCGGTCTCGTCGGCGGCCTCGTCGTAGCCGGCGATCGCCGGGGCCAGCACCTCGTTGTCGAACGAGGGATCGGTGGCGGGCCCGGCCGGGGGAGAGGCCACCGGGTCCTCCGCCAGCGCCGCGGCCTGCGGCCCGGTCAGTCCCTCGGGCGGGTCGATCCAGCCCAGCAGCGCCGCCAGGTTGCCGTCCTCCAGCGAGCTCTGCCCGCTGGCCCAGTGCAACCGCAGCGTCTCGGTCATGGCGAGCAGCAGCGCGGCGCCGGGACGCTCGTACCGGTCGGCGAACCAGGTCAGCCAGCGGCCCAGCATCGGCACCGCCGGGTCCACCGGGTACGGGCCGTCGGTGCGGCGGAACCGGGTGGACCGGCCGAGCATCCGCAGGAACCCCACCCCGGCCTGGTTCGGCACGATGATCTGCGGGGCCTCGCCGTACCGGACGCGCTCCGTCCCGTCCTTGGCCGGCGGCAGTTCCTCCACGGCCGTCCGGCACTCCTCGATCCGGCCCAGCACCACCTCGGCGAGCTCCGCGGCGAAGCGGAAACGCAGGTCGCGGTTGCGCGGCTGCGGGACGAACAGCAGCCGGGGCCGCTCCGGGTCGGTGCCGACCATCGCGGCCAGCGGCGCCACCGCCTCCCCGGCGAGCCGCAATGGCACGATCACCAGCGGCCGTTCCGACAGGTGGCAGTGCCGGACGGTCGCCACCGGCACCGCCCGCCCGGCCGCCACCGCCTCCAGCCGGGCCAGCGCCCCCAGCGCGCTCACGCCGTCGCCTCTCGCACCGGGACGGTCACGAGGCGGCGCCCAGGGCCTCGCGGCGCAGGCGGGCGGCCAGGCGCAGGCCGGCCGCGGTCTCGGCCAGCTCCTCGGCGGGCTCCAGCGAGCCGTCGGCGAGGGCCAGCGCGGTGGCGATGGAGTCGACGCCGCCCAGGTCGTCGCGGATCGACCGGCCCAGCGCTCCGGTGGAGCCGCAGGCCCGCGCCTCGTCCCGGCAGAAGAGGGCCATCTCGCAGCCCGACACGCAGTCGGGCGAGTACCGGGCCTCGACGCTGCGCACCGCGCCGGCCAGCCCCGCGCCGGGCTCGAAGGTCAGGTCCGCCGGCAGCTCCGCGACGATCCTGTCGATGCCGGTTAGCCGGGCGAGCTGCCGGCGCAGCACGGCGAGCTGCGGGCGCACGTCCAGGAAGGTGGCCGTGGGCCGGTTGGAGAAGTTCTCCGGGCAGACCAGCACCACCTCGTGCGAGACGGTGTCCTCGTCGTGTCCCAGCTCGGTCAGCAGCCGGCGCAGCGCCAGCACGTACACCGCCGACTGCCGGGCGGCCGAGGCCACCTGCGCCGGGTCGGCCTGACCGTCGATCATCGCGAACGACTTGATCTCGATGATGTGGAACCGGCCCTCGAACTGGAACGCGATGACGTCGGGCTCCAGATAGGCGGGCTGGCCGGCGATGTCCAGCCGCAGCAACGGGTGGTCGAAGAGCGTGCCAGGCCCCTCGCCCAGCGCCCGGGCGAAGAGCTGCCGGGTGCGGGCATGCCGCACCTTGCGGCTCTCGTTGCCGCCGACCACGCCCAGGTCGTCGTAGGCGACCTCGGGGATCGACAGCCCCAGCCGGTCGCGCAGCAGGCTCAGCAACTCGGCGCACCCGTCGGCCTTCACCTGGGCCTCGAACACGTTGCCCCGGGTGATCGCGAACTGGGACTGGCCGAACGGGGCGGCGAACCCCAGCTCCGCGGCGATCGCGTCTTTGTCGATCCCGGCGGCGTCCAGCACCCCGCGCCGGGCGCAGCCCGGGTTGGAGGTCAGCGCCGCGATCGTCCGGGCGTCGTGGTTGCGCGGCTGCGCGGCCCCGCGCAGCCGGTCGAGTCGTGCGGCCAGGTCGGTCACGTCGATGGTTCCGTTTCTGTCTTTCCGTGGGTGCCGGTGCGCCGTCGGACCGCAGTGAGCCGGGCGCCGAACAGTTGCTCGGCCTCGTCGAGCCGGTCCAGCGCGCGCCGGGCGGCGGTGGCCCGGTGCGCGGCGTCGGCCTCGGCGTGGACCTGGAGTTCCGCGCGCGCGGCGGCGGCCAGCCCGGCCGGTTGCGCGGCGCCCGGGTCGGCGGCGGCACCGGGGATGTTGGCGGCGAACCGCCACAGCAGCCGCCGCGCCCCGGGGGTGGGCACGTCGCCCAGCCGTTCCAGGTGCTCGGCGATCCGCAGGGCGGCGGTGAGGAAGTCGGTGCGCGGGCTGAGCGGGCCGACCATCCGCCGCTCCAGCGGCCAGGTGCTGATCGCCAGCAGCCCCCGGGCGGGGGCCAGCAGGTCCGCGGTCAGCGCCGCGCACACATAGTACGGCCGGGCGTAGGGGGAGCCGCGGAAGGAACGCTCCTCGTCGCGGCGCAGGCTGCTGATCCGCGAGTTGCCGAGCGGCCCGGGGAAGAACGCATCGTGCACCGCGAGGATCAGCTTGGGTGCGGCCGGGCCGCCGAGCAGGGTCAGCGCGTGGTGCACGTGCTCGCGGGCCGGTACCCGCACCGAGCGGTCCGGGGGAGCCGCGGCGGGCGCCGGCTCGGGTTCGCCGACCACCGCCCGGTCCCAGGCCCGTTCGGCCTCGCGCAGCCTGGCCCGGAGCGTCCGCGCCTGCCGCCGGTCGCCGCCGGCCACCGCGCGCCGGACGGCCCCGCGCAGTTCGGCGATGCGCTCCTCCAGCGCGTCGGGCGACTCCCGCATGGCCCGGAGGTTATCTGATCTTCCTGACGATTCCAGGGTTTTCCAGCCTTTCGGTGGGCGGCGTGTCTCCCGCCCGCCGTCCTACCGCCCCGGTACGACGGAATCCGGGGCTGCAGGGGGCCTCAGGAGGCCTCAGGAGGCTCGGCCCGCGGCGCGCCGGTCCAGCGGGCGGGCGGCGTGCCCGACGAAGCGCGCGGCGAGGCCGGCGAGTTCGGGGCCGGGCGGGCGGCCGTCGTAGCGGGTGGCGTACGCGTAGACGACGTACCGGCCCCGCACCGACAGGGCCGCACGCCCGAGGGCCTCGTCGATGTTCTCGGCCGTCCGGCCCCGCATGCCGCGGAACCAGGTGCGCTCGGCCGGGTCGCCCAGCACGCTCACGGCCCGGGCCGCCGCAGCGGTGGGCAGGACCGCCACCCCGGCGGTGACGGCGTGCCGCCGGTCGGCGTCGACGAAGGTGGCCCGCACCACCAGGCCGCAGCCCTGCTCGGCGAGCGCCGCGGCCAGCGGTCCGCGCGCGGTCCACTCGCAGCGCGGGGTCGAGGCCGCCTTGTCCCGGGTGTACGCCCTCCCGTCCAGGGTGAACCGGCCGGACGGGAAGACCTCCTCCACCGTGAGCCGGCGCCGGTCGGCGGCCTCGTCGGAGATCCGGGCGGTCGGGCCGGTGTAGGGGACCACGGTCACCTGCCGTCGTGCGGCCGGGGCCGAGGCGGGGGCGGGGGCGGCCGGGCGCGCCCGCGTGGTGGTCGCCCCTGGGGCGGAAGTTCGTAACAGCAGGCCGGCCGCCACCGCGCCGGCCAGGACCACGGCGGCGGCCGCGATCGCCACACCGCGGCCCCGGCTGCGCCGCCGCTGTGCGGCGGGCGGCTCGGGGGGTGAGTACATCCGGTGGAACGGTGACGACACGTATCAGCCCTCCGCCCTCATGGTGGCCCGGTACCACCTGCGAGAACAACCGTTTCGTCCCGGTTGCCGGGGCTTTTCGGGAGGCGCGCGTACGGCCTCCTTCGCCTCGCTCGTGCACGGCGCGGCCCGCTCGTTCCGCACGGCCCGCTCCGCGCGCTCCCCCGGCTCAGGAGGCGGAGCTGTACGGGCGGGCGAAGACGTCGAGGGTGAGGTCCAGGCGGGGCGTCCACCACTCGACCAGCGCCGCCGCCCCGGGGAAGAGGTGGTCGCTGGACCGGTCGTGGTCGAGGTAGCGCCGCCGCAGCGGCCGGAAGTCGCACAGTCGCTCCCACCACAGCCGGTGCACCGCCGAGCAGATCTGCCCGGGGTCGAGCGGAAGCTCCTCGGCGTGCCCGCCGAGGAAGGCCGCCACCCGGTCGAGGTCGAGCCCGCGCTCGTCGGGGTGCCCGAACAGGGAGATGGCGGCCTGGACGAGCTCGCCCGCCAGGGGCGCCACCCGCAGCCGGTCCCAGCCGAGCACGGCGGCCACCGAGCCCGACCAGCCGTACAGCAGGTTGCGGTCGTGGAAGTCGCCGTGGACGTGACCCATCGCCATGATCTCGGCCTCGGGCGGCTGGTGGTCGGACAGCTCGACCAGCAGGGCCCGTCGCTCGCGCAGCCGCCGCTCGGCGAGCGCGTCGAAGTCGTCGCCGTCGGCGGGCAGCGCCGCCAGCAGCCCGTCGATCGTGGCGACGGCCTCGGCCGCGTGCGGGGTGGGCACCAGGAGGCTCTGCTGCACCGGCGGGGTGAGCGCGTCGAGTTCGGCGTGCACCCGGCCGAGCAACCCGCCGAGCCGGTGGCACTGGGTGAGGGAGAGTTCCAGCCCGCCCAGCCGCCGCCCCTCCGCCCAGGGGAACAGCGCGTACCGGCGGCCCTCGCTCTGGAGCACCGTGCGGCCGTCGCGGGCCGGCGCCGCCGGGTGCACCGGCAGCCCGGCCGCGGCCAGCGCCGCCAGCACCGAGTGCCGGAACAGCAGTTCCCGGCGGGTGGTGGTCGTGTACTCGCGCAGCAGGAAGCGCCCCGCGGAGGCGTCGATCCGGCGGCTGCGGCCCTCGCCCACCGGGACGCAGGCGGACACCTCGCCGAGGTCCCAGCGACGCAGCAGCCGCGCGGGCGGCGGGGCGGTCTCGGGAGTCTCAGTGGTCGGCACGTGAAGCCCTCGGGCGGCGGTCGAACGGATGTTCACCAAGAAGGTACCGGCCCGTGCCCCGCAATCCTAGGGAACCCCGCCGATCGCCGGGGCGGCCAAGCGCGCGGAGATCCCTCGCGTTCCGCGGGCAAAAAGCGGCGGAGGGGGCGCGCGTCGTGGTGAAGAGCACATCAGGAAATGTCCGGCGGCAGGATGGGGCGGGAGGGGCGGGGCAGGGAAACCGGGACCGATGGCGCACATGTTCCGACGGGGGAGCCGCCGATGCCCAAACTCAGCGAAGAGGCCAGGGAACTGCTCGGCCGCCCGATCCACGGATGGGTGACGACCGTCCTCCCCGACGGGTTGCTGCACAGCACCGTCGTCTGGGTCGACGTCGACGGGGACGACGTCATCTTCAACACGGCGGTCGGCCGGATCAAGGAGAAGGCCCTGCACGACGATCCCCGGGTGTCCCTCGGGGTGCTCGACCCCGAGGACGACTACCACTTCGTCAGCGTCTCGGGCCCGGCCGAGCTGGAACTCGAGGGAGCGGACGCGATCATCGACCGTCTCGCCAAGAAGTACCTCGACGCCGACACCTACCCGTTCCGCCGGCCCGACGAGCAGCGCGTCACCGTCCGGGTGCGGCCCGAGCGGGTCATCTACAGCCCCGGCGGGTAGCGGCGGAGAACCCCGGTGCGCGGGCGACAGCCCGCGCACCGGCCGCCCGCCTCAGGGCGCGGGCGCCACCTCCAGCGCGGTGAGGAAGTCCTGCGCCCAGCGGTCGACGTCGTGCTGGGTCACCCGGCGCCGCATCGCCCGCATCCGGCGGGCCACGTCCTCGGGTTCCGCCCGGATGGCGGCGAGCAGGCTGCGCTTGAGCCCGTCGATGTCATAGGGGTTCACCAGGTACGCCTGCCGGAGCTCGTCGGCCGCGCCGGCGAACTCGCTGAGCACCAGCGCTCCGCCCAGGTCCGCCCGGCAGGCGACGTACTCCTTGGCCACCAGGTTCATGCCGTCGCGCAGCGGGGTGACGACCATGACGTCCGCGGCCAGGTAGAGGGCGGCCAGTTCCTCCCGGTCGTAGGAGGCGTGCATGTAGTGGATCACGGGGGTGCCGATCGAGGCGTGCATGCCGTTGATCCGCCCGACCAACTGCTCGATCTCGTCGCGCAGCAACTGGTACTGCTCGACCCGCTCCCGGCTGGGCGTGGCGATCTGCACGAACACCGCCTCACCGGGCTTGAGCTCGCCGTCCTCCAGCAACTCACCGAACGCCTGCAGACGTTGCCGGATGCCCTTGGTGTAGTCGAGCCGGTCCACCCCCAGCAGGATCTTCGACGCGCTCAGCCCGGCGTGCACCTCCGCGGCCCGCCGCCACACCGTCGGCCGCGCGGTCAGCCGGGCGAGCTCGCCGACGTCCACCGAGATCGGGAACGCCTGGGCCCGGACCACCCGGTCCTCGACGTACGCGCAGGATCCCTGCGTCCGCACGCCGAGCAGCCGGCGGGCCAGCCGCAGGAAGTTGGCCGCGGCGCCCGGCCGCTGGAAGCCCACCAGATCCGCCCCCAGCAACCCCTCGATGATCTGTCGCCGCCACGGCAACTGGTGGAACAGCTCCGGCGGGGGAAACGGGATGTGCAGGAAGAACCCGATCCGCAGATCCGGCCGCAACTGCCGCAGCATCGCCGGCACCAACTGCAACTGGTAATCCTGCACCCACACCATCGCCCCCTGCGCCGCCACCCCCGCCGCGGCCTCGGCGAACCGCCGGTTCACCGCCACATACGCATCCCAGTACCGGCGCTTGTAGACGGGGGGAGCGATCACGTCGTGGTACAGCGGCCACAGCGTGGTGTTGGAGAAGCCCTCGTAGTAGAGCTCCACCTCCTCCGCCGACAGCGGCACCGGTACCAGTGCCATCTCTTCCTCGGTGAAGGGATCGAGTTTCTCGCCTGCGGCGCCGGCCCAGCCCAGCCAGGCGCCGTCGCGGCTGCGCATGACCGGGCCGATCGCCGTCACCAACCCTCCGGGGCTGCGCCGCCAGCCCGCCGTCCCGTCCGGTTTGACTGTGCGATCCACCGGCAGTCGATTTGCGACGACGACGAACTTGCTCTCATCCATCACGTGGGTTCACCACTTTCATGGTCGCTGAGCGCGTTATGCATCCAGCCGGTCGAACGTGATGTATTCAAAATAAGCTACTGAGGTTTCCAAAGAGTTGCCTGCTCAGGGGCATTGTGAATTGCCGCGTTCCAAATTTGAAATTGGCTGGTGCGGGTGGGTGAATACGCGCTATCAGCGCGGTTGCGGGACTGCATGAGTAGGTGGTGAAGACCACGGAAACCGGGGTTTACAAGCGTTCGGGCACCCGATCTGCGGCAGGGCGCCACGGTCCTGTCGGGAACCGGAGCGCGTGCGGCGGACCCACCTGTCCCGCCCGGCCGCCTTCGGTGAGCCGGCCGGGCGACCGGGACGGGACGGCGGTCACACCGCGCGGCCCCGGGAGGTCCGGGCGGGTGTGTGCTGGCGGCCGAGCAGCGCGCCGAGCCCGATCATGACCACACCCAGCACCAGGTGCAGCCAGTTGTCGGCGGCGTTGAACGGGACGAAGTTGGCCCCGCTGGTCGGCCCGACGAACAGGCCGTACAACCACATGATCAGGGAGATCACACCGCCGCCGATCAGGAACGCCTTGGCCAGGCTCGACGTCTTCGCCATCGCCAGACCCGCCACGCCGAGCAGCAGGTGGATGATGTTGTGCAGGACCGAGACCTGGAACAGGCCGAACAGCTTGGCGTCGGACGTGTGGCCGGCGAACTTCATCGCGTCGTAGTTGGTGGTGATGCCGGGGATGAACCCGAGGATCCCCAGCAGCAGGAAGATCGCGCCCAGCGTCAGGGCCGCTTTCTGCAGCGCGCTCTTGACGCGTGTGGACGTGGTCTGGGCGGAGGTATGGCTCATGGTCGTTACCCCGTTTCGGTCAGACGCTGGAGTGTTCGCATACCCATCCGAAACAGGGTGACACGCACTTTCTCCAGGGGCGGAGTGACGAAGCTCTCGCCGTTCCACCGGGTCGGATGTGAACCTCGGGAAGGGCTCCTCGGTCTATCCGTTGTACGGCCGAACCAGGGGCCGTACGGCCACAGACAGAAGGAGGAACGATGCAGAACGATGTTCCGCCCATCCGGTTCCTGACTTCAGGGGCCGTCGACGAGGCCGACACCGAGCGCGCCGGCCGGGTGGTCCGCGAGGTGCTGGCGGACTCCACCGAGCCGATCTCCGCGGTACGGGTCACGCTGAGCGTTCTCGCCGATCCGGCACTGCCCCGGCCCGCTCTCGTCCAGGCCGATGTCGAACTCGGCGGGCGCCGGGTGCGCGCCCAGGCCGCCGCACCCACCCCGGCCCAGGCCGTCGGGCTGCTCCGCACCCGGTTGGCGCTGCGCACCCGGCACCGCCAGGCCGGCTGAACCGGCCCGGGCGCGCGCCGCACCGGCGCGCGCCCGGGAGCCGGCCGGTGGTTTCAGATCCGGCCGGTGGCCGGGGCCGGGCCGCCCGCCCCTTCGCCCCGGGAGAGGTCGGAAAGCTGGAGCTGCTGCTTGTCGCACTGCCAGGGGCCCGGGCGGACGGCCATGCCGGCCCCGGCGGCCTCCTGGACCAGGGCGCGCACGCACCCGCGGGGCACGGTGATCCGCCAGTTGCGCGCGACGGTGCCGTTGGGCGAGACCTTCATCTCCTCCGACAGGCGGGTCGGGACGTCGGCCCGGTTGCCCTGCCAGCCGATCCGGACCCGGCCGGTGGAATCGTCGCCGCGCTGGTACCGGACGCCGACCAGGCCCTTCTCGCCCGGGCGGCCGGTCACGCTGATGCACACCAGGCCATCCCGGACGGTGGAGCACATCTGCTTGCGGGGGACGCTCTCGGCCGCGGCCGACCCGCCGAGCACGGCACTCGCCGCCGAGAACGTCACCGCCGCGATGAAGACAGGCCCTCTCATGGAACTCCTCCCCGGTACCGCGCACGGCGGTATCGCTTGTCGACACGCCTTCCATGCACCGGCGCGGATGCCGGCCCCGCCCGTGCGCGCAGCATGTTTCCGCACCGCCCTCCGGGTTTCTCCTTCCTCGGCTACGCGCCTGTCCCGTATCGGCCCAAGGATTGGCCATCACCGGTGTCCGAAAGAGCAGGACACCGTTCACGAGCGGAACCCGGATCGGCGCGCCGACCCGCTCACCGGGCGCCACGGGAGAGGGGCACCGGGCAAACCCGGCCTCCGGCACCGTTCAAGATCTGTTCTCGTGCGGACGGCCGAAGGAACGGTGCGGCGGGCGGCGGGCAGGGGACCAGCGTGAACGAGGCCGGACGGCCGAAACGCCGGAGGATTTCCAGCGCCCGGATCTACAACGAGTCGATCGGAGCGCGCAGCGGTACCTCCGCCGATCTGGCGGTGCTCGGCGCCCTGGACGAGGCCATGCAACTGCGGGGGATGCCCGGGGTGGAGAACCGTTCCTTCCTGGTCCGCGCCGTGGACTACCTCGCCCGGCAGGGCGTCGGGCAGTTCCTCGACATCGGGGTGGGGCTGCCGGCCTGGGGCAACGTCTACCAGGTGGCCCGCCGGCACCGGCCGGACGCCGCGGTGGCGTGTGTGGACCACGATCTCGAAGTGGTGGCGGCCTGGCGGGAGATCGCCGCGGAGCACGAGCCGATGCGTTCGGTGTACGCCGACGTGCGCCGGCCCCGGGAGATCCTGGAACACCCCGAGGTGCGGGCGGTGATCGACTTCGACCGGCCGGTGGGCCTGCTGCTGACCGCCGTCCTGCACCTGGTGGGCGTGGAGCACGACCAGCGGAAGATCGTTCGGACGCTGACCGACGCGCTGCCGTCCGGCAGCCACCTGGTGCTGTCCCATGTCAGTGACCAGCGGCAGCCCGCGGAGGCCTTCGAGCGGGTGCGCCGGATCGTCGAGTCGGCCGGCTCCGCCTTCACCGTCACATCCCCCGGACAGGTCGCCGAAATGTTCGGCGGCCTCGAACTGGTCGAACCCGGCCTGGTCATGGTGGAGGACTGGCGCCCGGTCCGGGCCACGAGGCGTAGTGCCGGGTGGTACATCGGCGGGGTCGGCCGCAAGCCCTGACTGCCCGGCGAGGTTAACGTGGACGGGTAACCGACGCGGAGGTGGATGGTGCCGGGGAAACACCTTGTGGACTTCTGGTTCGATCCCTCGTGCCCGTACACGTGGATCACCTCCCGGTGGCTGCTGGAGGCGGCGCGGGTCCGGCCGATCGAGATCCGCTGGAACGTGATGAGCCTGTCGGTGCTCAACGAGCACCGTGACGACGACCCCGAGGGCGACCCGGAAGGCTACCTCTGGCTCCCGGCCCGGCTCTGCGCGGCCGTGCAGCAGGAGCACGGCCACGCCGCGCTCGGCCGGCTGTACACCGCGATGGGCACCCGCTTCATCGTGCGGGCCGAGGAGAGCGGGTTCGAACCCGCCCTGGACGACGCCGGGCTGCCGACGGAACTGGCCGGCGCTGCCTGGTCGCCGGAGTACGACGGCCCGCTGCGCGCCTCCCACCAGGCCGGCGTCGATCTGGTCGGCGAAGGGGTCGGCACCCCGATCCTCGCCCTCCCGCCGACGGAGGACGGCCGGCGGCCGGCGTTCTTCGGCCCGGTGATCTCCCCGGCTCCCCAGGGCGAGCGGGCCGGCCGGCTCTGGGATGGGCTGCTCCTACTGGCCGGCGTTCCGGGGTTCTTCGAGCTCAAGCGCACCCTCACCGGAGAGCCGGACTTCGGCGGCGCGAGCTGAACCGGCGGTTCCGCCGGCTCAGCGCATGCCGAGCCGGCGGGCGAGGTCGGGCGGCAGGGGATAGACCCGCTCCGGGGGGAGCAGGCGCTTGGCCCGGTCTGCGGTGCATCAGCCAGCGGAACGACGGTTTGATCCAGGTCATCCGCCCGGTCGAGAACGGCGGGACGAACCGCTGCGCGGCCAGCGCGGGGCGCGCGATCGCCGGGCCGTAGGCCTGGTAGACCACGATGGTGTCGCGATCGTGGTCGGCCCGGATCTCGCGGTCCACCGTGCTCCCTGCCGTCATCCGCCGGACGCCGGTGCCGTCCGAATACCCGCAGATCCGACCGTAGGGGCCGGTACCGCCCGAAGCCACCGAATTTCCGGTCGGGTCGGGTCATGGCCTCCGGGAGGCGGGCGGGTTCACCGGCCCGCAGCGGCGCCGTCTCGTTCCGGGCGCGTGGCGCGTGGGTCGGCGGAGTCGGCGTCCAGTGCCGGGTCGACGGCGAGCCGGCCCAGGGCCGCCGCGGTGACGACCTTCTCCCAGCCGGCCGGGAGCGCGGCCTGGGCGGACTTGTAGAGTTCGTCCGCGCGGGCGAAGTCGGGGTCGTCGTCGGCGCTCAGCTCGATGAGTTCGGCGAGCAGTGCCAGGCCCGCGGGTTCGCCGGTCGGAGCGGCCCGCCGGATCTCGGCCAGCCGGTCCTCGATCCCGGGTGGGCCGATGAGCCCGGTGAGCGCGTGGACCTGCCGGACGGACGGCTCCACGGACTCCGGCTGGGGCGGCGATGTCGGTTCGGGCATGAGGGCTCCTCGACGCTGGCGGACGGCTCCGGCGCGGGCCCGTCCGTTCGGGGTGGGGGCGGGTGGTTCCGGAGGCGGCCCTGTTCAGGCGAAGCTACCGCGCTGCTCTGCATTACCGGCGGGTTAGCGGCGATCGGCATCGGAAACACCGGGATCTGAAGTAAGGACGAGTCGCCGGGTGCGCGGCTACGGGTGGCGGTGATTCCCGCTCAGGGGCCGGTGCGCCGCAGCAGTTCCTCCACGATCACGCTCTGGTAGGGGCGCGACACGTCGGGTTGGTAGGTCAGCCGGGCGAGGGCCACACCGCCCTGGTCACGGATCTCGAAGGTGTAACCGCCCTGGGAGCGCTCGATGTCGGCGGATTCCTGGTCGTGCCGGAGCCGGCACATGGTGTCGACCTTGTCGAGTGCCACTTCCAGGGTGTCGGCACCGGTGATGAACCTGGTCGGTTCGCCGGTCTCCCAGATCTCGAACATTCATGTGTCCTGTCGGCGGTCGTGGGGTGGGAACGACGCTGTCTGTGGAATTCGGCGCGACGGATGGTTCGCGCACACGGGACAGCATGCGGGGATTCGGTGGAATCTTCAACTATTCCACGGAATCGTTTCCGGAGGAGCGTGGCCGATTCCGACAATACGGAACAACGGTCGGAGCGGGAGGATGGCGTGACCCGCCGTCCACTGGGGAGAGAGACCGACATGCAACCACGAGTCGACCTGATCACGCTCGGCGTGCCGGACCTGGCCGCCGCCCGCCGCTTCTACGTCGAGGGGCTGGGCTGGGAGCCCATGACCGAGGTCGAGGGGGAGATCGTCTTCCTCCAGGTCGGGCACGGGCTGGCGCTCGCCCTCTTCGGCGCGGAGGACCTGGAGAAGGACCTCGGCGGCACCGCCCCGGCCGGCGGACCGACCGGGATGACGCTGGCGCACAACGTGGGCGGCGAGAAGGAGGTCGTCGAGGTGATGAACCGGGCCGCCGCGGCCGGTGCGGCGATCCTGAAGGAGCCGCAGCCCGCCGCCTTCGGCGGCTTCCACGGCTACTTCGCCGACCCGGCCGGGTTCCGCTGGGAGGTCTGCCACAACCCGGGCTGGAGCGTCGGCCCGGACGGCCGTCCCGCCATTGTCCCGGTCGACGGCTGACCCCGGATCAGAGTCGATCGAGCAGTTCCTCGAGCAGGCCCTGGGTGGCCGGGGCGGGTCGCGCCTCCACGGCGAGGCGGTCCATCACATGCCGGTACCGGTCGATGTCGTCGGACTTCTCCAGGTAGAGCGCGCTGGTGAGCTGCTCCAGGTAGACGACGTCGGAGAGGTCGCGCTCCGTGAAGCGCAGGATCGAGAAGGGCCCGCCGGCGGCGGCGTGCCCGCCCGCGTCGAACGGGATCACCTGCAGTGTGACCGTGTTGGCCTCGGTGAGGTGGATCAGGTGCCGTAGCTGGGTGCGCATCACGTCCCGGCCGCCCAGCGGCCGGCGCAGCGCGGCCTCGTCCACGACGGCCCAGAAGCGCAGCCGGTCGGGGCCGTTGTGGATGCGCCGCTGCCGGGTCATCCGGACGTTGACGCGGCGTTCGATCTCGGCGGCGGGGGCGTCGGGGTGACCCAGCCTGATGACGGCGCGGGCGTAGTCCTCGGTCTGCAGCAGGCCGGGGACGAACTGGACCTCGTAGGTGCGGATGAGGGCGGCCGCCTGTTCGAGGCCGATGTAGACCTCGAACCAGGAGGGGAGGACGTCGTTGTACTGGTGCCACCAGCCCGGGGTGTTGGCCTGTCGCGCCAGGTCGAGCAGTGACTCGCGATCCTTCGGATCGGTCACGCCGTAGAGGGTCAGCAGGTCGGCGACGTCGCGGTGCTTGAACCCGACCCGGCCGTTCTCCATCCGGCTGATCTTGGAGTGCGAGCCGCGGATCGCGTGCCCGGCGTCCTCGGTGGAGATCCCGTGTCCCTCGCGCAGCCGTCGTAACTGGGTGCCCAGCAGCATGCGCAGCGCCGTCGGCCCGCCGCGCGGGTAGGACAGGACCTGTCCGCCGGACGGGGTGACGTCGCCGGTGTCCACCGGACTGGGGCTCATGAAAGGCGCTCCTCGGGAGGGGCCGGGCCTGGGCACGTCGGGTGTCCAGTCTTTCATGTCCAGCCGCCTGCCGGGGGGCCGCACAGCGGCCGCCGCGTTGATTCTGTGAGAATGCACGTGCATCAGATCTTGCACCTGCACAGTAGATCAGGACAGGATGGCCCGGACAGGGCCACGTGAACTCCTTGGAGAGATCGCGATGACAGGACATCTGAACGCCAGTGACCGAGAAGCGCTGCGCCTCGCGCATGAACTGCGCGAGGAACTGCGGCAGACCCTCAGACCGGGGGCGACGTCGGACACTCCGGCGGTATCCCCGTACGTCGACGCCGCCGGCCGGCCGAGCGCCCTGGTGCGCATGGACGCCGACTCCGCGCGAGTGCTGATGATGATGCTGAGCGAGTACCGTGCTGTGCTCGCGGGCCGCCACCAGGCGGTCGGCGCGCCGGCGCACGAGTTCGAGCCCCGGCATGACCCGATGCCGGCGCCGTACCCGGTCGGCGCGCCGGGTCAGCCACTGGCGCCGATGTACCCCTGAACCGAGGGCCCGGCGGTTCCGCCGGGCCGGCCGGAGCCCCCGACGCCGTGGGCCCTGTGGCTGCCGGGACTCCCCGTCACTCGTACTGGTTCTTGGGCTTCTTGATCGGCCGTGTGTGCTGCGCCCGCACCTCGTGCACTCCGGTGACGGGCGCACCCGCGGTGGGCGGCATCCAGGTGCCGACCACCGACACCCACGTGTCGGTCTTGGGCCGGGCCGCGCCGTGCACGATGACCCGCATCGGGATCGCGTCGCCCGCGCAGCAGGCCATCCGCAGCCGGGTGAGGTACCAGCCCTCTCCTTGGGGCCGCGGTGCCGCGAAGCCCGACAGCTGGACCGGGATGCCCCGCAGCGTGCCGGGGTCGCCTGTCTGCGCCTCGAACGAGCGGCCGATGAACTCGCTGATCGTCATGGCCAGCGGGCCTCCGGTCGGACGCAGCGCGCCGTAGCCCTCGTCGGGGGCGGGCGGCGCCGCGGTCCGGGTGGAGTTGCGGTCGGCGGTGAAGGAGCCCAGCGCCGGCGGCGCGATCAGGAAGATGCCCAGCGCCGGCAGGCAGAGCAGCCAGGCCACCCGCGGGCCGTGGTGCCCGTGGTCGTCGTGCCCGTGGTCGTCGTGGTCGTCGGCGTCGTGCCATTCGCGGCGCAGCCCGGCGGCGCCCAGCACGACCACCGCCACCGCTGCGGCGATCAGAGCCCAGCGGAACCACGGCTTGACGTAGTTGAGGTACTCGTCGGTGGCCACGGTGATCCACAGCGTGGCGGCGCCGAGCGTGATCAGCAGGAGGTTCTGCGCAGACTTCGTCACAACAGCACCCATCCCACCAGGGAACTGACCCCCACCGCCAGGGCGAAGGTCAGTGGAATGAATCGCACCGCGAACCGGCGGCCGAAGAAGCCGGTCTGCAGGGCGATGAGCTTGAGGTCCACCATCGGGCCGACCACCAGGAAGGTGAGCTTGGCGGTGGGGGAGAACTGGCTCAGGCTGGCCGCCACGAACGCGTCGGCCTCCGAACAGATCGACATCAGCACCGCCAGCACCGCCAGCGTCAGCACCGCGGCCCAGGGGATCCCGGCGATCCCGGTCACCCACTCGGCCGGTACCACGACGTTGATGGTGGCGGCCGCGACGCCGCCGACCACGAGGAACCCTCCGGCATGCATGATGTCGTGCCGCATGGCCTGGCGGAACGCCTCCCAGCGCCGGCCGGCCTCGGCGTGCGGGCGGGCGGGGATCTTCAGCCACTCGCCCCGGCCGAACAGCAGCCACGCCCAGCCCGCCAGCACGGCGACCAGCAGCGAGGCGCCGAACCGCCCCAGCACCATCTCGGGCTGACCGGGGAACGCCACCGCGGTCGCGATCAGCACGATGGGATTGATCGCGGGGGCCGCCAGCAGGAACGTCAGCGCCGCCGCGGGCGCCACCCCGCGCGCCATCAGCCCGCTCGCCACCGGGACCGAGGCGCACTCGCAGCCCGGCAGTACCGCCCCGGCTGCGCCGGCGACGGGTACGGCCAGGCCGGGCCGCCGCGGAAGCAGCCGGTTCCAGACGCCGGGCGGCACGAACGCCGTGATGGCCGCGGACAGCGCGACGCCGAAGACCAGGAAGGGCAGCGCCTGGACGCAGATGGC
This sequence comes from Actinomadura craniellae, assembly GCF_003289645.1. Classification (GTDB taxonomy): domain Bacteria; phylum Actinomycetota; class Actinomycetes; order Streptosporangiales; family Streptosporangiaceae; genus Actinomadura_D; species Actinomadura_D craniellae. The sequence continues at coordinate 55,118 of NZ_QLYX01000002.1, read as the reverse complement.
GACGAAGATGGTCGTCCAGGCGTCCAGCGCCCGCCCGCCCACCTCGGGGGCGACCCAGAGGCGGCCCGCGACCAGCAGGGCGGCCAGCGCGGCGAAGGTCAGCAGGGCCCGGGTTCCCGGCGCGGTGCGCCGGGCGGCCCAATCGGGGGGCGGATACAGATCGTCCTCGGCGGCCGTCCCTGCCCCGGCTCGGTCGGTCATGGCAATCATGGTGCCAGACACGATGGGTGCTCGTGGTACTACGGCCCGTTCCGGGGTGGCGTACCGGTGCTTTACCGGTCTCTCCCGATCCGGCCCGGCGGCGGGGAGCGGCCCGATCGGGCGCCATCCCTTATTCCACAGGCCTTTTCGAAGAATGGTCGGGTCTCCTGAGCCAGGCCCGGGCCAAAAAGATCTACCTTCATTCTGGATTAAACCCCAAAGATTTGGCTGTTCTGGTTCTCGTATGCTTATATGTGGCACCAAGCGGGGTCAAGAGCCCACCAACTTCGTATAGCCCATAGCGCATAGCCGTCAGCTCCCGGCTTCCGGCCGGAGTGGCCACCACCCTCGTTCCCATCTTGCTGACCTGCATGGATACAGGCGGTCGGGTTCGATCCGGTGATCTCCATGCAATTTTCCGCCGCGGTATCACAGTGCGCCGGAAAGGCATTTGCGGAGCCGCTTTCGCGGTCCTTGTGACGGCACTCCCTGACAGACGTCCATGCCCTCTCCCGGGGCCGTTTCCGCATACCCGAGTCGAAGCGAAACGGTTCCCGTCACCCCGGAAAGGATTTCCATGAAGCAGCAAGCGCTCAACACGGCCGTCGCCGGGATCCTCGGAGCCGTGTTCGTCGGCGGCGTCGCCGCCGGGGCCGCGACCAAGGTCGCCAACGCCGCCAACGAGGAGCCGACCGGGAACCGTGCGGCCGCGCAGTCCCAGGAACTGGCACTCGCGAGGGACTCCGAGCGACCGGTGTGGAAGATCCAGAAACGCCAGGGCGCCGCCGCGCCCGAGATGCGCTCTCGGGCCCTGGCCTCCGGCACCACCAAGGCGTCCTACTTCTGGGACGACGGGTCGGGTGTGCGGGGCGACACCGGCGCGCCCGCCGGCGGCAAGCCGATGCAGAAGGGCCTGTTCGCCAGCCCGAGCTGGCCGCTGCACAGCAAGGTCAGGGTGACCTACCAGGGCCGCAGCGTGACCGGCTTCGTCGGTGACCGCGGGCCGGGCGAGCCGTCGCACCGCGGCGTCATGCTCGACCTCGACACCTACACCTTCCGCTACCTCTACGACGGCGGGAAGCCGTCCAGCAACTACGACGCCGGGGTGGGCGCCGGCCACCTGAACGACGTCAAGTACGAGGTCCTCTCCTGGGGCTCCGGCGCCGGCGAGAAGGGCGCGCCCCAGCCGTTCAAGGGCTGACCCCAGCCGCCCCGGGAGCCGTCCCGCAGTGGTCCAGGGCGAGCAGGGCCAGCGCGTGCGCCGCGGTGACCACCTCGGAGATCCGCACGCGCTCGTCCGGAGCGTGCATCCGGTCGAGCTCGCCCGGGCCGTACTGGACGGTGGGGACGCCCGCCGCGGCGAGCAGCCGCAGGTCGCTCCCGTATGGGGCGCCCCAGACGTCCGGTGAGTCCAGTGCACGGCCGGCCGCCGCCCGATGGGCGGCGGCCAGCCGCGCCACCAGGTCACCGGCGGGCGGCGGGCCGGCCGCGAACCGGCCGCCCCACCACTCGACCTCGGCGCCGTGGCCGGTGACCGCGTCCTCCAGGGCCTGCCGGGCCGCCTCCACCGGCTCGCCCAGCGCCACGCCGATCCGGCCCTCGGCGACCAGCTCGCCGGGCACGGTGGCCGCCCAGTCGCCGGCGTGCACGGTGCCGACCTCGATCGCGTACGGGACGTCCCAGCGGCGCATCAGCAGGTCGACGTCGGCGTTGCGCCGCGCCTCCAGCTCGCGCAGCGCGGCGAAGACCGGCCAGAACCGCTCGACCGCGCTGATTCCCGCGGTGCGGCGGGCCGCGTGCGCCGCCCGGCCGGTGACCTTCAGCCGGAAGGTCAGCGCGCCCGCGTTGGCGGGGACCACGTCCAGCCCGGTGGGCTCGGGGATCACGCAGGCGTCCGCCCGCCAGCCCCGGTCGAGCAGACCGTAGGTGCCGAGCCCGCCGTCCTCCTCGCCGGCCACGCAGGCGACGATCAGGTCGCCGCGCAGCCGGATCCCGCACCGGCGCAGCGCCCGCACCGCGAACAGGGCGGCGACCAGGCCGCCCTTCATGTCGCAGGCGCCGCGCCCGTACAGCATCCCGTCGCGGACCAGCGCGTCGTAGGGTCCGCACTCGCGCCAGGCCGCCGGTTCACCGGGCGGTACCACATCGACGTGCCCGTTGAACATCAGCGACCGGCCGCCGCCGCTGCCGGGCAGCCGGGCGGCGACGCCCCAGGCCTCCACCCGCGGGACCTCCATGCCGGGGAAGTCCGGCCGTGCGGTCAAGTCCGCCAGCGGCAACCGCCAGTGGTCGACGTCCAGGCCCTCGGCGCGCAGCCATTCCGCCAGGCGGGACTGGATCGCCACTTCGCCGGGCGAGCCGCCCGGGCTGGGGATCCGGACCAGTTCGGTGAGCAGCCTGGTCAGGGCGCCGGTCTCGGCGGCCAGGGCGGCGGCGAGCCGGTCCCTCACGGGTGGCTCGTGAGGTAGCCGCCCATGGTGGTGAAGTACTCGGTGGCCGGCAGTTCGGTGCCGTCGTCGAGCCGGATCCGCTCGATGACCAGGCCGTGGCTGCGGCCGCGCCGCGCCTCGGCCCCGGCGACGATCACCACCCCGTCCCCCTCGCGGATGAAGATACGGCCCGGGGTGCCGCCGTAGATCCCCTTGGACACCGACGCCTTGATGACGCGGATGCGCTCGCCGCCGCGGTGGGTGAAGGCGTTGGGGTAGGGGTCGCACTGGGCGCGGATCAGCCGGTCGAGGTCCTCGGCGGGCCAGGTCCAGTCGATCCGGCTGTCTTCGATGGACCGCTTGTGGAAGAAGCTGGCCTGGGAACGGTCCTGCCGGGCCCAGTCGGTGCGGCCGGAGGCGATCAGCTCCAGCCCGTCCACGGTGATTGGGCCGAACAGTTCCAGGGTCCGGTGGAACAGGTCGGCGGCGGTGTCGGTGTCGCCCACGGGCACCGCCCGCTGGAGGACGACGTCGCCCGCGTCCATCTCCTCGGTCATCATGTGCGCGGTCACGCCGACCTCCTTCTCGCCGTTGATCAGCGCCCAGATCAGCGGGGCGAAGCCGGCGTACTTGGGCAGCAGCGAGTCGTGCACGTTGAGGGTGCCGTACCGGGGCAGGTCGAAGATGCGCGGCGGGATCCAGGTCCGCCAGTTGGTGGCGACGATGACGTCGGGGTCGGCCTCCTTGAGCCGGCTCATCAGCTCCTCGTCGTCGGGGCGGTTGCGCAGCAGGACGGGCAGGCCGTGCTCGGCGGCGAGGTCGGCCACCGAGTCGTCCCAGATCTTCTCGTAGGCGTGGTCGCTGGGCGGGTGGGTCACCACCAGGGGGATTTCGTGGCCGGCGTCCACGAGGGCCTGCAGCGTGCGGTGGCCCCAGGTCTGGTAGCCGAACATGACGACCCGCATACGTTTTCTCCTCGGGCAGGGGGGAAGATTAGGAGAACCTTTGTTAGGGGAGCCTAACCTACAGTGGTGTGGAGGGGTCCTTGACAGCCCCTGGCGGGCGGTGCTTGGGTGTGGTCAGGCTTGCCATTCTTAGGTAAGCCTTACCTAAGGTAATATGGGCGGCGCGTTCCGGCGCTCCCGTTCCCCCGAGTTCTCGTGAGTACGTTCCTGGAAAGGGCGCCCATGTCCCCCTCGTACGAGCATGTCCGCGATCTGGTCGGCATCGGCTTCGGCCCCTCGAACCTGGCCCTGGCGATCGCGCTGCGCGAGCATCGCGAGCAGACCGGCCAGGCGCTCGACGCGGTCTTCTTCGAGCGGCAACCCGCCTTCGGCTGGCATCGCGGCATGCTCCTGGAGGACGCCACCATGCAGGTGTCCTTCCTGAAGGACCTGGTCACCATGCGGAACCCGGGGAGCTCCTTCAGCTTCCTGCACTACCTGCAGGACAGGGGGCGGCTGGCCGACTTCATCAACCACAAGACCATGTTCCCCTCCCGGCTGGAGTTTCACGACTACCTGGAGTGGGCCGCCGCCCGGTTTCCCCATGAGGTCGAGTACGGCTCCGAGGTGGTCGCCGTCCGGCCGGTCGCCGGCGAAAATGGAACGGTCGAGTACTTCGACGTCGTCGTACGCCGGGGCGACGGCGCCGACGAACTCGCCACCACCCGCACCCGGAACCTGGTGATCGCGGCCGGGCTGGAGCCCGTGCTGCCCAAGGGCGTGGTGGCCGGCGAGCGCGTCTGGCACAGCAACGACCTGCTCCACCGGCTGCCCGGGCTCACCGACCCGCGCCGGGTGATCGTGGTCGGAGCCGGGCAGAGCGCCGCCGAGACCGCCGACCACCTGCACCGCACCTTCCCCGGCGCCGAGGTCTGCGCGGTCTTCGCCAAGTACGGCTACACGCCCGCCGACGACAGCTCCTTCGCCAACCGGATCTTCGACCCGGGGGCGGTCGAGGACTACTACGCCGCCCCGGAGTCGGTGAAGCGGATGCTCATGGACTACCACCACTCCACCAACTACTCGGCGGTCGACCTGGACCTGATCGACGAGCTCTACCGCCGGGCCTACCAGGAGAAGGTGCAGGGCGCCGAGCGGCTGCGGATCCTCAACGCCTCCCGCCTCGTCGCCGTCGCCGAGGACGGCGACGGGCTCCGCGCCACGGTGGAGTTCCTGCCGACCGGCGACCGCGCCGAACTGCGGGCCGACGCGCTGGTGTACGCGACCGGCTACCGGCCCGGCGACCCGCTGACCCTGCTGGGCGAGGCGGGGGAGTACTGCCTGCGCCGGCCGGAGGGCGGGCTGCGGGTCGAGCGCGACTACCGGATCGCCACCGCTCCGGAGCTGAGCTGCGGGATCTACGTGCAGGGTGCCACCGAGCACACCCACGGCCTCACCTCCACCCTGCTGTCCAACACCGCCGTCCGGGCGGGCGAGATCGTCCGCTCGCTCGCGGCGCGCCGCACCGCGGCCCCGGACACCTACGCCCTCACCCCCTGACCGGTACCGCCCGCCCCCCGGCACGCGTTCACAGGGGGGCGGGCGCGGTGTGGTGGCGGCCGATCGGAATGACCAGGGGAGTGCCGCTGACCGGGTCCGGGACGACCTGGCAGCGCAGGTCGAACACCTCCTCCACCAGCTCGCCGGTGACGATCCCGGCCGGCGGGCCCTCGGCGACGACGCGGCCGGCCTTCATCGCGATCACGTGGTCGGCGTAGCGGCAGGCCTGGTTCAGGTCGTGCAGCACCATCGCCACCGTCCGGCCCTCCCGCCGGTTGAGATCGACGATCAGGTCGAGGACGTCGATCTGGTGCGCGAGGTCCAGGAAGGTCGTCGGCTCGTCGAGCAGCAGGACGGGGGTGCCCTGGGCCACCGCCATCGCGATCCACGCCCGCTGCCGCTGCCCGCCCGACAGTTCGTCCACCGGGCGGTGCGCGTGTTCGAGCATCCCGGTGGCCTCCAGCGCCGCCGCGACGGCGTGCTCGTCGCCGGCCGACCACTGCCGCCACCACGACTGGTGCGGCGCCCTGCCCTGACCCACCAGGTCGAGCACCGTCAGCCCCTCGGGCGCGACCGGTTGCTGCGGCAGGATGCCCAGTTGCTGCGCCACCTGCCGGGTGGGCAGCGAGTGGATCGCCTGCCCGTCCAGATGCACCTCGCCCGACCGGGGCGCCAGCAGCCGGGCCAGCGCCCGCAGCAGGGTGGACTTGCCGCAGGCGTTGGCGCCCACGATCACGCTGATCTTGCCGGGCGGGAGCGTCAGGTCGAGGCCGTCGACCACGACCCGGTCGTCGTAACCCAGCCGGAGGCCGTGCGCCCGCAGCTCGGGCCGGTGCGGTGAGTGGGACATTTCAGCCTCCTGATCCGGAACGGTTGGTCCGGGCGAGCAGCCACAGCAGGAACGGCGCGCCCAGCACGCCCGTCACCACTCCGACCGGCAGGTCGCTGTCGAAGAACCGCTGGGCGAACAGGTCACTGGCCGACACGATCAGCGCACCGGTCAGCGCGGACGTCAGCAGCGGCGGCCCGGCCGTGCCGGCCAGCCGCAGCGCGACCTGCGGCGCGACCAGCGCCACGAAGGCGATCGGCCCGGCCGCCGCGGTGCCGAAGGCGATCAGGCCGACCCCGACCAGCACCAGGACCAGCCGGGCCCGCTGCACCGGGACGCCCAGCCCCGCGGCGACCTCGTCGCCGAACTGCAGCGCCCGCAGCCGGTGCGTCATCAGGAGCGCGGCGGGCAGCAGCACGGCCAGGGCCAGGGCCAGCGGGCGCACGTGCTCCCAGCCGCGGGCGTTCAGGTTGCCGACCAGCCAGCCCAGCGCCTGTTGGGCCTGGTGCAGCCGGGCCTTGGTCAGCAGCCACTCGGTGGCGCTGACGCACATCCAGGAGATGCCGATCCCGACCAGCACGATCCGGTAGCCGGTCGTACCGCGCCGCCAGGCCAGCACGTAGATCAGTGCCGCGCTGGCCAGCGCGCCGAGCAGGCCGAGGGCCGGGGCGCCGAGCCCCGCGCCGACGCCGAGCACGATCCCGGCGACCACGGCCGTGTCGGCCCCGGCACTGATGCCGATCATGTCGGGGCTGGCCAGCGGGTTGCGGGTCATGGCCTGGAAGATCGCTCCGGAGACGCCGAACGCCGCCCCCACGAGCAGGCCGACCAGCACCCGGGGCAGCCGCAGCTCCTGCACGATGAACACGGAGCCGCCGTCGCCGGCCCCCCACAGCGCGGGGACCACGTCGGCGAGCGGGACGGGGTAGTCACCGATGCTCAGCCCGGCGCAGCACACCGCGAAGACGGCCACGGCCAGGCCCAGGCAGGTCAGCAGGACCCGCGGGCGCACCACCGCGGAGACGGGCGGGCGGGACAGCCGGACGGCGGGCCGCCGCAGGCCGGTGGCGGCGCTCACAGCTCGGCCAGCCGGCGGCGGCGGACCAGGAGGATGAAGAAGGGGGCCCCGAGGAACGCGGCGACGATGCCCACGTTGATCTCCTCGGGCCGGGCCACCACCCGGCCGAGGGTGTCGGCGGCCAGCAGCAGCAGCGGGGCCAGGACCATCGAGAACGGCAGCAGCCAGCGGTGGTCCGGGCCGGTGATCACGCGGGCGGCGTGGGGCACCACCAGGCCGACGAAAACGACCGGGCCGACCACCGCCACCGCCGCACCGGTGAGCAGCGTCACGGCCAGGGCGCCCTGCAACCGGATCAGGCCTACCCGGCGGCCCAGCGACGCGGCCACGTCGTCGCCCAGGCCGAGGCTGTTGAGCGCGGGGGCCAGGGCCAGCGCGAGCACCACGCCGACGGCCACGAACGGCAGGAGTTGGAGCAGCACGCCGGTACCGCGGCCGGCCAGGGAACCGGCCGACCAGAACCGGTAGCGGTCGAGTGCCTCCGGGTCGACCAGCGCGATGCCCCGGGTGATCGAGGTCAGCAGGAAGGTGACGGCGACTCCGGCCAGTGCCAGCTTGACCGGCGTCGAACCGCTCCGGCCCATCCCGCCGAGCACGTACACGACCACGCTGGCGGCCAGCGCGCCCGCGAAGGCGAACCAAATGTAGCCGTACAGTGAGGACAGCCCGAACAGGCTGATGGCCAGCACCATGGCGAAGGCGGCGCCCGCGCTGACGCCCATCAGGCCGGGGTCGGCGAGCGGGTTGCGGGTGAGCGCCTGCATCACCGCGCCGGCCAGGCCCAGGGCCGCGCCGGCGAGCAGGCCGAGCAGGGTGCGCGGCACCCGGACGCCCCAGACGATCGCGTCGACCCGGGGATCGCCGGAACCGGTCAGGACCTGCACCACATCGCCGAGCGGTACCGCCCGGCTGCCCACCGCGATCGACGGCAGGCACATCAGCGCCAGCGCCGCCACCGCCGCGAGCAACAGCAGCGTCAGCCGTACGGTTCGGGCTCGGGTCGCCGGGGGTATCTCCAAGGGCGGCGAATTCTTGGTTATGGTCACGAAAACCCTATCTGCGGATATTAGGGCAGGCATACCTTAGCGGGCGGGATGGGGCAATAGCCGGGCGACCTTGTGATTAGGTAAGGCTCACCTTAGTATCGCTTGGCTGGTCCACGAACGATTGGACCGTGCCCCCGATCCCCGAAGAGGAACCGATGTCCATATCCCCCCGGCTCGCCGCCCCACGTTTCGTGGCGGTACTGCTCGCGCTCGTCCTCGCCCTGGCGCTGGCCGCCTGTGGCGGCGAGGAGGAGAAGGCCGCCACCGGCGGTGCCTCCCCGGCAGGCGCCGCCTTCCCGGTGAGCATCCAGCACAAGTACGGCACCACCGAGATCAAGTCCAAGCCCACCCGGGTGGTGACGCTCGGCCTGAGCGACCACGACGCGGTGCTCGCCCTCGGGGTGAAGCCGGTCGGCGCCATCGACTGGTTCAAGGAGCGCCCGTACGGCAAGTGGCCCTGGACGCAGCCGCTGTGGGGGTCCACCCCGCCCACCATCGTCGGCGAGCGTGACGACTTCCAGATCGAGAAGATCGCCGCGCTCCGGCCGGACCTGATCATCGCCCAGTACTCGGGCATGAACAAGGGCCAGTACGAGAAGCTCTCCAAGATCGCCCCGACCGTCGGGCAGTCTCCCAAGTACGACGACTACGCCATGCCCTGGCAGGAGATGTCCCGGGTGATCGGTCGCGCCCTCGGCGAAGAGAAGCGCATGAACGACCTGATCGCCGGTATCGAGAAGCGGTTCGCCGACGCCCGCAAGCAGTACCCGCAGTGGGCCGGCAAGACCGTCGCCGTCGTCGAGGCCTACGAGCCCGGCAAGTACGCCGTGTTCGCCCCGACCGACCCCAAGGTCGACTTCATGAAGTCGCTCGGCTTCGCCGTCCCCCCCAAGATCGTCCAGGCGGTCGGCAAGGAGTACGCGGCGGAGATCGGTTCCGAGCGGCTCGACCTGGTCGAGGTCGACCGGCTGGTCTTCCTGAACAGCGACCCCGCCGCCGAGAAGAACGTCAAGAACGACCGGGTCTACAAGACCCTCAAGGTCGCCCAGGAGAACCGGGCCCTGTTCGTTCCCTACGAGGAGCCGCCGGTCGGCGCGGCGCTGTCCTTCATGACCGTGCTGAGCATCCCGTACGCGCTCGACCAGCTGCTGCCGCTGCTGGCTCGCTGAACGCGCCCACGCATCACCACCACCGAGTACGGAGTCTGGAAGTCGGGGAGTCGGGGAAATGACGCTGTCATCGGTGTCCGGTCATTCCGGTGATGTTGGGAACGCGGCCGGGCGGGAACGCCTCGGGCACTGGCGCGAGACGCTCGCGTCACCGCCCGGTGCAACGGCGCTCCCGGCCGACCGCTCGCATGCGGCCGCGTCGTCGGCCGGCCTCGGGCGGCGCGGCCCGAGGCCGGCCGGCGGCCGGTTCACCGCGGCGGCGGGCCCGGCGGTGCTCGCCGCGCTGCTGCACCGCTGGGGCGGTGGCGGCGACCTGGTGATCGGGTTCGCCGAGGGGTCGCACGACCCGCTGCCGCTCCGGCTCCAGGTGAGCGGCGACCTGCCCTTCGCGGCCCTGGTCGAGCGGGCCGAGGCGGCTCTGGCCGCCGCCCGGGACCACCGGGTCCCGCTCGCCGAGATCGTCGCGGAGTTGCGGCCCGAACCGTTCCGCGGCGGTTCGGTGCTGTTCAACACCGCCCTCGCGGTGGACGGGGCGCCCGTCCCCGAGGGGGTCGACCTGGCGCTGGAGGTGACCACCGCCGGCGTCACGCTGGCCTACCGGACCGATCTCTTCGACACCGCCACCGCCGACCGGCTGCTCGGGCAGTTGGAGACCCTGCTGGCCGACGTCCAGGCCCACCCCGACCGGCCGGTGGGCGACCTGGCGGTGCTGCCGGAGGCCGAGCTGCGCCAGGTGCTGGTGGAGTGGAACGCCACCGCCTCCGGCCGGCCCGCGGCGACGCTGCCGGAGCTGTTCGCGGTCCAGGTCCGGCGCCGTCCCGACGCCGTCGCGCTGGTCTTCGAGGACACCGAGCTGACCTACGCCGAGCTCGACGCCCGGGCCAACCGGCTGGCGCACGTGCTGGCCGGCCTGGGCGCGGGACCCGAACAGGTGGTCGCCCTGGCGCTGCCCCGCTCGGCCGAGATGATCATCGCCGAGCTGGCCGTGCTCAAGGCGGGCGCCGCGTACCTGCCCATCGACCCCGACCACCCCGCGGACCGGATCGCCTACATGCTGGCGGACGCGTCCCCGACCTGCCTGGTCACCACCGCCGAGCTGGACGAGCACGTCCCGGCCGCCGAGGGCATGGCCCGGCTGACGATCGGCTCTCCCGATTCCCCGCAGCTCGCGGCGGCGCCCACCACCGCACCCGAGGTCGCGCTGTCGCCGCTCAACGCCGCGTACGTGATCTACACCTCCGGGTCCACCGGGCGCCCCAAGGGCGTGGTGCTGTCCCACACCGGGGTGGCCAAGCTGGTGGCCACCCAGAGCGAGCGGTTCGGGGTCGGCCCCGACAGCCGCGTCCTGCAGTTCGCCTCGCCCAGCTTCGACGTCGCCTTCTGGGACCTGTGCCTGGGGCTGCTGTCGGGCGGCCGGCTGGTGGTCGTGCCCGCCGAGCGGCGGGTGCCCGGGCCGCCGCTGGCCGACTACGCCCGCGAGCACGGCGCCACCTTCATGATCCTGCCGCCGGTGCTGCTGGCGGCCATGCCCGACGACTGTGAGCTGCCGGCCGGCGCCACACTGCTGGCCGGCACCGAACGGGTGTCCCCGGAACTGGTCGCCCGCTGGGCGCACGGCCGCCGCATGTTCAACGCGTACGGCCCGACCGAGGCGACGGTCAACTCCACGCTCGGCCTGTGCGACCCCGCCACCCCGCCCGGCGGCATCGTGCCGATCGGCGGCCCCGACCCCGACACCCGGGCGTACGTGCTCGACGCCCGGCTCCGGCCGGTCCCGCCCGGCGTGCCGGGCGAGCTGTACCTCGGCGGCCCCGGGCTGGCCCGCGGCTACCTCGGCCGCCCCGGGCTCACCGCCGAGCGGTTCGTCGCCGACCCCTACGGCCCGCCCGGCTCCCGCCTCTACCGCACCGGCGACCTCGTCCGCTGGCTCGCCCCGGGCGAGCAGGGCGGCCGGCTGGAGTTCCTGGGCCGGGTGGACGACCAGGTGAAGGTCCGCGGCTTCCGGATCGAGCCGGGCGAGATCGAGTCGGTGCTGGCCGCCCACGACACCGTGGCCCAGGCCGCCGTCGTGGTCCGGGAGGACCGGCCGGGCGACCGCCGGCTGGTGGCCTACGTCGTCCCGGCGACCGGCACGGCCGCCGGGAACGGCAGCGCCGAGCGGGCCCGGGTCGGCGAGTGGAAGGGCCTGCACGAACTGCTGTACACCGCGGCCCGGACCGAGGACTTCACCGAGAACTTCGCGGGCTGGAACAGCACCTACGACGGGCACCCCATCCCGCTGGCCGAGATGCGCGCCTGGCGGGACGCCACCGTGGAACGGATCACCGCGCTGCGGCCCCGCCGGGTGCTGGAGATCGGCGTGGGCAGCGGCCTGATCCTGTCACGGGTCGCGCCCGGCGCCGAGGAGTACTGGGGCCTGGACCTGTCGGAGGAGGCCATCGCGGTCCTGCGGGAGCAGGTGGGCCGGGTGCCGGACCTCGCCGAGCGGGTGAAGCTGCTGGCCCGCCCCGCGCACGACCTGTCCGGCCTGCCCGAGGGCCACTTCGACACGATCGTGATCAACTCCGTCGTGCAGTACTTCCCGGGCGGCGGCTACCTCGTCGACGTGCTGCGCCGCGCCGTGGACCTGCTGGTGCCGGGCGGGCACGTGTTCGTCGGCGACGTGCGCCACCAGGGGCTGCTGCGCTGCCTGCGGGCGGCGGTGGCGGGCCCGGGGCCCGACGCCCGCGCCGAGGTCGAGCGCGCCCTGGCCTGGGAGCCGGAGCTGCTGCTGGACCCGGGCTTCTTCCCCGCCCTCGAACACGTCATCGACGGCGTCGAGTGCACCGACCTGCAGATCCAGCGCGCCCGCCACCACAACGAGCTGAGCCGGTACCGGTACGACGCCGTGCTGCGCAAGGCGGCCCCCCGCCCGGCCCCGGCCGAGACCGTGCTGCCCTGGACCGGTCCGGACGCGCTGGCCGCGGCGCTCACGGCGGACCGGCCCGCCCGGCTGCGGGTCACCGGAGTGCCCAACGCCCGGCTGACCGCCGACCTGGCCGCACTGCACGCGCTGGACGGCACCCCGGCCGGGGAACCCGGGGTGGACCCGGAGGAACTGCACGCGCTGGGCGCCCGGCTGGGCTACCGGACGGCAGTCACCTGGGCCGCCGGGGCCGCCGACGGTGCGCTGGAGGCGGTGTTCGCCCTGGACGAGCCCGCCCGCCCCTACCGCCCGGCCCGTGACTCGCGGGACCCGCGCGAGCACGCCGGCGTACCGGCCGGTTTCCGCGACGTGGGCGCGCTGACCAAGGCGCTGCGGACGTACGCCGCCGAGCGGTTGCCGGACTACATGGTGCCCGCGGCGTTCGTCCCGCTGCACCGCCTGCCGATGAACACCAGCGGCAAGCTGGACCGGGCCGCCCTGCCGGCGCCCGACTACGCGGCGCTGACCGGCGGGACCAAGCCCCGCGGCGCCCGCGAGGAACTGCTGTGCGCCCTGTACGCGGAGGTCCTGGGCCTGCCGGAGGTGGGCGTCGAGGACGACTTCTTCGCGCTGGGCGGCGACAGCATCGTCGCCATCCAGCTGGTCATCCGGGCCCGCCAGGCGGGCCTGGTGCTCACCCCCCGGCAGATCTTCCAGTACCGCACGGTCGCCGAGCTGGCGCCGCTGGCGGCGGTCGCGGCGGGGACGGCGGCCGAGCCGCCGGAGGCCGGGGTGGGCGAGCTCCCGCTGACGCCCATCCTGCGCTGGCTGGACGAGTGCGGCGGGCCGATCGACGGGTTCAGCCAGTCGATGGCGGTGGCCACCCCGGCCGGAATGACCGGCGAACAGCTCGACCGGGTGGTGCAGGCGGTCCTCGACGCCCACGGGGCGCTGCGCGCCCGGCTGGTCCGCGCCACGGAGGCCGGACCCGGCTCGCTGGTGGTCGAACCGCCCGGCGCGGTGCCCGCCGGGTCCGTGATCCGCCGGGTGCCGGAGGACGCCGACCTCGACGCCGAGACGGAGGCCGCGTACCGGCGGCTCGCCCCCGAGACCGGGGTGATGATCCAGTTCGTCTGGGCCGACGCGGGCGCCGCCCGCCCCGGCCGGCTGCTGATCGTGATCCACCACGCCGTGGTCGACGGCGTCACCTGGCGGATCCTGCTGCCCGACCTGGCCACCGCCTGGACGGCCGTGGCCGAGGACCGGCGGCCGGAACCCCCCGACGGCGGCACGTCGTTCCGCCGCTGGGCGCGGGCGCTGGCCGAGGAGGCCGTCCGCCCCGGCCGGGCGGCGGAACTGGAGCTGTGGACCCGGATGGCGGACGGCCCCGACCCGGCGCTGACCGCCCGCCCGCTCGACCCGGTCGCCGACCTCGCGTCGGTGCGGCGGCTGACCCTGCGGCTGCCGGCCGAGCGCACCGTCCCGCTGCTGACCACGCTGCCCGCGGCGTTCCGCGGCGGCGTCAACGACGTGCTGCTCACCGCGCTGGCGCTGGCCGTCGCCGACTGGCGGACCCGCCGCGGCCTGGGCGACGAGCCGTCGGTGCTGGTCGCGCTGGAAGGGCACGGCCGGGAGGAGCAGGCCGTCGCGGGCACCGACCTGTCGCGCACCCTGGGCTGGTTCACCAGTATCTTCCCCGTCCGCCTGGACCTGGCCGGGATCGACGTCGCCCGGGCGCTGGCCGGGGAGGACGACGCCGGCCGGGCGATCAAGCGCACCAAGGAGCGGCTGCGCGAACTGCCCGACCACGGGCTGGGCTACGGCCTGCTGCGGTACCTCAACCCGGAGACCGCGCCGCGGCTGGCGGAACTGCCCGTCCCGCAGATCAGCTTCAACTACCTGGGCCGGTTCGCCGTCGACGAGACGGCCGGCACGCCCTGGACGGCGCTGCCCGGCACCGGGGTGCTGGCCGGCGGGTTCGACACCGCCATGCCGGTGGCGCCCTACACCCTGGAGATCAACGCCTTCACCGAGGACCGGGCCGACGGCATGGGGCTGGGCGTCACCTGGGCCTGGCCCGCCGACCTGCTGGACGAGGACACCGTGCGCGACCTGGCCGAGGGCTGGTTCGCCGCGCTGGCCGCGCTGACCGACCACGCCGCCCGCCCGGGCGCCGGCGGGCTCACCCCCTCCGACGTGCCGCTGGCGGGGCTGGACCAGGACGAGCTGGACGACCTGGCCGCGGCCGTGCCCGGCCTGACCGAGGTGCTCCCGCTGGCCCCCCTCCAGGAGGGGCTGGTCTTCCACGCCCTGTTCGACGAGTCCGCCGAGGACGCCTACCTGGTCCAGCAGACGATCGAGCTGAGCGGGCCGGTCGACGCCGCGGCGCTGCGCCGCGCGGTACGGGCCCTGCTGGAGCGGCACGCCCCGCTGCGGGCCGGGTTCCGGCAGCGCGCCGACGGCCGGGCCGTGCAGTTCGTCGCCGACGGCGCCGAACCGTCCTGGCGGGAGGCGGACCTGTCACACCTGGCCGACCCGGAGCCCGGGCTGCGCGCCGAGGCCGCGGCCGAGCGGGCCGAGCGGTTCGACCTGGGCCGGCCGCCGCTGCTGCGCTGCGCGCTGCTGCGGCTCGGGCCGGAGCGGCACCGGCTGCTGCTCACCCACCACCACATCATCGCCGACGGCTGGTCGGTGGCGATCATCCTGCGGGACCTGATGGCGCTGTACGCGCCGGGCGGCGAGCCGCCCCGGATGCCGCCGGTCACCCCCTACCGCGACTACCTGACCCACCTGGCCGGGCTCGACCGGACCGCGGCGCACCGCGCCTGGCGGGACGCGTTGCACGGGCTGGACGGGCCGACCCGGCTGGTGCCCGAACTCGAACCCGGGCGGGTGCCGTCCCGGTTCGAGCGCCTGCGCGTCGACCTGCCGGGCGGCGCCGGCACCGCCCTCACGGCCCGGGCCCGGGAGCGCGGCCTGACCCTGAGCGGCGTGCTGCACGGGGCCTGGGGCGTGCTGCTCGGCCGCCTCACCGGCCGCCGGGACGTGGTGTTCGGGAGCACGGTCTCCGGCCGCGAGGCCGAGGTCACGGGCATCGAGTCGATGGCGGGCCTGTTCATCAACACGCTGCCGATCCGGCTGCGGTGGAGCCCGGGCGACGCCCTGGGCGCGGTGCTGGACCGGGTCCAGGAGGAACAGACACGGCTGCTCGACCACCAGTACGTCGGGCTGCCGGAGGTGCAGCGGCTGGCCGGGCTCGGCGAGCTGTTCGACACCCTGGTGGTCGTCGAGAACTACCCCGCGCAGGGCACGCCGCGCGACCCCGGCGGCACCGTCGAGATCACCGGCTTCGAGGTCGTGGACGCCTCGCACTACCCGCTCGCCCTGGTCGTCCTGCCCGGCGCCGGGGGACGGCTGGAGCTGCGGCTGGAGTACGACGCCGACCGGCTTGACCCCGGCACCGTGCACCACGTCGCCGAGGGGCTGTCCGCCGTGCTGGCCGCGATCACCGCCGACCCCGCCCGCCCGGTGGCCCGCACCGAAGTGCTGACCGGGTCCGGGCTCGACCGGGTCCGGGCCGCCCTCACCGGCCCCGCCCGCCCGGTGCCCGACACCACGCTGGCCGCCGCCGTCGCCGACCGCGCGGCCCGCACCCCGGACGCGGTCGCGGTGGTCTGCGGTGACGCGGAGCTGACCTACGCCGGGCTCGACCGCCGCGCCGCGGAACTGGCCGGCCGGCTGGCCGCCCGGGGCGCCGGCCCCGAGGAGGTCGTCGCCGTCGCCGTCCCGCGCTCGGCGGAGCTCGTCGTGGCCCTGCTGGGCGTGCTGCGGGCGGGCGCCGCCTACCTGCCGCTCGACGTCGACCTGCCGGCCGACCGGCTGGCGTACATGATCGCCGATTCCGGTGCCCGCCTCCTGGTCACCGTCCCCGGCGTCACCCTGCCCGCGGTGCCGGTCGACGTCATGACGGTCGACGGCGGGCCCGGTGAGCCGGCCGCGGAGCCGGTGCCGGCCCGGCCCGACCACCCGGCGTACCTGATCTACACCTCCGGGTCCACCGGCCGGCCCAAGGGCGTGCCGGTCTCCCACCGGGCGATCGTCAACCAGCTCGCCTGGACCCAGGACCGCATGCCGCTGGACACCCCCGACCGGATGCTGCCGCTGGCCTCCCCGGGCTTCGACACCTCCGTCTGGGAGATCTTCTGGCCGCTGTACGCCGGCGCCGGGATGGTGCTGCCCGAGCCCGGCGGCCACCGCGACCCGGCATACCTCGCCGGGCTGATCCGCGACCGGCGGGTCAGCGCCATCACCTTCGTCCCCTCGATGATCGAGGCGTTCCTGTCCACCGACGAGGTCACCGCCGACCCCGGCTGGGCGGCGAGCCTGCGCTGGGCCTCCAGCGGCGGCGAGGCGCTCACCGGCGACCTGGCCGACCGCTGGCTGGCGCTGACCGGCGTGCCGATGGACAACTTCTACGGGCCCACCGAGGCGGCCGTCCAGGTCACCTACTGGCCCGGCGCCGGCGGGCGGGAACCGGCGCTGGGCGCCCCGGTCTGGAACACCGCGCTGCGCGTCCTGGACGGCTGCCTGCGGCCGGTGCCACCGGGCGTCCCCGGTGAGCTCTACCTCGCCGGCGCCCAGCTCGCCCGCGGCTACCACGGCCGCGCCGGGCTGACCGCCGAGCGCTTCGTGGCCGACCCCTTCGGCCCGCCCGGCACCCGGATGTACCGCACCGGCGACCTGGTCAGGCTGACCGCCGCGGGCGACCTGGAGTACCTGGGACGCACCGACCACCAGATCAAGATCCGCGGCAACCGGGTCGAGCCCGGCGAGGTCGAGGCCGCCCTGCTCCGCGAGCCGGGCGTGGCCCGGGCCGCGGTGATCGCACGCCAGGACGGGCCCGGAGCGGCCCGGCTCGTCGGCTACGTCGTCCCGGCCCCCGGCGCGACCCCGGACCCCGGGGCGTTGCGCGCCGCGCTGGCCGCGACCCTGCCCGAACCCATGGTGCCCGCCGCGATCGTCCCGCTGGCGGAGTTGCCGCTGACCCCCAGCGGCAAGCTCGACCGCGCCGCCCTGCCCGCCCCGGCCGCGGAGCGCGCCCCGCGCGACGACCGGGCGCGCGCTCCCCGCGACGACCGGGAACGCGCGCTCTGCGAGATCTTCGCCGAGGTGCTCGGACTGCCCGAGGCGGGCGTCGACGAGGACTTCTTCGTGCTCGGCGGCGACAGCATCCTGTCCATCGCGGTCGCCGGCAAGGCCCGCCGCCGCGGGTACGCGATCAGTCCCCGTGACGTGTTCCGGCACCGCACCCCCGCGGCGCTGGCCGCCGCCACCGGCCCCGAGGAGGCCGTCGCGGCCCCGGCGCCCGACCCCGACGGCATCGGCGAGGTGCCCCTGCTGCCGGTGGTGCACTGGCTGCGCGAGCTGGGCGGCGAGATCGGCCGGTACACCCTGCCGAACCTGCTGCGCGTCCCCGCGGGCGCGGACGAGGCGGCGCTGGCCGCCGTGCTCCAGGCCGTGCTCGACCGGCACGACGGGCTGCGGCTGAAACTCACCCGGATCGGCGGCCTGCTCTGGTCGCTGGAGACCCGGCCCGCCGGCAGCGTCCGGGCCGCCGACCTGCTGCGGCGCGCGGACGCCACCGGCCTGGACGACGCCGCCCTGCACGCGCTCGTCGCCGCCGAGTTCGACGCCGCCGCGGACCGGCTCGACCCCGACGCCGGAACCATGGTCCAGGCGGTCTGGCTGGACCGGGGCGACCGGCCCGGCCGGCTGATCCTGGCCGTGCACCACCTGGTGGTGGACGGGGTGTCCTGGCGCATCCTCCTCGGCGACCTGGCCGCCGCCTGGCCGGCGGTCGCCGCCGGGCGCGTCCCGGAACTGGACCCCGTCGGCACCTCGCTGCGCGGCTTCGCCCGGGCGATGGTCGAGCAGGCGCAGAGCCCGGCCCGGCTCGCCGAACTGGAACACTGGGCGCGCACCCTCGCCCCCGGCGCCGACCTGATCCCGGGCCTGGTCCCGGGCCGGCCCCCGGCGGCCGGTGGCCCGGCCCGGCGGCACGAGGTCCGGCTGGACGCCGCCGCCACGCTGCCGTTGCTGACCGAGGTGCCCGCCGCGGTGCGGGGCGACGTCACGGACGTGCTGCTGGCCGCGTTCCGGCTGGCCGTCACCCGGCGCCCGGGGGAGCCCGGCGACCTGCTCGTCGACGTGGAGCGGCACGGCCGCGAGGACGTCGCCGACGGGCTCGACCTGGCGCGCACCATCGGTTGGTTCACCAGCGTGCAGCCGGTCCGGCTGGAGTCGCGGCCGGACGCGCCCGGCACCCTCAAGCACGTCAAGGAACGGCTCCGCGAGGTGCCCGACGGCGGAATCGGCCACGGGATGCTGCGCCACCTCAACGCGCAGACCGCCCCGCTGCTGGCCGGGGCGGCCCGGGCGCAGGTCCTGTTCCACTACTACGGGCGGTTCCCCGCCGCCCGCGAGGACGACTGGACCCCCGCCCCCGAGTCCGACGCGCTCGCCCTCCCCGGCGACGCCGGGCTGGGCCTGGCCCACGCCCTGCAGATCGACGCGGTCTGCGAGGACACCCCGCAGGGCCCCCGGCTGCGCGCCACCTGGACCTGGCCCGAGGGCGCCCTCGCCGCAGGCGACGTCCGGGAACTGGCCGAGGGCTGGCTCGCGGCGCTGCGCGAACTGGCGGCGGGCGCCGGCGGGGCCGGCGGGCTCACCCCCTCCGACCTCACCGCGCTCGACCTCTCCCAGGACGAGATCGACACGGTCGAGCGGGTGTGCCCCGGCCCCCTCGCCGACATCTGGCCGCTGTCCCCGCTCCAGGAGGGCCTGTACTTCCACGCCGGGTACGACCAGACCGCCCTGGACGTCTACACCGCACAGGACGTCTTCGACTTCGAGCGCCGCGTCGACGCCGACCGGCTGCGCGCCGCGCTGACCGCCCTGCTGGCCCGCAACCCCGGCCTGCGCGCCGGGTTCACCGGCGACGGCCTCTCCCGCCCGGTGCAGTTCGTCGCCGCCGCACCCGAGACGCCGCTGACCGAGATCGACCTGTCCGGGCTGGGCGAGGCCGAGCGCGCGGCCCGCGTCACGGAACTGCTGGCGGCCGACCGGCGGCGCCGGTTCGACCTGGCCGCCCCGCCGCTGTTCCGGCTGATGCTGCTGCGGCTGGGCGACGGGCGCGACCGCCTGGTGCTCAGCCACCACCTGATCCTGTGGGACGGGTGGTCGGCGGCGCTGTTCCTGGAGCAGCTGTTCACCCTGTACGAGCGCGCCGGCGACGACCGGGGCCTGCCCCGGCCCGGCTCCTACGGCGACTACCTGACCTGGCTGTCCCGCCAGGACGCCGGCGCCGCCGCGGGCGCGTGGCGGGACGCGCTGGCCGGCCTGGCCGAGCCGACCCTGGCGGGCCCCGCCGGCCGGGACCCCGAGCCGGCCATCCCCGAGCAGCGCCGGATCGAACTGCCCGCCGGGCTCGCCGACCGGCTGCGGACCGGGCTCCGGCGGCACGGCCTGACCCCCAACGCCGCGTTCAGTGCCGCCTGGGGGCTGGTGCTCGCCGGCCTGACCGGCCGCGACGACGTGGTGTTCGGCACCACCGTGGCGGGCCGTCCTCCGGAGATCCCGGATGTCGAGAACACCATCGGGCTGTTCCTGAACACCGTCCCGGCCCGGATCACCCTCGACCCCCGCGAACCGGTGCTGGACCTGCTGCGGCGGGTGCAGGCCGAGCGGGCGGCGATGATGCCGCACGAGTACCTGGGGCTGGGCGAGATCCAGCGCGCCGCCGGGCACGACCTGCTGTTCGACACCCTGTACGTGTTGCAGAACTTCCACGACGAGAACGCCGCCGCCGATCTGCGGGCCCGGCACGGCATCGTCGGGTCGGGCGGCGTCGACGCCACCCACTACCCGCTCACCCTGGTGGTGACCCCGGGGGAGCGGGTGCGGGTGATGCTCATCCACCGCACCGACGTCTTCGACGCCACGGCCGCCGACACCCTCCTCGCCCGCTACGTCACCGCGCTGGAGCGGCTGGCCGGCGGCATGGCGGCCCGGGTGGGCACGCTCGACCTGCTGCCCGCGGCAGAGCGCGCGCTGCTCGCCGCCGAGTGGGGGTCCACCGCCCGCCCGGCCGGAACGGAGACCATCGCCGAGCTGCTGGCCGAGCAGGCCGCCCGCACCCCGGCCGAGGTGGCCCTGGTCTGCGGCGACGAGCGGCTGACCTACGCGGAGCTGGACGCCCGGATCAACCGGTTCGCCCGGCTGCTGCTCGCCCGCGGGGCCGGCCCGGAGCGGGTGGTGGCGCTGGCGCTGCCGCGCTCGACCGACATGGTCGTCGCGCTGTTCGCGGTGTTGCGCACCGGCGCCGCGTACCTGCCGCTGGACCTCGACCACCCCGCCGAACGGCTGCGCCTGATGATCGAGGACACCGCTCCCGGCTGCGTCCTCACCACCACCGCCGTGGCGGCCCGGCTGGGCCTGCCCGGTGCCGGCGGCCCGGCGACGCTGCCCCTGGACGACCCCGCGGTGGCGGCCGAACTGGGCGGGTTGCCCGGCACCGACCTCACCGCGGCCGAGCGGGCGGAGTTCGCCCCCGGCCGGCCCGGCCGGCTGGAACACCCGGCGTACGTGATCTACACCTCCGGCTCGACCGGCCGTCCCAAGGGCGTCGTCACCCCGTACCGGGGGCTGACGAACATGCAGCTCAACCACCGGGAGGCGATCTTCGAGCCGGCGATTGCCGCGGCCGGGGGACGCCGGCTGCGCATCGCGCACACCGTCTCCTTCGCCTTCGACATGTCCTGGGAGGAACTGCTCTGGCTCGTCGAGGGCCACGAGGTGCACGTCTGCGACGAGGAACTGCGCCGCGACGCCGAGGCGCTGGTGGCCTACTGCGACCGGCACCGCGTCGACGTCGTCAACGTCACCCCCACCTACGCCCACCACCTGATCGAGGAGGGCCTGCTGGCGGACGGCCCGGGCCGGCACCGCCCGGTGCTGGTCCTGCTCGGCGGCGAGGCCGTCTCCGAGACGGTGTGGGCCCGGCTGCGCGACACCGAGGGGACGTTCGGCTACAACCTCTACGGGCCGACCGAGTACACCATCAACACCCTCGGCGCCGGCACCGGCGACAGCGCCACCCCCACGGTGGGGCGCGCGATCTGGAACACCCGCGGCTACGTGCTCGACTCCGCGCTGCGCCCGGTGCCGCCCGGCGCCCCCGGCGAGCTGTACATCGCGGGCGTCGGCCTGGCCCGCGGCTACCACGAGCGGCCCGGCCTGACCGCCGAGCGGTTCGTCGCCGACCCGCACGGCGCGCCCGGCGCCCGGATGTACCGCACCGGCGACCTGGTCCGCCGGCGGCCCGACGGGAACCTGGACTTCCTGGGCCGCACCGACGACCAGGTCAAGATCCGCGGCTACCGGGTCGAGCTGGGCGAGATCGAGGCGGTGCTTGACGAGCACCCCGCGGTGGCGCACGCCGCCGTGGTCGCCGACACCGCCGGCCCGGGCGGGGTCACCCGCCTGATCGGCTACGTCGTCCCGGCCGGTGGCGCCGAGCTCGCCGGCACCGCGCTGCGCGACCACCTCAAGGCCCGGCTGCCCGGCTACATGGTGCCCGCCGCGCTGGTGCCGGTGGATCGGCTGCCGCTGACCGTCAACGGCAAGCTCGACGTGCGGGCGCTGCCCGCCCCCGACGTCGCAGCGGCCCCGGTGAGCCGCCCGCCGGCCACCCCGGCCGAAGAGACGCTGTGCGCGCTGTTCGCCGAGGTCCTCGGGCTGGAGCGGGTCGGCGCCGAGGACTCCTTCTTCGACCTGGGCGGCCACTCGCTGCTGGCCACCCGGCTGGTCAGCCGGGCGCGCGCGGCGCTGCCCGCCGAACTGGCCATCCGCGACCTGTTCGAGGCGCCCACCCCCGCCGAACTGGCGGTGCGCGCGGCCGAGCGGACCGCCCCCGCCCGGCCCGCCCTGGTGCCCGCCGAACGCCCGGCCGAGCTGCCGCTGTCGTACGCCCAGCGCCGGCTGTGGGTGATCCAGCAGCTCGAAGGGGCCTCGGCGGCCTACAACTTCCCGCTGACGTTCCGGTTGCGCGGCGAGCTCGACGTGGCCGCGCTGCGGGCCGCGCTCGCCGACGTCGCGGGCCGGCACGAGGCGCTGCGCACGGTGTTCGGTGAGCGCGACGGGCACCCCTACCAGCGCGTCCTGGACTTTGCCGACCCGGTCGTGGACGTCCTCGACCACGCCCCCGGCCTGGTCGAGGAACTGGTGGAGCGCCCCTTCGACCTGACGGCTGAGGTCCCGCTGCGGGCCACCGTGCTCCGGGTCGCCATCGACGAGCACGTGCTCGTCGTGCTGCTGCACCACATCACCACCGACGAGTGGTCCGACGGGCCCTTCCTGCACGACCTGGCCGCCGCCTACACGGCCCGGCGCGCCGGCCGGGCCCCCGCATGGGAGCCGCTGCCGGTCCAGTACGCCGACTACGCCCTCTGGCAGCGCGACCTGCTCGGCGCGGACCCGGCGGGCGGCTGGCTGCCCGACGGCCTGGGCGCCCGGCAGCTCTCCTACTGGCGGGACGCGCTGGCCGGCGCCCCCGAACAGCTGGAACTGCCCGGGGGCCGCACCCCGGCCGCCCGCCCCGGCACGGCCGGCGGCGAGTTGGAGATCGAGCTCGACCCGGCCGCCTGCCGGGGGCTGCGCGAGCTGGGCCGCCGGACCGGCGCGAGCATGTTCATGGTGCTTCAGGCCGCGGTCGCCGCCCTGCTGTACCGGCTGGGCGCCGGCACCGACATCCCGCTGGGCGCCCCCGTGGCGGGCCGTACCGACGAGGCCCTGGACGAGCTGGTCGGGTTCTTCGTCAACACGCTGGTGCTGCGCGCCGACGTGTCGGGCGCCCCGACCTTCGCCGAACTGGTCGAGCGGGTCCGCGAGACGGACCTGGCCGCCTTCTCCCACCAGGACGTGCCGTTCGAGGCCGTGGTGGAGGAGCTGAACCCGGTCCGCTCGCCCGGCCGCAACCCGCTCTTCCAGGTGATGGTCGGCTACCGCAACCGGCCCGCCGGCGGGTTCGCCCTGCCGGGGCTGACCGTGACCGACGAGCCGGTCGAGATCCGGACCGCCAAGTTCGACCTGGTCTTCAGCTTCGCCGAGCGCGATGACAGCGGACGGGTCGGCTGCGTGATCGAGTACCGCCACGACGTGTTCGACCGCGCGGCGGCCGAGGACGTCGCCGCCCGCCTGAACCGGCTGGTCGCCGCCGTCGCGGCCGACCCGGACCGCCCGGTGCGGGAACTCGACCTGCTCGACACCGCCGAGCGGCACCGGGTGCTGGCGGAGTTCAACGCCACCGCCCGGCCGGTGCCGGAACTGCCGCTGCACACGATGTTCGAGCAGCGGGTGCGCGAGCGCCCCGGGGCCGTCGCGGTGGTGGACGGCTCCCGCACCGTCACCTACGCGGAGCTGAACGCCCGGGCCAACCGGATCGCCCGGCTGCTCGCGGGGCGCGGCGTGGCCGCCGAGGACGTGGTCGGCGTGGCGGTGCCGCGCACCGCGGACATGGTCGCCACCGTGCTCGGCGCGCTCAAGCTCGGCGCGGCCTACCTCCCGCTGGACCTCAAGCACCCCGCGGACCGGCTGGCGTACATGCTGGCCGACTCCGGGGCGAGCGTCGTCGTCGCCACTGGGGAGGTGGCCGGCAGCGTTCCCGGCTCCTCCGGCTCCTCGCCGCTGCTGCTGGACGACCCTGCGGTCGCCGCGGAGCTGGCCGGGCTCGCCGACGACGACCCGGGCGTCCCGGTGGACCTCGACCAGGCCGCCTACGTCATCTACACCTCGGGCTCGACCGGCCGCCCCAAGGGCGCGGTGGTCCCGCACGAGGGCATCGCCAGCCTGGTCGCCACCGCGACCGACCGGATGGGCCTCACCCGCGACAGCCACGTGCTCCAGTTCGCCTCGGTGGGCTTCGACGTGGCGGTGTTCGAGCTGTCCATGGCGCTGTGCTGGGGCGGCCGGCTGGTGCTGGCCCCCGAGGAGGTCCGGCTGCCCGGCAAGGAGCTGTGCGACTTCCTGGCCGAGCAGGCGATCACCACCATGATCCTGCCGCCGTCCCTGGTGGGGGCGCTGCCACCGAACTGCGAGCTGCCCGAGGGTGCCACCCTGCTGGTGGGGACCGAGACGGTACCGCCCGACCTGATCGGGCGGTGGGCGGCCCGGCTGCGGCTGTTCGGGGCGTACGGGCTGACCGAGGCCACGGTCAACTCCACCCTCTGGGACGCCGAGCCCGGCTGGACGGGCCCCGTCCCGATCGGCCGCCCCGACCCCAACACCACCGCCTACGTCCTGGACGAGCGGCTGCGCCCGGTCCCGCCGGGCGTCGCCGGCGACCTCTACATCGCCGGGCGCGGGCTGGCCCGCGGCTACCTGGGCCGGCCGGGCCTGACCGCCGAGCGGTTCGTGGCCTGCCCCTTCGGCCCGCCCGGCACCCGCATGTACCGCACCGGTGACCGCGCCCGCTGGCGCCCCGAGGGCATTCTGGACTTCCTGGGCCGCAGCGACGACCAGGTGAAGGTCCGGGGCTACCGGATCGAGCCCGGCGAGATCGAGGCGGCGCTGGTCGGGCACCCGGACGTGACGCAGGCGGCCGTTGTGGTCGACCGGCAGGGCGAGTCGGCCCGGCTGATCGGCTACGTGGTTCCGGCGGGTGCCCCCGGGGCCTCCGCCGACCCGGCACAGGTGCGCGCGCACGTGGCGCGGTTCCTGCCCGACTACATGGTGCCCGCCGCGGTGGTGGTCCTGGACGGGCCGCTGCCGCTGACCCCCAACGGCAAGCTCGACCGCCGCGCGCTGCCCGCTCCCGACTGGTCGGCCGGCGCCGGCGGGGCGCGGCCGGAGACCCCGCTGCAGCATGACCTGGCCGGGCTGTTCGCCGAGATCCTCGACCTGCCCGAGGTGGGGGTGCACGACAACTTCTTCGAACTGGGCGGCCACTCCATGGCGGCGATGCGGCTGCTCGGCCGGATCCGCGCGGACCTCGACGCCGACCCGGCCCTGCGGGACGTCTTCGACGCGCCCACCGTGGCCGGGCTGGCCGCCCTGCTGGAGGGCGCCGGGGGAGCGGCGGCCCGGCCGGCGCTGCGTCCCGTGGCCCGTCCCGGGGTGCTGCCCGCGGCGCCCGTCCAGCGGGCCCAGTGGGCCCGGCCCCGGTCCGCCTGGGACCTGGCGTTCGCGTTCCGCCTGCCCGGTGACCTGGACGTCGCCGCCCTGGCGGCGGCCCTGGCCGACGTCGCCGCCCGGCACGAGCCGCTGCGCACCGTCCTCGCCGAGGAGGCGGGGCGGGTCGTCCAGCGGCCGGCGCCCGCACCGGAACTGGAGCTTCAGGAGTGCGCGGACCTGGACGGGCGGATCGCGGAACTGGCCCGGTCCGCGCCGGACGCGCCGCTGCGGGCCCGGCTGCTCACCGACGGGTCGGGCGCGCGGGCGCTGCTGCTGACGCTGCGGTACGAGGCCGCCGACGAATGGTCCACGGTGCCGCTGGCCCGCGACCTGACCGAGGCGTACCGGGCCCGCCACGCCAGCCGCGCCCCCGACTGGGCGCCGCTGCCCGTCGGCTACGCGGACTACACGGTGTGGGCGCACGACCTGCTCGGCGACCTCGCCGACCGGCAGAGCCCCGGCGGCCGGCAGCTCGGCTACTGGCGCCGGACCCTGCGAGACCTGCCCGCCGAGCTGCCCCTGCCCGCCGACCGGCCGCGCCCGGCCGCACCGGGCGGCCGCGCCGACCTGGTGGAGTTCGAGCTCGACGCCGACCTGCACCGGGCCGCCGACCGGCTCGCCCGGCAGAGCGGGACGAGCCTGTTCATGGTGGTCCATGCCGCTTTCGCCGCGCTGCTCACCCGGTACGGCGCGGGCCCGGACCTGCCGATCGGCGCCCGGACGGCGGGCCGCTCCGAGGAAGCGCTGACCGACCTGGTCGGCTGCTTCTTCAACACCGTCGTGCTGCGCACCGACACCGGGGGCGACCCCTCGTTCGGCGACCTCCTGGGCCGGGTCCGCGAGACCACGCTGGCCGCCCTCGACCGGCAGGACGTCCCGTTCGACGCGGTCGCCGCCGACCTCGACCTGCCCCGGACGTTCCCCCAGGTGATGATCATCCAGCACGAGGCCGCAGGCCTGGCCGACCTCGGCGGCGGCTTCGAGCCCGTGGACACCGGCGCGGTCCGGGCCGACCTCGCGCTGAGCCTCTACGAGCCTCGCGGCGACGACCCGGTGGAGTGCCTGCTGGAGTACGACACCGACCTGTTCGACCCGGCGACCGCCCGCCGGATCACCGGCGACCTGCTGCGCCTGCTGGCCGCCGCCACCGCCGACCCCGCCCGCCCGCTCTCGACCCTGCCGCCCGGCGCGTGACCGGCCGGACCATCCGCAACCCGTTCAAGGAGACGCACGTGACCAACCCGTTCGAGGACGCCGACGGCCGCTACCTGGTGCTCGTCAACGACGAGGGCCAGCACTCGCTGTGGCCGTCCTTCGCCGAGATCCCCGCCGGCTGGACCACGGCCTTCGGCGAGGACACCCGGGACGCCTGCCTGGCCTACGTCGAGGCCAACTGGACCGACCTGCGCCCCAGGAGCCTGGTCGAGAGCATGGAGACCCGCTCCACCGGCTGATCCGGGCCACCTGCCGGTGGCCCGGTCCGCGTGCGGACGGCCCCGTTCCCGGCACGCGGGCAGCCGGGCCCCGGCCGCACGCTCAGCGGAGCATGGCGACGCCGACGGCGAGCCCGAACACCACGACCACCGTGCGGAGCGCGGTCGCGGAGAGCCGCTGGGCCAGCCGCCCGCCGACCACGCCGCCGAGCAGGCAGAGCGGGCCGATGATCGCGACCGAGAGCCAGTGGACGTCCCCGAAGACGACGAACACCAGCAGGGCGACCGTGTTGACCCCCAGGGACAGCAGCGCCTTCACGCCGTTGAGGAACCTGAGCTCGGCGCTCACGCCGAGCATGAGCACGGCGAGCAGGATGAAGCCCAGCCCGCCACCGAAGTAGGCGCCGTAGGCCCCGCCCAGGAACATCGCCGCGGTGAGCGGCGCACCGACCGTCCGGTCCTCGGAGCCGGTACCGTCAGCGGTGTCCGCGGACCGCCGCCGGTTCAGCCGGCGCGTCAGCATCGGCTGGAGACCGAAGATCGCGGTGGCCCCGAGCACCAGGTAGGGCACCACGGCGTCGAACACCTCGGCCGGTGCGGCCAGCAGCAGCACGGTGCCGACCACCCCGCCGAGCAGGGCCGTGACCAGCAGCCGGGCGATCAGCGGCCGCCGTTCGCGCAGCCGTTCCCGGAAGGCCGCCGTCCCGCCCAGGTACCCCGGCCAGACGGCCACCGTGTTGGTGACGTTGGCCGCCACCGGCGGCAACCCGGTCGCCAGCAGCGCGGGGAAGGTCAGCAGGGTGCCGCCGCCGGCGACGGCGTTGCAGACACCGGCCAGGAAGCCCGCTCCGGCGAGCAGGGCGGCGTGCGCGGGGTCCATCACGGTCTCCTGGGGCTGACTGCGTGGCCGCCCGGGGAGTCCGGCGGCCCAGCCGTCGATCGTACGTCCGGTTCGGTGAGCCCGCCGGCACCGGCCCCGGGCCGGCCGCTCGTCCGGGCGGCCGGCCCGGGGCCGGCGGGGACGCACCCCCGCCCACCGCGCGGGCCACCCCTCGCCCCGGGGCGCACCTTGCCCACCGCCTGGGGCGCGGGCTACCCCTCCTCCCGGGACGCACCCCGCCGACCGCCCGGGATGCGGGCTACCCCTCGTCCCGGCGGGTGTCGGACCAGGCCCGCCAGAGGGCGGCGTACCGCCCGTCGGGGCGGGCGGCCAGCTCGTCGTGGGCGCCGCTCTCGACGACCCGGCCGGCGTCCAGCACCACCACGCGGTCGGCGGCGGCGGCCTGGGTGAGGCGGTGCGCCACGATCAGTGCGGTCCGGCCGGCCAGCGCCCGGTCGGCGGCGAGCTCCAGTTCGCGGGCGCCGGCGCTACCGGCCTCCGCGGTGGCCTCGTCGAGCACGGCGACCGGGGGATCGGCGAGCACCAGCCGGGCCAGGGCGAGCTGCTGGGCCTGGGCCACGGTGAGGCGGTGGCCGCCCTCGCCGACCACGGTCCGCGGCCCCTCGGGCAGGGCCCGCACCCAGTCCAGCGCGCCGACCCGGTCGAGCGCGGCCGACAGCTCCTCGTCGGTGGCGTCCGGGCGGGCCAGCCGCAGGTCGTCGGCGAGCGTCCCGGCGAAGACGTGCACCTCCTGGGTGATCAGCGCGGCCGTCCGCCCGTCCCCGGGCTCGACGCCGCCCAGGGAGATCGAGCCGGCGGTCGGCCGGTGGACGCCCGCGATCAGCTTGGCCAGCGTGGTCTTCCCGGCCCCGCTGGCGCCGACCAGCGCGACCCGCTCGCCCGCGGCGATCTCCAGGTCGACGCCGTGCAGCACCGGGTGCCCCGGCCGGTAGGCGTGCCCCACCCCGGCCAGCTTCACCGGCACCCCCGCGGACTCCGGCCGCGCCGGCGCCGCCGCGGGCGCCTCGTGCGCGAGGTCGGTGACGCCGACCAGGCGGGCCAGGCTGACCAGGGCGGACTGGGCGTCGTCCACCAGGCCGAGGGCGAGGTTGAGCGGGGTGAAGAGGCTGTGGAAGTACAGCGCGGCGGCGGTGGCGGTGCCGATGCTGGCGTGGCCGCCGCGGACCAGCAGGAAACCGGTCACCAGCACGGCGGTGAGCCCGATGTACTCGGCGAGGTTGAGCCGGGCGTAGAAGCGGGTCAGCAGCCGGATGCCGCGCAGCGCCAGGTCCACCGCCGACAGCGAGCGCCGGGTCACCCGCGCCACGTGCTCGTCGGCCAGGCCCAGCGCGCGGACCGTGCCCGCCCCGCCCACCGTGTCGAGCAACTGCTGCTGCTGGGCGCCGACCGCGACCCGGTGCGCGGTGTACACCTGCGGTGCGTTCCGCAGGTACCAGCGCACGGTGTTGATCTGGATCGGGGCGGCCAGCAGCGCGGCGAGCATGAACCGCCAGTCCAGCACGGCCAGCCCCACCAGGGTCAGCACGATGGTGAGCGCGGACCGGGCCAGTTCGGGCAGTGCCCGGCGCACCGCCTCGGCGATCACCGACACGTCGTTGGTGACCCGGGAGGACAGGTCGCCGGATCCGGCGGCCTCCACCCGTTCCAGCGGCAGGTGCACGGCACGTTCCACGAAACGCTCGCGCAGCGTCGCCAGCACCCCCTCGCCGAGCCGGGCGATCAGGGACACGCCGGCCGCGCCCGTCATCCCCTGCGCGACGGCGACCGCGACCAGCAGCACCACCGGCGTGGTGATCGCGTCGGGCGGCCGCCCGTCGACCACCAGGTCGACGACGTACCCGAGCAGGGGCGCGATGAGCAGGCCGATCGCGGTGGACGCCACCAGGATCCCGAAGCCGGCCACCAGCAGCCCCCGGTGCGGGCGCAGCAGCTCGCCCACCGTGGCGCGGACCCGTGCCCCGCTCGCCCGGGGCAGCAGCTCGCGTTCCTCCTGCGCGACAGCCGTCACGACAACACCGCCGATCGGTAACCCGCGTGGTCGCGGACCAGGTCGAAATGGGAGCCCTCGGCGACCGCCGCGCCGTCCTCGACGACCACCACCCGGTCGGCGACGGCCAGCAGGGCCGGGCTGGTGGCCACCACGATGGTCGTGCGGCCCCGCCGGGCCTCGCGCAGCCCGGCCGCGATCCGGGCCTCGGTCACCGCGTCGACCGCGGTGGTCGGGTCGTGGACGACCAGGACGGGGGGGTCGGCGGCCAGCGCCCGGGCCAGCGCCACCCGCTGCCGCTGCCCGCCGGACAGCGACCGCCCCCGCTCGGCGACCGGGGTCGCCGTCCCCTCGGGCAGCGCCCGCGCCACCTCGTCGGCGGCCGCCGCCCGCATCGCCGCCGTCACGGCCTCCGGTACGGTCTCGGCCGCCGGTTCGGGACGGCAGGCGGTGACGTTGTCGAGCAGGGTGCCCTCGAACAGTTCGGCGTCGTGCCCGGCCACCAGGACGGCGGCGCGCACGTCGGCCGGATCCAGGTCGCGCAGCGATACCCCGTCCAGCTCCACTTCGCCCGCGGCGGGGTCCAGGTCGCGGCCCAGGCAGGCGAGCAGGGCGGTGGCGGCGGCGGGGTCGCGGGCCACCACGCCCAGCATCTCGCCCGGGGCGGTCTCCAGGTCCAGGTTGCGCAGCGCGGCGTGCGAGACGCCGGCGAGCCGGATCCGGCCGCGGACGGGCTCCGGCGGTGCGGCGGTGCCGGAGGGCACGGCCGGCGGGGCGGCCAGCAACTCGGCGATCCGGCCGGCGGACGCGCGCGCCTGGGCCAGCTCGCCGTTCACCCACGACAGGATCGACAGCGGGGTGAGCAGGAACTGCGCCAGCCCGACGGCCGCCACGAGCTCCCCGACGCTGATCTCGTCGGCGGCGGCCAGCCGCCCGCCGACCAGCGCGACCGCCGCGATGAACACGCCGGTCAGGGTGACCATGGCGCCGCCGAGCCAGGCCTGGGCGCCGGCGGCTCGCCGGGTGGCCGCCAGCGAGTCCTGGCTGGTCCGCCGGTAGCGGTCGACCGCCGCGCGTTCCGCGCCGATTCCCTTGAGCACCCGCAGCCCGGTGACCAGGTCGGCCGCCACCCCGGAGGCGTGCGCCGCGCGCTCCTGCTCGTCCTCGCTGCGCCGTTCGAGCGGCCGGCCCAGCCGGTGGGCCAGCCAGAGCACCGGCGGCAGGCCGAGGAAGACCAGCAGCCCGAGCGGCACCGAGACCCGCAGCAGCATGGTGGCGCCGACCAGCAGGCCGGCGATCGCGGAGAACCCGGCGGGCAGCACCAGGTTCACCGCGCCGACCCGGCGGGCGTCGCCGGTGGCGATGTTGGCCAGGGCGCCTGGCAGCCGGCCCTGCTCGGCCCCGCCGCGGGCGTCCAGCACCCGCTCGGTGATCTGTAGCCGGAGGGCGTGCTCGGCGCGTTCGGCGCCCCTCTCCTGGAACCGGGCGCCGAACCGGAAGCTGTAGGACAGCCCGGCGAAGACCAGCCCGAGGACCACCAGCCAGCGCACCAGCGCGCCGGTGTCGCCTCCGGTCACCGCCTGGTCGATCACCACGCCGATCACCACGGGGACCAGGGCCTCGCCGGCCTGGTGGCCGGTGGCCAGCAGCGTGCTCAGGGTCACGTCTCGGCCCCGGCTCCTGATCGCTCCTACCAGGACCCGTCGTCCCGGCGCTCTTGCAGCGCCCACCCGCACCTCCGTCGCCGTACGGGGCCCGGGGGCGGGCGCTCCGTCGCGCCGGAAGCCTAACCGAAAACCCGGTAAATAATTTAGCTAAGGCTAACCTAAGCTTTGATGAGGGTGCGGGCCCGCCCGAACAGTCCGAGCGTGACGGAGTGCAGCAGGTCGCCGGTCTCCTTGGGCGCCTTGCCCGCGCAGGCCCGGGCGTGCGTGCCTTCCAGCACGATGCCGAGCTTGAAGCAGGCCATGACCGTGTACCAGGTGATCGACGCCAGGTCCCGCCCCGCGGTCGCCGCGGGGCGTTCGGCGTAGCGGGCGATCAGTTCGTCGGTGGTCGGCAGGCCGCCCGCCAGCCCCAGCGGCCCGGCGATGGCGGCGCTGTCGTCGTCGCCCGGCCAGGTGGCCAGCAGCCAGCCCAGGTCCAGCAGCGGGTCGCCGATCGTGCACATCTCCCAGTCCACGATCGCGGCCACCCGGGGGGCGTCGTGGGCGAACATCAGGTTGGCCAGGTGGTAGTCGCCGTGCATGATGCCCGGTCGCCAGGTGGTGGGCCGGTTGGCCTCCAGCCAGCCGGCCACCTCCGCCAGCCCGGGGATCTCCGGGCCGGGGTAGCCCTCCAGTGCGCCGTAGGACTCCAGTTCGGCCGTCCACCGGCCGACCTGCCGCTCCAGGAAGCCCGCCGGGCGGCCGAAGTCCGCCAGTCCCACCGCCTCGTGGTCGACCGCGGCGAGGGCCGACAGCGCCGCCGCCGCGTCGAGCCCCATCCGGTGCCGTAGCGCCGCGTCACTCGCGAACGGCTCGGGCAGCGCGACGGTGGCGTTGAAGCCGTCGACCGGCGTCATCAGGTAGAAGACCGCGCCGTTCATGACGTTCTCGTCCGGGCAGGCCGCGATCAGCCGGGGCGCGGGAACGTCGCCGCCGTCCAGCGCGGCGAGCACCCGGGCCTCCCGGCGCAGCACCTCGTTCGTCCTGGACCGCAGGTGCCGGGGGCCGCGGCGCAGCACGTACGCCCGGCCGCCCCGGGTGAAACGGAGCAGGATGTTCTGCGTTCCGCCGCCGAGTTGCACCGCCTCCTCGATGGGCCCGCCGGGCAGCCCCTGGGCGTCCATCCAGTCCGCGAGCACGGCGAAGTCCACGAGGGCGGGGTCGATGTCGGCCACGGCTCACTCCGGTTCCAAGGTCGCCTACGGGGATCGGAGGGTAACATTGATGCACTTGCATTACTTCCTGAGGAGAGGCGATTATCAGGGCGAGGTGAGAGGAGCCCCCATGGCATGGGATTTCGAGACCGACCCCGAGTACCAGGAACGGCTCGACTGGGCCGACGAGTTCGTCCGTACCGAGGTCGAGCCGCTGGACCTGGTGCTCGGTGACCCCTACGACAAGGCCGACCCCCGCTACATCAAGATCGTCCGGCCGTTGCAGCAGCAGGTGCGGGAGCGCGGGCTGTGGGCCTGCCACCTGGGTCCCGAACTCGGCGGCGCCGGCTACGGCCAGGTCAAACTGGCGCTGCTGAACGAGATCCTCGGCCGTTCCCGGTGGGCGCCGTCGGTCTTCGGCTGCCAGGCCCCCGACTCCGGGAACGCCGAGATCATCGCCCACTTCGGCACCGAGGAGCAGAAGAAGAAGTACCTGCGCCCGCTGCTCGACGGCGAGATCTCCTCCAGCTACTCGATGACCGAGCCGCACGGCGGCTCCGACCCCACCCTGTTCACCACCCGGGCGGTGCGCGACGGCGACGGCTGGGTGATCAACGGTGAGAAGTGGTTCTCCTCCAACGCCAAGCACGCCGAGTTCCTCATCGTGATGGTGGTGACCAACCCCGACGTCAGCGCCTACCAGGGCATGTCGATGTTCCTCGTGCCCGCCGAC
Organism: Actinomadura craniellae; assembly: GCF_003289645.1. Taxonomy (GTDB): domain Bacteria; phylum Actinomycetota; class Actinomycetes; order Streptosporangiales; family Streptosporangiaceae; genus Actinomadura_D; species Actinomadura_D craniellae. The sequence continues at coordinate 21,816 of NZ_QLYX01000002.1, read as the reverse complement.
ACCCCCGGGGTGACCATCGTCCGCAATGTGGGCGTCGGCGGCGAGCGCGAGGGCTCGCACGGCTACCTGCGCTACGAGGACGTCCGGGTACCGGCCGAGAGCCTGCTCGGCGAGGAGGGCGGCGCGTTCGCCATCGCGCAGACCCGGCTCGGCGGTGGCCGCATCCACCACGCGATGCGTACGATCGCCCAGGTGCGCAAGGCGTTCGACATGATGTGCGAGCGGGCGGTGTCCCGGCAGACCCGGTCCGGCCCGCTGGCGCGCCTCCAGATGACCCAGGAGAAGATCGCCGACAGCTGGATCGAGATGGAGCAGTTCCGGCTGCTGGTGCTGCGCACCGCCTGGCTGATCGACAAGCACCAGGACTACAAGAAGGTCCGCAAGGACATCGCCGCGGTCAAGGCCGCCCTGCCCAAGGTGTTCCACGACGTCGTCCAGCGGGCGATGCACCTGCATGGCGCGCTCGGCGTCTCCGGCGAGATGCCCTTCACCGGCATGCTGCTGGGCGCCCAGGCGCTGGGCATCGCCGACGGGCCCACCGAGGTCCACAAGATCACGCTGGCCCGGCAGCTGCTCAAGGACTACGAGCCGGTCGAGGGGATGTGGCCGTCCGGCCACCTGCCCACCCGCCGTGCCGCCGCCCGCGAGCGCTACGCCGAGCTGCTGGAGCTCGAGGTCGGCAACACCTGACCCGGGCGGAAGGACAGGTGAGCGACCCCCGTGAGTGACACCAGGGTCCGGCTGCTGGAGGCCGCGGAGCGGCTGTTCGCCGAACGCGGCCTCGACGCCGTCAGCCTGCGCGAGATCAACCAGGCCGCGGGGGCGCGCAACGCCATCGCCGTCCAGTACCACTTCAAGGACCGGGCCGGGGTGATCCGCGCGATCCTGGCCAAGCACCTGCCGGACGTGGACGCCCGGCGGCACGCGCTGCTGGACGCCTACGAGGCGGCGGGCGAGCCGGACATCCGGCAGCTCGCCGCCGCCCTGGTGCGCCCGGCGGCGGCCAAGCTCGCCGACCCGTCCGGCGGGCCGGAGTTCCTGCAGATCTGGGCGGGGCTGCTCAACCGCCCCGCCCCCGTGGTCCCACCCGAGGACCCGGTCGACAGCATCCACCGCTGGCGCGCCCTGGTCGAACCGCTGCTGGAGGCCGACGCCGCCCGGCTGCACCGGCGGTTCGCCGCCATCCTGTACGCCGCGATCGAGCTGGCCCGCCGTGCCCGCTCCGGCCCGCGCGCCGACGACCGCCTGTTCACCAGCCATCTGATCGACATGGTCACCGCGATCCTGGCCGCCCCCGTCTCGGCGGAGACCCGCCGCCTGGCCGCCGAACGCGACGCGGCCCGGTCCCGCTGACGGTCGCAAACGTCCAAGACCGCGCCCGGCCCGCCGCGGCATGCTCGCCGCATGAGCGAACAGACCAGGCGCACGATGTACCCCCTGCTGCGGTACGAGGACCCGGAGAAGGCGATCGGCTGGCTGGAGAAGGCCTTCGGCCTCACCCCGCACAGCGTCCACCGCGACGACGACGGGACGATCGCCCATGCCGAGATGATCTACGACACCGGCATCCTGATGCTCGGCGGCGCCGACATGGAGGTGGGAAGCATCTACATCGCGGTGGACGATCCCGACGCCCACCACGACCGGGCCAAAGCCGCCGGCGCCGAGATCATCCGGGAACTGACCGACCAGCCGTACGGCTCGCGCGACTACGCCTGCCGCGACCTGGAGGGCAACACCTGGTACTTCGGCACCTACCGCCCCTGACCCGCACCGGGCCCGCCCCCGTGCCCGGGCGGCCGGTTCCGTCCGGGACGCCGGCACGGGTGCGGGCTCGCGCCGGATGTACCACCCGGTGGAGATCCGTACATGTCCGACCCGCCGAAAAACCGGGGGACCGGGGTGCGGGCCCGGTGTTACCGTGCCGGGGCCGGCCGCGGGACTTCGGTGCGACTTCCGGAACCCGCCTTTACAGCGATGATTCGCAGCTCGCGCCCCCATTCCCCGGCCGGCCCCACCACCTCGCAGGGAGGGCCCGATCGAGACCCACGCCGACCTCGTCGCCGCCGAGGACGTGCTGCTGTTCGTCAACGCCGCGATCACCGCCACCGGCCAGCGCGAGTTCCACTCCACCGCCCGCGAGCAGCGCCTCTCCCTGGACTTCCTGCACGCCTACCTGCTGGGCAACTACCGGGACCTGTACGCGGCGACGCTGGCCCTCGACATCAACGACCACAACGCGGCCCTGATGGTCCGCAACCTCCTGGCCACCGCGGCCGAGGCCACCGCGGCGCAGCGCCGGACCGAAGGCCGGCTGATCGCCCGCCGGCTGGACCTGCTGCCGCCGCAGCGCGTCTACCGGCTGTTCGGCGAACTGCGCCGGGCCCGGACCAACAACCGGCGCACCCGCGCGATCATGCGCGACTGGCTGGCCGCCCGCCCCGACCCGGCCCTGGACGCGGTCAAGTACCGGGGTGCCCTCAAGCGCGCGGCCCGGCACGCCCACCTCCCCCTGGACGGGGAACTGGGCGCGTTCCTCTTCCGCTCCCACCGCAAGGCCGTCCGGTTCGACACCCCGCTGCTGGACAGCTGGCGCCGGGCGCACTACGACACGACCGCGATCTACGACCTTCCCTACACCGTCGCGGAGGGCTTCGCCGCCGCGCACCGCATCGACCGCGCCGCCTTCCTGGAGCGGATCGAGCCCCGGCTGACCCGGCTGGAACGGCTCCGCCTGCAGGAGTCCGCGGCCCGGCTGAAGGCGGGCGCCGTCGCGGCCGACCTGACCCGGATGCCGCTGACCCGGCTGGCCTCCTACACGCTGGGCCTGTCACTCGACGACCGCGCCGCCCGCCGGGCCGAGCTGACCGGCGCGCTGCGCGCCGCCGCCCGCCGCGCCGCCGGCGACCAGGCCGGCCGCTGGGGGAGGGTCGTCGCCGTACTCGACGACAGCTTCTCCGCCTACGGCTCCGGGCACAAGCGCCGCCGCCCGCTCGCGGTCGCGCTGGCCGCGCACCACCTGCTGGAGGTGCTGGCCGCCGACTACGCGCCGCTGTGGCTGTCGGGCCGGTCGGACGCGCTGCTGCTCCACCCCCACGGCCCCACCCCGCTGGGCGACCGGATCCTGGCCGGTCTGGAGCGTGCCCCCGACCGTCTCGTCATCGTCTCCGACGGCCGGGACAACGCCCCGCCCGGCCTGGCCGCGGAGGTGCTGCGCATCTGGCGCACCCGGCTCGACCCGGACCGGCGGGTCAGCGTCGTCCACCTCAACCCGGTGTACGACGCCGCCGGCTTCGACGTCCGGCGGCTGGCGCCGACCGTGCCGACCGCCGGCATCCGCGACGCCGAGGACCTGCCCGCGCTGGTCGAACTCGCCCAGTTCGCCGAGGGCCGCACCGGCCTGGCCGAACTGCGCGCCCACCTGTCTCGGCGGATCGACCGTTTCCTGGGGGAGGCTGCGTGAGCATCGACCTGACCGGCCTCACGGCCCGGCCGTCCCAGGTCTGGGGCGGGGTGCGGCTGGTGCCGCTGGTGCGCGATGAGCCGGTTCCCGGGCTGCGGCTGGCCCCGGAGACCTACGACGAGGGTCTGGGCGTGGTCCAGGTCGGGCCGCGCGCCGCCTACGTCTCCTACATCCCGCACGCCTTCGTGCTGAACTTCGGCGCCGGGCCCGAGGCCGTGTACGGCACCCATCTCGACCAGCCCGGCGAGTCCCGCCCGCCCGGCCGCGCCCGGCTCAGGTTCCACCGCCGGATGGCCCGCCGCGTCGACAAGGACCGGCTGCGCTTCCTGCCGCTGCACCTGGCGCTGGAGGGCTACCTGGCACTGCACTTCGGCGGTCCCGCGACGCGCTGGCAGGAGTGGTCCGACCGGGCGATCCGCAACGGGCTGTCCCCGCGCTGCGAGGAGAGCTACACCGGGGCCGCCGTCCAGGGGCTGGACGAGGCGCTACGGGTCTTCGAGATCCACCCCGGCCAGTGCGGGGTGCTGGTCTACGCCGCCGACGCCCTCGCCACCGCCTTCGTCGTCCCGCACCCCGACGACTACCGGGTCCTGCACGACACGCTCCTGCTCGACCTGTTCGGCGAGCTGATCTACCACTACGCGCTGCTGAGCGCGCCGGTGCCGGCGTTCGGCGCGCGGATCGACGACGCCGGGGTGCGCACCCTCGCGGACCTGCGCGCCCGGGCGGCCGCCCAGACCGCCGCCTGGACGGACTTCCACGACGGCGTGATGTCCCGCGGCCTGCTGGCGGGCGAGTACACCCACCAGCACGTCCACGAGGTGGGGGAGTTCCGGCTGAGCCGGTTCCTGCCGTCGTTCGCCCGCGGCCGCGAGAACCACCTTGGCGAGATCGTCACCGACGGGGCCGGACGGGCCGCCTACCTGAAGACCTACCGGCTGTCGGAGCAGCAGGTCCGGCGCGGCCACCTGCTCGCCGCGCTGGCCCGCAACGACTGGCACGTCGAGGACACCGCCGCCGAGCTGGGCACCGACGCCGCCCAGCTCGGCCTGCGCCTCGAACGCGCCGGATTCGGGTCCCTGATCCGCCAGGACGTGATGGACGGTTACCGCGCCCGGGTCCGGCGCGGGCGGTAAAAAGACATTCCACCCGGGACGGTTCCGGCATACGGTCCAGATATGAACACGGGGCCGGTGATCTTGATCGATGTCGACGGGGTGCTGAACCCGTTCACCCGACCGAACCGGAGCTACCGGCGGCACCGCGTGTCGCCCGACGGGGTCACGTTCAAGCTGTGGCTGAACGCGGCGCACGGCCGGATGCTCCTGGAACTGGCCGAAGAGACCGGAGCGGAGCTGGCCTGGGGCAGCTACTGGTGCGACAGCGCCAACGAGTGGATCGCGCCCAGGATCGGCCTGCCCGACCCCCTGCCGCACGTCCCCATCCCGCGCTTCCCGGGCGAGGTGGCGGGCGGCACGCTGGGCGCCTGGAAGGCCCGCCACGTCGCCGACTGGGCGGCCGGCCGGCCGTTCGTCTGGTTCGAGGACGAGCCCGACGTCGCCGAGCGCCTGACGGACCTCCTGCACGTCGGCCCGCACCTGCTGGTGTCGGTCAACCCCCTCAAGGGCCTGCTCGAAGGCCACCTCGACCGGGCCCGCGCCTGGCTGACGGCTCTTCGGGCCGACCCCTCAGAGTCCGGCGCGTCCTAGCGTCCCGCTCATCGCCTGGTCCAGTCCGGCTGCAGGAAGTGGGCGACCCGGGTGTGCCGGCCGAACAGGGCGACCTCGCGGAACTGCCACAGCATCGCCCCGGTGGGGGCGTGGATCACCATCCGCTCGGCCAGCCGGAGCTGGAGCAGCCGCCCGCCGTCGAGCTGCGGCACCCAGCGCACCAGGTCATCGTCATCGGCCATCAGCCGGCCCAGCCCGACGTAATGCACCGAATGCACCTCGTCGGGGCTGTGCTCCACCGGCCCCGGATCGTCGGGTGCGATCACGATCGGGGTGATCACGAACCCGGACGAGGCCGGGAAGTCGTCGAGCCGGCCCAGCACGTCCGACGGATCCACCCGCAGCCCGAGCTCCTCGTGCAGCTCGCGCAGCGCGGCCTGCTCGGGCCCCTCGCCGTCGTCGAGCCGCCCGCCGGGCAGCCCCCACTGGCCGGGGTTCCGGCCGCGGTACGCGCGCTTGATCACGATCACGCTGAGGTTCCCGGGTCCCCGCTCCACCACGCACAGCACCACCGCGGCCCGGCGGCCGCCGGGGGAGTCGGGGATCGTGACGGGCTCGAACTCCGCGAATCTGGCGGCGACGGCCGTGCGGAAGGCGGTCAAACTCGCCAAGGGGCCGGATGCGTTCACGAACCGACTTTATCGGCGCAGTCGCGGGCATACCGGGTGGGGGACACGCCCACCGTGGCGGTGAACTCCCGCACGAAGTGCGCCTGGTCGGAAAACCCCAGCTCGGCGGCCAGCGCCGGCCAGTCGAGCTCCCGGCCCCGGGCCACCCGGTCGGCCGCCTCGTGCATCCGGTACCGGCGGATCACCCACTTGGGCCCCACCCCGACGTACTCGCCGAACAACCGCTGCAACCACCGGACGCCCACCCCCAGCTCGGCGGCGAGCCCGTCCACCCGGACGATCGACGGGTCGGCGCCGATCTCCGCCACGATCGCGGCCACCTCGTCGACCATCGGATCGGGCTCCGGCCGCCGGGTGCGCAGGAAGTCCTCCAGCAGCAGGACGGCCGTGTCGGTGTCCTCGGTGGCGAGGATCGCGTCGCCCGCCGCGCGCCCCTCCGGGCCGAACAGGTCGGGGACGGGCACGAAACGATCGGTCAGATCGGACACCGGCCCGCCGAGGAACGGCCGGAAACCGCCCGGCCGGAAACGCATCCCGACCACCCGGCCGCGTTCCTCGATCGTCTCGGTGAACACCCCGCGCACCACGCCCGCGACGTGCGCCCGCCCGCCGGTGGTGAACGTCAGGTGCACCGCCGGATGGGTCAGCACCTGCTGCCGGTGCGGCTCCTGCCCGACGAGATCCCAGTTCAGGATCCAGATGTTTTCCACGAACGGCGCCAGGTCGGCCGCGGGCTCCCGGCGGGACAGGCGGAACCGCTCCAGCCCCCGCTGCGGGCGCAGGATGCCGCGCGTGCTCCCCAGCGTCCCCTCGGCCATGTGACCAGTGTCGCATTTGTTCAAGACGGTCCGGAAGTGATCGTCCTACGTTGGACGTCCGACCCGATGAGCAGGAGGAACGCACCGATGGAACTGCGGCCGATGATGACCCCGGCGGCGGAGGCCGTACTGGAGGTCGTGGCGGGAGTCGATTCCGACCGGATGGGCGGCCGCACGCCCTGCGCCGACTACGACGTCCGGGCACTGATCAACCACCTGATCCACTGGACGGGGACCCGAGCCGAGGCCGCCGCGCGCAAGGGCCCCTACCCCGACGGACCCGAGGAGGGCCACGACCACACCGCCGAACCCGGCTGGGCCGCCCGCTACGCCGAGCAGGTCCGCGCCGCCGTGCGCGCCTGGGACGACCCCGCGGCGTGGACCGGCGAGACGAACCTCAGCGGCGGGGACGTCACCATGCCCGCCCGGTTCACCGCCGGGATGCTGTTCGCCGAGTGGCTGCTGCACGGCTGGGACCTGGCCGTGGCCACCGGCCAGAAGCTCTCCCTCGACGACGAGACGGCCCGGGCCCTGCGGCAGGAGGTCGCCGGGATGGCGGAGATGGGCCGGGAGTACGAGATCTTCGGCCCGGAGGTCCCGGTGCCCGCCGGCGCGCCCCCGCTCGACCGGGCGCTGGGCCTGGCCGGGCGCGACCCGGCGTGGCGGCCCTGATCGGCCCACTACGCTGGGGGCCATGTCTGCCACGTCTTCGATCCGTGTTCGTTTCGCGCCCTCGCCGACCGGCATGTTCCACGTCGGCGGTGCCCGGTCCGCCCTGTTCAACTGGGTCATGGCCCGGCAGTCCGGCGGCGCGCTCGTCCTGCGGATCGAGGACACCGACACCTCCCGTAACCGCCCCGAGTGGACCGAGGGGATCATCCGGGCGCTGGCCTGGCTCGGCATGGACGGCGACGAGTACGAGGGCCCGTACTTCCAGTCCGCCGGGGCGGCCCAGCACGCCGAGGCGCTGCGCACCCTGATGGACCAGGGGCGGGCCTACTACTGCGACTGCACCCGCGACGACGTCATCGCCCGCACCGGCGACCAGCACAAGGGCTACGACGGGTTCTGCCGCGACCGCGGGCTCGGCCCCGGCCCGGGCCGGGCCGTGCGGTTCCGCACCCCCGACGAGGGCCAGACCACCGTGGTCGACCTGATCCGCGGCAACCCCGTGTTCGAGAACGCCGTACTGGAGGACTTCGTCGTCGCCCGTGCGGACGGGTCGGTGACGTTCCTGCTGGCCAACGCCGTCGACGACATCCAGCAGCGGATCACCCACGTGGTCCGCGGCGAGGAGCACCTGTCCAACGCCCCCAAGCAGCAGCTGCTGTGGACGGCGCTGGGCGCCGAACCGCCCGTCTGGGCGCACGTCCCGGTGATCGTCAACGAGAAGCGGCAGAAGCTGTCCAAGCGCCGCGACAAGGTCGCCCTGGAGGACTACCGGGCCGAGGGCTACCTGCCCGAGGCCATGCGCAACTACCTCATGTTGCTGGGCTGGGCGCCCTCCGGGGACCGCGAGATCGTCCCCTGGAAGGACATCGAGGCCGAGTTCCGGATCGAGGACGTCAACTCCTCACCCGCGTTCTTCGACGTCAAGAAGCTGCGCGCGATCAACGGCGAGTACGTCCGGGCGCTGCCGGTCGAGCGGTTCGCTGCGGAGTGCCGGCCCTGGCTCGACCCGGCCCGCGCCCCGTGGGACTCCTACGACCCGGCCGTGTTCGAGCGGCTCGCCTCGCTGGCCCAGACCCGGGTGGCGGTGCTGGCGGAGATCGTGGAGATGGTCGACTTCGCCTTCCTGCCTGAGCCGCCCTTCGACGAGGCCGCCTGGAACAAGGGCATGAAGGGCCCCGCCGCCGAACTGCTCGCCGGTGCCGAGGACGCCTACCGCGACGCGCCCTGGACGGCCGAGGAGCTCAAGACCCGGCTGGAGGCGGTCGGCACCGCACACGGCCTCAAGCTCGGCAAGGCCCAGGCGCCCGTCCGGGTCGCGGTGACCGGCCGCACCGTCGGGCTGCCCCTGTTCGAGTCGCTGGAGATCCTGGGCCGCGAGACCACCCTCGCCCGCATCGCCGCCGCCCGCACCCGCCTGGGCTGACGAGGGAGCGGAGTGGACCGCGAGGGACGAGTGGTCCGCGTAGCGAGTGAGGAGGGCCGGGCGGTGTCCGGGTCAGTGGCCCGGGGTGCGCAGCCCCGCCAGCCGGGTCCGCAACGCCTCGACCCGGGCGCCCAACTCGGCGACGGCGGGCCGTAGCGGCTCCGGCGCCTGGTCGGACACCACCGCGACCTGTTCCTCGACGGTCTCCACCCGCTGGGTCAGCTCCACCAGCAGCGGCTCGTCCAGCGGCTCCTCGGCGTCGTCGGACAGCCGGGTGCGCAGCAGCGCGGCCTGTTCCCGCAGCAGCGTCGCCTGCTCGCGCAGCTGCCGGTTCTTGTTGTACAGCTCCACGAACACCGACACCTTGGCGCGCAGCACCCACGGGTCGAACGGTTTGGCGATGAAGTCGACGGCGCCTGCCGCATAGCCGCGGAACGCGTAGTCGGGGTCGCTGTCCACGGCCGTCAGGAAGATGATCGGTATGTCGCGGGTCTTCTTGCGGCGCTTGATGTCGCGCGCCGTCTCGAAACCGTCCATGCCCGGCATGACGACATCGAGCAGGATCACCGCGTACTCGTCGGTCAGCAGCGCCTTCAGCGCCTCCTCACCGGACCGGGACCGGATCAGCTCCTGGTCGAGCGAGCTGAGAATGGCCTCCAGCGCGATGAGGTTCTCCTCGCGGTCGTCCACGAGCAGGATTCTCGCCTTGTCCACTCTGAACTCTCCTGATCGCATCAGCGGGTTACGGCACGCCGCAACCAGGTTCGCATGACCTCCAGCAGATGATCCACGTCCACGGGCTTGGGTACGTAGTCCGAAGCGCCGGAGGCCAGGCTCTTCTCCCGGTCGCCCTTCATCACCTTGGCCGTGATCACGATGATCGGGAGATCGGTGAACTGTGGCATCCCGCGGATGACCTCGGTGGTGGCGTAACCGTCCAAGCCTGGCATCATCACGTCCATCAGTACCAGGGCCACATCGGGGTGGCGTTGCAGCAGGTCGATTCCGGCCTGGCCGTCCTCGGCGTACAACACTTCCATCCCGTAGCCCTCCAGCACGCTGGTGAGGGCGAAGACGTTGCGGACGTCGTCGTCGACCACCAGTACCTTGCGGCCGGACAGCACCGCGTCCAGGTACTCGGCGGGCGGCTCCTCGACCATCTCGACCGGCGTGTCGACGCTCACCGGAGCCGGCGGCCGGGGCTCGGGGACGGTCTCGGACGGCTCCTCGGCCCAGGACTGCTCCTGCGGCCCGTCGTCGTAGAGCGTGGGCAGGAACAGCGTGAAGACGCTGCCCTCACCCGGCCTGCTCGCGGCATGGATCTCGCCGCGCAGCAGATGAGCGATGTTCCGGCTGATCGACAACCCCAGCCCGGTGCCCCCGTACCGCCGGCTGGTGGTGCCGTCGGCCTGCTGGAACGCCTCGAAGATCAGTTGTAGCTTGTCCTCGCTGATGCCGATCCCCGTGTCGATCACCCGGAAGGCGACCACCTCGGGCGCGGCACGCAACGTTCGGGCGGCGAACTGCTCGTCGTCCCTCGCCCGGCCGATGGACAGCCGGACCGAGCCCTCGGAGGTGAACTTGACCGCGTTGGACAGCAGGTTGCGCAGCACCTGCTGGAGCCGCTGCCCGTCGGTGTACACCATCCCCGGCACGTCGTCGGCCACCTCCACACCGAACTCCAGCCCCTGATCGACCGCCATTGGCCGGAAGGTCGCGTCGACGTAGTCGACGAGTTTGGCCAGGGCCAGCCGCTGCGGGTGGACCTCCATCTTCCCGGCTTCGACCTTCGTCAGGTCGAGGATGTCGTTGATCAACTGGAGCAGGTCGGTTCCCGAGTCGTGGATCGTCCTGGCGAACTCGACCTGCTTGTCGGTGAGGTTGCCGCCGGGGTTCTCCGACAGCAGCTTGGCCAGTACCAGCAGGCTGTTCAGCGGAGTGCGCAGCTCGTGCGACATGTTGGCCAGGAACTCGGACTTGTAGCGCGAGGACATGGCCAGCTGCTCGGCCCGGTCCTCCAGGGTCCGCCGGGCCTGCTCGATCTGGAAGTTCTGGATCTCGATGGCGCGGTTCTGCTTGGCCAGCAGCGCGGCCTTCTCCTCCAATTCGGCGTTGGAGCGGCGCAGCTCGGCCTGCTGGCGCTGCAGCTCGTCGGAACGTTCCTGCAGCTCCTGGGCCAGCCGCTGCGACTCGCCCAGCAGCGACTCGGTCCGGGTGTTGGCGATGATCGCGTTGATCGTCACGCCCAGGTTCTCGGCGAACTGGTCGAAGAACGCCATGTGCACCTTGCTGAAGGCGGTGAAGCCGGCCAGCTCGATCGCGCCCAGGACCTCGCCCTCGAACACGATCGGTAGCACGACGATGTTCGTCGGCGCCGCCGAGCCCAGCCCGGTCCCGATTTTGACGTAGTCGCCCGGCGCGTCGGTGATGGTGATCGGCCGCCGCTCGATCGCGGACTGCCCGATCAGCCCCTCGCCGAGCGCGAACGACTTCGACCCGATCGTGTCCCGGCGCACGCCGTACCCCGCGATGAGCGTCAGCGTCGGGCCGTCCTCGCCCGGACGGGCCAGGTAGAAGGCGCCGTACTGGGCCGACACGGTCGGGGTCAGCTCGCTCATGATGAGCCCGGCGACCTGCATCGGGTCGCGGTGTCCCTGCATGAGCCCGCCGATCCGGGCCAGGTTGGTCTTGAGCCAGTCCTGCTCCTCGTTGGCCCGGGTGGTCTCGCGCAGGTTGGCGACCATCAGGTTGACGTTGTCCTTGAGCTCGGCCACCTCGCCCCGGGCCTCGACCGTGATCGACCGGGTCAGGTCGCCCTGGGCCACCCCGCTGGCCACCTCGGCGATCGCCCGGACCTGCGTGGTCAGGTTGGAGGCCAGCTCGTTCACGCTCTGGGTCAGCCGCTTCCAGGTGCCCGAGACGCCCTCGACCTCGGCCTGCCCGCCCAGCCGGCCCTCGCTGCCCACCTCGCGGGCCACCCGGGTCACCTCGGAGGAGAACGAGGACAGCGTGTCGACCATCGTGTTGATGGTGGTCTTCAGCTCCAGGATCTCGCCGCGGGCGTCCACGTCGATCTTCTTGGTCAGGTCGCCGTGCGCCACCGCGGTGGTGACCTGGGCGATGTTGCGGACCTGGGCGGTGAGGTTGCTCGCCATCGAGTCGACGCTGTCGGTCAGGTCGCGCCACACCCCGCGCACACCGCGGACCTGCGCCTGGCCGCCCAGCTGGCCTTCGGTGCCGACTTCGCGGGCGACGCGGGTGACCTCGTCGGCGAACGCCGAAAGCTGGTCCACCATCGCGTTCAAGGTGTCCTTGAGCTGGAGGATCTCGCCCTGTGCGTCAACGGTGATCTTCTTGGTGAGGTCGCCCTGCGCCACCGCGGTGGTGACCTGGGCGATGTTGCGGACCTGGGCGGTGAGGTTGTTCGCCATCCCGTTGACGTTGTCGGTCAGGTCGCGCCACACCCCGCTGACCCCGTGCACCTGCGCCTGCCCGCCCAGGCGGCCTTCGGTGCCGACTTCGCGGGCGACGCGGGTGACCTCGTCGGCGAACGCCGACAGCTGGTCCACCATCGTGTTCAGGGTGTCCTTGAGCTGGAGGATCTCGCCCTGTGCGTCGACGGTGATCTTCTTGCTCAGGTCGCCCTGCGCCACCGCGGTGGCGACCTGGGCGATGTTGCGGACCTGGTAGGTCAGGTTGGAGGCCATCCCGTTGACGTTGTCGGTCAGGTCGCGCCACACCCCGCTGACGTTCTGCACCTGCGCCTGGCCGCCCAGCTGGCCTTCGGTGCCGACTTCGCGGGCGACGCGGGTGACCTCGTCGGCGAACGCCGACAGCTGGTCGACCATCGTGTTCATCGCCAGCTTCAGATCGAGGATCTCGCCCTGCGCGTCAACGGTGATCTTCCGGCTCAGGTCCCCGGCCACCACCGCGTTCGCCACCTGCGAGATGTTGCGCACCTGGGTGGTCAGGTTGGAGGCCATCCCGTTGACGTTGTCGGTCAGGTCCTTCCACACCCCGCTGACCCCGCGCACGTTGGCCTGCCCGCCCAGACGGCCCTCGGTGCCGACCTCGCGGGCGACGCGGGTGACCTCGTCGGCGAACGCCGACAGCTGGTCGACCATCGTGTTCACGGTGAGCTTGAGCTCCTGCAGCTCGCCCGTGGCCTCCACGGTGACCTGGCGGGTGAGGTCGCCCTGGGCCACCGCGGTCGTCACCACGGCGATGTCGCGCACCTGGGCGGTCAGCCGGCTGGCCATCACGTTCACCGCACTGGTCACGTCCCGCCAGCGCCCGGACATGCCGCGGAGCGGCGCCTGCCCGCCGAGCCGGCCCTCGGTGCCGACCTCGCGGGCCACCTGGGTGACCTCCCAGGTGAACTGGTCGAGCTGCTCCACCATCTGGTTCACCGACCGGCCCATGCGCAGCAGTTCCCCGCGCATCGGCCGCCCGCCGACCCGCAGCTCGACCCGCTGGCTGAGGTCGCCCGCGGCCACCGCCTCCACGACCCGGCCCATCCCGGTCACCAGGTCCGTCAGCTTGTCGATGACCGCGTTGGTGTCGTTGACCGCCGACGCCCAGGAGCCCTTGAGCGTCCCGGGGGCCAGCCGCTCGCGCACATGGCCCTCGCGGCCGATCTCCCTGCGCACCTCGGAGATCCCGCCGGCGAGGTGGGCACCGTTCTCCCGGATCTCGTCCAGCAGGGCGGCGGCCTCCGCGACCGCGCCCTCCGCGGAGATCTCCTGGGGACGGAAGTTCCCGTCCCGGACCGCCGCGAGCGCGTCCAGCAGCGGCTTCAGGTCCGCGTCGCTGTAACGCGGCGTGGTGTCGCGCCGCGAGTTCGACCCGACCCGCGAACGGGAGGCGGTTCGAGGCATAGGCTTTCCTCCTGGCCCACGATCTGTGCGCCCGGAACGACGGACACGCCTGTGGGCCGCACAATGAGCAGTCTGTCACGATGGATGAGTTCCGTATCCCCTCTTCGAGCCCAGGGAGCCCGCGTTGGAGCGGCAGACGGTGGAGCAGACCGACTCCGGGCCGCCGCAGGACGGCACCCGGCCGGCGGGCCCGCTGACGGCGTCCGCCCACTTCCCCTCTTCCGCCGGCTCGGTGGCCGAGGCACGCCGCTACGTGCGCGAGGTGCTGACCGACTGGCAGGTGCCCGAACTCGCCGACGACGCGGTGCTGGCCACCAGCGAACTGGCCACCAACGCGGTCGCCTACGCCGGGACCGCGTTCGAGGTCCGCTGCCGGCTGGAGGACGACGACCTGCAGATCGAAGTCTGCGACCACCACCCGCTGCGCCGCCCCGCCATGCCCGGCCTCGAGGCGTCCGGCGGGCGGGGCCTGCCGTCGGTGGCCCGGCTCGCCACCGCCTGGGGGGTGAACTACGACCGGACGACCAAGGGCATCTGGTTCCGCCTCTCCCGGGGGGCCACCGGCCCCGCGCCGCTCCCGGTCGACTTCACCGTCTCCGCCGCCCCGCCGGTGGAGGCGCGGCGGTCCCGTGCCGACATGGCCGTGGACGCCGTGGCGGGCACCGTCGACGCCGTCCGCGACCTGCTGTCGGCCGACGGCGCGGCCGTGCTGCTGGCCGAGCGCGACGGCCGGCTCACCCTGGAGGCGTCCGCCGGGCTGCCCGCCGACGTCCCGACGACCCAGCTGACCATGGGCGGCGCCGGAGACATCGGCGGTACCCCCTGGGTGTGGCGGGACGGGGCCGACCGGCCGCTCGCCACGGCGATGCGCGCCGGCTCCCTGGTCGGCGCCCCGCTCCAGGCCCAGGGACGGCTCATCGGGCTGCTCGTCGCGACGGCCGCCGAACCCGGCAGGTTCGAGGAGTCCGACGGCTCCCGGATCGCCCGGATCGCCGATGAGATGGCGCTCACCCTGGAACGTGCCCGCCTCGGCGAGCTCGAGCGGTCCTGGCGGGGCTGGCTGAGCTTCGTCGCCGAGGCCAGCGACCTGCTCGCCGGCACCCTCGACCAGGAGCGCACCATGGCGCTCGTGGCCCAACTCGTGGTACCCAGGCTGGCCACCTGGTGCGCCGTCTACACCGTGGACGACACCGGGACCGCCGGCCCCTCCTATGTCTGGCACACCGACGAGAACAAGTCGGACGGCCTGCGCGGGTTGCTCGACCACCTGCCGCCCGGCCCGCCGATCGAGGTACCCGGCCCCTGGCCCGCCTGGAGCGCGGCACCGGAGTCCGCCCGGGAGACGGCCGGCCCGATCGCCGACGACACCGTCTACGGGTTCCCGATGGTCGCCCGGGGCCGCCGGATCGGCATGATCGTCATTGGCCGGCCGGCCGGCGACCACTTCCCCCGCGGCGCGCTCGACCTGGCCGAGGAGCTGAGCCGGCGGGCCGCGCTGGCCGTCGACAACGCCCGCCTCTACTCCGCCCAGACGGCGATGAGCCAGGCGCTGCAACGCAGCCTGCTGCCTCCCGACATCCCCGCCATCCCGGGGCTGGAGGTGGCCGTGGTGTACGAACCCGCGGGCGAGGGCAGCGAGGTCGGCGGCGACTTCTACGACGTCTTCAGCTGCGCCCCCGACCCGACCACCGGCCGGCCCACCTGGCGCTTCGCGATAGGCGACGTGTGCGGCACCGGGCCGGCCGCCGCGGCCGTCACCGGGCTGGCCCGGCAGGCGATGCGCATCCTCGCCGCCGAGGGCATGCGCGTACCGGCCGTGCTGGCCAGGCTGAACGCGCTCATCCTCGGCGAGGGCGCCCGCAGCCGGCTGCTGACCCTGCTGCACGGCGAGATCACCCCCCGGCCCGGCGCCGACGGGATGCGGATCGCGATGGTCAGCGCCGGCCATCCGCCCCCGCTGGTGCTCGACCCCGACGGCCGGGTGCGGGAGGTCGGCACGCCCCAACCCCTGCTGGGGGTGTTCGACGAGGTCGACTTCACCGCCGACACCATCGAACTGCACCGGGGACAGGTCCTGCTGTGCGTCACCGACGGGGTGACCGAGCGGCGGGCCGGCAACCGGCTGCTCGGCGACGCCCAAGGGCTGGAACGGCTCCTCGCCGAGTGCGCCGGGCTGAGCGCCGGGGCGGTCGCCGCGCACATCCAGCGGGCCGTCCGCGACTACGGCCCCGAGCCCTCCGGCGACGACGTGGCACTGATCGTGTTGCGCGTCTCCTGAGCCGTGCGATCGCGCCTCGGGCGAAACATGTTCTAGGGTGGCGGTGTGGGGCTTGCCTTGCATACGACACAACAGGACGGCCGCGCGACGGTTGCCGCGCGCGGTTCCATCGACCTGCACTCCTCGGAGGAGCTGCGCGAACGGCTCACCGAACTGGTCGATGCGGGCAACAAGGTGATCGTGGTCGACCTCACCGCCGTCGACTTCTGTGACTCCTCCGGGCTGAACGTCCTGGTCCGCGCCTACAAGCACGCCAGGGCGCAGAGCGCGACGTTCACCGTGACGGGAGCCTACGGCAGGGTGGAGAACGTTCTGCGGACCACTGGTCTCGACAAGTTCCTGATCGGAGACCCGGCCGCCGACGGATGAGGCCATGACTCAGACCACGCTCCGTGCCGCCCCCAAAACGGAGGCGGTCGAATACGCGCGCCGAGCCGCCACCCGGGCGATGCGCACCTGGGCGCTGCTGGAACGCGAGGAGCAGGTCACCGCCATCGTGGCCGAACTGGTCGCCAACGCCGTCCGCCACGCCGGGACCACACTGGAACTGCGGCTGTCCCACCAGGATGGACGGGTCCGGATCGAAGTCCGTGACCGGGCCGCCCGGCTGCCCCGGCTGATCGTTCCCGGCCCGATGGACGAGGCCCACCGAGGCCTGCTGATCGTCGACGAGTACGCCGAGAACTGGGGCGCCGAGCCGGTACCGGGCGGCAAGGTCGTCTGGGCCGAAGTGACCGTCTGAGCCGAAGGCGCGGAGCGGCCGTGCGGTCCGGGCAGCGACCGAGCGAGCCGAGGGCGGTGGCGGGCACCGCCTGAACCGGGCGGGGGAACGTCCCTCAGCGCGTCTCGCGGTACATCTCCGCCACCATGAACGCCAGGTCCAGCGACTGGCTCCGGTTGAGCCGGGGGTCGCAGGCCGTCTCGTAACGCTGGTGCAGGTCGTCCTCGACGATCTCGTGGCCGCCGCCCACACACTCGGTCACGTCGTCGCCGGTGAACTCGATGTGGATGCCGCCCGGATGGGTGCCCAGCGCCCGGTGCACCTCGAAGAACCCGGCGACCTCGTCGAGGACGTCGTCGAACCGCCGGGTCTTGTGGCCACTCGGTGCCTCGAAGGTGTTGCCGTGCATCGGATCACAGACCCACGCCACCGGTGCGCCGCTCTGGGAGACCTTCTCGACCAGCGGCGGCAGCCCGTCCCGGATGCGCCCGGCCCCCATCCGGGTGATGAACGTCAGCCGGCCCGGCTCGCGGTCGGGGTTCAGCCGGTCGATCAGCGCCAGCGCGTCGTCGGGAGAGGTCGTCGGGCCCAGCTTGACCCCGATCGGGTTGCGGATCTGCCGCAGGAACTCCACGTGCGCGCCGTCGAGGTCACGGGTGCGCTCGCCGATCCACACCATGTGCGCCGAGACGTCGTAGGGCAGGCCCGTACGGGCGTCGATGCGGGTCAGCGCCCGCTCGTACTCCAGGATCAATGCCTCGTGGCTGGAGTAGAACTCCACCCCGTGGAACTCCTCGGGGTCGATCTTGCAGGCCGCCATGAACGACAGCGCCCGGTCGATCTCTCCGGCCAGCCGCTCGTAGCGCTGCCCGGCGGGGCTGCCCGCCACGAAGTCCTGGTTCCATGCGTGTGCCTGACGCAGGTCCGCGTACCCACCCGTGGTGAAGGCCCGGCACAGGTTCAGCGTGACCGCCGAGCAGTGGTAGGCCCGGACCAGCCGGCTCGGGTCGTTCCGCCGCGCCTGCGGGGTGAACTCCAGGCCGTTGACGGCGTCGCCGCGGTAGGCGGGCAACGCCACCCCGTCGCGGGTCTCGGTCGGCTTGGAGCGCGGTTTGGCGAACTGCCCGCCCATCCGGCCGATCTTCACCACCGGCACGCTCGCGGCGTAGGTGAGCACCACCGCCATCTGCAGCAGCGTCTTGAGCTTGTTGCGGACCGCGTCGGCGGACGCGCCCGAGAAGGTCTCGGCGCAGTCACCGCCCTGGAGGACGAAGGCCTCGCCACGGGCCACCGCGGCCAGCCGTTCCTTGAGCTGGTCGCACTCGCCGGCGAAGACCAGCGGCGGCAACCCGGCCAGTTCCGCGGTGGCGGACCGGACCTCCTCCGGGTCATCCCACTGCGGCTGCTGCAGGGCGGGCCGGGTACGCCAGGAATCGAGATCGAACGTGCTCTGTTCGGTGCTCACACGACCCAAGGCTAAGCCACCTTGGCGGAGTGCCAAACCCCCGCCCGCACCGTGGTGGCGACGTGCCCGCCCGCCGAAGGCGACCGGACAGGTCAGGCCGCCACGGCGCGGCCGGGCCGCTCCTCCTCGGCCGCCAGCTGCCGTAGCCGGCGCAGCGACCGGTCGGTGATCTGGCGGACCCGGTTGTGGCTGAGCCCGTACCGCGCCCCGATCTGCGCGTACGACAGCGGTTGGCCGTCGTCGAGGCCGAACCGGGCGCGCACGATCGCCGCCTCCCGGGCCGACAGCTGGGAGAGCAGCCGGGTCAGGCCCACGAGATCGTCCAGGGCCAGGATCTCGGCCTCCGGAGTGACGCCCTCGGGGTCCTCCAGCAGATCGCCCATCGCCGTCTCGCCCGCGTCGTCGACGGTCGCGTCCAGGCTCGCGGGGTCGCGCCGCCACCGCAGCAACTCGGTGACATGGGCCGGGGTGACGCTCAGTGCCGCCGCCAGCTCGTCCCGGGTGGGCTCGCGCCCCAGCTCACGGCCGAGCGAGCGCTCGGCCCGCCGCAGCCGCGACAGCTCCTCCTCCACGTGCACCGGCAACCTGATGGTGCGGGCCGTGTGGCTCAGCCCGCGCCCGATCGCCTGCCGGATCCACCAGGTCGCGTAGGTGGAGAACTTGAAGCCGCGGCGGTAGTCGAACTTCTCCACCGCGCGCATCAACCCCAGGTTGCCCTCCTGGATCAGATCAATCAGCGGAAGCGCGTCGGTCGGGTACTTGCGGGCGATGGAGACCACCAGCCGCAGGTTCGCCTCGACGAAGCGTTGCTTGGCGCGCAATCCGGCGTCGACGACCGCCTGAAGCTCCTCCGGCGACGTGCCCCCGGGGAACGGCCCCTCTTCGAGCAGGTGCTCGGCGTACAGGCCTCCCTCGATCGCCTTCGCCAGGTCGACCTCCTGCTGGGCGTCCAGCAGGGGTGTGCGTCCGATCGCGTCGAGATATGCTCCGACCAGGTCCTTGTCGGGGGTCTCGACCTTGGTGCCCTTGGCACGGGTTGCAGCCATCCTGACCCTTCTTCGGTGCGATCTCCCTGACCTGACAACGTTGATTACCGCTCCGTGATTCCCACTGGGGAATACCGGGGAAGCACTTCACCGCTCTACCGCCTGATACCCCCATACGAGGAGCTTCTGACATGGCGACGGTCACGCTCACCGAGAAGACCTTTGACGCGGTGGCGCAGGGCGAGGGAATCGTCCTGGTCGACTTCTGGGCCACCTGGTGCCCCCCGTGCCGGCGCTTCGGCCCGGTCTTCGAGAAGTCGTCCGAGACGCACCCCGACATCGTCTTCGGCAAGATCGACACGGATGCCGAGCAGGGGCTGGCGCAGCGGTTCGACGTGCGGTCCATCCCCACGGTGATGGCCATCCGCGACGGAGTGATCGTCTACTCCGAGGCGCGCGCCCTGTCCCCGCGCGCCCTGGAGAGCGTGATCGAGCGGGTGCGCGAGCTGGACATGGAAGACGTCCGCAAGAGGCTGCCGTCCTGACCGTCCCGTGCTGAATGACATCGTCGACCTCCTGCGCTGCCCGGTGTGCCAGGCGGGCCTCTCGGCGGCTCCCGGGATGCTGCGCTGCCCCGCCGGGCACGCGTTCGACGTGGCCCGGCAGGGTTACGTGAACCTGCTGCCCGGGCATGTCCGGCCGGGCACCGCCGACACGGCCGACATGGTGCGGGCCCGCGCGGAGTTCCTTGGTGCCGGCCGGTTCGGCGCCCTCACCGACCTGCTCGCGGACCGGGTCGGCGGTGGATGCGTGGTGGACGCGGGAGCGGGCACCGGCCACCACCTGGCGGCCGTGCTCGGGAAGGCCGCAGACGTCACGGGCGTGGCGCTGGACGTCTCCAAGCACGCGATGCGCCGGGCCGCCCGCGCCCACCCCCGGATCGGTGCGGTGGTGGCGGACCTGTGGCGGCCGCTGCCGTTGCGCGACGCCGCGGCGGACGCGGTACTGAACGTGTTCGCGCCGCGCAACGCCGCCGAGTTCCACCGCGTGCTGCGGCCCGGCGGGACGCTGTACGTGGTGACCCCGACGGCCCGGCACCTCGGCCCGCTGGTCGAGGCGCTCGGGCTGTTGACGGTGGATCCACGCAAGGCAGACCGGGTCGGCGAGGCACTGGCCGGCCGGTTCCGCCGGGAGGACGGGGAGATCCGGGAGGACGAGCTCGTGCTGCCCCATCCGGAGGTGCTGACCCTGGTGGGGATGGGGCCGAGCGCCCATCACATCCCGGGCGCGGAACTACGAGAGCGCGTGGCCCGGCTGCCGGACCCCGTCACCGTCCCGGTGTCGTTCGAGCTCGTGGTGTACCGCGCGATGCCGGGGTAGCGTCCGCCGGGCCAGCCGCAACACCACCTGCGGAACGTCCCCGTGGTGCAGGCGGTCCCGTGGCGGGCCGCCGTCCACGGCGTAGGCGAAGGACGCCGAGACGGCATGGATCGAGGCCGTGAGCAGCACGCGCTGCAACGCCTGGCCCGCCCGCAGCCACTGGGCGGGGGAGTCGCCTCCGGTGACCAGCACGGCGGTCGCCGGATCCTGGGGCGCGAACCGGAGCGCGGCACCCTCGAGCCGGGCCGCCTCGGCGAGCTCGGTCAGAACGGTTCGTGGCGGGGGAACGCCGGCTGCGGGGAGGGCGGGGAACGGCCGTAGCGTCGCCGCGTACATCAGGCGCTCGCTGCGGCAGACACGATGCCGGCCCGACAGCCGGGCCGTGGCCAGCAGGGCGGGGCGGGACGGGTCGGGCAGCAGGCGGAACACCGGCTGCCGGCCGAGCTGGGCGGCGGCCAGCCGCAGGTTGGTCAGCGCGGCACCGCAGCTCAGGTGCACCTCCCTGGCCCTCGGGTCACGCCGGGGACGGAACCGGGCGGGGTCGGCGACGATTTCGATCAGGCCGGGAGCCGGTTGGAAGCGCCAGGCATGGGTGTCGTGGATGGTCGGGCCGATGGTCGCCGCGATGACGAGACGTTCCGCGGAGCCACGGGGGCCGACGTGTGCGGTCATGCTGCCGTCCCTTCCCCGGCCGGTGGCGTGGCCTGGGAGAGCGCCGGACCGGAGTCCGGAACGTGCCGAGGGTGGGCGGAACCGTACCGCATGGGACGGATCGCCATGGGAGAAGTTGCGCCAGGGCCCGGTTTAGGTGATCCGAGGATGGGGTACGATGATGAACCTGCCCACACGGGATGCAGGACGCCGCAAGGTGGCCGGCCCGAGGGCGATCCCGAGGAGCCCCAGTGAGAGTTACTGGTGGGTGTCTCGGGGCCCGCGAAGCCCGTCAAAAAGATCTTGAAGAAGATGAGTTTGACGCCAGGGTAGAGTGGGGTAAGCTTGAAGGGTTGCCCCGGAGGGGATGCCGCGGAAGCGGCTACCGGCTGGGTGTGTCTGTTGCTTGAGAACTCAACAGCGTGTTAAAAGCCAGTGCCTTTCGGCCTCCCATGTTGTGGGGGGTCACCCCGTTGCTCTGGGTCTGTAGGATCTGGGGTGGGGATTTCTTTGAGGCAATGCGCAGCCCTTCTTTTTGTGGGGGGTTGTGTTTGCTGGGTTTGGATTTTCCGAGGTTTGGCGCGCCTGCCTGCTTTGTGGGTGTGTCGTGTGGCCTTGATGGAGAGTTTGATCCTGGCTCAGGACGAACGCTGGCGGCGTGCTTAACACATGCAAGTCGAGCGGAAAGGCCCTTCGGGGTACTCGAGCGGCGAACGGGTGAGT
>NZ_QLYX01000019.1 GCF_003289645.1 Actinomadura craniellae | reverse complement strand
CATTGCCTCAAAGAAATCCCCACCCCAGATCCACAGACCCAGGGCAACGGGGTGACCTCCCACAACATGGGAGGCCGAAAGGCACTGGCTTTTAACACGCTGTTGAGTTCTCAAGCAACAGACACACACGGTTGGTGTCCGCTTTCGCGGCGTTCCCTCCGGGGTGATGTCTTAAACCTTAGCGGATTCTGTCCGCCGGTCAAAATCGGCGATTTCATCCGCCCCTGCCCAGCACTCACCTGCGGAATCTCTTCCGCCGATGATTACCCGACTGGTTCCCCCGGAGCCGGCCACCTTGCTGGTGTCCCGCACCTCCGTGGGCAGAGAGAACGTTATGCCCCGAGGACTCGCTCGTCAAATCGAGGGCGAAGTGTCCAATTCATAACGGCTTGCCGTCAAGACTCTCAGCGTTGGGCCAGGTAGCCGCCGATGAACAGGACCAACCCGGCCGCCACCCAGGCCAGCGTTCCGGCCAGGAGCACGGTGTCCATCCGATCCGGATTACGCCGTATTCGAGGCAGCATCCAGGCGAGCAGTGCCGCCAGTATCGCGAGAACGGCGGGCACGAAGGAGAGCAGCGCCACCAGCGAGTAGGCGTCCGCGCAACCGGGGTCGCGAGACCCTGGCACTCCACAGAACGCGGTGACCCCCCAGCCACCGGGAGCGGAGAACGCCCACAGCACGGCCATGATGGCGTTCGCCACGGTGGGGAGCATCGGCGACATCCGCCACCTGCCAAGGCTCTCCGGAACGGATCGCATTCCCGCAAGGTACCCCGGGAGGGCTCGTCCAAGAGTCGATGACACGGCGGCCGAGCCGGGGCCTCCCGGTGGCTAGACCACGTCCTTGGACTCGTGCAGGATCAGATCCAGCAGGATCACGGTGATCGCGACGATGGTGCGCAGTGGCTCCTCCGCCCGGTCGTCGAACTCCACCGTGTAGCGGTCGGAGTGGGTGAACAGTTCGGTGGCCACCCCGGCCCACTTCTTGTTGATCAGCGCGGCTTGCCGGCCTGTCGCGTCCTTGACGGTGAAGCGGCGCAGGGAGATCTCACCGACGATCTCACCGATTCGCTGGTCGGCCGCGTCGAACAGGCCGTAATGGCGGTTGGTGCGCTCGGGCCGGACCATGCCGATCAGGTCGCCGTCCGGGCGCTTGATGCGGGTGCCTTCCCGGCGGTCCAGCTTCTCCATGACCAGCAGGAGTTCTTCGGCGGGGGAGGTCACGTGGAACGTACGGTCACCGAACAGCGCATGACCGGGCAGCGCGGCCCGTAGCTGCTCGCGCCGGCCCCGGACCGTGGTCTCCTCGGCCGTCGCGAGGAGGTTGCCCGCCGGATCGAGGATCTTGTACGCCACCTTGTTGGCCAGGACTTTGCGCGGCTGCTCGATGCGCAGGGAGGGGAAGTCGAAGAGGTCGCTCACGTCATCGCATGATGCCAAACAAGTGCTCGGCAGAGGCGAAAAGGGCGGCCCCGGTATGGGACCGCCCTCTCGTCGTACGGGTCGGACGTTATGAGCTCAGGCTCAGAAGTCCATACCGCCGTCGCCGCCCGGCATCGCCGGAGCAGCGTTCTTTTCGGGCTTGTCGGCGATGACGGCCTCGGTGGTCAGGAACAGGGCCGCGATCGAGGAGGCGTTCTGCAGCGCCGAGCGGGTGACCTTGGCGGGGTCGATGATGCCGCTGGCGAACATGTCCACGTACTCGCCGGTGGCGGCGTTCAGGCCCTCACCCGGCTTGAGGTTGCGGACCTTCTCCACCACCACGCCGCCTTCCAGGCCGGCGTTGACGGCGATCTGCTTGAGCGGCTCCTCCAGCGCGCGCCGGACGATACCGGCACCGGTGGCCTCGTCGCTCTGCAGCTCCAGCTTGTCGAACGCCTTCGCGCCCGCCTGCAGCAGCGCCACACCACCACCGGGGACGATGCCCTCCTCAACAGCCGCCTTGGCGTTGCGGACAGCGTCCTCGATCCGGTGCTTGCGCTCCTTGAGCTCCACCTCGGTGGCCGCACCGGCCTTGATGACCGCCACACCACCGGCCAGCTTGGCCAGCCGCTCCTGCAGCTTCTCGCGGTCGTAGTCGGAGTCGGTGTTGTCGATCTCGCCACGGATCTGGTTGACCCGCCCCGCGATCTGCTCGGCGTCACCGGCGCCGTCCACGATCGTGGTCTCGTCCTTGGTGATCACGACCTTGCGCGCCTGGCCCAGCATGTCCAGGGTGGTGTTCTCCAGCTTGAGGCCGACGTCCTCGCTGACGACCTGGCCACCGGTGAGGGTGGCGATGTCCTCCAGCATGGCCTTGCGGCGGTCGCCGAAGCCCGGAGCCTTGACGGCCACGGACTTGAAGATGCCACGGATCTTGTTGACGATCAGGGTGGCCAGGGCCTCACCCTCGACGTCCTCCGCGATGACCAGCAGCGGCTTGCCGGCCTGCATGACGCCCTCGAGGACGGGCAGCAGGTCCTTGTTGGCCGAGATCTTGGACTGAACGATCAGGATGTACGGGTCCTCGAGGACCGCTTCCATCCGCTCAGGGTCGGTCACGAAGTAGTGCGAGATGTAGCCCTTGTCGAAGCGCATACCCTCGGTGAGCTCGAGTTCGAGCCCGAAGGTGTTGCTCTCCTCGACGGTGATGACACCTTCCTTGCCGACCTTGTCCATCGCCTCGGCGATCATCTCGCCGATCTGCGTGTCACCAGCGGAGATGGAAGCCGTCGAAGCGATCTGCTCCTTGGTCTCCACATCCTTGGCGAGCTTGGACAGCTCCTCGCTCACCCGCTCGACGGCGGCCTCGATGCCCCGCTTCAGCGACATCGGGTTCGCACCGGCGGCCACGTTCCGCAGACCCTCACGGACCAGCGCCTGCGCCAGCACCGTCGCCGTGGTCGTACCGTCACCGGCCACGTCGTCGGTCTTCTTGGCGACCTCCTTGACCAGCTCGGCCCCGATCTTCTCCCACGGGTCCTCGAGCTCGATCTCCTTGGCGATCGACACACCGTCGTTGGTGATCGTGGGAGCGCCCCACTTCTTCTCCAGCACGACATTGCGGCCCTTGGGACCAAGGGTCACCTTGACCGCGTCGGCCAACTGGTTCATACCGCGCTCGAGACCACGACGGGCCTCCTCGTCGAACGCGATCATCTTTGCAGCCATAGGCTCCAGTCCTCCCGGAACAGGGTGGCCAAGCGGATCGAGCCGACGCCCGCGACGGACGACCTGCCCCGACGACTCCCATTCCGTCGCCGGTGACGAGGCCTCATCGCCCCGACCCAGACTGTGGGATTGTCACTCTCCACAGTAGAGTGCCAACCGTTTTTTTAGCACTCTACCCCGTCGAGTGCAAACGTGGGACATCGTCCCCGAGACCGCTTCCCCGGCCAGGTGAACCCCCGGTGTCACCAGGACGAACAGCCCCCTGACCGGCTCCGGCCATGTACAGGTGTGCCCCGCTACGACCCACGTCCTGTCGGTGTTCCCGGAACAATCGCGGAACAAGCCCCCTGGTTCGGTGGTGGGTCCGGTTTCTCCGTCCGGCGTGTTCCGCGGGCCGGGTGGAAGCGGCCAAGCCGCCAGGTCCTTGAGCGCTCGCCCCATGACGCGGAGCAGATGCGGAACGGGCGGCTCCGGCATGGTCGCCGAGACCGTCCGTCCGGTCACGCCGGCAAGGGATCCCCGCGGCTGTTGCCCGGCCGGTACCACCGGGCCTGCGAGCCGACTGGCCGCTCCCGTCTGGCAGCGCTCGTCCCCGGGTATGGCGGTCAGTGGCGTCGGGCCGCAGACTGGGGTGATGCCGAACCCCGAGTTGGCGTGCACTCCTGACTGGCGCAGGACCGGCAACTCGTACTTCCCGGTCGCCGCGATGGTCGATGGCCAGTGGTGGGTCCTGCGGATCAACTGCTTTCCGGACCATGCCCTATGGACGTTGTTCGTGAACGGCGAGCCGCGCTTCGACATTGATGACACCCCACCGAGTTGGGGGAAGCCGTCCGATCCGTCGGCTCCCCTGCTCGACCAGCAGGCTGCCTGGGAGGCGCTGGGCCCCGTTCGTGACCTCGTCGCCTACGGCAGCGAGGTCGGAGACCCCTGCGACAACCCGTTCTGCTGCGGTTGACTCACTGACGCCCCTCATGCCGGCTCGCCCGCATGCCTGCGCTCTCTCCAACCGGTACGGGAGAAGCTCACCGATGGTCGGGACCGCGACGGGCCTGGCCGGGTGAACCCGAAGCGGGGATCTCGCGCCTGACCCCGTGCGCTCACCCACGCGAACCCGCTATCGCCGTTCCCGGCGTAACGGCTCAATAGGAAATGCTGATCAGCATCTTGAGCTTTTTCGCCGCGGTCGCGGCGGCGAACAGGTCGTCCGCAAGCTTCAGCAGGTCGGGGTCCGTCGAATACACCGGTGGGGTGCTCCATCTCTCGACCTTGGCGGAGCGGGCGTGGGACATCAGGAAGTCGAGCGTCTCGGCGTGCCAGGAACGCGACGGAGTGGTGATGCTCCTGATCGCGTACTTGCTGCTCCAGGGGACGAAGAGTTCGTAGCCGTCGAAAATCCGGTCGAAGAGGCTGTAGGTGCCGTCGCCCTCGGACAGCGCGTCGATTTTCGCCCGTGCCGCGGGGTCCGCGCTCACGGTGGTGACCACCTCCAGGCGGCCCTCGGCGTCGCGCACCTGACGGAAGCCGATGCGGTCTTCGCCGTGCATGACGTGGAACACGCGGCGCGTGTTGAGGGCCGTCTCAGCGAATGGCATCCATTCTTCGAGCACCTCTTCCCGGCTCCATTGTGCCGGATACGAAACGACGCCCCAAGGAACTCCCATGCGGTCAACCTAGCGAGGACCGCTGACAGGACAGGGGCGAAATCACTTCTTCACCATCCGGAACCGGTCCGTACGGGGCAGCCGACTCCGCCTCCCCGAGAGCCCGCCGATGGCCGCCCAGGTGATCGTGCGGGTGTACGAGAACGAGTGGGGAGACCCACGTCACGGCGTCCGGTCGTCACAGTTCGCCGGGCCATCCGGTCATAGCAGCGTAACGACACCAGCAAGGAGATCATCATGGACGCCCGCCTCAACCATCATGCCAACCCTGTCGGGGCCAAGTACATGAAGTACCTCGTCTCGGCGAGCAAGGTCCTGGTCGACTC
Source organism: Actinomadura craniellae (assembly GCF_003289645.1). Classification (GTDB taxonomy): domain Bacteria; phylum Actinomycetota; class Actinomycetes; order Streptosporangiales; family Streptosporangiaceae; genus Actinomadura_D; species Actinomadura_D craniellae. Next base: position 138,963 of record NZ_QLYX01000019.1, on the reverse strand, counting down.
TGCGCTGCCGACCTCGACGCTGGAACTGGTGAAGATCCGCGCCAGCCAGATCAACGGCTGCGGTTACTGCGTCGACATGCACACCAAGGAGGCCGCACTGGCCGGGGAGACCTCGCTGCGGCTCAACCTGGTCGCGGTCTGGCGGGAGGCCACGGTCTTCACCGAGGCCGAGCGGGCCGCCCTGGAGCTCACCGAGCAGGGCACCCGCATCGCCGACGCCGCCGGCGGCGTCACCGACGAGGCCTGGGCGAACGCCGCCAAGCACTACGACGAGGACCAGCTCACCGCCCTGGTGTCCGGCATCGCTCTCATCAATGCCTTCAACCGCCTGAACGTCATCGTCCAGCAGCCCGGCGGCGACTACCAGCCCGGCCGGTGGGAGTGATCGGCGAACCGATCGCCGAGGAGCATGACCCGGTGCCCCCGTTCCCGCCATGGGCGACGCACCGGCCGCCTCGCGGCATTGGGGCGGCGGACGTGTACCGGGGCCGGCTGACCGGCGCGCCGTCGAAGTGGGGCCGTCCCCCTACGGAGGACCCTGGCCCCGCTTCGGCCGGCGCCGTGCTCGGGCGGCCACGCGGTCGTCATGACCAGGCGTGTGGTCGCCGTCCGGTGCGGGCGGCCTGGCCGGGGGGTGGAGAGGTTCGCTGATCGGGGTGAGGGCGTCGGGGGGAAATGCTTGAATACGAAGCCATCGCAAGGTCCACGAATTCGACGTGAGGAACGATGGCCGGCGCAGCGGAGCATGCGGACGCAGCGGAGATCGTCGCCCGTCTCGAGGCACTCGCCGCGGGCTCGGCCGGTCAGGTGAGGCTGGGTCGGGCCATGACCGACGACGAGATGTCCGCGTGGCCGGTCGGCGTGCCCGAGGAGGTCCGCGCCTTCCTCAGGAGGGCCGGCGGCTTCACGATCGGCGACGGTCGCCATGTCTTCGACTTCAACCTTCCCGACAATCACCTGCCGGTGGCCAACGAGTACTGGCCGCTGCAAGACGCCTCCGCGAGCTGGATCCTGCACAGCGATGGCTCCGCGACGACGTACTACGTCGACATCGACCCGGAAAGCGGCGCCTGGGGGCGGATCTTCAGCTTCTGGGAAGAGCCCTATGCCCGCCTGGTCGCCCCGGGGTTCCTGAGCTGGGTGGGCAACCTGGTGATGGGGGTGGATTCCGCGCTGGAGGCGGCGCGCTCCACCGGCACTGCTGTCGGCCCGGCGTTCAGCGACTGGCTGTTCAACAGCGACGACTCGCTGTCCCGCCACCCCTCCGCCGGGGCCGAGCCCCTGCCGGTCCCCGTGGCCCGGACCTCCGGTGACACGGAGATCGCGGAGGTCGCCGCCCGGCTGCCGGACGACGCCTTCCTCGCGGACCTGAGGGCGGCGGTCTACCCCACCGAGGTGCCGTTCGCGGACGTCCTCCCCATCGGAGAAACGGTGACCTACAGCCACTTCCACGGTGGCGGGTTCCTGGCTGCGACGCTCGTCCCCGACCTGTGAAGTGAGACCAAACGCGCCAATATACGGCAGTTTGTGGGTAATTCTCCGATACTTCGGTTCCAGGAAGTCAGTGCATTAGAAAGTCCTCACAATGTGCTACGGGGAAATCACGGTGGGAAATAAAGGGGGTGGTGGTTCCCGGACAACAGATCGACTGGAGGAATCATGAAGAACATGCTCCGTCTCATGTCGCCGGCCGTGGCCGTCACCGCCCTCGCCGCCGGCGCGTTCATGACGACCATGCTGGCCCTGCCGGCCAGTGCGGCCGCCGCCCCCGCCGTGGTCGACCCCATGTGCGTGGTCGAGTATCCCCTCACGAGCGCCACGGAACTCTCCCACGGCGGCGTACCGGAGGCCCCGCTGGGATGCGTGGCCGTGGCTCCCTGAACGACCTGACAAAGGTCACCGAGGTTCACGTACCCGCGCCCTTTGACGTGAACTGGAAATGAGCACAGGGCAGGGCCTTCGGGTGTCCCTCTCACGCAGGGAACCATCACGACCCCGAAGGCCCTGCCCCAGCTCAGCATATCGGCGCGGAAAAGGGCAGCCCCACGATTCGCCTATTGGCGACCGGATCGCGCAACGGCCTTTGACCGCAGCCATGAGCTGATTCGACAATTCCCAACGAAACGGGCGCCAAATATCTCCCGCGAAGAGTGGTGTGGTTCAGCTCTGCCAGTGCGCGGGCCGGGCCAGTGCCGGCGGGACCACGGTGGCGGTGTCACCCCTGGCGGCGTTGAGCTGGGCCTGGGTGAGGAAGATGGCGCCGGTCAGGTCGGCTCCGCTCAGGTCGGCGGCTCTCAGGTCGGCGCCGAGCAGGTCGGCCGTCCTGAGGTCGGCGTTCCTGAGGTCGGCCCCGATCAGGTAGGCGCCGCGCAGGCCCGCGCCGCGCAGGTCGGCGCCCTTGAGATCGGCACCCATGAGGTCGGCTCCGCTACGGTCCCGGCGGCCGGGGACTTCGGCCCGGACGAGTTCGCTGGTGCGCAGCAGCAGCGGCCTGACCTGCTCGCGGTGCGCGGCCACGACCGGTTCCACAAGTTCCTCGGGGCCGCCGCGGGCGAGGCGTTCGGTTGTTTCCAGCACGCGGCGCAGCTCGGCGTGGACGGGACGCGCCGGCGGCAGGGACAGCGCTTCGGTCAGGTACCAGAGCAGTTCGTGGAGCTGGCGCATGACGGGGAACACCCCGAACATCCGCCGGGCGGTGCGGGGGTCGCTCCGCCAGTCCCGTCCGCCGAAGGTGACCTGGGAGACCCGCTGGCCCGCGCCGAAGCAGTCGTAGACGGTGCAGCCCGGGAAACCCCGTTCCCGCAGGCCGGCGTGGATGCCGCAGCGGAAGTGCGCGTCCAGGTTGGGGCAGGGGTGCCCGGCGTCCTTGTCGATCGCGAAGTCCGCGGAAGCCGTGAAGGGCAGCGCGACGCAGCACAGCCCGAAGCAGCTGCCGCAGTCGGGGCGTAGATCGAGGTGGTTCCGGGGCAAGGGGTGTGGTCTCCTGCGGTCAGACCGGACGCAGCGGGGTGTGCGGCTCCGGCGGGAGTTCGGCGGTGACCGGATCTCCGGGGTGGACCTCTCCCCCGGTGCGGACGACGGCCATCACACCGGACTTGCGGACGACGGCGCCGTCCTCGTCGCGGTCGAGGACCGCGGACATCAGGCCCTGCTGGAAGCCGTCGAGCTGGGTGCAGGGGTTGCGCAGGCCGGTCACCTCGACCACGGCGGTGCCACCCAGGTGCAGCAGGGTTCCGGTCGGCAGGGCGAGCAGGTCGACACCGCTGGTGGTGACGTTCTCGCCCAGCTGCCCCGGCGCGACCTCGAAGCCGGCCCCGCGCAGTTCCTCGAACAGTTCGGCGTGGATCAGGTGTACCTGGCGCAGGTTCGGCTGGCTCGGGTCCCGGGCCACCCGGGACCGGTGCTTCACCGTCGCGCCCAGGTGGGCGTCGCCCTCCACCCCGAGGCCGGCCAGCAGCCTGATCATGGGCTCGTTCGCCTTGCCGAAGGTGTGCTCCGCGCTGCGGCTGACCGCGACCACGACTCCGCTCACCGGGTTCCGCCTCCTCCCGACCGACGGGCTTCCGTCTGTCGAGCCTATTGCGGAGCCACCCGGCGTCGGACACGGGGCACCGGCGACCCCGGCCCGGAACCGTACGGCCGATCACGGCCTCAGCCGCGGGCACGGGCTTGCAACGCCCCCGGCCCGGGTCTCCCAGGCCGGGGGCGGATGAGTGTCGGGGGGCGTTCAGACGGCGCGGACGGCGTCGGCCTGGGGGCCCCGGTCGCTCTGGGTGATCTCGAACTCGACCCGCTGGCCTTCCTGAAGGCTGCGGTAGCCGTCCATCTGAATGGCGGAGTAGTGGACGAAGACGTCCCGGCCTCCATCGACGGCGATGAAGCCGTAACCCTTCTCGTCGTTGAACCACTTGACGGTGCCCTGCGCCATACCACAACCCTGCCGATCGACCGCGGGCCGAACCCGCGGCAAAGCCCGTGGGTCCGCCCCTGTCAACGCGGACCCGATGATCACCCGGCACGGATGATCGAGTCGAACATACCGGCGGGCATCCTGCCGCAACAGCCCCTGTCACCTATCGCCAAACGGCCGGTAATGGTCACCCGAACGGCGCAACCGTAGCGGCCTTTCTGTCGTAGACCTCACCGGGCGAGGGGCCGGATTTCGCGTTCCAGCGACCGGGGGACGCGCAGGCCGTAGCGGCGTTCCAGCTTGGTGCGGGCGCCCAGGTAGCGGTCGGCGGCCTCGCCGAGGTCGGCGGGCACGGCGTCGACCCCCATGGGCTGGAGCAGGTACTGGCTCATCTTGAGCAGTTCGGCGCGGACGAGGTCGCGCTTGCCGTGGGCGCGCTTGCTGACCAGCCACACCGTCCAGTCCCAGAAGTGCGCGTCCACCGCGGCGAGGGTGTCGGGGCCGACCCGCCAGGGCGAGCCCCATCGGCGCGGCACGTCCCGGAAGATGAAGTCGATCTTGGTGGGGCCGGAGATGACGAGCATGTAGCACTCGTAGTCGCTGAGCCGGTCCCACTGCGCGGCCAGCGGCTCGTGCGGGGCGACCAGGGCCGGCAGTCCAGCCGCCACGGACAGGAAGTCGTCGGTGGCCACCCGGAAGTCCCAGTCGGAGAACTCCGTGTGATCGCCCCGGGCCCGGGAGCCGACCAGTTCGAGTTCGTGCACCGCCGGATGGGCCCGGACGGTTTCGGCCACCTCCATCACGCGTTCCATGGAGGGGCCTGTACCCGCCCGGGCGCCGCATCCCCCTGCCCGCCCGTGGCCAAACACCTACCCCGGCCGCGGGCGGGCCCGCTTCGTCAGCCGCCCGCGACGGCCGGGATCACCGAGACCTGGGAGCCCGCGGGGGTCGGGGTGTCGAGCCCCTCGGCGAACCGCACGTCCTCGTCGCCCACGTACACGTTGACGAAGCGGCGGATCTTGCCGTTGTCGTCGAGGATGCGGGCCGCGATGCCGGAGTAGCTGGCGTCGAGGTCGGCGATCACCTCGCGCAACGTGCCGCCGTCGGCCTTCACCTCGGACTCGCCGTCCGTGTAGGTGCGCAGGATCGTCGGGATACGTACGGAAACCGTGCTCATCTCATCCGCCTTCTGAGGGACTCGTGTTCGTTCGGGGTCAGGCCAGGCCGGCGGCGCGGAAGGCCTCCAGGGACGGCGCGATGTTGGCGGACGGGCCGACCACGGGGGCCACCGCGTCCAGCGTCTTCAGGCCGTCGCCGGAGTTGATGATCACCGTCTCGGCCTCGGGGTCCAGTTGCCCGGTCCGCACCAGCTTGCTGAGGCAGCCCACGGTCACGCCGCCGGCGGTCTCGCCGAAGATGCCCTCGGTGCGGGCCAGCAGCCGGATGCCCTCGACCACCTCGGCGTCGTCGATGTCCTCGACCGCCCCGCCCGTCCGGCGGACCACGTCCAGGACGTAGGGGCCGTCGGCGGGGTTGCCGATCGCCAGCGACTTGGCGAGGGTGTCGGGCTTGACCGGGCGGACGACGTCGTGGCCGCCCTTGAACGCGGCGGCCACCGGGGAGCAGCCCGTGGCCTGGGCGCCGAAGACCTTGTAGGGCCGGTCCTCGACCAGGCCGAGCTTGATGAACTCCTGGAACGCCTTGTCGATCTTGGTGAGCTGGGAGCCGGAGGCGACCGGGACCACGATCTGGTCCGGCAGCCGCCAGCCCAGCTGCTCGGCGATCTCGTAGCCCAGGGTCTTGGAGCCCTCGGCGTAGTAGGGGCGGACGTTGACGTTGACGAACGCCCAGTCCTCCTGCTCGCCGGCGATCTCGGAGGCCAGCCGGTTGACGTCGTCGTAGTTGCCGTCCACCGTCACGAACGTGCCGCCGTAGACGGCGGTGGTGATGATCTTCTGGCTCTCCAGGTTGGACGGGACGAAGACCGCGCTGCGGATCCCGGCCCGAGCCGCCGCCGCGGCGACCGCGTTGGCCAGGTTCCCGGTGGACGGGCAGGCCAGCACCTTGAAGCCGAGTTCGCGGGCGGCGGCCAGCGCCACCGCGACGACCCGGTCCTTGAACGAGTGGGTGGGGTTGCCGCTGTCGTCCTTGACCCACAGCCGGCTCATGCCCAGGGACTCGGCGAGCTGGTCGGCGCGGACGAGCCGGGTGAAGCCGGGCTCGGTGTTGGGGGTCTCGGCCACCTGGTCCGGCACCGGGAGCAGGCCGCGGTAGCGCCAGATGTTGCGGGGTCCGGCCTCGATGCTCGCCCGGGTGATCTCCGGGTGGGCGCCCTCGGTACGGGTGAACCGGTACTCGATCTCCAGGGGGCCGAAACACTGGTCGCAGGCGTAGCGCGGGCCGAGTTCCGCGGCGGTGCCGCACTCGCGGCAGATCAGGCCGACGGCGGGTCCGAGATTGCTGGCAGGGCTGAGTGCCATGAAAGCGAGGCCTCTCTCCTCATCTGTCCCGTGCCACCTTGGTCACGGGCCGGAGTTGGCACCCTGTCCCGGCCGGCCTCGCAGGTCGCGAGCGCGTCTGAGCCGGGAGGGTTGCCGGGGCTTCGCAGGGCCGGTCCCTCCACCCCTCTGGATGAGCGCTATGAAGTTGTGTTCGCCGCCAACGTTCGGCGGCGTTATGCGGGAGTTTAACCGATCTGTCTGGATGCCAGATGACGGGTCTCAGCACCTGAGATTACCCAGAGGATACAAAGATCACTCCGGTTGGAGCTGGGTCGGGTCGAGGAAAACGTGCCGGACGATGGGGCAGACCTCCTGCAACCGCCGGTCGATCTCGTCGGCGATGTCCTCGGCGCGGTCCGCGCTGATGTCGTCGTCGAACGCGACCTTGGCCGCCACCAGCAGGTCATCCGGCCCGAGGTGCATGGTCAGCAGTTCCACCACCTGGTCCACCCCGGGGGTGCCGCCGATCTCGGTGTGGATCATCTGCCGGGTCTCCCGGTCCACCGCCCGGCCGATCAGCAGTTCCTTGCTGTTGCGGCCCAGCGTCCAGGCGACCAGCACGAGCAGCAGCCCGATCGCGATCGACGCCGCCCCGTCCCACACGCTCGACCCGGTGACCTCGCGCATCGCCAGCCCGAACGCGGCGATCACCAGCCCTACCACCGCCGTGCTGTCCTCCAGCACCGCCGCCTTCAGCGTGGTGTCGGGGGTGCGGCGGACGTGCTCCAGCACCTCCCGGTCGCGGCCGCGGGCCTCCTGCCGCACCTGGTACGCGGCCCGGCACAGCGACAGCCCTTCCGCCACGAACGCCACGCCCAGCACGATGAAAGCCGGCAGGGCGTCGCCCCCCTCGCTCGGCCGGACGATCTCCAGCACGCCCTCGTAGATCGAGTAGCAGGCGCCCGCGACGAAGATTCCCACCGCGGCGATCAGCGACCAGAAGTACCTTTCCATCCCGTACCCGAACGGGTGCTGGGCGTCGGCCGGGCGGCGGCTGCGCTGCAGCGAGGCCAGCAGGAACCCCTGGTTGAGGGTGTCGGCCAGGGAATGCGCGGCCTCGGCCAGCATCGCGCTGGAACCGGCGGCCAATCCGGCGATCAGCTTGGCCACGGCGATGACCACGTTCGCCGCTCCGGCCGCCAGCACGGTCTTCTTCGTCTCTTCGCTGTTGCCTCTGGGGGGCGCGGCGCGCTCGGTCTCCACCGTCATGGCCGCACAGATACCCGCTGATCAAGCAGCAAACTGCGAGCTTATTACCGCCCCGTAACCAGATGACCGAAAGACCCGTGTCAGACTGCGGGAATGGATGATCGCTCCGATCGTCAGGTGCTCATCGCGTCCAACCGCGGCCCGGTGTCGTTCACTCCGTCCGACGGGGGCGCCCCCGCCCTGCGGCGGGGCGGCGGCGGGCTGGTGTCCGGGCTGGCGGGCGTGGCGGGCCGCGCCGAGGTGCTGTGGGTGTGCGCGGCGCTGTCGGACACCGACCGGCAGGCCGCGCGGGAGGCACCCGGCGGGCGCCTCGATCTCGCCGGGCACGACACCGGCGGTGCGGTGCGGATGCTGGACATCCCGGCCGCCACCTTCCGGCGCGCCTACAACGGGGTGGCCAACTCGACGCTGTGGTTCGTCCACCACCTGCTCTACGACACTCCGAACGCCCCGCACTTCGACGCCCGCTCACGGCGCGACTGGCAGTCGTACGAGGCCTACAACGCGGCCTTCGCCGACGCGCTGGCCCGCGACGCGGCGCCCGGCGCGCGGGTCGCGATCCAGGACTACCACCTGTCGCTGGCGCCGCTGATGCTGCGGGAACGCCGGCCCGACCTGCGGATCGCGCACTTCTCGCACACGCCGTGGGCACCGCCGGAGTACTACCGGCTGCTGCCCGACGACCTCGGCGTCCGGGTGCTGGAGGGCATCCTCGGCGCCGACCACGCGGGGTTCCTCGCCGACCGCTGGGCCGAGGCGTTCCTCGACTGCTGCGAGGCGGTGCTGGACGCCAAGATCGACCGGCACGCCCGCACGGTCACACACGCCGGGCGCACCACCCGGATCGGCGTCCACGCCCTCGGGGTGGACGGGGCCGCGCTGCGGGCGCGCGCCGCGGAGCCGGACGTGGCCGCCCGGGCGGCGGCGCTGCGCGCGCAGGTGGACGGCCGACGGCTGATCGTGCGGATCGACCGCACCGAGCTGTCGAAGAACCTGGTCCGCGGGCTGGCCGCCTACCGGGAACTGCTGGCCAACCACCGCGAGTGGCACGGCCGGGTGGTGCACCTGGCGTTCGCCTACCCGTCCCGCTACGACCTGCCGGAGTACCGCGCCTACACCGAGGAGGTGCGGCGGGCCGCCGCGAGCATCATCGAGGAGTTCGGCACCGACACCTGGCAGCCGCTGATCCTCCAGGTCGAGGACGACTACCCGCGCTCGCTGGCCGCCTACGGGCTGGCCGACGTGCTGCTGGTCAACCCGATCCGGGACGGCATGAACCTGGTCGCCAAGGAGGGCCCGGTGCTGTCGGAGCGGGACTGCGCCCTGGTGCTGTCGCGGGAGGCGGGGGCCGCCGCGGAACTCGCCGAGGACGCGCTCACGGTCAACCCCTACGACGTCTCCCAGACCGCGGAGGCGTTGCACCGGGCGCTGCTGATGCCGGCCGGCGAGCGGGCCGAGCGCTGCCGGCGGCTGGTCGAGGCCGCCACCGCGCTCCCACCGGACCGGTGGTTCGCCGACCAGCTCGCGGCGCTGGACTGACCGCGAGGCGTGCGGAAACCCGTCCCGTCACCGGATGGACAGGCTGTCGTGCTCCGTGAGCAGGGAGACGACGGGCCCGGGCTCGGACAGCCGCCGGTAGCCGCGGACGAGCGCGTTCTTGCGCTGCGCCGCCCTGCGGTGGGCGGCCACCCGGGCGTACCGGGCCAGGTGCAGGGGGGACGGGCGGGCGGTGCCGGACGGCTCGTAGCCGTGCGCGCGGAGCCGGGACCCCAGGACCGTCTCGACCAGCCCGACCTCCCAGGGTTCCAGCCGCTGCGCCCAGGAGCCGACCCGGCCGGAGGTGACCTCACCCTTGGTCCGGAAATGCCAGGTCCGGCCCTTGGGCATGGTGGTCTCGGCGATGCCCTGCGGGGCGGCCATGGCCGGGTGGTACTCCTCGCCGAGGAACGCGCACAGCTGCGTCAGCTCCTCCTCGGGGCGGGTGACGAGGTGCTCGTACCGGACCAGGTGGAAGGCCTCGGGGCCGAGCCGGGCCAGGTTGCGGCGGCCGTCGTCGACGGCTTCCCGCCAGTTGGCGATCGCGTGGTGGATGTCGTGGCGGTACCAGGGCATCTCCTTGAGCGAGGCCACGCAGTCGCGGCCGTCCCGGACCACGTGCACGAACTGGGCGTCGGGCCACATCCGCAGTAAGGCGTCGACGTGCTTGGCGTAGGCGGGCCGCTTGTCCCCCCAGCGGGGCTTGCCGAACCGCCGGGCGTAGGCGCGGAAGACGATCCCCAGCGCCGAGCCGAGGGTGGGCGGCCCGGCGACGATCTCGGCGGCGACGGCCTTCGGGTCGAGGCCCAGGTCGCGGAACCTGCTCTGCCGGCGGCCGACGATCCACTGGGCCAGCGCCCGCCGGTTCGCGGAGTCCCGCAGGTCGCCGAAGTCGCGCCGGGAGTCGTACGCCTGCAGGACGAACCGGGTCTCGACGGGAATCGCGATGCGGGGATGGGAGTGCAGCATCAGCTGGAGCAGCGTGGTACCGGAACGTGGACATCCGATGACGAAGATCGGCCTGTCGGTTTGGGGAGCCATGCCAATGAATGCTTCCCGCAGCAGGAGCACCAAACAGTGGGATCACCCGCCTCATGGCGTTCCACTAGCTGTTCTTTAACCGGCGGGCCCGCAGCCGGGAGCCCAACTTGACGGATAACTCACCAAATGATGAATTATTGGTATGACCGAGTCAACGACATGCTGCATCGTCGGAGGGGGCCCGGCCGGGATGATGCTCGGCCTGCTGCTGGCCCGGTCCGGCGTCGAGGTGCTCGTGCTGGAGAAGCACGGGGACTTCCTGCGTGACTTCCGGGGCGACACGATCCACCCGTCGACGCTGGAGGTGCTCGACGAGATCGGGCTCGGCGAGCGCTTCGAGCGGCTGGAACATCACAAGGTCCGCCGCCTCCTCGTCATCACCGACGACGAGGAGGTGCCGCTGGTCGACCTGGGGCTGCTGCGCGAGCGGCACCCCCACATCGCGATGGTCCCGCAGTGGGACTTCCTGGACATGCTCGCCGAAGAGGCCGGGCGCTACCCGAACTTCACGCTGCGGATGAACGCCCACGCGTACGACCTGGTGCGCGAGGGCCGCCGGGTGGTGGGCCTGCGCTACACCGACGCCACCGGCGACCACGAGGTCCGGGCCGCGCTCACCGTGGCCGCCGACGGTCGGCGCTCCGAGCTGCGGCGCGCCACCGGGTTGCGGTCACGCGAGTACGGTGCCCCGATGGACGTCGCCTGGTTCCGGCTGCCACGGGCGGCCGGTGACCGGGACGACACGTTCCTGCGGCTCGCCCCCGGGCGGGTCATGGTCGGGATCAACCGGATGACGTACTGGCAGCTCGCCTACCTGGTGCCCAAGGGCGAGTACGCGCAGGTGCGCGCCGCGGGCATCGAGGCGCTGCGCCGGCGGATCGGGGAGTTGCTGCCCTTCCTCGCCGACCGGACGGCCGCCCTCGACTTCACCGACATCAGCGTGCTCGACGTGCGGGTCGACCGCCTCCGCCAGTGGCACCTGCCCGGGCTGCTGTGCATCGGCGACGCGGCACACGCCATGTCGCCGATCGCCGGGGTGGGCATCAACCTGGCGATCCAGGACGCGGTGGCCACCGCCAACCTGCTCACCGCCCCGCTGCGCCGCGGCGCGTCCCCCACCAGCCGGGAACTCGCCGCGGTCCAGCAGCGGCGGCAATTCCCCACGGCGGTGATCCAGCGCATCCAGCTCCTGGCCCAGAACGCCCTGATCGGGCCCACCCTCGGCGGCACCCGCGCGCCACGGCCACCGGGACCGCTGGTGGCGGCGCGCCGGTTCCCGCCGCTGGCGCGCATGGTCGCCCAGCTGATCGGCCACGGGCCGCGGCCCGAGCACGTCCGCGTCCCGGCCCTGCCGCCACGCCGGACCAGACCGAAACGGCGAACCGAAGCACACCACGAACGCCCCCGCTGACCTGCCGCCCGAACACGTCCGCGCCGGACCGGGCCGGAGCGGCGCGGCGCGGCCGCCGGGCGGGGAGCGGCCGGCCCACCGCCGTGTCCGCCCCGGTCAGGGGCGGCACCGCGGACATCACCGGTAGCCCGGCGGAGCATGCCCCCGCCCCGGCACCCGGGCCGCCCCCCGGTCAGGGGGCGGCGAGCCGGAGGTTGTCCAGGACGTCCTTGGTGACGTCGCGCTGGTCGACCTGCTTGATGCGTACCCAGGCCCCGAACTTGCCGGTCCGGTCGGTGAGGCCGATTTCGACGATGGTCGGCGTGCCGGTGGTGCAGCCGGTGTAGCGCGTGATCGTGCCCGACAGGCCGTTGGCCGGGCCGGTGTACCGCTGCGGCTGCGCCTTGGTGCACTGCGGGTGCTCCGAGGCGCCTGCGGGGGGCAGCTTGCCCTGGGCCACGTCGGTGGTGAGCCCGACGAAGACGCCCGGGACCTTCGCCGCCGTCTGCCGGAAGCCGTTGAAGTCCGGGGTGGCCCGCAGCACCGGCCGGGCCCGCGCGTCGGCCAGCCCGACGTCGGCCGGGTTCCAGGTCGGCTGCGGCTGCCTGGGCCAGGCCCTGGGCACCGCCGCGGTGATCTTCCCGGAGGCGTCCTTCACGGTCACGAAGTCGGCCGGAAGCCTGGGGCCGTCGGGCTCGTCGTCGCCACCCGACATGAGCGTGCCGGCCAGCAGCCCGCCGGCCAGGGCCACCGTGAGGACCCCCGCCCCGATGATCCACGGGGTCATCGGCTTCTTCTGCTCCTTGCCGGCCCCCGGCCGTCCCGGCTGGCCGCCGTGACGCGGCGGCCCCTGCATCCCCTCGCGAGGAGTGCCGCCCGCCCCGGGGGGACCGTGCAGGATCGCCGTGCCGCCGCCGGGGGGCGGACCACCGGCGAACTGGCCGCGGTCGAGCGAGACCGTGCGGTCGTCGTCGGAACCACCGCCCGCGGGCGGTCCGGCGAACCCGCCGCCGGGCCGGTCGACCATCGTCCGGTCGTCGCCCGGTGGTCGCGGCAGCCTGACCTCGGTGGTGCGGACGTCGTCGGGCGACGCCCCGCGGCCGGGCGGAGGGCCGTTCCGGTCGGGCGCGGTCTGTTCGGGGGATCCGTACGGGCCGCCGGGACCGAGCCGGCGGTCGCCCTGGGCGGGCGGGGAGTCACTCCGGTCGGGCGCGGTCTGGTTGGCGGGGCCGTAGGGGCCGCCCTGCGGCCCCTGGCCGGGCCGCGGACCACCCTGGGGTCCCTGGCCGGGCGGCGGGCCTCCCTGGCCGGGTGGGGGGCCGTGCGGCCCCGGACCGGGCTGAGGGCCCTGCGGCCCCTGACCGGGCGAAGAACCTTCCCGGTACCCGGGGCCGGGCTGAGGACCCTGCGGCCCCTGACCAGGCGGAGGACCCTCCCGGTACCCGGGGCCAGGCGGAGGACCCTCCCGGTACCCCGGACCGGGCTGAGGACCCTGCGGCCCCTGACCAGGCGGAGAACCCTCCCGGTACCCCGGGCCGCCCTGCGGGGGCGGCCCCATCGGGTGTCCCGCCGGGCCGGGGTCCAGCGGGCGGTCCAGCACGGTGCGGTCGTCGTCCACGGGCGGGGATGCGGGGCGGAGCCCGGCCAGCGCCTCGGCGAATTCCTGGGCGGTGCCCCACCGGTTGTCGCGCTCGACCTCCAGGGCGCGCAGGATCACCCGGTCGAACTCGGGTGTCAGCCCCTCCCGCAGCGCGCTCGGCGGTTTCGTGACGGGGGCGGGGCCGGGCGGGCGGCCGGTCAGCATGTGGTACGTCAGCGCGCCCAGCCCGTACACGTCGGCCCGCACGTCGAGGCCCCCGCCGAAGCGGGCCTGCTCGGGCGACATGTAGCCGGGCGTGCCGACCGGCAGCGTGAACGCGCCGGAGGCGTGCGCGATGGCCTTGGCCAGGCCGAGGTCGGCGATCAGCAGCCGCTCACCGCCGTCCGGAGTGGACTGGAACAGCACGTTCGACGGCTTGAGGTCGCGGTGGATCACGCCCAACCGGTTGATGACCGCCACCCCATACGCGATGTCCTCGGCGATGGCAAGCGTTTCGGCGACCGAAAGCGGCCGTTCCCGCATCCGGTCGGCGAGCGTCCCGCGGTCGGCGTAGGACATGACGAAGTACGGGCGGCCGTCGGGCAGTTCCCCGATGTCGTGGACCCGGACCAGCCGCTCGGAGTCGGCCCGCCGCAGGATGCGCGCCTCCTCGTGGAACCGGTTGCGGACGTCGAGGTCGTCGAGCAGGCTTCCGGACAGGACTTTTATTGCGACCTTCGCGTCGAGCGCGTCGTCGTGCCCGAGCCATACCGAGGCGAAGGCCCCGGAGCCCAGGACGCGATCGGTTCGGTAACGGCCGACTGATGCAGGGATGGACACCCCCGTATCATGCCCAACAACGGGGGGCGGGTGGGAGCGCGCGGGCGGTACGGCCGCGGGCGCCCAGAAGGCGAGGGGTGGCGATGGCGTTCGACCAGCAGACCGAGGAACTGGCCGTCAAGGCCGCGCAGGGCGACCAGGGAGCGTTGAACGATCTGCTGCGCCGGATCGAGCCGGACGTGATGCGGCACAGCGGCCGTTTCCTGCCCTGCCGGCAGGACGCCGAGGAGGCGTGCCAGGACGCGCTCCTCCAGGTGGCCCGCAACATCCACCGGTTCGAGGGCCGGTCGAAGTTCAGCACCTGGCTGCACGTGGTGGTGGCCAACTCGGCCCGCTCCACCTACCGCTCGCTCAAGCGGCGCTCGGTCGAGCAGGCCGGTGAGCTGCCGCAACAGCGTCCCGACCCGCGCCGGACGAGCGTGATCGCCGGCTCCCGGGTGGACATCCTGGACGCCATGGAGGAGCTGGAGTCACGCAAGCCCGACCTGATCCAGGCGCTGGTGCTGCGCGACGTCTCCCAGCTCGAGTACGCCGAGATCGCCGAGCAGCTCGGGCTGCCGCTGGGCACGGTCAAGTCCCGGATCCACGAGGCCCGCAAGCAGGTGCGGCAGACCCTGGGCGAGTCCTACACCTAGCCCGGGAACGGCATCGGCTTGGGCAACTGATCGGCTATGAAAGCCTTCTCCCAGACATACAGTTTCATGTCCCTGGGGGTAAGCCCCTTGGAGACGGGCACCTCGGTGGCCACACGCACCAGATAGGACGCGCCGGGCGCCAGGAAGAACTCACCGCCGCGCGGTTCCGGCGCCCCGGTCCCGTTCAGTGCCTTGACCACCCGGTTCTGCGCCGGCAGGACGCACACGTCGATGGGCACCCCCGGCTGCGTCAGGCACCGGTTCTGGTCCCAGGCGGGGACCAGCCCGCGGGTGACGAAGATGTCGGCCGGGTACTCCAGCGGGACCTCCCGCTGCTGGAGGTTGGTCAGCACGTACTCGGCGTAGGCGTAGACGGTGCCGACCGGTGGGGTCGGCTGCCCCATCGCGTCCGAACCGCCGTCGCCGCCGCCACCGACCGCGGCCAGCCGGTAGGTCGGCACACCGGAGGCGGCCGCCTCGACGGCCGGGCCGGTGACCGGCAGTCCCGGGCCCGCGGGCTCCCCGGGGAACTGCTCGGCGGAACCGCCGGACGACCGCAGCACCGTGACCACGACCGGCACCGCGAAGCAGAGCATGACCGCCCCGGCCACGATCGCGTTGCGGCGGGTGCGCGCCGCGCGGCGCCGGAGCCCCGTGGCCGCGCGGGAGAAGTCCACCTCGTCCGGCTCGTCCGGCTCGTCGTCGTCCCGCGTGCTCCGGGCCGGGGTCCGCTCGGCCACCGGCGCGTTCCCGTTCGAGCCGTTCGCGGCGATCCGCGCCTGGACGTTCCCCGAACCGTCGACGTTCACGAACGCCTCGGGAGTCAGGGACTCCTGGACCGGGGCGTGCCGTACCCGCCCGGCGACGCGGACGTCGTTCTCCGGCCCCACCTCGGGGGCGACGGCCGGCGTGGGCGCCTCCGGTGGAGCCGGCATGGCGACGGGCTGCGGGAAGACCGGCACGGCGACGGAGGGCGGGGAGGCCGGCGCGGCGACGGGGTGCGGGGAGGTCGGCGCGGCGACGGGCGGCCGCGGGATCGGTGCGAAGAGCACCGGGCCCGCCTGCTCGACATCGGCCGGAGCGAGCCCCCATGCCCGGACGCTGTGGTGCGAGGGAGCGTCCCAGGACCGTCCCGCCGGGGCCGGCACCGGGGCGCGCGTCTTCGGGGCCGGCTCGAACCGGACGCCCAGCGCCGGATCATCCGAAATCGCCAGGTCGACGGCCGCCACTGGCGGCACGGGCGCGGGCAGCGGCGCGGGCAGCGGCACGGGCGGCTCGCCCGGCGGGGCCAGCCGGTGGAGCAGGTCGGCGGCCGGGGGACGGTCGCGGGGGTTCTTGGCGAGGCACTCCAGCACCAGCGCGCGCAGGGGGTCGTCCAGCCCTCCGGTGTCGGGCTGGTCACGCAGGGCGCGGGCGGCGACGTCGGGGGCGAGACCGGTGCCGAACGGCGGCCGCCCGCACGCCGCGTACACCACCGTGGCCGCCCAGGCGAAGATGTCGGCGGCGGTGCTGGGCGGGCCGCCGGCGAACCGCTCGGGCGCCAGGTAGGCGGGGTCCGGCGGGCTCGGGGACGGGGACAGAGCGTCGAGCACCGGGGCGATCCCGAAGTCGACGAGGCGGGCACGCCCGGCGTGCAGCAGCACGTTGCCGGGGTCCAGGTCACCGTGCACGACCCCGGCCCGGTGGATGGCGGCGAGCGCCTCGGCCATGTCACCGGCCAGCCGGTGCAGTTCCGCCCTGGGCCGCGGGCCCTGCAACGCGACCACGACGGCCAGGGAGGGACCGTCGACGAACTCGCCGGCGATGTAGGGCCGGCCGGCGTCGATCCCGGCGGAGAGCAACCGCGCCACGCGGGGCACGGCGACCATCCGGACGTCGCCCAGCCCCGCGGCGAGGGAGCCGTGCGTCTCCGGCCGCAGTCGCGGCAGCCGGACCGCCACCGGGTCCCCGCCGGGCGCCACCCCCCGGTAGACGACGCCCCGGGTGCCCTCCCCCAGCCAGCCGATCAGGCGGTACTCCCCCAGGCTCCGCGGGTCGCCGGGGCGCAGTGGTTCGTGCTCGCGCATGACCGCTCCGCTCGTTCACTCCACAATCGACCCAGTGTCGCCCAACCGAGATCAGAAACGAATCACCCCACCTTGTGACATTTCATCGGCGGATACTCACCCGGATGCCAATTTCCGCCGCGGTCCTCACCGGCGGTCGCTCAGCCGAGTGAGTCAGCCAGGTCACGCAGGAACCGGACGACCCCGGCCGGCCCGTCCACGATCAGGTCGGCGCGCTCGGCGACGGCGGTGACCTCGGCCGAGCCGCTGCACAGCTTGACACCGGGCACGCCCTCGGCGCGCAGCTCCTCAACGGCGGCGAAGGCGGCCAGGTCACCGAGGTCGTCGCCGCCGAACAGCACCGCCGAGGGCGGGGCCGCCGGGTCGAGCAGGCCGCGCAGCGCGACCCCCTTGTCCATGCCGGGCGGGCGCAGTTCCAGCACGAACCGGCCCGGCTCGACGGTCAGGCCATGCCGCTCGGCCAGCGCGCCCAGCAGGCTCCGCAGCCGCTCCAGCGCCACCTCGGGCTCGGCCGTGCGGCGGGTGTGCACGGCGAGCGCGTGCCCCTTGTCCTCGATGTGGACGCCCGCGGGGGCACCGGCCGCCGCCAGCACGCGGGGCAGCTTGGCGCGCACCTCGGCGACCCCCGGGGGCGGTTCGGGGACGGTCAGCCGGCCGGCCTCCCACCGCTCCAGGCCGTACTGCCCGAGCACCACCAGGCCGTCGACGGCCCCGAGACCGCCGTTCCCGACGGGATGCGCGGCAGGGCGGCCAGTGATGATCGCAAGGGTGCCCACCAGCGGGGACAGGCGAGCCAGGGCGGCGGCCGCGTCGGGATGCGCCCGGGCCGCCGCCGGGTCCTCGACGATCGGCGACAGGGTTCCGTCGAAGTCGAAGGCGAGAACCGCCTCACCGGGGCTCTTCCGGATCGCGGCGAGCCCTTCGGCGCCGGCGGGAGTCATCGGGGTCTGGGGGTGTTCCGCTGAGAAGTCCACGTGACCAATGGTGGTCACGGCCGGAGCGAAATGCCGAGACGGCACGCGGCGCGCGGCCGTGATGGCCGCTTCCGGCGGGTCAGGTGTGGAGGCCGAGCCGGCGCGCGGCACGCTGCCGCCGCCGCTGGCTGCGCAACCGGCGCAGGCGCTTGACCAGCATCGGGTCGTGCTGGAGCGCCTCGGGCAGATCGATCACGTGGTTGAGCAGCTGGTAGTACCGCGTCGCGGACATGTCGAACTGTTCGCGGATCGCCTGTTCCTTGGCTCCGGCGTGCTTCCACCACTGCCGCTCGAAGGCGAGGATGCGGCGGTCACGGTCGGAGAGGAGGCCGGGAGGGAAGGCTTCGTCGGCTTCCGGGCCTTCGAGCGCTGGAGGTTCGTCGGGCGTGCCGTCCTGAGCAGGGCCATGCGCCGTGGGCATCTGGTCCCCTCTGTGGTTGGTTGGTCCCGGTCGTCCGGGTTCGGCGGGTGTCATCGTACCGATCCCGGCGGACGCTTTCCGGCTGTTCTCACCGAACGGCCCGACGTAGCGTGGTACCGCGTGGCGGCTTATCAGTGCATCACGTTCCTGACCGACTACGGCCTCGACGACGGCTTCGTCGCGGCCTGCCACGGAGTGGCGGCCCGGCTCGCCCCCGAGATCCGGCTCATCGACATCACCCATCTCGTTCCCCCCGGCGATGTGCGCCGGGGGGCGGCGGTGCTGGCGCAGACCGTCCCCTACCTGCCGGCCGGCGTCCACGTCGCGGTGGTCGATCCGGGGGTGGGGACGGCGCGGCGCGGCGTGGCGGTGCAGTCCGGCGGACGGGTCTTCGTGGGGCCCGACAACGGGCTGCTGTCCTGGGCGGCGACCGTCCCGTCCCGGGCGTACGAGCTCACCAACGAGGAGCTGTGGCTGTCCCCGGTGTCGGCGACCTTCCACGGCCGCGACGTCTTCATGCCGGTGGCGGCGCGGCTGGCGGCCGGCCTGCCCCTCGCCGAAGTGGGTCGGGAGATCGGCCCCGCCGAACTGGTCGCGCTGCCGGCGCCGACCCGGCTGGTGCGGGACGGCGCCGCGGAGGGCGAGGTGGTCACCGTGGACCGGTTCGGCAACGTCCAGCTCGCGGTGACCGGCGCCGACCTCGACCGGCTGGGCGCCGTCCGGGGGGCGACTCTGACGGTCACGGTGGGCCGGCGCCGGCTGGTGGTGCCCTACCTGGAGACGTTCGGCTCGGTGCCCCCCGGTGAGCTCGTCGCCTACACCGACTCGGCGGGCCTGGTCGCCCTCGCCGTCAACGGCGGCGACGCGGCCCAGCGGCTGGGCCTCCCGCCGGGCGCCCGCGTCCGGCTCTCCCGCTGAGCCGCCCGGTCAGCCACCCGCTGAGCCGACCCGTCAGCCGACCCGTCAGCCGGCCGGGGACCGCCGATCAGCACGATCAGGGTCTGCCGGTGGCTCAGCGGTTCTGGCAGGGTGGGGGATTCAGATCGGCCACCGTGTTCCCCGAACGAAAAGCCTGCGCAGCGCAGGGTAGGATATATCTGCAGGATGCATACATCAACGAGAGGCCACCCCATGGAGACGGACCGCGTCTCCGGCAATCCGATCTCCGAGCAGATCGGGTCCGCGCTGTTCCAGCTGCGCCGGATCTGGGCCAAGCCCGACCTGATGAAGCGGATCCGCGAGCAGGCGCCCGGCGGACGGCCGTTGCAGCTGTCCAACCTGATGGTCGTCCATGCCGTCGCCGCGCTGCTGCTCGAAGACGCGGGCGAAGTGACCGTCGGCGCCGTGGCCGACCGCCTGGACATCGACCCCTCCACCGCGAGCCGCCTGGTCGGGCACGCCATCGACGCCGGGTTGGTCTCGCGACGGCCCTCGCCCACCGACGCCCGCCGCGCCAACCTCGCGCTGACCGATACCGGCCGCCGGGTCAAGCAGGTCGCCGCCCGGGGCCGCCGCGACTACCTCGACGAGCTGATGAGCGACTGGAGCGAGGCCGAGCGAATCGAGTTCGCCCGGCTGCTCACCCGTTTCATCGAGGCCGCGGCCCGGAAACCGATGGACCACGAGGGCATCGGCCGCATCTTCGCCGAAGCCGAGGCCGAGTCGGACGCCTAGCCGAGAACCACCAGCCGGGACCGGTACTCGTCCTCGTCGATCTCGCCGCGCGCGTACCGCTCCGCCAGCACCGCCCGGGCGCCCGCCCGCGGATCGGCCGGAGCCGACCGCCGACGCAGCAGCCAGAACGCGCCCACCGCCACGGCCACCCAGAACAGCCCGAACCCGATCGGGAACACCGGCCACCAGGCCGGCGGGTCGCCGCCGTCCCGCCACGGGCCCGGGTGGGCCGCGAACGCCAGCATCGTCACCATGGTCATCGACCTCCTCATCTCGCGTACGACCCGATCGTCCGCAAAGGGTCCGGGCGACGTCGTCGTACCGGCGGAGGCTTCCCCGTTACGCCCCGGGAGGTAGGGCGGCCGTCAACTCCACGACGAGCGGAAGTCGTCGTCCTCGCCCCAGCGCCCGCTGCGCGACTCCCCGACCTGCTCTTCCGGCTCGCCTTCCGCGGGCGCCGGTGAACCGAACGTGGGCGCCACCGGGAACCCGCCGGCGAACGGGTCGGCCGGCTCCTCCCCGGGTTCCGGCGCAGAACCCGACAGCGCCGCCCCGAAACCCTGGCCGTACGGGCGCGCCGGCTCCTCGGACGGTGCCGGCTCGGGACGGTGCCGGCGCCCTGCGGACGGCCTCGGCTCGAACGACGGCGGCGCCACCGAGGGCGGCGGGAACACCGTCCCCTCGAACCCCTGGCTGTACGGATTCGCCGGCGGAGCGGTCTCTTCCGGGCCGGGAGCCGGCGGCTCGTACTCGAACCCCTGCCCGACCGGACGCACCGGCTCCGAAGCCGGCAGGTACGGCTCCCCACCCAACTCCGAGGCGGAAGACGACTCGTACTCGAAACCCCGATCACCCGGACGCGCCGGCTCAGGAACCGACGGGAACGGCTCCCTGCCCGACTCCGGAGCGGGAGGCGACTCGTACTCGAAACCTCCGCCGCCCGGGCGAGCCGGCTCCGAAGCCAGCGGGTACGGCTCCCCACCCAACTCCGAGGCGGAAGACGACTCGTACTCGAAACCCCGATCACCCGGACGCGCCGGCTCAGGAACCGACGGGAACGGCTCCCCACCCAGCTCCGAAACAGGCGGCGACTCGTACTCAAAACCCTGACCGACCGGACGTACCGGCTCCGAAGCCGGCAGATGCGGCTCCCCATCCAACTCCGGGCCGGGAGACGGCTCGTACTCGAAACCCCCGCCACCGGGACGCGCCGGCCCGGGAGCGGGCGGGAGCCCTTCCTCGCCCAGTTCGTGGATGGAAGGCGACTCGTATTCGAACCCCTGCCCGGCCGGACTCGGCGGCTCAGAAGCCGGCGGGTACGGCTCCCCACCCAACTCGGGAACAGAAGACGACCCGTACTCGTAACCCCGCCCGGCCTCCGGGCCCGGCGGGAACACCTCTCCACCCGGCTCCGGAGCGGGAGACGGCTCGTACTCGTATCCCTGCCCGGCCGGGCGCACCGGCCCCGAAGCCGGCGGGTACGCCTCTCCACCCAACTCCGAGCCGGGAGACGGCTCGTACTCGAAACCCCCACCACCCGGACGCACCGGCCCAGGAGCGGGCGGGAACGCCGCCCCGTCCTGCTCCGGAACCGCCCCGTACTCGTAACCCCGATCGAACGTGCCCTGCCGGAACCTGTCGTCGTACCCCGGCTCATACCCCGGCTCGTAGGACGTCCCCGGGGCGGATGACGCGGCACCTTCCGCGAACCCCTGACCGTACGGGCCCGGCGCGGCCTCCTCCGGTGGCTCCGCGAAGCCCCGGCCGAAGGGACCCGGTGCGTCCTCCGGTTCCGGCGGGGAGGTGAACGACGTGTCGTAGTCCTGTCCGGTGCCGTGGTCCCAGCTGTACGGGTCCCTGGCCGGAGCCGGCGGAACGGGGTCGGCCGGCGGAGGGTCGTTCGTGAACTCCCGGCCGAACGGGCGCCACGAGTCGGCCACGGGAGGGGTCTCCTCCCGCGGCGGCACCGCCCGGAACGTCTCGGTCGCCCCCTCGTCCACGTGCCGCCGGGCGGGCGGCACCGCGGGGAACGCCTCGGTCACTCCCTCGTCCGCCCGCCCGCCGGGGCCGGCCGGCGGGATGGCCCTGAACGTCTCCGTCGCGGGCTCCTCGCTTTGCCCGGGCCCGCTCCCCTCCGGGTCGAGCAGCGGCCAGACCGCGTCCGGCTGCGGCTCGGGCGGCAGGGGGACCGCCGGGAACGCCTCGGTCAGGCTCGGGCCCTGGTCATCGTCCGGCAGCGGGCCGGGGGCCCTCGGTGCCCCCGCGTCGAAGGGCTCCTCCAGGCCGAGCCCCAGCGGGTCGTGGCCGAGCCCCTGCTCGCCGGTCCACGCATCCGGCCGCCACGGGCCGGCCGCGCCGTGGCCGTTGAGCCCGGCCCCCGCGTCGGCCGGCCAGTCCTCCAGCGGCACGCCGAACTCCCGGTGGCCGTTGGCGGGTTCGGCGCCGGTGTAGTCCATGCTGCCGTTCCAGTAGCGACCGTGCGCCGCGGCGCTCTCGGCGTCGCGCGGCCCACGGGACGCGGGCCCGGCGGAGGACGCGCGGTACAGCCCGGCCGCCGGAGCGGTCGGCGGCCAGACCACCTGGTCGGTCTCGCCGGCACCTGGCATGGGCCTGGGCAGCCGGGCGTCCCGCGGCGGTGGCGGCGGCGGCTCGTACGCTGCCTCCCGGATCCTGCGGCGGCGCTGCCGCCAGCCGAGAATCAGCGCTATCAACACCAGCACGCCGCCCACGGCGAGAATTCCGTTGACCAGCAACGAGGGCTCCTCCTTCCCCGCGACCGCGGGCTCCGGGACCGCGGCGTCGGGAGTGGGCTGTGGCGTCGAACGGGGCCGCTTGCTGATCGCGGCGGCGGCGAACATCGACCGCAGCGCGTCGAGCGAGCCGGCGCACCCCGGGCCGGTCGCGGCCCGGCGGATCACGCCCTGGGAAAGCGCCTCCCGCACCTGTTCCGGGGTGAGCTTCGGGTAGCGGGAACGGATCAGCGCGACGACCCCGGTGACAATCGCCGAGGACGGGCTGGTCCCGGTGCCGATCACATAGCCGTTGCCCGCGTCGGCACTGACGATCTCGACGCCCGGGGCGCAGACCGCGACGTAGTCGTGCCGGCTGGTGTCCGGCCAGGAGCGCAGCCTGCGGTCGAGGGCGCCCACGGCGATCACGCCCGGATAGGCGGCCGGGAAGTTCCGCCGGTTGGCGCCGGCCCCGTCGTTGCCCGCGGAGGCGACCAGCACCGCACCCTTGCCGAGAGCGTACCGGACGGCGTCCTCCTCCTCGGGGTTCCCGTCGTAGTAGGCCTTGCCGCCGCCCAGCGACATGTTGATGACGTCCGCGCCCTGGTCGACCGCGTACCGGATTCCCCTGGCCACCGCGTCCCGGTTGCCGGCGACCTGCGCCCCGTTCAACCGGACGGGGTCGTCGTTCTCCCAGGTCACCCGGACGGAGAGCACCTTCGCCAGCGGCGCCACGCCCATCACGCCGGCCGCCAGGCCCGGCCCGTGGCCGTGCCCCGCGATGATGCTCGCCATCGCGGTGCCGTGCCGCCCCCAGAAGCGGGTGCCGGGGCGGCGGTCGCCGCCGGTGTAGTCGGGGCCGCTGACGACCCGGCCCACCAGGTCGGGATGCCGGCTCTCTACCCCCGTGTCGAGCACGGCGACGGTCATCCCCGCCCCCTTGGCGTACCGCCAGGCGGACGAGACCCGGATCGACTTCAGATACCACTGCCGGGCCCGGATCTGATCGGTCGCGGCGGCCGACGCGGACGGCGCCAGCGCGGGCGTCATCGTCGAGACGAGCAGCGTCGCACCGAGAACACGCAATGCGAGGTGGCGTCGGCCGGCGTCGGACACGGCACCGAACCTCCTCCTCGGCCCCCGGGCCGTGGTCGACCAGGTTCTCCGGACCCCTCGTGCGCGGCCCTCATTGTGCCACGGGGACCCTGCCGCCACACCGGTGCCTGCGACCGGTTCCGCACCCTCGGGATACGCGGGGAACACCTTGGGGCGACGGTGATTCCTCTACACATCACCTGGTTTCGGACGCCAGCTTAAGCGTTCCCGGGCCGGTCCCGTCCGCGGATTCGCACTTGCGGAGGACAGACCTGCCTCACCCGGATAACCGGCGGCGCCGCCCGCCCCGCCCCCGGTAAGCTTGATCCCGCGCCCCTGTAGCTCAGCTGGCCAGAGCAGCCGCCTTGTAAGCGGCAGGTCGCCGGTTCGAACCCGGCCGGGGGCTCAAACCCCCTCTGACCTGCGGGAACCTCGATCGGACGAGCGTTCAAGATCGTGTTCACCGCTCGGACAGAGGTGAATTTGTCAGCGGCAGGTCGCCGGTTCGAACCCGGCCGGGGCTCTCACTGTTCCCGACCTGCGAGGACAACGTCCGTCGCGTCCTTTCGGCAGTGTCGGTCCCGCTACTTGTCAGGTCGCACCGGAACGTCTTCGAGGGCGAGCCGGTACCAGTCGTGGTCGGCGATGAAATGGAGATCGGGGCCCCGGCCGATGACCTGGGTCCTGGCAGGCAGGGGTTGTCCGTCCGGCAGGACGATCCGGTACTCGGCGGTGGTGTGGAGACGCCCGTCACCGAGGTCACCGGCGGCCAGCCTGTCGCGGTTCGCCCCGTAGCCGCCGTACAGGGCGATGCGCGCGGAGTCGCCGACCGCGAGGGCCTGGATACCGCTTATGTCGTTACGCCAGCCGGTGAGGACGCCATCGTGGCTGCGGACAACGGGGAAGCCGGTGTAGTAGCAGGTCCAGGCGGCCTCCCCGGCGACGTTGAGCGCATAGCAGTCGGCGATCCATCCCCACGGGTCCCCGCCGGGGAACCGCCAGTCCGGTCGCAGATCCGGGGAGAACCGTGCCAGGCCGCAAGCACCCAGCGGTGCCGGACCGGGGCCGCCCCAGCCGTAGTTGCCGAAGACCCCTTCGTCGAAGTAGCCCACCCAGATGTGACCGGTGCGGGTGGCGAAAACGTGCCCGATGCCGTCACCCAACGTCTCCTCGGCAAGCACGTTCCCCTCGGGGTCGTAGACGATCGCATTGCGGTCGGCGCCCTCTGGACGCCACCTGGCCCTGGCGGCCACCGCCAGAACCCGGCCCTGCGGCAGCGGCTGCACCTTGACGTGAGCCAGCGGCAGCTCGGCGAGCCTGACCATGGTGACCGCCCGCACCGATGTATGGGTTGTCACCCGGGCCGCCACCGGGCGGGGCGCGCGGGAGTCGGGGAAGGCGGCCCCCGCCGATCGCGTGGGGGACGACCTCTGGGCCGGCAGGTCCTCTGCCGCCGTCCACAACGCCAGAACCTCGCCTTCGGGACCGACGGAGACCGACGCCCGCGCCTCGCCGCGCTCGCCGGCCACGACCGCGTGATGACGGACCTTCAACGTGGGCAGAGCCATCACCTCGGCGCGCCGCGCCCTCTCCCGCCGCTCCCAGTCACTCACGCCGACACCTCACCACTCTCGCCGAATGGCGCCAACCGAATTAACGGACATCGCCCTGTCCGTGCGCTTCGATCAGCGCCATGCGGCGTTCAAGTTCGGCGGGGTCGCCGGCGATGATCATGCCGCTGTCGCGGTAGGGGTAGGACGGCCCCGGAATCGCGGTGAACCGGCCGGTGTAGTGGCCGGGGACGATCGCCCAGCCGGGGTGCGCCCGCTCCAGTGCGGCGGCGATCCGGTCAGGATCCATCGCCGTTCCTCGCTATGTCGGCCCAGACCACCTTGCCGGGACGTCCGGGGGCGGGCGAGAAGGGGTGGTGCCCCCACCGGACGGCGAGGGCGTCGACCATGAACAGCCCACGTCCCCGCTCCGCGCGGAAGTCGGGTTCGCACCTGCGCGGCAGGCCGGGGGCGTCGTCCCAGACGCAGACCTCGATGACGTCCGGGCCCGCGTCCGGGTCGATCAGCGCGATCACCCGGGTCGCGGACGCCTGACAAGCGTTGGTGACCAGTTCGGTGAAGACGATCGCCGCGTCCTCGGCCGCGCCCGTGTCCCCCCAGCGGGTGAGGGCGTCGGTGGCCCATCGGCGCACCTGGGCCGGGGCCCGGTCGCTGACGGGCACCTCCCGCTCCTCGAACCGGGAGCCGGCAGGGCGCTCCGGCGACAGGAGTTCGAGCCGCGCGCCGTCGGCACGCGCGGAAAAGCGGCGATCGTAGATCGCCTTGACGATCCCGGTGGGGAACGGCCGGCGTTCCGGAGGCTGCTCGCTGGCCGGCCAGGGGGCTGTCTCGGGCATATGAATCTTCCTCAGCTGTGAATGGTCGACTTGGGCGCTTCGATCCGGCGGAGAATGGCCGCTCGCTCCGCCCACTTCAGTGGAATCCGCTCCCTGTCTATCCCCGCCGAAGTACGCTCGCCATACATTCCGTCAACCACCCATGACCGTGAGTAATGTTCACGGTTTCGTGAGAAAGGTGTGAGGTCACGTGAGCACGATCCGCCGAACGTGGTTGGAATACTTCGCCAAGGAGCTCATCGCCTGGCGGGAGTTCCGCGGAATGACGCAGGAGAAGCTGGCCACGGCCATCACCTTCTCGCCGTCCCTGGTGGCCATGGTCGAGACCTGCCAGCGCACTCCCAGACCCGAATTCATCGAACGCTGCGACGAGGCGCTGCAGACGGGCGGCGCGCTCATGCGGTTCTACAAGGAACTGGTCAGCCGGGAGTCGATACCCGACTACCTCGACCGCTGGCGCGGTGTCGAGGAGCAGGCCACCGTGATCAACACTTTCCAGCTCGAAGTCGTCCCCGGCCTGCTGCAAACTCCCGACTACGCCCGGGTCGTGCTCCAGACCGGGCTGCCGACGGCCACTCCGGAGGAGATCGAGGCCAAAGTCGCGGCACGCCTGGAGCGCCAGGCTCCCTTAACAAGTGACCGCCCACCAATGTTCGTGGCCATCCTGGACGAAGGTGCCATCCGCCGGGTGATAGGCGGCAGCAGCGTCATGCGTGAACAACTCATGCACCTCGTCAAGCTGTGCGAACGACCCCACATCGTGGTGCAGGTGGTCCGGGCCGAGGTAGGCGCATACGCTGGAATCGGCGGACCATTCAACCTAGCGACGCTCGACGGCGATGAGGTCGCCTATCTCGACACCACGCTCAGCGGCCACGTCGTGGAGAACCCGGAGGAAGTGGCGATCATCAAGCACCGCTGGGAGTCACTGCGAGCCGAGGCGCTACCACGCCCCGCGTCGCTCCGGCTGATAAAGGAAGTAGCAGACCAATGGACACCCTGAAGTGGCGTAAAAGCTCCAGAAGCAACATCAACGGCGGTGACTGCGTCGAGGTGGCCTGCCTCTCCGCGGCCATCGGCATCCGCGACAGCAAGAACCCCGACGCCGGCAACCTGACCATCTCCCCCGAAAACTTCAGCGCACTGGTGCACCGCATCAAGCGAGGCGAACTGCACGGCTGACACAACCCCGGCCGCAAGCGGGCCCCGCCCTTGGCGGGGTCCGCTTGATCCGGACGGCATTGATCTCGCCGAATTGTTCGCCGTCGCCTTACCGAACAGCGACGGCCTCGCGCACCTCGGCAATGCGCTCACCGGACAAGTGAGCGAAAGCACGGACGACGTGGCGGCCACCAGGCGCATGAGGGAATCCCCGAGCGCCGAAGCGCTGCCATGCGGCACCCCTGAAGCTCATCACGGAAGCAGCCGATCAATGGACAGCATGACCTCACGGTGGCGGAAGTCCTCCCACAGTTCCCCCAACGGCGGTGAGTGCGTCGAGGTGGCCTGCATCTCCCCTGCCATCGGCATCCGCGACAGCAAGAACCCCGAGACCGGCAACCTGACCATCTCCCCCGAAGACTTCACCGCACTGGTGCACCGCATCAAGCAAGGCGAACTGCACGGCTGACACAGAACCGACCGCAAGCGGGCCCCGTCCTCGGCGCGGCCCGCTTCTCTATCCGCGCAACGCCGGCACCTGTAGTGGCCGGCCGCTACGAGAAGAGTCGCCCGTGGCGGCGGGCCAGCCCGATCAGATCACGGCGTGGCGACCGGTGGGCGAAGCCACTGACGCGGCTGCTTTACCACCCCGGTTGCGTTGTGTGACCAACCTGCTACTCTTGGAACATATGTTCGAGTGGTGGTCCCGGGAGGGGTGAGGGCGCGGTGCTGTCGGAGACGATCCCCGCGGGTGGCGTCCGTCCGCCTGAGGAACTGGAAGTCCTGGCGCCAGGGCCTGAGCTGGCGGCTGCATTGGCTTCAGTCGATCTGTCCCGGTTGTCGGGCTATGACGTTGTGGTGGTGTTGCGGGCCCGGGCTCGGCAGGTCGCGCATGAGCAGGCCGAGTTGTACGCGGTCATGGTGGAGGTCGCCGATCGGGTGCGGGCCGAGACCGCGCACCTGCCCGGAGTGTGGGACAGCGATCTGCCCAAGTTCGCCGCCGCCGAGATCGGCGCGGCCCTGTCCTGGACCAAACGCGCTGCAGGCGCGGCACTGGAGGACGCCTGGCTGCTCGTCGAACGCCTGCCGGCGGTGTGGCGGGCGTTGCGGAAGGGGTCGATCGACCTACCGCGGGCGAAGGTGATCGTGCGGGAGACCCGGGCGCTAGACGAGCAGGCGGCACGGCAGGTGGCCACCCGGATACTGCCGGAGGCCGCGGAGCTGACCACCGGGCAGCTGGCCTACCGGATACGCCGGCTGGCCCTGGACATCGACCCCGATGCTGCCAGGAAGACGTACGAGCAGAGCGTGACCGAACGGCGGGTGGTGCACACCGCCAACCCGGACGGCACCGCCCACCTGGCCGGCCACCAGCTCCCACCCGGGGCGGCCGCGGCCGCCTTCGAACGCGTGGACGCGATCGCCCGCGCAGCCAAGCGAGCCGGAGACGCCCGAGTGATGGACCAGATCCGCACCGACGTCTACCTCGGCCTGCTGAACGGATCGTGGGACGGCCCCGGCCCCGTCCACCGGCGCGGGGTCATCGAACTGACCGCCGACCTGCCCACTCTCATCGGGCTGGCCGACCGTGCGGGCGAACTGGCCGGCTGGGGGCCGGTGATCGCCGACATCACCCGCCAGATCGCCCACACCGCCGCCCAACCGGCCGCCCGGGACACCGCATGGACCTACTCCATCACCGACCCCCTCACCGGACGCCTCCTGCACCACGGCACCACCCGCCGCCCCCAGCCCCGCACCACCGCCGGTCCCGCCTCGGCTCCCGCCCTTGGTTCCGCTCAGGGTGCTGCACCCAACTTCGCCCCGGGCACTGCTCCCGACTACACACACGGTGCCGCTCCCGGCACCGCCTCCGGCGCCACCCCACGCCCCACTCACAACGCTGCTCCTGACCCCATGTGCGGCACCGCTCCCGACCCCACGCCCAACCCTGCACTCGACCCCGCACCCAGCTCCACACCCGGCCCAGCGCCCGGCGCTGCTCCTGACCCCATGTGCGGCACTGCTCCCGGCCCCGCCCCCGGCGCTGCTCCCGACCCCACGCCCAACCCTGCACTCGACCCCGCACCCAGCTCCACACCCGGCCCAGCGCCCGGCGCTGCTCCCGACTCCATGTGCGGTACTACTCCCGACCCCACGCCCGGCCCAGCACCCGGCGCCGTTTCCGACACCACTTCCGGCGCTGCTCTTGACCCCATGTGCGGCACTACTCCCAGCCCAGCCTCTGGCGACGGCCCTTGGCCCGGTCGTACCGACCTATCGGAAGTTCGCCCCATCTCGCCTACTGGTCCCAGCGGGCACGTGCCACGCCCTGAGCGTGATCCTCGCCGGGCCCTCACCCCCCGCGAGCGTGCCTATGTGATCGCTCGCGACCGTACCTGTCGCGGACCCGGCTGCCGCACTTCCGCCCGCCGATCCGAAATCGACCACATCGTCCCCCATGCCCATGGCGGCTCCACCTCCCCGGACAACACTGATGCCAAATGCGCCTACTGCCATGACCTCAAAGACGCCGGTTGGACCACCACCCGTACCCCGGGAGGGGTCACCTTCTGGACCAGCCCGCTGGGTCACGCCTATGCCAAGCCCCCTGAACCCATCACGCCACCCACCGCCCTGCGCAGTCCTGTCGAACGACGCCTGCTCAAGGTCCTCGACCACTTTCGGTGAATCACCGAAGTAGCAACACCCATGGCACTAACTGCGTCGCGGTGGCTTGCCTCACCGAGGCCATCTGCATCCGCGGCAACAAGAACCCCGACGCCGGCAACCTGATCGCCTTTCCCGGAGAATTCGGCGTGCTGGTACACCGCGTCAAGCTGGGCGAGCCACGCGGTTGAAGGAGAGCAGCGTCAGTGCTCGGCCGCGGGCGGTGGCGTGTCCGGGTAGGCGATGGCGGCCTGGATGCGGGCGGCCTGGGCCTCCTGCATCCCGTTGATCTTCCATATGACCAGGGCGGCCAGGGCGGCGGCCGCCACGCCCGGGAGCATCAACGCGAGTGAGGCGATGGCCTGGTCGCGTTCGGCCGCCAGGCCGCCGTCTTCGGCCTGGAATCCGAGTGCGACGATGCGGTCGCCGATCAGGTAGATCAGCCAGCACGCCCACCAGGCCATGACCGGCCGGGATCCGGGCTTGGCGTCGGAACGTCCCGCGCTGATCGCCCAGATGTCGTCCACGACCTGCTTGGGGATCCACAGGTTGGCGATGGGCACCACCCACCCGAACACCGTCCAGGGCCGACTCCAGCGCTGTGCGTGGTCGAGGATGGCCTCGGCGTTGGCGCGGGCACGCAGCAGCCACAGGCAGAACAGCACGGCCGTGGCGAAGAGCAGGACTCCCTGAAGCCCGGCGACGAGGACGAGGAGTGAGTCGTTGGACTCCAGTGCGGAAAGGTCCACCTGCCGGGGGTCGGCGCCGGCCTCACCGAGAATCCGGATGCGCAACACGAGTACGACCACGCTCAGCAGCGCCACCGTAGTCCAGATGCCGAGCCCGGCGATGGTGAGCAGCCCGAGCACCGTGCCCGGCCGGACCGGGCCGTCGTTCGCGCGGCCGGCCATTCCCGCCTGAACATGCCAGGGGTTCGGCTGGGTCATGAAAACTCCTCACATTGGGCGGGGCCATCGTAAAGGATCATGATCACTTTCCGGTGAATCGGGCATGGCCGGCGGATGCCCATCCGCGGCGTCCGCAACGGCCGAGTTCGCACCTCCGGCCCGCTCTGCGGTAGGCCGAGGGCTCGGTCATCGTGATGGAACGGGTCGACGAGGTCGCGCCGCAGAAGATCAGAAGCCGCGCCGCAGAAGATCATCGGTTCGGTGGGGCCGACCGAGCCGAAGACGGCGCCGACGGTAATCAGAGCGGAGAGACAGGGCCGCCATCCGGTACGGTCGAGCCCACGCAGTCGGCTACCGAACGTTCTGCGCCGGTCGCGCTGCAGCCGAGTCACGCAGGGGACAAACTCACCTCCGCTTTGGTGATCGAGCCCGATCCCCTCAGCCCGCAGGTAGCTACTGCTCATTTAGCGCACTGCCTGCCTGCTCATCCGACTCCGGCTTGACTACAGATCCTGAACGGCTTGCCCGCACCACAACCGACCCAGCCACTGACCGCGCTGGCCGGGTCGTGCAGCCGGGTCGTGCAGCCGACCCGCACAGCTCCGGCTGCGGACGGCCAAGCGTGACCGAGTCCTCGGCCACCCCGGGGAATGCTCATCGCAACCACCCCTCGACCGGCCAGGAGTGCTCATTGCAAGTCGTGGCCCTCGTTCCCACCCCAGCCGGGCCTTGCGGCGGCAACGAGACCCGGACCGATCCGGGCGGGACAGCTCGGCGAGTTCGCGATAGCTGTCGGCGGCCCGAGCCCCGGCTCGGTCGGCCCGGGCCCAGCTTCGCTCGGCTCGGTCGGCTCGCTCAGCTCGGTCAGCTCGGCCGGCCCGGTCGGCTCGGTCGGCTCGGTCGGCCCGGCCAGCTCGGCCAGCTCGGTCGGCCCGGTCGGCCCGGTCGGCCCGGCCAGCTCGGTCGGCCCGGTCGGCCCGGTCGGCCCGGTCGGCCCGGCCAGCTCGGTCGGCCCGGTCGGCCCGGTCTGCTCGCTCGCTCGCTTGGCTCGGCTCGGCTCGGTCAGCCCGGGCCCAGCTTCGCTCGGCTCGCTCAGCTCGGTCGGCTCAGCTCGGTTGGCCCGGCTCGGTTGGCCCGGCTCGGTTGGCCTGGCCGGCCCGGTTCGGTCGGCTCGGACTCAGCGGCGGCCGGTGGGCGAGGGAAGGGGACGGTGGCCGAGGGCAGCGAGCAGGCCGGCC
Organism: Actinomadura craniellae; assembly: GCF_003289645.1. Taxonomy (GTDB): domain Bacteria; phylum Actinomycetota; class Actinomycetes; order Streptosporangiales; family Streptosporangiaceae; genus Actinomadura_D; species Actinomadura_D craniellae. The sequence goes on along the minus strand of NZ_QLYX01000019.1, from coordinate 106,979 downwards.
ATGGTGGCGATCTCCTTGTGCTGCTCGGTGGTCATGAGGACGGCCAGGTTGCGCACCTGTGGGATGGTGGCGCTCCGGGCCGCGGCGGTGGTCATGACCAGGCCCCCTTCATGGTGGCGGATCATCAGCTGGAGGAACCGTACGTCCAGGTCCCTGCCCTTGGCCTCGCCCAGGCGGTTGATCTCCTGCTGCGAGGCCAGTCCGGGCATCGCAGCACCGGCACCGGCACCGGCACCGTGGCGGGAGTGGCCGTTGGTCATCCAGGTCATCGGGGGGCCGGAGGGCACCTGGGGGGCGTTCCACAGCGCCAGCCAGCCCTGCATGTGGCCGATCTCCTTGAGCTGGTTGAGCTCGATGCCGAGGGCGAGCTGGGCCACGGCCGGGCCAGCCCGGCCGCGCACCGCTTGGGACATCGTGACGGCCTGCTGGTGATGGGAGATCATGTCCTGGCTGAACCCGATGTCGACCCGGCCGGCGGTCGGAACCCGTGCCGGGTCGTCCCGGGCGGGGCCGCGGCCGGCGAAGAGCGTCGCCGCCACGGCCCCGATCACCATGAACGCGATGGCCGAGAACACCCGGCCAGCGCCACCGGTCCGGTTCACCTCAGCGGGTAGGCGCCGTTGGTGAAGCGCAGCAGCAGGGCGCCGTTGTCGTCGCAGGAGACCCACAGCCGGTCACCGGCGAAGCGCGGCGGCGACATGCACCAGTCCGCGGTCATGTCCGTCTCGCCGGTGTACAGCGGCGGCTTGTCGGGATAGTCCTTCAAGATGTCGGAGAACGCCGCGCCGAACGGGACGAAGGCGTGCGCGGAGTTGACCAGTTGGGCGCGCTTCCCGACCTGGGCGGGCGGGTTGAAGTAGGCGATCTCGCGGGGGCGTTGCAGGTCGCGGACGTCGAACACGCGGATCCCCGATTGGGCCCACCCGCAGGCCAGTGCGGTGGGGTCGGTGAGCCGGTCGAGGGTGCAGTAGTGCGAGTCGTAGCCGAAGATGCCGTTCTTGGCGGTGTCGGCCCCGCGCACCGCCACGTGCTCGGGGCGGTTGATCTCCAGCTTGAGCTCCCGGACGACCCGGGGGGCGCGTTCGTCGGAGATGTCCAGGATCCGCACCCCGCTCGAACCCAGCTCGTCGACCGCCAGCAGGTAGGGCCGGCCCCGGTCGGTGAAGGGGACGAGGTGCTGGGTGACCATGCCGTCGGGCCAGGTCGCCGTCGAGATGCGGCGTAGCTGCGGCTGCGGTTTGCGCTGCTGGATGTCGCTGGCGTCGAAGGTGATGACGCCGGCCGGGATCTCGGCGACGTAGAGCCGGTTGCCGTCGGCGCTCACCCCGACGCCGTGGTTGACCAGGCCGGTGGTCCCGTTGTAGAGCACCTGGGGTTTGGCCGGGTTGGTCATGTCGAGCGCGGCGATGGTGCCGCCCACGGTTCCGGTCGTCCAGTAGGTGCGGCCGTCGGGTGACCAGCCCGCCTCGTGGCCGGGGAACACGGCCGGCATCGTCAGGTTGGTGCCGTTGATGCCGTTGAGTAGCCGGGGACGGGTGCAGTCGGTCTTGACGTCGTACACCGAGACGAAGAACCCACCGCTGAGCAGGCCGACCGACACCGCCGCCAGCAGGCCGCGGCCCTCGTGCACCTTGAGCGTCTCCCACGTCCCGCCGAGCGTCGCGGGGCTGACCAGCGAATCCGTCAGCTTCGGCCGCCGCGGGTCGGACATGTCGATGACGTTGACGCCCTTGTTCTTGGCCGTTACCGCGCTCGGCAGGATCGTCCCCAGGTACTGGCACTTGCCGTACGAGGCGCCGACCGTGCCCTGCCCCTGTCCCTGGTACTGGCTGACCAGTTCCAGGTTGCACCGGTATCCCTGCCGGCTGCGGCCGCTCGTTCGGTCGGCCAGCGGCACCTGGCCCTGCAGACCGGTCTCCGGTGCCGCCCCCGGCCCGCACTCGGCCCGGCCCACCGTCGAGTCCACCGGGGCGTCCGCCGTGGCTGGCCCGGACACGCCGGCCGTCAGCGCCACGGTGATCACGACCGCCGCCAGCGCTCCCGCCGCCTGTCCGGCGCGCCGCATCCGGACCAGGGTTCGCCCGCTCGCGCCCCGGGCTCCGGCGGCGACCGGGATTTCGCTGCGAATCAGAGGTTTCATGGCCACTCCTCAACGGCAAGTTTCCCGCCAGTAACTTAAACGCGAACTAGCCGTTCGGCAAGGCCCTAAATCGACGGATTCACCGGGCGAGGACATCTGTATTGATGATCGCACCGGGTGACCCATGAACTGTAGGTTCCCACAAAAAACACAGCGGCGACTCTGCCGAAAATACAAAAAGCACACCTCGGCCGGGAACTCGAAATAGCGCCCTTTCGAGCAGCACGAAAAGGCGCGTCCGCCGGAGGTCGTTCACCGTAGGCCGCGACAGCCACCGGCGGCGGCCACTCCTCCCGGCCCACCGCTGAGTCCGCCGGGGCGTCCGCCGTGGCCAGCCCGGATACGCCGGCCGTCAGCGCCACGGTGATCACGACCGCCGCCAGCGCTCCCGCCTCCCGCCTCCCGCCCGGCTACGCCGGGCACGCGCTCAGCATTGCTGAGCACATGCCTAGCATGAGCCGGATCGCAGGTTCAAGGTCGCATCACAGGTTCAAGGTCGCAGCGACGGGTGGTCGCCGAGGGCCCAGTACTCGTACAGGCCGTAGCCCTCGTGCTCGCCGTACGTGAACCTCGCGGCGGCGTCCACCAGACCCCAGAACCGGTCCGCCTCCTGCTCGGTGTCGTGGACGACGCCCTGCACGACGGGTTTCTCGCCCTGGTACATCCCGTGCCGCCAGTCGGGCTCCAGGCCGTACCCGGTGCCGACCATGATGTGGACGGGCAGCAGCGGGGTGACCTGGACCTCGAACGGCTCGGCGTCCCAGGGCGTGAACGCGATCGTGGCCGAGACGGCGTCCCGGGTGCCGGGCGCGTAGACCGGCCGGTAGTCCGGGCGGCCCAGGAAGTCGGGCTCGCGGTCCGGGTCGGGCCAGACCCGGACGGCCTCCTCCAGCAGGCGGCGCCCCTTCTCGTCCTCCTGGACGATGGCGAGGATGGAGTGGTCCGCGAACTGCATGGGGGCGTACATCCAGTAGAACGTCCCGGAGTTCCTGGCCTGGATGCCGGGCGGCTCGGGCTCGCCGACGGGCCGGATGCCCCACGAGCGGTCGCGCGCCCCCCACCAGCGGTCGGGCGTGACCGCGATGCGCTCGCCGCCGTGCTCGATCACGCCCTCCCAACGGCCGGTCTGCGCCAGCCTGGTGGAGTCGAAGACGACGCGTTCCTGCCAGCGCAGGTAGTGCCGCGGTTCGAGCGTCGCCGGGATCGACCCGGTCCAGGTGAGGTCGAAGGCGAGCCCGTGCCCGCACTCCTCCAGGACGACCCGCAGCCGTTTCAGCCCCTCGATCACCTCGACCCGGAAGGGGCCGACGCTGGTGTCCATCCGATCGGCGCCCAGTTCCCGGGAGGCGCGGACGACCTGGTGCGCCGTACCGCGGCGCAGCAGCGCGAAGGCGTCGGTGACGCCGAGGTTGGGGTACTGGCCGACACCGATGATCAGCATCATGTCGCCGCTGATCGGAAAGCAGTTGAAGTAGTAGCGGTCGTAGAAGTTGCGGTCGGAGGTGGCGACGTGGCGCATCACCCCGGAGATCTGGTGGACGGGGTAGTCGTCGAGCGGGGAGAGGCTCACAGATCCTCCAGGACGGTGGCGGGCAACCTCGTCGCGGTGCTGGTGCGCGGGAACGGGTCGTCGGCGGGTGCGAGCCCGGAGCGGCTCACAACTCCTCCAGAACAGTCGCAAGCAACCTTGTCGCGGTGTTGGTGTGCGGGAACGGGTCGTCGGCGGGGACCAGCCCGTAGCTGATCATCAGTTGCCCGATCCGGGCCATGACGGCGGCGAACTTCAGGCCCGAGAGCACCTCGTAGTACTCCAGGTCGGCGAGGGGGCGGCCGAGCAGCCCGGTGTACCGGGCGACGGTCTCCCGCGCGGTGGGGAAGCCCGGCAGCCGCTCGGCGCCGACGCCCTCGCCGTGGTGCCGGTCCAGGTAGAGGTACCAGGCGAGGTCCTCCTCGGGCTGGCCGAGCGTGGCCATCTCCCAGTCGAGGACGCCGGCGACCGCGCCGTCGACGAAGAGGATGTTCCCGATCCGGGAGTCCCCCCACAGCAGCCGGGGCTCGTGCGGTTCCGGCGGCTGGTGCGCGCGCAGCCACTCCAGCGCGCGTTCGGCGACCGGCACCTTCCCCGCGTAGGCCCAGTGCAGGTAGTGGTCCCAGTAGCCGAGCCGCTGCCGGAGGCCGGTCGGGCCGTACCCGGTCTGGTCGACGTATTCGAGCCCCGCGACCGGCTGGGCGTGCACGGCGGCCATCGCGACGAGCCCGTTGTCCCACATCGCGGACCGCTCGGCGGGGCTGATCTCGGTGACCCAGCCCTCCATGTGGTACGGCGGCATGTCGGACGGGGCCCGGCCGGATATCGCCCCCATCACCAGGAAGGGCGCGCCGAGCAGCGACGCGTCGGGCTCGTACCAGAACACCTCGGGGACGGGCAGCCCGCGCCGCCGCAACTCGGCGAGCAGCCGGTACTGCTCCTCGAAGCGCGGCTCGGGGAAGATCTGGTAGTTGGTGGGCGCGACCTTGGCGACAAAGCCCCGGCCACCCGCGGAGAACATGATGGTCTCGGCGGAGAAACCGCTCGTGGCGGGTGTTTGCAGCCGTTCGACTTCGGCGCCGGGAAGCCGCCCGGCCAGCCATCGGTTCAGAACTGTTCTGGTGACCTCGGGATCGCGCTGGTCGGGTATGGGCATCGGAGTTCCCCGTTCCCTCGACGGCGGTGCGCAGCGGGCCGGCGCACCCCCGACTTCGGGCCCGTGGGAACAGAAGTACATAACTTATTTATTATGCTGTCAACGGCGAAGATTAATGAAACACCTCGTATACGGAGGGGAACCGGTGCGTGGCCCGGACGGCGATCAGATCGTGCCGCTGTAGACGAGGGCGAAGACCAGCAGGGGCAGCAGGAAGAGCCGGCCCACCATGATCATGCCGCGGGCGATGTCGCGCGGCTCGCGGGCCCGGCCGAGGCCGCGGTGGTAGAGCCAGACGAAGAGCGGGGTGCACAGCAGCTGGAACCACAGCAGTTCCCGCGGGTAGACCTCGTCGAGGGCGGCCAGCGCCACCGTCATGGCCCAGAAGCCCGTCCAGCAGACCAGGCCGAGCTGGTAGGCCCGGTCCTGCCCGAACCGCACGGCCGTGGTGATGCTGCCGGTGGCCCGGTCCGTCTCGCAGTCGCCGATCATGGTCGGCATGTACATCCCGACCTGGACGAGGAAGAGCGCCAGCGCCATGATCCAGGGGAATCCGTCCAGCGGCCGTGCCACCGCCCAGCCGCCCAGCACGGGGAAGACGCCCAGCGCCAGGCAGTTGCTGAGCACGTCGAACCCGGCCCGGTTCTTCCACTTGAGCGGCGGGACACTGTAGATCCAGCCGCACACCAGGAAGCCCAGCGTCGCCAGCGCCATCCCCGGCCGCACCGCGTACGACAGGGCGACCGCCGTCGCGGCGGCGCCGTAGGCGGCGACCTTCGCTCCCCGCTCCGACAGCCTGCCGCTGGTGAGCGGCGTGTCCTTGCGCGGGTTGAGCCGGTCGGCCTCGAGGTCGTAGGCGTCGTTGATGGCGAGGACGGCCAGCCAGACCAGCGGCCCCCACACCACGAGGCCGACGGCCCCGGCCGCCAGCGCCGACGCGCAGTCCCCGACGGACTGCCCGCACGCCTCCTGGCCGAAAATCAGTTGCCGGCTGGCGAGCAGGTAGCCGAACCAGAAGGGGACGATCGACACCATGAAGAGCCCGGGGCGCGAAATCTCCCACAGGTCCAGGACCAATTGCTTCAGCCTGCCATGGCGTTCCAGCACAGGGGATTCGGCGGTCACCATCGGTCACCTCGCGATCGCTCGTTTCAGTCATCCCGAAAACGCGAAGGCCGACGCTAATGCCCAGGTAGAAGGCGGCAATAGATGATTTTCGATAAAGAGTTACGGCGAACCAGTAGCAAAGGATAGTAAGCATTCCGTTACAATGATCACCATTGCGGGCCTAGCTGGAGCAGGACACTTCGCGCCCCCACCGGGTGTGGCCGCGCCGGATGAAGGGCGGCACCGGCCGGATCGGGCCGCGATTCGCACCGGTTCGGCGCCCTCCCGGCCACTACGCTGAGCCCGACATGGTGGGTGTGCGGGTGCTCGGGGCCTTCGAGGCCCAGGTGAACGGCGTTCGCGCCGACCTCGGCGGCAACCGGCAGCGCTCGGTCCTCGCCCGGTTGGTGGCCGCCCAGGGGCGGATGATCCCGGTGGACCGGCTGATCGAGGACCTGTGGCCCGGCGAGGCGCCGCCCCGGGCGCTCGTCGGCGTCCGCACCTTCATCTCCAACCTGCGCCGGGCGCTGGAGCCCGACCGGCCGCCGCGGGCCGCCGCGCAGGTCCTCGTCACCGCGCCGCCCGGCTACGCGCTGCGGCTCCCGGCCGACGACGTCGACGCCTGGCGGTTCGAGCCGCTGGTGCGCTCCGCCGGCCGGCTGCTGGCCGAGCGGGACGCGGCCGGAGCCCGCGCGGCGGCGGAGGAGGCGCTCGCCCTGTGGCGCGGCCCGGCGTACGCCGAGTTCGTCGAGCTGGACTGGGCCGCGGCGGAGGCCGCCCGGCTGGAGGAACTGCTGCGCGTCGCGGTGGAGCGCCGCGCCGAGGCGATGCTGGAGCTGGCCGAACCCGGCGAGGCCGTCCCGGTGCTGGAGGCGCACACCGCGGCCCACCCGCTGCGCGAGGACGCCTGGCGGCTGCTCGGGCTCGCCCTCTACCGGACCGGCCGGCAGGGCGACGCGCTGGCGGCGCTGCGCCGGGCGCGGGCCGCGCTGGCCGAGGACCTCGGGGTCGATCCGGGGCCCGCGCTGCAGCGGCTGGAGGCCGACATCCTCGCCCAGTCCCCGGCGCTCGACCACCGCCCGACGGCCTGGGTCGCGCCGCCGCCCGCCGCCGAACCGCCGCCGCCCGTCCCCCTGCCCTCGCGCGGCCCGCTCGTCGGGCGGGACGCCGAGTCCGCGCGGCTGGCCCGCGCCGCGGCCGCCGCCGCGGCCGGGCGATGCGCGCTGGCCATGGTGACCGGCGAGCCCGGGGCGGGCAAGACCGCCCTGGTCGAGCACGCCGTCGCCGAGCTGGCCGCCGCCGGCTGGCGGGTCGCGACGGGCCGCTGCCCCGAGACCGAGGGCGCCCCGGCGGCCTGGCCGTGGGCCGAGCTGCTGCGCGGGCTCGCCGCCGCCGCACCGCCCGGCGAGCCGCTGGCCGCGCGGCTGGCGCCCCTGCTGGACGACGCGGCGCCCGGGTCGGACGGCGACATGACGGTCGCGCGCTTCCGGCTGCACCGGGCCGTCGGCGACTACCTCACCGAGCTGGCGGAGCGGGCTCCGCTGCTGCTCGTCCTGGACGACCTGCACCGCGCCGACGACGAAACGCTGACCCTGCTGACCCAGCTCCCCACCCGGCTGCGCGACCGCCGGGTGCTGGTCGTGGCGACCTTCCGGCGGACCGAGATCCCCGACCCGCTGGCCGACGCGCTCGCCGAACTGGCCCGGCACGAACCGGTCCGGATCGACCTCGGCGGGCTGGCCGGGCCCGCCGTGGCCGAGCTGGTCCGGTCCGTGTGCACCACCGAGGTGGACGCCGGGACCGTGGCCGAGGTGCTCCGGCGAACCGGCGGCAACCCCTTCTTCGTCCGGGAGATGGCCCGGCTGATCGGCTCCGCGGGGGTGGCCGCGGCGACCTCGGCGGTGCCCGCGGGCGTGGGCGAGGTGCTGCGCCGCCGGGTCGCCCGGCTGCCCGCGGTCGACCAGACCCTGCTGCGGTACGCCGCGGTGATGGGCCGCGACCTCGACCCCGAGCCGCTCGCCGCCGCCGCGGGCCAGGCCGAGGACACCGTGGTGGACGCGATCGAGTCCGCGCTGATCAGCGGCCTGGTGCTGGAAACCCCGGACGGGCGGCTGCGGTTCGCGCACGCGCTGGTCCGCGACACCCTGTACGGGGACCTCTCCCGGCTGCGGCGCGAGCGCATGCACGCCCGGGTGGCGGCGGCCCTGGAGGAGCGGGACGGCGACGCCGCCGCGCTGGCGCACCACTACACGATGGCCCGCACGGCGCCGGACCGGGCGCTGCGGTACGCCCGGCTCGCCGCCGAACGGGCCGAGGCCAGGTTCGCGCACCGGACCGCCGCCGCGCTCTGGGAGCGCGCGCTGGCCGCCTTCGACGCGGCGGGCGGCGCGGCCGCCGACCGGCTGGGGATCATCGCGCAGCTCGTGCGGACGACCGCGCTGAGCGGGCAGATGATCCGGGCCCGGGCCATCCGGGACGAGGGCATCGACGCGGCCCGGGCGGTGGGCGACGCCGCGCGGCTGGCCGAAGTGGTCACCGCGTACGAGGTGCCGGCGCTGTGGAGCGTCCGCCCGTACGGGGTGCTCGCCCACGACGTCGTCGCCGCGGCGGAGGAGGCGCTGCGCGCGCTGCCGCCGGGCGACGGCGTGCCGCGGGCCCGGCTGCTGACCGTCCTGGCCTACGAGCTCGGTGGCGAGGTCACCGACCGCGGCCACACCGCCTCGCTGGAGGCGGTGGAAATGGCCCGCCGGCTGGGCCGGCCCGACGTGCTGGCCGGTGCGCTCAACGGCCGCTACGAGCAGTCGTACCGGTACGGCGGCCATCCCGAGCGGCGGCGGATCGGCGCGGAGATGCTGGATCTGGCCGTCCGGCACGGCCTGGGCGTCCACCAGGTGGTCGCGCACATGATCCTGATGGAGGAGGAGGCCGCGGCGTTCCGGTACGACCGCGCCGACGAGCACGCGGCGGCGGCCCGGCGGCTCGGCGAGCAGTACGAGGTGCCGTCGGTCTACTGGCTGGGCGGCTGGTACCACGCGACCCGGCAGATGATCGCCGGGGAGTTCGAGGAAGCCGAGCGGCTGTGCCGGAAGGTGGTGAGCGACCTCGCCCGGCCCACCATGTGGGGGCATGAGGACGCGAGCCTCTGGCTGGCCCTGTTCTGCCTGCGGTCCATGCAGGGCCGGCTGGCCGAACTCGCCGCCGAGGTGCCGCGGGAGCGCACCGGCTGGCGGGCCGCGGGGCTCACCACGGAGGCGGACGCGCTCACCCTCGCGGTGGCCGGCCGGCCCGCCGAGGCCCGCGCCCTGGTCGCCGACCCGCCCCGGATCCGGCCCGACTGGTCCCTGGACATCCACGCGACCATCCGCGGCCGGCTGGGGATCGCGCTGGACGACCCCGGCCGGGTCGCCGAGGCGTACGCGCTGCTCGAACCGTTCCCCGACCACCTGGTCGGCGACCGGACCGCCGCCTGCACGCTCGGCCCCGTCACCCACGTCCTGGGCGACTTCGCCGCCCGCCTCGGCCGCCCGGCGGAGGCCGCGGCGCGCTACCGGCACGCCGTGGAGATCTCCGGCCGGGCCGGCGCCCCGCACTGGGCCGCGGCCGCCGAGGCCGCCCTCGCCCGCGTCGAGCGGCGCTGAGCCGGAGCAGCCGAGCCGACCGCGCAACCGGCGGGCGGGACGCGGGGAAGCCGGCACCGCCAGGCCGGAAAGCGAGCGGGGCGACCGGGCGAGCCGGGCGACCGGCGACGGCCGAGGACGCGAGCGAGGGGCACGCGGCCGGGGACGCCCGGGCGGGGCGTCCCCGGTTCGGTGGGTACCGCTCAGCCGACGGGCATGGTCTCGCGGGCACGGGCGCGGCGGGCTTCGAAGTCGCCGTACCGCTCCTCCTCGCCCCACTCCTCTTCCAGGCGCATCGCGGTGCCGAGGGCGAAGAAGGTGGGAGCCCACTGGCCGACGAAGATGCCCCAGCGGTCGGCGCGGTCGATGCCCGCCGGTTCCACGTTCTTCGACGTGAACCAACTGGCGACCGACAGGCCGATCGAACAGAAGCCCATCGAGTACAGGACCTTCGACGAGATCCCCACCTTGCGCAGAATACCGATCATGAGACGCCTCCATCGAGCCGGTGGCCTCCTGCAGTGACCCCGCTACCCGGGGCGGCCGCCGCCTAGCCCATGGATTGGCCAAGCCCGTCCCGGCCGGCTCAGACCCGGGGGCGCACCACGGCCACCGGGACATGGCTGTGGTGGATGACCCCGTGGCTGACCGAGCCGAGGCGGAAGGCGCCGAGACCGGTCCGGCCGCGGGCTCCGACGACGACCAGGTCCGCCTCCCCGGAGGCTTCGACGAGGGCGGTGACCGGATGGGCCCGGACGGTCGACTCGACCACCTCGACGCCGGGGTGCGCGCCGCGCCAGTGCTCCTGCGCGTGGACGAGGCCCGAACGCATGCTCTCCTCGACGTCCGCCTGGTCCACCCCGTAGCCGGTCTGGAGCAGCGCCGGCGGCAGTTCCCAGCCGTGCAGCACGCGCAGCCGGGCGCCGCGCACGGCCGCGGCCCGGTAGGCGTACTCCATGGCCGGCTCGGAGACGTCGGCCAGGTCGATGCCGACGACGACCTCGCCCCGCTCGGCGAAGTCGTCGCCGCGCACGATCACCACCGGCCCGGCGGCGTGCCCGGCGACCCGCATCCCGGTGGAGCCCAGCAGCATGCTGGCGAACCCGCCCAGCCCGCGATGGCCCAGCACCATCTCGAAGCCGCGTTTGGACTGCTGGCGCAGCGCGAAGACGACCGGGTCGGAGAGCAGTTCGGCCGTCACCTCGATCCCGGGCCGCCGGGACCGGGCGATCTCCTCCCCCTCCGCCAGGATCCGCCGGCCGTTCTCCATGAAGGAGTCGGCCAGGTCCGGCGGGGGCATGATCGGCGTAGTGGAGATCCACCGCTCCACGACGTGCACGACGTGCAGCGGCAACTCCCACCGGGCGGCCTCGTCGGCGGCCCATTCGAGCGCCCGGACGGCCGGTTCGGAACCGTCCGTGGCGACGATGATCGGCTCGGCCATGTCGGTCCTCCTCACGCGGCGTGGCCGGGGCGTTCGGGGGTACCGCCCGGCTCTGCACTGCTCCGCGTCTCCCGCCGGTACACCTTCCCGGCCTCCCCGGGCGGAACCGTGGGACGGCGCCGCGCGGGTTGACCTCAATATCGGTTGAGGTCCTACCTTCCGGAAGGAAGACTCGGCGTCCGGAGGTGCAGGGATGGATATGGAAATCACCGCGTACATGTCGATGCGCAGCGTGATGCACGCCCAGGAGAAGAGACCCTTCTCCCGGGCCACGCTGCGGCGGATCGGCGGGTTCGCCCGGCCGCACCGGCGCCGGCTGGCCTGGTTCCTGCTGCTCAGCGTGGTGACGGCGGCGCTCGCGGTGGCGACACCGGTGCTCGCCGGGCGGGTCGTCGACGCGATCGTCGAGGGCGTCGGCCTGCGCACCGTGATCATGCTGTCGGTGCTGATCGCCGTGATCGCGGTGGCGGAGGCCGGGCTGGGCCTGGTCTCCCGGTGGCTGTCGGCGAGCATCGGCGAGGGCCTGATCCTCCACCTGCGCACCGCGGTGTTCGACCACGTGCAGCGGATGCCCGTCGCGTTCTTCACCCGCACCCGCACCGGCGCGCTGGTCAGCCGGCTGAACAACGACGTGATCGGGGCGCAGCGGGCGTTCAGCGACACCCTCTCCGGGGTGGTCGGCAACCTGGTGATGCTCACCCTCACCCTGGCCGCGATGGTCAGCATCTCCTGGCAGATCACGCTGTTCGCGCTGCTGCTCCTCCCGGTGTTCGTCCTGCCCGCCCGCCGGATGGGCGGCCGGCTGGCCCGGCTGGAGCGCGAGGCCGCCGACCACAACGCGGCGATGGGCACGCAGATGACCGAGCGCTTCTCCGCCCCGGGGGCGACCCTGGTGAAGCTGTACGGCCGGCCCGCGCACGAGTCGGCCGAGTTCGCCGCGCGGGCCCGCCGGGTCGCGACCATCGGGGTGCGCACCGCGATGGTGCAGCACGTCTTCATGACCGCCCTGATGATCGTCTCGACCCTGGCGCTGGCCCTCGTCTACGGGCTGGGCGGCTACCTCGCGCTGCGGGGACGGCTGGAGCCGGGCGCGGTGGTGGCGCTGGCGCTGCTGCTCACCCGCCTGTACGCGCCGCTGACCGCCCTGGCCAGCGCGCGGGTGGAGGTGATGAGCGCGCTGGTCAGCTTCGAGCGGGTCTTCGAGGTGCTCGACCTCAAGCCGCTGATCACCGACCGGGAGGGCGCCCGGCCGGTGCCCGACGGGCCGGTCTCGGTGGAGTTCGACGACGTGCGGTTCGGCTACCCGTCGGCCGACCGGGTGTCGCTGGCCTCGCTGGAGGAGGTCGCGACCCTCGACACCCGGGGCGGCGTCGAAGTGCTGCACGGCATCTCGTTCCGCGCCGAACCCGGGCAGCTGGTGGCGCTGGTCGGCTCGTCCGGCGCGGGCAAGTCCACGATCGCCCAGTTGCTGCCCCGGCTGTACGACGTCGACTCCGGTGCCGTCCGGCTGTCCGGGGTGGACGTGCGCGACCTGTCCGCCGAGTCGATCCGCGCCGCCCTCGGCCTGGTCACGCAGGACGGGCACCTGTTCCACGACTCGATCCGGGACAACCTGCTGCTGGCCCGCCCCGAGGCGGCGGAGGAGGAGCTGTGGGACGTGCTGCGCCGCTCCCGCCTGGACGGCCTGGTCGCCGGCCTGCCCGACGGCCTCGACACGGTGGTCGGCGAGCGCGGCTACCGGCTGTCGGGCGGCGAACGGCAGCGGCTGACCATCGCCCGGCTGCTGCTGGCCCGCCCCCGGGTGGTGGTGCTGGACGAGGCCACCGCGCACCTGGACTCCACCTCCGAGGCGGCGGTGCAGGAGGCGCTCGCCGAGGCGCTGGCCGGACGCACCGCGGTGGTGATCGCCCACCGGCTGTCCACGGTGCGCGCCGCCGACCAGATCCTGGTCATCGAGGACGGCCGGATCGTGGAGCGCGGCACGCACGTCGAACTCCTCGCCGCCGAGGGCCGCTACGCCGAGCTGTACCGCACCCAGTTCGACGAGACCCCGGCGGCCGACGCGGCCCCGGCCCCCGCGGCCGGCTGAGGGGCCGGCTGAGGGGCCGGAAGGTCAGCGCCGGGTGGCCAGGACGGTCATCTCGCCGATCTCCTTCTTGGTGATCTGGTCGATGACGGGGGTGTGGATGGTGAAGCGGGTCACCCGGCCGCCGGTGACGTCCTCGGGCCGGACCACCAGGCGTCCCTGGATTCCCAGCTGGCCGACGCCGGCGAAGGAGTACGGGCCCGTCCGCCGGACCCGCTGCGAAGGGGCGCCCGCGGCGCCTCGGATCACCAGGCCCTTCGCGTCGGCGGCGATCCGGAGCGACTGCTTGTTGGTCGACGCCACCAGGTTCTGCAGCGCCAGCCGCTGCACGCTGCTCGCCCCCGACCTGAGCCGGGACCGCTGCACCTTGAGCCGGTAGTTGCCCGCCATGGCGGCGTCGGGCAGCGGTGCCGGGCTGGTCGGCGAGGCGACGGGGGACGCGGCGACCGGCGGCGGGGACGCCCCGGCCGGGTCCGTGGACGACCGCAGCAGGCCGTACCCGCCGATCAGGGCCGCGACCGCCACCACCCCCGCGGCGGCTCCGGCGGCCGCCTTGACCCCGGCCCGCCGGGCCGCGCGGACCCGCGGGGGCGGCTGGTGCGCGGGCGGGGGCGGCGGATCGGCCGGCGGGGCGGACACCTCCCGGAAGGCGGCGGCCGGGTCCGGCTGCGCGGCGCCGGGATCGCCGGGTGCCCCCTGCTGGGCGGTCACCGCGTCCGGGCCGGCGGCGAGGTCGCCCGCCCCGGCGGCCGGGTCCACGACGACCGTCCCGGAGGAGCCCAGCGCGGCGAGCGGGAACAGCGCGGAGAGCGCGGCGGCCAGCATCGCCAGCGCCCGCAGCCCGCGCTGCTCCCAGTCGGGCCCGTACTCGCGGACGGCGACGGCCTCCAGCTCGGTCACGAAAGCCGCGGCCCCGGACGGGCGGACGGCCGGGTTCTTGGCCAGCCCCCGGTACACCAGCTCGCGCAGCGGCTCGGGGACCGGCTCGACCGGGATCGGCGCCTGCAGGTGCTGGACGGCCAGCGCGCCCGGGGTCGGCGCGGAGTACGGCCGGTGGCCCACCACGCACTCGTAGAACACGACCGTGGCGGCGTACACGTCGGTGGCGGGTGAGGCCGGCCCGGACCGCCACTGCTCCGGCGCCATGTACGGGGGCGTCCCGGCCGGGTAGGCGTCGCTGCCCACCCGGGTCGCGATGCCGAAGTCGACCAGCGCCGACCGTCCCTCCGCGGTGACGAGCACATTCTCGGGTTTGTAGTCGCGATGGACCACACCGGCCGCGTGCGCCGCGGCCAGGCCCAGCAGCGAGCCCTTGAGCACCGCCAGCGCCGGCTCCGGCCCGGTCGGCCCCGCCGATTCGATGATCTTCCGCAGCGCGACCCCGTCGACCAGTTCCATCACGATGGCTGCGCCGTCGGCGGCCTGCACGTAGTCCAGGAGCCGCGCCACATGCGGCGAGCGGACCCCCGCCAGTAACCGCGCCTCGCCCGCGAAGTCCGCCGCGAACCGCGGATCGGACAGCAGCCGCCGGTTCAGGTACTTGATCGCCACCTGCTCGCCGGTCGTCTCGCGCGCGGCGAGGACGACCCGGCCGAACGCGCCGGAGCCCAGCTCCCGCAGATGCTCGTAACCCGGCACCCGCCACTCGCCGGGGCCCGTCGAAGAAGATGAGTAGGACACCGTCGCCCCCATTGAAAAACCGGCCTTCCCGGCGCATCACGCTAGGCGGGCGGTGTGCCCCGCGCCTTGTTCCCCAGCACACAGTTCACGGTGCCTGGCTCACTCCCGAACACCGGTTTTCCGCGCCGCCCGCCGGGTTCGTTCGCGTTACCGGCTCGGTGTCGGGTTCTGCCCCGCCCCAAAACCAGCCCCGCACGCCACCCGGATTCGCCGCGGTGGTTCACGACGGGCCGGCGGCGCGCGCCTGCTCCAGGACGGCGCGGGCGCGGGTCTCGCCCGCCATGTTGCCGAGGCTGCGGTAGATCTCCAGCGCCTGCTCGGCGGGCGCGACGGCGTCGCCCGCCCGGCCCGCCGCCAGCAGCGCCTCGGCCAGGCCGCGCAGGCTGCGCGCCTGCCACCAGCGGTCGCCCAGCTCGCGGAAGGCCTCGACCGCCTGCGCCATCGTGGCGACCGCCTCGTCGTGCCGGCCCAGCCGGCGCAGCGCACGGCTCTCGGTGATCCGGGTGCGGGCCAGCCCCCAGGTGTCGCCGAGCCCCATCAGCATGAGGGTGGCGCGGCGGACGAGGGCGAGCTCGCGCAGGCCGTTGCGCGGGTCGCCGACGTCGCCTCCCGAGCGCAGGCAGCGGGCCTGCTCCCACTGCTCGCCGCGCAGCCGGAACGCCTCGGCCGCGCGCTCCAGCGCCGAGGCCGCCATGAAGAACCGGGCGTCGGCGACCCGGTGCTCGCCCGCGGCGTGCAGCCCGCGGGCCTCGGCGGCCAGCGTGTCGCCCATCGTCCGCATGGTCTGCGCCTCGGAGTAGCGGTTGCCGTTCTGCTGGAACGCGGTCAGCGCCTCGTCGGCCAGCGCCTTCGCCTCCGGGATGCGGCGCTGGGCCAGCCGCAGCTCGGCGAGGTTGCGCTGGGTGCGCGACCGCCACCACACGTCGCCCAGGTGCTCGAACTCGGCGATCGCCTCCAGCAGGTAGCGCTGGCCGCCGTCGAGGTTGCCCGCGTCGCGCAGGCACATGCCGACCGCGCGCAGCGCCCGCGCCCGCCACCAGGGCTCCGCACGCTCGGTGAAGATCTCCAGCGCGGTCTCGGAGTAGGTCCGGGCCTGGTCGATCCGCCCCTGGCCGCCGGCCACCGCCTGCCGCTCCAGCAGGGCGACCGCGAGCGCGTGGGAGTCGTCCGTCCGCTCGGCGGCGGCGCAGGTCAGCTCGGCCACCGCGCGCCACTCGGACCAGAAGATCCGCAGCGAGTGGAACAGGGAGCACGTCGCCCGGCCCAGCCGCCAGACCCGCTCCCACATCTCCAGTTCGACGGCCTGGTCCAGCATCGCCAGCAGGGCCGGGCGCTCGCTGGTGAGCCATTCGGTCGGCGGCTGGTCCGGCAGCCGCGGGGTGCGGGGGGACGGGCGGCCGGGCCAGTCCTGCGGCCAGCGGGTGAACGCCGCCCGCTCGGCCCGCTCCCGGTAGCCGTCCAGCACTCGTTCCAGCGCCGCGCGCCGGTCGGCCGCGGAGTCCTCCCGCTCGGTGCGCTCGCGGGCGTACAGCCGGACCAGGTCGTGCAGCCGGTACCGCAGCGTTCCGGTGGCGTCCCGGCTGGAGAACTCCACCAGCTGGGCGTTCTCCAGGGCCTCCAGCAGCCGGCAACCCTCGACGTGGTCCACGCCGAGCAGTTCGCCCGCCACCCAGTCCTGCACGTCCGGGGCGGCGAGCAGCGCGAACGCCCGCAGCAGCCGGCGCTGGTCGGCGGTGCAGTCGTCGTAGCTGAGCTGGAGGCTGGCGCGGACGCTCTGGTCGATCCGCTGGGTGATCTCCAGTTCGTCCAGCCGCCGGCGCCGCTCGTCGCCGAGCCGGTCGGCCATCTCGCGCAGCGACCAGTGCTTGCGGGCGTTCAGCCGGCCGCCGCAGATGCTGAGCGCGAGCGGCAGCCGCCCGCACAGCTCGACGATCTCCTCCGCCGCTTCCGGCTCGGCGGCGACCCGGGACGCCTCGTCGTCCCCGTCGGCCAGTCGGCCGAGCAGCACCAGGCTCTGCTCCGGGGTGAACTCGCGCAGCCGCCGGTCGTAGGTGTTGCGCAGATACAGCGGCTGGCGGGACGTCACCAGCACCGCGCACCCGGCCATCGGGGGGATCAGCGCCTGCACCTGCTCGGCGTCGTGGGCGTTGTCGAGGAAGACCAGCAGCCGCTTGCCGCGCACCCACGTCCACCACAGCTTCTGCAACTGCATCAGGTCGCCCGGGTCGGTGGTGAGCCGGACGCCCAGCGCCTGCAGGAAGCCGATCAGCACCTCCTCGGGCCGGACCCGGGCGTCGCCGTGCCCGCGCAGGTCGAAGTAGAGCTGGCCGTCGGGGAAGTCGGCCGCCACCTGGTGGGCGAACTTGGTGGCGAGCGCGGACTTGCCCACCCCGGCCGGGCCGTGCAGGGACACCACCAGCGGCGCGCTGGACTTCCCGTCCCGGGGGTGCTCGGCGTGCACGCGTTCGAGCTCGCGCAGCGACTCGGTCCGCCCGGTGAAGCGCGCGGCCACCGGCGGCAGCTGGGCCGGTGGCGGCATCTCCTGGGGCCCGGGAAGCTCCGCCGGGCCGCTCTCCCCGCCCACCCGCTGGACGGCCCACGCCATCAGCCCGGCGAGCGCCGAGGCGCCCCCGACGACGCCGAGCTGGGCCCCCTGGGACAGTGGCAGCACCCCGAGCGCCGTGGTCATTCCCGTCACCACGGCGGTGACGCCACCGACCGCCCAGGGCGCGGTCAGCCGCTCCGCGCGCCGACCGGGCCGGGCCGGCGCCTCCCGCATGCGTCCCCTCCCCGTACGTCCTCCGGGTGGACCACGATCTACCGTCGCACCCGGATACGCCAACCGGTGTTTCCGGGCCCCTCGATGATCAGACCAGCTCACCGAGCGTACGGGGTTACGCCCGGGTGGTAAACATTCACTTGTTGTCCACTACTGGTTAGAAATCCGCTCATCCCGGAGCTGCCGGAGCCAGCGGGCAGCCTGAACCGTCACCGCGAGCAGCACCGCCAGCCAGGCGGCGTGCAGCCAGGCCAGCCGGAGCACGACCGGGTCGGCGGCGGCGGGCGAGGTGCCGGCCCGCAGCACCATGCCGGGCTGCCCGGGCCCCGCGGGACCGGAGGCCACCGACGGGGTGAGCGCCGCCACCGCCGGCAGGCTCACTCCCGGAGCCGGGACCGGCCCGGAGTACGGCAGGGGGGCGCCCGGCATTCCCGGCAGCGGAGGCGGCGCGCCCGGCAGCGACGGCGGCCCGCCCGCGACCCCGCCGGACGCCGCCGGCGGGGTGGAGCCGCGGGGCGCGGGCGAGGCGGTCTTGCTCGGCTTGGGGGCGGGCGGCTTCGGGGAAGGCGGCGGCGGGGGCGGCGCCGGGACCGTCACCGACAGCACGGTGCTCCGGCTCTGCGCCGGAGCGTTGCCGGCGGACGCCGTGGCGCTGAGCGAAACGCTGGTCGGCTTCTTGACCCAGGAAGGGATGGACACCCGGGCCGTGACGCTCGTGCCGCCCGTGCCCACCTCGCCGAGCGCGCACTCCGAACCCCCGCACGACAGCGTCACCGTGGCCGGCGCGGTGACACCGATCCTGACACCGGCCCCCTCCAGGGGTCCCCCCGAGCCGGCGAGCACCCGGATGACCGCCGAGGTGGAGTCGCCGGGCTGCAGCGACCGGTCGGCCACGGACAGGCTCATCAGCAGCGTGGCCGCGTGGGCGGGTGTCCAGACGCCGCCGGCCGCCAGGATCGCCGTCGCGCCGAGCCCCGCGAGCAGCGGGCCGCGGGCCAATCGAGAGCGCACTCGCCTCGCACCTCCATCGAACGGGCATCGAACGGGCGGTCCGCGCCGGGTACCGCGCGGACCTGCGTCCATCGGACCCGACCCGGGCGGGACCGGCCGTGGCATCGGCGTTGAGGCCCGATGAACCGCGGGGCAACGTTCCCTCGGGGTCCCCGGTATCGCTCAGGCCGGCGCCGCCGGGCGGCCGGCCTTCTTGGACCGGACCTCGGCGAGCTCGGCCCGCACGAGGTTCCCTGTTCCCCCGGGGTTCCCGGGCGCTCAGGCCAGCGCCGCCGGGCGGCCCGCCTTCTTGGACCGGACCTCGGCGAGTTCGGCCCGCACGATCAGGCGCTGCCGGTTCTGGAAGCGGGGATGGCAGGTGGTGAGGGTGAGCAGCCGCCGCCGGGGCCGGGCCTTCGGCTTGTCGGGGTTGGGCGCGACGACCTCGATCTGGTCGGGGCGGACGACCGCGAGCCGGACCACCCGGTAGACGAACCAGCCGGTCCGGGTCTCCACCACGACCGGGTCGCCCGTGCGCAGCCGGTCGAGGTCCCAGAAGACCGACCGCATCCGGTGCCCGGCGATGGCCACGTTGCCGACCTCGCCCGGATCCTCGCTGCGGGGGTAGTGCCCGGGGCCATGGGCCAGCGCCGCCTGCGTGACTCCCAGCGTGACCACCCAGTGCCGGTCCAGCCGGGGGATGTGCAACCGGCTCGCGGGTTGCCCCGGCACGGGCGGGCCGGCCGCCCAGCGGCGGTCGAGATCGGCGTCCAGCCGGTCCTGCTCCTGCTCCGCGGCCCACGCCTTGCCGTAGAACTCGTAGCCCGCGAAGAGCAGCAGGACGAGCCCTAGGGTCAGCACGATTTCCCCGAAAACATGCAACGGCCCGACACCATCGCGTTGAGTCACCAATCCATCACCATTTCGTAATGTGGCAGGAGGGTGAATTACCGCCAAAGACGCGACGGCTCACGAGTGGATTGTCGCAGCGAGAATTCCACACCATGAGCAGCTTCATCATAATGAGTCGGGATCAACTTTTAGTGTCATAACAAAATTTCGAGCGCGCCGAAAATCGGCGAACTCTCTTTCTGGTCGGTCAGGGCCAACAACAAAAGTCCACCGGGTGAACGCCCGACACCGTGCGCAGGAAGTGATATGCGATGAAGCGTCCGCTGCCCGAGTCCCCGCAGGGCCTGTCCGCGCTGGGCCGCGGGCTGGTCGCGGCCGGGGCCGCGCTGGTCACCACCGGGCTGGTCATCGCCCCGGCCGCGGCGACCCCGGCCCCGGGCGAGCCCACGCCCACGTCCTCGCCCACGCCGAACGCCGTGGCAGGCGGGCACCTCGACTGGGAGTACGGCACGGCCGGCACGGAACCGAAGGTCCAGGTGAGCGGCGGCGCGTCGCTCCAGCCCGACGGAACCCTGCGCTTCCCGCTGGCCGAGGGCACCTATGACGCCAGGACCGGCACGGCCGACATCGGCTACCGCGGCCGCGCGGTGCTCGTCTACCCCGACCGCACCGTCACCCTGCAGGACCCCGCCGTCGTGATCGGCGGCGCCGAGGGCACGCTGCGGGCCGCGGTGGGCCCGGCGCCCGCCGCCACGCCCACCGCCACCCCCGGGACCCCTCCCGAGGTGCTCGACCTGCGGACCTTCGGCATCCCGCCCGAGGTGTCCGGCACCCGGGTGAGCTGGACCGACCTGCCCACCGAGCCCACCGGCACCGGGGTGGGAGCGCTCGGCGAACCGGCGGGCGACGGCGAGGTGACGATCGAACTCACCCTGGCCCGGAACGCCCCCGTCGCGCCGCCCCGCGTCCAGGCGCGGGCCACCACCGCCTCCCCCAGCGCGAGCGCCACCCCCACTCCGACCGGGTCGGAGACGCCCTGCCCGACGCCCACCGCCACGGCCACCGCCACGGCCACCGCGACGGCCACCGCCGGCGCGAGCCCGTCCGCCTCTCCTGACGACTGCGCCGGCCCCACCCCGACGGACGACCCGTCGGGCGGGACCACCACGGGCACCAACGGGTCCGCCGGCGGGGACCTCCCCAAGACGGGCACCGCCTTCCTGTTCCCGCTGACCCTCGCCGGCGGCGCAATGGTGGCCGCCGGCGGCAGCGCGATAATCGCCGCCCGGCGGCGTCGTCACGTCCTGGCGGAGTAATCCGCGGAACCCCTTCTAGGTACGGCCCGCATCCGGTCCTTTCCAGGCGGTAGCCGGTCTTTCTTCAGTTACCCCTGAAAGGGATTTCACGCTATGCGTTTTCAGCGTTACCGCACATCCGACGGACAGATATCCTGGCGTTTCCTGACGGCGAACCACCGGCTCGTCGCACTTTCCCCGCAGGGCTTTCCGGACGAAGAGCACGCCGCGGCCGCGATCCGGGTCGTGCAGCTCAACGCCGCCTCCGCCTCGATGGACTTCAGCAGCGACCGGGGCGGCATGTGGACCTGGGCGATGCGCCTGGAACAGGTGGTCGTCGCGATCAGCGCCCACCCGTACGGGCGGCGCAGGGAGGCCGACTCCGCGGCCGGGCGGTTCCGGCTGCAGGCGGCCGAGGCCCGGCTCGACCCGTGGGTCGCCGGGCGCGGCGAGCAGCGCCCCCGCCGGCGTCCCGTCGTCCTGGACTGCTGACGGGAGGCGGCAGGGGTCGCGGTACCCCGTCCACTGGCCCCTGACGATCCGCCGGCCGGGCGGAGGCCGGCGGTACCCCCGGGACCACCGGCAGAACGCTCAGTACGCCCCGGTGCGGCGGAACACCGCGCCGACGGTCTTCCAGAGGATGATCGCGTCGGTGGTGAGGGACCAGTTCTCCACGTAGTACAGGTCCAGTCGCACGCTGTCCTCCCAGGACAGGTCGGACCGGCCGCTCACCTGCCAGAGGCCGGTGATGCCGGGCTGGACCAGCAGCCGCCGGGCCACGTCCGCGCCGTACCGGGCGACCTCCTCCGGCAGCGGCGGGCGCGGCCCGACCAGGCTCATCTCCCCCCGGGCCACGTTGACGAGCTGCGGCAACTCGTCCAGGGACCACTTGCGGATCACCCGCCCGACCGGGGTGACCCGCGGGTCCCGGCGGATCTTGAACAGCACTCCGCCGTCGTGGTCGTCCCACTCCGCGAGCGCCGCCCGGCGGGCCTCCGCGTCCACGGTCATCGACCGGAACTTGTACATGGTGAAGGGGCGCCCGTCCCGGCCCACCCGGACCTGGCGGAACAGCGCGGGCCCGGGGGTGTCGAGCCGGACCGCCAGCGCGACGACCGCCAGCACGGGCAGCAGCGCGACCAGGGCGACCAGGGCGACCAGCCGGTCCACGACGTGCTTCATGGCCCTGCGGCGGCCGGCCAGTTCCGGTTCCTCCACGTGGATCAGCGGCAGCCCGGCGACGGGGCTGGTGTGGATGCGCGGTCCGGCGATGTCGACCAGCGCGGGCGCCACCACCAGCCCGACGCCCGTTCCGTGCAGTTCCCAGCCCAGCCGGCGCAGGGTGGTGGCGGTGATGCCCGCCGAGGCGGTCACCGCGACGGTGTCGGCCGCCACCCGGGTGAGGGCCTCGCCCAGTTCGTCGAGCGTGCCCACCCCGGGCGCCCCGGCCACCCCGCCCCCGTCGGGCGTGCAGACCCCGACGACCTGGTAGCCGGCGTACGGTTCGCGGCGCAGCTGCCGCACCAGGTCCTCGACCTGGGGGCCGTCGCCGACGACCAGCACCCGGTGCGACCAGCCGTCCCCGGCCCGCCGCCGGTGGTGCAGCCACTTGCGCGCGGTGTAGCGCCCGGTGAGCAGGCCGAAGGTGCCCAGCGGGAAGGCGAGCGCGACGAAGCCCCGGGCCACCGGGGCGTCGGCCAGGTAGCAGACGATCGCGACCAGCCCGGCCAGCCGGAGCCCGCTGCCGAGCACCCGGCGGTACTCCTCGGCCCCATGTCCGATGATCTTGATGTCGTAGCCGCGCATCAGCCGCAGCGATCCCAGCCAGGCGAGGGCGAGCATGGCGGCGACCGCCATGTAGGGCACCCCGGAGACCAGCGGGGCGCGGGACCCGAACCGCCCGGCGTAGGCGATCAGCACGGCGGTGACGACGACCACCACGTCCACCCGGCGCAGCACGCCGATGTAGGACGGGCTCCAGGAGGAGCGGCGTCCGGCGCGCGGCGATGTCCTGGGGCGCCGCTCGACCGGCACCGAACCCGTTGTCACAGCAGTGATCCGTGGGAGGGAGGTGTCGGGAGGCTCAGCGGGCCGCGCGGCTGGCGGCCTGCGCCGGCCGCCGCAGCAACACCCGGTAGAGCTCCTCCAGCGCATCGACCGCCGTGTCCCACGAGTACCGGTCCAGCACGTCGTCGCGGCGCTTCGCCGCCCCCTCCCGCTCCGCGGCGGAGCCGGCCAGCACCGCGGCCAGCACGTCGCGCAGGTGCCCGGCGTCCCCGCCGCGGAAGATCCGTCCACCGGGGGCGTCGCCGCCGAGCACCTCCAGGTGCGGCGCGATGTCGCTGGCCACCACCGGAACGGCGTGCGACAGCGCCTCCAGCAGGGTCAGCGGCATGCCCTCCAGCACCGACGGCTGGACGAACGCGCCGGCGTCGGCGTACAGCGCGGCCAGGTCGTCGCCGTACACGTAGCCGAGCATCCGGACCCGGGAGTCCGCGGCGGCCAGCTTCCGCAGCTCGTCGACGTAGTCGTCGGTGAACGACGAGCCGCCCGCGATCACCAGTTCGGTGTCGCCGGGCAGCTCCCGGAACGCCCTGATCAGCAGGTCCGGGGCCTTCTCCGGGACGAGCCGGCCGACGTAGAGCACGTAGCGGCCCGGTCGCAGCCCGAACCTGTCGGCGGAGCCCCGGGCGGGCCGGGCCGGCCGCTCGACCCCGTTCGGGATGTGGACGGTCAGGCCCCGGCGGCTCCCCGCGTAGGAGCCCAGCACCTCTTCGGAGACCGCGACCACGGCGTCCGGCACCCGGTCGCTCACCCACCGGGCGGTGCGCAGCACCGAGCGGGCGGCCCGGCCCCACTTGGCCCGCCGGTCGTCCAGGCCGTGCACGGTCTGCACCACCCGCGTGCCCGACAGGTAGCGGGGCAGCGGCGCGCAGAGGCCGGGGCCGAGGGCGTGGTAGTGGACGATGTCCGGCATGCCGGCGACGGTGGTGGACAGCGCGCTGTGCACGATCGCGTCGAGGTGCTTGGACCCGATCGTGGGCAGGTGCCGCAGCCGGATGCCCTGGTAGTCGGCGGACCGTTCGGTCACGTAGTTGGTCCGGCAGAACGCGGTCACCTGGTGCCCGCGCTCGGCCAGCCGCCGGCCCAGGTGGGCCACGTGGTGCTCGACGCCGCCGTGGGTGGGGGGCAGGCCGCGCTGGCCGATCATCACGATGCGCATCGGCTGTTCTCCGGGCTGTTGCGACGAACTCGGCGAATGACGCATGAACGGCCTCCCTGGCGCACAATTTCAATGCCGACCCTAAAAACGACCCCGGTTCCACATGTATAGGTAAGTGATTGCATTCGCCGTTCGGCCGTCGCGCGTTCAGTGCGATCGGAGGAGATTCTTCCGCTGGCCGTCGCGCGTTCACCTGGCCCGCGCATAGCCGCTCCGAGCTGGGCGGTTCACCTTCCCATCCACTCGAATGCGCCGTTCGTTAACCCGAGCAGGGATGCCTTATACGCAGCTTTTCTCCTTACACTCGGACTTCTCGGGGGCTGAGTCGAACGGAGGATTTCCTGATGAAATTCATGCGGCCTGTGGTGCCCGTGACCGCGGGCGCTCTCTTTCTGACCGGATGGGCCGCCACACCCGCGCTCGCCGACGACACCACCGCCCCGGACGCGTCCATCACCTCCCCCGCCCTCCAGGACGAGGTGTACGGCCGCCGGGCCCTGACCTTCCAGGGGACGGCCACCGACGACACCGGGGTGGCCTCGGTCGGGGTGGCCATCCAGGACCGCGACACCCGGCTGTGGTACCGCCCGGACGGCACCTGGGGCGCCTACCACCGCTACTCCGCGACGCTGTCGGCGCCGGGAGCCGCCAGCACCGGCTGGTCGTTCACCTGGACCCCGGCGGAGCCCGGCGCGTACATGGTGCAGGCCGTGGCCAAGGACGCCGCCGGCCACCCCGACGCCGAGCTGCCGTGGCGCCGCTTCGACGTCGACACCCAGGCCCCCGACACCGCGATCTCCAGGCCGACCGCCCTGACCACGACGGTCAGCAGGAACACCACCGTCTCGCTGAACGGGACGGCGACCGACGACCACGGCGTGCGCTACATCCTGGTCGCGATCCAGAACAAGGCCACCGGCAAGTGGCTGCGGACGGGCGGGACCTGGGGCTCGATCATGTGGCACCGGCGCGCGGTGACCCGCCCGGGGGCCCCGTCCACCACGTGGACGACCTCGCAGAAGATGTCGGTCAGCGGCACGTTCATCATCCGGATCGGCAGCGAGGACCGGGCCGGCCTGGTCGACCCGTCCACCCCGTACCGCCAGTACGTGGTGAGGTGAACCACCGACCATGACCGTCGTTCTGCACGTGACCGGGGCCGGGCGGAGCGGGAGCACCCTGCTGGGCGGCCTGCTCGGCCAGATCGACGGCTTCTTCAACGTCGGCGAGGCCGGTTACCTGTGGGAGCGCGGCCTGGCCGCCGGCGGCGACTGCGGCTGCGGGGCCCCGGTGCGGCACTGCCCGGTGTGGCGCGACGTCCTGGCCCGGGCGTACGGGGGCCCCGACGCGCCCGAGACGGAGGCGCTGCGGCGGCTGCACGCGCGGACCTCCCGGGGCCGGGCCGTGCAGGCCCTGTCGATCACCGGGCGGCTGCCGGGCGAGCGGGCCGCCGTGGCCGCCGCGGCCCCGCTCGGCCGGCTCTACCCGGCCGTCGCCGAGGTCACCGGCGCCCGGGTGATCATCGACACCACCAAGCCCGCCACCTACGGGCGGCTGCTGTCCCGGCTGCCCGGCCTGGACCTGCGGTACGTCCACCTGGTCCGCGACCCGCGCGCGGTGGCCTGGTCCTGGCTGCGGGTCAAGGAGTCCAGGGAGACCATGGTCACCCGTCCCCCGGTCACCAGCGCGCTGCTGTGGCGGGCCGGCAACCTCGCCGCCGCCCGGCTGTGGAGCGGGGACGCGGACCGCTACCTGCTGGTCCGGTACGAGGACCTGATCGCCGAGCCCGAGCCCTGGCTGCGCCGGATCGCCGGCCTGGCCGGGGCGGCCTCCGCCGCCCTGCCGGTGACGGGACGGGTCGGCACGCTGGCCCCCACGCACACCGTCGCCGGCAACACCGACCGGCACCGGTCGGGCCGGATCGAGCTACGGCTCGACGACGAGTGGCGGCGCGCGATGCCGGCCGCCCAGCGGCGGCTGGTGGCCGCGGCGACGTCCCCCGTCCGGCAGCGGTACGGCTACCGGTGAGCGGGATCGCGCGGGGGGCGGCCGTCGCGGCGGCGCTGGCGCTGGTCGCGGGCTGCACCGGCGACCCGGCCCCGCCGCCGGCGCCCGCCCCCGCCGTCCCCCCGCCCACCCGGCTGGAGCAGCCGTTCGGGCTGAAGTGGAACTCCTACCGGCCGATCGACCGGTACGCGCCCGCGGTCGGCGCCTACCGGGGCGGCGGCACCTTCCACGACATCACCTGGTGCGCGGTGGAGCCCGCGCCCGGCACCTTCCGCTGGACGATGGAGGACCGGGCGGTCGACACGGCGCTCGGCCAGGGGTACGAGCTGCTGCTGCGCATCCGGATCGGGTCGTGCTGGGCCTCCGGGCGGCCCGCGGCGGCCGCCGCGCGGACCGCCCCCTCCCACCCGCCCGCGGACCTGACCGCGTACCGGGCCTTCGTCCGCACCCTGGTGGGCCGGTACGCGCGGCGCGGCGTCCACCGGTACGCCATCGAGAACGAAGTCGACACCGCCACCCACTGGGGCGCCGATCCGCGCGCGTACGCGGCGGTGGCGCGGGCCGGGGCCGCCGCGGTCCGCGAGGCCGACCCGCGCGCCCGGGTGACCGATCCGGGACTGGCCAGCTCGGGGCACGGGCTGGCCGCCGCCGCCGCGTTGCAGGACTCGGGACGGCAGGACCGGGCGGTCGCCCTCTACCGGGCGTACTACGCGCGCCGCGTGAACGACCGGCTGCCCCCGGTACGTGACGCGGCCGGGCTGCGCGCCGCCCGCGCGGGCACCGCCGGCCACCGGATCCTCACCGCGCACGAGACCGTGCTCGGACTCGGCCGCGCGAAGATCTTCGACAGCTTCCAGCTGCACTACTACGACCCGTGGCGGCAGGCCGGGGACGTCCTGGCGTACCTGCGCGCCCGGCTCCCCGCGAACCTGCCGGTCGAGGCGTGGGAGGCGGGCTCGTTCTGGCCCGGCGGCTCCTACGACCCGGCCCGGCACGCCGCCGAAACCGCCCAGCTCGCGACGACGCTGCTGGCGGCGGGGGTGCGGCTGGTGGTGTACCTGCCGCTGGTGCACACCCCGGGGACCATAGCGCCGACCGAACGCTGGCGCGGGCTGTACGGGACCGACGGGACCGCCCGGCCGGCGTCCGCCGTGCTGGACGCGCTGCGCGAGCGCACCCGGGGCGGCACCTGGCACCCGGTCGCCCGGGCCGGCCTGCGCGGCGCCGCCGTGGACCGGGGCGGCACCACCGCGCTCGTGCTGTGGAGCGCCGACGGCCGGACCCGCCCGCTGCGCCGCCCGCCCGGGCCGGCCGAGTCCACCCCGCTGCCGGGCGCCGCCCGGCCCTGGACCGCCGGGGACGTCCAGGTCGGCGGGACGCCCGTCCTGCTCAGCCTGCGCGCCCCGCTGAACGCCGCCCTGACCTGGCTCGACCAGACCGCTCCCTGAACTTCGAGGCCGCCCATGACCACCGTTTCGACCCACCCGCCGATCCCCCGAGCAGTCTGGTGGGCCGGGGGCCTGGCGGCCGGAGCCGCCGCCTACACCGGAGTGCAGGTCGCGAGCGGGGCGCCGCGCGCGGCGACCGTGCTGCCGCTCGCACTGGCCGGGGCGGCGGCGCTGGGCTGGCTGGCGCTGACGCGGTTCTTCCACTTCGTGCTGGCCGTGCTGGTGCTGCGGTCCGCGCTGGACGCCGTCAAGCTCGGCGGGGCGCTGGACACCTCCCGGGAGGCCACCGTCTCCGGGCTGCTCGACCCGGGCACGATCCTCGGCGTCCTGTTCGTGGTCGCCGGCACGGCCTGGCTCGCCGTCCAGGGGCCCGGCGGCGCCGCGGGGCGGGCGCTGCCGTGGGCGATGCTCGGCCTGCTGGGGGCGACGGCGCTGGGCGCGGTGGGGTCGCGGGCCGCGGGGGCGAGCGCGGGCGAGGTGATGCGCGTCGCGGCGCTGGTCGTGATGCTGCTGGTCGTCCGGCGGCTGGTGGCCGACGACCCCGGCCGCCGGGAACCGCTGCTGCTCGCGGTGTTCGCCGCCGCGGTGCTCCCGGTGCTGACGACCGTCCACCAGGTCGGCACCGGGAACGGCCTGGTGGACGTGCACGGGGTGCTCCGGGCGCACGGCACGTTCTGGCACCCGAACATGCTGGGGATCTTCTGCGCGCTGCTCCTGGTGATGGGGGTGGCCCTGCTGCCGCACGTGCCGGCCCTGCCCCGGGCCGGGCTCTTCCTCCTGGGCGCCGGGCTCGGCTTCGCGCTGGTCTTCAGTTACGCCAGGGGCGCCTGGCTGGCCCTGGCGCTGGGGCTGGTCGTGGTGGCGCTGTTGCAGGACCGGCGGATCCTGGTCGGGCTCGCCGCGGCGGGCGCGGTGGTCCTGGTCGCCGTCCCGTCGGTGACCGCCCGGCTGTCCGACCTGTCCGACCCGGCCGGCTCGCTGTCCTGGCGGTTCGAGCACTGGGGGCGGGCACTGGACCTGGTCGGCGCCAACCCGGTCACCGGGGTCGGGCCGGCCGCCGCGCGGGCGCTGCTCGGCCGGGAGGTCCACAACGACTACCTGCGGGCACTGGTGGAGACCGGGCTGGTCGGGCTGCTCGCCTGCCTGGCGCTGCTGGCGGCGCTGGCGCTGACCGCCCGCCGGGCGCTGCGGGAGGCCCGGTCGCCGCTGGCCCGCGGGGTCGCGGTGGGTTTCGCCGGGTGCGTGGCCGCGCTGGCGCTGTTCGCGGTGGCCGACAACGTGCTGACCTCCGTGGCCGTGCTCTGGTACCTGCTCGTCTTCGCCGGGATCGCCTCGGGAGAACCTCGATGAGAGTGCTGCACGTCAACAAGTTCCTGTACCGGCGGGGTGGCGCCGAGTCGTACATGCTCGACCTGGCGGAGCGGCAGCGGGCGCGGGGCGACGAGGTCGCGTTCTACGCCATGACGCACCCCGAGAACGACCCCGCGGCGTACGCCGCCCGCTTCCCCGCCCACCTGGAGATGAACCCGCTGCCGCCGGGCGTGACCGGGAAGATCTCCGGGGCCGGGCGGATGCTGTGGTCGACGAGCGCCCGGCGCGGGCTGGCCCAGGTGATCGCGGACTTCCGGCCCGACGTGGCGCACGCGCACAACATCTACCACCAGCTCTCCCCCTCGGTGCTGGCCGCGCTGCGCGCCGCCGGGGTGCCGGTGGTGATGACCCTGCACGACTACAAGCTGGCCTGCCCGTCGTACTCGTTCCTCGACCAGGGCCGCATCTGCACCGCGTGCGTGGGCGGCGGGTTCCGGCAGGCGGTCCGGCGGCGCTGCAAGGGCGGTTCGCTGGCGGCCAGCGCCGCGGTCGCGGTGGAGAGCTGGGCGCACCGGCGGCTGGGCGCGTACAACCCGGTCGGGGTCTTCGTCTGCCCGAGCCGGTTCCTCACCATGAAGCTGATCGACGCCGGGGTCTACCCCGACCGGCTGACCGTGCTCGACCACTTCGTCGCGCCCGGCCCGGCGCCGGTGGACCCGGTGCCCGGCCGGCTGGTGGTGGCCGGGCGGCTGAGCCACGAGAAGGGCGTCGACCTCGCGATCCGGGCGCTGCCGGTGCTGCCGCCGGGCACCCGCCTCGACATCGCCGGGGACGGCCCGGAGCGGGCGGCCCTGACGGCGCTCGCCGAGGCGACCGCGCCGGGCCAGGTGACCTTCCACGGGCGGCTGCCCAAGGCGGGGGTGCTCGAACTGATGAACTCGGCGGCGGCGCTGCTGCTGCCGTCCCGCTGGTACGAGAACCAGCCGATGACCATCCTGGAGGCGTTCGCCTGCGGCACCCCGGTCATCGGCGCCAACCTGGGCGGCATCCCCGAACTGATCACCGACGGCGTCACCGGGCGGCTGGTCCAGCCGGACTCCCCCACCGCCCTCGCGGAGGCCGCGGCGCCATTCCTGCTCTCCGCACAGGCCCGGGACATTTACGGGAAGGCCGCCCGGGACGTCGCCACCACCAGGTTCGCCCCGGACACCCATCTCGCCGCGCTCGACGCCATTTATGCGTCAGCCGGAAATCGGCTCAGCGAGGAACGCCGGGAACCGCGGGCAGATTGATTTCGATGACCCCGGCGGTACCTTTCTTGGCGTTGTCGAGCCGGTAGGCGAAAGTGCCGGAAGTGGGAAAGGCGCGCTCGTACCGCCCGCCGGGCGGGATCTCCTTGGAGGGCGGGGTCCCGTCGAGCAGGCTGACGACGCGGGGCTTGGCCGACTCGTTGCGCCAGGTGATCGTGTCCCCCGGCCCGGCGATCAGCCGGTTGGGGACCGGGCCGGCCTCGGTCAGCCGGACGACCTTGCCGGCCGCCAGCTCGGTGGAGACCACCGGCGGCAGGGCCCGCTCCTCGGGCGGAGCCTGCCCGCCGCAGCCGGCCACCGCCAGCAGGACCAGTGTGAGCAGCACCTTCCTCATGCGGGGCACGCTGCCGGGCAGGGAAGATCGAGGAACGTCCGGTGCATTGTCACCCGATGAATTCCAGGCTACGGGAATTCCATTTCCGCCGCGCCCGGGGCAAGGCGTCCGGGAAATTAACAAGCCGTCCCGGCCTGGCGTCAAGCGTTCGTCGGGCCTCCCCTGTCCGTTGGTTGGTGCGGCGGCCTTCAGGGATGAATATCAGTCTCGGCGTCGCGTTGCGACAGAAATCCCGGATATCCCATCCGGGATTAGCCCTCACCCAGGAGGACTCGAGTCTCATGTCTGAGACCACCCAGGACGCCAGAAAGTTCAGAATGCCCCGGCTCGGGCGGCGCTCTCTCGCCGTCCTCGTCGGGCTGGTCGCCGCGGTCGCGCTCGCCGTGCCCGCGTCCGCGGCCCTTCCCCCGTTCACCGACGGCAAGGTGAGCCCGTTCATCCGTGGTGCCGGTTCCGACACCACCTTCGACCTGATGCAGAAGCTGGACGCCGCGTACAACTTCTCGCCCGGCTGCGCCCTGCGCGTGCCGCCGGCCGTGCCGCAGATGGAGTGCGACCCGGCCGACCAGGCCGGCGCGGTGCGGACCGAGAACTACGACCACGACGTGGCGGTCAGCCTGTTCCCGCAGGGCTCTTCGGCCGGGCTGCGGATGGTCTGCCAGAAGAACGACGGCACCCCGGGCGTGTACGACATCAACTACGCCCGGTCCTCCTCCGGCCCGGGCAGCCTCCCGTCGCAGTGCGCGAACCCCAACGACCCGCTGCGGTACGTGGGCTTCGCCAAGGACGCCATCGCCATTCCCAAGTGGAACGGCGGCGCCTCGGGTCCGGCCACCAGCCTGACCCACGCCCAGCTCCGGGAGATCTTCCTGGACGTCTCCGGTGACGGCTGCACCGAGGACTGGGGCGACTTCGGCGGGACCGCCGGCACCAACATCATGGTGCACGGCATCCAGACCAGCTCCGGCACCTACGCCACCTTCCAGTCCTTCCTGGGCGGCGACCCGAACACCTGCGTGTCGGGCACCGGCGGCCAGATCCTGTTCGAGAACGCCTGCGCTCCGATCAACGCGCTGAGCCCCACCGACCGCGGCCGCTCCCTGTGGTGGCTGTCCTTCGGCAAGTACGCCTCCGGTGCGTCCGAGTGCGACCCGGCCACCACCGACCTGGTCTCGGTGAACGCCATCGCCCCGACCACCACCACCATCCAGGACGGCACCTACCAGTACAACCGGACGCTCTACAACGTCTACCGCCGGGACCTGCCGGCGGCGACCCCGTGGGCGCTCGGCTACATCGGTGAGAACGGCTGGATCTGCAAGCCCAACGGCCTGCACAGCAAGCCGGTCGGCGCCCCCGGCCCCGGCACCGAGCACGCCGGTACCGACCGCAACTGGGGCCTGGAGATCGACAACATCATCGCCCAGGCGGGGTTCGTCAAGGTGAACTCCAACCCCGGCGCCAACAAGTGCACCACCACCGACGTCAACTGACCTAACTCGATCGGCGGCGCGACGCCAGGGGTCCGGCCTCCCAGGGGGCCGGACCCCGCCGCGCTCGCACCAGGGAGGCCCCGTGCTCGGCTTCGTCCTCGGCAGCGGACGCTGCGGCTCCACCCTCGTCCACGAGGTGCTGGCCCGGCATCCCGAGGTCGGTTTCCTGACCAACATCGACGACCGGTACGCCCGCTGCCCGGGCGCCGTCCGGCGGCACGGCGGCACGCTGTACCGGCGGCTGCCGCCCGCCCTCAGCGCGAAGGGGCGGCTGCGGTTCGCCCCCTCCGAGGGGTACCGCGCGCTGACCCGCGAGGTGTCGCCGCTGCTGGTCGACCCCTTCCGGGACCTGGTCGCCGGCGACGCGACCCCCTGGCTGGCCGGGCGGCTGCGCGCCTTCTTCGAGCAGCGGGCCGCCGCCGCGGGCGCACCCGTCTACCTGCACAAGTTCACCGGCTGGCCGCGGGCCGGGCTGCTGCACGAGGTCTTCCCGGGCACCCGGTTCGTGCACGTGGTGCGCGACGGCCGCGCGGTCGCCGCGTCCTGGCTGCGGATGCCCTGGTGGCGCGGGCATCTCGGGCCGGCGGGCTGGCACTTCGGCCCGCTGCCCGAACCGTACGCCCGGCAGTGGGAGCAGTCGGGCCGCTGCCACGTCCAGCTGGCCGGGATCGGCTGGAACATGCTGATGGACGCGCACGAGGCCGCCCGCGCCGCGCTGCCCGCCGACCGCTGGCTGGAGGTCCGGTACGAGGACGTCGTCGCCGACCCGGCCGAGCACTTCACCCGCATGCTCCGGTTCTTCGGGCTGGAGCCGGACCGGGCCTTCGAGCGCGGCCTCGCCCGGTACACGTTCGCCACCGGGCGCGCCGACGCCTTCCGCACCGACCTGTCCCCGGCACAGGTCGCGACGCTCGACAAGACCCTGGCCCCGCACCTGGAACGGCTCGGCTACCCGGTCTGACCCGGGACCGGGAACCCCTCAGGTCAGCCGCAGCGGCTCCGGCCGGGGCCCGGTCTCGGCGGGCGGGACGGGGACCGGGCGGCGGCGCGGCGCGGCGACCAGGAAGATCACGACCGCCAGGAGCAGCCCGACCCCGGCCCCGACCGCGGCGGTGCGCAGCACCACCGGGGTGCGGGACACCGGGAACGCCCGCGCCGCGCTCGGCGCCAGCGCCGCGTCCGCCGAGGTCAGCCGGGCCTGGAGGTCGCGGGTGACCTGCTGGGCGTCGGCGTGCTTGCGGTTGGTCTGGGCGAGCCGGTCCTGCAACGCCTGGGCCTCGACGACGCGCGGGGCCAGTACCGCCAGCCGCCGCTTGCGCTTCTCGATCGCCTGGACGACGTCCCCGGGCGAACGGTTTCCGGTGGGGGCGTCCCGCTCGGCCTCCAGCGCGGCCACCTGGCTCTGCAGCGAGCGGTACTCCTCGGTGGGCAGCCCGCCGTACCTGCGCGACAGCGCGGTCAGCACCGAACGCGCGGCGTCCACGGTGGCCGCCGCCTCCGTCTCGGTCTGCCGTGCCGTGGCGAGCAGCGGCCGGACCAGTTCGTCCAGCGCGACCACGGCGGCGGCCCGGGTGATCTCCGGTGCGCGGGTCCGCTCCGGGCCGACGTAGACGACGCGGACCAGCGTGCCGCGCTGCGCGCCCTGCGCCGGGCGCTGGGTGTCGAGCCCGGCGCGCACCGTGGCGGCCCGCACCCCGGTCTGCCGCTCGACCGCGGCGACCACCCGGGACGACGAGATCAGGGTGCGGTAGGTGGAGACGCTCTGCTCCACGGCGGCGGCGCTGGCCTGCGGGCCCGGGGCGGGCACCTGAACGTCCACGGCGTGCCGGTACTCCGCCGGCTGGGCCGCGGCCCAGCCGGCCCCGGCCGCGGCGGCCAGCAGCGGCACCGCCGCCAGCGGGACGACGAGCGCCCGGTGCCGCCGCCCGAATTCCATCAGCTCCATCTCTCTCCTCACACCGGTTGGGGAACAGGGGTCAGCGCCCGCCGGAACAGCCGCACCCACAGCACCAGCCCGGCCAGGTTGGCCAGGGCCAGCCCGTACAGCGCGCCGGAGGCGCCCGCCGACCAGGCGCCCGCCGCGCCGAGGCCGACCGACAGCGGCACCACGAGCAGGCGCACGGTCGCCCCGCGCCGGGCGTCGCCCAGCGCCCGCAGCCCGACGGCGGGCCCGGCGACGGCGGCGATCGTGACGAACAGCGCGCACTGGGCGAGCAGGACCGACTCGGCCCCGCTCCAGGTCTCGCCGACCAGGGCGCGGCCCACCGGGTCGGGCACCAGCAGCGCCAGCGCGCCGTAGCCGAGGGCCAGCGCGACCAGCCCGGCGGTCAGGTTCCGCACCAGCACCCGCAGCGCCGCCGCCGACCGGCGCCAGGCGGCCACCGCCGGCGGGACGGCGAGCATCGGGACGGCCTGCAGCACCACGTTCAGCGCCCCGAACAGCACCTCGGCGGCCCGGATCGCGGCCAGCGCGGGCAGCCCGGCCAGGGCGCCCACCGTCAGGAAGGCGATCTGCCGGCCACCCATCCGGGCGGCGAAGTCGACGGTGTAGCCGGGCAGCAGGTCGCGGTGTTCCCGCAGCCAGCCGCGCGCCCGCAGCGGGGCCGGCCACACCCCGGACTGCACCGCGCCGAACAGCGCGGCCGGGAGGGCCGCCAGACCCCACGCGGCGACGAACGCCCCCGCCGACGGCCGGCCGGCCACGACCACCCAGCCGAGGGCGACGGCCTGGCCGAGCGCCCACACCCCGTCGTTGAGCAGCGCCCGGCCGGGCCGGCCCGCAACGACGAAGACGAACCGCCAGGCGTCCTTGACCAGCAGCCCCGGCAGCAGCAGGGCCAGCG
Organism: Actinomadura craniellae; assembly: GCF_003289645.1. Classification (GTDB taxonomy): domain Bacteria; phylum Actinomycetota; class Actinomycetes; order Streptosporangiales; family Streptosporangiaceae; genus Actinomadura_D; species Actinomadura_D craniellae. Next base: position 72,336 of record NZ_QLYX01000019.1, on the reverse strand, counting down.
GCAGCAGCGCCGCCCCGGCCGGCCCACCGAGGACCGCGGCCACCGCCAGCAGCCCGAACCCGCCGGCCGTTCCGGCGACCAGCGCCGTCCCGGTGGCCGCGGCGGCCCCGGCCCGCCAGGAGCCCGTGTCGTACCGCACCAGCAGCGGCTCGCAGGTCACCGCCCGGCACAGCCCGACCAGGATCAGGTAGGCGGCGTACGCGACCGCGAACCCGCCCAGCCCGGCCGGGCCCACCTCCCTGGCCACCACGATGGTGAGCGCCACATTGGTGACGCTGGACAGCGCCTGGTCGGCGAGGGCCCCGGCGGTCCGCCGCATCAGAACGTCGAGGGGATCAGCCGGGCCACGGACTCGAACCACAGCAGCCCCACCGCCAGCAGCGGCGGGGTGGTGATCAGGTAGGTGGAGACCCTGCGCCAGCGCCGGTACAGCAGCGAGGTGACGACCAGCGTGCCCAGCATCGCCAGCCCCCAGCCCAGCGTCGGCCACCAGCCGCTGGAGTCGCGGCCCAGTCCCAGCTCGTCGGACTTGAGCTGCCGGTCGTCCCGGATCTTCAGCGCCGCGGCGTTCCCCTGCAGCTTGGACACCACGGCGAACCGGCCGCCCTCGCCGTGCGGGGCGGTGGTCAGCAGCGTGAGCCGGTTGACGAAGGTGCCCTGCGACAGGAAGTCCTGGTCGCCGGTGCCGGCGCTCTCGCTCAGCTCGACCGTGTAGCTGAACCGGCCCTCCTGGGTGGTCACCGCGATGGTGTCGCCCGCCCGGAGCTCGCCCAGCCGGGCGAACGGGCGGCCGTACAGGTTGCGGTGCCCGGCGAGGACGGCGTTGCCGACCTGGCCCGGCATCGGGGAGGGCCGGTAGTGCCCGATCGCGTTGCGCAGCTCCTTGGTGCCGGTGCCCTGGACCACCACCTCGCGCACGCCGATCCGGGGGATCTCCAGCAGCGCGACGGGCGTGCCGCGGGCCGGGGCGGCGGCCAGGTTCCGGTCGCCCGCCACGGACGCGGCGGCGATCGCGGCGGACTCCTGGAAGTCCCGGTTCAGCCGGTCGAGCATCAGCCGCTGGTCCCGCTCGTACAGCAGGTGCCCGAAGGCCACCGAGTAGACCGCGAAGGCCAGCAGCAGCACGCCCATCACCATCAGCGAGGTGGTGACCGCCCGGCCGAGCCCGCGCAGCCCCTCGGGGCCGCGCAGCCCGGACAGGTCGATGACCAGACCCTGCCGGGGCGGCACGGCGGCGGGCGTCCCGCCCAGCCCGCCCAGGCCGCCCAGCCGCAGCAGCGCCGCCTCCTGCCGGGCGCGCAGCCCGGCGACCCGGCGGCGGACCGCCGGGTCGGCGTCGGTCTCGACCAGCCCGAGCAGGGCGGACACCTTGCCGGCGACCACCAGCGCGGGTGCCCGGTCGACCCCGGGCGGGCCGCTCGCCAGCCCCTCGACCAGCGACTCGAACCGGCCGAGCATCTCCTCGGCGTCCCGGAGTGGCCCGCTGGGCTCGGACGTCATCGGCTTTTCGGGCGCCTTCATGACCGCCCGGCCTGGCGCCCGCGCCAGATCAGGTAGCCCCGCCAGCCGCCGCCCAGGCCCGCCGCCGCCGCGCCGATGATCACGATGATCGCGATGGGCACGACGCCGGTGGCGGCCGGGATCTTGCCGCCGCGCACCGTACCGGGGTTGCTGACGGGCAGGACCGCGGGAGCGGAGGGCGCGGGGGAGGACGGGGCGGGCGTCGCGCTCGGCTGGGGCGCCGGGCCACCGAGGCCGCCCGTCGGCGTGGTCGAGCCGCCGCCGAGACCGCCGCCACCGCCGGTGCCACCGCCCCCGGTGCCGCCACCGCCGCCGTTGCCGCCCTTCTTCGGCGGGTCGGGCCGCAGCAGCATGGCGGCCACGTCCCGGGCCTGCTTGCGCAGCTCCTCCGGCAGCGGCACCCCGCCCAGCTCCTCGACGCGGCGCTGCGCGTCGTCGCCCACCGCGTACTGGATGAAGGCCGCGAGCGTCTTCCGCTTGGCGATCGGCATCGGGTTGGCGCCCTGGGCGTCGGTCCGGGGCACCGCGAGGTAGTGCGCCATCGGCAGCGGGTACATGCCGGGCCGGTCGGGGTGGTCGAACGTGGGGGCCAGCGTGCCGTCGGCGGCGCGCCGCATCACCGCATAGGCGTCCAGGATGGACTCCTTGGTCGGGGCGGCGTACTTGCCCGCGGCGTTCTTCAACGGCGCCACCGGCAGCGGCAGCCCCTTCTCCCGGATGATCCCGACCTCGGTGACGTCGGTGTAGCCGACCGGCCCGACGCGCAGCCGCTCGGTGCGGGCCCGCGCGACGTCACCGGGGTTGTTCGGGTCGGCCGCGACCGCCTTCCCGAACCGGGTGGCGATGTTGTACGCGCCCTGCGAGCCGTTCTCCGACGACCGGCTAGCGGCGGCCCGGGTCGGGGAGAGCTCGGCGGAGCCGGGCTCGGACACGAAGAACGTCCGGAACCGCTCGGCAGGCAGGGTCGCCGACAGCCACGACGACAGCACCTGGTTCTGCGCGGACTTGCCGCTGCGGTAGATCGGCTGGGTGGTGAGGACCGGCAGGTCGCAGCCGCCGTTGTCGGCGCCGGTCGGCCCCGGGATGGTCGGGCCGTCGGACCAGTTGCCGCTCGCGACGCCGTCACCGTCGCCGAGCATCATGGCCAGCGCGTCGGGCGCCAGCCTGATGTCGTTCAGCCCCGTCCCGCCGTACTCCGCCGCGTACGCCACGGCCAGCGCGGTAAGGCTGATCGGCGCGTACACCACGGCGCCGCCCGCCTCCTCGGCGGTGAACGGGACACCCGTCACCGCGTAGTCGGCGCCCGCGGTGAACCCGCTCTGGAAGCCCGCCCGGAGCTGCTCGGCGCCGAAGAAGGAGGTGCCGCGGATGAAGTCCACGTCGGCGGGCTGGGCGAGCCGGCGCACCCCGGCCAGCCAGGCGTCCAGCAGGGTGCCGGTGTTGACCGAGCCCGCCCCCTGGATCGGGGCGCCGACCGGGTCGCCGCCCAGCGGCGGCAGTTCCGGCGGCTGTGGCGGGTCGGGCAGCCTCGGCCACTCCGGTGCCGGGAAGAGCGTCGTGGCGGGCGTGCCGTCGGGGTTGCCGCCGAACTTGATCCAGCTGCTCGCGGCGGCCACCGAGGGGTCGGTGACGCCCGGCCGGGGCGCCCGGGGCCGGAGCGTGACCGGCTGGCCCGTCACCTGGAACAGCTCCAGGGGCTGGCTCCACTCGCACTCGCTGACCACGACCACGCAGTCGTTGGTGACCGGCCCGTCCGCCTGGCCGTTGCACTTGAACGACTCGTTCTGGACCTCGCTGTTGCCGGTGTCGGTGATGACGACCGGGGCGTACTTGCCGACCTTGACCGGGTAGCTCGCCGTGCCCGTGCCGTCCGGGCCGGTGTTCGCCCGGAACCGGGTCTGGTGCGCGCAGTAGCGGTCGTAGACCCAGGACACCGCGCCGTAGTTGTTCTTCGCCGCGATCGGGGCCAGGCACTGGCTGATAACCACCGTGGAGTTGGGCCGGAAGCCGCTCCAGCGGACGTTCACCGTCTGGCCGGGGGTCACCCGCGCGGTGTTCTTGCCGTCGATCCGGGTGCCGTCGGCCGCGGCCGTCCACACCTCCACGACGGGTTCGCCCACCGCCTGCGCCGCCGGGGCGGCCACCACCACCGGAGCGGCCGCCACGCCGACGGCGAGTGTCGCCCGCCATGTCCTTCTGAGCATCTTCGTCCGCCCCTCGAAGCCCCGAGCCGCGTGCCCGCGTCTCGCGCAGAAACCGCACTCAGGGAAACGCCGGGACGTACCCGCTGGCAATGGCTGTGCCCGCCCTGCCGTTTCGCGCCGTTGCGCCTTAGGCGCCCGTTTACCGGCACGTCCCACCGCGGTCAGCGGCGGACCTCGACACTGAGCCCACCTGCAACCGAACTCCCAGAAAGGACCGGCCGTGGCACCCTCCACCGCCGTGCCGGAGGCCGGCCCGGAACGCCGGAAGATCGAGACCCGGCTCACCCGCGGCGACCGGTTGTACCGCTCGCTGGCCACCGCCGCCGCGGCCGTCACGCTGGCCCTGATCGTGCTGATCGGCGTCTTCCTGCTGATCCGCGCGATGCCGGCGCTGCGCGAGGCCGGCTGGTCGTTCATCACCGTCAAGGAATGGCGGCCCGACGGCCAGCAGCCCCGGTTCGGGGTGTCCGCCATGCTGTTCGGCACGTTCGTCACCGCCCTGGTGGCGATGGCGGTGACGTTCCCGGTCTCGGTGGCCACCGCGATCTTCATCAACGAGTACGCGCCGCGCCGGATCAAGCAGACGCTCACCTCGCTGATCGACCTGATGGCCGCCATCCCGAGCCTGATCTTCGCCATCTGGGGGCTGTTCTTCCTGATCCCCCTGCTGCTGCCGATCGAGCAGTGGGCGGTGGACGAGCTCGGCGGGAGCCTGCCGTTCATGCGGGCCGCCGCGATCGGCGCCTCCCTGTTCAACGCCGGGCTGGTGATCTCGCTGATGACGATCCCGATCGCCACCTCGATCATCCGCGAGGTGCTGTCGCAGACCCCGCGGCACGAGTGCGAGGGCGCGCTGGCGCTGGGCGCCACCCGCTGGGGGATGATCCGCACGGTCGTCCTGCCGTTCGGGCGGGGCGGGATCGTGGGCGGCTCGATGCTCGGCCTGGGCCGGGCGCTGGGCGAGACGCTGGCCGCCACCCTGATCCTCAGCGTCACCTTCGAGATCAAGCCGCGGGTGCTGGAGAACGGCGGCATCACCGTCGCCAGCGCCATCGCGGTGCAGTTCAAGGACGCGCAGACGATGGGGCTCAGCGCGCTGATGGCCGCCGGCCTGGCGCTGTTCGCCGTGACATTCGTGATCAACATGCTGGCCGCGCTCGTGGTGAGCCGGTCCCGATCCGGAGCGGGAGTCGAAGCATGACGACCCAGCCCATCGCCGCGCCCCGGCCGGCCCCCCGGCGGCGCACCAGGACGGGCGCCGGCGCCGACCTGGCGGAGTTCGCCGGCGCGGCCGTCACCTCGTTCGCGATCACCTGGCTGATCTTCGCCCGGCTGATGCCGTTCACCGTGCAGGCCGTCGGTTTCGCGGTCTGCTGGTACGGGCTGTTCCTGCTGGCCTACTGGCTGATCACCCGGGACGGCCACGGCCCGGTGATCGCCGCGGACCGGGTGATGGGCGTGCTCATCACCACCGGCGCGCTGGCGGCCGTCACCCCGATCCTCGGCGTGATCGGCTACGTGATCTACAAGGGTGCCCCGGTGCTGCGGCTCAACTTCTTCACCGAGACCCTGGCAGTCACCGGGCCGCTGTCGGCGGCGACCGAGGGCGGCGCCATGCACTCGATCATCGGCACGCTGGAGCAGCTCGGCGTGGCCACGCTGATCTCGGTGCCGCTGGGCGTGCTCACCGCGGTCTACCTGAACGAGGTGCGCGGCCCGCTCACCCGCCCCACCCGCCTGGTCGCCGACGCGATGACCGCGCTGCCGTCGATCGTCGCGGGGCTGTTCGTCTACTCGATCCTGATCCTGCAGTTCGGCTGGGGGTTCTCCGGCTTCGCGGGCAGCCTGGCGCTGGCCGTGCTGATGCTGCCCACCGTCACCATCACCGCCGAACAGGTGCTGCGGGTGGTGCCCGGCGGGCTGCGGGAGGCGTCGCTCGCGCTGGGCGCGCCGCAGTGGCGCACCGTGCTCATGGTGGTGCTCCCGACCGCCCGGGCCGGCCTGTCGACCGCGGTGATCCTCGGCATGGCCCGGGTGGTGGGCGAGACCGCCCCGATGATCCTCACCGCGTTCGGCTCGTCCACCCTCAACGCCAACGTGTTCTCCGGCCAGCAGGACGACCTGCCGCTGTTCGTCTACAACCAGGTCAGCAGCTCCCAGGACACCCAGGTGCAGCGGGCCTGGGCGGGCGCCCTGGTGCTGCTCGCCCTGGTGCTCGTGCTCTTCGTCCTCGCCCGGCTGCTCGGCCGGCCCCGCACCGCGCGGGTCCGCCGGCCGGCCCCGAAGCCCGCCACCGAGCCCGCCGCCAAGCCCCGACAGGAACGGACCCCGCGATGACCACTGAAGCGTCCACGCCCACCACGCCGGCGCCGGCCGCGGCCGAGGGCGGCACGCTGCGCGCCGAGCGGGTGAGCGCCTGGTTCGGCACCCGCAAGGTGCTCGAAGACGTGAACCTGGAGATGGGGGCGGGCGCGGTCACCGCGCTGATCGGCCCGTCCGGCTGCGGCAAGTCGACCTTCCTGCGCACCCTCAACCGGATGCACGAGATCATCCCCGGCGCCTCGCTGGCCGGCTCGGTACTGCTCGACGGCGACGACATCTACGGCGGGACGCTGCGGGTCACCCAGGTCCGGCGGCGGGTCGGCATGGTCTTCCAGAAGCCCAACCCGTTCCCGGCCATGAGCATCGCCGACAACGTGGCCGCCGGGCTGCGGCTGACCGGGACCAGGGCCACCGACCGCGACGGCCTGATCGAGGACAGCCTGCGCCGGGCCGGGCTGTGGAACGAGGTGCGCAACCGGCTGCGCGCCCCGGCCGGCGGGCTGTCCGGCGGCCAGCAGCAGCGGCTGTGCATCGCCCGGTCGCTGACCGTGCGGCCCGAAGTGCTGCTGATGGACGAGCCGTGCTCGGCACTCGACCCCACCTCCACCCGGCGGATCGAGGAGACCATCGGCGAGCTGCGCTCACAGGTCACGATCATCATCGTCACGCACAACATGCAGCAGGCCCAGCGGGTCTCCCAGCGCTGCGCCTTCTTCCTCGCCGCCGAGGACCAGCCGGGCCGCGTCGTCGAGTCCGGCCCCACCGAGCGGCTGTTCGGCGACCCGGAGGACCCGCGGACCGCCGACTACGTGCACGGCCGGTTCGGATAGGAGCCCGCAATGATCAAGAAGTCCGTCACCTCCGCGACCGCGCTCTGCACCGTCTGCGCGCTCGCCGCCGTGGCCGCGCCCTCCCCCGCCGCGGCCTCGTCCGCCCTGCCCGCGGTCAGCGGGTCGGGCTCCACGTTCGCGGCGGTCGCGATCCAGCAGTGGACCGCCGACGTCGCCCGCTCCCAGAGCCTGCGGGTCAACTTCAACCCCATCGGCTCCACCGCCGGACGCGACCAGTTCGCCCGCAGGCTCGTCGACTTCGCCTCCAGCGACGTGTCGTACCGCTTCCCGGGCGGGCTCGGCGACGAGAACGTGCCGAACTTCAAGTACACCTACGCGCCGCTGGTGGCGGGCGGCACCGCGATCCTCTACAACCTCAAGGACCGGGCCGGACGGCCCATCACCGACCTGCAACTGTCAGGCAAACTGCTGGTCCGCATCCTGACCAACGGCTACTTCGCCGCCGAGCACGGCGAGGCCCGGATGTACTGGGACGACCCCGCCATCGCGGCGGAGAACCCGCACCTGCGCAACCGGCTGCCGCACACCCAGCCGCGCTCGGTGGTCCGCACCGAGGGCTCGGGCACCACCTCGGTCTTCACCGAGTACCTCAGCAAGCAGGACCCCGGCCGGTGGCGGACCTTCATGGAGGGCCGGTCGCGCACCGGCCAGCACCAGCCCGCCGAGGACTGCACCTCGCGCATCTGCTCGGCCACCGACAAGTGGCCGCAGGGCCGCGCCGACACCGACTACAAGACGGGCTCCGACGGCCTGGCCAACCACGTGCAGCGCTACGCCGACCGGATCGGGTACGCCGAGTACGCGTACGCCCTACAGCGCGGCGTGCCGGTGGCCCGGGTGCGCAACCAGGCGGGCAACTACCTGCTGCCGGAACCCTGCCACCAGGCCGTCGCGCTCACCCGGGCCGACCGCAACGGCGACGGGACCTACAACCTCGACCGGGTCTACGACCACCCGCACGCCAAGGCGTACCCGATCTCCAGCTACAACTACGTGATCCTGCCGACCGAGGGCCTGGACCCGCAGAAGGGCCAGGCGATGGGCCGGTTCATCCTCTACTCGATCACCGAGGGGCAGAAGAAGGCCGCCGCGCTGGGCTACTCGCCGCTGCCCACCAACCTGATCCAGCAGGGCTTCAGCGCGCTCGGCGGCGTGCCCGGCCGGCCGGCCATCCCCGGCAACCCGGCCCAGTGGGGGCAGTTCTACGAGAGCCTCAAGCTGCCCGACGGCACCCAGTGCGGCGAGGCCGGCCGGACCGGCCGGGGCGGCGGCGCCGGGGGCGGCGGGGCCGCGGCCGGTGGCGGCACCGGGGGCAGCGCCGGCGGGCCCGGCGGGCCCGGCAGCGCCACCCCGGGCGCGACGACCGCCGCGGCCGGGACCGCCGGCCCCACAGCCGGCGTCAACCAGTCGGTGAGCCCCACCCAGGCGGCGGCCGCAGCGAGCAACGTCTCGAAGGCGGCCCAGTCGGCGGGGGTGCCCTGGGCGCTGTACGTCGCGGCGCTCGGCCTGCTCGGGCTGGTCTTCCTGCCCACCCCGATCGCCGCCGTGGCCCGCCGGGTGAAGCGACGTGACTGACCGCCGCGCCCTCACCTTCTCCGGCGCCCTCGCCGCCGCCGGGCTGGTCACCGCCGCGCTGCCGGCCGCCCCGGCGCACGGCCGGGCGGCGGCGGACGCCGCCATCACCGCCCCCACCGGGCAGGACACCCTGCACCGGACCGGGGCCCTCGCCTTCCACGGCACCGCGAGCGGCGCCGCGTCCGTCCGGGTCGCCGTGCAGGACCGGCTCACCCGGCTGTGGTGGCGCGGCGACGGAACCTGGGGCGACCAGCAACGGCACCCCGCCGCGCTGGCCGGCACCGCGTGGTCCTACACCTGGACCCCGCCGGCCGGCGGGGACTACCTGGTCCAGGTGTTCGCCGCGGACCCCGCCGGGGCGACGGACCCCACCCCGCCGTTCGCCCGGTTCACCGCGCTCGACCTGCCCGCCCGGGAGCGCCCGGCCGCCGCGCTCGCCCAGCCCGCACAGGACCAGCCCGTCCCCGCCGGGACGCCGCTGACCGCCCGCGGGCTGGCCGCCGACGACATGGGGGTCCGGGAGGTCCAGATCGCCGTGCAGGACCGCGGCACCGGCCGGTGGTGGCACGCCGACGGGAGCTGGGGCGGCCAGCAGTGGCAGCAGGCCGCGCTCGCCGCCCCGGGCACGGCGCTGACCGGGTGGTCGTACACCTGGACCCCGCCGGCCGACGGCGACTACGCCTTCCAGGTCCGGGCCCGCGACACCGCCGGCCAGACCGACCCCGACCTGCCGTACCGCCGGTTCGCCGGGGACGGCGCCGACCCCGCCGTCCAGATCGCCGGCGAGCCGGGCCGCACCCACCCCGCGGGCCGGGCGGTCACCTGGACCGGAACCGCCACCGACACCCGGGGCGTCGCCGAGGTGTGGGCCGCGGTCCAGGACCGCACCACCGGCCGGTGGTGGCACGCCGACGGGAGCTGGGGCGAGTACGTCCGGCACCCGGCCGCGCCGACCGGGCCGGTGCCCGGCGCGACGACCGCGGTGACGGGCGACCGGCGCACCTTCACCGGCACCGGCTGGACGTTCTCCTGGACCCCGCCGGGGCCCGGCGACTTCGCCCTCCGGGTGACCGCGGTGGACGGCGCCGGGCGGAGCGTCACGAACCCGCCGCAGCTCGGGTTCGCGGCCTCCCCCGCGCCCGCCGACACCACCGCGCCCCAGGCGGCGTTCACCGCCCCCCGGGCCGGGCAGGCCGTCCTCGGCTCCCCCGTGCGGATCGCGGGCACCGCCGCCGACGACGTGGCGGTCACCGCCGTCTACGTGGGGATCATGGACCGGGCCACCGGCCGGTGGTGGCGGCCCGGCGAAGGCTGGGGCGCCTACCGACGGATCGTCCCGGCCACGGTCCGGCCCGGCACCCGGTCCGTGGAATGGTCCTACGACTGGACCCCGCCGGCGCCGGGCGGCTACCTGGTGCACGTCGAGGCGCTGGACGCGGCAGGCAACGTCGCGAGCGCCCCCGGCGGCGGGCGGCCGAACGTGCGCTTCGACCACCGGCCGGACGGCACCGGATACACGACGCTGCTGCTGAGCCGGTCGCAGTGGGGGGTGGTCGACCACGCCTGCCGGCCGGTGCCGGGGGCCGTGCCGCTGGACGAGGTCGCCCGGGAGCTGACCGCCCGGGGCGTCCGGGCCACCGGCACGATCGTGGTGAACCGGGCGCTGGAGGCCGGCCGCCACTGCACCCCGAACTTCACCGACTACGCCGGCTGGGCCGAGCTGGCGGGGTTGCAGGCCGCGCACGGCTGGCGGTTCGTCAGCCACGGGGCGACCTACGCGAACATGACGGCGCTGACCCCGGCGGAGCAGCGCACCGAGTCCTGCGGCTCCCTGACCGCGCTGGCGGCGCGCGGGCACACCCGGGCGTGGGGGCTGTTCAACTACCCCAACGACCAGCTCACCGAGGCCATCCAGCGGGACGTGGTGGCGACCTGCTTCGCCTTCGGCCGCCGGTACGGCACCGGCGGCAACCGGTCGGCGGCCCCGCCCTACTTCCAGAGCACCTGGAGCTGGCCGTCGGGCCACTGCAACGACCCCACGCTGACCTGCTACCACTGGGCACCCGGCCTGACCGCCGTCCCCCGCCGCTACACCTCCCCCGAGGAACTGGCGGCCCGGCTGAGCGGCGGGGCGGGCGACTGGCAGGTGGCGCAGGGTTACAAGTTCCTGCGCGGCCGGCGGATCTCCGCGAGCGGCCAGCAGTGGGACTGCACCGGGGCCGACTGGCGCTCGCACTGGACCAACAGCGCGGAGTCCTACTGCCTCACCGACCTGCTGGCGGCGGTCTCCCTGGCCCGGGGCGCGGTCTACACGGACCCGGCGACGGTCGCCGAGGCCTGGGGCCGTCCCCGGCCCTGAGCGCACCGCCTCCACCGGAAGCCCCGGCCCACCGGGCCGGGGCTGACGGGCGGGCCCGTTCCCGATCAGGACAGGATCGGTTCGGGAGAGGATCGGGTCAGGTCAGCGTCGGGTCGGGTCAGGAGAGGATCTGGACAGAATCGGGTCAGGACAGGGTGGCGAACTGGCGGACGATGTCGGAGCCGGTCGGGCGGTCGCTCTCCAGGACGACCGCGCGCAGTCGGAACCACGGGTCGGCACCGTCCCGCAGGACCCGGGCCAGCCCCTGCGCGGCCGTCGCGCCCTGGGAGAGGCCGGTGACGAACACCTGCCGGTCCAGTTGGCGGCCGGACCGCAGGGCGTGGTCGCGGGCGGCCCGCAGCATGTCCAGCGAGGCGGTGGTCTCCGCGGGCGCGTTCGTCCCCGGGTGGTCGGGGGTGACCGCCGCGAAACCGGCCGCGGCATAACCGAGGGCGGGACCGCGGTCCCAGCCCTCCGCCGGCATGTCGGCACGGTGGATCGCCGTCCCGCGGGCGAGCGAGACGGTGTGCAGCCGGCGCTCACCGCTGCGCGGCAGGACGAACAGCCCGCTCGCGGTGACGGGCCGGTTCCGGGTGTCGGCGGTGCGATACACCAGCCGGTAGGCGTCCACGTCGTACCGGACGGACCCGGTGTCGAAGCCCGCACCGGTCAGCGCGGTACGCACCTGGTCGGCCGTCAGGGTGCCCAGCGGGTGCACCGTGACCAGCATCCCCCGGTGGGGGACGGTGCCGGCGGCCCGGGCGATCGCAACCGTGCGGGGTACGAGGAGCGCGGCCCCGACGGCGATCGCCGCCAGCACCGCCGCAGCGCGAAGAACGGACATGTCCGGTCGCCTCCTGGCGGGGGATTCTCACTGTCCCCAACCCTGGCCGCCGGCACCCCGATCGCGCATCGGCCATCGCGCTGATCCCCGGACCCCGACCTCAGGGCTACCCCTCCGGCCCGCCCTGCTACCCGCGGCGGAGGAGCCGTCCGCCGTCGGGACGAGCTCAGCCCGGAGTCACGCCGTGCCGGTGCCGCAGATGGTCGGCCAGCCCCCTGGTGGCGCCGACCTCCCGGAACCAGGTGCCGTCGCTCTCACCGCAGGTGGGGCACTCCCAGTAGTACTCGCCGTTGCGCTGCTGCACGGCGGGCTCGATGTGGGCCTCGGTGAGGTGCCCCGCATCGGCGGTCTGGTGACCGCACAGGACGCAGGGAGCGAACTGCTCCGTGGAAAGGGTCATGACGCCGCCTCTCGGTCAGTGGACGGACACGACTGCGGTTACCGATGATGGCCGGTCTGAAACGTTCCCGTGGCCGGATTCCCGACATCGGTCCAGGTCTCGGCTCCGGCGCCCCGACCTCAGCTCCGGCGCTGGGCGATCTCGTAGAGCGCGATGCCCGCCGCCACCCCGGCGTTCAGGGACTCGGCGCGCTCGCCCATCGGGATGCGCACCAGCATGTCGCAGGTCTCGCCGACCAGGCGGCCCAGCCCCTTGCCCTCCGAGCCGACCACCAGCACGAACGGGCCGTCGGCGGCCTCCAGCTCGGCCGTGGTGACGGTGCCCCGGGCGTCCAGTCCGGCGACGAAACAGCCGGCCTGCTGGTAGGACTTGAGCTGCCGGGCCAGGTTGGTGGCGCGGGCCACCGGCAGCGTCGCGAGGGTGCCCGCCGACGCCTTCCACGTGCCCGCAGTGACCCCGGCGGCGCGGCGCTCGGGCACCACCACCCCGGTGGCGCCGAAGGCCGCAGCCGAGCGCACGATGGCGCCCAGGTTGCGCGGGTCGGTGATGCCGTCGGCGGCCACGATCAGCGTGGCGGGGCCGGCCAGCAGGTCGTCGGGATGGGCGTACTTGTAGGGCCGGACCTGGAGCGCGATCCCCTGGTGGACGGCCCCGTCGGTCAGCCGGTCGAGCTCGGGCCGGCCCGCCTCCAGCAGCGGGATGCGCCGGTCGCCGGCGATCTGGATCGCCTCCCGGACCCGCTCGTCGGAGTCGGACGTCACGTACAGCGCGCTGCCGGGGACGCCCGCGCGCAGCGCCTCCACCACGGGGTTGCGGCCGGTCACCAGCTCGGGCGCGTCGGGCGCCCGGCGGGCCGGGGTGCGCGGCGCGGCGCCCTCGCCCCCGGGCCGGCGGGCGGCCGGCTTGGCGGACCGCGCCGCCTGGCGCTTGCCGTACCAGTGCCGGTCTTCGGCCTTCGGGGTGAAATCGGGGCCCTTCTTACGACGCTTGGCCATCTGTCCTTGTCCTTCTGGGTTCGCAGGGCCGCACGCCCCGAACAACCCGTCAACCCTATGCGGCCCGGAGGACCGCGCCGGCCGTCACGGGCGGCCGGACTTGAGTTCCCAGCGAGGACCCTGCGGGGTGTCCTCGACGACGATGCCGGCGGCGGTGAGGCCGTCGCGGATGGCGTCCGCCGCGGCGTAGTCCTTGCGCGCCCGGGCGGCCTGCCGCTGCTCCAGCGCCACCGAGACCAGCGCGTCGACCACCGGGTACAGGTCGTCGCCGCCGGTCCGGCTCCACCCGTCCGACAGCGGGTCGAGGCCGAGCACCCCGGTCATCGCGCGGACCGCCGCCAGCCGGTCGCGGGCCGCCGCCGCGTCGCCGGCGGCCAGCGCCCCGTTGCCCTCGCGCACGGTCTCGTGCACCACGGCGATCGCCTGGGGGACGCCCAGGTCGTCGTCCATCGCCGCGGTGAAGGCCGCGGGCAGGTCGGCGGCGGGTTCGGTCTCACCGACCACCTCGGCGGCGCGGACGGCGAAGCCCTCGATCCGCTGGTAGGCGGCGACCGCCTCGGCCAGCGCCACATCGGTGTAGTCCATCAGCGAGCGGTAGTGCGCGGACCCTAGGTAGTAGCGCACCTCGACCGGGCGGGCCTTGCCGAGCAGGTCGGGCAGCGTCACCACATTGCCGATCGACTTGCTCATCTTCTCGCCGTCCACGGTGAGCAGCCCGTTGTGCAGCCAGTAGCGGGCGAACCCGTCGCCCGCCGCCTGCGACTGGGCGATCTCGTTCTCGTGGTGCGGGAAGATCAGGTCCACCCCGCCGCCGTGGATGTCGAACTCCGCGCCGAGGTAGCGGCCGGCCATCGCCGAGCACTCCAGGTGCCAGCCGGGCCGGCCCGGGCCCCAGGGCGTCTCCCAGGTGGGCTCGCCCGGCTTGGCGCCCTTCCACAGCGCGAAGTCGCGCGGGTCGCGCTTAGCCTGACCGCCGGGATTGTCGCCGGGGTCGCGCATGTTCTCCAGCCGCTGGTTGGACAGCGCGCCGTAGCGGTCGGCCCAGGAGGTCACGTCGAAGTAGACGTCGCCGGCGGAGGCGTACGCGTGCCCGGCGTCGATCAGCCGCCGCATCAGCGTGATCATCTCGGTGACGTGGCCGGTGGCCCGGGGCTCGACGGTGGGCGGCAGGCAGCCCAGCAGGTCGTAGCCCTGGTTGAAGACGCGCTGGTTGGCCTCGGCCACCGCGAACCACGGGACGTCCTGGCCGGCCGCCACCGTGATGATCTTGTCGTCGATGTCGGTGACGTTGCGGACGAAGGTCACCTCGTGCCCGGACCGCAGCAGCCAGCGGTGCACGAGGTCGTAGACGACGCCCGAGCGGAGGTGGCCGATGTGCGGTGCGGCCTGCGGCGTCGCACCACACACGTACATCCCGACCCGGCCCGGTGTCAGGGGCTCGAACGGACGGATCGTACGGGTACCGGTGTCGTAGAAACGCAGGCTCACACGTCAAGGCTATTGGATCCGGACACGCCACCCGAGCCGAACGCGCTGTGCGGCCGCCTGGCCGCGTCCCGGGCCCCGCAGCACAGTTCCGCGAAGGCGACGGCGTTGGGCATCCCGCCGGCCAGCGCGCTCGGCCCGGGAGCGCCGTCGGCGCGCCGGACGAACACCATGCCGTTGTCGATCCCGACCTCGCCGACCTCGGACCAGGGGACCCGCTCGCCCTCCTTCTCCACCCCGTCCCGGTCGACGGCGAACGGCCCGACCGTGACGCGCTCGCCGCCCTCGACCGCCGCCAGCAGGCGCGGGACGGTCCGGCGGGTCACCTCGCCCGTCACGATTTCGCCGAACTCCCGGGCGCCGGGCAGTTCTCGGCCGAAGGACACCCGGTGGCCGTCCGCGCGGGCGACCGTGAACCGCCAGTCGGTGCGCCGGTGTGCGGCGCTCCGCCGCACCCCGGACACGGTCACCGACAGCAGCGCGTTCCACGGGCAGACCTCGGCGGACTTCCCCGCCGTGTGCACGAAGCCGTGCTCGAACAGGTGGAACGCCCGGCCCCGGCCGCGCAGCCCGCCCGCGCGCAGGATCCAGCCGGTGCCGGCGAGGTAGCCGATCGCCAGCACCACTCCCGTGCCGCCCAGCCAGTACCAGCCGTCCACCAGGTAGAGGATGCTCGACAGGACCAGCAGCACCCCGGCGGTGCCCAGCAGCACCAGCCAGGTCACCGCCCGGCGGTAGGCGGGCCCGCCGTCGTAGGCGCGGACGGGCTCGCCCAGCCCTCGATTCTCTGCAAGGTCCAGAACGCGCTGTGGAAAAGGCACGAATGTCCGGATACCCCGGCTGGCCGCAGAGAATCTTGATTAATCGCTACTTCGCCCAACTCCAGGCGTAATCGGAGTCCTCGCAACCGAGCGCCGCCGGGCCGAGATGCAACGGCCGGAAGGTGTCGATCATCACCGCGGTCTCGTCGGTGCTGGTGTGCCCCCGGTCCATCGCCGCGATGGCGGCCTCGGCCGCACCCGGCTGCGGGCCGTGCGTGAACCCGGCCGGGTGCAGGGAGATCGACCCCACGCCGATCCCGGAGCCCTTACGCGCGGTGTAGTCGCCGCCCGCGTAGAACATCACCTCGTCGGAATCGACGTTGTGGTGGTTGTAGGGCACCGGCACCGCCTGGTCGTGGAAGTCCAGCGGGCGCGGGCAGAACGAGCAGATCACGAAGTTCGGGCCCTCGAAGGTCTGGTGCACCGGCGGCGGCGCGTGGGTGCGCTTCACGATCGGCTCGAAGTCGCGGATGTTGAACGCGTACGGGTACAGGCAGCCGTCCCAGCCGACCACGTCGAACGGGTGGTGCTGGTAGGTCAGCCGCGACAGCCCCGCCCGGGTGCGCACCAGGACCGGAACGTGCTCGCCCCGCTCCCGCAGCGGCTCGGCGGGCGCGCGCAGATCCCGCTCGCTGTAGGGGGCGTGCTCCAGGAACTGCCCGTACTTGGACAGGTAGCGCCCCGGCGGCCGGATGTGCCCGCGCGCCTCGATCACCAGCGCGCGCAGCGTGCCGTCCGGCACCCAGCGGTGGACGGTGCCGGTCGGGATCACCAGGTAGTCGCCCTCGGCGACGTCCAGCGCACCGTAGACCGACTCGAACCGGGCCGACCCCTCCTGCACGTACACGACCTCGTCGCCCACCGAGTTGCGGTACAGCTCGCTCGTCTCGCCGGTGAGCGCGAACGAGATGCGCACGTCCTCGTTGCCGAACAGCACCTGCCGGCCCAGCACGAGATCGCCGCCCGGCGACAGCTCCTGGGTGCGGTAGGCGCGCGGCCGGAGCGGGTGGTTGGGCGTCAGCGTCGCCGGCGACGTGGTGACGCCCTCGCTCTTCACGATCGCCGTAGGCGGGTGCTCGTGGTACAGCAGGGAGGAGTCGGACGAGAACCCTTCCTCGCCCATCAGCTCCTCCGCGTACAGCCCGCCGTCTGGACGGTGGAACCGCACATGTCGTTTGCGGGGCACCTCGCCCACAACCCGGTAGAACGGCATCGTCGCCTCCTGTTCGGGACCTCTTCTTAACCGTACGTCGACCTCAACGCGGGGTGATATGCCACGACACGCCGCATGGCCGCGGAGTGCATGGTGCACGATGATCGCGGACAAGATATGGGGAGACTCCCCCGTCCCGCCCCCCGAGATGAGCCCGGATGAGTACCAACCCGCAGGCAGGCCGGCGTTCCCGGCTGCTCACCGTGTCCGCCGGTCTCGGCGTCGCCGTCCTCGCCGGCGCCACCTACGTGCTGACCTACGACGACCTCCGGACGCTCGCCATCGAGGGCGGTGCGGCCCGCCGCTGGGCCCCCGCATACCCGATCATGGTGGATGCGCTGATCACCGTCACCATCGGCTCCCTCGTAGTCGCCTGGCGGGCCCGCTGGTGGTCGCGCTGGATCCGCTGGGTGCTGCTCCTGGCGCTGCTCGGCGGGACCGGTGCGGCCAGCGTGCAGCGCGCGCTGCACGGGTACGGGTCGCTGCCGGACGAGCCGCTGCGGGCCGGGGTGGCCGGGGCGCCGCACGCGATGCTCGTCATCGCGGTCTGGCTGTGGCTGAGCATGTTCCGGCTCGCCCGCCGCCCGGCCGCGGAGCCCCCTCCGGCCGAGGAACCCGGCGACCTGATCCCCGGCCTGCCCGAACGGGAGCCCGAACCGCGCGTTCCCGCCCCCCGCGAGCCCGCCGAGGACGACAGCACCACGACCCCGCCGACCCCGTACTCGATCGTGCCCGACCTCTACGACGCCCCCGCCACCCGGCCCGACCACGAGGAGCCCCGCCGGCCGGGCAGGACAGACACCGACGGGGACGACGAGCCCCGCGCGGCGGGCAGGACGGGCACAGACTGGGACGACGTCCTCGGCCTGAGCCCCGACCCCTCGGCTACCCGCTGGGACGACCTGCCCGGCACGGACGAGCCGGCGAAGCCGGCCCGTGCCGCGGGCGGCGCGGGCGGCGCGGGCGGCTCAGGCGGCTCAGGTGGCTCGAAGAGCGAGGATGACGAGGGGTGGCGGCCGCTGACCGGCCAGGACGCCTGGCTGGACCCCGCGGAGCCAACCGCTCCCGAGGAGCCGCCGATTCCCGAGCGCAGGGCCGACCTCGCCCGCGACCCCCGGCCGGTGCCGCCCGCCAGCCTGCCGACCGATGTGGAACTGGTGCGGCGGCCGCAGCGTGGCCGGGGCTCGACCACACAGCCCGACATGGTGCTGCCCACCCTCTCCGACCCGGCCCTGGACGGCTCCGACCCCGACGGGGCGGCCGTGGACCGCGCCGAGGACCCGGACGGCGGCGACGACTCCACCCCGCCCTCCAGCAAGTTCCGCAGCTCACCCACCCCGCCGCGCGACTGACCCGGACGCCTGGAGATCGGCTCGGCACGGTCGCCGACTCCCCGCGAGCCAGAAGGCAGGCAGGAGAACGCAGGCGACGGCGACAAGACTCGTTCCCCGACTCTCCGCGAGCCAGGAGGCGGACGGGGCAACGCCGGCGACGGCGGCAAGGCGGGGTCCCCGGCTCCCCATGGGCCAGGAGGCGGGCAGGACAGCACAGGGCAACGGCGGCTCAGCGCGGTCCGGGGCTTTCCCGCAGGTCAGGAGGCGGGCGGGAGGACCAGGGCGGTGGCGATGGCGGCGATGCCCTCGCCGCGGCCGGTGAGGCCGAGGCCGTCGGTGGTGGTGGCGGAGAGGCTCACCGGGGCGCCGCCGATCGCCTCGCCGAGTACCTTCTCGGCCTCGGCCCGCCGCTTGCCGATCTTCGGGCGGTTCCCGATCACCTGGATCGCGACGTTGCCGATCGTCCAGCCGTCGGCGTCGAGCAGGCGGGCCACCTCGCGGAGGAGGTCGGTGCCGGAGGCTCCGGACCAGCGCGGGTCGGCGGTGCCGAAGACGGCGCCCAGGTCGCCCAGCCCGGCGGCGGACAGCAGGGCGTCGCAGGCCGCGTGTGCCGCGACGTCGCCGTCGGAGTGCCCGGCCGGGCCGTCGCCCTCGCCGGGCCAGAGCAGACCGGCCACCCAGAGCGGGCGACCGGAAGCGAACGGGTGGACGTCGGTTCCGACGCCCACCCGTGGAATTCTCGTGTCCACTCGCTTCAGCCGGTCAGAACCTCGTCGAGCAAGGCCTCGGCCTTGTCCTCGTTGGTCTTCTCGGCCAGCGCGAGTTCGCTGACCAGTATCTGCCGGGCCTTGGCCAGCATGCGCTTCTCTCCGGCCGACAGGCCGCGCTCTTTGTCGCGACGCCAAAGGTCACGGACGACCTCGGCGACCTTGTTGACGTCACCGGAGGCGAGCTTCTCCAAGTTCGCCTTGTAACGCCGGGACCAGTTGGTCGGTTCTTCGGTGTACGGTGCGCGAAGCACCTCGAAGACCTTCTCAAGACCTTCCTGGCCGACCACATCGCGGACGCCGACTTCCTCGACGTTCTCGACCGGGACACGTACTGTCAGGTCGCCCTTGTCGACCTTCAAGACCAGGTAGGTCTTTTCCTCACCCTTGATGGTGCGAGTCTCGATGTCTTCGATCCGAGCAGCCCCATGGTGGGGGTAGACGACGGTGTCGCCGACCGTGAAAGTCATGTGACAAGTACCCCTTCCGCTAGAAACAAGGGTAGCACGCGCCGCACGGTGGCCGCACCGACGTTCCGTACATATGCGCAGGTCAGCCCCCTAATTGGGGTCTTGACAAAGTTGTCGATCGGTGCATCGAATGCCCTTTCGGACACTCCCTTGATAACGAAACACGATCGAAACGGTTCTGCAACAGCTCCGTTGGCGGCGCGTCGAAATCCGGCCGACGACCTTGGTGTGCCCGCTGCCGACCGGCCCGGAACCGGCCCATACTGGAGGTGAACCGTCGCATCGTCCGGGTACACCCCGAGGGCGGCGCGGCGGGTGCCGACGGGCGCCGCGAACGCGACGGCGCCGGACCGGCGGCCCGGCGGCGAGCGGCGATGTGGCATGAGCCGGCATGAGAGGTGCGGCGTGAGGCCTGACGGCGGCGACCCGGAGCGCGACGACTACGGGCTGCCCCATGTCGACGTGGTCATCCCCGACGATGCCCGCGAACTCGACCGCGAGGTGCTCGCCTACCGCAGAGAGGAACGCCGGCGCCGGCGGCAAGACCGGCTGCGCCGGGTGTTCGGCCCGTTCGCCCGGTTCGGCCTCGCCGCCCCGGCCCTGGCCATCGCGCTGCTGATCGCGGTGGCCGGCGGCGCCATCTTCGCCGCGCTCACCCCGCGCCCCTCGCCCCGGCCCACCGTCACCTCGACGCTCCGCGACCCCACGGCCCCGCCCGGCGGCATCGGCGGCCCGCTGCCCGCCGCCCAGGTCACGGTGGCCGGGCGCGCCCGGCCGGTGGGCGACGTCGCACCCGGAGTGATCATGATCGTGCCGCCCGACTGCCGGTGCGAGAACCTGGTGGCGGGTCTGGCCGGGCAGACCCGGCGGCTCAACCTGAAGTTCTGGCTGGCGGCCGACCGGCGATCGGGCTGGCCCGCCGGGAAGGCCGCCGCGGACCTGCGCGGCCTGGCCGGCCGCACACCGCCGGGGCAGGTCGTCGTGGTCGGCGACGAGCGCAACGTGCTGGCCGCGACGTACCGTCCGGTTCCCGGTGCCGCCCCGAGTGCCGTCCTCGTGCACACCGATGCCGTGGTGGGCGCCGTCATCACCCCGACCGCGGACTCCGTCCTGACCGAGCGCCTCCGCTCATTGACCCGGCCCAGCCGGCCCTGAGCGCGACGAGTCGGGGACCCCGGGCGCGGGGGGCGCGGTGATCTCGCTACGCTTCACCTTTGGTGATCCCCGCGCGCCCGCGCGTGCTCTGGCCCCCGTTTCCGAGGAGATCGACGCCGTGATCCGCAACAGCCGCCGAATGGTCGTGCTCGCCGTCGCGGGCGCCGTCGCCATGGCGCCGGTGATTTCCGGCTGCGGCGCCGGTGACACGCCCCAGTCCGCCATGCCCGACCGGCTCACCGAGGGCGTCAACGTCACGCTGCCCCAGGGCAAGATGCCCGCGCAGATGGCGGTGCGGAACCTGTTCGTCCTGGGCCCGCGGCCCGGCGAGACGTTCACCGCGGGCGCCAGCCTGCCGGTCTACGCCTCGCTGATCAACCAGGTCGCGGGGCGGCCCGACAGGCTGGTCTCGGTCTCCTCGCCCGCCTTCTCCGGCTTCCGGATCTCCGACGGCTCGGTCGCGCTGCCGCCCGCCACCCGGGTCGAGCTGACCGGCGGCACCGAGGCCGGCGCCGCGCCGACGCCCACCGAGCAGGGCGCCTCCCGCACTCCCGTCGCGCAGCGCGCCCCCCGCACGTCCGCCGCCTCGCCGCGCACGAACGTCCCAGACGCCTCCGGCTCGCCCTCGCCCGGCGCGACCTCTCCCTCGCCTTCGCCCGGCGCGGCCGGTGCGGTCGCGCCCGCTCCGCCGGCCGCCGCCGCGGGTGGGCCGCAGGTGGTCCTCACCGGCCTCAGCGGGGAACTGCGGGGCGGCGACTCGATCGAGCTGACGCTGCGCTTCGAGAAGTCCGGGTCCACCAAGGTCCTCGTCCCGGTGGTGCCGTGGCAGAAGGAGTACACCACCTACTCGCCCGTCCCGGGGGTGTCGGCCTCCGCCGCGCCGAGCCCGTCCACGCCGGCCCCCGGTCACGGAACCGAGGCCGGTCACGGAGCCGCCCCGAGCGACCCCGGGGCCACGCCGAGCGGGCCGGCGTCGCCCGGCGCCGGTGCGCCGCCGGCCGACGGCGGTCACTGACGCGATGCGCGGCCGGGGCGGCGGGTGCCGCCCCGGCTCAGGCGATCAGGGCTCGAACTTGTAGCCCAGGCCGCGGACGGTGACGATGTAGCGGGGCGCGGACGGCGCGGGCTCGATCTTGGCCCGCAGGCGCTTGATGTGGACGTCGAGGGTCTTGGTGTCGCCCACGTAGTCGGCGCCCCAGACCCGGTCGATGAGCTGCATCCGGGTCAGCACCCGGCCGGCGTTGCGCAGCAACACCTCCAGCAGCTCGAACTCCTTGAGCGGAAGCTGGACCGACGAGCCGCTCACGCTGACCACGTGACGTTCCACGTCCATCCGGACGGGGCCGGCCTCCAGGATGGCGGGGGCCAGTTCCTCGGTCTCGCCCTGGCGGCGCAGCACCGCCCGGATCCGGGCGATCAGCTCGCGGGTGGAGAACGGCTTGGTGACGTAGTCGTCGGCGCCGAGCTCCAGCCCGACGACCTTGTCCACCTCGCTGTCCTTGGCGGTCAGCATGATCACCGGCACGTTGGACTTGGCCCGCAGTTCGCGGCAGACCTCGGTACCGGGCAGGCCGGGCAGCATCAGGTCGAGCAGCACCAGGTCGGCGCCGTTCCGCTCGAAGATCTCCAGCGCGTCGGGGCCGGTGGCCGCGACCGCGACCTCGAACCCTTCCTTGCGCAGGTTGTACGACAGTGCGTCGCTGAACGACTCCTCGTCTTCCACGACGAGCACGCGGGTCACGGTGTGGCCTCCCGTACGGTGTCTTTCCCCGATGCTGTGCTGCTCTGGGGTTGGGGGGATGGGGGACTGAGCAGCGGAAGGCGCAGGGTGAAGGTGGAGCCGGATCCTTCCTTGCTCCACACCGTCACCTCGCCGCCGTGCTTGGTGGTGACGTGTTTGACGATGGCGAGGCCGAGCCCGGTGCCGCCGGTCCGGCGGGAACGGGCCGGATCGACCCGGTAGAAGCGCTCGAAGATGCGTTCCAGGTCCGACTCGGGGATACCGATCCCCTGGTCGGTGACGGTGATCTCCACGAACCCATCATCGGTCGTGCTGGTCATGATCACGACCCTGGTGTTCTCCGGACTGTAGGCGATGGCGTTGTCGACCAGGTTACGTAGCGCCGTGGTCAGCAACTCCTCGTCGCCGCGTACCCGAAGCCCTTCCTCGCCCGCGATGGTGAGCTCGATGTTCTTGGCGCTGGCCTTGATCTGGCAGCGGTCCAGCGACTCGGCGCACACCCCGTCCAGCGCCACGGGCCGCGGCTCGGACAGCGGCTCGGCGCCCTGCACGCGCGACAGCGTCATCAGGTCTTGGACGAGGTTGTTCAGCCGGACGGACTCCATCTGCATGCGCGCTGCGAACCTGCGCACCGCCTCGGGGTCGTCGGCGGCGCCCTCGACGGTCTCGGCGAGTAGCGACAGCGCGCCGACGGGGGTCTTGAGCTCGTGGCTGACGTTGGCCACGAAGTCGCGGCGGATCGCCTCCACCCGCCGCATTTCGGTCAGGTCCTCGGCGAGGACGAGCACCAGCCCGTTCGAGCCGAGCGGGGCGACCCGGACGGTGAACCAGCGCCCCTCGGCCCGGCTCCGGCGCGAGGAGCCCACCTGGACCTCGATCTCGCGGATCTCGCCGTCCCGCCGGACGAGGCTGGCCATGGCCAGCAGTTCGTCGACGACCAGCCGGTCGCCGCTGACCATTCCGAAGGCGCGCGCGGCCGAACTGGCGCGCAGCACCCGGTCCTCGGCGTCGACCACCACCGCCGACGAGCGCAGGACGCTCAGGACCGAGGCGATTCCGGCCGGGAGCGCGCTGGTCTGCGGAGCGGCGGGCCGCTCTGCCTGCTGGGCCCACTCGCTCACGCGCACCGCCAATCCGGTTGCCAGGCCGGTGGCGAGACCCACCAGTCCGGCCAGACCTGCGACGACCTCCACGTCCACACCACGGATCGTAAGCGGAGGTCAGCGTGCCACTGCACCAAGGCGGCATGAGAAGCTGGCACGTTCGTCCAAAGTTCACCTCCTTATCCGGGTCGGTTCACAACTGTCCGGCACACTCTGCACTGGACATCTGCGGGTTGCACCCGGCCGCGAACGAAGGACTCCCATTGCGCGACGCCTACCACGAGGAACTTGACGGTATTTCGGACAAGCTCGTCGAGATGACCCGGCTTGTTCGGTCCGCCATGGCCCGGGCCGTCACCGCCCTCCTCGATGCCGATCTCCGCCTCGCCGAAGAGGTCATCAGCGGGGACGAGCACGTCAACAAGATCGACGCCGAGATCGAGGAGACCGTCTTCGACCTCATGGCCCGGCAGCAGCCGGTCGCCGGCGACCTCCGCATGCTGATCACTTCGCTGCGGATGAGCGGCGACCTGGAGCGGATGGGCGACCTCGCCGTGCACCTGGCCAAGACGGCCCGGCGCCGGCATCCCGAATCGGCCGTCCCGCCCGAGCTGCAGGCCCTGGTCCTGGAGATGGGCCAGATCGCCGAGCGGATGATCGCCAAGGCGGGCAGCGTGGTGGCCTCCCGCGACGTCGACATGGGCCTGGAGCTCGACGCCGACGACGACGCGATGGACCGGCTGCACCGCAAGCTGTTCGACCGCATGCTGTCGCCCAAGTGGAAGTACGGCGTCGAACCCGCCGTGGACATCTCGCTGGCCGGCCGCTACTTCGAGCGCTTCGCCGACCACGCCGTCCACGTGGCGGAGAACGTGGTGTACCTGGTCACCGGGCAGCGTGCCGAGGAGATCCAGGACTAGGAAGCCAGGATCGGAGCGGGGGCCGGGCGCACGCCCGGCCCCCGCTTTCGTCGGCTACTTCCTCTTCTTGCCGGCGCCCTGGTTTTTGGCGGCACCCTGGTTCTTGACGGCCTCGATGGCGGCCTTGGCGGCCTTGGGGTCGAGGTACTCGCCGCCGCGCTTGAGCGGGGCGAAGTCGTCGTCGAGCTCGTAGACCAGCGGGATGCCGGTGGGGATGTTGAGCTCGGCGATCGCCTCGTCGGAGATGTCGTCGAGGTGCTTGACCAGGGCACGGAGCGAGTTGCCGTGGGCGACGATCAGCACGGTGCGGTCGGCGGCCAGGTCGGGGACGATCGAGTCGTACCAGTAGGGCAGCATCCGGTCGACCACGTCGGCCAGGCACTCGGTGCGCGGGATCAGCTCGGACGGCAGGCCGGCGTAACGCAGCTCGTTCACCTGCGACAGCGAGTCGTCGTCGGCGATGGGCGGCGGCGGGATGTCATAGGAGCGGCGCCAGACCTTGAACTGCTCCTCGCCGAACTTCTCGCGCGTCTGGGCCTTGTTCTTGCCCTGCAGCGCGCCGTAGTGCCGCTCGTTCAGCCGCCATGACCGGCGCACCGGAAGCCACAGCAGGTCGGCCTCCTCCAGCGCGATGTTGGCCGTGCGGATCG
Source organism: Actinomadura craniellae (assembly GCF_003289645.1). Lineage (GTDB taxonomy): Bacteria > Actinomycetota > Actinomycetes > Streptosporangiales > Streptosporangiaceae > Actinomadura_D > Actinomadura_D craniellae. The sequence goes on along the minus strand of NZ_QLYX01000019.1, from coordinate 47,606 downwards.
CCCGCTTGAGCAGGGAGGTGTGCACGACGTCGGGCGTGATGTCGGCGTCCAGCAGCAGTTCGCCGCCCTTCGCCGCCTCGCTCTCGCCCTTGCCGGAGAGATCGACGTCCACCCACCCGGTGAACAGGCCCTCCGCGTTCCACACGCTTTCGCCATGCCGCAGCAAAACCAGGGTCGCCATGCGCACGAGCTTAACCCGGCCGGGGCGGCCGGGTTCAGCGGCGGTCGGGATCCGCGAAGGAGGCGAACGCTTGCAGGTTGGCCAGGCTCTCGCCGCGCTTGACCCGCCATTCCCACTCGCGCTGGATGGACGTCTTGAACCCCAGTTCCAGCGCCCGGTCGAAGTTCTCGTCGGAGTAGGTCAGCACGCAGCCCAGCAGCCGGTCCACCTCGTCGGGGGTGATCGAGCCCAGCGCCACCCGGCCGACGAGGTAGACGTCGCCGGTGGGGTCGAGGGTGAAGGCCACGCCGTACATCCGGCCGTTCTTCTCCAGCAGGAACCGGTAGAAGTCCGCGTGGTTCTCGTCCGGCTGCCGGCAGAAGAACGCCTCCACGTGCAGGCTGTGGTCGCCCACGATCAGCCAGGTCATCGTGGCGAGCTTGTGCTTGCCGGGCAGCTTGACGAAGAACGCCCCGGGGCGCGGGCACTCGTACTCCAGCTCCGCCTCGTCCAGGGTCTCCCGGATGACCTGTTCGGGCCCGCTCATGCGGGGATCTCGATTCGCTCCATCGCTTCGGTATACACCCCGAGCAGGCGGTCGACGGTCGTGTCCCAGCCGAACGCGCGGGCATGGCGCACCGCGCCGCGGGCGAGCCGGTCGCGCAGCCCGGGACGGGCCGCCAGGTCGTACAGCACGGCGGCGTAGTCGGCCGGATCGTGACCGGGGATCAGGATTCCCGAGCCGCCGTGGTCGACGGCGGTGCGCAGCCCGCCCACCGCGGCGGCCACCACCGGCGTGCCGCAGGCCTGGGACTCCACCGCGACCAGGCCGAACGACTCGCTGTAGGAGGGGACCACGGTCACGTCGGCGGCGCGGTACCAGTCGGCGAGCGCGGCCTGCGGGGCCGGCGGCTCGAACCGGACGACGTCGGCGACGCCCAGCGTGGTGGCGAGCTTCTGCAGTTCCTCGGGCCGGGAGCGGGCGGCGCCGCTGGGGCCGCCGACCACCGCGACGACCAGCCGTGATCGCAGCTCCGGATGGTCGGCGAGCATCCGGGCGGCGGCGCGCAGCAGCACGTCGGGCGCCTTGAGCGGCTGGATCCGGCCGACGAACAGCAGCACGTACGCGTCGCCGGGCAGCCGCAGCCGGCGCCGCACCTCGGCGGTGCCGGCCGGCCGGAACGTCGAGAGGTCGACCCCGGGGTTGACCGTGGCCACCCGGCGCGGGTCGGCGCCGTACAGGTCGGACAGCTGCCGGGCCTCCTCGGCGGTGTTGGCCACCAGCCGGTCGGCCGCCTCCACGACCTGCTGCTCGCCCAGCACCCGGCCGGCCGGCTCCGGGCTGTCGCCCGCGGCCAGCGCGGCGTTCTTCACCTTGGCCATGGTGTGCATCGAGTGCACCAGGGGGACGCCCCAGCGCCGCTTGACCGACAGCCCGGCCTGGCCGGACAGCCAGTAGTGGGTGTGCAGCAGGTCGTAGTACCCGGGGTCGTGCGCGGCCTCGGCGCGCAGCACGGCGGAGGTGAACCCGCACAGTTCGGCCGGCAGGTCCGTCTTGTCGAGGTCCTCGAACGGGCCGGCCTGCACGTGCCGCACCTGGACGCCGGGGACGAGTTCGGCCACCGGGGGCTGGTTCGCGGAGGTGGCCCGGGTGAAGACGTCCACCTCGATCCCGCGGGCGGCGAGCCGCCGGGCGACCTCGACGATGTAGACGTTCATGCCGCCCGCGTCGCCGGTTCCCGGCTGGTCGAGTGGCGACGTGTGAACGCTGATCGTGGCGACCCGCCTGATTTGGCGCGGCACAGGCACCACCTCCGGTAAAGGCAACCTATGGGTCGAGCGACGTGTTCCCCCGACATCTCCGACCACACGAGTACATGTGGGACATCCCTGCAGAAGGTACCTGTGAGAATGGAGGGGTGCGTAAGACGGCGTTGGTCACAGGAGCGAGCAGCGGCATCGGCGCGGCAACGGCCCGCCGGTTGGCCGCCGAGGGGTTCAACGTGGTGCTGGCGGCCCGCCGCAGGGACCGGCTGGACGCGCTGGCGGCGGAGATCGAACGGTCCGATCCGGCCGGCCGGCGCAACGGCGTGGCCGTCGTCCCCCTCGACGTGACCTCCCAGAAGTCGGTGGACGAGATGGCCGCGGCGGTCGGCGGCTGCCACGTGCTGGTCAACAACGCGGGCGGCGCGTTCGGTCTGGATCCGGTGGCGGAGGCGGACCCCGCCGAGTGGCAGGCGATGTACGACACCAACGTGCTCGGCCTGCTCCGGGTCACCAAGGCCCTGCTGCCCCGGCTGGTCGAAAGCGGGGCCGGCCATGTGGTCAACATCACGTCGCTGGCGGCCCACGTCCCGTACGAGGGCGGCGCGGGATACAACGCGGCCAAGCACGCCGCCGCGGCGGTCAACGAGGTGATGCGCCTGGAACTGGTCGACCGGCCGGTGCGGATCACCGAGGTCGCGCCCGGGCTGGTGAAGACCGAGGAGTTCTCGCTGGTGCGGTTCCACGGCGACGCGGCGCGGGCCGAGGCGGTCTACGCGGGGGTGCCCGAGCCGCTGGTCGCCGAGGACGTCGCCGACTGCGTCGCCTGGGCGGTCACCCGGCCGCCGCACGTGAACATCGACCGGATCGACGTCCAGCCCCGGGTGCAGGCGGCCCCCTACAAGATCCACAAAGAGCCGCCCCGCTGAGCGGCGGCTCCACCGGCCGGGGCGGGCGCTTTACGGGGCGACCGCGGACCAGGGCAGGGTGAGCTCGCCCAGGCGGCGCCTGCGGCGGGGGGTCCGGACGGGGTGGTCGGCCGCCAGGAGGGCCACCGTCTCGATCCAGCGGGCGCGGGCGCCGAAGACCGAGTGCGGGGCGGCGGTCGCCCAGCAGCGGTCGAGGGCGGCCAGCAGCGCGTGCACCCGCTCCCCGGGCACGTTCCGGTGGATCAGCGTCTTGGGCAGCCGCTCCGCCAGGTCCGAGGGGCGCGCCAGCGAGGCGAGGTGGGCGGCGAAGGTGATCGTCCGCGGCCCCTCGGGGCCGAGCGTCACCCAGCAGGCCCGGCGGCCGATCTCGTCGCAGGTGCCCTCGACCAGCGCCCCGTCGGGCGCCAGCCGGCCGCACAGGCCCGCCCAGGCCCGCCAGGCCGCCGCCTCGTCGTACTGCCGCAGCACGTTGAACGCCCGCACCAGCACCGGCGCCCGGTCCACCGGGAGCTCGAACCCGCCCGGCGCGAACGACAGCCCCGGCCGGGCCGCGGCGCGGGCGGCGGCGACCCGGGCCGGGTCGATCTCCAGCCCCACGACCTCGATGCCGGAGTGGACGGCGCGCAGCCGGGTGTGCAGCTCGACGGTGGTGATCGGGGAGGCGCCGTAACCGAGATCGACCACCAGCGGGCGGGCGGCGGAGCGCAGCCGGTGCCCGTGCACGTCGGCGATCCAGCGGTCGACCCGGCGCAGCCGGTTCGGCGCCGTGGTACCGCGGGTGATCTCCCCCTCGGGTCTGCGCACTCGGGCCACGGGACGAATCCTCCCGCATCCGCCCTGCTGAGCGCTCCCACCAGCTGATCCTTCAGCATCCGGGGCGCCTCCACGGGGAGGGTCAGCGGACGGTGGCCAGGGCCTGATCGAAGGCCGTGTAGACGTCCGGGGAGAACAGGACGAACCTGACCGCGGCGACCTGTGTCTGCGTCGCCGCCACCGTGCGGACGGCGATGCGCGCCGCGTCGTCCAGCGGCCAGCCGTAGATCCCGGCGGACACCGCGGGGAAGGACACCGTGCGCGCGCCGAGGTCGTCGGCCACCCGCAGCGACTCGCGGTAGCAGGAGGCCAGCAGTTCCGAGCGGTCTTCGAACTCCGAATACACCGGGCCGACCGTGTGGATCACCCAGCGGGCGGGCAGCAGACCGGCCGTGGTCGCCACCGCCTTGCCCGTCGGCAGCCCGCCGCCGTAGTGGGAGGCGCGCAGCCGCCGGCACTCGTCGAGGATCTCCGGGCCGCCGCGCCGGTGGATGGCCCCGTCCACCCCGCCGCCGCCCAGCAGCGACGAGTTGGCCGCGTTCACCACGGCGTCCACCCGCTCCTCGGTGATGTCGCCCTCGACCAGCACGATGCGCATTCCCTCAACCTATGCTCCGGGATGCCCGCACACCCGGTCTTTTTACGGGCTCGACCCGGTTGAGCTGGACCGTCACACGGATGTTCCGCTGAGACAGAAAAGTGCCTTCTTCCGCTCGACCTGCTCAGGAACAAATCATGGCTCCCGTAACAAATCGTGCACCATGGATTTCGGGAGCGACCATGTCCGACCTATCGCCTGGCCGCTCGCGCTGGGCGGCACTCACCGTCCTCTGCGCCGGCATGCTGATGATCATCCTGGACGGCAACATCGTCTCCGTCGCGCTGCCGGTCATCCAGCACGACCTCGGCTTCTCCCCCGCCGGCCTCGCCTGGACCGTCAACGCGTACATGATCCCGTTCGGCGGGCTGCTGTTGCTGGCGGGCCGGCTGGGTGACCTGCTCGGGCGCCGGCGGATGCTGCTGGCCGGGCTGGCGGTGTTCACCGGGGCCTCGCTGCTGTGCGGGCTGGCGTCCGGGCCGGAACTGCTGATCGCCGCCCGGTTCGTCCAGGGAGCCGGCGGGGCGATGGCCTCCGCGGTCAGCCTGGGCATGATCGTCACGCTGTTCACCGACCCTTGGGAGCGGGCGCGGGCGCTCGGCGCCTTCAGCTTCGTCGGCGCCGCCGGAGCCTCGATCGGCTCGGTGCTCGGCGGGGTGCTCACCGAGTCCTTCGGCTGGCATTCGATCTTCCTCATCAACCTGCCGATCGGGATCGCGGCCGTGGTCGGGGCGCTGCGCCTGCTGCCGGCCGACCGCGGGCTCGGCCTCGGCGCCGGCGCCGACGTGCTCGGCGGGGCGCTGGTCACCGCAGGGCTGATGCTGGCCGTCTACACGATCATCGAGTCGGGCGGGCGGAGCACGGGGCACACGCTGGGCTTCGGCGCGCTGTCGCTGGCGCTGCTGGCCGGGTTCGTCGCCCGGCAGGCGACCGCGCCCCGGCCGCTGCTGCCACTGCGGATGTTCGCCTCGCGCAACGTCTCGGGGGCCAACCTGGTGCAGATCCTGATGGTGGGCGCGATGTTCTCGTTCCAGTTCCTGGTCGTCCTCTACATGCAGCGGGTACTGGGCTACGACGCGAACAAGGCCGGGCTGGCGCTGCTGCCCGCCGCACTGGTCATCGGCGCCGTCACGCTGCTGCTCTCGGCCCGGCTGAACGCCCGGTTCGGGGAGCGGGCCGTGGTGCTGGCCGGGCTGGCGCTGCTGGCGCTGGGGCTGGCCCACCTGACCCGGCTGCCGGTGTCGGGCAGCTACCTGGTCGACCTGCTGCCGACGCTGCTGCTGGGCAGCGGCTTCGGCCTGGCGATCCCGGCGCTGACCGCGCTCGCCATGTCGGACGCCACCCAGGCGGACTCCGGGCTCGTCTCCGGGCTGTGCAACACCGCCCAGACGGTGGGCGGCGCGCTCGGCCTGGCGGTCCTGTCCACGCTGGCCGCCACCCGCACGGACGGGCTGCTGGCCGGGGGCACCACCGAGGCGGCGGCGCTGACCGGCGGCTACCGGCTCGCGTTCGGCGTCGGCGCGGCCCTGGTCGGCGCGGCCATACCGCTGGCCCTCCTCGCGCTCCGGGCCAGGTCCGCGCGGCGAACGAGCGAGGCGAAGGCGGTGGCAAGCACCGCCTGAGCCGAGGGAGTGAGCGGAGTGGGCCGTGAGGGACGAGCGGTCCGCGCAGCGAACGAGCGAGGTGAAGGCGCCAACCAGCACAGCCTGAGCCGAACGAGCAAAATGAAGGCGGCAACAGCATCGCCTGACCGGAAAGCCCGGTGGGGAGGAGTACCTTTCCACCGGGTTTCCCGTACCATCGAAACGGTTCCGGAACCGGCACTCGACCAACGATTCAGCCATTCCTGCGACCGCGATGCACTCCCACCTACAGGAACTAAAACACCAGCTCAATAACCGATTGAGCCAGAGATTAACCACCTGGGGAAGATATTCATCTGCCTCGCCGCCTCGGCTCCCGCCAAATAAAGTGCTTTTGCCGACACACTACGGCTGAGGAGCGGGGCGATGGACTTCATTCCCTATCCGACCAGGCGAACCCCCTTTCACCCCCCGGCCGAGTACGCGGCGTTACGGCAGGGGCCGCCCGTCCGGGTCACCCTGGCCGGCGGCGCGTCCCACTGGCTGGTGTCGCGCTACGAAGACGTGCGCGAGGTGCTCGCCGGCCCGTCCTTCAGCGCCGACGACCAGCACCCGAACTACGCCCGGCTGCTCCCGCTGCCCACCCCGCCCGGCATGCTGTCCTTCCTGCGGATGGACGACCCCGAGCACAACCGGCAGCGCCGGATGCTCACCTCGGAGTTCACCGTCCGCCGGGTCAACGCCATGCGGCCCGGCATCCAGCAGATCACCGACCGGCTGCTGGACGAACTGGCCGAGCACGGTCCCCCGGCCGACCTGATCGAGCGGTTCGCGCTGCCGCTGCCCTCGCTGGTCATCTGCCAGTTGCTCGGCGTGCCGTACGAGGACCACGACTTCTTCCAGGTCAACAGCCACGACGCCATCTCCACGGCGGTCACCCCGGAGCGGGCGGGGGAGGCGATGGGCGCGCTGGCCGAGTACATGGACAGGCTCACCGCCGAGAAGGAACGCAACCCGGGCGACGACCTGCTCAGCCGGGTCGCCGCGGCGCAGGTCGCCACCGGCCGGCTCGACCACGACGAGCTCGTCTCGATGGCCCGGCTGCTGCTCCTCGCGGGTCACGAGACAACGGCGAACATGCTGGGTCTGGGCACCCTCCTGCTGCTCCGGCACCCCGACCAGCTCGCCGCGCTCCGGGCCGACCCGTCGCTGGTCCGGCCAGCCGTGGAGGAACTGCTGCGCCACACGTCGATTGTCCACGAGGGGTTGTCGCGGGTGGCGACCGAGGAGGTCGTGCTCGGTGGTGTGACCATCCCGGCCGGCGACGCGGTCATCATCAACATCCCGTCGGCCAACCGGGACGAGCGGCGGTTCGCCGACCCCGACACGTTCGACATCGGGCGGGGGGACCGGCATCACATCGCCTTCGGCTTCGGCGCCCACCAGTGCATCGGGCAGACCCTGGCCCGGGTGGAGATGGAGATCGCCTTCACCGCCATGCTGGAGCGGTTTCCCGGGCTCGCCCTGGCCTGCGACGTCGAGGAGATCCCCTTCAGGTACGAGTCGGTCGTCTACGGGGTGGGCGCGCTACCGGTGACCTGGTGATGCGTGTCCGCATCGACCCCGAGCGGTGCCGCGGCGCGGGCCAGTGCGCCTTCACCGCCCCCGAGGTCTTCGACCAGGACGAGGACACCGGCCTGGTGGTGCTCCTGCTCGCGGAGCCCCCGGACACGGCGCGTCCCGCCGTGGAGCGCGCCGCGGCCGCGTGCCCCAACCGGGTCATCGACCTGCGCTGACCAGCACGGTGGGCTCGGCGCCGGGGTGCGCGGCGGCGAGCAGCGCGGTGGCCTCGGCGTGGATCGCCGCGCGGTCCGCCTCGGTGACGGGCCGGAAGAGGTCGACGGTCAGGGTGGCCGTGCCGCGGGCGGCCTTCATGTCCCACTTGCCGTGCACGAACCCGTCGACCAGGACGGTGGGACGGATGATCCCGTTCACCGTGAAGACCCGCCCGCGGTCGGCCTCGCTGATCACCCGGGCCCGGTCGGCGTGCGAGAGCAGCATGTTGTCGAAGCCCGCTACCAGGCGCACCGGGGCGGGGACGGTGGGGTCGGGCAGCGGGCCGTCCGGCACGTCGAACAGTTCGCGGCCGTGCTCGTCGCGGTAGGTGCGCAGTTCGGGCCGCAACCGCTCGACGACCTCGCCCAGCCCGGTCAGGCTGGACCACGTCTGCACGTCCTTGACGGTCGCCGGGCCGAAGGCGGCCAGGTAGCGGCGGACCAGTTCGGCCCGCGTCCCCTCGCCGGACAGCGGGCGGCCCAGCCAGGACTCGGCCGAGGTGTGCGCGGACTGCCCGGACCGGCCCCAGAGGCCGCGCGGCGGCACCTGCACCAGCGGCACCGTGGCCCGTACCGCCAGGACCAGCGCGCGGGGGTCGCTGTCCGGCCAGCGCCCGGCCAGCGCCTCGCCCAGCCGCTTGAAGGTCAGCGGTTCGGCCTCCACGGCGGCGCGGCCGGCCGCGGCGACCTCGGCCAGGTCGGCTCCGGTCAGGCCGGCGGTGCCGTGGGTGGCCCACAGGTTGCGGACGAGGAAGTCGTTCATCAGCGGGCGCAGCCGGAGGCAGTCGTCCCCGTCCACCAGGAAGATCGTGCCGCGTAGCAGCGCGACGCGGACGGCCTTCCGGTCGGTGATCAGTTCGGCGAGCTCGTCGAAGGAGAAGTCGGCCAGCCGGCTCCACAGCCCGACGTAGGGCGGGCCGGGCGCCTGCGACTGCAACCCCACCAGATGCCTGATCGCCTCCAGCGCCGGCAGGTGCCGGCGCTCCAGCAGCAGTTGCCGCTCCAGCAGCGCCCGGTTCAGCGCCCTGCGGTCCAGCACCATCGCCACGCCCGCTCCCTTCGCCGGGGCCATCCTCCACCACCCGTACGACATTTCGGAGGCCGGCCGTTGTCACTATCCCCCAGAATGTAGTACTTCTTATACATGAGCGAGCAGGTGCACAACAGGCTGGCGATGGTGCGCGCCGAGCGAAAGGTGTCCCGGCGGGATCTCGCCGCGGCCGTCGGCGCCCACTACCAGACGATCGGCTACATCGAGCGGGGCGAGTACAACCCCAGCCTGCACATGGCGCTGCGGATCGCCGAGTTCTTCGGCCTGCCGGTGGAGGCGCTGTTCTCCCTGGAGCCGTTCCGGCCGCTCACCGACGAGGACTACCGGCAGCAGTCAGCCGGGAAGGGAAGAGCATGAACACCACGCGCCCCTCCGCCTACGACCAGCGCATGCTCAAGATCATGAATGACCCGCGGGCACGCGCCCCGATCGCCACCCGGGCCCGGCGCCGGTCGCTGGTGCTCGTGAGCGTCCTGCTGAGCGTGGCCACCCTGGCGATATTCGTCCTGGCCCGCGGGCCCGTGCTGCTCCTGCTGGCGCTGGCGGTCCTGCTGCCGGCCTGGTGCGTGGTGACCGGCATGCTGAACGCCGCCACCCGGGGCCTGCTGGAGCTGCGCGCCCGGGTGCTGGACGAGCGGCAGCTCGCCGAGCGCGGCCGGGTCTGCACCCTCGCCCACCGCGCCTCCCTCGGCCTGCAGCTGGCCGCGCTGGCGATCAGCGGTGTCCACCTGCAGAGCGCGGCAAACCCGTCTGCCGGTCCGGTGGTCGGGCTCATGGTCGTGGTGCTGATGGCGCACTGGCTGCTGCCGCTGTGGACGGCGGCGTTCACCGCCCGGGACGAGCCCGAGCCGGACGACGAGTGACCGTCAGTGCGGCAGCGCGTAGAGCAGCGGCGGCACCACGGCGATCAGCACGGCGGCGGCCAGGCCGGCGGCCCGGATCGCCGGGTGCGCCGGGGCGGGCTCCATCAGCCGGCCCACCCGGGCGAGGATCGGCTGCGCCTCGGCCGAGCCCATGGCGAGCGTCCCGGACGGGGCGACCGCCGGCCGGGCCGCGGCGAACCGCAGCAGCGCGGTGGCCAGTTCCCGGCCCGGGCGGTGCCGGCGGGCGCGGTCGTCGGCCCGCATCTCGATCAGCAGTTCGACCGAGTCGAGGCAGCGTCCGACCAGCCCGATCTGCGGGAAGACCTGGCGCAACGAGGCGAACGGGAGCAGCACCAGATCGTGCCGCTCCCGGGCGTGCGCCCGCTCGTGCGCGAGCACGGCGGCCAGCTCGGCGGGGTCCAGCAGGGCCAGCGTGCCGGCGCTCACCACGACCTTGGCGGAGCGCACGCCGGGCACGCAGTACGCCGCGGCACCCGGGTGGTCGACCACGAGGGTGCCGGGCACGGCGGAGTCACGGTGGGAGATCAGGGCCAGCAGTTCGCGGTGCCGGCGGCGGGCCCGGGCGACCCGGAACACCGCGTAACCCAGCATGCCCAGCAGCACCGCGGCCAGCCCCACCCCGGTGCACAGGGCGGCGAGGTGCAGGGGGCCCAGCGGGCTGGTGTCGCCGCCGAGCAGCAGCAGCCCCCCGGCGATGCCCCGCCCGTAGGGCGCCAGGGCGAAGGCGAGCAGCGTGCCGATGGTGGCGACGCCCCAGGCCAGGCCGAGCGCCTGCCACAGCGCGATCGCGACGCGCGGCGTGCGCCAGGTCCAGCGGGCATGGGACAGCACTTCCGCGCCCGCCACGGTGCTCGCGGAGATGGCCCCCAGCAACAGCGCTCCCGTCATGTCCCCTCCCCGCTGGTCAGTCTGGCTGATCTCGGGTGATGGCGTCGAGGGCCTGCCTCAGCACCTCGACCTCACCGTCCGACACCGAGCGTACGAAATGTGCGAGGGCGGCGTCACGGTCTCCGGTCTCGTTGAGGGCGCCGAGCATCAGTTCAGCGACGTAGCCCTCCCGGCTCGCCACCGGACGGTAGCGCCAGGCGCGGCCGTCGCGCTCGCGCTGCAGAAAATTCTTTTTGGCCAGCCGGTCGAGCACAGTCATGACCGTGGTGTGGGCCAGGTCCCGGTCACCGGCCAGGGCACGGCTGACGTCGCGGGCGGTCGCGGCCTCGATACCCGCGTCCTGCCGGGCCCAGAGGACCTCCATGACGGTGCGTTCCAGCTCTCCCAGACCTTTCACGGAGCCAAGGGTAGCCCAGTGACCAGAGCACACCACGGCGGGTAGTACTACGACTAGTAGTACTACGCGTCGTAGTACTACGGTGGGCGGTATGGACTCCCTCCAGTTCCTCGCCGAGGCGGCCACTCCGGCCGACTTCGCCGCCGCGCGCACCCAGATGGCGTTCACGCTCGGGTTCCACATCATCCTGGCCAGCATCGGCATCGGGCTGCCCGCGATCACCCTCCTCGCCGAATGGCGCTCCCTGCGCACCGGGGACCCCGTCTACCGGGAACTGGCCCGGCGCTGGATGAAGGCCGCCGGGGTGCTCTTCGCGGTCGGCGCCGTCTCCGGCACCGTGCTGTCCTTCGAGATGGGCACCCTCTGGCCCGGCTTCATGGACACCTACGGCCAGGTGTTCGGCACCGCCTTCGCGCTGGAGGGCATCGCCTTCTTCATCGAGGCCGTCTTCATGGGCGTCTACCTGTACGGCTGGGACCGGCTGTCGCCCGTCGCGCACTTCGTCACCGGCATCCCCGTGGTGATCGCGGGCCTGCTGTCGGCCACCTTCGTGGTCACCGTGAACTCCTGGATGAACCAGCCGCGCGGCTTCCGGCTGGTGGACGGCGAGGTCACCGACGTCGACCCGCTGGCCGCGATGTTCAACCCGGCCACCCCGGTGCAGGCGGTGCACCTGCTGCTGGCCTCGCTCATGGTCTGCGGGTTCGTCGTCGCCTCGGTGTACGCGGTGGCCCTGCTGCGCGACCGGCGGGCGGGCCGGGACGACCGCTACCACCGGCTCGGCTTCGCGATCCCCTTCACACTGGGCGCGGTCTGCGCGCCGCTGCAGGTGCTGGTCGGCGACTGGGCCGTCCGGTTCGTCGCCGACAACCAGCCGATCAAGTTCGCCGCGATGGAAGGTGTGGAGCACACCCAGGCCGGGGTGCCGTTCAAGTTCGCGGTCTTCGAGATCCCGAACGCGCTGTCGCTGCTGCTGCGTTTCGACGCGGGCGCCACGCTGCGCGGGCTGGACTCCTTCCCCGCCGACGTGCACCCGCCCGCCGAGGTGGTGCGCTTCGCCTTCGAAATCATGATCGTGATCGGGATGGCGCTGCTGGCGCTGGCCGCCTGGTGGGCGTTCGCCTGGTGGCGGCGGCGGGAGTCGCTGCCCTGGCACCCGTGGTTCCTGCGCGCCGCCGCCACCGCCGGCGTGCTCGCGGCGATCGCGATGGAGGCCGGGTGGACGGTCACCGAGGTCGGCCGGCAGCCCTGGATCGTGTACGGCGTGATGCGCACCGAGGAGGCCGTCAACCCGTCCGAGGGGCTGCGCTTCGGGCTCTACGTCGTGCTCGCCGTCTACGCGGTCCTGGGCGCGGCCACGATCAGCGTGCTGCGGCGGATGCGCCGCCCGGCCCCCGCCGAGCGGAAGGAACTCGCCGGATGAGCTACGCGGACGCGGCGCTGGGACTGATCCTGCTGGGGCTGTCGGCCTACCTGCTGTTCGGCGGGGCCGACTTCGGGGCCGGCCTCTGGCACCTGCTGGCCCGCCGCCGGCCGGCCGAGCGCGCGGTGATCGAACACGCGATGGGGCCGCTCTGGGAGGCCAACCACGTCTGGCTGATCTTCGTGATGGTCATGACCTGGACGGCCTTCCCGCCCGTCTTCGCCGCGGTGATGACCGCGCACTGGGTGCCGCTCTCGCTGGCGGCGCTGGGCATCGTGGCCCGGGGCAGCACCTTCGTGTTCAGCAAGGCGGTACCCGAACGCCGCTGGTACGCCTGGACCTTCGGGGTCTCCTCGGTGGTGACCCCGTACTGCATGGGGGCGGTCGCCGCGGCCCTGGCCACCGGCCGGTCGGACTGGCTGAGCCCCACCGGGCTGTACGGCGGCCTGCTCACGACGGCGCTGTGCGGCTACCTCGCGGCCGTCTACCTCGTCTGGGACGCCCGCCGCCTCTCACCCGGAAGCGTCGGGTGGTTCCGGGCCCGGGCGCTGGCGGCGGGCGTCGCCGTGGGCGTCCTCGCGCTGCCGGGGGCGGCGCTGTTCGGGGTGGGCTCGCCGTTGATCCTGCTGTCGGCGGCCGCCGGCCTGACCTCGCTGGTGCTGCTCGCCGGGCGCCGTTACCTGGCGGTCCGGGTCACCGCGGGCCTCGCCGTCGGGGCCGTGCTGTGGGGCGCGGCCGGCCTGGCCGACCTCGGCCTGCACGACGCGGCGGCCCACGACGCCGTGCTGCGGATCGTCTTCATCGCGCTGGGCGCGGGTGCGGTGATCCTCGTGCCCTCTCTCGCCTGGCTCTACGTCCTCTTCCAGCGTGGCCCCGCCCGGGCCTGACCGGCCCGGTTCCCCGGTGCACGCCCGAGCGGGTCAGGGCTCGGGCGTGAGCTCGCCGTCGGGGTCGAGGTGCTCCAGGAGGGTTCCGAAGATCTCGCCGAGTTGGCGGATCTGGTCGGGGGTGAGCGCGTCGAAGAGGGCGCCGCGGACCTGCGCGACATGGCCGGGGGCGGCGCCCGTCACGACGGCGAGGCCCGCGTCGGTGAGGGTGGCGATGATCTGGCGGCCGTCCTCGGGGTTGCGCCGCCGGGCGACCCAGCCCTTGTCCTCCAGCCGGGCGGCGGCGTGCGACAGCCGGCTCGGCGACAGCCGGGCGATTTCGGCCACCTGGCTCATGGTCAGGGAGCGGTCGGACGCCTCCGACAGCATCGCCAGGATCACGTAGTAGGCGTGCGGGATCCCGGCGTCGCGCTGCAACTGGCGGTCCAGCGAGTCGTGCAGGAGCTGGGAGGCCCACAGGAAGGCCCGCCAGGTCCGCTGCTCCTCCTCGTTCAGCCAGCGCGGTTCGGTCATGGGGCCATCATACGAAGAAGGTTGAAAGTTCAAGGATCTATCGCCTTCAGCACCCCCCGAAGTCGCCACCACCACCCCCGCATCGGGATAAAATCTGGCATCTCCCCAGAAGACCGCGCGTGCCGCGGGCTCTCCCCGCCAGGCTGCTCAGCAAGAGAGGTCCTGCCGCGTTGCGCCGACTGATCTCCTTCACCCTGACGGCGTTCCTCGTGCTGTGCGGCTGTGCCGCGTCGGCCTCGCCCGTCCCCCGAGCCGACCGGGCGGTCACCGCGCCGCCGGTGGCGGCCCCGCGGACCCCGCCCGCACCGCCGGAGCCACCCGTGGTGTTCGTGCTCGGCGACAGCTACACCGCCGGGCTCAGCGACGTCCCGCCCGAACAGACCTACGCCGCCGACACCGCGCGCACGCTGGGCTGGCAGGTGGTCATCGCCGGCTGGCGCGGCACCGGCTACCTGGCCCGAGGCCAGATCGACAAGAACTTCGCCGCGATGTTCCGGGACCAGCTGGCCTGGCGTCCCGCCCCCGACATGATCGTGATCTCCGGGGGGCACAACGACTGGACCAAGGATCCGGCCCTGGTCTCGGCCGCCGCCCGCCGGCTGCTGGCGGCCGTCAAGGCGCACTGGCCCCGCACCCACGTCGTGCTGCTGGGCCCGCTGTGGGGCGGTGACCCGCCGCTGCGCGCGCACGCCCTGCACGACGGCCTGCGCGAGGTCGCGACCTCGCTGGGCGTGCCGTTCATCGACCCGCTACGGGAGCGGTGGATCACCGGATCGGTGCGGCTCGGCACCGGCAACGCCGCCCGCTACACGCTCCCCGACGGCATCCACCCCACCCGGGCGGGCAACCGTTACCTGGCCCGGCGGCTCGGCGCCGACCTGCGCGCCCTCGGCCTCGACCGGCCCCGGCGGGGAGTGCCGCCGGTCGCGCCGCCGGTCAACGCCGCGGCACCGTGATCACCAGCCGCCGTACGGCCCGCTCGAACTGGACGGGCCGCCCCGCTTGCGGTACGGCTTGACCGCCGGCCGCACGTCCGCGAGGTAGATCGCCGCGATGATGAACGCCGCGATCGGCAGGATCGACAGCAACGGCAGGAACCCGACCGCGCCGCCGAGCCCCACCACGTTCGCCACCACGAGCAGGATCGACCAGAGTTTCTTGCTCTGTTTGTCGGTCGCCGCATAGGCGCCCGCGGGCACCGTCAGGGCGTCGATCAGGGCCCAGACCTCGAAGACGAAGGCCACGATCGCCAGGAACCAGAAGAAGTAGACGAGCCCGTCCACCACCGATGACCACCACTTTCGCCGCGTAGGGGGCGTCACCGCCGCCAGGGGTTTCAGCCTATTCAAGTGCAAAGCCCGGCCGGACGGTTCCGGCCGGGCTTTTCGCGACGCCCCGTCGAGGGGGCGATCAGTCGCCGACCTTCTTGGCGGCGTCGCCGGTGGCGCGCTGGGCGGCCCTGGCGGTCTTCTTGGCTTCGGTGGTCGTGGCCTTGGCCCGGGACTTGGTGCGCTTGGCGCTCTCCTCCAGCTGCTGCGTGGCGGCCTGGCGCTCCACCCGGGTCATGACCTTCTTGCCCCGCTCGGCCAGGTCGTCGATCACCTCGACGGTGCGGGCGCCGAAGTGGGTCACGTACGCGACCGCCGCACCCGGCAGGTCGCTGGCGTCGACCCGGCTCTGCAGCTTGGTGACGTTGTCGCGCACCTCGCCCCGGATCTTGACGACGTTCCCCCGGACCTCGCCCTGGTAGCGGTCGACGGTCTCGCGGATCTTCGTCACCTGGTCGGGCATCTCGCGGATCTTCTCCACCGCGAGGTCGCCGGCGCCGGCGACGGTGTGGACGGCCTTGTTGTCGCGTAGCCGGTCGGTGATGGTGGTCATTCGTCTGCTTCCTTCCCTACTGAGGCTGTTTCGGTGGCGGGCTCGGCTCCGTTCTCCTTGCGGAACGACTCGTAGATGTCGAGCAGAACCTGTTTCTGCCGTTCCGTCAGGTGAAGGTCGGTCCGGATCGCGGTCTGCACGTCGCTGTCGGCCTCGCGATCCTCGAGGATCCCCGCCTGGACGTACATGGCCTCGGCCGAGATCCGCAAACCCTTGGCGATCTGCTGGAGGATCTCGGCACTCGGCTTGCGGAGGCCACGCTCGATCTGGCTGAGGTAGGGGTTCGAGATGCCCGACACCTCGGCCAACTGCCGCAGCGAAATCTTCGCCCGCTGCCGGTGCTCCCGGATGTACTCCCCGACGGAGCCGACCTTGGAACTCGCCATATGTCCACCTTGCGTCGAAATGCTTGCAATTGCAAGCACAACAGCTAGCACTTTACCGTGAGCCCCCTCACACCCTCCGGGCCGGGGCTTTCATGATCTTCCAGCAGGTCAGCGACCTGGTCATACCGGACACTATGCGGCTCGGACCACCCGGCCGGCCACCGCCGGGTGCTAGCTCCCGGCCAACTCAGCTCCCGGTCCGGCCCGGAAGAACCTCCTCGGCCGCCCGCTCCGCGCCCGGCTCAGTCGACGTCCGTGGCGGGGGCCGTCCAGGTGTTGCAGACGGCCAGGGTGCGCTCGCGGAAACCCGCGTCGACCCAGCCCGCGTAGTTGCGGCCCGAACCGTGGTCGCGCCGCTCCGGCGGCAGGCTGTCGTCGCCCCGCCCCTGGACGTCGACCATCAGCGCCTGGTACTGCGCGGTGGTCATCGGCAGCGTGCCGCGTTCCGCGCCGAGGAACACACCCGCGAAACACTGGGCCTGGAGTTCGATCCGGCGGCTGGCGTCGTTGCGCGCCTGCGCGTCCGGGCGCTCCATCTCCTGGTGGCCGTACGCCAGGATGCCGGCCCGGTCCTGCACGTGGTGGCCGTACTCGTGGGCCAGCACCCGCGCGTACACCGCGTAGTTGCCCACCGGCTCGTCGCCCGACGCGGCGATGATGTGCTCGACGCCCACGTACATCGTGCGGTTGGCCGGGCAGTAGAAGGCGGCGGCCCCGGGGTTGGGGTACGAGCCGCAGGGGCTGCGCCCGGAGCCCGTCCAGAAGATCCGCTGCGGCGGGGCGAAGTCGACGTCCGCCTTGTCGAACTGGCGGCTCCACGACTCGTCCAGGCACTTCGTCAGCGTCTCCATGAAGTGCCGCATCGAGGCGTTGTCGCCGGGGACGATGCGCGGCGCCCGGCAGCCGATCGGGGTGAGCTCGCCGCTGCGGTAGAGCCGGTTGCCGGTGGCGATCTCCCGATCGACCCGCTCGGCCGAGCTCGGGCCGAAGCCGGCCGGGCCGCGGTCCAGCCCGCTGAACACGGCCATGCCCAGCGCCGCCCCGACGAAGATCAGCGCGGCGATGCCCAGACCGGCCACCACCCCGCCGCCGGGGGTCGTCCGGGGCCGCCGCCGGGGCGGCAGCGTGTAGCCGGCCGGTTCCCGGGACGCCACGGCACCACCCGATCGCGGTGGTTGGACATGACCGGCCATGGGCTCGAATCCTCCCACATCAGAGTGGAGTCCTGATATGGACAGACCGGCTAGGGGCCGTTAGCGGCCGCCCGGGCCCGCCCGCCCGCTACTCTTCGGCCCTATGTGGGGTCGTTTGCGGGGTCATGGTGTGCGCGCCGGATGCATCACATTGCTACTGGCCGGGTTGCTGCCGGGCGCCGTTCCGGCGGCGTCCGCAGCGGCACCGGAGACCGAACGGAAACAGGTCGCCGCCGAGGACCGGGTACTCAAGGACGACGTGGCGCTCACCGTCCGCCCCGACGGCGTGACGCACGCCCGGGAGACCATCGTCTACGAGTTCCACGGTGGGCGCGGCTTCACCCGCGCCTTCCAGACCCGGATCCGGCACAGCGACACCCAGGACCGGGTGTTCCGGGTCGAGAACGTCCGCGCGTCCAGCCAGGACGGCGGGCCCACCGCGGTCACCACCGAGATCGACGGCGACCGGACGCTGGTCCGGCTGACCGGCCCCCGCCCGCTGAACGGCTCGCGCACGGTCGTCCTGGAGTACGACGTGCGCGGCGTCATCTCCCCGATGGGCTCGACCG
The DNA here is from genome assembly GCF_003289645.1 of Actinomadura craniellae. GTDB lineage: Bacteria > Actinomycetota > Actinomycetes > Streptosporangiales > Streptosporangiaceae > Actinomadura_D > Actinomadura_D craniellae. The sequence continues at coordinate 29,852 of NZ_QLYX01000019.1, read as the reverse complement.
AGGAACTGCGCTGGACCGTGGTCGGCGACTGGTCCGTGCCGGTGCTGGGCGCCCGCGCCACCGTCCAGGGCAGCGCGGCGATCCGCAACGTCAACTGCTTCGCGGGGATGCCCGGCACCCTGATCGGGTGCAGCCAGTCCTTCACCAACCACACCCGCATCCAGGGCGAGTTCACCCAGCAGAACATGCTGCCGGGCGACCACTTCACCATCGCCGCCGGCTTCCCGGCCGGCATGACCGGGGCGGGCCCGCTGTACGAGCAGCGGCGCACGCTGAGCACCGCGTTCAGCGTGAACCCCGTCACCGGCGGCGCGCTGCTCGCCCTCCTCGTCCTGCTGGTCGGCGGGTTCGGGGTGCTGTACCTGCTGCGCGGCCGGGACGCCCGGGTGGTCGGCAAGAAGGCCGCCGAGGGCGACCGGCCCGCGGGCGAGTCCGGCTTCGAACCGCCGGACGGCGTCCGGCCGGGCCAGATCGGCACGCTGATCGACGAGCAGGCCGACGTCATCGACGTCACCGCGACGGTCGTCGACCTCGCCGTCCGCGGCTACCTGCTGATCGAGGAGGAGGACCGCGCCACCACCAAGCGGCTCGACTGGACGCTGCGCAAGCTCGACCGGCGCCACAACGACCTGCTGCCCTACGAGCAGACGCTGCTCGACGCGCTGTTCGAGGGCCGCGACGCCGTCCGGCTGGCGGAACTCGGCGGCACGTTCGCCCGGCAGCTGGCCCGGGTGCGCGGCGCGATGTACGAGGACGTCGTCACCCAGGGCTGGTTCGCCCGGCGCCCCGACTCGGTGCGCACCCGGTGGACCACCGCCGGAATGGTGCTGGCCGGGCTCGGCGTGGTCGGCACCGTGGGGCTCGCGCTCTTCACCGACCTGGCGCTGGTCGGGTTGGCGGTCATCATCGGCGGCGCGGCGCTGACCTTCGGCGGCCCGTACATGCCGGCCAAGACGGCCCGCGGCTCCACGGTGCTCGCCCACACGATCGGCTTCCGCTCCTACCTCTCCCGGGGGCAGGCGCCCGAGGGGGTCGCGTCCGAGCAGCGGATCGCGCTGTTCTCCCGTTACCTGCCGTACGCCGTGGTCTTCGACATGGTCGGCCCCTGGGCCAAGACGGTCGAGGACGCCGGGGTGCGGGCCGAGGGCGCCGACAACCTCTACTGGTACGAGGGACCCGCCGAGTGGGATCTGTCCCAGTTCGCCGAGTCGATGCGCGCCTTCACCCTCGCCGTCTCCGGAGCGATCTCGCAGTCGCGGCAGTTCCGCGCCCTCTGACCTGGAGGTTCAACCCCTCCTGCCGGGTAAGGGCCGGGCAGGAGGAGGTACCGTCCATGTTCCTTGCCCAGCCATCCCCGATCGGGGACAACTACTGGCTGTTCCTGGGGCCGCTGATCGTGGTCCTGGGGCTCATCACCTGGGTGTTCATCCTGATGCGCGTCGCCCGGCGCAAACCCGACTACACCCACTCCCGCGGGGAGGCCGCGCACCGCGGGGTCGTCTCGGGCGGGATCATCGAGGGCGACCCCGGGCAGCGCAACCGCGTCGACGAGATCAACCCGGAAGAGGAGGAGGCCGCCCGCCGGGAGGATTCGCGCAGGGAGGGCTAGCTAGCCCTTCCGGACGCCCAGGAACTCCCGGGCCTCGGCGGGCGGCATCGGCGGGCGCTGGGCCAGTCCGGCCAGCGCCGCCGCCCGCTCCACCAGTTCCGCGTTGGACCGCACCGGGCGCCCCCGGGCGAACGTCAGCGTGTCCTCCATGCCGACCCGCAGGTGCCCGCCGGCCGACAGGGCCGCGAACAGCACCGGCACGCTCGTCCGCCCCACCCCGGTCGCCGACCAGGTGGCGCCGGCGGGCAGGGCCTGCACCGCCGCCACCAGGCTGCGCGCGTCACCCGGCATCCCGCCCGGCACGCCCAGCACCAGGTCGCAGTGCACCCGCCCGCCGTACGGTGGGCCGCACTCGGCCAGCAGCCGGTGCAGTGCCGCCACCTGGCCGAGGTCGAACAGCTCGAACTCCGGCACGATCTCCAGTTCCCGGGTGCGCTCGTAGAGCTCGACCATGAACGGCCAGGGGTTCATGAAGACGTCGTCGCCGAAGTTGACCGTCCCGCAGGTCAGCGAGCAGCCGTCGGGCGCGGCGTCCAGCACCCGCAGCCGGTCCGCGTAGGAGTCGGTGACCGCGCCCCCGGTGGAGAGCTGGATCACCAGGCCGGTGGCCTCGCGCAACGCCTGGACGGTGTCGCGCAACCGCACGGGGTCCAGCGTGGGCCGGGCCCGCTCGTCCCTGACGTGGACGTGGATCACTCCGGCGCCCGCCGCCTCGCACTCGCGGGCCGTGCCGACCAGTTCGTCGAGGGTGACCGGCAGCGCCGGCGCGTCGGCCTTGGCCGACTCGGCGCCGGTCGGCGCCACGGTGATGAGCGTCGTTGCTCCCATACCGGCAGAATGCCTTTCCATGCGAGCCGTAGTCCAGCGAGTCAGCCAGGCGAACGTCGCGGTCGGCGACCGGGTGGTGGGGGCGATCGACGGCCCGGGGTTGCTGGTCCTGGTCGGTGTCACCCACGACGACACCCCCGAGCGGGCCCGCCGGCTGGCCGGCAAGCTCTGGGGGCTGCGCGTCCTGGACGGCGAGCGGTCGTGCTCGGATCTGGGCGCCCCGCTGCTGGTGATCAGTCAGTTCACGCTGTACGGCGACACCCGCAAGGGCCGCCGCCCGTCCTGGATCGACGCCGCGCCCGGCCCGGTGGCCGAGCCGCTGGTCGCCGCCGTGGTGGCGGAACTGCGCGCGCTGGGCGCCAAGGTGGAGACCGGCGAGTTCGGTGCGGACATGCGGGTCGCGCTGGTCAACGACGGCCCGATCACCCTGGTGATCGACGTCTGAGCTCAGGTCAGGCCGTAGAGCATGCCGACCACGGTGACCACGGTGCCGGCGGCGGCGAGCGCGAGGAAGGCACGGTCCTCCTGCGACAGCCGGCCGCGCACCTCCGCCGAGTAGACGACCACCCCGGTGTCGCGGTTGGGGTCGGCCGGTGGTGCGGACCGCCGCTTTCCGGGCAGCCGGGCCAGGCGGCGCAGCGCGTCGGTCTTCACCCGCTGGTGGGACGTGCCGCAGGCGAACAGCCGGCCGCGGGCGGGCTCCGGGCAGAACTGGCCCTTGCGCGTCCGCACCCGGCACACCGTGGGCACCAGCGCAAACTCGTACAGGCACCACAGGAGCAGGGTGATCAGGGCGAGTCGCCACGACCGCAGCGCCAGCGCCGCGATGCCGAGCACGGCGAAACCGATCCACCACACGAACGGGTGCTCACGTCCGGGCCGCCGTCGTCGCCCCATCGTCCCCTTCTTCGTGAGAGGAGGCGGTTCCCGCCTGTCCTGGTTCGCCACCATTGCGTAGGAACCACCTTCTCATTCGAAGGGCCTCGCCCGATCTCCTTTGCGCGGCCCGGGACGGACAACTCTGAGACGTAGGAGTCCTGCCCACCCCGCACGGGTTTTTATCCGCGACGCGCCGCCCGCTGTCGAAATTCGATCTTCGCATTGGCGCCGGTATCCGGGGAGACGACGATCTCCTGGGCCGCGGCCACCCCATCGGCTGACAATTCGGCCTCCACCGGGGTGCTGCGCTTGACCAAAGCCAGCGCGATCGGGCCGAGTTCGTGGTGCCGGGCGGCCGAGCCGACGAACCCGACCTGCCGCCCGCCCAGTTCCACCGGGGCGCCGTGGGCGGGCAGGCGGTCGGCGCTGCCGTCCAGATGCAGGAAGACCAGGCGGCGCGGCGGCCGGCCCAGGTTGTGCACCCGGGCGACGGTCTCCTGCCCCCGGTAGCAGCCCTTCTCCAGGTGGACCGCGGTGCCGATCAGGCCGATCTCGTGCGGGATGGTGCGGTGGTCGGTGTCCAGACCGAGCCGGGGACGGTGGGCGGCGATGCGCAGCGCCTCGTACGCCCACAGGCCGGCCGGCCGTGCGGGCTGCTCGGCGAGCCGGGCGCGCTCGATGATGCGGGTCGTCCCGGCCACGTCCGGGAAGTCGGGCCCGGCCCCCTCGACGGCGCCGGTGACCACCGCGTACTCGCCGGTCAGGTCGGCGACCTCGACGCGCAGCATGAAACGCATCCGGTCGAGGAAGGCGACCAGGTCGGGGGCGGTGCCGGGCTCGACGTGCGCCCAGACCGCCGTACCGTCGTCCACCAGGTACAGGTGGTGCTCGATGTGGCCGTGCGGGCTGAGCAGCAGCGCCTCGGTGGGACGGCCCGGCTCCAGCCGCTCCAGGTGCTGGCTGAGCAGGCTGTGCAGCCAGCTCAGCCGGTCGGGGCCGGAGATCCGGACGACGCCCCGGTCGCTCCGGTCGACGAACGCCGTCCCGGCGAGCAGGGCGCGCTGCTCGTGGAACGGCTCGCCGTAGTGCGCCGCCACCCCTTCGTCCGGCGGTTCGGCGGCCACGGCTCCGGGCGTCTGCAACAGCGGGCTCTTCATGCCCTTCAGCCTATGCGCGGACTGTTTCCATCGGTCCGCGCGGGCATCCGCCGTCGAGCCCCGCCCGTCAGCCCACGCTCGGGCTGTTCTCGCAGCATTCCCCGTAGACCGTGAGGTGGTGGACATCGGTCTCGAAGCCGTACTCGGCGCGCAGGACGGTGATGAGGCCGTCGGCGACCCTGGGGCTGACGTCGGTGACCTTGCCGCAGCCCCGGCAGACCAGGTGGACGTGGTCGGCGTGCGTGGCCAGGTGATAGGTGGGCGGGCCGTGCCCGAGGTGGGTGTGCTTGACCAGCCCGAGGTCTTCGAGGAGTTCGAGGGTGCGGTAGACCGTGGAGATGTTGACCCCGTGCGCGGTGCGCTGCACCTCGGTGCAGATCTCCTCGGGAGTGCCGTGCTCCAGCACGCTGACGGCTTCGAGCACGAGCTGCCGCTGGGGGGTGACCCGGTACCCCCGGGACCGCAGTTCCTCCTGCCAGGTCTCCGACATGTTCCGAGTCTATGTTCCCCGGGGCGGTACGCGGGGGCGGTGGAAAATATCACTTGCCTCCCCCTGGGACCTCGCATAACGTGCGAAGCACGCGCGAAAGGAGGTGGTCCACCAGCATGTATGGCAAACGGACTCGCGAGGTGGCTGTCCGCTAGTCGCCGTCCCGCCTCGGTCAGCCGCTCCGGCGGCAACGCACCGGTCGCGACGGCGACCGGCGATTACCAGGCAGACACCCGGTCCCCGGACGGGTGGGCTTAGTCCAGCCCACCGCCCCGCCGACGGCGGGAGGTCCGGGGGCCGTTCATTTTCCGCGGCATGAACGTCCCCCCGCCGGGAAGACCCGGACGCATGATCGCCTCCGGACAGACCTCCCAGCAAGACCTCTCCGGAATCGCCGGCTGGGCGGCCAGCGTGATCGAGACGATGGGCGCCTTCGGCGTGGGCCTGCTGATCGCCCTGGAGAACCTGTTCCCCCCGGTGCCCAGCGAGCTGATCCTGCCGCTCGCCGGGTTCACCGCCTCCCAGGGGCAGGTCAACGTCATCGCAGTCATCGTCGCCGCCACCGCCGGCTCGCTCGCGGGGGCGCTGCTGCTCTACTGGCTGGGCGCCGCCCTCGGGCACGACCGGGCGATCCGCTGGGCCGACCGCGTTCCGCTGGTCGATCCCAGGGACCTCGAACGCGCCACCGCCTGGTTCGAGGACCACGGCCGCAAGGCGGTGCTGTTCGGCCGGCTGATCCCGGTGGTGCGCAGCTTCATCTCGATCCCGGCGGGGACCGAACGGATGCCGCTGGGCCGGTTCTGCCTGTACACGGTGGTGGGCAGCGCGGTGTGGAACACCCTGTTCGTGACCATCGGCTACGTGCTCGGGGAGAAGTGGCAGCAGGCCGAGAAGTTCGCGAACTGGCTGACCTGGGGAGTGCTCGCCCTGCTGGTCCTGGCGGTGGTCCGCTTCGCCGTCCGGAAGCTGCGCGAGAGCCGGCCTAGCTCACACGCTTGAGCTGCGCGGACAGGTGTGAGGTGAGGGGCTGCCCCATCGCGGCCAGGTCGTACGCCCAGCCCAGATCCTCGCCGATCAGGCCGTACAGGCGGTGCCCGGCGGTGACCTCCTTGGCGGTCTGCGTCCGCGCCACGACGTCGGTGTGCAGTTCCACCCGGGTTCCGGTGACCTCGCCGACGTAGATCTCCGCGACGCCGGTGGGGTGCGCCAGCACCACCTCCACCCCGCCGCCGGGCTGCGGGCGCCAGTACCCCGTCTCGGTGCCCAGCGGGGCGCCGAGGTGACCCTCGTCGTCGATCCGCCAGGTGACGCTGCGATAGATCAGGAACGGCTTGCCGTTCTGGGTGAAGGAGATCTCCTGGCCGAAGCGGAAGCTCTCGATGGTGGGGTAGCCGCCGACTCCGGCGCCCTCCCACTCGCCCAGCAGGAAGGCCAGGGGTTCGATGTCTGGATGAGGCTCAGGCTGCATGTCAGCCGAGGGTAGTCGCGTCGCGCCGGGGCGGCGAAGTGCGCATCACTTGATCCGGGACAGCCCGACCACGAGCAGGACCGCCAGCGCCGCCAGCACGGCCAGTACCAGCACCAGCATCCCCGCGTTCACCATGCCGCCCATGGGCCGGAAGTCTATGCCCGGGGCCGTGCACCGGCCGGTAGCGGCTACTGTGCGGCTATGGCGAGATCATTGGTGATCAAGGCGACGTCGGGAGCCGATGCCGCGGAGCGGTGCAACCAGGCGTTCACGGTGGCCGCGGCCGCGGTGGCCGCCGGGCTGGACGTCTCCCTGTGGCTGACCGGCGAGTCGGCCTGGTACGGGCTGCCCGGCCGGGCTGCGGAGTTCGCGTTGCCGCACGCGACCCCGCTCGACGACCTGCTCGGCATCGTGCTCGCGAGCGGCCGGGTGACGGTGTGCACCCAGTGCGCGGCCCGCCGTGACATCGGGCCGGACGACGTCATCCCCGGCATCCGCATCGCCGGTGCGCCCACGTTCGTGGAGGAGATCTCCGCTCCGGACGCCCAGGCCCTGGTCTACTGACCCCCTCGGTTTGGATCATCCGCTTTTGAACAGATATCGAACCCGACGGGCCCTATATAGGGGTTTGCCTGGGGCAGGGAGACTATCGGCATGATCGATATACCGATGTGGGCGTGGTACGCGACGATCGGCCTGGTCGTCTTCCTGCTCGTCTTCGACTTCTTCGTGGCCGTGCGGAAACCCCATGCCGTGGGGTTGCGGGAGGCCACGTTCTGGTCGGTCTTCTACATCGCCATCGCGATCGGCTTCGGCCTCGTGGTGTGGTGGCTGGCCGGCCCGACCGCCGGAACCGAGTACTTCGCCGGCTGGGTGGTCGAGAAGAGCCTGTCGGTCGACAACCTCTTCGTCTTCGTGATCATCATGGCCCGGTTCAGCGTGCCGCCCCAGTACCAGCACGAGATCCTGCTGTTCGGCATCGCCGCCGCGCTGGTCCTCCGGGCGATCTTCATCGCCATCGGGGCCGCGGCCATCAGCCTGTTCTCCTTCACCTTCCTGCTGTTCGGCCTGGTCCTGCTGTGGACGGCCCTCCAGCTGATCCGGCACCGCAACGAGGACCCCGACATCGAGGACAACTTCCTGGTGCGGAGCGCCCGCAAGCTGATGCCGGTCAGCACGGACTTCCACGGCGGGAAGCTGTTCGCCCACGAGAACGGGCAGCGGGTCATGACACCCGTGCTGCTGGCGTTCATCGCCATCGGCAGCACCGACCTGCTGTTCGCGCTGGACTCGATCCCCGCGGTCTTCGGCGTCACCCGGGACCCGTTCCTGGTGTTCGCGGCCAACGCCTTCGCGCTGCTCGGCCTGCGGGCGCTGTTCTTCCTGATCGAGGGCCTGCTGGAGCGGCTGGTCTACCTGTCGATCGGGCTGTCGGTGATCCTCGCCTTCATCGGCGTCAAGCTGATCCTGGTGTTCCTGCACGAGGACATCTCGAAGTCCGTGCCGGAGATCCCGACGCCGCTCTCGCTCGGCGTCATCCTGCTGGTCCTGGCCGCCACCACCGTCGCCAGCCTGCTGCACGTCCGCAAGCACCCGGAGGACAAGGCCAAGGCGGGCCGGGTCTCCCTGCGCCGCCGGCAGCCCCAGGCGGACGAGGACGAGGCTCCCTCGACCACGCACTGAACCGGCCCCGGACATGCGTGCGCGCCGCCGCATTTCGCGGCGGCGCGCACGAACCCGGTGATCCCGGTGATACGGCCGGTTCTCAGGCGGCCTGGCGCTTACCGAACGCGCTCTGCACGAACTTGACGAGCATCAAGACCGGCAGGATGAACGCGTAGAAGAACATCATGTACTCGCCGCCCTCGAAAATGAATCCGAGGTAAACGCCGTAACCGAGGAAGCCCACGCCGAAAGCGGCGTTGAGCAACCGCTCGACGGCGCTCTGACCACCGCCGATGGCCGCGAGGGCCAGCATGACGACGCCGCTGAGCATGAGCAGCACGACGTACCACGAGAACGTGGAGTCAGCACCGAAATCGATATTCATCGATGCACCTCTTGGGACTAGTCGCAATAAAGTCGGCAAACTCTAGCGAAAGCCCTACAGCCGTGCACTCGATTATCGACCACAGCCCTATTCGCGACCTGATCGTGTTTCGTTCGGTCGAACCCGCCGGTCAGGGAGCGGCCGCGGCCACCCGCGAACGATCCCCGGCGATCTTGATCGCCAGCCCGGCGAGCGCGGTGCCCATCACGTAGCGCTGCACCCGCAGCCAGGCCGGGCGGCCGCCCAGGAAGGCGGCGACGGACCCGGCGGTCAGCACGATCAGCGCGTTGACCGCCAGTGCGATGGTGATCTGGACGAGCCCCAGCACGAGGCTCTGCGCCGCGACATGGCCGCGTCCGGGGTCGACGAACTGCGGCAGCAGCGACACGTAGAGGATCGCGATCTTGGGGTTGAGCAGGTTGGTGACCAGTCCCATGGTGAAGAGCCGCCGGGGCGGGTCCTCGGGCAGCGCCCGGGGCGCGAAGACCGCCGCACCGCCGGGCCGGACCGCCTGCCAGGCCAGCCACAGCAGGTACGCGGCCCCGGCCAGCTTGACGGCGGTGTAGAGCGCGGGCACCAGAGTGAACACTGCGGCGAGGCCCGCGACCGCAGCCGCCAGGTACACCAGGAAACCGACCGCGACCCCGGCCAGCGAGATCAGGCCGGCCCGGCGGCCCTGGGTCACCGACCTCGACACCAGGTAGATCATGTTGGGGCCGGGTGTCAGCACCAGGCCGAGCGCCACCGCGGCGAGGCCCAGCAGGGCCGCTGAGTCGATCATGTGGCTGCTCCGATCACGCGGGGGACGCCACCCCGCCGTGGAGCGGCCGCGGCACCCACCGTACCGGCGGGGCCGCGGCGGAACTCAGGGGGTCACGGCCGCAGGGCGCCGTGACCTCTGGGATCCGGTACAGACCGCGCCGGCAACGCTCAGGAGGCCACGGCCTTGAGGCGTTCCTCCCGGAGCCGGCCGGCCCAGGAGTCGTCGATCGGCTGGATCTCGTGGCCGACGGCCCAGCGCAGCAGCAGGTCGGCGAGCCCGGGGTTGCGGACCAGCGCCGGGCCGTGCATGTACGTCCCGAGGATGTGGTCGCGGTAGGCGCCCTCGAACCCGTCGCCGTTGCCGACGCCGACCACCGTTTTGGCCAGCGGCTTGACCCCCGGGCCCAGGTGGGTCACGCCCTGGTGGTTCTCGAACCCGGTGATGCGGGGGACGTTCAGTTCCGGGGCGACGTCGCCGACGATTTCTCCCACGGCCCGCTTCTCGCCCCGGCCGCTGCGGATGTCGAGCAGCCCGATGCCCGGCACGGGCTGGCCCTCCTCGCCGCCGAACTCGCTGCCCAGCAACTGGTAGCCCGCGCAGACCGCGAAGATCGCCGCGCCGAACTCGGCGGCCTTGTGCAGGCCGCCGTCGGCGCGCAGCCGCTGGGCGGCCAGGATCTGCGGCCGGTCCTCGCCGCCACCGAGCAGGTAGATGTCACCGTCGACGGGGACCGACTCGTCCGAGCGCACGTGCACGGTGCGGGTCGAGATGCCGCGCCGGGCGGCCCGCCGCTCCAGCACGATGCAGTTGCCCTGGTCACCGTAGGTGCTGAGCAGGTCGGGGTAGATCCAAACGATCTTGATGCTGTCGCTGCTAACGGACACGGCGGCACCCCATTCGGTCGCTGGCGGAAGATTCAAACGACACGGCCGTACCTCGTCCGGATGTTCTGGAAGGCGGTGTAGTTGGCGATCACGTCGAGCTTGCCCGGCGGCACGGCCAGCACCGCCTGCTCGATGTCGTCGACCACGGTGAAGTCGACGTCGGCGGCCTCCAGCCGGGCGGCGAGGTCCAGCCGGCGCTCGCCGGTGGCCCAGACCGGGCGGCCCCGCAGGATCCGGTAGTCGACGTCCCACAGCCAGGAGGTGTCGCGGCCGTCCGGGCCCTGGGCGTTGATCGACAGCGCGACCGGGCCGGGGGCGGGCTCCAGCACGTCGAAGGCCTCCAGCCAGCCGGCCGGGTTCTTCGACAGCAGCAGCCGGATCTGCCGGCCCTGGAACTCCACCGTGGTGTAACGGCCGGCCACCGACTTGACCTCGCCGAGCAGCGGCAGCCCCACCTCGGGCTGCACCCCGAACTGGGCGACCACGGCCAGCGCGATCACCGCGTTGGACCGGTTGGCCCGGCCGGGGAGTTGGAGCTCGGACAGCTCGAACGTGCGCCCGCCGGGCGCGGTCACCCGCTGGCCGTGCAGGATCCAGTCGGGCTTGGGCCGGGCGAAGGAGCACTCCCGGCACGCCCAGTTGGCGCCCTCGCGGTCGAGCGGGCCGCCGCACTCGGGGCAGCACCAGGAGTCCTCACGCCAGTGCTGGCCGGCCGCCACCCAGGTCACGCTCTTGGCGGTGGACGCACCCCAGGTGACCAGCGGGTCGTCGCAGTTGGCGATGACATGCGTGTCGGCGGCCTCCAGCGCCTTGCGCCACTTGCCCGCCAGCAGCCAGATCTCCGCGGCGCGGTCCATCTGGTCGCGGCTCAGGTTCATCAGCGCGACCACGTTGGCGCCGGTCTCCTTGAGCACCATCGGCACGTACTTCTCGTCGCACTCCAGCACGCCGTACCGGGCCTCCCGCGCCGCGGCCAGCGCGGAGACGTGCCCGGTGGGCATGTTGGCGCCGAAGGCGTTGGTGGCGACCTCGCCGAGCGGCGTCATCGCCGAGGTGATCAGCCGGGTGGTCGTCGTCTTGCCGTTGGTGGCGCTGACGAGGACGAGCTTGCGGTCACGCGCCAGCCGGGTGAGCAGCTCGGGGTCGAGCTTCAGGCCGATCTTGCCGCCGATCACCGAACCGTCGCCGCGGCCGGCGAGCCTGGACATCCTCGCGGCGGTACGGCCGAGCGCGACCGCCAGTTGTGACCGCAGCGGAAGCTCGCTCACCGAACACCTACAGCGTGGGAACCCCGCCCCGCACGGCGGGGCGGAATCGCGGAACGGTTGTGCACACTGGTCTCCGTGTTCTGTGTCGGTCTCGCGGACTGGCTCGTCCGGACCGGCTGGGGACTGCCGAGAACAACGCTGGGACGGTGTTCAGGGCGAGCCTAGTCGCTCCCTGCCCGCCTTCGCGTTAATCATCGCGATCAGGGATGTTTCACCTCTCCGTCATCTCCCCGCCATTGCCCATGAAACGGCTGGACGCCGTGGCTTCGGCATGCCGGAGAAGCGCGGCATGGCGCTCGTTGGGCGGGACGACCATGGCCCGGGCGTGCCCGGCACGGACCAGTTCGGCGTTGACGAACCGCCCTCCGGCGGTCCAGGCGTACCGCAGGTCCCGGCCGTAGGCGTCACGGGGCTCCCGGTCCGCGGCCAGCACGAGACCTGCGCCGGGCGGGGCGAGCGCGGCCAGCGCCCGGCGGGCCGCACCGCCCGCGGGGACGGGTTCGGGGGCGTCCACTCCGATCAGGCGCACCGGCCCGGCCCGGCCGCCCGGCCAGCGCACGACGAGCGTGTCGCCGTCGACCACCCGCACCACCCGGACCGGAACGGCCCCGGGCGGCGGCGCCGCCCGGGCGGGGGGCGTGCCCGCCCCCGGCGGCGCGGGCCCGGCACGGGTGTGGCAGAGGGACCAGATCAGGGCGGAGAGGGCGATGACCAGCGGTACGACGGCTTTCACATCCGGCAGGGTGACACTCGGCTCGGACATTTCCGGGGCGGTCCACAGGGCGTTCTACCGGCCAAATGTCACTCATGGTGACATAACCGACTGATTTCACTGACGGGATCGGCATCCTCTCCGCCCCATCACCCAGTAACTTTGTCCGGAAACCAGCGACAAGCGAGGGCTGAGAGTATGCAGTGTCCGACGTGCGGCAAAAACACGCCTGGGACGCTGAACCGATGCGTGCGCTGCGACGCGCCCATTGGAGAAGGTGCCGTACCGCCGTCCCCGGAGCCGGCCGCCGGACTGTACGACTCCCCCGGCCCCCTGGGAGCCCCGGCTCCCGAGTCGTACGCCCCCGCGCCGCCACAGGACGCCCCCGACCGCCCGGCCGCCGCCGAAGACGCGGCCGAAGCCACCCTGACCTGGTCCCCGTCCAGTTCCTGGTCGCCGGGCGGCGGTTCCCCCGCCGACTCCGCACCCCCCGCCCCGTCCCCCGGCTGGGCGGCCGGTGAGAGGTGGTCCGCCCCGCCGCCCCGCGAGCCGCTGGGCGCTCCCCCCGCGCCGGCGGCTCCGGCCGCCCCCGCCTGGGCCCAGGACTCCCCGGCCCGGCCTGAGCTGCCCCCCGCGGACGCGCCGGGACCGCAGGCATGGGAGAACGACTCCGAGTCGACCCAGACATGGTCGATGGAGCAGGAACTCCAGCCCACCCCGCCGAAACCCCTCCCGCTGCCGCCGGAACCGGCCCCCGCCCCCCGGCCGCCGGGCGAGTCGATCGTGCCCGACTCCTGGTTCGCCGAGCCCCGGGACCCGGGGGCCGCGAGCACCCAGCAGTGGACCCCCCAGCCGGCTCCCCAGCAGCCCTGGCCGGACCGCGATCCCGGGAACCCCGGGCAGCCCTGGGCGGACCGCGACCCCGGGCAGCCCTGGGCGCCGCAGCCCCCGCAGGACGGCCTCCCGCAGAACCGCACGGCGGTGCTGAACGCCGGCCCGCCCGGCATGGACCCCGGATTCGGCCCGCCCATGGGCCCGCCTATGGGCGCTCCCCCGCCGTACCCCGCCCCCGGACCCCAGGGGCGGGCCAGCAAACCGCTCGTCATCGCCGTGGCCGCGCTCGTCGCGGTGGCCATGCTCTCCGTCATCATCGTGCTGTGGCCGGACGGCGAAGGCTCGGCCAAGGCCGACTCGACCTCGCCCGCGGCCAACCAGGCGACGGCGACACCCGAACCCGCGGCCAACAACAGCGCCGCCCGGCGCCAGGCCGCGGCGTTCGACGCGCTGCTGCGGGCCGGCGGGGCCAGCCGTGCCGAACTCGGCCGGGCACTGGCCACGGCGCGCAAGTGCAAGACCATGCCCGCCGCGCTGGCCGGCTTCCAGCGCGTCGCCCAGCAGCGGCGGCAGCAGATGAACAAGGCCCGGACGCTCGAGGTGAGCGCCCTGGCCAACGGCACCCGGCTGCGTTCCTCCCTCGCCCGCTCCTTCGAGCTGTCCCTGCAGACGGACCTGCACTTCCTCAAGTGGGCGGAGCGGAACCGGCGCTGCCGCAAGCAGCCGAAACCCGACGCCAACTACCGGCGCGGCCAGCAGGTTTCCGCCCAGACCACCGTCGCCAAGAACCAGTTCGTCACGCTGTGGAACCCGGTCGCCTCGAAGACCGGGTTCCCCGTCCGGACCGCGAACCACTTCTGATCCCGCTCCGGGTTCCCGCAGAGCCCGGAGCGGCGGGCGCCGGCACAGTATGTTGGGGACGCAGCGCCCCGACCACAGAGGACTCTCATGCGGTGTCCGGTATGTCAGAGCGATACGTCTCCGGCGCTGCCGCGATGCGAGCGGTGCAACGCGCCGCTGGACGGCCTCCCGGAGTCCCCCGACGGCACCCTGCCCGAACAACAGCCGTGGTCGGCACCGCTCGGCGGGCCGGGCCCGTTCACCCCACCGCCCACCGACGGCACCCGCCCGGACCCCGAGGACCCGTGGCGGCCCCCGCCGCCCGGCCCGCCGGAACCCGGCACCGGCGACACCACCCGCCGGGACCCCGAGGACCCACTCGGCGAGCAGTGGCCCCCCGCCCCCTGGCAACCCGAACCCCCACCCTCCGAAGGCCCGATCAGCGAGCAGTGGCCGCCCGCCCCCTGGCGGCCCGAACCCCCACCCTCCGAAGGCCCGATCAGCGAGCAGTGGCCGCCCGCTCCATGGCGGCCCGAACCCTCGCCTTCCGAAGGCCCGATCGACGAGCAGTGGCCGCCCGCCCCCTGGCAGCCCGACCCGCCCTCTCCCGCCGAGGACCCGCTCGGCGACCGCCTGCCCCCCACTCCTCGCCCCACCGCCGGACCGGACGAACACCCCGGCGGGCCATGGGAACGAAACCCCCGAGAACGCGCCGTCCCGCCGTCCCCCACCTCGTGGGAACCGCCCGGAGGGCGCGCCGGTCCGTCCGCTCCCGGCCGGCAGGAGCCACCCGGGCCGACCGCTCCCCGGGAGGGACCCCCCGCCGCACCGCCACCCGGCCAGTGGGAGCCGGGCAGAGCGGTGCCGCCCGCCCCGTGGGAACCGGGCGGAGCGGAACCTCCCGCCGAGCGGGCCGCCGCACCGCCACCCGGCCCATGGGAGCCAGGCAGGGCAGAGCCTCCTCCCGAGCGGACCGCCCAGCCGCCCAGCCCGTGGGAGCCGAGGAGGGAGCCGCCCGCCCCGTGGGAACCAGATAGGGCAGAGCCTCCTCCCGAGCGGGCCGCCGCGGCGCCGCCCGCCCCGTGGGAGCCGGGCGGAGCGGAACCCCCCGCCGAGCGGGCCGCCGCACCGCCGCCCGGCCCATGGGGGCCGGGCGGGATGGAACCTCCCGCGGAACGGACCACCGCGCTGTCCCCCGGCCCATGGGGGCCGGGCGGGATGGAACCTCCCGCCGAGCGGACCACCGCGCTGTCCCCCAGCCCGTGGGAGCAGCCCGAGCCGGAGATGTGGCGGCCGCCCCCGCCCACCCGGCACCGCCACCGCGGCCGGCGAGGCGGCGGCAACGGTTACGCCATCGCCGGAGCGGTGGGCGTCGTCCTGCTGTTCGCGATCGCCGCGGCCATCGTGCTGTGGCCGAGTGGCTCGGAGACCCCGCCCGCCACCGACCCGGCGACGGGCGTCGCGCCGTCCGCCGGGGCCAGTGCCGCCGACGACTCCAGGACCCAGGCCGAGGCGATCAACACCCTGCTGGACGACATGGCCGGCAGCCGCTCGGAGCTGGCCCGTGCGATGACCGACGCGCAGCGGTGCTCCGGGTTGGAGGGCGCGATCCCGACCCTGCAGAAGGTGGTGGAGGATCGTGAGCGCCAGCTCGGCGAGGCCGAGGGCCTGGCGGTCGGCGCGCTGGCCGAGGGCGAGCGGCTCAAGTCCGCGCTGACCCGCTCGCTGCGCGCCTCCCTGGACGCCGACCGGGCGTACGTCCGGTGGGCCGAGGCCGAGCGGGGCTGCACGGGCGCCACCCCGGCCAACGCCCATCTGGCGCGCGGCGGCCGGCTCTCCACCGGCGAGGCCACTCCGGCCAAGCGGGAGTTCCTGGAGCTGTGGGCGCCGATCGCCCGGGAGCAGGGCCAGCCGCCCCGGAACGAGGACCAGATCTGACCGTCAGGGCTCGGGGAAGGACGCCTCCTCCTGCAGAGCTTCCTCCTCGAAGCTGTGGATGAACCGCTCCGGCCAGCTCAGCACCGGTTCCAGCCAGTGCTCCACGCGCATCGCCTCGGCCGCGTACTCCAGCCGGTCGTCCGGATCGACCCCGACCGCGGTGATGGCGAGGTCGTCCTCGAACCCGGCGTGCCCGTCCGCACCGGTGAGGGCGGTCAGCGCGACCGAACGGTTGTGCGCCAGCTCCATCGAGAGCGGGTGCCGGCGCAGGCCGCGCATCCGGTGCCCCAGCAGGGTGTCGGGGGTCTGCCGGAGGCCGTGCAGCGGGTAGTCCAGCGGCGGGGCGGGCGCGTGCTTGTCGAACGGCGGCCCCTCGCCGGGGAGCAGCCGGTCCATCTCGTGCAGCCAGCGCAGCTGCGGGATCACCCAGGTCGTCCCGGGCGGCTCGCCGGAGGTCCCGGAGCCGCCGAGCAGCCGCTGGGCCACGCCGGCGACCTCCGCGGTGAGCTCGTCCGGTGCGTACGCCGAGCGGAGCGCCGCGGCCCGCCGCCCCACCGCGCGCTCGATCACGGTGGCGAGCATGCACTCGCGCAGCCGGGGCGCCAGCCGCGACCACATCCGGCCCAGCGGGGACGGCACCCCGGGCAGCGGCCGGTTGACCACGTGGGCGAGCACCAGGCACTCGCCCCACAGCCGCAGCCACGCCCAGTCCTCGCGGCCGGCGTTCAGGTCGGCCTCGCGTAGTTCGAACAGCGTGCAGGCCCGGCCGGAACGGCACTCGCAGCCGCAGGCGGCCGACCGGCGGCCGTCCAGCGGCGGCGGCGGTCCGGTCCGGGTCCGCTCCCGCCCCTCGCCGTAGGGGATCCGCACCCGCAGTGGCCGGTCCATGCCGTCGGCGAAGACCGCGGCGACCCCGGGCTGCAGCGAGACGACCTCGCGCGACTGGTCCTCGTCCAGGTTCATGGCGGCGCCGACCTGGTGCCGGTCGTCGTGGGCGGGCAGCCGGTGCACCACCTTGAGCGCGGTGTTCTTGATGACGTCCGGGACGAGCTTGGTGGGGATCTGCTCGGCGACGATGATGCCCTCACCGTAGGCGCGGATTTCGGCCAGCAGCCCGGCGAACAGCTCGACGGCGTGCGCGCTGGCCCGCTCCGAGCCGCGGTTGCGCAGCAGCCGGTGCGCCTCCTCGATCACGATCACGTGGCGCAGCCCGGACCGGCCGTCGTCCCCGGCCTGCCGGGCGCGCATCCGCAGGTGCTCGACGATCCGGATGATCAGCGTGCCCATCAGGAACGCCTTGTCCTCGTCGTTGGCGACGTCCTCGATCGCCAGTACCACGTTGTCGCGGAGCAGCCCGCCGATGTCGGCCGGGTGCCCGCCCTCGAAGAACCGGCCCGCCGACCCGATCCGCAGCGAGCGCAGCCGGACGTCCACGAAGCCCTTGACGTCGGCCATCAGCTCCCGGCCGTAGCCCACCTCGCCGATCACGTCCAGCGCGGCCCGCTGGAGCTGTTCGAGGGTGGGGACGGCGGGCGCGACCAGCGAGCCGGGCACCGCGGCGCCGGTGACGACGTCCCAGCCGTTGACCTCGTAGACCCGTTGCAGGGCCTGCGCCATGATCTGCGGGAATGGCTCCTCGGCGTCGAAGGAGGCCGCGAACAGCGCCCGCACCATGTCGATGTGCGCCTGGACGGGGTAGCCCGGCTCGGGCGCCAGCGGATTGACCGAGACCGGGACGGCCTCCGGGTCGGAGGGGTTGATCACCGTGACGGCGTCGCCGAGCCGCCCGGCCATCGCCGCGTACTCGGACTTGGCGGGCTCGATCGCCAGCCACGGGATGCCGCCCCGGGTGAGCTGTTCGAGCAGGTGGCGCACGGTCTGCGACTTGCCCGCGCCGGTGGCCCCGGTGACGAAGACGTGCCGGTTGAGGGTCTCGCGGGGGACGGTGAACGTGCCGACCCGCCGGTCCTGCCCGTCGAGGATGTGGCCGAGCTCGACGTGCGGGTTCCCGGGCGCGGCGGCCAGGTCGTCGGTCTCGGAGGTGACGTCGAAGTAGCCGGAGTCGAGCACCCGCAGGCCGGGCACCTCCCGGCGGGGGAGGCCGGCGAGCGCGGCGAGCGTGCCGGCCGTCGCGACGAACGGGTACCGCAGCTCCCCGGCGTCGGGCAGCGGCCGGGCCAGCACGGTCTGCCGGGTCTGCGGGACGGTGTTCTCCAGCATCTCGGCGAACTTCCCGGCGCCCTGGCCCGAGCGCAGCCGGTAGGGGTGGTGGCTCATCTCCATCGAGCCGACCAGCACCGGGGCGATCTGCCCGAGGTCCTGGGGGGTGGCGGCCCCGGCCAGCACCCGGACCCGCCACAGCCCGGCCTCGCGGAACGCGTCCAGCTCGGCCAGCCGCTGGTCGGCGCGGGCCACCGACAGCCGGGCCTGCTCGTCCTCGCCCCGGCGCAGCATTCGCAGCTCGTGGTGGATCTCGACGATCTCCTGGTCGACCAGCCGCTCCTCACCCGGTTCGGCGATCACCAGCCAGCCGAACGGCCGTTCCATCAGGGTGACCAGCGTGGACTCGAACAGGCTCGGCCCGGTGGGCGGCTGCGACCGGGGCACCTGCGGGGCGAGCCGGCCGGGGCAGCGGGTCCACGCCATCCGCTCGGCCTGGCGCAGCCAGCCGTCGTCCACGGCGACGCCCCGGGCGCCGTTGGGGAACAGCAGGCCCTGGACGTCACCGCCGGCCGGGTCGGGCGGCCCGGCGTTGGTGATCAGCTCCAGTGGCGCGCCGTGCCCGCGCGACAGCCAGGCCACCACGAAGGGCCGGCGCTGCTGGGCGGCCGACAGCACCGCCGGGAGCACGGTGACGAAGTCCCACTCGGCGGAGGAGGCCCGTTCGGGGGTGGGGATCGCCTGGATGCGGTACCAGGGTCCGGGCAGCGACGGCCGCCGGGCGGGCTCGGGCCCGGGCCGGGCGAAGCCGGGCGGCGGGGGGCCTGGCTCGACGCCGGGCCGGGGGCGCGGATCGGGGGGCGGGCCGGGGTAGGCGCTCACGGCAGCATCCCTATCAACCCCGCTCGTCCACGGCCACCCGTCCTGGGGATCCAGCACGCCCAGGCCGGTGCGGTATGTCGTAAGTCACATGGTCTGGGGGCGCGGCACCGTTCCCCCGGGAGCCGGGCCGGCACGCGCCCAGGTGGCTCGGGGCCCCCGAGGCCGGGCCGGCGCGCGTTCGGCTCGCCGGGGCGCGTCACTTCTCCCTGCGGAAGTCGAGGCGCTCGGGCGGGGGTCCCAGGTTGGGCGGCGGCTTCTCCTCGACCTGCTGTTCGCGCAGGAACTCCTCGTACTCCAGCGAGTGCGTGGCGGGCAGGCCGATGATGCCGGGGTTGGCGTCCACCAGCAGGACGCGCCGCCCGGCGGGCGTGGCATGCGTGAAGATCATTGCGGTGGGCGGCAGTTCCTGGAGCTGGTGCGGCTCGACCAGCAGCTCGCGGGACCGCTGCGGGCCGGTCCGCCGGTCGGCGGCGGCGCTGCGTCCCCAGGCTGTGGACGAGGTGATGCCCGCCGCGAACGCCTCGTCGTCGGCCGGGCCGGGCAGCGGGGACCACACCGGGTCGGTCAGCGGCTCCTCGCCGCGGATCCGCGCGTAGGCGACCGTGCTCGCGTACGTCTCGCCCTTCAGGTCGCCGACGTCGGCCGCGCCGGAGTCGGTGAACTCGGCGACCTGCAACGGCCGGGCCGAGCCGATGTGCTCGGCGGCCACCCGGGCGTCCTCGGAGTTGCCCAGGCGCATGAAGCCGACCGCGGCGTGCCCGCGGCGGCCGAGCCGGGCGCGCACGTGCTGCGGGATCGACCGGTAC
The DNA here is from genome assembly GCF_003289645.1 of Actinomadura craniellae. Taxonomy (GTDB): domain Bacteria; phylum Actinomycetota; class Actinomycetes; order Streptosporangiales; family Streptosporangiaceae; genus Actinomadura_D; species Actinomadura_D craniellae. Next base: position 10,284 of record NZ_QLYX01000019.1, on the reverse strand, counting down.
ATCAGCACCAGCCCGGTGCCGGTGGCCTCGCAGGCGTCGATCAGTCGGTCGAGGACGTCGCCGCGCAGCTTCTCCGCCCCGCACAGGAACAGCGTGTGGTCCCAGGGCCGCTGCGCCATCGCCGCGCGGATCCGGTGGGTCAGCGCGGTGGCGACGTAGGTGCCGAGCACCCGGTTGGTGAGCACCCCGGCCCGCCGGTCCATCGACACCACGTGCAGCCGGGACGGCGGCAGCCGGACGGGGTCCGCGCCGAGTTCCTCCAGCTTGCGCAGCTGGGTCTCCAGCGCCCAGGCCCGCCGGATCACGATGCGGTCGGTGGCGTCCCGGCCGAACAGCGTGGTCACCCGCATCAGCTGCTCATCGGTGATCAGCCCGCGCCGCAGGTCGTCGCGCGGGTCGCCGACCTGGGCCAGGGCGCGCAGCGCGGCGGTGATCTGCGGGATCGTGGCGGTGCCGCCGAACACCGCGATGATGCGTTCCAGGATGGCGTTGTCGAAGGACAGGTCGCGGGTGGTGCTCTGCTGCTCGCTGGCGCTGACCACCAGGGACAGCACGTCCGCCAGCGCCTCCCGGTCCAGCCCCTGCGTGAGGTCGAGCCGGGGCAGGTCGGCCGGGAGCACCCACACCAGCGGGTCGTCGCTGCGGTCGGCGGCCAGCCGGACGAGTTCCTGCGCCACCGCGCCCTCGGACAGGTCCACCACGGTCACCTGGGCGCCCACGGCCAGCCGGGCCGCGCCCATCATCGTCACCGTGGCCGACCAGCCGGCGAGGGTACCGCCGACCACGTCCACCCGGTCCACCCCCGGCGGGACGGCCACCGGGTACCACTCGCGCTGGGTCTCGTAGGCGCGGCGGCGGCGCTCCCACTCGCGGTAGGCGGCGGCGTGCTCCTCGTGCGCGGCGTTCAGCGCCCGCCGGCGGACCTCGTGCGACTCGGCCAGCCGGGCGCGCTCCCGGTCGATCCGGGCGCGCAGCCGGCGCTCGCCCGCCCAGATCGAGCCGCCGGCGATGCCCAGCACGATCGCGCAGGCCAGCAGGCCGACCCCGGCAAACGCCCAGGGCAGCACGCCGGCCACGGCCGCCAGGAGGAAGATCAGGGCGACCACCGCCGCACCACCGGCGGCGATCTTCATCGGCAGGTCGAAGGTGTTCTTCTCGCGGCGCTTGGCGACCAGCCAGGCGGGGTCGAGTTGCTCGGCCTCGGGCGGCTGCGGGCGGCGCGGCGGGTCCCCCGGCTCCGGATGCGCGTGCGCGTAACGCCAGCCCACGTAGACGCGGCCCGGCTGGATCAGCCGCGTCGTCGCGGACCCGCTCGTCACGTCGGTCACGTCAGACCCCTGGGGGTTCGGCGGGGGCGGATTGCACCGGTCGTCGGTAATACTCGTACAGACTAAGAAGGTTGCCGTGAATTCGCGTACGGTTCAACGGAACACTGACCCCTTTCACTCCTTAGTCCGGCAATTCGGTCATCCATCTCACTAGTAGTCCAGACTGGGAGCAAGTGCGCTGTGGCCGGCCGGGGAGAGCCACGGCCTGCACCGGTATGTTGACCGCAAGCGTAGAGTGGCCGGCTTCGACCCGTTTCGGTGACGCCGAAACCCTTCGTTACCGGCGAAACGACGAGCGTTTCCGCAGCACAGCGGGGATTCCACCACCGGCCCATGACCGCCGGGAAGATCCGCTCAGCCGCCGGGCGGTCACCGGACGTCGCTAAACTCGTCCAGGATTCGGCGGGTCCGTCCACCGTTGGAAGGGGAGCGGTGCCTCAGGGGGACTGGCAGTACGACGTACTGCGCGAACTCGGCGTACCCGAGCAGGGGCTGACCGGCCCCACCCTCCCCCGCATGGCCGACCCCGCCGCCCAGACCCGGCTCGACCTCCCGCTCCCGCCCCGGCCGACCTCCCCCGGGACGGCCGCGCAGGCCCCGGCCGGCCCGCATGACCATGCGACCTCCTGGTACGCGCCCGCCGAGCCGGCCGTTCATCCTCTGACGGACTGGCACGCCGGTCACACCCCCGTCCAGGACTCGCCCCCCGGCCCGGCCGAGCAGCCTCCGCCCGCCGAGCAGACGGTCGTCGACCCGACCGAGCGGGCGCCGGCCGCGCAGTTCTACCCGCAGGCCGGGCAGGCGCCGGCGGCGCCCGGCCCGCCGCATCCCGGCGCACAGGCCGGGCCCGGCCCGCTCCCGGCGCCCGTGCAGCCCCCGGCGCCGGGCGGGGAACCCGCCGCCCGGACCCCCTACGGCGACCCGCTGATGCGGCGGGTCGGCCGGAGCGTGAAGCGGGCGGTCGGCACCTCCGGTGCTGCGGACGTGCGCGAACTCGGTGAGGTCGCCGAGCGGCTGCGGCGGGCCGTCCCGTCGTGCCGGCGCATCGCGGTGACGAGCATCCGCGGCGGGGCGGGCAAGTCGACCGTGACGGCGCTCGTCGCGTCGGTGCTCGCCGGGCATCGCGACGACCGCGTCCTCGGCCTGGACGCCGACTCGGGGCTCGGGTCGCTGCCGCTGCGGCTGGGGGTGGCCGCCGAGCGGTCCGTCCACGACCTGGCCGGTGCGCAACCCCGCGCCTGGGAGGAGGCCGCCGGGTACCTCGCCCGGTCGCCGAACGGCCCCTGGGTGCTGGCCGCCGGCGCCGGCGGGCGGCTCGGCGACGAACTGGACCTCGGCACCTTCCAGACCGCCGCCGGGCTGCTGAGCCGCTACGCCTCGATCGCCATGATCGACTGCGCGGCCGGGGTCAACGCCCGGTTGCAGCGCGGCATCCTGGCCGACGCGCACGCCCAGATCCTGGTGACGCCGGGCACGGTCGACGGCGCCCTCAGCGCGCGCGGCGCGCTCGACTGGTTCGGCCGCAACGGGCTCGGCCCGCTGCTGGGGCGCACCGTCGTCGTGCTCGTCACCCACACCCCGCACATCGACGCCGACCTCGACGGGGCCCGGCGGTTGCTGGCCGAGGGCGGGCTGCCCGTCCAGCACCTGCCCTACGACCGGCACCTGGCCGTCGGCGCGGCCATCGAGGAGGGGCGGACCGCCGGCACCACCCGGACCGCCGCCGCCCGGATCGCGGTGGAGGCGTTCAGCCGATCCCTGGAGACCGCATGAGCCGCGACCTCGTCACGCTGACCCCCCGGCGCCCCGACGTCGTGGCGGCCGTCGCCGAACTCCGGCTGCCCGCCGCCACCCTGGACGGTGCCGTCCAGGTACTCGACGCGTCGGGCCGCCTGCTGGTCGCGGCGGCGGCCCCCCGCTATGTCCGGGTGCCGGGCGAGGCCGAGCGCCTGCTGGGTGTGCCCGTCAACGTCCCCGTCTGGTGGGTGGAACTGCGCGCCGCGGGCGACCTGCCCGACGCCCGGCACCAGGCTCGCGGGCTGGCGGACCTGCTGGTCCGGCGGTACGGCGGCTCCGTCTGGCCGGCCGCATGAGCGGCGTCGACGCGCTCACCGCGCAGGCCGTAGTCGTCCTCCAGGACCGTCCGCTGGTGTCGGCCGGCCCCTGGCTGAACGACGCGCAGCGGTTGGCCGACGGCCGGGCCCTCCAGGTCGTCACGCCGCCCACCTCCCGGCTCTCCCTGGCGCTGCGGACGGTGTTCGGCCGGCCACCGTCCCGCTGGGTGGTCCGCGCCGACGACGGCTCCTACTACGAGGGCCTGACCGGGCGCCCGCTGCGCTGGGACGGCGCCGCCTTCGTCCACGCCGGCGACGGGTACGCGCCGGCCTACGTCAACGGGTCCGGCCCGCCGTCCGGCACCCACCTCGCGCTGACCTTCCGCACCGCGCCCGGCTCCGCCCCCGGCGCGGCGGTCGAGCGGCTGTTCGCCCTTCTGACCGGGTACGCCCCCGCCGGCTGGGGGCCGGTCGAGCCGATCGAGAACCCGTGGCGGCGCGAGGACCTGGCCGCCGCCGTCGCAGAGCGCCCGTCCCGGGTGCTGGCGGTCGGCGGAGGGCGGCGCGCCTGCGTCGCGGTCATGGAGTTCGGGCCGGGCCCCGTCGAATCCACCTCGCTGGTGGCGGGCTTCCCGCCCGAGGACCCGCCGCAACCGGCCGCCCTACCGGAACTGGCCGCCGCCGCGGCGGCCGCATCCCCCCTGACCTCCCTGCTCGCGATGATCAACCCTGGCCGCGCCGACCTCACCTTCGAACCCCGCTGGACGGGCGCGCCCAGCCCGCTCGGCCTGGCGATGCCCGGCGCCCGCACGGGCCCCGCGGACGTCCCGTCCCAGCGGGCCGGCGACCTCACCTGGTTCGAACTGGGCCCCGCCACCGACTCCTGGCAGCGCTACCAGCGCCTCCTCCAGCACCTCCGCTCCCCGGACTGAGCCCTCGCCAAGCCCGAAACGATCGGGCAGGAGCACCCATAACGAGAGCGGTTGGGCGGCTCGGCAAGGAGCACAAGAGCGGACGAGACTAGAGGTCGTAGGTTCCGGTTTTCACGGCCTGGCTAAAGATCCGCCAAGTGGCTTGGTCGAAGGACAGCGTGGAGCCATGGGGATCAGTGCTGTCTCGGACCAAGACGCGGTGCGAGGAAGGGGTGGCGAGCTCGACGCAGGCGCCGTTCTGCTGGCTGCGAGTGCTCTTGCGCCACCCTGCACCGGACAGGTTCTGGGTGAGCATTCCCGTGCCTCCTCTTACAGTCATTGGACCTCTTGTCGGGCTTTATCGAGCATAGCGCGCGTGTCGTCGGGACTGAGGGCGACGGCTCGGAGGTGATCGAAGGCCGTGCTGTAGAGCTGTACTTCCTCGTATTGGTCGACCCACAGGTTGCCGCCGATGGTCTCCATGTAAACCACGTCCACATCTGTGGCGGTGGGGAAGCCCAAGATGATGAACGGGCCCCCAGTGCCCGAATGGGCGCCGACGCGGTAGGGGATGACCTGCACGGTCGTCTTGCCCTGTTCGGACGCCTCGATGAGATGACGTAGCTGGGCGGCCATGACCTTCGGTCCACCGATGGGGCGGCGGATGGCGGCTTCGTCGATGATCGCCCATAGCTGAGGTCGGTCGGTGCGGTCGAGTACCTGTTGGCGGGCCATGCGGACTTCGACGCGCCGCTGGATCTCGTCGGTGTCGAGTTCCATGGGGCCGCCGCTCACCAGGGCGCGGGCGTAGTCCTCGGTCTGGAGCAGGCCGGGGATCACGGCCAGTTCGAAGGTGCGGACGGATGACGCTTCGGACTCCATGCCGATGTAGAACTCGTAACGGCTGGGGAGGACGTCCCGGTAGGAGTACCACCACCCGCGTTTGCGGGCGTCTTTGGCCAACTGGATCAGAGCCGCACGCTGGGTGGTGCCGGTCACTCCGTAGATGTCGAGCAGGCCGCGAACGTCGTTGGGGTGCGGTCCGGTGCGACCGGTCTCGATACGGAAGACCTTGGTCGGGTGCCAGTCCATCTGCTCTGCGACCTGGTCCTGAGTCAGGCCCGCGCTCTCGCGCAGTCGCTTGAGCTCGTTGATGAGCTGCCGCCTGCGAACGGTGGGGCTCTCTCCAGCGGCCATACTGACCTGCCTCTCCAGCTACACAGCCTAACGATTTACAGGTCCGCCATGTGCAGCCCTGCATTTTTCTGTTATACAGGACACCTGCAAGCAAAGAGCATGTCAGCTCGCAGCCACGGACGGTGCCCAAACGAGCCAGAGGCGTGACATGCGTGCCGCGCTGGGAGGGGCCATGACAGTGAACGACACACGGCTAGTGGAGTACAGGTCTCTGGCCGCCACTCCGAGCGCCCCGGGATGGGCCCGGCGGCTGGTGGTGGAGACGCTGACCGGTTGGGGGCTGACCTGTGCGTGCGACACGATGCGGCTGGTGGTCAGCGAGCTGGTCACCAACAGCGTGAATGCGCTGGAGAAGGTTGCTCAGGAGATGAGCCCGCAGACACCGGTGGTGCGGCTCCGCCTCACCGCCGCCCCCGCCCCGGACGGCTCGCTGGTGACGGTGGAGACGTGGGACCAGGTCCCCTCCCCACCGATACGGCGATCGCCTGGTGCGGGCGAGGAACACGGCCGGGGATTACTGCTGGTGGAAGCGGTGACGACCCGGTGGGGCTGGTACTGGCCCGCACGCCCGCTCACCGACGGAATGCAGTGGCCCGAGCCCCGCCCCGACGTCACCCCCGGACAGATCCCGCCGGGCGCGAAGGCCACCGGCAAGGTCACCTGGGCCCAGATCCACCACCAGTGGACCCCGCACCCTCCCCAAGGCACGAGAACCGATGCACCCACCTCCTGATCTGCTCACCCCCGCCGAAGTCGCCCACATGTTCCGCGTCGACCCCAAGACCGTGGCTCGGTGGGCCACCGAGGGACGGCTGAGCTTCGTCCTCACCCTCGGCGGCCACCGCCGCTACCCCCGCCCGGAAGTGGAACGCCTGCTACACAGCGAACCGGCCAGTGAGGAGAAGCCGTGATCGAGCAGAGTCGGCGAAAGTGGAACTCCCCGGATGAGCGGTGTCCTCCGTCCCGCTCATCCGGGGCTCTCGTGCCAAACCCGTTGAGAAGGCACCACCACTGTCACAGAAGTCAACTGCCGTGCGCCCGAGGAGTTGTTACACCACCTCGCTACCAAGCCTGCTCCGTTGTGGCAAACAAACCGCCCTCAGAACTCCCCGCGCCCTATCCGCCGCATAGCCCTAGCTCAGGCGGTGCAGAAAAGGGTCAGTTGCTGCACGCCGTAGAGCATCCACCACTGTTATGACCTGTGGATCATTCTCTCGGCCGTAGGAGATAGCGGTGGCCAGTGCCTCCAGTTCGCCAGCAGGGAGCCAGGCCAAGCCACGATCACGGTTACGCAACCAAAGCCTGGCTGGCCGGCGCCCGTCCTGCCGGATGACTAGCCGGGGTATTGGCGGCACGGCAAGCCCGATCCGTCCGCTCCCCACGCTTATTTCTGCCACAGCAAGGTCGTAATTCTGGTTGCTCAATATACCGCGCCGCCACGCCACGGTACCCTCCAACCAAAAATAACGACGATAGGCGGCCAACACATAAGTCGCAATTACGATAAAGAAAGAAATGGCAAGCAAGAGCAACATGGTGGCAAACAAATCATCCCCGCCCTCTCGCAGTGCCTCGTTCGCCACTAAGGCGAATATCAGGACAGCGATAGCAGTCAGTAGATTGAAGCCCCAGAAAAACCAACCCAGCCGTCCCGGAGCAGTGGACAGTTTCATAACTCCACCCAAATGCTTCACTCAGACATCCCTAACAACCTCGTACGCCCATACTCAGCTACAACTCAACGATCCAGTGAAAATAAAGTTATTCCTGGCGCCACATGTCATCGGCCTCGTCCATGAGCTCTTCGGCCACCGCAGCGGCGCTTTGGAGGAGCTCCTGAAACGAACCCGCCAAACCACCAGAGGCTCGTTCGAGGCTTTCTAGCTGCATTGCGGTAGCACCCGCAATGGCCTGATTGAGTGTTTGGAGGATAGTCGAAGCAAGCCCAACACTGTCTGGGTTACGGTAAACTCGTGGATTGATATTTATATCCACGACCTGCCCCGAGGCAACCGCACTGACCTTTATCAGACCATCACTTGACGTCGCAACGTAGGGATTTTTAGCAATATCCTTAATTGCCTCTTTCAGGCGGTAGAGTTGATCAAGTCCTTGCGCTACAGTCGAATCTTCCATACCAACTCCTTCGAGTAAAGGTCAAACTCCACGAGGCTCGTGAATGGATGAAAATCCCTTCACGTTACTCAGATCAGGCGGGCTGGGCAAAGTTACTTTCTTGAGGTTCGTCTGACTTACCAGTGCCTTGAGCGCCTCCAGTTGACCGTTCTGATCTCTCAGCTTCTTATCCAATGAGTTACTACGCTGATAGAGCCAGGTGATGAGAGCCACGATGATCGCCGTAACGATACCGGCCGCCACCGCACCACCGGCGCCACCGGCGGCCGCTCCGATCAAAGTAGCGACGATACCCATGGCCACGGCGAACCCAGCGTCCTTGATACGCAGCTCGGCTCCTTCTTTGGCATCGGACAGCGTTTTACTGATTCCGTCGAGCTGCCAGCTGACGCCATGCATAGCTCGTTGGAGTTCCTCTAGTTTGGTGGCCATATCATCCATGTATTCGGGGAAGCCTTTAGGAACATCCCAGTTAGCCATCACAACCGCTCGCTGAGTGCGGAACCCCTCTAGATGAGCGATCAACTGGTCTGCAGCGCGCCACCATTCATCCTGAGTCGGCTTGATAAGATTTGGATTTACCGAAGTCAATGGTTTTGCGACCCGTGACGGTTCTGGCTTTCCTACCAAGCGCGCTCCCGCATCCAGCAGTTCAAGGCCGCTGAGGCTGAGCAATTTTTCGAACTGGTCAATACCCATGAATACTCCACGTAGCGAACGAGAGAGTCAACTGGACAGCTTGTCTTCAATCGCGCGATAGTGATCGGCCGCCTTGACAATGGCCTCCCCAGAATCCTTCAGCCCCTCAAAGGCAAAACTCAACTGCTTACCAAATTGCGCACGAGCATTTTCGTATGCCTTCTCCATCTCAACACGTATGGGGTTCTCGCCGAAGGCCGCCGGGTTCAGATCAAGTACGCTAATTTTCGCCTTCGACCCACTCAAATCATTTGCTAGGTCACCGAACCCGTGCCTACCAAGCTTTCGAAGAAGCTCGATATCTCTCACCCAGACCCGATTATCTCCCATGCGGAACCTCATCTCAGGCAGTCGATCAAACCAGCCAGAAAAAGAAATAATTTGCTACCCACGCCCTCGATTCTCGTACCTGATGTATATATTGAAACGGCGACGAAGAAGACCAAAGAACACAATTATTATCGATATCCCAGCGACCAAGGATGCTAGCTTGAGCACGCTGTTCGACGAACCTTTAGCATTACCTGCTGGATTCTTCCCACCGGACGCAGCCTTCGGCGAACTGGAACCTGTCTGTCGCTTCTGCTTGGCCTCCCACTGGTCGAGGCGGGCGAAGGTGGGGTTAGGTGCGTTGGCCGGCACCTTCTCGGTCAGGGCGCGGTAGGGGATGATGGCGCCGTAGCCGGTGTACTTGTCCCAGCCCTTCGGGCCCACATCTCGCGTGGTGTAGAGAAGGCGTTGCACTACCTGGCGGTTGGACAGCTCCGGGTATCTGGCCCGCACCAGAGCGGCGGCACCGGATGTCAGCGCAGCAGCCTGGCTGGTGCCATTGCCTTTACCACCGAAAGTTCCTGCTAGACCGATCGAAGCGACTCCCATACCGGGAGCTGCCGCCGACACATACCAACCCGGCGTCGATAACTCCCAGATCTGCAGGTCGTGGCGGAGCGCTCCTACAGCAAGCACTCCGGCACAGCTCGCAGGGTATATAGTCGATTCTCCCCAATCGCTTTTATTACTCGCCGATGCAACGATCACAGCACCACGCCGGATAGCGTATGCGACCATCTGCTGGGTTTCTTCAGGGCACTCTATGCCATCCCACCCTGCGGAAATATTGATGACATCCGCACCGTGGTCAGCCGCGTACTTGAGAGATCTTTCGAGATCAGTTCCCGTCGCCCCCACGGGAAGCAGTCGAACCTTGGGTGCCACCCCCAGCATCCCAGTGCCCCGTCCCTGCGCCGCGATCAGGGCCGCCATGCCCGTGCCGTGCCCGTCCCCGTCAGGGTCGCCGTCAGTACGGCCGTCACCGCCCTGAGGGCCGAAGTGGATGCCCTTTAGCACCACACCGCGCAGATCAGGCACCCTGGCCTGAATGCCTGTGTCGATCAGCGCAACGGTGACGCCCTGCCCCTGACTGATCTTCCACACCTTCGTATGGATTTGCCAGGCGCCAAACCACCACTGTTCCTCTCGTGGTGATGGTAGGGCTAACGCCGGCGTTCCGGTCGTCGCCAGGAGAGCGGCGCCCGCCAGCGTGGCACTGGCCCAACGAAAGAGCCGCCTCATCGTTCCCCGCCTTTCGCCGTGGTCGCATCCACCGACTCAGCCGATCACCGGCGGGACCGTATCTCCGTCGTCACCCCAGATATCCTCGTCTTCATTGAGCCAGGTCGTGCGCTCCCTTTCCTGGTCGCTCCTACCAGCGCCGCTCCCCATCGGCATCATGGGTGCCATGCCGCCGGCCCGGCCTGGTCCGGCGCCCTGTACTCCTGGCCCGGTACCGGAACGTCCGCCAAGCGCACCAGAAGCCGGAGCACTCCCTGTACTGAGGTTCCCCCGTTTTCCCGGAACTCCGGTTACCTGGCTCGGACGGGGTCGGGTTGGGTGGTAGCCGTGTCGGGTTGATCTTGGAGTGTGCGGTAGTACGCCTCCTCGTACTCCTCGGGTGACAGG
>NZ_QLYX01000018.1 GCF_003289645.1 Actinomadura craniellae | reverse complement strand
ACCCACGCGTGATCAAACGAGGTCGCCACAACGCTTATATCGTCAAGAAACCCCATCATCGCGGAACTCGACACAATGAGCCGCCTACCATCCGCGTCCTCGCAACATGCCTAACTTAGTGGCATTGGGTTATAACCCCCTGAAAACTCCAGGATCACGGGCGTCCGGGGCGGTGGGGAAGCTGTCGGGGGTGGGTGTTACGCCGGGCGCGGGGTCGGCGGGTGGGCTTCGGGTGGGCTGGTCGGTTTGCGGCCTGCGTGGTGGCGGCTGATCGGGAGGACCAGTGGGGTGCCGCTGATCTCGTCCGTGGTGACCTGGCAGCGCAGGCCGAACACGTCCTCGACGATGGCGGCCGTGATGACCGTGGTGGGGGCGCCCTCGGCGACGATCCGGCCGGACTTCATCGCCACCATGTGGTCGGCGTAGCGGGCGGCCTGGTTCAGGTCGTGCAGGACCATCACGATGGTCCGGCCCTCGCGCCGGTTCAGGTCGACGACCAGGTCGAGGACGTCGATCTGGTGGGCCATGTCCAGGTAGGTGGTTGGTTCGTCCAGCAGCAGGACCCGGGTGCCCTGCGCCACCGCCATTGCGATCCAGGCGCGCTGGCGCTGCCCGCCCGACAACTCGTCGACGGCGCGGTGGGCCAGGTCGGTGATGCCGGTCGCGGCCAGCGCGGCGTGCACGGCGGCCTCGTCGTCCTTCGACCACTGCCGCCACCAGGTCTGGTACGGCGATCGGCCGCGGTTGACCAGGTCCAGCACGGTCAGGCCGTCGGGGGCGACCGGGCCCTGCGGGAGGATGCCCAGGTCGCGGGCCAGTTGCCGGGTGGGGAGCGACTGGAGTTTCCGGCCGTCCAGGTACACCGCGCCGTCCCGGGGGGACAGCAGCCGGGCCAGCGCCCGGAGCAGGGTGGACTTGCCGCAGGCGTTGGCGCCGACGATCGCGGTGATCCGGCCCGGCGGCACGGCCAAGTCCAGGCCGTCGACGACGGGGGCGCCGTCGTAGGCCAGGGTGAGGCCGTCCGCGCGCAGCTCCGGCCCGCTCGCATCCGGGGTGCGGGCGTCCGCGTGCGGCTCCGGGGCTTTCGCGTTCATAGGGTCAACCTCCAGAGCCGGCGCGGTTCGCGCGGATCAGCAACCAGATCAGCACGGGCGCGCCGAACGCGCCGCTGACGATCCCGACGGGCAGTTCCGTGCCCGGTATGACGGTGCGGGCGATCAGGTCGGAGGCGACCACAATCAGCCCGCCGGTCACCGCCGAGGTGACGGGCGGCGGCCAGGCCGTGCCGCCCAGCCGCTGGGCGATCTGCGGGGCGCTCAGCGCGACGAACGCGACGGGCCCGGCAGCGGCCGTGCCGAAGGCGATCAGCCCGACCCCGGTGAACACGATGGCGAGGCGGGCCCGCTGGACCGGTGTGCCCAGGCCGATCGCGACGTCGTCGCCGAGTTGCAGGGTGCGCAGCAGCCGGCCGAGTCCCAGGGCTGCGGGGACGAGCACCACCATGGCGACGGCCAGCGGCAGGGTCTCGGCCCAGTCCCGGCCGTTGAGGTTCCCGACCAGCCAGCCGATCGCCGCCTGGGCCTGGAACTGGCCGCCGCGGGCGAGCAGGAAGTCGGTCGCGCTGGCGCACATCCAGGAGATCCCGATGCCGACCAGGACGATCCGGTATCCGGTGATGCCGTCCCGCCAGGCCAGCAGGTACACCAGCAGCGCGCAGCCGAACCCGCCGAGCAGGCCCAGCGTCTGCAGGCCGGCGCCGCTGTGCCAGCCCAGCATGATCGCCGCGACCACGGCCGTGGCGGAGCCCTCGGTGAGGCCGATCACGTCAGGGCTGGCCAGCGGGTTGCGGGTCATGGTCTGGAACAGCGCGCCCGACAGCGCGAAGGCGATTCCGACCAGCAGCCCGGTGAGCACCCGGGGCAGCCGCAGCTCCCGGACGATCAGGACGTTGCCCGGGTCGCCGGTGCCGACGATGCCGCCGAACGCGTCGCCCAGCCCCATCCGGAACTCGCCGATCGTCACGCTCAGGCATACCAGCAGGAACGTGGCGGCCGACAGGACCAGGCACACCACGACCAGCCGCAGCCGCAGCAGGCCCGACACCGGCGGCGTCCGCAGCCGGAACGCCCGCGCGTCCGGGGCCGTGGCTGTCTTATGCGTGGTCACGGTTCACACCTCCGCCAGCCGGCGACGGCGCACCATCGCGATGAAGAAGGGCCCGCCGATGAACGCGATGAGGACACCCGCCTGGATCTCCACCGGCCGCATGATCACCCGGCCGAGGATGTCGGCGGCCAGCAGCAGGATGGGCGAGAGCAGCCCGGACAGGGGCAGCAGCCAGCGGTGGTCCGGGCCGAGGCCCGCCCACTGGGCCAGCACCCGGGCGATCTGCGGGACGATCAGGCCGAGGAACACGACCGGGCCGATCACCGCCACCGACGCCCCGACCAGCACCATGATGGCCAGCACCCCCTGCAACCGGATGAGGCCGACCCGCCGGCCCAGCGCGAGGGCGACGTCGTCGCCGAGCGCCAGGCTGTTGAGCGCGGGCGCGCAGGCCAGCGCTAGGACCGCGCCGACCGCCAGGAACGGCAGCACGTTCTTCACGACGTCACCGGGCAGGTCGGCCAGCGAGCCCGCCGCCCAGTACCGGTAGCGGCGCAGCGCGTCCGGTTCGAGGACGACGATCGCGCTGGTCAGCGAGTTCAGCAGCGCGGTGATCGCGATTCCGGCGAGTGCGAGCTTCACCGGGGTCAGCCCGGACCGGCCCATCCGGCCGAGCAGGTAGACGACGACGGAGGCGGCCGCCGCGCCCGCGAAGGCGAACCACACGTACTCGTACAGCGACCCGAAGCCCAGCAGCCCGACCGCGATGACGACGCCGAACGAGCTGCCCGCGGTCACACCCAGCAGGCCCGGGTCGGCCAGCGGGTTGCGGGTGAGCGCCTGCATGAGCATCCCGGCCAGGCCGAGCCCCATGCCGGTGGCGAGGGCGAGCCAGGTGCGGGGCAGCCGCACCGTCCACACCACGTTGTCGACCATGCGGCTCGGCGGGTGGCCGAGGAGCGTGTCGGCGACCTGACCCAGCGGGACGCGCAGCGCGCCGAGCGCCAGCGAGAGCAGGCAGAGCAGGGCCAGGCATCCGGCCAGTCCCGCCAGCAGCAGGATCGGCCGCCACCGGGTCACCGGCCCCTTGTGATCGAGGGTCCGGCCCGTGGGCCGGACCCTCCGGAGCGGCGTCAACTGGCGGGCTCGACCTTGGTCGCGGTGTTCCCGTCGAGAGCCGCTTTGAGCTGCGGGACCATCCGGTCGAGCACGTACGGCAGGCTGAGGACGGTCTGGTAGGAGTAGGCGATGCCGTAGGGGGTGTCCTCCCCGACGTACACCTCCCGGCCCTGCTTGACCACGTTGAGGTCGGCGTAGAGCGCGTCCGCGTGCAGCTTCGGCCGGTCCTTGTCGATGCTTCCCACGGTCCAGACGATGACGTTCTGGTCGAGGAGGTCCAGCCGTTCCTTGCTGATGCTGACCCCGAACTCCTTGCCGACGACCTTGGTCAGATCGGCGGGCAGGGTGAAGCCGAGCAGCGCGAGCGTCCGCGACCGGAGGTCCTGGGGGCCGTAGACGAAGAAGCCCTCGTAGGGGGTGGCCGTGACGGCGGTCTTGCCAGCGAACTCGGGGTTGTCCGTCTTGATCTTGGCGAAGCGCTGCTCAAGGGCGCTGACCAGCTTGCCGGCCTCCGCCTCCTTGCCGAGCGCCTTACCGATGGTCTTGGTCTGCTCCTGCCACGGGATGCCGTAGTCGGCGTACTGCGCGGGCTGGGCCACGACGGGCGCGAACTTCGACAGCTGCTCGTACTGCTTGTCGGTCAGGCCCGCGTACAGCGCCAGGATCAGGTCCGGCTTGAGCGAGGCGATCTTCTCGACCTGCGGGCCGGTCCCGGGGTCCTTCAGCAGGGTCGGCACGGGCGCGCCGTTGAGCTTGCCCTGTGCCCAGGGCCCGATGGCGCCGGGGTACCCGCCGAACCATTCGGTGGTGGCGACGGGCACCTTGCCCAGTGCCAGCACGGCGTCCTGGTCGGTGAGGCCGACCGTGACGATCCGCTTCGGTTCCGCCTTGATGGTCGTCTGGCCGAACTTGTGCGTGATGGTCACGGGGAACGCGTTCCCCGCCGTACCTGCCGCCGCCGGTGTTTCGGGCTCGTCGGAGCCGCACGCGGTGAGCAGGCTTCCGGCGAGCAGGAACGAGGCGAGCGCCGTGAGTAGGCGCACCGGTTTGTGAGTTACGAGCATGGGGGGTTTCCTTTGTTCCGGGGACCTCCGCCAGGTAGCCGTGTTTCGGCCGGCCGGAACCGGCAGGCCAGAGATTTTAGGCTTACCTAACTTAGGTGAGCCTAGCCTAGCGTGGACGACAGAAACGTCCAAGACCAGGGGTGATGAGGTCCGGAAAGGCGGTTGATGGGGGCCTGTGGCGCGCAATTCGGCGGGACGACAGGTCATCGGTGCGCGTTCTTCCAACACCACTTCCCGGCGGTGTTGATTAGGTTAGCCTAACCTCATGTCTGAGCCCAGGAAGGTCGCGCCCCCCATCGTCCGCCGAGCCCACCAGATCGCCGACGACGTGCTTTTCCCCGCCGCCAACACGGTGGACGAGACCGGGCAGGTGCCCGCCGGACACTGGGACCTGCTCGCCCGCGAGGGCTTCTACGGGCTGGCCGCCGGCTTCGGCGCGCAGGAACTGGACTTCGCCGAGGTGGTGGAGGTGCTGGAGGCGCTGTCCGGCGGCTGCCTGTCCACCACCTTCACCTGGATGCAGCACAACGGCGCGGTCCTCAACCTGGGCGGCTCCGGCAACACGGCACTGCGGGAGCGCCACTTCGAGGACCTGGTGGCCGGCCGCACCCGCGCCGGGGTCGCCTTCGCCGGGGTGATACCGAACCCGCCGCGGCTGTGGGCCCGCGCCGTCGAGGGCGGCTACCTGCTGGAGGGCGAGGCGCCCTTCGTCAGCGGGTGGGGCGTGATCGACCTGCTCCAGGTGTCCGGGCGCGACCGCGACTCCGGCGAGACCGGCACCATCGTCTCCGGGCTGATCGACGCCAGGCCGGGCGACGGGCTCACCGCCGAACCCGTCCGGCTGGTCGCCGGGCAGGCCACCAACACCGTCCGGCTGCGCTTCGACGGCTACCTGCTGCCCACGGATCAGATCACCGGGACCGTCCCGCACGCGGACTTCCTGGCCTACCAGGCGTTCGGATCCCGGCTCAACGGCTGCGTGGCCTGCGGCATCGCCCACCGCGCCATCCGCCTGCTGGCGGAGGCGGGCCACCCGGAGGCCGCCACGGCACTGACCGCCCGCCTCGACCACGTGCGGTCCGCGCTGGACGCCGGCCTGCACGACCCCGCGACGATGCCGTCGGCCCGGGCCGGCGCGGCAGAACTCGCGCTACGGGCGGCCGGCGCGCTGGTGGCCGGGGTCGGCGGCCCCGCGCTGCTGATCGGCCAGCACGCCCAGCGGCTGGTCCGGGAGGCGACGTTCACGATGGTCGCCGCGAGCCGCCCCGACATGCGCCAGCACCTCGTACGCAGCCTGACCGGTTGACGGTGCGGACCCGTGGAGCCCTGACGCGGTGGCCTCGGCAGGCGTAGTCGAACAGGGCGGCGGTGTCGATCGAAGGATGTAGGCCCGGTTTCCTCAATCGGCAGGAGGCCGTGCGGGTGCGGCCTGACTAGGGTTTTTTGAAGATGCGATGCGTTCATCCCTCTTCGAAGGATCGCTCATGGCCCCTGCCCGTAGGACGCTCCTCACCGGTTCGATCACCTTTGTGGTGGGACTGGCGCTCTGGCTGTTCGGATCGGATGAGCAGGTCTTCATCTTCACGCCGTCCAAGGTCGGCGTGGTCCTGATGGTCATCGGAGGCATGGAGGCCTTGTACGGGGCCTATAAGAGCGCTCGCGGCGACGGCGTGGCGCGAGGCTAGGGGAGTTTCGCGGCCATGCCGGCGGGGCGGCCGGAGCGGCGGCCCGGCGGGAGCGGGCGGGCTCCGGATCGGCGGCGGCGGTCACTGGCCGGCGTCGTAGCGTTCGCGGGCGGCGTAGATGGTCTCGATGTTGGATTCCGCCCAGGACTTGAGGGCGCGCTGGTGCGGGAGCAGGCTCCGGCCGAGCCGGGTGAGCTCGTAGTCCACCCGTGGCGGGACCGAGGGTGTGACAGTGCGGGTGACCAGGCCGTTGCGTTCCAGCTTGCGCAGGGTCTGGGTGAGCATCTTCCGGGTCGCGCCGTGGACGGTCCGGGCGAGCTCGCTGTGCCGCCGTGGCCCGCCGGCCAGGGCGCTGACGATCAGGGTCACCCACTTGTCGCTCAACATCACGAGCACCTCGTGGCCGGGGCCTCCGATGACGTTGGCGTCGCACTCGGGGTGCCTGCACCCTTGCATGGCACTCGTCGTGGCCATGTAGGTTCCTCCTGGTTCCTTAGGGTCGCCTAAGTTCCGTCTTCGCAGGTCAACAGTCTCTGCGTAACGTTGATTCCATGAAGTCGGTCATCGTTCGCAAACCTGGAGGTCCGGACGTCCTTGAAATCGCCGAGACCCCCCAGCCTGAGGCCGGGCCAGGGCAGGTCCGGGTCAAGGTCGTGGCCTCCTCCCTCAACCTGATCGACCTGTCCGCCCGGACCGGGCGCCTCACCGCCGCCGGTCTCGTGCCGCCGATGCCGCGGTACGGGCTCGGCTGGGACGTCGCCGGGCACGTGGACGCCGTCGGGCCGGGCACCACCCGGTTCCGGGCCGGCGACGCGGTGATCGGGCTGCGTGACCTGCTGTTCGCCGGCGGCGCGCACGCGGAATACGTGGTGCTGGACGAGTCGGCCCTCGCGCCCGCCCCGGCGTCGGTCCCGCTCACCGTCGCCGCCACGCTGCCGCTGAACGCCCTGACGGCGGACCGCGCCCTCGACCTCGTCGACCTGGAGCCGGGCCGGACCCTGCTGGTCAGCGGCGCCGCCGGGAGCGTCGGGAGGTTCGTTCTCGAACTCGCCGGGATGCGCGGGCTGCACACGATCGCCCTGGTCCGCCCGGACGAGGCGGACGGCGTCCGGGACCTGGCGACCGAGATCGTCACGTCCCCCGACGACGTCGGCGCCGCCGTGCGCCGGAACCCGCCGGACGCCTCGATCGACGCCAGGGCCCTCTGTACCGGCGCCTACGTCGCGCTGCTCGCCCCGCCGCCGACCCGGGGCGCCCGCGTCATCGTCCAGGAGGTCCTCGGGGACGGGAACCGGCTCGCCCGGCTGTCGGAACTCGTGGACGACGGGGCCCTCACCCCCCGGGTCACCCGCACGTTCCCGCTCGACCAGGCCCGCGCGGCACACGAACTCCTGGAGGGGGGCGGCGCCGGCGGCCGCATCGTCCTCACCCCCTAGACACCCCTGAGGCCTGTCTCAAAGTGGGGCCGGCAGCCCTTGGCGGTACCGCCGCACCGCCACCTCCCCGTGAAACCGGCCCTGACCCCAGGCACCAGCGGGTGCGGAACACGCGCACGTCCATCACAGGGCGGCCGGCGCCGGGCGTTCACCGCGTCGTCGAGCCGACGCGGACGTGATCAGAGGCCGAGGTCGGACAGCCCGGGATGGTCGGCCGGGCGCGGGCCGGCGGAGTCCCAGCGGAACCTGCGCTCGGCCTCGCTGATCGGCTGGTCGTTGATGCTCGCGTGCCGGGTGCGCATCAGGCCGGTCGCGTCGAACTCCCAGTTCTCGTTGCCGTGCGAGCGCCACCACCGGCCGTCCCGGTCGTGGCTCTCGTAGACGAACCGCACCGCGATGCGGTCGCCGGTGTAGGCCCACAGCTCCTTGACCAGCCGGTAGTCGAGTTCGCGCGCCCACTTGGCGGTCAGGAACTCCACGATCTCGGCGCGTCCCCGCAGGAACAGGTCGCGGTTACGCCACCTGCTGTCCACCGTGTACGCCAGGGAGACGCGCTCGGGGTCACGGGTGTTCCAGGCGTCCTCGGCGGCCCGCACCTTCCGGATCGCCGTCGCCTCGGTGAACGGCGGCAGCGGCGGTCGCTCGTCCATTCGGCCCTCCTCGGCCGGCGGGCGTCCGGCGCGCCGCCGCGCAGATCCCCTACCCGCCGGCGGGCGTTCGACCGTGCGCGGACACCGGCCGCGGCGAACCCTCGCCGGACGCCGCCCCGATCCGGAACCGCCCGCCGGTTCATCACGTGCGAGGGACGTCAGGTGGCACGCGCGGCTCCTGCCCGTGCCGTGCCGCGTGGTCGCGCCGGGGCAGCAGCAGCGGGGTGGCCAGGATGAGGAGGCCGGCGGCGGCGATCGCGGTGCGGGGGCCGGTGAGAGCGGCCAGCAGGCCCCACAGGGCGGTCATGACCGCGATGGTGATCTTGCTGGTGATCGACCATGCGGACAGGGTGCGGACGATCCGGTCCGGGGCGGTCTGGTCGAGCCGGTAGGTGGCGAACACGGGGTTGAACACGCCCATGCAAGTGATCAGCCCGAGCTCGACGACCATGACGAGGACGAGCCCGGCGGTGCCGGGGCCGACGAAGGCCAGCCCGAGCAGCCAGCACGCGCGCAGGGCCCCGGCGGTGAGCATGACCCGGTGCCGCCCGAACCGGGCGACGAGCCGGGGGGCCAGCCGGGCGCCGATCAGGCCGCCGGCGCAGGGCACGGCGAAGGCGAGACCGTACTGCCAGGGGGCGAACCCGAGGTCCCCGAGCATGAGGACGGCGAGCGGCGGCGAGGTCGCCATGATCAGGCCGTTGACCAGGACCGTGTTGAGGAACAGCGGGCGCAGCGCCGGGTGGGCCAGGATGTGCCGCCAGCCGTCGAGCAGGTCGCCGGCGCGCAGCCGCGGGGCGCCGGTGCGCGCGGGGCGCGGCTCCGTGCCGCCGATCGCGCGGATCCCCAGGGCCGAGAGCAGGTAGCTGACCGCGTCGGCCGCCATGGTCGTCACCGGGCCGAACAGCCCGATCGCGGCCCCGCCGAGCGGCGGCCCGAGCATGGTGGCCGTCCAGGTGGTGGACTCCAGCCGCCCGTTCGCGACGAGCAGGTCCTCCCGGCGGACGAGCGTTTTCAGGAACGCGCCGCTCGCCGCGACGAAGGTGAGGTCGGCCGCGGCGACGACGACCGACACGACCAGGAGGTGGGCGAAGCCGAGCCGGCCGAGCGCGTACGCGGCGGGGACGCTCAGCAGCGCCGCGAACCGGACCAGATCCATGCTGATCATCACTGGCCGCTTGCGGCGGAACTCCACCCACGGGCCGAGCGGCACCGCCACCGCCGCGCCCACCACCAGCCCCGCCGCCGCCAGCGCCGACACCTCGGCCGGCCCGGCGTCCAGCACGAGGATCGCGATCAGGGGGAACGCGTCGAACGCGAGCCTCGTGCCGAACGCGCTGACCGCGTACGACGCCCACAGCCACCCGAACCGCCGCCCCAGCGACCGCCTCGCCCGCATGCCGACCCGCCCTCCCGTCGCCCGGAGACATCGAAGCGGGCGGCGGACCGTTGAACAAACGACCTCCTGGCCGGGTGGTTTCCGCCGGGTGCGTCCCGGTCGCCGTCGCGGTGCGGTCGCAGCTGCGGTACCTGGGCTGTTGTGGAGATGCTGCAACCGGATTTGTCCGTAATCCTGATGCCATGACCGGTCATCGGCCGCAGCACGGGCACGAGCACGAGCACGAGCACGGGCACGGGCACACCCGGGCGGGCCGCGTCCTGGCGCGGGTGCGGCACGCCTTCGTGCCGCACCGCCACGACAGCGCCGGCAAGACCGATGCGGCGCTGGAGTCCAGCAGCAGGGGGCTGCGGGTGCTGGGCGTCTCGTTCGCGGTGCTGGCCCTCACCGCCGCCGTGCAGGCCGTGATCGTGGTGATGTCGGGCTCGGTGGCCCTGCTGGGGGACACGCTGCACAACGTCGCCGACGCGCTGACGGCCGTCCCCCTCGCGGTCGCGTTCCTGCTCGGGCGGCGGGCGGCCACCCGGCGCTTCACCTACGGGTACGGCCGGGCCGAGGACCTGGCGGGCATCGCCATCGTGGCCGTCATCGCCGCGTCCGCGGCCTTCGCCGGGCACGAGGCCGTGCAACGCCTGGTGGACCCGCAGGACGTGCGCGCGCTGGGCTGGGTCGCGGTGGCCGGGCTGGTGGGCTTCGCCGGGAACGAATGGGTGGCCCGGTACCGGATCAGGGTCGGCCGGGAGATCGGCTCGGCCGCGCTGGTCGCCGACGGCCTGCACGCCCGCACCGACGGGTTCACCTCGCTGGCCGTGCTGGCGAGCGCCGGTGGCACCGCGGCCGGGATCCCCCTCGCCGACCCCGTCATCGGGCTGCTGATCACGCTCGCGATCTGTTTCGTGCTGCGGGACGCGGCCCGGGAGATCTACCACCGGCTGATGGACGCCGTCGAACCCGACCTGGTCGCCCGGGCCGAGCGGATCCTGGCGGGCGTCGAGGGGGTGCGCCGGGTCGGGGCGGTCCGGCTGCGCTGGGTCGGGCACGCGCTGCGCGCCGAGGCCGACATCGTCCTCGCCCCGTCCCTGTCCCTGGTCCAGGCGCACGCCGTGGCGGTGGAGGCCGAGCACCGGCTCATCCACGAGCTGCCCCGGCTGCGGGCCGCCACCGTCCACACCGACCCCGACGGCCCGGCGGGCACCGACCACCACGCGGTGCTCCGCGCCCACCGCTGAGCGGGCGCACCCGGAGAAAAGTCCGGAGCGCTATTCCGGCGGATCGGCACGGCTACCTGGACAGATCCAATTCATGGATTGTTTTGGACGGAGTGTGTCGCCAATCTGTGTGGTTGAGTGACATGAATCACGGGGTCGATCCGGCTTACATATCTCTCGCCCAGGCTTCGGCAGCGAGAGGACGGCCGGCAGATGACCCCCCGTGTGAAACGAGCGCTTCACCTGATCCCGGCGGCCGCCGCGCTGGTCGCCGCCATGGCGGCCGCTCCCACCACCGCCCAGGCGGCGGCGAGCCCGTACGAGCGCGGCCCCGACCCGACCGAGCAGACCATCACCGCCGAGCGGGGCCCGTTCCAGGTGGCGACGGCGACCGTACCGGCGAACTCGGCCAGCGGTTTCAACCGGGGCACGATCTACTACCCCACCGACACCTCCCAGGGCACCTTCGGGGCCGTGGCGATCATCCCGGGCTTCATCGAGCCCGAGTCCACCATGAGCTGGTACGGGCCCCGCCTGGCCTCCCAGGGCTTCGTCGTTTTCACCCTGGAACCCTTCTCGGTCCTGAACTTCCCCGACGACCGGGCGAACCAGCTCCTCGCCGCGCTGGACTACCTGACCGGCAGCAGCAGCGTCCGCAGCCGGGTGGACGCCTCCCGCCTGGCGGTCATGGGCCACTCGATGGGCGGCGGCGGCACCCTGCGGGCGGCCGAGATGCGTCCTTCCCTCCAGGCGGCCATCCCGCTGGCCCCGTGGCACCTGCACGGCGACTGGCGCAACGTTCGCGTGCCGACCATGATCCAGGCGGCCGACAACGACTTCATCGCCGGCGTCGGCAACCACGCCCAGCCCTTCTACCAGAACCTCACCAACGCCCCCGAGAAGGCGTACCTGCTGTTCGAGAACTACGGCCACATGTCGTGGATCTCCGCCAACACCCCGATCGCCAAGTACTCCATCGCCTGGCTCAAGCGCTACGTCGACGACGACACCCGCTACAGCAAGTTCCTGTGCCCGGCGCCCGGCGCCCCCAGCAGCACCTTCCAGGAGTACCGGCACACCTGCCCGGACTGATCCGCACCCGATTCTCCGGTCCGGCCTGGCCGCTTCGCGTTGAGGTCCGGTACCGGCGGCCGGGGACGCCTCGCGAGGCGTCCCCGGCCGTGGCGTTTTCCGGGGGCCCGTGCGCGTTCTACCGGTCCGGGTGCTCGACCTGGCGGCGACCGGCCCGGTCATCCCGTCCGTGCGGTGATCTTCCAGGTTCTGGACGCATCCCCGGGCTCTTGACCTGGGGCCTACCCGGTCGTTTGGGTCCTTTGGGTTCGTAACTAGCCGGATGGGTGGTGTGCGGGACGGGGTCGCCTGGTCACCATGGGGGGTGTACTTCCAGTTCCCCGCGGAGACAAGCGGGGGCGGAACCCGCCCGGAAGAAGAGGTTCTGCGATGAAACCCCTGACCGCACTGTACGACGAGATAACCCCCACGTCCGGCGAGCGCAAGATCGCGCGGACGGACCAGATCGACACCGGCACCGTGCGGGAACTGGAACGGGAACTGGAGAAGAAGCAGCGGTTCGTCTCCGACGCCTCGCACGAGCTCCGCACCCCGCTGGCGGGGCTGCGGGCGGAACTGGAGGACGCCCTGCACCACCCCGGGCAGACCGACATCGACCAGGTGCTCGCCCGGGCGCTGGACAGCGTCGACCGGCTGGACGCGATCATCAGCGACCTGCTGCTCCTCAGCAAGGCGCAGGCCGGGATGACCGACGGGCAGCGGCGGGTGGATCTGGCGACGATGGTCCGCGCCGAGGTCGTGCGGCGGGTGAGCCGCGTTCCGATCAGCCTCCGGCTGGAGCCGGGAGTGGCCGTCAGCGCCGTTCCCACCCAGCTCGTCCGGGTGCTCACCAACCTGGTGGACAACGCGCAGCGGCACGCCGACCAGGTTCTCCAGATCCAGGTGCGGCGGGACGGGCACTGCGCGGAACTGGTGGTCGAGGACGACGGTGACGGGGTGGCCGAGGCCGATCGGCAACGGATCTTCCAGCGGTTCACCCGGCTGGGCGCGGCGCGTGACCGTGACCCGGGGGGCGCGGGGCTGGGCCTGGCGATCGCCTGGGACATCGCCCGGGCGCACTCCGGCCTGCTGCGGGTGGAGGAGTCGGCCATGGGCGGCGCCCGGTTCGTCCTCCGGCTTCCCGCCGCCGGACCGTCCGGGGCGGTGACCCGGGCGTGCGCCGCCGCAGCGAGCTGAGCGGACCACGGTACGGCCGGGACGGACATACCGGCGGCCACCGGCGGCCAGAACCCCGATCTCACGGGTTCTGGCCGCCGGTGGCCGCCGATCTGCTCGTGACCGGTAAGTCGGAGAGGATGACCATGTAGGCTGTGACCTGGTGCTTTATCGAACTGTGACGCTCACGTTGCCATCTGCTCTGCGGCTCGAGAACAGATCCGGTCTCGAGCGGCCGTCCCGCCGTGGCTGGCGTGGCCGGGGTCGCGAGGCACGAGCGATCGCGGATCTGTTGCACGCCGCCAAGGGCAGCCGGGGCGGGGTGCTGCTGGTCGAGGGCCAGTCCGGGGTGGGCAAGAGCCGGCTGCTGGCCGAGGCGGTGGACACGGCGGCCGAGCACGGTTTCCTGCTGGCCCGGGGTGTGGCCGACGAGTCGAGCCGGTTGCGGCCGATGGAGCCGCTGATGTCGGCGCTGGGGGAATCCCCCCACTCGCTGCGCGCGGCGCAGGCCGAACTGCGCCCGGACGTGGCCGACGTGCGGTTGTGGCTGGTGGAGCGGTTGCAGGCCCGGCTGGAGGAGCGGGTCGCGCGCGGCCCGATGCTGGTCGTGCTGGACGACCTGCACTGGGCCGACCCCACCGCGTTGCTGGCGTTGCGGTCGCTGGTCCCCGAACTGGCCTCCTACCCGCTGGTGTGGATCCTGTCGCGCACCACCGGCGACGACCCGGGCAGCGCGGAGCGGCTGTTCGACTTCCTGGAGGCCGAGGGCGCCACCCGGATCGCGCTGCGACTGCTGGACGCCGCGGCGCGAGCCGAAATCGCCACCGACATCCTCGGCGCCGAGCCCGAGCCGGATCTGCTCACCCTGGCCGACCAGGCCGGGGGCTCCCCCTACGTGCTCACCGAGCTGTACGAAGGACTGCTGGACGAAGGCGCGGTCGAGATAGCGGACGGCCGGGCCCGGTTGACCTCCCACCAGGTCCCCCAGCGGGTGCAGACGGTCGTCCGCAGGCGGCTGGACAGGCTGTCCCCGCGTACCCGGCACGTCCTGGAGGTCGCCGCCATCCTCGGCCGCTCCTTCCCCGTGGACGACCTGGCCGACATGCTCGGCGAACCCGCCAGCGCCCTGCTGCCCGAACTGGAAGAAGCCCAGACCGCGGGCGTCGTGACGCCCGACGGGGACCTGCTCACCTTCCGGCACCACCTGATGTGGCGAGCGGTGACCGAGATCCTTTCCCGGCCGGTGCGGCTGGCTCTGCACCGGCAGGCCGGCGAGATGCTGCTCGCCCGGGGCGGTTCGGCCATCCCCGCCGCCGGCCACCTGATGCGCTACGTCCGCCCCGGAGACAAGTGCGCCCTGGCCGCCCTGGACCAGGCGGTGCAGGAAGTCCTGCCGACCTCGCCGCAGACCGCCGCCGACCTGGCCGCACGAGCGGTGGAACTCACCGCCCCCACCGACCTCGAACGCTTCGACCGGTCGGTGACGGCCGTGTACGCCCTGACCGCCGGCGGGCGGCTGGCCGAGGCGGCCGAACTCGCCCGCACCGCGCTCGCCCAGACCCTGCGCCCCGAACAGGCCGCCCGGCTGCGCTACGAACTGGCCTACGCCCTCATGCTGGCCGGACGCCCCGCCGACGCCATCACCGAAGCCGAACAAGCCCTCGCCGAGAAAAACATCTCCGACGAACTACGCGACCTGGCCGAGCATGTGTTGTTCCGGGCGCTTTTCGTTGGCTTCGATCATCGGAGCGGCCGGGATCGGGCCGAGGCGGTCCTGGCGCATCCGGAACGCCACGGCCACCCCGTCCTGGTCGGGGCCAACATGCTGCTCATCCACGTCATGTGGACGGACGGGCGGGCTGCCGAAGCGTTCGACTACGCCCGGGAGGCGGTGCGCGTGGCGGCGTCCGGGCCGATCCGGGCGCAGCACGCGCACCCGGCACTGCACCTGGGCGCCCTGCTCACCAACGTCCGGCGACTCGACGAGGCCGAGGCCGCACTGCGGGCCGCCGAGGAGGAGATCACCGCGCTGGGCCACACCGTGCAGGCCCCCAGCCCGGCGCTGTTCCGCGCCCGGGTCCGGCTCAACGCCGACCGGCTCGACGACGCCGTCGCCGAGGCCCAGGCCGGGCTGGCCATGGCCGACGAGCTGGGTGTGCGCGCCTTCGTGCTGATGGGGATCGCCGTGCTCGCCCTCGTCGCGGTGCGCCGCGGCGACCTGGACACCGCCGCCCGGCAGGCCGAACGGCACGACTCCCTGTACCGGGAGGGCCAGGGCGTGCTGTACGGAGGCGTGTGGGGCACCTGGATCATGGCGACGGTCGCGGAGGCTCAGGGCGACCTCGGCAGGGCGATGGATGTCGCCCGTACCTGTTACACCGACCCGATGAAGCGCAGCTGGCTGCTCATGGTGGAGACCAACGCCGCGCCCTGGCTGACCCGCACCGCACTCGCCACCGGCCACCGCTCCGCCGCCGAAGACATCACCACCACCGCCGGGGAACTGGCCGCCGCCAACCCGGAGTTCCGCTCGCTGGCCGCCGCCGCGACCCACGCCCACGGCATCCTGCACGGCGACGGCGAGGCCCTGGCCCGCGCCGCCGCCTCTCCCGACCTCGGGGTGTGGGGCCGCGCCTCCGCGGCCGAGGACCTGGGCGCCCTGCTGGCACGCCACAACGCCGACCGCACGGCCGTGATCGGCGCCCTGGAACAGGCTCTGGACGGCTACCAGCGTGGCTGCGCCCCCCGGGACGCCGCGCGCGTCCGCGCCCGCCTCCGCGACCTGGGTGTCCGCCGCCGGCACTGGACCAGCGCCGAACGCCCCGACACCGGCTGGGCCGCCCTCACCGACACCGAACGCAAGGTCACCGCGCTCGTCGCCCAGGGGCTGACCAACCCCCAGATCGCCGACCAGATGTTCATCTCCGCCCACACGGTGAAGTTCCACCTGCGCCAGGTCTTCCGCAAGCTCGGCATCGCCTCCCGCGTCGAACTCGCCCGCCTGGCCACCGAGCACCACCCCGAAACGGACACCGCATAGCCGCCCGGGGATGCGCTGCGCGAGCGAAGGCGGCCGGGGCCGTTCGGGCGCGCGGGAACGGCGGAAGGCCGGCCCGTCGTCCAGGGCCCGATCGAGTCGCGGAGCATGATCGGGCATAAGGGTGGCTGCCAGGTGTTTTATTGAGCTATGGCAGGTTCGTCACCGACTGCCCACGACACCGTGACCGGTGCCGGTCTTGAGCGGCCGTCGCGGCCCGGCTGGCGTGGCCGGGATCGCGAGTCACGGGCCATCGCCGAACTGCTGTCCGCCGCCGAGAGCGGCCGGGGCGGCGTGCTGCTGGTGGAGGGCCGGTCCGGGGTGGGGAAGAGCCGGCTGCTGGCCGAGGCGGTGGACGTCGCGGCCGGGCACGGTTTCCTGCTGGCCCGGGGCGTGGCCGACGAGTCGAGCCGGTTGCGGCCGCTGGAGCCGCTGATGTCTGCGCTGCGGGAATCGGCCCACACCCTGCGGGCGGTACGGAGCGAAATCCACCAGGACCCGGCCGACCTGCGGTTGTGGCTGCTGGAGCGGTTGCAGGCCCGGCTGGAGGAGCGGGTCGCGCGCGGCCCGATGCTGGTCGTGCTGGACGACCTGCACTGGGCCGACCCCACCGCGTTGCTGGCCCTGCGGTCGCTGGTCCCCGAACTGGCCTCCTACCCGCTGGTGTGGATCCTGTCCCGTACCACCGGAGGCGACGACCCCGGCGACGCCGAACGGCTCTTCGACGTCCTGGCGGGCGAGGGCGCCACCCGGATCGAGCTGCGACCACTGGATCGCGCGGCGACGGCCGAGGTCGCCATCGACGTGCTCGGCGCCGAACCTGATCCCGCTCTCCTCGCCCTGGCCGACGAGGCCGGCGGTGCCCCCTACGTGCTCACCGAACTGTTCGAGGGGCTACTGGACGAGGGCGCGGTCGAGCGGGCCGGTGGCCGGGCCCGGCTGATCTCCCACCAGGTCCCGCAACGGGTGCAGACGATCGTCTGCCGGCGGCTGGGCAAGCTGTGCGCGAGCACCCGGCATCTGCTGGAGGTCGCGGCCGTCCTGGGGCGCTCGTTCCCGGTGGACGACCTGGCCGAGATGCTCGGCGAGCCCGCCGGCGCCCTGCTGCCGGAACTGGAGGAGGCCCAGACCGCGGGGGTCGTGACACCCGATGGCGGTCTGCTCGCCTTCCGGCACCACCTGATGTGGCGAGCGGTGGTCGAAGGCCTCCCCCTGCCGGTGCGGCTGGCCCTGCACCGGCAGGCCGGGGAGATGCTGCTGGCCCGCGGCGGTTCGGCCATCCCCGCCGCCGGCCACCTGATGCGCTACACCCGCCCCGGCGACACCAAGGCCCTGGTCGCCCTGGACCAGGCGGTGCAGGAGGTGTTGTCGTCCTCGCCGCAGACCGCGGCCGAGCTGGCGGCCCGGGCGGTGGAGCTGACCGCCGCCACCGACCCGAACCGGTTCGACCGGTCGGTGACCACCGTCTACGCCCTGACCGCCGGGGGGCGGCTGGCCGAGGCGGCCGAACTCGCCCGCACCGCGCTGGGCCAGGCCCTGCGCCCCGAGCAGGTCGCCCGGCTGCGCTACGAGCTGGCCTACGCCCTGCTGCTGGCCGGCCGATCGACCGACGCCATCGCCGAGGCCGAGCGGGCACTCGCCGAGAAGGGCATCTCCAGCGAACTGCGCGGCCAGGCCGAGCACGTACTGTTCCGGGCGCTGTACTTCACCCTCGACCACGCGCGCGGGCGGGAGCGAGCCGAGGCCGTCGTGGCACATCCGGAACGCCACAGCCACGCCGTCCTGGCCGGAGCGCACATGCTGCTCATCAACGTGCGGTGGATGAGCGGGCGGGCCGCCGAAGCGCTCGCCCACAGCCGTGAGGCGGTGCGCGTCGCGGCCTCCGGGCCGATCCGGGCCCGGCACGCGCACCCCGCGCTGCCCCTGGGCGCCGTGCTCACCAACCTCCGGCTGCTCGACGAGGCGGAGACCGTTCTGCGCGCCGCCGACGAGGAGATCACCGCGCTGGGCCACACCGCGCACGCCCCCAGCCCCGCCCTGTTCCGCGCCCGGCTGCGCCTTGCCGCCGACCGGCTCGACGACGCCGCCGCCGAGGCCCGGGCCGGGCTGGCCATGGCCGACGAGCTGGGTGTGCACGCCTTCGTGCTGGTGGGGATCGCCGTGCTCGCCGTGGTCGCGGTGCGCCGCGGCGACCTCGACACCGCCGCCCGGCAGGCCGAACGGCACGACTCCCTGTACTGCGAGGGCCAGGGCGTGATGTACGCGCGCATGTGGAGCAGTTGGATCATGGCGACGGTCGCCGAGGCCCGCGGCGACCTCGACAGAGCGCTGCGGATCGCCCGCCCCTACTACACCGACCCGCTGAAGCGCCGCTGGCTGCTCCTGGCGGAGACCAACGCCGCGGCCTGGCTGGTCCGCACCGCACTGGCCGCCGGAGACCGCCCCAGTGCCGAAGTCATCGCCGCCACCGCCGCGGAACTGGCCGCCACCAACCCCGACTTCCCCTTCCTGACCGCCGCGGCCGAGCACGCCCACGGCATCCTGCACCGCGACGCCGGCCCCGTGGCCCGCGCCGCCGCCTGCACCCACCTGGGCGGATGGAGCCGCGCCTCCATCGCCGAGGACCTGGGCGTCCTGCTGGCGGACCAGGACGCCGACCGCACGGCCGCGATCGACGCCCTGGACCAGGCCCTGGACGGCTACCAGCGCGGCGGCGCCCTCCGCGACGTCGCGCGCGTCCGCGCCCGGCTGCGGAACCTGGGCGTCCGCCGCCGGCACTGGACCAGCGCCGAACGCCCCGACCGCGGCTGGGACAGTCTCACCAGTACCGAACGCAAGGTCACCGCGCTCGTCGCCCAGGGGCTGACCAACCCCCAGATCGCCGACCAGATGTTCGTCTCCGCCCACACGGTGAAATTCCACCTGCGCCAGGTCTTCCGCAAGCTCGGTATCGCCTCCCGCTTCGAACTCGCCCGCCTGGCCGCCGAGCACCACCCCGAGGCCACGCGCCCCGGCCCGTGACGGGCGATCAGATCCGGGAGGGCTCCGCCGGCGCCGCCGCGATCCGGGTGAGTTTGGCCGGGTTCATCACCCACAGGATCTGGTCGATGCCGTGCTCGGAGGCGCTCACGGTCACGAACACGACGGGCTCCCCGCCGCGCCGGACCAGCGCGCCCGGCCAGCCGTTCGCCTCGACCCACGAGACCTCCGTGTCGGGCCAGAACCGCGGTGCGAACGCGACGAGCAGCCTTCCCACCCGCCTGGACCCGACCACGGGTATCCGCGCGGCGTTCCGCACCACGCCCCCGCCGTCGGAGTAGCTGACGACCTCCTCGGCGAAGAGTTCTTCGAGGGCGGCGAGGTCGCCCCGCCGGGCCGCGGCGAGGAAGGTCTTCAGGAGCCGCCGGTGCGCGGACGTGCTCACCGGCCGGCGCCGCTGCGCGGAGATGTGC
Source organism: Actinomadura craniellae (assembly GCF_003289645.1). Lineage (GTDB taxonomy): Bacteria > Actinomycetota > Actinomycetes > Streptosporangiales > Streptosporangiaceae > Actinomadura_D > Actinomadura_D craniellae. The sequence continues at coordinate 139,465 of NZ_QLYX01000018.1, read as the reverse complement.
TTGCGCGCCCGGCTGACGAGCTGCCGGGCGTTCGCATCGGTGAGCTGGAGGATGTCCGCGATCTGCCCGTACGGGTAGTCGAACGACTCCCGCAGGACGTACGCCGCCCGTTCCGTGGGCGACAGGCGCTCCAGCAGCAGGAGGACCGCCAGTTCCAGCGCCTCTCCCGTCTCCGCCCCGGCCGTGGGGTCGGCGCTGGTGTCCACCGGTTCGGGCAGCCAGGGGCCGACGTACTTCTCGCGCCGCCGCCGGGCGGACTGGGCGGCGTTGATCGCCAGCCGGGTCGTCATCGTGGCGAGGAACGCCGGCGGGGCCACCACGACCGAGCGGTCCGTGGTCTGCCACCGCAGCCAGACCTCCTGCACGATGTCCTCGGCCTCGGCCGAACTGCCGAGGATGCGGTACGCGATGCCGAAGAGCCGAGGACGCAGGCCGAGGAAGTGGTCGAGCGCCTCCGGTTCCGGTGGCCGCTTCGAACGCATGAACTCCTCCCTCGGTCCAGCGGCTCACGCCACGCGGTGCAAGGGGAGCCGGAACACGAAACGCGCCCCGCCGCCCGATGCCTCCTCCACGTGCAGGGTGCCGCTGTAGGCGTGGGCGATGTCGCGGGCGATGGTCAGGCCGAGACCGGTGCCCCCCTGATGACGGTCGCGGGCGGTGTCGAGCCGGGCGAAGCGCTCGAAGATGCGCTCGCGCTCCTGGACGGGGATGCCGGGCCCGTCGTCGGTGACGGTGAGCTCGGCGGTGCAGTCGTACCGGCTCACCTGGACCTGCACCAGGCGCCGGGCGTGCCGGCGGGCGTTGTCGAGCAGGCAGGTGACCGCCCGGCCCAGGTGGGCGGGGACCGCGTTGACCATGACCTCGGGTACCGTCCGCAGCCGGATGTCCGGGTCGCCCGGCCGCGGGATGACATGGGAGCGGACCGTGTCGGCGAGGTCGATGGGCCGGCACTGCATGGCCGCGCAGCCCGTGACCCGCGCGAGCAGCAGCAGGTCGGTGACGATCGCCTCGAGCCGGTTGACGTCGCGGATCGCCGAGTCGATGAGCCGGTGCAGGTCGGTCTCCTCCGGGTGCAGCCGGGCCTCTTCGAGCTCGACCCTGAGCCCCGCGAGAGGTGTGCTCAGCTCGTGGGCGGCGTCAGCGGTGAACCGGCGCTGTCGGGCCAGGTCGTCGGTGGACGTGTCGCCTCGCATTGGTCTGCCTCCCCTGTTGGAGGACGGTATCCGGTCGTCAGGTAGGACAAGACAGCCCCCCTCGGTTGTGACAGCGCGCTCACCTGGTATGGAGCGCGTTCCGCAGGACCGTGCCGGCCTGGGCGACGGCGGCCCGGGTCGCCTGGGTGTCGTTGAGCGGGTTGAGCATCATGAAGTCGTGCACCGTGCCGTCGTAGCGGACGGTCGCGACCGGCACCCCTGCGGCGCGCAGCTTGGCCGCGTAGCTCTCGCCCTCGTCGCGCAGCACGTCCACCTCGTCCACCAGCAGGAAGGCCGGTGGCAGCCCGGCGAGCTGCTCGGCGGTGGCCCGGTTGGGTGACGCGGTGATCTCCGCGCGCTGGGCCGGGTCGGTGGTGTAGGCGTCCCAGAACCACTCCATCAGCCGGCGGCTGAGGTAGTGGCCGCTGGCGAACTCCTCGTAGGAGCCGGTGTCCATGGCCGCGTCCGTCACCGGGTAGTACATCGACTGGTGGACGAAGGTGACGTCGCCGCGTTCCTTGGCCATGAGGGCCAGCGCGGCGGCCATGTTCCCGCCGACCGAGTCGCCGGCGACCGCCATCCGCCCGCCGTCCAGCCCCCGGTCGGCGCCCTTGCGGGTGACCCACCGGGCGACGGCGTACCCCTGCTCGATGGCCACCGGGTAGCGCGCCTCCGGTGCGGGCGTGTACTCGACGAAGACGACGGCCGCCCCCGCGCCGATGGCGAGTTCGCGGACGAGCCGGTCGTGGGTGCCCGCGTTGCCCAGCACCCAGCCGCCGCCGTGCATGTACAGCACGACGGGCAGCGTGCCCGTGGCGCCCCGCGGCCGGACGATGCGCACGCGCACGTCGCCGACCTCGGCCGGCACGGTGATCCACTCCTCGTCGACCGGCGGTTTGTCGATCGGCGCGGCCTGGATGTCGTCGATGAACTTGCGCGCCGCGGCCGGTTCCAGCTCGTACAGGAAGGGCGGCCGCGAGGTGGTGTCGACGAGTTCCTGCGCGGCGGGTTCGAGGACGAGCTCGGTTCGGGTCGCCATGGTCGTGCCCCCTTTTCTCGGTGATGGTGGGGGCCATCCCGTCCGCCGAGGGCGGGACGGTTGTAGAGATTTCACAGGCTACTAACCGCCAGTACCCGGGTGGTGCGGTCATATATTGATAGTTCAGTAAATTTGCGATCTTGGTCTGATATGTCCTATCTCATCCTGGCGTCAACCCAGGCCGGACTCGGTCTAGAGACCGTCCTTGTCCTTCTCCCGGCTCTGCTCGCGGGCCTTGCGGCGCTGCTCCTCGGCGCGATCGCGCAGGCTCTGCAGGAACGCCTCGTCGTCCTCGGGATTGAACGCCACGGCCCGCCCCGGACGGTCGTACTCGGGGAACCTGCTCGCGGTGTTGCCCTTGTAGGGAAGGCCCGGCGAGTGGTCGGCCTGGGGGCGGCCCGCGATCAGCCAGGCGATCGAGCCCACGGTCGGCAGGATCAGCACGAGGATCAGCCAGAGCGTTTTCGGCAGGTTACGGCAGGCATACTCGTTCGTGGTGATCACGTCGAGCAGGCAGAAGATCCAGAGCGCGAGGACGAGGAGACCGACGCCTCCGTAGAACATCAGCACGGCACGCCTCCGGAAGATCGTTCATGGCAGTGGCTCACCGTACTGGGAACCGTCCGCGCCCATCCGGAGATGGCAGCATCCGGTCAGCCGAGCCGCCCCGCCCGGTGCAGATGGTCAAAGATGATCTGGTCGACGGGGGACACCCGGTCCCGGTCGGCATGGCCCAGCCAGACGACCTCCGCAATCTCGCTGCTGGGCGCCAGCGTCCCGCGGAGTCTCCCACCACCCGGCGAAAAGCCGGTGCATGCCCCATCGGCATGGGAAAATGGCGCGTTGGGCGGCTTGTCGGGGGCTGCCGATAAGGTGAGCGCCGCTGCCGAGGGATTTCTCCGAACAGAATGGCGGTGTGCTTGTGGGCTGGGCCGATGGTCGGCTGTGCGGTTTCGACACCGAGACGACCGGTGCCGATCGTGACACCGCCAGAATCGTCACCGCGACCCTCGTATTCGTCGGCGCCGGAAAACCCACCGAGACCATCGACTTCCTCATCGACCCCGGCGTCGAGATCCCCGCCGAGGCCACCGCCATTCACGGCATCACCACCGAACAGGCCCGCGCCGGGGGCCGCAAGCCGGCCGAAGCCATCCGGGAGATCGCCCGCAGGCTCGCCACCGCCTGGTCCGACCGGATCCCGGTGATCGGCTACAACGTCAGCTACGACTTCACCGTCCTGGACCGCGAACTCCGCCGGCACTGCGGCACCGCCCTCACCATCTCCGGCCCCGTCGTCGACCCCCACGTCATCGACCGGGCACTCGACCACCGCCGCGGCCGCCGCACCCTGGAGGAGACCTGCCGGCACTACAAGGTGCGGCACGGCGGCGCCCACGACGCGGCCGAGGACGCGCTGGCCGCCGCCCGCCTCGCCTGGCGCCTCGCCCGGAAGTACCCGGCCGAGGTCGGCGACGCCGACCTGGCCAAGCTCTACCGCGACCAGATCGGCTGGTCCCGCCAGTGGGCCGACAAACTCACCAGCTACTGGCGCTCCCAGGGCCAGAACAAACCAGCGGACGGCTCCTGGCCCCTCCGCCCCGCCGCGTAGCACGGGCGGACGGACCAGCGGGCCCGGATCAGTTCGCGTCCCAGGACACGGGCAGGGCCACCAGGCCGCCGGTCACCTTCCCGGTATCGACGAGCAGTTCGGTGGGGGGCACCGCCAGCCGCAGGTTCGGCAACCGGCGGAACACGGCCACGATCACGATCTCCAGCATCATGCGGGACAGGGGTGCCCCGGGGCAGTAGAACTTGCCGTGCCCGAAGCCGAGGTGCGGGTTGGGTGTCCGCGCGGCGTCGAACGTGTCCGGGTCGGCGAAGACACCGCTGTCCCGGTTGGCGGACTGCGCGGAGCAGACGATGAGGTCGCCGCGGCGGATGTCGGCGCCCTGGAAGGTGAAATCGACCAGCGCGTAGCGGGGGAGCCAGCTACCGCCGGGCACGGCGAAGCGCATGATCTCCTCGATGGCGGAGGGGACGAGCGATCCGTCCCGGCGCACCGCGGCGAGCTGGCCGGGGTGCGCCAGCAGCGCCAGCAGCCCGTAGCCGATCCTGTTGGCGATGGTGTCGTACTCGGCAAGGGCCGGAAAGAAGCCGCTCAGTAGCGTGATATCGGTGGGGGACGCAAGCCTGGAGATCATTTCTGAGAGCGCGTCGGCGCCCGGGTTCCGGCTTTTTTCCTGCATCAGGTCGTGAAAGTAGGAGCGCATCTGTGCGCGCATCCCGGAACTGCCGCCCGGTTTCCTGACGGCGATGATTCCGGCGCGGACCGCCTCCCGGTCGGTCAGTGGAATTCCGAGGTAATCGAATAACAGGTCGGTGGCGAAGGGTTCGGCGAACTCCGCGACGAGGTCGGCGGTCGTCCCGCGTGCTACGAGGCCGCTGAGCAGGTCTTCGCAGGTTTCCGTCGCGCTCGGCCGCAGGCCCTCGATGCGCTGCCGTCCGAACGTGGACATGACGACGGCTCGCACCCTCCGGCGTTCGTCGAGTTCCTTTTCCGGTTCTCTGCGTTCCGGGGCGAACAGTTCTGCGTTCCAGAGTCGGGGGGCGCGCGCCGGGTCGGGGTGGCTCTTTCCTATCCTGCGGTCGGCGCACAGGGAGCGGACGTCGTCGTACCGGGTGGCCAGCCAGGCGGGATGGCCGGTGGAGGTGCGTACTCGGGCGAGCCCTTCGGTTTCGCGTAGTTCGGCTAGTTCTGCGGGTTCGGCGAGTGGCTCCGGACATGAGAAGGGGATGACACGGGGGTGTTCCATACGTGATCTCCATGCCAGAAGTTGTGACAGGCGACCTGCGCCGGCCGGTCAACCACTGTTCTACGCGCCCTCCCTGGTGACCGACTGGGCGTGGCGGATGATCGCGTCGGCGAAGACGCGTTCGGACCCCTTGTGGAACCGCAGGTACAGGCCGGGTTCCACGAGTTCGAGTTCGGTGATGATCGGGCGGCCGTCCGGCCCGTCGGCCATGTCGACCCGCGCGTAGAGGAGGTCGCGCGAGTTCGGGACCGCTTCGAGCGCCTGGGCCGCCAGCGCCCTCTCGTCCGCGGTGGGTGTCCACGGTTCGGTGCCCGGGTGCGCGTCGCGGGGGGCGTCGAAGCGCAGCCCCGGGCTGAGGACGGCGCGCTTGCGGATGGCGTGGAGGAACGTGCCGTGCAGGAAGACCAGCGCGCGTTCCCCGGTGACGTCGATGTTGTGGAGGTAGGGCTGCATCATGACCGGAACACCGGTGGCCTGGATCTTCGCGACGTGTTCGGCGGCGGCGGCCGACTCCTCGGGCCGGTACCGGGCGGCGTAGCGGGCACCCGCGCCGACGGCCGGCTTGACCACGAACTCGTGGTCGCGCGGAAGCTCGATCGGGTCTTCGGGCCAGATATACGACGTTGGAACGACCGGAACGCCTTTTTCGGCCAGTACCTTCAGGTACTCCTTGTTCGCGTTCCAGTGCACGAGTTTCGCGGGGTTGGCCAGCCGCGTTTTCGTCGCCGCCTCGTCGACCCAGGAAAGGAACTCGGTGGAGCGCCACGAGTAATCCCAGGGCGATCTGATCACCACGAGATCGAAGGACGACCACTCCAGAGAGGGGTCGTCCCAGGCCGCCGCCTCGGCGCTCACTCCGGCGTCCAAGAGCGCTTGGCAGAGCGACGACATGTCATGATCGACATTTACTTCGGGTCGTTGTCGTGCCGTGACGAGAGCGATCTTCAACTGCGCTACCGACATGATCAATCCTTTCCTTTTGTCGACTGGATCGAACCATACACGGCCACTGGTCGACAAACGGCACCAAGGGGATTTGCGTCGATCCTAAGGCTCGGCTCCTCCTTCGAAACCACTGAGGTTTTTGTCGGACGGAATCACATTGAAAATGTCTGCTATGTTTCGCTTTGCGAATTGTGTTTCCGGGTGATCGTCACCGAGTGTCGTCCTGGCCCGCTCAAGGGCGTTCCGCTGCAGGGCGAGGGCCTCTTCGGCCCGGCCGAGAAGGAACAGGGTCTCGGCCAGTTCGCGGGCCGACTGCAGGGTGTAAAGGTGGTCGTCGCCCAGGATGCGTCGCCGCTCGTCCAGGGTCTGCCGCTGGAGTTCGTGCGCCCGGTCGAGGAGGCCCCGCGCTCTCAGGTCCAGCGCGAGATTGGCCGCCGAGCGCAGCGTGTCCGGATGGTCGTCGCCCAGGACCCGGCGGTAACTGTCCCACGTCTCCTGATGCAGGCGGATCGCCTCCTGGATCTCGCCGAGCGCCCGCAGCGCCACCGCGAGGTGGTTGGCCGAATGCAGCGCATGAGGATGGTCGGCGCCCAGCACCCGCCGGTAACGGCCCAGCGTGTCGGCCTGGAGCGAGCGCGCCTCCTCGTGGCGGCCCAGCAGGGCCAGCGCGATCGCCATCCCGTGGGCGAACCGCAACGTGTCGGGGTGGTCGTCGCCCAGGGCGCCGCGATAGCGCGGCAGCGTCGCCTCGTACAGCCCCAGCGCCTCCCCGTACCGCCCCATCTCCCGGTGAGCGCGGGCGAGGCACCGCGTGGCCAGCAGCGTGTCCGGATGGTCGGGGCCGATCGTCTCCCGCCAGTTCCGGACCGCGCCGTCGGCGAGGCGCCGGCTGGCCTCGGCGTCGCCGCGCTCGATGAGGTACCAGGCGGCGTCGCAGGACACCCGGCGCAGTTCGGCCGAGGTGCCTTCGGCGGGCTCGACCGCGAGCAGGTGGGGGACGAGCTGCGCCCACTGCGGCCAGTTCACCGGCGCTTCCGGATCCCCCGGGCGGTTGGCGACCAGCAGGAGCCGCGCGTGCTCCAGCGCGGCCTCGCGGTCACTCCGGTCCAGCTGGTCCTGGATGATCCCGCGGGTGAGCCGGTGCAGGCGGATGCCCTCGCGCGTCACCACCGCCAGGCCGAAGCGGCTGACGGCCCCCACCCCCCGCAGCACCGCCATCGGGCCGCCGCCCGCGGAGCTGAGCTCGCCGAGCGGGCCCCCCTCGGCCCGCGGAGCACTGATCAGCCACTGCACGGGGACGGTCTCGGGCGCGAGGAAGGCGCACAGCCGCACGACCGCGGAACCGACGGCGTCGTCGCGGCCCAGCCTGGTCGTGCTCAGCGCGATGGCCGCCGCCAGCGGGCGCGGGTACCCGTCCGTGGCGCCCACGCCCATGACGGCGTCCGGGTGGTCGGAGAGCAGCCGCAGGTAGTCGGTGACGGACGTGCCGGTCTCGGCCAGGAAGCCGCCCGCCTGCGCCAGCGCGAGCGGCAGGTCACCGAGCGCCGCGGCGAGCTCGTCGGCCTCGGGTTCGGTCAGCTCGCCGTGGTGGTTGCGCAGCAGCGTCACCGATTCCCAGCGGTCCATCACGTCCACGGTGAGGCCGCTCGCCACCCGCTCCCATCCGCCGGCCCGCGAGGTGATGAGCACGTGCCCCGGCCCGCCGGGCAGCCACTCGCGGACGGCCTCGACGGCCTCGGCGTTGTCGAAGATGAGGAGCCACCTGCCGCGCCCGCGCAGGTAGGCCTTGAGCATCCCGGCGACGGCCACCGTGTCGGCCCCGACCTCGGCCAGCCCGAGCTGGACGGCCAGCGCGGAGAACTGCTCCCCGATGAGCGAGGCGTCCTCCGCGGAGATCCACCAGACCAGCTCGTACCGGTCGGAGAACCGGTGCGCGTACTCGATCGCCAGATGGGTCTTGCCGACGCCGCCCATGCCGCGCAGCGCCTGGACGACGGTGTGCCCGGTGCTGCCCAGCCGCTGGTGCAACTCGTCCAGGAGCCGTTCCCGGCCGGCGAACTCCGGGTTGCGCGGGTCGACGTTCCAGATGCGCGGCAACGTCCCCGGCGGGCGGGCGCCGGACGGGCCGTACCCGGCGCCGGCCCCCCGTGGCTCCAGGCCGGCCGGCGGGCCGTCCATGGTGTGCGAGGCGACCGCGATCCGGTTCCAGGTCTGTTCCCAGCGGGGATCGGTGTCGGGGTCGACGCCGCACAACTTCAAAAATGTGCGGAGAAAGATCTTGCTGGGAAATCGGCGTCCGTTCAGCACTTCGCCGAGGGTCGTCCGGGGCATGACCTGCCCGCGGGTGATCGCCTGCTTTTCCAGGTTCCGATATGACGGGTTGTCGGCGCGAGCCCGCACCATACGAAGGCAGCGAGCCAGGTCTTCCTTGGTCTCAGCCGCCGAAGGGTCGATGTCATCCACCGGTCGCGGAGCCATCGGTTCTCTCCCGTCGCTCTTGGCCGTCCCAGGTTGTCCCGGCTTGTCCCGGCTCAACGGTACCGACGAACGGCACACCAGATCTGTGCACTCTGCCGCTCTCCGCCGGGCCGGCGGAGAATGACCAGGTCCCTCCCGGGGTCACCTTTAACGGACGCCTATCGGGACGGCCGGGAATGTGTTTGGCGGGCGTCCCAAGCTGTCCCGCAGTGTCCGAAACAAGCCCGCGGACGGCCGAGATCGGCACGGGATTGACCCAGCAAGGAATGGAATCGTCCTTCGCGCATTGGGACAGATCGGGAACGGGGATTCACCGATCAACCGGACTGGGGGTCAACAAGTGGCGAAAAATGGATGCGCGCTCCACGAGACGCGGACCCGCGAAGGTCCCGCAATGGATCGGGGCGTGACATGATCTCGATCCGGTCGGCGATCGTCATGAGCGCCGTGGCGGGCGGGGTGATCGGTCTCGCGCTGGCGAACGGTGCGAGCCTCGCCGAAGCCCTGATCTCCGCCGCCGTCACGGTTCTGCCGTTCTTCGGCGCCGGCCCCGCCGCGGTGCGCGAACCGTCCCGGTGCGAACACCGCGACAGCGGTACCTCGCCGGAGGGATGAGGTGCGCTTTTTCCGGAATCGCGCCCGCCGGGCACGACGGGAACCCGGGCCGAGCACGGCTCGCGGGAGGCGCCGGCGGCGGGCTGGTTCGTCTTGGGGGAAAAGCCGACCTCGAGCTGTTATCCCACGTGGAGTGCCCGGTTCTCGTCGCTGACGGTAGTGTTGCGCCGACCATTGCGGACGTTCCGACCGTATTCGGGAGTAGCCGGATGACCTTGGGAGCAGGCAGGCAGCAGCGCATCGCGACCTTGCTGCGAGAACGGCGGGAGGGCGTCCTCGACCACTGGGTGGCCGCGGTTCTGAACACGGTGCGTGGTCGGACGACGCAGGCCGAGTTGCGCGGGCAGCTGGCCGAACTGTACGAGCTCGTGGTGCAGGCGATGGGCGAGGAGGACGGGACGGCCGCCGGTGAGCTGAGCGCCGCCCTGCAGGAGCTCTCGCGGACCCGGGCCCGCCAGGGGTTCAGCCCGTCGGAGACCGCGGTCAGCGTCTTCGGGCTGAAGGACGCCGTCCTGCACGAGATCGAGGCGGGGGGCGGCACGGGCGTCGTCGTCTACCGCGAGTTCGCGTCCTTCTCCAAGGACATCGACGACCTCGGCCTGCTCACCTTCGAGACCTACGCCCGCACCCGCGAGCAGGTGATCGCCGACCAGGCCGAGCAGCTGCTGGAGCTCTCGACGCCGGTGGTGAAGCTCTGGGAGGGCATCGTGGGGGTGCCGCTGGTCGGCACGCTCGACTCGGCGCGGACCCAGGTCGTCATGGAGTCCCTGCTGCAGACCCTGGTGGACACCGGCTCGGAGCACGCGGTCATCGACATCACCGGCGTCCCGGCCGTGGACACCGAGGTGGCCCAGCACCTGCTGAAGACCGTCGTGGCGGCCCGGCTGATGGGCGCCGAGTGCGTCATCTCCGGGATCCGGCCGCAGATCGCCCAGACGATCGTCGCGCTCGGCATCGAGTTCGGCGACATCGTCACCAAGGCGACCCTGGCCGACGCCCTGGCCTACGCGCTGGAGCGCAGCGGGGTGCGGGTGGGGGCGGGCTGATGGAGCGGGTGCCCATTCTCAAGATCGGGGACACCCTGCTGGTGTCGATCCAGATCGACCTCCAGGACCAGACGGTCCTGGCGCTGCAGGAGGATCTCGCCGAGCGGATCGTCCAGACCCAGGCACGCGGCGTGATCATCGACATCACGGCCGTCGAGATCGTGGACTCCTTCATCGGCCGCATGTTCGCCACGATCGCCTCGATGTCCCGGCTGCTGGACGCCGAGACCGTGGTGGTCGGCATGCGCCCCGCCGTGGCGATCACCCTGGTGGAGCTGGGCCTGTCCCTGGGCGGGGTGCGCACCGCACTGGACCTGGAGCGCGGCATGAAGCTGCTGGACTCGGGCGCTGACCTGCGGTGACCTCCCCGGCCGAGGTCCCCATCACCTCCAACGACGACGTCGTGCGGGTGCGGCAGGTCGTCCGCGGCCTGGCCGCCGAGGTGAAGATGTCGCTGGTCGACCAGACGAAGGTCGTCACGGCGGCGAGCGAGCTGGCCCGCAACACCTTCGTCTACGGGGGCGGCGGCACGGCCACGGTCGAGCTGGTCACCAACCCCGCCACCGGACGCACCGGAGTGAAGATCGTCTTCACCGATGAGGGCCCCGGCATTCCCGATGTGGACCTGGCGCTCACCGAGGGCTGGTCCAGCGGCAGCGGGCTGGGCCTCGGCCTGTCGGGCACCCGCAGGCTGGTGGACGAGTTCGACCTGGAAACCGAGCCCGGCACCGGCACCCGGATCTCGGTGACCAAGTGGACCCGGTGACCGGCTGGACCGCCGGCCCCGCCCCGGGCGAGTCCGTCTGGCTGCGGATCGAGGAGGCCAGCTCCGCGGCCGGCGCCCGCCGCCAGGCCGCGGCGATCGCCGCCCCGCTGGGGTTCTCCGCGCAGCGGCTGGCGGAGATCCAGCTCGCGGCCACCGAGGCGGCCACGAACCTGCAACGCCATGCCGTCCAGGGCGAGATGGTGCTGAGCACCGTCCGCACCGGCGACTCGGTCGCGCTCGACCTGGTGTGCATGGACACCGGCCCCGGCATGGCCGACGTCTCCCGGTCGCTGCGCGACGGCCACACCACCGGCGGGACGCTCGGCGTGGGGCTGGGCACGATCTCGCGGCTGGCCGACGCGTTCGACCTGCACTCGCTGCCGGACCGCGGCACGGTCATGACGGCGCGGTTCGCGCTGGAACCGCAACCCGAGGGCGGGTACGCGACCGGCGGGCTGATCCGCCCGCTGCTGGGCGAGGAGGTCAGCGGCGACCGCTTCGCGTTCTGCGTCAGCGAGGGCGTCGGGTACGCGATGCTGTGCGACGGCCTCGGGCACGGGCCGCTGGCCGCCCGGGCGAGCGAGGAGGCCGTCCGGGCGTTCCGTGACCTGCCGGGCCGGCCGAGCCCGGAGGCGATCCTGCGCCGGCTGCACGCCGCCCTGGCCGGCACCCGGGGCGGCGCGCTCGCGGTCGCGGCGATCGACGCCGGGCGCGGCTCGGTGGCCTTCGCCGGCCTCGGCAACGTCGCCGGCTGGATCGTGCGGCCGGACGGGCGGCAGGGGATGATCTCCGCCCCGGGCATCGCGGGCCACCAGGCCAGGACGTTCCGGGAGCACCGGTACACCCTGCCCGCGGGCGCCACCGTCCTGCTGCACTCCGACGGGCTGACCGACCGGTGGAAGCCCGCCGACTACCCCGGCCTGTTCTCCCGCGGCCCGCTGGTCGCGGCCGGCGCTTTGATGCGCGATGCGGGGGTACGCCGGGACGATCGCGCGATTCTTGCGGTCAAGGCGGTGGACGATGGGTGACGAGCTGCTCGCGACGGAGATCCGCGGCGAGGAGGACATCTTCACCGTCCGGCGGGTCGGCCGCGAGGCCGCCGCCGCGGCGGGGCTCGACACCCAGGACCAGGTGCGGGTGGCCACCGCGCTCAGCGAGGTGGGGCGGGAGCTGTTCGCGCAGGCGGGCGAGGTCGCCGTCCGGTTCGTCCTCGACGGCGCCGCGGGCGAGGCGCTGCTGCTGGAGATGAGCCACCCGCACGAGAGCGGCGAGCCGCCCGCCACCGGCCTGGACGCCGCCGCGCGCCTGATGGACACGGTGGACCGGACCAGGGAGGGGGACCGGGTCGTCGTCCGGCTGCGCAAGCGGCTGCCGTCCGGCCCGGTCCCGGCCCGCGCGGACCTGGGCGCGACCCGGGAGCGGCTGGCGCACCTCGCGCCGGTCACCGCGGTCGAGGAGCTGCGCCAGCAGAACGCCGAGCTCGTCGAGACCCTGGAGGGGTTGCGCCGGCAGAGCGACGAGCTGCGCTCGCTCAACGCCGAGCTGGAGGAGACCAACGCCGGCGTGCTGGCCCTCTACACCCAGCTCTCGGCCGAGCTGGAGGAGACCAACCTGGGCGTCGTCGCGCTCAACGCCGAGCTGGAGGAGAAGTCCGACCAGCTCCGTGCGGCGGGCGAGGCCCGGAAGCGGTTCTGGGCGACGGTCAGCCACGAGCTGCGCACCCCGATCAACTCGGTGATCGGCCTCGTCCGGCTGCTGCTCGACGAGGGCGCCGACCCGCTCGGCGAGGAGCAGCGGCACCAGATCACCCTGATCGGCGACTCCGGGCAGACCCTGCTGGCCCTGGTCAACGAGCTGCTGGACATGGCCCGCGCCGAGGGCGGCCGGTTGCAGCCGGAACTCGGCGTGGTGGACGTGCCGCGGCTGCTGGCCGGCCTGTCCGACGAGCTCGCCCCGGTGGCCGCGCAGACCGGCCTGACCCTCCTCCTGGACGGCTCCGCGGGGCCGGAGACGCTGGTCAGCGACGAGGTCATGCTCACCCGGATCCTGCGTAACCTGCTCGCCAACGGGCTGAAGTTCACCACCGAGGGCGAGGTGCGGCTGACCACCCGCACCGAGGACCGGATGGCCTGCTTCGCCGTCACCGACACCGGCGCCGGCATCGCCCCCGAGCACCAGGCGCTGGTGTTCGAGGAGTTCTACCGGGTGCCCGGCCGCGCCACCACCGGCACCGGGCTGGGCCTGCCGTACGCGCGCCGGCTGGCGGAGGCGCTCGGCGGCGACCTCGACCTGGTCTCCGCCCCGGGCGAGGGCACGACGGTGACGCTCCGGCTGCCCGTCCCGGCGGAGGTGTCGGGCCTGGGGCACGTCCTCATCGTGGACGACGAGGCCGGGCAGCGGGCGGCGCTGCGCGAGCTGGTCGGGCCGGTGAGCGACCGGCTCAGCGAGGCGGCGGGCGGCTTCGCGGCGCTGGAACTGGCCGCCGGGGACGCCCCCGACCTGGTGCTGCTCGACCTGCGCATGCCGGAGGGCGACGGGATGGACGTGCTGGACGGGCTCGCCCCCGGCATCCCGGTCGTGCTGGTCACCGCGATCGACCCGGCCGCCCTCGCCGACCCCCGGCTCGACCGGGCCGGGGCGTGGGTGGACAAGGCCCGGCTGACCTGGCCTATCCTGGCGGACGCGATCCGCCGGGCCGGGAGAGGAAGCACCGGTGCCTGAACACGCCGGCGTCACCACCCTCGTGGTCGACGACACCGCGACCAAGCGCTACATCATCAGCAGCTGGCTGCGCCGGGCCGGGCACACCGTGGTGGAGGCGGCGTCGGGGGCCGAGACCTGGGAGCGGCTGGCCGAGCACGCGGTCGACCTGGTCATCCTCGACGTCCGGCTGCCCGACATGAGCGGGTTCGAGGTCTGCGAGCAGATCAAGGCCGGTCCCGAGACCGGCTCGCTGCCGGTCATCCACATCTCGGCGTCGGCGACCGCGGTGACCGACCGCACCCACGGCCTGCGGCAGGGCGCCGACGCCTACATCACCGACCCGATCGACCCGGGCGAGTTCATCGCCACCGTCGACGCCGTCCTGCGCTACTACCGGGCCCGCCGCCGCGCCGAGCAGCTCGCCGGCCGGATGGCCGCCCTGGCCCGGGCCACCCTGGCGATCAACTCCGCGACCAGCTTCGACGAGCTGGCCGCGATCGCCGCCCAGTCGGCCGCGGAGATCTTCGCCGTGCCGGCCGGTGCCTACATCGCCCCGCCGAACGGCCCGCCGCGCCGCGCCACCGTCCTGTCGGCCGACGACGAGCCGGTGATCTCCACGCTCGCCCCCGACGTGCTCGCCCGCATCGGCGCAGCCCTCGGCATGGACGGCGACGCGGCCGGAACCGTCAGCGGCGTCGTCCCCGACGCGCGGTGGCGGGAGTTCCAGCCGGACAAGCTCACCAGCCACGACGCGTGCGCCGTCCTGACCCGGACGAAGCCCGGCCGCCCGCCGACCTGCATCGCCGTCGCCGCCGGGGGGATCCCCGACGCGGAGGAGTACACCATCCTCCAGCAGCTCGCGCAGACCCTCGCGCTGGCCGTGCAGGCGCTGCGCAACTACACCGAGGAGCACACGATCGCGCTCACCCTGCAGCGCAGCCTGCTCCCTCAGGGCATCCCCGACCTGCCCGGCTGGAGCGTCGCCGTCCGGTACGAGCCCGCCAGCGAGACCGCCGAGATCGGCGGCGACTTCTACGAAATGCTCGACCTGGACGGCCGGGTGCTGGTGGCCATCGGCGACGTCCAGGGGCATTCGCTGGAGGCCGCGGCGGTGATGGGCGAGCTCCGGCACGCCCTGCGGGCGTTCGCCGACCAGGGCCTGGACGCCACCGAGATCCTGCGCCGGATGAACAGCGTGATGCAGCGCTACCACCCCCACCAGACGGCCACGGTCTGCCTGCTGACCCTGGACCCCGCCACCGGCGGCACCGTGGTCGCCAGCGCGGGCCACCTGCCCGTCCTGTTCCTGCACGAGGGGCGGGCCCGGTGGGGCGCCGGCGGCGGCATCCTGCTCGGCTTCCCGGTGGACGAGGTCGCCCTGGAGGAGACCGAGATCCCGCCCGGCGCCACGGCCGTCCTGTTCACCGACGGCCTCATCGAGGACCGCGGCATCCCCATCGACGACAACCTGGAACGCCTGCGCCGGCTGTGCACCGAGACCGAGGGCGACCTGGAGACCTTCCGCGACCGGATCATCGCCGAGTTCGGCCACCGCGAGGACGACGTCGCCCTGATCGCGCTGCGCCGCGACGCCTGACCCCCGGCGGGGGTAGATCATCCGGCCTGTCGTCACGTGCGTTATAAATCGTGTGTACAACGCACGGGTCGTGGTCGTCGGAAGCCCCACCCGTTCGCCCGGGTGGGAGGAACCCCGTGACCGACACATCACCGCTCCGGACCGCACTGGACCTGGAACAGCGGGACGGCGACCTGTTCGTGGCCGCCCCCGACGGGTTCAGCCAGGGCCGGCTCTTCGGCGGGCAGGTGGCGGCGCAGGCCCTGCGCGCCGCGAGCCGCACCATCGACGGACCCCGGCTCGTGCACTCCCTGCACTCCTACTTCCTCCGCCCCGGCCAGGTGGCGGAGCCGGTGCGCTTCGAGGTCGCCCGGACCCGGGACGGGCGTGCCTTCTCCACCCGCCACGTGACCGCCGTGCAGGAGGGCAAGCCGATCTTCGAGATGGTCGCCTCCTTCCACGAACCCGAACCGGGCGAGGACTGGCAGCCGCCCGCCCCGCCGGCCGTGCCGCCGCCGGAGGACCTCCACCCCATCCGGTTCCCCTGGCTGTTCGGGGAAGACGCGCCCGTCGAGATCCGGCCCGTCGTCACCCCCGACCCCGACGGGTTCCCGCTGACCCACCCGTTCTGGGCCCGGGTGACCATGCCCGTCGGCACCGAACCGGACCTGCACGCGTGCCTGCTCACCTACCTGTCGGACCTCGTCGTCGTGAACGCGGCCCGGTCGCCGGAGTCGCGGGTGCGCTACGACTCGATGATGAGCCTGGACCATTCCCTCTGGTTCCACCGGCCGCCCCGGACCGATCAGTGGCTGCTGTACGACATGAACTCCGCCGCCCACGTCGGCGCCCGCGGCCTGGCCCAGGGCTCGATCCGGACCACCGACGGGACCCTGGTCGCCTCGGTGGCCCAGGAGGTCCTGCTACGCAGCAGCACCGGCCGCCCCTGACCCCTGACCATCATGATCGTTGAGGATGGGTGGGGCCCTGGCCCCACCCATCCTCAACGATCACTTATGTGTGCGGCTGCCCGGGGTGTTCTGTTCGGAGAGGTCGGTGGCACGCGGCTGGTCGGGTTTCCGGGTGCCGAGGGACCGGGTGGGCGGGGTCCGCGACTTACCGCTTGGTGGTTGTGCTCGGCTACACCGTTCGGAGGGGCCGGGGTGCCTGGTCGGGGCGGTGGGGAAGTCGGCCGATCTTGGTGGGTTCGCTGCTCAGCGGGGCGCTGAGGGGCTTTTTTGGTTGTCCGTTCGTGACAGTTCTGCCGGGGTGAGTGCTGAGGTGCGGCAGGAACCAGGGGCTTGCCGACCCGTGATGCGAGTCATATGTTCCTCGGCGGAGAATGTCATTGGCAAGAAACGGATATGAGTGCCTTTGTCAACGAGAATTTGACTATCGCGAGAGTTGGCGTCATTCCGTTCCTGGTCAGCGGCCTCTGCTCCCGTCCCCACCCCCCGCACGGCCCGTCCCGGTGCTCCCGCCTCGTGCCCCCGAGGTCGCCGGGCCCGGCCTGCGACGGATGATTTGGAGCCCGCCATGTCCGACAACACCTCCCCCCACCCCGCTTCCGCACCCGGCGTCGGCCGCCGGAAGGTGCTCGGTGCCGCCGCCCTCGGCGGGCTCGGTGCCGCGCTCGGCTCCGGCGGAGCCGCGCACGCCGCGCCGAGCCCGGCCCCGGCCCGGGTCCGCACGATCGAGCAGCGCGAGCGGGCCGTCGTCATCGGCACCGGCTTCGGCGGCGGCGTGACCGCGCTGCGGCTGGCCCGCGCCGGGGTGCGGACGCTGGTCCTGGAGCGCGGCCTGCGCTGGCCGACCGGCCCCAACGCCACGACCTTCCCCCGCATCGCCAACGTGGACCGCCGCTCGACCTGGCTGTCCGACCGCAGCGGCCTCCCGGGCATCCCCGGGACGTGGGAGCCCTACACGGGACTGATCGAGACCCTGAAAGGGCAGGGCATGACGATCAACTGCGGTGCCGCGGTCGGCGGCGGGTCGCTGATGTACCACGGGATGACCTTGCAGCCCACCGCGGAGTACTTCGCCCAGTCCATCCCGATGATGGCGGGCGACTACGCGGAACTGAACCGGTGGGCCTACCCCACCGTCGCCCAGATGCTGAAGATCACCACCATTCCCGACGACATCCTCGCCACCGACCCCTACAAGTCGTCCCGGCTGTTCATGGACGTGGCGCCGCAGGCGGGCCTGGAGACCTTCAAGGTGCCGCTGCCCATCGACTGGAGCTTCGTCCGCGGCGAGCTGGCGGGCCGGTACGAGCCGACCTACATCACCAGCGACCTGGCGTTCGGCGTCAACAACGGCGGCAAGCACTCCATCGACGTCACCTACCTGGCCGCCGCGCAGGCCACCGGGCGGGTCCGGGTGGAGACCCTGCACGTGGTGCGGGACATCTCGATGGACCTGCTCCGGCGCTGGGTCGTCCACGTGGACCGGATCGACACCGACGGTGTCCTCCAGGAACGCAAGCGGATCGTCGCGGACGCGGTGTTCCTCAACGCCGGCTCCCCGGGCACCACCCGGCTCATGGTCAAGGCCAAGGGCAAGAACCTCATCCCGAACCTGCCCGACGCCATCGGTACCCAGTGGGGCAACAACGGCGACCGCATCTACCAGTGGGTCCAGATGAACGGCGAGCCGGGCTTCCCGCAGGGCGGCCCGGCCTGCGTCGGCGGCCGCGACCCCGACAGCTCGATCCCGCTCACCATCATCCACGCCGGGTCGCCCCTGCTGCCGCCCGGCATCAAGGCGATGGTCGTCGTCGGCTTCGGCATCAACCAGCCCGCCGGCACCTGGACCTACGACGCGGCCAAGGACGACGCCCAGCTCACCTGGCCGGCCTCGGGCGACGCCGAACTCCAGGCGCTGATCCGCGCCCGGATGGACGAGTTCGTCCGGGTCGGCGGCGGCCAGATGATCGACACGAACGCGCGGGAGAACTCCACCTGGCACGCGCTGGGCGGGGTGCCGATGGGCGGTGCGGTGGACCGCTTCGGCCGGGTCCTGGGCCACCGCGGGCTGTACGTGCTGGACGGCGCCCGGATCCCGGGCTCCACCGGCGCCTGCAACCCGTCCATGACCATCGCGGCCCTGGCCGAGCACAGCATGGCCACCATCGTCCGCCAGGACATCGGCCGCGTCTTCTGAGAACGACCCCACGAAGCACCTGCATGGCGGAGGTCGGGTCACCGTCCCATGCGGGTTCGGCCGGGGCCGGGACGGTGCACCGTCCCGACCCCGGCCGGCGGAGCGGGGCGGCCGGTGCCCCCCGGCCGCCCCGTGGCCGTGGGAAGGGAGACGGAGTACCTTCGTCCGGTGGACGAGACCGCGGTTCCGGCAGAGGGCATGACCATCAGCGTCCGGACGCGCCGGGACGTGGTGATCGTCGATCCGGAGCGTTTCCTCGCCACGGCCCGCCAGGCGTACCGCGACCTGCACCCGGATGCCACCGAGGAGAGCGCGGCCGAGACCGTCCGCGACGTCTACGACGCCGTGCACGTCCTGCTGGACCGGTTCGGCCGGCTCGCGGACGACGCGCCGGACATGATGATCGGCCGGGGCGGGCCGCTGCCGGGCCGGCGGGTGCCGGATCGCCCCGACGGCCTGTCCCCGGCCGGCGAACTCCAGCAGATCGTGCTCGACGACCCCAGGCCGTTGCAGGACTACGGCTGCTTCCCGGCCGAGGACCCGTTCGCCCTCCCTCCGCCCGACGACCGCGGTTGACCGTCCCGGTCCGGCCAGTTCGGCCGAGGCGGCCGGTTCGGCAGGGACGCCCGGTCCGCCCGGTTCGGCAGGGACGCTTGGTCCGCCCGGTCCGCCCGGTCCGCCTGGTCAGCCCGGTCAGCCCGGTCCGGCCGGGATGCCCAGTCCGGCCGGTTCGGCCGGGGTGCCAGGTTCGACAGGGCCGGAGATCGCCCGATCCGGTCCCGGCCGGTGGGAGCGGGACGGCCGGGAGCGCACCGGGGCCCCCGACCGTCCCGCGGTCGGTCAGCCGGCCGCTACGGCCGGCATCTCGGTCGCCGCGGCCGGCTGCCGGAAGTTCAACTCCTCGCCCGAGTCCATGCGGGGCACGAGCAGCGTGCTGCCCTGGTTCCGGCCGGAGCGGTGGAGTTCGGCCAGCGGCAGGGTCTCGATGGCCGGGCCGACGGAGCGCGGCCCGGCCCCGGAGCCGGTCTTGATGAAGTGCACCCGGTGCTCGGGGGGATAGAAGCGCAGCAGGTAGTCGCGCAGGTCGACCAGGGTCGAGCTGGTCTCCATCGTCAGCCGGGAGATGTCCGGGCCCTTCGCCACCCCGAAGATGGGCGCCTGCGGGAGCAGCAGGTTGACCCGCGGGTCGGGCTGGATCTCCAGCTTGACGAAGGCGGTGGCCTCCCAGATCTCGAACCCGTAGAAGGGCTCGATGTTGAGGTCCGCCCAGATGCCGTCGAAGGACGACACGGCGTTGGTCACGTGCACGGTGAGGCCGCGCTCGGGCGCCTCCTCCAGGATGCGGTGGGCGACGAAGGTGCCGACCATGGCGCTGCCGTACGTGGCCAGCGCGACCGGGGCGTCCTCGGCGGCGGCGTCCAGGATCAGTTCCAGCATCTCCCGGTAGGTCTTGTGCCGGTTCTTGTCCGGGGCGTAGAAGTGCAGCAGGTTCTCCATCCGCGGGATGCCGAACTCCGGGGCGTTGATCGGGGGCACGGCGAAGATCCGCTGGCAGCGCTTGAGGACGGCGAGCATTTCGAGGGTGAAGTCGTTGGGCATCCGCATCCCGTAACCCACCAGGTAGATGTCGGCCTCCGGGATGATGAGGTTCCAGGGCACATCGATTTCACCGGCCCTGCTGTTGAGCTCGGACATTCGCGATTCCTTTCTATGGTTCAACCCAGGTGCGGACGTCGCCGAGGGTGACGGGGAGGATGTCGCTGACGTCGATGGTGAAGCGGTAGATGCGTTTGGCGCGGCGGCTGTTTTCGGGGTCGAAGAAGCGGAGTTTGACGTCCCAGCAGTCGCTGTCGATGCGGCAGAAGGGGCTTTTTTCGACCTGGATGGTGTCCAGGGCCATGCCTTGGGCGACGGCGGAGGAGATGGTGTGGGCGGCTTGGAAGGCGTTGGTGGCGGCGAAGTTGAGGGCGCGGTCGCGTGAGGTGGCGCCGAGGTTGCGCAGGTCGTAGTACACCCGGGTGAGGAACTCCCGGAGCGGCCCCTGGACGGCCCGCTCGTCGCCGCCGGCGGCCCGCACGGCCGCCGACATGAGCCGGTTGACCTCCCAGCCGTAGACCCCGCGGCGCTGCTCGACCTCGATGACGGGCAGGACCTGCCCGGAGAACAGCCGCACGGTGCGGCCGGTCAGCCGGCCGGGGACGGCGATCCGCTCGATGTAGTCGGCGTGCTCCTCGCCGGCGGTCTCACCGGACAGCAACCGGACCAGTAACTCGTACACGTCCGCGGCGTACGGGCCGGCCGGCTCGATCGCGTAGATGGGGGTCAGTTCCAGGTTCAGCGTCCAGATCAACCCCTTGGCCTCGGAGGGGTGCGCCTCCAGGTGGTCGACCATCCGCCGGGCGTCGTGCGGGCCGCCGGACTCCATCGCCTGGGTGAAGGAGTCGCGCCGCGCCTCGGTGCCGAAGTCGTAGCCCAGCACCCCCAGCGCGTACACCTGCGGCGGCCGGTCCGGCTCCCGCGCCGAGGTCACCACGCCGGGGTCCAGGGCGAACCGCCGCGCCCCCGGGATGTGCAGCCGGCCCGACAGGCAGCGGTCCGGTTCGCCGCGGCTCTGCTCGGGCGTGCACGGCAGGGCGCCGGCGAGGAGGGCGTCCCGGACCGCGAGCGGGTCGGCCGGCAGCCCGCGCGCCCGGCGCAGGCTCGCCAGCAGCGCGGCGACGCCGGTGACGATCGGCGCGGAGACGCTCGTCCCCTTGCGCGCCTCGGTGCCGCCGCCCGGTACCGCCGCGACGATGTTGCCGCCCGGGGCGACGATGCCGTGGTCGCGGTACTGCGGGCCCCAGTTGCTGAAGTTGAACATCCGGCCCTGGTCGTCCATCGCCCCCACGGCCAGCACCTGGGGCAGCATGCCGGGGGTGCGGCGGCTCCGGCCGTAGTCGTTGCCCGCCGGGGAGACGACGAGGACACCCGCGGCGGTGGCCTTCTCGACCGCCCGCCTGACCAGCTCGTCGGTGCCGTCGGAGACGGTGGGCTGCCCGCCGGCGAAGTGGATGATGTCGGCGCCCGCGTCGAGGAGCGCGTCGATGGCCCGGGCGTAGTTCATCGGGTCCAGCGCCGTGACCTCCTCGCGCAGCACCGGGACGACGACGCCCCGGCACCGCGGCGCCAACCCCTTGACCGGACCGTCGTGCTGGCCGAACAGGACGCTGGCGACGAACGTCGCGTGCAACATGTAGAAGTCGTCCACCGGCGTCTCGGGCAGCCACCCGGGGTCGAGCAGGGTCAGGTCGGCCCCGGCGAAGCACGGGTGTGAGAGGTCGGGCAGGCTCTCGACCAGGCCGATGGTGAGGCCGGGGTCGCCCAGGGTGTCCTCCCACAGGTCCCGGACGTCCGGGAGCTCCTCGATGGTGGGCATGACCACCTACGTCCAGATCCGGCCGCGGCGGAAGGTGCCGGGGTCCGGTAGCGGCACGGCCTCGGTGAACAGGCGCACCCACGTCCCGTACTCGGCCAGCCCGGTGTCGAGGTGGTACTCGGGGGCGATCGGCACGGGCCGGTCGTCCGGCCGCTTCTGCTCGGGGCTCTTCCGGGTGCTCTTCCGTGGCGCGCGCGGTCGCTTGGGCCGGGGCGCGGCCGGCTTCGCGGGCCCGGTCATGGGCGTTCCTGCATGGAGAACCTCATCCGATCGAAGCTCGGGTACTCGAACCGCTGGGGGTCGTTGAAGTTGGCGCCGTGGACGAGCCGCAGGCGCATGGCGATGAGCTGTTCCGGGGTGCCGTGCACGACGTCCACGGTGCGGTGCGGATGGATCAGTTCGGGTCTGCGGACCGGCGCGGCCTGCTTCGGCAGGAGGTCCGCCCGGCCCGTCCGCGCCCCGGTCATGTCTCCGACCAGGTGCGGACGTCGCCGAGGGTGACGGGGAGGATGTCGCTGACGTCGATGGTGAAGCGGTAGATGCGTTTGGCGCGGCGGCTGTTTTCGGGGTCGAAGAAGCGGAGTTTGACGTCCCAGCAGTCGCTGTCGATGCGGCAGAAGGGGCTTTTTTCGACCTGGATGGTGTCCAGGGCCATGCCTTGGGCGACGGCGGAGGAGATGGTGTGGGCGGCTTGGAAGGCGTTGGTGGCGGCGAAGTTGAGGGCGCGGTCGCGTGAGGTGGCGCCGAGGTTGCGCAGGTCGTAGTACACCCGGGTGAGGAACTCCCGCAGGGTCCGGTTGACGGCCTGCGGGTCGGTGTCGCCGGGCTGGGTGTCGGCGGCGCTGGTGGCGGCCTGGACCAGCCGGTTGACCTCCCAGCCGTAGATGCCGCGGCGCTGCTCGACCTCGATGACGGGCAGGTCCTGACCGGAGAACAGCCGCACGGTGCGGCCGGTCAGCCGGCCGGGGATGGCGATCCGCTCGATGTAGTCGGCGTGCTCCTCGCCGGCGGTCTCGCCGGACAGCAACCGGGTCAGCAGCTGGTACACGTCCGCGGCGTACGGGCCGGTCGGCTCGATTGCGTAGATGGGGGTCAGTTCCAGGTTCAGCGTCCAGATCAGCGTCCTGGCCTCGGAGGGGTGCGCCTCCAGGTGGTCGACGAGCTGCCGCGCGTCGTAGGGGTTGGCCGGGACGGCGGTGCCGTCCATGGTCACCGCGGACATGATCTGCTTGAACGAGTCGCGGCGGGCCTCGGTGCCGAAGTCGTAGCCCAGCACCCCCATGGCGTACACCAGCGGGTTCCACTGCTGCTTCGGGGCGGGCTCCTCCGCCGAGACCACCACCGCCGGAGGGGGCGGCGCGGCCCCGGTACAGGCGCACGGCGTGGTGGTGGCGTGCACTTCCTCGGCGGGAGGCGTCTGCGCTGCGGGCTCGGTTGATTCGATCGGACTGGTCGTCACGGCTTCCACCGCTCTCTCTATGTTCAGCACCCCGGACAGGTAGGGGAGGCAGGTGTCGGGTTCCTCGAACGGGCAGGGGTCGGCGCCGGCGAGCAGCGCGGCGCGGACCGCGAGCGGGTCCGGAGCGCGGCCGGACCGGACTTGCAGGCACAGCAGCAGCGCCGCCACGCCGGAGACGATGGGGGCGGCGAGGCTGGTCCCGGTCCGCCGCGCCGTGCCGCCGCCGGGCGCGGCGACGAGGATGTTCTCGCCGGGGGCCAGGATTCCCTGGTGCCGGTACTCCGGGCCCCGGTTGCTCATCGGCAGCGGGTGCCCGGAGTCGTCCAGGGCCCCCACCGCCAGGACGGAGGGCAGCGCGGCGGGGACGTGCACGCAGAAGCAGCCGTCGTTGCCCGCGGCCGCCACCAGCAGCACGTTCCGTTCCTGGCACAGGCGCACCGCGCCGGCCAGGACGTCCTCGGCCTCGCCCGAGGGGCTGAGCTGCCCGCCGCTGATGTTGATGACGTGGGCGCCGGCCTCCACCGCCAGTTCGATACCGCGGGCGATCTCCAATTGGGAGGTTTTTGATCGCCGGTCGGAGAAGGCCGGAATGCTCAGCCCGCTACAGTTCGGGGCGATTCCGGAGACCTCGCCGTCGTGCCGGCCGAAAATGACGCTCGCCACCGCCGTGCCGTGCGCGGCCTTGGCCCCTGCGAAGCCCTCTTCCGGCCACACTCCGGCCAGCCGGGAGAGATTCGCACCCGCCAGGACGGGGTGGTCGCGGTCCACGGGGCCGTCGATGACGGCGATGCGAATCTGTTCGTCTCCCGTGGTCTGGCGCCAGAGTTCGGCCAGTCCGGGAAGGGCGGGAACATCACTCATCCAAAGACGCTCCATCGGGAGGGCGCGGCGCTACGCGAAGCGAGTCGGACGGGAGGATGATCACCGGCGGGGTGCCGTGCTCCGCCGGTGACCACCCGTACCGGTCACGCGCCGCGGCCTGCTACGGCGGGTGACCTACCAGGGAGGACGACGTGGTCGTCAGTCGTCGTCGTCCCCGGCGAACATCATCGGCATGACGCACATCATGGCCAGGTCGGCGCCCTCGCCGCTGTCGGCGGCGGTCCCACCGGGCTGCCTGGTGATGGGCGGCGCGAGGTGGGGGGCCACGGTCTCGATGAGGTTGTCGGACATTCTCCTGCTCCTTTCTTCATACCGTTCCGGAACGGGTGGAGGTTGGTTTCGCCCCGCTCCGAGAAATGGGCGAAGGGACGGCCACCGCGAACACGGTCGCGGAGCATCGGGGACTGAGGAACCCGTTGCCTTTGTCCGCAATTACCCGTATCGCGGCATAAGGTAGACCCCCTTCCGGGGCGGCAGCATTTCAGGTGAAAAGTCCGCCCCATTGAAGTCTGCGGCGCCGTTCTTTCGTACCTTCACCGCAGGAGATAACGCTATGTAATCCGATGCCTGACAACCAGTCAATATCTGCGAGTAGTTCCGTCTATAGCGCTGGGTAACGACAATGAGACCCTGAGGTATTTGTGAATCTTCTTCACGTAATCCGGCGATCAAGCCACGACCTGGGGCGACGGGTCATGATCCCGCGCCGGGACCGGCGGGGGAGCGCCTCTGCGGGCCGGGTGGGCCGGGAAGCCTCAGGCGCCGAGCCGAAGCAGCAGCGATTCCACGTCCGCCGCGACCAGCTTCCAGACGGGCCGGCCCTGGTACGCCAGGTAGAGAACTCTCGGATCGCCGCCGGCGCGGTAGTCGAGGGCGATCGGCAGGTCGGGGCCGAGATCGCCGATCACCAGGGAGCGCCGGGGGTCGATGCCGAGGCTGACCCCGGCGATCTCCTCGCCGAAAACCTTCTCGCTCGGCAGCCGCTGCCAGGATTCGTTCTGGCGGGCCATTCCGTCAAGGTCGTAGAACTCCGGCTGCTCGGGCTCCTCGCCGAAGACGGACAGGTATGTTCCGGTGTCCTCGGGGGGCGTCCACCGGCCCGACTGAATGGCCGAAACCAGCTCCTGCGGAAGTTCCAGCCCGCCAATCGAATGTGACATGTCGCCCTCCCGAGGAACTAGCCCCGGACTTCCAGTCCCGTCGCCGCCTTCATCGCGTCGATGACGCCTTGCCGGTACTGCTGCGGTGCGGCCCGGTCGCCCCAGTTCTCGTTGTTCACGCTGTAGGAGTTCCAGCGGATCTCATATCCGTATTCAGTTCGGATGGCGACGAACCCGACAGTCTGGCGAGAACCGCCGAACACCTCATCATTGGTCTTCCCGTGCCCGCCATAACGATCCACCACGGCATTGGGGCCGCTGCTCAGGCGTGCCTCGAAATGGCCGGTCCTCGTATCGTACACGCCGCTGAATCCGTCCCCTATCTGCGCCTCCTGGAAAACGCGCATGTTCTGCGTGGGATTCTGCCTGCTGGACATGATCCGCACGTCTGGAGGTTCGGCGGGCACATGGCGGGTCGGTGGCGGATCGGGAGGTTTCTGGTCGCCCTTGCCCAGGTTCTTGAGCTTGGTGAGGCCCTTGCCGCCGAAGACGATGCCGAGAACGCTGGGGATGGCCCGGAAGACGGCGCGGACCTCGCGCCCCTCGTTCCAGTCGGTGCGGACCGGTTCGGTGGCCTCGTTCCAGATGGTCTCGAGCGTGGTCAGCGGGTTGGTGGTGAACAGCGCGCCGATGCTGCCCCAGTTGCTCTTGAACCCCTCGTGGCTGCAGATGTGCACCAGGCAGCCGACGAAGGTGATCCCGTCCCAGGCGTCCGTGATGACGTCCCAGGTGCCCAGCCGCAGCCCGTCGACGGCGCTGCAGGCCCAGCTCAGCCAGTCCCAGCAGTTGCCGTCGTCCGGGGACTCCTGCCCCGCGAGCTGGTGGGCCGGCAGGTGGGCCGGGTCCCGCGGGCCGCCGCTGACCTGGACGACCGACGGGCTCGGCCGGTCGCACCCGGGGTCCTGGGAGACCTCGCAGATGGCGGTCCCGACGCCGGTGTAGATGCGGGCGGGGATGTTGGAGGTGACGAGCGCGCCCACCAGCACGGCCACCAGCATGATGACGCCGATGTAGGGGGCGGCGCCCTCGCCGCGGTCACCAGGCTGCGCCGGTGAACGCGGGGAGCGACGCTGGGGCAAAAACACACAGATCACCTCAGCCGGGAGGCTAGTGATCGTCGCCCCCGGTTCCCAGGGTCCGGAGACCTAAATGAACCGGGTGTCACAAGGGCCTGCCCGTGGGCCCAGGTCAGGGCCGGCTCCGTGAGCCGGATCACCTTCGGGGGGTGGCCCGGCCCGCGCCTCACCGGGCGCGGTAGAAGTAGTCCCGTGCCGACGAGCGGCTGACCAGGACGAGGATCGCGATCGGGAAGACCAGTCCCAGCAGGCCGAAGGGGTCGCCGTCGGAGATCCGGCCGAACTGCCAGAACAGGTAGAGGACTTCCAGCACGATGACGGCGATCCACAGCTTCCGGCTCGGGCGTTTCTCGATCGCCCAGGCCGCCGCCAGGCCGGCCACGGCGGGCAGCGCGAACGCGAACGCGACACCGAACCCCTCCGAGCCGCCGATCCGGAGGCCGCCGTCCAGCGCCGCCATCAAGGTCAGCAGCGCGGCGAGGAGGAGCAGGACCCGGACGGTCCGGACCGGCGAGGGCATCGTGTGCTGGGCCGCCACCGGTACTCCCTGGAGCGTCGTCGTCCTGCCTGTCGTCGTGGAACTTAGTGATCGCTTCCGGCTTTGTCCACAGATGACCGGCTAGATCGCCGCGTAGCGCGCTGATCCGGCAGGTGCGGCGGGATCGGGTGCGCGCCGGGATTGACCGGCCGTGGCACCGTTCGCCGTGGGCGGCGGCCGCGCTCGCGCGGTCCGGAACTATCCGGCCTGGGGATACGCGGCGGCGCCGGCTCGCACATCGTGGGAGGTGCTTCCAAGTGCGCCGGCTCCCGCCGCGCGGCGCCCGCAGCGGCTCGTGGCCGGCCTTCCGTCCAGACAGGGAGGCGAGCAGCGAAATGAGTGGTACCGGATATCCGACCTTCGACACGACCGTGGACAAGACGAACCGGTTGCTGAAGGAGATCGAGCACGCCTACGGGTGGCCGAAAGATCGGCGGAACCAGTCGTACGAGGCCCTGCGGGCGGTCCTGCACGCGCTGCGGGACCGGCTGACCGTGGAGGAGTCCGCGAAACTGGCCGCCCAACTGCCGCTCCTGGTCCGGGGCGTGTACTACGACGGCTGGGACCCGAGCAAAGTGCCGCAGAAGATGGGCAAGGACGAGTTCCTGCGGCGGGTCAGGGGCGAGTTCCGCTACGACGTCCAGGACGGCATGGAACGCCTGGTGCAGACGGTCTTGCAGGCCCTCCGGCAGTACGTCGGCGAGGGGGAGTGGGAGCACGTCAGGGCCAGCGTCTCGCGGGATCTGGCGGCCGCCTTCCCGGCGTAGGTCCCCGTACATCCGCAGACCGTGTAGCCCGCCGGGCCGGGACCGGAGGAGATGAGAACGACTTTCTCTCAACAGAGAGCGTCACTCTTGTAAAAGTATGGAACCTTAGTAGGATTCCGGCATGGATGGTTCTCAATCCATGACCGGCACGGCTCCCGACGATGCCGCCAGGTTCCAGAGGTGACGATGCGCTTCATCTTCCATTACCCGGAGAAGAACGGACCCGACGGCGACCTCCTCGACGCCGGACCGCTGCGCGAGGTGGCGGTCACGGCCGAGCGGTACGGCTTCGACGGCCTGTCGTTCAGCGAGCACCCGATACCGGGCACCCGCTGGCTGAACTCCGGCGGGCACCAGACGCTCGACCCGCTGGTCGCGCTCGGCTACGTGGCCGGCGCGACCGAACGGCTACGGCTGCTCACCCACCTGGCGGTCGCCCCCTACCGGAACCCCTTCCTCCTCGCCAAGGCGGCGGCGACGCTGGACAAGCTCTCGGGGGGACGCCTGACCCTCGGCCTCGGCACCGGATACCAGAAGAGCGAGTTCTACGCCCTCGGCGTCGACATGGACGAGCGCAACGCCCTGTTCGACGAGGCCCTCGACGTGCTCCCGCTGCACTGGAGCGGCGAGCCGTTCAGCTACCAGGGCCGGCACTTCAGCGCGCGCGACGTGATCGCCCGGCCCCGTCCCGTCCAGGACCCCATCCCGATCTGGGTGGGCGGCAACTCCAGGCTGAGCCGCCGCCGCGTCGCCGAACGGGCGCAGGGCTGGATGCCGATGACCGGCGGAGCGCAGCTGAGCGCCACCGCCCGCACCCCCGCCCTCGGCACGGTCGCCGAACTGGCCGACGCCATCACCGAACTGCGCGCGGCCGCGGCCGCGGCCGGCCGCCACGACCAGATCGACGTGCTGTACTCCTACCAGGGCGCCGGGCTGGAGTCCCCGACCACCGAGCCCGACCGGCACCGGGAAGCGCTCGCGGAGCTGGAGAAGGCCGGCGTCACCTGGGTGATCGTGTCGGACCGCACCGGCGAGGCCGCGGCCACGCTGGAGTTCATCGAAGCCTTCGGCTCCACCTACCTGTCGGGACGGGTGTAACGGGCATGGGCTGGTTCGAGGAACGCGGGCGCCTCGACGGCACCGTCGCCGTGATCACCGGCGGGGCGGGCGGCCTCGGCTCGGCCATCGCCGCCGATCTGGCCGCCAACGGCGTCCGCCTAGCGGTGATCGACATCGACGCCGAGGCGGCCGACGCCCTCCGCGGGTCCCTCGGCGAGGCGATCGTGCACCACGGCGACGCCCGTGACCCCGACGCGCTGGCGGCGCTGTTCACCGCCGCCGGCGACCGGTGGGGCCGGCTCGACACGCTCGTCAACGTCGTCGGCGGCACCTTCAAGGCCCCGTTCGCCGACACCGCTCCGAAGGGCTGGGACGCGCTGCTGCGCGCGAACCTGCTGCACGTCCTGCACGCCTGCTCCCTGGCGATCCCGCGGATGCGGGCGGGCGGCCGCGGCGGCAGCATCGTGAACCTCACCACCATCGAGGCCCACCGGGCGGCCCCCGGCTACGCCGTCTACGCGGCCGCCAAGGCGGCCGTGGAGCACTTCGCCCGGACGCTCGCCGTCGAACTGGCCCCCGACGGCATCCGGGTCAACAACGTCGCCCCCGACTACGTCCCCACCCCCAACCTGACCAGGCTGGCCCGCGACAACGACCCGCTGGCCACCCCCGCCGCCGCCCGCATCGCCATCCCCATGGGACGGGTGGGCCGGGTCGCCGACGTGTCGAACTGCGTGGTCTTCCTCGCGTCGGAGCTGTCGGCCTTCGTCACCGGAACCACCCTCCACCCCGACGGCGGCGCGTCCGCCTCGGCGGGCTGGTTCAACTGGCCGGACACCGGCTGGGCCAACCACGCCCCGGCCCACCTGCTGGACCACCTCATCCCCGCGGCGACACGGGACGACGAGCCCTGACCCGGCATCGGTGCGATCCCATGGAAGACGAACACGTTCTTCCATAGAATGACTACAGATTGAAACCAACGACGGGGACCACGATGAGCGCGCAGCCGATTCATGGGGAACCGAACCCGAGGACTCCCCTGGCCATCCTCGCGGTCCTTCCCGAGCGCGAGCACGAGACGTTCCTCCGCAGGTACCGCGAAGTCACCCACGCCGTTGCCGACGACGTCACCAAGTACCCGCGGCTCGAGAAATTCCTCAACGACTGGAGCCTCCGGGCTCACGTCGTCAGCCGCCCCGGCTACGACGAAGAGCTGGAAGCCACCAGGTGGGCCATCGCTGACGGCACCATGGGCACCGTCTCCGGACCCGAGGCGATCGCCGCTGAACTCGCCCGTCGTGGGCGCACGTGACCTACGCCTTCCGGTTCACCGGCAAGGCGTTGTCCAAGCTCCGCGGGTTCCCCGGCGACGCGCTGTCCGAACTCGCCCGCACCATGGGGCGCATCTGCGAGGACCCCTACGACGTAATGCACAGCGAACCCGCCGGGAAGGACCCCGCGAAGCGGTGGGGGTCTTTCGGCGAGGCCGGGTTCATGGAGTTGACGGTCGATGACACGGCGCTGACGGTCACCGTGGACGACCTGGTCTGGGCCGGCTGACCACCTGGAGCCCTGACCCCGGGCGTCCCCCGGGCTCTCAGGCGATGTAGTCGAACTCGCGCCATCCGCTGGGCGGGCCCTCGAAGCCGTCGGCCCCCAGCGGGATGACCCGCCACCGCCCCGGGCAGCCGTCGATCCACTCGTGCTCGTAGCGGGTCTGGTCGGTGGTGTCGTAGAAGTTCGTGACCCACGGGTCCTCCGGGTCGCACTGGCGCTCCAGTTCGAGCTGGTAGCGCGCGGCGCCCGCGACCGGGTACCAGTCGAAGACCGTGAAGCGCGGGTAGTGGTCGTAGATCTGCCCGTTGGGCGGGGACGCCAGCGCGGGCGGCGTGGTCGGGCGCTCCGGTTCCTGCGAGCCGCCGCCGCCCGTCTCGCCGCCGGTGGCGGTGCCGCGGAGCTCCATCCGCACCGTGTGGTCGCCGTCGTCGTCGGGGACGATCAGGGTCGCGCGGTACTCGCCGGCCCGGGTGGGCGAGAACGTCACCCGGAACCGGCACGGGCCCAGGCTCTGCGCCGGCGGGCAGGACGTCCGCCGGGCCTTGAAGGCGGAGTCGCCCCTGACGAACATGGCCCCCTCGTCGTCGCACGGCAGCCAGGGGAACTGGTGGTCCTGCCCGGCCGACGAGCCCGCCCGGGCGTTGAAGGAGGCGCCCGGAAGCGTCTTGGGCGTGCACGGCTGCCCCGGTTGCGGGTTCTCCCGGCCGCCTTCCGACGGTGTGGCGGAGGGGCTCTTCTTTCCGGGGCTCTTCGGCGGGCTCTTCGTCGGGCTCCCGGCGGGGGAGACGGCGGCGTTCGGCAGCGCCTGCGGGCCGGTCCCGCCGACCGGCACGCCCTCGTTCCCGCCGCGCAGCGCGGCGGCGCCCGCGATCACGGTGGCGGCGGCCACCGCGGTCGCCACCGCGGCGATGATCCCGGGGTGCGCCGCCGCCCAGCCGCCGGCCCCGGCCGACGTGCCCGCCCCCTGCCCCAGGGCCACGACGGTGCCCAGGGCCGCGCCGCCGAACAGCCCGGCCGCCGCGCCCAGCGCCTGCCGGCGGACCTTCTCCTCGTGGGCGAAGTACTTCTCGTCCGCCACGGAGCCCAGTTCCTGGGACGCGTGCAGGCCGAGGGCGAGGACCTGCCGCCACGAGCCCAGCCGCAGGCCCCGTCCCAGCGCGGGCGCGGTGGCCCGGGCGAGGTCGCGGGCGACGGCGTGATCGCCCCGGCGGACGGCGGTGTCCAGGACGCGGACCACCACGGGCGCCGCGGCGGCCACCTGGCGGGGCGTCGCCGTCTCGCACACCCAGCGCAGCAGCGCGGCGGCGCGGTCGGCGGGTTCGGGCACGAGTTCCGGCACCCCGCGGGCGGCCGCGTGCCCCCGCCCGGAGCGCTCGGCCAGGTGGGCGCCCGCCAGCCTGTCGAGCGCCCCGCCGGCGTCGGGGACGCCGGCCAGGACGGCGACCAGTTCGGCGGACGGCGCCAGCCCGTCCAGCGCGCAGAGCACGTCCAGCGCGGTGCGTGCGTCTGGGTCGAGCCCCGCCACCGACGCGCGGGCCAGCAGCGCGGGGTCGGTGGAGAACGAGCCGGCGTCCCCGGCCTGGAGCGCGGCGGCGGCCTGGAGCAGCGCCCCGGGCAGGCCGCCCGCGGCCCGGCACAGTTCCCGGGCCGAGCCGTCGCCGGGCGGCGGGCGTTCCAGCGCGCGTTCCAGCAGGGCGAGCGCGGCCTCCTCGGCCAGGCCGGACAGTTCCACCGACCGGCCGCCGCCCGGAACGCGCTCGGCGGCGGCGAGGACGAGGCCGCCGGAGGGGAGCGCGTCCGACAGCACTTTCAGCTCGTCGGCCGAACCGTGGAAATCGTCGATGACGAAGAGGGCTTTGATCGGGATCATGAGCCGGCGCAGCCGGTCGAGATCGGGATGGTAATCGGTGATGTCGTAACAGGAGCTGAACAGTTCCTGAAGGATGTCCTCAACGGCTAATCCGGCCGCAGCCAGAAAGACGACATCGGTGCCCGTTTTCGCCCGGTCGGCTGCGAACCGGCTGAGCAGCGCGGTTTTCCCCACCCCTTTCGGGCCATGCACCAGGACGGGCGTGTCGGCATCGACGCCCGCCGCCAGCGCGGCCAGTTCGGCGTCGCGGCCGACCAGCTCCGGCGCGCGCGGCAGCACCTGCGCGACCGGACGGTCGAGACGCCGCACGTCAGGCGGGGAACCGTCGCGGGGCGCGCATTCGGAGCCGTGCCCGTGATTGAAGATCACATTATTGTCGCCGACCACGACGGTGCCGGTGACCTGGCCACCGATATGCACACGCCATTCGCGTTCCTCTGACATCGAAACCCCGTCGCCGTAACCCTAGCGGTGAAATCATTGTTCCGGCGATTTCCTGGAAGCGCCAGCGAAATCGGGTCCGGTATTACGCGGAGGGCTCTTCTGTGTATTAATGCACTCCCGGCACGCCCGAGCGGCGCCGGGGCGGGCTCGGAGGTCGCGTCGAGAACCCCGCGCCGGCTGTGTGACGTAGATCACTCACCCTTTGTTTTCGCCGTTGCCCACATGGACTGACCTGGGCGGACGTGATGGGGGCCGGCCACTTCCGAAGTGTTCGTGAAGGGCGGGGTGACAGCCGCGTTCTTGTCTGGGTCTTCGGCGCCGTGGGAAAATTTGGTCAAACGATTGACCAAGTCGAGGAGGATCTCTTGGAAAGACGAGAGTCATGAGGAGAAGGCAGCGGGCATGGCTCGCGGCGTCCGTCATGGGCGCGCTTCTCGCGACGACCGCCGCCGTTCCGGCCAGCGCCGCCCGCACCCCTTCGGGCGGCACGACGGCCTGGCGGAACGGATCGTTGCAGGTGGACACGGCCGGGGTCATCGCGCGCTCGGACCTGATCCTGGAGAAGCCGTCCTGGCAGGCGTACCAGAGCATGCCGGTCGGCAACGGGACGTTCGGCGCGGCGGTCTGGGCCGAGGACGGTTTCAGCGCGCAGCTCAACCGCGCCGACACCTTCCCGAACCTGAAGTCGGCCGGCCGGCTGACCGTCCCGGGGCTGTTCCCGATGATGCAGGCGCCGGACTACCGCGGCCGGCTGCGGCTGCACGACGCCGACCTGGTCCAGCAGGGCGGCGGCATGTCGGCCCGCAGCTACGTGCGCGCCGACAAGGACCAGTTCGTCCTGGAGGTCACCGGCGCGGACCCGAACGTCACGCAGACCGCCGAGCTGAAGCTCTGGGACGGGCGCACCCCCACCACCTACGCGAACAAGAACGTGGCGGCGCTCGCCGAGACCTTCACCGACCAGGCGTCCGGCGGAGTCACGGGCGCGGTGGCGGCGGTCACCGCGCAGGGCCGCGACGTCACCGCCCAGGTGGTCGACGCGCGCACCGTGCGGCTGAGCTTCAAGCCCCGGCCGGACGGCGGGTTCCGCATCGTCACCGGCGTGCCCGCGCACACCGGCGGCGACCTCGGCAAGGCGACCGCCAAGGCGCTGGCCGGCTCGACCGGAACCGGGATCGACCGGGCGCACCGGACCTGGTGGCACCGGTTCTGGTCGGACGCGGCGCCACTGCGGATCACCTCACCGGACGGCTCCGGCGAGTACATGGAGACGCTGCGCGCCCAGCAGCTCTACATGACCGCCGCCACGATGCGCGGCACCGTCCCCAGCAGCCACGGCGGAGTGATCAACATGTTCTCGCCGTGGCGGGACGCCGTGCACTGGTCCGCCGACCACTGGTGGCACTTCAACCTGCGGCAGCCCGTCTACACCAACTTCGGTGCGGGCACCGAGGAGTTCAACGCCCCGTACTTCCGGCTGTACCTCGACCGGCTCAAGGAAATGCGGGAGTGGACCCGCGCCAACTGGCCGGGCTCCGAAGGCGTGTGCGTGGCCGAGTACCTGCGCTACGACGGCACGGCGGGGGCCTGCAACAGCAGCCGGCCGCCCGACTGGCTGAACCGGATCGTCACGACCGGCCCCGAGGTCGTCCACAACCTGTGGCTCCAGTACCGGTACACCGGGAAGCGCTCCATCCTGGACGAGTCCTACCCCCTCATGCGGGACGTGGCGCGCTTCTACCTGTCGATCCTCGAAGAGGGCGACGACGGGAAGCTGCACCTGCACCACGTGAACGCGATGGAGACGCAGTGGGACACCTCCGACCCCGCCACCGACCTGGCCGCCATGCGGGTGATCTTCCCGATCATCGCCGAGCAGGCGGACCGGCGCGGCGACCGGGAGCTCGCCCGGGAGCTGCGCACGGCCCTGCCGAAGATCCCGGACTTCCGCACGGTCACCCGTAACGGTGAGCAGGTCATCGCCTGGTCGGCCACCGACGAGCAGGGACGCAACACCCAGAACCCCGACACCGAGCCGCTGTTCCCCTGGGGCCTGTACGGCGCGAACTCCGCGCTGATGGACGCCACCTTCCGCAACCGCGTCTACGTCCAGACCCGGGAGTGGTCGGAGGACGCGCTGCTGGCGGCCCGGCTCGGCAAGGGCGAGGAGATGAAGAACCTGCTGGTCCAGGGCACCAAGGACTTCCAGGTCTTCCCGAACGGGTTCACCGCGCACGGCAAGAACGCCGACCCGCTGCGGGAGAGCAACTACTACAACGGCTGGGGCGCGGTGGTCTCCTCCGCACTCCAGGAGGCGCTCGTGCAGTCCTACGAGGGCGTGATCAAGGTCGCGCCGGCCTGGCCGCAGGGCTGGGACGTGGCCGGATCGGTGCAGGTCCTGGGCGGTCACCGGGTCAGCACCGAGGTCACGGGCGGCACGCCGGGCGTGGTCGGCGTTCAGGCGGCCCGCGACGACGACCTCAAGATCCAGAACCCGTGGCCGGGGCAGCAGGTCCGGGTGGTGGACGGCCGCACCGGCCGGGGCAGGCCGCTGGCCGGCCCCACCGCCGCCGGCGTGATCTCCCTGCGGGTCAAGGCCGGTCACTCCTACCTGCTGGAGCGGGTCGACCGCCCGCACTCCTCGTTCGGGTTCCAGCGCGTCACCGGGCAGCCCGAGCAGGGCGTCAAGCAGCTGGGCAACCGGACGCTGGGCGTCAGGACGAGCGTGCCGCAGATCCCGGGCGAGCTCGTCGACGTGGTGCGGCCCGACAAGCTGCACCCGCTGGTGCGCGCGGCGCAGGGCGCGCCGACGCACGTCGACCGGCACTACACGATCAGCGAGCTGCCCGCGGCGCTTGCCGGGGCGGAGCTGATCCGCGGTGCCAACAACGACTCCAAGATGACCGCGCCCGCCGACTACCTGACCTTCGACCTGAAGGCCCCGGCCACCGTCTACGTCGCGGCCGACGCGCGCGGCAAGGGCACCTGGTGGCCCGGCTGGCTGGCGCAGGACGGGTTCACCGACACGGGAATGACGATCCGTACCACGGACACGCTGTTCCTCGTCCTCAAGAAGGAACTGCCCGCCGGGCGGGTCACCCTCGGCCCCAACTCCGGGGTCTCCGGGCAGGGCAGTTCGAGCTACTTCACCCTGGTCACCAGGCAGTAACCGGAAGGCGGTAACCGAACCGGCCGCGGCACCCGAGGAAAGGGTGCCGCGGCCGCCGTCTATCCAGGTCAGTGCGGCGGGGGCGCCGTCGAATGCCGGACGACCAGCTCGATCGGGTCGCGGACGACCTCCTCGACGGGC
Organism: Actinomadura craniellae; assembly: GCF_003289645.1. Lineage (GTDB taxonomy): Bacteria > Actinomycetota > Actinomycetes > Streptosporangiales > Streptosporangiaceae > Actinomadura_D > Actinomadura_D craniellae. Next base: position 103,583 of record NZ_QLYX01000018.1, on the reverse strand, counting down.
TGGTCGGCCGGCGCCGACAGCAGCAGTTCGACGGCGCGGGCGCCGAGCGCCTGCAACGGCATCCGGACCGTGGTCAGCGGCGGCACCAGATGCGCGGCCAGCGGCAGGTCGTGCACCGCGACGACCGACACCTGGTCGGGCACCGACAGCCCATGCGCCTGGAGCGCGCTCAGCACGCCGATCGCCGCGGTGACGTTGGCGACGAACACCGCGGTCGGCGGCTCGGGGCCGTCCAGCAGCCGGTGGGCGGCGCGGGCCCCGCCGTCCGGCTCGTAGTCGCCCTGGACGATCAGCCGCGGGTCCTCCGCCAGCCCGCCCGCGCGCAGCGCCGCCGCGTAGCCGTCCCGGCGGCGCTGCGCGGTGTCGGCGTCGGCCGGGCCGCCGACATGGGCGATGCGGCGGTGCCCGAGCTCCACCAGGTGCTCGACGGCGATCCGGGCGGCGAGCCCGTCGGCGAGGACGACGTGCCGGCCGCCGCCGCCCCGGCGGTTGACGAACAGCCACGGCAGGCCCCGGTCGGCCAGCACGGCCTGCTCCTCGTCGGTGATCGCGCCCCCGGCCAGCAGCAGCCCGTCCACCCGGCCGGGGCCGAGCAGGTCGAGGTAGCCGCGCGCGCTGCCGCCGGCGGTGGACGAGCCGACCATCAGCACGCAGTCGCGGGCGGCCGCGGCGGTCTCGGCACCGGTGATGATCTCGGCGTAGACCGGGTTGGCGAAGTCGGGGATGAACAGGCCGACCGTGCCCGTCCGGGTGGTGCGCAGGCTGCGGGCCGCCGCGTTGGGCCGGTAGTCGAGCTCCTTGATCGCCGCGAGCACCCGGGCGCGGGTCTCGGGGCGGATGTTGAGCAGCGGGTCGTTGTTGACGACCCGCGAGACCACCGCCTTGTCGACCCCGGCCCGGCGAGCGACGTCGGCGAGCGTCACCCGACGGATGCGCCGCCCGCCATCTTCGGTGGACCGGGTCACAATGGCCTAGCCTCGCCGCTTTCGATGGAGTCGTACAGGGCTTGGACGAGGGCCAGCGTACCGAGATTGTCCCGGCCGCAGGTGGGAGATTCCGTGCCTTCCGCGATCCAGCGCAGCAACCCGGCCATGGGCCCGGCGAACGCCCCGGGGATCCAGCGTTCGGTCACCGGATAGGGCGCCCACCCGTCGGTGGGCGCCACGGCGCTGTTGACCTCCAGGGTGTCGGGACGGCCGTGCGGGTAGTCGTAGAGCAGGCCCAGCGTGCCGCGGATCGCGCCCCCGTCCCCGTCGATGCGGAACTCCGCGCGGGGGTCGCCGGTGCGGTTCTCGTGGTTGACGTGCAGCAGCGCGCGGGCGCCGTTCTCGAACAGCAGGGTGCTCATGGTGCGGGTCTCCCCGGCGGCGACCTGCCCGGGGGTGCGGGACGCGGCGGCGAACACCCGCACCGGGTCGCCGAGGATGGAGCGGATCGCGTCGAGGTAGTGGATCGAGTGGTACATGATCTCCAGGCGTTCCGACCGGACCAGCCACGACCAGTCGCTCCAGTCGGTGCTGATGTCCACGGTGAACGACATGGCGGTGGGCGTGCCGATCCAGCCGGCGCGGACCATGGCCCGCGCCGCGGCGATCCCCTCGTCCCAGCGCAACTGCTGGTTGACGGCCACGTGCCGGCCGGCCCGTTCGGCCAGCGCGACGATCTCGCGGGCCTCGGCCTGCTCGGGGGCCAGCGGCTTCTGGCACAGCAGGTGCTTGCCCGCCGCCAGGGCCGCGCGGGCGATCGCGGACTGCGCGGTCGGGACGACCGCGATGTCGACCACCGCCACCTCCTCGTCGGCGAGCAGCTCCTCCAGCGAGGTGTAGACGCGCTCGACGCCGTGCCGGGCCGCGACGTCCCGCGCCCGGTCCCGGTCGAGGTCGTACAGGCCGCGGACGGTCAGGCCGTGCGCGCGGTAGGCGGGCAGGTGCGCGACGTCGACGATCGCGCCGGCGCCGACGACGGCGATCGGGCGGCGGTGCTCCACCGGCACCGAGATCCGCGCCTGGTCGGCGATCGGGGTGAACAGTTCGAGCATGGGACGGCTTCCGTTCAGGGGATCTCGGGGATGCGGTAGACCTCGACGGCGGTGCCGCCGAGGATCCGGGCCCGGTCGGCGGGGGCGAGGGCGAGGCCGTCCAGCAGCGTGACGGTCTCGTCCCACACCTTGCGGTAGCCGCCGGCCAGGACGGAGATCGGCCAGTCCCCGCCGAACATCAGCCGGCCGGCGCCGAAGACCTCCAGTGCGTGCTCGACGTAGGGCCGCAGGTCCCCGGCGGACCAGGTCTCCCAGTCCGCGGCCGTGTTGAGCCCGGACACCTTGGCGTACACGTTGGGGTGGGCGGCGGCGCGGGCCAGCAGGTCCGCCCACGGCTGCCGGCCACGCTCCCTGATCGGCGGTTTGGCCAGGTGGTCGATCACCAGCCGCAGCCCGGGGTGCCGTTCGGCCAGCACCGGCACGTGCTCCAGGTGCCGCGGCAGCACGGCCACGACGTCGAAGGTCAGCCCGCGCTCGGCCAGCGCGTCCAGGCCGTCGCGCAGTTCGGGGCGCAGCAGCCAGTCCGGGTCGGGCTCGTCGTGGATCAGGTGCCGGACGCCGGCGTACCGGGGGTCGCGCCGGTAGCGGTCGAGTGCCTGCGCGGCCTCGTCCGGGCGGGTCAGCGGCACCCAGCCGACGACGGCCCGCACCCGGGGCCAGCGGTCGGCGACCTCCAGCATGTAGTCGGTGTCCGCGTAGGAGTCGGCGGACTGGACGAGCACCGTCCCGTCGATCCCGCACGCGTCCAGGTCCGCCTGGAGGTCGCCCTCCTCGAACGTCCGGTGGATCGGGCCCTGGTCGGGCGTCAGCCAGGGGTAGGCGACCCGGTCCAGGTTCCAGAAGTGCTGGTGGGCGTCGATGATCGGGCTCATCGCGGGTCCCCTTCCTCCTGCTCACGCAGGTTCCACACCTTGCGCAGCGCGCCGGTCCGCTCGTCCCCGCCCGGCTCGAAGTGGTCGACGAGGCCGGCCATGTGCGCCTGCCACGCCTGGTCGGCCGGGTCGCCGGCGAGGGTGTCCAGGGCGCGGGCGAAGTCGTCGGCGTCCACCAGGTGGAACAGGTGCCGGCCGCTGCGCCAGATCGTCCAGTCGCGGACGCCCGCGCGCAGCAGCGCGGCGAGCAGGTCGGCGGGGACGGCCGCGTGCTCCCGGTCGTAGTCCTCCTCCCGGCCCGCGCGCAGGACGCTGTGCAGGGCGAGCATCATCGCGCCCCGCCCGCCCGGGCCGGCGGCTGGACGAGTTCCAGCGTGATCTCGTCGGGGTCGAGGAAGTAGCAGGCCGCCCCGCCGGCGTTGACCCCGGCGGTGATCCGGTTGGGCGGCGACACGAACGGGACGCCGAGGCCGGTGAGCCGCGCGTGCTCGGCCTCGATGTCGTCCACCGCGAACGCCAGGTGCGCGGCGCCGGGGTGGTGCCGGGCGGGGTCCTGGCGCTCGCCGCGCGGGACGACGTACTCCACCAGCTCCAGGTCGTGCGAGCTCACCCGGGCGGCGTCCCGGCCCGGGACGGCCAGCTGGGCGACCCGCAGGCTCGCGTCCGGGTAGCCGACCAGCGCCCGGGTGTAGGCGTTGTCCTGGTCCTGGGCGTGCACCAGCTCCATGCCCAGCACGTCCCGGTAGAAGGCCACCGAACGGTCGAGGTCGGCGACGTGGAAGCTGAAGTGCCAGATGGCGGTGAGCATCGGCTCAGTCCCCTTTCTGCGCGGCCGGTACCTTCGCGGGCGGATCTCCGGCCTCCCCGGCCTCCCCGGTATCGGGCGTGCCCGGCGGACCGGACCCGGTGGGGGGTGTCTCGACCTCGCGGATGCGGCGGGTCTGGCGGCGGCGCAGCGACACCGTGTAGACGCCGGCGGCGACGATCAGGACGACGCCCTCGACCAGCCCCTGCCAGTTCGCGCCCAGGTTGAGGATGTTGAACCCGTTCTTCAGGGTGACCAGGATCAGCGCGCCGACCAGCGACTTGGCGACGCTGCCCAGCCCGCCGAACAGCGAGGTCCCGCCGAGGATGGCGGCGGCGAGCGCGGTGAGCTCGAACCCCGACAGCCCGGTCGGGTTGATCGAGCCGAGCCGGGCGGCGTAGAGCACCCCGATGAACGCGGCGGCCGTCCCGTTGAGCACGAACGCCACCACCCGGTACCGGTCGACCGCGATGCCCGACAGCCGGGCGGCCTCGGCGTTGCCGCCGCTGGCGTACAGCCGCCGCCCGATCGTGGTGTAGCGCAGCACCCAGGCCGCCACGGCGGCCAGCACCAGCAGGTAGAGGGTGCGCTGGGTGATCCGGATCGTGAAGATCAGCGCGGGGGAGGCGGCGACCAGTGCGACCCCGGCCACCAGCGGCACCAGCGCCCGCGGCGCCCGCCACCGCCGGGTCCGGGCCGCCCGCCAGATGCCGGCGGCCAGCAGGACCAGCCCGGCCAGCAGGTACAGGTTCGGGGTGACCCAGGCGCCGCCGTCGATGGCGCGCAGCCCCTCGCGGGCCGCGCCGTCCGGGGCGGTGACCGTGCGGCCGTCGGTGACGATCAGCACGATCCCGCGCACGGCGGTCATGGTCCCGAGTGTGACGATGAAGGCGTTGATGCCGACGTACTGCACCACCACCCCGTTGAACAGCCCGACGAGGGCCCCGGTGGCCAGCGCGAGGGCCAGCGCGGGCCAGAACCCGATCGAGTCGGACAGGCTCAGGCACACCGCGGCGCCGAGGGCGGCGACGGCGCCGACCGACAGGTCGAAGTTGCCGCTGATGAGGACGATCGTGGTGGTGATCGCCAGGATGCCGATCAGGGTGCTCTGGTCAAGGATGTTGGCGACGTTCGTCGGCCCCAGGTAGGACACCCGGCCCTGGGCCTGGCTGGCGATGGCCAGGACCGTGACGAGCAGGGCGAAGGCGTAGACGACGCCGGCGTTGCCGAGCCGCAGCGCGGCCGGGAGCCGCCACCGTCCGGGGGTGGCCTCAGCGCTCATGGGACATCTCTTCCTCGTTCGGGTCGGACGGCTCGGGTGCCTGCTCGGGCCCGGACGGTTCCGTCCACAGCCCGTGGGCCAGCATGAGCAGTTCCTCTTCTGTGGTCCGCGGCGCCTGCCGCTCGGCGACGATCCGGCCGCCGCGCACGACCAGCACGCGGGTGGCGGCCGACAGCAGTTCCTCGAATTCGCCGCACACGATGACGACGGCCTTGCCCTGGGCGGCGAACTGCCTGATCAGCCGCAGCAGGTCGGCCTTGGCGCCGACGTCCACGCCGGCGGTGGGTTCGTCGAGCAGCCACACGTGGGTGTCGGCGTACATCCACTTGGCGAACACGACCTTCTGGGCGTTGCCGCCCGACAGCTCGCCGGGCACCGCCTCCACGCCGGGCGTCACGATGCCCAGGTCGGCGACCGCCCGCCCGGCCAGCGCCCGCTCGTCGGCGGTGCGCGGCACCAGCCGGCCCCGCGACAGCCGGGCCAGGTCGGGCAGGCTGACGTTCTGCCAGATCGGCAGGCCGCCGTGCAGCCCCTGGCCGGCACGGTCCTCGGGGACGTAGGCGACGCCCGCCGCCACGGCGGCCCGCGCGGACCGGCCCACCTCGGCGCCGTTCACCCGGACGGTGCCCGCGGCGGACGGGTCGTCGCCGAAGACGGCGCGCAGGATCTCCGACCGGCCCGAGCCGAGCAGCCCGGCGATGCCGAGGATCTCGCCGGCGCGGACCTGGAAGGAGACGTCGCGCAGCCCCACCGCCGAGGACAGGTCGGCGACGTCCAGCACCACCGGCGCGCCGGGGTCCGGCCCGGCGGTGTCCGCGCGTTCGACGGCCAGCAGTTCGCGGCCGGTGACGGCGCGGACGAGCATGCCTTCGGTGACCGTTTCGGTGGCCTCGTCGAGCACGGTGGTGCCGTCCCGGACGACCGTCACCCGGTCGGTCAGCTCGAAGATCTCGTCGAAGAAGTGGGAGATGTACAGGAACGCGGTGCCCTGCGCCGACAGCCGGCGGACGGCGTCGAACACCACCCGCCGCTCCTGCTCCGACAGCGAGGCGGTCGGCTCGTCCATGATCACCAGCTGGGCGCCGGCCGCCAGCGCCTGGAGCACGGCGACCATCTGCCGGGAGCCGATGGGCAGGTCGGCCACCACCGCGTCCGGGTCGATGCGGTAGCCGAGCCGGTCGACGAGCGCGGCGAACTCCGCCCGCAGCGCCGCGGTCATCCGCCACGCCCCGCGCCGGTCCAGGAAGACGTTTTCGATCACGGTCAGCGTGGGCACCAGCGGGACGTGCTGGTGGATGGTCGCGATCCCGGCCTGGCGCGCCGCGCCGGGATCGCGCCAGCGCCGGTCCTGACCGGTCCAGCGCAGGACGCCGCCGGTCGGCTGGTGGGCCCCTGAAATGATCTTCACCAGGGTGGACTTGCCCGCCCCGTTGGCGCCCACCAGCCCGTGCACGCTGCCCGGCCGCACCGCGAGGGAGACGCCGCGCAGCGCCTGCGTCCCGTTCGGGAACGTTTTGGTCACACCGTCGAGGAGCAGGAGGGGGTCGTCGCTCATCGGTTCCTCCTTCGCATGTTGTACGGCCGGGTGCGTCACCATTGCGGCTGGCAGTCGCCGATGTTGTCCTTGGTGATCGCGGGGGTGTCGTAGGTGACGAACTGGGCGTTGTACTTCTTGGTGCCGGTCAGCTGCTCGTGGAGCACCTGCACGGCGCGCTTGCCGAGGTCCTCGGGCTTGAAGCAGACGGTCCCGTACAGCTCGCCGGCCTTGACCGCGTCGACGCCGAGCTTGGAGCCGCCGATCCCGATGACCAGGGCCTTGGAGTTCGCCGCCTTGACGGCCTTGGCGCAGCCCACGCCCATGTCGTCGCTCTCCGCGTAGAAGAGCTTGATGCCCGGGTTGGCGGCCAGCATGTTCTGGCAGGCGGACTGGGCCTTGTCCGGCACCCAGTCGCCCGGCTGCCGGGTCACCACGTCGAACTTGATGCCGGCCGCCTTGGCCGGGGCCAGGAAGTCGCGGAACCGCAGTTCGACCTCGGCGAACCCGGCGGCGCCCTCCACGACCGCGATCGGGCCGCCGCCGGGCAGGGCCTTGACCGCCATCTCCCCGGCCTTGCGGCCGGCGCCGTACTCGTCCTGGGTGGCCAGTGCGACCAGGCCCGGGTAGACGTCCTCCAGCTTGCGCGTCTTGGGGTCGCCGACCTGCGAGGCGACCGCCACCGTGGGGATGCCGGCGGTCTTGAGCTGGTCGGCCATGCCGGTGGCCACGCCCGAGTCGACCGGGAGCAGCAGCACGCCGTCGGGGCGCTGGCCGATCAGGTCCTGGACGTCGCTGGTCTGCTTCTCGGCCTTGCCCTGCGCGTCCACCTCGGTCACCTTGATGCCGAGCCGGGCGGCCTCGGCCTTGATGCCCTTGCTGATCGCGGCGGGGAAGGGGAAGCTCATCCCCAGGGTGGACACCCCGATCGTGAGGTTCTTCTTGTCCGCGGCGGGGGGCGTGCTGCCCTGCCCGGCCTCGCCGCACCCGGCCGCCAGGGTGACCGCCGCCAGCGCCGTCGCGATGACCTTCTTACGTGCCATGCGGCACCTCCGTTCTAACGATTGACCAAATCGGCCGGACCCGCTCAGTGGGCGGTTCCGGAAATCCGTCCTGCGATCTGCGCGGCGATCGACGCCGCCCCGGGCAGCAGCCCGCCGACCAGCGCCGGCGCCGCGGGAATCCGCACGTCGGGGGCGCCGACGCGCAGCGGCGCGGCGTCCAGGGACACCCCGGACTCCGCCACCCGGGCGACGACCTCGGCACCGAAGCCGCCGGTGACGTTCGCCTCGTGCACCACGGCCAGCCGCCGGGTGCGCGCCACACTGGCCAGCACCGCGTCCATGTCGACCGGGTTGAGCCAGGTCAGCTCGATCACCTCGGCGTCGATCCCGCCGGCGGCCAGGGACTCGGCCGCCGCGAGCACCTCGCCGGTCACCTTGCCCCAGCTCACCACCGTGACGTCCCGGCCGGGACGGCGCAGCTGCGACCAGCCCATCGGCCGCGCCGCCCCGCCCAGCTCCACCTCGGCCTTGTCACCGAAGTACAGCGTGCGGTTCTCCACGACGATCACCGGGTCGGGGGAGTGCACCGCACTGACCAGCGCGTCGTAGGCGTCCTGCGCGGTCCGCGGCATGACCAGCCGCAGCCCGGGGACGTGCAGGAACAGCGCCTCCAGCGACTGGGAGTGCTGCGCGCACGCGCCCGGCGCGGTGCCCTGCTGGGTGCGCACCACGATCGGGGCGGGCGCCGTGCCGCGCGAGACGTACCGCGCGTTCGCCGCCTGGTTGACCAGCTGGTCCAGCGCGACCAGGGAGAAGTCCGCCCACATGATCTCGACGATCGGCCGGGCGCCCATCAGCGCCGCGCCGACCGCGCTGCCGAGGATCGCGGCCTCGCTGATCGGGGTGTCGAACACCCGGTCGCCGAACCGGCGGCGCAGGCCGCGGGTGACACCGAAGACACCGCCGGGCTTGGCGACGTCCTCGCCGTACAGCAGGGTCTCGGGCAGCTCGGCCAGCAGCCGGACGAGCGCCGCGTTGACGGCCTCGCCGTACTTGAGCTTGCGGGTCTCGGCCACCGGCGGTTGCGGGGCGGGCCTGGTGGTGAGCTCAGGCATAGACGTGGTCCTTCGCAGTGTCGGGGTCGGCCAGGGGCGCGGCCAGCGCGGCCGCCGCGGCGTGTTCCATCTCGGTGTGGGCGCGGGCCCGCGCGTCCTCGATCTCGGCGGCCGGGACGCCCGCCGCCGCCAGCTCCCGGGTCAGCCGGGCGATCGGCTCGTCCTCGTGGGCCCGGTCCAGCTCGCCCGGCCGGCGGTACTGCTCGACGTCCCCGATGTAGTGGCCGACCAGCCGCTGCGTCATCAGCTCCAGCAGGGTGGGGCCGCCACCCGTCCGGGCCCGCTCCGCGGCCGCGCGCACGGCCGCCCGCACCGCGGCCGGGTCGTTGCCGTCCACCCGCTCGCCGGCCATGCCGTAGCCGGCCGCGCGCTTCCACAGCTCCGGCTCACCGACCATCTCGTCGATGGCGGTCAGCTCCGACCAGTAGTTGTTCTCGCAGACGAACACGACCGGCAGGCGGAACGCGGCGGCCATGTTGAGCGCCTCGTGCGACGCGCCCTGGTTGAGCGCCCCGTCCCCGAAGACCGTCAGCGCGATCCGGCCGCTGCCGTCGAACCGCCCGGCCAGCGCGGCGCCCACCGCGATCGGCAGCCCGGCCCCGACGATCGAGTTCTCGCCATGGAAGCCGTGCTCGGGCGCGGTGAAGTAGGCCGAGCCGCCCCGGCCGCCGTTGACGCCCGTGGCGCGCCCGGCGAACTCGGCGATCATGGCCTCGGCCGGCACGCCGCGCGCCAGCGCCCAGCCGTGCCCCCGGTAGGTGGCGAACAGCGCGTCGTCGGCGCCCAGCTCCGAGCAGGCGCCGACCGGGCCCGCCTCCTGGCCGATGCACAGGTGCACCGACCCCACGATCGGGCCGTTACCGCCGTCGGCCAGCCGCAGCTCCCGCACCTTCTCCTCCAGCGCGCGGATGCGCCACATGGCGTGCAGGTCGGCCAGCCTCTCCTGGACCTCCATCAAGCCCCTCCTCCGTTGCGTACCGTCTTCCACTCCCGTAGCGCGGCGGACGCCACCGCCGCCGCCTCGCCGAGATAGCCCGACGGGTCCAGCGGGCCGATCTCCGCGCGCAGCTCGGCGGGCAGCTCCGCGGTGCACGTGCTGACCAGGTCCGCCCCCTCGGCCCGGGCCCGCACCGCGGCGGCGTACACCAGGTCGTGGGCCCGCTCCCGGCCGAGCGCCGGGGCCAGCCGCATCATCAGCGCCTCGCTCATCAGCAGGCCGCCGTCCAGCCGCAGGTTGGCGCGCATCCGCTCCGGGAACACCCGCAGCGACCCCGCCGTCCCGGCCGCCAGCCGCACGGCCGCGGCGGTGTACTCGGCCACCTGCGGGACGGCCAGCCACTCGATCTGCCACTCGCCCGCGCTGCGCTCGTGCCCGGCCTCCATCGCCCGGGCCAGCAGCCCGGCCATCCCCGATGCCGCGACCCCGTAGCCGATCACGGACTCCGAGGAGATCGGGTTGGCCTTCTGCGGCATCGTGGAGGACGCGCCGCGGTGGTGTCCGCCCTGCTCGGCGACCTCCCCGATCTCCGTCCGGGACAGGTCCACCACCTCCCGCGCGAACCGTACGCAGGTGGCGGCCAGCAGCGAGCACGCCTGCCCGAACCGGGCCACCCGGTCGCGCGCCACGTGCCAGGGCACCTCGGTGTCGGCCAGGTCCAGCCGCCGGGCCAGCTCCGCCCGCACCCGGGCCGCGTTCTCGCCCATGGCCGCGTTGGTGCCGCCCGCGCCGAACAGCGACACCACTCCCACGGCCGGCCGTATCCGGCGCAGCTCGGCCACCTCCCGGGAGACCTCGCCCAGGAACACCGCCATCTTCGCGCCGAACGTCGTCGGGACGGCCTGCTGCGCGTGCGTCCGCGCGGCCACCACCAGCCCGGCGCCGGCCTCGGTCAGCGCGGCCAGCCCGTCCCCGAACTCCAGCGCCAGCTCGATCAGCCGGTCGCAGGACCGGACGAGCTGCAGGGCCAGGGCGGTGTCCATGATGTCCTGGGTGGTGGCGCCGTAGTGCACCCGCCCGTCCGGGCCCGGCGGCAGGTGCCCGGCGATCTGCCGGACCAGCGGCAGGATCGGGTACCCGACCGTGCGGGCGCCCTCCCACAGCCGGTCCAGGTCGATCAGCTCCGGGCGGCAGGCCGCCGCGATGGCCTCGGCGTCCTCCCGCGCCAGCAGGCCCACCTCCGCCTGCGCCCGCGCCAGCGCCGACTCCACCCGCAGCCAGTCGGCCACGGTGGCCTGCGGTGACCAGATCTCCAGCATCGGCTCGTCGTGGTACAGCGCCGACAGCAGCCGGAACGCCTGCCCCATCAGTCCATCTCCAGTCCGCCGTCGACGTTGACCGCCTGGCCGGTCACGTACGAGGCCAGGTCGCTGAGCAGGAACGCCACCACCGTGGCCAGTTCTCCGGGCCGCCCGTCCCGCTTCAGGGCGCTGGCCGCGGTCACCTCCGACAGGTACTGCCGGCCCGCGCCGGGCCCGAACCCGCGCTCGCGGTCGGCGATGATCCCCTCCCACATCGGCGTCATGAACACCCCCGGGCACACCGCGTTGACGCGGATCGCCGGGCCGTAGGCCAGCGCCGCCGACTTGGTGAGTGACAGCAGTGCCGCCTTGGACGCGGCGTAGTGCGCGGCGTTCGGCCGGCCCGACCGGGCGGCCACCGACGCCAGGGTGACGATCGACCCGCCGTCCATCAGCTCGGCGGCCCGCTGGGTGACGTGGAAGACCGAGGTCAGGTTGAGGTCGATCACCCGCCGCCACTCCTCGGCCGCGAGTTCCGCCAGCGGCTTGGTCTGCATGACGCCCGCGCAGTTGACCAGCCCGTCCAGGCCGCCGAGCGCCGCGGCCGCCCGTTCCGGCAGCTCGCGGGCCTGCGCGGGGTCGGTGAGGTCGGCTGCCAGCGCCACCGCGCCGAGCCCGGCCACCCCGTCCTCGTGCAGGTCGGCCGCCGCCACCTGGGCGCCGCATCCGGTGAGGCACTCGGCGATCGCGCGCCCCAGGCCCCCGGCGGCCCCCGTCACCAGGATCCGGCGCTCAGTGAGTGCCAGCTCCACGGCCACCTCCCGTTCAATCGTTTGACTGAGCCAGCAACGTAACGGACGAAACAGACTCGACACAAGACCTGAACAACGCCGAATCCGTTGTCATCGCTGGTGGGCCACGAACCGTCCGCAGGGAACCGGGTGTGCCCGCGCCCGTCGAGCGGCGCGTCGGCGAGCCCGGCCGCACGGCGGCCGGCGGCTGCGAGAGGGGAACCCGCCCGCGGCCCATGCCCGGTCCGGGTCGCGACTCCATGGCGGGTCGGTGTCCGGATGGTCCGGAACATCGCGCTGCTGTGGGTCCGTGGGCCCTTCCCCTGGATGATCCGGATCGGCACCATTGCCAGGGGGCGTGTCGGCCCCGGCGGGGCACCGATCCGCCCCCGTTCCGGACGAGTATCAGGATGGACGCCTTGCGCTACACGAAGACGGCCGTGGTGGCCGTGTCGATCCTCGCGACGGCGGCGGGCTGCGCCTCCGAGCAGACCGCGCTGCGGCAGATCCGGCCGAACGCCGTCGTCTACATCGACGGCTGGAACCAGAAGGGCGACGAGGGCGACCGGGCCCTGATCGAGCGGAAGCCCTCCGGCATGTGGGTCATCCCCGTCAACGCGCCCTTCCGCGGCCGCCGCGTCGGCGAGTTCACCGTCCGCGTCACCCTGGACCCCCGGCGCGGCTTCGTCGTCACGGACCTGGGCGGCACGCGGGTGGGTCGGGACCACGACGACTGCCTGGAGACGGGCGAGATCTACGCCTTCCTCGACGTCCCCGGGAACACCCTGAACTGGGAGCCGGACGCCGCCGACACCGGTGTGGCCAACGACGACTGCGTGGTCGCCCCCGCCGGGTGAGCCGTGCCGCGCACCCCGGCGGGGTGCGCGGCGCTCTCATGGGCGGACGGGAGCAGCCCGCCTCCTCAACGGGGCGGCTCCGGTGCCGCCGCAGGCCGGCGACGACGCGGCGTTCGTGTTCATCGTCCAGGACCTCCTCAACGGGGGCGGCTCCGGTGCCGCCGCAGGGCCAGGACGCCCATGGCGACGTACCAGGCGTGGACCTCCAGCACGCCGAGGCGCTGGACGAGCCCGGCGACACCGTGTTCGGCGCCGTCGGCGGTGGGCTGGAACGTCGCGAAGAACGCGATGAGCAGGGCCAGGGTGAGCGGCCCGCCGAGCATCAGCCAGGTGCCGAACCGCCGCCAGCCCGGGACGGTGCGGAAGTAGCGGCCGGCGACCGGGAAGCCGACGACCGGGGTGCCGAGGGCCAGGAGGAATCCCAGCATGTGCGGCATGACCGCCTCGAGGTCGAAGACGCCGCACACGATCTGACCGGCGCCGGTGGCGGCGAGCAGCACCAGGGCCGTGCGGCGCAGGGCGGACGGTTCCCGGTCGCCCGTGGCGCGGAACACGCCGACCACGCCGGCGATCAGGAGGAGCCCGGTGGCGACGAACGCGGTGTTCATGTATCCGGCGGTGGCGCCCATGCCGAGCCCGCTGATCGGCTGGCTGACCGGCGAGTAGTCGGTGAACGTGTGGTCGAAGAGGGTGTAGCCGGTGCTGGTGAAGCCGAGCACCAGCCACCCGGCGGTGAACAGCACGGGGCCGGCCACGGCTCCGAGGGCGAGCCGGCGGCCGGCGGAGGCGGATCCGCCGGCGGGCACGGTGCGCGATGCCGAGTCGATAGTCATACTTTGACTATACATATCATGACTAAAATCTCGTCAATGGCTAAGCTGGGCCGATGCCCGCCCCGCGCCGCTCCGTGCTCGCCGTCGCCGTGCTGTCGATGCTCGCCGAGGAGCCCATGCACGCGTACCGGATGCAGCAACTGATCAAGGAGCGGCACAAGGACGACGTGGTGAACGTCAGCCAGCGCAACAGCGTCTACCAGACCGTCCAGCGACTCGTGCGCGACGGCCTCGCCGAGGTGGCGGCGACCGAACGGGCCGACAACCGCCCGGAACGCACCAGCTACCGGATCACCGCGGCCGGCCGGGCGACGCTGGCCGGGTGGCTGCGCACCATGCTCTCCACCCCCGCGCCGGAGTACACCGAGTTCCCGGCCGCGCTGGCGTTCCTGCCCAACCTCGCCCCCGCGGACGCGGCCGCGGCACTGACCGCCCGGATCACCCGGCTCGAAGCCCGGGCGGCGGCACTCGACGCGGAGATCGCCCAGGTCGGCAGCTTCCTGCCCCGGCTGTTCGCGATCGAGTCCGAGTACCAGCGGCAGGTGATAGCGGCGGAACTCGCCTACGTCCGGGACCTCGTGGCGGACCTGCGCACCGGAGAGATCACCTGGCCGTCCGGCGGCTGACCGCCGACCGCGCGGGGTGGCGGAAGACCTGGCTGCTGTGCCATTCGATGTGCCGCCGTTCGACCCCCGGAGTTCCCGTCTGCGGCGCGCGCGCCGGCCGCCCGGTGAGGTCGAGGACCAGCATGCGCGAGGTGCCGGCGCGCCCGACGTACTTGCGGGACACCGTGACCGTGCGGTCGGGGCTCAGGCCGAGCACGCCGCGGTCGAAGAGGCGGTGGTGCAGGGCGCACAGGCACAGCCCGTTGCCGAGTTCGTCCGGGCCGCCGTAGGTGCGCCACCGGACGTGGGCGGCGTCCAGGCCCACACCGACCCCGTCCAGCCAGCCCTCGTAGCCGCAGAACGCGCAGGAGTACTCGTACGCCTCCAGCACCTCGATCCGGAAGGCGGGGTCGCGGCGCCCGACCTGCTCGCGGACCTGGCCGGGGAGTTCGGCGTCCTCCAGATCCAGGCCCACCTGCTGGCAGATGTCGGCGTGCAGCGACGGCGCGAAGCCGGCCTCCAGGAGCGCCCGGGCGAGCTGCGGGAGCAACCCCGGCTGCTCGGCGAGCGCCGCCGCGAGGTCGGGATGCAGCCGGCCGCTCGCCTGCTCCGCCCGGAGCCGCCCGACCTCCGGTCCTGGGCTACCCGGCCCGCCGGCGGTTTCCACCAGCCAGAGCCCGTCGTCGTTGGTCAGGTGATGGAACGGGTAGCCGGGGCTGGTGGCCCGGGGCGGCCCGAACTCGCGCAGCAGGCGCCGCAGATCCTCCTCCGCCGCCGAGAACCCGATCGGCCGGGCGCCCTCGGCCTGGAACCGGCCGAGCGCGTAGAGCAGGAGCAACGGCTTGTGCGGGGCGCGCTCCCCGTTCCGGGAGTGCCGACGGACCTTCAGGACCCGCTCGACCCAGTCCATGCCGGGCAGCCTAGCCCGGAGCCCGAGCCAAAATCATGTTGTTATCAGGTTGAGAATGACTATACTTCCCCTTTATCGTCCTCATGACGACAAAAGGGAGGATTCATGGCGGACATCCAGCGGCGGCCACTGCTCCGGCACCTGCGCGGCGCGCCCACCACCTACGTGCGGCACCTGCGGCGCGGGAAGCCGGCCCACGAGGGCGTGGGGGTGTCCTTCTGGTTCCGGCCGCTGTCAGCGGTGATCAGCGAGGTGCCGGTGGACGACCGGGAGCTGCCGATGCTCTTCCACGCCCGCACGGCCGACTACCAGGACATCAGCGTGCAGGCCACGGTGACCTACCGGATCGAGGAACCGGCGCTGGCGGCCCGCCGGCTGGACTTCGCGATCAGCCCGGACACCGGTGCCTGGCGGTCGGCGCCGCTCGACCAGGTCGCGACCATGCTCACCGAGAGCGCCCAGCAGCACGCCCTCACCCTGGCCGCCGGCATGACGCTGCGCGAGGCGATCACCGCTGGACCGGTCGCGCTCCGGGACGCGGTGACCGCAGGGCTGGCCGGGGACTCCCGGCTCACCGACACCGGCATCACGATCGTCGGGGTGCGGGTCGTCGCCGTCCGGCCCGAGTCCGAGGTGGAACGCGCCCTGCAGACCCCCGCCCGCGAGGAGGTCCAGCAGGAGGCCGACCGGGCGACCTACGAGCGGCGCGCCGTCGCGGTCGAACGGGAACGCGCCATCGCCGAGAACGAGATGCAGAACCAGATCGAGCTGGCGCTCCGCGAGGAGCAACTGGTTGCGCGGCGCGGGCAGAACGAGCGCCGCCGCGCCGAGGAGGCCGCGGCCGCCGCCTGGGTCGCGGCGGAGGCGAAGGCGGAACGGGAACGGCTGAACGCCACCACCCAGGCCGAGAACCGCCGGGCACTGGGCGCCGCCGAGGCCGAGGCCAACACCGCGCACCTGGCCGTCTACCGGGACATGGACCCGGCGATCCTGCTGGCACTGGCCGCCCAGGCACTGGCCGAACACCTGCCGGAGATCGGCCAGCTCAACCTCACCCCCGACCTGCTGACCACCGCCCTGGCCCGGCTGGGATCGCCCCGGGACGAAGCATGACGCTCGCACCGCGCGCGGTGGTCGTGCACCGCCGCACCGAGTACGAGGACCTGCTGGCCAGGCACGGCAGCCGCGGCCAGGCGGAGTTCTTCCTCCGCTCCCGCGGCCGGGACATCACCGCGGTGGCCGCCGCGCACGCCACGGCCACCGCGGCGCTGGCCGGGGTGGCGGCGGCGATCCCGGTGTCCTGGCGGCGCGGCCTGGTGGAACGCGCCGACCTGGACCGGTTCCTGTTCGCCCCCGACGACATCGTGGTGGTCGTCGGGCAGGACGGTCTGGTCGCCAACACCGCCAAGTACCTGGACGGCCAGCCGGTCATCGGCCTCGACCCCGAGCCCGACCGCAACCCGGGCGTGCTGGTCCCGCACCCCGTCGAGGCGTGCGCCGACCTGCTGCGGGACGTGGCCGCCGGTACCGGCAGGACCGAGCAGCGCGCCATGGTGCGGGCGGTCACCGACGACGGGAACGAGCTGACCGCGCTGAACGAGGTGTTCGTCGGCCACCCCACCCACCAGTCCGCGCGCTACCGGCTCACCTGTGGGGACGATCCGGCGGAGCGGCAGTCGTCGTCGGGTGTCCTGGTCGCGACCGGCACCGGCGCCACCGGCTGGTGCCGGTCGGTCTGGCTGGAACGCCACAGCGAACTGCGCCTGCCCGCGTCCACCGAGCCGTCGCTGGCCTGGTTCGTGCGCGAGGCCTGGCCGTCCCCGGCGACCGGCACGTCCCGCACGGAGGGCCGGCTGGAGCAGGGCGAAACCCTCGACCTGGTCTCCGAGACCGACGGCCTGGTGGCTTTCGGCGACGGCATCGAGTCCGACCGCCTCGCCCTGTCCTGGGGCCAGCGGATCGGCATCAGCCTCGCCCCCGGCCGCCTGTCCCTGGTCCGCTGATCCGGCACCAGGCCGGGTAGGCGGAGCGGGTGACGAGCACGGCGACGCCCGGCTGTCGTTCTCCCACCGCGCAGGCGGACATCCGGCCTCTGCCGCACAACTTTCTGCTGATACAACTTCTGGAGAGAAATCCATCGATGATTTGAGTTGTGTCCTGGAGAATCAGTTTTATGGTCACGGGTCCGGCCGTGTAGCCGTAAAACCAATTAAGGGGCTCCGCATATTGCCGCTCTGTTCAATTTTACGCTGAGGTGTGTTCGATTGTTGCGGCAGGGTATCGGCCAGGTATGGCTGAGGAATTCGATTACCTTGACTTGCGTGCCAGCCGTGCGGCGGCTGAGGCGACCGTCCGTAAGTCCTGGCTTGCCGCTGCCGGTCTCGGGGGCGTCGTCGGGGCGACTCCGGCCTCGTTCGTCGACGTTGCCGCCGTGGCGCCCATACAGATCGTTATGATCAACGCCATTTCGGCTCATTACAACCTCCCGCAGTGTGAGCGGCAGGCCACCTTCTCCCTATCCACGATCATCGCGGCGGGTACGGCGGCCGGTAGCCGCGTGGTCGTGCGGTCGGCGACGAAGGCGGTGAAGAAGCGCGCACTGAAGATGATCGCGGCTCGTGCCGCCCGGCTCGTTCCCCTGGTGGGGCCGGCCGTGGGCGGGGTGATCTCGGCTTCGACCGCGGCCTCCACGACGTATGCGCTCGGCAAGGCGTGGATCCAGGTATGCGAGTACGTATCCCGGAACGACCTCAAGAAGCTGGACGAATTCCTTGAGTCCAAGGAAGGGCAGATGGTGCTGACCTTCCTTGCGCAGGTCGGACTCGGAGCTCTGCTGGCCATCTACAAGGCGGGATTCGACCTTGAGGACGAGAAGGCCGCCGAGTTCGAGGACGCCTTCGACGGTGCGCCCGTCGAAGGCGTCGTCACGGACCCCGAGGTCATCAAGGAGATCATTCTCGAAAGAGACGAGGCCAGGAAGGCCGTCGCCCGGCTCACGAGCTTGGGCACAGAGGAAACTTATCTGCTGCGACTGCACCTCGACGTCAACGAGAAGGCTCTCGAGGACACGATCGAGATCTACCAGAAGTTGCTCAGCAAGCAGTTGCGCAAGGAACTCAAGGACGGTGCCGGCGACGTATCGATAAAAGTCATCGCCGGAGCGCTGAATCTGCCTGAGGAGTTCACCGAGACTGCAGAGTTCATGAGAATCATGCAGCTCATCTGGGGTACGGGAAAGCTGGCCTTCGGTGTGGACAAGGAAGGCTCGCGGGAAGCGCTCATGAAGATCTTCGAGGAGTGCAGGAAGATCCGTTGGGCGCAGATGTACACCCCGTACCAGGAGCAGTGACCCCTTCACCGGCCGCTTGCGGCCAGGGAAACGCCGGGGCCCTCTCGGCCGGGGGTCGTGCGTAGCATCGTGGCCATGGGGACACGGCATGCCGGGCGGCTCTCGTTGCGGCTCGACTCGATCTACTGCGCGGTGGCGGCGGTGTCACTGGCCCTGTTCGCGGGCCCGGTGTCGGAGTGGTTGGCCGTCGCGCCGGCAGTGCTCATCGCGGTCGCGGCCGGTGTCGGCGCCTGGGCGTTCGCGCTGCACCGCGTCGCCCGGCGTCCTCGGCTCCGCCCGTGGCTGGCGAGGGTGCTCGTCGCCAACGCCGTCGCGGCCACGCTGATCGCCGCGTTCGCGGCGGTCCGGCCGTGGGACGGTGCGTTCACCGTGCTCCTCGCCGCGGTGGCCGTCGAGGTCGCGGCGTTCGCGGTCAGCCAGGCCGTGGCCCTGCGCCGGGCGGCCCCTGGCACCTGAGGCGCGCCAACCGCGCTGAGGAGGTCGCCCGGGAGGCTCCGGGCTTCTCGGTCATGCGGCTGCGCCGGGGCCGGGGAGCAGGTCGACGTCGCCTGCGTGCATCGGCTCGCCGCAGTGGGCGCAGCGCAGGTCGACGCCGCTGATCTCGCCGCACGCGTGGTGGCGGTAGAGCACCGGCGGGCCGGCCTCGCCCGCGAGCCACCTGTCCCCCCAGCCGGCCATGACCATGAGCAGGTCGACCAGTTCGGTGCCTTTCTGTGTCAGGTGGTACTCGTACCGCGGTCGCCGGTCGTAGGGCTGGCGGTCGAGGACGCCCTGGTCGACGAGGTGGTTCAGCCGTTCGGTCAGGACCTTGCGGGAGATGCCGAGGTCGGCCTGGATCTGGTCGAACCGGTTGAGCCCGACCCACACGTCCCGCAGGACCAGCGGTGACCAGGGCTCCCCGATGACGTCGAGCGTGCGCGCGATCGAGCACGCCATCCCACTGAAGTTCGTGCGCTGCATGGAACCAGCCTAACAATCGGGGTTCCTTAACGGAACTCAACATGCTACGGTCACAGAGTCTCCTCAAGGAACCCAAGCTGGGAGCTGACCACGATGCTCGACCCCGACGTGCGCCGCGTACTCGACGGCACCCCGATCGCCCACCTCGCCAGCGTCCTGCCTGACGGCGCCCCCCACACCGTCCCCGTCTGGATCGGCACGCACGGCGACCACGTCGTGTTCCTCACCGGCCCGCACTCGCGCAAGGCCCGCAACCTGCGCCGCGACCCGCGGATCGCGCTCTCCCTGACCCCGGCCGACGACCCGCTCCAGCCGATCGTCATCCGCGGCCGCGTTGTCGAGTGGCTCGCCGGCGACGCCGCTTGGACGATCATCGACCGGCTGTCCACCAAGTACATCGACCAGCCGTACCCGCGAGACGAGGAACGCGTCGTCGCGGTCATCGAACCCGAACGCCAGACGGTCGGTGTCGGGTAAGCGGCGGCAGGACGGGCGGTGCGCGGCAATTCGATCATGTCGGCGGCGGCCGGGGGACAAGGGCGATCACGGGCGCCTCGGCGCCGGTACCGGGAGAGGGGCGGTCAGATCTGGGCCGCGCCGCCGTCGACGTAGAGGTTGGAGCCGGTCATGTACCCGCTTTCGGGGGTGGCGAGGAAGAGCGCGACGGAGGCGATGTCGTCGGGCTGGGCGATGCGGCCCAGCGGGACGCCGGCGCCGAGCGTGGTGAAGAACCCTTCGGCGTCGGCGGGGTCGGGGGCGGCCGCGGCCAGGGCCGGGGTGGCGACGCCGCCGGGCGAGATGGTGTTGACGCGGATGCCCCTGGTCTTCAGCTCGTTGGCCCAGGTGCGCCCCAGGGAACGGACCGCCGCCTTGGCGGCCGCGTAGACCCCGAGGTATTCGCTGCCGCGCTCGGCGCCGATCGAGGACATCAAGATGACCGAACCGCCATCGTTGAACAGCGGCAGCGCCTTCTGCACGGTGAACAGCGTTCCGGCGACGTTCGTGCCGAAGATGCCGTCGACGTACTCCGGTGTCGCGTCCTCCAGCCGGGACAGCCCGCCGCCGCCGGCGTTGGCCACCACCACGTCCACCCGCCGCCCATCCGCGGTGATCCGCGCGTACAGGGTGTCCAGCGCCAGCGGATCCGACACGTCCGCCTGCACGCCCGTGGCCGTGCCGATTAGTTCCACGGCCTCGTCCAGTTCGGCCTTGCGGCGGCCTGTCACGTAGACGTGGGCGCCTTCGGCGGCGAAGCGCCGGGCGATCGCCAGCCCGATACCCGAAGACCCGCCCGTGACGACGGCGGTCTTGCCGGACAGTTTCTGCATGAGCTCTCCAAAGCGGCTGTGACCTGCTGGTTCTCCAAAACGTACATCAATGTACGGATTTCTGCCAAGCTATCCTCCCTCCATGCCCATGGACACCGGGCGGGCTCCGCGCCGCGACGCCACCCGCAACCGCGAGAGGCTGCTCGACGCCGCCCGCAGGACCTTCGCGCAGCAAGGGCTCGACGTTCCGCTGGAAGAGGTCGCACGCGCGGCCGGAGTCAGCCGGACGACGCTCTACCGCAACTTCACCACCCGCGAGGAACTCGCGGCGGCGGTCTTCGAGGACAACGTCGCCCGGATCGAACGGCGCGCGGCAGAGCTGGCCGGCCACCCGGCGGCCGTGATCGAACTCTTCGACTTCGTGCTGGACCTACAGCTCGGCCACGGCGGCATCGCGCACATGCTTTCCCAGGCCGGAGTCCACTGGTTCACCGAACTCGCGGGGCGGACCGCCGCCGCTTTCATCCCCCTGCTGGACAGCGGCCGAAAGGCCGGAATCGTCCACCCGGACGTCTACGTCTGCGACATCATCCTCGCCTACCAGATGGCCGAGGGCGCCATGGACGACTTCGAGGGCGAACGACGGCGGGAGAGCCACGACCGGATACGTGCCATGCTCCACCGGTCCTTGTTCGTCAGCCGGTGAAAGGTTCGAGGCCGAAGCGGCCCCACGCGATGAAGGCCGCGACCGCGAGATAGGCGAAGTTCAGCAGGGCGAGCCTGAACTGGCCGAGGCGGCCATGGGTGATCATCGCGCCGACCATGAGCAGGACCCAGCAGAGGGCGGTCACCGGCACCATGACCGGTGCGATGCCGAGCGCGGCGGGCAGGATCAGGCCGGCCGCGGCCAGGAGCTCGAGGATTCCGAGGGTCTTGACGAAGCCGACGCCGGCCTGCCCGACCCACTCGCCGCCGCTGTGCGCGGCCAGTTTTTCCTTGGGGACGAAGGTTTTGCTGACGCCGCCGGCCAGGGCGACCGTGGCCAGCAGTCCGGCGGCGATCCACAGGGTGAGGTGCACGAGGTTCTCCTGCATTCTGACGGGGTGACCAGTCCGCATGAGATGCCGGCCGCCCGATCCCTGTGACAGCGCGGCCATGTGACGTGCGTCACCGGCTGCGGGTGTCACAGCAGGGTGGGGAGCGGCGTCCTGTGCGTGGAGCACGGTCGAGAACGAACGGGTGGGAGCCGGCCATGAGCGAGCGCAGCGAGCCGTCGACGGGCGAGACCGGCGGCCCCATGGACCCCGCCACCGAGGCGTTCGTCGCCCACCGCAACCTGCTGTTCACCGTCGCCTACGAGCTGCTCGGCTCGGCCGTCGACGCCGAAGACGTCCTCCAGGAGACCTGGTTGCGGTGGGCGGGCGTCGATCCGGGCACGGTGCGGGACCGGCGCGCGTACCTGGTGCGGATCGCCACCCGGCAGGCGCTGAGCCGGCTGCGCACGCTCGGCCGGCGCAGGGAGTCCTACCTCGGCTCCTGGCTGCCCGAACCGCTGCTGACCACACCCGACGTGGCCGAGGACGTCGAGCTGGCCGACAGCGTCTCGATGGCGATGCTGCTGGTTCTGGAGACGCTCACCCCGACCGAGCGGGCGGTGTTCGTGCTGCGCGAGGTGTTCGACCTCGGGTACGACGAGATCGCCGGAGCCGTCGGCAAGAACCCGGCCGCGGTCCGCCAGATCGCGCACCGGGCCCGGGCGCACGTCGCCGCGCGCCGGCCCCGCGACGTGGCCTCCCCGGCCGAGGTCCGCGGCGCGCTCCAGGCGTTCCAGCGGGCGATCGAGACCGGCGACCCGCAGAACCTGCTGGACGTCCTCGCGCCGGACGTCGTCCTGCTGAGCGACGGCGGCGGGCTCAGGCGGGCCGTGCCGCGGCCCGTCGTGGGGGCCGGCAAGGTGGCCCGCCTGCTGGCCGCCGGCTGGAACCGGGTCGGCGCCCGGACGTCGGTCGAACCGGCCCAGGTCAACGGGCGACCGGGGCTCGTCCTGCGGCTCGACGGGGAACTCGACGGCGTCGTGGCGGCACGGGTCGAGGACGGCCTGATCACCGGCCTCTACTTCGTGCACAACCCCGAGAAACTGTCCCGCGTGGAGCGGGAGACCGCGCTGACCCGCTGAGGCCGGAACGCCCGCGGCTCAGGGCGGGGCGGTGTAGGGGGTCAGGGCGCTGGTGTGCTCGTCGGCGGGGGCGGCGTCGCCGGTCGGCGGGAAGGCGCGCTGGGGGCAGGCGGGGCGGTCGCAGACCTTGCAGCCGAGGCCGATGGGGGTGGTGGCGGGCCGTTTGAGGTCGTGGCCGTCGGCGTAGACGAGGCGGTGCGCGTGGCGGAGTTCGCAGCCCAGGCCGATGGCGAAGGTCCGGCCGATCGCGCCGTGCCGCCGGGGCGGGTGGTGGACGGTGCGGGCGATCCAGAAGTAGCGGCGGCCGTCGGGCATCTCGGCGATCTGGGTGAGCAGCCTGCCGGGGGTGGTGAAGGCGTCGTAGACGTTCCACAGGGGGCAGGTGCCGCCGGCGCGGGTGAAGTGGAAGCCGGTGGCGGACTGGCGCTTGGAGATGTTGCCGGCGCGGTCGACGCGGACGAAGGAGAACGGGACGCCGCGGGCGCGGGGGCGCTGCAGGGTGGACAGCCGGTGGCAGACGGTCTCGAAGCCGACGCCGAAGAGGTCCGCCAGGCGGTCGATGTCGTAGCGGTGGTCCTCGGCGGCGGTCCGGAACGCGGTGTAGGGGAGGATCAGCGCCCCGGCGAAGTAGTTGGCCAGGCCGAGCCGGGTCAGGGCCCGGGACTGCGGGTCGGTGAGGCCGGCGGTGTCGACGAGCTCGGTCAGCAGGGCGTCGTGCTCCAGCAGGGCGAGCTGGGTGGCGAGCTGGAAGGCGCGCTGGGCGGGGAGCAGCCGCGGTGACAGGGAGAGGACCCTGGTCTCGGGGTCGTAGTGCCGCCGGACGGACTCCGCGGCGGCGACCCGGACGCCGTGGGCCGCCAGGCGGCGCAGCGTCAGCTCGGCCGGGTCGGTGCCGTCGGCCAGCGCCTCGGCGGCTCGGTCGAGCTGGGCGATGTGGTTGTTGCGGTCGTAGAAGAAGTCCCGGACCTGCTCGTAGGGGGCGGGGGCGCTCTGGTGGGCGCCGGCCAGGACGGCGGTGTGCTCGGTGGCGGCCCGGTAGCGGCGGTGCAGCGCGACGACGGCGCGGGCGACCTCGGGGCTGGCGGACACCAGGTCGGCGGCGGCGGTGGCCGGGACCCGCTCGCCGGCGAGCGCCTCGCGGACGTCGGCGATGAGGCGGGTGTCGTCCTGGGTGGAGAAGAACTCCGGGTCGACGCCGAACAGTTCGGTGAGGCGCAGCAGGACCGGGACGGTCAGCGGGCGCTGGTTGTGCTCGATCTGGTTGAGGTAGCTGGGGGAGATTTCCAGCAGCGCCGCCAGGTCGACCTGGCTGAGCCGCCGGTCGGACCGCAGGGTGCGCAGTCTCGGCCCCACGAAGACCTTCGCCATGCCGCCAGCGTATCCACGGCGTGCGAAAGCGGCCTTCGCAAAGTTCGCAAAAGATCCGGTGAATGTGGCAGAACTTCGCAGATTCCGGGTCTGGCAGGTGACCGGCCCGTCCGTGAGGCTCGGAGACGTCCACGAGGGAGGCGGAAGGGCTTCATGATCGAGCACATCGTCCGGACCAGTCCGAGCGCGAACAGGCTGCCGCGAGCGGACCAGCTCGCCTGGAAACTGGCGGAACTCGCGGTGAACGCGCCCGCACCCGGCGCCGAGGTGGCGGAGATGGTCGCCAACCGGGTGATCGACAACGCTTCGGTGGCGGTGGCGTCGCTGCACCGGGCCCCGGTGGTCGCGGCCCGCGACCAGGCGCTGAGCCGCCGGGCCACCGGCCGGGGCGCCGCGGTCTTCGGCGTGGGCGCAGCGGTGCTGCCCGAGTGGGCGGCCTGGGCGAACGGCGTGGCCGTCCGCGAGCTGGACTACCACGACACCTACCTGGCCGCCGACTACTCCCACCCGGGCGACAACATCCCGCCGATCCTGGCCGTCGCCCAGCACCTCGGCGTCCCGGGCGCCGCGCTGACCCGCGCGATCGCCGTCGCCTACGAGGCGCAGGTCGCGCTCGTCACCGGGATCTGCCTGCACGAGCACAAGATCGACCACATCGCGCACCTGGGGGTGTCGGCCGCGGCGGGCATCGGCGCGCTGCTGGACCTGCCGGCCGAGGTGATCTACCAGGCGATCGGGCAGGCCCTGCACACCACGACCGCCACCCGGCAGTCCCGCAAGGGCGAGATCTCCTCGTGGAAGGCCTACGCCCCGGCGTTCGCCGGGAAGGCGGCGATCGAGGCCGTCGACCGGGCCGCGCGCGGGCAGGGCGCACCGTCCCCGATCTACGAGGGCGAGGACGGCTTCATCGCGTGGCTGCTGTCCGGGCCGCAGGCCGAGTACCGGGTGCCGCTGCCCGAGCCCGGCGAGGAGACACGCGGCATCCTGCGCACCTACACCAAGGAGCACTCGGCCGAGTACCAGGCCCAGGCCCTCATCGACCTGGCCCGCGACCTGCGCACCCGGATCCCCGACACCGCGAAGGTCGAGCGGATCACGATCCACACCAGCCACCACACCCACCACGTGATCGGGTCGGGCGCGAACGACCCGCAGAAGTACGACCCGTCGGCCAGCCGCGAGACGCTCGACCACTCGATCCCCTACATCTTCGCGGTCGCGCTCCAGGACGGCGGGTGGCACCACGTCGACTCCTACGCGCCCGAACGCGCCGCCCGCCCCGACACCGTCGAGCTCTGGCGGAAGATCGGCACGGTCGAGGACCCGGAGTGGACGACCGCCTACCACGCCACCGACCCGGCCGAGAAGAGGTTCGGCGGCCGGGTGGTCGTCGAGCTGTCCGACGGCACCGCCGTCGAGGGCTCCCGCGGTGTCGCCGACGCGCACCCCGAGGGCGCCCGCCCCTTCGGCCGCGAGCAGTACGCGCACAAGTTCCGGACCCTGGCCGGCGAGCACGTCCCCGAGCGGGAGCGGGCGCGGTTCCTGGACCTGGCCGCCCGCCTGCCCGAGCTGGCGGCGGCCGAGGTCGCCGCGCTGAACGTGGACGCGGGCCTGCCCGGGGAGCCGAAGACCGAAGGGATCTTCTGATGCTGCACTCACGGCTCACCGCCCAGGCCAAACGCGGCGCCTTCCGCGCGGCCCTGGCGAGCGGCGACCTGCTGCGGCTGCCCGGCGCGTTCAACCCGCTGAGCGCCCTGGCGATCACCCGCGCCGGCTTCGAGGGCGTCTACGTCTCCGGCGCCGTCCTGTCCGCCGACCTCGCCCTGCCCGACATCGGGCTGACCACGCTCACCGAGGTGAGCCGCCGGGCGGGGGAGATCGCCCGGGTCACCGACCTGCCCGCGCTCGTCGACGCCGACACCGGGTTCGGCGAGCCGCTCAACACCGCGCGGACCATCCAGGTCCTGGAGGACGCCGGCCTCGCGGGCTGCCACATCGAGGACCAGGTCAACCCCAAGCGCTGCGGCCACCTGGACGGCAAGTCCGTCGTGCCGCTGCCGGACGCGCTGCGGCGGATCCGCGCCGCCGCCGACGCCCGCCGCGACCCGGACTTCGTCATCTGCGCCCGCACCGACGTGCGGGCCCTGGAAGGGCTGGGCGCGGCCCTCGACCGGGCCAGGGCGCTCGCCGACGCCGGCGCGGACATGATCTT
Organism: Actinomadura craniellae; assembly: GCF_003289645.1. Lineage (GTDB taxonomy): Bacteria > Actinomycetota > Actinomycetes > Streptosporangiales > Streptosporangiaceae > Actinomadura_D > Actinomadura_D craniellae. Next base: position 77,366 of record NZ_QLYX01000018.1, on the reverse strand, counting down.
CCCCGAGGCGCTGGCGAACGCCGCCGAGTTCGAGGCGATGCGCAAGGCGGTGGACGTCCCGATCCTGGCGAACATGACGGAGTTCGGGAAGTCCACCCTGCTCACCACCGAGACCCTGCGGGACGTGGGCGTCAACGTCGTCATCTACCCCGTCACCCTGCTGCGGCTGGCGATGGGCGCGGTCACCGAGGCGCTGTCCGTGCTGGCCGCCGACGGCACCCAGGCCGCGCTCGTCGAGCGGATGCAGACCCGCGGCGAGCTGTACGACCTGCTCGGCTACGCCGACTACGCCAAGTTCGACACCACCGTCTTCAGCCACGCCTACCGGGAGCAGTGATGACCGCCACGATCAGCAAGGGACTGGCCGGAGTCGTCGCCGACACCACCGCGATCTCCATGGTCAACCCTGAGTCCAACTCCCTGACCTACCGCGGCTACCCCGTCCAGGAGCTCGCCGCCGCCTGCACCTTCGAGGAGGTCGCCTACCTGCTGTGGCACGGGGAGCTGCCCGACGCCGGGCAGCTCCGCGAGTTCGAGGCGGCCGAGCGTTCCCGGCGCCCGCTCAGCCGCAGCACCCTCGATGTCCTGGCGCGGATCCCCGAGAGCTGCCACCCCATGGACGCGCTGCGCACCGCTGTCAGCCACCTCGGCTCCGAGGACCCGACCGAGGACGACGCCGACGCGAACCTGCACGCCTCCATCGACCTGTTCGCCCGCATCCCGGCCGTCGTCGCCCTGGTCCAGCGCCGCCGCCGCGGGCTCGCCCCGATCCCGCCCGACCCGGCTCTGGGGTTCGCCGAGAACTTCTTCCACATGACGTTCGGCGAGGTCCCCGCGCCCGAGATCGTGCGCGCCTTCGAGATCTCCCTCGTCCTGTACGCCGAGCACAGCTTCAACGCCTCGACGTTCACCGCCCGGGTCGTCACCTCCACCCTGTCGGACCTCTACAGCGCCGTGACCGCCGCGATCGGCGCGCTCAAGGGCCCGCTGCACGGCGGCGCGAACGAGGCGGTCATGCACATGCTCCACGAGATCGAGGACCCGGCGCGGGCCGGGTCCTGGCTGGCCGAGGCGTTCGCCGAGAAGCGCAAGATCATGGGATTCGGCCACCGGGTCTACAAGAACGGCGACTCCCGGGTGCCGACCATGGAGGCCGCCCTGCGCGACCTGGCCGCCGCCAAGGACGCCGGCCGGCTCATGGAGCTCTACGACGCCCTGGGCGGCGCCATGGTCAGGGCCAAGGGCATCCACCCGAACCTCGACTACCCCACCGGCCCCGCCTACCACCTGATGGGCTTCGACATCCCCACGTTCACGCCCATCTTCGTGATGTCCCGGATCACCGGCTGGACCGCCCACATCATCGAGCAGCTGGCCGCCAACTCCCTGATCCGCCCGCTCAGCGCCTACGCGGGCCACGAGGAGCGGCGCGTTCCCGAGGCGAGCAGGCGGCTGGTCCGGACCGGCGGCTGACCCGTCCCGCGGGAGCCCGGCAGGAGCCCTGGCCAGGCCGGATCTCCGGCAGCCGTGCCCCGCCGGAGGAGCCCGCACCGGGCCGGTGGTTTGATGACCGTCTCGGCGTCCGAAGACGAGGAGCGCGCGCATGATCGCAAAGTTGCTGGTCGCCAACCGGGGAGAGATCGCCGTACGGGCCTGCCGGGCGGCCTACGAGCTGGGCATCGCGAGCGTGGCCGTGTACGCCCAGGAGGACCGGTTCTCGCTGCACCGGCAGAAGGCCGACGAGGCGTACCCGATCGGGGAGCCCGGGCACCCGGTGCGCGCCTACCTGAACGTCGAGGAGATCGTCCAGACCGCGCTGCGGGTCGGTGCGGACGCCGTCTACCCCGGCTACGGGTTCCTGTCGGAGAGCCCCGAGCTCGCCGAGGCGTGCGAGCGGGCCGGGCTCGTCTTCGTCGGGCCGCCCGCGAGCGTCCTCCGGCTCGCCGGGAACAAGATCGAGGCGGTGGCCGCGGCGCGCCGGGCCGGGCTGCCCGTGCTGCGCTCGGTGACGCCCGAGCCCGGCGCCGAACTGGAGGCCGCCGAGGAGGTCGGGCTGCCCCTCTTCGTCAAGGCCGCGGCCGGCGGCGGCGGGCGCGGGCTGCGCCGGGTCGACCGCCGCGAGGACCTCGTCGGCGCCGTCGAGGCGGCCCGGCGCGAGGCCGAGGGCGCCTTCGGTGACCCGACGGTCTTCCTGGAGCAGGCCGTGGACCGGCCGCGGCACATCGAGGTGCAGGTCCTCGCCGACGGCACCGGGAACATCGTCCACCTGCGCGAACGCGACTGCTCCGTGCAGCGGCGGCACCAGAAGGTCGTCGAGATCGCGCCCGCGCCCCGGCTCGACCCGGAGGTCGCCCGGCGGCTGTGCGACGACGCGGTGGCGTTCGCCCGGGAGGTCGGCTACGTCAACGCCGGGACGGTCGAGTTCCTCGTGGACGAGGGCGGCGAGCACGTCTTCATCGAGATGAACCCGCGCATCCAGGTCGAGCACACCGTGACCGAGGAGGTCACCGGGATCGACCTGGTCCAGGCGCAGCTGCGGATCGCGGGCGGCGAGACCCTCGGCGACCTCGACATCCGGCAGGAGGACGTCACCGTCTCCGGCTTCGCCGTCCAGTGCCGGATCACCACCGAGGACCCCGCCCGGGACTTCCGGCCCGACACCGGCCGCATCTCGGCCTACCGGTCGCCGGGCGGCGCGGGCGTCCGGCTCGACACCGGCACCGCCTACGCCGGGGCCGAGGTCTCCCCGCACTTCGACTCGCTGCTGGTCAAGCTCACGACCCGGGGCAGGACCTTCGAGGACGCCGTCCGCCGGTCCGCCCGCGCCGTCGCCGAGTTCCGGATCCGGGGCGTCGCCAGCAACATCCCGTTCCTGCTGGCCCTGCTCGACGAGCCGGGCTTCCGGGCGGGCGGCGTCACGACCGCCTACATCGCCGAGCACCCCGAGCTGCTGACGGCCCGCTCCAGCGGCGACCGCGCCACCCGGCTCGTGCGGTACCTCGCCGACGTCACCGTCAACAAGCCGTACGGGGACGCGCCGACCGAGCTGGACCCGGCCGAGAAGCTGCCGCCGCTACCCGAGGGGCCGCTCCCCGAGGGCTCGCGCGACCTACTGCTCGCGCTCGGGCCGCGGGCGTTCGCCGAACGGCTGCGCGGGCAGCGCGCCCTCGCCGTCACCGACACGACGTTCCGCGACGCCCACCAGTCGCTGCTGGCCACCCGCGTCCGGACCGCCGACCTGCTGCGCGCCGCGCCGCACGTCGCGCGCACCCTGCCCGGGCTGCTCTCGATCGAGGCGTGGGGCGGCGCGACCTACGACGTCGCGCTGCGCTTCCTCGGCGAGTCGCCCTGGGAACGCCTTGCGGCGCTCCGCGAGGCCGCCCCGAACACCTGCCTCCAGATGCTGCTGCGCGGCCGCAACACCGTCGGCTACACGCCCTACCCCGACGCCGTCGCGACCGCGTTCGTCACCGAGGCCGCCAAGACCGGCGTGGACATCTTCCGGATCTTCGACGCGCTCAACGACGTCGAGCGGATGCGGCCCGCCATCGACGCCGTCCTGCACACCCACGCCCTCGCCGAGGGCACGCTGTGCTACACCGGCGACCTGTCCTCGCCCGGGGAGCGCCTCTACACCCTCGACTACTACCTGCGGCTGGCCGAGGAACTCGTCGAGGCGGGCGTGCACGTGCTGTGCATCAAGGACATGGCGGGGCTGCTGCGCGCCCCCGCCGCCCGCACCCTGGTCGGCGCGCTGCGCGAGCGCTTCGACCTGCCCGTGCACCTGCACACCCACGACACCGCGGGCGGGCAGCTCGCCACCTACCTCGCCGCGGTCGACGCCGGGGTGGACGCGGTCGACGGGGCGTCGTCGCCGCTGGCCGGGACCACCAGCCAGCCACCGCTCCAGGCGATCGTCGCGCACACCGACCACACCGGGCGGGCGACCGGGCTGGACCTGGACGCCGTCCTCGCGCTGGAACCGTACTGGGAGGCGGTGCGCCGCCTGTACGCGCCGTTCGAGATGGGCCTGCCGGCCCCGACCGGCCGCGTCTACCGGCACGAGATCCCAGGCGGCCAGCTGTCGAACCTGCGCCAGCAGGCGGTGGCGCTGGGCCTCGGCGACCGGTTCGAGGAGATCGAGCGGCTGTACGAGGCGGCCGACCGGATCCTCGGCCGCCTGGTCAAGGTGACCCCGTCCAGCAAGGTCGTCGGGGACCTCGCCCTGCACCTGGTGGCCGCCGCCGCCGACCCCGCCGAGTTCGCCGCCGACCCCGGCCGCTTCGACCTGCCCGACAGCGTCGTCGGGTTCCTGGCCGGGGAACTCGGCGACCCGCCCGGCGGCTGGCCCGAGCCGTTCCGCGAGAACGCCCTCCGCGGCCGCTCCTTCACCCCCGCCCGGGCCGAACTCTCCGAGGAGGAGGGGAAGGCCCTGGCCGGGCCGGACGTCCGCGACACCCTCGACCGGCTGCTGTTCCCCGCCCCCGCCAAGGCCTACGCCGAGTCCCGGGCCTCCTATGGGGACCTGTCGGTCCTCCCGACGGGCGCGTTCCTCTACGGCCTGCGCCCGGGGCACGAGGTCGCCTTCGACCTCGAACCCGGCGTCCGCGTCCTCACCGCGCTGGAGGCCGTCGGCGAACTCGACGAGGCCGGCTGCCGCCAGGTCATCTGCACCGTCAACGGCCAGATGCGCACCCTCACCGTCCGCGACCGCTCCGTCGCCCCCGAAACCGCCCAGACCGAGCGCGCCGACCCGAACGTGCCCGGCCACATCGCCGCCCCCTTCTTCGGCTCCGTCACCGCCAAGGTCTCCGTCGGCGACCGGGTCTCCGCCGGTGACGTCGTCGCCGTCATCGAGGCGATGAAGATGGAGGCCACCATCACCACCCCCGTCTCCGGCACCGTCTCCCGCATCCCCGTTCCCGGCCCCACCCAGGTGGAGGCCGGCGACCTCCTCCTCACCATCGACTGACGGGAAACGCGCTAAATCTCTTCGCGAGGGTCCGCGCGTAGTCGCTCCAGCGTGTCTTGTGCGTCCGGTGAATCCGGGGCGACGGCGACCCAACGCTCCGCGTAATGAATCGCCCTTTCGTCGTTGCAGGCGGCGCAGGCGGTCGTCATGAGGCTGAGCGCGTTGGGGTCGTCCGGGCGCAACGACAGTAGGAGTTCGGAGCCCCGGCGGGCCTCCTCCCATCGGTTCAGCCCCATGAGCGCCTGGACCTTGCGGGACCAGGCGTTCCCGCTCGGGTCGACCTCGATCCATCGGTCCGCCGCTGCAAGAGCTTCCTCGTACTGCTTGGCACCGATCAGGGCCCGAGTGAACAGGAACCAGTAGAGAGAGTTGTTGGCGTCGTGTTTCAGTAGTTGCCGAGCGGCCGCGGCTGCTCCATCGAACTGCCCCAGCTCGTAGAGCGAATACGCCTCGATTTTGAACGCGCCGAGGGCGGAGCCGACATCCGGATTCGCGTGGCCGGACACTTTGGCGAGTTCCACCATTTCGATCACGCGTGCGGCTACCGGAACGGCTTCGTCATGGCGGCCAAGCCAGTGCAGCGCCTGCGCCTTGAGCGAGACCACCTGCGGATCCTGGGCGCCTCCGGGCCACCCGTCCAGGACCGGCAACAACCGATCGCCCAGCTGCGCTTCGTGAAGCGCCAAAGCGTACACCTGGCGGGCCTTGATGTTGTCGGGGGCCAGGGCGAACCATCGTTCGGCCGCATCGACCTCTTGTTCGTGCTCGCCGAGTTCGTGGAGCGACCTGGCCAGGGTCTCCCAAGCGCTTGCGGCGGAGCCATCTCCGGCGGTCACCCGGGCGGCCGTGGCGGCCGCCTCGGAATGGCGTCCCAGTTCACACAGTGATTTCGCCTTGATGGTCAACAAGGTCAGATCTTCTGAATCCGGCCAGCTGTCGATGAAGCCGGCGAGGCGGTCCCAGCGCCCGGTCACGCTCAGGGACACCCCGTAGTCATGCAACAGAGTGCTCTCGTCGAACGATGCCCGCTCCTCTTCGCTGGGCGTCAGCGCCATTGCACGCTCGGCGGCTTCGATGGCCTGTTCGTAGCTACCGGCCAGGACGAGTTCCCGAGTGTAGGCACGCCACGCGAAAGCATGGTCAGGCATCGCGGCGGTCCAATCGGCGAGGGTCTCCCTTCCGGCCTGTCGGTCATCGCATTGGACAGACGTGATCCACGCCTTCGTCCACGCGTTCGCGTCATGTGGTTCCCGCTCGGCGCAACGCCGGTAGGCGTCCATGGCGTCCCGCCATCGTTCAAGTCCTGCGAGGGCACTGGCGTGGACCCAAAGGGCGTTGATCTCGTCGGGGTTCAGGTTCAGGGAGCGTTCAGCCGCATCGGCCGCCTGGTCGAACCTGTCGAACTCAAGGAGCATCTGTGCGTAGCACAGCCAGGCTTCCGCGTCGTCCGCCGCGGCTTTCACCCACCCCTCGGTGGCTCCCAGCGCGGCGACCTGGTCGCCCGCGTTGGCTGCGGCAATCCACATCGACCTCCATGGTTGCGGATTGTCCGGGGTATGCAGGGCCCACTGCCGATAACAGCCGACGGCGGCTTCCCAACGCTCCAACTCCGACAAGGCCAAGCCGGTCCACGCCACCGGACGCCAATCGTCCGGATCAAGTCGCTGCCATTGTCTGATAGCGGCCAGCATCGCTTCCCAGTGAGCGGTCGCCTGATAGACCTCGCACAGTCTGACGAGCGGCTCCGGGTTAGCCGGCTCCAGCGAGATCCAGTGCCGGATGGCCTGTTCGGCGCCCGCCAGATCGCCTGCATCGTGGCATTGCGCGGCGAGTTCGCGGGGATGAATCCCCCACTCGTAACCGGCTGTTCCCCTGGATGGAGCGGAGTAAGCCGTTCCGGCGGCACCCGCCAAGCCCAACATGCGAACGAGCGTGGTGGCATCGGGACGATTTTGGGGTTCCTTGCTCAGGCACGCAACGACGACGGAACGCATCGGTTCGCTGAGCCCTGTTATATCGGGATTTTCATGGATGACCCGATAAAGAATGCCTTCGAGGGCTCCGCCTCCGAACGGCGGCCGCCCAGTGGCCGCAAAACACAGAACGCCGCCGAGTGAAAAAATATCGTCGGCCTGGAGTGGCGCATGGCCCTTCGCCTGTCCCGGTGCCATGAAAGCCGGCGTCCCAAGTAAAGCGCCGCTGACGCTGATCGTCGCAACGTCCAGGGCCCGCGCGATCCCGAAGTCGATGATCCGAGGGCCGTCGGGACCCATCAGGACGTTCTCGGGCTTGAGGTCCCGATGAACCAGCCCGCATGAATGGATGGCCGCCAGTCCTTCTGCGAGGCCCGCACCCAGTTCACGGACCAGTCCCGGCGGCAGCGGCCCATGTTCTCCGACCTTCTCGGCCAACGACGGCCCTGGAACGAAAGCAGTGACCACCCAGGGCGGATCGGCCTCCGGATCCGCGTCGACAACGGGTACCGTGTGGAAACCACCGACCCGCCGAGCCGCCTCCACCTCCCGGACGAATCTGCGTCGGAAGCTCGCGTCGGCTGCCAACTCCGGACGGACCACTTTAACTGCGACCGGGCGACCGCCAGGCGACCGTCCGAAAAACACCCGGCCCATGCCCCCGCTGCCCAACAGCCCCTGAATTCGGTAAGCACCGATCTCACGGGGGTCACCAGGAGAAAGAGGATCCATCACTGAACTCCCCGAACCCGATCATTTACCCGCCCAGGTGCGATCCTAGCGATGATTTGTCGGTCATAGGCAGAAGCGGGGAAAGCCGTACCGGGTAGGAAGGGCGTCCGCGAACCTCTCCTTTGGTAACCATGAGGCAGGTCACTCGACCGGGTGTGGGCTTGGCCAGGAAGTGCTCGGGACGGCCGTCCCCGGGGTTCATGAGTGGGGTGTCACGGATCACTGGCCCATGCCCCGCACCGCGGTGTCCTCCTGCCGCGTGCGGCCTCACCCCCGTGCCGGGTCTGCGCGCTCGAGCTTGGTCCAGCCGGTCCAGCCCCGCTTCTCCAGCAACTCGACCAGCCTGCGGGCCAGCGGCACGGTGTCGAACACCAGCGTGTCCAGCAGTTCGACGAGGGACGGCTCGACGTCGGGTTCGCCGGCGACGTGCTCCCCGTATCCCTCGCCGGCCAGCCGGGTGATGTAGTCGGCCAGCCTGTCGGCGAGCCCGGTCAGCCGCGGGTCGTCGGCGGTCCAGTCGAGCGCCTGGCTCAGGGTGCGGTAGAAGTCGATGAGCTCCGGGTCGTCGAGTTGCCGCCGCTTGTACGCCATCCACTCCGGGACCCGCTCGGGTGAGTGCGCGGCCAGCAGGACCCAGCCGTCGCGCTCGATCTTGATGATCCGCGGGTCGACCCGGAGCGTCCGCATCCGGTCGAGGAACTCGACCACCTCGGGCGGCAGCGCCAGGCTGTCCCCGGCGGCGAGTCGGGCGATCCGCTCCCGGTGCCGCTGGCGCTGCCGGATCTCCGCCTGCAGCCGCCTGTCGATGTCCGTGACCGCCGCGGTGAACTCCTCGTCGTCCGCCCGGAGCAGTTCCCGTACCCGCGCCAGCGGTACCCCGGCCTCGGCGAGGGTCCGGATCTTGATCAGCTCGATCACGGCGCCGGCGTCGTACCTGCGGTAGCCGGAGGGGTCCCGCTCCGGCTCCGGTAGCAGCCCCTTGGCGTGGTAGTGCCGCACCGCGCGCACCGTCACTCCGGCGTACGACGCCAGCTCGCCGATGGTCAGCATCAGCCCAGTCTCCTAGTTCGCGGCGCGCGTCCGGTAGAGGCGCCGTGACCAGAGGTAGCCGACCGATCCGATCACCACGCACCAGCCGACGGCCCAGACCACGTCCGGGGCATCCGGCGATCCGGCCAGCAGGCCGCGGGCGGCGTCCATGATCGGCGTGAACGGCTGGTGCTCGGCGAACCACCGCAACCCGGCCGGCATCGACTCGACCGGAACGAACCCGCTGCCCACGAACGGCAGCAGCACGAAGATCATCGGCCAGTTGCTCGCGGTCTCCGGGTTCGGGCTGGCCAGCCCCAGCGCCACGGCGAACCAGGTCATCGCCAGGGAGAGCAGCGCGAGCAGACCGACCAGGCCGAGGTACCGCGGCGCCGAGGCGGCGGTCTCCAGACCGAGCAGGAGCGCCACCCCGAAGACCACCGCGAGCGCGAGCGCGGTCTGCATCATCGCGCCGAGCACGTGGCCGGTGAGCACCGAGGCCTTGGCGATGGCCATGGTCCGGAACCGGTCGATGATCCCGGTGGCCATGTCGGTGGCGACCGAGATCGCGGTGCTGATGGACACGCTCGCCACCGTCATCAGCAGGATTCCGGGAGTGATGAACGTCAGGTAGTCGCCGCGGTCGCCCCGCGGGGCTCCCGGCAGGCCGGCGCCCATGGTGCCGCCGAAGACGTAGACGAACAGCAGCAGGAACAGCAGCGGCTGGCCGATCAGCATCAGCGTCATGGACGGGTACCGGACCATGTGCTTCAGGTTGCGACGCAGCATGGTCGCCGAGTCGCGGACGGCGTACGTCGCGGTGCTCATGCGGACACCTCCTCGGTGGTGGGGCGGCCGGTGAGGGCCAGGAACACGTCGTCCAGGTTCGGGGTGTGCATGGTGAGGCCGGTGACCGCGCCGTCGTCGATCCCGTCCAGCAGCCGCCGCAGCGCGGTGAGGCTGCCGTCGTGCGGCAGGGTCACGGTGAGCGCCTCGGCGTTCGGGACCGCGCCGGGCAACCGGTGCGCGAGCTCGGCCACCCGTTCGCCGTCGGCGACCTGGAGCTCGATGTGACCGCCGGGGACCCGCCGCTTCAGCTCGGCCGCGGTGCCCTCGGCGACCAGCCGGCCCTCGTCGAGCACGCCGATCCGGTCGGCGAGCCGGTCGGCCTCCTCGAGGTACTGGGTGGTGAGGAAGACGGTGACCCCATCGGCCACCAGCTCCCGCACGATCCCCCACAGGCCACGGCGGCTGCGCGGGTCCAGGCCGGTGGTCGGCTCGTCGAGGAAGATCAGCCGCGGCCCGGCCACCAGGGTCATCGCCAGGTCCAGCCGCCGTTTCATGCCGCCGGAGTATGTCGCCGCGCGCCGGTCGGCGGCGTCGACCAGGTCGAACCGCTCCAGCAGTCCCTCGACCGCGCTCTTCGCGCGGCGCCGGTCGAGGTGGCCGAGGTCGGCCATCAGCCGCAGGTTCTCCCGCCCGGTCAGCAAATCGTCCACGGCGGAGAACTGTCCGGTCACCCCGATCGACGCGCGCACCCGGTCGGCCTCGCGGCGCACGTCGTACCCGGCGACCCGGGCCGCACCGGCGTCCGCGGGCAGCAACGTGGACAGGATCCGGGCCATGGTGGTCTTACCGGCCCCGTTGGGCCCGAGCAGGGCGTAGACGGCGCCTTCGGAAACGGTCAGGTCCACTCCGGCGATCACCTCGTGATCGCCGTAGGACTTGCGCAGCCCGACGACCTCGATCGCACTGGTTCTCGTAGTCATGCCACCATGCTGGGAGGTTGACCCTGCGTCAGGGTCAACCCGCGCGACGCCATGACCTTCGAACGGGGAGGGCTCCGGCTCGCGCGCCATGCCCTACCGCGTAAGGTGCCCGCCGAGATTCCGGCCTCTAGGAACCGGACGAAGCCAACAAGTCAGTCCTTGTCGGTATACATAGTGATGTGCCCCCAACGGGATTCGAACCCGTGTTACCGCCTTGAAAGGGCGACGTCCTAGGCCACTAGACGATGGGGGCGGGTCGGCCGGCGACCCCGTCAGCATAGGGGAAGACCGACCCGTTGGCATAAACGATTGTCTCAGTCCCGCCGGGGCGGTGTCGCCGTGGGGGTGGCCGAAGGCGAGAACCCCGGTGCGGGCGTGCCGGACGGCGTCGCGGTGGGCGGCACGGGGCCGCCCAGGGTGCGGTCGGGGTCGGGTTCGAGGTGCCGTTCGATCTGGGCCGAGGTGAGCCCGAGCCCGCCCAGCCGGAAGTCGTCCCAGCCCTGCAGCCGCCGGGTGTCGCGGTTGAAGTAGAGGACGGACATCTCGATGGGCGTCGGCTCCTCGCCCTCCAGCCCGCGCAGCCCGGCGCCCCCGGTGGAGCCCTGGATGAACAGTCGCGTCCCGGCGGGCAGCATCCGGGTGGCCCGCCGGTGGGAGTGGCCGGACAGCACCAGCGGGGTGGTGCCGGCGAACGCGGCGCCCTGGTCGGGGTCGTGGATGACGGCGATGTCGGGGACCACGCCGGTGGCGCGCAGCACGGCGGCCTGGCGGGCGCCCTCGGCGTGCATCTGGACGGCGCCGACGTTGTCGTCGCGGGTGGTCTTGTCGGGGGTGAAGCGGGGGTCGCCGACCCCGTAGAAGTTCAGCCCGGCCACCTGGACGACCTTGCCGTCGTCCAGCACGATGCCGTTCTTCTGCCGGTCCACCGCCTCCTGGGTGTCCTGGGAGTCGTGGTTGCCGCGGACGAAGACGTAGGGGACCTTCAGCGTCTCGATCTCGTCGATGAACTTGTCCTCGGGTTTGCTGCCGTGGTCGGTGAGGTCACCGCTGTCGACGATCACGTTGATGCGGAACTGCTGGGTGACCGACCGGACCACGCTCCACGCCACCGGGTTGAGGTGGACGTCGGAGATGTGCAGCACCCGCACGGTCGTCGGGTCGGGCTCGTACACCGGCAGCGTGGACGTGGCGGTGTACAGCTGCGACACGTTCCCGACGAGCTTGGCGAGCTGCGCCCGGTACTGGTCGAACCGTTTCACGATGCTCTGCGCGTCCCCGACCACCTGGGGCGCGTTGGCGAGCAGCCCGGTGTACCGGGGCTCGGAGATGGACTGGGGGTTGAAGGTGAAGTAGGCGAGCAGCCCGACGACGGTCATCCCGGCCCCGGCGGTGCCGGTCGCCTGGAGCGCCCGCCGCCAGGACCGGAAGACGAGGAGCCCGGCGAGGAAGCCGAACACCAGCGCGAAGGCCATTGACCGCAGCGCGAGCTGGATCAGCCCGTGCCGGACCTGGCCGCCGACGGTCTCGCTGAGCCGGTCCAGGCCGGAGGGGTCCTCGATCAGCTTGCGGGCCGGTTCGGGGTGCACCTCGGCGACCTGCGCCTGCACCCGGACGGGCCCCCAGTGGCTGTCGAGGCGCAGCGAGCCGAGCGGTGGCAGTTCGAGGGTGGTGCCGCCGTTCCAGGACGGGCGCACGGACATCGACACGTCGGCGGGCCCGACGGGCGTCTCGACCCGCCCGCCGAGCAGCATGCCGATCGTGCCGCCGACGAGCCCGACGGCGATGACGCCGGACACCCGGGTCCAGCGACGCTGGGACAGCCGGATCGCCCGTTCCCGGGCGCGGCTCAGGACCACGAAGCTCCTCCTATCGAGCACAATGGACGGTGTGATCGAGCTGCCGCGCGAGACCTTCGAAGAACTGGTGTCCGAGGCCCTCGACACCATCCCGGCCGAGCTGGCCCGGCAGATGAGCAACGTCGTCATCGTCGTTGAGGACGAGTCGCCCGAACCCGGCCTGCTCGGCCTCTATCACGGTGTACCCCTCACCGAGCGGGGGGACTGGTACGGCGGCGTTCTGCCCGATCACATCTCGATCTACCGTAAGGAAATACTGGCCATCTGCGACACCATCGACGAGGTCGTCGACGAGGTGCGCATTACGGTCGTCCATGAGATCGCTCACCACTTCGGTATCGACGACGAACGGCTGCACGAACTCGGCTGGTAGTCCACACTAGGTCACGCTTGTAACACTCAGCGTGAATCCTGGGGGGAACTGATCCGTGCCGGGCAGACATCGGCGTCCTCTGGAGGAACGGGCCACCTACCGCGAGGTCTTCGCCGTGGGCGAGTTCCGCGCCCTGTGGCTGGCCTCGGCCCTGTCGTACGCCGGCGACCAGCTCGCGCAGGTCGCGCTCGCCGTCCTGGTCTTCCGGATGACCGATTCGCCGCTGCTCACGGCCCTAACATACGCGCTGACCTATATCCCTCCGGTCGTCGGCGGGCCGCTGCTGGCGGGGCTGGCCGACCTGTTCCCGCGGCGCTCCGTCATGGTGGTGTGCGACCTGCTGCGGACGGGGCTGGTCACCCTGATGGCGTTGCGCGCGGACGACCTGGTGACGCTGTGCGTGCTGGTGTTCCTCACCGTCCTGCTCGGCGCCCCCTTCACCGCGGCCCGCGCCGCGCTGCTGCCGGACATACTCGACGGCGACAAATATGTGGCGGGTTCGGCCATCAACAACATCACCCACCAGGCCACCCAGATGCTGGGCTTCCTGGCGGGCGGGGCGCTGGTCATGGCGGTCGGCACGGAGCGCGCGCTGGCGATCGACGCGGCCACCTTCGGGGTGTCCGCGGTGATCCTGCTGGTCGGGGTGCGGCGGCGGGGCGGAGCCGACCGGTCCGGCGACGAGCGCGTGTCGCTGTGGCGCAACACCCGGGCCGGCGCCCGGCTGGTGTTCGGCGACCCGACGCTGCGCTCGCTGGTCGCCTTCGCCTGGCTGTGCTCGTTCTACGTGATCCCGGAGGGGCTGGCGGCCCCGTACGCGGCGACCTTCGACGACAGCCCGGTCACCGTGGGCCTGCTGATGTCGGCGATGCCGACGGGCATGGTGCTCGGCGCGTTCGTGTTCAGCCGGTTCGTCCGGCCGTCCAACCGGCTCCGGTCGATGGGGTGGATGGCGATGCTGGCGTGCGCCCCGCTGATCGGCTCCGGGTTGCAGCCGCCGCTGTGGGCGGTGGTGGCGCTGTGGGCGCTGTCGGGCGTCGGCAGCGCCTACCAGCTCGCCGCGAACGCCGCCTTCGTGGCCGCGGTGCCCCCGTCCGGGCGGGGGCAGGCGTTCGGCCTGGCGCAGTCGGGCATCCTCGCCGGGCAGGGGCTCGGCATCCTGCTCGGCGGGTTCGCCGCGGAGGTCCTGGGTCCCGAGGCCGTGGTGGCGCTGGCGGGGGTGGCGGGGCTGTCGGTGGCGACGATGCTCACCCTGTCGTGGACCCAGATCCGCGGCGACGTCATCTCCTCCATGGTCACTACCGAGCCGGTGGAGGAGCGGGTTCCGGCCTAGCGGGTGGAGGCCTTCTTCAGCGCGTCACCGGTGCGGTCGATGGCGTCCTGGACGCCGGGCTGCTGCCGGGCCTTGTCGACGAGGTCCTGGGCGATCGACCGGTCACTGCCCTCGGCGGGGATCAGCAGCCAGGCGAGCGCGTAGAGCGCGATGCCGGCGCCACCGAAGACGGTGACGGCGGCGAGCCCGATGCGGAGGATGTTGGGGTCGATCCCGGTGTAGTCGCCGATGCCCGAGCAGACGCCGGTGACCATGCGGCCCTCGGTGGTGCGGCGGAGCTTCTTGGTGCCGTCCTTGTGCGTGCCTTCGAGGTTGCTGTTCTCGTTCATGTCTCGATGTTGCCCTTTCCCGAGGCATCCCCACATCAGGGACGGACCCTGACCGCGCCCTGACCCGGACCGCGACGTACCCTGACCCCCATCCCCGAGTGCAGGAGGGCCCGATGGACGTGCTCCGCGTGGACGACCAGCTGACCGACGAGGAGAGGATGGTCCGCGACAGCGTCCGCGCGCTCGTCGCGGAGAAGGTCGCCCCGTACGTCGCCGACTGGTTCGAGCGGGGGCACTTCCCGGCCCGCGAGCTGGGCCCGGAGCTGGGCAAGCTGGGGCTGCTCGGCATGCACCTGCAGGGGTACGGCTGTGCCGGGCTGAGCGCGGTCGCCTACGGCGTGGCCTGCCGGGAGCTGGAAGCCGCCGACTCGGGGTTGCGCAGCTTCGTCTCCGTGCAGGGCTCGCTGGCCATGACGGGCATCCACAAGTACGGCTCGGCGGAGCAGAAGAGCGAGTGGCTGCCGCGGATGGCGGCCGGCGAGGCGCTGGGCTGTTTCGGCCTGACCGAACCCGACCGCGGTTCCGACCCCGGCGACATGCGCACCCACGCCCGGCGGGACGGCTCCGACTGGATCCTCAACGGCGCCAAGATGTGGATCACCAACGGGTCGGTGGCGGACGTCGCCGTGGTGTGGGCGCGCACCGACGAGGGCATCCGCGGGTTCGTGGTGCCCGCCGGGACGCCGGGCTTCACCACGTCCGACATCCACCAGAAGCTTTCGCTGCGCGCGTCCGTCACCTCCGAGCTGGTGTTCGACGACGTGCGGTTGCCGGCGGATGCGGTGCTGCCCGGGGTGACCGGGCTGAAGGGCCCGCTCGGCTGCCTGTCGGAGGCGCGCTACGGCATCCTGTGGGGCGCGGTCGGCGCGGGCCGCGCCTGCTACGAGGCGGCGGTGGACTACGCGAAGACCCGCGAGCAGTTCGGCCGCCCCATCGGCGGGTTCCAGCTCACCCAGGAGAAACTGGCCTGGATGGAGGTCGCGCTCGGCCAGGCCGGCCTGGTCGCACTGCACGTCGGACGGCTCAAGGACGCGGGCGAGGTCATCCCGCAGCAGGTCTCGTTCGGCAAGCTCGCCAACGTCCGGGCCGCCCTGGACGTGGCCCGCCAGGCCCGCACCGTCCTCGGCGCCAACGGCATCACCCTGGAGTATCCGGTGATCCGGCACATGAACAACCTGGAGTCGGTCCTGACCTACGAGGGCACCCAGGAGATCCACACCCTGGTTTTGGGCCAGGCCATCACCGGCATCCCGGCCTACCGCTGAACCTCCGCCGCCGCGGCCTCCGTCCGTTGATCCTTCAGCATCCGAGGTGCCCCAATGCCCCGAAATCCTGAAGGATCACCTGGTGAGGGCGCATGCAACCGTGATCCTTCAGGATCCGGGGTGCCCCGACGCACCGGACGCTGAAGGATCAACGGACGACCGTCTCCTGGACGTGATCCGTCGGCTTTGGTGCGCGGGCGCTGCGGAGGTCACGGGCGGGGGCCGGCCGGGGCCGGGGGGAGGCGGAGTTCGACGCGGGTGCCCGCCGGGGTCGCGGCGACGGTGACGGTGCCGCCGTGCAGGGCGGCCTGCTGGCGGATCAGGGTGAGGCCGAGGCCGGAGCCGGGGCTGCCGGGGCCGCGGTGGAAGCGTTCGAAGACCGCCTCGCGGTGTTCGGGCGGGATGCCGGGGCCGGTGTCGGAGACGGCCAGCAGCCCGGGTTCCAGCCGCACCTCGATCACGGCCCGGCCGGTGCCGTCCCGGCCGTGGACGGCGGCGTTGTCGAGGAGGTTGTCGGCGACCAGGCGCAGGCCCTCAGGCCAGCCGCGGACGAACACCTCGCCGTGCTGGCGGACGTCGATCGTCGCGTGCGGGTGCCGGCGGCGGGCGTCCTCGGCGGCGGCGTCGACCAGTTCGGCGAGGTCGCAGTGGGTGAAGGCGGCCGGGTCCAGCAGTTCGCCGCGGGCGAGCTGGCGGAGCATGGTGATCAGCCGTTGCATCCGGGCGTGCTCGGCGGCCAGGTCCGCGACGATTTCGGCCCGGTCGGCGGCGGCCAGGTCCGGGTGGGCGAGCAGGTCGACGTTGGCGCTCATGCTGGTCAGCGGGGTGCGCAGCTCGTGTGCGGCGCTGGCGGCGAACGCCCGGGCGGCGGCGACGGCGGCGTCCCGGCGGTCCAGCGACTCGTTGATCAGGTGGGCCAGCTCGTCGATCTCGGTGACCTTCGAGGTGGTGGTCAGCCGGCCCGGGTGGCGGGTGAGCGCCCGGGCCTGCCGGTGCAGCACCGACAGCGGCCGGACGGCGAACCGGCCCAGCGCCAGGCCCGCCGCCGCGCCCGCCACGGCGGCGGCCAGGGTGGCCAGCGCCAGCCGGTGCCGGAGCAGGTCGATCCGCTCGGCCAGCCGGTCCTCGGGTTCGAACACCCAGATCCGCCCGGCCCGGCCGCGCGTCCCGAGGTCGGCGGCGGCGAACCGCCAGGCGACGCCGTCGTGGACGAACGTGGCGGGGCCACCCCCGGCGGGCAGGGTGGCGGGCAGGGCGGCGGGTACCAGCCCGATCACCACCGGCTCGCCGCGCTGCGGCCGGAGCAGGGCCCCGCCGTCGAACGCGGCTTGGGCGAGCCGCTGCTCGGCCTGGTCGGTGGGGGCGGCGGGCCGCAGCCGGGTGCGCTGGGCGTACTGCGTGGCGAGCGGGGTCAGCGCGCGCAGCCGCACCGTCAGCTGCCGGTCGCGCTCGGCCCGCAGGTCGTGGGAGGCCAGGTGCAGCACGAGCAGCCCGGCCAGCAGCACCAGCAGCGGGACGAGGACGGCCACGCACAGGGCGAACCGGCTGGACAGCCTCATCGCAGGACGAACCCCACTCCCCGCACGGTGTGGATGATCCGCGGCTCCCCGCCCGCCTCCAGCTTGCGGCGCAGGTAGCCGACGAAGGTGTCCACGGCGTTGCCGGTGACCTCGAAGTCGTAGCCCCAGACCCGGTCCAGCAGCGCCGACCGGGACATGACCAGCCCCGCGTTGCGCGCCAGCACCTCCAGCAGCTCGAACTCCCGCCGGGTGAGCGCCACCTCCCGGCCGCCGACGGTGACGCGCCGGGCGCCGGGGTCGAGGACGAGCGGCCCGGCCTCCACCAGGCCCGCCGGACCGTGCCCGGCCCGGCGCAGCAGCGCCCGCAGCCGCAGCGCCAGCTCGCGCAGGTCGAACGGTTTGACCACGTAGTCGTCGGCGCCGGCCGCGAGCCCCGCCACCCGGTCGGCCACCTCGTCCAGGGCCGACAGCATCAGGATCGGGACCTCCGCGCCCCCGCCGCGCAGGGCGCGGCAGACCTCGATGCCGGACGGCTCGGGCATGGACACGTCCAGCACGATCGCGTCGGCACCGGCCGCCAGGTCCAGGGCGGCGCGCCCCGACCCGGCGGTGTCCACCTCGAAGCCCTCCAGCGTCAGGCCGCGGCGGAGCGCACGCAGGATCGCCGGGTCGTCGTCGACGGCGAGAATCCGGTGCATGGCCGCTCCAGGGGGTCGGGGTGCGCCCAGCCTACGGAGCGGGCGGCCTGCCGCGCCGCGGGAGCCCGCCCGGCTCCGGGCCGTGTTCCGGCCGGGCCCGCGGGACCTGTCGAGTCGCGGAAGCCGGTCCGGTTCCGCCCAGTCTGCGTGGTTTATCGCATTGCGGTGCCGCCCGGCTCCGGGCGGGCCTACGGAGCCTGCTCGCCCTCCGTGGCCGCCCGCTCCGCATCGTCGACGATCTTCTCCAGTTGGGCGATCTCGTGCTCGGAGGGCCCGGCCGGGGCGTCGGCGCCGGGCGCGGCGCCGCAGCCGGTGAGGGCCGCGGCGACCGCGCACGCCAGGACGAGGCGCCGGATCATTTCCGGAACCCGCGGTCCGTGCACCACTTCTGCACCTTGGGCAGGTTCTGCTTGCGCAGCTTGAGCGTGGCCAGCCGGCTCTGCCGGATCTTCGCCCGGCCGGCGATGATGTCCGCGCGAGCCGGGTCCTTGGCCCGGACCTTGGCGGCGCGGTCGTTCATCCAGGCCACCGAGCCGCGCGTCTTGGCGTCCCCCTCGAAGCGGGTGATCAGCCGGTCCACCCGGTCCACGGCCCGGTCGGCTCGGGCGCACATCTGCTTGGCCCGCTTGCCGAGGTCCTTGGGCTTGGGGGTGGGGTCGGCCGAAGCCGGGGTGGCCGTGAACACCAGGGCGACGCCGAGCGCCGCTCCCGCCCATGCCTTTCCTCGCATGTCACTCCTCCGCGTCGTGAACGTGGGCAGGAGGGTAGGAAAGGTTTCTGGCAGAACTCTGAGACGGAGACGCTGTGACGAAGTCCTTCTGGCTGGACGAGGAGTACCACGACGCGTACGGGGAGTGGGTGCGCCGTGGGCTGCCGGAGTTCGACGACTCCTGGGGCGACATCGCCCCCGTGTTGTTCGCGTGCACGGCCTGGTGGATGGCGATCCCGCCCCGCATGACCCCCGGCTACGTGCGCTGGCACCGCCGGGTGGTGAGCGCCGAGTGCTACCGCAACACCTGGGACGGGACGCTGACCGCCCGGGCGGAACTCGTCTCCCCGCTGCCCGCCGAGCTCACCTGCTCCCGGGAATGGTGGCACGACCGGGGCTGGCGGGAGTGGCCGCAGACCTTCGGCCAGTTCCTGGAACCGTCCGACCACGATCTGGCCCGAGCCCCGCACGTCCGGACGTTGCTGCTGGTTGAGGCACCGTTGCCGATCGACGAACTGCCACCGGCCCCACCGGGCCCCGGCGACGGCGTCGTGGACACCGCCCGCCGGGCCGTACGCGTCCTGACCAGGGAACTGAACGACCTGCTCACCCCGATCATCGACCGCCTGGAGGGCTAGCGGCGATCGTGGCGCGCGCCCGCCGGCGCCTCGGGTCAGCCGGTCAGGTAGGGGGCCGCGTCCGTCTCCTTGAGGTGCAGGCCCAGGCCGGAGCGGGTGCGGTCGGGGGTCAGCGAGCCGTCCGCGGGGGTGCGGGTGCCGTCGAACAGCAGGTGCTCGACGCGGGCGTGGTCGTGGAAGTACTCCAGGTGGCGCAGGTGCCAGACCGCCGCCGCGGCGTGCGCGCTGACCTGGGGTGCGCCGTGCGTGGACAGGTCCACGCCGTGCGCGTCGCACAGGGCGGCGACGCGCAGGAAGGCGGTGATGCCGCCGCACCGGGTGACGTCGGCCTGGAGGCAGTCGACCGCGCCGGCCTCCAGCATCCGGGCGAAGTAGGGGATCGTGTAGCCGTACTCGCCCGCCGTGACGTCCATCCCGGGCGGGCCGGTGTCGCGGATCAGGCGCAGGCCGGCGAGGTCGTCGGAGCTGACGGGTTCCTCCAGCCAGGTGACGCCCAGGTCGGCGAAGCACCGGGCCCGGTCGAGCGCCCGCTCGCGGGTGTAGCCGCCGTTGGCGTCCACGTACAGCTCGACGTCGGGGCCGACGGCCTCGCGGGCCGCCGCGACCCGGCCGGGGTCGCGGGCCGGGTCCCGGCCGACCTTCATCTTGACGCGCGGGATGCCCTGCTCGACCCAGCCGGCGAGCTGCCCGGCGAGTTGCGCCTCGGTGTAGGAGGTGAAGCCGCCGCTGCCGTAGACCGGCACGGACCGGTGGCAGGCGTCGATCGCCACCGCCAGCGGCAGGCCCAGCAGCCGGGCCTTGAGGTCCCACAGCGCGATGTCCACGGCGGAGACGGCCATGGCGCCGATGCCGGGGTATCCGGCGTTGCGCAGCGCCCGCACCATCGCCGCCCAGGCGGCGGCGACGTCGGTGACGTCGGCGTCCCGCAGGGCGGGTACCAGCTCGTCGCGGACGACGGCGGCCACCGCGGCCGGGCCGTAGGTGTACCCGGTCCCGGTGTGCCCGGCGGCCGTGGTACGGACGACGACGATGGTCGTGGCGTCCCACTCCAGGGTCCCGTCCGACTCCGGCAGCGCCGTGGGCACCGTGTACGCCGTCACGCCGACGTTCTCCAGCGCGGTCATCGCCGGCGCAGCCGGTGGGCGGCGAGTGCCGCGGCGGCCAGGGCGAGGCCGGCCAGCGCGGCGCGGCCGGAGCTGCGTGGCGGGGCGGGGCGGACCGCCCGGGGTTCGGCTCCGCGCAGGCCGGCGGCCAGTACCTCGGCCAGGTGCACGGGCGCGGGGCCGAGCCCGGCCTGGTCGATCTGGGTGCGGCAGCTGAACCCGTCGGCCAGGACGAGCGTCCCGGGGTCGGCGGTGCGCAGCGCCGGGAACAGGCCGAGCTCGGCGACGTCCTGGGAGACCTGGTAGTGGCCGCGTTCGAAGCCGAAGTTCCCGGCCAGCCCGCAGCATCCGGAGTCCAGGACGTCCGCCTCCACCCCGGCGGCGGCCAGCAGCGTCCGGTCGGCGTCGAATCCCATGATGGCGTACTGGTGGCAGTGCCGCTGCACGACCGCGGCGGCGTCCACGGGCGGCGGGCGCCAGTCGGGGGCCCGTTCGGTGAGGAGTTCGGCCAGGGTGCGGGTCTGGTCGCGGAGCCGCTGGACGTCCGGGTCGTCCGGCCACAGCTCGGCGGCGTCCGAGCGGAACACCGCGGTGCAGCTGGGTTCCAGGCCGACGACCGGGGTGCCCCGCCGCAGGTCGTCGCGGAGGACGTCCAGGGTGCGGGCCAGGGCGCGGCGGGCGATGCCGAGCTGGCCGGTGGAGATCCAGGTGAGGCCGCAGCACACCGCCTGGTCGGGGACCTTCACCCGGAACCCGGCGTCCTCCAGTACCTCGACGGCGGCCCGCCCGATCGCCGGGTGGAAGGAGTCGGTGAACGTGTCCGGCCACAGTACGACCTCGCCGCGCCGGCCCTCCCCTTGCGGCCCGCGCCGCCGCCACCAGTCGACGAAGCGCTCCGCGGCGAACGGCGGCAGCTCCCGCTCGGCGGCGATGCCGCCCGCGAACTTGATCACCCGGTTCAGCCCGGGCAGGGTGGCGAGCGCGTTGGCGGCCCGGGGCGCCCGGCCGGCCAGCGCCGCCCACACCGGCAGCCAGCCCATCGAGTAGTGCGCGCGGGGACGCGGCCGTCCCGCGTGGTGGTGGTGCAGGAACTCGGCCTTGTAGGTGGCCATGTCGACGTTGACCGGGCAGTCGGTCTTGCACCCCTTGCAGGCCAGGCACAGGTCGAGGGCGTCGCGTACCTCCCGGGAGCGCCAGCCCCGGTCGATCGGCGAACCGTTGCGCACCATTTCGAACAGCAGGCGGGCCCGGCCCCGGGTGGAGTGCTTCTCCTCGCGGGTGGCGCGGTAGCTGGGGCACATCACGCCGCCCTCCAGCGAGCGGCACTTGCCCACGCCCACGCACCGCAGCGCCGCCTGGTCGAACCGGCCCGAGTCGCGGGGGTAGGCGAACGCGGTCTCCGGACGCCACGGGTCGTAGCCGGCGCCCAGCCGCAGGTTCTGGTCCAGCCGGTAGGGGGCGACGATCTTGCCGGGGTTCATCCGGTCGCCGGGGTCGAACAGGGCCTTCAGCTGCCCGAACGCCTCCACCAGCTCGGGGCCGAACATCTTGCCCAGCAGCTCGGCCCGGGACTGCCCGTCGCCGTGCTCGCCCGACAGCGAACCGCCGTACGCCACGACCAGGTCCGCGGCGTGCTCGGCGAAGGAGCGCATGGCCGCGACCCCCTCGGCCGACTCCAGGTCGAACGGGATGCGGGTGTGCACGCAGCCCTGCCCGAAGTGCCCGTAGACGGAGGGTTCGCCGTACCCGAACCGGTGCATCAGTTCCTTGAGGCCGCGCAGGTAGTCGCCGACCCGGTCGGGCGGCACCGCCGAGTCCTCCCAGCCCTCCCAGGTGTCGGGGTGGTGCGGCACGTGCGCGGTGGCGCCCAGCCCGGACTCGCGGATCCGCCACAGCTGCCGCTCGTGGTCGGTGTCGTCGTAGATGACCGAGCCCGTCGCGTCCGGGACGGCGTCCACCAGCGCCCGCGCCCGGTCGTGGGCCTCCTGGACGGTCTCGCCCGCGAACTGCACCATCAGGAAGGCCCGGCCGTCCGGGAGCAGCTTCAGGGCCTCCGGGTTGAGGTGTTCGGCCTGCTCGAAGGAGACCAGCTGGTGGTCGATGCCCTCCAGCACGTGCGGGTCGTGGCCGACGATGGCGGGCACGTGGTCGGCGGCGGTGGCGATGTCGGGGAACCCCAGCATCACCAGCGACAAGTGGGCGGGCACCGGGACGAGTTCCAGCTCGGCGCGCAGCACCGTGACCAGCGTCGACTCCGACCCGACCAGCAGCCCTGCCACGTCGAAGTGGTGCTCGGGCAGCAGCGAGTCCAGGTTGTAGCCCGACACCCGGCGGGGGATGTCGGGGTAGCGCTCCCGGATCTGGTGCTCGTACCGGTCGCGCAGCGCCAGCAGGCCACGGAAGATCTCACCCGTCCGGCCTGGTTCGGCGGCCAGCCGCGCGGCCTCGGCGGGGTCGGTCTCGCCGACCCACATCCGCAGCCCGTCGTAGGTCAGCACCTCCAGCCGCCGCACGTTGTCGACGACCTTGCCGTACGCCTGGGCGGTGGCGCCGCACGAGTTGTTGCCGATCATCCCGCCGAGCGTGCAGTTGGGGTGGGTGGCCGGCCGGGGCCCGTACTGCAGGCCGTAGCCGGCGAGCCGGCGGTTCAGGTCGTCCAGCACGATGCCGGGCTCGACCACGCACAACCGCCGTTCGCCGTCCACCGACAGCAGGCGGTGGCAGTACTTGCTCCAGTCGATCACCACGGCGGTGTTGCAGCACTGCCCCGCCAGGCTGGTGCCGCCACCCCGCGACAGAAGCGGCGCGCCGTGCTTCCGGCACACCGCGACGGCCTCCACCGCCGCGCCCACGGTGCGCGGCACCACCACGCCGATCGGTACCTGCCGGTAGTTGGACGCGTCGGTGGCGTACAGGGCGCGGCTGCCGGCGTCGAAGCGGACCTCCCCGTCCACCCGGTCGCGCAGATCCCGCTCCAGCGCCCGCGGATCGACGGCGGCCTGGGGCCGGCGCAGCACCGGCCGCGGCAGGTCGACGGCGCTCATGCCGCCGGCCCGGTGATCAGGATGTGTCCCATACGCCGCCCCCTGCCCCCGAAGGATGCGCGCATTCCTCCATAGGCGCGGCTCACCTGCGGGGACGGCCTCGCCACGGACCGGCCGCACCACCTCGATCAGCGGTATGCGACCGGGCCGGTGTCACCTCGGGCTCAGGCCCGCTCGAAGGTGAGGTCGAAGTCCTTGCGCCAGGTCGCGCCCTCGTCGTCGGACGCCTCCCAGCGGCCGAGGATGCGGTTCTCCTCGACGTCGGCGACGAAACGCTGGTGGAAGTCCGGGTCCGCACGGGTCATGGTCCAGCGCCCGCCGCCGAAGGTCATGGCGAACTGCCGGCACACGCCGCGGTCGTCCTGGTAGAGCACGGCGTAGGCGTCGTTGGGGTCGCTGCGCCCGATGACGAGGCCCGTCTCGGAGCGGGCCGCGCCGTCGTGCAGCACCGTCCGCACGACCAGCAACGACTCCCCGAGCCACTCGATGGTGGCCGTGCCCGATCTCTCGGTGCCCGCCGGTTCGAGGAACCAGGCGTCCGACAGCGTCGTCGTCCACTCGCCGACGAGCCCGGCGAGCTTTTCGAGCTCGGTGTTGCGCATCGTCTCCTCCGATCGGTCGACCCGCGCGACGCCGCCCGGCCACGAAGGCGACGCCGCGTTCGCCGGGCATTCTGCCGGGGCCCTCTGACGTTTTCGCCTGTCCGCCGGTGCCACAGGGAGTACGGAGCCCCGCGCCGGTCGGGAGGGTGCATCGGCCGGCTGGTTCGACGTGATCGTCCACCGGCAGGCGGTCACCCCTGGCGGTGCGGCGGGTTCCCGTAACGGACGCGGAGGAATCTCGCAATGGTCGCGGACCCGGGGGCCTGGTTGGCTTCGGCGCATGCTCGCCAGCGCCCTCACCGCGATCTCCCTCGCCCTGCTCCCCGCCTCCGGCGGCGTCCCGCCCGGCGGGATCACCCCCGCCCGCATCGACGCGTTCGTCGCGGAGTACCGCGAGCGGACGGGCCTGCCCGGGGCCGCGGTGGCGGTCGTCCGGGGGAACGAGGTCGTCCACGCCGCCGGGTACGGGCGGACCGGCTCGGGAGACCCCGTGACGGCGGGCACCCCCATGGCCATCGCCTCGCTCAGCAAGTCCATGACCTCCCTCGCCGTCCTGCGCCTGGTGGAGCGGGGGAAGGTACGGCTCGACGGGACGGTGCGCGACCACCTGCCCGAGTTCGCGATGGCGGACCCCCGGGCGGCGAGGATCACCGTGCGCCAACTGCTCGACCACACCTCGGGCATGGCCGACTCGGCCTTCCGCGAGAAGAGCGGGCGCCGACCCGAATCGCTCAGGGAGGCCGTGGCGCGCCTCAGGACGGCGCGGCTCGCAGCGGCCCCAGGGACCGCGTTCAGCTACCACAACACCAACTACCAGGTCGCCGCGCGGCTCGTCGAGGTGGTGAGCGGCGAACCGTTCGCGGACCACCTCGACGCGCACGTGTTCACCCCACTGGGGATGCACGACAGCCGGACCCTCGCCACCGAACGGGACCTGCCGGGCAGCGCGCGCGGCCACCTGCGCATCCTCGGCCGGGCGGTCGCCCTGCCCGAGCCCACCGGGTTCGGCAACGGGTCCGGCGGGGTGATCAGCAGCGCGAACGACATGGCGCGGTGGCTGATCGCGCAGAACGGCGGCGGCCTCCTCTCCCCGGCGGGCACCGCCGCGCTGCGCACCCCCTCCGCGCGGAACCCGGGCTACGCCCTCGGCTGGTCGATCGGCCGGACCGAGCGCGGCACGCCCGTCATCGGGCACGGCGGCGACCTCTTCACCGCCACAGCCGAGCAACTGCTGATACCGGAATCCGGGTACGGCATCGCGGTCATGGCGAACACCGGCACGGCCTACGGCGACAGCGACGCCCTGCTGGACGGCCTCGTCGCCATGATCGAGGGAACGGAGCCGGAGCTCCCCTCCGCACCCCACCTGGTCATCGACGGCGTGTTCGCGTTGCTGACCCTGGCGACCGCCGGGCTGGCGGCGCGCGGGGTGGCCCGCTCCCGGCGGTGGGCGGCCCGCCGCACGGCCTGGCGGCTGTGGCTGCTGCCCGCCTACCTGGCGCCGCTCGCGCTGTGCGCGGCGCTCGTGCCGGTCTTCCGGGTGCTCGCCCGGGGGCGCGACATCCGGTGGATCCAGGTGGGGTACCTCTACCCGACCTTCATGATCTGGCTGGTGACGGCGGCCGTCGCCGGACTGGCGGTGGTGGCCGCACGGCTCATCCGGCTTCGTCGAGGTAGCGGAGGATCGCCAGGACCCGGCGGCTGTAACCCGGCGTCCGGGTGAGGCCGAGCTTGTCGAAGATGGCGTTGACGTGCTTTTCCACCGTGCTCTGCGACACGTGCAGCCGCTCGGCGATCGCGGTGTTGACCATGCCCTGGGCCAGGTGTTCGAGCACGGCCCGCTCGCGCGGGGTCAGCGCGCCCAGCGGGCTGCCGGCGAGCAGCCGCCGGACCACCTCCGGGTCGAACACCGTGCCACCGGAACCGATCCGCTCCAGCGCGGCCAGGAACTCGGGCACCTCCGACACCCGGTCCTTGAGCAGGTAGCCCAGGCCCTCCGGAGGGCCGGCCAGCAGCCTGGTGGCGGAGGTCCGCTCGACGTACTGGGAGAGCACGAGCACGCCGACGTCCGGCCACCGGTCGCGGATCTCCAGCGCGGCCCGCAGCCCCTCGTCGGTATGCGACGGCGGCATGCGCACGTCGACGACCGCCACGTCCGGGCGCCGCCCGGCCACGGCCGACAGGAGCGCGCCGGCGTCGCCCACCGCCGCCGTCACCTCGTGCCCGGCGTCCCGGAGCAGCCGGGCCAGGCCCTCGCGGAGCAGGACGGAGTCGTCGGCGAGCATCAGACGCACGGCAACCTCGCGGTCACCCTGGTCGGGCCGCCGGGCGGGCTGTCCACGGCGAAGGTCCCGTCCAGCGCCCGCACCCGCCGGGCCAGCCCGGACAGCCCGCCCCCGTCCGGCCGGGCACCGCCGCGGCCGTCGTCGGAGACCGTCACGGTCACCTCGCCTGCCCCGCCCCGGAGGACGACCTCGATCGCGCGTGCCCCGGCGTGCTTGGCGGCGTTGGTGATGGCCTCCCGGGCCACGAAGTAGAGGGCGGTCTCGACCTCCGGCGGGAGCCGTCCGGAGAGCGCGTGGTCTACCGTCACCGGCACCGTGGAGCGCTCCGCGACCTCCGCCAGCGCGGCGCGCAGCCCCGCCGAGTCGAGCTCGGTGGGGTAGACCCGCCACGCCACGTCCCGCAACTCGTCGAGGAGCAGCCGGGACTCGGCGTACGCCTGGTCGACCAGCGCCGGGTCCGCGGCGTGCCGCAACCGGCCCAGCAGCATCGCCAGCGCCACACCCCGCTGCTGGACCCCGTCGTGCAGGTCGCGCTCGATCCGGCGGCGCTCGTCGTCGACGGCCCGCACGATGCCGGAGCGGGACGCGGTCAGCTCGGTGATCCGGCGGCGCATGGCCTCGTCGGAGTCGGGGCCCACGAAACGGTCGGCCAGCCGGCGTTCCAGCCGGATCAGCGCGGCGCTCCACGCGACGGCCAGCACCAGCGCGACCGTCCCGAGGCCGAGGCCGTACGCCCAGCTGCTACCCGTCAGCCGCACCCCGGGGAACTCCAGCGGGACCAGGTCCGCGTCACCCGAGACGAGCTGCACGACTCCGCCGTGCAGCAACAGCACGGCCACGAACAGCCCGGCGACGGCGAGGTAACCGCCCAGCGCGCCGACCGCACCCCGCAGGCCGAGGTAGACGCGCCCGCCGCGGCCACCGCCGCAGGGATGGTCGTACCAGGCGGCGAGCCGCATCCGTTCCAGCTCGACCAGCGCGGCCGTCACCTTCCGCGCCCGCCCGCCACCGACGGCCCCGGCGACGCAGACCCACCCGAGCCCGGCCACCCCGGTCGGCACCCCCGCGAGCACCCCGACGGCCCGCCGAACGGGCACTACGGCGGTCCGGCGCATGACCGGAGTCTAACCGCGGGCCCGCCCCGCACCCGCCGGTCAGTGATGACGACGCTCTCACCCCGCTCGGCGCATCGCCGCGCTATGGCGCCCCCAGCCAGCCGCTTCCTCCGACGACGACCGAGGTGGTCATGGCCGAGCAGCCCCGCGGATCGGCGGGCGGCAGGAACGGGGCGTCGGTGTCGTCATGGCGATTGACCTCCCCTCTGACGTGCGGACATGCCACTTGCGGTGCGGTTTTCCATGGCGGGCGGCCACCGCGGCTGGAGAGCCGTTGACCGCCTGCCCGCACTCGCCGCCGCGCTGGCACCGCGCTGGGCCGGACGGTGTTCGCGGCGTGGTGCCGTGGGTGAGCGGAGGTCCGCCACTACACCGGCTGAGCCCGGGGTGACGATGTCGATCAGGACCGGGCGCGCATCACGGCGTCGGTGTACTGCTCCGTGGTGAGATCGTCGTCGGCGATGCCCAGTTCGGCCAGGACCACCCGGACGTCATCGAGGGCGGCGGTCAGGTCGTCCTCGTCGGCCATGGTCTCCACCTCGATGAACGTACCGTCGATCTCGGGGACGGCGACGAGGGTGGCGAGCATGTCCCGGCCGCAGGCGGTGAACCGGTAGTTCGCGCAGTGCTTCTCGAACGCGACGAGGTGTTCGGCGCCCAGCGCGATCAGCACGGTGTCGATGACGGCCGGGTCGGCGACCTTCGTCTCATGCTCGGGTTTGGATCCGGACGCCTCGTCGACCGCGGGTTCCTTGTAGGTCAGCACGGTGCGGCGCATCCCGGCCGCCTCGACCACCCGTACCCGAAGTTCCCGGCCGGCGGCGGTGAACGGGCGGCCGGGCCGGTCGTAGTAGGTGTCGCGGTAGACGCTGACCTCTTCGTCGGCTCGGGTGCGCAACCGGGCCCGGAGTGCTTCGGGGTCGTGAACCCGCGCCTTCAACTCAGCCTCGATCACCGCTCGGTCTTCCTTCCTGGGGCGCCCCGTCGCCACATGTCGTTGAACTGCCGGAGGAACCCTGCATGTAGTACCGCCATCGGCGGCGGGTGTCTTCGTATTCTCTGCTCACGGCGGCGGCGCGCGCGTACCGTGGGCGGTGGGTTCGGAACGTCTACAGCGAGGCCAGGCCATGTCGCGTTCACACGATGACGGTCCCCGGCGCATCGGGGAAAACGTCCGGGCGGCCCGCCGGGCCCGCGGGTTGAGCCTGGAGGCGGCGGCCGGGTTGGTCGGGCGGTCCAAGGGCTGGCTATCCAAGATCGAGAACGGCAAGGCGCGATTGGAACGCAGATCCGACATCGCGGCTCTGGCCGATGCGCTCGAGGTGTCCGCCGACGCATTGCTGGGGGTGTCGGCACCCGAGGTGCAGCCGGATCGGCGCGGATACAGCCTGGTGGGGCTGCAACGGGCGCTGCTTGATGTTTCCTGTGCTGACCCGCCCGATATGCCCTCCCGTCCGGTCGCCGTGCTCGCCGCGGAGGTGGAGCGGGCCGACCAGGCGTTGCGGAACGCCGACTATGCCACGGTGATGGCCGTTCTTCCCGGTGTGATCAGGGAACTCTCGGTGCACGCGGCGGCTGGAATCGAGCCCGCGAGAAGCGAGGCGCTCCGGTTGCTGGTGGTGGCGTGCGGCTCGGATGCGACATGCACCTTGCGGCATCTGGGGGACGGCAGTCTCGGATGGGTCGCGGGAGAACGCGCCCGGCAGGCCGCCGAACAACTCGACGAGCCGGTATGGCAGGCCGCCGCCGCGTTCGGTCAGGCGCACGCGCGTAGTTCGGCCAACCGGCCCCGGGCGTTGATGACCACACCCCGGACCGCCGATGAGCTGGAACCGCACATTGGTGACGACCCGTTCGCGCACCAGGTGTACGGGATGCTGCGGCTGTCCGCGGCGCTGGCGTGCCAGGTCGCGGGGGACCATGGAGCGGCCCGCGACCACGCCGACGAAGCGGCCCGCGTCGCCGAGCCGCTCGGCGACGACCCGGCCGCGTTCGAGGTGTTCGGCGTGGCCAACACCGGGGTATGGCGGACGTCCCTCGCCGTTGAAGCCGGTGAGCCCACCGAAGCGCTCGAGTACGCCGATCGGGTGGAACCACGAGCGCTGGCCTCCGGCAACCGGCGGGCGGCCTTGCGGATCGAGAAGGCACGCGCCCTGGCGATGCTCGGACGGGACGGCGATGCCGTCCGAGAACTACGGCAGGCCGAGCGACTGTCGCCCGAGCAGGTACGGCATAACCCGCTGATCCGCGAGCTCGTCGGCGGGCTGCTCGACCGTGCGGGCGGCCGTGATCTACGCGGGCTGGCGTGGCGGATGAATCTGGTCTGACAAAGGTTTCCGCATGGAAACGGCAAGGGGTTGAGCCCACCGTACGGTGCCGCTCACAGTGCGTCGTCAGACGCAGGGAGCGGCCCCGGGCCGGTGCGCGAACACCGATGATGCCGGGGCCTGACCAGGAAACGAGGTCCTGGCTATGGGCAAGGTATCCGAGATCGGTGGTCGGTCGTGACCGCGGTGGCGGTCGCCCCGTGGACGGCGGCGGAGGTCGACCCCGAAAGCGCATTGGCTGACCTGCGACACCGGTTCCCCGGGGTGTGTGCGTGGTTCGGCGAATTCACCGGCCGGTGGTGGGCGGTGACCCGGCGAGAGCTTGTCGAGGCGGCTGACCCGGTCGAGCTCGCCCGCCGCCTGGAGGCGGTTCTCCCGGCCCGTAACCCGGTACCGCCGCGGGGTGTGATGGTCGGTCCGTCCGGGCAGTGGACCACCGCGACCGTGCCCTGCCCCAACCCGCCCCGGGCGCCCGTCGCGCTCCGACCGGCTCGCCGGTGGCGGCACGCACGCACGGACGACCGGCCCGCGCTGTGGCGGCGGGTGCTGGGTGCCTTCGTGGTTCGGGAGGTGCGGTCGTGACGACGCCGTACTACGCGGGTGGCCCGCCTCGCTTGTTCGCCTGGGACGCCCTGCTCGGCGGCGGCCGGGGTGCGGGTGGGATCACCGGCGACGAGAAGCAGGCGCGCGAGCGGCTGGCCGAGGTTCTGCGTGGTGAACCTGCCGGGACCCGTGGCGTGGTGCGCCGCGCGTATCACACCGGGTCCGGGCACGAGCCGTACGAGTACGGGGAGCCGGTCGCGATCGGTACCGCGACCGATCGCGGGGTGACATGGACATGACACGGCGTTCAGCGGTCGGTCGTCCACGGGCCCGGGAGACCACTGTGGCGCTGGTCCTGCGGGCGGGGAAGACTCCGGAACTCCTGTGCTCCCCTCGGGCTCCCAACGGGGGCGGAAGGGGAGCCCGGGAAGTCCTGTGACGCTGTGCCGCAGGTCAAGCGGGTGAAGAGGGGTGGGCCGCCTGGGACTCGAACCCAGAACCTATGGATTAAAAGTCCACAGCTCTGCCAATTGAGCTAACGGCCCTTGCCCGGCGAAGCATACCGAGCCCTCCGGACGGCCCGTGCATCCCGTCCGGTAGGGGACAGGCCGCCGGTCCTCAGGATGCGGTGCCCGGGATGCCGGGGTCCAGTCGTTTTTCCGGTCGTCATGCGATCATGGCGCATGCCTTTCACCGCGCCGCCGCCGGCGGCCGTGGCCTGGCTGCACCAGGGCGCGTGCTCGGGCTTCGAGGTTGGCTACTTCCATGAGCACGACGGCAGGTACCGCATCAAGGGGTGCACGGCCGCAGTGGAGGAGGGCCGGACCTGGGTCGTCGATTACAGCATCACGCTGGACCCGTCCTGGGCGAGGCGTGCGGCCCGAGCCGGCTGACCAACGCCGCCCCTGATCCTTCAGCTTTCGCGGTGTTATGGCGCCCTGGATGCTGAAGGATCATGGGCGGGGGCGGGGGCGGGGGCGGGGTTAGCCGGGGCGGACGGCTCCGTTGAACTCCTGCTTGTAGTGCGAGCCGAGATCGACCTGCTGGACGTGCTTGCCCGAGCTGGGGGCGTGGATCATCTGTCCCTGGCCCGCGTAGACGCCCACGTGGCTGCGGCCGGAGTAGAAGAAGAGCAGGTCGCCGGGCTGGAGGTCGCCGTAGGCGACCTTCCGGCCGACCGCCGAGTAGATGGCGGTGGTGGTGCGGGGGAGTTGCACGCCGGCTTTGCGCCAGGCGGCGGTGGCCAGGCCGGAGCAGTCCCAGGCGTCGGGTCCGTTCCCGCCCCACGAGTAGCTGTCGCCGATCTGCTGCCGGGCGAACGCGACGACGGCGGCGGTGCCCTGCCCGGAGGCCCCGGAGGTCTGCGCGGGCGGCTGCGCGGCGGGGCGCGGCCGGGGGAGTTGCGCCGGCGGCTTCGTCTCGGGGACGGCGGCAGGGCGCTGTGGCGGGGTCGCCGTGGGAGCGGGCGGCTCCGGGGTCGGGGTCGCCGGGGTGGCGGGCGGCTGCGGGGTCTGCGCCGTCGGCTTCGTCGTGGGGGCGGCGGCAAGCGCCCGGGCGTCCACCGCGCGGGTCGGGCCC
This sequence comes from Actinomadura craniellae, assembly GCF_003289645.1. GTDB lineage: Bacteria > Actinomycetota > Actinomycetes > Streptosporangiales > Streptosporangiaceae > Actinomadura_D > Actinomadura_D craniellae. The sequence goes on along the minus strand of NZ_QLYX01000018.1, from coordinate 45,573 downwards.
AGCAGGGTGGCCGAGCCCACGACGGCCGTCGCGCCCAGCGCGACGCCGCCGGCGAAACGGAACGTGCGGGGCTTCGGGAACATGCGGGACTTCAGGGGGGTGTCCAGGATGGCTCCTCGTGTGGGGGTGGTGCCTGCCGGGCGACCGGAATCCGGCGGACGGCATGCGGCGGTCCGCGGTGTTTCGGTGGAGGGGATCGGCCCGCGGGAGGAACTCGCGCGGGGTGCGCCCGGCTCCGCACTTCTCGGTGGTGCGGATGAGGCGAGCCGGCCAGGGCGTTCGCCAGGGGATGGGGCCGGCGTGTTCTGTTGTTCGCGAGCGGGCTGGTGGCCGCTCGGCCCTGGGCACGTTAATCACGGCCCGGCGGCGGGGGCAAATCCCCGCGAGGTCCGGAGCATGATCGTCCGCGGGCGGGACGTGCCGAACGCCCAGCCCAAAGCGCCACTTCGTTATCGGAATGTGATGCCAGCCACATCCGTCCCGAACGGCACGAAAACGCCGCGGAACCCGGCCCGCCCTGCCGGCGTTGTCCCGGCATGGCGGTACTGGTGTTCCTGACGATTCCCGGCCTGGTCCTCGCCCTGGTCGCGTTCGCCGCGGTGGACCGGATGGGGCTGTGGGCGCACCGCCGGATACGGCTGCCCTGGATCAGGGACGGCGAGCGGGCGATGTCCGCCCCGGGCCTCGACGAGCTCCACGCGATCTTCTACGCCGGCAAGCGGCACGAGATCGACCAGCGCCGCACCTCTCTGGTGCTGCGCGACGAGGAGGGCGACGGCAGCCTGATCGACCTCGACGGCGGCACCGCGCTCCTGCGGCACCGCCGCCGTTGAGCGGTCAGGCCACGGGCAGGGTGCGGGCCAGGAACTCCTCGGTCTGCCGCCAGGCACGGGCGGCGGCCTCCGGCCGGTAGAACATCGGCGCGACGTGGTTGTGGAAGGCGTGCCCGCCGTCCTCCTGGACGTGCAACTCCATCCCGGGCCGGCCGGCGACGGCCTCGGCCAGCCGCCGCACCCCCTCACCCGGGATGTAGGGGTCGTCGCCGCCGAACTGGAACTGCACCGGGCACTCGATGGAGTCCAGCAGGTCCAGCATGTCGGGCACCCCCGACCCGTAGTACGACACCAGCGTCGCCGGCCGTGCCCGCGCCGCGAGCAGGTAGCCCATCGTGCCGCCCAGGCAGAAGCCGAGCGCCCCGGCGCCGCCGGTCACCTCGGGCAGCGCGGCCAGGCTGTCCAGCGCCGCGGCCAGGTCGGCCGTCCCGAGGTCCCGGTCGAAGCGGGACGCCAGCGCCATCGACTCCTGGAGCCCGGCCTCGTCGTGCGCGCCCTCCCAGCCGGGCTGCAGCCGCCAGAACAGGTCCGGCGCCCCGACCACGTACCCCATCCCGGCCAGCCGCTCCGCGACCGCCCGGATGTACGGGCCCACCCCCCAGATCTCCTGGATCAGCAGGAGACCCGGCCCGCTCCCGGACGCGGGGTGCCACACCTGCATGTCGAACGTCCCGTCGGCCACCTGGACCGACTCGGTCTTTGCACTCATGGCCGCCATCTTGTCGGTTCACCCGGAAGGCCGTGAATGTGACTCGCTTCTGGGGGTACGCCCCTCCGCAACCTCGACGGACAGGGGAGATGCATGGGGCATGTGGACCCGGCCGCCGACCCGCTGGTACGCAGCCTGAAGCGGGCGGCCGGCGTATTGAAGGAGGCGGAGTTGCCGTTCGCGCTGGCGGGCGGGTTCGCCGCCTACGCGCGCGGTGCCGCGATCTCCACGCACGATGTCGACTTCGTCCTGCGGGAGCAGGACGCGGAGGCCGCGCTGACCGCACTCGCCAAGGTGGGCATGACACCGCACGAGTGCCCGGAGGACTGGCTGGTCAAAGTGCACGACGACGACCGGATGATCGACCTGATCTACCGTCCCTCCGGCCGTCCGGTGGACGACGCGCTGCTGGGCCGGGCCGACGAGCTGGGGCTCGCCGGGGTGATGCTGCCGGTGCTGCCCGCCGAGGACCTGGTGATCATGCGGCTGCTGGCCTACACCGAGACGGCGTGCGACTTCAGCGACTTCCTGCACGTCTGCCGCGCGCTGCGCGAGCAGGTCGACTGGGCAAAGGTCGCCAAGGAGACCGGGCACTCCCCGTACGCCTACGCGTTCTTGACACTGCTCCACCGTCTCGACGTGATCGACGGAGGATTCCCGTGACTGACAACGTAGAGGTGCCGCACTACCTGGCGGCGCACATCCAGGAACGGCTGGCCGAGCGGACGCACGAGCTGGGCATCCGCGTCGACGTGCGGGGTGAGGGGGTCTACCTGCGCGGCGACGTCGCCAGCGAGGAGCGCCGCCGGCTGGTCGAAGAGGTCGCCCGGACCGCCGCGGCGGGCCACCGGGTGCACAACGAGGTGACGGTCATCCCGGTGCGCGAACCCGAGGGGGAGGAGACGATTTCATGATCCGGATTGCGGCGGTCGGCGACCTGCACGTCGGCCCGGACGTGGCGGGCGAGTACCGGGCCCGGCTCGCCGACCTGCCCGACCGGGCCGACGTCCTGCTGGTGGCCGGTGACCTGACCCGGCACGGGACGGTCGAGGAGGGCCGGATCGCGGCCGACGAGCTGCGCGACGTGGGCATCCCGGTGATCACCGTGCTGGGCAACCACGACTACCACTCCGACGAGCAGGACAAGATCACCGAGGTGCTGCGGGAGGCGGGCGTGACCGTCCTGGAGGGCGACGGCACGGTGATCCCCTGCGGGGACAGGCGGCTGGGGGTGGCCGGCGGCAAGGGTTTCGGCGGCGGCTTCGCCGGGCGCTGCGCCAGCGACTTCGGCGAGCCCGAGATGAAGGCGCTCGTCCGGCACACCAAGGAGTTCTCCCACCGCCTGTACGAGGCGCTGACCGGGCTGGACGTCGACCACCGGGTGGCCCTGACCCACTACTCGCCGGCCAAGGACACGCTCGCCGGCGAGCCGCTGGAGATCTACCCCTTCCTCGGCAGCTACCTGATGGCCGAGGCGATCGACGCCGCGGGCACCGAACTGGCCGTGCACGGCCACGCGCACAAGGGCAGCGAGAAGGGCCTGACCCCGCGCGGGGTGCGGGTCCGCAACGTGGCGCTGCCGGTGCTGCGGCGCGCGTACGCCGTCTACTGCCTGGGCGACGGGTCCGCGGCCGACACCCGCCCGGACGCGGTTCCCGCCGCACTCTGAGCGAAGCGAAGGCGCCTCCGGCCGGAGTGGCCGGAGGCGCCTCGTGGAGTTTCGGCCCGGCCGCGCAGCACCTCGTGCGCGGCCCCGCCCCGCGCACGGTGGTGGAACGGGCCGCCGCCTCGTACGGCGGCCCGTTCCGCTCGTGGCGGCGTCCGCCGGGCGAGCCCGGCTCAGCGGTTGGTCTTGGCCGCGCTGATGTCGGCCAGCGCCGAGCCCTCGTCGCGCTCGATCGCCAGGTCGCCCAGGGAGACGACGCCCACCGGACGCTCGTCCTCCACCACGGGGATCCGCCGGACCGAGTGCTCGCGCATGAGCTGGACGACCTTCTTCAGGTCGTCGTCGGGCGCGACGGCGGCGAGATGGCCGCTGCACAGTTCGGACACGGCGGTCTGCTCGGGGTCGCCGCCCTCGGCCATGGCCCGGACCACCAGGTCGCGGTCGGTGACCAGGCCGCGCAGCCGGTCGTCGTCGGTGGTGACCAGGACGTCACCGACGCCCTCGTCCCGCATCAGCCGGGCGACGGTCCGCAGGTCGGCGTCGGGCCGGACGGTGACCGGCGCACCGGTCATCACTTCGCGCACTTTCTGTGCCATGGGGGCTCCTGTTCGTCCTTCGGGGACGGCCCCCTACCCGCGCGGCCCGGGGTCATTCGAGCGGCCTCGTCCCGGGGGGTCGAAATAGCGGAAGCCCCGGCCGCAGCGTTGGCGCCGCAGCCCGGGCTCCGCGAAGTCGCTCGCCGGAGTCCTACCCCGGCGTCGTTTCCGTCCGGCCCGGGGTCATGCCCCGGCCGGACGGGAAGGATCAGCGACTCGGCTGGGCGACCGCCTTGCTGACGCTGGCGGGGCTGTCGTACTCGCCCTCGGCGAGACGTTGGAGCGCGTTCAGGACTTCGCCCTTGGCGCCCTTGGACCGGGCGTGGCGGATGATCTGGTCCTTGGTGGCGGGGTAGTCCATCCCCGCGAGGTAACGCTGGATGTCGATGAATTCGGCCTGCTTGGCCATTGGGCTTTCTCCTCTCGGTCTTATCCGTCCATGTCGCTACTTCCAGTCACCGATCATGAACGGTACGTAATCAGACCTACCGCTGGCGGACCGGATGAAACACGTCACCTCGGGTGGATCTCGCCGGCCGGGGTGGCGCGACGAGGGGTGCTCACCGGTGGGAAAAGGGGTGCCATGCCGGCGGTCCGGCCGGGGTAGGGCTGTGACTGTGCTGGTGGTTCGTTCGCGTTCCTCCCCGGGCGCCCGTCGGTGGTGTCCGCCCGTGCGGGCGCGGAACGTGACCCGTAAAGTGACTTCCTAGTAACATCCCTCCGAATCTCATTCGGTCTCTGGAGTAAGGTGCTGCTTATGGATCTGAATGGAGTTTCCGCCGTCGTCTCCGGCGGGGCCAGCGGCCTCGGCGAGGCCACCGCCCGGGCGCTGGCCGCCAAGGGCGCCAAGGTCGTCGTCGCCGACCTGAACGAGGACAAGGGCAAGGCCCTGGCCGACGAGCTCGGCGGGGTGTTCGTCAAGACGGACGTCTCCGACGAGGCGCAGGTGCAGGCCGCCGTCCAGGCCGCGGTCGACAGCGGCGCCCCGCTGCGGGTCGTCGTCAACAGCGCCGGGATCGGCTGGGCGAGCCGCACCGTCAACCGGGACGGTTCGCCGCACGACCTGGCCTCCTTCCAGAAGGTCATCCAGGTCAACCTGATCGGCACGTTCAACCTGATGCGGATCGGCGCCGCCGCGATCTCCAAGACCGAGCCCGCCGACGCCGACAACCTGCGCGGGGTCGTCATCAACACCGCCTCGGTCGCTGCCCTTGAGGGCCAGACCGGCCAGGTCGCCTACTCCGCCTCCAAGGGCGGCATCGTCGGCATGACCCTGCCGGCCGCCCGCGACCTCGCCGCGATCGGCGTCCGGGTCAACACCATCTGCCCGGGCATCATCGACACCCCCATCTACGGTGAGGGCGAGGCCGCCGAGGCGTTCAAGGCCAAGCTGGCCGCGCCGGTGCCCTTCCCCAAGCGGATGGGCAAGGCGTCGGAGTTCGCCCACCTGGCGCTGGCCCTGATCGAGAACGACTACATGAACGGCGAGACCGTCCGCTTCGACGGCGGCATCCGCTTCCAGCCCAAGTGAGGTAGCAGTGTCGGACGAAGTCCTCGTCGAGGTCGACGGCGCGGTCGCCGTCATCACCATCAACCGGCCGAAGGCCAAGAACGCCGTCAACGGCGCCGTCGCGGAGGGCATCGCCAAGGCGCTCGACGAGTTCGACGAGCGCAAGGACGTCTCGGTGATCGTCATCACCGGGGCGGGCGGGACGTTCTGCGCGGGCATGGACCTCAAGGGGTTCCTGACCGGCGAGAACCCGATGTCCGGCGGTCGCGGCTTCGGCGGCATCGCCGAGAAGCCCCCGACCAAGCCGATCATCGCCGCGGTCGAGGGCTACGCGCTGGCCGGCGGCTGCGAGATCGCCCTGTCCTGCGACATGATCGTCGCCTCGTCCGAGGCCAAGTTCGGCGTTCCCGAGGTCAAGCGTGGTCTCGTCGCGGCGGCGGGCGGCCTGTTCCGCCTGCCGCAGCGCATCCCGTTCCACATCGCCATGGAGATCGTCCTCACCGGCGATCACTACGGCACGGCGCGGATGGCCGAGCTCGGCCTGGTGAACAGGGTGACCGAACCCGGCCAGGCGCTGGCCGTGGCGCGGGAACTGGCGCTCAAGATCGCCGAGAACGCGCCGCTGGCGCTGGCCGCGTCCAAGCGGGTCATCGTCGAGTCGGCCGACTGGCCGGCGGCCGAGTCGTTCGCCCGGCAGGGCGAGATCGTCAACCCGATCTTCGGCTCCAAGGACGCCGCCGAGGGCGCCACGGCCTTCGCCGAGAAGCGCAAGCCCAACTGGTCGGGCGAGTAACCGTCCCGCGCGAAAGGACGCCCGGACCGCTCATGGTCCGGGCGTCCTTTCGTTCCGGCCGATACCCCGGGTCAACCGGTGGAACGGATGACGGTGCGAGGCCTTGCGTCCGTCATCTTCGTGAGCATCGTGCGGGTGGAGCGCAGGTACACGTCGCGCGGCAGGAAGCGGACCCGGCGGGGCAGCCGCGGGTAGACCAGCGCGATGGCGTTCATCAGCAGCCTGAACCGGCGGGCGCGGCCCCGGCTCCACGCCCAGCCGTACTGCTCGCGGATCGGTGCGGGCATCAGGCCCGCCGTGAGCAGCCTGATCAGCGCCAGGCCGGGGGTGAGGAAGAACGGCAGTTTCGGGTACAGGACCTGGTCGGCGACGGCCCTGGACGCATCGCTGATCTCCAGCGAGTTGACCATCTTGGCGTAGTACTCGCGGAAGGCGGGGTAGTCGGCGGGCAACTCGTCCTCGGGGCAGCCGAGGATCGTGGCGAAGATCTTGCTCTGCTGGTAGTACTCCTCCAGCTCGGCCTCGGTGAACGTGCGCTTGAAGACGTACTGGTACGTCTGCGCGGCGACCGCGAAGAGCGTGGCCGACACCCAGACCTGGAGTTGCGGGTCGTTGGCGTAGTACCCGGGGCCGGTCACCTGGTCGTGCATCCGGCGGACCAGCGCGCTGACCTGCTCGGCCTCCGAACGCCTGCCGCAGACCACCGTGTAGACCCAGCCCATCGTGTGCCGCAGCCGGCCCATCGGGTCGGCCGCGGTGTAGCTGTGGTCGTAGACCCCCTGGCCCACCTGGGGGTGGGCGGTCTGGAGCAGCGACGCGGCACCGCCGGAGGCGATGAGGATGCCTTCACTCGCCACGACACGGATCAGATCGCCGTCCTTGAATATTCCCTCGCTCATGCGACCAGTGTAAGTAAGTACTTGCATCGGGACCAGAGTGCATACCCGACATATGGGTAACGTCACTGGTAGCGACATCCCTCCGAGGCGGACACGGCCGGGCGGGGGGACACGTGGAGATGGCGGCGCCGGCGGACGGGATGGACCTGTCCCAGCTGTACGCGGTACTGCTGTACGGCGGTCTGGTGCTGCTGTGCAGCATCGCGGCGGCCCGCACCGCCGCCCGGATCGGGCTGCCCGGCCTGCTGCTCTTCCTGGCGCTCGGCGTCCTGCTCGGCGAGGACTTCCTCGGGGTCGACTTCGACGACGCGCAGCTCGCGCAGACGCTGGGCGTCACGGCGCTCGCGGTGATCCTGGTCGAGGGCGGGCTGGGCACCCGGTGGTCCGACCTGCGCCGGGTGGCCGCCCCGGCGGCACTGCTCGCCACCCTCGGGGTGGTGGTCAGCGTGCTCGTCACCGCGGCCGGCGCCCACCTGCTGCTCGGCATGGAGTGGCGGGTGGCGCTGCTGCTCGGCGCGATCGTCGCGCCCACCGACGCCGCGGCCGTCTTCGCCGTGCTGCGGACCCTGCCGCTGCCCCGCCGGGTCGCCGGGCTGCTGGAGGCCGAGTCAGGGTGCAACGACGCCCCGGCGGTGATCCTCGTCCTGGTGTTCAGCGCCGGCGGCGACCTGTCCTCCCCGGCCGGGATCGGCCTGCACGTGCTCTACCAGCTCGGGCTCGGCGCGCTGGTCGGGCTGGCGGTCAGCCGGATCGGGGTGGCCGCGCTGCGCTACGTGGCGCTGCCCGCCAGCGGGCTCTACCCGCTGGCCACCCTCGGGCTGGGGGTCATCGCCTTCGCCGCGGCGGGCGCCGCCGGCGGGAGCGGCTTCATCGCCGCCTACCTGGCCGGGATCGTGCTGGGCAACGCGGTGCTGCCGCACCGCGCCGCGAGCCTGTCCTTCGCCGAGGGTGCCGGATGGCTGGCCCACATCGGGCTGTTCGTCATGCTCGGCCTGCTGGTCGATCCCGGCGAGATGGGGCGTGCGGTACTGCCCGCCCTGGCCGTCGGCCTCGTCCTGCTGCTCGTCGCCCGGCCCCTCTCGGTGGTCGCCTGCCTGCCCCCGTTCCGCGTCCGGTGGCGGGAGCAGGCGTTCATCTCCTGGGCCGGGCTGCGCGGTGCGGTGCCGATCGTGCTGGCGACCTTTCCGGTGGTGGCCGGGGTGGCCGGCAGCCGGGAACTGCTGAACATCGTCTTCGTGCTCGTGGCGATCTTCACCCTGGTGCAGGGGCCCAGCCTGCCGTTCATGGCCCGGCTGCTCGGTGTCGCCCCGTCCGACCAGACCCGCGAGGTGCGGGTCGAGTCCGCTCCCCTGGACGTGCTCGGCGCCGAACTGCTCACCCTGGAGGTGCCGCCCGGCTCCCGGCTGAGCGGGGTGGAGATCTTCGAGCTGCGGCTGCCGGCCCCGGCCGCGGTCAACCTGATCATCCGGGACGGCATCGTCCTCGTTCCCGAGCCGGCCACCTACCTGCGCGAGGGGGACGAACTGCTCATCGTCACCACCAGCGCCACCCGGGAAGCGGCCGAGTGCCGGCTGCGCGCGGTCGGCCGGGCCGGGCGGCTGGCGCACTGGCACGGGGAACGGGGGGAGGAGGGGCCGCAGTACGCCACCGCTCCCTGACGAGGAGGCAGCATGGAGATCACCCACAGCACCATTCCCGGCACCGGAACCGTGCACCACGGCCGCACCCGGCACGGGGAGCAGGTCGGGGTCGTCGCCGAGGAGTCGGGCCGGCGCACGCTGCTGGTCTACGACGCCGACGACCCCGACACCCCGGCCCACCGTGTCGTCCTGGAGAGCGACGAGGCCGACCTGCTCGCCGAACTGCTGCAGAGCCGGTCCGTCGCGGACCGGCTCACCGAGATCGAGCGCCGGCTGGCCGAACTCGGCCTGGGGTGACACCCTCGGTGGAGAGCACCGGCCGGGACGGTGGAAAATCCGGCGACAGGAACCTGATCAAGCAGGGATAATTGGCCATATGTCTGGCTTGCTGCGCGTCCGCGGCTCGATCGCCATCCCGGTGACCGAGCTGCGCTGGCGTTTCTCCCGGTCGTCCGGGCCGGGCGGCCAGCACGTCAACACCAGCGACAGCGCGGCCGAGCTCAGCTTCGACCTCGCCGGTTCGCCGTCGATCCCCGAATCGCTCCGGCCGAGAATGCTCGACCGGCTGGCCGGACGGCTGGTCGACGGGGTGCTCACCGTCCGGGCGTCCGAGCGGCGCTCCCAGTGGCAGAACCGGCAGGCCGCCCAGGCCCGGCTGGCCGCGCTGCTGCACGACGCCGCCGCCCCCGTCCCCAAGCCGCGCCGCCCCACCCGCCCCAGCCGCGCCATGCGCGAGCGCCGCCTGGAGAACAAACGCCGCCGCGCCGAACTCAAACGCGACCGCTCGACCCGCTACGACTGACCGCCCGTGGGCGGGGTGTTCCAGTCCGCGGAGCGGACGGCGCGCAGGGCGTCCCGGCGGGTGTCGCCGGACAGGAAGTCGATGTAGACGCCGCCGTTCAGGTGGGAGGTCTCGTGCTGCAGGCAGCGGGCGAAGTAGCCGGTCCCCTCGACCTGGACCGGCCGGCCCTCGATGTCGACGCCCGTCACGGCGGCGTGCGCGTGGCGGGGCGTGGGGAAGTGCAGGCCGGGCAGCGAGAGGCAGCCCTCCTCGTCGACCTCGGTGCCACCGTCCTCGACCACCAGCACCGGGTTGACCACATGCCCCACATGCCGCGTGCCCTGGGCGTCCTTGCAGTCGTAGACGAAGACCCGGAGCGCCACCCCGATCTGGTTCGCGGCCAGGCCGACACCGTCCGCGGCGTACATGGAGGCGAACATGTCGTCCACCAGCCGGGCGAGATCGGCGTCGAAGGAACGCACCGGATCGCACTCGGTGCGCAACACCGGGTCGCCCAGTTTCCGGATCGCCCGTACGGTCCCGCGAGCCTTCATGAGAAAGCAACCTACCCAAACACGTGCCGGAGCGGTCGAACACGAGCGCGGCGCCCCGGCCCGCACGGACCGGGGCGCCACGAGGTGCGCTAGCTGGGGTCGATCGGCTTGGGCGCGGGTGCCGGTGCGGGCGCCAGGGCCGGGGGCGCCGCCAGCGGCTCGGGGCTGACCCGGGCCTGCGCCGGGATCTGCGGAGCCGGCTCGACCGGGACCGGCTCGGACTCGGGCTCCTTGACCAGCGGTGTTGCCGGGATGGGGGCCGGAGCGGAGACGGGCTTGGGCGGGGCCGGCGGAGCCGGTGCGGGCGCCGGCGCGGGGGCCACGGCGGCGGGCGCCGGCGCGGGCTTCGGCGCGGGCTTGGGTGCCGGCTGCTTGCGCGGCGAGGGCTTGATCGCGTCCTCGACCATCTTCTCCAGCGGCCCCGCGGCGTCCTCGGCCTTGAGCAGCGAGTTCAGCGTCTGGCTGATCTCGGTCAGCCGCTGCAGCGCCTGGGTGTGGTTGCGGGTGAGCTGGTTGAGCCGCTGCGTCGCCCCGTCGTTGATCACGCTGGCGCGGCGCTCGGCCTGGGTGAGGGTCCGCTCGGCCTCCAGGCGGGCGCTGGTGACTGTCTGCTCGGCCTCCTGCTTGGCGGCCGACAGGACGCTCTCGGACTCCTTCTTGGCGGAGGTCATGATCTGCTCGGCCTTGCTACGGGCGGTGGCGAGGTCCTTGTCGGCGTTGCCGCGGGCCTCGTCGATGATCCGCTGGGACTCGCTCTCGGCCGCCTTGCGGATCTGGGTGCCCTTGTCCTCGGCTTCGGCCAACTTGTCCTTGGCTTCGTCCTCGGCGAGGTTGATGATCTGACGGAGGCGGTCGCTCAGGTCGTCGCCGGTGGGCTTGCGGGCCTCACGGACCTCGGCCATCTCGCGGCGGGTCCGCTCGACATCGTCCAGGGCACGGTTGAGCCGGGCCTCGAGGTCGCGGATCTGGTTCTGGCTACGGGCGATGGCCTCTTCGACCTGGCGGCGGTTGTAGCCGCGCATGACGATTTCGAACTGCTCATCGCGGAGGAGGTTCGGCAGGATCTCGGCTTCGTTGCTCATGTGCCTAAGGGGGGTCGAGGGTGACGTCAGGATGACTCTTGTCCCGTCGGCCCCATCCGCGCAACCCGAATGCCGGTTCTCGCGGTGTTTTCTTTCGCCGGATCGGCGCCCGCCCCGAACTGGGAACTCCGGACCCGGCCGCGTGGCGATTTCGGAACACCCGGCACCATATGCGGATGAGCTATGTGGGTGCGCTGGGACCGGACGAGCCGACGATCCACCCCGAGGCGTGGGTGGCGCCGGGCGCCGTGGTCGTCGGCAAGGTGACGCTGGGCCGGGCCGCGAGCGTCTGGTACGGGTCGGTGCTCCGCGCCGACGACGAGCGGATCGTGGTCGGTGAAGAATGCAACATCCAGGATCTGAGCTGCCTGCACTCCGATCCGGGCGAGCCGGCGATCCTCGAGGATGGGGTCAGCCTCGGCCACAAGGCCATGGTGCACGGCGCGCACATCGAGGCGGGCTCGCTGGTCGGGATCGGCGCGATCGTGCTGACCGGGGCCCGGGTGGGCTCCGGCACGCTGATCGCCGCGGGCGCCCTGGTGGGGCCGGGCAAGCAGATCCCCTCGGGGGTTCTGGTCGCGGGAGTCCCGGGCAAGATCATCCGAGAATTGACCGACGAGGACCGGATGATCTTCGAGAAGACGAGCGAGGCCTATGTCCAGCGAGCCGAGTGGCACCGCGCCGCCCGCTGGCTCACTCGGCCCGACTAATCGGAATTCATCGCCATTGCGGGCGGTGCTGGGGTCGCCGATCCACTTACGATGAACCCTGTGGTGTGGGGACCGGGTTATGTCGGCGCACCGCCGCCCAACCAGCCCATGGGGCAGGATGATCCCTTCACGGCGGCGGAGCGCGACACACAGGCGATGGTGTCGGCAGGCTGGTGGCAGGCGGCTCCGCCGCAACAGCGCCAGCACGCGATCGCGGGGCGCGTACTCGTCCTGCCCGACGGCACGTGGTGGCTGTACGGGGCGTGGGCCCGCTGGTACCGCTGGCACGGCTCCGACGGGCAGTGGTACCTCTGCCCGCCCCCCCGGGCCACCGCCACCCGGCAGGCGGCCCGCCCCGCCCAGCAGGCCGGCCAGCTGCCCGCCCTGCCACCGCACGTGGTGCCCGCCGGCCCCGACTTCTCCTTCAAGCCCCCGATGGCGCTGCCGTTCGTCGGGCACGGCTTCGCGCCCGACCTGACCGCCCGCATCAAGGCCACCGTCGAGTCGGCCGCCGCGCTGCCCGCCACCGACTACCCGCACTGGTGGACGCTGTTCTCCTCCACCACCCCGAGCACCGTCGCGGTCGCCTGGGGCGTCATGCTCTGGTGCGGCGCCGCCCCGGTGTTCGACTCCCGGCTGGACGAGCAGATGCTCGGCATCTGGTCCCCCTACCGGGCCAAGCCACTGCCCCCGATCGACGGCCCGCGCTGGCTGACGCCACCCCCGCTGGAGGCGCTGGTCGGGCTGTACGCCGAACGGCTGCGCGCGAACCGGGTGGACGCCGCCGTGGTGCTGCTGCGCACCATGTGGGCGGTGGCCGGCATCCTCCGCGACGACCCCCGCTTCCAGGCCCGGGCGGACGGGCTGCTCGCCATCCTCGGCGGCACCCTGAACAACCCCACCGTCGACTACGGGGCGCTGGCCTACGGCGACCAGGCGCTGGTCCAGCAGTGGCTGACCCGCTGCCCCCCGCACCTGGCCCCCGCGCTCCGCGACGAGAGCTCGCCGGGCGACAACCTCCGGCACGCCTTCTACGACCTGGCCCGGGCGATCGGCAAGGCGGCCGGCGACCCGGCCGACCCGGCCTACATCGAGCCCCGGCTGGTCGCGGCGTCGCTGCTGGCCGCCGACCTGGCGACCGTCCGCCAGGAGGTGGCGGGGCAGATCATCCCGTGGCTCGACCCCGAGGTCCGCTACACGGTGCAGGCCGTGCTCACCCAGCACGGCCACCCGCTGCGCCGGCTCTGGCCCGAGGACGCCCGGCTGCCCGATCTGCTGCGCGGCAGGCTCGGCGACGCCGGTGAGAAGCTGCTCGCCGCCGCCTACACCGCCGACCTGGCCTGGTGCCGGCTGGCCGGCGGCATGCCCGCCCGGCCGCGCGGCTTCCCAGTGCCCACCGCGATCCTCGCCGAACTCGTCGGCGCCGAACGGGCCAAGGCCGCCGCGGCGGCGAGCACGGTCACCCCGCCCCCGCAGGCCGTCCAGGGGCAGCCCGGGACGCCCCCCGCACCGGGCCCCGGCGGCTGGCCGGGCGCTCCGGGGGCCGCCCCGCAGCCCCCGTTCGGCGCTCCGGGCGCGGGCGGGCCGCCCGCCCCCTTCGCGAGTGCCCAGGGTGCGCCGCCCGCCGACCCGCCCGGCACCGACCGGCCGTTCGTGCAGGGCCCCGCCGGCGACGCGGCCGAGCAGGAGCAGGGCGAGGAGAACCACGCGGTCCCCTACACCGCGCTGGGTTTCCGCGCTCCGCAGGCCGCCGGACCCGCACTGGGCGGCGGTGCGGCAGCCCAGCAGCCGGGCTGGCCCGGCGCCCCGGGCGCCGGACAGGCGTGGCCCGGCGCGCAGCCCCCCGCACCAGGCGCCGGAAGCGGCCAGCCGTGGCCCGGAACGCCGGGCGCCGAGGCGGGACAACCGTGGCCCGGAGCCCCGGGCGGCGCACCGGCCCAGGGCGGGCCGGCCTGGCCCGGTGCCCAGTCGCCGATGCCGGGCGCCGGAGCCCCGGGGGAGGCGAGTCCAGCCTGGCCCGGAGCCCAGGGGGCACCGGGTGAGGCATGGCAGGCCGCGCAGTCCCCGATGCCCGGGGCCCAGAGTCCCGCCGGCGCGGAGACGCCCGGAGCCCAGGGGGCGCCAGGCGCCGAGGCGGGCCAGGCGTGGCCCGGGACCCCGGGTGCCGAGGCGGGCCAGGCGTGGCAGGCCGCGCAGTCGCCGATGCCGGGCGCCGGGGCCGGTCAGCCCTGGGCCGGGGCGGCGGGTGGGGAGGCGCCGCCCGGACCCGCCGCCGGGTGGCCGGGTGGCCAGGCCGGCGCGCAGACACCCGCGCCGGGCGGCGAAGCGGCGCCGGGCGGTGGCCAGCAGTTCGTGCAGCCCGCCGACGCCGAGGACGAGCAGCCCGAGGAGAACCACGCGGTCCCCTACACCGCCCTGGGCTTCCAGGCCCCGCCGGTCGGCGGGCCCGCCAGACCCGGGCCGAACCAGCCCGGCGACGCCCAGTGGAACGCGCAGCCCGGCATCCCCGGGCCGGCCCCCCACGGCGGCGCCGAGCACTGGTCACCCCCGCACGGCGCCGACCAGGCCGCGCCACCCGGCGCCCGCGGGGCGGCCCCGCAGGGCGCGGAGTCCTGGCAGCCCCCCTACGGCGGCGGCCAGGGCGTTCCAGGGGAGGAGGGCCCACAGGGCGCGGAGCACTGGTCTCCTCCCTACGGCTCCGGTCAGGGTGCTCCGGCGGAGAGCTCGCAGGGTGCGGAACACGGGTCTCCCGCCTACGGTGCCGGCCAGGGCGCTCCGGCGCAGGGCGCGGAACACGGGTCTCCTGCCTACGGTGCCGGCCAGGGCGCCGGGCGGCCCGGCCAGAACGATCTCGAAGGCACCAGGGTCGACGGGGGCGTGCGCGGACCCGTTCCGCCGGGCCCGCCGGTGCCGCCCCGGACGGCGGTGCTGCGCGAGGACGACGGGCAGGAGGGCGCCGGTGCGGCGCCTCCGCCGGGCACTCGCATCATGTCCGAGACGATGGTCGGCGACTTCGGCTTCCTGGACGAGACGCCGGCGCCCGCCCGGCCGGTGCACGAGATCGAGCCGCCGCCCGCGCAGGTGTCCAGGCAGGTCACCGAGCGGTTCGGTATCGGTTTCGTCTCCGGCGATGAGGATGTGGCCGACCTGCTCGACGGTCTGGCCGGCGCGGCCGCGGTGGAGCCGCCGGCGAGCCCGGACGCGACCCGGGTGGACGGCTCGGCCGGCGCCCCGAACGTGCTGCTGGTCGGCAGCCCGCACACCGGGCAGCGCCGGCTGGCCCGGATGATCGCGCTGACCCTGGCCGACACCGGGCTGGGCGACGGGTCCATCCGCATCGTCACCGCAGACGACGTGCGCGACGACCCGCGGCTGTCGGCGGCGCTGGAGCGGCCCGCCCCGGTCACCCTGTTCGAGGGGCTGGACGCGGCGGTCCTGGGGGCGGCCGACCCGGCGGCGGTGGCCGAGCACACCCGCCGGAGCAGGGCTCGTGCGGTGCTCACCGCGATGATCGCGACCTGCGAGCCCCGCGCGTTCAAGCGGCTGTCCGAGGAGCACCCCCGGCTGGTGGAGTCGTTCCGGGTCTACCGGCTGCCCGACCTGACCCGGCTGGACCGGCGGATGACCCTGCTGCACGTGCTGGCCGACGAGCGCCGGGTCACGATCGGTTCGGGTGCGCTGGAGGCCGCCGAGGCCGATCTGGACCGGCTGCGCGGCCCGGGCGGGCTGGTCAACGCCCGCCTGGTGGAGACCTACCTCGAACAGGCGGTCCAGCGGCATGTCTCCCGGTCCGGTGTCTCCCGCGACCGGCCGGCGCTGGCGGCCGAGGACTTCGCCGGCGTGGCCGAGTCGATCGAGCCCGCGCTGCGCCCGCCCGGCGACATCGACGGTTACCTGCGCCAGCTGGACGGCCTGCTCGGCCTGGAGGAGGTCAAGCGGACCGTCGGGGATCTGGTCGAGGACGCGCGGTCGGCCGCCGAGCGGGTCCGGCACGGCGTCTCGTCCGGCTCCGGGCGGCACCTGATCTTCCTTGGCCCGCCCGGGACCGGCAAGGCCACGGTGGCCGGGCTGCTGGGCGGGATCTACGCGGCGCTGGGCCTGCTGACCTCCGGCCATGTGGTGGCCTGCCGCCCGGTGCACCTGGCCGGCCGGGACGCCCTCGACACCGAGAACCGCGTCACCGGCATGGTCGATCAGGCCATGGGCGGGGTGCTGCTGATCCAGGAGGCGTACCGGCTGGACCGGTCGCCGGAGGTGGTCGCGGAGCTGCTGCGGTTGATGGGTGAGCGGCGCGAGGGCTTCATGGTGGTGTGCACCAGCCCGGCGGCCGAGATGGACGGTTTCCTGGGCGCCAGCCCCGCCTTCTGCGCGGAGTTCGGCTCCGTCGTCGAGTTCCCGGGGTTGGGCGACCGGCAGCTCGTCCAGTTGTTCCAGCGGTACGCCGAGCGCGACCTGTACCTGCTGGAGGAGGAGCTGCGGGTGGAGTTGCTGGCCAGGTTCGGCCGGATGCGCGATTCGCCGGGTTTCGCGCACGCCCGCACGGTGCGCCAGATCTTCGAGGGGACCGTCGCCCGGCAGGCCGCCCGGCTCTCCGGGGCGGACGTCAGCGCTGCCACCGTGGCCCGGCTCAGCGTTCGTGACCTGCCCGAATCCACTATGGAGCAGATCCTCGGCGGACTACACCGCAACGGCTGACCCCCTTCGTCCGGAGGGCACGCCTATGACCCGAAATCTGGGGAAGTACCCCTCCGAGGGGTGGCCATCGAATGGCCCTCTTGGGTCATGTGCCGCGCGGTATGCGGCGCGTAACCTCTTGGCAAGTGTGGGGAACGATCGGAGGTGGACGCGGTGCGCCAGCAGAGTCTCGACCTGCGCGTCCACGATCGTGTCGCGCTGGATGAGATCGAGCTCTACTCCGAGATGCTCAGCGCGGTGGCCTCGGCCGACCAGCCGTTGACGCTCGCGGAGATCGACATGGTGCTCGGGGTCAATCACGTGACCGGTCGTCGCGAGTCGACGCCACCAGAATGACGCTCACCCGGGCGGCGGGGCGGGTCCCATCCGCGGACGTGCCCCGCTTCCCGTGCCTCCGAGCGTGCCGCCGGGGTCAGCCGGCGATCTCGTAACCCGCCTCGTCGATGGCGGCGCGCAGGGCCGCGTCGTCGAGCCCGTTTCCCTGGACGGTGACCAGCTTGGTGCCGATGTCCACGGTGACGTCGGTCACTCCGGGGACCTGGCGGACCTCGCCGCCGATGGCGGAGACGCAGTGCCCGCAGCTGATCCCGGGCACGCTGTAACGAACTTCACTCATTTCCCGTCTTTCCCTCTGTAAGCGGTTGCGACCCACCATATACCCCCAAAGGGTATATGGCTCCACCGAGGGGAGGCCCGAAACCGGTGCCACGCAGCCCGCCCGGAGGATACGGAGCCCCGCGCCCGGGCGGTGGGCCGTCCGTCAATCATGACGGTGTGCTGCCCCTGAGCTGGGGCAAGCATGGAGGTGAGAGGATGATTGCGGCTGATCGACGCGGGGGCGAAGGTTCTTTTTCCGACCGGTTGCGCCTAACATCCAACGCGGATTGTTCCGGCATTTCAGGAGTACGACGTGCGCTTGCGTCTCACGCCTCGTGAAGACAGCTTCTACGACATGTTCGCGGACTCCGCGAACAACCTGGTGATCGGTGCCAGGCTGCTCGTCGAGCTCATCAGCGATGACGCCGATCGGCCCGCGATCGCGGAGAAGATGCGTGCCTGCGAGCACGCGGGTGACGAGTTCACCCATGCGATCATGCATCGGCTGAACGAGACGTTCATCACCCCGTTCGACCGCGGTGACATCTACCGACTCGCCGGGATGATCGACGACGTGATGGACGCCATGGAGGAGGCGGCCGATCTCGTCGTGCTCTACCAGATCGAGCAGTTCCCCAAGGACGTCGTCCAGATGGTGGAGGTGCTCGAACGCGCCGCCGAGCTGACCGCCGAGGCCATGCCCCGGCTGCGGTCCATGCGCGAGCTCAACGAGTACTGGATCGAGATCAACCGGCTGGAGAACCAGGCCGACCGGGTGTACCGCAGGTTGCTGGCGCACCTGTTCAGCGGCGAGTACGAGGCGCTGACGGTGATGAAGCTCAAGGAGGTCATCGACCGGCTGGAAGAGGCGGCCGACGCCTTCGAGCACGTGGCCAACACCATCGAGACCATCGCGGTCAAGGAGTCATGAGCACGCCGGGCGGAGCGAGGGTGCTGGCCAAACCGGGCGGGGAGGGGACTCCGTCACTGAGCGAGCAGGCCACCCGGCGGGTTCCGGCCAAGGCCTGGCTGGCGCTGCTGATCGGCGTCCTGGCGGTCACCGGGGCGTCGCTCGTCGGGTTGCGGACCGGCTGGGAGACGGCGGTCCTCGTCCTGGTGGTGCTGATCGCCCTGGGGTTCGACTACACCAACGGCTTCCACGACGCGGCCAACGCGATCGCCACCTCGGTCTCCACCCGGGCGCTGACTCCGCGGGCGGCGCTGGTGATGGCCGCGCTGATGAACCTGCTGGGCGCGCTGCTGGGCGTCCAGGTCGCCAAGACGGTCAGCGAGGTGATCACCCCGCCCGCGGGGCTGCACGGGCTGACGGTGGTGGCCGCGGGGGTGCTGGGCGCGATCACCTGGAACCTGATCACCTGGTACTTCGGCCTGCCGTCCTCGTCCTCGCACGCCCTGATCGGCGGCGTGGTCGGCGCCGGCCTGGCCTCGGCGTCGTCGGTGAGCTGGTCGACGGTGCTCGACAAGGTGGCCATCCCGATGATCGTGTCGCCGGTGGTCGGCTTCCTGCTGGCGTACCTGGTGATGGTCGCGATCCTGTGGATCTTCCGCCGGTCGAACCCGCGGCGGGTGGGGCGCCGGTTCCGGATCGCGCAGTCGCTGTCGGCGGCGTCGATGGCGCTGGGGCACGGCCTGCAGGACGCGCAGAAGACCATGGGCATCATCGTGCTCGCGCTGGTCACCACCGGGCACTCGGACGGCCAGTCCGTGCCGCTGTGGGTGATCCTGTCGTGTGCCGGGGTGCTGTCGGCGGGCACCTACGCCGGCGGCTGGCGCATCATGCGCACGCTGGGCCGGAAGGTGATCGAACTCGACCCGCCCAAGGGCTTCGCGGCCGAGTCCACCGCGTCGATCGTGCTCTACTCGGCCGCCTATATATGGCACGCTCCAATCTCCACCACGCACACGATCACTTCGGCGATCATGGGTGCGGGGGCGACCCAGCGGCTGTCCGCGGTGCGCTGGGGAGTGGCCGGAAACATCGTGCTGGCCTGGGTGCTCACCATGCCGATGGCCGGTCTGGTGGCGGCCGTGGTGTACGCGGTGGTGCACTTCTTCGGCGCCTGACGTTCGCCAAGTAGTGGTCTGACCGAAATGTGATGGCCGTCCGGGGTGTCCCGGACGGCCATCGTTGTTTCGCGGCAACCGGGGATCAGCCGAAGCGGCCGGTGATGTAGTCCTCGGTGGCCTTCTCGGTCGGGTTGGTGAAGATCTTGCTGGTCTCGTCCATCTCGATGAGCTTGCCCGGCTTGCCCGTCCCGGCGATGTTGAAGAACGCCGTGCGGTCGCTCACCCGGGCGGCCTGCTGCATGTTGTGGGTGACGATGACGATCGTGTACTGGCTCTTGAGCTCGGCCACCAGGTCCTCGACGGCCAGCGTCGAGATCGGGTCGAGCGCGGAGCACGGCTCGTCCATCAACAGCACCTGCGGCTCCACCGCGATCGCCCGGGCGATGCACAGCCGCTGCTGCTGCCCGCCGGACAGGCCGGCGCCGGGCCGGCTCAGCCGGTCCTTGACCTCGTTCCAGAGGTTGGCGCCGCGCAGCGACCGCTCGACCACCTCGTCCAGCTTGCCCTTGCCGCGCACCCCGTTGAGCTTGAGCCCGGCCGCCACGTTGTCGTAGATCGACATGGTGGGGAACGGGTTGGGGCGCTGGAAGACCATGCCGATGACGCGGCGGACCGCCACCGGGTCGACGCTGCTGCCGTACAGGTCCTCGGTGTCGAGCATCACCTTGCCCTCGACCCGGGCGCCGTCGATGACCTCGTGCATCCGGTTGAGGGTGCGCAGGAAGGTCGACTTGCCGCAGCCCGACGGGCCGATGAACGCGGTGACCGAGCGCGGCTCGATCGTCATCGAGATGTCCTCGATGGCATGGACCTGCCCGTAGTAGGCGTGGAGGCCGGAGACCTCGATCCGCTTGGCCATGAGTTCGATACTCCTATCGGGAAGCGATCTTGCGCCGGCGGGTGATCATCCGGGCGGCCAGGTTGAGCAGCATGATGATGGCGATCAGGGTCAGCGCCCCGGTCCAGGCCCGGTCGATGGCGTTGGTGTTGGGGTCGCTGGCCTGGTCCCAGATGAACGTCGGCAGCGCGCCCTGCGGGCCCTCGAACGGGTTGTTGTTGATCGCCTTGGTGACGAAGATCGTCAGCAGCAGCGGGGCGGTCTCACCCATCACCCGGGCCACCGCCAGCATGACGCCGGTGACGATGCCGGTGAACGCGGTGGGCAGGACGACGAAGCAGACCGTCCGCCAGCGCGGCACGCCCAGCGCGTACGACGCCTCGCGCAGGTCGTTCGGCACCAGCTTGAGCATCTCCTCGGTGGCCCGCACCACCGTGGGCAGCATCAGGATCGTCAGCGCCAGCGAGCCGGCGAAGCCGGAGAAGGAGAAGCCGAAGGTCAGCAGCCACAGCGCGAGGATGAACAGGCCCGCGACGATGGACGGGATGCCCGTCATGACGTCGACGAAGAAGCTGATCACCCGGGCCAGCCGCTTGTCGCGGCCGTACTCGACCAGGTAGATGGCAGTGAGGATGGCGAGCGGCACCGCGATCACCGTGCTGATCGCGACCTGCTCCAGCGTGCCGATGATCGCGTGGTAGGCGCCGCCGCCCGCGTCCCGGCCGGCGACCCCGTTCATGGACTTGGTGAAGAAGGTCATGTCCAGCCGGGCGACGCCCCGGGTGATGACCATCCACAGCACCGACACCAGCGGGATCATGGCGATCACGAAGGCCAGGTAGACCAGGCCCTGGACGACCTTGTCCTTGATCTTGCGGCCGGGGGAGATGGAACCGAGCAGCGAAGGCGCGGGCCCGGGGGCGGTCTTGGCGCTCACACGAACTCCTTGCGACGGGCGACGATCGCCCGCGCGCCCATGTTGACGATGAGGGTGATCAGGAAGAGCACGAGACCCGAGGCGATCAGCGCGCCGCGGCCGGTCTCGCTGGCCTCGGCGAAGCTGTTGGCGATGTTCCCGGCGATGGTGTTGCCGCCGTCCTTGAGGACGTGGATGCTGATCCCCGCGGCGGTCGAGAGCACCATCGCGACCGCGATGGTCTCGCCCAGCGCCCGGCCCAGGCCGAGCATGGAGGCGCTGATCATGCCGGACCGGCCGAACGGCAGCACCGCCATCCTGATCATCTCCCAGCGGGTCGCGCCCAGCGCCAGCGCCGCCTCGATGTTGGCGGTGGGCACCTGGGCGAACACCTCCCGGCTGATCGAGGAGATGATCGGCAGGATCATGATCGCGAGCACCACCGAGGCGGTGAAGATCGACCGGCCGCCCACGCTGTCACCGCCGAACAGCGGGATCCAGCCGAAGTAGTCGTTGAGGAAGACGGCGACGTCGTCCATCTTCGTGACCAGGAAGGTCAGCCCCCACAGGCCGTAGACGATGCTGGGCACCGCGGCGAGCAGGTCGACGATGTAGCCGAGCCCGCTGGCCAGCCGCTTGGGCGCGTAGTAGGTGATGAACAGGGCGATCCCGATCGCCACCGGAGTGGCCATGATCAGCGCCAGGAACGACGAGATCACGGTGCCGAACGCCAGCTGCGCGATGCCGAACGTCGGCGGGGCGGCGTTGGGGTTCCACTCCTGGTCGGTGACGAAGTTGGCCTCGTTGGCCTGGAGTGCGGGGATCGCCTTCCAGATCAGGAACACCGCGATGGCCGCCATGATGGCGAGCAGCAGGACGCCCGAGCCGAGGGCCCCATTGGCGAAGATCTTGTCACCGGCCCGGCCGGTGCTCATGCGGCGCTGGGCGGCGCCGGCGGATGTGGCGGCGACGGAGGACTCGACGCCGGTGTCGCTGGTCACAGGGGTGCCTCCTTGCTTCCTCGGCGAGACGACTGGCCCGGAATCCAGACCGGCCCCGCCGCCGATCTCTTCGGCGGCGGGGCGGTCGGCGGGCTCGTGTTCGGTCAGGACAGAGCCTTCACCGAGGCCTGGACCTTGGTGAGCACGTCACCGGGGATCGGCGCGTACCCGAGGTCGGTGAGCACCTTCTGACCGTCAGCGCTGGAGGTGTAGGTCAGGAAGGACTTGACGAAGGCCGCCTGCTCGGCCGGGAGGCCCTTCTCGCAGACGATCTCGTAGGTCACCAGGACGATCGGGTAGGCACCCGGGCTCTTGGTGGCGTAGTCGATCTTCAGGGCCAGGTCGTTGCCGGTACCCGTGATCTGGGCGCCCGTCAGGGCCTTGGAGGCGCTGTCGGGGGACAGGGCCACGTACTCGCCCGCGCCGTTCTGGACCTTGGCGGTCTGCAGCTTGTTGTTGGTGGCGTAGGAGAGCTCGACGTAGGAGATCGAGTTCTCGGTCTGCTTCACCACGGTGCTGACACCGTCGGACTTGTTGGCGCCCTGGCCGCCGGGGGCCTCCCACTTCTTGGAGGGCTCCCAGGTCCACACGTCACCGGCGGTCGCCTGGAGGAACTTGGTGAAGTTCTCGGTGGTGCCCGACTCGTCGCCGCGGTGGACGGTCTTGATGTCGGCGTCCGGCAGGGTGACGGCCGAGTTCTCCGCCTTGATCTCGGCGGCGTTCCACTTCTTGATCTTGCCCGCGAAGATGCCCGCGAGGGTCTTCGGCGAGAGCTGGATGCCGTCGGCGCCCTTCACGTTGTAGATGACGGCGACCGGGCCGACGACCATCGGCAGGTTCAGCGCGTTGTTGCCGCCGCAGCGCTGCTTGGCCGGGCCGACCTCGTCGTCCTTGAGTGCCGAGTCCGAGCCGGCGAAGGCGACCTGGTTCTGGGTGAACGCCTGGATGCCGGCGCCCGAGCCACTCGGGTTGTAGTTGAGCTGGGCGCCCGCACAGGCCTGCGCGTAGAGCTTGGTCCACTCCTCGATCGCGTTCTTCTGCGCGCTGGAGCCGGCGGCGTTCACCGTGCCCTTGGCGCAGTCGATCTTGGCAGTGGGGGCGTTGGACGCACCGGGGGCCGTGTTGTCGTCGGACCCGCAGGCGGACAGCGTCAGTGCTGCCGCGACGACCACGCCGCCCAGGGCGGCCAGCCGAGAGCCGTTCTTCACCGGGGATACTCCTCTTAGTCGTAGAGCGGTGGATCCCCGCGTGTTAGTCAAGGGGTTGGGGCCACCGACGCGTTGACGCTAAGCAGGGGAGGTGACCAGGCACCCTGGTCTAGGTGAACACAGGGTGAACTGGGCCGGGCGTAGCTGGGAAAAATGCCTCGCCTGGGAATGGCCGTAAGGTTAACAGCCCAGGTGCCGGTACATCGTGTCCACGGCGTGGCGGGCAAAACCCAGTGATTCGTACAGGTTTACGGCCGCTCGGTTGGATTCATCCACGTACAGCATTACCTGCCGCTGCCCGGCCGCGCGGAGATGGTGCAGCCCGATCAGGGTCAGCGCGCGGCCCAGCCCCAGGCCCTGCGCCGCCGGGTCGACGCCCACCACGTACACCTCCCCGACACCGCCGGGGTGGACCTTCGTCCAGTGGAACCCGAGCAGCCGGCCGTCCCGCTCGGCGAGGAAGAACCCGGCGGGGTCGAACCACGGCTCGGCCTCCCGGTTGCGCACGTCGTCGAGCGTCCAGGCGCCCTGCTCGGGGTGGTCGGCGAACGCCCGCCGGTTGACCTCCAGCCAGCGCTCCTCGTCCCGGCCCGGCTCGAACGCGCGGACGGCCACCCCCGGGGCGAGCTCGAACGGCGGCAGCGGGTCGGCGGCCGGCCGGCGCAGCTGCAGCAGCACCCGGCTCCGTTCCAGCCCGAGCCGTTCCGCCAGCGCCGTGGCCCCCGGCAGGTCGCCGTGCGCCCACACCTGCACGCCGGGCTCGCGGTCCAGCAGGGCGCGCAGCAGCGCCGTACCGTGCCCCTGCCGGCGGTGTTCCGGATGGACGACCAGCTCGCCCGCCCCGCCGCCCAGGTGCGCGTACCCGGCGAGCGCGCCGCCGGCGGTGCGCAGGGTCAGCCCCAGCCCGTCGCCGCCGTGCCGCAGGAAGAGCAGCGACTGCTCGGACAGGGGGGCCACGCCGTCGTGCCGCCGTGCGGCCTCGACCAGCGCGGACACCTCGTCGTGCGGGGGGTTCGCGTGTGCCTCGATCATGATCACCAGCCTAACCCCGGCGCATACGACGGAATCTGGACGAACGAACCGCCTGTATGCCGTCATCTCCCGACAAAGCCCTGTCCACCTTTGCTCCCTAGGGTGCGGATGAGATGCCACCTCCGGCGACAAGGATCATGATGAGAAGACGTATCACCGCGGTCTGCGCGGCGACCGCGCTGGCGCTCGCCAGCGGTACCGCGGTGGCCGGTCCCGCCGCGGCCAAGCCGGGCCGGCCGGACGACACCGTGCCCGTGCGGCTGCTGTCGCTCAACGACTTCCACGGCCACCTGGAGCCCCCCACCGGCTCCTCGGGTCGCATGGTCGACGAGCACGGCGCGACCGTCGACGCGGGCGGCGCCGCCTACGCCGCGGCCTGGCTGAACCGGATGACCGACCGCAACACGCTGAAAGTCGCGCAGGGCGACCTGATCGGCGCCACCCCGCTGGTCTCGGCGGCGTACCACGACGAGCCGACCGTGGAGTTCCTCAACAAGGTGGGCGTGACCGCCTCGGCGGTGGGCAACCACGAGTTCGACGAGGGCTACGCCGAACTGCTGCGCATCATCAAGGGCGGCTGCCACCCGGTGGACGGCTGCTCGCCCGCCGGCCAGTGGAAGGGCGCCGACTTCACCTACCTGGGCGCCAACGTGCTCCTCAAGGACGCGAAGAAGCTGCCCCCAGTGCCGGGCATGGAGGCGCTGAACGGCATCTCCCGCAAGAAGCTGGCCAAGGAACTGGCCCGGTACGGCATCCCGGCCCTGCCGCCGATCACCGTCCGCAAGATCAACGGGGTGCGGGTCGGCTTCATCGGCGCGGTCACCGAGACCACCCCCAACATCGTGACGGCCGAGGGCATCAAGGACCTCACCTTCACCGACGAGGTCAAGGCCGCCAACTTCGGCTCCTACCTGCTGAAGCTGCTGAACGTCGAGGCCCAGGTGATGCTGGTGCACGAGGGCGACCAGCCCGCGGGCACCCAGTCACCGGACGCCTGCAACACCGTCCCGGGCCTGGGCACCGAGATCGCCACCAAGGTCGACCCCGAGATCGACATGGTCCTGGCGGGCCACTCCCACCAGGCGTACCTGTGCACGGTGAAGGACCCCAAGGGCGGTGACCGCCTCTACAGCCAGGGCGGCTCGTTCGGCCGGGTGATCACCCAGGTGGACTTCAAGGTGGACCGCCGGTCGGGTGACATCGTCCGTTCCACGGTCCAGGCGAACAACCAGATCGTCACCCGGGACATCGCGCCCGACCCGGCGATCAGCACGTTCGTGCAGACCTGGAAGGACCGGGTCGCCACGGTGGCGAACCGGAAGATCGGCGACATCACCGCCGACCTGTCGCGGGCCGCGGCCCCCAGCGGCGAGAGCCCGCTCGGCAACCTGATCGCCGACGCCCAGCTCGCCGCCACCAAGGCCGGCGGCGGCGCGCAGATCGCGCTGATGAACCCCGGCGGCGTCCGGGCCGACCTCACCTACGCGCAGAGCGGTTCGGAGGGGAACGGCGTCGTCACCTACGGGGAGGCGTTCACCGTCCAGCCGTTCAACAACCTGATGCAGGTGGTGACGCTCACCGGAGCCCAGCTGGACGCGCTGCTGGAGCAGCAGTGGCAGCCCACGGCGACCCGCATCCTGCAGCCGTCGGCGTCGCTGAGCTACACCATGAGCCCGGCGCAGCCGATCGGCTCGCGGGTCTCGGACATCAAGATCGACGGTGTGGCGATCAGTGACACGGCCACCTACCGGGTGGCGGCCAACAACTTCCTGGTCGGCGGGGGTGACGGCTTCTCGGTCTTCACCCAGGGCACGAACCTGTGGAGCGGGCCGCTCGACATCGACGCGTTCGTCGACTACCTGGGGGCGAACTCGCCGATCGCGCCGCCGGCGACGAACCGGATCACGGTCACCGGCTGACCTCCGGGCCCGCAGGGCAGGACCGAGCCGAGGGCGTCTCCTGGATCTCTCCGGGAGGCGTCCTCGGCCCGTTCCTGCCGGTCGTTCCAAGAGAACGTTCCAAAATCGGCGGTGGCGACGCTGCCACCGTCCGCTAGGAACGCACCGGAACGGCCTCCTCGGTCTCGCCCGGCCGGTGGTCCGGAACGAACCGGTAGCCGACGTTGCGTACGGTGCCGATCAGCGACTCGTACTCCGCGCCGAGCTTGGCCCGCAGCCGACGTACGTGCACGTCGACCGTCCGGGTACCGCCGAAGTAGTCGTATCCCCACACTTCCTGCAGGAGCTGTGCGCGCGTGAAGACCCGGCCGGGGTGTTGCGCCAGGTACTTCAACAGTTCGAACTCCTTGAAGGTGAGGTCGAGCACCCGGCCGCGCAGCCGGGCCGTGTAGGTCGCCTCGTCGATGCTCAGATCGCCGCTGCGGATCTCGCCGGGGACGTCGTCCTGCTCGCCCGCCGACACGCGCCCGACGGCCAGCCGCAACCGCGCCTCCACCTCGGCGGGACCGGCCGACTGCAGCAGCATGTCGTCCAGCCCCCACTCGGGGCTCAGCGCGGCCAGGCCGCCTTCGGTCACGATCGCCAGCAGCGGGCAGTCCAGGCCGGTCGTCCGCAGCAACCGGCACAGGCTCTTGGCCTGCACCAGGTCGCGCCGGGCGTCGACCATGATCACATCGGCCGGTGGTGCGTCGATCAAGGCGGATGCCTCCGCCGGAGCGACGCGCACCGAGTGCAACAGCAGTCCCAACGCCGGCAGGACCTCGTCGGAGGGTTCCAGTGCGTTGGTGAGCAAGAGCAGACTGCTCAAGGGCCGCCTCCCGCCCATAAAAAGACGTAAAGGACCCGGGTGGCCTCGTCGCCCGGATCCCTGCACCGAGCATATCCGAGCGGTCCAAAGGGGCAATGGGGGGTGTCCAACGGGTTTCGTCCGTTGCGGGAATGAGACCCTGCATTCATGGCGAAAGGCACGATCAGGTACTGGGCCGCCGCACGGGACGCCGCGGGCGTGACCGAGGAGCCCTACGACGCCGCGACGCTCGCCGACGCGCTCGCCGCCGTGCGGGGCTCCCGCGGGGACGAGCTCGACCGGGTGCTGGTCAGGAGCTCCTTCCTGGTCGACGGCGCCCCGGTGGGGGGCCGGCCGCACGAGACGGTCGAACTGCCGGAGGGCGGCACCGTGGAGGTCCTGCCGCCCTTCGCGGGAGGCTGAAGTCCGGTGACAAGACGAACCTTCTGGGGCCTTTGGTGGTCTCAGTCCTAGTAAGGCTGGCTAAGGTGAGGCGGACCTGAGGGGTGCGCCACTGATCCACCTGTCACCCGAGGAGAGAAATTGCGGAAGGTTCTGGTCGTGTTCCTGATCTTGCTGGTCGGCGGTGCCCTGGTGGCCGACCGGCTCGCGGTGAACCGCGCGGAGGCCGAGATCGGCCGCCAGATCGCCACGCAGTACAACCTGACCACGCAGCCGGACGTGACCATCCACGGGTTCCCGTTCCTCACCCAGGCGATCGGCGGCGAGTACGACCAGATCGACGTGGCCATCGGCGACTGGACCGACCAGGGCATCGAGGTCAAGGACGTCCGGGCCGAGATGCACGGCGTCTCCGCCCCGCTGGGCGATGTGGTCAACGGCGACACCTCCGGCATCACGGTCCGGACGGCCGTCGCCTCCGCCGTCGTCCCGTTCGAGGCGCTCAAGAAGCGGGCCCCGCAGGGGGTGCGGAGCATCTCCGCCAAGGGGCCGGACGTCCAGGTCGAGGGCAACATCGCGATGCTGGGCGTCAGCGCGGACGTGACCATGGTGGTCTCGGTGCGGGCGACCGCCCAGGGCATCGCCATCACCCCCCGGTCGGTGGGCGCGTCCGGCACCGGCGTGCAGGTCCCGCTCTCGCTGGTGCGGCAGCGGCTGAGCTGGACCGTCCCGATCAGGGACCTGCCGGTCGGCTCGCGGATCAGCAAGGTCGAGGTGACCCCGACCGGGCTGCGCGTCTCGGCCACCGCCGAGAACGTCAAACTCAACGATCTCGAGAACGCCTGAACCGGCCCGCGATTCGGTACGTTTCACAGTCGTGGGCCCCACCTCGGATGAGCGGCTGTTGCGCGCCCTGTACGCCGAGCACGGCGGGGCGCTCCTCGGCTACGCGCTGCGCCTGACCGGTGGGGACCGCCAGCACGCCGAGGACGTCGTCCAGGAGACGTTGCTGCGCGCCTGGCGGAACCCGCAGGCGCTGGCCGGGCGGCCCGTCCGGCCGTGGCTGTTCACCGTGGCCCGCAACCTGGTGGTGGACGCGCACCGGGCGCGGCAGGCCCGCCCGCCCGAGACGGGGGACGACGCGCTGGCGGTGCTGCCGGTCGGCGACGACATCGACCGGGCGCTGGAGTCGTGGACCGTGGCCGAGGCGCTGGCCGATCTGAGCGGGCCGCACCGGGCCGTGCTCGTGGAAACCTTCTACCGGGGACGGTCGGTGGCCGAGGCGGCGCAGGCCCTCGGTATTCCACCTGGAACCGTAAAGTCCCGGACGTACTACGCGTTGCGGGCACTGAAGTTGGCCCTCGAAGAGCGGGGGCTGACGCCATGACGGAGTGGACCTGCACGGAGGCGCGCACGGCGCTCGGCGTGTACGTGCTCGGCGCGATCGAACCCGCCGAACGATCCATCGTGGACGCGCACCTGAGCGAGTGCCCCGCCTGCCGGGACGAGCTCGCCGGGCTGGCCGGGCTCCCCGCGCTGCTCGCCCGGGTGAACGAGGCGCAGCTCGACGAGCCGCC
The DNA here is from genome assembly GCF_003289645.1 of Actinomadura craniellae. Lineage (GTDB taxonomy): Bacteria > Actinomycetota > Actinomycetes > Streptosporangiales > Streptosporangiaceae > Actinomadura_D > Actinomadura_D craniellae. Next base: position 16,701 of record NZ_QLYX01000018.1, on the reverse strand, counting down.
CGGCGACCTGCTCGACGCGCTGCTCGTCCGGGCGGCCGAGGAGCAGCGGGCCGCCGCGCGGGTCCAGCGGACCCGCTGGTGGTGGGCGGCTCCGCTCGCCGCCGCGGCGATGATCCTGCTGCTGGTCGGTGCGCTCTTCGGCGGCCTGCTCGGCGGCGACGGCCGGGAGATCGCGGGCCCCGGCGGCCCGACCCCGTCGCCGACGCGCACCGCCACACCCGCGCCCGAGGAGCTGACCGCCGCCGACCCGGCGTCCGGCCTGTCCGCCCGGCTGGAGGTGACCGGGAAGCGGTGGGGCACCGAGGTGATCCTGCACATGAACGGCGCGCCGCCCGGCGAGAGCTGCCGGCTGCGCGTGATCGCCCGCGACGGCAGCTCGGAGAGCATCGCGAGCTGGCACGTGGCCTACGAGTACGGCCAGTTCCGCGGCTCCACGATGATCCGCCGCGACCAGATCAGTTCCTTCGAGATCGTCACCGTGGACGGTCGGCGGCTGCTCACGATCCCCGCCTGACCCGCCCTCACCAGGTGATCCTTCAGGATTCGGGGCGTTGGGGTGCACCGGATGCTGAAGGATCAGCGAGGGGGGAGGGAAGTTCCGCGGGGGCCGCGGTGTTGGGAGCGGACATGACGGGAGCGGTGGTCGCCGGAGCGGTCCTGCTGGCCGCGACGGTGTTCGGCCTGGTGCGGCGGTGGCGCGACGGCAGGCTGCGGGACGTCCCGGTGACGAAGGGAGCCGCCGTGCGGGAGACGCTGGCCGCCGGAGACCTGGGCGCCGAGCTCGGGGAGCGGGCCACGCTGGTGCAGTTCTCCACGGCGTTCTGCGCGCCCTGCCGGGCCACCCGGCGGGTGCTCGGCGAGGTCGCCGGCATGGTCGGCGGCGTCGTGCACGTCGAGATCGACGCCGAGCACCGGCTGGACCTGGTGCGCCGGCTCGACGTCCTCCGCACCCCCACGGTCCTCGTCCTGGACCCCTCCGGGCGGGTCGTCCGCCGGGCCGCGGGGCAGCCACGCAAGGCCGACGTCATCGCCGCGCTCGCCGAGGCGATTCCCGAATGAGGGCTCTGACCTGCGGGGAGATAGATGTCACCGTCTCGTGGAGCAAGACGAGGGTGACATCGGGCGGCGAGCCGCTTACCATCGGGTCCGTGCGTTACTGGACGGAGCAGCTGCTCACGAAGCGTCGCGCGGTCGACTTCTGCCGCGTCTCGGCTTCGCTCTGTCGTACGGTCTGAGGCACCGCACCCCGAATTCCCCCAGCCTCCCGCACGCACCCTGGCCCCAGGAGCCTTCCGATGCAGGTAGATCCGCGTGGGCAGCGACTGGCCGCAGCGATCACCACCGTTGTCCTGGTGGTCGTCCTGGTGACCGGAAGTTGGCCGCTGCTGGCCGTCCAGACCGTGGTGTTCGCGATAGGGGCCCTGGTGGGGCTGCGATACGCGCCGTACGGGTTGCTCTACCAGACGCTGATCCGGCCCCGGCTGGGCCCGCCCCGGGAACTCGAGGCCGCGGCCCCGCCCCGGTTCGCCCAAGGGGTTGGGTTGGTCTTCGGCCTGGTGGGCACGGTCGGTTATGTCGCGGACCTGCACTGGCTGGGCATCGGTGCCACCGCCCTTGCGCTGGGCGCGGCCTTCCTGAACGCGGCGTTCGGGTTCTGCCTCGGCTGCGAGATGTATCTGCTGATCCAACGCTTCAATCCGAAAAATCACCCCAACAGGGAGGTCCCCGCATGAGCCGCTCCGACGTTCTGGTCGACGCCGAATGGGTGCAGGCCCACCTCGATGACCCGGGGCTCGTTCTCGTCGAGGTCGACGAGGACGTCAGCGCCTACGACAAGGGCCACATCCGCGGCGCCGTGAAGATCGACTGGAAGAACGAGCTGCAGGACCCCGTCCGCCGCGACTTCGTGGACCGCACGGGCTTCGAGCAGCTGCTCTCCGGCAAGGGCATCGCCAACGACGACCTGGTGATCCTCTACGGCGGGAACAACAACTGGTTCGCGGCGTACGCGTACTGGTACTTCAAGCTGTACGGGCACCAGAACGTCAAGCTGCTCGACGGCGGCCGCAAGAAGTGGGAGCTCGACTCCCGCGAGCTGGTCACCGACGTGCCGACCCGGCCGGCCACCGACTACAAGGCGCAGGAGCAGGACCTGGCCATCCGCGCCTTCCGCGACGAGGTCGTCGACGCGATCGGCAAGAACAACCTGATCGACGTCCGCTCGCCCGACGAGTTCTCGGGCAAGCTGCTGGCCCCCGCCCACCTGCCGCAGGAGCAGGCGCAGCGGGCCGGCCACGTGCCGACCGCGCGCAGCATCCCCTGGTCGAAGGCGGCCAACGACGACGGCACCTTCAAGTCCGACGACGAGCTGCGCGACCTCTACACCGAGGCCGGCGTGGACCTCGCCAAGGACACCATCGCCTACTGCCGCATCGGCGAGCGCTCCTCGCACACCTGGTTCGCGCTGCACGAGCTGCTGGGCCTGGCGAACGTGAAGAACTACGACGGTTCCTGGACCGAGTACGGCTCGCTGGTCGGCGTCCCGATCGAGCTCGGCGAGCCCAAGTAAGCAACCCCGCCGAGCGGCGGAGAAGGAGGAACAATGTCCCAGGGATGCGCGGCCCCCGCCCAGACCGCCAGCCTGCCCGCGACCGTCGATCTGGCCAACGAGGCGGTCATCCAGGGCACGGTCACCCGTGACGGCGCCCCGGTGTCCAGCGCCTACGCCCGGCTGCTCGACTCGACCGGCGAGTTCACCGCCGAGGTCGTGACCGGCGACGAGGGGGTCTTCCGCTTCTTCGCCGCCGACGGCGACTGGACGGTGCGCGTGCTCGCCGCCGGCGGCGTCAGCGTCGACAACCAGGTCACCGCCGTCACCGGCGAGGTCGCCGCCCTCGAGGTCGCGATCTGACCCTACGGGTCCACCGAACCCCGCCGCCCACCTGATCCGCGGGCGGCGGGGTTCGCCGTTCCTGGGCTCACGCGACGCGGAACCAGTCGTGAATTAAGAGCGCTCGTTGCTTTCCACGCGGTATAGCGTGATATCGATGAGCGATATGTCCCAGGTTGAAGTCGTCTATCTTCCGACAGGGGCTTTCTCACCAGGAGATGAGGCTGTGGTCATTGCCCTTATAAAGATCGAGGGCGGTAGGGAGGCGATGCTCGTCTTCTCATCCCTTGACCGGCTGATGGCCGCATGTGGTCAGGGTCAGTCATGGGTCTCGCTCCAGGTTGACCGCTCTGCTGGGATTGAGGAACTGGCGCGTGTTTGCGGGGTGGACACAATAGTGCGGGATATGGGTGATCCAATCCCTGTTCGGCACTCGATTCCGAAACAGCGGGGTGCGCAATCATGAACGACGGACTTTTTCCGCCGCCCGGGGGCGGCGACGGCTACATGCTCACCCCCGGCGTGCACGGCCGGATCGCGAGACGCCTGGACGCGGCGAGCGACGCTCTGGACGCCAAGGCGGCCGGTATGCCGCCCGCTCCGGACGCCGGCATCTGCTCGGCCCTGGTGGCGGCCGGTCTCGGCCTGTTCTGCAACTCGCTGGGGGACCTGGTCGAGGGCCTGAACGTCTACGCGAGCACGGTGGCGCACAACCGCCAGGTGTACGAGAACGCGGAAGGCGCCGCCAAGATCGTCATCACCCCGAACCGGTGCGGCCCCGCGCCGGCGCCGTGAGGACGGGCCATGCCACTGGACATCGAAGTCAAGGGAGACCCCACCGCTCTCCGCGCCACCGCCCGGTGGCTGATGACGGTCGCCGCCCAGACCGACCGCACCGTGGCCGACATCCACCGGGCCCGGGTCGACTCCCAGGACGACTGGACGGGCCGTTCGGCCGACGGATTCCGCACGGTGCTGGCCGGGACGCGACCGGGCGCCGAGGCGCTGCTGGCGGATCTGGAGGGTGCCGCCAAGGCGCTGAACAGGTACGCGGACGACCTGGCGGGCTGCAAGGCCGAGATGGGCCGGGCCCGCGAGATCGCGGCCAGGGCCGGTCTGGCCACCACGGCCACCACCATCGCCGAGCCGGGCACCCCGCCCAACCCACCGGCGGGCGGACCCCAGGGGAACCTGCTGAGCCCCGGCGCCCGGGTACCGCGGCCGGCGGGCCCCTACTCCGCGGAGTACCACCGTCAGTTCAGCGCCTACGAGCAGGCCTACGACGCGTACCTGGCCAAAGCCAAGGCTTACCTCCAGGCCGCTCAGATCGTGGTCTCATGCCGAGAGAAGGAGAGCACGGCCCAGAAGCTCCACATCAAGTTCTGGAAGTCGCTGGACACCAACAAGTACTTCCATATCACCAACTTTGGCGTCGGTCTCGCCGGTGCAGTTTCGCCCCGGCTCAGCGCCTTCAGGCATGCCGCTCAGGAGGCCGACCGGGCGGCGAAGTCATTCTTGCGACATGCCGGCCTGCTGCAGCACAACCCGAATTTTGCCGGCAAGAACTTCGACCTCAGCAGGTACGGGGCGATCGCCGGCGCGACGGAGGCGCAGCACACAGCCGATGATCTTCATCTGGGGATGATGAAGACCCAACTCTCCCGGGCGCTCGACAGTTCGTTGGGTCGCGCCCTTCTCGACCCGACCTACGCGGGTAATTGGACTGGAAGGGTTCCCATAGCGGGCTGGGTGGTCACCGGGGTGTCCGTGACCTTGGCCGTCAAGGGCGGGCAACACCCCGTTCACGCCACCACCTCTGGGATCGGTGGCACACTCGCGGGTGCCGGTGCCACCGCTGCTCTCATCGGTGCGGGAACCCCTGGGGGCTGGGCCGTGGCAGGAGGTGTCCTGGTGGGCGCCGGTACCGGCTTCGTTATCGATCAGTGGGGGGACGACGTCGTCGATGGTGTCGAAGACACCTATACGGGAGTTCGCGACGGTGTGACGCGCATGGCTTGGCCGAGGCCTTGAACATGGGGAAGCAACCGACCAGGTCGGGAACCGGAGACGGAGGGCCCACTCCTCCGCCGGGGCGAGGGCCGGCATTAGCGTGGACCGAATATGATTGGTCCACTTTCTTGCCGGCCAGCTTGATGATCGTTCCCATCGGCGTTGTCGCTTCGACATTCCTCAGCCTGGGAGTTGAATGGGTCCGAGATCCGACCATGTGGTCGGTTATTTGGGCTTTTGCGTTATTGGCCGGGTTTTTTGCGGTTTGGGATGGTGGCGGTCTCGCCATCGGCGATGACTGGTTGCGGCATCGCCGCAGGTGGGTGAACACTCACGAGTTGGTCGCGGTACGGATGGCCGCGCCCAAGGATGCGATGTTCGGCCTTATCCGAACCAGTTTGGACTTGGTTCTGGTGGACCGTGCGGGGCGCCGTGTGCGCGTTCTCCTCGGGAAGCTGGAGGCCCACGAGGAGTTGCGAGAACTCGTTGGCGAGGCGATTCGCCGTGCTGTACAGAAGGGCGATGCCGCGATCGAGGATCGCGTCCGGTGGAGATTCCTCCCCGAGGATGATGAGCAGTCGGATCCGGTCGTGATCGAGTACGGCCTTGGCGCGATTGCTCATGAGCGAGGAGAGCACGCCACCGCATTGGCGCATTACGAGAAGTCCCGGAGCCGGGCCGAAGAGCGTGCCGACCGTCGGCGGAGGGCGCGGGCTGACAGGGCGCTGGGGATTCTTCTGACCGAGACCGAGGAGACGGAGCGGGCGGTGGGCCACACCATGCGCGCCCTGATGGTCCACGCCGAACTCGACCACGAAGAGGTCGAGGGCGATCTGGCCTGGCTCGCCCGCCAGCGCCGCGTGCTGGGCGACGCCCGTTTCACCGAGCTTCTGCACAAGGAGACCAAGAAACCTGCGGTGCATGCCCTGCTCGGTCTCCTCGACGCCCGAGATGGCCGATGATGCCCGTCGGAGGTTCCGAGCCGACGGGAGCCGCGGAATGCGGGTAGCGCGCTCGGCGGTGGTGATCGGATGCATGGCAGTGCTGGTGCAGACCGCTTCGCCTGTCACGGCGGGCGCGGCTCCCCTCTGCACGCCCCCGAAGGGAAGCCCCCGGGTCGAGGGCGAGTCGTGGGCGCAGCGGCGGCTGGGGTTCCAGCGGGCGTGGGCGTTGACGCGCGGTAAGGGGGTCACCGTCGCGGTCATCGACAGCGGCGTCCAGCCGGACCACCCGATGCTGGCCGGCCGGATCACGGAGTTCGTCGACCTGACCGGCACGGGAAAGCGGGACTGCGTCGGGCACGGTACCGGGGTCGCCGCGCTGGCGGGCGGCCGTGACCTCGCCGCCGCGGGCGTCCCGCTGAGCGGGGTGGCCCCCGAGGCGAGACTGATCGTCATCAAGCAGCAGGACGCCGACAGCGACCGGGCGGGCGGCGCGCGGCTGGCGAAGGCGATCCGTACTGCGGCGGACCGCCGGGCCAAGGTGATCAACATTTCGATCACCACCGGCAACAGCCCGGAACTCGCCCAGGCCGTCCAGTACGCGCAGGCCAGGGACGCCCTGATCGTCACGGCGGCCGGGAACCTCGACGGCGACGGGCGGTCCGCGGGTCCCGCCTACCCGGCGAGTTACCCGGGCGTCCTCTCGGTCGCCTCGCTGGGCCCGGCGGGGGCGGTCGCCGGCACCTCCGACACGGTGACGCGGGCCGATGTCGGGGCGCCCGGCGCCGCGGTGCCGACGGCATGGACCGGCGGGTACCACCCCGGGGCCGAGGGGACGAGCTTCGCCGCCGCCTACGTCTCCGGGACGGCGGCGCTGGTCCGCTCCTACCACCCGGAACTGGACCACCGGCAGATCCTGCACCGGATCCGGGTGACGGCGGACGGCAACGTCGGGCAGGGCAGCGGCCGGGGCATGATCAACCCGGTGGCGGCGGTCACCGCCGTGATTTCTGGGGAGGGCCCCGCCGGACCACCGGGCGGACGGGTGGAACTCGCCGCACCGGCCCCGGCCGACCACCGCACCCGCGGCATCGCGCTCGCGGTCACGGGCACCGCCCTCCTGCTGGCCGGGATCGCCGCGCTCGGCGGGATCTTCGTCCCCATGGGCCGCCGCCGGGGCTGGCGACCGAGCCGGGCGGCACCCGTCACCGCGAACACGGCCGTCTCGGAGGAGGGCGACGATGAGCCGCAGGCGCGCCCGGTGGGCACGATCGGAGCCTGAACTCACTCACCCAGCCAGGCGGTCTGGACGAGCCGCGCCCCCGAGCGCCGATCCACGAGGGTGCCGCGGCCGGGGGGCAGCCGGGTGGGACGGATGTCGCCGAACAGCGCCCCCTCCTCCCGGTTGCCGGACATGATCAGCGCGGGCGCGGCCATGTCCTTGAGCCGCTGGATCGCCGGGTCGAACAGCGCCCGGCCGGCCCCGCCCATGGCCCGGGCCAGCACCAGGTGCAGCCCGATGTCGCGGGCCTGCGGCAGCAGGTCGACGATCGGCAGCAGCGGGTTTCCGGAGGTGGCCACCAGGTCGTAGTCGTCCACGATGAGGTACAGGTCCGCGCCCTGCCACCACGAGCGGGACCGCAACTGGTCCGCGGTGAGGTCCGCCGGCGGGAGGCGCACCTGCAGGGCGCCCAGCACGTCGTTCATCAGCTTGTCGGCCGCTCCGGCGGAGGCCGCGTAGCCGATGCGGTGGTCGGTGTCGGCCGTGTCGAGCAGCGTCCGCCGGTAGTCGACGAAGATGAGCCGGGCCTGCTGCGGGGTGTGCCGGGCGATGATCCCCTCCGCGATGAGGCGCAGCAGGTTGGACTTGCCGCTCTCGGTGTCGCCGAAGACCACGAAGTGCGGGTCGGCGGTCATGTCCAGCGACACCGGCGCCAGGTTCGTCTCGTCGATGCCGATGGGCAGCCGGGAGCCGGTCTCGGTGACCGGCGGCAGCGCGGTCGCGGGTAGCAGGCCCGGCAGCAGCCGCACCGGCGGGGCGGCCGGCCCCGGCCACGCGCCGCCGATCGCCTCGACCAGGGCGGCGACACCGTCGGTGAGGTCGTCGGTGGTGCCGCGGCCGTCCACCCGGGGCAGCGCGGTGAGGAAGTGCAGCCCCTCCCGGGTGAGGCCGCGGCCGGGCCGGCCCGCGGGCACGTTGTCGGCGAGCCGCCGGTCGATCTCCGACTCGTACGGGTCGCCCAGCCGCAGTTCGAGCCGGGTACCGAGCAGATCCCGGATGCCCATCCGGAACTCCGACCACTTGCCGGTGGAGATGATCACGTGCACGCCGAACCCCAGCCCCCGGGCGGCCAGATCGGTGATCACCGGCTCCAGGTGCTCGTACTCCTGGCGGACGGTCAGCCAGTTGTCCACCATCAGGAAGACGTCCCCGAAACCGTCGCCGCGGATCTCGCCGGCCGCCCGCATCCGGCGGTAGGCGGCGATGGAGTCGATCCCGCGCTCGCCGAACTCGCGCTCTCGCTCCTCGAGCACGGCCGAGACCTCCGCGACCGTGCGGCGGACCCGGTCGGCGTCCAACCGGGTCGCCACCCCGCCCACGTGCGGCAGCCCGGACAGGCCGCGCAGCGCCCCGCCACCGAAGTCCAGGCAGTAGAACTGCACCTCCTGGGGCGTGTGCAGGAACGCCAGCGAGGCGATCAGCGTGCGGAGCATCGTTGACTTGCCGCTGCGCGGCGCGCCGACCACCCCCACGTTGCCAGCGCCGGCCGACAGATCCACCCAGAAGGGGTCGCGCCGCTGGTCGAACGGCCGGTCGATGACGCCGACCACGGCGGCGAGCCGGCCGTGGGCCTCTCCGCCGGCCGTGGTGCGGCCCCGGCCCGGGACGGTCGCCAGTGGTGGCAGCAGCCGGTCGAGCGCCGGCGACTCCTCCAGCGGCGGCAGCCAGATGCGGTGCGCCTTCGGGCCCTGGCCGGCGAGCTGCCCGACGACGAGGTCGAAGAGGGTCTCCTCGGACTCGGCGCGCGGTCGTTCCGGGTGCGGATCGACCGGCCGCGCGACGGCGGGGATCGGGACGTGCCCGGCCGTGTAGGGCACCACGTGCCGCGGGGCGGCGGACCCGGTGGCCCGCTCGGCGGGCTGCTCGTCCTCGGCCGGCCCGGAGACGTACGCGGCCTTGAACCGGGTCATGCCGGTCACGTCGAACTTCAGGTAGCCGTTGCCCGGCTGGGCCGGCAGCTCGTAGGCGTCCGGTACGCCGAGCACGACGCGCGACTCCATGGCGGAAAAGGTGCGCAGGCCGATCCGGTACGAGAGGTGGGTGTCCAGGCCGCGGAGCCGGCCCTCCTCCAGCCGCTGGGAGGCAAGCAGCAGGTGCACCCCGAGCGAGCGGCCCAGCCGGCCGATCATCACGAACAGGTCGATGAACTCCGGTTTCGCCGACAACAGCTCGGAGAACTCGTCCAGCACGACGAAGAGGGTGGGCACCGGGGGGAGCGGCGCTCCCTGCTCCCGGGCGCGCTCGTAGTCGCGCAGCGAGGCGTGGTTGCCGGTCGCCCGGAGCAGTTCCTGCCGGCGCACGATTTCGCCGTGCAGCGCGTCGTGCATCCGGTCGACCAGGGGGAGCTCGTCGGCCAGGTTCGTGATCACGGCGGAGACGTGCCGGAGCCGCTCCAGCCCGAGGAAGGTCGCGCCGCCCTTGAAGTCGACGAGCACGAAGTTGAGCGTTTCGGTGGAATGGGTGGTCGCGAGGCCGAGGACCAGGGTGCGGAGCAGTTCCGACTTCCCTGACCCGGTCGCGCCGATGACCAGCCCGTGCGGGCCCATCCCGCCCTGCGCGGACTCCTTGATGTCGAGTTCGACCGGCCGGCCGTCGGCGTCCACCCCGATCGGCACCCGGAGCCGGTTGCGGGCCGCCCGTGGCCGCCAGGTCTCGGCGAGGTCGATCGCGGTCACGTCGCGCAGGCCCAGCAGCGAGGTGAGCGTCAGGTCGGCGGCCAGCGCGTTCTGCTGCTCGGGCTCGTCGGCGGCGCCGGCCCGCAGCGGGGCGAGCTGCCGGGCCAGCCCCTCGGCCTGGACCGGGGAGAAGCGGTCGGCCCGGCCGAGCGGGGTGGCGACGTCCTTGCCGGTGTGGTCGCGCCGGAGCATGTCCAGCCGGTCGGGTTCGGCGTGCAGCCGGAGCGTGGTCGAGTCCCGGGTGGGGGCGGCGGAACCGTCCAGGTCGACGACGCAGACCCCCTTGATGCCCTCCGCGGCGATCTGGGAGTCGGGGGAGAGCAGCCCGCCGTCGATGATCACCACGTGGTAGGGGAGGTCGTCCGCGCCGAGCGGGCCGCCGAACCGGGGCCGGCCGGTCAGCTCGTCGCCCAGCAGCCGTTCGAGTTCCGCCAGCGAGGACGCGATCAGGCGGCGCGGGCCGGCCGCGTCGCGCTCGGTCGGGTGCAGGCAGTGCGGGAGCCACTTCGCCCACTCCCAGTGCGCCAGCCGTCCCGGTGCGGCGCACACGGCGATCCGCACGTCGTCGGGCGTGTGGAAGGCCGTGAGCTGGCCGATCATCGCCCGGACGAGGTCGCGGGAGGCCGCGGCGTCCCCGGTGGGGAGGATCCGGTCGAACGAGGGCAGCGAGACGGCGACGGGCAGGTCGGGCACCACGGAGTGGGCGCGGATGAACCGGCGCAGCGCCCCGGCGCACATCGGTTCCAGATCCTCGACCGGTTTGGTCTCCGGCGGGACGAGTTCGAGGGCGAGCCGCTGCGGGCCTCGGCCGATCCGCACGTGGCCGAAGTCGGCGTCGCCCGTCCTGCGTTCCCACAGCCGGTGGGTCATCACCGTCGACCACAGCGCTTCGGGGGCGGGGCCCGCCCATTCCAGGGCCTCGCGCTGCCGGCGGGCCGCCGTGCGGACCTTCTTCCGGACCTGGCCGAGGTAGCGGTAGTAGTCGCGGCGGGCTCCGTTGAGGCGCTGCCTGCGCTCCCCGGCGCCCTGCCCCATCGTGCCGAACGCCATGCCCACCATCGACAGCGCGAACAGCCCGCTCGCGGCGTACATGACGGGGTTCCCGGCGCCGCTGCCGCCGAGGAACATCATTCCCATCGCCGCGCCGCTCGCCGCCATGGGCAGGTAGACGAGGGCCTGGGTGAATCCCTGGGAGATCGTTTCGGGTATTTCCGGCGGCGGTTCGAGCAGGATTTCGCCCTGCGGTATTCGGGGTGATGGGCGGCGCTCGGGGCGCCTGATGAAGATCGTGCTCACTCCGGTGGATCCCTTACTTGCACTGGCAGTAGTCGGTCAGCCCTGGTAGTGAATAATCCGGCATCTTAGTGATTCCTGCTATTGCAAGATACGGGGTGATAAGGGTGCAAATAGGATTTGACGGGCGGGTATGCAGCGGGAGTGGCATCGCCGGATCAGGGAGGACACCAGGGTGAACGACCTCTGCCGGGTGACCATCATGGCTCCACGACGCCGTATCGACCTGTCGATTCCCGCGGACATACCACTCGCCCAGCTATTGCCGACACTGCTTCAGGCGTCAGGCCAGGATCTGGCCGATAGTGGCCTGACACATTCGGGGTGGGCGCTCCAGCGCCTGGACGAAGCGCCTTTCAGCTCGGCCCAGTCCCTCGCGACGTTAGGCGTGCGCGACGGCGAGGTGCTGTATCTGCGTCCCCAACTTTCGCAATTGCCGGAACTCGCCTTCGACGACGTGGCCGACGTCATCGCCACCGGTGTCAACGACCGGCCCGACCGGTGGCGACCCGAAACCACCCGCCGGTTCGGCCTGGCGGCGGCCGCCGCGGTGCTCTCGGCGGGCCTGGCAGTGCCGTCGCTGGCCGGCCCGCCCTGGACGCTCATGGCGATCGTCACCGGGGTCATGGCGGTCCTGCTCGTCGGGGTCGGCGCGCTGCTGTCGCGGGCGGCCGGCGACGCGGCCGCCGGCGCCGTGCTCGGTTACTGCGCGCTGCCGTACGCGTTCCTCGGCGGGCTGCTCGCCCCGGCGCGGCCGGTACCGCTGCCCTCCCTGGGTGCCCTACACCTGCTCGCCGCGTTCGCCGCGGTGAGCCTGGTGGCGGTCGCCGCCGGATTCGCGATCGCCGAGGGGCTGCCGAACTTCCTGGGCATCGGCGGTGTGGCGCTGTTCGGGGTGGCCGGGGCCGGTTGCGTGGCCGGCTTCGGGCTGAGCCCGGTCGGGGTGGCGGCGTTCACCGCGGCGACGGGCGTGGTGCTGACCGCGATGATCCCGTCCCTGGCGTTCAAGCTGGCCCGGCTGCCACTGCCGCCCGTCCCGGCCGACGCGGACGAACTGCGCAGTGCCGCCCGGCCGTTCGACGGCCCGACCGTGCTGCGTCGCACCGGTGAGGCCGACCGCTTCGCGACCGGGCTGGTGACCGGCGTCGGGCTGATGGCCCTTGCCGGCCAGGCGTTCCTGATCACGGCCGACGGCTGGCTGCCGCACACCATGAGCGTCGTGCTCTCCGCGGTCCTGCTGCTGCGGGCCCGGGTGTTCCACGGGCGCGCACAGCGGCTGTGGATGCTCGTGGTCGGGCTGGCCGGGCTCGCCGTGGCAGCGCTGGAGGGAGCCGCCGGCGGTTCCCCCGGCGCGGCGGCGCTGACCGTCCTGCTGCCGCTGCTGGTCGCCGCCGGGGTGATCCTCGGGATGGCACTGCGGCTGCCCGCCGGCCGACCGACGCCGTTCTGGGGCCGGGCGGGAGACCTCCTGGACCTGGCGCTTGTTACCAGCCTCATCCCGCTGGCGCTCGGCCTGCTCGGTCTGTACTCGTGGCTTCGTGGCCTGTCCGGGTGAGGGCCCATGCAAACTCGTAAGGACCTGCACCAGGCGCACCGGCTGATGACCCAGCGGGTGGCGCTCGCGCTGTTGCAAGGCCGCCCCGACGTGGCCGAGTCACCGATCCGGCGGGTGGTCGTCGCCACGATCTCAGGGACGATGGTGGCGGTGGTGGTGGCCGCTGGCTTCGGCATCTGGGGGCTGGTGTTCAAGGGCGGGGCACGCGGCCTCGACCGGCCGGGCACCCTCATCATCGAGAAGGAGACGGGCGCCAAATACGGCTACAGCGCTGCGGACCGCAAGCTCATCCCGTTCCTCAACTACGCCTCCGCCCGGCTGGCGATGCCCGGCGGCCAGGTCCAGCACCGCTCGGTCTCCCGCAAGTCCCTGGCCCGGTACGACCGCGGCCCGGTGACCGGTATCCCCGGCGCACCGGACGCGCTGCCCGACGCGCGCAAGCTCGCCGGAGGGCCGTGGTCGCTGTGCTTCCACACCACCGGATCGCCGCCCGTCCCCACCGTCTCGCTGGTGGGCGGCCGGGACGTGGGCGGCCGGGTCCTGCCCGGCGACCGGGCGGTGCTGGTCCAGGCGGAGGGGCGGGCCTGGCTCGTCTGGGACGGCAAGCGGTTGAGCGTCTCGCCCGGCGAGGTACGCGTGCTGGGCAACGACCAGCCAGTGCCGGTCGACGTCCGGTGGCTCAACGGGTTGCCGCAGGGCCCGGACTTCAAGGCCCCGCAGATCCCCGACCGGGGCGAGCGGGTGCCCGGACCGGACGGCGCTGCCGCACTGGTGGGCCAGGTCTACCGAGTCGCGGCGGTGGCGGGCGGGGAGGAGCGCTGGTACGTGCAACTGCCCGGCGGACTGGCCGGGATCTCGACCACCCAGGCCCGGCTGCTGCTGGCCGACCCGCGGGGCCGGGGCGTGCTCGACCGGCACCGCGACATCAGCGCCGCCGTCGCGGGCGCGCACCCCGCTCCGACGACCGTCCACGACAGGAACCTGCCGCAGACGATGCCCGAGATGGTGCCGTACGACCCGGGCACCCCGCTGTGCGCGGTATACCGGGACGCCGCCCGGCTCTCGACCCGGGCTGTACTCGTTCTGGGCGGGTCGCTGCCGGCCCCCCGCGCCCCCGTCGGCCGGGGTGGCCTGGACCAGGTCGTGCTCCCCGGTGGAGGGACGGTGGCCGGGCTGCTGCCGGGGCCCGGCCAGCGGCCGCAGGCGATCTATCTGGTCACCGGGCAGGGCGTGCGCTATCCGGTTCCGACAGAGGAGGACTTGACAAAATTGGGCTATCTGGTCAGGTCGGCGGTGCCGATGCCGGGGAATCTGTTGCAGCTGATGCCTGAAGGTCCGGTCTTGGCGGCCAATGCCGCGCTTACTCCGGTACGTCCTGGCCCGTGATGTCCAGATTCATGATCGCCGTTACCGGATGTGGCCAGTTCGGCAGGTGGTGCTGACTTTCTGGTTCTGGACCCGAACCGGAGATCATCAATATTCCCAGGTCAGACGCTTTCGATGGATCGTCGGGGGAGCTGCTGCAATTGCATTGCGGTTGAGCGTGCATCTATCAGGTAGACAGTTGGATGGGGCGCTTCTAAAATCGTTTTCTATTAATCGCGGGGTGCGTCGCGGGGCCGCTGCTACGGGGAAACGGCCGGGGTCTACGTGCTTTCTCACGTCGTGATGCGATCGCCGGTCGACGTCCTCAGGAGGTTCTGAAGTGGCTCCCCAGTCAGCGCACAGTCAGGAACAGATGAAGCAGGCGGCCGGCAAGGTCCAGGCCGCCCACGGTCAGATCAACAAGATCAAGAACCAGCTGCACGGTCACCAGGCCGAGCTGATGGGGGCCTGGAAGGGTGAGTCCGCCGTCGCCTTCGCCAAGGTGTTCCAGCTCTTCGACAGCGAATTCGCCAAGGTCCTGCAGGACCTGAACATCATCCACCAGAAGCTGGTCGACACCCAGCTCAAGTACCAGGCGGCCGAGGGCGAGAAGAACCAGACCATCAGTCCCCTCCACGGCCTGCTCAACGGCGGCGTCTGACCCCGGAAGGATTCGATCATGGGTGACTACACGCTCGTCAACTTCGGTGGCATGCAGAACGGCCAGGCCAACTTCGTCAACGCCCTCAACCAGTTCAAGGCCGCCCTCGACCAGCTCGACGGCGACATCCGCACCCACCTGGCCGAGTGGGACGGCGACGCCCGGGCCGCCTACACCCAGGCCCAGGCCCGCTGGAACCAGGCCGCCGCCCGGATGACCGCGGTCGTCCAGGGCATGGGCGGCGCGATCGGCGACTCCCACGACATCCACCGCCGCGCGGAGAACGTGAACACCAACCTCTGGACCTGACCCGAACCGAGGAGCCGCGATGACACCGCCGCAGGACCCGATCGAGGACCCGCGACAGATCATTGCCCACCTGCTCGACCCCCGGCCGCGCCCGGCCACACCCTGGCCGGCACCGCCCGGAACCCCGGGCAGCGGATCAGGGACGGTGGCGTACCGGCGTGACGAACTGCTCAAGGTCGCCAAGGCCATGCGGCAGGACCTGCAGGAACTCAAGACCGCCCTGAGCACCTTGCAGGGCGGCTCCCCGGCCGGGGGACGGGTCGGCGGCTGGGACGTGGCCAAGCAACTCGGCACGAAGGTCGACGGCTCACACCGCAACCTGGTGACGGGCATGCAGCGCTACTGCCAGGTCTACGAAGCGGCGATCCGCAGGATCGAGCAGGCGGCCGCGAACTACGCGCGCGCCGAACTGGCCTCGACCGACATCAACCGGCGCGTCGGCCAGAGCCCCGGGCTCTCCGACACGCCGCCGTGGTGAACGGGGGATGTGATACATGGGTGGTGAACGGCTGGAACATCCGGTCAGGGTCGGTGAACTCGGGCGTGGGAACCCGGCGCAGTACGGCTATGACGCGATCGCCGCGTTCATCCGCGGCGCCGAACCCGGCGCCCTCCAAGCCATCGGCCGGGCGTACGCCCACGCCCAGCAGGCCTTCGAACGGGCCGAGCAGGGCCTGAACGCCCACCTGAAGCGCCTCACCGACGTGTGGGAGGGCGACGCGCAGGAGTTGGCGCTCGGCGACATGCGACTACTGGGCAAAGCGGCCGGCGTGCTGGCCCAGGCGAGCGCGAAGTTCCAGTCCGGGATGACCCAGGCCAACGGCGCACTCAAGATGTCCCAGGCTGACCTGCCGGCCAGGAGCGGCCCGGACCCGCTCGGCGTCCTGGTCCCCAGCAAATCCGCCCTGACGCAGCAGGACGCGGACGACAAGCTGGCCCAGCAACACCTGGCCAAAACCAACACCGACCTGGCCTCCGCCTACGCGCAACTCCCCGACATCGTGATCCTCAACCTGCCGGAGGACGGTGGAGAAAGGATCGGAGGTGGCCCTGTTGGCGGAGGCGGCGGTGGGATCTCCCCTGGAGGTTCTGTAGGTAGCGGCTCCCCTTTCGGTAGTGGCGCTGCCTCCACCTCCCCAGGAGGGAACGGTGGGCACTCGCTTTCCCCAGGCAGTGGGGGAGCGGCCCCGGGAGGGCTCGGTGAGATAACACCACTTCCCTACGAAGCGCCTGGTTCGTCGGAGCTCGCGGATGCCCCGCCCACCGGACCAAGTGGGTCGGGCGGGATGCCGACCGGAGGACCTCCTGGTTCTCCAGGAGGCCTGGGGCCGGGAGGTGGGGGGCCGAGCGGTTTCGGACCTACGTTCCCCGGCGGGGTGAGCCCGATCCCGCCTGGTGCAGGTTCGGGGCCAGGCGGGATCCGTCCAGGTGGGCCGGGCGCGGGCGGTGCGAACGGCGGTACGCGTGGTTTCTTTGGCACGGGATCCAGTGGTGCGCTGCCTCCCGGAGGAGTGATCGCCGGTGGTGGCCGTCCGGTCGGTGGTTCCTCCGGTGTTCCGGGTGGGCGTCCTATCGGTGGGACTCCAGGCAGTATGAGCTTCCCCCGTTTTGCCGGAGAGTTCCAGACCTGGTCTGATCGTTCAGACCTGGAAGGAAAGTTTTCGTGGCACCACCCCGTAAGTACCCCGATGAGCTGCGTGAACGAGCCGTGCGGCTGTAT
>NZ_QLYX01000017.1 GCF_003289645.1 Actinomadura craniellae | reverse complement strand
ACCTCAGAAACCCAACGCCGCCAAGCACTCCCCACCTGGCTCCACACCTACAACCACCACCGCGGCCACACCGCCCTGGACGGCCAACCACCCGCCAGCCGCGTCACCAACCTGTCAGGACAGAACAGCTAGATCGCGCGGTCCTTCTCCCAGTAGGGGTCGCGCAGCAGCCGCTTGTAGAGCTTGCCGGTGGGGGTGCGCGGCAGTTCGGCGACGAAGTCGACCGACCGGGGCGCCTTGTAGCCGGCGAGGGCGGCGCGGCAGTGCGCGATGAGTTCGGCGGCGAGCGCGTCGGACGGCTCGACGCCGTCGGACGGTTCCACCGCCGCCTTGACCTGCTCACCGAACTCCTCGTCCGGCACCCCGAACACCGCGACGTCGCGGACCGCGGGATGGGTGATCAGGACGTTCTCGATCTCCGCGGGGTAGATGTTCACCCCGCCACTGATGATCATGTCGATGGCGCGGTCGGCCAGGAACAGGTAGCCGTCCTCGTCGAAGTAGCCGATGTCCCCGGTGGTGAACAGCCCGTCGGGGCGGTGCACCGAAGCCGTCTTCTCCGGGTCGTTCCAGTACTCCACGTCGTCGCCACTGACGTAGCGGAACCAGATCTGGCCGCGCTCCCCCGGCGCGACCGGCTCGCCGTCCTCACCCAGGATGTGGACCTCGCTGGTGGCCAGCGGCCGGCCCACCGTGCCGGGGCGTTCGAGCCACTCCTGGGCGGTGACCACCGTGTTGACGGCGGCCTCGGTGGAGCCGTAGTACTCGTGCACGACCGGGCCCAGCCAGTCGATCATCCGCCGCTTGATCTCCGGCGAGCACGGCGCGGCACCGTGCCAGACCGCGGCCAGGCTGGTGCCGTCGAACGCGGCCCGCACCTCGGGGTCCAACCGCAGCAGCCGGACGAACTGGGTGGGCACCAGGTGCACGTTGGTGATCGCGTACTCGTCGACCAGCCGCAGCGTCTCGGCCGCATCGAAGTGCTGCCGCATCACCACCGAGCGCCCGCCGAGCAGCAGGACGAACGAGTACAGCCACTGCGCGGAGTGGTAGACCGGCCCGACCAGCAGCGACCGGCCCCGCGCCGGGATGTGCAGGACCTCGCCCAGGACCTCGCCCAGGAACTGCATCGCGTCCAGCGGGATGCCGGCGGTCATCAGCTTGCGGGTGACGCCCTTGGGCCGCCCGGTGGTCCCGGAGGTGTAGATCATGGGGACGCCCAGCACCTGGTCGGCGGGCTCGCCGTCCGGACCGCCGCCCAGGAACCCCTCGTAGGGGGCGAATCCGTCGATCTCGCCGCCGATCGCCACCCGGGCGAGGAGGTCCCGTCCCTCGGCCGCGTCCGCGGCGACGGCGGCGAACGACGCCTCGGAGAACAGCGCCCGGGCGCCGGAGTCGGTCAGCACGTAGCCGAGTTCCTCGGCGGTCCAGTGCCAGTTGACCAGCACGTAGCGCAGCCCGATGTGCGTGGCGGCCGCCATCAGTTCGAAGTACTCGCGGCGGTTGCCGGAGTGGATCGCGATGGCGTCGCCGGTCCGCAGGCCGAGGCCGCGCAGCGCGCCGGCCAGCCGGTCGGCCCGGGAGTCGAGCTCGCGCCAGGTGAGCGCCCCCCATTCGTCCGTGACTGCGGGCTCGTCGGGGCTGGCTTCGGCGTGCGGGCGGAGCAGGACTGCCATGGCGGGGGGACCTCCGAGCGAACCGGATCATGTTCTAGAACCCGACTCTAAAATGTTGGAGGGCGTCGCGACAGTCCGGACGCGAAAACGGCTTCGGTGCGACCGCGCCGCCGCACCGAAAGCCGTTCCCCCCAGCCTAGGCCACCCCCGCCACCACGGGGGTTTCCAGCGCGCTACGACCGCGTAACGCGCTGGGGACCCCGCACGGTCCCCAGCCGGCCGATCACCGCGGCGAGTCCGCCGCCCAGCACCGCCTCGGCGGCGCCGACCAGTTGCTCCAGCCGGAACACCTCGCTGCGGTGGAACAGCGGCGCCCCGGTCCGGGCGATCAGCAGGACGAGCGTGCCGCCACCGATCGGGGCGAGCGCGTACTGGGTGCCGTCGGAGCCGGTGAACGCCCGGGCCCGCAGCGGGTGCACCTCGGGCACGTCGATGTCGGCGAAGACCCCGAGGCTGGTGTGCACCATCATCAGCGCGTCCGGGTCCTCCGGATCGCTCAGCACCAGCCCGGCCCAGTCCGCGCTGAGGATGCCCGGCACCGCGTCGGCCAGGATGGTCAGGCCGTCCTCGGGGTTGCTCGCGAGCTGGCCGACGAGCGCGGCGTCGGGGAAGGCGCCCTGCGGCTCGGCCGTGGGCCAGATCCCGATGATCTCGACGCCGGGTACGGAGGCCAGCCCCTCGCAGAGCCGGTCGATGCTCGCCCCGGTGGGCCAGGCCACGGTGAAGTCGTCGAGCGCGCGCCCGCTGTCACGTTCCAGCACGGCCATCTGCACCACGTCGGCCCCGGCCACCCCCAGGATTCGCGCCACCTTGCCCAGCGAACCGGGACGGTCAGGCAATCTGACCCTGATCCGCAACAACATCGCCACCTCCTGCCACCTGCGTCGTCTTGAGGTTGTGTTACAGACGTTTCCTTGTTGTTACCCCGCAATGTCGAGGTCGATAAGCCGCACAACGGTCACCTTCCGCCACCGAGCTGCAGGTGGGTCACGAAATGGCAAAGAAGGGCTATCGTCCAGTGATACCGGCCGTTAGGGTTACTGCACGTGTCGAGTGCCGAGGAGCTGCCCGCAGACAAGGGGTCCCACATCGGGGAACTTGCAGAGATCCGCGCGGCGCTGGCCGCCCTGACAGCGACCGTCGAACGCGACAACGAGCGCGCCGCGCACCGGGAGGCGATCATCGACCGGCTGCACGAGGAGGTCCAGGCGCTGCGCCGGGGCGAGCTCCAGGTGATGTACGAACCGGTCCGCTCCGCGCTCTTCCGGCTGCATGACATGCTCCGCCGGGAGGCCACCCGGTGGAACGGCCCGGAGCGTCCGGACCCCGCACTGGTCGCGCCGCTGCTGGCCGCGGTGACCGACGAGATCGCCGAAGCGCTGGCCCGGACCGGCATCGACCGGTTCGAGGTCACCGAGGGCGACCACTACGACGCCACGCGGCACCGGCCGGTCAGTACCCGGCCGGTCACCGACCCCGCCTGTCACGACACCGTGCTGACCGCCGGCAGCGACGGATTCGAGCGGGGCGGCCAGGTCGTGCGCAAGGCTGAGGTCGTCATCGGCCGGCTGCACGCCGACACCACGAGCACCGCGCCACAACCCGACGAAGCCCACTAGGTAGGAGACATGGCTGTCTACGGGATCGATCTGGGGACGACGTACTCCTGCATCGCCGCGATCGACGAGGTGGGACGTCCCACGGTCCTGCGCAACATCGAGGGCACCGACACCACGCCCTCGGTGGTCTATTTCGAGTCCAGCGACAACGTCGTGGTCGGGCAGGCCGCGAAGGACACCGCGGTCCTCGAACCCGACAACGTGGTGAGCCTGATCAAGCGGGACATGGGTCGCGACGTGACCCGGCCCATCCACGGGTTCGAGTACACGCCCGAGGAACTGTCGGCGTTCATCCTGCTGAAGCTGGCCACCGACGCGCGGACCGTCACCGGCGAGGACGCCCGCGACGTGGTCGTCACCGTGCCCGCCTACTTCGGGGCGGCCGAGCGCGACGCCACCCGCAAGGCCGGGCGGATCGCGGGGCTCAACGTCATCGACATCATCTCCGAGCCGATCGCCGCCGCGATCACCTACGGGGTGCTCAACCCGGAACAAGACCGCACCATCCTCGTCTACGACCTGGGCGGCGGCACGTTCGACACCACGGTCATCGCGCTGCGCGGCGGCCACATCGAGGTGGTCTGCACCGACGGCGACCACGAGCTGGGCGGCGCCGACTGGGACGCCCGCACGGTCGAGTACCTCGCCGAACGGTTCCGCGAGGAACACCCCGACGCCGGCGACCCACTCGACGACAAGCAGACCGAGCAGCAGATGCGCCGCGACGCCGAGGACGCCAAGAAGGCACTGACCACGCGCACCCAGCACACGGTGCGGGTGATGCACGACGGCCGGGTCGCGGCCGTCGAGCTGACCCGGGAGAAGTTCGAGGAACTCACCCGGGACCTGCTCGACCGCACCATCGAGATCACCGGCCGGACCCTCGCCACCGCCGCGGAGAAGGGCGTCGACGAGTACGACGACCTGGTGCTGGTGGGCGGGTCCACCAAGATGCCCGCGGTGGCCGCCCGGCTGGAGGCCGAGCTCGACCTGCCGCCCCGGTTGCAGGACCCCGACCTGGCCGTGGCCAAGGGCGCCGCGCTGTACGCGTTCGAGGAGACGTTCCGCCGGCTGATCCAGCAGGGCGCCCAGCAGCAGGCCGAGGAGATGGCGGGCCGGGCCGGGCTGTCGGCCGAGCAGCAGCGGCAGATCGCGGGCCGGCAGATCAAGACGGTGGCCTCCCGCGCCTTCGGCATCGTCGTGGTCGACCGCGAGACCGAGACCGAGCACGTCGCCCATCTGGTGCACGCCAACGAGGAACTGCCCGCCGCCCGTACCGAGGACTTCTTCACGGTCCACAACGACCAGACCGCCGCCGACGTCCGGGTGATGGAACAGGCCGGCAGCGTGGAGTCCGAGGAGCCCGCCGACAACAACGAGATCGCCACCGGGGTCGTCCGGGTCCCGGCGGGCAAGCAGGCCGGCTGGCCCATCGAGGTCACCTTCTCCCTCGACACCTCCGGCCTGCTGGAGGTCACCGCGGTCGAGAAGGAGACCGGCGACCGGCTGGAGCTGAAGGTCGACGTGGGCGGGATGTCCGAGGAGGAGGTCGAACGCTCCCGCGCCGCGCTCTCCCGCGTCCGGGTGAGCTGAGCGCGTCCCCGACGCGGTCATGAACGTCGACGAGGAGTACAAGCGGGAGGTGCTGGAACCGGCGCGGGCCGCCGGAGACCAGCCGCCGGAAGATCTGCGCGTCCGGTACCGGCTGCGCGAACCGCTCCGGGCCGCCGAGGTGACCGCCCAGGTCAAGCAGGTGCGGCAGTGCTGGCGCCGGGCCCGCGGGCAGCTGAAGTACCGCAAGTTGATCGACCGGCTGGAGGCCGAGCACCGGCAGCTCGCGCCGCTGTTCTCGGCGGCCGAGCGAGGCGACCTGGGCCCGCTGACGGCCCGGCTGCGCGGCGGGCGGGAACGCACGGAGCGCCGCCGGGCCGAGGCACGGTCCCGGCTGGTGGACGCGGCCGGCTCGCTGCGGCTGGTGGCGCCCGCCGAGGTGGCGGTGATCGCCCGCTCCGGCGGGGTGACCGGCGCGGAACTCGAGGCGCTGGCCAAGCAGGACGGCATCGAGATCCGCGAGCCCGACGCGCTGGCGACGAGCCCGCCCGCGCAGGGATACCCCAAGGCCCGCGAGTCGCTGGACGTGCTCGGCCACCGGCACCTGGCCGACTTCCTGTTCGGTCCCCGGCTCACCGGCCCGATGCGGGTGCTGGACGGTTTCGCAGCGCCGGGCGTGCGGCTGGACGCGGAGACGGTCGCGGCGGTCGCCGCCGAGTGGGCGCGCCGGCCGCGCGACACCAGCTCCACCCACGCCGGGACGGTGCTGGCGGTGCTGCGGCAGGCCGGCGAACCGGACGCGCTGATCCGCTACGACGTGGTGGAGCGGCTGCGGGAGCGGTACCGGCAGCGGGCGTCGGAGCGGGCGCTGCTCCGGCACGCGATCGAGGGCCTGGGCGTGGAACCGGGCGACGCCCGGCGGCTGGTGTTCGCGGTGCTGCGGGAGGCCGCCCCCGCAGGCGGGCTGGCCGGCCGGCTGCGCGCGCTGCTGGACGCGGGCGAGGCCCACGCGGCGGCACTGCTGGCCGAGCGGGCCGGGCTGCCGGCCGGCGAGCTCACCGGTGACGCCGGCGAGGCCCAGGTGCTGGCCGCCGAGGCCCGGCAGCGGCTGGCGGCCGCGCTGCGGTTGCGCGAGGCCGCCGAGTCCGAGGTCGACCCCGACCGGGCCTGGCAGCTGCTCACCGAGGCCCTGCACCTGGTCCGCGACCTGCCCGGCGCCGACGAACGGCTGCGCCGGCTGCCGCCCCGGCCGGTGCCCCGGCTGCGCGCGGTGCCGGACGGCCGGGGGGCCCGGCTGTCGTGGGCCGAGTCGCCGTCCACCGGCGGCGAGCTGCGCTACCTGGTGGTCCGGCGGCGCGACCGGGCGCCGCACGACCCCGCCGACGGCGACACGGTGCCGGCGGGCCGGACGGGCGCGCACGACGACCGGCCGCCGGCCAACGTCCCGCTGTTCTACGCGGTGTTCGCGCGGCGGGGCGAGGCGACCACGGCGCCCGCGACGGCGGGGCCGGTGTTCGTCCGGCCGGAGCCCGCCGCGGTCGAGCTGACCACCGGGGACGGGGTGGTGACCGGCCGCTGGCAGTGCCCGGCCGAGGCCGCCCGCGTGGTGGTGGTGCGCGACGGGGTCACGGTCCCGGCCGACCGGGAGGGGTTCCGCGACCGGGTCTCCAACGGCGTCACGCACCACTACCGGATCGCCGCGGTCTACCTCGGCCCCGACGGCCGGGAGGTGGAGACCCCCGGGGTGCGGATCTCGGCCACGCCCAACGCACCCCCCGACCCGATCTACGAGTTCCAGGTGCGGCCCGACCCGGCCGACTCCGAACAGGTCATCATCACGTTCACCCCGCCCCGCCGCGGCACCGCCGAGTTCGTGCTGCTGCGCGAGCCGCCGCCGTGGCCGCGCAGCGCGCTGCTGCCGGTGGCCGAGCTCCGGCAGGTCAGCAAGCGGCTGCCGGCCGAGCCCACGGTGCGCGGCACGGCGGTGCGCACCGGCTCCAGCGGCTGGCTGCTGGCCGTCACCGTGGCGGGCACCACCGCGGCGATCGGGGCGTGCCACCGGCACATCGACCTGCCGCCGCCGGGTGGGCTGCTCGCCGAACGGCGCGGCCCGGCCGTGCACCTGGGCTTCGACTGGCCCAAAGGGATCACCGAGGTCGAGCTGACGTACCGGATCGGGTCCGCGTCGCCCGAACGGACGGCGATCTCCCGGGCCGACTACGACGCCCAGGGCGGTCTACGGCTGCCCGCACCCGAGGACGAGCCGGTGGAGGTCTCGGTGGCGGCGGCCGGCCTGATCGGCGACGCCCGGATGACGGGCCCGGCGGTCGCGCTCACCGTCCCGGAACGGCTGCTGGTCACCTACGACGTGGCCACGGCGGGGCCGCCGTGGCGGCGGACGCTCACGGTCACCGCGGCCTCGGCCCGGCCCGTCGAGATCGGCCGGCTGGTGCTGGTACTGCGGGAGGGCCGGGTGATGCCGCAGCGCCCCGGCGACGGCGAGACGGTCGGATCGTGGACCGAAGTGAGCCTGCCGTGCGAGCTGACGGTGCCCCTGCCTCGCCGTGCCGGCCCGTACTGGCTACGCTGCTTCGCCGAGGACGAGGACATCGAACTGAGTGACCCCCCCGTCCGCCGCCTCCAGATCAAGGGATGAGGATGCGGTCGATCACCTGCCCCTACTGCTTCGCCCGAGTGCTCCGGCAGCGCATCGAGTTCCGCTGCATGGGCCGGTCCGGACGCGGCCCCGGCTGCGCCCCGGTGCTGGACAAGCCGCTGGCCGCCTACCTCGGCTCGCCCGCGGGCGCGTCGCTGCCGCCCGTCTTCGCCGCGTCCGGCACCAAGGGCCGCGCCGACTGCCCCGACTGCGGCCGGCCGACCGGGCGCCGGGTCTGCCCGGACTGCCACAACCCGCTGCCGTCGGCGTACTGCGACACCCCCGGCCGGATCGTCGCCCTGGTCGGGGCGAAGAACGCCGGTAAGAGCACCTACATCGCGGTGCTGCTGCACGAGCTGATGAACCGGGTCGGCACCGAGCTCGACACCTCCCTGGTGGCCTGCGACGACCGGACCATCGACCGGTACAAGCGCGACTTCGCCCGCCCGCTGTTCGACGAGCGCCGGCTGCTGCCGACCACCGCGAGCGCGGTCACCGCCGCCCGTGAGCCGCTGGTGTACCTGCTGACCCGGTCCCGCCGCTCGCGCTGGGGCCGGCAGGCCAACGAGTCGCTGGCGCTGGTGCTGTTCGACACCGCGGGCGAGGACCTGCGCAGCCGCGACGTGCGCGACCTGCACCTGCGCTACCTGGAGGCCGCCGACGCCATCATCTTCCTGGTCGACCCGCTGGAGCTCCCCGGGGCCCGGGCGGCGCTGCGCGAGGGCACCGAACCGGTGACGGCCGGCGACCCCGACAGCGAACCGATCAACGTCATCGCCCGGGTCACCGAGGCGCTGCGGCAACGCCGCGGGGCCGGCCCGGGCGACCGGCTGCCGGTGCCGATCGCGGTCGCCCTCACCAAGATCGACGCGCTGCGGCCCACGTTCGAACGGCAGTCGGCGCTGCACCGCACCCGCACCCGGCAGGCCGTGCTCGACCTCGACGACCGGGAAGCGGTGGACGAGCAGATCCGCTCGCTGCTGCACGGCTGGCACGCCGGGCAGCTCGACATCTACCTGCGGCAGCAGTACACCGAGTACGCGCTGTTCGGGCTGTCGGCGCTGGGCGGCATGCCGACCGAGGACCGGGTGGGCACCGGCGGGGTGCGACCCTACCGGGTCGAGGACCCGCTGCTGTGGCTGCTGCACCGGTTCGGCATGCTCGACGCGGTCCGGGGTTGACCGGCGTGGCCTGGCAGTTGCACTACACCTCGGCGCGGTCCGGGCCGACCGGGCGGGGCGGCTTCCAGTTCGTCGCGGAGACCCCCGGCCTGCCCCCGGAGACACAGGCCGCCGTGGCACCGTCCCTGACCTACCGGCCGCCGCCGGAGGCCCCGCTGTCGCCCGGTCAGGAAGAACTGGCCGCGTTCCCCGTGGCGTTCTCCTACGACCTGCTCGACGGCCGGCCGCTGCTGGTCCGGACCCGCTACCTGGGCCGCGACTACTCCGGACGGTACGGCAACTTCCTCGCCCACGCCGTGGTGGCCGAACCGGCCGAACTGGAGGGGCTGCGCCCGGCCGAGCTGTGGGAGTCCGCGCTGTGGGCCGACGCCCCCGGCGACGGGGAGCTGACCGGGCCGGTGGACCTGACACCCGGCCCGGAGTCCGACCCCGAGGCGCTGGGCGAGTGGCTGGCCGCCTCCGGGGAGGCGGCCTACGAGCTGCTGGCCCGGCTGGTCGGCGCGGTCGCCGGGGTGCTGGCGCGCGGGCACGGCCGGGTGGTGCTGATCAGCGACGAGGCCGTCGCGGTCGCCCGCTGGATCGCCGTCGTGTCGTACTCGCTGCCGCTCGCGGTGACGTCCCGGCTGTCCTTCGTGACCTATAGCGCCGACCCCGACGCGGCGCACCACCGGGTGGTGGGCACCACACCCGGGGCGTGGGCGGCCGCGCACCGCGACGCGGCGGCCGCCGCGATCGACGTCCGGCCCGGGCCGTTTCCTCCCGCGGGCCCGCCCCCCGGCCGGTTCGCCCGCACCGTGGCCGGCTGCTGGCGCGACGGCGACCTGGCCGGGCTGGACGCGCTGGGCGAGCTGGCGCTGGTCGACCCCGACACCGCGCTGGACGCCGCGCTCGACCGGGCCGCCGCGCTGCTGGCGCTCTGCCGCGACGACCCGGAGCTGACCGGGGCCGAGGAGGCGGCCGCCGCACGGCTGCTGGCCCGGCACGGTGCGGCACTGCCCGACTGGGTCTGGTACAACCTGCTGCCCGGCCTGCCCCGGATGGGCTTCGACCTGGCCCTGGCGATCTGGGCATGGGCCCGGCGAACCGGCGACACCGAGGCCGCCGACCGGTGCGGCGCGCGCTGCGCGGCACTGGGCCTGACCGACACGAGGCTGCGCGCCCAGGCCCGGGAGCGGGTGCCCCGGCTGGAGCTGTCCCCGGCCGTCCCGGCGCGGCTGCGTCCGGTCGCGGTCGAGGCGCTGCACGCCGCGGCCGACCTGACCGAGGTCGCCGAGATCGGCGCGCTGGCGGCGGAGATCGGGGTGGCCGTGCCGGCCGGGGAGATCCGGTCGGCCGCGGCCGGCCGGGCCCGCGCCGGCGCCGCCGACCTTCCCGCGGCCCTCGCCGCGCTCCCCGGCTCTGGCACCTGGACCGGGGAACTGGTCGCCGGTGCGGTCGCCGGGCTGGCCGCGGCCGACGAGGAGACCCTGGAGCGGGTGCTGACCGACGCGGCCTGCGACGCCCTGGACGCCCGGCCGGGCGTTGACTGGGCGGCGGCTCCGGCGGTGGCCCGCCGGGTGCTGGGCTCGGTGGGCCGGCGGCGCGACCGGCGGCCCGCGGTCACCGAAACGCTGCTGCGGCTCGACCGGGTCTCCCAGGTCCCCGGGGACGCCGAGACCGGCCGGGTGCTGCGCGCGGTGTGGCGGGCGGCGCCGTCCGTCGCCGAGTGCACGGCCGTGCTCGCCGCCTGCGGGGCCGGCCTCGCCCGGCATGGCTGCCTGGCCGAGCTGCCGTCCCGCGCGTTCGCCCGCCTGACCGGCCCGGAGTTGGCCGCCCCCGGAACGCTGCGGCTGGCCGAACAGGTCCGCGCCGCGCTCGACGGCCGGCCCTCCGGCGAGGACCCGGCCGTGGCGGCGGCGCGGGACGCCGCGGCCGTACTGGCCGGCGCGGCGGCGCTGGACGACCCGCGCCCCGACCGGGTGGCCCGGGAGCTGGGCACGCTGTCCGGCGTCTCCCCCGACCTGGCGGAAAGCCTGTGGACCGCCGTGGCCCGCGCGCTGGCCGCGCGGACGGCCCGGTTCCAGGCGGAACTGCTGGCGGCCGCGGACCCGCCGGTGCGCGCCCGGCTCACCCGGTACTGGCTCCGCGACCGGCCGGGCCGCGGTCTGGGCGGCCGGGGGGCGGCAGCCGAACGGCGCAACCAGCTGGTGGAGGTCGCGCTGCGGCTGCGGCTGCTCGGCGCGAGCGACCCCCGGCTGGTGGACTGGGCGCGCGACACCGCCGCCGGCCGGCTGACCTACCGGCAACTGGACGCGCACCTGCGCGACCTCCCCGAGCTGCGCGGCGCGCTCCGCGAGCTGGCGGCCGAAAGACGGGAGAGCTGAAGCGATGCCGGTCGTCCTCGTGCTGCTGCTGGCCGTCGCCTGGCTGGCCGCCATGTGGCTCGGCTTCGTCGTCGTGTTCCGGGTGCTGTTCCCGCTCGTCCTGGTGGCGGCCACGGTCGCCGCGCTGGGCCTGTACTACATGTACGCGTGGCGGACGCTGGTGCCGGGCACCTCCGACGGGCCGTCCCCGGTTCCGCGACCGGAGGTCTCCTACCGCCACTACCTGCTGCGCCAGGTCTGGCACGACTGGTGGTCCATCGCCCGGACGGCCGGGCCGCACATCTACCGGACCGCCCGGCAGGCACTGGAGCAGACCACCCGGCTGTTGCTCACCGGGGGCCGGTGGGGGTTCTTCACCTTCCCGCTGTGGCTGGCGATCTGCGCGGGCGTGGTCACCGCGGCGATCCCGGCGGCGGCGCTGGCGGTGGCGCTCACCCTGCTGTACGGGGTGGTCGCGGCGGCCGGGCTGGCCGGCTGGCTGCTGTGCGTGCTGGTCCTGGCGGCGGTGGAGCGGCTCTTCATGGCGTACGGGCGGATCCTGCAGACCTGCCCGCACCCGTTCTGCTACCAGAAGATCGCGCTGCCGGTGTACGCGTGCCCGGGGTGCGGCCTGCGACACCGCCGGCTGACGCCCAGCACCGCAGGCGCCTTCCGGCACGTGTGCCGCTGCGGTGCCCGGCTACCGACCACGATCCCGCTGGGCCGGTTCCGGCTCACCGCCTACTGCCCGCACTGCGACGGCCGGCTGCCCGCCCGGATCGGCCGGGTCCGGGTGGAGCCACTGCCGTTCGTGGGCGGCCCGGCAGCGGGCAAAACGACGTTCATGTTCCTGGCCGTCCGGGCGCTGCACGCCCGGGCCGGGGCGATGCGCGGCAGCCTGGCGTTCGTGGAGAAGGGGCACGCCCAGGCGTACGCGGCGGCGGTCCAGGAGTTCGAGCGCGGCGGCCGGCTCGCCAAGACCGGACCGGAACTGCCCCTGGCGACCATGGTCGACGTCGAACTGCCCCGGGCCGGGCACCGGATCCTCTACCTGTTCGACCCGGCCGGGGAGCACTTCACCGGGGCCACCCAGGTGGAGTCGCTGCGCTACCTCGACCACGGCGAGACCCTGCTGCTGGTCGTGGACCCGTTCGCGCTGCCCCAGGTGCGGCGGGCGCTGACCGACGACGAGCAGTACGCCGTCGACGAGGGCGCGGCCTCCTCGGAGGAGGATCCCGCCGACACGCTGCAACGGGTGCTCAACGAGCTGCGGTCGCGCCCCGACCGGGGCCGGCAGAAGCGGGTCGCGGTCGTCGTCACCAAGATCGACCTGCTGTCGCGGACCGCGGTCGGCAACGAGTTGGCCGGGCGCGCCGACGACAGCGCGGCGGTCCGCGCCTGGCTCGACCGGCTCGGCCTGGGCAACACGCTGCGCACGCTCGACCAGCTCTCCGCCCAGGTGCGGTGCTTCGGCTCGGGACTGGGCACGGAGCCGGCCGCGGTGGCCGGGCTGGTCGGCTGGGTGACCGGCCTGACGGTGGACGACGACGCCCCGGGACTCCCGGCCGAGGCCGGCTCGGCGGCGCCGGGCACCGCTCCGCTGCGCGACCCGTGGCCGGTCCGCGGGCGCGGCGCCGACCACGTCCCGGCGAGCTACCGGGCCGGCCGGTGGGCGGTGCTCGCCGGGCTGTTCCTGCTCGGCGTGGCCGCCCTCGCGATCACCGCGGGCTGGGCCGTCCAGTTGCTGCGCTGACCCGCAGGTGATCGTCCCGAACCCGGGCGGGCGAACGAGCGTCCCAAGGCACATCGGGGGCGCACGCCCTCGGGCCGGAAGGGGACGCGATGCCCGATCAGCAGATGTCCGGGAGCACCATGCTGCTGCTCGGCGGCGGGATGACCGTGGGGGTCGCCGCCGTGCTCGGACTGACCCTGGTGCTCGGCCCGGCCCACGCCCCGGTCCGGCGCGCGACCGAGCCGGCCCCCGTCGAGCAGATCTCGGCGGGGGCCGTGGCGGTCCCCGCGCTGGTGGGGCTGGACTCGATGGCGGCGACCGGGCGGCTGGCCGCCCGCCGGCTCGGGGTGGCGGACGTGATCAGGGTTCCGTCGTCGCTGCCGGCCGGCCAGGTGGTCCGCGCCTATCCCCGGGCCGGTACCCCGCTGCCGCCGGGCGGCCAGGTGACCCTGTACGTGTCGGTCGGGCCGGACGGCCCGGCCGCGAGCGCCCGGGTGACGGTGCCGTACTTCACCGGGATGGACGCGCAGCAGGCGCGCGGGGTGGCCGGGCAGCTCGGCCTGCTCGTGACGGTGCAGGGGTCGGGCACCACGGTCTCCGGCCAGTCCCCCGCCCCGGGGACGGTACTGCCGCGCGGCGGCACCGTCCGGCTCGACCTGCGCTGACCCCCCGGCTCAGCCGCCCGCCGGCCGGGGGGTCAGCGCGGCCAGGATGAACGCGGCGGCCTCCGCGGCGAGTTCCGCGGCGGGCTTGGGCCCGTTCGCGCGGTACCACAGCGGCATCTCGTTGACCATGCCGAAGACGATGAAGGTGACCGTCTCGGCCGACGCTTCGGCGGAGAAGACCCCGGCGTCCTGACCGTCCTGGATGATCTCGCGGAAGGCGACGTGGTAGCGGCGGCGCTCGGCGCGCACGGCGTGCATCCGCTGGTCGTCGAGCCGGTGCTTGTCGCGGGTGAAGACCTTGGCCTCGTCGATATGCGTCGCTGTGCTGCGGACCAGGGCTTCGACCACCTCCCGGACGGTCTCGGCCGGTGGCAGCCCGGCGGCGACGATCCGGTCGAAGTCGGCGAGCTGCCGGGTGATCAGCGCATGGTAGATCTCGAAGAGCAGGTCGACCTTGGAGTCGAAGTAGTGGTAGAGCGCCCCCTTGGTCACCTGGGCGGCGTCCACCACCTCCTGGACCGAGGCGCCGTCGAAGCCCCGCTCGGCGAACAGCCGGACCGCCGCCGCGAGGATCCGGTCCTCCACTGGATTGCGGGGCGCGGCGCTCCGCTGCCTGTGTGCCGGCACAAAGGGTCTCCTCACCATTGACTGGGACTGATCACGGCCATAGTTTGCCAGAAACCGACCAGTCGGTATGTACCGCCGCACAGGTTCGGTACCGGCGAGGAGGTCGGATGCCCACAGTAGAGGCGCCGTGCGACCCCGGCCGGCGCGGACGGGCCGATTCACCACCCCGCATCGAGGAGACACAGGATGCGCAGAACCCTCGCCATGGCCATGGCGGCCCTGATGGCCGCCGGGCTGCTCGGCGGCTCCCCGGCGGCCGCGGCCGCGAAACCGAAACCGCCAGCACCTCCCCAGAGCCCCCAGATCCCCGACGACCAGCCGCTACCGGGCTACACGTTCAACAACCCCCCGCTGACCCCGGCCGTCATCGACGGGAAGCCCACCCGAGTACTGCAGGGCGCCCACCGGCACGCCGCCTACATGATCGAAGTACCGCCGGACTGGAACGGCGAGCTCGTGCTGTGGGCACACGGATACGCCGGCAACACCCCCATCCTGTCGGTCTCCCCACCCTCGCTGCGGCAGAAGCTGCTCGACCAGGGCTACGCCTGGGCCGCGTCGTCCTTCTACGCCAACGGCTACGACATCAAGGCCGGCGTGCTGAGCACCCGCGACCTGGCACTGCACTTCGCCAGGCTGGTCAGGAAGCCCGGCCGCACCTACATCACCGGCGCCTCCATGGGCGGGCACATCGTCGGCCGCTCGATGGAGGAGTACCCGGGCTTCTACGCGGCCGGCCTGCCGATCTGCGGGGTGCTCGGCGACCAGGAACAGTTCGACTGGCTGACCGGCTACACCCTGGTCGCCCAGGCACTGGCGGGCATCCGCGCGTACCCGCCCACCGACGAGTACCAGACGGTACAAGTGCCGCAGATCAAGACGGCGCTGGGGCTCGACGACCCGGCGCTCACCGACCCCGAGGGCCGGCAACTACGGGCCATCACGGTCAACATGACCGGCGGGCCGCGCCCGGGCACCGACGGCGCATTCACCCAGTGGAAGGACTTCCTGCTGTCCCGGGCCACACCCCCGCCCGGCCCCGGCCTGGCCGAGGACCCCGCGCAGGTCGCCACCAACCTGTTCGACCGCTACACGCCCGGCAGCCCGGTGAACATCAACCGGCAGGTGCAGCGGATCGCGCCCCGCAACCTCCTCGCCCGGTACTCGCCGAAACTGACCGAGATCCCGCGGATCACCGGCCGGCCCAGCGGCCCGGTGCTCAGCCTGCACAACCTCGGCGACCTGTTCGTGCCGTTCTCGATGGAGCAGTTCTACCTCCAGGACGCCAAGCGTGCCCGCCGCTCGCACCTGGTGGTACAGCGGGCGATCCGCGCCTCCGGGCACTGCGAGTTCACCCCGACCGAACTCGGCACCGCCTGGGACGACCTGGTCCGGTGGACGACCACCGGGAAGCGCCCCGCCGGTGACGACGTGCTGCGGCCGGGAGCCGCGGACTTCGGCTGCAAGTTCAGCGACCGGGCCGCCTACGACGCCGGCACCGGCAGCCGCCGGCAGTACCCGGCCTGCCCGTAGAGCTGGAAAGATCTCCGGCGGGTGCCCGCTCCCGGGGGCGCCCGCCGGAGGTGCGCAGATGACCGACCGTCCGATCCGCTGGGGCGTGCTCGGCACGGGCCAGATCGCCCGGATCTTCACCGAGGACCTGCTACGGCTGCCCGGCCACGAGGTGACGGCCGTGGGGTCCCGCTCCCCCACCACCGCCGCCGCGTTCGCCGACCGGTACGGGATCGCCACCGCCCACGGCTCCTGGGCCGACCTGGCCGCCGACGACCGGATCGACGTGGTGTACGTGGCGACACCGCACAGCGCGCACCGCGCCGCGGCGCTGCACTGCCTGGCGGCGGGCCGGAACGTGCTGGTGGAGAAGCCGTTCGCCACCAACGCCGCCGATGCCGCCGACATCATCGCGCTGGCCCGCGACCGGGGCCTGTTCGCCATGGAGGCGATGTGGACCCGGTTCAACCCGCTGATCCGGCAACTGCGCGCGCTGGTCGCCGAGGGCGCGATCGGCCGGATCGAGGCCGTGTACGCCGACTTCTCCTTCGCCGCCGCCTTCGACCCCGAGCACCGGCTCTGGTCACCCGGTCTGGCCGGCGGCGCCCTGCTGGACATCGGCGTCTACCCGTTGTCGCTCGCCTGGATGCTGCTGGGTGAACCCGTCTCCGTCCAGGCCACCGCGGCCCACGCCCCCACCGGAGTGGACGCCAACACCGGCATCCTGCTGGGTTACGCCTCGGGTGCGGTCGCCCTGCTGCACTGCGGCCTGCGGGCCGAGTCCCCGCAGACCGCCACCGTGGTCGGCACGGCGGGCCGGCTGGAACTGCCCGCCCCCTTCTACAACCCCGCCGCCCTGGTACTGCACCGGCCGGGAACGCCCACCGAGACGTTCCGGTGCGCGTTCGAGGGCCACGGCTACACCTTCCAGGCCGAAGAGGTCGCCGCCCGGCTGCGCGAAGGCGCCCTGGAATCACCCCTGATGCCCCTGGACGAGACGCACGCCATCCTGCGCACCCTCGACGCCATCGCCGCCCGGCTCGCCCCGCCGGCCTGACCGCCGCTCAGTCGACGGTGAGCACGACCTTGCCCCGGGCGCGCCCCGTGCGGCTGTACCGCCAGGCCTCGGCCGCGTCCGCCAGCGGCAACACCCGGTCCACGGGCACGTCGAGCCGGCCGGCGTCGGCCAGGTCCGCGAGCACGGTGAGATCCACCGAATCCGGACGCACCCATACGTAATGGCCGCCCTTGGCGACCGCCTCCGGATCGGCGATGGACGCCACCCGGTCACGCCGCCGCAGCAGTTCCTGCGAAAGGTCCACCACACCACCGCCGACGAAGTCCAGCGCCGCGTCCACCCCCTCGGGGGCCAACTCCCGCACCCGCTCGGCGAGCCCGTCCCCGTAGGCGACCGGCTCGGCACCCAGCTCGCGCAGGAACCCGTGGTTGCGCTCGCTCGCGGTACCGATCACCCGGGCGCCCCGGGCCACCGCGAGCTGCACGCCCAGCGAACCCACCCCGCCCGCCGCGGCGTGGACCAGCACCGTCTCCCCCGCGGCGACCCCGACCCGCTCCAGCGACTGGTAGGCCGTCAGGCCGGCCAGCGGCAACCCCGCCGCCTGCTCCCAGCTCAGCGCGGCCGGCCTGCGGGCCAGCAGCCGCACGGACGCGGCCACGCGTTCGGCGTAGGCACCGAGCTGGACGGTGTCCTTGCGGATGTAGCCCATCACCTCGTCCCCGACCGAGAACTCCTCGACGTCCAGCCCGACCTGCTCGACCACCCCGGCCACGTCCCAGCCCGGGACCAGCGGGAAGCGCACCTCCAGCAGCGCGTCGAGCAGGCCCTCCGCGATCTTCCAGTCCACCGGATTGACCCCGGCGGCCCGCACCCGGACCAGGACCTCGCCGGGCGCCACCTTCGGCTCGGGGAACTCCGCCGGCTCCAGATCGTCCGGCCCGCCGTACTCCGACAACGTGATCGCTCTCATACTCTGGGCAACCGGGGCGGCGGCGGGCGCATTCCGTGCCGCGCCGGAGCGGCTCAGCCGGTGCCCACCGAGTAAACGCGCAGCAACCTGTCCGGAGTGGCGTACACCTCGCGCCAGCCGGCCTCGGGGCGGGGCGGCTTCCCCCAGATGTCTTCGGTGGTCAGCCGGCAGAACCCGCACAGCGCGCCGCGGTCGGTGTCGTAGAAGACCACCAGGTCACCCGGTGCCGGCCGCGCCCCTCCGATGAGGGCGGCGGTGGGCTTGGCCTGCCACGCGACCCCGCCGAACGGGCCCCGGCGGTAGATCTCCAGCAGCCGCACGGTGTGCCGCCCGGACCACACGCGCGGAACGCCGTCCCCGTGCTCGGACATCCACGTCCGGAACGCCGCGAGCTGGGTCGCTCCCCCGGCCCGGGTGCCGGACTCGGCCCACCAGCTGCGCACCGCGGGTCCCGCGGTGACGGCGCCCAGCAGCAGCACCAGCACGGCCGGCAGCGCCGTCGCCACCGTCGCCGCCCGCCGGGAGAGCCGGTCGGCCGCCTCGCGGGCGGCCAGCCAGACCAGCCCCACGCCGCCCAGCGCGAACGCCGGGAAGATCGGAAACCAGTAACGCATCAGCTGCAACCGGAGCTTGGGCGCGGCCGGGTCCAGCACCCCGCCCAGCAGTACCAGCGGCACCCACAGCGCCAGGAACCAGGCCGCGGGAAGGGCCAGTTCCCGCCAGCGCGGCGCCCGCCGCCACAGCAGCGCCGCCAGCGCGCCGCCCAGCAGGGTGAACACGATCAGCAGCACCAGCCGGCCGCTCCCGGCATGCTCGGCCAGCACGTCCGGCAGCCGCAGCACGTACACCGATCTGGGCTTGTCGCGGTAGGTGGCGGCGATCGCCGGCGGCGAGGGGGCCTGCCCGTGGCCGGTGATGGAGTGCACCCGGGCCAGCGGGTTGCCGTACAGCACCTGGCAGAGCAGCGCCTCCAGGAGACCGGCCAGCGCCACCGGCCAGGCCACCTGGAGCAGCCCGCGCCGGCGGACCCGCGGATAGATCAGGAGAGGCACCAGCGGCCAGAGGAACACCGTGAACTCGCGGACCAGATACGACCAGCCCAGCAGCGCGCCGAGCCCCGCCAGCGTCCACCAGCGGACCGGCACTCTCCCCTGTCTGATCGCCACCGCCAGGGCCAGGGCCAGAGTGATCAGGGCCGCCGCCGGAACGTCCGGCAGCGGGTCGGACGACTCGATGAACAGCGGTGGCGCCGCCACCACCACGATCGCCGCGACGACGCCGACCCACCGGGAGAACAGCAGGGCGCCCAGGGTGTAGGTGCCCAGCAGCAGCCCGAGGGAGCCCAGGAGCGCGACCGAGTAGTAGGCCGCCTGCGAGTAGCCGAACAGGGCGATCGACAGGCGTAGCGGGATCACCAGGCCGAACCGGGTGATCTGGTGCGTCAGGGCGCTGTTCAGCGGGTCGGGGAACTGCGCGGCCGTCCGCATGTAGTTGATCTGGTCGGAGGGGAACGGCTGGCGCAGATGCATGACCAGGACCACCAGCCACCCTGTCGCCAGCAGCAGGGGGACGAGCAGACCCGGGCTCCGCAGGCGGGCGCTGGACATGCCGGACAACTTGGCAGCGCCCTAATCATTGATCGGTGAAGCCGCGGTGACGTGAAGGTGAACTCCCCCGGACATTTCGGAAGCGCTCCACCCCACGCCTTTACATTGTAGATCACTGACTGAGGTCTCCGGCTTCCCGAAGACCCCGCAGGTCAGCGGCCGGTCAGAAGTTCGACGTCACATTACTCAACACCCGATCGAGCGTCGCCGGGTCGCTGGAGTTGTACGCCGTGGCGTCGGTCGCCTCGGAGATCCGCCGCAGCGCCCCCTGGTCCGCGCCCGTGCCATAGGCGATGGTGAACACCCGCACCCCGCTCGCCCGGTCGAGCCGGCCGAGCAACTGGTCGAGCGAGAGGCCGCGGGTGCTGTCGTCGTTCTTGCCGTCGGTCAGGACCACCACCGAGTTGATCGCATCGCCCTGCCGCTGCCCGCGGACATGGGCGAACGCGGCGGCCACGGTGTCGTACAGGCCGGTGTCGCCGCGCGGGGTCAGCCCGTTGATCCGGGACTTGAGCAGGCCCCGGTGCGCGTCGGTCATCGTGCCGACCGGCACCACCGGCCGGTAGTCGATCCGGCCGCTCAGCCCGGTGGAGAACTCCCACAGCCCGACCCGGTCGACCCCGACGAACCGGTCGGCCGCCTTGACCAGCGACTGCTTGGCCAGCGCCATCCGGGTGCGGCCCGTGCCGCCCGCGGGCTCGTTCATCGAGCCGGAGACGTCCACCACGAAGAGCACGTTCGCCCGCTTGCGCAGCAGTTCCCAGCTGCGCAGCATCCGGTCCAGCACCTCCGGGGCGGGCGGCGCGATCATCTTCCGCGGCTGGTCGGGCAGCAGCCCGTTGGCCTGCGTGGTGCGCATGCCCGCCCGGTTGTCGTAGCTGCGGAACGCCTCCCGGCCGAAGGCGGCCTGCGTCTCCGTCCCGCGCAGGTGGTTCAGGAAGTCGGTCGCGAGCCGCTGCCGGCGGGAATCGCCGCCGGTCAACGTGACGTAGGGGTGGTCGGAGACGAGCGTGCCCTCCTTGGGGTAGATCGCCACCAGCGGGGTGCGCGGCTTGGGGTTCCGCCCGGCCAGCTTGGGGTCGCCCGTCGGGTTGCCCTGGTTGTAGTACCAGACGGAGGCCTCCTCGACCGCGACCGCCGAGACGTACTTCAGGCCTCCCCCGGTCGCGTCCGCCCGCCGCAGCCCCTCCAGGAACGTCAGCGTGGTGTCGCCGTAGTGCACGACCGCGCCCTCGACCCCCCGGACGTAGGACTGGACGTCGCCGCGGTCGAGGTCGGCCGCGGACAGGTCCGCGGACTTGCCGGTGGCCGCGAAGTAGGCGCCGACCGTCGCGTTCAGCCCGGAGGTGGAGAAGTTGGGGTCGGTCTTGCCGAGCTTGAACGCCCCCCACTCGGGGTGCCCGTGGGCCGCCCAGCCCCGCGGGTCGCGCGACAGCCGCAGGATGTCGTCCCAGCCCAGTTCCTTGCCGGGCCAGCCGAGCGCCTGCGCCATCGGCCGGGGCATCGCGATCACCAGCGGGGACACCGCGATGCCGGGCGTCTCCCGGGGCACGAAGTCGGGCAGGCCGCGCTGGTCGAGCCGCTGCCGCAGCAGCGCCACCCAGCCGGAGCTGGCGGGCGACCACACGTCGGGCCGCGGGGAGCCGTCCACCTGGGGGTTCCAGCCGCGGGCGAGCGCGGCCATCGCCTCGCCGGAGGACTTGTTCCAGACCTTGACCTCGACGCACTCGCCGGCGACCTCGCGACCGCTGTACTCCTTGGCCGCGGCGGCGACGAGTCCGTACTTCTCCGGCGAGGACACCATGGTGAGGGTCGTCCCGGCGGAGCCGCAGCCGCCTCCGCCGGCCAGCACGACCACGACGACCAGCGCCGCGACCAGGCCCACCGCCACCAGCACCGCCACCGCCACGAAGGCGCCGGCCCGGCTACGCCGGCGCCGGGGCGGGACCGGCGGCATTCCGCCGGGGTACATGCCACCGGGCGGCGGGTAGCCGGGCGGCGGGAACCCCGGCGGAGGGCCGGGCGGCGGCCCGGCGGGGGGCGGGTTGTACACGACACCTCCAGGGGACGCCCTGCGCTGAGATGGGCGAGATCACCGTAGTCCGCCAGATCACGGAAAAGGGTGACTTCGCCGACGTAGACGGGATCCGGCCACCCGCCGGTTCCCGGCCACCGACGAAACCCAGCGGTATGCGGCAGAAATCAGCGGAACGTACGGGGCGTGTCACCAGGTGTCGACGAAACCCCGGCGCTCGGGCGGCACGGGCAGGTCGCGGAACGCCATGGTGATCCACCGGCGGGTGTCGGCCGGGTCGATGACGTCGTCGATCTCGAACACGGTCGCCACGCTGAGCGCCTTGCCGTGCTCGTACGCCGCCCCGACCAGCCGCTCGAACTCCGCGGCGCGCTCCGCCGGGTCCTCGATCGCCGCCAGCTCGCGGCGGAAACCCAGCCGGACCGCCCCCTCCAGCCCCATCCCGCCCAGCTCGCCGGTGGGCCAGGCCACGGTCGCGACCGGCACCTTGAGGCTGCCGCCCGCCATGGCCTGCGCGCCCAGGCCGTACGCCTTGCGCAGCACGACCGCGCAGATCGGCACGCGCAGGTTCGCCCCGGTGACGAACAGCCGGCCGAAGTGGCGGACGGTCGCGGTCTCCTCCGCCGCCGGGCCGACCATGAACCCCGGGGTGTCGACCAGCGAGACCACCGGCAGCCCGTGCGCGTCGCACAGTTGCAGGAACCGGGCCGCCTTGTCGGCCGCGTCGCGGTCGATCGCCCCACCCAGCTGCGCCGGGTTGTTGGCGATCAGCCCGAGGGGGCGGCCCTCGACCCGGACCAGGGCGGTGACGATCCCCGCGCCGAACGCCCGGCGCAACTCCAGCACCGAACCGGTGTCGGCCAGCCCCTCGATCACGGCGCGGACGTCGTAGACCCGTTTACGGTCCTCGGGGATCAGCCCGCGCAGCGCCCGCGGGTCGGGGGCGGTCCACTCCCGCGCCGGGCCCTGGAAGTACGCCAGGTACCGCCGGGCCATCTCGACCGCCTCGGCCTCGTCGGCGACCGGCAGGTCCACCACCCCGTTGGCGGTCTGGACGGCGGCCGGGCCGATCTCCTCGGGGGTGAACACGCCCAGCCCCCCGCCCTCGATCATCGCCGGGCCGCCCATGCCGATGTTGGCGTCCGCGGTGGCGATCACCACGTCGCAGCAGCCGAGCAGCGCCGCATTCCCGGCGAAGCACCGGCCCGCCGCGATCCCGACCAGCGGCACCCGGCCGCTCAACCGGCCGAACAGGTGGAACGCCATGCAGTCGAGGGACGAGATCGAGGCGGTGTCGGTGTCGCCGGGCCGGCCGCCGCCGCCCTCGGCGAACAGCACCACCGGCAGCCGCCGCCGCTCGGCAAGCTCGAACATCCGGTCCTTCTTGAGGTGGTTCACCGCGCCCTGGGTACCGGCCAGGACCATGTAGTCGTAGGACAGGACGACGGCCGGCGCCCCGTGGACGTCGCCGACCCCGGCGACCAGCCCGTCGGCGGGGGTCCTCTCGATCAGCTCGGCGAGATCACGGCGACGGCGCTGCGCGGCGACGGCCAGCGCGCCGTACTCGGTGAACGTGCCGGGGTCGCACAGGTCGTCGATGTTCTCGCGGGCCGTGCGGCGGCCGGTGCCGTGCCGCCGGGCCACCGCCTCCGGGCGGGCCGCGTCCAGTCCGATCTCGTGCCGGCGCAGCGCCTCCGCCAGGTCGGGCCGGATCCGGTCCACCCCGCCGGTGGCGGGATCGTCCGCGGGCCCGGCGGTGGCGGCCGCCACGGCGGTCTCCTCCAGGTACAGCAGGGGCTGGCCCTCGGCGACGGCGTCGCCGGGCGCCACGGCGGGTCCGCGGACGATCCCGCCGACGGGCGCCTCGACCACGTGCTCCATCTTCATGGCCTCGAGGACGACCAGCGGCCGGCCCGCGCCGACCTCCTGCCCCTCGGTCACCTCGACGCTCTCGACCGTGCCGCCCATCGGTGCGGCGACGGGTATCGGTGCCGTGTCGGCCATGTGCCGGTCTCCTTCCGCCGCCGCACAGCGTGGCATCCCGCCCGCCGCGCCGCCCGGCCGGGGCCGGCCCGGGCGTCAGCCCTGCACGACGGCGCCGGCGGCGATGAGCTCCTCGACGTCGTCGAAGCCCAGGTCGGCCAGCACGTCCCGGGTGTGCGCGCCCGGCGCCGCCGGGGGCCCGCCGATTCCGGCGGCCGTCCGGGAGAAGCGGGGGGCCGGGGCGGGCTGCAGGTGGCCGTCCTCCTCGACGAACACCTCCCTGGCGGTGTTGAAGGGGTGCTCGGCGGCCTCGCGCAGCGACAGCACCGGGGCCACGCAGGCGTCCCCGGGCAGGAAGACCTC
Source organism: Actinomadura craniellae (assembly GCF_003289645.1). GTDB lineage: Bacteria > Actinomycetota > Actinomycetes > Streptosporangiales > Streptosporangiaceae > Actinomadura_D > Actinomadura_D craniellae. The sequence continues at coordinate 176,766 of NZ_QLYX01000017.1, read as the reverse complement.
GGTCCACTCGTCGCGGGTCCGGGCCTTGAACGCGGCGGCGAACCGCTCGCGCATCTCCGGCCAGCGGTCGCGGTCGTGCTGGCCGGGCAGGTCGGCGGACTCCAGGCCGAGCCGCCGGATGAACTCGGCGTAGAACTGCGGCTCGATCGCGCCCACCGCGACGTGCCGGCCGTCGGCGGTCTCGTACACGTCGTACCAGGGGGCGCCGGTGTCGAGCATGTTGACGCCGCGCTCGTCCTGCCACACCCCGCCCGCCAGGAAGGCGTGGATGAACGTGGTCAGGTGTGCGGTGCCGTCGACGATCGCGGCGTCCACCACCTGGCCCCGGCCGCTGGTCTTGGACTCCAGCAGCGCGGCCAGCAGGCCGACGATCAGGTACATGCTGCCGCCCGCGAAGTCGCCGAGGAGGTTCATCGGGACCTGCGGCGGGCCGCCCGCGCGCCCGATCGCGTGCAGCGACCCGCTGACCGCGATGTAGCCGACGTCGTGGCCGGCGCTCTGCGCCAGCGGGCCCTCCTGGCCCCAGCCGGTCATCCGCCCGTACACCAGCCGGGGGTTGCGGGCCAGGCAGTCGTCGGGGCCCAGCCCGAGCCGCTCGGTGACGCCGGGGCGGAAACCCTCGATGAGCAGGTCGGCCCCCTCGACCAGGCGCAGCACCACGTCCCGGCCCCGCTCGTGCTTGAGGTCGATCGCGATCGAGCGCTTGCCCCGGTTGGTGAAGTCGGCGGGGTCGGTGCGGCCGCCCACCGCGGCGGTGGCGCGGTCGACCCGGATCACCTCGGCCCCCAGGTCGGCCAGCAGCATGGCGGCGAACGGACCGGGACCGATGCCGGCCAACTCGATCACTCGGACACCGGACAGCGGACCCTTGCCCATGGACGACTCCCTCTCGTGCGGCCGGCGAAACGGTGGCCGGCCCGTCCAGTCTGCACGATCGAAGTAAGCGATCGCTGACCGACCCCGGGTTCACCGGGCGTAGGAGAGGACCACCTTCTCATGCGGGCGGCGGCGCGGCCGCGGGCCGGTGGCCCGTAGCAGGCCACGCTCGAACCTGACGCCGACCAGCGGGCCGCGGGCCCGGGGCTCCTTACCGGGGCTGGCGGCGGCCAGGTAGAACCAGCGCCGGGCCGGCGAGCGCCACCAGGTGCCGCTCAGCGCGGCGTCGGACCGGTCGCCGCAGTCACCAGTGGCGTGTCGCCGCCCGTTCTCCAGCAGCGTGGCGCGCGCCGTCGAGCCGCCACTGGCGTACCGGTACCGGGCGCACACCCACTCGGCCGCGCGGTCGCCCCGGTCCGGCAGCGCGCCCGTCCAGAACCGCCAGGCCTCCGCCGTGGTGATCTCCCGCCCCGGCTCCCGGCCCGCACCGCAGGCCAGCCGCTCCCACTGCCGCAGCCCGGCCGGGCCGACCTCGGGCGCGCCGCCGCCGCTCCGGTAGGTGACCGGGGTGGGCCGGGCGCCGTCGCTCAGGTCGGCCACGGCGTCCGCCCGGTCGGAGGACCGCAGTTCGAGTACCGCCCCGCAGCCGGCCGCGGCGTGCACCGGCCCGGCCACCCCGCCCTGCACCGGTACCGCCGTGCCGCGGGCCGTCCGCACCTGCGTGGTCCACGGGGCGACGAGGTAGCGGCCCCGGCCGAGCGCGAACGGGCTGTTCGGCTCGGCCGCCGAGATCGGCCGCACGGACGGGCGGGCGTTCGTCCCCGCGAAGCGCGCGACCCGGTCGCCGTCGCGCAGCAGCACGGTGGGGACGCCGTCGAGCCGGCCCGCGTACAGCAGTTGCGGCCGGCCGGACGGCCGCCAGGCGGCCAGCGCCCGGTCCACCACGGCCTGGTCGTGCACCAGGTCGCCGCGGGCCGGCCAGGCGTCCAGCTTCCGGTCGCCGCGCCGCCAGTCGTCCGGGGCCGCCGCGGTCACCCGCACGCCCCGCTCCGCCGCCGAGCCGGTGGGGCCACCGGTCTCGGTGGCGACCAGGGCGGCGAGCAGGGCGGCGGTCAGCAGGGCCGCCGCCGCCAGCGGGAGCGGGGACCGCCGCCGCACCGGCCGGCCGGGCACCAGCTCGACCGTCGCGGGGTCGGGGAGGTCCGCGGCCTCGGCCGCGTCGAGCGCGGGCTGCGGGTCCGGCACGCCGAGCGCGACCAGCTGGTCGCGGACCGCGTACCGGGGCGTCCGCTCAATGCGCCGCAGCACGTACGCCGCCCGGGCCGCCGGGTCGAGCCCGTCCAGCACCTGGGTGAGGGTCGGGTCGGGCAGCCTGCCGGGCAGCGCGCGCAGCCAGGGGCCGAGCCCGATCCGCAGCCGCCGGGGCGGGTCCATGGCCCGGCGCAGGACCCGGGTGCGGGTCTTGGCGTAGGTGCCCCTGGGGCGGTGCGCCAGCGCGCCGTCCACGATCCGCCGGGCGACCGCCAGCCGGTAGACGCGCCGGCCGGTGCCCGGCTGCACCAGATACGCCAACCGGACCAGCTCTCGATACCGCCTCTCCTGCAGGGGGGTCGGCTGTACGTCTTGCGGCATGGGAAGACTCCTCGGGGCCCGCGATTCACCAGCGGCCCGAGGCTAGGAAGATCCGGCCGGGCGGAGCGCCCAGTTGAACGAAAGATTACCCTTCGCAGGGGTTCGGTTACCGTTGGTGGCGAAGTCGTCGCCGGTGAAGCGGGCGAACCGGGCGGAGTTTTCCCTCCTTACCGGACCGAACGGACCGATCCACTACGACGTCATATCTCACGACGGCCTGGTGAACGGCCGGGACATGGCACCCTGGTGATCTCACCCAGACGGACCCCGAGGGCAGACGTGGATACAGCGAGCATCGGCGACATGTGGGACCTCGTGTTCGGGCGTCAGGACGACCCTCCGTGGTGGCTGGTCATCCTCGTCGGCGTCATCGCCTTCGGTGCCGTGCTGCACGGTCCCACCTGGCGGCTGGCCCGCAACGTGGTGACGATCGCGCACGAGGGCGGGCACGCGCTGGCCGCGCTGGTCACCGGCCGCAAGCTGGACGGCATCCGGCTGCACTCCGACACCTCGGGGGTGACGGTCTCGCGGGGCAAGCCGCACGGTCCCGGCATGGTATTCACCGCCCTGGCCGGGTACCTCACTCCCCCGCTGCTGGGGCTGGCGTTCGCGGCGCTGCTCAGCGTCGGGCGCACCGTGCTGATGCTGTGGGCCTCGATCGCCCTGCTGCTCGCGATGCTCGTCATGATCCGCAACGCGTTCGGGGTGGTGTCCGTGGTCGGCACCGGCGCGATCGTCTTCCTGGTGTCGTTCCTGGGCACCGACACGGTGCAGGCCGGGTTCGCCTACCTCGCCGCCTGGTTCCTGCTGTTCGCCGGGGCCCGGCCCGTGGTCGAGCTGCAGCGGATGCGCTCCCGGCGGCAGGCCCCCTCGTCGGACGCCGACCAGCTCGCCCACCTGACCGGGGTGCCCGGGCTGGTCTGGGTGAGCCTGTTCGCGTTCGTCGCGGTGGCCGCGCTGCTGGCCGGAGGCCAGTTGCTCGCCCCCGACTCCTCCACCCTCTCCCTCCCTGACCTGCCGGGATTCTGAGCGGAGCGGCCGAAGCGGCGGCGTCCGGAAATGTCACCCGGCCCCGATAGCTTCGAGGGGTGAGTGATCGCTGGGGTCGTGATCAGGTCCTCGGGCTGGCGCCCGACACCGCGGCGGTCAAGGCCGCGACCACCGTGGCGAAGCCCGCCAAGTGGGCCCGCGCGGGCTGTGACGAGCAGGCCGTGTGGGGCGAGTGCGCGGGCAGCGGCGCCTCGGTCTACCGCACGTCCGCCGACCTGGCCGAGCCCGCGTTCCGGTGCACCTGCCCCAGCCGCAAGTTCCCCTGCAAGCACGCGCTGGGTCTGCTGCTGCTGTGGAGCGACGGCACGATCGACCCGGCGGCCCGGCCGGCCTGGGTCGCCGAGTGGCTGGACGCCCGGGCCGAGCGCGCCGGGCAGGCCGAGCGCAGCCGCGAGCGCACCGCCGCCAGGGCGGCCGACCCCGAGACCGCCCAGCGGCGCGAGCGGCGCGTCGAGGAGGGGCTGGCCGAGCTGGGCCGCTGGCTGCGCGACCAGGTCGCGCAGGGGCTCTCCGGCGCCGAGTCGGCCTCCTACCAGGCGTGGGACGACGTCGCCCGGCGGCTGGTCGACGCGCAGGCCGGGGCCGTCGCGGGACGGGTCAGGGAGCTGGCCTCGATCCCGCACGGCGGCGGGCGCGCCTGGCCCGAGCGGCTACTGGCCGAATACGCGCTGCTGCACCTGCTGGTCCGGGCCTACGAGCGGGGCGACGACCTGCCGCCGGACCTGCGGGCCACGGTGCGTTCCCGGGTCGGTTTCACCGTGCCGCAGGAGGAGGTGCTGGCCGGGCCCCGGGTCCGCGACCACTGGTACGTGGCCGGCAGCCACGACACCGAACAGGACAGGCTCGTCACCCGCCGGGTGTGGCTGCGCGGGCGGGCCACCGGCCGGCCCGCCCTGGTGCTGTCGTTCGGCGCACCGGGCCGGCCACTGGAGGCATCCCTGCCCGTCGGCTCGCTCATCGACGCCGACCTCGCCTTCTACCCGGGGGCGCAGCCGCTGCGCGCGCTGATCGCCGAGCGGCACGGGCCACCACACCAGGGCCCGCCGGGCGGCGGCCGGGTGCTCGACCTGCTCGACGAGTACGCCGCCGGGCTCGCCCGCGACCCCTGGCTCGACCGCTGGCCGGCGCTGCTGGCCGGGGTCCGCCCGGCCCGCGCGGACGGCGTCCCCCACGTGGTCGACGACCGCGGCGACGCCCTCCCGCTGCTCGGGCCGGTGCCCTGGCGGCTGCTGGCGATGTCCGGCGGGCGGCCCTGCACCGTCGGCGGCGAGTGGACCCCCGCCGGGCTGCGTCCCCTGTCCGCCTGGCGCGAGGACGAAGGAGTGATCCTGCTGTGACCGCCTGGAGCGATCACGTCACCACGGCCCTGCTCGGCACCCGCCGCCGGCCGCTCCCGCCCCACCCTGTCCTGGCGCCCGCCCTGGCCGGCGGCCCGGCCGCGAACGCACCCGCCGGGACCGGCGACGCCGCCGCGGGCGCCCTGCTGGAGCAGGCGGCCCTGCTGACCGTGCGGCGGCGGGCGGGGCTGCTGCCGGGGACGGCCGAGCCGATCGCGCCCGCCCCCGCCGAGTCCCTGCCCCCCGCCGGGCTCGCCGCGGCGGGCCGGCTGGCGCGGATCCTGGCCGGCGAGCAGCCGAGGATGCTCGCCGAATGGCTGGACGCCGCCGCCGGGCGCGGGCTGCGGGTGCCCGCCCCGCTCCTGCCCGACCTGCTCGAACGGGGCCGGTCCGACCGGGCACTGCGCCCGGCCATCGCCCGGGTGGCGGGCCGCCGGGGCGTGTGGCTGGCCCTGCAGCACACCGGCTGGGCCTACCTGGTCGCCGAGAGCGGCGACCCCGGCGACGACCCCGAGGTCTGGCAGACCGGCACCCGCAGCCAGCGGGTCGCCTACCTGGTCCGGTTGCGCGGCGACGATCCGGCCGCGGCCCGGGAGGCGCTGGCCGCCACCTGGTCGGGCGAGCCCGCACCCGATCGCACGGCGTTCCTCGGCACGTTCGCCCAGGGCCTGTCGCCGGCCGACGAGGAGTTCCTGGAGGCGGCCCTCGACGACCGCGGCAAGGACGTCCGGCAGCTCGCCGCCGACCTGCTGGCCCGGCTGCCCGGATCGGCCTACGGGCGGCGGATGTCCGAGCGGGCGCGCGCCTGCGTGCGGGCCCGGGAGCGCACCGTCCGGGGGCGCCGGCAGACCTGGATCATGGTGCGGGAGCCCGAGGAGCACGACGAGGGGATGGCCCGGGACGGCATCCCGTTCCACCCGCCGGGCTCGTTCGCGCCCGGCTCCGGCCCGCCGCTGGGCGCCCGGGCGGGCTGGCTGCGCGAGATCCTGGCCCGCACCCCGCTGCCCTGCTGGACCGAGCTGTTCGGGCTGCCGCCGATGGAGGTGGCCTGCCTGCCCATCGCCGACCACACCGAGGACGTGCACGTCGGCTGGGCCCGGGCGGCGATCCGGCAGCACGACGCCGGCTGGGCGCGCGCCCTGCTGAAGGCCGCGGTGGTGACCGAGCGGGCCGACGAGCTGACCGGCCTGCTCGGGGTGCTGCCCGCGGCCGAGCGCGAGACGGCCGGCGCCGACCTGGTCCGCCGGGTCCGCTGGATGGACGAGATCGGCGAGATGACCCTGCTGCTGGACCGGTTGCCCGGGCCGTGGACCGGCGCGCTGGCCGACGCCGTGCTGGAGGTCGTCGAGGACATCCTGACCGGCCGGGCCCCGACCCGCTCCAGCCGCAGCGACCACCTCGTACTGTCGAGGTTGTGCGAACGCGCCGACCGGTGGCTCGACCCGGCGGTGGCGCCCCGGCTGGAGGCCCTCGCCGCCCGCCGCCCCGACCACCAACCGCTGACCGAGCTGACCGAGGCGCTGCGCTTCCGCCTGGACATGCTGCGCGAACTCGACGAGTGAACCCCTGCCCACCGCAACCGCCTGAGGAGCCCTCCGTGACCCGTTCGGAGTCCGGTGCCACCCCCGAAGCCGCCGTGCTGCGACCGCACGCCGAGCAGCAGTACGCCGCCGAGCTGGCCCGGCTGGCCGAGCACGACGACCGCCCCCGGCCGCCCGGCTGGCGGCTGTCGCCCTGGGCCGTCACCACCTACCTGCTGGGCGGCGAGCTGCCCGACGGCAGCGCCGTCACCCCCAAGTACGTCGGGCCGCGCCGGCTGATGGAGGTCGCGGTCGCCACCCTCGCCACCGACCGCGCGCTGCTGCTGCTCGGGGTGCCGGGCACCGCCAAGACGTGGGTGTCGGAGCACCTGGCGGCGGCGGTCAGCGGCGACTCGACGCTGCTGGTGCAGGGCACCGCCGGTACCCCCGAGGAGGCCGTCCGGTACGGGTGGAACTACGCGCGGCTGCTGGCCGAGGGGCCCTCGACGGCGGCGCTGGTGCCGAGCCCGCTGATGCGGGCGATGCGCACCGGGGCGGTGGCCCGGATCGAGGAGCTCACCCGGATGCCCTCCGACGTGCAGGACGCGCTGATCACCATCCTGTCGGAGAAGACCCTGCCCGTCCCGGAGCTGGACACCGAGGTGCAGGCCGTGCCGGGCTTCACCGTGATCGCCACCGCCAATGACCGCGACCGGGGCGTGAACGAGCTGTCCAGCGCGCTGCGCCGGCGGTTCAACACGGTGGTGCTGCCGCTGCCCGCCGGGGTGGACGAGGAGGTCGACATCGTGGCCCGCCGGGTCGACCAGCTCGGCCGGGCGCTGACCCTGCCCGAGACTCCGGCCGGGCTGGCCGAGATCCGCCGGGTCGTCACGGTCTTCCGGGAGTTGCGCTCCGGCCGCACCGTCGACGGCCGGACCACGGTGAAGTCGCCCAGCGGCACGCTCAGCACCGCCGAGGCCATCTCGGTGATCACCAGCGGCATCGCGCTCGCCGCGCACTTCGGCGACGGGGTGCTGCGGGCCGCCGACGTGGCGGGCGGCATCGTCGGCGCGGTCGTCCAGGACCCGGCGTCCGACCGGGTGATCTGGCAGGAGTACCTGGAGACCGTGGTCCGGGAGCGCCCCGAGTGGCGTGACTTCTACCGCGCCTGCCGCGAGGTGTCCTGAGCGTGGCCCAGGTCGAGGTCTTCGGCATCCGCCACCACGGGCCGGGGTCGGCGCGGGCGGTGCGGCGGGCGCTGGCGGAGTTCAAGCCCGACGCGGTGCTGATCGAGGGCCCGCCGGAGGCCGACGCGATCGTCGCGCTGGCCGCCGACCCGGCGATGGTCCCGCCGGTGGCCCTGCTGGCGTACGGCCCGCCCGCCGAGGGCGAGGGCCGGCCGCCGGCGGCGTTCTGGCCGTTCGCCGCGTTCTCCCCGGAGTGGCAGGCGATCCGGCACGCGGCCGACACCGGCGTTCCCGTCCGGTTCTGCGACCTGCCCGCCGCGCACCAACTCGCCACGCCCGAGGAAGGCGAGGGGAACGAAGAGGCCGAGGAAGCCGGGGAGGCCGGGGAGCCCGCGGAACCCGAAGCGCCCGCGGAGCCGGCGGAGAGCGCAGGGCCGGCAGAGGAGGTCGCCGAGCAGGTCCGGTTCGACCCGCTGGGCTGGCTGGCGGAGGCCGCCGGGTACGACGACGCCGAGCGGTGGTGGGACGACGTCGTCGAGCACCGCGGCGAGGGGCCGTCGCCGTTCCCGGCGATCGCGGAGGCGATGACCGCGCTGCGCGAGCACGCACCCGAGCAGCCGCCGCACGTCCGGCTGCGCGAGGAGCGCCGCGAGGCGCACATGCGCCGGACGCTGCGCCGCACCCTGCGGGAGGGCTTCGAACGGGTGGCGGTGGTCTGCGGGGCCTGGCACGTGCCCGCCCTGCTGGCGCGCGTCCCGGCGAACCGCGACGACCAGACGCTGCGCGGCCTGCCGAAGATCAAGGTCTCCACGACCTGGGTGCCGTGGACGCACGGCCGGTTGGCCCAGCGGTCCGGGTACGGGGCGGGGGTGCGGGCCCCGGGCTGGTACCACCACCTGTTCGCGGCGCCCGGCCGTCCCATCGAGCGGTGGCTGACCGACGCCGCCCGGCTGCTCCGGGAGGAGGACCTGCACGTCTCGTCGGCGCACGTGATCGAGGCGGTCCGGCTGGCCGACGCCCTGGCCGCGCTGCGCGGCCGCCCGCTGGCCGGGCTCGACGAGGTGACCGAGGCCGCCCGGGCGGTGCTGTGCGAGGGCGCCGACCCGCCGCTGGAGCTGATCCACGAGCGGATGGTCGTCGGCGAGCGGCTGGGCGAGGTGCCCGACGGCACGCCCATGGTGCCGCTCCAGCGCGACCTGCAGGCCGAGCAGCGCCGGCTCCGGCTCAAGCCGGCGGCGCTGGAGCGCGAGCAGGAACTCGACCTGCGCAAGCCGATCGACCTTGACCGCAGCAGGCTGCTGCACCGGTTGCGGCTGCTCGGCGTCCCCTGGGGGGTGCCCGGCCCGCGGAACGGGTCCGGCAAGGGCACCTTCCGCGAAACCTGGACGCTGTGCTGGCGGCCCGAGTTCGACGTGGACCTGATCGAGGCGGGGGCGTGGGGCACCACCGTGCGGGACGCCGCGACCGCGCGGGCCGCCGCCCGGGCGGCGGGCGCGACGACGCTGGCCGACCTCACCTCGGTCGCCGAAGACTGCCTGCTGGCCGATCTCGGCGACGCGCTGCCCGCGGTGATGCGGGCGCTGGCCGACCGGGCCGCGACCGACGCCGACGTGGCCCATCTGATGGACGCGCTGCCCGCGCTGGTGCGGGCGCTGCGGTACGGCGACGTGCGCAGCACCGGGGTCGGCCCGCTGGGCACGGTGGTCGACGGGCTGGTGGTGCGGATCTGCGTCGGGCTGCCGCCCGCGCTGGCCGGGCTCGACGACGACGCCGCCCGGGCGGCGCTGGAGCGGATCGACACCGTGCACGCCGCCGTGTCGCTGCTGGGCCGCGACGACCACCTCGACCGGTGGCTCGGCACGCTGGCCGGGCCGGCCGGCAGCGACCGGGCGCACGGGCTGGTGGCGGGGCGGCTCACCCGGCTACTGCTGGACGCCGGGCGGGTGACCGACGTCGAGGACCGGATGGCGCGGGCGGTGTCGGTCGGCGAGCCGCCCGCCCGGGCCGCCGCCTGGGTGGAGGGGTTCCTGAGCGGCGGCGGCCTGGTGCTGGTGCACGACGACGCCCTGCTCCGGCTGGTCGACGGGTGGCTGGCGGGGTTGCCGTCCAACGCGTTCACCGATGTGCTGCCGCTGCTGCGCCGGACGTTCGGCGCCTACCCGGCTCCGCTGCGCCGGGCCGTCGGCGAGCGGGCCCGCGGCCTGGGCCGCGGCGCGTCCCGCCCGGACCGCCCGGACGGTGACGCGGACGGCGACCCGATCGACGTCCCGGTCGACGCGGACCGGGCGCTCGCGGCGGTCCGCACCGTGGCCACCGTGCTCGGCTTCGCCTTCCCCGCCGCGGACCAGGGCCGCACCGGAACCGACCACGACATGAGGGGCGCCGATGAATGACGACGAGCGGCTGAAGCGGTGGCGGCTGGTGCTGGGCGGCGAGGCCGCCGAGTGCACCGGCGTGACGTTGCAGGGCGACGAGGCGCGGATGGACGCCGCACTGGAGTCGCTGTACGGCGGCGGGGGCGGTACGGCCCGGGGCCGGGGCGGCGGCTCGCGCGGCGGAGGGCTCGGCGCGTCCGCCCCGTCGGTGGCCCGCTGGCTCGGGGACATCCGCACGTTCTTCCCGTCGACCGTCGTCCAGGTGATGCAGAAGGACGCGATCGAGCGCCTCGACCTGACCCGGCTGCTGCTCGAACCCGAGATGCTGGAGGCGGTGGAACCCGACGTCAACCTGGTCGGCACGCTGCTGTCGCTGAACCAGGTGATGCCCGAGCGGACCAGGGAGACGGCCCGCGCGGTGGTGCGCACGGTGGTCCGGCGGCTGGAGGAGCGGCTGGCCCGGCACACCCGGTCGGCGATCACCGGGGCGCTCGACCGCTCGGCGCGTGTCCAGCGGCCGCGCCGGCTCGCGGACGTCGACTGGGACCGCACCGTCCGCGCCAACCTGGCCCACTACCTGCCCGAGCACCGGACGGTGGTGCCGCAGCGGCTGGTCGGGTACGGGCGGCGGCGGCAGGCGGTCCAGCGCGACGTGGTGCTATGCGTCGACCAGAGCGGCTCGATGGCGTCCTCGCTGGTGTACTCGGGGGTGTTCGGGGCGGTGCTGGCGTCGCTGCGCTCGCTGCGCACCTCGCTGGTGGTGTTCGACACCGCGGTGGTGGACCTCACCGCGCAGCTGCACGATCCGGTCGAGGTGCTCTTCGGCGCCCGGCTCGGCGGCGGCACCGACATCAACCGGGCGCTGACGTACTGCCAGGGCCTGATCGACCGGCCGGCCGACACCATCCTGGTGCTGATCAGCGATCTGTACGACGGTGGTTCCTCCCGGGAGACGCTGCGCCGGGTGGCGGACATGACGGCCGCCGGGGTCCAGGTGATCGCGCTGCTGGCGCTGTCGGACGAGGGCACCCCGGGCTACGACCGGGAGAACGCGGCGGCGCTGGCCGCGATGGGCGTCCCGGCGTTCGCCTGCACCCCCGACGCCTTCCCCGACCTGATGGCCGCGGCCGTCGAGCGCCGCGATCTCACCGGGTTCGCCGACCCCGACTCCCGCTGAAGCCCGCCCTGGCGCTCCCGCGCCGGGTACCCGGGCGGGCGGGTGTGGCAGGGTGTCCCCCGTGGAAGGCAGTACACCCCCCGATATGCGGAGCAAACGGGAACTCGACGCCGCCATCCGTGCCGAGGGCCGCGCCGTCCTCATCGTCAACACCCGGTCCCGCCGGGGCCGTCGCCAGTTCGACCGGAGCCGCCGGCTGCTCGCCGAGGCCGGGCTGTCCTTCCTGGAGACCTTCCCGGTCTCCGAGCCCGGCCGGCTGACCGAGACCTTCAGCGCCGCGCTGGCGCTGCGGCCCGACCTGGTGGTCGTCGGCGGCGGCGACGGCACCATCGCGGAGGCGGTCGGGCACCTCGCCGGGCTGGACGTCGCCCTGGGCCTGCTCCCGCTCGGCACCACCAACAACTTCGCCCGCGGCCTGCACCTGCCCGTCGGCCTGGCCGGGGCCGTGGCGGTGCTGCGGGACGGCAAGGTCGCCGACGTCGACGTCGGGTACATCGGCGACGAGGTGTTCGCCAACATGGTGAGCATCGGCCTGTCGGTCCAGGTCGCCGAGCGGGTGTCGCCCCGGCTCAAGCGGCTGGCCGGCCGCTCGGCGTACGCCCTGACCGCGCTGCGGCTGCTGCCCCGGCACCGCCCGTTCCGGGCCGTCCTGCGGATCGACGGCGAGTCCCACGAGCTGACCACCCACCAGCTGAACATCGCCAACGGCAGCCACCAGAGCGGCCGTCCCTTCGCCGCCGACGCCAGCCTGGACGACCGGTTGCTGGCGGTCTACCGGCTGGGCGACGCCGGCCTGCCGCAACTGGCCGCGGCGACCGTGCGGCACATGCTGGCGGGGCACCGCCGCAGCCTGGCCGACGACATGTTCCTCACCACCGACGACCGGGTACACGTGGAAACCGACCCGCCGCTCGGTGTGGAGGCCGACGGCGAGTTGCGCGGGCGCACCCCGGTGACGATCGTCATGCGGGCCAACGCGCTGCGGGTCCTCGTCCCGCAGAGCTTCGAGGACCGCTGACCCGGGAGGGCGGAGGCATGGGAAAGGACCGGGAGAGGGAACGGCTGCCGCGCAAGGTGTACGAGGCGGAGCTGCTCCGGCTGCAGGCCGAACTGGTCAAGCTCCAGGACTGGGTGCGGGCCGAGGGAGCGCGGGTCGTCGTCCTGTTCGAGGGCCGCGACGCCGCCGGCAAGGGCGGGGCGATCAAACGGATCACCGAGGTGCTGAGCGCGCGGACCGTGCAGGTCGTGGCGCTGCCCGTGCCGACCGAGCGGCAGCGCACCGAGTGGTACTTCCAGCGTTACGTCGAGCAGCTGCCCGCCGCCGGCGAGATGATGCTCTTCGACCGGAGCTGGTACAACCGGGCCGGGGTGGAGCGGGTGATGGGCTTCTGCACCGAGGAGGAGTGCCGGCTCTTCCTGCGCCAGGCCCCCGTCTTCGAGCGGCTGCTCATCGACGACGGCATCATCCTGCGCAAGTACTGGCTGTCGGTCAGCGACGCCGAGCAGGAGAGGCGCTTCGAGTCCCGGTTGCACGACCCGATGCGGCGCTGGAAGCTGTCGCCGATGGACCTGCGGTCGATCACCCACTGGGAGGACTACTCCCGGGCCAAGGACGAGATGTTCGCGCAGACCGACACCCCCGAGTCGCCCTGGTACGTGGTGGAGAGCGACGACAAGCGCCGGGCCCGGATCAACCTGATCGCCCACCTGCTGTCGAGCCTGCCCTACCACGAGGTGGAGCATCCGGCGCTGGAGCTGCCGGCCCGCCCGCCGTCCCGGGGGTACCGGCGCCCGCCGCGGGAGTCGCAGACCTACGTCCCCGACCACGCCGCCACCCTCACCGGTTCCTGACCGCGCCTGGGTCTTCCCCTTGGCCGCCCGTGGAAACGAACGGACGGTACGTGCCGTCGACGAGGGGACCCGGGCACGATGAGCACCACCACGGCCACCGGCCGCGCGCCGCAGCACTCCGGCCCGCCGCCGGGCGGCCCGCCACCGCCGCGACCGGCCGGCCGGCGGGCCGCACCGCTGATCTTCGGGTTGCTGCTGCTGCAGGTCGGGTTCGTCGTCTCCGCGGTGGGCGCGTTCCACTCGGCGGCGCCGCACCGGCTGCCGATCACGGTGGCCGCACCGGTGCAGACGGCGGCGCGGATGGTCGACGCCTTCGACGCCCTGCCGGGCGACTTCGTCCGGACGACCGTCGCACCCGACTCCGCCACGGCCCGCACCCGGGTGCTGCGCCGCGAGGCCGCCGCCGCGTACATCGCCGCCACCGCCCCGGGGCAGGCCGACACCCTGCTGGTGGCCTCGGCGGCCGGGCCCGCCACCGCCCAGGCGGCCACGCAGGTGGCGCGGGAGGCCGGGCGCCGGGGCGGGCGGACCGTCACGGTGACCGACGTCCAGGCTCCCTCGCTCGGGGACCGGTGGGGCCTGGCCCCGTCCCTGCTGGCGATCAGCTGGGTCGCGGGCGGCTGCCTGGCCGCCGTCGTGCTGCTGGCCGCCGGCGGCGCCCGCCCGGACGACCCGCAGCGCACGGTGACCTGGCTGGCGATCCTCGCCGGGTACGCCGCCGTCTCGGGGCTGGCCGGAGCCGCCGTCGTGGACCCGGTGTTCGGCGCGTTGCCGGGTCACTTCGCCGCGCTCTGCGCGATCGGCGCGCTGACCGTGTTCGCGGCGGGAATCACCACCCTGGCGTTGCGGGCCCTGTTCGGCGTGCCGGGGCTCGGCCTGGCCGCGCTGCTCCTGGTGGTGCTGGGCGTCCCCGGTACGGGCGGTCTCCCGCCGACCGCCCTGCTGCCGCAGTTCTGGCGGACCGTCGGTCCGGCGCTGCCGACCGGGGCGGCCGACGCCGCGGTGCGCAACACGGTCTACTTCGGCGGCCACGCCACCCTCGGTCCGCGCTGGGTGCTCGGCACCTGGGCGGTGGCGGGCACGGTGCTCGCGATGTCGGTCTCGCTGTCCGCGCGCCGCGGCGCGCAGAGTCCCGGCCGCCACCGGGCGCAGCCCCGGCCGGACCGGTAGCCGCCGGATCACCCGCCGCCGGGTACCGCCGCCGCCCGGTCCCGCCCGGGGTCGGCGGCCGGAGCGGCGGGGGCACGGGGCCGGAGCAGCAGGGCCGCCGCTCCGGCCAGCAGGCCCCAGAAGGCCGCGCCCACCCCCAGGACGGTGACGCCGGACGCCGTCACCGCGAAGGTGATCACCGCGGCCTCGCGCCGGCCGGGTTCGGCGACGGCGGCCGTCAGCGCGCCGGCCAGCGCGCCGAGCAGGGCCAGCCCGGCGACCGCCTCGACGAGCACGGGCGGCGAGAGTAGGACGAGCGCGGTGGCCGGCCCGGCCGCCAGCCCCAGGGCGATCATCGCCGTGCCCGCGGTGACCGAGGCGATCCAGCGGCGCTCCGGATCGGGGTGGGCGTCGGGTCCGGCGGCGAGCGCGGCGCTGATCGCGGCCAGGTTCACCGCGTGCCCGCCGAGGGGCGCGGCGGCGGTGGTGGCCAGGCCGGTGCCGATCAGGAGGGGACGCAGCGGCGGGCGGTACCCGTACCCGGCCAGCACGGCCATCCCCGGGATGTTCTGCGACGCCATGGTCACCAGGAACAGCGGCAGGGCCAGGCCGATCGCGGCCTGCAGGCTCCAGCCGGGCACGGTCGGCTCGATCACCGGGCGCAGGGCCGCGCCGGCCGGTCCGCCCGGTGGCGCGGTCGCCACGATCGCCGCCACCGCGACCGCGAGCGCCGCCGGCACCGCCCACGGCCGGGCGAACCGGGTGAGCACCGCCCAGGTCAGCACGACCGGGACGGCGAGCGCCGGCGCCTCGGCCAGCGCCCGGACCGGTGCCAGGCACAGGTCGAGCAGCACACCGGCGAGCATGGCGGCGGCCAGCGGCCCGGGGATGGCGGCGATCCACCGCCCCAGCGGGGCGAACAGGCCCGCGACGGTGATCAGCAGGCCGCAGCCGACGAAGGCGCCGACCGCGGTGCCGAACCCGCCCGGCACCCCGCCGGTGGCCACCAGCAGCGCCGCGCCCGGGGTGGACCAGGCGATGCTGATCGGCATCCGGTAGCGCAGGCCGGCCCAGATGGCGGTGAGCCCCACCGCCGCGCAGAGCGCGAGCAGCCCGGACGTCGCCTGCTCCGGATCGGCGCCCACCGCCCGCAGCCCCGCCAGCACGATGGCGAAGGAGCTGGCGAATCCCACCACCGCCGTGACCACTCCGGCCAGCACCGGCTGCGCCCACCGTCCCATCCCGCCCCCAGCCTTCGTTCCGTAAACGGAACGAAGGTAGCGTCCCACGGCCCCGCGCGCCAGAGCGCCCGGGATGCAGCAGGATGGCGGAATGGACTCCAGCCCCGCCCGGCGACCGGCCCTGGACACCGATCCGCGCGATGTCGGGCGTCGGGTGCGCGCGCTGCGCGAGGCGCGCGGGCTGTCGCTGTCGGAACTCGCCCGGCGGGCCGGCGTCGGCAAGGCCACCCTGTCCGGGCTGGAGAACGGCACCCGCAACCCCACCCTGGAGACGCTCTGGGCAGTGACGGCCCAGCTGGGCGTGCCGATGACCGCCATCCTCGTCGAGGCCGGTCCGGGCGCCCCGGAGCCGGCCGCCGTCCCGGTGATGCACGGCACCGCCGTGGCGGCCACACTGCTGGAGGTCTTCGACGACGGGGACGTCACCTACGAGCTGTACCGGCTGGACCTCCCCGCCGGCACCGAGCAGGTCTCGCCCGCCCACCACGCCGGGGTCACCGAGCACCTCACCGTCTTCGCCGGGACGCTCCGCGCCGGGCCGCTGGACGCCCCACTGACCGGCGGCCCGGGCGACCACCTCAGCTGGCGGTCCGACGTTCCCCACGGCTACGCCGCCCCAGGCCCCGACGACGTCCGGGCCACCCTCCTCATCCGCTACCCCCGGCCCTGAACGGGCGCCCGCCGCCGGACGGGCCGGCGGCGGGCGGAAGGTTCAGGTCACGGGCAGGAGTCGACCAGTTCGTAATGGTCGGTCCCCGTCCGCAGCAGGCTGCGCTGGGTCGAACTGGACCGCGGGCCCATGTAGTCGCCGGACCCGTCGGCGTACGTCGACAGCAGCCGGTTGGTGGCCCGCCCGGCAGAGACGTGCGCGGCGTTGGTGGCGGTGAAGCACTCCTGGGCGGGCGGTTCGGTCGGTCCGCCGCCGGAGCCGAGGCCGAAGAACTTCGCGGCGTGGTACGGCCCGCAGATCAGGTCGTAGCCCGCCGACGTGGTACCGCACTGCTCCTCGGCACCACCGGGATCGACCGGGTAGGTGTGCCCCATGTCCTGCACCAGCCAGGTCTCCACCTGGCCGGCGCCGTACACGCTCTTGACCACTCCCGGCCTGGGATTGGTGGTGGAGACCGGGCCGGCGCTGATCCCGAACACGTTGGTCCACTGGTCGCGCTGCCGCTCCAGCGACACCGGGTTGATCAGCGGGTCGTCGCCGCCGTGCCAGATCTGCACCTTGGGCCGGGGTCCGGCGTAGCCGGGATGGGCCGAGCGCACCCGGTCGCCCCACTGCTGGGCGGTGACGCTGGACACCGAGCCCGAGCACGGCCCGAAGGTGCCGGTACGGAAGTAGTCGTCCTCGGTGTCGGCGCACTTGTAGGGCATGCCGAAGAACACCGTGCCCGCCGCGAACCGGTCGGGATAGGCCGCGAGCATCACGTTGGTCCCGGCACCGCCACCCGAATAGCCGGTGACGAAGACCCGCGACATGTTCGATCCGTAGTTGGCCGCCATGTAGTCGACCATCTGGATGACCGACCGGGCCTCGCCATTACCGGAACGGGTGCGATCGGCCTCGTTCCAGACGCTGAAGCACTTGTGCGGGACGATTCCGCCGGAGCCGACGTTCTCCTGTTTCTGCTCGGGCATCACCAGAGCGAACTTGTACAGGTCGGCGTATTTGCGCCAGCCGGTCTGGGTGTCGAGCCCGGCGGCCGAACCGCCACAGCCGTGGAACAGCACCACCACCGGCGCGCCGGACGGCAGGCCGGTCGGGATGTAGGTGAACATCCGGATGTTGCCGGGGTTGCTGCCGAAGCCGGTGACCTCGCTGAAGCCCACGGCGGCGCCAGCCCGCGGCACGCCGGCGAGCCAGGCCGCCAGCGCGACCACGGCCGCCAGCGCGACGGCCGCGACGCTGGAAAGGGATCGGGATTTCATGTGCTTCCTCCTCGACACCGCAATAACGCGGAATTGAATCGAGGATCACACCGGAATAACGGCCGAGCATCAGTAAAACCACCGACCGGCCGGCTTCCATTGAGCGGAAGTACCTCTTCCGCTCAATGGAAGAATTGTATCGGCGCACTTACGGAAATCCGCCGGGCCGGGGGCGCGAGGCCGTCAGCGAAGCTGTGCGGTGATGGACGGGTCGGTGATGGACGCGTCGTCGGCCAGCAGGAACGCCTTGCTGAGGATGAGCGAGAGCCGCTCGTCCTCGAACGGCAGGAAGACCCCCGACGAGGAGCCGCGGCCCGCCTGGACGATGCACAGGTAGGCGTCGTTGGGCTCCATCAGGATGTTGCCGCTGCCCAGGTGGATCTTGTAGGTGCGCAGCGAGCCCCGGACCCGCAGGAAACGCTCGGTCAGCTCCGCCCGCCCGGCGAGCTTCGTCCGGGGCAGCAGCCGGGCCAGCGCCTCCCGCCGCGTCCGGGCCGGCTCCGACAGCTCGCCGAACCCCGCCGCGTGCCAGTACTCCAGGTGGCGGCCCTCCCCGCGGTCCCGCCACTCGGGGTCGGCGGCGATGGAGGCCACCCCCACGGCCAGGTCGGCGTCGCGCAGCGCCTCCGACAGCACCAGCGGCGGCACCTCCGCCAGCGGCGCGTCGACCCAGCCGGTGCCGTCGTGCCGGTCGAACCGGATCTGGTCGCTGGAGCAGTGCTCGGCGGTGCGGTGGTACTCCACGACGAGGTCGAGGTGGAACCAGGCCCGCCAGCGGGCGCCGTCCGGCGCGACGATCTCCTTGCGGGCCGGGCCGTCCCCGCCGCCGTCCCAGTGCCCCAGTTGCGGCCCCGTCCAGCCCCGGCCGTGCAGCAGCGCCTTGGCCTGCCCGTACCGCAGGATGTGGCCGGCGAACCGGTTGGAGTAGGTCGCGGTCTCCCGCTCCGCCGGGGTGAGCGGGTACACCTCCCGGAACGCCTGCTTGACCGGCTGCCGCAGCTCCAGCTCGTACAGCCGTTCCCGCCAGGCGCGCACCTGCCCGGCCGTGGCCCGGATCGGGTGCCACAGCCGCACGGTCGCCGCCGGCCCGACCGGTACCGTCTCCCCCGCCGCATCCGTCAGGTCGCCCGCCGGGGCGGGCAGGCCGGCGGTCCAGGTCGCGCCGTCGGTGGAGCACTCCCAGATCAGCGCGCGGGCGAACACCCCGACGACCGGGTGGTCCAGGTAGTACCGGCGCCAGTCCGGCGCTGCCCAGGACCGGCCCCCGGCAAGCGCGGCCTCCAGCCGGAACCGCTCGGCGGGCAGCGCCCTCTTCAGTTCCTTGACGGCGCCCCGCAGCTCGGCCAGCAGCTCGGGATGACCTTCCTTCACCGCCGCGGGAACGGTCTTGCGCGGCCGGCCGCCGGACTCCGCGAAGGCCAGCGCGGCCCCGCCGCCGGCGTCGATGGAGAGCACCGCGGTGAACTCCCCTGCCCGCTCCTCGCGCCGGCCGCCGGGGCCGAGCCCGAAGTCGGGCACCGCGCGCTCGACCAGCTGTTCGGGGGTGAGCCCGGCGCGGCGGCCCACCGCGTCCAGCGCCCGGCCGACGGCGTTGAGGATCGTCTTCTTCTTCACCCGGGCCCGCAGCCGGGCCAGCCGGGCCACCGCCGCCTCCTCCGGGCGGCGGGCGAGCATCGCCACCGCCGCATTGGCGATGATCTCGCTGCGGACGTTGGCGCCCTGCACCGGCGTCGCCGCCGCCTCGGCGACCTCGCCCAGCAGCGGGACGACCCAGCCGGCGTCCAGCCGCTCCAGGGTCCAGACGGCTCCCCGCACGGTCGTCTCGGTCTCTTCGGCCAGGTAGACGACTTCGGTCCAGTCCACCTGCCGCAGTCCCCCGCCGAACCTCCGGTGGACGGCGCGCACCAGGGCCGGCTGCTCGCGGTGCTCCGCCAGCGCGGTCAGCAGGGCGCGGAGCGTCCGCGGCGCGGTCGGCGCGGCGGCCAGCAGCTCGCCGGCCGTGCGGCTCCAGCCGGCCGTCGGGCGGGAGGCCGTCGCGGTGCCCCAGTGCGCCAGCAGTTCCGGCAGTCCGGGCGCCTGCAGTTCGGTGGCGAGGGTCTCCCGCAGCCGGGCGACGAAGCCGTCGTGCCCGGTCAGCAGCAGGTGGATCCCCCCGCCGCCGGCGGCGATCAGCCGGTCGATCCGGCGGCGCCGCCGCTCGGCCGTCCTCGGCTGCCACTCCAGCTCGGCGATCTCGCGGGCCCGGACCAGCAGGTCCACCAGCGGCGGCAGTTCGTCCGCCG
Source organism: Actinomadura craniellae (assembly GCF_003289645.1). Classification (GTDB taxonomy): domain Bacteria; phylum Actinomycetota; class Actinomycetes; order Streptosporangiales; family Streptosporangiaceae; genus Actinomadura_D; species Actinomadura_D craniellae. The sequence goes on along the minus strand of NZ_QLYX01000017.1, from coordinate 157,157 downwards.
GCAGCCGCTCGGTGGCGCCCAGCGGCAGCTTCAGCAGCTCCAGGGCCCGGTCCGGGTACGGCCCGTCCAGCACGTCGAGCGCCAGCCGCCACAGCACCGCCACCTCACCGGCCCGCCGGCCGATCCGCCGGTCGGCCAGCGCGCTGGTCAGCCGGGACAGCAGGGCGGAGTTCGCCCGCCCGTCCTGGACCCAGGCGTGCGACCGCAGCTGGACCCAGACCGCGACGGCCGGCAGCTCGGCGTCCCCGGCGGCCGCGATCAGCGCGTCGACGGCCTGCCCGGCCGCCGGGTCCGCGGCGTACGCCTTCTCCAGCCGGTCGAGCAGGTCGCGGACGGCGGGGTCGAGCCCGGCCGTCCACCGCTCCTCCAGCGGGGTGATGCGCGGGTCGGGGACGTAACTCATGGTCGGTTCTCTCCTCGAACGGGCGGTCAGCCGCCGACCAGGGGGACGAGCTTGATGAAGACGAGTTCGGGGTCACCGGTCAGGTCGACGAGCTCGTCCAGCTCCTCGATCTGGCGGTCGCCGGCGAGCATGAAGAAGCCGTTGCGCAGGAAGGCCCGCTCGGCGATGTCGGCCTGCCGCTCCCAGTCGAGCCGCCGCAGCCACCCCGGCTGCGGCTCCTCCGGCTGGACCAGGCCGGCGAAACGCCCGTACGGTGCGGCGTTGTGCCGAGCGACCTCCTCGCGGACCCGCAGCCGGATCAGCTCGCGCGCGGTCAGGGCGTCGGGCAGGCCGGCCAGCGCGAGCCCGTCGCGCCGCTCGCCGGAGACGGTCTCGTCCAGGAAGGTCACGGTGGCCATCAGCGGGTGCTCCTCCGGATCTGGTGCAGGATGGACGGGTCGGTGATCTCGGCGTCGTCGGCGAGCAGGAAGGCCTTGCTGAGGATCAGCGCCAGCCGGGTGTCCTCGAAGGGCAGGAACACCCGCTCCCCCGGTTCCGCGCGGGCCGGGACGATGCACAGGTAGGCGTCGTCGGGCTCCATCAGGATGTTGCCGCTGCCCAGGTGGATCTTGTAGGTGCGCAGCGTCCCGGTGACCCGCAGGAAGCGGCCGGCGAGCTCGGCCCGCCCGGCCAGCCGGGTCCGGGGCAGCAGCCGGGCCAGCGCCTCGGCCCTGATCTCGGCGGTGGCGTCGAGCTCGCCGAACCCCGCCCGCCGCCGGTAGTCGAAGTACGGGTCGTCGCCCCGGTCCTGCCAGTCGGGGTCGGCCGCGATCGAGGTGACGCCCACGAACAGGTCGACGTCGCGCATCGCCTCGCTGAACACGACCGGCGGCACCTCGGCCAGCGGCACCTCCCGCCAGAGCCGGCCGGGCGGGCGGTGGTCGAACCGCACCTGGTCGGTGCTGGCCAGCTCGCCGGCGTCGGTGTACTCGACGTAGTCGTGCCGGAAGCGGGCCCGCCAGCGCCGGCGGCCCAGCTCGCGGACGGCCTCGCCGCCGTCGCCGCCGTCCCAGGGGCCGAGCAGGCCCGACTGCCAGCGCCGTTCCTTGAACAGCGCGTACATCCGGCGGTAGTGCACGATGTGCCCGGCGAACCGGTTGGAGTACCGGGCGGTCACCAGCTCGGCCGGGGTGAGCAGGTAGATCTCGCGGAAGGCCTGCTTGAACGGCTGGCGCAGGCCGCGCTCGACGAGCAGGTCCCGCCAGGCCCGGATCTCCTCGGGCTCCGACCGGATGGGGTGCCACAGCCGGACCGTCGCGTCGTCGTCCACCGCCGGCAGGGCCGTGCCGGCCGGGTCGTGCAGCGCCCGGCCGCCGTCGGCGGGCAGCCCGGCCCGCCACTGCCCGGGCTCCGTCTCGACCTCCCAGATCAGCTGCTCGATCAGCGGGCGGCCGAGCGGGTGGCCGGCCAGCTCGTCCCGCCACCGGCCGTAGGAGTGGACGATCTCCTCGGCGAAGCCGGCCTCCAGCGCCCGCAACAGGGTGGTGTGGTGGGCGCGCACCTGCTTGACCAGCGCGCGGACCTGTTTGAGCTCGTCGGGGTGGTCGCGGCGGACGGCGGTGGGCACGCCGCGCAGCCGCTTGCCGCCGGGGCCCTGCCAGCTCAGCCCGTTCTCGTCGACGCGCGCCCGGTGGGCGCCCAGGGTGCGGGTCAGCGTCCCGTCCGGGGCGAACCCCAGGTCCGGCAGCCGGAAGGCCGTCTCGGGCCGGAGCGCCAGCGCGGCGTCGATGCGCTTGATGTTGCGGTCGAGCATCTTGGGGACGCCGCGGTGCCGGATGACGCCGCGGACCTCGCGCAGCGCGGTCACGGCCTCGACGGTGGGGAAGTCCTGGACGGCGCGGGCCAGCTCGAACAGTAGCGCCTGGGAGGGCAGCGTCCGGGCTGGTGTGGGGGCGACCGCGATGGCGGGCAGCAGCCGGCCGAGTAGTTCCGGAAGCCAGGGGTCGTCGCGTACCAGCGCCGTCCGGGCCGCCCGGCCGAGCACCGGGACCTCCTTGGCGGAGAAGGCGTTTTCCGGCTGGTAGGGGATCTCGCCGGACTGGATCGCCGCGGCCCGGTCGGCCGCGGCCGCCAGCGCGAGGCGGGCGAAGTCCGCGTAGTCGCTCGCCGCCACCGCCTCCCAGCCGGCCGGGTCGAGTCCCGGCCCGTCCTCGTCGATCGCGGCCAGCAGGGACCGGATCTCGCCGTCCAGCCGGCGGCGGAACGCGCGTTCCCGGGCCGCCAGGGAGCGTGCCGGGTCGTCGCCGTCCGGTACGAGCCGCCGGGCCGCGTCGAGAATGAGGGTTCCGAGCGAGTCCTTCGACATGCCGGAGATACTTCCAGCCCTCTCCGACATTTTTGGATCATTCCGAACCATTCCCCCGACGGCGGTCAGCGTTTACTGTCACAGAAAGGACAGAACGGGATTCGGACTCTCCTATGGACGCTCCGCACAGTGTCGCGATCATCGGCAGCGGTTTCGGTGGCATCGGGATGGCGATCCGGCTCAGGCGAGCCGGCATCCACGACCTGGTCATCCTGGAGAAGGCCGCCGACCTGGGCGGCACCTGGCGCGACAACACCTACCCCGGCGCCGCCTGCGACGTGCCCTCCCACCTGTACTCCTTCTCGTTCGAGCCGGGCGCCGGCTGGAGCCGCCGGTTCTCCCCGCAGCCCGAGATCCTCGACTACCTGCGCGGGTGCGCGCGCCGGCACGGCCTGCTCCCGCACCTGCGGTTCGGCACCGAGGTGACCGAGGCCCGCTTCGACGAGGACGCCGGGCTGTGGCGGATCTCCACCAGCCGCGGCGAGTTCGCCGCGCGGGTGCTCGTCTCGGCGTGCGGCCAGCTCAACCGGCCCGCCCTGCCGGACATCGCGGGCCGCGACTCGTTCACCGGGACGAGCTTCCACTCCGCCCGCTGGGACCACTCCTTCGACCCCGCCGGGCGGCGGGTGGCCGTGATCGGCACCGGGGCCAGCGCCATCCAGTTCGTCCCGGAACTGGCCCGGACCGCGGCCCGGCTGCACGTGTTCCAGCGGTCGGCGCCGTATGTCATCGCCAAGTCCGACCGGGTGTACCGGCCGGGGACGCGAGCGCTGTTCGCGGCCGTGCCGGGGCTGCGCGAGCTCGGCCGGGCGGCCGTCTACACGTCGCTGGAGTCCCGGGCGCCGGCGTTCGTGCGCCACCCCGGGTTGATGAAGGTGATAGCGCGCCGGTTCCACGACCATCTGGCGGACCAGGTCACCGACCCCGCGCTGCGCGCGGCGCTGATCCCCGACTACCCGATGGGCTGCAAGCGCATCCTGATCTCCGACGACTACTACCCGGCGCTGGCCCGGCCCGGGGTGGAGCTGGTCACCGACCCGATCGAGCGGATCACCCCCACCGGGGTGGTCACCGCGGACGGCACGCCGCGCGAGGTGGACACGATCGTCTACGGCACCGGGTTCCGGGCGGCCGAGTTCCTCGCCCCCATGAAGATCGTCGGACGGGACGGGCGGGAGCTGAGCGAGTCCTGGCGCGACGGCGCGCGGGCCCATCTCGGCATCGCCGTCAGCGGCTTCCCGAACCTCTTCCTGCTGTACGGCCCGTACACCAACCTCGGGCACAACTCGATCATCTACATGCTGGAGTCGCAGTTCCGGTACGTGCTGCGGTGCGTCCAGGCGATCGAGCGGCACCGGTTCGCCTGGATCGACGTCCGGCCCGACGTCCAGGCGGCGTTCGAGGCGGAGATGCGGCGGCGGATGCGCGACACGATCTGGGCCCGGGGCTGCACCAGCTGGTACATGAACGCCGCCGGCGAGGTCACCAACAACTGGCCCGGGTCCACCCTCGGCTACCGCCGCGCCACCCGCCGGCCCGACCCCCGGCACTTCGAGGTCCGCCGCCTACCCTAGGTTCTGGAGGCTCTGCACCAGGTAGAGGGCGCCGACCGCCACGGCGAGGCCGCCGAGCAGCAGCCGGAGCCCGGTCTCGGGCAGCCGGGGCTGCCACCGGGCGCCCAGGTAGCCGCCGACCAGCCCGCCCAGCCCGCACAGCAGGCCGAGGGTCCACAGCGGCGCGATCTCCCCGGCGTCCGCGGGGGAGAGTGCCGCCAGCACCGCGTACGCCCCTGCCCCCGCGATCGAGGTGACGAAGGTGGCGGCGAGCGCGGCCGGCGCGACCCGGGCGACCGGCAGCCCCCGCCCCACCAGGATCGGGCCGATGATCGACCCGCCGCCGATGCCGTAGATCCCCCCGGCGGTGCCCACCGCGAACGCGAGCCCGACGAGGGCGCCCCGGGACGGTTCCCGCTCCCCCGGCCGCGGGGTCCGGGCCGGGCGCAGCGTCCGGACGCACAGCCAGAGGCCGAGGGGCAGCAGCAGCCCCGCCACGATGAACCGGAAGACCTGCGGCCCGGGCAGCAGGTGGACGCGGACGACGGCCCCGGTGACCACGCCGGGCAGCGTGCCGAGCACGAGCAGCCGGGCCAGCGGCCCGGCCAGCCGCCCGTCCCGCCGGTAGCGCAGCAGCGCCCCGGGCCCCGCCACCACGTTGTACAGCAGGTTCGTCGGCGTCACCGCGGGGCTGGGCACCGCCAGGACGCTGAGCTGGACCGGCAGCAGGAAGACCGCTCCCGAGACCCCCACCGGCGCGGTCACCACCGCGATCATCAGCCCCGCCGCGAACCCCACCGCCCATTCCACCTACCTATCCCACCAGAAAACCAGAGATTATGGTGGGGCATAAGGCGGTAAAACGGTCTCGCTCACCTACTCGTGCGATCTACCGCACAGTAGTGTCAGGTACATGCCGACCGCCTTCATCACCGGTGCGACCGCGGGCATCGGTGCCGCCTTCGCCCGCCGCCTCGCCTCTGACGGGTTCGACCTCGTCCTGCTCGCCCGCGACGGGAAACGGCTGGCCGGCATCGCCGACGAGCTGGGCACCACCTACCGGATCGGGGTCGAGGTCCTGCCCGCCGACCTGAGCACCGACGAGGGGATCTCCGCCGCCGAGCAGCGGGTCGCCCAGGGCGTCGACCTGCTGGTCAACAACGCGGGCTTCGGCCACCAGGGCGTCTTCCTCGACGTCCCGGTCGAGGACGAGATCACCATGCTCCGGGTGCACTGCGAGGCCGTGCTGCGGCTGACCTCCGCCGCACTGCCGGGCATGATCGAGCGTGGCCGGGGCGGCGTGATCAACGTGGCCTCGGTCGCGGCCTTCCTGGCCCGCGGCACCTACAGCGCCTCGAAGATCTGGGTGGTCGGTTTCAGCCAGAGCGTCATGCAGGATCTCGCCCGGCGGCCGGAGGCGCGGAACGTGTACGTGATGGCGGTGTGCCCCGGCTGGGTGCGCACCGAGTTCCACGAGCGGGCGCACATGGACGTGTCGAACATCCCCGACCGGCTCTGGCTGAGCCCCGACCGGGTCGTCGACGAGGCGCTGCGCGACCTGCGCCGGGGTGTCCAGGTGAGCGTGCCGGGCCTGCCCTACAAGGCCGTGGCGGCGCTGACCAGGCTGGTCCCGCGGTCCCTGTCCGGCCGCCTGTCGTCACGGGTCGGCCGCAGCTACACCTGACACCGGGCGTCGCTTCGCCGGCAGGCAGTAAAATCCACCCGTGTCCCAGCCCAAGTTCGAAGTCCAGATGCTGCACGATCGCGTGATGGTGCGGATCGAGCAGGAGTCCGGCGAGCGCCGCAGCACCGGCGGCATCGTCATACCGGCGACCGTGCGCGAATCCAACCGGCTGGCGTGGGGCGAGGTCTGCGGCGTCGGCCACCACGTGCGCACCGTCAAGGTCGGCGACCGGGTGCTGTTCCACCCCGACGACCAGTACGAGGTGGAGATCCAGGGCCATGACTACCTGATCATGCGCGAGCGCGACCTGCACGCCATCGCCAGCGAGCGGCCCGAGCACGGCACCGGCCTCTACCTCTGAGACCGCGGGCACCGCAACTCAAGAATGTTCCAGTTTGTTTCCGCCGTGTTATCAAACGGCAATTACCTCGTACGTTCCACCTCTTGTGACTCCGGCCCCAGGTGAGCAGAATCTTCCCACCGGGGTGGAAGATGTTCCTCATCGCGTCGGGGGCGGCGCGCTCCGGCCCGCCTGACCCCACAACGCAGGAGGACTTCCGTGGTACGACGCGGTCGCCGCACCGGAGCCGGCGCCGTGCTGGCGGCCCTGGCCCTGGTCCTCACCGGGTGCGGGAACGCCGGCAACGCGGCGGCCGCCCCGGGGGTCAGTGACGAACCCTGCCCCAGGTCGGCGCACAAGGACCGCGGCTGCATCTACCTGGGCGTCCTCACCGACCGGAGCGCGGGCCCGTTCCGGGAGCTGGCGCTCAAGGCCGTCGAGTCGCAGCGGGCCTTCTGGAAGCGGGTCAACGAGCAGGGCGGCATCGGCGGCCGCGACATCGACGTCACCACCTACGTGCGGGACAACAAGTACGACCCGGCCGTGCAGCGGCGGGTGTACCAGGAGATCCAGGGCAAGGTCCTCGCGATCGCCCAGACCCTGGGCACCCCCACCACCAACGCGATCCTGCCCTACCTGCGCGCCGACCGGATGCTGGCCGTGCCCGCGTCGTTCACCTCGGCCTGGAACTTCGAGGACTTCATCGTCTACTCCGGCGCCAACTACTGCTTCGACGCCATGAACTCCGTCGACTACGCCGTCGACCAGTACAAGATCAAGTCCGTGCTGGTGGTGCACTACGCCGGGGACTACGGTGCCGACGCCGCCGCCGGGATCAAGATCGCTGCCGCGGGCCGCAAGCTGCAGTTCGCCCGGCTGGAGACCCCGGCCGGCCCCGAGCGGCAGAAGGCCGCCGTCGACGCCGTCCTGCGGATCAAACCCGACCTGGTCTACCTCGGCACCGGGCCCGCCGAGGTGGGGGCGATCGTCGGGCAGACCACCGCCCGCGGCTACCGGGGCCGCTTCATCGGCAGCGGCCCCTCCTGGGACAAGGCCCTGCTCGCCACCTCCGCGGGGCCCGCGCTCAAGGCCCGCTACGAGCAGTCCACCACCTTCAAGCCCTTCCACACCGACAGCCCCGGCCACCAGGCCCTGCGGCAGGCCCTCGGCCCGGTCGAGCCCAGCGACTCCTACATCGCCGGCTGGGCCCTGTCCTACCCGCTCAAGGCCGCGTTGCAGCGCGCCGCCGCCGACGGGAACCTCACCCGGGACGGCCTGTTCCGCGCCGTCAAGCAGCTCACCTCGGTCGACTACGAGGGCGTCCTCCCCTCGGGGGCCGGCAACTTCAGCGGCGACCCGGACACCGCCGCGCTGCGCAAGTCGACCATCGCCGCCGTGGACGCCGCCGCCCTGACCGGCGTCGTGGTGCGCCGGGAGCCCTTCACCGGACCCACCGCCGAGGCGTACCGCTTCACCGCGCCCTGCTACCGCTCCCTGTGACCCGCGCCCCGCTCAGGGGGCGGCGACCGTCACCGTGGAGCCGGTGCGGGTCTTGGCGACGCGCAGGTGGGCCGGGATGCGGGCGCGCAGCTCGGCCACGTGGCTGACGACGCCGACGGCGCGGCCCCCGTCGCGGAGGCCGTCGAGGACGTCCATCACCTCGTCCAGGGCGTCCTCGTCGAGGGTGCCGAAACCCTCGTCCACGAACAGCGTGCCGATCTCGGCGCCGCCCGCCTCGGCGGTGACGACGTCGGCCAGCCCGAGCGCCAGCGCCAGCGAGCTGATGAACGACTCGCCGCCCGACAGCGTGGCCGGATCGCGCTCCCGCCCGGTCCAGCCGTCGACCACGATCAGCCCGAGCCCGCCGGTGCCGTGCCGCCGGCCCTTCTCGGTGGCGGTGCGGTCGACGGTGTGCCGGAGCACGTACCGGCCGCTCGACATGCGGCCCAGCCGCTCGTTGGCGGCGGCCACCACCTGCTCCAGCCGGGCAGCCAGCACGTAGGCCGACAGGCGCATCCGCTCCCGGTTCACCGCCGGGTCGCCCCCGGCGACGGCGGCCAGCCCGGCGGCGACGGCGTGCCGGTGGGCGGCCGGGCGCCAGGCCGCGATCCGCCGGTCCAGCACGCCGCGCAGCTCGGCCAGCCGGTCGACGCGCCGGCGGGCCCGGTCCACCGCCGACCGGGCGGTGGTGTGGGCCGCCTCCGCCGCGCCGGCCCGGGCCGCGTAAACGCCCGGTTCGGGGTCGGGCCCGGCCGCGGCGGCGGCCAGCTCCGGGTCGTCGAGGACGGCGCGGACCGCCGCCTCCTCGGTGTCCAGGGCGCGGATCCGGTCGCGGAGCGCGGCCCGCTCGGCCTCGGGTGGCGCCGCGGCGGCGGCCTCCGCGGCGGTACCGAAGCCCGCCTCGGCCGCCGCCTCCTCCGCCGTGGCGCGGGCCGCGGCGAGCTCCCCGGCGGCGGTCTCGGCGTCCCGCTGCGCCGCGGCGGCCTCGGCGAGGTCGTCCGCGGCGCGTTCCAGCCGCCGGATCCGCGCCTCCAGGGAGGGGTCCTCGCCCCGGGCCTCGGCGAGCCCGGCGCGCAGCCGGTCGGTCTCCGCCGCCAGCTCGTCGCTCCTGGTCACGGCGGCGGTCAGCGCCCCGGCCACCGTGTCGTGGCGGTCGCGGGCCGCGGTGAGCTCCGCCTCGGCGCGGGCCAGCTCCGCCGCCCACCGCTCGGCCCCCGCCGCCGCCTCGGCCAGTTCCTCCCGTGCGGTCTCGGCCGCCGCGTGCGCGGCGGCCAGCGCCTCGACCGGGGTCTCGCCCGCGTTCTCCAGCAGGCCGTCGAGTTCCGCGCGGTGCCCCTGCACCCGACTCGCGGCCTGCTCCCGGCTGGCCTGGGCCTGCTCGTAGGCCGCGGTGGCGCGCCGCTCGTCGGCGGCGGTGACCGCCGGACCGGACGGGGCCGCGGGCGCCGGGTGGTCGGTGCCGCCGCAGACCCGGCACGGTTCGCCGGCGACCAGCCCCCGGGCCAGTTCGGCGGCCATCCCGTCCAGCCGGGCCCGGCGCAACTCCTGCTGCCGGTCGCGTGCCTCCTGGGCGGCGTCGACGGCCGCGCGGTGCTCGTCCTCGGCCGCGGCGAGCAGCCCGGTCACCCGGTCGCGGCGCACGGCCGCGTCCAGCCGCCGGGCCGCGTCCGCGACGGCTCCCTCGGCGCCACCGAGCCCGGCGGCGCCGAGCCGGGCCGACTCCAGGCCGGTGCGCAGCTCCGCCACCCGCCCGGGCAGCGTCTCCAGCGCGGCCGACAGCTCCGCCCGCTCGGCGGCGAGCCCGTCGCGTTCGGCCGCGAGGGCGGCGAGTTCGGCGGTCGCCGCGCGCAGCCGGACCTCCTCGGCCCGGCGGCCCGCCAGCGCGGCCGCCTCGTCCCGGCGCAGCCGCTCGGCCTTGGCGAGAACGTCCTCGGGGGCCTGGGCGGGGACCAGCCCGGCGACCGCGGCGCGCCGTCCGGCGGCGCGGCGGGCGGCCCGGTCGGCGCGGCCGGCCCGGTCGGCGGCGGCGCGGACCAGCGGGACGACCCGGTCGGCGCGGGCCGCGGTCTCCAGCCGCCCGGCCAGCTCGGACCGCTCGGCGGCGTGCCCGGCGAGCGCGTCCCGGCGGCGCAGCGCGTCGGCGTACCGGCGGCGCATGTCGGCGAGTGCCTTCGCCCGGTCGGCGGCGGTCCGGGCCGCGGCCAGCGCGGCCTCCGCGCCGGCGAGCACGGCGGCGGTCTCGTCGTGGACGGCGGCGAGCTGGCCGGCCAGCTCGGTGGCCCAGGGGCCGAGCACCTCGATGTCGGCGGGCTCGTCCGCGGGCTCGGCGAGCCGGGGCCGGGACGCCTTCGCCGGCTCCGGCCGCCGGGCACCGGTCAGCTCGGCGATCCGGTCGGCGGTGGACTCGGCCTCGGCGCGCAGTTCCTCGGCGGCCCGGCCGGTCTGCCGGCGCCGCTCGGCCAGCCACCGCTCCACCTGGGCGAAGACCTCGGTGGCGAACAGCCGCTCCAGGACCTCGCGGCGCTTGTCGGCGCCGGACCGCAGGAAGGCCGCGAACTCCCCCTGCGGCAGCATCGCGACCTGCCAGAACTGGTGGACCGTCATGCCGAGCAGGTGCTCGATCAGGTGCGCGGCCTCGTCGATGCGGGTGGTCCGCCCGGTCCAGCCGCCGTGCTCGTACTCCTGCACGACGACCCGGGCGTTCTCCCTGGTGGTGCCCGACCCGCGCTTCTTGGGCCGCTCCCACTCCGGTGACCGGGTGATCCGCAGGCGGCGGCCGCGGACGGTGGTCTCCAGCACCACCTCGGGGCCCAGCCCGGGCGGGGCGTGGTCGCTGTGCAGCCCGCGGGCCGCGCCCCGGGGGCCGGGCACCTGGCCGTACAGCGCGAAGCAGACGGCGTCGAGCACGCTGGTCTTGCCCGCCCCCGTCTGGCCGTGGACGAGGAACAGCCCGGCGCCCGCGAGCGCGTCGAAGTCGACGACCTGCGTGCCGGCGAACGGCCCGAACGCGGTGATCTCCAGCCGGTGCAGCCTCACGTGGCGGCCTCCCGGTGCCGGCACGACTCGAACGCCTCGTGCAGCAGGTCGCTTTCCTCGGCGGCGGGCGGGGCGCCGGTGACCGCGGTGACGAAGTCGGCCGCCAGTTGCGGGCCGGACCGCTCGTGGATCCGTTCGGCCCAGGTCCGCCCGGCCTCCGGGGCGGCGTCCTCGGGCTCGAACGCCAGCACCAGGGCGTGCGGGAACCGGCCGCGCAGCCGCTCCATCGCGGCGGCGGGCCGCTGCCGGTCGGTGAGGGTCAGGTGCAGCCAGTGGTCCTCGTGCGCCGTGTGCGCCGGGTCGGTCAGCAGGTCCTCCAGCCGCCCGCGCAGCCGGCCGAGCCGCCGCGGCACCGGCGCGTCGACGAACTCGGCGGTGAGCCCGCCGGGCTGCAGGTCGACCAGCCAGGAGCCCTTGCGGTGCCGGGCCTCGGAGAAGGAGTAGGCCAGCGGCGAACCGGAGTAGCGCACCCGGTCGGTCATCGCCTGCCGGCCGTGCAGGTGCCCGAGCGCCACGTAGCCGATGCCCTCGAACACGCCCGCGGGGACGTGCGCGGCGCCGCCCACGGAGATGTCGCGCTCGCTGTCGCTGGGTTCACCGCCGGTCACGAACGCGTGCGCCAGCACCACCGAGGGGGTGCCGGGGCGGTGCTCCAGGTCGGCGCGGACCCGGCGCATGGCCTCGCCGAGCGCGGCGGCGTGGCCGCGTTCGGGCAGCTCCCAGGGGGCACGGACCAGCTCGGGTTCCAGGTAGGGGATGCCGTACACCGCGACGCCGTCGATCATGATCGGCTCGCCCACGCCGGCCGGGTCGGTGCGCAGGTGCACCCCCGCCGCGTCCATCAGGCCGGCGCCGAAGCCCAGCCGCCGGGCCGAGTCGTGGTTGCCGGCGATGAGCACCACCCGGACCTGCTCGGCGGCCAGTCGCTCCAGCGCCTCGTTGCACAGCCGGACCGCGTCCACCGGCGGCAGCGCCCGGTCGTAGACGTCGCCGGACACCAGCACGCAGTCGACGTTCTCGGCGCGCACCGTCTCCACCAGGTGGTCGATGTAGGCGGCCTGGGCGCCCAGCAGGTCCTCGCGGTGGAAGGAGCGCCCGAGGTGCCAGTCGGAGGTGTGCAGCAGTCGCATGACGCGGGCATCGTCGCATCCCGCCCGGCTCAACCGTCACAGAAACGCCGACAAACCACAGAACCGGGGCCGGTACGGTGCGTCTACCTGCCCGTTTGGAGGAATGCATGTTCAGGACGCCCGACCCCCGGCTCGAAGAGGTCGCCGACCGGATCTACGCCTACGTCCAGCCGCCCGGCGGCTGGTGCGTGAGCAACTCCGGGGTGCTGGTGGGTCCCGACGGGGTCACGCTCGTCGACACCACGGCGACCCTGCCGCGGGCCCGGGCGCTGCACGGCGCGCTGGCCGGGCTGACCCCGCTGCCGACCCGGCTGGTGGTCAACACCCACTTCCACGGCGACCACACCTTCGGCAACCAGGTGTTCGCCGAGGACGCCGTCATCGTGGGCCACGAGGAGTGCCGCGAGGTGATGATCGAGGGCGGCACGGTCATGACCTACCTCTGGCCGGACGTGGAGTGGGGGGAGATCGAGATCTCCCCGCCCTCGCTGACCTTCGCCGACCATCTGACGGTGCACTCGGGCGACCTGCGGGTCGAGCTGATCCACCCCGGGGTCGCGCACACCACCGGCGACGTCGTGGTCTGGGTGCCCGACCACGGGGTGCTGTTCGCCGGGGACATCGTGTTCAACGGCGGCACGCCCTTCGTGCTGGCCGGCTCGGTGTCGGGCACGCTGGCGGCGCTGGACCGGCTGCGCGCCCTGGGCGCCACGACGATCGTGCCGGGCCACGGCGACGTGGGCGGCCCCGAACTCTACGACGCGACCGAGGCGTACCTGCGCTGGCTGCAGGGGGTGGCCCGGGAGGGCATGGCGGCCGGCCTGACCCCGCTGGAGGCGGCCCGCGAGACCGACCTGGGCGAGTGGGCCGGGCTGCTGGAGCCCGAGCGGATCGTCGGCAACCTGTTCCGGGCGTACTCCGAGGAGCGGGACGAGCCGCCGGGCGTTCCCATCGACCACCTGGTCGCGTTCGGCGACATGATCGCCTACAACGGCGGTCAGGTGCCGGCCTGCCTGGCGTGATCCGCCGACGCCTTAGGGTGTCGGGGTGAGCGAACGTCCGTACGTGCTGCTGAGCTGCGCGATGTCAGTGGACGGCTATATCGACGACGCGTCGCCGGAGCGGCTGCGGCTGTCGAGCCCGGCCGACTTCGACCGGGTCGACGGGGTGCGCGCCGGCTGCGACGCCATCCTGGTGGGGGCGGGCACCGTGCGGGCCGACGACCCGCGGCTGCTGGTGCGCTCCCCCGTCCGGCGGGAGCGGCGGGCCGCCCGCGGGCTGCCGCCCGACCTGGTCAAGGTGACCCTCACCGCCCGGGGCGACCTCGACCCGCAGGCCCGGTTCTTCACCACCGGGTCGGCGCCGAAGCTGGTGTACGCCGCGAGCGACGCGGTGCCGGGGCTGGCGGCCCGGCTGGACGGCGTGGCCGAGGTGATCGACGCGGGCGACCCGGTGGAACTGCCGGTGCTGCTCGCCGACCTGGCCCGGCGCGGGATCCGCCGGCTGATGGTCGAGGGCGGCACGGGCGTGCACACCCGTTTCCTCACCGAGGGGCTGGCCGACGAGCTGCACCTGGTGATCGTGCCGTTCTTCGTCGGCGACCCGCTGGCGCCCCGGTTCGTGCACTCGGGTGTCTTCCCGCAGGACTCCCGGCACCCGATGCGGCTGGCCGAGGTCACCCGGATCGGCGACCTCACCCTGCTGCGCTACCTGCTGCGGGCGTCCGACCGTGGCTGACCCGGGTCCCGCCGGCGACGCCGACCTGCGCTGGCTGGGGCTGGCCTGCGACCTGGCGCGGCGCTGCCCGCCCTCGGCGACGGCGTTCTCGGTCGGGGCGGTGGTGGTGGGCCCGGACGGCCGCGAGCTGGCGCGGGGGTTCTCCCGGCAGGACGATCCGGTGGCGCACGCGGAGGAGGCGGCGCTGGCCGGGCTCGCCGCGGTGCCGGCGGGCTCGACGATCTACAGCTCGCTGGAGCCGTGCGGGCGGCGGGCGTCCCGGCCCCGGCCGTGCGCCCGGCTGATCCTGGACGCGGGGATCGGCCGGGTGGTGTTCGCCTGGCGGGAACCGTCCCTGTTCGTCGAGGGCGCGGGGGCCGAGCTGCTGCGGGCGGCCGGGGTGGACGTGGTGGAGATCCCGGAGCTGGCCGGGCCCGCCCGCGCGCCGAACCGGCACCTGCTGGACGGGTGAGACTCCAGTCTCAAAAAGCGGTGCCCGCCCTGTGGACATTGCCGGGAGCGTGCGCGAGGCTTGATCCCGAGCAAGCATTCGGTTACCCCTCAGGCGTTTCCGCCCCTTCCACCCCTGGCCAGGAGGCACCCAGCATGCGCGAGCACGACCGGCTGTTCATCGGAGGCGAGTGGGCCGCCCCGGCCGGCACCGCCACCATCGACGTCATCTCCCCGCACACCGAAGAGGTCCTGGGCCGGGTGCCGGAGGGCACCGAGGCCGACATCGACGCCGCCGTGGCCGCCGCGCGCACCGCCTTCGACCACGGCCCGTGGCCGCGCATGTCCCCGGCCGAGCGAGCCGAGGTGCTGGGCCGGCTGTCGGCCATCTACGCCGAGCGGCACGCCCAGATGGCGGAGCTGGTGACGGCCGAGATGGGCTCCCCCGCCGGGTTCTCGGTGTTCGGCCAGGCGCTGATCCCGCAGATGGTGCTCCAGTACTACGTCGACCTCGCCGGCACCTACGCCTGGGAGGAGGAGCGCCAGGGCATGCTCGGCCCGGTGACCGTGCGCCGGGAACCGGTCGGCGTGGTCGCCGCCATCGTGCCGTGGAACGTCCCCCAGTTCGTCACCCTGACCAAGCTGGCGCCCGCCCTGGTCGCCGGCTGCACCGTCGTCCTCAAGCCCGCCCCCGAGACGCCGCTGGACGCCTACCTGCTCGCCGAGTGGATGGTCGAGGCGGGCCTGCCCGAGGGCGTGGTCAACATCGTCCCCGCCGGCCGCGAGGTGGGCGAGCACCTGGTCACGCACCCCGGCGTCGACAAGGTGGCGTTCACCGGCTCGACCGGCGCCGGCCGGCGCATCGCCGCCCTGTGCGGCGAGCGGCTCAAGCGGGTCAGCCTGGAGCTGGGCGGCAAGTCCGCCGCGATCATCCTGGACGACGCGGACCTCGCCGCCACCATGGAGGGCTTCAAGCTCGCCTCCCTGATGAACAACGGCCAGGCGTGCGCCGCGCAGACCCGGATCCTCGCCTCGCGCGCCCGGTACGCCGAGGTCGCCGACGCGCTCGCCGCCATGGTCGGCGGCCTGAAGGTGGGCGACCCCGCCGACGTCACCACCGAGATCGGCCCGCTGGTCGCCCGGCGGCAGCAGGAGCGGGTGGAGGGCTACATCCGCATCGGCCAGGAGGAGGGCGCCAAGGTCCTGGTCGGCGGCCTCGACCGCCCGCACGACCGGGGCTGGTACGTGGCGCCGACCGTCTTCGGCGACGCGACCAACGACATGCGCATCGCCCGCGAGGAGATCTTCGGCCCGGTGCTCACCCTCATCCCGTACGAGGACGAGGCCGACGCGATCCGCATCGCCAACGACAGCGACTACGGCCTCGGCGGCTCGGTGTGGACCGCCGACGTCGATCACGGCGTCGACGTCGCCCGCCAGGTCCGCACCGGAAGCTGCGGCGTCAACCTCTACGTCCTGGACGTCAACACCCCCTTCGGCGGCTACAAGGACAGCGGCATCGGCCGCGAACTCGGCCCCGAGGGCCTGGCCGCCTACCTGGAACACAAGTCCATCCCCCGCCCCGCCGGCTGAGCCGAAGGAGCCGCGGCGGTGCCGAGCATCGCCCCTTTCAACCGTGGTCCTTCAGGGTCCAGGGCGCCATGGCGCCTCGGGTCCTGGAGGTCATCGGGCAGTGGCGCGCAAAGCCGGTCGTGACCTTGTCAGGGCGTCAGCTCGTCGCGCTTCACGCGGGCCAGGAGGGCAGCGAAACCACCGGCTGAGAGGGTGAGGTGCCCGGCAGCGGGGTTGGTGGAGTCTCTGACGCCGATGGTGTTTTCGTTGAGGTCGGCAATCTCGACGCAGTTACCGTTCTGTCCGCTGTAGGAGCTTTTCCGCCATGCGGTACGGGACGTGTCGCGATGAGCCATCCCGCACCTCCTTCTAGCTGATGCTCAGCCGGTTGCATCTGCAATGCGCTGGATGAGCGTTACGGACTGGTCTGGGTGCAGTGCGGCCGCAAGTAGGCGGTCGAATGCAATCATAAACCGGGCTATATCGCTTGCGCCTTCCAGGTACACACCGTCCGGGAGGCTTTCCAGATACACCACCGTGGGGTCGGTCGGCTCCGCAAAGTCGAGCATGACGAACGGACCGGTCGTGCCGGCATGTGCGCCTGCCGCGAACGGCACGACCTGGATGGTCGTCCGCCCCTGCTCTGCCATCTCGATCAAGTGCGCGAGCTGGTGTTTCATCACGGCTGCGCCGCCGACCTGCCGGTGGAGAACCGCTTCGTCCAGGACCGCCCACAAGCGCGGCCGGTCGGGTCGGTTCAGGAGCTCTTGCCGCGCCGTGCGCACTTCCACCCGTCGTTCGATCTCGTCGGGGTCGAGCTCCTGGGGCCCACCGCGGATCATGGCGCGGGCGTAGTCAGGCGTCTGGAGCAGCCCTGGCACCATCAGTGGTTCGAAGGTCCGGACGGCCACGGCGCCCTCTTCCAGACCGATGAACACCTGGTACGGATCTGGGAGAACGTCGCGGAAGGAGTGCCACCAGCCGGCCTTCCGGGCGTCGCGAGCAAGTTGGAGGAGTCCTTCCTTTTCAGCACCGGTGACGTTGTAGAGATCGAGCAGTTCCCGCACACTGCGCGGTTGCGGCTTAGTACGGCCGGTCTCGATGCGGAACAGCGTGGATCCAGCCCATTCGAGCCGCCGTGTCACCTCCTCTCGGCTCAGGCCAGCAGCTTCCCGCCGCTTGGTCAGCTCCAACGCCAGCCGTCGCGCCCCGAGCACCGGGCTGCGCCCTCGATCTTGTCGACGAACCATCATCTCCCCGCTCGAAAATCCCTAGCAGTATTCCATAAGCAATATTGCATCGCTCTTGAGACTAGTGCATCCTGGCAACGCCAGCATGTCACCGAACACAGTCGGAACACAGCAGAACGTGCACAAGCGGGTGAGCTGAACGGAGAAGTGGCAGATGCCGTGGTTGGTGGAGTACCGAGAGTTGGCCGGGACGAAGAGCGCTCCTGGATGGGCACGGCGGTTAGTGGCGGAGTCACTGACCTGCTGGGGGCTACCCGACGCATGTGAAGCGATGCAGCTGATCGTCAGCGAGCTGGTGACCAACAGCGTGACCGCGCTGGAGGAGACGGCACGGCACATGGCGCCGCAGGTGCCGGCGGTGCGGTTCCGGCTGTCGGCCGACCCGGGACCGGACGGGGCGATGGTGACGGTGGAGGTATGGGATCAGCTCCCGTCCCCGCCGAGGCCGCGATCGCCGGTGGCGACAGAGGAGGGTGGCCGGGGACTGCTGCTGGTGGGAGCGGTGGCCAAGGAGTGGGGCTGGTACTGGCCCGACCACCGGGTGGGACCAGGTGTGGAGTGGCGCCCTGCCGAGCCGAAGCTGATCACCGAGAGCACGGCCCTGTTCGGGAAGGTCACCTGGGCCACGGTGACCAACGGGCACGGCCGCGGAGGCCCATTGCCCACACCTGGCTGAAGGGCCACCCGCAGTACGCCCCCTGACCAGTGGTCCTTCAGCATCCGAGGTGCCATCGCGCCCTGGATACTGAAGGACCATGGTCGTCAGGTGACCAGTGCCGCACAGGCGATCCGCCAGGCCGCCGGCCGGCGACACCGTTCACCGTTATGGACTGATCTTCGACCGGCTCCGGACAGACGCCCTGGGGTGCGACGAATCGGCCGATATGATCGCCCAACTGGCCGAGTAGCCGTACCAGGGAGAGATGTGCACAGCCGCGGCTTCCCGCCCATCGCCTGGCGCAAGAGCACGCGCAGCTCCGACGGACCCACCTGCGTAGAAGTCGCCGCGTACGAGGACCGCAGGTACATCCGTGACAGCACGGACCCGGACGGGCCGGTGATCGCTCTCACGCCGAGTACCTGGACCGTGCTCCTTCACGGCATTCAAGCCGGGGCGCACGACCTTCCCCGGTGACCGACCCGAAAGGGAACCTCGCGGCGCGTCCCAGCCGATCTTGAACCGGTGGCCTGCTCTCGTCCGTCCGCCTGGCGCGCAGGCCGGTCGTGGATCTGCTTTCGCGGTGAGGAAGCAACCGCTAGGTTGCCTGCATGCGGATCATGGTCACCGGGGCCTCCGGGTTCGTCGGGTCGCACGCGGTCGGCGCGCTGCTGGCGGCGGGGCACGAGGTGCGGGCGCTGGTGCGCGACCCCGGGCGGGCCGCCGGCGTGCTGGCGGCCGCCGGGATCGACGCCGGGAAGGTGGAGTTCGTCCCCGGAGACATGCTCGACCGGGCGGCGGTCGACGAGGCGTTGCGGGGCTGCGACTCCGCGCTGCACTCCGCCGCCGCGATCGGGATCACCGGGCACGGCGGCGCGGCGGAGGCCGTCATCGAGGCCAACGTCACCGGCACCCGCAACGTGGTGGGCGGTGCCGTGGCGCTGGGGCTGGGGCC
Organism: Actinomadura craniellae; assembly: GCF_003289645.1. Taxonomy (GTDB): domain Bacteria; phylum Actinomycetota; class Actinomycetes; order Streptosporangiales; family Streptosporangiaceae; genus Actinomadura_D; species Actinomadura_D craniellae. The sequence goes on along the minus strand of NZ_QLYX01000017.1, from coordinate 138,566 downwards.
GGTGGTGCACGTGTCGAGCGTGGGGGTCTTCGTCCCACCGGCCGGCCCGGTGATCAGCGCGGACGGGCCGCTGTCGGCGGCCCCGCGGGACGCCTACGGCCGGTCCAAGGTGGCCGCCGACCGGTACGCGCGGGAGCTGCGGGAGGCGGGCGCCCCGGTCACGATCGTCTACCCGGGCGGGGTGTGCGGCCCGCACCAGCCCACCCTGGACGCCCTGATGGAGGGGCTGGCCGGCGGGCTCGGCATGGGCTGGCCGGTGCCGCGGCGCGGCGGGATGTCGATGATCGACGTCCGCGACCTCGCCGAAGGGCTGGCCCGCGCCGCCACCGGCACGGCCGCCGGGTCACGGCTGGTGCTCGGCGGGCACTTCCTCACCTGGCCCCGGCTGGCCGACCTGTGCGACGAGGTCACCGGGCGCAGGTGCCGCCGCTTCCCGGTACCGGCCGGGGTGATGGTCGGGCTCGGGGCGCTGCTGGACGCGGCCAAGCGCGTCCGGCGCTTCGACTACCCGCTGACCCGGGACGCCGCCGAGTACATGGTCTCCCTGGTGCCCACCGACGACCGGCCCGCGCTGGACGCGCTGGGGCTGGAGCTGCGGCCGGTCGAGGAGACCCTGGCCGACTCCGTCCGCTGGCTCGTCGCGGCCGGGCACCTGGACCCCCGTAAGGCCGGCCGGCTGGGGGCCGAGAACGAGGAGAGCACGTGACCCTGTTCCAGCGGGTGTTCGGCCCACCGTTCCAGCGGATCTCCGGGGCGGCCTGGTTCGCCCGGATCGGCCCCGCGGTGATGCCGCCGCTGGACCGGGCGCTGCACCGGATGTCGGGCGGGCGGCTGATGACCGGCCAGTTGCTGGTGCCCAGCATGGTGCTCACCACCACCGGCGCCGTCAGCGGGCTCCCCCGTCGGACGCCACTGGCCTGCCTGCCTGAGCCGGACGGCGGCTGGGTCGTGGTGGGCAGCAACTTCGGCCGGGAGAAGCACCCCGCCTGGACCGGCAACCTGCTCAAGGACCCCGTGGCCGAGGTCGGTTTCCGGGGCCGTGCCGTCCCGGTGACGGCGCGGCTGCTGGAAGGGGCCGAGCGGGACGAGGTGTGGCCGCGGCTGCTGAAGGTCTGGCCGGTGTACGACCGCTACGTCGAGCGGTCGGGCCGGGAGCTGCGCGTCTTCCGGCTCACCCCGAAGTGATCACTTGGGTCCGCGGATCAGCCGGGCCAGCCGGCGGCCGACGAGCAGGTAGGCCAGCACCACCCCGGCGGTGTTGAGGATCACGTCGTCGGTGTCGAAGGCCCGGCCCATCACCAGGAGACCCTGCGCCACCTCGATCGTCAGGGAGACCACCGCGGCCACCAGCGCCAGCCGCAGCGGGCCGCGCAGCCGCGAGACCACGATCGGCAGCAGCACCCCCAGCGGGGCCAGCAGCGCCAGGTTGCCGCCGAGGTTGAGCACCGCCTCCTTGAACGGGCGGTCGAGGTAGAACTTCAGGCTGTGCCCCGGCTCGGTGTTGCCGACCGCGTTGCCGTTGTCGGCGACGGGGGTCAGCGTGACCCGCGCCGCCCAGTACGAGAAGGCGCCCAGGGCGCCCAGCGCCACCAGTACGGCCAGCACTCGTAGCGGGGTCACGTACCACGACGACCTCTTCTTCGAAGCTGCCGTCGTTTTCTTCGAAGGTGCCGTCGATCCTGTCTTGGCCGTGGTCGTCGCGGGCACGTCTTCCCTTCCGCCGTTCCGTCGATCGGCCGGGATCCTTCCGCTGAGCAGGGCGTTCATTCCTATCCATAAGGTGACCAGCGCGTTCTTTCCAGGCACCGGATACGGCTCCGCCCCGACGCCACGAAGGCGCCGGGGCGGAGAGACGGCTCAGGCGGTGCCTACCTCCGCCCTCACCTCACTCACTCGCTCCGCGGACCACTCGTCCCTCGCGGCCCACTCCACTCGCTCCCTCGGCTCAGGCGGTGCCTACCTCCGCCCTCACCTCACTCACTCACTCCGCGGACCACTCGCTCCCTCGGCTCAGGCGGCGACGGTGGAGTCGTTGACGGCCGGTTCCAGCGCCAGCTCCAGCGCCTCCCGGACGTCGGCGACCGCGAACACCGTGAGCTGCTCCAGCACCTCGGCCGGGACGTCGTCCAGGTCCGGCTCGTTGCGCTTGGGGATCAGCACGGTCGTGATGCCCGCCCGGTGCGCGGCCAGCAGCTTCTGCTTCACCCCGCCGATCGGCAGCACCCGCCCGGTCAGCGACACCTCACCGGTCATCGCCACGTCGGAGCGGACCGGCCGGCCCGACAGCAGCGACGCCAGGGCGGTGGTCATGGTGACGCCCGCGCTCGGCCCGTCCTTGGGCACGGCCCCGGCGGGGACGTGCACGTGGACGCCGCGCTCGCGCAGGTCGCCGACCGGCAGTTCCAGCTCCGCGCCGCGCGACCGCAGGTAGCTCAGCGCGATCCGGGCCGACTCCTTCATCACGTCGCCGAGCTGCCCGGTGAGGGTCACCCCGGTGTCGCCGGTCTCCGGGTCGGCCAGCGACGCCTCGACGTACAGGACGTCGCCGCCGGTGCCGGTGACCGCCAGGCCGGTGGCCACGCCGGGCACCGCGGTGCGCCGCTCGGACGCGTCCAGCGAGATCTCCGGGGTGAAGCGCGGCCGGCCCAGGTACCCGGTCAGGTCGGCGGCGCCGACCGTGACGGGCAGTTCCGCCCGGCCCAGCGCGACCTCGGCGGTCACCTTGCGCAGCACCCGGGCGATCGACCGCTCCAGCGAGCGGACGCCCGCCTCCCGGGTGTACTCGGCCGCCAGCAGGCGTAGCGCCGCGTCGTCGACCGCCACGTCCTCGCCGGTCAGGCCGGCCTGCTCCAGCTGGCGCGGGAGCAGGTGGCCGCGGGCGATGGTGACCTTCTCGTCCTCGGTGTAGCCGTCGAGCCGGACGAGTTCCATCCGGTCCAGCAGCGGGCCGGGGATGGCCTCCAGCACGTTGGCGGTCGCCAGGAAGAGCACGTCCGACAGGTCGAGCTCGACCTCCAGGTAGTGGTCGCGGAAGGTGTGGTTCTGCGCCGGGTCCAGGACCTCCAGCAGCGCGGCGGTCGGGTCGCCCCGGTAGTCCGCGCCGACCTTGTCGACCTCGTCCAGCAGCACCACCGGGTTCATCGAGCCGGCCTCGCGGATCGCGCGGACGATCCGGCCGGGCAGCGCGCCGACGTAGGTGCGCCGGTGGCCGCGGATCTCGGCCTCGTCGCGGACGCCGCCCAGCGCCACCCGGACGAACGTCCGGCCCATCGCGCGGGCCACCGACTCGCCCAGCGAGGTCTTGCCGACCCCGGGCGGGCCGACCAGCGCGAGCACGGCGCCGGAGCGGCGGCCGCCCACCACGCCCAGCCCGCGGTCGGCGCGCCGCTTGCGCACCGCCAGGTACTCGACGATGCGTTCCTTGACGTCGTCGAGCCCGGCGTGGTCGGCGTCGAGGATCGCGCGGGCGCCGGCGATGTCGTAGGAGTCCTCGGTGCGCTCGTGCCACGGGATGTCGAGCACGGTGTCCAACCAGGTGCGGATCCAACCGCCCTCGGGGGACGCGTCCGAGGCGCGCTCCAGCTTGTCGACCTCCTTGAGGGCCGCCTCGCGGACCTTGTCGGGCAGGTCGGCGGCTTCGATCCGGGCCCGGTAGTCGTCCTCCTCGTCGGCGGGGTCGCCGTTGAGCTCGGCCAGTTCCTTGCGGACGGCGGCGAGCTGCTGGCGCAGCAGGAACTCGCGCTGCTGCCGTTCCATGCCCTCTTGGACGTCCTTGCGGATCGTCTCGGCGACGTCCATCTCGGCGAGGTGGTCACGGGTCCAGCCGATCACCAGGTTCAGCCGCTCGACGACGTCGGCCGTCTCCAGCAGCTGCACCTTCTGCTCGGCGGTGAGGTACGGGGCGTACCCCGCGTTGTCGGCCAGAGTGGAGGGGTCGTCGATCTGCTGGACGACGTCCACGACCTGCCAGGCGCCGCGCCGGCTCAGCGTGGCGGCGACCAGGTTCTTGTACTCCTTGGCCAGTTCCCGGGTGCGGGCGTCGGCGGGGACGGACTCCTCCCGGGTGCCCTCCACCCAGAGCGCCGCGCCGGGGCCGCTGGTGCCGGTGCCGACCCGGACCCGGGCCACCCCGCGCACCACGGCGCCGGGCTCGCCGCCGGGCAGCCGCCCCTCCTGCTCGATCACGCCGAGGGTGCCGACGGCCGCGTACCGGCCGTTCAGCCGGGGCACCAGCAGCACCTGGGGCTTGCCGGTCGAGCGGATGCCGGGGCCCTGCGGGCGGCCGGCGCCGCGGGCGGCCTCGATCGCCGCGCGCACCTCGCCGTCGGACTTGTCGAGGGGAACCACCATGCCGGGCAGAACGACCTCGTCGTCCAGCGGCAGCACCGGCAGCGTCAGAGTCTCGCTCATGCTTGCTCCATCTCTCGGGACCCAGGGGGTTGAGTCACTCACACTCAAGAAAACGGAGCACGATTTTGTTTCCGCAGCCGCGTTCGCTGTCAGCGATCGCCGGAGCGGACCGCCGTCCCGTGCGGTCGGACGTGCCGGTGGGCATGTCGGTGGGCAGGGCCTGCATGCGCCGGCCGCGAGGGGACCGCCGCGCCGGGAGCCTGCCACCACCGGCGGCACCGAAGATCGCTCTGCTCGCTTGGAGGCCGACCATGACCGCCGATTCACCGTCCGGCCACCGGGCCATCGAGAACCTGATCGCACGCTACGCCGAACTCGTGGACGCCGGGGATTTCGCCGGGCTGGACGCCCTGCTCGCCGGCGCCACCTTCGTGGGAAGCGCGGCAACGGTGAGCGGCCGCGGTGAGATCGAGAAGATGCTCCGGGACACGGTGATCGTCTACGCCGACGGCACGCCACGGACCCGGCACGTCACCACCAACCTCGCCATCGAGGTCGACGAGGAGACCGGCACGGCCACCGCGCGATCGTATTTCACCGTGTTGCAGGCACTGCCCGATCTGCCGCTGCAACCCATCGTCGCCGGCCGGTACCGGGACCGCTTCGAGCGCTGCGACGGGCAGTGGCGGTTCCTGGAGCGCTGTGTCCTCCCCGACCTCGTCGGTGATGTCAGCCGCCACCTCCGCCAGGCCGCCGCACAGGCGTAGCGCGCTTCCGGCGGGAAGAACCGGACGATCCGCATGCCGGATGCCTGATCAGCCCCGGTCGTTCACAGGGAACGGCGTGGCGCGTACGGCGCAGCAGTCACCCACGTGCGGGCCGGCCGCGCGCCCGCGACGGCATTGCGGATCGGCGGGCGCCGTGACAGCGTGCGAAGGAGATGTAAGGTCCGATCCTCGGGAGGTCGATCGTGACGATCATGGTCCCCGGCAAGGTCCCGGCTTCCGCTTCGGCGGCAGCGCGGACGGCGGCTTGACGGCCCGCTCCACCATCGGCCCGTCCCGCCGGCCGGCGCCCGTGTCGCGCGCCCGCTCCTGACGTCGAAGCGGCTCCCTGCGCAGCAACCGTCCTGCGCCTCCACCCGCATGGCTTCATGACGTCACCCCCGAGGAGCACCGATGTCCGCACACCCGCCCTTCGAACCGCTCAACGGACCCGAAGGCCAGCCCACCCCCGTCCTGCGGCACGGCGACACCGTGCTGCGCCCGGCCGGGCCCTGGACACCCGCGGTCCACGCCCTGCTCGTCCATCTGGAGAACGTCGGTTTCGCCGGCAGCCCCCGCGTCGTCGGCGACGGATACGACGGCCGCGGGCACGAAGTCGTGACCTACATCGACGGCGACTTCGTCCACCCGCACGCCTGGAGCGACGAAGGCGTCTGGCGGGTGGGCCGGCTGCTGCGCGACCTCCACGACGCCACCGCCGGCTTCCGCCCGCCGCCGGACGCGACCTGGCACCCCTGGCCGTTCCACAGCGACGCACCCGACGCGATCATCAGCCACCGCGACCTCGGCCCCTGGAACATCGTGGCCCGCGACGGCCTGCCGGTCGCCTTCATCGACTGGCCGACCGCCGGCCCCACCGATCGCCTCGACGAGATCGCCGGCGCCGCCTGGCTGAACGCCCAGCTCCACGATGACGACGTCGCCGAACGGCAGAACCTGCCCGACGCCGCCGCGCGCGCCGGCCAGCTGCGCCGATTCCTGGACGGTTACGGTCTGGCCGCCGGCGAGCGCCGGACCCTCGTGACACGGATGATCGAGTACGCCGTTCGCGATTGTGCCGCCGAAGCCGTCGCCGTGCCGGTCACCCCGGAATCCACCGACCCGGCACCGCTCTGGGCGCTGGCCTGGCGAGCGCGGTCGGCGGCGTGGATGCTCCGCCACCGCCCGCTGCTCGAACGCGCCATCACCTAGCCGGCATGGTGCTCATCGGGTTCGGGCCGCGGGTGGCCGTCGAGTGGCGCCGAACCCCGCCCTGCCGGCCGTACCGGGTTCTGTGGCTGACCTGTGTTTACGCGCCCATGACACATGGGTACTGTGTGCAATGAGTTAGTCACACAGAGTCAGGCTCGACCTCTCGGAGCGGCAAAGGCTCCGGGGCCGGCGAAAGGGGAGGGTCACATGCGTCCCGAGCACTCTCCCCGGTGTGGCGAGTTCCCCAGCGTTCCCCGGTCAGGCCCGGCCCGGATGGCCGAGGGCGTCGTCGCCGTGACGACACACCTCGGGTCCTCGGCCGTCCCGGGCCTGGCAGGTGCCGGCGATCGCCCCGACGACCGCTTCGGTGACCAGATGACGCCGGTGCCGTACGCCCCCACCGCACCGGCGTCCTCCTCTGCCGGGCCGGCGGCATCCCTCTTGAGCAGTGCCGCCGGCCCGGCCCATGCCCCCGCGACCGAAGGAGGTGACGCGATCACGCCGAACTGATCATCTGGGCGCACCGGGCCGCCCCACCCCCACTCTGAGACCGCCCGGACCGAAAGCGAAAAGAAGACAGCACACCACAAGAGACAGCAGAAAGAACGACCGCCGTGTCCCCCGCGGCCCGCGGAGCACCCCCTCCGCGGGCCGCCGACACGGTGTCACACCCTGCCGGCCGGCACGGCTCGCGGTCGGGTCAGGTGCTCGCCTGCTGCTGCGCCCGGGCCTCGGCGACCACGCGACGCTCGACGAAGAAGGCCAGGAAGGGCACCAGGCCGGCGGCCACCATGGAGACCATGCGGCTCACCGGCCAGCCCGCCCGGCGGTAGAGATCGAACGCGAACACGAGGTAGACCATGTAGAGCACCCCGTGCACCGGCGACACGATCGACGACACGATCGGCTCGCCGCCGATGTACTTCACCGGTACCGCGATGAAGATGAGCACGATCAACAGCACGCCCACCACGTTCGCCAGCACCCGATACCGGGACACGGCCGCTTCCACAGGACACACCTCGTTCTGGTCGTCGCGGTCGGAGTTCGTCGCGCCCGCCGGTCAGCCCTTCGGGCGGGACTCCGCATTGAGCCGGGCGAGATAGCGGTTGTAGGCCGCCAGGCTCTCGTCCTCTTCCTCGTGCTGCCGGATGATCTCGGCGGTGGTGCGCGGCTCGGCGGGTTCGGCCGGTTCCTCGGCGGCCTCCGTGTCGTCGTCGCTCAGCTCGTCGCGGATCATCTTGACCCACATCACGATCACGAAGATGGCGAAGATCGGCCATTCGAAGACATAGGCCCAGCTCCGCCCGTTGCCCTCCTGGGCACGCTGCAACTGCCACCAGCCGAAGGCCAGGAACGAGCTGAACAGCACCGCCGCCAAGGCGTGCAGCCCGAGCCATCCGGGGGTGAAGAACCGTCGCACGTCACCGAGCGTACCGGTACCCCCGCCGTGCTCGACTTCGGGTCGCCCCGTGCGCCCGCGCTCCGGACGGTCGGTGCGGGGCGAGTCAGTGCGGGGCGAGGACGTCGAGCATGCCCGCGACGGTGGCGTGCCAGGGGTAGCGCTCGGCCTGGGCGCGGGCGGCGCCGCGGCGCAGCGGCTCGGGCCGGCGCAGCAGTTCCCGCACCCCGGCGGCGAAGGCCGCGCCGTGCGGCGGCACCGCGACCCCGCTCCCGCCGGACAGCAGTTCCCAGGCGGCGCCCCGGTCGGCCGCCACCACCGGCGTCCCGCAGGCCAGTGCCTCCAGGACCGCCAGCCCGAACGACTCGAACGGGCAGGGGGCCAGCACCACGTCGGCCTCCGCCAGCAGCCGGGCCACCTCCGCCCGCGAACCCACATGCCCGTGGAAGCTGACCGGGAGCCCTTCCCGCGCGGCCTCCCGGCGCAGCGCGGCCGCCCGCGGCCCGGCTCCCACCAGGTCGAGCCGGGCGGGCACGCCCCCGCGCACCAGCTCGCCGAGCGCGGCCAGGGCCAGCTCGGGCCGTTTCTCCTTCGACAGCCGGCCCAGGTGGACCAGCCGCACGGTGCCGTCCGGCGGCCGGGGACGTGGCGCCGTGTCCCGGCCCGCGCTGAGGGGACGGAACGTCTCCAGGTCGACGCCCAGCGGCACCCGGTGTAGGGCGGGCGCGCCGATCCGGGCGAACTCGGCCGCGGAGAACGCCGACGTGACCACGATCGCGTCGAACGCGCGGACCAGCCGCCGGTTCCAGCCGTCCGCCGCCGCCTCCAGCGGCACCCAGCCGGGCGTCCGGGGCGACAGCACCGCGTCCAGCCGCTCGTGGGAGAACAGCACCGAACGCACCCCGTTCCGGCGCGCCCAGCGTGCGGCCACCGCCAGGGTCGCCTTGTCGGACACCTCGATCACGTCGGGCCGGAGCCGGGCCAGCACCCGCAGCACCGGCCGCGGATCCAGGACGAAGCGGTAGCCGGGCGCCACCGACGGCCCCGGCACCGTCACCACCGTCCCCGCCTCGGTCTCCCGCCGGCCGTAGGCCGGGCCCGGCACCACCAGCGCCCGCTCGTGCCCCGCCGCGACGTACCCCCGCCCCAGCATGTCCACGGCCGTCCGCAGCCCGCCGGACACCGGGCTGTACAGGTTCGCCAGTTGCACCACCCTCACGGTGTCGGCCCCGCCCCCCGGGCCGCCCACCGGGTGACGAGGGCCTCGTAGGTGACGGGGCGGCCGCCGGCGGCCAGGGCGTGGTCGATGGCGGCCAGGGCGGCGGAGCGCAGGCCGGGCCGGGCGAGGTCGGCCGGATGGAGGGCAATGCGGAAGGGGGTGCGGGTGCGGGTGAACGCCCGCGTCGCGCCCACCATCAGCCGGGCTCCGGCCTGCTCCCCCGCGCCGCCGGGCCGGTGCGACAGCGCGGGCATCCGGCCGGACCTGCCGCGGCTCAGGTCGTGCACGGCGAGCTGGCTCGTCCAGTACCGGAACCCCAGCCCGGCCAGCGCCCGGCGGGCCCCCGGCGAGGCGAGCCAGCCGGGCGGGGTGAACCCGACCACGCCGATGTCGGCGTCGGCCAGCACGTCGAGTCCCGCCCGCAGCAACGACCGCGCCTGCGGTTCGGTGAGCGACCAGAACTCCCCGGCCCCCCGGGCCACCGCCAGGTTCACCGCCCGCCGCCAGGCCGGGCCGCCGGGCCGCCCGGCGTGCCGGAAGCCGTGCAGGGACAGCTCGTGCCCCCGATGTTCGGCCCGGTGCAGGAACGCGACCAGTTCGGCGTCGTCGGGCAGCGCGGGCCCGCCGGCGTAGGGGCCCGGGATCACCAGCAGCGTGGCGGGCACCCCGCGCGCGTCGAGGTCGGCGACCCAGCCGGCCGCCTCGTCGGCCGTCGCGGGCGCCACGTCATGCACCGACACCACGAACGGGAAGCTCACGCGACCCGCCCCAGGGGGGCGACACCGCGGACCTCGTCGTAGTGCGCGACCAGTTCGGCGCAGACGGCCGTCCAGGACCGGTTCTGGACGGAGCGGTGCGCCTGCGCGCCCAGTTGGAGCCGCAGCTCGGGACCGGCGACCAGGGCGGCCACCGCGGCGCGCAGCGCGTCGCCGTCGTCGGGCGGGTACAGCAGCCCGCTGACGCCGGGACGGACCAGGTCCAGCGGGCCGCCCGCGGCGGGTGCCACCACCGGGACCCCGGCGGCCAGCCCCTCCTGCACGGCCTGGCAGAAGGTCTCGTCGGCGCCGGTGTGCACGAAGACGTCGAGGGAGGCGACCAGTTCCGACAGCTCCGTTCCGGTCAGGAAGCCGGTGAAGACCGCGTCCGGCAGCAGCCGCCGCAGCCGCCGCTCCTCCGGCCCGTCGCCGGCGACCACGAGCCGGGTGCCGGGGAGGTCCGCCAGCCGGGCGAGCAGTTCCGGGCGTTTCTCGGCGGCGAGCCGGCCCACGTATCCGACCAGGGTCTCCCCCGCCGGGGCGAGCCGGGCCCGGAGCCCCGCCGAGCGGTGCCGGGGGTGGAAGCGCGCGTGGTCCACGCCACGGGCCCACAGCGCCAGCCGGGGGATGCCGCGCCGCTCCAGCTCCTGGAGCGTCGGGGTGGAGGGGGCCAGGGTGCGGGCGGCCTGCTCGTGTACCCGGCGCAGCCAGGACCAGATGATCGGGTCGGTGCCGCGCAGCCCGTACCGCCGGGCGAACCCGGCGATGTCGGTCTGGAACACCGCCACGGCGGGCACGTCCAGCCGGCGGGCGGCGGCGGCCCCGGAGGCGCCGAGCACCAGCGGGGACGCCAGGTGCACGACGTCCGGTTGGAAGGCGCGCAGCGTCGCCGCCACCTGGCGGGTGGGCAGCCCGACGACGAACGAGCGGTAGAAGGGCAGGGCGATGCCCGGCACCGGCCGGACGGTCTGCCCGGCGTGGGCGTTGGGGCCGGGGCCGGGCGCGATGACCAGCGCCTCGTGCCCGCGGGCCGCGAGATGCTCCAGGATCCGGCAGACCGAGTTGGTCACCCCGTTCACCCGGGGGAGGAAGGACTCGGTCACGATGGCGACCTTCACGCCCGTGATGGTCACCGTCCCGGGCGACGCGGGAATCGCCGCCGGGCGCCACTTCGGGAAACATCGGGCAAACGCCCTATCTTCCGACATCTTGTCGGTGCCGCCCCCTAGGTTCTGCGTCATGTCGAGCACGGCACAGGCGTACAGCTACGCCCGCCCCTCCGCCCTCACCACCGACCGGCTGGGGCTGTCCACCTCCGGGGGCACCACGACCCGCGGCCCGGTCACCCGGCCGCACTTCTTCAGCGGCGTGGTCACGCACGCCGCGCCCGCGGCAGCGGGGCTGCTCGGCCTCGCCGACGTGGCCCGCACCCGCTACCACCAACCCCGGCCGACCGGTTTCCGCGATCCGGTGGTGACCTGCAACGGCGACCGGCTGCGGCTGGAGTCGTTCTCCGCCTGCGGCGGCGTCTACGCCCGCCTCGACCTGCTCCAGGGGGCGCTCGACGGCGACGTGGTCGAGCGCGGCACCACCAACGTCGACGTCAACGGCCCGCTGCGCGAGGCGCTGGCCCGGGTCGGCGGCGCCGACCCGCTGCACCTGGCGGTGGGCGACGACGAACTCGCGGTCACCACGCTCGACGGCGCGGTGGTGGAGAAGAAGGTGCCGCTGCCCGACCGCTGGCTGCGCGGGTTCGCCGAGGTACAGGTCATCACCGCCGGGTTCGACCCGCGCGCCGAGCTGTCCGGGCCGGAGGCGGTGCGGTTCCTGCGCGGGCTGCCCCGCCGGCGGACGGTGCTGTGGGCCGTACCCGCCGGGCGGGCGCTGCGGCTGGCGTCCCGGCCGGCCCCGGGGGCGGTCTGCCTGCCCGGGCCGGAGCGGCTGGGCACGATGGCGCCGCTGCTGCGGTTCGCCCGGGCGCTGCGGGTGTACGGGCCGCCGGTGCGGGCCGGCAACGGGCCGGCCGCGAGCGTCTGGGAGCTGGAACTGCCCGGCATGCGGTACGTACTGTCCCTCTCCCCCGAGCTCCACCGCGGGTTCTCCGGCGAGGGCGCCGTGCTGGACGCCCTGGCCACCGACGAGTCAGCCGACGACGCCGAACTGGTGGGGGCGCTGCTGGCCTTCGAGCCCCGGGTCGAACCCGACCTGCTCGCCGGGCGGGCCGGGCTGGACGCGCCCCGGGTGCGCGCCGCGCTGACCCGGCTGGGCACCGCCGGGCGGGTCGGCTACGACACCGCCGAGGCCGCGTACTTCCACCGCGAACTGCCCTACGACCCCGACCGGGTCGCGGCGCTGAACCCCCGGCTGGCGGCGGCCCGGGCGCTGGCCGACTCCGGCGCCGTCCGGTTCGCCGAGCCGGACCTGGCGCTGGTGACCACCACCGGAGGCGTCCGGCAGGTCCGGCCCGGTGCGGGAGCGTGCACCTGCCCCTGGTGGATCGACCACCGCGGCGGCCGGGGTCCCTGCAAGCACGTGCTGGCCGCCCGGATGACCGCCGCCGCGGAGCTGACGGAAGGAGCGGGCCGATGACCGCCTGGGACGAGGTGCGGGCGGCGATCGAGGCCGGCGACTCCCCGCGCACGGCGGCGCTGGTCAAGGGGTTCACCCCGGCCGAGCGCCGGGCGGTGGCCCGGGAGCTGCCCGGCTTCCTGCGCGCCTCCCGCGACCAGTGGGGCGTGCTCTACCGCGTCAAGGCGGCGCCGCTGCGGGTCGCGGGGGCCGGCTGCCTGGGCGGGGCCGCGGCCACCGCCTCCTGGCTGTGCCGCGACGAGCTGCGGCCCTGGAGCTTCCGCGACGGCGCCCTCCGCCGCCTCGTCGCCGAGACCCTGGACGCGCTGGCCGACCGGCCGGCCGAGTGGCGGCTGGACGTGGCCCACCGGATCGCGGGCCGGCTGCGCCCGGCCACCGCGGAGGGCGAGCAGTACCACTGGCGGCTGGCGGCCGAGCTGGCCTTCGGCGCGGACGGCACGCCCCCGGCCGGGGACGCCTTCGTGCTCGGCTGGATCCGGTGGACCGAGCTCGGGACGCTGGAACGCGACCCGTTCCTGGACGAGCTCGTGCCCCGGCTGTTCGAGGCCGAGGGCGCCGGCGCGGTGCTGGAACTGCAGGGCACGGGCGGCTGGGTGCCCCGGCTGGTCGCGCTCTCCGCCGCGGGCCGGGTGAAGCGCGAGACGCTGCTCGACGGCTGCGTGAGCCGGTTCCTGCGCGGCGGCCGGGCCCAGGAGCTGCGCTGGTTCACCGTCCTGTACGACGCGCTGGAACCGACCCCCCAGGAGGCCGCCGCGCGGGGGCGCGACCTGGCGCGCGTGCTGCCCGCCTCCCCCGGGAAGGTCGCCGAGCTGGCACTGCGGGAGATCCGCCGCGCCGACGAGGCTGCCCCGCTGGAACCCGCGCTGTTCGCCGAAGCCGCCGAGGCGGTGCTGTTCCGGCCGGAGAAGAAGCTGGTGCGCGCGGCGCTGACCTGGCTGGACCGCACGGCCCGCAAGCACGACCGGGTGGACGCCACCCTGCTCGCGCTCACCACCGCGTTCGGCCAGGAGGCCTTCGACCTGCGGGAGCGGGCGGTGAAGGTCGCCGCCCGGCACCTGGACCGGGCCGCCGACGCGACCCGGTCCGCCGTCCGCGACGCCGCCGCGGCGCTCCCCGCGGAGCTGCGGGATCCGCTCGGCGCGGGCGGCGACGGCGCGGGCGACGGTCCCGAGCCGGTCGCCGAGCTGCCGCCGTACCTGCCGTCCGGCCAGCCGCCGCAGCCGATCTCCTCTCCGGCGGAGCTCGCCGGGGAGGTCGTGCGGCTGGCCCGGACCTGGCAGGTCGACTGGGCGGAGACCGAGCGGCTCCTGGCCGGCCTGGTGGCCTTCGCCCACCGCGAGCCCGAACGGATCTCGGCTGCCTTCGAACACGCCGTGGGGCCGGAGAGCCACTGGGCGTTCCACTGGGGCGGCGGCGAGTTCAGCGACTACACCAGCACCTGGCTGTGGTCCGCGCTGCGCGCCGTCCTCCACCCGGGCAGCCGGAAGACACCGCGCGCCGTCCGGTCCACCGACTCCGTCCGGCGCCCGGTGCCGCACCAGGTGCTGCTGCACCGGATGTGGGAGCTCACCGGACTGGTCGGCACCGTACCGGTCCTGCTCGCGACGCCGACCACGGCGAACGGGCAGATCGACCCGGCCGAACTCGTCGCCCGGCTGGAGACGCTGGAGGCGGCCGGGTTGCGCGCGGGGCCGGTCGATCTGGAGCAGGCGCTGCTGCGCCTGCCCCGCGAGATCGACGCCGCGACCGTCCGGCGGGCCGGGGCGCTCTCGTCGCCCGACGGGCGGGCCGCCGCGGCGTGGATGGCCGTGGGCGGGCTGCCCGAGCCGACCGTCACCTGCGCCGCGCTGCCCCTGCCCGAGAACTCCTACCGGGTCTCCCAGGGATCGGATGGCCCGTCCGAGTGGCTGCTCGCCACCGTGACCGCCGACGGCGTCGCGGGCCTCGCCGCGAAGCTGTGCCGGTACCCGGAGAACGGCAGGTGGCTGAGGATGCCACAGACGGTCTTCCACGACTCGATCGGCTGGTGGCCCGCGATCATGCCGTCCCACCCGGAGGTGATCGCGGCGCACCTGCTGCCCCACCTGATCAGGGGGACCGAGCAGCGGATGGGCCAGGGCGGGCTTCTGCTCGGGCTGGCCGAGGGCGACGGGCCCGCGGGCGCGGCCACCGCGGCGGCGCTGTGCTGCGGGCTCGGCGCCCGGGCCGCCGAGGAGCGGTCCGGGGCGGTCGACGCCCTGCTGGTGCTCGCGGCCCGGGGCCGGTTGCCCGCCGCCGAGCTGGGGCGGGCGCTGGGCGTGCTGGTCACCCAGCAGAACGTCAAGCTGAACCGGGTGACCGGGGCGCTGCGCGAGGCGGCCCGGGGCGGCGCGCACGCCGGGGTCTGGTCGGCCGTGGCCGCCGCGCTGCCCGCCCTGCTGCCGGCGGCCGGCGAGCGCGCCCCGGCGGGCCTGCCCGACCTGGTGGCCCTCGGCGCGGAGACGGCGCCCCTGGCGGGTGCCCGGGGTGAGGTGCCCGGGCTCGCCGCCGTCGCCGCCCGCGGAGGCACCAGCCGGCTGGTGCGCGAGTCCGCCCGGCTGAACCGCCTGCTCACCGGCGGCTGAGAGCCCGAAACGATGTCTAGGATGTGGGGTCCGTTGACCAAAGGCCGATATGTCAGCCCCTGAGTTGATCGGAAGCACATGACGGCGAGCAAGGAAGCGGCGGCCACCCGGTCGCCGGCGCAGCGGCGGGTGCTCACCGTCCTCACCACGACACAAGTGCTCGGCGGCATCGGGGTGGCCACCGGCCTCGCCATCAGCACCCTGATCGCCGCGCGGCTGTCAGGCTCGGACGCGATCGGCGGGCTCGCCCAGACCTGCTCCGTGCTCGGCGCGGCGGTCGCGGCCGTCCCGCTGGCCCGGACCGCCACCCGGCGGGGGCGGCGTCCCGCGCTGGCGGGCGCGTACGGCTGCGCCGCCGCCGGGGCACTGGTCGCGGCCCTCGGCGCGGCCCTGGACTCCTGGCCGGTCCTGCTGGCCGGGCTGTTCCTGCTGGGCGCCGCGACCGCCGGCGGCCTGGCCGCCCGGTACGCCGCCACCGACCTGTCCCAGCCGGGCCACGCCGCCCGCGACCTGTCGATCGTGGTGTGGGCGACCACGATCGGCTCGGTGGCCGGCCCCAACCTGGCCGACCCCGCCGACCGGGCCGGCCAGTCCCTCGGGCTGGCCGCGGGCGCCGGGCCGTACGTCTTCGTCACCGGCGTCTTCGCGCTGGCCGCGCTCGGCGTCTTCGCCCTGCTCCGCCCCGACCCCCTAGCCGCCACCGCCGGCCCCCGCCCGCCCGTTCCGGCGCCCGGGTCCGCGCCGGGCGGCGGGGCATGGGCGACACTGCTGGCGTCGCCCGGGGCGGGGCTCGCCGTCGCGGCCGTCGTGGTCAGCCACACCGTGATGGTGGCGGTGATGTCGATGACGCCCGTCCACCTCCATCACGGGCACGCGAGCCTGACCGTCGTCGGCGTGGTCATCAGCCTGCACATCGCCGGGATGTTCGCGCTGTCCCCGGTGGTGGGCTGGCTCGCCGACCGGTTCGGGCGGGTGGCGGTGCTGCTGCTGGGAATGGCCCAGCTCGCCGCCGCCGCGGTGCTGGCCGGGCTGTCGTCACCGCACGAGGTGAAACTGCTCACGGTCGCACTGGTCCTGCTCGGCCTGGGCTGGTCGTGCGGCCTGGTGGCCGGGTCGGCGCTGCTCACCGAGTCGGTACCGGTCGAGCGCAGGCCCGCCGTGCAGGGCCTGTCCGACCTGCTCATGAACGGCGGCGCGGCGGCCGGCGGGGTACTGGCCGGAGGGATCGTGGCGCTGTTCTCCTACGCCGCCCTCGCCGGAGTGGCCCTCGCCCTGGTACTCCCGATGACCGCCGCACTGCTGGCCGCCCGCAGGCGCCCCCTCGCCACGGCCCGCTGACCGCTCACCGCCGCCGTGGCCCGGCCAGCACCGCCGGATCGAACTCCACCTTGAACGGCTCAGCCAGGGTCAGCGTCTCTCCGGCGGGGACCCGGGCCGTCCGCTCGTACGCGCCGTCCCGCAGCGTCAGCTGTGGTGGCGCCCCGGACGCCCCGTCGTTTGGCGGTTGCCGCCTCGGGTAGGGCGCGCAACCGCAGGGGCGGGCCCAGTGCTCCGCCCGACCGTAGAGCTGAAGGAGGCACCGTGGTCGCCCATGGTGAACAGCGCGACGTCATCGCCGTCCTGTGCCATGACCATCGCGAGGTGGAAGAGATGTTCGACCGGTTCGCCCGGATCCCGCTCGACGACGAGCAGGGGCGGCGCGAGCTGGTGGACCAGGTGGTCATCGAGCTGGCCCGGCACTCCGTGGCCGAGGAGCAGCACCTCTACCCGGCCGTCCGGCGCATCCTGCCGGACGGTGACGAGATCGCCGACCGGGAGACCGCCGACCACGCGGCCGCCGAGCGGACGATGAAGGAACTGGAGGAGCTGGAGCCCTCCGACCACCGCTTCAACGACGCCTTCGGGCGGCTGGTCCGCGAGGTGCAGGCGCACATCGCCGAGGAGGAGGGCGAGCTGTTCGCCCGGCTGCGCGAGGTCTGCGACCCCGACACCCTGCTCGACCTGGGCCGCAAGGTGGAGCGGGCCAAGCGCTTCGCCCCGACCCGGCCGCATCCGGTCGCGCCCGACCGGCCGCCGCTGAACCGGCTGACCGGTCCCGGCACCGGCCTGGTCGACCGGGCCCGCGACCTGCTCACCGGACGAGGCCGGTGACGGGAGCCGGTGGCGGAAATACCGGCGGGGCGCGGCGGGACGGCTGACCGCCCCGCCGCGTCCGTCGCTCAGCCCGCCGGGAACGCGTAGCGGACGCCGGTGAGGGTTTCGGAGATCTCCCAGAGCCGGCGGCCCACCGCCGGGTCGCCCGCCCGCGGTGCCGTCGAGACCTCGGTGGGCAGCCCGCGCGACTGGAAGAAGCTGCGCGGGCCGTAGCAGGCGCCGCCGGACACGTCCGGGGAGACGGCCGCGTACAGCGAGGGCAGGGCGCCGCGCTCGGCGGGCTGCGCCACGAGCACGTTGGCCGCGCCCATCGCCCGCTCCCGCAGCCGGCTGCCCGCCAGTCGGGGGCCGGCCTGCTGGAGGTTGGTGGCGGCGTATCCCGGGTGGGCCGCCACGCTGGTGAGCCCGGTGGCCCGGCGGTCGAGTTCCTTGGTGAATGCCAGGTTGGCCAGCTTGGCCCGGGAGTAGACGTCCCAGCGGCGGTAGCCACGCTCGGCCCCGGGGTCGTCCAGGAGGTCGTCGAAGTTGGTGCGGCCGCTCCAGGCCATCATGCTCGTCACCGTGACCACCCGGGAGGCGGGTGCGGCGAGCAGCGCGGGCAGCAGCAGCCCGGTCAGCGCGTAGTGGCCGAGGTGGTTGACGCCGAACTGCATCTCGAAACCGTCGGCCGTGGTCCGCCGCGGCAGCGCCATCACCCCGGCGTTGTTGACCAGGATGTCGAGGGGGGTGCCGGTGTGCGCGTCCGCGAACGCGCGCACCGACGCCAGGTCGGCCAGGTCGAGCGCGGCGAGGGCCGCGTCGCCCTCGGGGGCCGCGGCCCGGATCCGGGCGAGTGCGTCGGCGCCCCGCTCCGCGCTGCGGCAGGCCAGCACGACGCGCGCGCCGTGCCGGGCCAGTTCCAGCGCGGTGTGGAAGCCGATGCCGCTGTTGGCGCCGGTGACGATCGCCCGGCGGCCGGTCAGGTCAGGTATGTCCCCGGCGGTCCATCCGCCCATCGTCCACATCCGCTCAGGAGGGGAGCGTCTTCTCGATCGCCGCGACCACCTCGTCGGTGTCGGGCTCGGTCTGCGGGGCGAACCGGGCCGCCACCGTGCCGTCCGGGGCGATCAGGAACTTCTCGAAGTTCCACCGGATGTCGCCGGTGTGCCCGCCCACGTCGGGGGTGTCGACCAGCTCGCCGTAGAGCGGGTGCCGGTCCTCGCCGTTGACCTCGACTTTTTCCGTCATCGGGAAGGACACCCCGTAGGTCGTCGAGCAGAACTGCTCGATCTCCTCGGCGGTTCCGGGCTCCTGACCCATGAACTGGTTACACGGCACCCCGAGGACGGTGAATCCGCGGGAGGAGTAGCGACGCTGCAATTCCTCCAGCGCCGTGTACTGCGGGGTCAGGCCGCACTTGGAGGCGACGTTGACGACCAGCACGGCCTTGCCCCGATACTGTCCGAGATCTGCGGTTCCGCCCCGCAGGCTCCCGATCTCTACCTCGAAAATAGACATGGTCCCGATCTTAGGAGATCGGAAGCCGTGACCCTCAGCCGAGGTTGTTCACGAACTGAGCAAGCGAGTCGCCCGCGTCAGCCAGCGCGCCGAATGCGTTGTCGACCACGTTGGCAGCGTTGGCCGGCTGGCTGAGCAGGTAGAACGCAACGAAAGCGATGGCAACGTAGCGGCCGTACTTCTTTACCATGGGCGCCGTCCCTTTGCTCGCACAGTGACACACTGACCTGATTCAGTTGTGCCCGCCTGATTCTCTCCGCAAAGAGACTGTAAGGCTTTCGTGACCACCGCGGTACGCCGACACCAACTCTCACCGCGCTGACCTGCGGCCTTCCACGACAAGAGTGACGTTCACCCCGCGACCGCCCGTGCCCGGCCGGTGATCCGTCACGGAATTGCGCTCATGAACTGCGAAACCGACTCGGCCGCGTGGTTCAACCCGCCCACCGCGGCGGAGACCAGATCGGCCGCGCCCTCGGGGCGGCTGATGATGTACCAGGCGGCGAACGCGAGCGCCGCGATCTTCACGTACTTCTTGTTCATGAGCCCCACCCTAGGTAATGGATCTGCCACCGAGAGTGATTCCCATGGTCGGGCGGGGACGCCCCATACGGGCACAAAGAGCCGGTCAGGCGTCGCAGTCGTGCCGCCTGTTCCGCACCGTCCCGTCCGTACTGTCGGCTCCGGGCGGGCGCTAGGAGTGCTTGGCCAGGTAGTCCACGTACACCGGCCGTAGCGCCTCCGCCAGCGGCCCCTCGTCGGCGTGCCGGAGCTCGTCGAGCAGAGCCAGGCCGTGCAGGATGTCGAACTTCGCCCGATCGAGATCGCCGGTCGCGGCGTTCGCCGCCGGGATCTGCCGCAGCAGGTCCCAGACGAAGCCCACGTCGCGCCGTTCCCGGGCCAGCCGGAGAGCTCGGTCATGCAGTTCCGCGGCCGGCAGGCGCTCCAGTTCCTCGATGTCAGAGGTGTCTGCCATGTCCCGACAATAGCCTCACTTGGCGATCACGCTGCGCGGCACCGGCCGGTCGGCGCGCAACGCCCCGAACAGCGTGTTCGCCTTGCTCGTGTCCCAGCGGATGTACGAGCCGACCCCGGGAGACGAGCCGAACCCGCCCACCGGCACCGAGGTGGTCAACCCGTCCCCGCCGCTGACACCGCGCATCGCCCACATCATCCGGACCAGGTCGTGCAGGTGGTCGCCCTCGTCCACGGAGAAGTTGTCGGTGGCGCTGAGCGCCAGCGGGATGGCGCGGAACGGGTTGGCGAGCACCCCCGGCGAGGTCGCCCGGTCCATCAGCGCCGAGAAGAACTGCCGCTGCCGCTCGATCCGGTCGAGGTCGGCGCGGGCCGAGGCGCGGGTGCGCACGTAGCCGAGCGCCTGGCCGCCGTCCAGCCGCTGGCAGCCGGGCTGCAGGTCGAGGCCGGCCTTGGGGTCGCGCATCCGCTGCTTGATGCACATGTCGACGCCGCCGACGGCGTCGACGACGCCCACGAACCCGCCGAACCCGATCTCCGCGTAGTGGTCGATGCGCAGCCCGGTCGCCCGCTCCACCGTGCGGACCAGCAACTTGGGCCCGCCGAACGCGAACGCCGCGTTGAGCTTGTTGGAGCCATGGCCCGGAATGGGCACGTACGAGTCGCGCGGCAGGCTGACCAGGGTGGTGCCGCCCTCGCCGTAGTGCAGGAGCATCATCGAGTCGGTGCGGCGCCCCTGCGCCCGGCCGGTCTTGAGCCGGCGCCGGTCGGCGCTGGACAGCCCGGCCCGGCTGTCGGAACCGACGATCAGCCAGTTGGTGCCCGGCGTGTCGGCGGGACGGCCGGCGTAGTCGGTGAGGACCTCCTCGCGGTGCAGCCGCGAGTCGAGGTAGAAGTAGCCGCCGACGACCACCACCAGGATCACGACCAGCAGCGTCAGCAGCGCCCGGCCCCAGCCGAAGCGGCGGCGGCGCGGCCGCCGCACCTCGCGGGTAGGCGCGCCGCTGCGGTAGTCCTGGGCGGGCGGAACCCGGGACTCCCGGGTCCGGCCCTCCGACCATGCGTCCGTCATGGAGTCAACATATTGAAACTCGGCCGGTTTCGCGTCACCTGTGCGAATGATGTCCCTATCTCGTAGGTCGCCATGATGTGTGACCGACGGCATGGAGCGGATGGCCCTGGCGACGCAGACTCGTGTCAGCACTGCGGATGACTGCGGACGACCCTCCTGGAGCGCGCATGAAGCTGCGGCCCCGCCGCGGGAAGCGACGGGCTCCCCCGTCCGACGACGGGCTGCCGAAGATGGCACAGCCGAAGTGGAACCTGCACACCGCCACGCTCGCCGAGACGAGCCTGCGCGGCCAGGCCCGGCAGCTGCCCGCGCTGATCGCCCAGGCGACCCGGCTGGCCTGGTCGGCGAGCCGGGCCGACACCGCCGCCGCCATCGGGCTGAACCTGGCCGCCGGAGTCTTCACCGCCTTCGGCCTGCTCGCCACCACCGGAGTGCTGAACGCGCTGTTCGCCGCCGGGCCGACACCCGACCGGGTGCGCGCCGCGCTGCCCTCGCTGATCCTGGTTGGGGTGGCGACGACCCTCCAGGCGGCGCTGCGCGCGGGCGCCGGCTGGGCCCAGTCGCGGCTGACCCCCCAGGTCGACCGCATGGTGGAGATCCGGCTGTTCGAACTGACCACCCGGGTGGAGCTGGCCGCGCTCGACGACGCGGACTTCCACGACGCCATGGAGCGGGCCAACCTGCGGGGGATGCGGGCGGCGCCCGCCGTCGTGCAGACCGCCGTCGACGTGCTGACGGGCGCCGTCGGGCTGGTCGCGGCCGCCGGGACGCTCGGCGTCCTGCATCCGGTGCTGCTGCCGCTGCTGCTGCTCACCGCGCTGCCCGACGGCTGGGCGTCGGTGCGCGCCGCCCGGCTGCGCTACCTCATGCTGCTCACCCTGGTCTCGGCCGAGCGCCGCAAGTGGATCCTGTCGGACCTGATGGCCAACCGGGATCCGGCGGCCGAGGTCCGTTCCTTCACCATGCGCGGGTTCCTGCTGCGGCAGTACGACCGGATCGCCGCGTACGTCCGGGACGCCGAGCTGGACCTGGCCCGCCGGCAGACGCTGGTCCGGGTCTCCGGGGACGCCCTGCAGGGGGTGGCCACCGCCGGGGTGTACGTGTCGCTGGGCCTGCTGCTGTGGCTGGGGAAGATCCCGCTGGCGGTGGCCGGCACGGCGGTGCTGGCCATCCGGACCGGCCAGACGTCCCTGGCCAACCTGGTCTACGCCACCAACCGGGTGTACGAGGAGGGCCTGTACTTCCGCGACTACCTCGACTTCTGTGCCGAGGCCGAGCGGCGCATCCCGCAGGTCCCCGCCGACGGCGCCGAGATCCCGGACGGGTTCGACCGGATCACCGTGGAGTCCCTCACCTTCGCCTACCCGGGCGCCACGGACCCGTCCCTGCGGGGGGTGACGATCGAGCTGCGGCGCGGCGAGGTGGTGGCGCTGGTCGGCGAGAACGGCTCGGGGAAGACCACCCTGGCAAAGATCATCTCTGGGTTGTACCTCCCGGACGCCGGCGAGGTGCGCTGGGACGGAGTGTCCGTCCACCGCTTCGACCAGGAACTGTTACGCGAGCGCATCGCGGTGATCGCGCAGAACTACACGCACTGGCCGATGAGCGCCCGGCACAACATCACCATGGGCCGGGCCGAACTCGACGGGGAACTGGCCAGAGCGGCCCGCGCCGCAGGCGCCGACCAGGTCGTGGACGAACTGCCCCACGGCTACGAGACCCTGCTGGACCGCCGTTTCGAGAACGGCCACGAGCTGTCCGGCGGGCAGTGGCAGCGGCTGGCGGTGGCCCGCGGCTTCTACCGGGACGCTCCCCTGCTGATCTGCGACGAGCCGACCGCGGCGCTGGACGCCCGGGCCGAGCACGCCCTGTTCGAGCGGATCCGGACGCACGCCGACGGCCGCACGGTCCTGCTCATCACGCACCGGCTGGCCAGCGTGCGGCACGCCGACCGGATCTACGTCCTCGACCACGGCCGGGTGATCGAGCAGGGCGACCACGCCGCGCTGATGGCCCAAGGCGGGCTGTACGCCGAGCTGTACGGGCTGCAGGCCGCCGCCTACCGGGCCGGGCCCGAGCCCGCCCCCGGGACGCCTCAGAGGTAGGGGCCCAACCCGTCGTCGCGGGGGGCCCGGCCGGGGTCGGGCAGGTCCTCGGGACGCAGCAGGCGCACCTCCTCGTGGGCGGTCTCGGGCAGGCCGGTGATGCGGTGGGCCTGCAACGCGACCGAGCGGGCCAGCAGGTTGCGCATCAGCCGGGCGTTGCCGAAGGACGCGCCGCGGTCGAGGGCGGCCAGGATGCGGCGGACCTTGCCCAGCACCCCGTCGGCCAGGGTGAACCCGGCCTCGGCGGCCATGAACTCGAAGATCGTGACCAGCTCGTCGTCGGTGTAGTCGGGGAACTCCAGCACGGTGGGGAACCGCGAGGCCAGCCCGGGGTTGAAGGCCAGGAACCGCTCCATCTCCGCCGCGTACCCCGCCACGATCACCACCAGGTCCGCGCGGTGCTCCTCCATCAGCCGCAGCAGCTCGGCGATGGCCTCGTAGCCGAAGTCGCGCCGGTCGTCGCCGGCCGCGGTCAGCGAGTACGCCTCGTCGACGAACAGCACCCCGCCCAGCGCCCGCTCGACCGCCGCCCGCACCTTGGGGGCGGTCTGCCCGACGTACTCGGCCACCAGGTCGCCCCGGGACACCTCCACCAGGTGCCCCGACGACAGCAGGCCCAGCCGGGCGTACACCGCGGCGACCAGCCGGGCCACGGTCGTTTTGGCCGTGCCCGGGCTGCCGGTGAAGACCATGTGCCGGGTCGGCGGGGCGATCGGGATGCCCGCGTCCCGGCGCATCTGCTCGGCCCGGGCCTCGGCCACCAGCAGCCGCACCTCCTTCTTGACCGGGGCCAGCCCCACCAGCCGCTCGATCTCGGTCAGCGGGTCGTGCGGCAGTTCCACCGGACCGGTCCCGGCCAGCGTGCCCGGGATGTCCTCCAGCAGCAGCTCGTCCAGCGACTCGTCCTCGTCGACCCGGTCGTCCTCCAGCACCCGCCGGCCCTGCATCGCCACCGCCCGGTCGAGCAGGTTGATCATGAGCCGGGCGTTGCCGAAACCCCGGTCGCGCGGCGTCGAGTGCACCAGGCTCCGCACCTTGTCGAGCACCCCGTCGGCCAGGGCGAACCCGGCGTCGGCGGCCTTCGCCGCGAACACCGCCACTAGCTCGTCCTCCGACAGGTCGGGGAAACGCACGATCCGGGGGAAGAACGCGGCCAGCTCCGCCTGCGACTTCAGCAGGCCGTTGATCTCGTTCTCGGGCCCGGCCAGCACCACCAGCAGGTCCTCGGGGCGCGCCTGGATCGCGGCGATCAGCGCGCCGACCGCCTCGCGGCCGTGCGGCGACTCGGCCGGGTCCAGCCGGTGCGCGTCGTCGACGAACAGCACCCCGCCCAGCGCCCGCTCCACCGCCCGCCGGACCTTGTGGCCGCTCTCGCTGGAGTAGTCGCCCACCAGATCGGCGCGGTCGACCTCCTCCAGGTGACCGGTGGACAGCGCCCCCACCTCGGCGTAGACCCGGCCGAGGATGCGGGCGACCTTCGTCTTGCCGGTGCCGCGGTTGCCGGTGAACACCAGGTGCCGGGGACGCGCCGCCACCGCCATGCCCGCCTCCCGGCGCAGCCGGGCGGCCTTGGCCTCGGCCACCAGCAGCCGCACCTCCTGCTTGACCGGCTCGATGCCGACACAGCCGGCCAGCTCGGCCATCGGATCGGCGTCCGCGGCGGTCTCCGGCCCCAGCCGCTGCGGCAGGTCGGCCATGGTCACCTCGTAGGGGCCGTCCCGGCCGGTCCGGTGCCGTGCCGCGGCGGCGCACTGGTCGGCCAGGTACTCCACCAGCCGGGCGTTGCGCAGGTTGAGCAGCGGCGGGGTGCGGGTCAGCAGCACCCCGGCGACCTGGGCGACGTCACGGTCGACGCCGCCGCCGTGCCGGGCCACCGCCCGGCCGAACAGCCGCGCGTAGTCGTCCTCGACGAACTCCCGGGTGCGGACGACGCGCAGCGACCGCAGCAGCGCCGGGTTGGCGTGCAGCAACCGGCCGTCGCCGCCGGGACGGCACAGCAGGACGACGTCGAGCCGTGGGCTGCGCGCGACCAGCCGGCGCAGTTCCTCCACCACCGCGGCCCCGCAGCGCTCGTAGCCGGCCAGCCGGTCGAGATCGTCGACGACCAGCAGCATCCGGCCCTCCGTGCACTCGCGGACCCGGGTCTGCAGCCACAGCACCGCCTCGCTGACCGTCAGGCTCGGGAAAAGCTGGTCGGAGATCCACAGCGCTTCGCGGACCGCCCCGCGCTCGACCAGCGCGCGTTCCAGCACCTCCACGGCCGTGCCCTTGCCGGTGCCCTCCGGGCCGGCGATCAGCAGCCGGACCGGCCGCCGGTCGCGGCTCCGGCCGGAGATCGCCTCGCGCAGCGCCGTCGCCAGCTCCGGCTGCCCGACGATCTCGTCGACGAGATCGACCCGGTCACCGGCCACATCACCGGTCGTCGGCACGGGTTCGGTGGACGCGGGACGCTCCGGGAGCCGTCCGGCGATCGGGTTCACCGGGGCGCGGCGGCGGGCGAACAGCCGGCGCAGGTCCGTCTGGAAGGCGCGGACCGGGAGCCGGCAGCGCGGGCTGGTGGCCGTGTCGGGCAGGCCCTGGACGGCCCCGGTGATCCGCACGGCCATGTCGAGCCAGGCACGGCAGGCGTCGACCTCTCCCGCCACCAGCCCGCGGGCCAGCCAGGCGCGCAGGTCGGCCTGCCAGGCGGTCGGGGAGAACCGGTCGCGCAGCAGATCCAGCCGTTCGGTCACCGCCTCGTAGCCGGGGACGCCCAGCGCGACCGCCAACTCGGCCGGCGGGCGGGACCGCTCGGCCTGCAACAGCAGCAGGGCCAGCGCGGCCTCGAACGGGCCGCCCTCGGGCGCCGCCGCCACCAGCCGCTCGTGCGCGGCGGCCAGCCCCTCGCAGGCCCAGCTCAGGTAGCCGACCGGGCCCGCCAGCTCGGGCAACGCCGCCAGGATGTCCTCGTCGGCGGACTCGGCCCAGCTCTCCTCCACCCGGCCGGGCGGGGCGGTGAGGTCCAGTTCGCGCAGCGGCGGGTCGGCCGCACGGCGGTCGAACAGCTCCAGCAGCGCCCGGCGGCGCGGCTCCAGCGGCTCCAACCCCTCCAGCAGCGCGACGCAGTCGCGGGCCAGGTCGTACATCACCTCCCGGCGCTCCCGGTCGTGCCCGGCCGGGTCGACCAGCCACAGCCCCGGGGGGCGGTAGCGGCCCGCCTGGCTGAACCAGGCCAGCGGGTCGCGGACGGGGCGCTCCGGCTTGGCCAGGAACCCCGACAGCAGCTCGAAGTCGACGTCACCGCGGGACCCCGAGCGCAGCGCGGACGCGCCCAGCAGGAAGGTCAGCAACGACCACAGCTCCGCGCCCGCCACCGAGGTCTCGGGCGCGTAGAAGTCGCTCAGCTTCCGTGCCAGCGGCACCGCCCGCTCGTCACCGGCGAGTTCCACCGCGCGTTCCCGCAGCTCCTCGTACAGCCCGTCGGGTACCCGCCACGGACCGTGCGCGTACACGTCCAGCACGGGCTCGTCGGTCAGCAGCAGTTCGAGGTGTTCCGGCAGCCGGGGGGAGCTCACCTAGAAACCTTTCTCGGGGGCGGCGTCCTTTGTCAGAACCCTACGGCCTCCGTGCGCCCCGCCGTCCGGTCACCTGACACGGGCCGCCGCCCCGATCCCCGGATCAGCTCCAGCCGGGCTGGACGCCGACCGGCGGGCCGCCGGACTGCGCTCCCCCACCCATGTGCACCGACATGGCGTGCTGGACCAACGTGATGAGCGCCTGCTTGGTCGAATCGCGGTTGCGCGCGTCGCACTGCACGATCGGCACGTGCGCGCCGATCGTGAGGGCGTCGCGGATCTCCTCGGTGCCGTGCGAGAACTCCCCGTGGAAACCGTTGATGCCGACGATGAAGGGCAGGCCCGACTCCTCGAAGTAGTCGACGGCGGCGAAGCAGTCCTCCAGCCGCCGGGTGTCGACCAGCACCACCGCGCCGATCGCACCACGCACCAGGTCGTCCCACATGAACCAGAAGCGGTGCTGGCCGGGGGTGCCGAACAGGTAGAGGATCAGGTCGCTGTCGAGCGTGACCCGGCCGAAGTCCATCGCGACGGTGGTGGTCGTCTTGTCCGGGACCGCGGTGAGGTCGTCGATGCCGGCGCTGGCCGCCGTCATGACGGCCTCCGTCGTCAACGGCATGATCTCCGAGACCGAGCCGACGAAGGTCGTCTTGCCGACGCCGAAACCGCCGCCAACGACGATCTTCACCGAAGTCATCGCTGCTCCGGCCCCCGGCGGGGAACCCGGATCAGAGCTTGCGAAGTCCACTGAGAACCCTTTCCAGCAGGCGTAGGTCGGGCTGCTCATCGGCCGGACGCTGCTGGTGCAGCCTGAGCAATCCCTCATGCGCCATATCGGCGATGAGCACGCGGGCCACTCCCAGCGGTAGCCGGAGCAGCGCGGAGACCTCTGCCACCGAACGCCACGAGCGACACAGGTCGATGATCGCTCGGTACTCCGGCGTGAGAGAGGAGATGTCGCGCGGCGGGTAGGGCGCCGCGGAAACGAGGGCCTCGATCGCCAGGTCGTATCGAGGCCGGGTGCGCCCGCCCGTCACCGTGTAAGGGCGCACCAGGGAACGCGGGTCGCCGGTCTCTGCCGGGGCGGGCGGGGGCGAGTGGCCGGGCGGCGGATCGCCCGGCCGCCCCGGCGCACCACCGGGCCCGGCACCGAAATGCCTGCCGTGGTCCACCACGGTGCCTTCCGTCGGAGTCGGTCAGGGACACTGCTGAATTCGGGTCAGTATCGGGGCGGCCCCGCGCCCAGCTCCGAGCGGAGCGCCGGGGTCAGCACCCGGCCCACCCGCTCGACGAGCAGGGTCATCTCGTAGGCCACGAGGCCGAGGTCGCAGTCGGGGGCGGCCAGCACGGCGAACACCGAGCCGTTGCGGATCGCCATCACGAACAGCAGGCCGCGGTCCATCTCGACGACGGTCTGGTTGACCCCGCCCGCGTCGAAGATCTGCGCCGCGCCGTGGGTCAGGCTGGTCAGGCCAGAAGCGATCGCCGACAGCTGATCGGCCCGGTCGGGCGGGAAACCGTCGGAGAACGCCATGGGCAGGCCGTCGGTGGAGACGACCACGGCGTGCGCGACCTTCGGCACCCGTTCGACGAAATTCGTCACCAGCCAGTTGAGATCCTGCCGGCTCACGAGCCGCCTCCTTGTTCATTACCGCCCCGGGAAGGGGGGTCCAACGTATCTTCGGGCCCTGCGTTCCGGGCCTCGGCCCGGCCACGGTGGGCGCCACGCTGCAAACTAGCGAAGCGGTTGCGCGCGAAGTCAGCCGCCTGGGTCGGTGGCTGCTCCTGCGGCGCGGGCGCAGGCGCGGCGGGCCGCTGCTGCTGGGCCGGAGGCCGAGCCTGGGATGGTACCGAACCCGGCACCCGGTTCCGGCCGGGCACCCGCTTGGGCAGGCCCGTCGAGGTGCGCCCGCCGGCGGCCGGCTTGCGGGCCGCCTCGGCGACCTTCCACCCTTCGTCCGCACGCGACTGCCACACGGGGGGCGCCTGCTCCGTGCCCTTCTTCCCCTCCTGCACACCGGGGTTACGGCGCTGGAACCACTCGGACTCCATCGCGTCGAAGATCGGCGATCGCTCTGGGGGCCGCGCGGGCGGTTCCTCGCCTCCGCTCCAGGAGACCGTGGACGAGGACTGCGCGTCGGTAAAGCCGGGCAGTGCCCCGCCGCCGGCACCCGAGACCGACGGCTGCGGGCCCGTCACACCGGTGCCGGGGCGCGCGCCACCGGGGCGCATGCCGCTCGCGCCGGGTGGGCGCTGCGGCAGGGCCTGGTTCCCCGGCTGCGCGCCGGGGGGCCGTCCGGTCGTGGGGTACGGGCCGCTCTGGTCGGAGTAGGAACCCTCGTTGACGATGGGCTGCGGGCTCGTCTGCCCGAACACCGGGTGGCCGCCCGAGGCGAGCGGGTCCCGGCGGTCGATGTAGGGATCGTCCCCCACCACCGGCTGCGGACCCGTCTGCCCGAACACCGGATGCGCACCGGTACCGGCGGGATTCCGACGATCGGCGTAAGGATCATCCCCCACCACCGGCTGCGGACCCGTCTGCCCGAACACCGGATGCGCACCAGTGCCCGCGGGATCCCGACGATCGGCGTAAGGATCATCCCCCACCACCGGCTGCGGACCCGTCTGCCCGAACACCGGATGCGCACCGGTACCCGCGGGATCCCGACGATCGGCGTAGGGGTCCTCGCCCGGGCCGGACCGGCCGAACGCCGGGTACCCGCCGGTTCCGGCGGCATCCCGATGGCCGGCGTACCGGTCGTCGGCGGGCGGGCCGGGCTCGCGCGGGGCGGGCACGGTCGGCGCCGACATGGCGGCGCCGAGCGCCCGGGGCGCGGCGGCCGCACCGACCCCGGCCGGTGCCTGCTGCTCCGCGCCGAAGCGCTGCGGAGCGGAGCCGGTCGGCTCGGAGCCCTGCGCCACCGACTGCGGGGGCAGCAGCACGAACGCGGTGAGCCCGCCCGACAGGGCGGCGCGCAGCTCGACCCGGATGGTGTGCCGGCTCGCGAGCCGGCCGACCACGAACAGGCCCATCCGGCGGGCGGCGGAGAAGTCGACCGTCGGCGGGTTGGCCAGCCGCCAGTTGGCCTCCTCCAGTTCCTCCGGGGACATGCCGACCCCGTTGTCGGTGATCTGGAGCATCGCGCCGCCGCCGCTGAGCAGGTGGCCGGAGACCGTGACGCGGGTGTGGTCGGCGGAGAACACGGTCGCGTTCTCGACGAGCTCGGCCACCAGGTGGACGAGGTCGTTGACGACCGGGCCGATCACCGACACCTCGCCCTGGATGCGCAGGCCGACCCGCTCGTACTGCTCCACCTCGGAGAGGGAGGCGCGGACGATGTCGATCAGCGGCACCGCCTGGTTCCACCGGCGGACCTGCTCCTGGCCGCCGAGGACGAGGAGGTTCTCGCAGTTGCGGCGCATGCGGGTGGCGAGGTGGTCCAGGCGGAACAGGCTGGCCAGCCGCTCCTCGTCCTGCTCGCTCTGCTCCAGTTCGTCGATCAGGCGGAGCTGCCGTTCGATCAGCGACTGGCTGCGCCGTGAAAGGTTGACGAACATCGCGTTGATGTTGCCGCGCAGCACCGCCTCCTCGGCGGCCAGCCGGACCGCCTCGCGGTGCACCTCGTCGAAGGCCCGCGCGACTTCACCGATCTCGTCGGTGGAGTGGATGTCGATCGGGTCCACGTCGATCCCGGCGGGTGCCTCGTCGGTCTCGCGCAACCGCTCCACCAGGCCGGGCAGCCGGACGTCGGCCACCTCCAGCGCCCCGGTGCGCAGCCGGCGCAGCGGCCGGACGAGGGAGCGGGCGACGAGCACGGTCAGGGCGAGGACGAGCAGCAGCCCGACCAGCAGCAGACCGCCGTCCGTCAGCGCGCCCTGGCGCGCGTCGTTCTTGAGCGCCCGGCTGTCGGCGATGACCGTGGCCACCAGCCGTCCCTCCACCTTGCGGATCTGCTCGATCCGGGCGGAGCTGGCCTGGTTCCAGGCTCGTACCTGGGCCACGCTCAGCGGGCGGACCGAAAGCGTCGGTGACGCTCCCGAGCTGATGAGCACCTGCTGGTAGAGGGATTCGACCTCACCGATCTCCGGGCCGGTGACGGTGTCGTCGTACAACTGCCGCTGGGACAGCGCCGCCGACGACCGGAACACCGCGTACTGGCTGTCCTGCAGGGACCTGATGCCCAGCAGCCGTTCCCGGTCGGCCGGGGTGGTGAAGCCACCGGCCATCAGCGTCACCGTGACGAGCGCGCGCTCCTGGGAGGCGGCGTCCTTGGCCCGGCCGAGCGCGGCGAGGGCACGGGTGCCCTCGGCCAGCTCCGTGTCCGGGCTGCCCTGGGCGATGAGGTCGCCGAACTCCAGGAACGTGGCGATGGTCTGCGAGTAGATGTCGAAGGCCGTCGCCGCGGAGGCGTTGGTCCGGCTCGACAGGCCGCGCATCGTCGGCAACGAGGAGTCGAGGCGGTACCTGATCTGGTCGACCTTGGTCCGCACCGAGGACGAATACGTGTCGTCGATGTCGCCGAGGAGGCCTCGGACGGTACTCACCGCCCGATCGGTACCCCCCTGTTGCTCACGGAGCGTAGCCAGACGCTGGCGGGATGGGCGCGCGAGGTACTCGGTTGTGAGATCCCGCTCATCCTCGAGCTCCTGAACGAGGGTGCCCATTCGGTCACTCAGCGTAGCCAATTGTTCGATGCGCGTGAACACCAGCGCATCCTGGGCTGAATCCCGCACGCGCAGCCCGGCGAGCATCGCCGCCAGGATCGCGGGGATCACAATCAGCGCGACGAGCCGCACCGGGACGCGCCAGTTCGACAGCTTCAACCGCTGCCGGGCGGAACGCCTGGAAGGCGGCTCGACCTGCGGTTTTTCCACACCTCGGGGGGGCTCGGCCACCGGGCCCGGGGCGCGGTCCCGCTCAATTGCCGGTCGCACTTCCCTCCATCACCTCTCACCGGATCGACCACCGCCGAGAGGGGGACGTTGGGGCCCGCCCTGGTCCTCCGGCACCTGTGACGCGTGGGTCATTGGAGCACAGAGTAATCCCCCGGTCCAACCGGACGTTTGAAACTTATGCCAAATTGACAAGGATGTCTGATTTATGCCTACTTGTCGGTTTCTACGTTTTTGGTGCGGACGTACAAAAAAACTACGAAGTCAAGAGTTACGTTCGGTAACTGCGCTAGAGTCCCCGCCGTCCCGGTAGCCCCACCGGGCATCCCCCGTCCCCTGACGTTCGAAGGAGCGTTCATGAAGTTCGCTCGTCTGCGCCGCGTTTCCCTCAGCGGTGCGATAGCCGCCGCGCTCGCGCTCTCCGCCACGGCCTGCGGCGGTGAGACGGAGGCCTCGCCGACCGGGCTGGAGAAGTCCGAGATCAAGGTCGGCGTCATGTCGATCATCGAGGGCGCCGCCGTCCAGATCGCCATCAACAAGGGCTTCTTCAAGGCCGAGGGCCTGACCGTGAAGCCCCAGCCGATCAGCGGTGGCGCCGAGGCCATCCCCAAGCTCAAGGGCGGCAGCCTCGACATCAGCCACGGTGGCCACGTCGGCTACTTCCTCGCCCAGGAGCAGGGCGCGCTCAAGGTCAAGATCCTCACTGAGGCCTCTTCCATGTCGAAGAACCTCAACGCCGTCCTGGTGCCCAAGGACTCCCCGATCCGCAGCCCCAAGGACCTGGCCGGCAAGAAGATCGGTACCAACGCCAAGGGCAACCAGGTCAGCCTGCTGCTGCACGCCGCCCTCCAGCCCTACGGCGTGCAGATCGACGAGGACAAGAGCATCGTCGAGGCCCCCTTCCCCAACCAGGAGGGGCTGCTGAAGTCCAAGAAGGTCGACGCGATCATCGTGCCGGAGCCCTTCGTCACCCAGGTCCAGCAGACCATCGGAGCCCGCCTCCTGACGGACTTCTCGACCGGCCCGACCAAGGACTTCCCGATCACCGGCTTCGCCTCGACCGAGGAGTTCGCCGAGAAGAACCCCAAGACGGTCGCCGCCTTCCAGCGCGCCATGGCCAAGGCCCAGGCGCTCGCCTCCGACCGGGCGGTGCTCCAGCAGGTGGTGCCCCAGTACACCAAGATCCCGGCGAACGTCGTCGCGGTCGTCAGCCTGAACGGCTTCCCGACCTCGACCAGCGCCACCCGGCTGCAGCGGGTGGCCGACGTCATGCAGCAGTTCGGCTACCTGAAGACCAAGCTGGACGTGAAGTCCCTGGTGATCGAGAACGGATGAGAAAGATCCAGATCGTTCGGGGGACGATCGGAGTCGCAGGGGCGGTCGCGGTCGCCGAGCTCGCTTCACGAAGCGGGCTCGTCGACCCGGCCGCCCTGCCTGCGGCTTCCACGGTCCTCCAGCGAGCAGCCGAACTCACCGTCGACGGGGAGTTCCTCGCCGACGTCACCGACACCCTGAAGGCATGGCTGGGCGGGCTGGCGCTCGCCACGCTCATCGCCCTCGCCGCGGGGCTGGCGCTCGGTTCCACCCCGTGGCTGGGCCGGGCCAGCCGGATCGTGGTGGAGTTCATGCGGCCGATCCCGTCGGTCGCGCTGATCCCGCTGGCCATCGTCACCTTCAGCTCGGCCACCCAGTCGAAGATGGCGCTGGTCTGCTACGCGGCCACCTGGCCGATCCTCATCAACACGCTCTACGCGCTGCGCGACGTGGACCCGCTGGCCAAGGAGACCCTGCGCAGCTTCGGCTTCGGCCCCGCCGCCGTCCTGCTGCGGGTGAACCTGCCCAGCATCGCCCCGTTCGTCGCCACCGGGGTGCGGATCTCCGCCTCGGTCGGCCTGGTGGTGGTCATCAGCACCGAGCTGGTGGCCGGGGGCGAAGGCATCGGCAGCTACCTCACCGAGACCCAGTCAGGCGGCGGCCGGCCGGACCTGATGCTGGCCGGCGCGGTCTGGGCCGGCGTCCTGGGCCTGCTGATCAACGCCGTCCTGGTGGCGGCGGAGCGGCGGGCGTTCCGCTGGCACACCGTACGAACGGGAGCGTCCGCATGACCGCACCCGCGCAGGCGCCCGCGGTGGCGCCCGTGAAGACACCGCCCACGAAGCGGCCCTCCGCACTGCGGACCCTGGCCGGTCAGCTGTCCCGGCTCTGGCTGGCGGTGCTGCTGGTCGCGGTCTGGGAGATCACCTGCCGGGCGATCGGCGACGCCTACTTCCCGCCGCCGTCCGAGATCGTGCGGGCGATGTACGAGCTGTGGTTCTCCGGGCCGGCCGACCGGCTCTTCCTGACCACCGACGCCATCGACGACTTCCGGCCCAGCCTCACCCACGTGTTCGGTGGCTGGTTGATCGCCGCCGTCGTCGGGGTGGCCCTCGGCCTGGTCATCGGCCGGTTCCGGGCGCTGGGCGACTTCCTGGACCCGGTGCTCCAGTTCGGCCGGTCGATACCGCCGCCGACCCTGATCCCGTTCTTCATCGTGGTGCTCGACCTGGGCGCCCAGATGCAGGTGACGACGATCGTGTTCGGCGTCGTCTGGCCGGTCCTGCTCAACACCATCGACGGGGTGCGCACCGTCGACACCCTCCAGCTCGAAACCGCCAAGGTGTTCGGCATCACCGGGCTCTCCCGGCTACGCCGCATCGTCCTGCCCGCGGCCGCGCCCAAGATCTTCGCCGGGCTCCGGGTCAGCCTGGGATTCGCCCTCATCCTGATGGTCATCTCCGAGCTGATCGGAAGCACCAGCGGCATCGGCGCCCGGCTGATCAGCGCCCAGCGCAGCTTCGACATGGCGGAGATGTGGGCGGGGATCATGCTGCTCGGCATCCTCGGCTGCCTGATCAACGGGGCCTTCGTCCTGGTGGAACGCCGTCTCCTGGCCTGGCACGGCGGCGCCCGCCGCCTCGACGACACGTGAGGATGATCTGAGTGCTCGAGATCGAGAACCTGACCCACGCCTACGGTTCCGGCCCACTGATCGTCGGTGGGATCGACCTGCGCGTGGAGGCCGGTGAGCTGGTCAGCATCGTCGGCCCCTCGGGCTGCGGCAAGTCGACCCTGCTGCGGTGCATCGCGGGGCTGCAACGGCCGTCGGGCGGTCTGGTCACCAAGGACGGCAAGGTCGTGGAGCAGGTACCCGACGACCTCGCCGTGGTCTTCCAGGACTACAGCCGCTCGCTGTTCCCCTGGCTGTCGGTCCGCGACAACGTGGCGCTGCCGCTGCGCCGCCGCGGGCTGAAGCGGGCCGCGCGCCACGAGGCCGCCGACCAGGCACTGGAGTCGGTCGGCCTGGCCGAGGCCGGATCCAAGTACCCCTGGCAGCTGTCGGGCGGCATGCAGCAGCGGGCGTCGATCGCCCGTGCGCTGGCCTACCGGCCGACCCTGCTGATCATGGACGAGCCGTTCGGCTCGGTCGACGCCCAGACCCGCGAGGATCTGGAGGACCTGCTGCTGAGCGTGCGCGGCAACGGCGGCATGACCATCCTGCTGGTCACCCACGACATCGACGAGAGCGTCTACGTGGGCGACCGGGTGGTGGTGCTGACCAAGTCGCCGACCAGGGTCCGCGCCGACCTGCGGGTGGGACTGCCCGCCAAGCGCGACCAGATCACCACCCGCGGGCTGCCAGAGTTCGTGCACCTGCGGGCCGAGGTGGGGCGGCTGGTCCGGGGCATCGGAACACCCGTCCAGTCCGCCTCCTGAACCCCGGAAGGAGACCGGCGCCATGCGCGTCCTGATCGTCGGGGCCGGGATCGGCGGCCTCACCACCGCGCTCGGCCTGCATGCCGCCGGTCTCACCCGGATCACCGTGATCGACTCCGCCCGGGCGTTGCGCCCGCTGGGAGTCGGCATCAACCTCCAGGCGCACGCCACCCGGGAGCTCACCGAACTGGGGCTGGGCGACGCGCTGGCCGCCGGCGCGCTGCCGGTCGGCCACTTCGCCCACTTCGACCGGCACGGCAACCGGGTCTGGGGCGAGCCGCGCGGGCTCGGGCTGGGCTACCGCTGGCCGCAGTACTCCGTCCACCGCGGCCGGCTGCAGATGCTGCTGCTCCAGGCGGTGCGCGAGCGGCTGGGCGAGGCCGCGGTCCGCTCCGGCACCGCCTACCTGGACCACACCGACGACGGGACCGAGGTCACGGCCCGGCTGCGCGACGTGCGCACCGGCGCGGAGTCCGCCCTGCCCGCGGACGTGCTCATCGGGGCGGACGGGCTGCACTCGGCGGTGCGGCGGCGGCTGTACCCCGGCGAGGGCGCCCCGCTGTGGAACGGCGTCCGGATGTGGCGTGGGATGACCGAGGCCGAACCGTTCCTCGACGGCCGGACGATGGTCGTGCTGGGCACCCGGCACCGCACCAAGTTCATCGCCTACCCCGTCTGCCCGGAGGCCGACGGGCGCGGCCGGGCGCTGGTGAACTGGGTGGCCGAGTCCCAGGAGACGGTGACCGAGCTCACCGAGGTCGCCGACTGGAACCGGGCGGGCCGGGCCGAGGACGTGCTGCGGCATTTCGCCGACTGGCAGGTGGGCTGGCTGGACGTCCCCGGCCTGATCGCCGGGGCCCCGCAGGTCCTGGAGTACCCGATGGTCGATCGCGACCCGCTGCCGTCCTGGGTCTTCGGCCGGGTCGTCCTGCTGGGCGACGCCGCGCACCCGATGTACCCGGTCGGCTCCAACGGCGGCTCCCAGGCGATCCTCGACGCCCGGATCCTGGCCCGCGAGCTGGCCTCGACCGGTGATCCCGTCGCTGGGGCGGCCGCCTACGACGCGATCCGCCGGGAACCGGTGAACCGGCTCGTGCTCGCCAACCGAACAAACCCGGCAGACGCCATCATGGAGACCATCTCCCAGCGGGCCCCCGCGGGATTCGACCGGATAGAAGACGTGATCACTTCCGCGGAGCTCGCCCCGCTGATCGACGGCTACCAGTCGATCACGCACACGGACGTGGCCGAGCTCAACTCCCGCCCCTCCTGGACGCCCGTGCTCCGCTGAGTCAGCCGGCGGGCAGGCTCCCGGGTCGGTGGCGACCCCGCGGGAGGCGATCACTTGGCGTCGGCGTAGCAGTCGACGACGGCGACCTCCAGCGGGAACACGACCGGGGTGGGGCCGAAGACCAGCCGTCCGGCCTCCGCCCCGGCGGCGCGGACGGCGTCCGCCACGGCCTCGGCCCGGTCGCGCGGGGTGTGCACGATGACCTCGTCGTGCTGGAAGAAGACCAGGTGCGGGGCCGTGCCACGGCCGGCGAGGCCGGCGAGCCGGCCGCGCAGGGTCGCCAGCAGCGCCAGGGCCCAGTCGGCGGCGCTGGCCTGGACCACGAAGTTGCGGGTGAAGCGACCCCGGCCGCGCAGCGCCGAGCCCGACCGGTCGGTGTCGTCGGTGGCGGTGAGGTCACGCCAGGCGGCGGTCGGCGGCGGGCAGGTGCGGCCCAACCGGGAGCGGACCAGCCGGCCCGCCTCACCCGCCCGGGCCGCCGCCTCCACGTACTCGAAAGCGGTGGGAAACCGGTGCCGCAGCACGGCGAGGAGCTGCCCGGCCTCTCCCCCGCCGCCGCCGTACATGGCCGAGAGCAGGGCGATCTTCGCCTTGCCCCGGGCCTCGGCGTGGGCGTCGCTCCCGGCCCGGGCACCCCCGTACACCTCGGCCAGCGCCGAGTACAGGTCGCCGTGCGAGGCCGCGGCGGCGAAGGCGCGGTCGCCCGCCAGCGCGGCAAGCACCCGGGGCTCGAGCTGGGCCGCGTCGGCGACCACCAGCGCCCAGCCCGGATCGGCCACCACGGCCCGGCGCAGCACCCGGGGAATCTGCAACGCACCGCCGCCCCGGCTGGCCCAGCGGCCGGAGACCACCCCGCCGACCACGTACTCGGGCCGGAACCGCCCGTCGCGCACCCAGGTGTCGAGCCAGGACCAGCCGTGCGCGGCGTGCAGCCGGGCCAGTTCCTTGTACTCCAGCAGCAGCGGCACCACCGGATGGTCGACCCGGTTCAGCACGTACGCCCGGGTGGAGGGAACCGACACCCCCGTGGCGGCGAACGCCCTGAGCAACTGGGCCGGTGAGTCCGGGTTGACCGGGACGCGCCCGCCGAACGCCGTGCCGATCAGGTCGGCGAGCTCCTGGAGCCGGCGGGGCCGCAGCCCGGGCCCGGGCCGGGGACCCAGCGACTCCGTGAGCAGGGCGTCGTGCAGGTCGACCCGCCAGGGCAGGCCGTGCCGGCTCATCTCCGCCGCCGCCAGGCCACCGGCCGACTCGGCCGCGGCCAGCAGGCCGAGCGGCTCCTCCGCCGCGGCCAGCCGCCGCACCTGGTCGGCGTGCACCTCGATGATCGCGTCGAGGTCGTCGTCGGGCGGCCCGCCGAACAGTGCGGGCTGGACCGAACCGTCGGGCGGCCCGGCGTCGGCGGGCACCGGCGCGCCGCGCAGCCGGGCCCGGGCGGCCGCCACGGACCGGGGCTCGCCGTACCGGCCGGCATGGCCGAGCAGCAGGCCCTCGACGAGTTCGAGGTCGTGCGCACGCGCCACCCGGCCGCCGTCGAGCACCGCGGGATAGACACGGGAGGTCGCCGCCCAGACCCACCGGGGCGCGTGCGCCCGCTCCGCAGCGACGATCGCCGCCGCCAGATCGGCGACCGGCTCGGGCGGCCCGGCCGGGACACCCTCGTCGGTCAACGGGCGGAGCACTCCCCCGCCACCCGCCCGCCCCGCCACCGCGATCCGCACGGGCACATTCTGCCCCTGCCCTCCGACAATTCCGCCGGACGGGTGGCGGGGCGCGCACTCCCTCGCTACGCGGCGTCGTTTCCGCCTTCACCTCGCTCGTTCGCTACGCGGCCGCTCGTCCCTCACGGCCACTCCGCTCACTCCCTCGGCTCAGGCGGCCAGCGGGACCTGCTGGCCGGGCGGCGTCGAGCCGTAGCGGTCGACGACCTTGTTCAGCTCGATCTGGTAGTACAGGCTGCCGCTGCCGAACAGGAAGATGTACAGCAGGATGCCCACCCCGCCGCTGCAGGTGGGCTGGAGGCCGGCCGCGCGCTGCGCGTCCCGGATGTGGTTGCCCAACTGGTAGGCGACGATCAGCGGCCAGATGTAGAGGGTGATCCAGCCGAACAGGATCGACAGCAGCGCGTTGGTCGAGCTGATGTTCCGGCGCCGGTCGAAGTCGGCCAGCTCGGAGTGCACCTTGAAGAACCAGAAGATGCCGTAGAAGCCGAGCGTGATGATCGGCATGCCGAGCCAGACGCCGACCGGGTTGCGGCGCTTCATGTTGTAGCCGGAGGACGCCGGCGCGTGGTTCTGTGCGGGCATCGGGGCGTAACCGCCCTGTCCGGACGCCTGCTGGTAGGGCTGGCCTTGCTGGGGGTAACTCATCCGCGACTCCGAAATGAGGGACTTGATCGTGGCCCAACCGTCCCCCACCACGCCCCCCGGGTCCGCGGTAACGGACGCGTATGCGAGATGGCAGCCGGGGCTGGACGGCCACCGGTAGACGAGGCCGTACTGTACGGCAGAGCCCTGACAGCCGCAGGTTTAATGGGAAAATCCCGGAATTAATTCAGCCGCATCACATTATCGTGCCCTTACCGCAAACTGATCGTGACCTCGTCCTCACATGGCGGATCGAGTTCGTTCTCCCCGCATCCGGTCACCCCGTAGCACCTGATCGTCAATTCCGTCTCGGTCACATTGACGCGCAGGAAATTCTTGAAGAACGGCGGCCGGTCCCAGTCGGCCAGTTCCGACCGGAAGCGCTGCGGCAGCCTGCGGACGGGCAGCCGCAGCAGCCGGGGTCGGTGCCGGTGCCGGCGCGGCACTCCGAGCAGGACCGCCACCAGCCGGGCACGCAGGGACGGCCGTGGAGACACACCGCCGTCCGGGCGGGTCGTCGGCATGCCCAGCCGGTGCGAGACGACCCGTGCGGCCTCCGCGGGGGTCAGCTCGAACAGCCGGGACAGCCGCGTCCACCTGCCGTACAGCCGGCTGTAGCGGGAGAGCGAGTCACCGCGCAGCGGGTAGCAGCGGAACCCCCCTTCGTCCACCACGGTGGTCTTCGGGATGGTGTGGGTGGCGTGCATGAACGCCCCGCCGCCACCGGACACCACGTACTGGATCACCCGGTCGCCGACCGGCACGGGATAGCGCTGGTAGTTGTGGATGTCACCGCCGATCGCGGCGACGTAGTGGTGATCGGGGTCGCGCACGATCTCGTCGATCGTGCCCCCGCCCTCGATCGGCCCGGGGCGGGAGGAGTCGTCGACGTACAGCGGTTTGCCGGTGACCAGCAGTTTGGGCTTGTCTCCCGCGGAGACCCGCCGCAGCCAGGCGGCCTGGTCCCGGTCGATGCCGCCGGTGATACCGGTGTCGATGCCCACGATCCGCAGCGATGGGGTGTCGACGGCCCAGTACGGGCCGGGCTGGAACGGATGCCGGCGCTCGTCGGCGCGCCACTTCCCCACCTCGGCCAGCGTCGCCGCCGCGGCAGGTCCGGGCCGCCACCACAACCGGCGCAGCAACGGCCCGAGCGGGCCCCGCCACGGCGGCGGCTCGGCATCCCCGGTCACGTCGCAGAAGACCCGCATGAACCCGGTCAGGCCGTCGTACCAGTCGTGGTTGCCGGGGATCGCGTAGATGGGGGCCTGGTAGTCGGCGTAGGGCCGGAAGAACTTGCCGGGGTAGCCGTCGAGTTCGCCCGCCGGGTAGATCACGTCACTGCACACGACCATGAAGTCGGTGTCGGCGCCGACCGCGAGCATCGGGGGCACCACCGCGTACTGGGACCGGTCGCCCTCCCCGGTGTCGCCCAGCAGCAGGAAGGAGAATTCCGGCTGCTCCCGCACGATGGTGAAGGCCGGATCGGCGTCGCGCTCGGCCAGCGTCGCGACCCACTTCCGGCGCATCGCATGGGAGGGGTCGCCGAACACCTTGGCGATCACGTCGTTGCGCGAGCGCCACAGCACCCGCGGATGCCGCCAGGAGAACCGTTGCACCCCGTCGGGAAGCTCGGCGTGCCGGGCCGGCGTGCCGCAGTGCCAGCCGGCCCCGGCCTCGGAGACGCGTGAACCGCCACGTGTGACCACGTCGTCGGCGTCCACCTGCACCTCCGGGGGATGGGGGCTTCCGGGAAGTCCCGCGCAACGATCCGTGGGGACACCGACACGATTCCCGGCCAAGATCCGCTAGTCAACCCGTTCGGGGTGAGAGTCCTGTTACGGTCCGGACTCCTGCCGTCACCGCCGGCTAGGGCCGTTCGTATTCGCCCGTCCGGGGGAACCGCTCAGGCGCCGGGCCGGTCGCCAGCCGGGTCAGCGCGTCGAGCGCCTGGGTGGTCGAACCGGCCTGCCGCCCCGGGGCGGGCGGCCCCTGCCCCTGCCCCTGCCGGGAATCGGCGGGCCGACCCCGGCCGACACCGTGCCCGGGGTCGGCCGGATGCGCCGGGTACGGCCCCCGGCCCGGAGCGGCGGGGGCACCGTGGTTCGCCGCGGGGGCTTGACCGGGCCGGTACGGCTCCCAGCCCGGGTCAGCGGGACGGCTCGGTTGCGGCGGCGGGCCCGGTGGTTGGGCTGGTGGTTGGCCCGGGCGGCTCTGGCCGTAAGCCGGATCGGGCGCCCGGGCGGGCGCGGGCCCGGGGCCCGGCGTGTACCTGGGGTCGAACCCGGGAGCGGGACCGGTGGCCTGGGTCGGCCCGGCGGGCGGGGCGGGTGGCGGGCCGCCGGCGGCGTGCCTGCCCCCGCGGGGCGGGGCGGCGGGCAGCCCCTGTGACAGCGCCTCCACGAAGGCGGGCACGTCCTGCGCCGACAGCCGGAAGGTGCCGGAGCATTCCCCGCCGTTCCAGATGCTGATCACCATGACCTGGGCGTCCGGGTGCCAGCCGAGCCGCAGCACTCGTTCCTCGCCGCGGACGTCGAAGAACACGTCACCGGCTCTGGGCAGTGGGTTCGCGCCTGACATATCGCCCATAGTGGACTCGGTCGGCGAGCATGTCGAGACCCGAGGGAACCGCGAGGGGTGACGCCGGGCGCCGACTCCGCCCCCGTGGAGCCGGCGCCACACGGCGCTTCTCACGGTGCCCGACCCCCCGACCGGGCACCTGAGTCCACAGTATTGGCAGTGCCGTAACGCTTCGGCAAACCACCCTAAAAGTTGCCGGAAATCCGATAAGGGGACATCGGTCCAGGTGATGGCGAGATCCCCCGTCGAGTTCCGGACGCTCCGCAACCCGGGGAGCGCGCCGCCCCGGCACCGCGGAAGAGACCAGACCGGAAGGGAGCACTTCTGTGCCGGACCTCACAGGTGTGACCGAGGGGAGAGGGGTTAGGTTAGTCTTGCCTAAGTTGATCGATCGGGGAGAGCGACTTGTCCGGGACACGCCGCGCCGCGCGATGCACGCATTGCGTCGGCAGCCACACCGGTGCGCTGCCGTGCTTTGCCAGCGCGACCACCAAGGCCCGGACCTGGCTGCTCATCGAGCACCCCGGCCCCTGGCCCGAACGCATCGAGCAGCTCACCGACCCCGCTCCGCTCGCCGAGGCTATCCAGGCGGCGCGGCGGCGCGGCGTCCGCCCCCAGCTCATCCGGCGGACCGGGCGGCGACGGGCCGCCCCTCCCTTTCAGGTCTACGTCGGCCGCTCGCTCGGCAGCGACGTCTGGCTGGAGGGCCGCGAGCTCAC
Source organism: Actinomadura craniellae (assembly GCF_003289645.1). GTDB lineage: Bacteria > Actinomycetota > Actinomycetes > Streptosporangiales > Streptosporangiaceae > Actinomadura_D > Actinomadura_D craniellae. The sequence goes on along the minus strand of NZ_QLYX01000017.1, from coordinate 96,713 downwards.
CGACCTCCGGGAACTCGCGGAGCTGGACCTGGCCACGGTCGCGGCCGGGGGACGGGCGGGCTTCGGCGAGCCGGTGACCGAGCCGGTGGTCCTGGTCTGCACCCACGGACGGCGCAACGTCTGCTGCGCACGCACCGGAGCGCCGCTGGCGCGAGAGCTCTCGGCACGTTTCGACTCCGCCATATGGGAGACCACTCACGTCGGTGGTGACCGATATGCGGCAAATCTGGTGTGTCTCCCTCATGGGCTCTACTACGGGAACCTCGACACGGCCCAGGCCGTGTCGGCGGTGGAGGCCTACCTCCGCGGCGAGGTGTCGCTCGACCGGCTACGCGGCCGGGCCGGGCTGCCCGAACCGGCGCAGGCCGCCGAGCATTTCATCCGTGCACACTCCGGGCTGTTGGGGGTGGACGCGGTGACTGTGGAATCGGTCACTGGCAAGTCGGCCTGGGAAGTGACCGTCACCGCAGGCCAGGCCCGGTACCGGGTCACGGTGGAGACGGTCGACGTCGAAGATTCCTGCGATTCTGGGTGTGAAGAAGGTTTGGTCTCCTACCAAACAGGGAACCTTGCCCTTCTCAACGAGGCGGCCCTCGTGTAGCCTCTTTGAGGCCCCAGTCGTGGGTGCCTCTCCGCCGCACCTCCCCAGCTGTCGGGGAACAGAGCGGCAAATCCAGACGTTGGACCTTTCGGCGCTTCCACAATCGGCCGAGCGTCCATGTCCGAAATTGGTCAGCAAACCAACAAGGTGGGTGTTTCATTCATGGCTCAGGTACGTCGGCAGGCAAACCTCCCCCGTCCCAGCTGGGGCTGGCAGGACGCCGCCGCGTGCCGGGGAGAAGACCTCGTGCTCTTCTTCGGCCCCGACGGCGAGCGTCAGCCCGAGCGCGAGATTCGCGAGCGCAAGGCCAAGCAGATCTGTATGGGCTGCCCGGTACGCATGGACTGCCTTGACTACGCCGTTTCCCGGCCCGAGAAGTACGGCACTTGGGGCGGCCTCAATGAGGACGAGCGCGCATCGGAGCGTCGTCGTCGGATGCGCCGCGCCAACGCAGCCTGACGCCTTACCCGCGCCACGGTACGCGTCTCCGGCACGCGACGCCAACTCAAGCGGTACGAACGGCACAGCGGCCCCGCCCCCGGCGGGGCCGTTCGCATGCCCTCGGAGCCCTGTTCAGGGCGCGGTGTTCAGGACACGGGTTCAGGGCGCGGTTCGGGACACCGCCGCCAGCCCGGCGAGCACGTCGTCGTCGGTGAGCTGGTCGAAGTGCCGGTACCACTGCCCGACCGCGTAGAACATCTCGGGTACGGCGAGCACCACCACCTCATCGGCCTCGCCCGCCAGCCCCCGCACGGTCTCCGCAGCCCCCACCGGAACGGCGAGCACCAGCCCGGCCGGACCGCCGGCCCGGACCGCGCGCAGCGCCGCACGTGCGGTGCCGCCGGTGGCCAGGCCGTCGTCGACCACCGCCACCTGCCGGCCGGCGACGTCGGGCGGCGGCCGGTCGCCCCGGTACGCCTCGACCCGGCGCGCCAGTTCCGCGCGCTCGGCGGCCACCGTGCCCGTCAGCTCCTCCCGGGTCAGCCCCAGCCGATCGAGCAGCGTACGGTCGAAAACGGGCTCCCCACCCTCCGCGATCGCCCCCACCCCCAGCTCCGGCTGGCCCGGGAAGCCGATCTTGCGGGTGACGAGCACGTCGAGGGGCGCATCCAGCCGCCGCGCCACCTCGACCCCCACCGGCACGCCGCCCCTGGGCAGCGCCAGCACCAGAATCGGGGCGCCGGGCGGCGGATCCAGTCGCTCGGCGAGCAGGCGGCCCGCCTCCGTCCGGTCGGTGAACGGCAGCCGGACCTCCGTCATCGGTTGCGAAGTCCTGGCCCACGCCACGTTCCTCACCTCTTCGCCGTCTGAAGGAATCTGCCGTCCTCATCCCTCCCCCGAGACGCGCACCCAACCCCACAAAAGCGCATAAACCCCTACGAACTGCCTGGCCCCGGCCGAGCGGGCTCGACCGGGGCCAGGGCGGCGCTCAGGGACGGCTGCGCCCGGAGCGGCGCATCTCCTTGTGGATGATCTTCCACTTGCGGGTCTGCTCGGCCCGCAGCCGGGCGTCGGTGCGGCCCGCCATCCAGGCGGCTTCCCGGCGCAGCCGGTGCCAGCTGTCGAGCCTCCGTTGCGGCAGGTCGCCCGACTCCACCGCGGCCAGGACGGCACAGCCGGGTTCCGCGTCGTGCGCGCAGTCGGTGAACCGGCAGCCGGCCGCCAGTTCCTCGACGTCCGCGAACGCCCGCTCCAACCCCTCATCGCTCTCGTACAGGCCGACCCTGCGCAGCCCGGGAGTGTCGATCAGCAGGCCGCCTCCGGGCAACACCAGCAGTTCCCGGTGGGTGGTGGTGTGCCGGCCCCGGCCATCAGCCGCGCGCACCCGCTGGGTCCGCATGACCTCGTCGCCGCAGAGCGCGTTGACCAGGGTGGACTTGCCCGCTCCGGACGGGCCCAGCAGCGCCGCCGTCCGGCCCGGACCGGGCCGCAGTGGTTCCAGCCCGATCCCGCCGGCCGCCGAGACCGCCTGAATCCCGGCACCGGGCGCCACACCGGCCACCGTGTCCAGCAGGACGGACGGATCGGCGACGAGATCGACCTTGGTGATCAGCACGACGGGCGTCGCGCCGCTCTCCCAGGCCAGCGCGAGCAGCCGCTCGATCCGCCCGAGATCCGGCCCGTCGCCACCGGTCTCGTGCGCGGCGGGCTCGGCGATGTAGACGACGTCGACGTTGGCGGCCAGCGCCTGGCCGCTGGAGTCACCGGAGAGCCCGCCCCGGGATCCGCGGCCGACACCACCGCGGACGAACGCGGTGCGCCGGGGCAGGACGGCGGCAACCTCGGTCCGGCCGTCGGGGAACCCGCGGATCGCCGCCCAGTCGCCCACACAGGCGACGTGCGCGGGTGACCGGGCTCCGTACTCGGCCCGGAACTCGCCGGTGGCGGACAGCGCGGTGCACGCGCCCCGGTCGACCCGGACGAGGCGGGCGGGCAGCAGCCCGGCGTCGGTGTGCGGCTCGAACGCGGCCGCCCAGCCGTCGTCCCAGCCCAGTTCAGTAAGAGAGAAGGCGGAGGCCAATTCAGGCACCCTTCGGAACACGGGTGCCCGCAGCAGATGAGGTCAGCCGGGCACCCTGGAGGAATGGACCTGGGAAATCGCGCACACGGCAACGACGGCCATACAGGTCCACCTCCTCTCGCCGGGTGCCACGCCTCTCGCGGCGGCGCCCACGCTACCCGGGGGGCCGGAGGGCGGTCCAGGGGTTTTCAGGCTTCGGCGGCGAGCCAGCGCAGCGGGTTGTCCCGCAGGATCGCCCGCAGTGCGGACTCGTCGGCCCCGGCGGCGCGCAGCGCGGGCAGGAACGTGCGGAAGAGCGTCCCGTAGCCGCCCCCCTCGTACCGCGTCAGGTCGGTCATCTGGGAGACGCCGGTACCGAGCAGCACCCGGTCGCCGTAACCGGCCGCCAGCAGGTCCATCACGTACCGGACCCGGGTGCCGAGCGCGACGGGATCGTCGCCGGCGGCGCCGACCGAGAAGGACACGTAGGCACCGGCTTCGGCGATCTTGCGGTGGGCGGCCGGATCGTCGACCAGATCCTGGTGCCCGACCGCGACCCGGCCGGCGGGGAGCCCGTCGGCGGTCAGGATCTCCAGCAGGGCCAGGCCCGGCCGGCCGTGCGTCGCCACGGCCAGCCCCGACGAGTGCGCGGCCGCCGCGGCGGCGCGCAGGCAGCGTTCCTCGATCTCGCTGGGCGCCTCGTCCCAGGTGCCGACCTCACCGATCACGCCGGGCAGCGCGCCGGTGCCGTCGAGCCCGAACCCGATCTCGGCGAGCAGCCGCTCGGTGAGGCCGTCGACGCCGAGTTCGCGGATGGCCTGCGGCAGGAACGGCCGGGCGAAGAACCCGGTGCCCGCCACCACGGCCACCCTGCTGCCCGCGCTGATCCGGCTGAGCGTCGCCGCGTTGCGGCCCATGCCGATGCAGGTCAGGTCGACCACCAGGCCCAGGTCGTGCTCGGCGCGCAGCGCGGTCAACTCGGCCGCCACCGCCTGCTCCTCGTCGATCCAGCGGCGGGGGTCGGAGTCGGCGCCGACCGGCCAGCGCAGATCGAGGTGCAGGTGCTCGTGCGGCAGTACGGTACCGGTGACCGTGGAGGCCGGGATCGTTCCCGTGACGGTGCGCAGCCGAGCGGTTTCCGGAGCAGGGCTCATGCCCGACGAGGTTACCGGGAATTTGGGGACGTTTTACCACGTGAGAGGTTTTTTTACTCTTTGCCGGGGCACTCCGGGCCACAGCCGACCGATCCCGACGTTGAGCACGACCCCGTCCGGCACGTGACCATCATCACACCCCAAGCGCACCGATATACCGGACTTGGAGTGACAATAGGGACATGATCTGCCAGTCCTGCCGAGACCGCCGACACGGTCGATGCCGTGGCGGCACCTGGTGCGACTGTCAGCATCAGCCGGCCGCCGAGACCCCCCGCCGGGGGTCCGCCAAGCCGGCCGAGCCGCCCGTCAACTGGGTGCGCCAGGGATGAACGCCGCCCGTCCACATGCCGGACCCAACTGGACAGCCGGGCAGACGGCATGTCAAAGTCAAGGCATGGCTGCCGCGAACCCTCTGCTGGTGATGCGCCGCCATGTCGACTTCCTGCGAGTCCGCAGCGCCATCTGTCTGTGACGCCCCGACCACGCCCCTGCCATCGCGGGCGCGTGGCACGCCGGCGTCTTTTCCCGCCCTCGTAGCAACGCTCACCGTCGAGCCGCCTCAGAGGCCGCCGCCCCAGTGCCACGTGCCGCGCCCCGCAACGTCCGGAGGACGCGCACCGTGCCACCCCGTGTTTCCAACCAGCCCAAGCGCAAGCGCGGCGAGGGCCAGTGGGCCCTCGGCTACCACGAGCCGCTGAACAAGAACGAAGAGAACAAGAAGAACGACGACGGGCTCAACGTCCGCCGGCGGATCATCGACATCTACTCCAAGGCGGGCTTCGACTCCATCGACCCCGCCGACCTGCGGGGCCGGTTCCGCTGGTTCGGCCTCTACACCCAGCGCCGGCCCGGCATCGACGGCGGCAAGACCGCCGTGCTGGAGGACGAGGAGCTCGACGACCGCTACTTCATGCTGCGGGTGCGCATCGACGGCGGCCAGCTCGACCCCGCCCAGCTGCGCGCGATCGCCGACATCTCCAACAAGTACGGCCGGGGCACCGCCGACGTCACCGACCGGCAGAACATCCAGCTGCACTGGATCGAGATCGAGAGCATCCCGGACATCTGGGAGCGGCTGGAGGCCGTCGGGCTCTCCACCATGGAGGCCTGCGGCGACACCCCGCGCGTGATCATCGGCTGCCCGCTGGCGGGCATCGCCGAGGACGAGGTCATCGACGCCACCCCGCAGATCCGGGACGTCCACGACCGCTACATCGGCTCCCCGGAGTTCTCCAACCTGCCGCGCAAGTTCAAGTCGGCGATGTCGGGCTGCACCGCGCACTGCACCGTGCACGAGATCAACGACGTGGCGTTCGTCGGTGTGGTGAACGAGTCCGGCGAGGTCGGCTACGACGTCTTCGTCGGCGGCGGGCTGTCGACCAACCCGATGTTCGCCCAGCGGCTGGGCGCCTTCGTCAAGCCCGAGCAGGCCCACGAGGTCTGGAAGGGCATCATCGCGATCTTCCGCGACTACGGTTACCGGCGGCTGCGGCACCGGGCCCGCATCAAGTTCCTGGTCAGCGACTGGGGCGCCGAGAAGTTCCGCGAGGTGCTGGAGAAGGAATACCTCGGATACGCCCTGCCCGACGGCCCCGCCCCGGCCGCACCGCTCCCCCGGCGCGACCACGTCGGCGTCCACCGGCAGAAGGACGGCGACTACTACGTCGGCTTCACGCCCAAGGTCGGCCGGGTCAACGGCGACCTGCTGCACGTGATCGCCGACCTGGCCGAGGAGTACGGCTCGGGCCGGGTCCGCACCACCGCCGAGCAGAAACTCGTCATCCTCGACGTTCCCGGCGACCGGACCGAGGCGCTGACCGCCGCGCTGGCCGAGCACGACCTGCAGGTCGAGCCGTCCACGTTCCGGCGGCAGACCATGGCCTGCACCGGCATCGAGTACTGCAAGCTCGCCATCGTCGAGACCAAGCAGCGCGCGATGGACCTGATCGACGAGCTGGAGCAGCGGCTGCCCGACTTCGACCAGCCGCTGACCATCAACGTCAACGGCTGCCCCAACGCCTGCGCCCGGATCCAGGTCGCCGACATCGGCCTCAAGGGCCAGCTCGTCGTCGACGACGACGGGCGGCAGGTCGAGGGCTTCCAGATCCACCTGGGCGGCCAGTTGGGCGCCACGTTCGGCAAGAAGGTGCGCGGGCTGAAGACCACTTCGGCCGGGCTCACCGACTACGTCGAGCGGGTGGTCCGCGCCTACGACGCGCAGCGCGCCGAGGGCGAGACCTTCGCCCAGTGGGTGCAGCGCGCCGACGACGCCGACCTGCGATGAGCGGAACCGGAACATGAGCGGCCGGGCCGCGCCCTTCTACTGCCCCTACTGCGGCGACGAGGACCTGGTCCCCTACGAGAAGGACGGGACCTGGTACTGCCGCGCCTGCCTGCGGGCCTTCGCCGTGAAATTCCTCGGGATCGGAGCCAAGGAGACCTCATGACCACCCTGGAGATCGAGACCGACAGACCGACCCTCGACCTGCGCGACGTCGCCGAGTCCGCGGCCGAAGCCCTGGCCGGTGCCTCCGCGCTGGAGGTCGTCCGCTGGGCGTCCGCGACTTTCGGCGACCGCATCTGCCTGACCTCCTCGATGTCGGACGCCGCGCTGATCCACCTGGTGTCGAAGGTGAAGCCGGGCATCGACGTGCTGTTCGTGGACACCGGCTACCACTTCGCCGAGACGATCGGGACCCGGGACGCCGTCGAGGCCGTCTACCCGGTGAACGTGATCAACGTGACCCCCAGCCGGACCGTGGCCGAGCAGGAGCGCGACCTCGGCCCCCGGCTGCACGGGCGCAACCCCGACCTCTGCTGCCACCTGCGCAAGGTGGAGCCGCTGGGCCGGGCGCTGGAGGGCTACATGGCCTGGTTCAGCGGCATCCGCCGGGACGAGACCGTCAGCCGGCGCGAGCGCCGGGTGGTGGAGTGGGACGCCCGCCGCGGCATGGTCAAGGTGAACCCGATTCTCAACTGGTCCCAGCGGGAGATGGACGAGTACATCGAGGACAACGGCATCCTGGTCAACCCGCTGCACTACGACGACTACCCGTCGATCGGCTGCGCCCCCTGCACCAACCGGGTCGCCCCCGGCGACGACCCGCGCAGCGGCCGGTGGGCCGGGATGGGCAAGACCGAATGCGGCATCCACCTGTGAGCATCGCTCAGGTGCCGCTGGTCGCCGTGGCGCACGGGAGCAGAGACCCGCGCGCCGCGGCGACGGTGGAGGATCTGCTGGCCGCGGTGCGGCGCGGCCGGCCCGGGCTGCCGGTGCTGACCTCCTACCTGGACCACTCGGCGCCCTCGCCGGTGCAGGTGCTCGGCGGCCTGTCCGGCCGGGCCGTGGTGCTGCCGCTGCTGCTGACCGCGGCGTACCACAGCAAGATCGACATTCCGGGGGTGCTGGCCGAGGTCCACACCCGCCGCCCCCGGCTGGAACTGCGGACCGCCGCCACGCTGGGCCCGCACCCGCTGCTGGTGGCTGCGCTGGAGCGTCGGCTGGCCGAGGTCGGGGTGGCGGTCGGCGACCCGTCGACGGCGGTCGTGCTGGTGGCCGCGGGGTCCAGCGACCCGGCGGCCAACGCGGTGATCGCACGGATCGCCCGGTCGTGGGAGACACGCGGCTGGTGGGCGGTGCGGCCCGCGTACGCCTCGGCGGCCCGGCCGACCCCGGCGGAGGCGATCGCCGCCCTGTACCGGGCGGGCGCCCCCCGGGTGGCGGTGGCGTCGTACTTCCTGGCCCCCGGTCACTTCGCCGACAAGGTCCGGGCCGAGGCGCTGGCCGCCGGGGCCACCGTGGTCTCCCCCGTGCTGGGCGCCGCGCCGGAGGTCGCCGACCTGGTGCTGTACCGCCATGCCGAGGCGCTGACGGACGTCCGGGCGGCGGCCGGCTGAACTTCTTTCCCGCCCTTTCCCGCCTCTTCGCGCATAACCCGCGCACGCCGGGTATGCGGCTGCTCATGAACGAGAAGCAGCGAGCCGAAGACGTCGGACACGAGCCGGCGGAGACCCACGACCGGCGATTCGCCCCGGTCAACCGGGGCTCCGACGCCCGGGGCCGCACGAGGGCAGGGAGCGGGGAGACCGTCGAGCCGGTACCGCGGAGCGTGGACCCGGGAGGTGATCCGTTCGGCCCGCCCGGGACACGGACCCCCGCGGAAGAGGGCATGCAGCGCCAGGAGGACGCGGCCGGCGGCACCGGGACACCGGGCGTCGACGTCGGTCACCCCGACGCGATTCCCGCCAACGAGGAGGGGGTGCGCGAGGCCGAGCGCGGCGACGCCTCCCGCGAACATTGACGGTCGAATAGCCGTCGTTCGACCACGCATTGTCACCAACGGCACTTGACGGCGGCCTGATGGTCACGCAGGGTTGATCATGTGGAAGATCTCGTACGGCTGGCGAAGGCGACCGGCGTGGAGGACCCACTGATGGCCCTGACGGCGGTGGCGGAGTTGCGCCGGCGGGCGCAGCGCCTGGAGGCCTTCCAGGTCCACCGGGCCCGGCTGCACGGGTCGTCCTGGACGCAGATCGCCGCGGCCCTGGGAGTCAGCAAACAGGCCGTCCACCGCAAGTACGCCTCCCCGGGCGACCGGGCCTGAGCGGGGCCGTCAGCCGCGCGGCGGGCCGGCCGGGCGGCCGGTGCGGGAACGCCACCAGGCCGCCAGGATGCGCCGTCCCCGCTCGTGGTGCTCGTCGTCCACGATCTCGACGTCGCCCAGGACCGCCGTGGCGTGGACGTGGACGACCGGGACCGTCCGGCCGGGCGGCACCCGGCGCGTCCGGACCCGCCGGTCGCCGAGCAGGGCCGAGCCGGTGAGCCGGACCTCCACCCCGTCGGGTACGACGATCTTGACGTTGCCCAGGACGGAGGTGGCCGTGATCTGCACCTCGCCGGTGGGGACCTGCGCGTCCCGCAGGTCGAGGACCACGTCGCCCAGGACCGACAGCGCCTCGAACTCCGCCTCGACCCGGCCGACAACGCGCTCCTTGGTGTCGCCCAGGACCGCGGTGAACCGGTAGTGGCGCTGCGCCGGCGCGAACTCGGGCGGGGCCTCTTTGAGCTGCGGGAGGTCGGCGGTGATGCGGGCGAGTTCGCCGCGGGTGGCGGCCGCGTAGGCCGCTTCGGTGCGTTCGGTCAGCTCGCCGAGCGTCAGCCGGCCCTCCACGGAGGCCACGCGGAGCCGTTCCACGGTGGCCTCGCGCTCGGCGTCGGACGCCCGCACGGGATCTGGGGTGGCTGGAGTGATCGGCATGATCCGAAGGTATGTCGCGCGGAGTCCGTTTCTCCTCCGCCGCCCGGACGAACCGCACTGCCCCTTTCGGAGGACCCGCAGGCCGGACGGCCTCAGGGTCGACCCCGAACCGCGTTCTGGACAGCTGGATAGAGTGCGGGGAGGACTCACCCGCAGTAGGAGCAGCGCCGTGACACACGAGGTGTTCAACCAGGTTCCGCCGCTCGCCGGATACGACGTGGCCGACGACGCCGCGCTGCTGGCCGGGCTCGACCGGGAGGGCGCGGGCTGGGCCGCCGCCGAAGTGCACGAGCTGGGCCGGCTGGCCGGCACCGCCGAGGCCCAGGAGTGGGGCCGGCTCGCCAACGAGCACCCGCCGGTCCTGCGCACCCACGACCGCTACGGGCACCGGATCGACGAGGTCGAGTTCCACCCGGCCTGGCACGACCTGCTGCGCACCGCCGTCGCCCACGGCCTGCACGCCGCGCCCTGGGCGGACGGCCGCCCCGGCGCCCACGTCGCGCGGGCCGCCAAGTTCTACGTCTGGCGGGTCGACGCCGGGCACGGCTGCCCGATCTCCATGACCTACGCGGCCGTCCCCGCGCTGCGGCACGCCCCCGAACTGGCCGCGCACTACGAGCCGCTGCTGACCCGCACCGGGTACGACCCCGGGCTGCGCGCGCCGCTGACCAAGACCGCGCTGCTCGCCGGCATGTCGATGACCGAGAAGCAGGGCGGCTCCGACGTCCGCGCCAACACCACCCGCGCGGAGCCGGGGTCCGACGGGTCGTACCGGCTCACCGGGCACAAGTGGTTCACCTCGGCGCCGATGTGCGACGTCTTCCTGACCCTGGCGCAGGCGCCCGGCGGGCTGACCTGCTTCCTGGTGCCGCGGGTGCTGCCCGACGGCTCGCGCAACCCGCTGCGGCTGATGCGGCTGAAGGACAAGCTGGGCAACCGGTCGAACGCCTCCGCCGAACTGGAGTACGAGGGCGCCGTGGCCTGGCGGGTCGGCGCCGAGGGCCGGGGCGTCCGCACCATCATCGAGATGGTCAACATGACCCGGCTGGACTGCGTGATCGGCGCCGCCGCCGGAATGCGGCAGGGCGTCACGACGGCGGCGCACCACGCGGCGCACCGCTCGGCGTTCGGCGCCTACCTCGCCGACCAGCCGCTGATGCGCAACGTGCTCGCCGACCTGGCGGTGGAGTCCGAGGCCGCGACGCTGCTGATGACCCGGCTGGCCGGGGCCGCCGACCGGTCCGTGCGGGGCGACGCCGCCGAGACCGCCTTCAAGCGGCTGGCGCTCGCGGTCGGCAAGTACTGGGTGTGCAAGCGCTGGCCCGCGCACGCGGCGGAGGCGCTGGAGTGCCTGGGCGGCAACGGCTACGTCGAGGAGTCCGGCATGCCCCGGCTGTTCCGCGAGTCCCCGCTCAACGGGATCTGGGAGGGGTCGGGGAACGTCTCGGCGCTGGACGTGCTGCGCGCGATGCTCAAGGAGCCGGAGAGCGTCGAGGTGGTGCTGGCCGAACTGGACGCCGCGGCGGGGGCCGACCACCGGCTGGACGCCGCCGTCGCCGGGGTCCGGGCCGAACTCGCCGACCCCGCCGACGCCGAGCTGCGGGCCCGGCGGGTGGTGGAGCGGCTGGCCCTGGCGTTGCAGGGTTCGCTGCTGGTCCGGTACGGGCATCCGGCGGTGGCCGACGCGTTCTGCGCCTCCCGGCTGGCCGGCGACGGCGGTCTGGCGTTCGGCACCCTGCCCCCGGGGACCGACCTCGCCGCCATCCTCGCCCAGGTCACTCCCAAGCTCGGGGGGTGAGGCGGGGCACCGCCGACGTGACACATCGCTGTCGGCGGTGCGGTGCGCGGATCACGCCGGGGTAGGCGAGAATCGACTGTGCCCGTGCCCTGCCAATGACCCATGCCCATGATCACCAGCCGAGGAGTCGAGACGATGCCGGAGGTCTGGCCCGGCGAGCCGTACCCCCTGGGCGCCACCTGGGACGGTACCGGCACCAATTTCGCGCTGTTCTCGGAGGTCGCGCAGCGCGTCGAGCTGTGCCTGTTCGACGCGGCGGGCCGTGAGACGCGGATCGCGCTGCCCGAGACCGACGGGTTCGTCTGGCACGGCTACGTCCCCGGCGTCGGCCCCGGCCAGCGCTACGGGTACCGGGTGCACGGCCCCTACGACCCGGCGCAGGGTAACCGGTGCAACCCGGCCAAGCTGCTGCTCGACCCCTACGGCAAGGCGGTCGAGGGTGAGATCGACTGGCACGAGTCGCTGTTCTCCTACCATTTCGCCGACCCCGACGTGCTGAACACCGAGGACAGCGCCGCCTACATGCCGAAGAACGTGGTGATCAACCCGTTCTTCGACTGGGCCGACGACCGCCCGCCGCGCACCCCGTACCACGAGACGGTGATCTACGAGGCGCACGTCAAGGGCCTGACGATCCAGCACCCCGACATCCCCGAGGAGCTGCGCGGCACCTACGCCGGCCTGGGCCACCCGGCGATGGTCGACTACCTCACCGGGCTGGGCGTGACCGCGGTGGAGCTGATGCCCGTCCACCAGCACGTGCCCGAGCACGCGCTGGTGGCACGCGGGCTGACCAACTACTGGGGTTACAACACCATCGGCTTCCTCGCCCCGCACAACGCCTACAGCTCCTCGGGCCAGGCGGGCGGGCAGGTGCTGGAGTTCAAGGCCATGGTGCGCGCCCTGCACGCGGCCGGCATCGAGGTGATCCTCGACGTGGTCTACAACCACACCGCCGAGGGCGACCATCTGGGGCCGACGCTGTCGTTCCGCGGCATCGACAACGCGGCGTACTACCGGCTGCGCGACGACGACCGGCGCTACCACCTCGACTACACCGGCTGCGGCAACTCGCTGAACGTCCGGCACCCGCACGCACTCCAGCTGATCATGGACTCGCTGCGGTACTGGGTGCTGGACATGCATGTCGACGGGTTCCGGTTCGACCTGGCGTCGGCGCTGGCCCGCGAGTTGCACGACGTCGACCGGTTGGCGGCGTTCTTCGATCTGGTGCAGCAGGATCCGGTGGTCTCGCAGGTGAAGCTGATCGCCGAGCCGTGGGATGTGGGTGAGGGCGGGTACCAGGTGGGGAACTTCCCGCCGTTGTGGACCGAGTGGAACGGCAAGTACCGCGACACCGTGCGGGACTTCTGGCGGGGCCGGCCGGCCACGATGCCGGAGTTCGCCTCCCGGCTGACCGGCTCCAGCGACCTGTACGAGCACAGCAGCCGCCGCCCGGTGGCGTCGATCAACTTCGTGACCTGCCATGACGGGTTCACGCTGGGCGACCTGGTGTCCTACAACACCAAGCACAACGAGGCCAACGGCGAGCACAACCGCGACGGCACCGACGACAACCGCTCCTGGAACTGCGGCGTCGAGGGGCCGACCGGCGATCCGGGCGTCCAGGCGCTGCGCGCCCGGCAGAAGCGCAACTTCCTGGCCACGCTGTTCCTGTCGCAGGGCGTGCCGATGCTCTCGCACGGCGACGAACTGGGCCGCACCCAGCACGGCAACAACAACGTCTACTGCCAGGACAGCGAGCTGGCCTGGGTCGACTGGTCCGGGCCCCACGACGACCTGGAGTTCGTGCGCAGGCTGTCGCGGCTGCGCGCCCAGCACCCGGTGTTCCGCCGGCGCCGGTTCTTCCAGGGCCGCGCCAACGGCGCCGCCGGGCCGCAGGACCTGACCTGGCTGACCCCGCACGGCACGGAGATGACCGACGGCGACTGGCACGCCCACTTCGCCAAGTCGGTGGGGGCCTTCCTGAACGGCGAGGCCATCACCGAGCCCGACCCGCGGGGCCGGCCGGTGCGCGACGACTCGTTCCTGCTGCTGATCAACGCCCATTCCGAGTACGTGCTGTTCACCCTGCCGGACGCGGAGTTCGGCGAGCGCTGGATCTACGTGCTCGACACCGCCGTGCCCGGTGATCCGGGCGACCGCATGGTCAAGGCCCGCGACCGGGTGCGGGTGGCGAACCGCTCGATGGTGGTGCTCCAGCGGCTCGGCTGAACCGCCTGGGGGCAAGTCCGGCATATCACCCAGGTTGCTAGCGTCAGGGCATGCGCAGCCTGCCGACCGACCCGACCGAACTCCGCGCGGCGTACGCCTATCCCGACCGGCCCTGGCTCCGAGCCAACATGATCTCCAGCCTGGACGGCGCCGCCTGGTACGAGACGCGCACCGAAGCGCTGGGCTCCCCCGCCGACCAGCGGCTGTTCGCGCTGCTGCGCGAACTGGCCGACGTGGTGATCGTGGGAGCCGAGACGGTCCGGGTGGAGGGGTACGGGCCGGTCAAGCCCGGCCCGGACGGCGTCCCCACCCCGCTGGCGATCGTGTCGCGCCGGCTCGACCTGGACTTCGACGCCCCGATCTTCACCGCGGGACCGGCCATCGTGCTGACCGCCGAGACGGCCCCGGCCGACCGGCTGCGCGCCGCGGCCGAGCGGGCCGAGGTGATCGTCGCGGGCCGGGACGGCGTCGACTTCGGCGTCGTCCGGGCGGAGCTGGCCGCCCGGGGGCACACCCGGCTGCTGTGCGAGGGCGGCCCCTCCGTCCTCGGCCGGGCCGTGCTGGACGGCGCGCTGGACGAGCTGTGCCTGACGCTCAGCCCCGCCCTGGTCGGCGGTGACCCGTCCCGGATCCTGACCGGCCCCCCGCTGCCCGCGCCGGACCGGATGCGGCTCTCCCAGGCCATGGTCGACGACGACTTCCTGTTCCTGCGTTACGTCCGCGGCCGGTAGCGCAGGAACAGCACCTGCTCGTCGGTGTACAGGGCCGTCAGCTCGAGTTCGGCCGGGGACGCCGCGCCGAGCAGCCGGGGGCCGCCCGGATCGCCGACCAGGGTGGGCGCCAGGTTCAGGCACAGCTCGTCGACCAGCCCCGCCGCCAGCAGCGAGGCGGTCAGCGCCGGACCGCCCTCGCACAGCAGGTGGGCGAGGCCGCGGTCGCGCAGCGCGCGCACCGCAGCGCCGAAGTCGATCGCGTCCTCCCCCGCGACGACCAGCGGGATTCCGGCCGGTGCCCGGGCGGCACCCGCCGCCGAGGTGACCACCAGGGTGGGCGTCTCGGCCGCGGTGAACAGCGGCAGGGACCAGTCGAGGTCCAGCGAGCGGCTCACCACCACGATCGGGGCGGGCGGGCGGCCTCGCCGGACGCGCAGGTCCGGCCGCAGCCGGGCCGGGCCGAGCCGGCCGGTGCGGACGGTCTCCGCGCCGACCAGGATGGCGTCGGCCAGCGCGCGCAGCGTGCGGAACACCCGGAAGTCGGCCGCGCCGCCGAGCCCGTCCGTCCAGCCCTCGGCGTCGGTGGCCGAGCCGTCGGCGCTCATCACCATGCCGACCCGCAGCCAGGGGCCGGTCACGTCGCCGTACGCCGCGTAGGGGTCGATGTCGGCGGCGGGCTCGGGCAGCAGTCGGCGCATGCGGGCAGGCTAGCCGGGCCGGGCGCGGGGAAATGTCGCCGGGAGGGTGCAGGATGGGGCCGTGGACCTCCCGATCAGTCGGCCGCTGGCACCGATGCTGGCCAAGGCGGTCAAGACGCTGCCCGACGGCGACATGCTGTACGAACCCAAGTGGGACGGCTTCCGCTGCGTGGTGTTCCGCGACGGCGACGAGGTCGAGCTGTCCAGCCGGGGCGAGCGGCCGCTCACCCGCTACTTCCCCGAACTGGTCGACGCGGTCCGCCGCGAGCTGCCGGAACGCTGCGTGATCGACGGTGAGATCGTGCTACGCCAGGGCCAGGTCCTGGACTTCGAGGCGCTGCAGCAGCGCATCCATCCGGCGGCCTCCCGGATCACGCTGCTGGCCGAGCGGACACCCGCCTCGTTCATCGGCTTCGACCTGCTGGCGGTCGGCGACGAGTCGCTGCTCGGGCTGCCGTTCGGGGAGCGGCGGGCGCGGCTGGTGGCCGAGCTGGCCGGGGTCCGGCCGCCGATCCACGTCACGATCGCCACCGACGCGCACGCCACCGCGCTGCGCTGGTTCGACGAGTTCGAGGGCGCCGGCCTGGACGGTGTGATCGCCAAACCCCGCGCGCTGCCCTACCAGCCCGACAAGCGGGTGATGTTCAAGGTCAAGCACGAGCGCACCGCCGACTGCGTGGTGGCCGGGTTCCGCTGGCACAAGTCGGGCCCGATCGTGGGGTCGCTGCTGCTCGGTCTGTACGACGACGGCGGCGCGCTCCAGCACGTCGGGGTGGCGGCGTCGTTCACGATGAAGCGCCGGGCCGAGCTGCTGGACGAGCTGGCGCCGTACCGCACCGACGATCTGGCCGGCCATCCGTGGGAGGGCTGGGCGCAGCAGGACGGGTCGGCGGCGGCCGACCGGATGCCGGGCGCGGTGTCGCGGTGGAGCGGCGGGAAGAACCTGGCGTGGGTGCCGCTGCGTCCCGAGCTCGTCTGCGAGGTGGCCTACGACGCGATGGAGGGGCGCCGGTTCCGGCACACCGCGCGGTTCCGCCGCTGGCGCACCGACCGCACCCCCGGGTCGTGCGGCTACGGGCAGCTGGAGGTGCCCGTAGCCTACGACCTCGACGAGGTGTTCGCCGGCCCGTCCTGAGCCGTCAGGGACGCTCGGTCTCGTTCCGGACGATGTCGGCGATGTCGTCGGTTCCGTCACCCGACCGCCGGGCAGCGGCCGCGGGCTCGACCGGGCGCAGGTAGGTCTGGTTCAGCCCGGGCACCCGGTCCTCGATCACGAACGTCGCCTTGGTGTGCACCGCGGCACCGGGGACGGTGACCTGCGGCACGACCTTGAAGTCGGCCTTCATCTCCGACTTGTCGATCTTCGTCAGCACGTAGCCGCGCTGGTTGTTGTAGAAGCGCAGATGCGGGTTGATCTTCAGGAAGCTGTGGTCGGCCGGGTTGGAGTCGCTGCCGTTCCCGCCGGTGCTGATCGAGGTGGCGACGAGCTCCGAACCGACCGTCTTGGAGGTCGGGTCGTCGTAGTTCAGCTTGAGGTCGCTGGCCCAGTGGGCGTGGACGTCACCGGTGAGCACGACCGCGTTGCGCACCCCGGCGTCCAGCCAGCCCTTGGTGATCCGGTCGCGGGAGGCGACGTAGCCGTCCCAGGCGTCCATGCTGGTGACCTTGAGCGGGCCGGCGTTGTTGTCGCGCTGGGCGAAGAACACCTGCTGGCCGAGGATGTTCCAGCGGGCCCCGGACCTGCGGAACCCGTCGATCAGCCACTTCTCCTGCGCGGCCCCGGTGATGGACCGCTGGGGGTCGGTGGCCTCCGGGCAGTCGCGGTAGCCGTCGCCGCAACCCTGGTCGTCGCGGTACTGGCGGGTGTCGAGCATGTGGAAGTCGGCCATCCGCCCCCACCGGACCCTGCGGTAGAGCTGCATGTCGATCCCGCGGGGCACCGAGGTGCGGCGCAGCGGCATGTTCTCGTAGTACGCCTGGAACGCGGCGGCGCGGCGGGCGAGGAAGTTCGGCTGCGGGGTCTGCGGGTTCTCGTACACCTCGTCGGCCCAGTTGTTGTCCACCTCGTGGTCGTCCCAGACCACCAGCCAGGGCGCGGCGGCGTGCGCGGCCTGCAGGTCGACGTCGTTCTTGTACTGGGCGTGCCGCTGCCGGTACCCGGCCAGCGTCTCGGTCTCGGGCCCGTGGTGGTCGCGGATGTTGCCGCCGGGGATGGTGTAGGTGTCGGCCCGGTACTCGTACTGGTAGTCGCCCAGGTGCAGGATCAGGTCGGGCTGCTCCTCGGCCAGCCGCCGGTAGGAGGTGAAGTAGCCGTGCTCGAACTGGGAGCAGGAGACGAAGGCCATCGACAGCGCGGCGCCGTAGGTCGCCGGGTGCGGGGCCGTCTGGGTGCGGCCGACCGGTGACACGTACCGCTCCACCTTGAAGCGGTACCAGTACTCGCGGCCGGGCCGCAGCCCGTTCAGCTCCACGTGCACGCTGTGCGCCGCCGCGGGCCGGGCCGAGGCCGTACCGCGGCGCACGACGAAACGGAACCTGGGGTCGGCCGCGACTTCCCATTGCACCGGGTAGGTCCGGTCGGGCATGCCGCCGAGGCCGCTCTCGGCGAGCGGTTCGACGGCCAGCCGGGTCCACAGCACGAAGCCGTCGTGGTCGGGGTCGCCGGAGGCGACGCCCAGGGTGAAGGGGGTGGTGGGCAGCGCCCGGCCATGGCCGCGCGTGGCGGCGGAGGCGGCGGCGGGCAGCGCGGCGACGGTGCCGGCGGCGAGACCGCCGACGAGCAGGGAACGGCGGTTCAGCAGCGAGGGGCCGTCAAGCGGCATAAGGGATGACCTTCCGGGAGGTATCGGACATCAGCCGCCTGACAGCTTCGGCACGCCCGGTAACGCCCTCATTCCGGAAAGATGACCTGCACCCCAACACGGCACGTCCGCTCAGGCCGCCCGCCGGGCGGGAGGTCCTTCGGCATTCCGCCCGCGCAAGGGCTCGGCGGGGCCCCTACCGCCCCTGAGCAGGCGCTGCATCCCGCGCCGCGGTCACCGGCACCCGGAAGCGCCCGCGGGCTACGACCTCGGGAAGGTCCCGGCCGCTCCGTGCCGCGACGCCGGATCGGGGCGGTCGCACTCGCGCCGCACGGTGCTCCCTGCCTCGTGGTCGCCGCGCAGCCGGGCGTTCGAGCGTCCGACCGGGCGCAGGTAGGTCTGGTTCAGCCCGGGCACCCGGTCCTCGATCACGAACGTCGCCTTGGTGTGCACCGCGGCACCGGGGACGGTGACCTGCGGCACGACCTTGAAATCGGCCTTCATCTCCGACTTGTCGATCTTCGTCAGCACGTAGCCGCGCTGGTTGTTGAAGAAGCGCAGATGCGGGTTGATGGCCAGGAAGGGATTGTCGGCGGGATCGGAGTCGTACCCGTTCCCACCGCTGGTGATCGAGGTGGCGACGAGCTCCGAACCGACCGTCGCGGACGCCGGGTCGTCGTAGTTCAGCTTGAGGTCGCTGGCCCAGTGGGCGTGGACGTCACCGGTGAGCACGACCGCGTTGCGCACCCCCGCCGTCACCCAGCCCTTGGTGATCCGGTCGCGGGAGGCGACGTAGCCGTCCCAGGCGTCCATGCTGGTGACCTTGAGCGGGCCGGCGTTCCTGTCACGCTGGGCGAAGAACACCTGCTGGCCGAGGACGTTCCAGCGCGCCCGGGAGGCACGGAAGCCTTTCAGCAGCCATCGCTCCTGCGCGTCCCCCGTGATCGTCCGCCAGGGGGCGGTGGCCTCCGGGCAGTCGCGGTAGCCGTCGCCGCAGGCCTGGACATTGCGGTACTGGCGGGTGTCGAGCATGTGGAAATCGACCATCCGCCCCCACCGGACCCGGCGGTAGAGCCGCATCTCGGCGCCGTGGGGCACCGCGGTGCGGCGCAGCGGCATGTTCTCGTAGTACGCCTGGAACGCGGCGGCCAGGCGCTCCCGGAAGTGCGGCTGCGGGATCTGCGGGTTCTCGTAGAACCCGTCGGCCCAGTTGTTGTCCACCTCGTGGTCGTCCCAGACCGCCAGCCACGGCGCGGCGGCGTGCGCGGCCTGGAGGTCGGGATCGGTCTTGTACTGGGCGTACCGCTGCCGGTACTCGGGCAGTGTCTCGGTCTCCGGGCCCACATGGTTGCGGACGTTGCCGCCAGGGATGGTGTAGGTGTTCCGCCGGTACTCGTACTGGTAGTCGCCCAGGTGCAGGATCAGGTCGGGCCGCTCCTCGGCCAGCCGCCGGTAGGAGGTGAAGTAGCCGTGCTCGTAGTCCGAGCACGAGACGAAGGCCATTGCCAGCGCCGGCCCGTAGGTCGCCGGGTCGGGGGCGGTCCGGGTGCGGCCGACCGGTGACACGTACCGCTCCACCTTGAAGCGGTACCAGTACTCGCGGCCGGGCTTGAGGCCGCTCAGCTCCACGTGCACGCTGTGCGCCGCCGCGGGCCGGGCCGAGGCCGTGCCCCGCCGCACGACGGTGCGGAACCCGGGGTCGGTGGCGACCTCCCAGCGCACCGGATAGGGCCGGTCCGGCATGCCGCCGAGACCGTCTCCGGCGAGCGGTTCGACGGCCAGCCGGGTCCACAGCACGAAGCCGTCATGGTGCGGATCGCCGGAGGCGACGCCCAGGGTGAAGGGATCGGTGCGCAGCGCCCGGCCCGGCCCGGGCCCGGCGGCGAAGGCGGTGCCGGGCAGCGCGGCGACGGTACCGACGATGAGGCCGCCGACGAGCAGGGAGCGCCGGTCCAGCGACGAGGAACCCTCAGGCGGCAGCACGACCGGCCTTCCGGGAGACACCGCGGCAGGCCCGGCGACGCCGCTCTTCCGGAAGGGTGACTCCGGCCCGCCGTGGCACGTCCGGACGGGCTCCTCGCGAACCCGGGCGGATTCCCCGACATCTCATCTGACATACCGCCCGGCACAGCCGTGACCGGCCCTGAGAAAGGCATAGCCTCCCATGTCGCAGCTTCGCCCCCTCGTCGCCATCGCCGCCACCATCACTATTTGTAACATGACGATCACGGGATGTGACTTCGGGGGTAAGCCGACTCCGGCCGCCCCTGTGGCCTCGGCCGAGCCCGCCACCGACGGGCCCGGCGCCGCGGCGCCTGACGACCCGCCGGGCGGTCCGAGCGCCCCCGCCTCACCGCCGGCCGACGGGCCCGGCGGGGACCCGGCCTCGCCGCCGGCCTCCGCGCCACCTTCGGCCCCGCCGGCCCCGCCGGCCCCGGGGGCGAGCCCGCCGAGCCCCGGCGCGATCCGTTTCACCGGCCCGCTCGCCGCCATCGAGCACCTCGCCCGGGCGCGCTCCCAGAACGACCGGACGGACGCGCTGCGCGCGGCCAACGCCGCCTCGGTGCACTACGTGTTCGGGTACCCGGCGTCCTATCCGCTGCCCGCCCAGCGCAACTGTGAGCGCACGCCCAGCGGGGCGTACGCCTACCACTGCTTCTTCTACTACGAGGGCGGCGGCCAGAACTACTACGTCAACTTCAGCGCCGCCACCGGCTTCCGGGTCGTCAAGGTGCAGTACGTCGCCGACTGAGCGGGCGGGCGCGGCCACCCGCGCCCGCACCGGTCAGGGCCGCCGGAGCCGCGTCAGCGCCGGCGGTCGCGGCGGCTGAGCGGCCGCCGCCAGGACAGGCCGGTGCCCGGCACGCGCAGCGTCATGTGCCGCCGGCCGTCGGCCGTCTTGGTGTACCGGGCGCCGCGGCCGCCCACGCTGTGCCCGACCCCGGACTTGGAGAAGTTCAACCGGAACGGACCGACCTTCACCGACTTGCGGAATCCAAAGCCCATCGTCGCCTCCTCATCGTCGTCGAACGGTCGGGAGGGGGATTCCCCCGGGATCACGAACGACGAGGATGTCCTGGTTAGGGACGCCCGATACCTGAATTACGGCTATTTGTCGGATCTGGCGCGGCTGGGCTGCACCCGGGCCGGCTCCCCCTCCATCTTGGGATAGTTCGGCGGATAGGGCATGTCGCCCAGCCCCCTGTCACGCTCGTCGCGCTCGGCCAGCTCCAGCAGCCCGTCCAGCGAGAACGCCCGGTCGTCGATGGCCGCGTGCAGGTCGCCCAGCTCGGCGAAGCGCGCCGGCATGGTGGCGATGGTGAAGTCACCAGGAACCACCTCGGACAGCTCGTCCCAGGTCACCGGGGCCGAGACCGGGGCGTGCGGGCGCGGGCGAACGCTGTAGGCCGAGGCGATCGTCCGGTCTCGGGCATTCTGGTTGAAGTCAATGAAGATCTTCTCGCCCCGGTTCTCCTTCCACCACTCGGTGGTCACCAGATCGGGCATCCGGCGCTCCACCTCGCGGCCGAACGCCAGCGCGGCACGGCGCACCTCGGTGAACCCCCAGCGCGGCTCGATCCGCACGAAGACATGGACACCCCGCCCGCCGGAGGTCTTGACGAAGCCGACCATGCCCAACTCGTCCAGCAGCTCGCGGACCGGGCCCAGCGCCACCCGGACCGCGTCGGCGAAGTCGGTGCCCGGCTGGGGATCGAGGTCGATGCGGAGCTCGTCGGGATGGTCGACGTCGGCGGCCCGGACCGGCCAGGGGTGGAAGGTGAGCGTGCCGAGGTTGGCCGCCCAGATCACCACGGCCAGCTCGTCCGGGCAGACCTCGTCGGCGGACCGCCCGCTGGGAAACTCGATCCGGGACGTGCCGACCCAGTCGGGCGCCCCCTTGGGCACCCGCTTCTGGTAGAAGGCGTCGCCGCGGTTGTCGGCCCGGGTCGACAGCCGGGCCCCCTCGAACACCCCCGCGGGCCAGCGCTCCAGGGTGGTGGGCCGGGAGCGCAGCGCGCGCAGGACCCCCTCGCCCACGGACAGGTAGTAGTCGACCACGTCGCGCTTGGTCGCGCCGGACTCCGGAAAGTAGATCTTGTCCGGGTTGGAGACCTTGACGAGACGGTCTCCGACCGGGATCTCGACGAACGGTGAGGCCATACCGGCACGCTAACCCGGCGGGCCGACATTTTTCGGCTTGCTTTCGGTCTTCTTACGGCGGCCGGCGCCGGACATCCGGCCAGGTAACGTCTGATTCATGGAGAAGACCAGCGAAGAGGAATGGCGCGCCCGGCTGACGCCCGAGGAGTACCACGTGCTCCGCGAGGGCGGCACCGAGCGGCCGTTCACCGGGCAGTACACCGACACCAAGACCGTCGGTGTCTACCGCTGCCGGGCCTGCGGCACGGAGCTGTTCCGCTCGGAGACCAAGTTCGACTCGCACTGCGGCTGGCCGAGCTTCTACGCACCCGCCGACAGCACCGCGGTGCGGCTGCTGGAAGACCGCTCGCTCGGCATGGTCCGCACCGAGGTCCGGTGCGCGGCCTGCGACTCGCACCTGGGCCACGTCTTCCACGGGGAGGGCTACGGCACGCCCACCGACGACCGCTTCTGCATCAACAGCGTCTCGCTGTCCCTCGAACCCGCGGACGGCGGCTGAAAGCCGAAACCCGTGCGACGGCCCTGCACTAGCGGGTGTCCCCGACGGCGCAGTCGTCGGCCGCGCTCTGCTTGTTGGCGAGCACCACATGGCCGTTGTCGTTCTCGCGCGCGTGCACGAACACGATCGGCTCGGCGGCACCGAGGTCACGCAGGTACTGCGCGGTCCACTCGCACAGCGAGATCGCCGGCCGGGAGTTCTCGTCGCCTTCCTTCAGGTCGGTGTAGACCCGCAGGAAGGCCCCGCTCCGGCTGACCTGCCGGACGTGCTTGACCACCGTCTCCTGCGGGTCCTTGCGCCGCAGGAAGGCGACGGCGTCCGGCAGGTCGGCGGCGTCGCCGCCGGTGGCCGGCACCGGAGCGGCCCGCTGCGCCGGTCGAGCCGCCGAACCCGCCGGAACCTCCGGTGCGGGCGACTCGCCCGGCGCGGTGGCCGACAGGATCACCAACGTCGTCACCACCAGCAGCCCGACCGAGGCGGTACCCGCGCCGACGACCACGAGCCGGCGCCGGTTGCGCTCCTCCAAGGCGCCGCGCAGCGCGCGATCGCACCTCGTGACGAACTCCGGCGGCGGCTTGTGGTGCCGCCCGCGCGCGTGCCGTGGTGGAGTACTCACGCAGCGCACTTTACCGGGACGTTGCCTTGGGTTTGAGGAGAACGAAGGTTTGCCCGCCCTTCGCCGTCCGCCGGGTTACGGCAGCCCCGCGACCAGCTCGGCGACCCGCTTGCGCGCACCGGTGTAGAAGGGGATCTCCTCCCGGACGTGCAGCCGCGCCCGGGACGCGCGCAGGTGCCGCATCAGGTCGACGATCCGGTGCAGCTCGTCGCCCTCGAACGCCAGCACCCACTCGTAGTCGTTCAGCGCGAATGAGGCGACCGTGTTGGCCCGGACGTCAGGGTAGCCGCGGGCCATCTTGCCGTGCTCGGCCAGCATGCCCCGCCGCTCCTCGTCGGGCAGCAGGTACCAGTCGTAGGAGCGGACGAACGGGTACACGCAGACGTAGGCCCGCGCCTCCTCCTCGGCCAGGAAGGCCGGGACGTGGCTCTTGTTGAACTCGGCCGGGCGGTGCAGCGCCATCGCCGACCACACCGGCGTCGAGGCGCGCCCCAGCGCGGTCCGGCGGAACCGGCCGTAGACCTCCTGGAGGTCGTCGGAGCTCGGCGCGTGCCACCAGAACATGTAGTCGGCGTCGGCGCGGAACCCCGCGACGTCGTACAGGCCCCGGGTGACCACGTCCTTGCGCGCGGCCTGTTCGAGCAGTTCCTCAACCTCCTCGGCCACCCGTTCCCCGGTCGGCGCCCCTGCCTCGCGCACCCGGAAGACCGACCACATGGTGTAGCGGATCACCTGGTTGAGATCGCGTGCCTTCGGCCTGTCGGCCACTGTGTCCTCCCCTGAATCTCAGCTCACGGCCGATCGTTGCCGATCGGCGAGGTGGTCGAGCACTCTGGCCGCCGCCGCTCGGGCCGACGCGACGCACGCCGGGACGCCCACACCGTCGTAGGCGGCGCCGGCCACCGCCAGACCCGGCAGCCCGGCCACGGTGGCGCGGATCCGCGCCACCCGGTCCAGGTGGCCCACCGTGTACTGGGGCAGCGCGCCGCCCCACCGGGTGACCCGGCTCTCCACCGGCAGTTCCCGGACGCCGCAGGTGTGGGCCAGCTCCGCGATGGCGGCCGCTTTGAGCTCGTCGTCGTCGCGTTGCAGCAGGTGTTCCTCGCCCAGCCGGCCGATGGAGCAGCGCAGCACCACCAGGTCCGGCCGGCGCCCGGCGAGGTGCGGCCACTTGACCGAGCCGAACGTCACGGCCTTGACCGTGCGGCCCTCCACCGAGGGCACCAGGTAGCCGGTGCTGGACGGGCGCTCGGGGAACGCCGTCACCGGGTAGGCGAGGGTGACCAGCGCCATGCTGGAGTACTCGATGCGGGCGAGCTCGCGGGACGCGACCGGCGCGAGGTCGGCCAGCAGCCGCCCGGCCGGGCGGGCGGGCACGGCGACCACCACGGCGTCGGCGTCCAGGTGCTCGGGGGCCCTGGTGGGCCCGACGGTCAGCCGCCAGCCGGAATCGGCCGCCCGCAGCTCCCGGACGGTGGCTCCGGTCCGGACCGTGCCGCCCGCGGCCGTGATCGTCTCGGCCAGCGCGGGTGGCAGGGAGCCCAGCCCGCCGGCCAGGGTGGCGAACATCGGCCCCGGATCTGCGGGGCCCGCGGCGCGCACCGCCCGGGCCGCCATGATCAGCGATCGGTGGGAGCGGGCCGCGGCGGCCACCCCGCCCAGCGCAGCGTGGAAGGACAGCTCCTCCACCCGGCCCGCGTACACGCCGCCGAGCAGCGGTTCGACGAGCCTGTCGACGACCTCCCGGCCGAGCCGGGCACCGACGTAGGCGGCCACCGAGACGTCCGCCGCGGCGTCCACCGGAATGCCCCGGCCCGAGACGGGCAGGGCGAGGTCCAGCGCGGCGCGGGCCACCCCGCCCGGCGACAGCACCCCGCTGCGGGCCAGTGCCGTCAGGTCGGACGGCACCCCCATGACCTGGCCCGCGGGCAGCGGGCGGAGCGCGCCGTGGCTGAGGATGCCGGCCGGCTCGCCGGCGGAGTCCACCACCTGGTCGCCCAGCCCGGCGTCCCGGATCAGGTCGAGCCCCTCGGGACGGCGGGTCAGGATCGCCTCGGCACCCTCGTCGACGGGGAGCCCGGCGACCTCGCTCACCTGGAGCTTGCCGCCGATCCGCGACGCCCCTTCGAGCACGGTGACCCGCGCGCCGCCGTCCGCCAGGAAGCGGGCGGCGGCCAGCCCGGCGATGCCCCCGCCGATGACCACGACGTGCGACCCGTTCATGCCCTCCACGATCCCAGACCCGCGGCGGTACCGCGATCCGGGGTGGTGCCGTAACCGGGGCGCGGCGGCATCGTGACCGGTTTGCGACCGCATGAGCAGAACGCCAATAAGCCGCCTACCGTCCAACGGCCATGCGTACTGCTCGAAACGCCCGCGCAGCCCTCCTGCTCGCGCTGCCGCTCGCCCTGCTGCTGGCCGGCTGCGCCGGCGGCTCCTCCGAGAGCTCCAGCGGCACCGCCGAAGACGCGGGCGGGAACGCCGCGCCCGCCGCGCCCGCGCCCGCCGAGGGCGGCCGCCAGCTGGGCGGCGGCGGAGCCGACAATCGCAAGCCCGCCGAAGGCGCCGGGCCGGCCACCACCGACCTGCCCGACAACCCCACCGGACGCGCCGTCGTCTACACCGCGGACCTGCGGGTCCGGATCGCAGGGAAGGACGGGGTGGAGCCCGCCGCGGCCCGCGCCAAGCAGCTCGTCACCGCGGCCGGCGGCTACGTCGAGACCGAGCGCAGCAGCGGCGCGACCGCCGACGGCGGGCCCCCCACGTACGCGAACATCACGTTCAAGATCCCGGCCGAGCGGTACCAGGCGGTGCTCGGCCAGCTCTCCAGCGGGCTCGGCACCCGGCTGTCGCTGCGGCAGGAGGCCGAGGACGTCACCGAGGAGGTCGCCGACGTCGACAGCCGGGTGCGCTCGGCGGAGGCGACGCTGAAGTCCTTCCGCAAGCTGCTCGACCGGGCGAACACCGTCGGCGAGGTGATCAACGTCGAGCAGGAGATCGCCCGGCGGCAGGCCGAGCTGGAGTCGCTGCTGGCCCGGCAGAAGTCGCTGCAGCACCGCACCCGGCTGGCCACAGTGACGCTGGCCCTGCATGCCCCCGACAGCGGTGGCGCCAAAGAGGAAGAGGAGCGCCACGGCTTCGTCGGCGGCCTCGTCTCCGGCTGGAACGCGCTCGTCGCCTTCCTCACCGGTCTGGCCACGGTACTCGGCTGGCTGCTGCCGTTCCTGGTCCTGGCCGCGGTGCTCGCGCTGCCCGCCTGGCGGCTGCGGCGCCGGCTGGTCCGGCGCCGGACGCCCGGCGACACACCACGGCCTTCCGTTCCCCCGGCAGCCGGCGGCCCGGCCGAACCCGCCCCGCCGAACTGACGGTCAGCGCGCGCTCGCCTCGTGGACCAGGTCCGCGAGGCGGGCGAGCATGTCCGGGTCGGTCGAGGGGAGCACGCCGTGCCCCAGGTTGAAGATGTGCCCCTCGGCGGTGCGGCCCTTCGTCAGCACGTCGCGGGCCCGGCGCTCGACAACCTCCCACGGCGCGAACAGCAGCGCCGGGTCGAGGTTGCCCTGGAGCGCCTTGCCGAACTCCACCCGGTGCACGGCCTCGTCCAGCGGCACCCGCCAGTCGACCCCGACCACGTCGGCGCCCACCTCGCCCATCAGGCCGAGCAGTTCGCCGGTGCCGACGCCGAAGTGGATGCGCGGTACCCCGGTGTCGGCGAGCGCGGCGAAGATACGGCTGCTGTAGGGGAACACGCTCTCCCGGTAGTCCTGCGGGCCGACCGCACCCACCCACGAGTCGAACAGCTGGATGGCGCGCGCCCCAGCGGCGATCTGCACCTTCAGGTACTCGATCGTGATGTCGGTCAGCCGCTCCATCAGCGCCGCCCACAGCTCGGGCGCGCCGTACATCATCGCCTTGGTGCGGTCGTGGTTCTTGGAGGGACCGCCTTCGATCAGGTAGGACGCCAGCGTGAACGGCCCGCCGGCGAAACCGATCAGCGGAATCGGGCCCAGCTCGCCGAGCAGCCCGTGGATCGCCTCGGTGGTGAAGGGCACGTCGTCGGGGGTCAGCGGGCGCAGCCGCTCGATCGCGGCGAGGTCGCGGATCGGGTCGGCGATCACCGGGCCCACGCCCGGCTTGATGTCGAGGTCGATCCCGACCGCCCGGAGCGGGACCACGATGTCGCTGAAGAAAATGGCCGCGTCGACCGAGTACCGGCGCACCGGCTGCATCGTGATCTCGACGACCATGTCGGGCCGGGCGCACGCCTCCAGCATCGGGACGCCCTCGCGGATCCGCAGGTACTCCGGCAGTGAACGGCCCGCCTGACGCATGAACCAGACCGGGGTGTGGGGAACCGGCCGCCGGCGGCAGGCGTTCAGGAACACGGACTCTTCACCGGGGATGCCGGTCCCCGCAACGTCGTCAGCCACGTAGCGAATGCTCCCACAGGCCGCCGCGAACCCTCCGCCGGGTTGCGCACTGGGGACAAGGAACTTCCGGACACGCCGCGCGAAGTCCCCCATTCCGTGGCGACCTCGTGTCACGGTGATCTTCCCACCACGGGGCGAACCCCGCCTCTGGCTCCACCCCCGCATCGAGCCGAACCGAGATCACGCAGTGCCAACCCGTACTCCCCGCATACCCGCGAGCCCCTCCACGGGCTCCTCCGACGGCCCGCCCGGCGTGGCGGCCACCGGACCGGCCGATCCGGCGACCTACGCTCGGGACATGACACCTGCCCCGTTCCAGCACGCGCTGGACACGTTGCGCAGCGCGGTCGAGGGCGACCCGGGCCGACCCGAGCTCGAACTCGAGGACATGCCCGCGCCGCAGCGGCTGGCGCCCTACTCGGCGGCGATCTCGGGGTCGGTCTACCGCGACGACCACGAGATCGCCATGGGTCGCCTGATCATCCTGTACGACCCGGAGGGCCGCGGCGACTGGGCCGGCGAGTTCCGGGTCGTCGCCTATATCCGGGCCGACCTGGAACCCGAGATCGCCGCCGACGAGCTGATCGGTTCGGTCGCCTGGAGCTGGCTGCTGGAGGCGCTGGAGGCCGCCGGGTACGCCAAGGTGTCCGGCACGATCACCCGGGCCGTCTCGGAGAGTTTCGGCGACAAGGCCGACGACCCGTCCACTACCGAGCTGGAACTGCGCGCGTCCTGGTCGCCCACCGGTGAGGATCTGTCGGGTCACGTCACCGCCTGGTGCGAGGTGATGTGCATGGCGGCGGGACTCCCCCCGTCCGGTGTGACCGCTCTGCCGGGGTTGACGGGTCGAACAGGCGATTGAACGGCGTACGGTAGGCGCGTGGGAGTGTCCGAGACCAGTCAACCCCGGGGTGATGTCCCCGCCGAGGAGGAGCCCCGGCCCACGCCGCTGCTCGAACCGCGCGAGGGCGTCCCGCCGGTGGTCGCGTCCGCCGACGGATTGGAACGCGTCATCGCGGCCTTCGCCGCGGGCGACGGCCCCGTCGCCGTGGACGCCGAGCGCGCCTCCGGCTACCGCTACGGACAGCGCGCCTACCTGGTGCAGTTGCGCCGGGCCGGCGCCGGCACCGCGCTGATCGACCCGATCGGCTGCCCCGACCTGTCCGGGCTGGCCGCCGCGCTCGACGACGTCGAAATGGTGCTGCACGCCGCCAGCCAGGACCTGCCCTGCCTGGCCGAGCTCGGCCTGGTGCCGCGGCGCATCTTCGACACCGAGCTGGCGGGGCGGCTGCTCGGCCACCCCCGGGTCGGGCTCGGCTCGATGGTGGAGACGGTGCTGGGCTTCACCCTGGAGAAGGGGCATTCGGCCGCCGACTGGTCGACCCGGCCGCTGCCCCCCGAGTGGCTGCGCTACGCCGCGCTGGACGTCGAACTGCTGGTGGAGCTGCGCGACGCGCTGCACGCCGAGCTGACCGCGGCGGGCAAGCTGGAGTGGGCGGCGCAGGAGTTCGCCGCGGTGCTCGCCACCCCGCCCAAGCCGCCGCGGCCCGACCCGTGGCGCCGCACGTCCGGGATTCACCGGGTGCGCAACCGGCGCGGGCTCGCCGTGGTGCGCGAGGTCTGGGAGGCCCGCGACCGGATCGCCGTCGAGCGTGACCTGTCCCCCGGCCGGGTGCTCCAGGACACCGCCATCGTCGAGCTGGCGCTGAACCAGCCCAAGTCCCCCGCCGAGCTGCAGGAGCTGTCCACGATGCGCGGCCGGGGCGCCCGCCGGTACCTGTCGGTGTGGCTGCGCGCGGTGAACCGGGCGCGTGGGCTGACCGAGCGCGAGCTGCCCGAGTCGAGCCTGCCCGGGGACGGCCCGCCGCCCGCGCACCGCTGGGCCGAGCGCGACCCCGAGGCGGCGCGGCGGCTCACCGCCGCCCGCGGCGTGGTGGCCGCGCTGGCCGACGAGCACACCATGCCGAGCGAGAACCTGGTGCAGCCCGACCTGATCCGGCGGCTGGCCTGGTCGCCGCCGGAGCCGGTCGACGCCGAACGTGTGGCGACCACGCTGGCCCTGCTGGGCGCCCGCGAGTGGCAGGTCGAGCTGGTCGCGGTGCCGCTGGCCAGGGCGCTGCTGCGGGTGGAGACCAAAGGCGATGTCTGAGCTGCGGGTTTCGATCGATCACTACGGGTGACCACTGCGTACGGAGAGCTTCGCCTCCGGACTGGAGGGCACCGTGCCGCTGTTCCGTACCAAACCGGTCGAACACTCGATCCGGGACACCGAGGATCCCGACCACCGGCTGCGCCGAGATCTGACCGCGCTGGACCTGACCGTGCTCGGCGTGGGCGTGATCATCGGTACCGGGATCTTCGTGCTCACCGGGGTGGTGGCCAGGGACAAGGCCGGGCCGGCGGTGGCGATCTCCTTCGTGCTGGCCGGGATCGTGTGCGGACTGGCCGCCCTGTGCTACGCGGAGTTCGCCTCGACGGTCCCGGTGGCGGGTTCGGCCTACACCTTCTCCTACGCGACGCTGGGCGAGTTCCCCGCCTGGATCATCGGCTGGGACCTCATCCTCGAACTGGCGCTCGGCGCGGCGGTGGTGGCGGTCGGCTGGTCGGGGTACGCCGCCTCCCTGCTGGACAGCATGGGCCTCACGCTGCCCACCGCGATCGGGGGTTCGCCCGGGTCGGACGGCGGGGTCATCAACCTGCCGGCCGTCTTCGTCGTGCTGGTGGTGACCGCGCTGCTGATCTTCGGGGTCAAAATGTCCTCACGGTTCAACGCGATCATCGTGACGGTGAAGCTCGCGGTCATCCTCCTGGTGATCGTGGCCGGCCTGTTCTACGTCAAGGGCGCCAACTACCGGCCGTTCATCCCGCCAGCGCAGTCCACCGCTGAGGTCGAGGGCGTGCGGGCCCCGCTGATGCAGGTGCTGTTCGGGGCCGCCCCGGTGAACTACGGCTGGCTGGGGGTCTTCGCCGCGCTGGCGATCGTCTTCTTCGCCTACATCGGCTTCGACATCGTGGCGACCGCGGCCGAGGAGTCCCGCCGGCCGCAGCGCGACCTGCCGATCGGCATCCTCGGCTCGCTGGCGATCTGCACCGTCCTGTACGTGGCGGTGGCGCTGGTCGTGGTGGGCATGCAGCCGTACACGCAGCTCAGCGCGAGCGCCCCGCTGGCGGACGCGTTCCGGGGGGTCGGGCGGCCCGGATTCGCCACGATCGTCAGCGTCGGGGCCATCGCGGGGCTCACCACGGTGGTGCTGATCATGCTGCTGGGCCAGACCCGGGTGTTCTTCGCGATGAGCCGGGACGGGCTGCTGCCCCGGGGGCTGTCGGCCGTCCACCCGCGGTTCGGCACTCCCTACCGGGTCACCCTGATCATGGGGGCGGTGGTGGCGGTGCTGGCCGGGTTCATCCCGCTGGCCGAACTGGCGGAGCTGGTCAACATCGGCACGCTGTTCGCCTTCGTGGTGGTGGCGGTGAGCGTCGTGGTCCTGCGGCGCACCCGGCCGGACCTGCCCCGGGCCTTCCGCACCCCGCTGGTGCCCCTGGTCCCCGCACTGGCGGTACTGAGCTGCCTGTTCGTCATGGTGAACCTGCCGGTCGAGACCTGGCTGCGCTTCCTGGCCTGGCTGCTGGTCGGGGTGGTGCTCTATGGGCTGTACGGGTACCGGCACAGCCGGCTTGCGCTGCACGCCGTAGATTTGAAGCAAAGTGATAATTCACCCGAGTTACGGTGATCAACCCCACGGT
The DNA here is from genome assembly GCF_003289645.1 of Actinomadura craniellae. Taxonomy (GTDB): domain Bacteria; phylum Actinomycetota; class Actinomycetes; order Streptosporangiales; family Streptosporangiaceae; genus Actinomadura_D; species Actinomadura_D craniellae. The sequence continues at coordinate 65,505 of NZ_QLYX01000017.1, read as the reverse complement.
ACTCATTTCCCCATCGGATAGGCAGAATGGCCCGCATGGCAGATCCTGTACGCGTCGCGGTGGTCGGTTCCGGTCCTGCCGGGTTGTACGCGGCCGAGGCGCTGGTCAAGCAGGCCGGCGGGACGGTGGAGGTCGATGTCATCGACCGCCTCCCCACCCCATACGGCCTGGTCCGCTACGGCGTGGCGCCGGACCACAAGTCGATCAAGTCCATCGCGCGCTACCTGCAGCAGGTGCTGGAACACCCCTCGGTGCGGTTCCTGGGCTGCGTGGAGCTGGGCGACGACATCACCCGCGAGGAGTTGCTCGACTGCTACGACGCGGTGATCTACAGCACCGGCGCGATGGTCGACCGGCGGCTCGGCGTGCCCGGTGAGGACCTGCCCGGCAGCGTCGCGGCCACCGACTTCGTGAACTGGTACTGCGGGCACCCCGACGCCGCCGACCACGCGTTCGACCTGTCCGCCGAGGAGGTCGCGGTGATCGGCGTCGGCAACGTCGCCGTCGACGTGGTGCGGATCCTGGCCAAGACCGCCGACGAACTGCGCGACACCGACATCCCCGAGCACGTGATCGACGCGCTGGCGGGCAGCAAGGTCCGCCGGATCCACCTGGTCGGACGGCGCGGCCCGGCCCAGGCCAAGTTCACCACCAAGGAAGCTCGCGAGCTGGGCGTGCTGCCCGGCGCCGAGATCCACGTCAGCCCCGGGGACCTGGAACTCTCCCCCGCCGACGCGGAACTGGCCGAGACCGACCGGCTGGTGCGCGGCAACCTCAAGGTGCTGCGCGGCTGGACCGAACCGCCGACGGGCGACCGGCCGCGCCGGATCGACGTCCGGTTCTGGCGGGCGCCGGTGGAGATCGAGGGCACCGACCGGGTGGCCGGGCTGCGGCTGGAGCGGACCGCGCTCGACGAAAACGGCCGGGTCACCGGCACCGGCACGTACGAGACCCTGCCGGTGGGGCTGGTGCTCCGCTCGGTCGGCTACCGGAGCGTCCCGCTCACCGGGGTGCCGTTCGACGAGCGCGCCTCCGTGGTACCGAACGCGGCCGGGCGGGTGCTCGACGCCGCGGGCACGCCGGTGCCGCGCGAGTACGTGGCCGGATGGATCAAGCGCGGCCCGACCGGGGTCGTCGGCACCAACAAGTCCGACGCCGCCGAAACCGTCACGGCACTGCTCGCCGACGTCGAGGCCACCGGCGCGGGCCGACCCCGGCCCGCCCGCCGGATCGAGGAGCTCCTTGAGGGCCGCGGCCCGATCGTCACCTACGCCCACTGGCTCAACCTCGACACCGCCGAGATCGAGCTGGCCCGCTCGCTCCAGCGGGGCGAGCGGGTCAAGCTCGGCCACTGGGCGGCCATGCGGGCGGCCTGCCACCCGCAATAGCACACCCACGGCTGAGGTCATAGGGCCACAGCACGTGACGTAGTGGACATCGTGGCGCTAACGTGCGCTTGTGACCGATGGTCCTCAGGTGTACGGATTTCCGCCCCTGGACGTGCTGCCCGGGCTGCGCTGGCTGGGGCCCGACTACGTCGGCATGCTCGTGCGCGACCTGACGCTCGGACTGCGCCGCCAGGACACCGGGACCAGGGTGCTGGGCATCCGGTGCGAGGGCGGCCCGACGGTGCAGGACGGCGGCGGCCCGGGCCGGGCGCATGACGCCGCCTTCCCGCTCCAGGTGTACGTGCGGGACGGGGCGGGGCGGTCGTGGCGGCTGTCGGGCCGATGGACCTACGTCGGCCGCGACATCGGCGGCCCCGCCCCCGTCATCACGCACTACTGGAGGTTGATCTCCGCTCAGGAGGTCAACTGATCAGTCCGAGGTCTGCACCGTGACCGGCTCGGCATGGGTGACCCGGGCGATCGCCTCGGTGATGTCGCGGGCCAGGTACTGCGGGGTGAGCCCGAAGTCGACCAGCAACTCGGCGCGCTTGGCGTGGTCGGGGAACTCCTGCGGGATGCCGAAGGTCCGCACCGGGGTGTCGACCTCGGCGTCGCGCAGCAGCCGGGCCACCGCGTCGCCGACCGCGCCCACCCGGCCGTTGTCCTCGACCACGGCGACCATCCGGTGCTCCCGGGCGGCCTCGACCAGCGCCGGGTCCAGCGGCTTGACCCAGCGGGGGTCGACGACCGTGACCCCGATGCCCTGGGCCGACAGCCGGTCGGCCACCTCGACGGCCGGGGCCGCCATGGAACCGGCCGCCACGACGAGCACGCTGGCCCCGTTGGCGCCGGTGTGCCGGGCCAGCACGTCCATGCCGCCGATCTGGTCGATGGCCTCGACGTCCTCGATGGCCGGGCCTTTGGGGAAGCGCAGCGCCGTCGGCCCGTCGGAGACCGCGACGCACTCGCGCAGCAGCTCGCGCAGCCGGGTGCCGTCGCGGGGCACCGCGATCTGCATGCCGGGTACCAGTTGCAGGATCGACAGGTCCCACATGCCGTTGTGGCTGGCCCCGTCGTCACCGGTCACCCCGGCACGGTCCAGGACCAGCGTGACCGGCAGCCGGTGCAGCGCGACGTCCATCAGCACCTGGTCGAAGGCGCGGTTGAGGAAGGTCGCGTAGATCGCGACCACCGGGTGCGCGCCGCCCAGGGCGAGCCCGGCGGCGGAGGTCACCGCGTGCTGCTCGGCGATGCCGACGTCGTAGATGCGGTCGGGGTAGGCCTCGGCGAAGGGGGCCAGCCCCACCGGGTAGAGCATGGCCGCGGTGATGCCGACCACGTCGGGCCGCTCGGCGCCGAGTTCCACCATCTCCTGGCTGAAGACCTTGGTCCACGAGGGGCCGCCGCCCTTGGGCAGCTGCTTCCCGGTGGCGGGGTCGAACGCCCCGCCGCCGTGCATGCAGTCTTCCTCGTCGTTCTCGGCGGGCTCGTAGCCGTGGCCCTTGGAGGTGATGCAGTGCACGATCACCGGGCCGCCGAAGTCGCGGGCCTTGCGCAGGGCGTGCTCGACGGCCTCGGTGTCGTGGCCGTCGATGGTGCCGACGTACTTCAGGCCCAGGTCCTCGAACATGGCCTGCGGCTGGAGGATGTCCTTGATGCCCTTCTTGAACCCGTGCAGGGTCTCGTAGGCGACCGGACCCACCACCGGGGTCCGGGGGACGGTCTTCTTGATCAGGTCGAGTGCGCGCTCGTAGCCGCGGGTGACGCGCAGGTCGGCCAGGTGGCTGGCCAGCCCGCCGATCGTCGGGGAGTACGAACGGCCGTTGTCGTTGACGATGATGATCACCGAGCGGTCGGCCGCCGCAATGTTGTTCAGCGCCTCCCAGCACATGCCGCCGGTCAGCGCCCCGTCGCCGACCACGGCGACGACGGCGCGGTCGGTCTCGCCGCTCAACTCGAACGCCTTGGCCAGGCCGTCGGCGTACGACAGCGCGGTGGAGGCGTGCGAGTTCTCGATGATGTCGTGCTCGGACTCGGCCTGGCTGGGGTAGCCCGAGAGCCCGCCGCGCTGGCGCAGCCCGGAGAAGTCGTGCCGGCCGGTCAGCAGCTTGTGCACGTACGACTGGTGGCCGGTGTCGAAGAGGATCTTGTCGTGCGGCGAGGCGAAAACCCGGTGCAGGGCGATGGTCAGTTCCACCGCACCCAGGTTCGGCCCGAGGTGCCCTCCGGTCTTGGAAACCGACTCGACCAGGAAGTCACGAATCTCCCCTGCGAGTTCTGGCAACTGCGTCGCATCCAGTCGTTTGAGGTCCTCGGGACCTGAGATCGACTTCAGCAGGCTCAACGCGCGTCATCCCCTCATGGCGATGCTTTTCATCTTGACGTGCAATGGGCACGAGTTTAGTCCCGCTTGAACTCCAGTGCGCCAGTCCCAATCTTCTGCGAAGATCCCAGGCAGAAATCTCCGCACCCGACCATTGGGGGTACCCCGTCTCATGCGCACCGAGGAGATCGTGCTGCTGAACACGGCCGGAGAAGCGATCGGCACCGCGCCCAAGGCCACGAGCCACCACGAGAAGACCCCTTACCACCTGGCCTTCTCCTGCTACCTCGTCGACGCCCGGGGCCGGGTGCTGATCACCCAGCGGGCGCTCGACAAGCCCAGCTTCGCCGGCGTGTGGACCAACAGCTGCTGCGGGCATCCGGCGCCCGGCGAGGGGCTGCGGGAGGCCGTGCAGCGCCGGGTCGAGACCGAGCTCGGCATGGGCGCGCAGGAGCTCACCCTGGTCTTGCCCGAGTTCGACTACCGGGCGACCGCCTCCGACGGCCTCGTCGAACACGAGCGCTGCCCGGTGGTGCGCGCCGTGCCGGTCGGATCGCCACAGCCCAACCCCGCCGAGGTGGCGGCGGCCGAGTGGCGCACCTGGGAGGAGTGCCGGGAGCTGACCAGGCACCCCGACTCCTCGCCCTGGTTCCGCATGCAGATGGAGCAGTTGGTGCCGCTGGGCCCGCCGGAGAAGTGGCCGGCCGCCGACCTCACGCAGTTGCCCCCTGCTCTCGCCTGGTGACGGAACGCGCCGGTAACGGGGCGTTCCCTCTGGTGACGCATTGGTGATGAAGCGGTAAGAAAGCCACCGGAATTGCCACACCCCGGCGAATCCGAACAGGCCTGGCCGCATGCGGCCAGATGACAAATCCATCACCAAATTAACCAGAAGAACTCCGCTTTTCTTACATTTCATAGTAAACCGAATAAGTCGGTGATACGTCACTCTCGCGACCCGGTCGCGGGCGTGCGTCCCCGATTCGCCGAGGAGACGCATGGGCGGCACGCGTTTCACCACCACCGGGCCGCCGGGAGCCCGCCGTGCGCCGCACGGCGGCGCCTCCGGCCGCCCGCGGCCGGAGGACCCACCCCGGGACGCCCCCCGGCCGGAAGCCGGTGCAAGGATGGGCGCCGGGATGATCGAAACCCCGGCACGCGACACATCCACCGGCCGAACCCGTGTGGGATGTCGCGATAGATCGGTTATGGTTACCTTCACCCTTTTTATGTTAGAAACATCCTTACAGACCGGTAACCCACCGGGCAACGTCCATGTCCACAGGTATGGGCGTTACTCAGCGGCCACGTTTGCCTGACGGTGACGCGCTGATCACGACATCACGGCCCGAAGACGACGCATACCAGGGAGAATTCCCTGAGCGTTCCGGTCGAGGGGCTGTGACTCGGGCGAACTCGGGAGGCAACCAAAGTGCAGGCGATCAGTGTTCGGCAGCCCTGGGCCTTCGCCATCGCACGCGGGCACAAGAGGATCTCCAACCAGAACCTGCCCACGGCCTACCGCGGAACACTGCTGATCCACGCCTCCATGCGCGTCGACCTCGACTCCTGCGACTCCCCGCTGATCCGCACGGCCGGCTGGGACGTCCGGGACCCGCTGGCCACCATCGGCGCCGCGATCGCGGTGGCCGAACTCGCCGACGTCTGCTCGGCGGCCGTGCGCGACGAGGAGTGCGGGTGCGGCCCCTGGGCCGACCGGGACGCCCACCACTGGCGGCTCGCCGACATCCGCGCGCTCCCCCGCCCCATCGTCTCCCTCGGCCGGCTCGGCCTGTGGCAGCCCCTGCCCAGCCTCGTCACCGAGGTCACCGCCATGCTCTCGGCCGAGCGGGCCGCCCCCCGGCTGGGGGACGGCCCGCCGGCCCGCTGAGCCGCTACTTGCGGAGCAGGGAGCGGAGCACGTACTGCATGATGCCGCCGTTGCGGTAGTAGTCGGCCTCGCCCGGGGTGTCGATGCGGACGACGGCGCGGAACTCCCGGCCATCGGCCCGGACCGTGACCTCGCGCGGGGTCCCGCCCGCGTTGAGCTCCTCCACACCCACGATGTCGAAGGTCTCAGTACCGGTCAGACCCAGCGACTGCGCGGACTCGCCCTCGGCGAACTGCAGCGGCAGCACGCCCATGCCGATCAGGTTGGAGCGGTGGATCCGCTCGTAGGACTCGGCGATGACCGCGCGGACGCCGAGCAGCGCGGTGCCCTTGGCCGCCCAGTCGCGGGAGGACCCGGAGCCGTACTCCTTGCCCGCGATGACCACCAGGGGGACGCCCGCGGCCTGGTAGTTGGCCGACGCGTCGTAGATGAACGCCTGCGGCGCGTCCTCCTGGGTGAAGTCGCGGGTGTAGCCGCCCTCGACGCCGTCCAGCAGCTGGTTGCGCAGCCGGATGTTGGCGAAAGTGCCGCGGATCATCACCTCGTGGTTGCCGCGGCGCGAGCCGTAGGAGTTGAAGTCCTTGACGGCCACGCCGTGGCCTTCGAGGTACTGGGCGGCGGGCGTGCCCACCTTGATCGCGCCGGCCGGCGAGATGTGGTCGGTGGTCACCGAGTCGCCCAGCTTGGCCAGCACCCGGGCGCCGTGGATGTCGGTGACCGGGGCGGGCTCCATCTCCATGCCCTCGAAGTAGGGCGCCTTGCGGACGTAGGTGGAGGCCGGGTCCCACTCGAAGGTGTCGCCGGTGGGGATGTCGAGGCCCTGCCAGCGCTCGTCGCCCTTGAACACGTCCGCGTAGTTCTTGGTGAACATCTCCTGGCCGATGGAGGACTCGACGATCTCGGCGACCTCCTCCTGCGACGGCCAGATGTCGCGCAGGTAGACCGGCTCGCCGTCGGCGCCCTCGGCGATCGGGTCGTTGAGGATGTCGATGTCCATCGTGCCGGCCAGCGCGTAGGCGACCACCAGCGGCGGCGACGCCAGGTAGTTCATCTTCACGTCGGGGCTGATGCGGCCCTCGAAGTTCCGGTTGCCCGACAGCACCGCGGTGACCGCGAGGTCGTTGTCGTTCACGGCCTGGGAGATCTCCGGCTGCAGCGGGCCGGTGTTGCCGATGCAGGTGGTGCAGCCGTAGCCGACCAGGTTGTAGCCGAGCTTGTCGAGGTAGGGGGTCAGGCCCGCCCGCTCGTAGTAGTCGGTGACCACCTGGGAGCCGGGCGCCATCGAGGTCTTGACCCACGGCTTGCGGGTCAGGCCCCGCTCCACCGCCTTCTTGGCGAGCAGCGCGGCGCCGACCATCACGTACGGGTTGGAGGTGTTGGTGCAGGAGGTGATCGCGGCGACCGCGACGTGCCCGTGGTCGAGCTCGAACGTGGTGCCGTCCTCCAGCGTCACCTGGACCGGGTTGTGCGGGCGGCCGCCGCCGTTGGTGCCGTGGTCGCGGGGCTTGTCACCGGCGCCGCCGTGGGAGATGGCCGGGGAGTCCGAGGCGGGGAACGACTCGTCGGACGCCTCGTCCGCCGGGCTCAGGACGCTCGGCGCGTAGGTGCGGACGTCGCGCCGCCAGGTCTCCTTGGCCTCCGACAGCGCGATGCGGTCCTGCGGGCGCTTGGGCCCGGCCAGCGACGGGACGACCGTGGACAGGTCGAGTTCGAGGTACTCGGAGAACTCCGGCTCGGCGGCCGGGTCCAGCCACATGCCCTGCTCCTTGGCGTACGCCTCGACCAGCGCGATCTGCTCGTCGCTGCGGCCGGTGAGCCGCAGGTACTTGAGGGTCTCGCCGTCGATCGGGAAGATCGCGCAGGTGGAGCCGAACTCGGGGCTCATGTTGCCGATGGTGGCCCGGTTGGCCAGCGGCAGCGCGGCCACGCCCTCGCCGTAGAACTCCACGAACTTGCCGACCACGCCGTGCTCGCGCAGCATCTCGGTGATGGTCAGCACCAGGTCGGTGGCGGTGGTGCCGGCCGGCGACTCGCCGGTCAGCTTGAAGCCGACCACCCGCGGGATGAGCATCGAGATCGGCTGGCCGAGCATGGCCGCCTCGGCCTCGATGCCGCCGACGCCCCAGCCCAGGACGCCGATGCCGTTCTCCATGGTGGTGTGCGAGTCGGTGCCGACGCAGGTGTCGGGGTAGGCCACCCCGTCGCGGTCGAAGACCACCCGGGCCAGGTGCTCGATGTTGACCTGGTGGACGATGCCGGTGCCCGGCGGGACGACCTTGAACTCGTCGAACGCGGTCTGGCCCCACCGCAGGAACTGGTAGCGCTCCCGGTTGCGCTCGTACTCGACGTTCACGTTGCGCTCGAACGCGTCGGGACGGCCGAAGTAGTCGACGATCACCGAGTGGTCGATGACCATCTCGGCCGGGGCCAGCGGGTTGATCCGGGACGGGTCGCCGCCCAGGTCGCGGACGGCCTCGCGCATGGTGGCCAGGTCCACCACGCAGGGGACGCCGGTGAAGTCCTGCATGATCACCCGGGCGGGGGTGAACTGGATCTCCCGGCTGGGCTGGGCGCCCGGGTCCCAGCCGGCCAGCGCGCGGATGTGGTCGGCGGTGACGTTGGCGCCGTCCTCGGTGCGCAGCAGGTTCTCCAGCAGCACCTTCAGGCTGTACGGGAGACGGGCCGCGCCCTCGACGGCGTCCAGCCGGTAGATCTCGTACGACTTGTCGCCTACTCGCAGCGTGTTACGGCTGCCGAAGCTGTTCGCGGACACGACTCCTCCTCAGCACACCGCGCCGGGGGGCGCGGCGCGGCACTATTCATCTGGGCGCGTATGGCTGCCGGCAAGGTGCGCGTCGGGGCGCACCGCAGGGTCCGGCGCGGTAGGTCATTCCCCATGAATCCTGCCCTAGCCGGGGATCTCTCCGTGACCCAGGGCAGCCTAACTTCCGCACCTTTTCCCCCGGGGACAAGCTTAGCCGATTTATCTTGATATCAAGCTACTTGTCGCCGGGGGGCGACCCCCACCTGGGGCGCGGGACCCGCGCCCCAGGTGGGCCGGCGGCTCAGCGGCCGAAGAGGCCGCGCGCGGTGCCCGGCGAGTAGAAGACGGTCTCGCCGGTGGCGTCCACGAACCCGTCGTTGTCGGTGACCACCCAGACGCGGCCGTCGCCGGCGACGGCCAGGCCCTCGACCTTCTCCTGCACGTGGCCGCCGAAGCCCCGCAGGTCCGGCAGCAGGTCGCGGACCAGCCGCTTGGGCAGGACCGGCAGGGTGCCCGGGGCGGGCGTCCCGCCGGGCAGCGGAACGGAGTAGATCTTCTTGTGCGCGGCGTCGGTACCGCTCGCCTTGTCCCGCTCGACCACCGCGAGCCGGTCGCCGACCACGACCAGTTCCGACACGCCGTTCCAGTTCGCGGCGGAGGCCGACTTCTCCAGCGTGTAGCCGTACCAGGCCCAGGTGCCGGTCGCCGGGCGGTAGCGGCCGATCCGCACCACGTCGGCGGGGTCGCCGGGCAGCGCACGCTGCAGGATCGTCCAGACCTCCTCGTCCTTGCCGGTGCCGGTGACGGTGACCCCCTCCAATCCCTGCTTGCCGACCTTGGCGGCGATGTCGGCGGGCAGCGGGACCTCCTGCCGGACGGCTCCACGGTCGTCCAGCAGGACCAGCAGATTCCGCGTGGCCAGCGGGTTCTCCGCCGCAGCGTCGCCCTCGGCGGCCAGCCAGAAGCCCCCGTGCGGCCGGGCGATGATCCCCTCGATGTCGTACCCGGCCGGGGTGCCGTTTCGGGTGACGGTCAGGGTGCGGGTGATCATGGCCGGGGTCCGTCCGGTGTCGATCCGGAAGATCCGGGTCGGGGTGAAAACGGCGTCCGACACCGCGTACAGGCCACGCCTGTCGCCGGGCACCGGGGACAGCCCCGACAGCGCGCCCCAGCCGATCGGGTCCCGCGCCACCAGGCCGGGCACCTCCGGCCGGCCCAGGCCGAACGCCTGGACGCCCGCGCGCATCCCGATCGAGGCGTCGTCGTTCTCGCTGGAGACCAGGAGCAGGCCCCGGGACGGCACCGGCAGCAGCCCCTCGGGCCCCGCGTTGGTCGGCAGGAACTGCACGAACTCCGGCCGGGTGGGCCGGGAGACGTCGTACACGGCGACGAAGTTGGACCGCTCGGAGCCGACGAACGCGTACCGCCGGCCCTTGAAGGTCGCGACGGCCAGGCCCTCGGGCTCGGTGCCCTTGTTGTCGGCCCGGTCGTCGTTGAAGTGGCCGTACCGCGCCGCGAGGTGCTCGAAGGAGTTGCCCGCGTCCCACAGCACCCGGCCGGTGTCGCTGAAGACCGTCCAGCCCCGGGTGCCGCCCTTCCAGTCGCCCTCGTTGGCGGTGGCCAGGGTGTGCCGGTCGATCCAGGCGATGGCGTCGGGCTCGCGGGGGGTGTCCTCGATCTTCCCAGTGGGGTCGTAGGAGCCGTCGTTGTCGATGTCGATGCCGGTGACGGTCACCTTGCCCGCCGAGAAGACCCGCTCGATCCGCCCGGTGCGCAGGTCGACGATCGCGATCCCGTTGTTCTCCTGGAGCGTCACCGCGGCGCGGTTGTCGTCGTTGATGGTGACGTACTCGGGCTCGGGGTCCTGCGGGGTGTCCAGGCCGGCCTGGACGAACGACGGCAGCGCGGCGCCGCCGGAGCCGGTGAACGGCACCGTGCGCAGCCCCCAGGAGGCCGGGCTCCTGCCGGTCAGGTCGAGGATCCGCAGCAGGCCGCCCGGGGCCTGCGGCAGGTCGCCCTCGTCGCCACCGGGCGGGGTCGCCTCCTCGTCGCGCTCGTTCTCGATGACGATCGCGGCGTACCGGCGGTCGCCGCTCACCGCGATCGAGTCGGGCTGGCCGCCGAGGTCCAGGCTGCGGACCTTCACCCGGTCGGCGATCCGGATCACGTCCACCCGGCCCGACGGCGCGGTGAAACTCGGGCTGGTGTCGACCACGACCAGGACGTACGGGCCAACCACCGCCACCGAGGTGGGTTCCTCGCCGGCGCCGAGCTGGATCGTTCCCTTCCCGCGCGGCCGCTTCGGGTCGGAGATGTCGAGGAAGCCGACGCGCCCGCCCGGCGCGTCGGTGTAGATCAGCGTCCGGCCGTCCTCGCTGACCGTGCTGATCTCGGCGACGGTCTCGTCCTCGGCGGGCGTTCCGGCGGGGCGGTTCTGGAAGACCGGGTAGGTGGCCAGCCGCTCGAAGAGGGCCTGCCGGTCGGCCGAGGCCGGCGTCGCGGTGCCCAGGCCGGTCAGCCCGATGGTGATGGCCGCGGCGGCCAGGCCGACCCGACGGGAGCGTGACTCCATGGAAACTCCGTTCCGGTGCAGATGAAACGGGTCGAACCTGGCACTGCCCGGAGAGTCGACCCGGTCGCGAAGGTTGCCCATAGATGTCCGGATGATGAAGAAACGCAGGTCGGAGGGACTTCGGCGCGCTACGGGAACATATCCGAGCGGTTCGCCGTTATCGATATATCGTTGTCATATCTTCGAAGATCGCAGAAGGCGGTACGACCATGGGAAGGTCACACCACGACGACATCAGGTGGGCGATGGGCGCCGCGGCCATGGCCGCCAAGCTGGCCAGGGCCGCGGCCGGCTCCTCGGGCTCGCCGGCCGGCGACCGGTGCGGCCCCCGCACCCGGCACGGCGGGCCCGGTTTCGGCGGGTCCGGCTTCGGTTTCGGCGGACCGGGATTCGGCGGGCCCGGCCCCTGGGCCAAGGGGTTCTGGGGCCAGTCGCCGCCCCGGGCCAAGAAGGGGAACGTGCGGGCGGCCGCGCTGGTACTGCTCGCCGAACGGCCGTTCAACGGCTACCAGCTCATCCAGGAGATCGAAGAGCGCAGCGGCGGGGCCTGGCGGCCCAGTCCCGGCGCGGTCTACCCGGCGCTCCAGCAACTCGCCGACGAGGGCCTGATCGAGGCCGTGGAGGAGGGCGGGCGCAAGGACTTCCACCTCACCGAGGCGGGCCGGGCCTACGTCGACGAGCACCTCAGCGACCTCGACGCCCCCTGGAACGCCATGACCCCGCCGGACGCCGGGGAGTACCAGGACCTGTTCAAGGTCGCCGCGCAGACCGGTGCCGCGATCTTCCAGGTCGCCCAGGCCGGCACGGCCGAGCAGCGGGCCGAGGCCGCGAAGGTCCTCGCCGACACCCGGCGCCGGCTCTACCGGATCCTGGCCGACGACGACGCCGAGGAGACCTCATGAACCACTGGCAGGGCGGCCCTCCGGTATGGGCGGGGCCGCACGCGGTCCGCAGGTTGATCGGCGCGGAGGCCGCCGCCGACGAGTTGCGCATCGGTGACGCCGAGCGCGACGCGGTGGCCTCCGCCCTGCACGAGCACTTCGGCCTCGGCCGCCTCACCGCGCCGGAACTGGACGAGCGGCTGGAGGCGGCACTGACCGCCAAGACCCGCGGTGACCTGCGCCAGATCACCCGGGACCTGCCGGAGCCGCACGGGCTCTCCGACGCCGGCTCCACACCTCACCGGCGCCGCCATCCCGGGCACCCCGGGCACCGGCACCGCTTTCCGGGCGGGCCACTTCTCCTGATCCTGCTGATCGCCCTGGTGGCGGGCGGGCTGGAGGCGCTGGTCGTCGCCGTCCAGGTCGTCCTCGTGCTGATGGTCGCGGCCGCCGTCTTCTCCCACGCCCGGCGTCGCAAACACTCCTGACCCCGCCCCTCCGCCCGCCAGCCGGGGCCACCGCCGCCTCCCGGTCCCGGCAGCGGATCCGTCGCCCACCGCACTCCCAACCCCGCGATATGCCAGATATGGCGGACTTACTACGGTAGGTCCGCCATGTCATGGATCAATTTCCTGCTGGTGGCAGGGCTCGCGGCAACGGCCGGGGCGATCGTGCAGAGCGGGGTGGGGCTGGGTCTCGGGCTCGTCGCCGCGCCCGTGGTGACCCTGCTGTTCCCCGAGATGATGCCCGGCTCACTGCTGATCGCCGCCGCCGTACTGCCCCTGCTCGTCCTGGCCGGGGAGGCCCGCGAGGCCGACTGGGCCGGGTTGCGCTGGGCGTTCGTCGGCCGGCTGGCCGGAACCCCCGCGGGCATCTGGGTCGTCGCGACCCTGCCCGACCGCGCCCTGGGGCTGGCGGTCGGCGCCATGGTGCTGGTGGCGGTCGCCGTCACCGGCCTCTCCGCGCGGGTACCGCGCAACCGGGGCACGCTGATCGGCGCCGGGCTGATGGCCGGGGCGGCGGGCACCGCCACCTCGATCGGCGGACCACCGATCGCCCTGCTCTACCAGCGGGAGAGCGGCCCCCGGGTGCGCGCCACCCTGTCGATCTTCTTCACTGTGGGCGCGCTGCTCTCGGTACTCACCCTGGCCGCCGTGGACGAGTTGCCGGCCCGGCAGGTGGCCGGTGGGCTGGCGCTCACCCCGTTCGTCATCGCCGGGTTCGCCGTCTCCGGCCCGTTCCGCCGCTACCTCGACCGCGACCACACCCGCGGCGCGATCCTCGCCGTCACCGCCACCTCCGCCCTCGTCCTGATCATCCGCAACATGCTGTGAAAGCCGTCCCGTGAGAACAGCCCGGAAATCCACTGCATGCCGTGAAGACCACCCCACCGGAACGGCCTGGGCATCCGCAGCACGACGTGAAAACCACCCCACGGAACAGCCCGGGAATCCACAACACGCTGTGAAGACCACCCACCGGAACAACCTGGGAGAATGACGGGGTGGCGCGATGCGGACCGACCGGGGCGGAACTGGCGGCGGCCCGGAACCAGCTGATCGACGACGTCCTGCCCGCGGACGGGGAGCCGCTGACCGTACTGTTCAGCGGGATCAACCCCGGGCTGTACTCGGCCGCCACCGGGTACCACTTCGCCCGGCCCGGCAACCGGTTCTGGCCGGCCCTGTACCGGTCGGGCTTCACCGACCGGCTGCTCTCCCCCGCCGAACAGCACCTGCTCCCCGGCCTCGGCCTGGGCATCACCAACCTGGCCTCGCGCGCCACCGCCCGCGCCGACGAACTCACCGACGAGGAACTGCGCGCGGGCCACGCCCGCCTCACCGCCCTGGCCGGACTGCACCGCCCGGCGTACGTCGCGATCGCCGGGGTGACGGCCTACCGCACCGCCTTCGGTCACCGGAAGGCCCAGATCGGCCCCCAGGATGAGCCGCTCGGCCCGTCCCGCCTGTGGGTGCTGCCCAATCCCAGCGGCCTCAACGCCGGCTGGCCCCTCGACCGCATCGTCGCCGAGTTCACCCGACTGCGCGAAGCCGCCACCGACCTCGTGGCCTGACGGGGCGTCTCGGGGCACGGCAGGAGTCCGCTCTCCCCAGTCCGGGCCGGTTCAGGCGTGTTCGCTACGGGGCGGGAACAACGTGGGAACTAGCGTGTTCGCCCTGAGCACGACAGAACCCGCCCAGCACCCCCGTGTGGCGGGCGACGGGGCTTCGCTCCGGCCAACCGGCAGTACCGGGCCGGAGAGAAAGTCGCGCGGCCAGGCTGGTGGCAGGTTGGTCGGGCGCTCGCCAAAACGCCGCGCATTCCCGCAGATGTCCCAGGTCACGGCGAGAGCGCCACGTCTTCCGCGGGTACTTCGCGGCTCGCAGCACGAGAACGCCACACTTCCCACGGATACCTCACAGCTCACAGCACAAGGACTCCACACTTCCCACAGACGCTCCTGATCATGGAGAGAAAACACCACGCTTCCCCCAGGTACCCCGCAACTCTCGGCACGAGAACACCACGCCTGCCCGCGGGTGCTCCGGCTCACAGCGGGAGAACGTCACATCTCACCCGGTTCTCCAGTCCTAGTTGTCGACTCCCGACGGACGATGAAGGGACGGGACGATGACGCTTCGCATCGTGGTCGTCGGCGCGGGCTACTCCGGGCTCGCCGCCGCGAAACTCGCGGCCAAGTGGACGGACGCGCGGGTGACGCTCGTCAACGAGAGCGGCCGGTTCGTCGAGCGGGTGCGGCTGCACCAGCTCGCGGCCGGGCAGCCGCTGCGCGACCTGCCGCTGGCGGACCTGCTCGACGGCACCGGCGTGGAACTCGTCGTCGATCGGGCGACGGAGATCGACGTGGTGGTACGGATCGTGCACACCCGGGACGCCCGTGCGCTGCCCTACGACCTGCTGATCTACGCCCTGGGCAGCCGGGCCGACCTGGACTCCGTGCCCGGGGTGGCCGAACACGCCCACACCGTCGCCACCCTCGACCAGGCGGCGCGGCTGCGGGACCGCCTCGCCCCGGGACAGACCGTCGCCGTGGTCGGCGGCGGGCTGACCGGCGTCGAGGCCGCCGCCGAGCTGGCCGAGACCCGCCCCGAGCTGAAGGTGCGGCTGGTGACCAGAGGCGTTCTGGGCGCCGGGCTGTCGCCGCGCGGCCGGCGGTATCTGCGGCGCGCCTTCGACCGCCTCGGCGTCGAAGTCCGCGAGGACGCCCGGGTGGCCAAGGTCCGCGCGGACGGTGCGGTGCTGGCCGGCGGCGAGCACATCAACGCCGACACCGTGGTGTGGACCGCCGGCTTCGAGGTGCCCGGCCTGGCCCGCGCCGCCGGATTCGCCGTCGACGACCGCGGCCGGATGGTGGTGGACCGGACCCTTCGCTCGGTCTCGCACCCGGAGGTCTACGGGGTCGGGGACGCGGCGGCCGTCCACCGGGCGGACGGCCAGGAACTGCGCATGGCGTGTGCCACCGGCCTGCCAGTGGCGCAGCAGGCCGTCCGTGGGATCGCCGACCGCCTGGCCGGCCGCGAGCCCCGGCCGCTGCGCTTCCGGTACGTCAACCAGTGCATCAGCCTGGGCCGCCGCGACGGGCTCGTCCAATTCGTCCGCTCCGACGACAGCCCGCGTTCGGCCGTACTCACTGGCCGCCCGGCCGCCCTCTACAAGGAGGCCATCGTGCGGAGCACGATCCTGCTGGAGCGGCACCCGACCCTCCCCTCCGGCATTTAGGACCGTCCGCACCCGGCCGGGCCGACCGAGGAGACGAGTTCCCTTCGGAGACGAGTTCCCTTCGCAACGACGTACAGAGTCACATGCCGTGCGGTGCACTGACACATCCGCCCGACCAGCACGACCGCCCGACCAGCACAGCCGCCCGGACCGGCGTGAACCCTGTCACCGGTCCGGGCGCGCGGTCCGCACCGGGCGCACATGCGAGGCAACACTCGACGAAACGAGCGTCCGGCGAGTTCTCCGAGCCCAGGCGAACCCCTCGAGCCCAAGCGAGCCTCCCGTCTCCCGATCTCGTCCGTGCCGCGGGAAACCAAAGCCGGAAGCAACGCCCGACGGACGAGAACCCGGTGAACCTCAGGGTGGCTGGTCGAGGTTCTCGGCGAGGCGCCGTTCGGCGGGGGTGAGGTCGGCCGGCCGGGTGATGGGCTCGGGAGGTTTGCGGTAGGTATGCCCGAGCGGGCTGGTCCACAGGGTGGTACCGCGTGGGGTACGGGTGACGACCCATCCGGCGTCTTTGAGGTCGTGGCAGAACCCGCACTTGGCGTCGGTGTTGTCGGGCGTGCTGGAGCCGCCTTGGGCGTGCGGGACGATGTGGTCGATCTCGGATCGGCGGGCGGAGACGCGACAACCAGGTCCGCGGCAGGTGCGGTCCCGGGCGATGACGTGAGCCCGATCACGCGCGCTGAGGAAACGGCGAGGATCCCGCTCGGTCGTTCCCGCACGCTCACCAGATACGGCGGCCACCGCCGGCTGAGCTGCCACCGCCGGCCGAGCGGTCTGGCCCGTCCCGGTGTCTCGCCCGCCGGTTCCGATGTCCTCGCCCCTCGATCCGGCGGTCGGGCTTCGTGACTGGGTTTCGCCTTCCGGTCCGGCTCCAGGCCCCGTGTCGAGCCCGACCGGTTCCGCATCGGTTCCGGGGCCGGTTCCGGTCGTGGGTTCGGCCTGGGCACCGATTTCCGTACAGGGAGCGGTCGGCGGGTGAGCGGTGTCGCCGGAGCCGGCCGGTTCGAGATGGAGGGGACGGCGGCGGGTGGAGCCGGGAGCGGGGAGTACCGGACGGCGGGTGGTGCCGTGGTGCAGCAGCCGTCCGGTCAGGGGGTCGGTGATGGAGTAGACCCAGATGGTGTCCCGGACGGTGGTCCGGGTGGTGGCCTGGGTGGTGATCTGGCGGGCGATGTCGGCGATGACCGGCCCCCACCCGTGCAGCTCGGCGGGGTTGTCGGCCAGGTTCAGCAGGGTGGGCAGGTCGGCGGTCAACTCGATCACCCCGCGCCGGTGCACGGGGCCAGGGCCGTTCCAGGTGCCCTCCAGCAAGCCGAGGTAGACATCGGCGCGGATCTGGTCCATGGGGCGGCCGTCGCCGGCCTGCTTGGCGGCCCGGGCGATCGCGTCCACCCGCTCATAGGCCGCCGCCGCAGGACCGACCGGCAGTTGGTACCCGGCCAGGTAAGCAGTGCCGTCGGGATCGGTACCGGCCACGATCCGCCGTTCGGCCACCCCGAGTTCGTAGCTGTTCCGCGCGGCGCAGGGGTCGGCCTCCAGGACCAGGCGACGCACCCGATAAGCCAGTTGTCCGGTGGTCAGTTCCGGGGCCTGCGGCAGGATCTGCCCCACTACTCGCCGGGCGACCGGTTCGGGCAACACCCGTGTCTCGCGGACCATCACCTTCGCCCGGGGGACGTCGATCAGCCCGGCCCGCAACGCCCGCCACACCGCCGGCAGACGCTCGACCAGCAACCAGGCATCCTCCAGCACCCCACCCGCCGCCCGCTTGGTCAACCGCAACGCCGCCGCGACCTCCGCCGCGGCGAACTTCGGCACATCGCTGTCCCACACCCCCGGCAGACCCACCACCTCCCGACGCACCCGATCGGCCACCTCGGCCATGTCGGCGTACAACTCCGCCTGTTCGTGCGCGACCTGGCGCGCCCGGGCCTGCAGCAGCACCACCGTGTCATGACCCGACAGCCGCGACCGGTCGATCAACGCTAGCGCGGCCGCCAGCTCAGGCCCCGGTGGCATCTCCGCCAACCCCTCGGGCAGGCGGGAGCCACCCTGCGGAACCGTCTCCGACAGCACTGCTCCCACCCCCTGACGAAAATTCGAACACCAGTTCTAATAGTAGCCGATCCATCACTCAGTGCAACCCGAATGCGGGGGGCAGCCACAGCCTGGACGGTGCGCAACCGAACCGTGTCGAGGCCGTCAGGTCCGCTAGCAGGCACCGCTGCGGGCCGGCCGTCAGCGCGAGCTAGGCCACTCGGCCATTCCGTCACTCGGCCACTCGGCCAAGAGATCCCGCAGGTCCGCCGGCCCGCCACCCGCCCAGGCGCCAAGTTCGCGTCGAGCCGGACGCGCCGGCGAACACCCAAGGTGTCGATCGGCTTCTCAACGTCGCTGCGACGGCCGGAACACACGGGCGCGACCGGTTCCGGCCCGGGCGCCGTCACGGTGGAGCCGTTCCCGGGTCGGGACGGGCCGGACCGGGCGCGGAAATCACGTCGAGGGGCCAGTGCGCGGCCAGTTGGAACCAGACGGCCTTGCCGAACGGGGTGAGGTAGTACCCGCAGGCGTCGGTCTCGGCGCCGACCAGCAGCAGGCCGCGGCCGTTCTCCCGGGCGGGGTCGGCCGCGCGCGTCTCCGGGAGCTTCTTCGCGGAGTCGTGCACGGTGACCTGGAACTGCTTGCCGCTGCGCGCGACGTCGATGATGACGGTCCCGCCGCGCACCGGATCACTGTGCAGGTACGCATTGGTGACGAGCTCGGAGACGGCGAGTTTGACCGTCCATTCGATGTCGGACAGGCCCCAGCTCAGGGCGAGCCGGGCCACCAGATCCCGGGCGTGCTTGGGGGCGGTGTCGGTCAGGGGGAGGCGGAGCTTTCCGAGCAGCAGGCGCGGCCGGATCGCGTGATCTGACATCGGGGGCGGCCTTTCACTGAAACATCCGGTGGGGCTGACGCCATCCAATCCGCCTTGCCATACTCGGTGTAGCCATTCCGCGACGCCCCGTCGAACATCGGCGTACCGGACGCGGCCACCGGTCAACACCGGTCAACCCCCCGAACCCACGATGGAGGCACCGATGCCCCGGCCCCCCAAGGAACTCAACCCCGGATCGTCCCCGCTGGCGCTGTTCGGCTCCACACTGCGGCACTACCGCGAGCAGGCCAAACTGTCCCAGGACCAGCTCGGCGCGCGGATCAACTACGCGGGCTCGACCATCGGCGACGTCGAGCGCGGCGAGACCCGCTGCGAGCGCGTCTTAGCCGAACGCGCCGACGAACCGCTCCAGACCAAGGGCATGCTCCCCCACCTGTGGGACCACCTGGTCAAACCGGCCTTCTACCCGGCCTGGTTCGACTGGCCTCGACACGAGGCGAAGGCCGCCGTCCTGAAGTCCTTCCAGCCCATCGTGATCGACGGCCTGCTGCAAACCCGGGCCTACGCGAACGAGTTGCTGTTCGGCGACGAGGCCGCCGTGGAGGCACGGATGCAACGTCAGACCGTCCTGGCCCGTCAAGAGCCCGAACCGCCGACGCTGTTCTATGTACTGCCGGAGCTGGTGCTGCATAACCAGATCGGCAGCCGGGAGGTCATGCGGGAACAGCTCGAACACCTGATCGCGTCCGCGTCCCAGCAGATCCACATCCAGGTGGTCCCGCAAGGCGCCATGCACCCCGGCAACACCGGGGCGTTCGTCATCGCGACCCGCAACGACGGCGCGGAGATCGCCCATATCGACACGGCCGTGCACGGTCTTACCATGGGCGGTACGGAAGAACTGCGGAAGCTGACGCAGTCCTTCGACGCGATCCGTTCCCAGGCGCTCCCCGTGGGAATGTCCCTCGACCTGATTCGCAGAACGGTGAAAGAGAAATGGACCTGAGCAAAGCGCAGTGGCGCAAGTCGAGCCGCAGTGGATCCAACGGCGGGCACTGCGTAGAGATCACCGAAATCCCCGCCGGCATCGCCGTACGGGACTCCAAGGACCCGCACGGCACCATCCTCTCGCTCTCCCGCAGCGCCTTCCAGGAATTCGCCAAGGGGATCAAGCAATAGTCCTCTGACCTGGCCGGTGGTGGGTCCTGGCCCAGGAGCCACTACCGGCCTGCTCCGTCAGCGACAGCGCCGGGAACACGGATCCGCCCCTCCGACATGGCGCACCCATAGGTTTCTCGCAAGCACCTTCTCAAGATGATCCAGGACGGTGAAAGAGATGGATCTGAGTGCAGCGCAGTGGCGTAAGTCGAGCCGCAGCGGTTCCAACGGCGGAGATTGTGTGGAGGTCGCCGCTCTTCCCGGTGGTATCGCCGTGCGGGATTCCCGGGACCCCAGCGGTCCCGCCCTCACCTTCTCCCGTACGGCCTTCCGGGCTTTCGCCAGGGCGATCACCCGGTAACCGGAGCCGCGCAGGACGGTACGAACGCGGTTGACGTCTCCGCGCGGGCCGTGCCACTGTTCGTCCGCGCGCTTCCGTCCCGGGCGGGACCACGCGGGTGCGCGGGGGGTGAGTCCGGCCCAACGCGAGGAGCGAAACCATGCCCGGCCAGATCCCCGACCACCTGGACCACGTCGGCCGAGGGTGGCATCCACTGCTGCTGCGCCTGCACGAGGAGTTGCTCGCCGTCAGCCCCGGATACGCCGTCAACCAGGTCAAGGAGAAGTACGGCACGCTGCGCGTCTACCTCGTCTCCGGCCTGCTCCGCGGCCCGTACCTCACCACCGGCGAGTGGCCGGACGACCGGCAGGCGGCGGAGATGGGGCGGGAGGACGATGCCGCGCGGCGGCTCGTCGCCGCCGCCGAGGAGGAGTCTGGCAGGACGTGCGAGTCCTGCGGCGCTCCCGGACGTGCCCGGCAGGGCGCCTGGATCAAGACCCTGTGCGACGGCTGCCACGGGCCCTGCCCCCGTGCGGCCCGGGAAGGTCGGTGAGGATTCCCGGCCGCGCATCCGATGACGGCAGGCCGCTGGTTGAGGCGTGCCCCGTCCCGCCCAAGCGGACGGGACGGGAACTCGGGCGGGCGGGAAGGCCTGGCCCGCACGCCTCGGACGGGGTGCACGGGACGGGCCGCGCCGCCCGCCGTCAGGTGTTGATCTTCTGGACCGAGCCCAGGCGGTACAGGTCGGTGCTCCGTGCCAGTTCGTCGCCGTGGTTGGCGCTGATCCAGGCGAGCTTGCGGGCGTCCTCGGGCCACGCCGCGGTCTTGAACCACCACAGCGCCTGCCGCTGGCTCTGCCGCGGCAGCGCGTCGCGTGCCGGGAGGACCACCTTGCCGATGTCGCCCGCCACGTAGGGCTGGGCGGTCTGCAGGTTCTGGGGAACGCTGAGGGCGTTCAGCAGCGCGCCCGGATCCCGTGTCCCGTAGATCTGGTGTAGGTGCTCGATATGCTTCTTGTCGGAATCGTATTCGATTTCGGCGACCCGGGCCCCGTACAGCTCCGGCTTCCGCTTGCCCGGTTCGAGGAACGTCTTCTTCGCCGCCTTGAACGCCTCGACCTGAAAGGCGTTGCAGCACTCGAAGAGAATGGTGTCGAGGATCTCGGTGGCGTCCGGAAGGTCCATCGATATACGGATCAGTAAGCTGTCCGCGGAGAAGTTCCCGGTCGTCATGACGAAGCCGCCCAGTATTCTCGGCTTCTTGGGCCAGTTCAGCCCGCGCAGGTAGGTGATGTACCTCTGCTCGCCGCCCTTCGCGGCGAGGTTGTCGAGGACCTTGTCGTAGCCTCCCAGGTCCCAAAGCGGCAGGTAGTCGCTCAGGAGCCAGGTCGCGAGGTCGTCGACGTCACCCGGGTCGACGTCGGCCTCGGTGAGCTTCTGCGCCACTTCTTCGGGGCGGTCCTCCTTTTCCCGCAGGTAACGCAGCACGGCATTTTTACGGCACCAGTTCTTGACACCGGCGGGTTCCGTGACCTTGAGACCGTAGTATCCGACGATCGTCTCCACCGCGTACTCGCGCAGCAGAAGAGGATCTTTGACTTTGGGCACGGCGTCTCCTTTTTGCCATGGCGACCGAGCGAATTACCGATGACCGGAAACAACTTCCAGGAACCAGGCAATGTCACCATGTCATATCCACTGCGGAAATCGGAGCATTTGGCCGCTGTCCATCCGGTAAGAGATTTATCTCCGAATGGGACCCATGACCATCGGCTTGACAGCGGTGTCCCGCGTGGCGGGCCAGGGCATCAGCGGCCGGTGACCAAGTGGACGCCGAAGCCGATGAAGACGACGCCGGTGACCTGCTCCAGGCGCCGGCGGACCGCCGGGCGGGTCAGCACGGTGCGGGCCGTGCCGGCGGCCAGGGCCACGACGGCGAGCCAGAGCAGGCCCTCGGCCGCGTGGATGGCGGAAAACAGCAGGCTGGTCCACAGCACGGGGGCACCGGCGGGGATGAACTGCGGCAGCAGGCTCATGTAGAAGACCCCGACCTTGGGGTTGAGCAGGTTGGTCACCAGCCCGGCCCGCAGCGCGGCCCGGCCCCCGCTCGACGGGGCGGGGACCTTCGCGGAGACGTCCGCCAAGGCGGTCCCCACGGCCTTGCGGCGGACCCGCCACAGCGCCCGGCCGCCCAGCCAGAGCAGGTAGCACGCGCCCGCCACGCGCAGCACGTCGAAGGCGAACCGGGAGGCGGCGAGCAGCGCGGTCAGCCCGGCGGCGCTGGCCAGCCCCCAGGTCAGCACGCCGCCGACCACCCCGGCCCCGGCCAGCAGGCCGGCGCGCAGGCCGTCGGCCACGGTCGTCCGCAGCACGAGCATGACGTCGAGTCCGGGCGTCAGCGTCACCAGGGCGGCGACGGCGGCGAAGGCCAGGCAGGCGTTGAGCATCCCACCACCCTGCCACGGCACCCCGCGACAAACCGGTAGAAAAACGACATCGCATTCTCCTGCCGGACTTCCAGAACGCCGGGCGCCCGGCGTCCCGGCATCACGCCTGGTCACAGCCGTGCACCCGGCGGCACCCGGGACGAGGACCGTGCACGGCTCCCCGGACGGCGCCTCCAGGCCGGACTCTCCCGTACCGGCCACGCCCACGCCGCCACGGGCAGGGCCGGCCATGGGCTCTCCCGCACCGGGCGGGTCAGCCGCCGGGGGCCAGGAGGGTGCCCAGCGGGGTGGCCCGGACGCGGCTCGGGTCCTCGGAGAGGTCGTAGGTCTCGCCGTCCGCGGTGATCCGGTAGGTGTAGAGGTCGGCGCCGACGGGGTGGGGTTCGGTGCCCCCGGCCAGCGCGGCCAGGGCCTGACGCACCGACTCGGCCTCGGCGGGGGGCAGGTCGTCGGTGTCGTAGTCGGCGACGACCTGCGTCAGCCCGGCGAAACCGCCCGAACGCTCGATCTTCACGCGCATGTCTCTGCCCCTCTGCCGGGCCGCGCCCGCGCGCGGCCCGGCGCCCGTCGGCTATCTGTTCTGGTCGAGCTTGCCAAAGGACTCGCGGAGTTCGGCCAGTTCGGCGGCCAGGATGTCCTCGTCGGTCAGCGGCCCCCGGGTGGCCAGCCGGTCGGCCGGCACCACCCGGAACTCCGGCATCTGCATGGTGCCGCAGCAACCCGAGCGGTCTTGCACGGCGCGCAGGCTGGCCGACTTCTCGTCGGCGGGCCGCACCTCGGGGATGCGCTTGGCGTCGCCGCCGCCCGTGTAGTGCGGGTTGGCCATGTCCATGTTCCCCGACATCAGCTCGTCCAGCGACACCGGCGGCTCCACGACCTCGCGGACGGCGAACCGGTTCAGGATGCAGGTCCGGTAGATCGGCGGATCGTCCCGCTCGGCCGACTTGCGCACCAGCTGGCCGACGACGTCGGCGTAGGTCGCGCCGGTCCGCGGGGACGCCACGATCGCGTCGAACAGCAGCTTGCACAGGCTGGACGCCACCTCCATGAGGATCTGGGTGGGGCTCTTGACCTGGCGCTGGCGGCTGAGTTCGAACGCGAAGACGTCGGCGAGGATGTCGTAAACGCCCCCCGTGAACACCTGCGAAATGTCGTGCACCTCGTTGCCGACGTCGCTCAGCCGCAGGTCGTTGTCGGCGTTGCGCAGGCCGAACGGCAGGCCGAATGCGGCGCCGAACTCCTCGCCCATCGCGGGCAGGAACGACGTGGCGTGCAGGTCGGCCTTGGTGGCCGCGACGAACGCCTCCGCCTGGTCGGCCTGCGACAGCGTCATGAAGATGGCGGTCAGGTCACCGAACGCCTCGTGCAGGCCGCCGGTCTGCGGCGGGTTGTCCACGGTCCCGATCCAGCCGGGCTTGATGCCGTCGAGGATCGCGTGGGCCATCTCGTGCGTCACGACGTCGAACGAGTTGTTGGTCATGACCGGCCGGGACGCGCCGGGAGGTGTGAAGGAGAAGAACTTCAGCGCCTTGGCCGTCCGGCTGTAGAAGGCGTTCGCGTCGATCCCGGCGCGCGGGAACACGGTGATCGGGTCGGTGTTGCTACCGGAGTTCCAGGCGAACGGCAGTGGTCTGCCGCCGTTGTGCCGCTCGTACATCGAGAGCGTCTCGCGGACGACGGCGAAAGTGTGGGCGCAGTCGAACTGCGGGCTGTTGGGCGGGAAGATGAAGTCGCCGTCGATGTTGCGCCCCACCGGAGTGACGCCGGGCAGTTCGGTCCTGATGCGGGTGTCCGCCGGCCCGTTCAGGATGGTCGACTGGACGAAAACCGTCCTGATGCCCAGTTCGGCGACCGAGGGATCCTGCTTGTAGATCAGCAGTCGGTGCCCGGCCGCCATCGGCAGTGGGGTCGGTACCGGGCTCGGCCGCGGCCCGGCCGCCGGTGTGGTCGTGGGCCCGCCCCGGAAGCTCTGGGTGACCCGCTGGGCGACCTCTTCGGGTACCACCGTTCCGATGGGCGGCTCCGTGCGCACGGCCACCGGCATCAAGAGGCCCTCTTCAGGACTCATCGACTTCCCCCTCGTCGACGTGGGCCGCACGGCGGCCCGGCATGGAAAAGGGCCGACCGCAGCCCGCAGGCGGCTGGCCGGCCCATCGCTAGCCGTGCCCGGGGGCCTTACCGGCAAACCCGAGCACATCGGCGACAGGGGGCGTTTTCGCAGTTCAGCGGCTTCCTCTAGGGGCGAAGGGCGGACGCCTCCCGGGCGAGGTCGGTGACCCGGGACCAGTCCCCCGCGCGCAGCGCGTCCGCCGGGGTCAGCCAGGTGCCCCCGACACAGCCGACGTTGGGCAGGCCCAGGTATCCGGGCGCGTTGCCGGGGGTGACGCCGCCGGTGGGGCAGAAGCGGGCCTTGGGCAGCGGGGCCGACAGCGCCTTCAGGAAGGCGGCGCCGCCCGACGCCTCGGCCGGGAAGAACTTCATGGCGGTGATCCCGTAATCCAGCAGCGCCATCACCTCCGAAGCGGTGGCGACCCCGGGCAGGAACGGCAGCCCGGTGTCGAGCAGTTCCCCGCGCAACCGGTCGGTACAGCCGGGGCTGACCAGGAACCGGGCGCCCGCCCCGGCCGCGGCGGCGGCCTGGCCGGGCTCGACGATCGTGCCCGCGCCGATGACCGCCTCGGGCACCTCGGCCGCGATCTGCTTGATCCCGTCCAGTGCCTCGGGGGTGCGGAGGGTCACCTCGATGGCGGGTAGCCCGCCGGCGACCAGCGCCCGGGCCAGTGGCACGGCGGTCTCGGCGGCGGAGAGCACCACCACCGGGATCACCGGCGACAGGTCCAGCAGTTCTTCGGCGTTCACACGATCTCCAGGGAGACGAGCCGGCGGCCCAGCCGGGCGGCGGCGCCGGCCAGCGCGGGGGTGGGTGCGGTGATCAGGGCGGTGGGGATGGCCCGCAGGTAGTCGTCCACGGGGGGTTTGTCCTCGAACCGGCGGCGGAAGTCGCTGCGCCGCAGGACGTCGGCGATGCGGGGCAGGATCCCGCCACCGAGGTAGACCCCGCCGCGGGCGCCGAGGGTGAGCGCGGCGTTCCCGGCGAACGAGCCGAGCAGCGCGCAGAAGGTGTCCAGCGTCTCGGCGCACAGCGGGTCGCGGCGGCGGGCGCAGATCTGGGCGGCGGTCAGCGGGTCGGCGGGCACCCCGTGGATCTCGCCCAGCACCCGGTGCAGCCGGGCCAGCCCGGGGCCGCTGAGCAGGGACTCGGCCCCGGCCGGGACGCCCTCCAGGCGCAGCCGGCGCAGCACCTCGGCCTCCCGCTCGGTGGCCACGGGCAGGTCGGCGTGACCGCCCTCGCCCGGCACCGGCGCCCAGTCGCCGCCGACGGGCACCAGCCCGGCCACGCCCAGACCGGTGCCGGGGCCGAGTACCGCCACGGCCAGGCCCGCCGCGGGGTCGGGCAGCGCGTCGCCGATCGGGCGCAGGTCGCCGGGCCGCAGGGAGGGCAGCGCCAGCGCCAGCGCCTCGAAGTCGTTGACCAGTTCCACGTGCTCGATGCCCAGGTAGGCGGAGATCTCGTCGGCTGTACCGCTCCAGTTGGCGTTGGTCAGCCGGAACGTGCCGCCGCCGACCGGCCCCGCCACCGCCACGCAGGCCGCGGTCGGCCGGACGTCGCCGGCGTGCCGGGCGAGGTAGGTGGCGGCGGCCTCGGCGAGGCCGGCGTGGTCGCGGTCGGCCAGCACGTGCACCCGGGTGGGCGCGGCGCCCGGCGCCTCCACCAGGCCGAACCGGGCGTTGGTGCCGCCGATGTCGGCGACCAGCCAGGGGTGGTCGTGCGTCGGGGCGTTCACGCGAGCACCCCCGCTCCGCGCTCGGCCGGGCCGACCGCCCGGCGGAAGACCTCGAACAGTTCCCGTCCGGTGCCGGTCGGCGCGTCCGGCGGTGGTTCGGCCGGTCTCCGGGCGGCGAACTCGGCCGCGTCGACCAGCGCCTCCAGCACGCCCTTGTCGGCGTCGAAACGGATCATGTCGCCGTCCCGCAGCCGGGCCAGCGGTCCGCCCGCGGCGGCCTCCGGCGAGACGTGGATCGCGGCGGGCACCGCGCCGGAGGCGCCGGACATCCGGCCGTCGGTGACCAGTGCCACCCGGTGGCCCCGGTCCTGGAGCACGGCCAGCGGCGGGGTCAGCCGGTGCAGTTCCGGCATGCCGTTGGCGCGCGGCCCCTGCATCCGGACGACGGCCACCAGGTCGCCGTCGAGCTCCCCGGCCGTGAAGGCGTGCAGCATCTCCTCCTGCGAGCCGAACACCCGGGCGGGCGCCTCCACGACCCGGTGCTCGGGGCGGACGGCGGAGACCTTGACCACGGCCCGGCCGAGGTTGCCGTCCACCATCCGCAGCCCGCCCTCGGCGGCGAACGGGTCGGCGACCGGGCGCAGCACCGCGGGGTCGCCGCTGGTGGCCGGCGCGGGCCGCCAGGCCAGCGCGTCCCCGTCCAGGACGGGCGCCGCGCGGTAGGGCTCCAGGCCCGTGCCGCCGACCGTGCGGACGTCGGCGTGCAGCAGGCCGGCGTCCAGCAGGTCCCCGATCAGGAAGGCGGTGCCGCCGGCGGCGTGGAAGTGGTTCACGTCGGCGGTGCCGTTGGGGTACACGCGGGTGAGCTGGGGGGCGACCGCGGACAGGTCGGCGAAGTCGTCCCAGGTCAGTTCCAGCCCCGCGGCGGCGGCCATGGCGACCAGGTGCAGGGTGTGGTTGGTGGAGCCGCCGGTGGCCAGCAGCGCGACCACCCCGTTGACGAACGCCTTCTCGTCCAGCACCTCGCCGATCGGGGTGTAGGGGCCGCGCCGGGCGGTCAGCTCGACGATCCGGCGGCCGGCCTCGGCGGTGAGCGCGTCGCGCAGCCCGGTGCCCGGCGGCACGAAGCTCGCCCCGGGCAGGTGCAGGCCCATGACCTCCATGAGCAGCTGGTTGGAGTTGGCGGTGCCGTAGAACGTGCAGGTGCCGGGGGCGTGGTAGGAGGCCGCCTCGGCGTCCAGCAGTTCCTCGCGGGTGGCCTTGCCCTCGGCGTGGAGCTTGCGGACCCTGGCCTTCTCGGCGTTGGGCAGGCCGGACGGCATCGGCCCCGCCGGCACCAGGATCACCGGCAGGTGGCCGAACGCCAGCGCGCCCGCCACCAGCCCTGGAACGATCTTGTCGCAGACGCCGAGCAGCAGCGCGCCGTCGAACATGTCGTGGGCCAGCGCGACCGCGGTGGCCATGGCGATGAGGTCGCGGCTGAACAGGGACAGCTCCATGCCGGCCCGGCCCTGGGTGATCCCGTCGCACATGGCCGGCACCCCGCCGGCGAACTGGGCGACCCCGCCGGCCTCGGCGACCGCCCGTTTGAGCAGGTCGGGATAGGCGCCGAGCGGCTGGTGCGCCGAGAGCAGGTCGTTGTAGGCCGACACGATCGCGATGTTGGGCCGGACCGCTCCACGGAGCGCGAGCGTCTCCCCGGGCCCGCAGGCGGCGAAGCCGTGGGCGAGGTTGGCGCAGCCCAGCGCGGTCCGCGCCGGGGACTCTCCGGCGGCGGCCCGGATCCGGGCCAGGTACGCCGAGCGCCGGGGCGCGCTGCGCGCCGCGATGCGCCGGGTGACCCGTTCC
Organism: Actinomadura craniellae; assembly: GCF_003289645.1. Lineage (GTDB taxonomy): Bacteria > Actinomycetota > Actinomycetes > Streptosporangiales > Streptosporangiaceae > Actinomadura_D > Actinomadura_D craniellae. Next base: position 37,484 of record NZ_QLYX01000017.1, on the reverse strand, counting down.
AGAACGGGATGCAGAGGTGGGGACATGGGGGGCGCTCCTGGGTGAGCGGGTACAAGAGCGGACAGCCAGGCAAACTATCGACAGATTAGTAACGAACACAAGCACTCTTATGAACGCTGGGTTACAAAAGTTCGCGGTGATATGCATCTCGACATACACAAGGACCCCGTGGTTCACTGTGCGAATGCCCAGACGCCCCTCCACCAGCGGAGAAGTACTGCGCCTCATCCGCGAGGAGGGCGTGAGCACCCGCGCCGAACTCGGCCGGCTCACCGGGCTGTCCCGGCCCGCCGTCACCCTGCGGGTCACCGAACTGATCGCGCACGGGCTGGTGACCGAGTGCGCCGCCGGCCCCTCCACCGGCGGCCGGCCGCCCGCCCGGCTCGACTTCAACGCCGCCGGCGGGGCGGTGCTCGTGGCCTCGCTCGGCCGGAGCCGGGGCCAGGTGGGCGTCTGCGACCTGGCGGGCGAACTGATCGTCCAGACCCCCCTCGAGCTGGACGGCTCCGGGGCCGACACGCTCCCCCGGCTGCTCGACCGGGGCGAGGAACTGCTGGCCAAGGCCGGGATCGACCGGTCGAAGGTACGGGGGGTGGGCATCGGCATCCCCGGCCCGGTCGAATTCGCCGCCGGGCGGCCGGAGGTGCCGCCGGCCCCGCCCATCTGGGGCGAGGCGCCGATCCGGCCACTGGTCGCCGAGCGGTTCGCGGTACCGGTCCACCTCGACAACGACGTCAACCTGGCCGCGCTGGGCGAGCACCGGCTCCGGCAGCACGGGCACTGCGACGACCTGCTGTTCGTCAAGCTCTCCACCGGCATCGGCGCCGGAGTGATCGCGGGCGGCCGGATCCAGCGCGGGGCGCTGGGCGCGGCCGGCGAGATCGGGCACATCCCGGTCCGCGACGGCGGCTCCGCCCCCTGTAGCTGCGGCAACCTCGGCTGCGTCGAGACGGTGGCGGGCGGGACGGCGCTGCTGGCCCGGCTGGCCGAGATGGGCCGGCCGTGCGAAGACCTGGCGGCACTGGCCCGGCTGGCCGAGAACGGCGACGCCGAGGTGGTGGCGCTGGTCCGCGAGGCGGGCCGGCGCGTCGGCGAGGTGATCGCGGCGGCGGTCAACCTGCTGAACCCCGGGGTCGTGGTGCTGGGCGGCGACCTGGCCAGGGCGTACGAGCCGCTGATCGCCGGGGTGCGCGAGATCGTCTACCAGCGGGCGACGGCCCTGGCCACCCGCCAGTTGCGGATCGAGCCCAGCCTGCTGGGCGACACCGCCGGCCTGGCCGGCTGCGCCGCGATGGTCCTCGACCACATCCTCGCCCCCGACGCCATCGACGCCGTCCTGCCCTCCTGACGTCGATCGCCGGGCGAGGCTGCGAGACTGGCCAGGTGGAACCGGAGACCGTCACCCACCCGCCGGAGGCGCTCGGCCGGCCGGCCGACCCGGCGGCCCGGCGGCTGCTCGCCGAGGCGGGGCTGCCGCGCGCCCTGATCGGCGTCTTCTTCGCCGCCGACCGGCTGGAGCCGCCGCCGGCCGGCACACCCGGGATCGTTCCCGCCGACCACCTGGTGCTCGGCCGGTCCCGGGAGGGGGACCTGCTCTGCCTGCACCTGCCGTCCGGCGAGGTGCTCCTGGTCGAGCCGCGGGGCCTGATGGAGGTCTCGCTGGTCAACACCACGCTGGGCCGTTTCCTGGAGTGCGCCGCCCTGGTCCGTGACCGGTATCCCTTCTCCTTCGCGGATCCGGGCGGTGCCGCCGACGCCCTGGAGGCGGCCCTGGAGGCGCTCGATCCGGCCTGCCTGCCGGCCGACGGGTTCTGGGACTGCCTGCTCAGCGACATCGCCAACGGCGATCACTCCGGCTGAGCCGGCCAGGTGCGGGTAACGGTGCCGGTGCTCGGAGCGATGACAGAGCCAACAACGGAGTGACGCATGTCATGCCGGAGCGGCTCCGGCTATTACCCGTAACTCCGGCGTAACGCCCTAGACAATTGAAACAATCTCGGGGTCTACTTGGTGGTCCAGATCACAACCCCCGGATGTGTGACGCGAGGTACGGGATGGCTGGAATCCTTCTCGACGCCGTGAGCAAGGTCTACCCGAACGGCCAACTCGCGGTCGACGATCTCTCCTTGGAGATCGCCGACGGCGAGTTCTTCGTCCTGCTCGGCCCGGCCGACGCCGGCAAGTCCACCCTGCTGCGAATGATCGCCGGGCTCGAATCACCGACCTCCGGCAAGCTGTGGCTGGGCGACCGCCTCATCGACGACCTCGATCCGGCCGACCGCGGCGTCGAGCTGGTCACCGGCCCGTTCGACGGCGAGCCCGGAGTGCTCCTGTTCGACGCGCCCCGGCCCGGCGTCGACGCCGCCGGAACCCTCCGCGTGCTGGACCGGTTCCGGACCCTCGTACGGGAGCGCCGCACCACCACCGTGTACGTCACCTCCGACCACGTCGAGGCGCTGACCCTGGCCGACCGCATCGGCATCATGCGCGACGGCCGGCTGGAGGACGCCGGCACCCCCACCCAGATCCACGACGACCCCGCCACCGCGTTCACGGCCCGTTTCCTCGGCGCCCCCACGATCAACCTGCTGGCGGCCACCGCACGGGCCGTGCCCGGCTCGGAGGCGATGCTCGACCTGGGCGGGCAACGGCTGACCGTGCCGTGGCACGACCCTCGCGCCGAGGCGATCGCCCGGCTGGACGGGGCACCGATCATCGTGGGCATCCGGCCGGACGCCCTGACCCCCACCGGCGACCCCCACAACGGCCCGGTGCTGTCCGGTCACATCCGCGAGCACGAGCACCGCGGGCACGAGTGGCTGGCGCACGTGGAGGCCGGTCTGCGCGCGGCCGACCCCGCCGTCATCATGGGGCCGGAGCCCGTGCCGGCGTCGCCGCGGCCCGGGGCGAGCATGACGGGCCGGGCCCTGGCCGCGCTGTGCGGCCGTACCGCCGCCGCCACCGGCGCCCGGCAGCGGACCGAGTTGCTGGCCCGGCTGAACATCGGGCACGGCCAGCGCAACGAGGGCACCGTCCACCTGGCCGTCGACCTGGCCCGGATCTTGGTCTTCGACGAGTCGGGCCGGCGGGTCGACCCCGTCCACCGCTGAGCCGAGGGAGTGCGCGGAGCGGACGTGAGGAACGAGCGGCCGCGCAGCGAACGAGCGAGGCGAAGCGGCAGTGAACACCGCTGAGCCGAGCGAGGCGGTGGCCGTACCGCTCGGGTTCAGGTTCCGTCGCGGACGTCGGTGAGCAGTCGGCGTTCGAGCCCGATGACGTCGAAGTTCGCGGTGCACCCCTCGCCCAGGGGCGACTGCGCTTCGAAGCCCGCTTCGACCGGCCCGTTCCCGTCCAGCGCGAAATGCCGGACCAGGGTCCAGCGGGCGCCGTCGGCGGAGGCGTGGCAGGCGTACGCGGCCGCGGTACGGGCGATCCGCAGCCACACCTGCCCGTCCGTGACGGGGAACGCGTTGCAGTCGTCGGAGACGCCCCGGGTCACCACCGACACCACCGTCGGCACACCGTCCGGGGAGAGTTCGAGGCAGTGCTTGGCCCAGCACCGGTCGCCGGCCCACACCACCAGCCCGCCCGCGTCGAAGGTGCTGCGGAAGTCCACGGTCACCCGGGTCCAGAGCAGGAAGGGGCCCTCCAGCGGGGCGAGCAGCCGGGGGGCGTTCAGCGCCGCGGCGGAGCCTTCGGGGTCGATGAACAGGTCCGTCCGGGGGCCCGCCTCGATGCGCAGCCCGCCGCTCTCCGTGGCCTGGTAGCGGCCGGGCGGGGCACCGTACCGGCGGAGCCCGCCGGGCGGGGCGGACAGGCCGGACAGGCCGGGTAGGGAGATCACGATCGGGTCGGTCATCCGCCCTCCTCCGTTTTGGGAGCGCTCCCAAATATGTCGTGAGTGTGCCACGTCCCGAACCGCCGTAACAGCCCCTTCTTCGATCGGCCTCCCCGCGTCGGCCGCGGATCACCCACCCTTGCCCAGGCTGACGCCCGAGCGAATATAACGGTTGCATCTCGGCGCATTGACAGTGACCCACGTCACGGGTTTCCCTTCGTGGGAGCGCTCCCATATCAAGGCGACGACCTGAGAGGGGTCCGTTATGAGGTTCAACGGGCGACGCCGGCTGACGGCCGCCGTCGCGACGGTGCTGGCCGGGGTCCTGGCGGCGGCATCAGCATGCTCGGGGGGAGACCAGGACGGATCGAGCGGAGGGAAGATCACCCTCACCGTCGACACGTTCGGCGAGTTCGGCTACGAGGCGCTGTACAAGCAGTACGAGGCGGCGCACCCGAACGTCAAGATCAGGCCGCGCAAGGTGTCGTCCCTCGACGACCTGCGCCCCCGGCTGCAGCAGTGGATGGCCACCGGCAAGGGCGCCGGCGACGTCGTGGCCCTGGAGGAGGGCATCCTGCCCACCTACATGCAGCAGCGCGACAAGTTCGTGAACCTCTTCGACCACGGGGGCGCCGCGCTGCAGAAGAACTTCCTGGACTGGAAGTGGCGGGCCGGCCTCAGCCCCGACGGCAAGCAGCTCGTGGGGCTGGGCACCGACATCGGGCCGCTCGGCCTGTGCTACCGCAAGGACCTGTTCAAGAAGGCGGGCCTGCCCACCGAGCGCGACGAGGTCAGCAAGCTCTGGCCGACCTGGGACGCCTTCTTCGAGACGGGCAAGCGGTTCCAGAGCAGGATGCCCGACACCAGGTTCCTGGACGGCCCGCACGCGATCATGCGGACGATCCTCCTCCAGGAGGCCGGCAAGTCCCCGGGCCACACCTTCTTCGACACCAAGAACGCCCTGGTCTTCGACAGCAACCCCGCGGTGAAGACCGCCTGGGACACCACGCTGCGGTTCCAGACCGAGCGGCTCACCGCCAACCACAAGATCTTCACTCCGCCGTGGATCTCCGGCATCCAGCGTGACGGCTTCGCCGCGATCCCCTGCCCGTCCTGGATGCTCGGCGGGATCCAGGAGTTCCACGGCGCCGCCGGCAACGGCAAGTGGGACGTGGCCGCGGTGCCCGGCGGCACCGGCTACTGGGGCGGCTCCTGGCTGGCCGTGCCCAAGCAGACCAAGCACCCCAAGGAGGCCGCCGACCTGGCCAAGTTCCTGAGCAGCCCGGAGGGGCAGCTCGCCGCCTACGAGGCCAAAAACCCGTTCCCCTCCGCGCCGAAGTACTACAACGACCCGGTGATCGCCGACAAGAAGAGCACCTACTTCGGCGACGCCCCGATCGGCAAGATCTTCGGTACCGCCGCCGCGCAGGTGAAGCCGGTGCATCTGGCGCCCAAGAACGAGGACGTCCGGGAGAAGGTCGAGGACGTCATGACCGGCGTCGGCCAAGGCAAGGTCAAGCCCGAAGAGGCCTGGCAGAAGGCCATCGAGGCGGCGCGGCAGGCCGCCCGGTAGCCCCAGCCCCCGGCCCGGACACCGAGTCCGGGCCGGGGGCGGTGCATGCCGCCGCTTCGCTCCGTTCCCCCTGTGAAAGGACGCCCGATGGGCCTCGACGTACGCCCGGCGCCGGGCCGGCGGCGGGCCAAGGTCCCCGCGCCGCCCCCGTCCCGCCCGACCTGGCGCGGCCGGCTCGCCCGGCTGGACATGAAGGTCTCGCCCTACCTGCTGATCTCCCCCTTCTACGCCGTCTTCCTGGTCTTCGGCGCGTTCCCGCTGGGCTACACGCTCTGGGTGTCGCTGCACGACTGGGAGCTGGCCTCGGGGCTGCGGCAGTGGCTCGGCCTGCAGAACTACCGGGAGCTGCTCGCCGACGAGGCGTTCTGGAACTCGGTCGTCAACACGCTCGGCATGTTCGCCCTGTCGACCGTCCCGCAGCTGCTGCTCGCGCTGCTGGCCGCCAACGCGCTGAACCGGCGGATGCGCGGCGGGCTGCTGTTCCGGATGGGGATGATCGCCCCGCTGGTCACCTCGACCGCGGCCGTGGCGATCGTCTTCACCCAGCTCTACGCGCACGACTACGGCATGGTCAACTGGCTGCTCGGCCTGGTGGGCGTCGATCCGATCGACTGGCAGGCCGACCGCTACTGGTCCTGGGTGGCCGTCTCCAGCATGGTCGACTGGCGGTGGACCGGCTACAACGCGCTGATCTACCTGGCCGCCATGCAGGCGATCCCCCGGGACCTGTACGAGGCCGCGGCGATCGACGGGGCGTCCCGGCGCCGCCAGTTCTGGCAGATCACGGTGCCGATGCTGCGGCCGACCATCATCTTCACGGTCATCATCTCCACGATCGGTGGGCTGCAGCTGTTCACCGAGCCGGTGCTGTATGGCAGCGGCGAGATGAACGGCGGGCCGGTGGGCCAGTACCAGACGGTCGCCATGTACATGTTCGAGCACTCCTTCCGCGGCGACGACTACGGGTACGGCGCCGCCGTGGCCTGGGTGCTCTTCCTGATGATCATCGTGTTCTCCCTGCTCAACTTCCTGTTCATCCGGCGCATGGGAGGCACGCGATGACCGCGCCCGCTCCGTTCAACGTCCGGCGGGCCGGCCGGTTCCGTGGGCTCTGGGAGGCCAGCCCGCTCACCTACCTCACCCTGGTGATCGCGCTGGTCCTGTCGGTCTTCCCGATCTACTGGATGCTGGTCGTGGCGACCCGGACCAACGAGATCGTCAGCGACGTCCCCCCGCCGGTGACCCCCGGCACGCACTTCGGCGAGAACGTGGAGCGGCTGTTCGCCAACCCGGACGCGTTCTTCGCCACGGGGCTGGTCAACTCCGCGATCGCGGCGTCGGTGATCACCATCTCGACGGTGTTCTTCGCCAGCCTGGCCGGGTTCGCCTTCGCCAAGCTGCGCTTCCGCGGCCGGAACGCGCTGCTGCTGACGATCATCGCCACGATGATGATCCCGGTGCAGATGGGCGTCATCCCGCTGTACCTGATCATGATCAAGCTCGGCTGGAACGGCGAGCTCCAGTCGATCATCGTGCCGTTCCTGGTCACCGGGTTCGGGGTCTTCATGATGCGGCAGTACGCCGCGTCGGCGGTGCCGGACGAGCTGATCGAGGCCGCCCGCGTCGACGGCTGCTCGACCTTCCGCATCTACTGGAGCGTCGTGCTGCCCGCGCTGCGGCCGGCCGCCGGGGTGCTCGGCCTGTTCACCTTCATGCAGACCTGGAACGAGTTCATGTGGCCGCTGGCCGTGCTCGAACCCGACAACCCCACGGTGCAGCTGTCGATCAAGCAGCTCGCCAACGCCCACTTCCAGGACTACACCCTCATGTTCGCCGGAACCGCGGTGGCGACACTGCCGCTCCTCGTCGTGTTCATCGTGTTCAGCCGCCAGATCATCGGCGGCATCATGGAAGGTGCCATCAAAGCGTGACTGCCAACGCATCGCCCCGGCCGACCGAACTCACGACGCGCTTCCCCACCGGTTTCCTGTGGGGGGCCGCGACCGCGGCGTACCAGATCGAGGGAGCGACCGCCGAGGGCGGCCGGGGCCGGTCGATCTGGGACACCTTCGCCACCGTTCCCGGCGCCGTGCTGAACGGCGAGAACGGGGACGTGGCCGTTGACCACTACCACCGCTTCCCCCAGGACGTCGCGATGATGGCCGACCTGGGGCTGACCGCGTACCGGTTCTCGGTGGCCTGGCCGAGGATCCAGCCCGCGGGGTCCGGCCCGGCCAACCAGGCGGGGCTGGACTTCTACTCCCGGCTGGTCGACACGCTGCTGGCGGCCGGCGTCCAGCCATGGCCGACGCTGTACCACTGGGACCTGCCGCAGCCGCTGGAGGACCGGGGCGGCTGGCCCGAACGCGACACCGCGCACCGGTTCGCCGAGTACGCGGCGCTGGTGCACGGCGCGCTGGGCGACCGGGTCGGGAACTGGATGACCGTCAACGAGCCGTGGTGCGCGGCTTTCCTCGGCTACGCCTCGGGCGAGCACGCGCCCGGCCGCCGGGAGCCCGCCGCCGCGCTGGCCGCCGCCCACCACCTGCTGCTGGGGCACGGCCTGGCCGTCTCGGCCATGCGCGCCGACCGCCCGGGCGTCCGGGTGGGCCCGGCGGTCAACCTGTACGCGGTCTCCCCGCAGACGGACGCGCCCGAGGACCTGGACGCGGCCCGGCGGATCGACGGCATGCAGAACCGGCTCTTCCTCGACCCGCTGCTGCTCGGCCGGTACCCCGACGACCTGCTGGCGGACCTGGCCCCGTACGGCTTCGCCGAGCACGTCCGCGACGGCGACCTGGCCGCGATCAACGCACCGATCGACCTGCTGGGCGTCAACTACTACAGCCGGCACACGGTGTCGGGCCTACCGGGCGAGGCGACCCAGGCGGTGTCGTCACCGTTCTCCTCCGTCTCCCCCTGGGTCGGCGCCGACCACGTCCGGTTCGTCCCCGCGGGACGGCCGGTCACCGGAATGGGCTGGGAGATCGACGAGACGGGGCTGGCGGAGGTGCTGACCCGGCTGCACCGCGACTACCCGGCCGTCCCGCTGTACATCACCGAGAACGGGGCGGGCTACGACGACGAGCTCGACGGCGACGGCGCCGTCCACGACATCGAGCGGATCCGGTACCTCGACGCGCACCTGCGGGTCTGCCACGGCGCCATCGGGGCGGGGGTCCCGTTGCGGGGGTACTTCACCTGGTCGTTGATGGACAATTACGAATGGGCCTGGGGATACTCCAAGCGTTTCGGGCTGGTCTACGTTGACTACGCGACGCAGCGCCGCGTGCCCAAGGACAGCGCGGCATGGTACGCACAGGTCATCCGGAGCGGCGGGCTGCCGGGCGGCACGCTCTGAACACACGGTACGGGGGAGGAAGCGATGACGGCGCGGGAGTCCGCGACGCGTCCCACGCTGGAGCAGGTCGCGGCCCGGGCCGGGGTCGGCCGGGGCACGGTCTCCCGGGTCGTCAACGGCTCGCCGAAGGTGAGCCCGCAGGCCCGCGAGGCGGTCCTGCGGGCCATCAAGGAACTGGGCTACGTGCCGAACCGGGCGGCCCGTGCGCTGGTCACCCGGCGCACCGACACGGTGGCGCTGGTGCTGTCGGAGGGCGAGCGGCGGCTGTTCGAGGAGCCCTACTTCGCCGAGATCATCCGGGGCATCAGCTCCGCGCTCAACGACACCGGGCTGCAACTCCTGTTCACCCTCGCCCAGTCGGCCCGCGACCGCGAGCGGCTGGAGCACTACCTCACCGGGCACCACGTCGACGGCGTGCTGCTGATCTCGCTGCACGGCGACGACCCGCTGCCCCACCGGCTGGAGGACAGCGGCGTGCCCACCGTGCTCGGCGGCCGGCCGATCGGGTCCGACACCGCCCGGATGAGCTACGTCGACGCCGACAACGAGGGCGGCGCGTACCAGGCGGTGGCCCACCTGGTGGCGCAGGGGCGCGGCCGCATCGCCACCATCGCCGGGCCGGCGGACATGGGCGTCGGCATCGACCGGCTCGCCGGATACCGGCGGGCCCTGGCCGGACGGGCCGAGCTGGTCGTGCACGGCGACTTCAGCGAGGCCGACGGCCGCCGTGCGATGCACGAACTACTCGACCTCGACCCCGGCCTGGACGCGGTGTTCGTCGCCTCCGACAACATGGCGATCGGCGCGCTGGGGGCCCTGAAGGAGCGGGGCCGTACCGTGCCCGGCGACGTGGCCGTGGTCGGCTTCGAGGACTCGGCCGGGGCGCGGCGCACCGATCCGCCGCTGACCTCCGTCCACCAGCCGACCGAGCGGATGGGGCGGGAGATGGTGCGGCTGCTCGTCGCCCGGATCCGCGGCGAGGAGCACGAGCGGGCCCACGTGGTCGTCCACACCCATCTGGTCGTCCGGGAGTCGGCCTAGCGACCGAGCGAGCACCGCCTGAGCCGAGCACTGCTTGGGCTCGTAGCGGGTGTGGGAATCGAACCCACCTGGAACGGCTTATGAGACCGTCGGACGCGCCAGCGTCCCTACCCGCCGCGGAGGGTGCGAGATTCGAACTCGCGCGGGTGTCACCCCGACGACGGCGTAGCAAACCGCTGCCTTACCGCTCGGCCAACCCTCCTGGGAAACGAGAAACCGCCCGGCCGGACCTCGGGTCCGCGGGCGGCGCGCAGGAACGCGTCAGTTCACCCGGGGCCGGGGAGGTCGTCGGACATTCGACTGTGGCTGCTCATGCCGGCCCCTCCCCGTGCGGTGTGCTCTATGTGCGTCCGGGATCGAGGATGCCCGGCGGGCGCCCGTGCGGGCAACCGGTTTTTCGCGGCGAAGCGGTCAGGCGGGCTGGGACACTGATCCGATGAGCCGAGTGAGCGGGACGGGCGGCGAACGGGTGCGGCACCGGTGAACGACGGGCTGCTGGCCGAGCTGACCGCGATCGGCCGGGCCGCGGGGGCGGCTCCGGACGGCGAGCCGGTGCTGCTCGCCGACCGCCGGGGCGCCCTGGTCGTCCGGGTGGGCGACCTGGCGGTCAAGGCCCACCGCGCGGACAAGGATCCGGGCGAGTTGGGTGCGCGGCTGCGCGCGGCCGCGCACCCGGCGCTGCGGGACGTCCTGGTGGTGCCGCTGGGCGAGCCCGCGCGGGTCGCCGGCCGGCTGGTCAGCGTCTGGCCCTACGGGGCGGCCGTCAGCCCGGACGACCCGCCGTGGGAGGAGGCCGGGCGCATCCTGGCCCGGCTGCATGCGCTCCCCGCGGACGCGCTGGACCCCCCGCCGCCGTACTGGGGTGGGGTCGGCAAGGCGGCCCGGACGGTGGGCCGGCTGCCCGGCGGCCCGGCGGCGACCGAGATCCGCCGCGCGTTCGCCACCCTGCCCGGCTGGCTGCGGGGCGAGGCACCGCCGCCGCCCGGCACCGCGATCATCCATGGCGACTGGCATCTGGGGCAGCTCGTCCGCCCGCCGGGGCAGGGCTGGCGGCTGATCGACGTCGACGACCTCGGGTGGGGCGATCCGGCCTGGGACCTGGCCCGGGCCGCGGCGCTGTTCTCGGCGGGGGTGCTGCCGCCCGACGAGTGGGCCCGCTTTCTGGGCGCCTACCGGGCCGCGGGCGGCCGGGCGGTGCCCGGCTCGGGCGACCCGTGGACGACCCTCGACATACCGGCACGAACTCTGGCGATCCAAATCGCCGCCACCAGCGTCCTATATGCGCTGGACGAAGGCCGGCCACTTGACGAGTTCGAGACCGCGTTGGTTGACACGTGCAGCAGAATCACCCGTAGCGAAGTGGGCCCCTGACGCTAGATTGGGTCAATCCGGGGATCCGCCAGGAAGGATGACGAACCGATGCAGTGCCCCAAGTGTCGTGGCACGATGCGGACGTATGACCGCAACGGTGTCCACATCGAGCAGTGTGAGATGTGCCGGGGGATCTTCCTCGACTACGGCGAGCTCGAAGCGCTGACCCGTATGCAGAACCAGTACATGCAGCCCCCGCCCGCCGCTCCGGCCGCCCCCGCCGCTCCGGCTCCCGGATGGGGTGCGCAGCAGCAGCACCACCACCACTACGGGCACCACCGGCAGAAGAGCGTCTTCCACATGCTCTTCTCGACCTGATCGACGCGTCGGGCGGGGTCGGACCTTCGAGTCCGGCCCCGCCCGACGCGTTTCCGCCGTGTTTCCGGTGTGTTTACCGTTAGGTCCCCTATGTGGGCCCAGGGGCCCGGGCCCGGACCCAAACAGATCATCGCCGACGGGTGATCTAGTACCCGGAGACCCAATCCCTGTTAAAGATCCTCCAGGTTTCGGCCTAACTGCCGGATTTGCGATTGGGTCCGGAACGGGCCTACGGACCCATGACCACGCATGGCCGGGCATCTTACGGTCACGCCGTGAGCAAACGGAAGATGAATGCGCAAGGAAGCCGCGGCGAAGGTGCGGCGGGTTATCTGGCCGTCATCCTCCTGTTCAGCGCGGTCCTCGGTGGCATCAGCGTCTCTCCGGTCGGCGACGACGTCGGCGACGGGATCGAGAGCGCCATCTGCCGGGTGCTGCGGGCGGGCGACCTCGCCGCCGCCGACGAGTGCGACCCGCCGCCCACCGCGCAGCCCCCGGCGAACCCCGTGATCCCCAAGGACCCCAACGAGCCCAGCGGGCCGTGCCTGGCCTACATCCACAGCGAGTACCTGGAGAACACGCTGGCGGGCAGGTTCCGGTACTTCGACGTCATGACCGACGGCGGGTCCCAGCTGACCATGCGCCGCTACGTCCAGGGCGGCGGGAAGCCGGACATCTGGGAGGTCTGGGACGGAGCCTGGATGAACGCCGACATCGGCACCCCGACCCTCAAGAGCAAGATCCCGGCCGGGTTCTGGATCGGGCCGATGGCGGGCAACACCGAGATCTACCGGTTCGACAACGAGAAGGACGCGCGGGACTTCTACAACCGGATGCGCGAGTACCGGATCGGGAACTGGGCCAAGAACGCGTTCCGCACCAACCCGCTCACCGGGTGGATCCCGTGGGCGGGGGGCCACCTGCCCTGGGTCGGCGACGACATCGAGGAGTGGGTGGGGAACAAGGAGCCCGACCTCCCGCCGGCCCAGGAGTTCTACGAGGCCGGCATATGGAACGGTTTCTGGAACGACGTCCCCGTGGGTCCGCTGTCGATCGTCGGCAAGAACTTCGGCTGGACCACCGGCGGATCCTGGAAGGACAACCAAACCGGCCAGACCACCTACTTCTTCAGCGCCAGCCAGCAGCTGATGGAGTCGGTGACGCTGGACTCCAAGCCGGCCCGCAGCTACGCCAGCCGGAAGTGGGGCAAGAACTGGTCGCCGGAGGCCGCCCAGGAGGCCATCAAGAAGATCGAGAAGGAGCTGACCACCAAGGGCGGCACCCCCGTCACCCTGCCGCCGGCGGTGCGCCGGGCCATCGAGCTCGACGGCGAGGTGGGCGTCGGCCTGCGCGGCACCTACGGCCGCTGGTACGGCCTCGTGGTCGACAAGGACGGCAAGGCCGTGGGCCTCACCCAGATCGACCAGGTCCAGGGCTCCTGGCACCTGCGCGCGGGGGCGAACATCGGGCCGGGGAGCGCCTGGATCCAGGACTCGCAGTGGGCCGCCAAGTGGCGGACGAACAAGAACCTCGATCTGAACAACCCGCAGGACCGCGTGGCCTACGACGCCTTCGTGCGGCAGCTGTCCAACGGCCCCGCCGGTCCCGTCGCCGGCGCCCTGGTCCTCGACGAGTACTTCAACAACGGCGGCGGGACCATGTCGAAGGTGACCTACGACAGCGATGTCAGGACCACGCATCCGAACGTCGACTTCGGGGTGGGCTTCTTCGAGTACGAAAACGAGACCGTCACCGACAACGGGGTCAAGGGCGAGTACTTCGATCCGGACAAGGGATGGGTGAAATGGGAGCGATGCGGTCTGAACTAGCGCGCGGGCCGGTGGCGAAGACGATCGCCCAGGGCGTCTGCGTCCAGCTCACCGGCCTGCTCGCCGCGGCAGTCCTGGTGGTGGCGATGATCGCGCTGCTGCCGGACGTCGTGCTGACGGACGGCTTCTACTGGGTCTCGGCCGCCGGGGTCCTCGTCGTCAACCTGGCGGCGGGCGCCGTGGCGGGACGGCTGGCCGCGCCGCGGCTGGCCCGGGCGGGCGCCCCAGCGGGCCGGATCCGGTACGCGCTGGCCGCCGCCGGGCCGGTGGTGGTGGCGCTGCTCACCAACCTCAACCCGATCTCCGGGATCCCGATGGCGCTCCGCGTCGTGCTCCCGGTCTGCGCCGCGGCCGGCGGGGTGGCCGTCGGTCTGTGGCACTCCGCCCGGGTCGAGCGGCGCGAACCGGTGTACGGGTAAATACCGCGCGGAACTGATCGCCGATGGTGGAGACTCATCCCGACATGAGTAGACATCCTCGTAAAGCGATCGCCGCCCAGACCGTCGAAATCCTCGAACGCGGCCACTACACGGCCCCTTCCGGGCGCACCGTCGAGATCGCCGAACCCGTCCGCCGGGCGATCGCCGGCACCCTGCTCCACCGGCCCGACGAACTAACGACGGGCCCCGCCGGGCCCGCCACGGGCGACACCCTGATCGAGGTCACCGACGAGACCACCCTCGCCGCCGCGCGCCGGCTGACCGAGGCCGCCGACGACCCCGTGCTGTGCCTCAACTTCGCCTCGGCCAAGAACCCCGGCGGCGGGTTCCTGCGCGGCGCGCACGCACAGGAGGAGGGGCTGGCCCGGTCCTCCGCGCTGTACGCGAGCCTGCGCACCGCCCCCGACTACTACGCCTTCCACCGCGCCGCGGGCGACCTCCTCTACAGCGACCACATGATCTACTCGCCGGACGTCCCCGTCTTCCGGGACGATTCGGGGGCGCTGCTGGAGGAGCCCTACCAGGTCGCGTTCATCACCTCGGCGGCGCCCAACCGGGGCGCGCTGCGCGACCCGGCGGCGCTGGACCGGCTGCCCGCGGCGCTGGCCCAGCGGGCCGCGAAGGTGCTGGCGCTGGCCGACCGGCACGGCCACCGCCGGCTGGTGCTCGGCGCCTGGGGCTGTGGCGTGTTCGGCAACGACCCCGGTGAGGTGGCCGCCGTCTTCGCCGACCTGCTGCTGCCCGGCGGGCCGTTCGCCGGGCGGTTCGCCCAGGTGGTCTTCGCGGTCTGGGACACCTCGCCCGGCGCGCCCCGGCACGCCGCCTTCGCCCGCGCCTTCCCGGCCGGCTGACGGCGGCGCGCCGGAGCCCGCCCGCCAAACCCGCGGCAGACCCGCGTCGGATCCGCGCCAGACCTGCGTCAGACCTGCGGCAGCACCTCGGCCGCCAGCAGTTCCAGGTGGTCGAGGTCGGACAGGTCCAGGACCTGCAGGTAGACGCGCTCGCAACCCGTTCCGGCGAACTTGCCGATCTTGTCGACCAGCTCGTCCGGCGTTCCGGCCAGCCCGTTCTCCCGCAGCTCGTCGACCTTGCGGCCGATCGCGTCGGCCCGGCGGCGCAGCTCGGCCTCGTCCCGGCCGCAGCAGACCACCTGGGCGACCGAATAGGTCATCGGCTCGGTGCGGCCGATCTCGGCGCAGGCCGCGGCGACCCGCTCGAAGGCCGGCGCGACGTCCTCCGGCCGGGGGAACGGCAGGTTGAACTCCGCCGCGTACCGGGCGGCCAGCCGCGGGGTCCGGACGGGGCCGGCACCACCGATGATCACCGGTGGGCCGCCCGGCCGGGCCGGCTTGGGCAGCGCGGGCGAGCCGGTGAGCGCGTAGTGCCGGCCGTCGAAGGAGTAGGTCTCCTCGGCGGGGGTCCGCCACAGCCCGGTCAGGATCTCCAGTTGCTCCTCAAGCCGCTCGAACCGCTCCCCCAGCGGCGGGAACGGGATCCCGTAGGCGGTGTGCTCGGCCTCGAACCAGCCCGTGCCGAACCCGAACTCCACCCGGCCGCCGCTCATCTCGTCCACCTGGGCCACGGAGATGGCCAGCGGGCCGGGCAACCGGAACGTGGCCGCGGTCATCAGCGTGCCCAGCCGGATCCGGTCGGTCTCCCGGGCCAGCGCGGCGAGCGTGACCCAGGCGTCGGTGGGGCCGGGCAGACCGGAGATGTCGCCCATCTTGAGGTAGTGGTCGGATCGGAAGAACGCGTCGAAACCCAGTTCCTCGGTCGCCGTGGCGACACGCAGCAACGTGTCGTAGGTCGCCCCCTGCTGGGGTTCGGTGAAGATCCGCAATTGCATGGTCCCATCCTGGTACGTCGCGGGCCCGAAGCCGAATTCGGCCCCGGGCCCGCACGAGCCAGGTCGGGCCAGGTCGCCCATGCTCACCGGCCGGTTCGGACGCGTTCTCGCGCCCGGATCACGCCCTGGCTCGTCTCCTCGTCCGGCCCAGGCGGTAGAGGATCAGGCCGGAGCCGATCAGGCCCAAGCCGAGGTCGGCCAGCAGGCCCACATTCGAACCGGTGGCGGGCAGTTCCCGCCGGATCGGGGGCTGCGGGGACACCGGCGCGCCGGGGGGCTGCCCGCAGGGGGCGCCCGGCCTGCCAGGTCCGCCGCCCGGGCCACCTGGGGCGCCAGGTCCGCCTGGCGCACCCGGCCCGCCCGGCCTGCCCGGTGCGCCCGGCCCGCCTGGAGTGCCCGGCCCGCCTGGAGTGCCCGGCCCGCCTGGAGTGCCCGGTGCGCACGAGGAGCCCGGCCCGGATCCGCCCGGCGCGCCGGGCCCTGGCCTGCCAGGTCCGTGGCCCGGCCGGCCGGGGCCGCCCGGGCCGCCCGGTCCGGCCGGGCCGGCGGGCCTGCCAGGGGCGACGACCTCGGTGTGGGCGTCGGCCTGGTTGTTGGACTTGTCCGTCTCGATGGTGGAGGTCGTCGCCTCGGCCGAGACCGAGAACACCGTGCCGGGCCTGGCCGCCCGGCCCACCCGGTACACCAGGCCGATCGGCTTCGACGCGCCGGGCCGCAGCGTGCCGAGCTCGCAGCGCACCCGGCCGGGGCGTGCCGCGGGCTTGCCGCCGGCCGGGCCCGTCCCGGTGCCGGCCGGCGCATCGGGCAGGGCCCCGGGCTGGGCGTCCGGGCCCGGCGCGGACCCGCCCTCCGCCGTCGCGTCGGGCCAGGCGGCCACGCAACCGGAGGCCGACCGCAGCATCTTGATCGGTGCCGCGGACCGGACGGCGCCGGTGAGCACCACGTCCCGCGCGATGGACCGGCCGACGTTGCGCACGGTGACCACGTACTCCGCCCGCCCGCCGGGAGGCGTCCGGCCGGGGCCGGTCTTCGTCACGGCCACGTCCGCGATCTCCGCCACCTGCACCTCCGGGACGGACTTGGTGGTCTTGACCTTGCCCGATGTCGCGGTCGCGGCGGGAGCGACGATCGGCGTGCCCGGCCGCGCGGTGTCGGACACCTTGGTGGTGATCGTGCCCTTCGTGGTCTCGCCCGGCTTCAGCGGGCCGAGCTGGCAGACGGCCGCCCCGTCCCGGAAGGAGCAGTTCTGCCCCGCGGAGACGAACTCCAGGCCCTTGCCCAGCGGGGTCGAGAGCACCACCTGGCCCAGCGGCACGCCGCCCGTGTTGGTCACCGCGTACGGCCAGCCGTAGACCTTGCCGGGGACCACGGGGGACGTGGGGCCGGTGAGGTCCAGCCCCAGGCCGGGCGGGCGGACCTTCGTGCCGGGCCGGCCCGGCTTCCCCGGCCGGCCCGGCTTCCCCGGCCTGTCGGGCTTCCCCGGCTTGCCCGGCTTGCCCGGCCTGCCCGGGCGAGCCTTCTTGGCCGGCCGAGCGGGCCTGGCCCGCCGGGGCGGCGGAGCGGCCGGCCGCGGCGCGTACTGGCGTTTGGGCTGCACGATGACCGGGCCGTCGGCCAGGGCCGGCACGACGGCACCGAGCAGCGGAATCCCCGAGAACGCCATCGTCGTCGCCACGACGGCGGCACGGGCGCCGGTCCGGCGGCTGGCTGTGCGGATCATTGCGGTCCCCTCGTGACCTGGCGGAGCGATTGCGTCGGGTCACCGTTCTAATGGGCCCCGGCATGATCCGCCAGCACAGCGCACGCGTGTCACCACGGAACGTAATCAAATGTCCGCCTCGATGGAGGGCCATCGAGCGGCGGGCGAGAACGCTTGGGCGAGGCGCCCGGCCCGCTACCCCCGGACCAGGGTCGCCAGCATCTCCACATGGTGGGTCATGGGGAAGGCGTCGAAGGCGCGCAGCGACTCCACGGTCCAGCCACGCTCGCCGAAGTAGCCCAGGTCGCGGGCGAGGGTGGCCGGATCGCAGGACACGTAACCGATCTTGCGTCCGGCGAGCCCGGCGATCCGGTCGACCACCTCGCGGCCGGCTCCGGACCGGGGCGGGTCGAGCACCACGAGGTCGGCCTGGTGCATCAGGCTTCCGGAGGCGCGCCGGCCGCCGTGGTCGCGGCGGGCGAACTCCAGCCCGTCGAGGACCTCCTCGACCCGGCCGCGCTCGACCGACACCTGCGGCAGGTCGCGCAGGTTGAACCGGGCGTCGCGGACCGCCTGCCCGTCGGACTCGATCCCGACGACCAGCCCGTTCCGGCCGACCCGCTCACCCAGCACCCCGGCGAACAGCCCGACCCCGCAGTAGAGGTCGACGACGATCTCGCCGGGCCGGGGCTCCAGCGCGTCCAGCAACCCATCGGCCAGGACCTGGGCGGCGCCGGGGTGCACCTGCCAGAACCCGCTGCCGCTGACCTGCCACAGCCGCCCGGCCACCTCCTCGCGGACGAACGGGAGGGCGCGGCCCGGCTCGGCCCGGCCGCGGACCAACCGGACCGGAACGTCCAGCCGGGGCACCCGGACCGGCCGCCGGTCCCGGCCGCGCCGCTCCGACAGCACCACCAGGCGGTCGCCAGTGCCGGCCGAGACGATGCCCTCCACCCCGGAGGCGCCGGGCCAGCGCTTGCGCTCGATGCCCATCTCCTCGACCCCGGGGTGCGCGATCAGGCACTCGTCGATCGGCTCGATCGAGTGCGACCGGTGCCGGCGCAGCCCCACCCCGCCGTCGCCGCGCACCGCGTACTGCACCCGGGTGCGCCAGCCCAGCCCGGGCCCGACCACCGGGGCGTTCTCCAGCCCCTCCACGTAGGGAATGGGGATCTCCTCGACCAGGACCGTGCGCTCGATGCCGGCCAGCCGGCGCAGCTGCTCCTCGACCACCGCGGCCTTGAGCCGGCGCTGGGCGGGCAGCGAGGCGTGCTGCCAGTCGCAGCCGCCGCACCGGCCGGGCCCGGCGAACGGGCAGGGCGGCTCCACCCGGTCGGGGGACGCCTCGATGATCTCCACCGCGTCGGCGCGCAGGAAGCTCTTGCTCTCCTCGGTCACCCGGGCGCGCACGCGCTCGCCCGGCAGCGCGTGCCGGACGAACACCACCCGGCCCTCGTGCCGGGCGACGCACCACCCTCCGTGGGCGACGGGCCCGATCTCGAGTTCCAGCAGATCAGCGGTCGTGGTGGGGGTGCGTTCAGTCACGCTTGGCAACGATACCGCCGTCCGCGCTCCCCTGGTCCCCGCCCGGGGGACGCCGGGGCGGGCGCCGGACCGCTCCCGGCCCCCGCGGCTCGGGGCGGCCCTTGAGCCGGTCGGACGAGCGGAGCTGCCAGGGCACGCTGGTCACCATCACGCCGGGCTGGAACAGCAGCCGGCCCTTGAGCCGCAGCGCGCTCTGGTTGTGCAGCAGGTGCTCCCACCAGTGGCCCACCACGTACTCGGGGATGAACACGGTCACCACGTCGCGCGGGCTGCGCCGCCGCACGCTCTTGACGTACTCCAGCACCGGCCGGGTGATCTCGCGGTACGGCGAGTCGAGGATCTTCAGCGGGACCGGCAGGTCGAGGTCCTCCCACTCGTCCTGGAGCCGTCCCGACTCGGTGGAGTCCACCGCCACGGTGATCGCCTCCAGGGTGGAGGGCCGGGTGGCCCGGGCGTAGGCCAGGGCGCGCAGGGTGGGCTTGTGGATCTGGGAGACCAGCACGATGGCGTGGTTGCGGGCCGGCAACGTGACGTCCTCGCCGGTGGGCACCAGTTCCACCGCGACCCGGTCGTAGTGCCGGCGGATCGACTTCATCAGCGCGTACAGCACGGGCATCGCGATGCAGACGATGTAGGCGCCGTGCGTGAACTTGGTGACCAGCACGACGACCAGCACCGTGCCGGTCAGCAGCAGGCCGAACGTGTTGATGGCCCGGGCACGCACCATCTCGCGGCGCCGGACGGTGTCGGTCTCGGTGCGCAGCAGCCGGTTCCAGTGCCGGACCATGCCGGTCTGGCTCACCGTGAACGAGACGAAGACGCCCAGGATGTACAGCTGGATCAGCTTGCTGACCTCGGCGTCGTAGGCGTAGATCAGCAGCCCCGCCGCGGTGGCCAGGATGATGATGCCGTTGCTGAAGGCCAGCCGGTCGCCCCGGGTGTGCAGCTGCCGGGGCAGGTAGCGGTTCTGCGCCAGCACCGAGGCGAGCACCGGGAACCCGTTGTAGGCGGTGTTGGCCGCCAGCACCAGGATCAGCGCCGTCATCAGCGTGACGTAGAAGAACATCGGCGGGAAGTTGTCGAAGACGGTCTGGGCCACCTGGGCGACCACCGGGTCCTGGTGTAGGACCTCCTGGCCGGTGGCCGGGTCGTACAGGTGGCTGCCGTGGCCGGGGTCGGCGAACTTGGCGTCCGTGATGTAGGCCAGGGCGGTCACGCCGCTGAACATCGTCACGGCGATCACGCCGAGCATGAGCAGCGTGGCGGCGGCGTTCGGCCCCTTGGGCTTCCTGAACGCCGGGACCCCGTTGCTGATCGCCTCGACGCCCGTCAGCGCCGCACAGCCGGACGCGAACGCCCGCATCAGCAAGAAGACCAGGGCGAACCCGGCCAGGCCCATCTCCTCGCCGCGGACCTCGAGCCCGGCGGTCTCGGCCCGCAGGTCGTCGCCGAGCAGCAGCCGGATGAACCCCCACACCATCATGCTGAAAATGCCGAACATGAACAGGTAGGTCGGGATGGCGAAGGCGATGCCCGACTCCTTCAGCCCGCGCAGGTTCAGCACGGTGAGGATCACCACGATGACGATGGCGCCGAGCACCTGGTGCTCTTTCAGCGGTTCGACGAAGGCGCCGAGGTTGTCGACGGCCGAGGACACCGACACGGCCACCGTCAGCGTGTAGTCGACCAGCAGCGCGCTCGCCACCACCACGCCCCAGTTGCCGCCCAGGTTCTCGGTGGCCACCTCGAAGTCGCCGCCGCCGCTGGTGTAGGCGCGGACGTTCTGCCGGTAGGAGGCCACCACGGTCAGCAGCACCACCACGACCGCGAGCCCCACCCACGGGGTGAAGTGGTAGGCCGCCAGGCCGGCGATGCCCAGGGTGACCAGGATCTCCTGCGGCGCGTACGCCACCGAGGACAGCGCGTCGCTGGCGAAGACCGGGAGGGCGATCCGCTTGGGCAGCAGCTGCTCGTGCGCCTCGGTGCTGCGCAGCGCCCTACCGAGCATGAGCCTCTTGACGAGGTCCGGAGCCTTCGACACGTCGCAGACTCTAGTCCCCGCCGGTCAGCGGCCTGTCCGTCGCATCCCCTCTTGGTGGGGGGTAAGACTGGTCACGGTGGATGTGTAGGTTCGGACCGTCAAGGATCATCAATGGGGATCGATCCACGACATCGGGAGGAAGCGGGTCCGTGCATATCGTGATCATGGGGTGCGGGCGCGTCGGTTCGACGCTGGCGCACATCCTGGAGGACAAGGGGCATTCGGTGGCCATCATCGACCAGAGCCCCGAGTCCTTCCGTCGGCTGCGCGGCGGGTTCAAGGGCCGCCGTGTCACCGGGTTCGGCTTCGACCGCGACGTCCTGGTCGAGGCCGACATCGAGCGGGCGTCCGCCTTCGTCGCCGTGAGCAGCGGCGACAACTCCAACATCATCTCGGCTCGGGTCGCCCGGGAGACGTTCGGCATCGACAACGTCGTCGCCCGCATCTACGACCCCCGGCGGGCCGAGGTCTACCAGCGGCTGGGCATCCCGACCGTGGCGACGGTGCGGTGGACCGCCGACCAGATGCTGCGGCGGCTGCTGCCGGAGGGGCACGAGCCGCAGTGGCGCGACCCGACCGGCGCGGTGGTGCTGGCCGAGCTGCACGTCGACGCCTCCTGGATCGGCTCCAAGGTGACCGCGCTGGAGGAGGCGGTACGCACCCGGGTCGCCTACCTGTCCCGGATGGGCGAGGCGGTGGTGCCGACCCCCGAGACGGTGATCCAGGACGGCGACCTCGTGCACGTGATGGCCCGCGCCGACGACATGCAGCGCATCAACCAGGCCGTGGCCGCCCGATTCGAGGGGGACGAGTGATGAGGGTCGCCATCGCGGGGGCCGGGGCGGTAGGCCGCTCCATCGCCCAGGAACTGCTGGAGAACGGCCACGAGGTCCTGCTGATCGACAAGGACCCCAAGGCCATCAAGGTCGAGGTGGTCCCCCGGGCCGAGTGGCTGCTGGCCGACGCCTGCGAGATCGCCTCCCTCGACGACGCGGCGCTGCAGCGCTGCCAGGTGGTGGTGGCCTCCAGCGGCGACGACAAGGTCAACCTGGTGGTCTCGCTGCTGGCCAAGACCGAGTACGGGGTGCCGCGGGTGGTCGCCCGGATCAACCACCCCAAGAACGAGTGGCTGTTCAACGAGTCGTGGGGGGTGGACGTCGCCGTCTCCACCCCGCGCCTGCTGTCGGCGCTGGTGGAGGAGGCGGTGAGCGTCGGTGACCTGGTCCGGCTGATGACGTTCCGCCAGGGCGAGGCCAACCTGGTCGAGCTCACCCTGCCCGAGGACGCCCCGCTGTCCGGCAGCCGGGTCGGCTCGGTGGCCTGGCCCCGCGACACCGCCCTGGTGGCGATCCTGCGGGAGGGGCGGGTGCTGGTGCCGACCGCCGACGACACCCTGGAGGCCGGGGACGAGCTGATGTTCGTCGCCGTCCAGGACGTCGAGGAGGAACTGGCGGACCTGCTGTCGTCCCGCCGCTAGGACGCCGGGGAGTTCCCGGAGCCGGTGTCCGGGCCCTGCCGCACCAGCGGGGTCCGGCCGCGCGCGAGCAGCCAGACCATCGCGGCCAGCGAGGCCACCTGGAGCGGCCAGCCCAGGACGATCTTCGACGTGCCCAGCCAGCCGACCGCGCTCTCCCCGGCGAGGTAGAGCGGGTACTGCACGGCCACCCGCAGCGCGCAGGGCAGTACCAGCAGCCAGGTCAGCCGGGAGCAGAGCCGGACGATGCCCGGATCGGACCGCCAGGCCGTGGGGTCGCCGGTGACCGAACCGATCATGAAGCCCACGACCGGCCAGCGAATCAGGATCGAGAAGACCATCGCGACCGCGTAGCCGGCGTTGTAGAGGATGCCGGGCAGGAACGCGTCGGCCGCGTTGCCCGAGCGCAGCGCGAAGAACGCCGCGACGGCGATGCCGAACAGGCTGTTCAGCACGAACTGGGGGGTCGAGCGCTGGACCACCCGGACGATCAGCAGCAGCACCGCAGACGCGACGCCGACCCCCAGGGCGAGCCGCAGCTCCTTGGTGATCACGTACGTCGTGGTGAAGCCGATGGTGGGCACCGCGGCCTCGATCATGCCGCGGACCCCGCCCAGGGCCCGGCTCAGCTGGGTGCGCACCACCGCTTCCACGGTGTCGTGCGCGCGGGCCTCGGCCCGGGCGGTCTCGCCGGACGCGGCGGTGTCGGAACGGTCGCTCACGCGCCGCCTCTCAGCTCGTAGCGGGGGTTGAACATGACTTTGCGACCGTCCTGCACGCTGACCAGCGCCTCGGCGCTGAGCCGGCGTCCCGGCTCGATTCCGGCGATCTTACGCCGGCCGAGCCAGACCAGGTTGATCACGTCGGTGCCGTCGTAGAGTTCGGCCTCCAGCGCGGGGGCTCCGCCCCGGGGGCGCAACGTCACCGTACGTAGCGTACCGGCCACGCGAACCCGCTTGCGTTCCCCGCAGGCCACGATCGGGGTCGCCCCCTCGCGGTCGGCGGTCTCCTGCAGGTCGGCGGCTTCCTGTTCGGCCTTGCTGGAGGTGAACCTGCGCAGGAATCGCCGCAGGCCGCCGCTCGGCGCCGATGTCGCCGGCTCCTCGTCCATGGTTCGAAGCGTAGGGCATGCCTCGCCCCATGAAAGCGTCCGGTTTCCGGCAAGTGACGTCTGTCCCCACTACACCGATCATGGGGATACCGGTGGGTACTGCACGATGCCCGAGGCGGGCCAGCTAGCTTGCTCCCATGGAACCCGTACCTGAGGACTGGCAGCGCGCGCTGACCATCGTGGCCCACCCCGACGATCTCGAGTACGGCGCGTCGGCGGCCATCGCCCGCTGGACCGCGGCAGGCAAGGAGGTCGTCCAGCTGCTGGCCACCCGCGGCGAGGCCGGGATCGACTCGATGGACCCGGCCGAGGTGGCCCGGATCCGGGCCGAGGAGCAGGTGGCCGCGGCCCGCCTGGTGGGCGTCGAGACGGTGGAGTTCCTGGACCACCCGGACGGGATGCTCGAATACGGGCTGCCGCTCCGCCGCGACCTGGCCCGGGCGATCCGGCGGCACCGGCCGGACGTCGTCGTGTCGCTCAACTTCCGCGAGACCTGGGCGGGCGGGCAGGGCTTCAACATGGCCGACCACCGGGTGCTCGGCCTGGCGGTCGCCGACGCGGTCCGCGACGCCGCCAACCGGTGGGTCTTCCGCGACCTCGCCGAGGAGCCCTGGCAGGGGGTGCGGTTCGCGCTCTTCGCGAACTCGCCGGCCGCGGGCCACTACGTCGACGTGACCGGCCACCTGGCGGCGGGCGTCGCGTCGCTGCGAGCGCACCGGATCTACTTCGAGAACCTGGGCCAGGACTTCGACCCGGACGCCTTCCTCACCGGGATCGCGGCGGGCACCGGCAGCCGGGTGGGGATCACCCACGCCATGCCGTTCGAGCTGATCGAGCTGTGAGACGCCCGGTGGGACACCACGGCCGGCACGCCCGCGAGGGTGTGCCGGCCGGCGTGCGGAGCCTCAGCGGACCTCGGTGATCTCCGGGCCGCGCTCGAACGGGTCGAGCATCTCCTCGGCCTCTTCCTCCTCGGCCTCGGCGCCCTCGGTGAACTCCTGCGGCAGGGTCAGCTCCAGCAGCTCCCGGGGCGGCATCGGCTGCTCGCCGCGGTTCACCACGATGTTGCGGAACACGTCCTCCAGGACCTGCCACTGCTCCTCGTCCTCGATGGCCGCGCCCTGCACCACACCCTGGAGGAACCAGCGCGGCCCGTCGACCCCGAGGAACCGGATGATCTGCGGAGCCCAGCCCTGCTCGATGAACTCGGCCGGGATCTGCTCGCGCAGTTCCGGCGGCATCTGCTCCAGGACCTCCGGGGTGAGCGGGGCCGGGATCATCGCCAGCAGTTCGGGGCCGAACGGCCCCTCCTCGTCCTGGACCTGCCCGCCGCCCTGCTCCACGATCTCCTGTGAGGTCTCGCGCCGGATCTCGGCCCAGATGCCGCTGCGCTTGGGCGCGGCGAAGGCCTGGATCTGGAGCATGCTCTCGCTGTGCTGCACCAGCACGGCGACGGGCCGCCCGTTCACCGGGTTGCCCTCCTCGTCGACCTCGGTGGCCTCGAAGTTGACCTGGAAGCCCAGCCCCTGCGCGACCGGTACCTGGAACGCGCCGAAGTCGAGCCGCTGCATCTCGGGGTAGGCGTCCTCGGAGTCCCACGGCCCGCCCTCGACGGCGGCGACCTCTTCGGTCTCCTCGACCTCGTCCGACTGCTCGTCGGTCGGTTCGAGGTTCTCGTCGGGCGCCTCGGCCTCACGACGACGTCGAAAGCCCACGATTCACGCTCCTTCTTCGCTGTTGTGCTCACTGGCCGCCCCGGCGGCGGACAGTCCTCCGGTGGAGCCGAAACCGGCTGCGCCCCGAGCCGACCCGGGCAACGCCTCGACCTCGTGGAACACCGCGTGCCCGACCCGCTGGACGACCATCTGCGCGACGCGGTCACCGCGCCGCAGCCGTACGGTCTCGCGGATGTCGGTGTTGAGCAAGGTCACCTTGATCTCGCCGCGATAGCCGGCGTCGACCGTGCCCGGCGCGTTGACGAGCGTCACCCCCAACTTAGCGCCCAAACCGGAGCGGGGGTGAATGAAGGCCGCGTAGCCGTCCGGCAGGGCGATCGCGATGCCGGTGGGCACCACCGCCCGCTCCCCCGGGGGCAGCACCACGTCGACGGCCGTGACCAGGTCGGCGCCGGCGTCACCGGGGTGGGCGTAGGAAGGAGGTGGCAGTTCCGGGTCGAGCCGCAGCAGCAGAACGTCGACCTTCTCGGTCACCGGTTCACCTCCCGGTAGGAGGGGGCGGGCCGGGACGGGGACGTGGTCAGCGGCGAACGGTTCACGATGCGCGACCTTACCCGTTGCACGGCGATGACCGGTCCGGGCAGGCTGAACAATCCGGGTTATGCGCCCGGCAAAGCCTCGGCCTGCCTCCCGCCCGGCGGCTCGGCCACCGCGGTGCGGGTGGCCACGCTGGCACGGTGGTCGGATCAGTACGACGAATCGTGCACCGGACCCTCGACGGGACCCGCATCAGCCTGGCCGGCGCCCTCGACCTGGGACGCCCCTACACCTGCGTGGCCCGGATCGCCGCCGCGGGCCGGATGCACGAGGTCCACGGCGGGGCCCGGGGCTCCGCGCTGGCCTGGGCCGCCGACCTCGGCGTCCGGTCCTTCGACGAGGAGTTCCGGGTGCGCGACGGGCGGCTGCGGATCGGCCGGACCACCGTCCGCGACAGCCGCGCCGGCCTGGCCGAGCAGGTGCTGGCGGCGGTGTGGGAGGGCCGCGAGCACGCCGCCTTCACCCACCTGTACCACGCCCGGGCCGCCGACGCCGTCGCGCTGTTCGACCTGCTCCGGCCCGCCGAGCACACCGACGGAGTCACCCTCTCGCCCGCCCGCCGGGCCGCCCTCGCCGAGCCTGCCGCGCTGGTGAAGGAGGTCCCCGAGGTCGGGCTGCTGGAGATCAGCCCGCTCACCGAGCGGACCGCCCGGCAACTGCCGCCCTGGCCCGGCGCCCGGCTGGCGAGCGGCGAGCTGTTCCGGGACGAGGTCGAGGACCAGGGCGTCTACTTCGTGCTGGCGACGGACACCGCGCTGGTCACGGTGCTGCCACCGGACGAGGAACACGCCGCGGAGGTGCCCGACCGGCTGGCGGGCCTGAACGTCGAGGCGGCCCCCGCGTGATCGCGCTCCTCGGCCAGATCGCCGCGGTGACCGTGCCGCTGGTGCTGCTCGGCGCGGCGGCGGGACGGCTGGGCCGGCCGGGGGCGCTGCCGGCGGCGCTGCGCGCCCACCGGGTGCTGCCCGGCCGGCGGGCCCGGCCGGTGGCGGCGGCGGCGACCGCCGCGGAGGCCCTGCTGGGGGTGCTGGGCGCCGCCTGGGCCGATCGGCCGGGGCTGCTCCGGGTGGCTCTGGCGGCGGCGGCCGTCCTTCTGGTGGCGTATGCGCTGTACGGGGCGCTGGTGCTGGCCCGGGCCGGCCGGCCCGCTCCGCCCTGCGGCTGCGGGCCCGCCGGCACCCCGCTGACCGGCTGGGTGGTGGGACGGGCGGGCGCGCTGGCCGCCCTGGCCGCGGTCGGAGCGGCCCGGCCGCCCGGCTGGGGCCCGGAGACGCCGGTGGCCCTGCTCGCGGGGGTTTCCCTGGCAGTCCTGCTGTGGACGCTTCCGCACGCCATGAACAACTCCATGAACGACGTCACGAGCACGGGGAGGGCGACATGAGTTTCCAGATCAGCGCGCTGCTGCTGTCGTGGACGGCGATTCTTCTGCTGAGCCTGGTGGTCGCCGGGCTGGTCCGGCAGGTGCACGCGCTGGGCTCCGGGGGCCGGCCGGCCACCCTGGGCCCGCCGCCGGGCGGTTCCGCCCCGGCCTTCGACCGGCTCGGCCCCGGCCTGCTGCTCTTCCTCGACGCCGACTGCGGTTCCTGCCCCGAGGTGCTGGCGGCGGCCGAGCGGATCGACGGCACACCGGTGCGGGCGATCTTCGCCGGGCCCGCGCCGGTGGCCGGGATCCCGGTGCTGGCCGGGGAGCCCGAACTCTTCGACGCCTACCGGATCCCCGCCACCCCGTTCGCGGTCGTCGTCGGCGGCACGGGCCGTGTCCTGGGCGCCGAGCCCGTCGGCTCCCCCGCCGCGCTGCGCTCCTTCCTCGACCGGGTGCGGGCCCGGGAGACGGCCCCGTCCGCCGCCGGGGTTCCGGGGTGAGCGAGTCCGGACTACGGCTCGACGACATCCCGCCGCTGACGGGACCGCGCCCCGAGGGGGCGGACCGGGTGCGGCGGCGGGGCCCGGCGGAGCGCGGGACGCTGCGGCCGGGACGCCGGGCGGTGCTCGGTGGCCTGGTCGCCGCCGGAGGCTCGCTGGGGCTGGCCGTGCTCGGTGTCCTCCCGCCCGCCCGGCAGGCGCTGGCCGCGGGCTACAGCCTGTGGGACGGCCCGGACGGCCTGACCGGTTTCTACGACATCTACTGGCGCTGCCCCTCCTACGCCGCCGGGCACGACTGCTCGCCCGGCTGCGGGCCCAGCCTGGTGTGCGCCGACTGCTGCCGGCAGGACGGCCCCCGCCGGGGGTTCCACCACTCCAGCAAGTCCGGGGACCGGTACCGGCTGCGGCCCGGCACCTGCCACGGCCGGGGCTGGGACGGCTGGCGGTGGGCGTACGGCCGCCGGTGCGGGCGGTGCAGCCGCTCGATCACCTGGCGCTGCCACGACGGGTGGAAGCGCGGCCGGAGCGGCGCCTACTACCGCACGATCTGCCGGTGGCCGGTGGCATGCCGGAACTGACCGCCGGCCGGGCCCGCCGGAGGTTGTCCGAACCGCTGCTGCCGGTGCCCGTGCTCGCCCTGCTGGCGGTGGCCGCCGTGGCCCTGGAGCACCGGGTGCTGGGCTGGGCCGCGGTCGGGGCGCTGGCCGGGTACGCCCTGTCCGGCTCGGTTTGAACGCGTAACAGCGAATCCGTGCTGTTCTCGCCAGGTTGGCGGGGCCGGATACGGCAGGGCGACGTCCTGGCCGTCTTCACCCTCGGGCTGCTGCTCGGGGGCACGCTCACCGGCGCGGGGATCTGGCTGCTGTCCGGGCTGACCGCGCCGCTGCCGCCCGCCGCCCGCACGGCCGGTCTCCTCGCCCTCGCCGCGGTGGGCGTGCTGCGCGAGCTGGGCCTGGTGCGCGTCCCGCTGCCGCAGAACGCCCGGCAGATCCCGCCGGAGGTGCTGGCCCGCCGGGCCCGGCGGGGCGCGCTCCGGTTCGGGTTCGAGCTGGGCACCGGGCTGCGCACCTACGTCTCCGCGACCGCACCGTACGTCCTGGCGCTCGGCCTGCTCCTGGCCGGGCCGGGCCTGGTCGCGACGCTGCTCGCCGGGGCCGCCTTCGGCCTGGGCCGGGCGCTCAGCGCCGGCCTCGCCCTCGCCTCCCGCGACCCGGCCCGGGCCGCCCGGGTCGCCGCCCGGCTGCCCTGGATCAGGAACGCCGCGGCCCTCACCGCCCTGGCGGTACTCCCCCTGAGCTGAGGATCGGATGAGCCGACCTCAGGCGAGCGTGACCTCGACGGTGAAGTCGGGGTCGGGGGTGGTGTCGAGGTCGAGTTCGGCGATGTGGCCCGCCGCGTTGAGGTCGGTCGGGACGACCCCCCGGGCCCGGGCTCCGCTGACCCGGGCGTGGGAGACCACGGCGCGCATGGAGACCCTGGCCTCGGACTTGGCCTTGCGGATCTGCCGGAGCGCGTCGGCGGTGGCCGCGAGAACCGCGGGGTCGCCGCCGGCGGGCAGCTCGCCCGGTTCGGGCCAGGCGGCCCGGTGCACCGAGCCCTCCTGCCACCAGGACCACACCTCTTCGGTGACGAACGGCAGGAACGGGGCGAACAGCCGCAGCAGCACCGACAGCGCGGTGTGCAGCGCGACCCGCGCGGACTCCGCGCCGGCCCCCTCGCCGTAGGCGCGCTGCTTGACCAGTTCCAGGTAGTCGTCGCAGAACTCCCAGAAGAACCGTTCGGTCCGCTCCAGTGCCCGGGTGTAGTCGTAGCCCTCGAACGCCCGGGTGGTCTCGTCGACCACGTCGGCCAGCCCGGCGAGCATGGCCAGGTCGAGCGGTTCGGTGACCGTCCCGGCCCGGACCCCGCCCAGCCCGAGGACGAACTTCGAGGCGTTGAGGATCTTGATGGCCAGCCGCCGGCCGATCTTGATCTGGCCGGTGTCGAAGGCGGTGTCGGTGCCCGGCCGCCCGCTGGCCGCCCAGTACCGCACCGCGTCGGAGCCGTACTCCTCCAGCAGCGCGATCGGGGTGACCACGTTGCCCTTGGACTTGGACATCTTCTTGCGGTCGGGGTCGAGGATCCAGCCCGACAGCGCAACGTCGGTCCACGGCACCGTGCCGTGCTCGGCGTGCGCGCGGACGACGGTCGAGAACAGCCAGGTCCGGATGATGTCGTGCGCCTGCGGCCGCAGGTCGTAGGGGAAGACCCGGCCGAACAGGTCGGGGTCCCGCTCCCAGCCGCCCGCGATCTGCGGGGTCAGCGAGGAGGTGGCCCAGGTGTCCATGACGTCGGGGTCGCCGACGAAGCCGCCCGGCCGGCCCCGCTGCTCCTCGGTGTACCCGGGCGGGACGTCCGAGGACGGGTCGACCGGCAGCAGCGCCTCGGCCGGCGTGATCGGCCGGTCGTGGACGGGCTCGCCGGAGTCGTCCAGCGGGTACCAGACCGGGATCGGCACGCCGAAGAACCGCTGCCGGGAGACGAGCCAGTCGCCGGCCAGCCCGGCCACCCAGTTCTCGTACCGGGCCCGCATGTACGGCGGGTGCCAGTGCAGTTCCCGGCCGCGTTCCAGCAGCGCGTCCCGCAGGTCGGTGTCGCGGCCCCCGTTGCGCAGGTACCACTGGCGGGTGGTCACGATCTCGAGCGGCTTGTTCCCCTTCTCGTAGAACTTCACCGGCCGGGTGACCGGGCGCGGGTCGTCGTCGAGGTCGCCCGACTCGCGCAGCAGCTCGACCATGGCCTCCTTGGCCGAGAAGACGGTCTTGCCCGCGAGCCGGGAGTACGGCCCGGCCGGGACGTCCGCCGGGGGGTCGGGCAGCAGCCGCCCGTCGCGGCCGAGGACCGGCCGGGTGGGCAGGTCGAGCTCGCGCCACCAGACGACGTCGTTGACGTCGCCGAAGGTGCAGACCATCACCAGGCCGGACCCCTTGTCGGGGTCGGCCAGCCGGTGGGCGAGGATCGGCACCTCGACGCCGAACACGGGGGTGCGGGCGGTGCGGCCGACCAGTTCCCGGTAGCGCTCGTCGTCGGGGTGGGTGACCAGCGCGACGCAGGCGGGCAGCAGTTCCGGCCGGGTGGTCTCGACGTACACCGGCCGCTCGCCGGCGTCGAACCGGATCCGGTGGAAGGCGCCGGCGTGGTCGCGGTCCTCCAGTTCGGCCTGGGCGACGGCGGTGCGGAAGGTGACGTCCCACAGGGTGGGCGCCTCGGCGAGGTACGCCTCACCGCGGGCCAGGTTGCGCAGGAACGCCCGCTGCGAGGCGGCCCGGGCGCGGTCGCCGATGGTGGTGTAGAGGTGGTCCCAGTCGACCGACAGGCCGATGCGGCGCCACATCTCCTCGAACGCCCGCTCGTCGACCGCGGTGAGCCGCTCGCACAGCTCGATGAAGTTGCGCCGGCTCACCGGGAGCTGGCGCCGGGGGTCGGGCTCGGCCGGCGGCTCGAAGCCGGGGTCGTAGGGCAGGGACGGGTCGCAGCGCACTCCGAAGAAGTTCTGCACCCGGCGCTCGGTCGGCAGGCCGTTGTCGTCCCAGCCCATCGGGTAGAAGACCGCGCGGCCGCGCATCCGGTGGAAGCGGGCGACGGTGTCGGTGTGGGTGTAGGAAAAAACGTGGCCGACGTGCAGGGAGCCGCTGACCGTCGGCGGTGGCGTGTCGATCGAGTAGACCTCCGCGCGCGGCCGGGTGCGGTCGAAGCGGTGGACCCCGTCGGCGTCCCAGCGGCGTACCCAGGTGCTCTCCAGGCCGTCGAGCGAGGGCTTGGCGGGGACCTGTGGGGTACGCGGCTGTCCGGTCATGCGCTCCATGGTATTGACACGGCGCCCGGCCCGGTGCTTATTAACCCGCGGTCCGGGAACGAGCACGCCGGTCTGTTCGATAGCGTCGATCAGAACCCGCCGCAGACGGTGGCGGGAGCGGTGAGCGGAGGATGAGCGATGGCTGACAGGGGCGACATGGGCTGGCGCGTCACGGCCGCGGGGGCGGCCTTCGCGGGCGGCTGGGTGGCCCGTAAGGCGATCACCGCCGCCTGGAAGAAGAGCACCGGCAAGGAGCCGCCGACCAACCCCGAGTCGCCCGACGTCGCGCTGCGGGAGGCCCTGGCCTGGGCGGTCCTGATGGGTGTGGGCATGGAGGTCGCCCGGCTGCTGGCCACCCGGGCGGCGGCCCGGCAGTGGGCCAAGGGCACCGGTAAGGCGCCGGAGCACTTCCGGGCCGACGTCTGAGCCGAGGGAAGGAGCCCGGCGGCGGGCGTCAGGGCAGCGCCCGCCGGTCGGGGGCGGGGCCGAGGTGCCGGCGCAGGTCGGCGCGGACGACGTCGGCCAGTTTCTTGGTGGCGGCGCGGTTGAGCGCGCCGCCGGCGATCGCCCCGGTGAGGAACGGGCCCATGGTGGTCATGGTGCGGCCGAGGGTGCGCAGCAGCCGCCTGCTGATGGCCGTCCGGGCGGCGGCGCCCAGGGCCACGGTCAGCGAGCCGGGGTCGAGCGGGTTGATCCCGCGCTGCCGGGCCCAGGACGAGACGAAGAGCGTGCCCCGGTCCCGTACCGAACCGGGGACCTGGACCCCGTAGACCTCGTGCAGCTCGGCGATCAGCTTGACCTCGATCGCGGCGAGGGCCAGCGTCTCGGCCGCGAGCTGGGCGGGAGTCGACAGCAGCAGGGGCGGGGCGGTGAACTGCACCGCGGACAGCGCTCCTCCGGCGGCGCCGACCAGCGTGGTGTTGTTGACGGCGACCCGGACCAGGCTGTCGGCGAGCTGCTCCCCCAGCAGCCCGTGGTGGTGGCGCCGCAGCGTCTCCAGGTCGCGGACCGGGATGTGCGGCCCGGCTTCGATCAGCAGGTCGGCGAGCCGGCGTCCGCCGGCACGGCCGGTGGCGCCCGCCCGCCGGCCGCCCGTACCCAAGAGTCGGGCCAGCCGGACGAGCAGGCGCCCCCGCGTCTCCCGGTCCATCTTCTCGTCGCCGGACAGCCGGCCGATCAGCCTGCCGATCTCCTCGGCGTCACCGTCGGCCGGTCTCCGTTCCGCCTCACCTGACATGGGACTCCCAGGTCAGGCCGCACACTCGCGGCAGACCGGCTGGCCGTTACGCTCCTCGGCCAGTTGGCTGCGGTGGTGCACGAGGAAGCAGCGCGTGCAGGTGAACTCGTCGGCCTGCCGCGGAACCACCCGGAAGGTGAGTTCCTCGTTGGACAGGTCCGCGCCCGGCAGCTCGGCGACCTCACCCGCGTCGAGGTCCTCGTCGATGATGCTGGCCGCCTTGTCGGCACGGCGGGCCTGCAGCTCCTGGAGGCTGTCCTCGTTGATGTCGTCGTCGGTCTTGCGTGGGCTGTCGTAATCGGTCGCCATCTTCTATCTCCATCCCCCTTGCTCGTATATGCGCCCCGTCGCGCGGATCTAACGCTCGGGAGTGCGTTCTTGTGCCCGATCCGGGCGGGAAATTCTGTCACGGGTGGTGACCCCGGACACGCAAGGCGCGACGAGTCACTTCAGTGACAGCCGTCACCCAGACCAATCCCGGCGAATGTGGTACAGGTCACACGCGCTGTCAGGTAAGCGCACCGAATCGGGACCGGGACCTCCCGAGAAGACCCGCGGCGGCGGGATCATACCCCTCCTGTCCCCTCACGCGCGGATCGGGCCCCATGGAATCTCCACGAAATCCAGAATGAGCACTAGTCGAACCAGGCAGTCCGGTGAAACGTCGTAAGTATCGCGATATCGTGCCCGCCGACGGGGCGCCGAAAACAGCAGGAGGGGTCACATGCCGGAAGCCGCTCCCCTAGAGCCGACCGATCCTCGGTCACTGGGGCAGTTCGAAGTTCTGGGGCGGCTTGGTGCAGGGGGCCAGGGCGCCGTCTACCTGGGCCGCGACCGCCAGGGCGAGTACGTCGCCATCAAGCTGCTGCACGCCCAGATGGCCACCGACCCGGCGGCCCGGGCCCGCTTCGTCCGGGAGGTCTCCGCGGCACAGAAGGTCGCGCCCTTCTGCACCGCCCGGGTCCTCGAGGCCGACGTCCAGGGCGACAAGCCGTACATCGTCAGCGAGTTCATCGACGGCCCCTCGCTGCACGACGTCATCTCGCAGAACGGTCCGCTGGGCCCGGCCGAGCTCGAACAGCTCGCCATCGGCACGGTGACCGCCCTCGCGGCGATCCACGAGGCCGGCATCGTCCACCGCGACTTCAAGCCCAACAACGTGCTGCTCGCCTCCGACGGGCCCCGGGTGGTCGACTTCGGCATCGCCCGCACGGTCAACTCCCAGGAGAGCGCGGTCACCGCCACGGGCATGGTCGTCGGCACCCCCGGCTACCTGGCGCCCGAGCAGCTCACCGGCGCCCCCCTGATGCCGACGGTCGACATCTTCGCCTGGGGCGCGACCATGGTGTTCGCGGCCACCGGGCAGTCGCCGTTCGAGGCCGACGCGCTACCCGCGATCATCAACGCCATCCTCAACAAGGACCCGGACCTGTCGGCGCTGCAGAGCCCGCTGCGCGAGGTCGTGGGCCAGTGCCTGAACAAGGACCCGGGGCAGCGCCCCCAGGCCCCGCAGCTGCTGCTGCAGCTGCTCGGCCATGTCGGCGCGGCGCCCGCCAGCCCGGCCCCGGCGCACGAGGAACTGCTGGGCCAGGGCACCCGGATCGCCGCGCAGCTGCCGGCCCCGCCGCCGGTGCGGCCGCAGCCGCAGCCGCAGGCCCCGACCCCGCCGCCGCAGCCGATGACGCCCCCTCCGATGCCCATGTACCAGGGGCCGAGCACGCCGCCGCCGCAGCCGATGACCCCCCAGCCGATGCCCATGTACCAGGGGCCGGCCACCCCGCCCCCGATGCACCAGCAGCGGCCGATGACCCCGCAGCCCTTCCCCCAGCAGCCGCCGGGCCGGCAGGGCGGCGGCTCCACCGGGCCGGTCATCGCCGCGGTGGGCTGCCTGCTGGTGCTGCTGCTCGTGCTGGTGGTCGTGGTGGTCGCCGTCGCGGCCAACCAGGGTGACGACGACCCGGATCCGTTCCCGACCTACCCCACCTTCTCCGCGCCCTCCATACCGTCGTTCACCCCGTTCGGCGGCTCCGGGGTGCACCCGAACTTCAGCGGCACCTGGGAGGGGCGCGGCCTGCAGACCGGCGGCACCACCATGAGCTGGACCGCCGAGTTCACCATGTACAGCAGCCTGACCAGCGGCCGGGTGACCTACTCCAACGGCTCCGACTGCCGGGGCCTGATGTCGCTCCAGCCGGGCGGCACCTCCTACAAGGTCAGCTACCGGGTCACGATCATCAGCGGGACCTGCATCAACGTCCACGTCACCTTCTACTACATCAGCAGCACCACGCTGCGGTTCGAGGAGCGCCGCAACGAGTCGGACTCCCTCCCGCTCGCCAGCGGGACGCTCACCAAGGAATGACGGGCTGATCGGGCCGGGCCGCGGATCTCTTCCGGGGCCCGGCCCGTACCGTGTCCGGGGTCAGCGGGCCAGCGGCAGGCGCACCGTCACCACCAGGCCGCCGCCCCGGCGCGGGGCCGCGTAGACGGAGCCGCGGTGGGCGCGCACCACCGAGCGGACGATCGACAGCCCGAGCCCGGCGCCCTTGGCCGACTCCACCCGGTCGTTGTGCAGCCGCCGGAACGGCTCGAACAGCCGGTCGACCTCGTAGGCCGGCACCACCGGGCCGGTGTTCTCCACCTGGACCGCGGCGAACCCGTCCAGCTCGCCGGTGCGCACCCAGACCTCGCCGTCCTCGACGTTGTGCTTGAGCGCGTTGCCGACCAGGTTGCCCGCCATGTGCTCCAGCAGCACCGGGTCGCCCACCGCCGGCGCCGGGGTGAGCTCGGTATGGATCACCGGCTTCCCGTCGTCGTCGCCGAGCGTCTCCATGGCGGTCGCCGTGACCTCGGCCAGGTCCACCGGGATGCGGGTGGTGAGCTCCCGCTCGCTGCGGGCCAGCAGCAGCAGGCCCTCGATCAGCCGCTCGTTGCGGGCGTTGGTGGCCAGCAGGGTGCGGCCGACCGACTTGAGGTCCTGGGACGCCTCGGGGTCACCGAGCGCCACCTCCAGCAGCGTGCGGTTGATCGCCAGCGGGGTGCGCAGCTCGTGCGAGGCGTTGGCCACGAACCGGCTCTGGGAGTCGAAGGCGTGGCCGAGCCGTTCGAGCATGGCGTCGAAGGTGTCGGCCAGTTCCTTGATCTCGTCCTCCGGCCCCTCCAGGGCGATCCGCTCGTGGAGGGTGCTCTCGGACAGCCGGCGGGCCGTGGCGGTCACCTGCTGCAGTGGCGACAGCGCCCGGTCGGCCACGAAGTAGCCGAGCACCAGCGCCATGATGCCGATCCCGGCCAGCGCCATCAGCGAGCGGCCGATGAGCTGCTGCATGGTCTCGTGGACGTAGGTCTGCCGGAGCTGGTGCAGTTGCTCGGCCGAGGCGCCGGGCACGATCACCTCGACGTTGCTGAGGATGTCGGCGACCAGCACGTACGTCACGAACAGCAGCAGCGCCCCGGCGAGGAAGAACAGCAGCCCGTAGAGCAGGGTGAGCCGGAGCCGCACGCTGATCCGGCTCGGCAGCTTCCGCAGGTCGGTCAGCAGTTCCCGGGGGCGATCCGCCGGCGGCGGCGGGGCGGAGCGGGGCGCCGGGCCGGGGGCGCCGGGGCGGGGATGCTCGCCGGGGCGGGCCGGGCCGGTCAAAGCCGGTACCCCACGCCCGGAACCGTCTCGATCACCGGTGGGTCGCCCAGTTTCTTGCGGAGGGTCATCATCGTGACCCGGACCACGTTGGTGAACGGGTCGATGTGCTCGTCCCACGCCTTCTCCAGCAGTTGCTCGGAGCTGACCACCGTGCCGTCGGCGCTCAGCAGCACCTCCAGCACGGCGAACTCCTTGCGGGTCAGTTCGACGGGGCGGCCGTCGCGATGCACCTCCCGGCGGGCCGGGTCGAGCGTCACGCCGGCGCGCTCCAGCACCGGGGGCAGCGGGGTGCCGGCCCGCCGGCCGAGGGCCCGCACCCGGGCGATCAGCTCGGCGAAGGCGAACGGCTTGGCCAGGTAGTCGTCGGCCCCGATGGACAGGCCGGTGACCCGGTCCTCCAGTTCGCCCGCGGCGGTGAGCATCAGGATCCGGGCCGGGGTGCGCTCGGCCACCAGCCGCCGGCACACCTCGTCGCCGTGCACCCGAGGGAGGTCGCGGTCGAGCACGATCACGTCGTAGGAGTTGACGGTGGCCCGCTCGAGCGCGCCCGCCCCGTCGTAGGCGACGTCCACGGCCAGCGTCTCCCGGCGCAGGCCGGTGGCGATCGCGTCGGCGAGTACCCGCTCGTCCTCGACGACTAGAACCCGCACTCCACGGCCCCTTTCACCTGGATGAACGCCACTACCGTTATGCCATTTCGAGCGTAAGGCCCCTGTAAGACTCGCCACACAAGCGAGGAAAGACCTATTTCGGAGGTTTATCCCCACAGCGGGCCTGGGTAGGGAGCCGCTTACCCCTAGGCCCAGGAAGGATGCCCATGGGCGAGCTATCCCGCCAGATCGAGCAGCGTCTCACCGATGCCTACGCGTCACTGCGCAGTGCCCGCGTCACCGGTGACACCTATCTCGCCGAGGTGCGGCAGGCCGAGATCGACGAACTTCGCCGGATCGCGGCCAACCACGACATCGGTCTGGTCGAGCCGCCCGCCTGCGATCCCGCCTGAGCCGGGCCGGCCCGCGGCTAGTTGTACTGCTCATGGACGTTGGTGACGGCGACACGGGCCGGATGTTGTTGAAATAGGGAGGACCTCCCAGGTGTGGTGTGGAGCTACCACACAGCCACTCCGCACCCGTAGGAGGTCCTCGTGCCCCA
>NZ_QLYX01000016.1 GCF_003289645.1 Actinomadura craniellae | reverse complement strand
ACTCCCTGACCTCGGTCGAACTCCGCAACCGCCTCAATGCCGCCACCGGCCTCAAACTCACCCCCACCGCGATCTTCGACCACCCCAACCCCCAAGCACTGGCCCACCACATCCACACCCAGATCGCCCCCAAAACCGACCTGGCCGTGCTCAAGGAATTGGATGGATTGGTGGCGGAGCTTTCTACGGACCAGGCAGACAGCGAAGTGCGCGCCAAAGCGATTCATCGCCTGCAGGACGCCATTTTGCGGCTTCGGTCGGTCCATACGACGGCGAACCGGGATGGCGCTGATGCCGTCCTGGAGACGGCCAGCGACGACGAGATCTTCGAGATGCTCGACAACGAGCTCGGGGGCGTTCCTGATCCTGAATCCACCACGTGAGTTCGGGTTTCGTGCGTGGTCGTCCCGCCGCCTACGAGCGTGCGGCTTGTCCACGGTGCTCGCGGTCGCCGAGATCGGGGCAGGTGACCATGGCGGGCCGACGGGCCAGCGGGGAGCGGTGACCGGGATCGGGGCTGGTTGGACCGCTGCCGCCGGTGGCGCGGGGAAGGTGCCGAAGAGTACGGGCCGGGCGGATGCCCAGGACCGGTGCTCGGACAGGCGCGGGATGAGGTGTCCTGCTCGTCCGGTACGGCCGTGGCGACGAGCCGGGCCGGGGTGCTGACCGGGTGGCGACGCGAAGTCGCGCAGCGCACTTCGGTGTGGAACGCCGAGGCCGGGCATCTGGCCGGGCGCAGCAGGTCGTGGGTGATGGCGGCGCAGGTGGGCCAGGCCGGGTTGGTGGCCGAGGCCCCTGAGGGCAGGTGCGCCGGGGGGTGCTGGCCGGGGCGGTGAAGGTCTGCTCGATCGCGCCAGTGTGGTTGCCGCGCCTCGGCCGGCTGGCTGCCGGTGAAGTTCGCGGGGCGGCGCCGGAGCCGGAACGGCCACTCCTGCCGCCGGCTGCCCGGGGGACGAGGCGCTTGGCCCGGCGGACGATGCGGCGGGCGGTCATCGCTGGAGGTGAACGATGTGAACACGGTGTGGGCGGTTTCGGCGACCTCGTCCGCAGGGATCCAGCGCCCGTATTTCCGGCCTCGGACGGCGTCCGGGTACCGGATCACCGTCCACGCGGCTTCGGGACCGCGGCGATCGTGGCCTTGATTCCGGGGGGCCGTCTCCGGCGTCGCCGAAAAGCACGTGCCGGCGCGGCGGCAGGCCGCGGTTGCTTGACCGGGTGGAACGCCGGGCCGCCCCGCATGATGAGCCGGTCGCGCCGTGGCGACGCGAGGTGCGGCCGGCTCGGCGGCCGGGGCCACCGGCACCGAGCCGGCCGTTCCGTCGGTTCGGCCTTGGGCCCTTCCTACGGCTTCACGACCTACCAGACGGGGACTGCTGTCCTCCCGGTGGTCGGCGACCTTGGGGCCTTCCTACGGCTTCACGACCTGGGGCAGGGGCTGGGCTCGCTTGATGGAGAGGTAGGCGAGGTGGGCGAAGACCAGCGAGACCGCGAAGAGCACCGCGCCGATCACGCCGAGATAGCGGGCGCCGACGAGGTTGAGGCCCACGGCGCCGATCACTCCGGAGAGCGACGCGCCGATGAAGACGACCGAACTGTTCAACGCGATGGCGAGGGGGGCGGACTCGGGTGAGATCCCGATGAGCCGGTCCTGCTGGGGAACGAGTTGCGCCATGCCCGCGACGCCCCAGACGAGCACGGCGAAGACGGCCGCGGCCAGATACTCGCCCGTCCAGGGGGTCAGCGCGAAGTCGACCATCGTGATGGCGGCGGCGATGTTGAAGACCGTGCGGTTGCCCCAGCGGTCGGTCAGCGGGCCGGAGCCGAGGTTCCCGACGACGCCGGCCGCACCTGCCAGGAAGAGCAGCAGCGCCAGGGTGGTGCCGTGGCCGCCGGTCGCCCCCATGAACGTCTGGCTCACGTACGTGTTCAGGATGAAGTTGCCGGTGAAGGCGAACAACGTGGTGGCCAGGGTGAGCGCGATCCGGCTGTTGCCGATCGGGGCGAGACGCTGACGCAACCCGATCGGCGGGGGAGCGGGACGGTTGGGCACCAAGGCGATGATCCCGATGGCGGCGACGACCCCGAGAGCCGCGACGAACCACATCGTGGCGTGCCAGTCGCTCAGGCTGCCGATCACCGCGCCGAGCGGAACACCCAGCGCGGAGGAGACCGCGATGCCTCCACCGACGACCGCCAGAGCCGTTCCGCGCCGTTCTTCCGGCACCAGCGACGCTCCGGTGGCGACGGCCACGGGGGTGACGGCGGCGCC
Organism: Actinomadura craniellae; assembly: GCF_003289645.1. Taxonomy (GTDB): domain Bacteria; phylum Actinomycetota; class Actinomycetes; order Streptosporangiales; family Streptosporangiaceae; genus Actinomadura_D; species Actinomadura_D craniellae. The sequence continues at coordinate 207,280 of NZ_QLYX01000016.1, read as the reverse complement.
GCCGAGCCCGGCCAGGATCCGGCAGAGGATCACCAGGCCGAAGGTGGGGGCGAGGGCGGTACCGATGTTGGCGATGACGAAAAGGCTCAGGCCCACCAGGAGCAGACGGTCACGCGACCAGCGGGCGGCCACAACCGCGACGACCGGTGAGAGCAGCGCATAGGTCAATGCGTAGGCCGTCACGAGCTGGCCGGCGGATCCGACGCTGACTTCCAGAGACTGCGCGACCTGGGGAAGAATTCCGGCGATCACGAAGCTGTCGGTTCCGATGGCGAATGTGGCAAGCATAAGCGGAAGAAGGCGCCGATACATGCATGCTCCAGGGAGGAGGGGGCGAGCCGTTGTTATTATGTCCTCAGCCCGTGGTTTCGAGCTGGTCGTCCGCCAGAAGTATGGCTCGTTGGAGATCTTGAAGCCCGCGGCATGGGTCCAATCCCAGCTGGCTCTTGAGCACTTTACGGGCCGACTGGTAGACCTCCAGTGCGTCGGCCTGGCGCTCGGAACGATAGAGCGCGAGCATGAGCTGGCGATAGAACGCCTCGTTGAGCGGATATTCCGAGGCGAGCGAATACAGCTGGCCCACGAGCCGTCGATGGTCACCGAGTTGGAGATAGGAGTCCATCAGCATCTCGGTGCATTCCAGGCGCACCTCCTCCAGCCAGGTCGCGAAGCCCTCGATGATCGAACCCCCACCACGGAGATCTCCGAGTACGGGCCCGTGCCACAGGTCCAGTGCGCTTTGGAAGCAGCGTGAGGCCTCCCGGTGGCGCCCTTCTCTGGAATGCTCGCGGCCGGTGTTCACCAGCCGGATGAACGAGTTCGCGTCCAATTCGTCGGAGCCCAGCTGCAGGACGTAACCGGGCGCGCGCGTGATGATCTCGCTGCTCGACCTGCCGGGCCGTTTCAGGTGTTTGCGCAGTTGGGAGATGTAGACGTAGATCGCGGCCGACGCGCGCCGTGGCGGGGTGTCCCCCCAGATCTCGGCCATGAGCTGGTCGAAGGTCACCACCCCGCCCGCCCGGACGAGCAGTACGGCCAGCACTGTCTCGATCTTGCGTCCGCTGATGAAGGAACCGCCGTGTTCGTCGACAATTCGAAGAGGCCCCAGCACCTCATACCGCACCGTTTCGCTCCGTCTCAAGAAATCGGTGTTCGCGGGTCATGTTCAGCGCTCGTCGCCGGTGTTCCGACCGGGGCGGCCTCCTGGTCGCCGTTCGCGGCGCGGATCCAGGCGGCGAGATTCCGAGGTGTCGGATTCTCGAACAGTTCCGCCAGCGGGACGTAGATGCCGGTGCCGTCTTCGAGCCGCTGCCCCAGCAGGGCGCCGCGCAGCGAATCGCCGCCGCTGGTGAAGAAGTTCGTGTCCGCCGTCACGTCCTCGCGTTCGAGTAGTCCGCTCCAGAGCGTGATGAGGGTCGCGAGCAGTTCATCGGATTCGTGCGAACCCGGCTCTCGCGGTGCGCGGGTTTCGGTGCCGCGCTCGGCGGCCATCGCCGTGAGCGCCGGGTAGTCGACTTTCTCGTTGGCGTTGGTCGGCAGCGCGTCCACGACGACGAACTCCTGGGGCACCATGGAGCGGGAGAGGCTGGTACGCGCCTGCTCCCAGAGGTCGTCGACCGACAGCGAGCCACCCGCGGCCTCGACGAAGGCGATGAGTTTGGCGTCCGCGCTCGGGTCACCGAGAACGATCACCGCGGCCGCCTTCACCTCGGGGTGCTGGAGCAGAGTGGCTTCGATCTCGCCGAGTTCGATCCGGTTTCCGCGGAGCTTGATCTGCCGGTCGCTCCGGCCGAGGAGTTCCAGGGTGCCGTCCGTGCGCCACCTGGCCGTGTCCCCGGTGCGGTAGTAACGGCCGTGCACCGCGTGATCGCGGAACCGGTCCGCCGTCAGCTCGGTCCTGTTGTGGTAGCCCTCGGCGACGCCATGGCCGGCGACGCACAGTTCACCGCTGACGCCGAGGGGAAGCTCTCGCCCGTCGGGGTCCATGACCATGATCTGTGTGTTGCGGATGGGCCGGCCGACGTCGAGCCGTGCGCCGGGACGGCCGGTCACCGTCCCGGACGTCGACCAGATGGTGGATTCGGTGGGCCCGTACACGTGGTGGAGGTCGCAGCCCGTCGCGACGAGTTGCTGCGCCAGCGTGACCGGCAGGGTCTCTCCGCCGCAGAGCACCTTCCGGCCGCGGAGGATCCCGGCTCCGTCCCCCAGGACGATCCGCCACGTGGTCGGCGTCGCCTGGATGACCTGGACGTCATGCCGCTCGATGAGATCGTGCAGCAGCCCGCCGTTCACCCTGGCCTCGTCGGGGGCGACCACCGCCCGCCCACCGGAAAAGAGCGGGACGAACAGTTCGAGGCCGGAGATGTCGAACGCGAACGTCGTCAGCCACAGCATCGAGTCGCCGGAGCCGACGCCGAGTTCCTCGGTGAAGTGGGCCACCGCGTTGGCCAGGCCCGGGTGGGTGACGAGCGTGCCCTTCGGCCGTCCCGTCGATCCCGAGGTGTAGATGAGGTAGGCGCGCCCGGTGGAATCGGCCGGGAAGTCGCCGAGCCGGCGCGCCGCGGTCTCGCCGGCGACGGGATCCGGCGGGAGCACGGTGAGCCCGTCGCCGAGGTGTCCCGCCATCTCGGTTCCGGCGAGGACCACCCTGGTGCCGGAGTCCGAAAGCTGGTAGCTGACGCGTTGCGCGGGGTGATCGGGGTCGATGGGCAGGTAGGTCGCGCCCGCGAGCCAGATGCCGAGCACGGAGGCCGCGAGTTCGGGACTGCGCTTGACCGCCACCGCGACCACGTCGCCGGGATCGACGCGGTTCTCCCTGAGCATGTCCGTGACGGCGCACGCCGATTCCCACAGGCCTCGATAGGTGACCGTCCGCTCGCCGTCCTCGATCGCGACCGCGTCGGGCGAGGCTTCGACGTGTCCGTGGAACGCCTCCAGCACGGAGGCGGGGAGGACCTGGGCCGCCGTCCTGTTCGCCGTCTCGATCACGGTCCGGTCCCGCTCGCCCCACAGGGGGATCTCGCGTACCGGCCGGTCCGCTTCCGCGGTCAGGGAAAGCAGCAGTGCCTCGTAGCGCTCCAGCATGAGCTCGACGTCGGACCGGCCGAGGATCTCCGGCCGGTAGACGATGCGCACCCGGAGGTCCTCGCCGGACGACATGACGAAGAACTCGATGTCGAACTTGCTGTAACCGTTCTCCACCATCAGCGTCCGGGCCGGACGATCTGCGATGACGAACTCCGGCAGTTCGAAGTCCGGCAGGTAGTTGAACACGTGCCGGAAGAGCATGGCGCGCCGGGCGAAGGCGGATCTCGGCAGCGCGCGCGTCAGGGCGTCGACCGGGACGTCGGCGTGCAGAAGCGAGTTGAAGAAGACATCCCTGGTACGGAGCACCAGGTCACGGACGCTCATCGCCCTGTCCACCCGGACGCGCAGCGGGATGAAGTTGACGTGGTACCCGATCGCGCGCTCCGCGCCCTGGGGCCGCACGTTGACGGGAGAGCCGACCACGACGTCCGGGCCCGCGCCGTGCCCGTCGAGAAGCAGGCAGTACGCGGCGAGAAGGATGACCGCTTCGGGGGACCGCAGATCCTTCTGCGCTCGCTGGACGCTCTTCTTCACCGCGGGCGACAGCCGGTACGTGATCTGCTCGCCCAGCAGGGTCGGCTGGGGGATCTCCGAAACTCCGCACCACAGGTCGGAGCCGTCCGGGTCGAAGCCGGCCAGCTGCTCGTGCCAGAAGGACAGGCTCTCCGGCCGGGGCTCCGCCTCGACGAGCGGGTCGACCGGACCGTCCCCGGGCGGGGACGGGCTGCCGGTGACCTCGTTCTCGTACGCGGCGGCGAAATCCTCAATGAAGATCGTCGCCGAGGCCACGTCGAAGTTGAGGTGATGGACGGCGACACAGAAATAGGCGCCGTCCTCGCGGGGGAGCAGACCGGCCCGCAGCAGGGGGCTCCCGTCCAGGCTGAACGGCCTGGCCACGAACGCGGTGAGGTCCGCTTCGACCGACGGGTGCGAGGAGTGGAGCCGCTCGATCTCGACCGGGAACTCGTCGGGCTCCAGCGTCGTCTTGGTCAACCGGGTGTCGTGCGCCCGGTAGACCGTGCGGAGTACCGGGTAACGGCGCAGCAGAGCCGACAGCGCCCGTTCCAGCGCCGGTATGTGCAGCTCTCCGGCAATCTGAAGAGCGAAGGGAACGTTGTTGGCGGCGCACCCTGGTACCAGGGTCTCCAACAGCCACAGGGCTTCTTCTTTTGCGCTCGCCGTCGTGTGTTCTCGCGAAATACCGGGGGCTGGACTGGGCAGGCGTTCTCTGGAAGAAGGCATCAAGTCCTCAGCAGTTCATCCACGGTCTTGGCCACGTCAACGCTGCGCAGCAGGTCGGCGTGTTGCAGATCGAAGCGGATTTCGCGTGCGACGGCGTCGGCGCGCTGCTCGGGGGGGAGCACGTTCAGTCCATTACGCGGTGTGGCGGAGCTGATCGCCGTAGCGGTCGGCCAGATATCGCCGGGGTCTATCTCGGCCGAGGCGGCGAGATAGTTGAGAAATGATCCGAACGTGCCCAGCAGTTCGGTCCGGCGCTGCTCGCCGAGTCCGGCGCGGCGAAGAGCGGGGTCGCCGATGTCGAGCAGTGCGGCGCTCAGCCGTGTGGCGAGTCCGGTCAGGTCGGAACACTCTTCGAGGGCGGCTTCGCCGGCATGTGTCGCCGCCTTCATCTCGGTGTCGGAGAGCGCCATCGAGATGATTTGGAGCGCGTCACCGTAGTGCCGGTGGAGCAGCGCGGCATGCGGTCGTTCCGGGTCGAAGAGGATGAGCCGGGGAGCGCTACCCTGCCGGGCGGTGACCTGCTCGGCCATCGCCGCCGCGAACACGCTGCCCACGCAGAAACCGAACACCGTGTGCACGACATGGTCGCTCGCCCGGACGTCCGCCAGCCAGCGGTCCAGATAGTCGTCGGCGGTCATGCCGATCTCGGTTCCGGCAGGTGGCGTCAGGGTCTCCCATACGGTGAGGTTCGCCTCCAGCCTGGGCACCAGGTCGGTGAATGCGCCCACGGTCCGCCCCGTGGTCGCAAAGAAATCGGATGCGATGGCCAGTTCGGCTTTTTCTACCTGGCTGTGCACGTAAAAGGATTTGGTTATTTTCTTGTCGATTGGCGGTGCAGGGGATGACGGTCTCGCTGGCTGCGCATTCGACATGGCGGTAATCGTGCCGACCGAATTGCACCGGCGTAACCCCTAACTCCCCCCTACTCACCCCTACGGCTTGCTCTCCGCAGGCTGTTGACGAAGCCCTGCTCGTGTGCTGGGTCGACTATTGGGCGTGGTCCCGTCCGGGCAGGACCATGCCCCATCGAAGACGCGGTGCGGGCGGTCGGTGGAGCCCTTACCTGGATGAGATCACACCCTGTAAGAGCACCTGCACGACCTGCCGTGTCGGTTCGCGAAAGGGCCAGAGTCAGGGGCGATCAACGATCCGTTACATGCGGACCAGTAGGGGTTCTCTAGGGGTTGGTCGAGGGGAGTGGCCCTTTAGAGTGCTGATCTGGAAGGCCAGCGTTGTTCACGCATTGAGAGGGGCGCGGTGATTCACGTCGGTACTGAACTGACCCCGACTGTCCTGCGGCGAACATTCGGTTGCTTTCCTGACGGGGTCGCGGCGGTCTGCGGGTCCGTTGACGGCGTTCCCGTCGGCCTGGTGGTGAGTTCCTTCACTTCGGTGTCGCTCGATCCACCGCTCAGTTCGATCTGTATGTCCAACACCTCGAAGACCTGGCCGAGACTGCGGTCCGCGGGTTTGCTCGGGATCAGCGTGCTCAGCGAGAGGCAGGGCACCGTGTGCCGGCAGTTGTCCGGTGACGGTAAGGACAGGTTCACCGATGTGCGGTGGGACACCTCACGGGCCGGCGCGATTTTGATAGAAAATGCCGCTGCCTGGATGGAATGCACGGTGGAACGAGAGATGGCGGCCGGAGACCACCAGATCGTTCTACTCCGCGTTCATGCGGCTCAGGCAAACCCGGAGATCGCTCCACTGGTCTTCCAAGCGAGCCGCCTCCGCAGCCTTGGGCCTGAGCTGGTCGATTCCGGCCGGCGTGCCGATGGCTCGGCCCGGGTCGTCGACCTTATCGTCCAAGTCGTTGCGGCCAGCGGCTCCTGAAAGACCGCCGAGCAGGCCAGGAAGTTTTAGTTCGTGCTGTAGTGAATAACGTCAGGGTCGGACATTCCGCTGTTCTTCGCTCTTAGTTGTGAGGTGTGCCCAATGGATTTCAGCCTCTTCTACTTCGCTGATACCGGAAAGGCCAAGAAGGATCGCTACCGGCTGCTGACCGAGGGGGCGAAGTTCGCCGACACGCATGGCTTCTCGGCGGTGTGGACCCCCGAGCGGCATTTCCATGAGTTCGGTGGTCTCTTCCCCAACCCCGCGGTCACCGGCGCGGCCCTGGCGGCCCTGACCGAGCGGGTGTCCATCCGGGCGGGCAGCGTGGTCGCCCCGTTGCACCACCCGGTACGCATCGCCGAGGAATGGTCGGTGGTCGACAACCTCTCCGACGGAAGGGCCGGTGTCTCCTTCGCGTCGGGCTGGCACGCCGTCGACTTCACTCTCCGCCCGGAGTCCTACGCACGCCGTAAGGAGGTCGTGCTGGAGACGATCGAGACCGTCCGGCGGCTGTGGCGGCAGGAGCCCGTATCGCTCACCGACGGTACCGGGACGGAGAGCACGGTCTCGATCTACCCGCCGCCCGTGCAGCCGGAGCTGCCCATCTGGCTGACGAGTGCGGGCAGCGCCGAAACCTTCGAGGCGGCCGGCCGGCTCGGCGGGGGAGTCCTGACGCACCTGCTGGGGCAGGACCTGGACGAACTCGCCAAGAAGATCACGGTGTACCGGGAGGCGTTCACCCCCCGGCTCGGCCAGCCCCCGTCCGGGCAGGTGGCCCTCATGCTGCACACCTACCTCGGCCCGGACCGGGACGAGGTCCGCGAGGCGGTCCGCGAGCCGTTCAGCGCGTACCTGCGAAGCTCGATCGGCCTTTTCGCCCGTGCGGCCAGCGCCCACTTCCCCGGGGTCGACCTGGAGCGGCTGAACCCCGCGGATCTCCAGTTCCTGGTCGATCGCTCCTTCGACCGCTACTTCGACACCGGCGGGCTGTTCGGGACCGTCGAGGACGGTGTGGAGATCGTCGAGCGGCTACGGGACATCGGTGTCGACGAGGTCGCCTGCCTGATCGACTTCGGCGTGGACACGGATCGTGTCCTCGGCGGTCTCGAGTACCTCGACAGGCTCCGGGCGCGGTGCCAGTGATCGCGGTACCACCACCGTCTTTCCACCAGGCGGAACGGCCGGTCGGTGATCCACGAAACGATTTACCCATCAACTAAACCAGAGTAGTGAACGATGTCACGCACGTTTTGACTGTTTCGCCGCTTTCGGTGCGGGACGGTCGAGCGCAGCGTGAGTTGGCTCGATCCATAACCGATGTTGTGACCCTGCACAATGAACCAGTCAAGGAATCATACCCTCGCAGGATAAAGCCTCGGTTGACTCATTGAAGCGGACTGAATACTCGCAGTCTCTTGTCATAAGATCGAAAAGGGTGGCACAGTGTGCGGGACGAAGAGAGCGCCCTTCCTGGAGGACGGCCCTGTCGGGGGGACTGCCTGCGGCGCTCACCATGGGGGCGCTCGTGGACCTAGTGGAACGCGATGATGAGCTTTCATCGCTCCAGGATCTCTTGATAGAGACTTTTCAAGGAAGAAAACGTGTCGCGGTGGTCACCGGAGCGGTGGCAACCGGAAAGACCGCACTTCTCCACACGTTCGCAGGGCACGCGGTGAACTCCGGATCCGTTTTTCTCAGCGCCACCGCGTCACGGGCCGAGCGAGACGTCCCGCTGGGAGTGATCGGCCAGCTGCTGCGCAGCGCGAACCTCTCTGCGGCGGAGAACGACCGGGTCACCAGGCTGCTGGACAGCGCGGCGCTCACCCTCGCGCTCCAGTCGGCGGACTCCGAGATGACGGCGGATATCCCCTTTCCTGTGCTCAATGGCCTATGGAAGGTGATACACGGCCTGGTCCAGCGAACTCCGGTGCTGATCGGCGTGGACGACATGCACTATGCCGATGCGCCCTCGCTGCGCTGCCTTCTCTATCTCGCCCGCCAGCTGCGGACAGCCCGTCTTCTCGTGGTGCTCAACGATTGCATGCGGCCGGTACAGGCGCATCCCGAATTCCATGCGGAGCTACGGGGGCAGCCCTATTTTCGGTACTTCAAGCTGGAGCCGCTGTCGCTTATCGCCGTTCGGAACGTTGTATCCCGAGTCTTTGGGCATCAGGCGGCCGATCAACTTTCGGCCGCATTCCACGAGATGAGCGGAGGGAATCCCCTCCTGCTGCAGGCCCTGATCGAGGACCACCGCTCGCAGCGGGAGAAGGGGCGCCTCGAAGTACAGCCCGGCGAAAGGTTCGGGCAGGCTGTATCGAACTTCGTCTATCGCTGCGAAAACTCGATGATGAACGTTGCCCGCGTGACGGCAGTCCTGGGAGACCAGGCATCGGTCGGGCGCATTGCCGAGATCCTGGGCGAGGACGTCGATTCGATCAAGCGAAGCGGCTCGGCCCTGACCGCGTCCGGGCTCATGAAAGGCGGGCGGTACGGCCACGAGGCCGTGCGGAACGCCGTGCTGAACGGAATGATTCCCGAAGAGCGCGGAGCACTGCACGGCCGTGCGGCCGAGGTGCTGCACGACCTCGGTCTGCCCGCGCATGTCGTGGCCAGGCATCTCGTCGCCGCGCGGTGGGCCATGGCCCCATGGGCGATGCCGGTGCTGCAGGACGCGGCGGAGCAGGAACTGGCCGGCGGCGACGCCACCGTGGCGATCCGCTGCCTTCGCCTGTTACGCGAAACCTGCGTCGACGAGCCGCAGCGGTCGGCGGTCACGTCCGCACTGAGCGGAGCCGAATGGCAGGTCGACCCCTCCCTGGTCATCAGGCTGTTCCCCGAACTGATCGAGGCGGCCCGAGGGGAGTACCTGACCGGCCGGAACCTAGTCAGGTTGCTCACCTACCTTTTCTGGCACGGATGGGACGAGCAGGCCGCCGAGGTCGCGGATCTCATGCAGGGCAGAACGGAACAGCCCGGTCCGGGGGAGGCGGAGGACCGCGGAGATCCCCGGCTCTGGCTGTCCTGGCTGTATCCGGGCAGGCGCGCCCGCTCCGCGCGGGAACGGGCGATGGACCCGGCCGGCGGTCCGGCGGCGGCCACCATGGTGAAACGGGTGGAGGTCGGCGACGATCAGCTGATCGCCGCGGAGCAGGTACTGCTGCGCTGCCGGCTGGATGACGCGGCCTTCCCTTCCTGCCTGGCCGCACTGGCCACATTGATCTACGGCGGTGCCCTCGAAAGCGCGGCAGGGTGGTGCCGGCGGCTGTTGAAGAAGGCCGAGAACCGCGGGGTGACCATGTGGCGGGCTCTGCTGTCCGCGACCCTGGCCCTGATCGATGTGCGGCGTGGCGATCTGGCCTCGGCGAAACGTCACGGCAAGGCGGCGCTCACGCTGATCTCCCCGCAGAGCTGGGGCGTGGCGGTCGGCATACCGCTGTCCAGCATGGTGCTCACCACGACCGCCAGGGCCGAGTACCAGGAGGCGGCGACATTGCTCGAGGTGCCGGTGCCCGAGAAGATGTTCCAGACGATCTGCGGCCCCCTGTACATGTACGCCCGCGGGCGGTACTACCTGGCGATCGACGAGCCGCGCACGGCGCTGGCCGACTTCGAGTCGTGCGGGAGCCTGCTGGTCGGCTGGGGGTTCGACCAGCCGTTGAACATCCCGTGGCGCACCCACGCCGCGGAATCGCATCTGCGGCTCGGTAGAACGGCCCAGGCCACGGAGCTCCTGGAGAAGCAGATCTTCAGGTTGAAACCGCAGGACCAGCTGGGGCGGGGCGGCCCGGTGCAGCGGATCATGCAGGTCGCGGACCCTGAAGAGCGGGTCCGCCTGCTCAGGGAGCTGGTCGACACCCTTGATACCGGGGAGGACTGGATGGAGTCGGCTTTCGCCCTGGTGAAGCTGAGCCATGCCTATGCCGCGCTCGAACGGCGGGACGCCTCCGAGCAGGCGGCGCGAAGAGCCTGCTGGATGATCACTCATCGTGGTGCCGAGCCGCTGAAGCCGGTACCGTCCATCGGGGCGATCTCCGAATCGGCGATCAAGAAGCGCGGGCCGGCGAGCGCCGAACTGAGCGGGGCGGAGCGGAGAGTCGCGATGCTCGCCGCGGAGGGACGCTCGAACCAGCAGATCGCGTCCAGGCTCTTCATCACCATCAGCACGGTCGAACAGCACCTGACCCGGGTCTACCGCAAGCTCGGCCTGAGCCGGAGATCGGAGCTTTCGGCGGCGCTGCGGAAGTCGCCCGGTGGCGACAAACCCTCGGAGCGGCAGCCCTCCGGTAACTGAGCGGATGACCGCCCCGTTCCTCAGATACCGATCTCCAGTATCCACCGTCGGCGGCCTTCGTCGGCGGCCCGGGTGACCCGGGTCTCCTCGCTGATCTCATGCCGCTCGACCAGACGCATCCCGGCCCGCTCGACCTCTTTCTCCAGGGTCTCCGGCGAGATGAGATGGTTGCGTTGCGTGTATATCGCGCTGTGCGCGATTTCGCCGTTCGTGACCCGGTGACTCACCATGCTCAGGAGACGGATCTTCTCGCGGGCGTCCAGGTATTCGATCATGGTGCACAGTACGGGTGCGGTTTTGTCGCTGGCGATGAATGTGTGGGTGCGCTCGAAGGGCGACGCGTCTTCCTCGAACTTCAGCGTCCCCTGGAGCGTCAGCAGGAATCGGCCGTCGTCGGTGAGGTGTTCGCGGACACAGCGGAACAGCGCGGATCGCTGGTCCTCATCGAGCAGCCACACGGTGCTCATGCCCAGCACAATAAGGTCGAAGCGCTCTCCCAATGCGAAGTCGGTCATATTCCGTTCAACGGTGGTGAGCTGATTGGCGTACTTCTGCCACTCCGGCTCCTGCAGGCGTTCGGCGAGGCGCTGCAGCATGTGCGGCGAGGCGTCGAGGCCCACGACCTGGTATCCCTCCGCGAGGAAGGGCATGACGGTCCGGCCGGTGCCGCAGGCGAGTTCGAGCACCGGTCCCGGATGGCGGCCGGCGGCGAGGCGGAGGAGATCGTCGATTTCCGCCCGGTCGTTTCTCATGATGCCGTGGTAAAGATGCGAGCCATCCGGACCGTACAGGCTCTCCACGGTTATCTTGTTACCGTAGAGGTCGGCTATCCTCGCGGCGAGTCCCAGCAACTGATCAGAGGTCTCGTTCATCTTCCCTCTCTTTTCTCCGTATGGGATTCCGGCTCTTGCGAGTAGCGGACTCCATCAAGATGACGAGCCGGTCTAAAATTCATCTAACACTCCAGCCCACTTCGTGAGGGGCCGTGCGGATGCGGTCAATCCTCCGTACGCGAACCGGTGTTTCGACCATGTCGGCGGCGCTGGCCGGAGTGGTCCTGGCGGCTGCTGCGCCAGGGCGGGACGCCGGTCTCCCCTACGCACCCGGCGGCTACCGCCACGCGGACCGCGGAGACGAGCACTGAACGCACTACGGTCGACCGGCCGGGGCGGGTGGCTCCCCGCCTGAACCGGCCGAGGCGGGCCTGCCCGCATGCCGGCGCGGTCTTCCGGCACGCGCACCCCGGCTGAGGCGCGGATTCATCCTTACAAAGATTGCAAGACTGTTGCCTTTGGTTGGGGCGAGCTTTATATTCGGCTGTTGAGAACTTCGTTCTCTCAGGGGCGATACGTTCATGACGAGTTCGCTGGGAGTCCGTCACCATGGTGATGCAAGGGGAGCGCCGCACCGGCGCAACTCCGGTCGCTCCCGCCGTGGGCCGGGCCTGGAGCGGCTTACCCCGCCGAACCGGCCGTTCGGCGCGAACGGCCTGCGCGTCGGTCCGGGCAGCCGCGGCCACGCGCCCATGTGGCCGCTCCATCACCGGCCAGACGCCGGGAGCCGGGCGCGGACGCGACATGTGACATCGCCCGGCAGGAACCCGCCCCCAACCCACCCCTCCCCAAACAGCCGAAGCGCCTGGATCCGGCGCCCTCCACCCACCGGCCCGAACGGCGACGCCACCCGTACCTTTCGCCTGCGCAGCCGCAGGCCGATGTCGTCGTGCCCGGAAACGGGCCGGCATGACCGGCCAGATCATCGGGGTCAACGGCGGACGCACCACCTGAGCAGAAGGAAACATCATGAGAGCACCGCGAATCCTCGTCGCCGCCGCCACCGCGATGACGGTGGCCGCCGGCACGGCGTGCGGCCCGGGAACGGACGCCTCGGCTCCGTCGGGTACGGGGCCGGGCGGCAAGCCGTTCAAGATCGACGTTCTCCTCGGCCTGAGCGGGGACTACGCGCCGGTCGGCAAGGCGATGGCCCAGGGCGCACGCGCGGCCGTCGCCGTGATCAACCAGCAGGGCGGTGTCTTCGGCAAGCCGGTCGAGATCAACGTCATCGACACCGCCGGTGACCCCGTCCAGGCCGTCACCCAGGCGCGGAAGCTGGTGGCCGGCGGCCGCCCGCAGGCCGTGGTCCCGGGGATGGTCACGGCCGACATCATGGCGACCGCGCCGCTGCTGACCCAGGCGAAGGTCTTCATGGCCACGCACGGGCCGGACCCCAGGCTGAACGACCCGAAGAAGTACCCGTACCTGTTCGGCACCACCTACCTGCGGGACCAGATGGCGACCTCCCTGGCGGCGGAGTTCACCGCGAAGGGATTCAAGAAGGTCAGCCTGATCACCGCGGAGAAATCGGGCTCGGTGGGCGCCCAGACCATCAAGGACGTGCTCGCGCCCAAGGGGATCACCACGAACATCGTGACGGTGCCGGTGACCGCCGTCGACGCCACGTCCCAGATGCAGCAGGCGCTCGACCTCGACCCCGACGTCCTGGTCCTGGACTCCTACGGCCCCCCGTCCGCCGCGATCCTGCAGGCCCGCACGAAGCTGAAGCCGGCCACCCCGACGTACGCGAGCCAGAACTTCTCCTCGGGCGACCTCGCGCAGACCGGGCCGGTGAGCGCCTACGCCGGGGTGCGGCTGCAGTCGCTCTCCTTCGCGGTCAAGGGGCACCAGACCACGCAGACGCCGGCGTTCAAGGCCTTCTTCGACGCCGCCCGCCAGCAGGCCGGCGGCAAGCTGGAGTTCAGCATGAACACCTACGTCGTCACCTACAACGACGTCATCCTCGCCGCCTATGCGGCCAAACTCGCCAACAGCACCGACCCGGCCAAGATGACCGCCGCGATCGAGAAGGCGAGCCCGGCGCAGATCCCCTACTTCCTCGGGCCGGTGAACTTCTCGCCGAGCAACCACTACCCGAGCTTCGGCCCGCAGTGGTGGGCGTTCACCGGCTACAACGGCATGGACAACGCGCAGATCGTTCCGGCCCAGCCGTGACGACCATCTGGACGGGCCTGGCGATCGGCGCCGTGTACGCCCTGGTGGCCGTCGGCTACAACATCACGATGGCGCAGAGCGGGATCTTCAACTTCACGCAGGGCCAGGTCATGGTGTTCGGCTGTTTCTTCGCGTGGTTCACGATGGTCGACCTGAACCTTCCGTGGTGGGGGGCCGCGGTCGCCGGCGCCGTCGTGTGCGGGCTGATCGGGCTGCTCGTGGAACTCCTCGCCGTCCGCCCGGTCGTCGCCCGCCACGGGGCGCACGGCCACGCCCTGCTCGTCACCACCGTCGGCGCCTTCGTCATCATCCTGGGAGCCCTGGCGGCGACCTGGGGGAGGACGCCCAAGTCGCTGCCCTTCTTCGGCGGTTCGGAGACCGTGACGCTGCTCGGCGGGAAACTCTCCCCGGTGGACCTCTGGCTCGTCGCCATCGCCGTGGTCACGGCACTGGCGATGCACCTGGTGTCGGGACGCACCTCGTGGGGGCTCAGCGGGCGCGCGGCCACCGACAACCCCGACGCGGCGAAGGCGAAGGGCGTCAACGTCACGGCGCTGCGGACCACCGCGTTCATGCTGGCCGGTGCCCTCGGGGGCCTGCTGGGACCGGTGCTGGCCCCGAAGGTCGGCGTCAGCGTCTCCATCGGCGTCTCGCTCACGATCTACGGCTTCGTCGCGCTCGCCCTCGGCGGGTTCGGGAGCTACCTCGGCTGCCTCGTGGGAGGCGCCGCCGTCGGTCTCGTCCAGGCGTCCGCCGGCCGGTACTTCGGCGCGGAGTACCCGCCCCTGATCCTGTTCGGGCTCCTGGTGCTGATCCTGCTGGTGAAGCCCACCGGCCTGTTCGGCCACCGCGGGTTGCGGGTCGTATGAGCACACGGCAACGGCTCTCCGCTCTCGCGCTGGACACTCCGGCCCCCGCCATCGCGGCCTTCGTCCTGGTGGCGCTCCTGCCGCTGTTCGGCCTGGCCGGCCACTGGCAGCAGCAGCTCGCCCTGATCGCCATCTACACCCTGATCTGCAGCGGCCTGAACCTGAGCTTCGGTTACGCCGGTGAGCTGGCACTTGGGCAGGTCGCCGTCTTCGCCTCCGGCGCCTACATCAGCGCGATCCTGTACCAGCACGGGTTCACCGACATCCTGGGGGGCTTCGCCGTCGCGGTCTGCCTGGCCGCCGTGACGGGTCTCCTCACCGGAATTCCCGGTCTGCGGCTGAGCCGGTGGGCGCTGGCCCTGGTGTCGTTCTTCTACGTCCTGCTCGTCCCGGAGTTGCTGAAGCTCTTCGAGTCCGAGACCGGTGGCACGGCGGGACTCGCCGGCATCCTCGCCCCGACCTTCTTCGGCTGGCCTCTCGGCACGACCGGGTTCTACGTCGTCGCGGTCGTGGTGACGCTGCTGTGGATGCTGCTCCAGCGCAACCTCATCGTCTCCCGCTTCGGGCAGTTCCTGCGCATCCTTTCCGCGAGCCCGACCCTGACCGAGAGCCTCGGCGGCTCGGTGTACCGGTTGCGGGTCCAGGCCTACGTCATCGGCGCGCTTCCCGCCGGGCTCGCGGGAGTGCTCTACACCTACCTCACCGGCTTCGTCAGCCCGGAGGCCTTCACGCTGCACCTGCTCATCGCGCTGCTCGCCGCGACCGTCGTGGGAGGGGCCGCCAGCGTCTGGGGCGCTCCCGTCGGAGCCGCGATCCTGGTGCTCGGGCCGCTGCAACTGAAGTCGTTCGAGGAGTACTCGACGCTGGCCTACGGGGTCTTCCTCGTCGTCATCGGGACCGCCTTCTCGGGCGGTCTGGCCGGGCTCGCCCGGAAGCTCCGGGACCGGGTGCTCCCTCGCCCGGGACCGCAGGGCGCCGGCGACGGGGAATCCGCTGCTGACCTGTCGATCCCCGGCACGCGGATGGTCGTGGCCGGGGTGGAGAAGAGCTTCGCGGGCCTGCGCGCGCTCTCCGGCGTCGACCTCACGGTGGAGCCGGGGACGATCGCCGCGATCATCGGCCCGAACGGCGCCGGCAAGACCACGCTGCTCAACCTCGTGTCCGGCCTGCTGCCGGCCGACACCGGCCGGGTCGAGCTGGCCGGCCGTGAGCTCACGGGCCTGCGGGCGCACCAGGTCAGCCGGCTCGGCGTGGGCCGGACCTTCCAGACCCCGGTCGACCTCGGCTCGATGAGCGTCCTGGAGGTCGTCGAGTCCGGACGGTTCCGGAAGGGGAACCTCGGCTCCCTCTCGGCCATCCTCCGGCTGCCGAAGTACCACCGGGTCCGGGAAGCGGACCGGAAGGCGGCGGTCGCGGCGCTGTCGTTCGCCGGCCTCGAGCACGCCGCCGCCCAGGACGCGGCGTCCCTTCCCCTGGGCACCCGGCGGCTGCTGGAGGTCGTGCGGTCGGTGGCGGGCGAGCCGAGCGTCCTGCTCCTCGACGAGCCGGCGGCCGGCCTGGACGACAGCGAACTGCGGGAACTGGGCATGTTGATGCGCCGGATCCGGGACGCGGGCGGAACCGTCGTGCTGGTCGAGCACAACGTCCCGTTCGTCATGGACGTGGCGGACCAGGTCTTCGCCATGGAGCTCGGCCGCGTCATCGCGGCCGGGCCACCCGAGGTGGTCCGCCGTGACCAGCGCGTCATCGACAGCTACCTCGGCCGCCGTGGCCGGCGGGAACCGGCCGACCACGAACTCGACCCGAGGACGACGTGATGACGACGACGGATGAGTCGAACAGCCAGCCCGTCCTCGACGTCGCCGACCTCCAGGTGGCGTACGGCGACCTCGTCGCGGTCTGGGGAGCCTCGCTGCAACTGGTGCCTGGCAGGATCACCGCGCTGGTCGGCCGGAACGGAGCCGGCAAGACGACGCTGCTCGCCGGGATCTGCGGCCTCCTGCCGGCGCGCTCGGGCAGCGTCGCACTCGACGGGCGGGCCGTCACCGGCCTGCCGCCGTGGAAACGCGTGCGGCTCGGCATGTCGATCGTGCAGGAGGGCAAGCAGGTCTTCCGGGACCTGTCCGTGCACGACAACCTGCGCGTGGGCCTGCGCGGACGCCGATCCGGGCGGGGCGAGGACGACACGATCCTGGCGGAGCTGTACGAGCGCTTCCCGGTCCTCGGGGAGCGGCGCAGGGAACGGGCCGGGGCGCTGTCCGGCGGCCAGCAGCAGATGCTGGCGATCGCCACGGCGCTGGCCGCCCGGCCCCGGGTCCTCCTCGTCGACGAGCCGTCCTCGGGGCTGGCTCCGGTGATCACCGACCAGGTGTTCGAGCTGCTGGACCGGCTTCGCGGGGAGGGCCTGGCGATCCTGCTCGTCGAGCAGCTCGTCGACGAGCTGCTGGGCGGCATCGCGGACGACGTGGTCGTCCTCGAACGGGGTCGGGTCACGCTCCGGGACCGGGCCGCGAACCTCTCCGCCGAGACCATCGCGGACAGCATCTACTCCTCGATCTGACCGGTCTGGGCGCGGAGGAGGCGGACGGCCAGGGTGCGGAAGGTGCTCAGCTCGTCGTCGGACAGGACCGAGAACCAGTCCGCGACGGCGGCGTGGTCGGCGGGGTTGCGGGCGCGCCAGTAGTCGGCGCTGACGGTCGTGGCGCGCAGGATGCGGCGGCGGCGGTCCGCCGGGTCCGGGTGGGTGGTGAGCATTCCCTTGCGCTCGAGTGAGGCGACGAGCTGGGCGACGTTCTGGTGCGTGGACCCCAGGAACGCGGCGGCCTGGGTGAGCGAGGGCTCTCCGAGGTGTTCCACCGCTGTCAGGAGCGCGGCCTGCTGGGTGGTCAGGCCGTCCGGGCGGAGCCTTTCGTCCATCCGGTTGCGGAGCCGCAGCGCGAGGCCGAGTACGGCCTGGAACGCCTCGACGGCGTTCTGGGTCTTCTGTTCATCAGACATGTGCAATATATTACCTAATATGATCGTCCTACTGCCCAACCTCGCGTACCTCTCCGAAACCTCCCGCATGCTGGAGATCCACCGCGCCCTGGACGCCATGGGAGCTCCCGTCCGGCTCGCCACCCATGGCGGTACCCACCAGAACCTCATCGACGTTCCCCACGACATCATCCCGCCACGCATGGACGCCGCACGATGCGCCCGGTTCGTCCGGGACGGCGTCGGGCTCGGCGCCTGGGACCAGTCGATGTACTCCGACGAGGAGCTGCGCGCGCACGTCCTGGCCGAGGCCGAGTACTTCCGGACCCACGAGGTGCGGGTGGCCGTCACCGGGTTCACGCTGACGGCGCTGCTCTCCACCCGGCTGGCCGGGGTCCGGCTGGTCACCGAGCACGCGGGCATCTTCGTCCCGCCCGTGACCGGCGAATACCCGGCCGACCTGCAAATCCACTGCGACGGCTTCAACCGGGTCGCCGACTCCCTGGGCGTCGAACCGGTCCCGAGCCTCGCCGCGCTGCTCATGGGAGACCTGACCCTGGTGCCCGAGATCCCCGAGGTGGCGGGCGTCCCGGCCGAGGTCATGGAAGCCTGGTCGCCCGGCGCCGACCCCCGGTACCGGCCCGGCACGCGGCTGCGCTACACCGGCCCGCTCTTCGCCCACCTCGACCTGCCCACCCCACCCGAGGTGGACGCTTTCCTGGACGCGCCGGGGCCCGTCGCCTACGTCGCGCTCACCAGCACCGGCCCCGACCTGGTCCGCGCGGTCGTCGAGGCGCTGCTGACCGTGGACGGCCTGCGCGTCCTGGTCGCGGCGACCGTGCACGACCTCGCCGACCTGAACTCGGCCCGGGTGCTCGTCGGGGGAGTCCTGCCCAGCCACCGGCTCATGCCGCGCGCCGCCATGGCGGTGACGACGGGAGGGCAGGGCAGCGTCCAGACGGCCCTGGCCTCCGGCACACCGCTGATCGCCATCCCGCTCCAGCCCGAGCAGGCCCTCAACGCCGCCGCCGCCGAAAGAGCGAACGCTGGGTACGCCCTCGCCCCCGACGCCCTACCCGACCTCCCGGCCCTGGCGAAGGAACTGCTCTCCAGCACCACCCACCGGCAGGCGGCCGCCCGCATCCGCGACCTCTACCTGGCCACCGACGGCCCCGGCTGCGCCGCCCGAGCCATCCTGGAACTCCACGAGACCAAACCGGCTACAAGTTGAGAGCGTTGTCCTTGATGCGCTGGATGAGGGCGGCGAATCGCTCGTGGGAGAGCATGAGATGTCCGTCATCCGGGCGCTTGCTGTCACGTACACCAACCATGCCTGCGAACTGGGCGACCTCTACACACTGGGCATGGGTTCCATCGGTGGAGTGACTGCTCTTACGCCATGCCTGGGAAGTCACGTTATGTCCTCTATCCAGCTAAAGGTCGAGAATGTTGTCTTTGATGCGCTGGCTAAGGGCGGCGAATTGCTCGGGGGAGAGCGTGAGGTGTCCATCATTCGGGCGCTTGCTGTCGCGTACGCCGATGGTTGCGGCAAGCTTGGCGACTTCGACACATGCGCCACCCTGGTTGGTGCTTCTCCTGCTCTTGCGCCACACGGGGATCACTGCATGTTCTCCATGATCTGCTTGATCAGGTCTCGTGAGAGACCCTCTGGCAGCGCATGCTGCCCGATCTGGTCGTAACGTAGTGCGTAAGAGGCTACCTCGGTGACATTCGAGACAAGCCGACCTCCGCCCGGGGCTTCGACGTAGGCCACTTCTGCGTGCGGTTCGGCGAGAGTCATCATCATGAACGCTCCGTCCAGCCCAGGATGATGTCCGATGGACTTGGGAACCACGCGCACACCGATGTTGGGTCGGTAGGAAAGATCAATGATGTGGGCGAGCTGCGCCCTCATGACCTCTGTTCCCCCGCACGGTAGTTCCAGCAGGGTTTGCGACAGCAGGAACCACAGCGTCGGCGGATGCTCCCGTTCCAAGATCTTCTGCCGTGTCAGGCGCTTTTCGAGAGCCGCTTCGACATTCTCCACGCCGCCTGTCGAGAGACCGGCTCTGGCGTAGTCGGGAGTTTGGAGAAGGCCCGGAACCAGATCCACCTCCCACACCTTGATGACGGCGGCGCGGTTCTCTAGATCGAGGTACTGCCTGAACCAGTCCGGGTCATGGCCCAGCGTGGCATACCACACGAGGAAGGAGAAGATTCCTCCGGTGCCCCAATGCCGGTCAAGGGCCATGGCCTGGTCCGGGTCCAACCGCAGGATTCCGGTTTCCAGCCGTGAAACTGTGGACTTCGAGCAACCCATGATCTCACCCATCAAGTCGCCCGTGAGCTTGCGTTGCAGCCGGCAGAAGCGCAGGTAGTAGGCGATGAGCGCCCACATTGAAGACTTCGGGTCCGGTGATGGCCTGCTGCTCATCATGTCCTCCGAATTTCTCCCAGTTGCAGGAGTTGCTGGCGACTCTGACAAGAGTAGGCAAAGCAGCGCACCCTGTGATGCGAAGAAAGGGACCTGTGACCTGCGGGAGTATTTCGAATGGCACAGAAGGCGCAATCTGGACAAATCATCAAGCGTTATGCCGCCGGTATAGCGAAGGGCGGTATGTGCGCGTGGCGGCTCCCCGGCGACGCCAGGTGCGCGTCGGCCGCCCGCTCGCTGCTCGGCCTCGCCCTGGCGGCGCTGGGCGTGGACCGTGAGACGGCCGGTGACGCGACTTTGGCCGTCAGCGAGCTGGCCACCAACGCGCTGAACCACGGGCTGCGGGCCGTCCCGCACGTTCCGGTGGTCCCGCCCGAGCTGTGGGTGTGGGCCCGGGCGACCCCGGCGCCGCAACTGGTGGTGTCGGTGTTCGACACCTGCACCGCCTCCTGGCCGGACACCACCCCCCGGAACCTGCTCGACGAGCACGGCAAGGGCCTCGGCATCGTCGGCGCGCTCGCCGCCGCCTGGGGCGCGCACCCGTCGCGATCCAGCGTGGTGGCCGGTGGCGTCCCGGGCAAGGCGGTCTGGAGCGCCTTCCCCCTCCCCGGCCCATGGCCCGACGCCCGGACGACCGCCCAGCCCGCCCGCATCGCCCGGCACCTGGCCGACGCCCTGACCGCCCGCGGCGTCCGGCGGATCGCCCACCGGCCCGGCGAAGGCGTCTCGCTGCTGAGCGTCCCGCTGCGTGCCGGTGCGGAGACCAACGTGTGGGTCGAGCCAGGGCATCTCTCCTTCCCCGGCCGGGACGGCACCCGCGTCCGCCGTCCCGTCATCGACCTCTACGACGTGGCCGAAGACCTGGTGCACAGAGCCGAACAGGAACGCGGCCATGGATAGCCGCCCGACGGTGGCGGGCCGCAGGTCGTACCCTGGTCGGCGATGGTTACACGAGGTGTGGAGGGTGCGTACCAGGGTGCGCTGCGGGCGTTCCAGAACCCGATGCTCGATCTGCTCCACCGGACCTATGCGCCGTTCGTGGTGACCGTGCTGGCGATGACGTTCACGCCGGAGCGGTCGACGGTGGCGGTCGCGGACGCCCATGCGGAGATCGCCGACGCCCTCGACCAGTTGCGGGCCGCGGGCTACGGCGACGAGGGAGACCAGCCGCTGCCTTCGGGGAACGCCCGTGACCTGTGCCGGCAGTGGGTGCACGCGGGCTGGCTGGTGCGGCAGGTCTCCGACGACGTCGAGGTGTACCGGCTGTCCGCACATGGGGTCGGTGCGCTCGAGGTGGCCGGCCGGGTAGGCGGGGCGCGGACCAGGGTGTCGGAGTCCCGGGTCCGGACGTTGCTGGAGGCGGTCGAGCGGCTCGCGCAGGACGCGGACCCGGACGTGATGGCCCGGATGGCGCGCCTCCAGACGGAGATCGACCAGCGCCGGCGGGAACTCGACCGGCTCGAACGGGGCGGCGCCGTCGACGCCGTCGACGACGACCAGTTGCTCGAGGCGGCGGAGAACGTGCTGCACCTGGCCCGGGAGCTGCCCGCCGACTTCGCCCGCGTCGCCGAGTCGATCAAAGCCATGCAGCGGGACGTCGTCGCCGACCTGCGGCAGGATGTGCGGCCGACCGGGGAGGTGCTGCGCGAGTACCTGGAGCGCGGCCGGCAGATCATGGACGCGACCCCGGAGGGCCGCGCGTTCGCCGGGGCGCTGCGCCTGATCGGTGACCCGGCACGGATCGACGATCTGTGGAACCTGCTGCGCACCGTGCTGCGGCACGGGTTCACCGACCTGATGCCGGAACCCCAGCGGCGGGAGCTCGCCGAGATCGCCCGCCGGATCGAGCAGGGCGTCAAGGAGGTGCTGGCCGCGCAACGGCAGGCGTCGCACGTCATCACCACCCAGGTGCGCAACCATGACCCGATGCGGGACCGCCAGGTGGACGAGCTGCTGCGGGACGTGATGTCCGGGTTCCACACCTGGGTGCCCGGCTCGCGCCGCAACACGACGGTCGCCCCGCTGCGCCGCCTGCCGGTGGCCGACGTCGGCCAGCTGCGGCAGACGACGAGTGACCTCCGGCCGCCCCAGCCGCCCACGCCGCTGCGGGAATGGGACGCGGCGGAGGACGTGCCGGCCGCGGACACCCGGGCCTGGGGCGGCCCGCAGTACGCCGAGCTGCGCGCGCATCTGGCGGCGTTCGCGGGCGACGCGGACGGCGCCGACGTCGCGGCCGCGTTCCGCGCGGCGGCCGAGCGGCTACGGCGGCCGGTGGACCTGCTCGGCCTGCTGGAGATCGCGCACGACTTCGGAATGACGGACACGGCCGAGGTCGCGGTGGTCGACACGGTCCGGCCGGACCGGACCCGGCGACGGCTCGCGTTCGGCGGCGTGCTGGCGGCGAACCCGGCGGCGACGCGCGCCGCGGACGAGGGACCGGGAAACGACGATGAGTGAACCGGACGACGGCTGGTCGGCCAGCGCGGCGGCCGGCTTCATCGAGCCGGTCCCGATGGAGGACGACCCGACCGAACTGTTCGCCGGTGACCAGGGCACGCTGGACGTGGATGTGCGGCGGGTGCTGGTCCGGCTGCTGCAACGAAGGTTCCTGCTGGCCGAGAAGAACCCGGCGCAGTGGCGCACGCTGCTGGAGAACCAGCAGCTCATCGAGTCACGGTTGCACGACCTGTTCGTCCGGCTCGTGGTCGACCACGACCGGGGCATCGCCTACAAGCAGCAGGTGCGCTCGGCGGAACTGGACGTCCCGATCCTGCTGAAGGACGACCCCTACAACCGGGCCGAGACCCTGGTGCTGGTCCACCTGCGGACCGTCTTCCAGCGGGAACGCGGTACCGGCGAGACGTCCGCGCGGGTCGACATCGAAGAGCTGGAACAGACCGTGCTGACCTATTTCGACCCGGACGATCACAACCTCGCCCGCGGCCAGCGCGAGATCCGCAACGCGGTGCAACGACTGGTCACCGAGGGCCTGCTCGCGGAGGAGTCCGCGGGCCGGTACCGGATCACGCCGCTGGTCGAGGTCGTGCTGAGCACCGAGAAGCTCACCGAACTGAACCAGTGGCTGCGGGAACAGAACGAGGTCGCGCCATGAGCATGATCGACACCCTGTTCGGGTTGATCCCGGCGGCATCGCGGGGGCAGCAGTGGGTGGCGCGGGACCTGCAGCTGGTCAACTGGGGCGGCTACGACGGGTACCACCGCATCCGGTTCGCTCCCGGCGCGACCCTGTTCAGCGGTGGTTCCGGGTCGGGCAAGTCGACGCTGATGGATTCCTACATCGCGCTGCTGATGCCGCACACCACACCGTTCAACGGGGCGTCCAACGGCGGGGTGGTCGGCCGGCCCCGGGGCAAGGACCAGCGCAACATCCTCTCCTACGCGCGCGGGAAACTCGACGAGTCACGGGCGGGCGGTGAGACGAGATCGCGGGTGCTGCGCGGGGACGGCTGCGACACCTGGTCGGCGATCGCGATGACGTGGGCCGACCGGAGCGGCGCGCTGTTCACCGCGCTCCGCGCCTGGTACGTGCCGTCGTCCGCACGCGCCCTCGACGACGTCGTCGTGGTCCGCGCCACCAGGGACGACGCCTACGACCTGCGCGAGCTGGACGGCCCCGCGGGCAGCAGGCTCGCCCACGCCGCGGTCACCGCGACGGGCGTGACCTGTTTCGGCACCGACCGGGACTTCACCGCCCGGCTGCACACCACGCTGGGCATCGGCGCCGCCGGGGACGGGCACAAGGCGGTCGGGCTGCTCGGCCGGATCCAGGCCGGCCAGCAGATCACCACCGTCGACGCGCTGTACAAGACGATGGTCCTGGAGGAGCCGTCCACCCTGGTCACGGCGGACGAGGTGGTACAGCAGTTCGACGAGCTGTCCAGCACCCGGGACCGGATGATCACCGCCCGCCGGCAGGTGCGGGCCCTGACCCCGATCCGCGACCACCGGGACACCATCGACCGCGCGGTGACCCGGTTGCGGGTCATCGACGACGCCGGATCGTTCACCGACCCGGCGTCCCCCGCGGCGCTGTGGCGGTACGAACGCCGGCTCGACCTGCTGCGCGCGGCCGAGCGGGACCTGACCGGACGGCGCCGCCGGGCCGAGGAGGAGACACGGGAGACGGCCGCGCTGATCGACGCGGCGGAGTCCCAGCGGGACGCGGTCCTCGAAACCCTGCGCGCCTCCGGCGGCGACCGGCTGGACACCGCACTCCGGGAGATCCGCACCGTGGAACGGCGGCTGGCCGACGTCGAACGCGCACGGCAGCGACTGGACCGCGTCCTGGGCACCGTCGGCGCCACCGTGTCGACCGGCCAGGACTTTGCCGCGCTGGTCGACACGGCGCACCGGGCGCTGGCCGACTCCGACGCCAGGCG
This sequence comes from Actinomadura craniellae, assembly GCF_003289645.1. Classification (GTDB taxonomy): domain Bacteria; phylum Actinomycetota; class Actinomycetes; order Streptosporangiales; family Streptosporangiaceae; genus Actinomadura_D; species Actinomadura_D craniellae. Next base: position 183,137 of record NZ_QLYX01000016.1, on the reverse strand, counting down.
GACCGCCCAGAACGAGTTCGCCGCGGCGATCGCGAAAAGCAAGGCCGCCGAAAGCGACCTGGCCGGGCTGCGCGCCGAGCACACAGCGGTCAAGGCCCGCCGCGGCAACATCCCCACCGACCTGCACGCCGCCCGCGACCTGCTGGCCGACGCCGCCGGGCTCACCCCGGACGACCTGCCGTTCGTCGGTGAACTGATCGAGGTGCGCACGGAGTTCGAACCGTGGCGGGAGGCGTTCAACCTGGCGCTCGGCGGGTTCGCCACCCGGATGCTGATCGACATCGGCCGGCTGAACGCGTTCCGCGAGGCGATCAACGCGGTGCCCGTCGCCCGGCGCATCCAGTTCGAAGGCGTCCGCACCGGTATGCGCGACGAGGTCGGGCTGAACGACAAGACGCTCCCCGGCCGGCTCGACTACCGGCCGTCGCCGTTCACCGCCTGGCTCAAGAGCGAACTCGCCCGCGGGTTCGATTTCGTCTGCGTCGAGACGCCCGGACTGCTGGTGCAGTACCCCAAGGCGCTCACCATCACCGGCCAGACGTCGCAACGCGGCCGGGGCGCGCACGGCGGTCACGGCCGGGCCAACCTGCTGGGATTCACCAACACCAGGCTGCTCGCCGACCTCGACACCCGGATCGGCCACGCCCGGAAACGGCATGATGACGCCGTCGCACGGGCGACGGAGGCGGAGCAGGCCCTCAACTCGTTCGAGGAGAGACGCACCGCCTACCAGACCGTGACCGAACTGTCCTGGGACCAGGTGGACGTCGAGTCGGTCACCGCCGACCGGGACCGCTGGGAGCAGGTCATCACCGAGGTCCGCGCGGGCAACCCCGAGATCGACCGGCTGCAGGAGGAGTCGGAGGAGCTCAAGGAGCAGATCAGGAAGCTCACCGAGCGTGTCGGCGGGCAGAAGCAGCAGGTGGAGCGGCTCGGCCAGGACTGGGAATCGGTCGTCGACGAGGTGGACGGCGCCCAGCGGGCACTCGACACCGCCGCGGCGACCGGCACCGAGGTGAGCCCGGACCACCGCGAGTACCTCGCCGGGCTGTTCGGCGCCGCCCCCGGCGGCGCCGACCCCGCGACGGCGCTGGCGGAGTTCGACGCCGCGCACCGGCGCGGCGTCGAACGGATGCGCGACGACCGGAAGTCGGCGGAGGAGGAGATCAGCCGATCACGGAAGGCGCTGCACGAGACGTTCTCGACGTTCGTCGAGCGCTGGCCGAACCCGAACCTCGGCACCGAACCGGACGCCTCCTACCGCGACTTCGACCGCCTGCTCACCGACCTGGAGACCAGCGGCTTGCACGAGCTGGAAACCGAGTGGCGCGACAGCCTGCTCAAACTCTCCGGCAACGACCTGACCAGCCTGGACAGTGAGCTCGCCGCCGCCGTCCGGGAGATCCGCGACCGGATCGACCCGGTCAACCGCATCCTCGCCGAACTGCCGTTCGCCGACGACGGCCACCGGCTGCGCATCGACCCGCAGGAAAGCCACTCCGCGGTGCGCGCCCGGTTCCGCAAGGAGCTGCGCGACGTGCGTGCCGCCATCGACAGGGCGGCCACGGACGCCGACCGGGAACGCGCCTACCACCGGATGGCCAGGGTGATCGACCGCATCCGCCGCACCGCTCCCGACTTCGCCGACCTGGTCGACGTGCGCAACCACGTCCGGATCAGCGCGGAGAAACGCGACCTCGCCGGCGAGCATGTCGCGGTCTACGACCACATCGGGGAGAAGTCCGGCGGCGAGTCCCAGGAACTGGTCGCGTTCATCGTCGGCGCCGCGCTGCGCTACCAGCTGGGCGACGCGGGCGCCGAACGCCCCCGCTACGCCCCCGTCTTCCTCGACGAGGCGCTGATCAAGGCGGACGCGCACTTCACCGGCCGAGCTATCGGCGCCTGGCGCGGGCTGGGCTTCCAACTCGTCATCGGCGCCCCCAACGACAAGCACAGCGCGATCGAACCCCACGTGGACGCGGAATACCTGATCCTCAAGAACACCGAGGGTCGATCATGGGCGAAACCCATCGTCGCGCTTCCCGAGGCATGACCCCCCGACTGATCACCCCCGCCGACGCGGTCGAGTCACTCCGCCGCAAGGTCCACCGGAAATGGGCGGCGGCTGTGTGCGCCGACCTCGGCGCCGGCGACCCGGTCACGTTCTCCGTCCCGCTCCGCCCCGGCGTGTCGACCGGTGGCGCGGTGGCGCGGATCGGGCACGCCGCCTGGCACGAGTGGCACATGCGCTGGCGTGGGTTCGCCGACCGGCACCCCGTGGGCGTGGTGATCGTCCGCAGGCCGGTGTCCGTCCAGGGTGTGACGGACGACTACCCCACCACGCTCACCGCGGACCTGGACGCCGCCGTCGCCCTGGTCTCCGGAACCGGCCCGCCGGTCGTGGACGTCGCCCGCGCCCGCGCGCTCGCGTCGTCGCTGCAGTCCACCGGCGCGGTCCTCACCCCCACCACCGTCCGGGCCGTCTACCAGCTCGGAGCCGCCGACACCGAGGTGCTGCTGAGCGCGGTGGACTGGCTGCGCCGGCACCCGGACGCGGGCGCGTGGACCGCACGTCAACTCCCGGTCCCCGGCATGCACACCAAGTGGCTCGATACCCATGGCGCGTTGCTGCGCGACGTCGCCGGACGCGACGTCCGGGAGGAGGTCCGGCCCCGGCCGGCCGTGCTGCACCTGACCTACGCCGACCCCGACCACGCCACGTCGGGCCGCCGCCGGCATGACGCCTGGACCACCGGCGACACGCACGACATCGCCTACCGGCCGCGGATCGTCCTCGTCGTCGAGAACCGCGACTCCCGGCTCTGGTTCCCACCGGTGCGGGACACGATCGTGGTCGAGGGCGGCGGCAAGGCGGCCGCGGCCCTCCTCGCGAACGTGCCCTGGATCCGCGCCGCGGACCACGTCGTCTACTGGGGCGACATCGACGCGGACGGATACGCGATCCTCGACCGGTTCCGCGCCGCGCTGGCCGAGCCCGCACCGGACGGCGCGCCACCGAAACCGGTCACCTCGATCCTGATGGGCGCTACCGACCTGCACCGCTACGCCCGGCACGGGGTGAACCACGACAAGGCGGGCCGCCCCATCAAGCCGTCCCCGGCGATCCTGCCGCACCTCACCGAGGCCGAGGCGACCGCCTACGCCACCATCGCGACCGCGGGCCCCACCCCGTTCCGCCGGATCGAACAGGAAGCCATCCCCTTCGCCCACGCCGTGACCCGGCTGCTGGACGTCGCCACGAGCTTTCCCCCGTGACCGGGCCCGCGCCTGCCGAAAAACGCGTCCGGTCAGATGAGCGGCACCGACACCTGTCGCCGGGCGGCTCGCCCGCGCACAATGAACGGTCAGAGCCCTGCCCGGCCGGGAACGAAGGAGAAACGACATGGGTGACGGGGACGTGCTGGCACGGCTGCGGGACATCTGCCTGTCGCTGCCGGAGGCGGTCGAGAAGCCGTTCGGCGGGCACACGGCGCCCTCGTTCCGGATCCGCGACAAACTGTTCGCGATGACCAGCGAGGACGGGACGTCGATGATGGTCAAGGCCGGCCCGGGCGTGCAGGAGGCCCTGGTGGCCGAGAGCCCCGAGCGCTTCTTCGTCCCGGCGTACGTCGGATCCAAAGGCTGGGTGGGCGCGCGGCTGGACGTCGACCAGGACTGGGACGAGATCGCCGAACTCGTCGAGGACAGCTACCGGCTGATCGCCCCGAAACGGCTCGCCGCGCTGATCGAGCCACAGAGCCGCGAACCCCGGTAGGAAGCGCCACCTACCTTCCTCCCCAGACTGCGGGCGGGTAGCGATAGGGCCGCGGACTGGTATGCCAGTGTCGCCAGGCTCCGAGCGAACATAGTGATCGTGGCCGGGTTGGTGCGACGGGGGTGGCCCTGTCGGCGGTCACTGCCAGCAGGCCGATGCTCACCCCGGGGTATGACTTGCGATGCATATGTCTTGAGGGGCATGCTTGCTGGGTGGACATAGATTGGCCGGCTGACTTCGGGAGTTGGCTGGACCAACTCGAGGAACGAGCGCGTGGGGGTGACGCGCTCGCGCGGACGACGCTGGCTCTGGCCGCTCGTGCGCTTGACCAGCTTCGCAATCTGAGTGAGGTTCCGACGCGGGAGAACGAGACCGCGACGTTGAAGTGGGTGCGGCAGTCGCGCCGATACCCGCTGTGGAGGGTGTCGCACGCTTACCACCCCCAGGTCGCCCTGCGGCTCATCTGCTGGTTCCCACCGGACACCGGCACCGTGGTCGTCGCACTGTTCGCAGGCGATAAGGCACGGATCGGCGACGTTTTCTACAACAGTGTCGGCACTCGTGCTGATGCGCTCATCGATCAGTGGAAACGAGAGACCTCCTACGAGGAGAAGCCATGACAGAACCTGAGGGTAAGACGTTCGTCCGGGGAAACGATCACCTCGACCGGCTTCTGTCGGATCCGCTGATCGCCGCTGACGTCGCGGATGCCAACGCCGCGGCCGAGGAGCTAGACCGCACCTATGCGATGAACCTTGCGATGATCCGCAAAGCCGGGCAGATGACTCAGGCCGAGGTCGCCAAGAAACTCGGCGTGGGCCAAGGCGTGGTGTCCCGGCTCGAAAATCGCGACGACATGCTGCTGTCCACCCTGTTCGACTACCTCATGGCGACCGGCGCCGAAGGAGCGAGCATCGTCGTCACCGTGCACGGACACAAGGTCGAACTGGACCTCAGCCAACTCCGACGCCCCCGAACCGAGGGATCCGCTGCCTGACACCTGAGGCGCTCGTGGCAGCGGCGATCCGGACGATGACGAGGGCCTTGAGCTTGAAGACCGCGTTGCTGCGCAGTCTCAGCAGTTCGGCGCCGCCGGGGTCGAGACCGACATGTCAGCAGGCGTCGCCGAGGATACGGTGCGCGCTGGAGGCGAGGTCGGAGGAGCCCCTCTCTGACCGCGTCGGCGGCAGCTCGCAGCGGAATAGGCTTCATACGAGGGCAAGGAAGATGGTCTCGGTCGGGGGCTGCTCTCCGCACAGGCGTTGTTCCAGGAGAGTGATCCCGGCGGCGACGGCGTGGAACTCCCGGCCGAGATCGTCGCGACCAACGGCCAGAGCCTCGACCGCCAGGCACAGCGCGGCCAACCGAACGGTGGTCGCGGTCTCGGAATCGAGTGCCGCCCGCCCGTCGAGCACGGGAACGGCCAGGACCGACAGCCGTTGCGCGACCGTGACGGCCCAGCCGAACGACGACTTCTGGCCCGAGGGGTCCAGTGCGGTGACGAGCGCGGCGCAGGACTGGTGCAACCGGCGGGGCAGTGCATCCAGGGAGACCTCCCATACCTCTCCCGGGACAATGGTGAGCGAGATCATTCGCTCACAGAATTCGCGGACGAGGACCATGGGACGCTCGGAACTTCTCACTTTATGGGCGGCGGAGAGAGCGTGCGTGATTACCCAGCCAAACGTTGTTCCCGTGGTGTACACATCGAACCGGCCAAAGTCCAGTTCACCACTGGAAACGAGGGATCTACCGAGGATGCGATCGAGCTTCAACAGGAGTTCCGCATCCCATTCGAGTTCGAAAAGATGCATTGCCCGCTCTGCATCCACGGTGTCCACCGCATGGTGGAGGTCGCGCCGCAGTTTCCTGGTATGTCCTTTGCGTAGGACGCCGGTACTCATCGCGACCAGGGCGTTGGAATGGGCGATGATCCGGCCGAGCGTCTGATCCAGGCCCCGCTTCCGGTCCACCGCCAACGTGTGTTCGAGCACCGTTCCCGAGTCCTGTATGAGCGCATTAGCGAAGTCTCGACCGAGACTTTCGGCACGATGGAATTCACGGCCCCGATCGATTATCCGAAGCCGCTCCATGGCCCGGGCGAAGGTAAAGAAAAGCATGCATGCGGTCGTGATGGAACGGAGATTGATGAGGCTGCGGAGAATCCACGGCGAGCCGACGATATCCTGTCTAAGGCGATCGGCGAGAATCGTTGCGTCGATCAGGTGAGGATGGTCGACACCGGCCGGTGTCCAGCGGTGAAGTCGACCTTCTTCGGAGAGTAACCACGCGCTGTGCTCCGTGGTTTCGAGTTTCGTTCGTATTACCGGATCGTTGAGCTCCTGATAAAGGGGGAGCCGGTAGAGAGGTTTCCCGACCAACTCGTTCACCCAATCGACGAAGGCCAGAGCGTCCTCGCCACGCACGCCCAGGACAGGGTCGTTGCCGTCGGGCCCTGATTGCCGCCCGTCGGTGGAGCGGTTCTGACCCTGGGCCCGCATGTCCTGGACGAACAACTGGTAGATGCCACCGCTGACCGGCTGGGCGCACAGACGACCGGTTCCGTCGGAGGTCGGCGTCTTCTCCCGCAACCATCGGGTGACCTGGACCCCGGCTATCAGCCGGTGGTGTTCACGGTCGTTCTCCGGGTCACGCTCCCGGCGGACAAACCGGTCGAGCCGTTGCCGGAGTTCCACGGAGAGAGGGGTTTGCTGCCCTTCAACGCAGTCGAGGGCCAGCGCCAGCGCAGTCCGGCTGCCGGATTCCAGGCACGCTTCGATGATCGGATCAGCGTCGTACCGCGCGGTGTAGAGCAGCGTGGTCTCGCGCCACCAGATATCGTCCACCGTTCGGGCCAGGACATCCACCAAGTTCTGATCGTGCACATGAGCGGAGGTCAGGTATTCCTGAAAGGTCGGGTGGGCGAATGAGTATCGGTCCCCTTCCTTCTCGACCAGCAGCCCGCTCGTCGTGATCTCAGCGAGAAAGTCCTTGGCCGTGAGTTCGCTGGACACCCGCGCCAGCTTCGGGGCGATCAACCGATCGACCTCGGACCGTTTGAGGATCCGCACTTGTCGCCATGTCATCTCAAAAGCCAGGCCACGCAATAACATTTCTTTGTGCTCGCCGTTGAGTCGATTCGTGAGACCGATGGCTTCGGCCCGGCTCCATAACATGACCTTGCAGATGCTGCTGTAGAGAGCAACCCGGCTACCGGGCAGCGCACCGCTGAAACGGTGCACATTGACAATCATGGTGAGCAGCAGCGGGTTGGCGGTGAGATCGTCGAGTGCGGATTTTGTGTGAAGTCGTTTCAGTAGGTCCTCTGCACCGTTCCGGGCGCGTACCAGCACAGCCTCGTCGGCGGCTCCCGTGCTCCGGCGCTCTACCATCAGATACCAACTCTTGACGAAGCGCTCGACCTGCTCTTCGGTGAAGCGACGGACCTGAAGGACTGCCGCGCCATCGATCGGGGCGGTCAGATAGCCCTGTGGTCGCGATGTTATGACGTAGTGGTTGCCTGGATAATATCCAATTTGCAGTTCGATCCACTGGGATATCCTCCGACGATCCTCAGGTCTGGCAACCTCATCAAGGCCATCCAGAAGGACCACACATTCGCCATTGCTCAACCGCTTTTCGAACCAGCCCTCGGGTTCATCCTCGGCAAGGCGCCCCAGCTTCGTTCGCACCACTTCGGACAGCCCCTTCTCAGGGGTATCGGTTATGGATTCCAGGTGCTCGCGAAGGTAAAGCAAAATTGGTATCTTGCGCCGCCCGCTGTATTCGTTCATGCATATCTGGCGAGCCGTGTAACGAAGCAGGGTTGTCTTGCCCATGCCCGGCGCCCCGGTGATCGCCAGCACGACGGACTCCGCACGTTCCAGGATGCTCTGCAAGGAGAGCCGGTCGGTGGTCTCGGTCGAGAAGTCGCCCAGGACGTGCTTTGCCACCTGATGCGGTGCGCGTGGTTCAACACTGACGTCAACGAAGACGTCATCGAGATCCGGGGTGAAGGGACCGACTTCTTGCAGGCCCTTTTGGTCAATAAAACGTTCGACCTGGAGGAGGTGGTTAAGATAACGCGAGCTGAACACGGCGGAGCGCCGCCAGAACAGACCCACTTTAACCGGGGGTGCCTCTGCTATCTCTCCATCGTCCTTGGCTCCATTACGTCTATCATCGACGAAGAGCCAGAACATGCCTAGAGAAAACGCGATTCCCATGGCTACGACATTGAACTTCCGGCCATCGAGCACCCGGCCGGACGCCACGCTTCCGCCGAGCAGCAGTAGCGCGCTCGCGGCACTGAGGCCTAACTTGCTCCGCCTTTTCATACCGTCCACCCCACGTCGAATTACACCCCGTTACGATGGCCCCCGGGAAGCCTGTGTGTAATATTCCACATTCGTGCCTGCCGGGCATCGCACTGCTGGTGATAGCAGGATATGTCAGGTTCTGCACTTCAGTGTACCGTTATGGACCGGTGGTGATATGGCCGATCCAAGCCTTGAAATACGGGGCGCCGAAATGCCATCTCGGGTACGGTCCTCTCGGTAGCAGATCTCGTATGGGAAACTGGAACGGCACGGTATACGGCGAGCGAACTCCGTTCGTTACCACACGCACTGGTACACGGCCGCGTAACCGAAAAGGCCATCCCCTTCAGGGTCAGCCTTCGGCCCTGTCAACGGGTTCCCCGCCGCTCTCCCGTCCGGTTCGCCTCTGCCCTGCTCGAAGGCATGCGGCCTACCGAACACTCATCCGCGGGCCTGATCGTCCTCGGACCATTCAGTCTGCGTTTCGCCGGGACGGCGGGTGTCGAAGGTCCACTCGTGGCACTCAAGGCCGAGGGCGCGACAGCGGTACTGCTCCATTCGATGGCAGCGGGCTCCCAGATTACGGGTGTGTCGGCGGCGATGGTGTGGGCCGCGTCGACCTCCCCCCGGCGGCGAGGCAGAGGTAGGTGCCGTGGAACTCAGCCTGACGGGTTTCCAGTCAGATTAGGATTTGGCCGTTTGATCACGATCTGTGTGTGGAGGCTGCCGTGCGAAACGACCCGAAGATCTCGACGCCGTGGGGTGTGGCGACGTTCGGCGCCGCGACGGTGGCGGTCGAGCCCGACTTCGCGCGGGTGAAGTTCGGCTTGGCCAGCATCGGGGAGGCGCCGGCCGAGGCGTTCCAGGCGGCTCAGCAGATCATCACCGGCGTCCGGGCGGTGCTGCGGGCGCACGCGATTCCCGATGCGGGGGTCTCGCCGTCTCGGCTCAAGCTCGCGACGCACTACGTGTACAGCCGGGTCGACGACGAGCGCCGCAAGGCGGGCTACAAGTGCGAAGCCGACTTCGAGGTCGAGACCGAGGCGATCGGGTCGCTCCAGCGGCTGCTGATCGAGATCGTGGACGCCGGAGCGGAGCGGATCGACGGCATCGACTTCGACGTGCGATCCAAGCCGGCCCTTCGATCACGGGCGCGACGGGACGCCGTCACCGCGGCACGTGCCAAGGCCGAACTCTATGCCGAGGCCGCCGGGGTGGAACTCGGAAAAGTCCTGCACATCGAAGACGTGGACCCCGAACGGCTGAAGACCTACAGCCACAGCGGTGTCTCCGGTGGTGTCGAGGAGGACTTCGCACCTGGTCAGATCGTCGTCACCGCCGCCGTCCCCATGGGCTTCGCCATCGACGGCTGAGGCGTCACGCATCGGAACCGGCGCGTTCGACGCTTCAGGCGTCAACCGGGTGGAGGGTCGGGCCCCGACAGCCACAAGGCGAACACGGCACTCTCCGGCGGCATCGATCACGTCATGAGGTGACGGCCGCCCGGCGGTTGTCGGTGGTGTGGTGCACGATCGGCGCATGCTGCCGGATGTCGCTGCGCGGGAGGAGCGAGAGTGGTGCTGATCGAGAATGGGCGGGTGGCCGGGCACGCGTTCCTGGCGGGCATGTACGAGGACGACTACTTCCCCGACCATGTGGTCGACAAGGGGAGGCTGATCCTGCTGCGGTTGTGCGGGCGGATCGAGGCGGAGCGCCCGGTCGGCCTGCCGGCGCTGTACGCGCTGACGCACGCGGCGACCGAGGAGTTCAACGCCCTGGACGAGGAGTTCTGCGCGGCCGGCAGCGAGATCGAGACGTGCGCGCGAGAGATGATCGCCGAGGACTTCTGGTTCGTGGCGGAGGCGTACGGGTTCACCGATGCCGACCACGAAGAACTGATCGCGACCAGAGACTGGTGACCGGAACCAGATGCGACGGGTCGCGATCATGGGATGTGGAGGATCGGGGAAGACCACGTTCGGGCGGCGGCTCGCCGCCCGGCTCGGCATTCAGATCGTCCACCTGGACGCCGTCTACTACGACGACCGGTGGAACACGATGGAACCCGACGAGTTCGCGGCCGTGCAGGAGGAACTGGTCACCACCGACCGCTGGGTGATCGACGGGAACTACGCCAGTACTTTGCCGATCCGGCTGCGGCGTGCCGACACCGTCATCTTCCTCGACCTGCCCGCGCTCACCTGCCTGTGGGGCATCGCCCAGCGCTGCTGGAGACACCGGGGCGGCCAGCACGACGACACCGGTGTCCACGACCGGGTCACCTGGAGCTTCGTGAAGTACGTGTGGGGCTACCGCAGGGAGATGGCGCCCCGCGTCCGTGCCCTGATCGCCGAACACGCCTGGCACGCCGACGTTCACATCGTGAAATCCCGAAGAGCCGCCAACCGGCTCCTGGCCGGGCTCGACGCCTCTCCCACCACGACCTGACCCAAGGGGCGGTCCGATGAACCACCGCTTCCACGGTACGGACCAGCCGGGTCGGCACTGCACCATCAGGTCACGGACCCCGATCCGGGCGACGGCACCCGCTACCTCGTCCACGCCGACGCGGTGATCCTGGCCACCGGAAACCTCCGTGCGGCGGCAGCTACCGAGCCTCCGAAGCCGGTGGGGGCGGCGACGTGCCGAGGCTGCGGCGGGCACGGCCCGAAGATGATCAGTGAACCGCGTGACCAGCGGCGATGCCGCGTTTGACTTGAAGCGCTTGAAGTATCGGAGACTCCAACCATGGCAGCGACACGAACGGGTGCGGGCACCTCTCCGATGACGATCCAGGAGGTGTCCAGGCTGAGCGGCCTGTCCGAGCCGACCCTGCGGTACTACGAGAAGATCGGGCTGATCGCCCCGGTGGACCGGGACGAGAGCAGCGGCCACCGCCGCTACACCGCCGCCGCGGTAGCGCGGATCGAGGCGCTGAGCTGCCTGCGCGCGACCGGGATGAGCGTCCACGACATGCGCGCCTACCTGCGGCATCTGGACGACGGCGACGCCGCGGCCGGGCAGATGCGCGACCTGTTCAGCCGCAACGCCGACCGCCTCACCCAGGAGCTGGAACGGATGCGGGTCCGCCTGCGCTACCTGCAACTGAAAACCGAACTCTGGGACGCGCGCGAGCGCGGCGACGGCGCGGCCGAGCAACGCGCCGCCGCGGAGATCACGCCGGTCGCGCGCGAGCTGCGCTGAACGGCCCGCGCCATCTGCGAAACAACGACAACCATGCGAGGGGAACACTGTGGATCCGCACGCTTCCAAAGACCTGGTTCTGGTGACCGGCGGTAACGGCTTCGTGGGGTCGCACGTGGTCGTCCGCCTGCTGCGGGACGGGCACCGGGTCCGGACCACGGTCCGCTCGGCCGAGCGCGCCGCCGACGTGCGGGCCGAGCTCGAAGTCGCCGGCGTCGACCCGGACGGACGGCTGGAGATCGTCAGCGCGCGGCTGGACACCGACGACGGATGGCCGGACGCGGTGGCCGGCTGCACTCATGTCCTGCATGTCGCCTCACCGTTCCCCAGCGGAACACCCGCCGACGACGACGAGGTGATCGTGCCCGCCCGGGACGGCACTCTGCGCGTACTGCGGGCCGCGCGGGACGGCGGCGTACGGCGGGCCGTGCTGACCTCCTCGTTCGCCGCGATCGGCTACAGCCCCAAGCCGGGCGGCGTCTACGACGAGACCGACTGGACCGATCCCGCCGACGACAACACCGCCTACATCAAATCCAAGACCATCGCCGAACGGGCCGCCTGGGACTTCATCGCCGCCGAGGGCGGCGGCCTGGAGCTGGCGGTCGTCAACCCCGGCGGCATCTTCGGCCCCGTACTGGGCCCCCGCCTCTCCAGCTCCACCGGCATCGTCAAGGCCATGCTGGAAGGGCGGTTGCCGGTCGTCCCTCCCCTGCACTTCGGCCTGGTCGACGTCCGCGACGTCGCCGACATCCACCTGCGCGCCATGACCCATCCCGGTGCCGCCGGCGAACGCTTCCTCGCCGGCAGCGGCACATCGATCAGCTTCCTGCAGATGGCCCGCATCCTGGCCGAGCACCTGGGCGAGCGCGCGGCCCGGGTACCGACCCGGGAACTGACCGCCGACCAGGTGCGCCAGGCGGCCCGTACCGACCCCTCCCTGCGGGAATCGGTCAGCCAACTCGGCCGGGTTCCGCAACTGAACACCGCGAAGGCCCGCACCATGCTCGGCTGGACACCCCGCGACCCGGTGGCCACCATCATCGACACCGCCGAAAGCCTGTACGCCCTCGGCCTGGTGAACACACCGGACCCGCAGGCGCCGTAGGACGGAAACGGCCCCTGGGAGGGCGTCCACTCCGCCAGGTCCGATTCCGAGCCGCACTTCCTGCATGCTCTTCTCCATCCCGCCGAGCGCGCGGTTCTCCATCGCGCGGAGCAGGCCCGCACGGATCCCTGGGGCTGCTGTTCGATGACTTTGAGTAGCCGGGTGGCGAGGTCGGGGTTGGCGGCCGGCCCGCACACCGTGCCGGAACGTCGGGACCGGCTGTGCCTGACCCCTCCGGCCGTGATAATCGTGCAGGGGCCGATCCGAGCCTTGGAGGGTCACGTGGACACGATCAGATCTCGGACTCCGGAAGCTTCGGCGAGCGCCGCTCAGCGGACCGCCAGGATCGCCGGTGTCTGGTTCATTCTCACCTTCGTTCTCTCGATCCCCGCGGTGGTGCTGTACGGCCCGGTCCTCGACGACGCGAACTACATTCTGGGAGCGGGCGCGGACACGCAGGTGCGGTTGGGCGCCCTCCTTGAGATCCTGACCGCCGTCGCGAACGTCGCCACCGCGGTCGTGCTGTTCCCGATCCTGAAGCGGCAGAGCGAGAGCATCGCCCTCGGTTACGTCGGCCTGCGGATCCTCGAATCGACCCTCATCGTGATGGGGATCGTCAGCGTGCTCGCCGTCGTGGCGCTGCGGCAGGAGCTGGCGGGCGGGGGCGATGCCGACGCCGCCCTGATCGGCCGGTCACTGGTGGCGTTGAAGGACCAGACGTTCCTGCTCGGGCCCGCCTTCTGCGCGGGCTTCGGCAACGGGCTGCTGCTGGGCTACCTGATGTACCGGTCGGGCCTGGTGCCGCGCGCCATGGCGCTCATCGGGCTCATCGGCGGCCCCATCGCCTGCGCGACGGCGACCGCTGTCCTGTTCGGCGTCTACGAGCAGCAGTCTCCGGTGAACTTCCTGTTCACGGCACCAGAAATCGTCTGGGAACTGTCACTGGGCATCTGGCTCATCACCAAGGGCTTCCGCCCCGCCCCCATCATCACGGAACCGTAGGTACGGCCGGCGGAGCCGTTCACTCCAGTTCGGGCCAGTGCGCGGTGCCGTGCACCGGCAGGACGCCCTCGATCGCACACGAGATGGCCCGGTGTCAGCGGCCGGTGAAGCGGGGCCGGCGCTTCTCCAGGAAGGCCGCCACGCCCTCGGCGTGGTCCGCGGAGGCGAAGCATTCGTGGATCGCCACCCCGGTGGCGGTGACGTGGCCGGCCAGGTCGGTGGTCGTACCGTCCAGGACCAGCCGTTTCGTGCGGGTCAGCGCGAACGGGGAGGCCGTCGCGATGGTCGCGGCCAGGGCGCGCGCCGCGTCCGGCAGGTCCTCGGGTTCGTGGACGGACGTGGCGAAGCCCAGCGACAGGGCCTCCTCGGCTGCCAGGTCGTCACCGGTGTAGAGCAGGCGCAGTGCGGGGCCCATGCCGATCTGGCGGGGGAGCAGCCACGTCCCGGCGCCGGTGTCGGCGACCAGGCCGCGGTGCACGAAGTTCCAGCGGAACCGAGCCCGGGTCGACACCACGCGCAGGTCGGCCTGGGTGGCGAACTCGGCGCCCATCCCCACCGCCATGCCGTCCACGGCGGCGACCACCGGCTTCGGGAAGCCCATGAGCAGCGGGACGCCGCCGCCTCCGTCGCCGTCCGGGCGGCCCCGGTCCGCGGGGGAGCGGGAGGCCAGGTCGGCCAGGTCGATGCCGGAGCAGAAGCTGCCCGGCACCCCGGTCACCAGCAGCACGGTGACCCGGGGATCCGCGCCCGCCTCGGCGACGTGCCCGGCGAAGGCGTCGAGCATCGCGTAGGTCATGGCGCCGAGCTTGTCGGGGCGGTCGATGGTCAGGGTGGCGATGCCGTCCGCCACCTCGTAGCGGATCTCGCGCATGCGCGGACCCCCTTCCCTCGGAACCGGCGAGGTGTGATGCTAGCTAAACATACGTTCAGGAGGATTTGTGGACTTCACGCTTCCCGATGAGCTGACGCGGCTGCTCGCCGACCTCGACGACTTCATCGAGCGGGAGATCAGGCCGCTGCAGGAGCAGGACGACAACGAACGCTTCTTCGACCACCGCCGGGAGTGGGCCCGCACCGACTTCGAGAACGGCGGCGTCCCCCGGCGCGACTGGGAGGAACTGCTGCGGGAGATGTTCCGCCGCGCCGACGCCGCCGGCTGGCTGCGCTACGGGCTGCCCAAGGAGGTGGGCGGGCGGGACGGCGGCAACCTCGACATGGCGGTGATCCGCGAGCACCTCGCCCACAAGGGCCTCGGCCTGCACAACGACCTGCAGAACGAGGCGTCGGTCGTCGGCAACTTCCCGTTCGTCCACATGATGATGGAGTACGGGACGCCGGAGCAGAAGGAGGAGTTCCTCCAGGGGATGCTGACCGGCACCAGGCGGATCGGCTTCGGCCTCACCGAACCCGAGCACGGCAGCGACGCCACCTGGATGGAGACCACCGCGGTCCGCCGCGGCGACGACTGGGTCATCAACGGCGCCAAACGGTTCAACTCCGGGATGCACTCGGCCACCCACGACGTGGTCTTCGCCCGGACATCCGGCAAGCCCGGGGACGCGCGCGGCATCACCGCGTTCATCACCCCGACCGGCACCCCCGGCTTCTCCGTCGACTTCCACTGGTGGACGTTCAACATGCCCACCGACCACGCCGAGGTGACGCTGCGCGACGTCCGCGTCCCGCACTCGTCGATCTTCGGTGCCGAGGGCGAGGGCCTCGCGGTCGCGCAGACCTTCGTCCACGAGAACCGGATCCGGCAGGCCGCGTCGGGCGTGGGCGCCGGGCAGTACTGCGTGGACCGCAGCGTCGAGTACGCCCGCGAGCGGGTCACCTTCGGGCAGCCGCTGGCCGGCCGGCAGGCCATCCAGTGGCCGCTGGTCGAGTTGCAGACCGAGGCGGAGATGCTGCGCTGGCTGGTGCGCAAGACCGCCTGGGAACTGGACCGGGTGCCGCACATGGAGATCAGCGACAAGGTCTCGATGTGCAACTACCGCGCCAACCGGTTCGTCTGCGAGGCCGCCGACCGCGCGATCCAGGTGCACGGCGGGCTCGGCTACACCCGGCACACCCCGTTCGAGCACATCTACCGGCACCACCGCAGGTACCGGATCACCGAGGGGTCGGAAGAGGTCCAGATGCGCAGGGTGGCCGGCTACCTCTTCGGCTTCGCCGGCCCGAACAAGCGCCGGTAGGCTCCCCGATCAACCCGCTGGCGATCAGATGAGCGGGCCCGTGCGGGTAGCCTGGCCGGGGGACAGGAGGTGGCCGCGTGGCGGCTGGATCGTCCGCGCAGCCCGGATCGTCGTCACGGGCCCGGTCGGCGCAGGGGCCGGGCGAGGCGGGGGTCCTCAAGGCCGCGATCGCGGTGATGACCGAGCAGGGCTACCACGGCACATCGGTGCGCGACATCGCGGTGCGGGCCGGGCTGAGCCCGGGCGCGCTCTACTACCACTTCGAGTCCAAGCAGGAAGTGCTTGCGACGATCATGGAGCGCGGGATCGAGGAACTGCTGCGCCGCACCCGCGCGGCGTTGGAGGGCGCGGCGGACGACCCCGCCGCCCGGCTCGCGGCGATCGTCGAGACCCATGTGCTGTTCCACCTGGAGGACCAGCGCGGCACGATGCTCGGAACCAGCGAACTGCGCGCCCTGGAGGAGCCGGTGCGCGGCCTGCACCTCGCCAAGCGGCACCAACAGCAGCACCTGTTCGACGGGGTGCTCACGCGCGGAACCGAGCTGGGCGTGTTCGGCACGCCGATCCCGCTGGAGGCGTCCCGCGCGATCGTCGTGATGTGCACGGGCGTGGCGTCCTGGTTCTCGCCGAAGGGCCCGCTCAGCCGCACCGAGGTCGCCCACCACTACCAGCGGCTCGCCCTCGACATGGCCGGAGCCCGGCGGCCCTGACCGCGGACGGCGGCACCGGGTGACCGCCCCGCGCCGCCAGACCCACGAGGAGCTGACCGCGCTGGTACGGTCCACGACCGCACGGGTGCTGGTGGTGACCGGAGCGGGCGGCTCGCTCTGCTCCGCGAGCTGATGGGCGGCGGTGACCTGCATCGCCGTCCTGGGCGTCTGGGACGGAGTGATAACGCACCGGCGCGAATTCCAGGACATTCCCGCGATCGCCGAGAGCCCGCTCCCTCCGAATAACCGGCCGCCGAAGAACGGTTGTTCCCGGGCATTCTCCGAGGTGGGAATGCCCGGGGAACGACGGAAAGCAAAACCCGTCCCGCCGCCCTGCGGCGCGCCGCGGACGGGCCTGGCGGGGAGTCCCGGACCAGGTGTCCCAGGCGTTCTGGGGCCGGTGTCCCGGGTGTCCTGGGTCAATTGCGGGGCTGGGGCAAAATTGGCCGTACCTGGCCGAAGAATGACGTATTGATGCAGGTCCAGGCTGCTCCTGGTGCCGGCCCCGGGATGTTCCTGAATCGGGACACCTAAGGGCTTGTTGTGTAAATCGGAACTATGTTTTGATCAACCTGCTTGGCCCGCCGACGGGGATTACGGGGGCCTTTGGTCAGCCATGTGGGGGAAACACATGATCGGACATGCTCTGCATCAGCCTGCCCGGAATCACTCCGTGCGTACCTTCGCGCGGGAGGCGGCGTGACTGCCGCGGCCGCCGCGAAACCGGCTCTGAGCAGCGTGAAGAAGGCCGTGGCGGCCAAGCCGCCGGCCCCGCCCGCGCCGCCGCCTCCGCCCAGCAAGGTGGAGTCCAACGTGACGCTGTGGAGCTTCACCCAGCCCAACGGCGGGAAGCTCGCCGAGGCCGCGTGGCCCGCGGTGGTCAACGGCACGCTGGCGGCGACCACCGGCGACCCGGCGGAGGAGGCCGCCGGGCCCCGCCGGCTGTCGGCCTTCCTCGGCCTGGGCGCCAACCTGCGCGGGCTCGCGGCGGCGATCGAGCCGATCGTCAACAAGGGCGCGCTGGACCCCAAGGACGCGCCCAAGGACGCCACCGACCTCAAGCTCACCCAGAACGAGCTGGAGAAGGCCCTGGCGGTCTATCTCGGCCTGCCCATCCCCCCGCTCCGCCCGACCGAGTGGAAGGTCGGCCGCCGGGTGATCCTGCCGATCGAGGTGGAGATCGTCCCGCCCGCGGCCCCGACCTGGAAGGTCGGGCGCGCGCAGATGCGCGAATGGGCCCGGCTGATCAAGCCCGAGGAGGAGGTGGGGCTCCAGCTGACGGTGCGGCTGCCCGTCGAGCCGCTGCCGGCGACGACCGAGGCCGGCCACCGCCCGCTGGAGCTCAAGGCCCAGGTGGCGACGCGGCTGGGCACGCTGACCAAGCCGGTCGCCAAGCCGGAGGAGGTCGCCGCGCTCGGTGCCGAGGTCCATGCCAACGTGCTGGTCAACCCGTTCGAGGGGATCTTCTACCAGATCGAGCTGATGCGGCAGCTCCGCCGCGACCGGCCCGAGCTCGAACTGCCCGTCACGCTGGCCATCCTGTCCGGCTTCTCCGCGCACCAGGCCGCGGTCACCGGCTGGACGATGGGCGGCAACGCGCTGTTCCGCCGGCTCTGGGACGCGCTGCGCCGCAAGGGCGACGGCGTTCCGGCCGCCGACAAGCCCGCGGTGGCCGGCGCGCGCGCCCTGCTCGCCGGAGCGCTCGGCCTGGCCGCCAACGGGACGGCCGCCTGGTACTCGCCGACCGAGCGCGGCCCGTCGGTGCCCCCGGTGGACCTGTTCCTGGCGCCCGCCCAGCTCCTGCGCAAGAGCCCGAACGGCAAGGACGTCTACCTCACCGTGGTCTACGGCCGGCTCATGGCGGCCGGCGTTCGCGACAACACCGGGAAGTACTACGGCCCGGCGGCGCTGGGCAGCATGGACCTGGTGGACTTCGTCGGGGACGATCCCGCGTTCCTCGGCCCGGCCCCCAGCTCCACGCTGCTGCAGTGCTGGGACTTGGTCAAGAAGATCGCCCCCAACGAGGGGAAGCTGGACGGCCTGCGGCTGGCCGACGCGGGCATCGTGTCGATCGGCATCCAGCAGTGGACGATCGCCGCCGACGACGAGCTGACCGTCGTGTTGTACCAGTTCATGCGGATGGCGCCGGACCACTTCGACCTGTTCTTCGGCATCCGCGGGATGCAGCTGCGGGTGTGGGGCCTCGCCGACACCACCGAGCCGACACCCGACAAGATCGACGAGGCCAACCCCTACCTGCGCCCGCGGTCCCGGCCCGACACCCCCGAGACCTGGCGCAGCGCGTACGCCTCGAAGCCGGCCGGCGACTGGGGCGACGCCGGCACCGGGCCCGCCGACGACGGCGTCCCGAGCCGGGTCAAGCTGGTGTGGCTCAAGTACAGCGCCCCCGGCGGCCCGGTCGAGACGCCCCAGCCGATCAGGTCGGGCACCGCGCACCGCTGGGCGCTGTTCGGCGGCGTGGAGAACGCGGCCAAGCAGGTGATCTTCGACCCGCTGTGGGGCGGCATCTCCCGCCTGGCCTCCCAGACCTCGCGGGAGCTGTGCACCGCACAACTCCAGACCGCCGTGTTCCGGTTCCAGCGCCTGTGGAACCAGGTGAACGGCATGTATCCGACCACCGACGCCCCTGGCGGCAAGCAGTACCCGTTCCGCCGGCTCGTCTCCTCGCAGTTCTTCGTGGCCGCCGTGATCGACGCGCACATCAACGTCCCCGGACTGGTGGCCGCCGACCTCGACACGGCGTTCCGCAACACCTACGCCCGCAAGCCGTACACGCTGGTCGGAACCGAGGCCGACGACCACTTCCTGATGCGGATGGCGATCAACTTCGTGCTCGTCCGGCGCGTGTACAAGAGGAACAAGGACTCCCGGGACCACAACATCGTCGTCCTCCACGACAAACCCGTGATCCCGGCGACCAGGGACAAACCGGCCAGGGATCCCGGCCTGAACGCCACTCCCGGCAGCTTCACGGGGTGGCCCGCGCCATGATCCCCGACACCATGACGGCCGAGGCCAGCGCCCTCGGCCGGGCCATCGGCCTGTTCGACGGCCCCTCCGATGACCTGTCCCTCAACACCGCGTTCTTCGCCTCGCCCGCCGAGCACGTCGCGCGGGTGCTGGCCGACCCCGACCAGCGCGACGCCGCGCTGGAGGCCCTCGATCTCCTGCTGCCGCACGCGGCGCTGGAGGAGGAGACCCGGCTGCACCCGCTGGTGGAGCCCACCGGCATCGGCGGCCTCTACCTCGGCGTGACCCGCACCGGCACCGGCGCCGCCACGCAGATCCTGCTGGACCTGCGGGCCGTCGCCCAGCCCGGCCCCACCGCGCCCCGCGTCACCGCGACCGTGCCGCTGGTGGCCGTCCGCAACGGCGCGCTCGCGGTCGTGACCGGCGAGGCCGCCCACCCGGTCGAGCTGGCCGCCACCGTGCGGCTGCCCGGCGACGGCGCCCGGCTGACCGCGTCGCTGTCGATGGCCGGGACCGGCCCCGGCGGCGCCGCGGCCCGGTTCCGGGTCCGGTACCGCCCCGGGCCCGCCTCGACCCTGCCGCCGCTGGACCTGGACCCGATCGCCGTGCCGGAGGGCCTGGCGCAGCTCGCCGCCGCCCTGGTCGACGCGCTGCTGTCGGCGGCCGACCAGCCGGCGCAGGTGCGCGCCCTGGCCGGCCACCTGACCGGGCTGCTCGGCCTGTCCGACGGGCTGCCGGCGCTGCCGCTGGCCGGCCTGGTCCACGACCCGGCCGCGATGCGCGGCTGGCTGGCCGGGCTGGCCGGCTCGACCCTGGCCGACGGCCGGTCGGCGCTGGTGGCCTGGCTGCGGCACATCGCCGGGCTGCTGGGCGACCTGCCGATGTCCGCGCCCCCCGCGGGCGCTCCCACCGAGGAGCAGCCCGCGGTGCTGCGGCTGACACCGCCGGGCCCCGGCCCGGCGGTGTCGGCCCGGGTGTGGCTGCGGCCCGCGCCTGACAGCGGCACCCCGGTGCTGGTCGTCGCGCTGGCCGCCGAGTTCACCGTCGCGGCGGCCGGCGCGGTCGTCTCCGGCGAGGGCATCCTGCTGGCGCTGCCGCTGCACGGCACCGGCCCCGCCGTGCTCGCCGAGCGCGCCGAGGTGACCGTGCGCCGGGCGGCGGCGTCCGGCCCGCTCATTCCCGCCGGCCCCGCGACCCACGGGTTCGGGGTGGGCTCGCTGCGGGCCGGGCTGCGCTACGACGCCTCAGGACTCGGCCCCGTGCTGGAGTTGCGCGACGTCGTCACCCCCGACCACGTGTTCCCTCGCCTGGACCTGACCGACGCGTCCTCGCTCGGCAGCGCCGCGGCCGCCGCGCTGGAGGACGCGCTGGAGGAGGGCCTCGGCGCCGCCGGGCCGTTCGTCGGCGCGGTTCGGACGCTGCTGGGCCTGGCCACGACCCCCGGCACCGATATCGGCGGCCTGGCCACCGCGCCGACCCGCGCGCTGGCCGCCTACTACCGGGAGTTGCGGCAGACCGCCGACGGCTGGCGCCGCCTACTCGCCGCGATCGGCGGGCTGCTCGGCTCGGGCCGCCCCGGCGACCTGGCACCGGTGACCGGCGCCGGCACCGCCGCCGACCCCTGGGTCCTGCCGCTCGGCTGGTGGCCCGGCACCACCGCCGCGACCGGCGGCTTCGCCCTCGCCCTGTGGGACGAGGGGACCGCCGGCGCGCCCCGCCTGCACCTGGGGCTGCGGTTGCGCGTCGCGTCCGCCGCGCAGGCCGCCACTGCCTGGGCGGTGTCGGCGCAGGCCGCGCTGCTGGCCGCCGACCTGGCGCCCGAGGGCGGTGGCGTCCGCTGGCTGGGCGGCGCCCGCGCCGACCTGGCCGTCACCCCGCCCGGCGAGGAGCTGGACGGCGACCTCGGCCTGGCCACCGGCGACCTGCGCGCCTTCGCCGCCTGGGCGCCCGGCAGGCCCCTCACCGCGCAGGTGACCCTCGAGGACGTGCGGCTGACCGTCGCGGGCGAGCAGCTCGACCTGGGCACGCTGCGGCTGCCGGCCGACACCGACGCCTCCAGCGGCACGTTCGGCCTGGCCATCAGCCCCGCCCAGGCGGTGGACGTGCTGCGCGCCGTCGTCGCCCGTGCGGCCGCCTCCTGGGGCGGCCCGGGCGCCGGGCTGCTGCCGTCGATCCTGGGCATGGGCCGCTCGGCGCGGCTGCCCGAGGGCGCCCCCGCGATCGAGCCGCCCGACCCCGACGACGCCGGCTCCCTGCTGGAACGGCCGCTGGAAGCGCTGCGCTCCTGGGCCGCCGCCCTGGTCTCCGCGCAGGCGGGCGTCACCGCCGCGGGCCTGCCCTACCTGTCCGAGGCCCGGTGGCCGTTGCAGGCTTTCCTCACCGACCGGGTGGGCCTGTTCGAGGACATCGGCGCGGCGGGCCCCGCCCCGGCGGGCCACGGCACCGCCGCCGACCCCTGGACCGTGCCGCTCCAGCCGCACGGCCGGCCCGCCGCCGAACTGCTCACCTGGACGCTGCCCGGCGGACCGCCCCCGGAATGGGCCGAGGCGGTGACCGCGCGCCTGGAGAGCGAGACGCTCGACACCACCGACCTGGACTACGTGGCCGACCTCGCCGCCGACCTCGGGCCGTTCGTCGGCGAGGCCACCGCGGCGCTCGGCTCGGGCACCGAGGCCCTCGGGTCGCTGCGGCTGCTGCGGGACCTGTTCGCCGAGGGCGACGGCGTCGTCCCGGCGGACGCGGCCGGGCGCGGCCCCGGCTCCGCCGAGGTGGCGACGCCCGTCACCGCGGCGCACCACATGCTGCCCCGGTCCCGCGACGCCATCCGGGCCGTGCTCGGCACGGTGCGCTCGCTGACCGCCGGCCTGGGCACCGTGCCCTGGTCGGTCGTGCTGGTCGCCCCCTCGTTCGCCGGGGACGACTGCTGGTCCGGCCTGGTCGCCGCGGCCACCGGGCCCGGCGGGCCGCTGCCCGCGTCCGCCGCGGTCGCGACCGTCGACCTGCGCGGCGTCCCCGACCCGCTGCACGCCGACCTGAGCACCATCGGCGCGGCGCCGGTCTACGTCGTGCGGCTAGGGGAAAAGGCGGAGCACACCGCCGTCCACCAGGCCGCGCAGCTGCGCCGCGTCCTGGACCGGATCGCCGTCGCGCGGCCCGGCGGGCGCACGGTGCTGGTCGCCCATTCGGTCGCGGGCGTGGCCGCCCGCAGGCTGGTCGCGGACCTGGCCGCCGAGCCGGCCACCTCGGTGCTCGGGCTGGCCACGCTCGGCACACCGCTGAAGCCGGTGGACGTCAGCGCGCTGACCGGCCCCGGCGTGCGCAACGCCGCCCGGCTCGTCCGCGGGGTCGCGCCGTACGGCCTGGGCGCCGAGGGCGCGGACGACATGCTCGTGTTCCTGGCACCCACGCAGGACGACCTGGACCCCTACGGGCGGGACCTGCCCGCCGCGACCGCCGCGGTGGCGGGGCCGGGGCTGCTGCCCGCCGCCCGGTTCGCCGCGGTTCCGGCGACACCGCCGGACGTGCGCGGCATCCCCGTCCTGGCCATCACCGGTGAGTTGCCCGGCGGCACACTGGCGACGCGGCTGGCCGACCTGGTCGCCGGCGCCGCGGCCGCCGGCACCCCCGGTGAGCAGGTCACCCACCTGGCCCACGGGGTGCGGATCGGGCTGCCCAAGCCTGCCGGGCCGGCCGGCGCGGTCGCCGTCGAGACCGACGTGCGGCTGGACCTGGGCCGAGTCCCGGTCGTGGTCGGCGCGCCCGAGCCGCCGGCGCCGCGGGCCGGCCTGGTCGCCCGGGTCCGGCTGGCCCGCGCCGGCGGGCCGCTGCTGGACACCGAGACCGGCGCCGTCCCCGAGACGGGGGCGCGGATCGGGACCCTGGAGGCCACCGTCACGGTGCCCGGTGACTCCGGCGCGCCGGTGCTGGACGTCGTGCTCCGCGACGCCGCCCTCGGCGGCCGCTGGTCGCACGCCGCGGGCCTGGACGACCCGCGCACCGCGCCGCTGCTGGCCCACCTCATCGACGCGCTCGGCCGGGAGAACCCGGCCGGCGGGGAGCTGGCCGCGTTCCTGAACCTGCTCACCGACCTGGGCCTGACCGGCACCGACGGGACGGGCAAGGTCTGGATCGCCGACGCGTTCGCCGCGCTGGCCGCCGACCCCGGCGCCTACCTGGGGCCCCGGCTGGTCTCGCTGCTGGACCGCGGCACCGGCCTGTACGGCCTGGCCCGCGACGCCGGTGCGGCGGCCGGGGCCGGGCCGTGGCACTGGCGCTCCCCGGACCTGCCGGTCGAGCTGGTCGTCACCCCGGACCCGTGGCGGGTCGCGGTCCGCACCACCGGCGCCGGGCTGGCCACCGCGGCCGGTGGCCGGTTCCGCGGCGCCGGCGAGGTCGAGCTCGGCGGCGCGGCGACCGCGGACTGCGCCCTGTCACTGGCCGGGTCCCTGGCCGGCCTCGGGCTGGACCGGGGGCCGACCGGCGCGCCCCGGCTGCACGCGCCGTGGCTGGACGCGCCGCTGCCGCTGGACGCCGGGCCCGCCGAGCTGCGCGCCGCGCTGGCCCCGCTGGTGCCGCGCCTGATCGCCGACGTCTGCCTGACCGGCCTGCTCGAACGGGCCATCGGCGGGTTCGGCCCGGCCGCCGCGCTGTCGCGGCTGCTGCACGACCCGGCGGGCTGGCTGCTGGACAACCTGCTGGGTGGCGGCGGATCGGGAACACCCGACCCGGCGGCGCTGAACAGGGTCCTGACCGACCTCGCCGACGCCGCCGGCCTGGCCCGCGACACGGCCCGGCCGCTGGTGCTGCCCGGCAACCTGATCGTGCGGGCCGACGCGGCCCCGGCCGGCGGGACCAGGCTCTCCCTGGCCACCAACTCGCCCGTCGCGATCAGCGGGATCACCCTGGCGCTGTCGGCGGCGGTCACCCTCGCCGGCCGGCACGCCGCCGTCGGCGGCACCCTGGAGGTGGATCTGCCGCTGCCGGGCAGCTGGGGGAGCGTCCGCGTCATCGCCGGGCACGGCCCCGACGGCCCGGTGCTGGCCTGCACCCTCTCCGGGGCGGAGACCACCGTCCACCTGCTGCCCGCCGTCAAGGGGGTCGCCGAGCTCGTCGCGGCGCAGGCCGCGCGGCTGCTGCCCGAGGTGCTGGACGGCCTGACCGCCGCGGCGGCGTCGCCCGCGCCCTCCCCGCTGCTGTCGGACGCCCTCGCCGTCGCCGCGGCGCTGGGCGTCTACGACCCGGCCGCGGGGCCCGGGCACGGCTTCGCCGCCAAGGGCGACCGGCTCGCCCGGCTGGTCCGGGCGGCGCCGGGTTCCCCGGACGGCATCACCGCCGCCGGGGTGAGCGCCACCGCCACGCTGCTGGGCCGGCTGCTCGGCGGCATCGTCTCCTCGCCCGCGCCCGGCGCGCTGCGGGTGTCCACCCCGGTCCTGGGCGGGAACCTCGTCCTGGACGCCGTCGCCGTCCCCGGCTCGGCCCAGCCCGCCCTGCTGGTCGGGCTGACCGGCCTGAACCTCCAGACACCGGTCGGCGGGCAGGTCAGCGCCGGGGTCACCGCCGACGTGACGGTCGGCCGCTCCGGCACGGCCTACACCGCCGCCGCCCGGCTCGCGGCCCGCCTCGACACCGGCGCCGGGATCGTGCTGACGCCCCGGCTGGACCTGTCGGCGGGCTCGGACGGACGGCTGCGCGTCGCCCTGCGCCCGCTCGGCGACGACCAGGTCGTCGTCGCGCTCGCCCCCGTCCCGGCGGCGATCACCGCCGCCGATGCGGCCCGGCTCGCCCGGGCGTGGGTCGTCCCGCTGGCGACCCGGCTGATGATGCGGGCGGCCGACACCTGGCTGTCGCGCCCCCTGTGGGACGGCCCCACCGGCAAGAACACCCGGGACCTGCTGCGCGCGGCCAAGGTCGTGGACGACCAGGACCGGCTGCTGCCGCTGCCCGGCCCGGCGGCCGCGCTGCGGGACCTGCTCGGCGTGCTGGACGGGGTCGCCGTCCCGCTGCCGGGCGGCCTGGGGCTGGGCCTGGCCCGCTCCGGCACCCTGCTGGGCCTGCGCCTCACCGGCCAGGCCGAGATCACCGCCGGGGAGTACCGGGTCGAGCTGCACGCGGGCCTGCCCGCCGCAACGGGCATCGCCTGGCCGGCGGCGGAGAACGGCGTGACGCTGATGCTGCTGGACACCGCCGGGACGGCGCCGGGCCTGGCCCCCGCGCTGCGGTTCGGCGGGGTCGGCGCGACCGTGCGGCGCCGCGACGGCGCCGCCGTCATCGACGCCGGCGGTGTCCGCCTCGGCCACGCGTCCGGCTTCGTCCGCGCCGAGGTCGTGCTGCCGGTCGGCGGGACCCCGCGCCGCTCCACCACCGCGGGTTCGCTGGGTGCGGCGGCCGTGCTCGGCGGGCTGGGCCTGCCGCTGCTGACCGCCCCGGGCCCGGCCAACGACCCGGTCGCGGGCGGGATTTTGGCGCCCGGGACCGGCGACGGCACCCCGGCCAACCCGCCGATCGACGTGGTGGTCGCCTCCGGCCCGACCGGGCCGCAGGTCGTGCTGAACGGCACCGACGCCGCCGAGCCGCGCTGGCTCCCGGTGCAGAAGTCGTTCGGCCCGCTGCACCTGGACCAGCTCGGCCTGGCCCACCGCAAGCTCACCGGCCCCGAGCACGCCGACCACCCCGACGCCGTCGCGCTGTTTTTCGACGGCAGCCTCGCCCTGGCCGGCATGTCGATCAAACCGGACGGGCTGCGGCTGCTGGTCCCGCTGGACGACCTGGCCGAGCCCGGCGAGTGGGAGATCGGCCTGGACGGCCTGGCGGTCTCGCTGGACCTGCCCTCGGTGCGGGTCGCCGGCGGGCTCACCCGGACCGTGGCCGACGGCGTCGCCGAGTACACCGGCGAGCTGGCGGTGGACGTGGCCGGCCGCGGCTTCACCGCGATCGGCGGCTACTCCAAGGGCGCCGACGGCGTCACCTCGCTGTTCGTGTTCGTCGCGCTGCCGTTCGCGCTGGGCGGCCCGCCCTACCTGTTCGTCGAGGGCCTGGCGGGCGGCGTCGGCTACAACCGGGCGCTGGTGGTCCCCACCGACCCGATCGCCGCCACGTCCTTCCCGCTGGTGCAGGCGGTCCAGGAAGGCGGCGTCGGGCTGCCCCGCGACCCCGACTCGCAGCTCGCCGCGCTGCGCAAGGTCGCCCCGGCCCGCCGGGGCAGCCACTGGGTCGCGGCGGGCGTGCGGTTCTCCAGCTTCGAGCTGGTGCACACCAGCGCCGTCGCCTACGCCGCCCTCGACCGCGGCTTCCAGGTCGGGCTGCTGGGCGTCTCGCGGATGGTGCTGCCGATGGCCGGCCCGGCCATCGCCAACGTCGAGCTGGCGGTCAACGCCCGGTTCGACTCCGCCGAGAGCCTGCTGTCCATCCGCGCCCAGCTCACCGACAACTCCTGGCTGCTGTCGCGCGACTGCCAGCTCACCGGCGGGTTCGCGTTCGTCATCTGGTTCCGCGAACGCCGGTTCGTGCTGACCATCGGCGGCTACTCGCCGTGGTTCGACCCCGAGGGCTTCCCGGTGGTGCCGCGCGTCGGCATCCGCTGGGCGGTCTCCAGGCAGATCTCGGTCAAGGGCGAGGCGTACTTCGCCGTGGTGCCCGGGTTCATGATGTTCGGCGGCCGGATCGAGGCCGCCTACAACACCGACATCGTCCGGCTGTGGTTCACCGCGTGGCTGGACGTCCTGCTCGGCTGGGACCCGTTCTACTACCGCGTCGACATGGGCGTGGAGGTCGGCGCGACGTTCCGGTTGCGGGTGTGCCTCATCGCCTGTGTGACGATCCGGGTCAGTGTCAGCCTGGGCGTGTCGCTCCAGATCGAGGGGCCGCCGCTGCACGGCCGCGCCCGGGTCGACCTGGCGGTCGCCTCGGTGACGGTGCACATCGGCGACCCGGCACCGCCCCCGCCGGCGTACCTGACCTGGCTGGCGTTCAGCCGCCGCTACCTGGCCGGGCCCACCGGCCCGGCGGTGGTGGCGGTCTCGGCGGGCGCCGCGGCCGACACCGGCCCGGCCGCGACCGGCGCGAACCCGCCCGACGGGTCGCAGGCCAACCCGTGGCCGATCCAGGCGGCGGCGCGGCTGCGCACCGAGAGCCGCATCCCGGCGACGCGCGCCAAGGTCGGCGAGACCGCGGTCCCGCTCACCGGCATCACCGTCGGCGGGCCGGCACCGCTGCACCCGACGCCGTGCGGGAACAAGGTCCTGCCGTACTTCCGCGTCACCCACCAGGTCGCGGTCACCGGATCGAACGGCGCCGCGCCGAACTCGATGGTGGTGACGCCGCGGCAGGGCGGCTTCCAGGCGGCGCTGTGGCAGCCCGCCCCCGCCCCCGGCGACCAGCCGCAGAACGTGGACGGCCTGCCCGCGCTCGGCGGCGTCGACCTGGACTTCATCACCGCCGCCACCGGCGCCCCGGTGACGGTCCGGCCCGAGATCACCGCCGTCAGCACCCCGCTGCCGTTCGGGGCGCCCGCCGGGCGCGCCCGGGCGGCGACGGCCCTGGCCGCCGAACCGGCGCCGCCCGCCCGGACGCGCCGCACGCCGACCGCCCCGGGGCCGAGGCTGATCGGGGTGGTGCACCCCGGCGGCCGCCGGGTGACCAGGCCCGCACCGGTTCCCGCGGCCGCGCTCGCCGCGACCGGCGACGCCGTCACGCTCGCCCCCGAGGCGGGGTACGTGTGGCGTGTCTCCGCCGGGGAGCGTGCGGGGCTGGCCGTCGAGCACGGCCGGGCGCGGGTGGTGTGCGTGTCCGGGTCCGGGCACGTGCTGGCCGACCGCGTCGTGGACGCCGCGGCCAAGGCGTTCACCCCGCCGGAGGGCACCTCGCACGTCATGGTCGGCGACGTGGCGGGCCTGCCCGCCGGGGCCCCGGGCTGGCACGTCGGGACGCCCGTCGTCCAGGTGCTGCCGGGTGTGGCGCTGGCCGGGCGGGTGACGCTGCTGCCGGACGGCCCGGTGCCGATGCCCGCCGCGCCCGACCAGGTCGTCCTGCTCAGCGCCGGGGACCTGCTGCGGAACCGGGGCGGCTGCCGGACGCTGCTGCCACCGGCCACCACGGTCGTGCAGGTCCTGGTGGAGCGCGCCGACGGCACCGCCGGGGCCGCCGCCGACCTGGACGGCGCCGTCACCATCGACGGCCGCACCGTCCGCGGCGAGGCCCTGCGCACCGCCTCGGGGATGGGCCTGCTGCTCCAGGTGCCGCCCCGCGACAACGGCGCGGACCTGCCGGTGCAGGTGGATCTGGAACTGCCCGGCGGCTGGTCCGCGGTCGCGGTGCACGCGGTCGCGCAGCGCGAGAACGAGGCAGCCGACGAAGGGGCAGGCCAAGCGCTCGCCGCGGCCGGGACACAGCCCGCCGTGGTGCGTTGGGCCGCCGCCGACAACGACGGGGGATGGAAATGACCGAACTGGAACCGGGCCGGATCGACTTCTACGACGGAGTCGCCCCCGGACTGCGCGACGACACCTACCGGGTCCGGGTGACCACCACCGTCGAGCACAGCGCCACCGCCGACCACGCGGGCGCGCAGCCGCTGGAGGTGTTCACCGAGGACCGGTGGGTCAAGGTGGCCGGGGCGAAGTACCGGCTGGACCCCGGCGAGGTCCTGTCGGTGTACCCGCCGCCCGACTCGGCGGGGGCTTACACCACCACGCTGGGGCACGTGGTGCTACGCCGCCGCACCCTGCCCTGGGAGAAGGCGGTGGCCCCCTCCACCAGCACCCCGTGGCTGGCGCTGCTGCTCCTGGACGTGAACGAGGCCACCATCAACCGCAACGTGGCCGCGCCGGACGGCACCCGCCACACCACGGTGTCGATGAGCGCGGACGTGGCCCGGGCCGCGCTGCCCCTGCGGGCCGAGGTGCCGCTGCTGTGCCACGCCCGCCAGGTCGCCCCCGGCGGCCCGGACACCGCCCGCGACGACGACGGATGGGTCGCGGTGGTGATGACCGGCCGCCTCCCGGTCGCCGGGCGTGCCTACAACATGTGCCTGGTCTCGCTGGCCGACCACGGCGCCGTCCTGGACCGCGGCAGTGTCCCGGCGACCGTCACCCTGCCGGTGCTGCACGACTGGACCTTCAAGTCCGGGAGCTCGGGCACTTTCCAGAAGGTCGCGGCGGGTGTCGCGCAGAACGCGGCCGCGTTCGGCCTGTCCGCCGGGCATCCCGCCTCCCTGGACCACACCCGCCGGGACGGGACGCCGGGCGTCGCCCTGTACCGGGGCCCGATCGTGGGCGTCGCCGACGAGCCGGCCGTGGCCGCCGAGGGCGAGACGGACGTGAGCCTGTCCACCGCCCGCACGCTCGGCCGGCTGCTGGCCGCCGCAGACCGGTCCCTGGTCCGGGAGCTGAGCGAGTGGCGCCGCCGCGACCTGATGTCGGGCCTGGGCCCGCCCGCGTTCGCGGCCGGATCCACCTCGGGCGACGTCGCGGCCGAGACGGTGGCGCGCCTGTCGGGCGCGACCGCCGACCCGTGGGGCGTCCCCGACCGCGTCCGCCGCCTGCACGCTCGGCGCGACGGCGCGCTCACCCCGGCGGAGGCACCCGGCGCCGACGGCGGCACACCCGACGGCGCGATCCCGCAGGACGCCGGAACCGCAGCGGAGGGAAGGTCATGAGCGAGGCAGGGCGCGCGGCGCTCCAGCGGGGCATGGCGGCGGCCGAGAAGCTGAGCGCCGGCGAGCCGCCGCAGGCCGTCACCGAGGCCATCGACCGCTACCACCGGCTGATGGGCATCCCGTTCGACCACATCGTCCCCGACCCGGCCCTGCTGCCCGAGGAGTCGGTCCGCTTCTTCATCGTGGACGGCGAGTGGCTGGAGGCGCTGACCGAGGGCGTGCTGAGCGTCGGCGGGACGGGCAGCCGGGCGAGCGCGCTCGCCGCCCGGCACACCGAGCTGTACCGGAGCAGGATGCGCACCGCCGCCGCCTCGGGGCCGGTGGCGGGAATGCTGCTGCGCTCCACCCTGGTGGCGCAGTGGCCGACGACGCAGATCCTGGCGTTCGCCGATCCGGTGCCGCCGCGCGACGCCAAGCCCGCGGGGCTCGACCCGATCGAGCCGCTGCGGTTCGAGGCACTGGCGCCGACGCTGCTGCTGGTGCTGTGGCCGCAGGTGCCGTCCGCGGTCTGGATCGAAGAACCGCACCGCGAACTGGGCCACGGCTTCCACGTCGATCCCCAGACCGGGGGGCTGGTTGTCCCGCCGGCGCCGAACACGTCCGGGGCGAACGTCCCGGTCCAGATGCGCGCGCCCCAGACCGTCGACATCGTCAGGCTGGCCGCCGATGTGGCCAGGCAGCCGGGCCGGGGCGGC
The DNA here is from genome assembly GCF_003289645.1 of Actinomadura craniellae. Taxonomy (GTDB): domain Bacteria; phylum Actinomycetota; class Actinomycetes; order Streptosporangiales; family Streptosporangiaceae; genus Actinomadura_D; species Actinomadura_D craniellae. The sequence continues at coordinate 152,487 of NZ_QLYX01000016.1, read as the reverse complement.
AGGGCCGGCTCGGGACCGCTCGCCGCCGCGCTGCTGAGCCGCCCGTACCGGCAGGTCTTCGAATGAGCGACACCGCAGGACGCCACACCCCGGGGGAGAGCGTGTACGAATCACAGCCGGTACTCACCACGGCCGCCGCGCCCGACGCCGCCGCATGGCTGCTGGTCCCGGTCGCGCTGGACGTGCTGGCCCTGCGCGCCGGCGACGGCCCGGCGCAGTGGGCCGACACCGCCATGCGCGAGCCCGTCCCCGGCGGCGACGCGGTCCAGATGCTCCAGGCCGACCCGTTCACCGACCGGGCGCCCCGCGCCACCGGCGCCTACCTGCACTGGGCGGTCCCCGACGCGCTCACCCACGCCGAGCAGGCGCCGCCCACCGGCGGCGAACCGGGGCCGGTGGTCTTCCCCGCCCTGCCCGAGCGGTGGCTGGTGGCCAGGCTGTCGGCCAAGGCGGGCCCCAAGCCCCGCGCCGTCCGCGCCTGGATCCTGGACGCCGCCGGGGCCGCGCCCGGCACCCCGCCCACGGTGACTCCGCTGGAGCAGTGGACCGCGCCCGCGCCCGGCGCGGTGCCCGCCACGCCGCTCACCGCGCTCGGCCACGGCGACTTCGGCTGGGCGGCGTACTACGACAACGTCGAGGGCAGGCTCGGTTTCCACGACCCCCTCACCGACGCCGAGGGGCCCGTCGCCTACCTGGTCTGCGGCTGGTACGCCCACCCCGCGCTCGACCCCCTGCGCCGCGCCAACCCCGCGGGCTGGAAGGCGTTCACCGACCACCTCGCCGACCAGCGCTGGCGGCTGCCGGGGGACCAGTACAACGGGCTGGCGCCCACGCCCACCGGCCTCATCCTGCACGGCAGCGCCGTGTCGATCGGCTGGCCCGGCACCGGCTGGAACGGCGACCTGGGCGGCGTCCTGTCTGCGGAGACCGACTACCGGCCCGACCCGGAGGCGATCCGGCTGGCCCTGGCCGAGTCGCTGGTGGATGCCCTGGCCGCGCTGTCGGCCGAGGACGGCGACGAGGCCGCCCGGCTGACCGCCGTCCGCGCGTTCCTCGCCCAGGCCGACGGCGAGGCCGCCGGCGCCACCGGCGGCGGCACCAGCCCCGACGGGGAGTCCCGGCTGACCGCCGCGCTGCACGCGATGCGGTTCGGCGCCGCCCCGGACGTTCCGCACCAGGAGACCATCTGGCAGGCCGCCGACCCCCGGCCGGCCGCCGAACCCGCTGCCTCGGCGGCCGCGGGCACCACCGTGGCCGGGCAGTTCGTCGGCGTCGAGCGGGCCCGGCCCCGGCTGTTCGAGGCCGCCGACCCGGTGCTGATCGTGCAGGGCGGCGGCCGTAGCTTCAAGCATGGCGGCGACGGCCGGTTCGAGGGCGACGCCCGCCTCACCGTCCGGCTCGGCGGTCAGACGGTCGCCAGCCTCGGCGCCGCCGCCGACGGTGGCGGCGGCGCGCCCGCCGGGCGGCTGGACGGGACCGTCCTGCGTTCCGGCGTCCCGGCGCTGTGCCAGGACCTGCTGGTCGAGCTGGCCGCGCTGGACCCCGGCTCGGCCCCGCTGCCCGTCGGCGGCGAGCGGTCCCCGGCCCTGGCCCGCACCGACTGGTGGGCGACCTGGGACCCCTCGCTGCCCCCGGCGGCCAACGGCGGCGCGCTGCCCTCACCGGTCGCGGTCACCCCGCCCGCGCGCCCGTGGAACCCGCTGCACGCCGACTGGGAGCTGCGCTACGAGCCGCTCGCCGCGACCGGCTGGCGGCTCGGCGACACCGACCTGGAAGGGGCGCCCCCGCCCGCGGTGGCCGAGCCCGCCAGGACGTTCCGGGGCCGCGCGCCGCTGGCCGCCGGCCCCGCGTCCGTGCTGGCCGGCGCGACCCTGCGCGCCCAGCGGAAGGCCGTCGCCACCGGCCTGGCCGGCCCCGCCGCCGCGCCCGCCGACGTCGAGCTGCTCGACCTGCTCGGCGGCCGCCTGGACGGCCTGATGAGCATGCTGCGCGGCGAGCAGCAGGGCGACCTGGTCGGCGGCGACACCCGCCCGCCGCTGCTCACCCCTCCCCCGCCGCTGCGCGCGGGCCGCACGAAGCTGACCCGGCTGCGGCTGGTGGACACCTACGGCCAGGTCGTCGAGATGGCCTCGGGCGCCCGCTCCGCCGGGCCGCCGACGCTCGTGCCGCCGTCCGCGGCCGCCGACGACGACCCGGGCAGCCTCATCCTGGCGCCCCGCTTCACCGCACCGGCCCGGGTGACCCTGCGCTACGTCGCCGCTGACGGCCGCACCGACACCGCCGGCGCCACCGTCGAGGCCGACGACACCGTCAGCCCCGTCGCCGGGTTCCTCATGCCCGACTTCGTGGACGGCTCGGCGGAGTTCTTCGACCCCGCCGGAGGCGGCCTGGGCCGGCTGCGCGCCGACGGCACCGGCGCGACCGTCTGGGAGGACGACCCCGCCCGGCCCGGCCGCCCCGGCCGGCTGGGCGCCGACCCGGCCGACGCGATCGGGCACCCGGCTCTGGCCGGGCTGGCCTCCGGCGTCGTCGAGGCCGACCGCCGCGGCGGCCCCTACGACCCGACGGCGCTGTCGTCGCTGCTCAAGGTCATCGACACGACCTGGTGGACGATCGACTTCACCGGCGAGGCCGGCGAGGAGCACCTCGCCATGCTGCTGGGCCACCCCGTCGCGGTGCTGCGCGCCGAGCTGCTGGTCGAGGTCGACGACCCGGCCGCCGACCCCGCCCTGGGCGGCATCCCGATCGAGGTGGTGCTGGGTGCCCTGGACCGGTTCGAGGACGGCCTGGTCGGCTACCTGGCCGGCGACGACCCCGGAACCCTGCGGGTCATCGACCCGGCCGTGCTGGAGGCCGCCCGCGAGTCCGGCAACCCGCTGGCCGAACGGTACGTCACCGGCGACCCGCTGATCGTGCGTCCCGGCGTCCCGGTGCCGCTGACGCTGCTGGTGGCGCCCAACTGCCAGGTCCACGTGCGGACCGGGCTGCTGCCCGCCAAGGCCGTCGGCATGCGCCGCTCCTGGGTGGCCGAGCCGCTGGCGAAGATGACGCCGACGTTCCGGCACGGCCCGGTCCTGGTCGACGCCGAGCACCGCCGGCTGCCGCTGCCCGCCGACGTGCACGGCACCTGGACGTGGCTGCACCGCGCCGACCCCCACACCTGGGCCGCCGACGAGGTGACGGTGCTGCCGCCCGGCGGCGCCGGCGCCGCCGAGGGCAGCCCGCCGGTCCGGGCGCCCCGCGTCGAGGAGGGCTGGCTGCGGCTGGGCCTGGTCGACGCGAGCTGGGAGCAGTACGCCGTCCGCGTGGACGTCGAGGCGGTCAGCCAGGTGCCCCGGATCGTGCCCGGCAGCCCGATCAAGCGCATCGGCGGCTCCAACGGCGGCCGGTCTTGGTCGCTGAGCGCCCAGAACACCATGGAGCTGATCCGCAGCGGCCGGTTCGACTTCTGGATGCAGCCCCGCGTCAACGGCCACCCGGCCGGCATGCCGCAGGGCGACGCCCGCCAGATCCGTGTCGTCACCGATGCCGAGGGCCGCTCCGCCCTGACCACCACCACCGCGGGCGACCTCAACGACCCGCTGCTGACCCTCCCCGAGACGGGCATCCCGGAGATCAAGATCTTCGACCCGTCCAACCCCACCACCTACGAGCCCAAGGACGGGTACCGCCGCTACACCCTGGCCGCCCGGCACAGCGGCCAGTACCTCGACGTCACCGGTGGCGCCCACGTCGTCGACCCCTACGTCCCGATCATCACCTGGCCGCTGCACGGCGGCACCAACCAGCAGTGGGCGTTCCGGTGGCACGACCACGCCTACTTCACCATCGCCGCCTGGAACAGCGGGCTGCTGCTGACCGCCGGCCCGCTGGAGAGGCCCGACCTGTCCGGGGTGTTCCAGGCCCCGCCGCCGCAGCCCGGCGCGCCCGCCGCCACCCAGCTCTGGCAGCCGGTCTCCACCGGCGACGGCCACGTGGTCATCTACCTCAAGGGCACCACCCGGTGCCTGAGCGTCGACGGCGGGCCCGAATGGATGGAGAACGGCCTGCGGACGGTGGTCACCGAGTACCAGGGGCTGCCCAACCAGCAGTGGAAGATCCGCCCGGTCGACATCGACACCCCGCTCTTCGACGCCACCGCGATGTCGATCAGCGTGCCGCAGACCATGTACACCTCCCAGGTGGAGACCCTGACGGTGCGGGTCCGCAACACCGGCAACAGCGCGTGGCGGCCCGAGGCCGGGCACGCCCTGCTGCCGGGGGGCGGGTTCGTCCAGCTCGTCTACATCAAGGCGAACTACAGCACCGAGCGTCTGACGGCCATCCCCGTACCCTCGGTGGTGCAGCCCGGCCAGGAGGTGACGATCACCTTCCTGGCGGCCGGGGGGACCAGTCCCGCCACGCTCACCGGCTCGTTCCGGATGGGCAAGGTGACCGCGGTCGGCGGCATCCCGGGCGGGATCACCGAGCCCTGGGGCCAGCCGACCCCGGACCGCACGGTCACGGTCGCGCAGGTCACCGGCACCCAGCTGTCGGCCACGGTCGCGGCGTCCATGCCGCCCGGCACGATCGTCGCCGGGGACAGCCCGTACGTGTGGTTCACCATCCAGAACACCGGTACCGCCACCTGGTACCGGGAGATGAACCACCGGATGATCAACCTGCACGGCGGGGCGGGCGACCCGCTGCGCCCGACCGACATGTCCCTGGGCACCAACCCGGTGCGGCCGGGGGAGACCACCAGCGCCGGGGCGCAGCTCCACCCCGACGTCCCGGGCACCTACCAGCTGCGGATGCAGATGGCGCAGACCGCGCCCTTCGGCGCCATGTCGCCGTCCTACTCGGTGGTCGTCACGGGCATGGTCAACGTGACGCAGGGCAACGGCGCGGCCTTCCCGACCACCTGGGTCCAGGGGTACGCGGCGTCCATCCGGGCCGTGCTGAACGCCGCGGCGCCGCGCGCGGTGCCGGTCACCGTCCGGCTGGGCGGCACCGTGTGGGGCACGACCTCCGTGCCCCAGGGCTCCACCGTCTCGCCGGGCGTCTCGCTGAACCTCCCGGTCGGCTGGCACACGATCACCGTGCTCTGCGCGACCCAGGCGATCACCAAGGAGGTCTACGTGATCGAACCCAAGGAGACCGAGAAGCCCGACATCGAGAAGATCGACCCGGACAAGGTCGCCTTCAAGGAGAAGGACCGCGACGAGATCCCGCTGACCGAGGACACCGGATCCGGCGCCCCCGCCGACGGGCCCGGCGCCACCCCGTGGATCTCCGCCGACGACCGTCCCGACGTCGGCGGCCACCTCTACGACGACGGGCCCGAGAGCGGTTGATCGTCATCGTCTCCGGGAGCGGCCACCGCCCGGCCCGGCCCCTGCTGCGGGGGCTGGGCGGGGCGCGGCTCGTGACCCCCCGCACTCTCGCCGGCCCCGGCACCCGCTGCGACCCCGCCGACCTGCCCGCCGCCACCCTCGGCACCCGCTGCGGGACGCTGGCGGCCGGCGACGTCACCGCCGTGCTGGCGTGCCTGCCCGCGGTCACCCCGTGGGACCTGCCGCACATCGCCGGACCCGAACGGAGCTTCGTCGCGGCCGAGCTGACGGCGCTGCTGGCGCTCTGGCTCCAGGCCCCGGCGCTGGTCGTCAACCGCCCGGTGCCCGGTTCGCTGTGCGGCCGCGGCCTGGACCCGGGCGACGCCCGCTGGGCCGCGGTGCAGGCGGGCCTGCCCATCACGGCCCGCTCCAGGGCCGAGACCCGCCTCACCCTGGTCGGCGACCGGGTCCTGCCCGGCGGCGCCGACCCGGCCGCCGCGGAACTGGTCCGCGCCCTTGCCAAGGCCCTGGACGCCACGGTCCTGTGCGTGCGCCTGGCCCGTGAACCCGACCGCGGCTGGTGCGTCCACGGCGTGGAGCCCTGGTGGCAGGCCGCGGATGGCGAGGTCACCGCCGCTCTCGGCGCCCTGATCGCGGAAGGGGCACGATGATCCTGCTGTGGGGACACCCGGAAGAACGCCCCTTCGCCCGGGTCCTGAGGGCCCTGCACGCCCGCGGCGCCGACCCCCTCGTCCTGGATCAGCGCCGCCCGATGACCGTGACGTCCGGCACCGTGCGCACCGCGGGCGCCTCATGGGACCTGGCCGGCGTTAAGGCGGCGTACCTGCGCCCCTACGACGCGGCCCGGCTGCCCGCCGTCACCAGATCCCCGGCGCGTACGGCCCTGACCCGGCACGCCCGCCGCGCCGCACCCGCCCTGTGCGCCTGGGCCGACCACGCGCCCGCCCTGGTGGTCAACCGCCCGTCGGCGTCGGCGACCAACGCCGCCAAGGCATGCCAGGGTCTGCTGGTCGAGGCGGCCGGTTTCGCGGTGCCGCCCAGCCTGGTCACCGACGACGCCCGGGCCCTCGCCGAGTTCGCCGCCGAGCACGGGGCGGTCGTGGTGAAGCCCGGCAGCGGCATCCGCGCCCGCGTCGCGCTCGCCGACGTCCACGACCCCGACAGGATGGCCCGCCTGGCCACCTGCCCCACGTTGTTCCAGCGCCACATCCCGGGCGAGGACGTGCGCGTCCACGTCGTCGGCGACCGGACCTTCGCGGTCCGGCTCGTTTCCGACGCCGTCGACTACCGGGTTCGCGACGCGGCCCTGAAGCAGAGCACGGTCGAATTGCCTGGCGACCTCACCGAACGCTGCGTGGCCCTGGCCCGAGCCCTGGGACTGGTCGTCGCCGGCATCGACCTGCGCATGACCCCGGAAGGCGACTGGTTCTGCTTCGAGGCCAACCCGGCCCCCGCCTTCACCTTCTTCGCCGGAGCCGACCAGGTAGCCGAAGCCATAGCCGACCTACTCCACGCTCACCGCCCGAGTTCGTAGAGCCCACGCCGTGGAGTCTCCACCGGCTTTGGCGGAGCCCTGCCGCCCGGGGTGGGGCGCCTTGGACTATTCGGCGATGGGCCGCGCGGCGGCGCCGGCGTGGAGCTTGGCGTCGCCCGTCAGCCCCAGTGACCGGATCCAGATCTTGTTGAGTGTGTCGAGCAGGGTCTCCGCGTCGTATTCGACGCCTTCGTATGACCACGCCATGACCACGCGCTCGACCATCAGCGTCAGGGCGTGCGCGGTGTGCCGCGGGTCCAGGTCGCCGTACGCCACGCCGGCCTTCTGCCAGCCGGCGATCGCGCGCGTGACTCTGCTCTGGAAGTGATCGGCGACCTCGTCCCACTGGGCCTTGAGCCGCTCGTCCTCGTCGCGCGCCTGGTAGACCGCCTGCAGAATGTGGGCGTTGTGCCGGAACGCCTCGAGGTAGAGCCGGTTGACTTCCTCGATGCGATGGACGGGGTCCTGCTGGGCGCTGACCTGGTCGGACGCGATCCCCGTCAAATCGGCGGAGACGTTCTTCATCAGCTCGTGCAGCAGATCGTGCTTGGACCGGTAGTAGTTGTAAAGCGTCCCCGACCCGACCTTCGCCTCGGCGCTGATGTCGGAGAGCCGGGCGTTGTGGAAGCCGTCCCGCTCGAAGACGACACGCGCCGCGTCACGAAGACGCTGTGGCGTGGTTTCGCGGCGCCGGTCGACCCGGGTGCGTGCCTTGCTCGCTTTGCCGGTGCCGGCGGCGGGCTGGGGCACGGCTGTACCTCGTCTCGACGATCGCTGGGAGTGACGATTTTACCAGCCGCGTGCACAGGGCCGAGTCCCGCCGGCTCCCGCTCAGTACAGAGGGTAAAAAAGAGAGATTGACGTCAATCTCTGTTTTTCGATATTTTCCTGCCCTACGTGACCCGACTCACACCTCACGGGGCGGTGGTCTGCGGGCTTCACGTTCCGCGCATTCGAACCAGAGAAGCGAGGGCATCATGAAGGCGGGCATGCACACCGGTTCGACTCCGTCGCGAGTCCTGCTGAGCGCTGGGCTGGGCTTGCTGCTGACGGCGGCCACCGCCTGCTCCGGTGGCTCCGACCAGCCCTCCGACGATCCGGCCCTCACGGGTGCGCCGATCAAGGTCGGCCTGTTCAACCCGGACAAAGGACCGGTGGCGGTCCCCGCGGTGAAGTCCGGGATGGACGCGGGCGTGAGCTACGTCGCCAAGGAACTGAAGGGCGTCGACGGGCGGCCGATCGTGGTCGAGGCCTGCTCGGTCGACGGCACCCCCGAGTCCACCATCGGCTGCGCCAACAAGTTCGTCCAAGCCGGCGTCGTCGCGGCCTTCGACGGCTTCAACCTCAGCTCGAGCGCCGGCATCGGCATCCTCCAGGCGGCCAAGATCCCCCTGATCGGCCAGATCCCGTTCGACCAGACCACCGGAAGCGCGGCGCCCGGGCGCGTCTACTTCGGCGCGCCCCAGGCGTCGTTCCTCGTCGGCGCCCTGCAGGGGTTCAAGGCCGAGGGCAAGACGTCGGCGACGCTGACGCTGGTGGACACCCCCGCCTCGCACAAGACCGTCGACACCCAGCTGAAGCCGCTGTCCGGAGCCATCGGGATCAAGGCGACCGGCCTGTACTTCTCGCCCACGAACCCGAACTTCAGCGCCCTGGCGGCCACGATCGCCTCGACCAAGCCCGACGTCGCCGGCCTGATCGCCTCGCCGAACGCCTCGGTGTGCACCCAGCTGATCAAGAACCTGAGGTCGGTCGGCTACTCGGGCGCGATCTTCGTCGCCGCGTGCACGTCCTTCATCAAGTCGGACCCGGCGTCCGCCCCCGGGGCGACGCTGTACTCGTCCGTGTGGCTGCCCGGTACGGAGCGGTACGCCCCCAAGACGGCGGTCGACAACCTCAAGGCGGCGACCAAGTACATCTCGCAGACCAGCGGCCCCGCCGACTTCTACGCGCACGCCCAGTTCGCCACCGTCGTGGACTTCGCCAAGGCTCTGGCGGCCGCGCCGTCGCTCGACAACCTCACCGGGCCGACCGTGCTGTCCACGCTCCAGGGCCTGAAGAACTTCCCGACCTTCCTCGGCCCCACGATCACCTGCGGCAAGACCACGACGCCGAACTGCACCACGCAGATGCTCCTGTTCACCGTGCAGAAGGACCTCTCGCTCAAGCCCGTCACCGGCACCTGGATCACCCCGGTCCCGGCGATCATGGCGACCATCCCCGGCGCGAGCTGAGTAACAGAACCCCCCATGAACGATCTCCTGCAGTTCGCCGTCATCGGCTTCTCCACCGGGGCCGTCTACGCGGTGCTCGGGTCGTCGCTCGTCAGCCTCTACGTCGCCACCGGCGTCATCAACTTCGCGCAGGGCTCGGTGGCGCTGTGGGCGGTGTGGCAGACCGCCGGGCTTCGCACGAACGGCGTGCTGGTCCTGCCGGTCGGCAGCGTCCAGCTGGGTTCCGGACCGATGGACGTGTGGCCGGCGGTGCTCATCGGCGCGGCCAGCGGACTGGTGTGGAGCCTGCTGGCCCACCTCCTGGTGTTCCGTCCGCTGCGCCGGGCCCCCGAGCTCGGGCAGGTGGTCGCGTCGGTCGGGGTGATGCTGTTCATCCAGGCCCTGGTCCCGCTCCGGTTCAACGCCGGGACCCTCGGCACGGAACCCAGCAGCCTCATCCCGCTCCCGACGCTGACGTCCGAGGTCTTCACGCTCGGCGGCACCACGATCGCGGTCAGCAACCTGATCCTGGCCGCCGCCGCGATCACGGTGGCGCTCGCCCTGGCCGGTTACTTCCGGTTCACCCGGATGGGCATCGCCACCAGGGCGGGCGCCGAGGACGAACAGGCACTGCGGCTGATGGGGTACTCGCCGGACCGGCTCGCCGCGTTCATGTGGGGCGCGACGGGCTTCGCTTCGGGGCTGATCGTGATCCTGGCGGCGCCGGCGATCGGCGGCCTGGACCCGACCAGCTACATGCTGTACGTCGTCCCGGCCCTCGCCGTCGCGCTCGTGGGCCGCCTGACCTCAATCGGGGTCGCCTGCGGCGCCGGTCTGGCGCTCGGCTCGGTTCAGCAGATCCTGCTGTTCCTGACGGCCAAGAGCTGGTGGCCGTCGTGGGCACAGGCCGGAGTCGGCGACGCGATCCCGTTCCTCATCGTCGTGGTGGCGCTGTTCCTGCTCGGTCGCGGCATTCCGGAACGCGGCGCCCGTGACGTCGGCGCGCAGGCTCCGGTGCGGGTGCCGCGGCTACGGCCGCTGTGGACCGCCGCGCTGGTCGCCGGAACGGCGGTCGCCATCGTCCTCACCACGGGCCAGTGGCGCTTCAGCCTGGTGATGTCGATCATCCTGACGCTGATCGCGGCGTCGGTCGTGCTGCTGACCGGCTTCCTGGGCCAGATCTCGCTGACCACGATGGCCTTCGCCGGCGCGGCCGGGTTCGCGCTCTCGAAGCTGACGACGAACGTGGGCGTCCCCTTCCCCCTGTCGATGCTGCTGTCGGCCTTGACCGCGACGGCCCTCGGGATCGTGGTCGGGGTACCGGCGCTGCGGATCCGCGGCGCCCAGCTCGCGGTGGCCACCATCGCGGCGGCACTCGCGATCGAGAGCTTCGTCTTCAACAACCCGGCGATGACGCCCTACACGGGCAACCTGATCGCCGATCCGTCCCTGTTCGGGTTCTCCCTGGCCGTCCGCCAGGGCACCGACCTCATCACACTGCGGTTCTCCTTCATGGTCCTCGTGATCGTGGCGGTGCTGCTGATCGCCATGACACGCCTGCTGTCCGGGGCCACCGGGCGGGCGTTCCTCGCCGTACGGTCCAACGAACGCGCCGCGGCCGCGGCGGGCGTGAACGTCCCGGCGGTCAAACTGCTCGGCTTCGCGCTGGCGTCGTTCCTGGCCGGAGTCGGCGGATGCCTGATCGGCTACAGCCGCGGCCAGCTCTCGGCCGCCTCGTTCACCGTCCTCGTCGGCCTGGCCGTCCTGGCGACCACCTACGTCGGCGACATCACCCGCATCTCGGGCGCGATCCTCGCGGGCGTCGCCGGACCGCTGGGGCTGCTGTACCTGGTGTTCACCCAGACGATCGACCTGGGCCACTACTACACGCTCGTCGTGGCGGCCGCGATGCTGCTGCGCGTGGTCGTCTTCGCGCCGCACCGCGATGCCGTCCCCGAATGGCTCCTCGTCCGCCGCGCCCGGCGGGCCCCCGCACAGCCGCCGGCCACCGCCGCCCACGCAAGGGAGTCCGCCGATGTCCGGTGACCCGAGCCCGCTGCTGCTCACCCGCGACATCTCCGTGCAGTACGGCGGCGTCCGGGCCAACGACCAGGTGTGCATCGAGGTCGGCCCCGCGGAGATCGTCGGTCTCATCGGGCCCAACGGCGCCGGCAAGACCACCTTCGTCGACGCCGTCACCGGCTTCGCGCCGCACACCGGCACGATCGAACTCGACGGCGTCCGGCTCGACTCGGTGCCCGCGCACCGGCGTCGCCGCCTGGGCCTCGCCCGGACCTGGCAGTCGGGGGAACTGTTCACCGACCTCACCGTGGCGGAGAACCTCGCCGTCTCGGTCGACCCGCCCGGGCTGCGGGGCCTGGCCGCCGACTTCGGGAGACGCCGGCACCGGGCCGACGCGGACATCCAGAAGGCCCTGAGCCTGGTGGGGTTGGAGGCGATGGCCGGACGCCGGCCCGACGAACTCTCCCTGGGCCGGCAGAAACTCGCCGGCGTGGCACGGGCACTGGTCGGCTCCACCCGCGTGCTGCTGCTCGACGAACCCGCCGCGGGACTGGACACCGAGGAGAGCGCCGAGTTCGGGCACGAACTGCGCCGGATCGCGGCCTCCGGTCCGGGTGTCCTGCTGATCGACCACGACATGACGCTGGTCCTCGACGTCTGCGACCGGGTCTACGTCATGGACTTCGGGAAGATCATCGCCGCAGGCACGCCAAGCGACGTCAGCAGCGACGCCCAGGTGATCGCCGCCTACCTGGGAAGCCCGGTGACCCCGTGACCGAGACGACCGACGCACTGGAGATCCGCGGCCTCAGCGCCGGCTACCGCGGGGTTCCCGCCATCCGTGACATCGACCTGCGGGTCGCGGCCGGGTCGATCCTGGCGCTTCTCGGCCCCAACGGCGCGGGGAAGACCACCACGCTGCGCGCGGCCGCCGGTCTGCTGCCGGCACTCGGCGGAACGGTGACCGCCGTCGGCTCGCCCGTCACCGGGAGCGTCGAACGAGCCACCCGGGCAGGGCTCTGCCTGATCCCGGACAACCGGGGAGTCTTCCACCGCCTGACCGTCGCCGAGAATCTCCGGCTGGCCAAGGCGCGGGGCGGTTTCGGCCCGGCACTCGACCGGTTCCCGCAACTGCGGCCGCTGCTGAACCGGCGCTGCGGTCTGCTCTCGGGAGGGGAACAGCAACTCCTCGCGATCGCCAAGACCCTCCTGCTCCGACCGAGGGTCCTGCTCATCGACGAGATGAGCATGGGACTGTCTCCGGTCGCCGTACAGCAGATCCTGCCGGAGCTGCGACGGCTCGCCGACGAGGACGGCACGGCGATCGTGCTCGTCGAGCAGCACATCGACCAGGCGCTCAGCGTGGCCGACGAGGCAGTCGTGCTCCACCACGGCCGGACGGCGCTCATCGGCCCTGCGGCCGATCTCCGCGAGGACCGGGATCAGATCCAGCGAGCCTACTTCGGAGACAAGGAACGCTGACATGACCTCCGACGCTCGGTAGCGGGCGGCGCTCACCGCCAGCTGCGACACCTTCGCCCCCTACGACGGCGCGGCCCTTCCGTCCGGGATGCATGCTGCTCGCGTACCGAGCGATTGGCCGGAGCCGGTTCGTGCCGGTAGAGCTGAGTGGACATCTTGGTGGGGGTGGGCGCGACGAAGGTCAGGCGACTTTCCAGGTGCGGTCGCCGAGGGTCGCGACCAGGTCGAGGTGGCCGCCGAGGACGGCGACGTAGTCGCGTACGACGTCGATGCCGGATACCTCGCCGTGTTCGATCTTGGAGATGCGGGCCTGGCTCACGCCGAGGAGGTCGGCGAGTTCGGCCTGGGTCACTCCGGCGGTCTTGCGGATCTCGGCGAGCTGGTGTCCGCGGACGTAGGCTTCGCGCCGTTCGCGGGCCGCGGCCTGCCCGGCGGCGCGTTCGGTGTCGCTGCGCGGATCGAGCGCGGAGGCCTTCGCCTTCACCTCGGACCACGTGCTGTACCCGGTGCCCATCATCCCTCCTGTTCTTCTTCCTTCAGCGCAATCAGATGCTCGGCGAACCGCTCATCGGCCAGCGGAATCTCTTCCCGGTACCAGCCGGCCCGGTTCCCGGACTTGTCACCGGCGACCAGGAAGGATGAAGACTGATCTACCAGGACTGAAGCGTTCGGGGAAACCCCACTGCCACTGCTCGCTGTTTTGTGGGAAGCGGATATGGGATGAACCGCCCCAAACGACCGAAGGGCAAACGCGAAACCCTCGCGTCTGCCCTGCTGGTGACGGGTGCGCCGTCAGGGGCTTGAATCCCGAACCCGCGGATCTGGCTGCCCGTGCCGAAGCCCCGAGCGAGCATCGATTGCCTGGGGACACGCCGTGAAGGATTCAGAACCCTTCGTCGAATCCACAGCTCAGGGCTGGTGACAGAGCACTTGGCAGCTGCGGCATCACCCTCATGCTCTCCTGACATGGGGTCCCGCGCGGATACGGGTGCCTAGCTGCGGCGTGCTGATCTACTTACGCTGTGACCAGCGTCACATGGGCGATTGTCTAATTATGGACAATCAGCCTTCGCGTTTCCCGGAATCGTGGAAGCGCCGATCGAGGAGGAGCGCCATGGATAGTCATCCGAGTCCGCCCACGCAAGCTATCTTTGTCGTCGACGCTGTCGGGTACTCCAAGACGCCGGAGCAGCCGATGCCTGCTTTCAGTCAAGAGATCACTGGTGTTGTTCGGGAGGCGTTCATCCGTAGTGGCCGCTTAGAACTTTGGCCGGAGCAGGTTCAGGGTTGCGGAGATGGCTGCTTGTTCACGATCCCAGAGACGAGTGCCTCCTACCTGGTGCATCCAATTCTTCGGATACTGCAGGAGGTATTGGAAGAACGAGATGAAAAAGCGTCTCGAAATGCACCGCGGTTGCGGCTACGTGTGGGGGTTGGACTAGGGCCGGTTCCCAATGAAACACTCGCTGGTGGCGCAGTTAACGATACATGCCGACTTGTCGACTCAAAGCAGATCAAGGATGCGATGGCCAGGTCGGATCCGAGTGTTACCTTCGTGGTCGCGATCGTCTCGGACGAGTTCTGTCAGCGGATCGTGGGCGGTAGGTTCAGTCACCTCCGCCAGAGTGAGTTTAAGCAGGTGGTCGCTACCGTCGAGGATAAGGATTTCGCGAAGCAGGCCTGGCTTTACACGCCGCGTCCCTCCACCGTTCAGGAGGATCCCGTTGCTCCACCGCCCGCCGAGTTGACTCGAAGCGAAGAGAGTCAAAGCGAGCCGACTCAGAGTGGGCCGTTGGAATCGGGACCGCTGGAAAGCGTATTCGAAGGGCCCACCACTCACTTCTACGGCCACACAGTCATCGGTCAGAGCAACACCGCTTCAACGATAGAGAAGATCAACGGGCCGGTTCTACCGGAAGGATTCGGTGCTCTTCCTAAGAACGGAGGGATCGAGTGACACTCGAGCAACACTTGCACCATTCAAGGATCGGAATGTTGATCAATGCTGGAAATGTGTTGATCAGCGGGTCACTCCAGGTTGCTACCGGTCTCGAGCCTGACGACATTGGTGAGATGGTGCGCACCTACATCCCTGTCGACGGCTGGGACACGGCGCTCCGATTGCTTCGGCACCAGCGGCATACGCGGACTGTCGCACTCGTCGGCGAGCCTGGATCGGGACGCCACATCACCGCCGTCAATCTCGCGGTAGAGTTAGGGCTGACCCCACGCCATGCCTTGGCCGATCCAGAAATGAAAGATAGGACGCCGACCCTAGAGGATCGGAAGCTGGTAATGCAGGCTGGTGATGCATGCATTCTCAGTCTCGATCCGGCAGGTGACGTTCCCCGCGATCAGGTCAGGCGATACGTGCAAAGGCGACTGAGTGAGCTTCCTCCAGGCGCAGTGTTGATTCTTCGCGTTTCGCCTGAACTCTGGGAAGTTCTAGGCCTCAGCATTCCTGAAGTGCTGATCGTTCCAACGGATCAGCCTCTCAGTGTCTACAAGCTTCAGGTGCAAGAAGAAGTAGAATGGAATTACGGTGAACGCTGGTGGCTGGATCAGCGTTTGCTGGATCGTGTGGCAAGCGTCTCACCGGCGGAAGCGTGCCGGCTCGCGCGCGCAGTGCGTGCCCGAAGTACATCGAGTCTTGCTCCGGCGGAACTGATCGATCAGATTCTAGCGATCAGTAAAGACTGGTCCAGTGATATCAAGGGATTTTTCCGCGACACGGAAAGGCTCGATACACCACACAAGCGTGCGCTTCTCATCGCAGTCGCTGCGGTCGGCCATGGATCAGTGGAGCAAATCTTCTCTGCACGTGACGAGTTGCTTCGTGTGCTAAAGGTGCGGAACCGTCCAGGAGAGGCTCTGCTCGGACCCGGCCGCTTCGGTCAACTCCAGGATCTAAAGGCTAAGAGCGATGATGATGAGACCTTCTATCTGGAACCGGGGAAGGGGGCAGCGCTCCTGCGCCATGTGTGGAAAGACTTCGGTGATGTTCGTAAGCCTATAAGCTCGTGGCTACGAAAGATCGCTACACCAGACAACCTTAATCCCGCCTATTCCTATATGGAACTGGCGCTAGGAGTCGGCGATCTGGCAATGGTTCGAGAGGCGGCCGAGGAATGGGCAGCCGAGCCTAGATTTAGGCAGTTGGCGATTGACCTGCTGAGCGTCGCTGCCCTTGATGAACGTCTTGGTAGACAGGTTCGAGACCTGTTGTACCAATGGGCAACGCAGCCTACGAAGCATAGAGCTGAGCTTGTTGCCCTCGTGTGCGCTGGCCCACTCGGCCATACTGTCACCGATATTGCCTTGACGCGGTTGCGTCGGCTTGCGACCCATCTTGCCGAGGAGACCATTGGGCTGGTTGTCGATGCGCTGCTCAGCCTGGCCTTGGAACCGAAGCTACGTGTTCCCATCACGGATGAACTCGTCCGATGGCTCAAGGACGACCGACTTGCACATGCGGCAGCGAGAGCGCTGTCGGTAATGGCGCAGGAAGGAGTCATGGTGCCGGATGCCTCAGCTGGGCGTGCCGATGCTGAAAGAATCGTTGAAGTGTTCCGGGTCGTGCTTCTCCAGAAAGACGGCGAACTAGCCTTCCTGCCATGGTTTGCTGAGGTGGCAGCCGGGCACAGCTCGGAGGAACTGTTCCTGGACGTTGTTGATCGGCTGCTTCAGTTTGGCGAGGGGAAAGGCCCAGTAGCTATGTTCTTGCACTTGGCCCCACAGCATGCTCAGAGTGACGATCCGTCCTCCCAGGTAACGGTGTTGCTTGAGAAGCTGCGCCAACTGCTGTATAAGCGTGCCCCACAAGTCGCGCGCATACAAGGGATTTTCCGTACGACAGAAGTTCAAGCGTGATGGTCTGGCCGTGGTCTCGCACCGTAACCACGGCCACTGGTCGTTGTCTGGCCGATCGACCTGAGACTTATTTCCAGGTACATATCTCGGTTGAGTGGCGACGCCGTCGTGGTCAGAAAACACAAGCTGTGGAACTCGGAGAAAAGATCATAAAAACCGCCGAATGGGTTTGTGGGAAGATTTCTATTCTTGATGCGCCACGTGCAACTCAGGTACTCGATGGCGAGCTTCGGGACGCTCTCTCGGCTGAGGTTCGTATTCTAAATATTATGGTAAGGATTGTATCCGAGCAGCATAGTGTTGATTTTGTGATGCGACTAGAGGAACGGGTGCGCCGAAAACTTGAACTGGAACACTTGCGGGATTTGATCCTTAAGGATCCGACTCTTGCTGCCTTGTGGTATCTAAACGGCGATCGCTCGCGACTGTTCGAACTGGCTGATAAAAGTACGCAATTCGAACGTGCGATCTCCGCCGTTACAGGATCTCTGACCACTGACGACCGGACTCGGATTGTGGACTTGGTTAAGTATGCCCGAGAAAACGCGAAGCCACAGTTGTGGAATCTGGTTCTCTTGCAGATTTCGGATCTCCTGGGGGAGCTGGGGCAGGCTCATCTTGAAGAGGGAGTCAGATCGTTTATGGATGACGTCTCGACAGATGTAAGCAAGTAAAAACATATACTGTTATTGATGTGCTTTCCGATAGGGCGATGGTTGTTGGGTGTTGAGGGAATTTCGCTTCATTTGACTGGTTATTCCCCTCGGGGGGCGTTGATATGGCCGTGTGGATCCAGGTCTGGTTTATAGAGTGGGCCCCTAAGTTGGCCTTATCTCGCATGGGGTATTGGCGCGAATCCAGCCCGGATTGACTCTTGTGGTGTCGTGGAGGGATCCGTTTTCGATACGGAGCCGGACCTCGTTCCACTCTCGGAGAACGCGACGTTCCCCGTCGGGGATTTGGTGCCAGTTGTCGCGGGTAGTTGCCTGGCCTGAGTAGACGGGTTCCCAGGACAGGGCGTAGAAGGTGCCCAGATCGGGAACGAGGGTTGCCAGTAAGTTGATGGTACGGCGGTGGAACCACTTGCTGATTCCGGTGATGGGGAGCCCCTCGGCGAGGGCTTCGTTGATGTAGGGAAGGGCGTTCTCCACGTTCTGTGGGGTGTTGGTCGAGCGGTCTTCGTAACGGATCGCGGACTCGGGGACGTCGCGCTCCAAGAGGAGTTGACGGAACATCCGACCTTCCACGATTCCGTTGTGCCGGTTCACTCCGCCGGTGGCGATGATGAGGGGCGCTCGGCCCTGATGATGGAGTTCGGCGGCCAGGTCGGCGGGGGTGCTTTGGTTGGTGCCGAAGATCAGTAGTGCTGTTGAGACGTCCTCTGGTGGTGGGGCCTCGATGTCGACGTAACTGGTGATGGCCAGCCGGGTTTTGGCGGTGACGTTCATGCTGTCTTAGCGGTCAGCTCTCGGTATCGGGCTCGGTAGTCCTCTGCATGAGGGGCATTGCCGAACGTGTTGCGGAGCGTGTGGTCGAGTTTGCCTGCGAGGACCAGGGTGGGCCATGCCGGCCGGTCGCTGGAGAGGGCTGCGTGGCCTGCCTCGACTGCTCCGTCTAGGTTTCCTGCGCCTGCGTGGGCGAGGCCGAGGATGAGCAGGGAGCGGGCGTAGCTGGAGGGGTGCTCACCGCGTTGGCGTGCTTCGGGCCGGTAGACGGTGCCGATGACCCGGTGGGTTGCATCGACTGCCTCTCGGTGTCTACCGAGGAGCATCAGGGAGGTGGCGGTGTAAGGCGGGTCATCGGAGAGCTTGATGGAGAACGCCCCGCTGGCGGTAGCCGCTTCTTGGGGGAGTTGGGCAATGAGGCGCGCAGCCGAGTCGTGCGTTTGGAGCACGCGTTCTTCGTCGCCGACCATTGCGGCGGCTCGCATCTCCTGTGCTGCGAGTTTGGCTCGGACAACGGTTCTTCCTGGTGCCAGTTCCCGGCCGCGAGCTGCCAGTGTCACCGACTGCTGGGGATGCCCCTGGTAGAAGGCCACGACGGATCTGGTGAGCGCCGCCCACGCCGTCAGTTCGGGGTGGCCTGATTGGCAGCTGTTCTTCTCGGTGTCGGAGCACCATATGCGTGCGGCGGCGTGTTCGCCCATGTCGCAGGCTGCGATGGACAGAAGCGCGGAGAGCCAGCCGGAAGCGGTGGTGAAGTCACGGTGCAGGTGGGAAGTGATTTTGTTCTGCGGGACGCTGTTGGCGTACGCCTTGATGGTGAGCAGTTCGTCGTAGATCTGTGCCGGAGGGGAGGCATTGATGGTCAGCGCGTAGTGCTCCACCAACTCGCGCAGCCCGTCAACGAGCGAGCCCGCATGACCGCTCCCCATGACCTCCAGTGCTTGGAGGGTGAGCCGCTCGGGTCCGGGGAGAGCGGGGAACAGCACTGCACCGGTGGTGTTCTTGAGGAAGGTTCGGCGTAGCAGCTCCCTCACCCGTTCCCAGTCATGGTCACCGTCTGGGCCGCTCTCGGGTGGAAGGTCGAGCATTCCCCGGGCGGAGAAGACCCGACGGTACAGCTCGGCGTACAGGCTGCGCGGCGAGGTTCTGCCGGACAGGTGCATGTGGACCGATCGCAGTACCGAACTCCTGCTCGGGACCTTCCTGGCCAGGTCGGGTTTGGCCGCGTCGAGCAGGGCCCCTGCCAACTCCTGCGGCCCCATGCCGAGCCGCTCCATCCGCAGGCGCAGGGATTCGGCGGTCCACCGGGGAACGCTCACCGCTTCATCGTCGCTCATCGTGCTCCGCCGATCGGACGTTGACCTGTGCTTCTTCACTGTCTTTCAGTCTTCTTCACCAGTCTGGCGGTGGTCGCACGGTTGCGGAAGGTGTTCGTATGGACGCGCGGCGGATGACTCCGCCCAGGATTCACCAACGAAGAACATAAAGGCGCGGAACAGGACATAGCTCGCGCAATTCGAGCTGTGAAGCAGGAAGGTCCGCAGGCCGGCACCTGAAATTCCTACCAGGCATTGCCCCCAAATACAGGACATCACTATGAGCACGTTTCGGGTTGACCACTGGCATGTCCGAGCTGCCTCGAACGGCCGGGTGGTCGAGGACCGCGAACGCCTAGATCGGGCCGCAGCGGTGAGGCGGTTGCGGGGGTGGTTGCTGGCCGAGTACCGGCGCACTGGGTCGCGGGCGTGGCTGGGCGCGGTGGCGCTGGTGGATGCCGGGTGGGAGTCGGTGACCGTCACAGGCGGGTACGGGGTGGCGTTCGCGTGCTCGTGCCCGCCGGCCCCGGACAGAGGACGCAGCGAGACGAGGAGGCGATGACGTGAAGCACGCAAGACTCAGGTTTCGGTGGTCGGCTTGGTATGAGGCGTTGAACCAGGCCGGGCGCGTGGGGGCGGCGAACGCCGTGGGTGGGGTGGCGGTATGCGGCTCCACTGAGCAGGGCGGTCCGGCGGTGAGGGTGCGGCGAGTGGCGGCCTTCGCACGAGTGCAGGAGGCGCGGTGACCGGCAACGCTCAGCAGGACGGCTTCCCCCAGGCAGGCTCGACGCGACGCCGGGCGCCGTCACCACCGTCCCCGCCTCCGGCGTTGCCGGAGGGCGAAAGGCCGGCGCATCGGTCGGTCGAGTTCGAGCAGGCATCGGCCCATGCTGTCCTCCCGTTGAACTACCCGGTGACGCCGCCGTATGAGCAGTGGACACGGGAACGAACCGAGTACCTGGCCCGGCAGGAGCCGCCCGCTACGAGCGCGGAAACCGCGGCCGAGCCGGATACGGCCTCTCGTGGGCGGGTGTGGTGTTTGCCGGTGTCGCCGGTGGTCGTCCGCGTGGCGCGTGATCTGGTGACTGAGGCTCTCCGCTGCCAGGACTTCGCCGGCACCGTGGTTGAGGATGCGGCGTTGGTGGTGTCGGAGCTGGTGACCAATTCGCTGCGTGTCTCCGCACCTGGCGGGACGGTGAAGATCGAGCTGGCGTCGGACGGGCCGTGGATGGTGGTGGGGGTGTGGGACGCGGGGGCCGACCTCCCGGAGACGGTGGGCGCTGTCGCACCGGATCCAGACGCGGCGGTGGAGCCCGACCCGGCGGGGTTGGAGGAAGGCCGTATCGGCGGGTGGGGGTTGCCGATGGTGGACGCGTTGGCGACGCGGCGGTGGATTCGGCCGACGTCTCCGGCGGGCAAGTGGGTGTATGCCGCTCTCACCGTTCCGGTCTCCTCGGACGGCCGACCGGGCGAGGGGAAGGCGTAACGGTGTCGCCGCATGACGATCATGTGCTCGGAAGGTTCCCATGGTTGCGCCCCGGGGAGGCATCGACCATGACGGGGGTCCCCACGGCGACGCTGGCCCGATGGGCGGACAGGGGATTGCTGACCTGTATCCGCGTCAGGGCAGAGGACGACGGCGGCGGGTCCGGGCCTCGCCGGTACCGGCGTCACGAGATCGACCTCATCATCGTCGCCTCGATCATCTGCCAGATCGACCGGCCCAATTCCCAGTTCGTGGAGTTCGTCTACCGCGAATGCCGCTACGACGCTCGGGCTGGCGGAAACGACCCGAAACCATGACCAGGATCCCCTGCTCCAGGAGCCTGGCAGCCGGTACGAGCGCTGGTTACGCGACCTCCCTCCACCGCCGCAGCAGACCAGCTCTCGAATCAGGCAGGACACCCAGGCCGTTGGTGCGGACCGACCAGCGCGTCGGTCGATGGCGCCGCGGGCTGGAGGGCCACACTCGGGCCGAGAACGCCCGCCGCAAGCGACTCCCGGCACCGTAGGGGACATGTACGGGCCGTGGCGGGCTGCTCAACGCTCTACGGTCACGCACCGGCCGTGATCATGGCCTGGAGCGAACATGGAAACAAAGGGCCCCAAAACGACCGAAGGGCAAACGCGACATCCTCGCGTCTGCCCTGCTGGTGGCGGGTGCGCCGTCAGGGACTTGAACCCCGAACCCGCGGATTAAGAGTCCGCTGCTCTGCCAATTGAGCTAACGGCGCCTGCCGGATCAGGGCCCCGGGGGCCTTCCGACGTCCTGAACTGTAGCAGGGGCGCGAGACCGGCGCGAATCGGTTTGGGGTGCTCAGTCCCTGGTGGGGACGGCGCTCATCATGCCGCGCCACAGCGCGATGGCGGTGGCCCGCTGGTGGACGCCGAGCTTGGCGTAGATGCGGTTGACGTGGTTCTTGACGGTCTTCTCGCTGAGGAAGAGCTGCCGGGCGATCTCGCCGTTGGAGCGGCCCGAGGCGATGAGGTCCATCACTTCGGACTCGCGGGCGGACAGGCCGAGGGTGCTGCGGCTGGCGTCGCGCAGGCCGCGGATCAGGTCGCCCACCGTCAGGGACTCGCGGGCCAGGTGCCCGCAGGCGCCGCTGGCCTCGGTGGTCTGGCCGGCCGAGGTGAGCACGAACACCCGGGCGCCGCGGCTGAGCGGGCTGGCGTGGCCGTCGCGGGCGGTGGCGGCGTCCAGCAACACCACGTCGGGACGCACCTGTTCGGCCATGGAGACGGCGTCGCCGCCGTCACCGGCCTCGCAGACGACCTCGACCTCCGTGCTGCCCGCGAGTGCGGAGATCACTCCGGCGCGAGCCTCGGAGTCGCCGTCCACCACCATGATCCGCAGTGGTGCCGTTTCGTGGACCCTCATCCCGCCTCCGGACAATGTCACGGTCTCGTAAAGCGGGAGCATAACCGGCCCGTCACCGCGAGCCAATGTAGCGATACGTGAAAGGCGCGCCGATCTTGTTGATCGGCGCGCCTTGCGCAGGGTGAGCGACGGGATTTGAACCCGCGACATCCAGGACCACAACCTGGTGCTCTGCCAACTGAGCTACGCCCACCATCGCCGGAACGCGTCCGGCCTGGCCAAGTGTAGCGGGTTATCGAGTGCGCGAATCAACATCCGACACGACGGCGGCCGCGAGGGCCCGTGCGGTCTGCGAGTCGGGCCCGGGCTGGGGGACGAAGACGGCCGCCCGGTAGTAGCGCAGCTCGCGGATGCTCTCGGTGATGTCGGCGAGGGCGCGGTGGCCGCCCTTCTTCTCCGGGCTGGCGAAGTAGACCCGCGGGTACCAGCGCCGGGCGAGCTCCTTGATGCTGGAGACGTCGATCATCCGGTAGTGCAGGTGGGCGTCGAGGGCGGGCATGTCGCGGAAGAGGAACGACCGGTCGGTGGCGATGGAGTTGCCGCAGAGCGGGGCCTTCTTCGGGTCGGGGACGTGCTTGCGCACGTAGTCGAGCACGAGCTCCTCGGCCTGACCCAGCGCGATGCCGCCGGGCAGCGCGGCCAGCAGCCCGGAGGCGGTGTGCATCTCGCGCACCACCTGCGTCATCTGGGTCAGGGCCCCCTCGGGGGGTTTGATCACGAGGTCGACGCCCTCGTCGAGGATGTTGAGCTCCCCGTCCGTCACCAGTGCCGCGATCTCGATCAGCGCGTCGTTGCGCAGATCGAGTCCTGTCATCTCACAGTCGATCCAGACCAGCCGGTCGTTCATGCGCCTAACCCTAAGTGCCCCGGCGGACCGTCCGGAGCGGGACTACAGGACCTTCACGGAGTTGACCAGCAGATCGAGGTCGCCCTGGTTCACGTGGCTGTCAGGGATGGAGAGGTAGAGGACTGCGGGCCGCCTGCCCTCGCCGCGCTCGATGGTGAGGAAGAGGACGATCTCCTTGGTGAAGTTCCAGTTGCGGGACTTCGCCTGCGGGAAGCTCAGCTCCAGCCGGTGGTACCAGGCACTGTGCCCGTCCACCTGGAAGGCCCGCGACTCGATCTCCCGCTGCGTGTAGCCGGCGGGGTAGGCGAACGACGGCAGCGCGGCGAGGAAGCTCCGGGCGCCCACCTGGAGGCTGTCGTCGGGGGTGACGGTGGTGGCGACCTGGCCGGAGTACACCGAGGCCACGTAGTCGCCCTCCCGGCCGTCGTAGTCCTCCTGGACGGCGGCGGTCTGGCCGCGGGTCAGGCCCAGCCGGCCGAGCGGGTCGGTGGACCCGATGGGGGAGGCGGGCTGCCACTTGCCGCCGAGCTGGGCGTAGCTGAGGCCGGCCTGCTCGTCGGTGACCGTGCCCACCACCGGCGAGCGGCCGCCGGGGTCGTTCGGCGGGGTGGGGGACGCGGCGGCGGGGCTCGAGGTCGGTTCGGGCGACCCGCCGATCACGCCGGTGGCCAGCAGTGCGACCACCACGATCAGGGCGAGGAAGACGACACCGCCGCCGGCCAGCCCCCACAGCAGCCCGGTGTTGCTCTTGCCGGCGGGTGAGGGCTGCCAGGGCTGGGGGGTCTGCGGGCCGGGCTGCCAGGGCGGCGGAGTGTGGGGGCCGCCGGGGGCCTGCCAGGGCGGTGGGGTGCTCGGGCCGCTCGGGCTCCAGTTCGGCTGGGGAGCCGGTGGAGGCTGCTGGCCGCCGGGGGACGGCTGCCTGGCGGGGGCCCCGGAGGAGTCGTCCCATTCGTCGATGGGCTGGGTCGCCTGTGTCCACTGGCCGCCGTCCCAGTACCGCTGCAGGCCGGGCGTGCCGTAGGGGTCGGGATACCAGCCCGGCGGTGTCTGGCCGGTCATGGGGGCGAGGGTAGGGCAATCAGATTACAAGTAGGTCACTAAGCGATCATTTCGGGGGGAAACGGAATGTCAGCCCGCAGCAGGGGGTCGGGCACGGGTTCGCCGAACACCTGGTGGACCGGCAGCACCCCGGCCCAGACGTCGAGCGCGTGGTCGGCCTCGTCGTCCACGGGCGGCCCCTGGCGCACCTTCACCGACGCCTCGGCCAGCGGCAGCGCCAGCACGGCGGTGGCGGCCAGTTCGCGCCGGTCGGGTGGCCGGGTCACGTCCCAGCGGCCCGGGGCCAGGCTCTCGGAGACGGCGCGCAGCCCGGCGAGCTTCTCCTCGGGCTCGGTCACGACCCGGAGCCGCCCGTACACGACCGCGCTCCGGTAGTTGATGGAGTGATGGAAGATCGACCTCGCCAGCACGATGCCGTCGAGGTGGGTGACGGTGACGCAGACCTCCGTCGCCGCGCCCAGGCGCAGGCTCCGGGCTCCCGTCGAGCCGTGCAGGTAGAGGGTGTCGCCCAGCCGCCCGTAGCCGGTGGGGATCACCATGGGCGCGCCCTCGGTGGGCACGCCCAGGTGGCAGATGCGCCCGGCGTCGAGGATGGCGTGGAGCTCGGCCCGGTCGGCGCGGCCGCGCTCGCGGGCCCGGCCCAGCCGGGTCCGGGGAGTGTCCGACAGCGGTGCTGGAGTGCTCATGTGTCCGTAGGCTAGGAGCCGAGTGGACTGATCTGTAGAGCCACACAAGCGCGTTTTCTGGAGACCACTTGGACCTGCCGCTGGCCGTGGAACGAAGCGCCGGCGAGCCGATGACCGTTCAGGTCGCCGCGCAGCTGCGGGCCGCGATGCGGGAGGGGCGGCTCACCGCCGGCGAGCGGCTCCCGTCGAGCCGGCGGCTGGCCGCGGCCCTCGGGGTCAGCCGGACGGTCGTCACCGAGGCGTACGAGCAGCTGTACGCCGAGGGCTGGCTGGTGGGCCGGCACGGCTCGGGGACGTACGTCGCCGACGTCCTCGCCGTGCCGGCCGGTGATCCGCCCGCGCCGCCCCCGGCCGAGCCCGCCGGCGAGATGATCGACCTGCGGCCGGGAGAGCCCTGGACGGGTGATCTCGACACGCCGGCCTGGCGCCGGGCCTGGCGGGCGGCCGCCGTGCTGGCGCCCGCGGCCGAGCCCGACCCGCACGGCCTGCCCGGGTTGCGGGCCGCCCTCACCGAGCGGATGCGCCGCGGCCGGGGCGTGACCTGCCCGGTGGAACGGGTGATGGTCACCCGGGGCGCCGGCAACGGGCTCGACCTGCTGGCCGCCACCGTGCTGCGGCCCGGGGACCGGGTCGGCGTGGAGGACCCCGGCTACCCGCGGGCCAGGACGGTGCTGGCGGCCCGCGGGCTGCGGGTCGTCCCGTGCCCGGTGGACGAGCAGGGGCTGGTCGTCGACGGGCTGCCGGACGACCTGCGGCTGATCTACACCACTCCCTCGCACCAGTATCCGCTCGGCGGGGTGCTGCCGGTGCCGCGCCGCCAGTCGCTGCTGGCCTGGGCGCGGCGGACCGGCGCGCTCGTCGCGGAGGACGACTACGACGGCGAGTTCCGCTACGGCGGCGCGCCGCTGCCGGCGCTGTACGGGCTGGATCCCGAGGTCGTGGTGTACCTGGGCACCAGCGCGAAGATCCTCACCCCGGCGATGGGGGTCGGCTGGCTGGTGGCCCGGCCGGACCTGGTGGCGGCGATCGCGGCCCGGCGGCCCGAACTCGGTGACCGCACGGCGGTCGTGCCGCAGGAGGCGCTGCGGGTGCTGCTCGACCGGGGCGACCTCGACCGGTACCTGCGCCGGATGCGGGCCGAGTACGCGCGCCGCCGCGCGGTCGTGGTCGGCGCGCTGGCCGGCCTGCGGGTGCGCGGCGACACGGCCGGGCTGCACCTGGTGGTCGAGCTGCCCGCCCCGGTGGCGGACCGGGTCGTGCGCGCGGCGGGCGCGCGGGGCGTGCGGCTCGACACGCTGTCCCGCCACCACGCCGGTTCGGCCGATCCGGTGCACGGGCTGGTGATCGGGTACGGCGCGGCCCGCCGCTCGGAACTGCGCGCGGCCTGCGCGCTGGTCCGGGAGCTCGTCCTGCGCTGACCGGATCAGCGCAGCGCGTGGACGGTGGGCCGGGCGATCGGCCGGACCGGGGCGCGGATTGCGTCTTCGGCACCGGACGCGGGACGCGGGCGGGGGATGTCGGCGAGCGGGGTCTCGCGGCCGGTGATCCGGCGGATGTCGATCGCCCCGGGGTCGGCGCGCGCGACGCCGGGCACCTGGGAGGCGCCGAAGTGCCCGCCGCGCGCCCAGGGCCGGCGCTCGCGCATGGAGTGGTACGCCTGCGGCGAGGCCAGTGGCGGCCCGGCGGGCCAGCGTCGGTTGACCCCCCAGGCGTCGAGCCAGGACATGATCATGTCGAGGTTCTTGAGCGGGCCGTTGGTGAAGGGTTCGCGGGTGCTGCCGACCACCATGATCTGCATGCAGATCCGGCCTTCGAGGCGCACCGGGCCGTCGAGCAGGCCGCCGGCGAGGGTGAGCGGGAGCATTTGCAGCACCTCGCCGGAGAGGGGATTCCAGACCAGGTGTGCCGGCCGGCCGGCCCGGGCGAGGTCCTGGGCCACCGATCGGGCGGAGAGTAGCCGGGGATCGGCGTCACCGGTGAACCAGACGACGCGCGGAGCACCACCCCTCGGTGCGCCGCAATCGTTGTCGGCCGGCATTCGGCCGGCTCCCGGTAGCCAAGCGTCGGCCACGGTGCGTCCCCCCCAATCGGGCATCAACCCCGAATGGTCTTAGTTACCTGTTCGTAGCCCAGCCGGCCCGATAAGTCCAGAGTGCCGCCACCGGTGGCCGCGACGTCGATGGGCTGGTCGTCGTGGCGGTATCACCTGGTGAGTCGTCGTCAGGGCGTACCCGGCGGACACCAGGATTGCACCTTGTGTCGGGTTTTTCCTGGGGCGTGTGTGGCGGGATGGTTGGGCATATGCACGTTTTCGCTGTTCAGCAGGGATGAGCGGGAGAAAGTGGAAAAGTTCCAGTCAACGGCCGATTCCGGCCGGTGATTTACATCGCAGGTTGCCGGGACGAGTTAGGGGGGTGGGGTTCCCCTGTCAAACCGAGTAGCGTTCTAATAGGGCGTCATGACGGTTGACGCTGAGCTTCCGGCCGGAATTCCCGGCATCGATGTTCCCCGACTGGCGGCCTGGCTGGCCGAGGCGCTGCCGGGCGCCGGCCGCATCACCGCGGTCGATCTGATCGCCGGCGGCCGGTCGAACCTGACCTACCGCATCGAGCTGGCCGGGGGACGCTCCATCGTGCTGCGCCGCCCGCCGCTGGGCCACGTCCTGCCCACCGCACACGACATGGCCCGGGAGCACCGGGTGCTCTCGGCGCTGTCGGAGTACGGCGAGGCCGGCGACCGGCTCCGGGTGCCCGTGCCCCGCCCGCTGGCGTTCTGCGCAGGCGAGGACGTGCTCGGCGCCCGGTTCTACATCATGGAATACGTCCAGGGCCGGGTGCTGCGGACCGCCGAGGACGCCGCGGACGTCACCCCCGAGCAGGCCGGCCTGATCAGCGAGCGGCTGGCCGAGGCACTCGCCGCCATCCACCTGGTCGACGTGACGGCCGCCGGCCTGGCCGACTTCGGCCGCCCCGAGGGGTACATGGCCCGCCAGCTGCGCCGGTGGGGGCAGCAGTGGCAGCGCTCCAACGAGGCGATCGCCGCCACCGGCACCACCCGCGACCTGCCCGAATACGACCGGCTCGTCAACCGGCTGGCCGAGCGGGTGCCCGCCGACGGCCCCGTCGGGCTGGTGCACGGCGACTTCCGGCTCGACAACGCGCTCACCCGGCTGGAGCCGGCCCCCGAGATCGCGGCGATCGTCGACTGGGAGATGTCCACCCTGGGCGACCCGCTGTCGGATCTCGGGCTGACCCTCACCTACTGGGCCCAGGAGTCGGACGAGCAGGCCGACCGGCTGCCCGTGGGCGCCACGGTCACCGCCACGCCGGGCTTCCACACCCGCCAGGAGTTCGCCGAGCGGTACGCCGGGCTGACCGGCTTCGACCTCTCCCAACTGGACTTCTATGTGGCCTTCGCCTGCTTCAAGCTCGCGGTCATCCTGGAGGGCATCCACGCCCGGTTCCTGCAGGGCGCCACGGTCGGCGAGGGCTTCGCCCAGATCGGCGACTCGGTGCCGGTCCTGCTCGACCGCGCCCACCGCATCCTGGACAGCCGGTCGCCCTGGTAGACCCGCCGCCCGTGCCACGTGCTCCCGAGGACGTGGCACGGGGTCAGGGCGTACCGGCGGGCGGGCTCGGCGGCTCGTCGTCCGGGCAGGTCCAGGAGACCGGGGCCGAACCGCCGGGGGAGATCTGGACGCTCCCGGAGAAGTCACCCGGTTCCGTGCAGGCAGGCCGCCTGACCGGGACGCCCCCCGAGGAGGTGCCCCCCTGGCGCCCCACCTGGAGGCCGGAGGAGGCGCCGACGACCGACCAGGCCGCCCGCCCCCCGGTGACGGCCACGGAGACCATGCACAGCTCCGCGCCGCCAGGGATGTTGCAACCGAAGACCCTGACCTGGCCGACCGGGGTCTGCGGCCGGCGCGGCGTGGGCGAGGACGTGGTGCGGGTGGGCGTCGGGGTGGGGCTCGGGGACGCCGTCGTCCGGGTCGGTGTGGGGGTGGGGAGCTCGCTCGGCTCCACGGAGGGCTCCTCGGCGGGCTCGCTCGGGTCCGGGGCCGCGGCCTGGGAGGACGGGTCGCCGCTCGGGGACGAGCCGGACGACCCGGACAGCACGAAGAACACCCCGCCGACCAGCAGCAGGACGGTCACCGCGGCGGCCGCCGCGGGCCAGACCAGGTTACGCCCCTTGCCGCCGCCGCCGGCGGCGGGCTCGGTGCGCCTGGTCCTGGGGTCGACCGGGACCGGCCAGCCCCACTCGTCGAACGGCTCGGCCCGCCGGGCGATGCGCGCGCGCATCTCGGCCAGGTCGGGGGCGAAGGCGGCCGTGAGAACCTGGGCGCGCAGGTCCGCGGGCATCATGGCGGTCGGCAGCGCCTGGAGCAGGGGCCCGGCCGAGAGCGGGCGGTGCCGCTGCTCCGCGCAGATCGAGCACGTCTCGATGTGCCGGATCAGCTTGCGGCAGGTCGCGGGGGCCAGCGGCCACCGCCCGTCGCCGAGCAGCGGCCCCACGCTCGGGCAGGGCGAGCCGGGCGCCTCCCGGGCGAGCAGCGCGGCGGCCAGGGCCTGGTCGAGGTCGTGCCGGGCCTGGCGGGTGAGCGCGTCGGCGTCCGGGCCGGGCATGCCCAGCACCCCGCCGATCTCCTGCGGGTCGAGGCCGTGCCGGAACAGCAGGTCGATCGCCTCGCGCTGCCGGCCGCCGAGCCCGGCCAGCGCGCTGTGCACGAGCTGCCGGGCCTCCTGGCGGCGGGCCCGCTCCTCGGCGTCCGCCGCGGGGCCCTCGATCTCCGGTGACTCGCGCCGTTCGGCCGGGCGGTTCGGGTCGCGTAGCCGGCGCATGCATTCGTTGCGGGCCATCGCGTAGAGCCAGCCGCGCAGGTACTCGGGCTCGGTCAGCCCGTGGACGTGCTGGTGCGCGGCGATCAGCGCGTCGTGCAGGGCCCGTGCGGCGGTCTCCTGATCGCGGAGCAGGGCGTGGCAGTAGTCGTACAACCGGGGGGCGTAGCCATCGAAGGCGTGCGCCAGGGCATCGGGATCGCCTGACTGGAGAGATGACGCGAGTCGGCGATCGTCGTCAGGGCCAGAGTTCGGCCAACCGGACACGGGACCTCCCGTGGGTCACATAAGGGGCGGCCTGCGCGGAGGGGCGGGCCGGCGGGGAACACCGTCTCATCGGACGGTGGGAAAGGGGGGCGGTGCGTGACCGCGCGTGCGAAATGGAGGCCCGACGCCCCGCTCCCGTCGGGCCTCCACATGAAGGACGGCTGTCTCCCGCCTTCGGTTGACACGTTCATCGAACGAATCTTGTCAGCTACCGGCGACCCGCCGGGAGAGGGCCTGGAGGAAGATCTTCTGGATGTCCTCGGGCTTCTGGGCGATGTGGACGCTGCCCTTGGTGGCCTTGGCGATCTGCTCCAGCTCGTTGCGGTCGACGCCCGGACCGAAGCCGATCATGATGACCTGGACGGGACGCGTCGGGTCGAGCTCCCGCTTCAGGGTGTCCAGCGTCTGCTTGAGGGTCAGGCTCTGGTCGTCGTCGTTCTTCCCGTCGGTGAACAGGAGGATGGAGTTGCCCATCTCGGGCTTGTACGTCTTCTTCATGTACTTGTAGGCGGCGACGACGGAGTCGTACAGGCCGGTGTCGCCGTTCGGCTTGGGCCGCGACTGGGCCATGCTCGACAGGATGAGCTGGCGCCGGGTGGCCGACCCGATCCGCTCGCCCAGCGGGCCGATCGGCACCCGCTCGATCCAGTCCTGGTTGCCCTTCAGTCTGGTGGAGAACTCCCAGGTGCCCAGCTCGCTGTCGTTGGGCATCAGGCTGAGCCCGCCCTGCGCGATCCGCTGGGTGGCCTCCAGCCGGGTGACACCGGGCCCCACCTCCTCGGCCATCGAGCCGGAGATGTCGGTGAGGGTCAGCATCCGGATGCTCAGCGACAGCCGCGACCAGCTCTGCATGATCTTCTGGACGTCCGCGGGCTGCGGCGTGGGCAGCTGCCGGGGCCGCTGCGGGCTGACGCCGGTCGCGGCGCCGAACGTGGACGGCGCCTTCCCGTCGCTGGTCCGGAAGCCCTGCGCGCGGACCAGGTTGCGGGTCTTCTCGCCGTTCAGCGCGCTCTCCAGCAGGCGCGCCGCCTCCTTCTTGGCGGGGTCGGCCGTGGTCACCGTGTACGGGTAGTCCATCGACAGCGTGCCCTCCTGCGGGTACACCGCCACCGCGGGCTCGGCCGGCTTCTTGGAGTTGTAGGCGTGGACGGCCTGCTCCGGCGTGATGATCACCGGGTAGCGGCCCTGGCGGTCCCGCTTGAGGGAGGTGTACTGGGCCTGCACGGACGGGGTGATGTTCTCCCGCACCGTGCGGACCATGCCGGTGAAGATCGCGTCCCGGTTGGGGTCGTTGGTCAGCAGGATGTTGGTGAGGGCCAGCGTGCCGATCCCGGCCGCGTTGCGCGTCGGGTCGGCCATGTACAGCCGGACCAGGTTGGGCGGGATCATCTGGTTCTTGGTCACCGCGCCGCCGGCCGTGCCGCCCGCCGCCTTGAGCAGGTTGTCCCAGGACGGGTTGCCGATCACACCGGCCCGCCGCAGCTGCGCCGCGAGGGACTGCGGCATGCCCACCACGAGGGGGCTCTGCGCCAGCGAGGTCCGGGTCGGCTGGACGGCGTTCTTCCCCCGCTCGGAGGTGCGCACCATCGAGGTCCACAGCGACGAGTCGGGGATCCACACGTCGGGTCGCTGGCTGGTGTCCCCCGAGCTGCCCTGGCCCGACAGCAGCGTGGTCACCGAGACCGGGGCGGCGGACCGCACCCTGGCGGTGACGCAGCGCCCGTCGACCTTGTGCTTGGCGCCGTTGAAGTCGGCGGCGCTCTGGGAGATGACCGCGGAGAGCTCCGGAGCCGCGGCGACGCTGAGGGTGATCGCGTCATCGTCGGAGCAGCCGCCGCTGGTGGCGGCGAACGCGTACACGCCGACGCCCAGCAGCAGCACCAGCCCGACGGCGCCGGCCATCGGCCCCACCAGCGAGCCGGCGCTGCGCTTGCGGCGGCGCCCCTGCTCCAGGCCGCTGTCGGGACGGCTGCCGGGGCCGACGGGCATGGTCAGCGGGCGCGAGCCGGAGCCACCGGAGTAGGCGCCGGAACCGGACGGGCGGGAACCGGAACCGCCGGGCCGGGAGCCCGCCCCGGCCCCGTAGGCGCCGGAGCCACTGGAGTAGGCGCCCGAACCGCCGGCGCGCGAACCGGCACCGGGGTCCTGGGAGTACGCGCCGGAGCCGCTCGGATGCGGGCCGGAGCGACGGCTGGAGCCCGGACCGGTCGAGTACGGGCCGGGCTCGGCGGGGTAGGAACCGGAGCCCGTGCCGCCGGGGTATGCCCCGGAGTCCGTGCCGCCCGGGTAGGAACCTGAGCCTGAGCCGCCCGGGTACGCCCCGGAGCCCGCGTCACCGGGGTACCCGCCGGAGCCGGCGGAGCCTGAACTTCCGGGGTAGGCCCCGGAGCCGCCGGAGTAGGGGTTGGCGCCGGTCGAGTACGGGCCGGACTCGGCGGGGTGGGCACCCGAGCCGCCCGGGTATCCGCCGGAGCGGGGGTCGGAGTCGTCCTGGTACGGGCCGAAGCCGCTGGAGTGGGTGCCCGAATCGCCGGGATACGCGCCGGAGCCCTGGGAGTAGGGGTCGGAGTCGCGCGGCGGGCCGTATCCGCTCGGGTCGGAGGCCCCGGTGAAGCCGCCGGCTCCGTAGGTCGGGTGCGAGCCGCTCTGCCGGGGGGTGAACCACTCGGGGGCCTCGCCCGGCTGCTCGGGCAGGGGAGGCTGCTCGGGCGGCGGGTTCCCCAGGATGTCCCGGCTCTCGCGCGGGCTGAACCAGTCGGACGGGCTGCTGCCGGCGGATGAGCCGGTGCCGTCATCGTCAGGCATCTCGCCCGGGTACTCATCGCGATGACGTCCGTTCACGGCTCTCCTCGATTCCCCACAGGCCGTCTCATTGTCCCCGGCACTGTAGTGGGACGGGCCTGTCGTCACAAAATGGTAAAGAGCTAACAATCTTGCAGGTCATCAGCATAAGTGTTGACATCAGGGGTTATTTCGGGGGTGGAGGTAACGGTCCGCTTACATGTGCCCGGGCCCGGCCACCGTATCGGCACTGGACATCTGACCAGCGGCCCGCCTTCCTTCCGGGCCGCACCTTCGATACTCCGGCAACTCCTGCCGGGGCCCGGTCGTCTCACCTTGCGGAGACGGCGCCGGAACCCCGAGGCGACCGGCGGGCAGGGGGACGTTGTGACCCAGATGACAGACGAGGGTCCGTTCGGCGCGATCGGCAGGCACTGGCGGGCGGCCGTCGCCTGGGTGGCCGTCGGGTCGTGGGGGATCTGGGCGGTGTTCCGGCTGGTCGGCGCCGACCGGCTGCCCGGTATCGGGGTGCCCGCCGTCCCCCTGCTGGCGCTGACCCCGTACGTTGCCGCGGTGTCCCTGGTACCGGTGGGCTGCGCCCTGCTGCTGCGTCGGCGGCGGGCCGCCGCGGTGGGCGGGGCCGTCGCGCTGGCCCTGGCGGCGACCGTGCTGCCCCGGGCCTTCGGTCAGGCACAGCCCGCCGCGCACGGGCCGGAGTTGCGGGTGCTGACCGCCAACCTCTACTTCGGCCGGGCCTCCGCCGGCCAGCTGATCGACCTGGTCCGCCGGACCCGCCCCGACGTGCTCAGCCTGCAGGAGCTCACCCCCGACGCGGTGGAGGAGTACGACCGGGCCGGGCTGCGGCGGCTGCTGCCGCACACCGCGCTGGACGCCCGCTGGGGAGCGGGCGGCAGTGCGCTCTACGCGCGGTACCCCCTGACGTCGCTGCCCGACCCGGCCGGTGGCGACATGGCCATGCCCCGGGCCGCGTTCACGCTGCCCGGCGGCGTTCAGGTGGACGTGACGGCCGTGCACCCGCCGCCGCCGATCTCGACTCCGGGGGTCGCCGAGTGGCGGCGCGGCCTGGCGGCGCTGCCCGCCGCCGGTTCCAGCGGCCCGGTCCGCGTCCTGGCGGGCGACTTCAACGCCACCCTCGACCACGCGCGGTTCCGCGCTCTGCTGGACCGCGGCTACGCCGACGCCGCCGACCGGGCCGGGGCCGGGCTCGTCCCCACCTGGGGGCTGACCGGAATGATCCCGCTCACCATCGACCACGTGCTCGTCGACCGGCGCGCCGCGGTCCGCCGGGTCACGGTCCACGACCTCTCCGGCAGCGACCACCGGGCCGTCTTCGCCCACCTCGTCCTGCCCGGCTGAACCCGGAGCTGGCCGATACCGGTCAGCCGCCGCGAGTTCGGCAGACTGGGCGCATGGTCCACCTCGTTCCGGTCGACGATCCGGCCGACCCTCGCCTCGCCGACTTCGTCCGGCTGCGGGACGTGCAGCTGCGCAAGAGCCTGGAGGCCGAGCACGGCCTGTTCATCGCGGAGGGCGAGAAGGTGATCCGCCGGGCGGTCGGCGCGGGCTACCCGGTGCGGTCCTTCCTGATGGCCCGGCGCTGGGCCGAGCCGCTGGCCGACCTGCTCGCCGGGACCGGCGCACCGGTGTACGCGGCCGACGACGCCGTCCTGGAGAAGATCACCGGCTTCAACGTGCACCGGGGGGCGCTGGCGGCGCTGGACCGGCTGCCGCTCCCGCCGGTCGCCGAGGTGGTCGCGGGCGCCCGCCGCATCGTGGTCTGCGAGGACCTGGTCGACCACGGCAACGTCGGCGCCGTCTTCCGGTGCGCCGCCGCGCTCGGGGTGGACGCGGTCGTGCTCGCCCCCCGCTGTGCCGACCCGCTGTACCGGCGGGCGGTCAAGGTCTCGATGGGCGCGGTGTTCGCGGTGCCGTACGCACGGATGACCGACTGGTACGGCGGCCTGGGCACGCTGCGCGAGCAGGGCTTCCGGCTGCTGGCCCTGACCCCCGCCGCCGACGCGGTGCCGCTCGACGAACTCGACCTGACCGGGCGCTGCGCGCTGCTGCTGGGCACCGAGGGCGACGGCCTGTCGGACCGCTGGCAGAAGGAAGCCGACCAGGCCGTCCGGATCCCGATGGACGCCACCGCCCTCGACCGCGGCGTCGACTCCCTCAACGTCGTCGCCGCGGCGGCCATCGCCTGCTACGCCCTCACCCGCTGAGCCCACCCACCCGCCGCCGGCAACGTGATCCTTCAGCATCCAGGGCGCCCTGGATGCTGAAGGATCACCTGATGAGAGCACGTGCGTCCGTGATCCTTCAGCTTTCGAGGCGTCATGGCGCACCGGATGCTGAAGGATCAGCGGTGGGGGACGCTCGGGTCAGCGGCGGCGGGGGCGGCGGCCCAGGCGGAGTTCGACCAGGAGCAGGGAGCAGGTCAGCAGGAGGACCGCCAGCCAGGCCGCCTGGGTGCTGGCCAGCCGCTCGAAGGTGATCTCCTGCGGGGCCGGGCCGGAGTCGGCGCGCAGCGTGCTGGCCGGGAGGTTCATCGGCTGGGACGGAGCCACCTGGGGGGAGGGCAGCGCGATGGGCGGCGCGGCGGACGTGCTGCTCGGCAGGCTCACCGTGTCGCTGAGATCCGTCGGCGTGTTCGTGGAGAAGCCGTCGTCGCCGCCCGAACCTCCGGAGCCGCCGCTGCTCGAGCCGCCAGAGCCGCCCGAACTGGCCGGGCTGGGGGTCGGCGTCGGGGTCGGCGTGGCGGTCGGGGTCGGCTTGGGCGTCGGTTTGACGGTGGGCGTGGGGGTGGGCGTCGGCGTCGGCTTCGGGAGCGGTGTCACGGTGAACGTGGCCGTGCCGGTCACCGGCTCGGTGAGCTCGCCGTCGGCCACGACCGTGAGGGTCAGGTCGGCGGCCGTGGAGAGGTTTTCGGGGGTGGACACGACCACCGGGGTGATCTCGACGCCCTTCTCGTCCAGGCCGGTCAGCACGCAGGAGCCGTCCTCCGCCGGATCCTGGGGGCACTTCCAGGTCACCGAGGCGGGCGTGGTGACGGTGATCTTCACCGTGGTGGGGCCGGGCTCGCCCAGCGTGGCGGCGATCTTCACGCTCAGGGACTTGGCCTCGCCGGCGGGCCAGCTTCCCTGGTCGGGCGTCACGCCCACCGTCAGCGTGGGGGCTGTGGGGGGATCGGTGGTGGGGTCCGCATGGGCCGCCGCGAGCGGTGCCAGCGCCAGCGCCGACACCGCGCCCAGGCCTATGAAGATCGGGGTCCCCGATCGGAAGAGCACGCCCCCACACCTCCGTCGCATCGCCGTTGAGCGTTCGGCCCGTACCGGTACCCCGGCATTGGGCACGAAATCATGCGAACACGGAGAAGACGGTGGAATCAACCATGGCGCGCGTTCTAATTATCACGCTCATATGAATTCTTCGCGGAGGTTCTGCACTTCGCTCTGTGGTGCCCACGCCTGCCACACCCCATGGTCGACGTGCTCCAGCTCCAACCGCTCGGCGACCGGCGCCCGTCCGCCCAGGTACTCCACCCGCAACCAGGTGTCGTGCTCGCCGACCACGGTGAACTGCTCCCCCTGCCAGGTGCAGGTGGTGCGCAGGTAGCGCAGGCTCTCCACCTCGTCCGGCGGGATCAGCCTGCGATGGCGGCCGGGCCGGACCTCCTCGAAACCCTCGGCGGGCTCGGCCGAGTACAGCCGGACGGTGCCATCGGCCCCCGGGCTGGCCTCGTAGTCGACGCCGCGCCAGCGGGCGACGTAACCGTCCCGGCTCACCGGGCGTCCTGCGCGTCGTCGTCGGCCCGCACCCAGACCAGCCGGTCAGGGTCGTACATCGCGACGTACCGCTCCGACCGGTCGCGGCTCAGGTGGTACATCTCCGCCCCGTACGGCAGCCGGGCGCTGTCGACCTTGTACTCGCGGATCGAGCCCGCGCTGCCCGGGGCGAACCCGCTGCCCTGGAACGGCGGGCGCTCGATCACCCAGCCGGCGTCCCCCCAGCCCGCCAGCTCCTCCTCGCTCCGCCCGCCGAACGGGATGCGGTACAGGTCCGGGCAGTACGCCGGCCAGCGGATCACGTAGACCCCCTCGTCGTCGGACGAGAACGGCGACCCCTCGTAGAGCAGGCCCAGCGCCGCGTAGAGCTGGGCGGGGGTGTGCAGGTCGGTCACCTCGGCGACCGGGTGCACGAACCCGCCGACCCGGTCATAGGCCTGCTCCAGGTACCAGCTCACATGCTCGTGCGGCAGCACCTTCTGCATGACGGTCGGCGGCGGCGCGGGCTCGCCACCGGGATCCGCCGGGCGCGGCTCCGGGACCGACCCGGCGGGCCGGTGGGTGGGCACACCGCCCGGATGGACGGCGGGCTCGGCGGCCGGGGTCAGCCCGACCCGCACGGCCCACTCGCTCAGCGCCCTGACCTGGTCGCCGCCCAGCGAGGCGCCGATCCGGGTGCCGGGGTTCAGCAGCATCGCCCAGTCGGTCCGGGGCCAGGTCCCGATCAGCTCCCGGAAGTCGGCGTACACGAACCGGGACGCGGGCAGCACCTCGCGCAGCCGCACCAGCGAGGTGAACACCTGCACCGAGGAGGAGTCGCGCAGCGCGGCGTCCCAGCGGAACTCCGGCTGGGTGGGCATGACCTCCAGCGGGGCGTCTGCCGGGATCGGAACCAGCACGTTCGCGGCGAAGAGCACCTGGAGGAACGCGTCGGTGTCGCCGGACAGGGCCGCCTCGTACAGCTCCTGGTCGATCCGGTTGCCCGGCTCGAAGTCCGGCTCCCCGGCGGCCGGCTCCTCCGCGGGCCGGGCGGCGGCAGCGGGCCTGTCCGCCGGCCGGTCGGCGGCGGGTTTATGCGCGGGCCTGTCCGCGGGCCGGTCGGCGGGCGCGGCCTCGGCGGCACCGGTCAGCGCGCTCACCTGGTCGCCCGGCACGGTCATCCCGATCGGCGTCCCCGGGTTGATCGCCAGCGCCCAGCTCCGGTCGGGCCAGGACGCGACGGCGTCCAGGAACGCCGGCATGACGAACCGGGACGGGCCGATCGCCTCGTGCATCCACCTGGGCGAGGTGAAGACCTGGATCGACAGCCTGCCCTGCAGGGGGACGGGCCGCCAGGGGAAGTCGGCGTCGTCGGGCCGGATGCCCCAGGGCGTCTCGGGCTCGGTCGGCACGAGCACCTGGGCGGTCCGCAGGACGTCGAAGAAGGCCACGGTGTCGTGCCGGGCGGAGGCGTCCAGCAGCCGCTGCTCGATCTCGTTCTGCGGCTCGAAGCGCTCGGCCAACTGGTCGGCCACCCGCTGCTCGGCCCAGGCCGCCAGCTGGGACAGCTCATCGCCGGGCAGGCTCAGCTCGCTTTCCGCACCGGGGTTGATCACCGGGGTCCACCGCGGGTCGGGCCAGTACCGCACCACGGTGGAGAGCGGGAACGCCAGGAAGTCGTTGGAACCGATCGCCTCGCGCAGCCGCTCCGGCGAGGTGAACAGCGGGAGCACGACGACGTCGTCCATCTCCGCCGTCATCCACGGGAAGTTCGGCCGGCCGGGCCGCACCGCGTAGTCCGTCTCCGGCGGGATCGGGATCAGCACCTCGATGTCGGCGAGCAGGCCGAAGGCCGTTTCGAGGTCGTCCAGCACGGCGGCCTCGGCGAGCCTGCGCTCCACCTCGCCGGCCGTGCCGGCCGGCTCTTCCCCGCCACCCTGCTCCCCGGCGGCGCGATCGGGCTCCGGCACGGGACCCCGGCCGGTCGGGCGGGGACCGGGCGCGGCGGCCAGCCCGTTCGGGCTCGTGGGCGCGGCGACGCCCGGCGGGAGGAGCCCGTTCAGCTCGGCGGCCGCCCCCTCGCCGGCAGGGCCGGTGCTGCCCGGCGCGCCCCGCCCGGCCGGAGCCGGATCACCGGGACGGGCCGGTGTCGCGGGCGAGGGCCCGGCCGGAGCCGCACCGCCAGGGCGGGACGGTGCGTCGCTCCCGGCCGGCGGTGCGAGGGCGCCGGCGGCCCCCTGGGGTGCGGGGCCGGGAGGCGGCGGGAGGTCCGGCCGGTCCTGGGCGGCGGGGCCGTGCGGTGGGACGTCCGGCAGCGGGAGCCCGGAGTCGGCTGCGGGGGAGCCCGGCCGGCCCGGGGTGGCCGGGCCGTGCGGCGGGGCGGCGGGGCCGCTCGGGGCGCCGGGGGCGGGCGGAACCGGGACGGCGGCTCCCGCGCCGCCCGGGGCTGGAGCCGTGTGCTCGGGTCCTGCCGGGGCGGCCGTGCCCGGCTCCGGGGAGCCGGGTGCCGGGGAACGGTGCGGGGCGGCCGCCGGCCCACCGGCCGGAGTCCGGCCGGCGGTGTCGGAGTCACGAAGGGGCGGAGCACCGGGCACCGCGGGTTCGGCCGGCACCGCGCCGGACCCGCCCGGCAGGTGCGGACCGGCCGATGCGCCGGCGGCGGGCTGCTCCGTTCCGCCGCCGGGAAGCGCATGGCCGCCGGAGGACCGCGCACCGGTCCCGCCGGGCCGCACAGGGAGATCAGGAACGGGCGTGCCGCCGGTGGACGTCTCGGGCCCGCCCACGGGCGGCACGAGACCACCGGCGGCGGCCGGCGTGCCCGGCGCCGGAGAGGGGACCGTCGAACCGTCGCCGGGCCGGACGGGGCCGTCGAGCGGCGTGGCGCCGGGAGCGACGGTGCCGCCGGGCGGCGTGGCGCCGACGCCGGAAGGCGCGGTGCCCCCAGAGGGCGTGGCGCCACCGGAAGGCGCGCCGACGCCGGAGGGCGCGGTCGCACCGGAAGGGGTGGTAGGGCCGGAAGGCGCGGCGGGGCCGGGAGGCGCGGCGGTGTCAGAGGGCGCGGTGGGGCCGGGGGGCGGGGTGGCGCCGAGGGTCGTTGCGGGGGCGGCGGGGAGGCCGGGAGCGGTTGCGTTCCGGTCGCCGGGGGCGCCGGGCTCGGCGCGGGGCGTCGGGGGCTCGGGCAGGGGCGGCCGGGGTGTGGGGGCCGCCAGGTCGCGGGTGCCGGTCAGGCCGGGGACGGCCGCCGTGGCGACGGCCTCCGATCCGGCGGGGCGTGAGCCGCCCTGCGCCGCGGGGCCGTCCGCCCGGGCGGGGGCGCCGGGCGAGGGCCGGTCGTGCCGGCCGGGCTGCGGGGAGCCGCCGGGACGGGGGGCGGGGATCGCCCTCTCTCCGGCATGCCCGGCCGCCGTGGATTCCACCGGCGGAGCCGGGGGGTGCGGCGCGTCCGGCAGGGGGCCCGGGAGCGCGGCGGACCCGTCCGTGCGGGGGTGTGCCTCCGGTGCCGTCCGGCGCGGCCCGTCCGGTATGCCGGGGCCGGCCACCGGCGGGACGTCCGCGGGTGCCGGGCCGGCCATGGGCGCCTCGGCGGGGCGGGTGGTGCGGAGGGCCGCCTGGGCCTCCCCGGGCACGGGCAGGGGGGCCCGGTCGTGCAGGGAGGCGGAGGGGACGAGCGGGGCCGCCGGGGCGGTGGGCCGCGGGCCCTCGGCCGGCGGGACGCCGGGCGTCGTGGGGGCGAGCGGATCGCCGCTTCCGGGCAGACCCGGTCCGGGAGCCGGTTCGGCGGCCGCATCCCGCCCGGGGGCCGGGCCGGGTGCGGTGGGCGGCGGCGCGGGCTCCGGCGGGCGGGCGCGGCGGGCTCGGCGTCCGCGGGGGGCGGGTTCCCCGATCAGCGCGCCGCCCGGGGCGGCTCCCGGCATACCTGCCCGGCCGGCCTGGGGCGGCTGGGTGTCGCCGGCGGCGATCTGCTGGACGAACCAGCCGGGCAGCAGGCCCTGCAGGAGCAGTTCCATGTCGATCGCCAGCCACCAGCGAAGCTCCGGCCAGCCGGTCGCGAGTTCGGTGAACCGCAGCGTGACGAAGTGCTCCTGCGCCGGGCCGAGGGACAGGCGCATGGCCTCGGGCGAGGTGAAGGCCAGCACGTGGGTGCGCCCGCCTTCTTCCCGGGTGGGCCAGGTCAGGGGGATGCGGCCGGACAGCACGCCCGCGACGGCGTCCGCGGCGACGGGCAGGATCAGCTCGCTCTGCGAGAGGAGCCGGAAGTAGGCCTCCTGGTCCCCGGACTGCAGCGCGTCGAGCATCCGGCGTTCGAGATCGCTCGCGGGCTGCCACGCGTCGGCCACGTTCGCCACCCCTTGTGCTCAGCTCGCCTCGTAGGTTCCCCTGAGGCGGTTGCGGACCCGACTACGCTACACGGGCGAACCGTCATAAAACTGTCAGGCCGGTGATGGATGATCGTCCCCCGGGCGCCCGCGCGGGCCGGTGCGATCGGACCCGATCGCCATGCCTGTGCGGGTCGTGCGATCGCCGGTCCGCCGCGTTCCCGGGCCGGCCTCCGGACAGCGTAGGCGCCCCGCGCCGCGCGTTCCACCCGTCCAACGTGATTGCCGTTGCGGTGAACCAATGCTGTCCGGTGCGCGATCATATGAGGTGCTTACGGGGTTCATCCGGGAGGATTTAATGGGAAATGTCACGGGGATTGTCCTTGCCGGAACCTGTGCGACGCTGCTCCTCACCGGCTGCGGGCTGATCGGCGGCGGTAACAAGGACACCATCTGCCAGCAGGCGACCGTGGCGTTCGACCGGTTCGCGAGCTCCGTACGCAGTGCCCCCCCGACGGACAAGG
The DNA here is from genome assembly GCF_003289645.1 of Actinomadura craniellae. Taxonomy (GTDB): domain Bacteria; phylum Actinomycetota; class Actinomycetes; order Streptosporangiales; family Streptosporangiaceae; genus Actinomadura_D; species Actinomadura_D craniellae. The sequence continues at coordinate 111,288 of NZ_QLYX01000016.1, read as the reverse complement.
CCCGGTGGAAGCAGTCGGCCGACGCCTTCGCCGCCCGGATGGACGCGCTCGCCGGCCAGGCCGAGGACGCCAAGCTGAAGAAGGCCCTCCAGGACGAGTCGGCGGACGCCCGCACCGCCGGGAGCGCCCTGGCCACCGGCGACGCGGCTCCGTTGCAGCGGCTCGTCACCGCCACCCCGGCGCGCGTCGGCGCCGCCTGCGCCTGAGCGCCCCGGCCGGGCACGGCTAGGGGGCGTACGGCCAGTCCTCCGCGGGCTCGCCGGGGTCGTACGGGTCGTCGGGGAACGGCGGCCGGGTCGGCAGGGAGGGCCGCTCGGTGGGGAACTCCGGCGGCGGGGACGGCTCGGGCGGCTCCACCGGCGACTCCGGGCCTTCGGTGGGCGGCCCGGGCCGTTCGGAGGGTGAACTGCTCGGCGACTGCGGCGGGCCGCCCAGGTAAACGGACGGCGAGCCGAACTCCTTGACCGGAATGTCCTTGATGGCCACGGCCTCGCCCATGTACGACCGCCAGATCTGCGCCGGCAGCACCCCGCCATAGATGGAGTAACCGGGGATCTCCAGCGGCTTGTTGTCGACCCGGAAGATGCCCACCGAGGTGGCGAGCTGCGGAATGTAGCCGTTGAACCAGATCGCCCGCCCCTGGACGCCGGTGCCGGTCTTGCCCGCGACGGGCCGCCCGTCCGGCAGGTTCGCGGCGGTGCCCGTGCCGCCCTGGACGACCTGCGCCATGGCGTAGGTGGCGTCCCGGGCCACCCGGGAGTCGAAGACCCGCACCCGCTTCTCGCTGAACTTCTGGACGTTCCCGTCAGGCCGCTCGACCCGTTTCACCACGTACGGCCGGCGGAACGCGCCCTCGGCGGCGAACGCGGCGTACGCGCCCGCCTGCTGGGCCGGGCTGACCGCGGTGACACCGAGCGACAGGGTGGGCGCGGTGTCGCCGCCGTTGGCGGTGAGCTGCTTGCGCGGGATGCCCAGGCTCTCGGCCATGTCGGTGACCTTGTCGAGGCCGACCTTGAGGCCGAGGTTGACGTACGCGGTGTTGACCGAGTTCTGGGTGGCGCCGACCAGGTTCAGCATCCCGTAGCTGGTGCCGCTGTCGTTCTGGATGCGGGCGCCGTTGAAGTACTGCGGCGAGCCGCCGTTGACGACGGTGCTGAGCCCGTATCCGGCGTCCAGGGCCGCGGCCAGCACGAACGGCTTGAAGCCCGAGGCGGCCTGCGCCCGCGACCCGAAGGAACTGCTGAGCTGCCGGTCGAGGTAGTCGCGCCCGCCGTACATGGCCACCACCTGGCCGGTGCCCGGGTCGACCGAGACCAGCCCGGTGAGCACGTTCTTGTCGGTCTTGTCCGGCAGGATGGACTTCACGGCGTCGCCGGCCGCGTCCATCAGCCGCTTGTCGAAGGTGGTGACGATCTTCAGCCCGGCCCGGTTGATCTCGTCCTCGCTGAAGCCGCGGCGCTCGATCAGCTCCTTGCGGGCGATGTTGACCATGTAGCCGACCTGGCCCCTGAGGATGTCGTGGTTGGACTGGCGCACCGGGACGGGGAACTTCATCGCCGCGGCGTCGGCCTCGGTGAGCACGCCCGCCTGCACCATCCCGGTGACCACGGTCCGCCACCGCTGCTCGGCGTAGGGCCGCCGCTCGCCGGCGGCGTCGGCGAACTCGGTGGGCCGCTGGATGGCCGCGGCGAGGAACGCGCCCTGCGCGGGGGTCAGGTCGCCGACGTCCTTGCGGTAGTAGGCCTTGGCGGCGGCCTGGATGCCGTAGGAGTCGCGGCCGAAGTAGATGGTGTTGAGGTACTGCTCCAGGATCCAGTCCTTGGACTTCTCCCGGCCGACCTTCAGCGAGACCATGACCTCCTTCACCTTGCGGGTGAGGGAGCGCTCCTGGCTGAGGCCGCTGTAGTAGTTGCGGACCATCTGCTGGGTGATGGTCGAGCCGCCCTGCACCTGCTCGCCGGAGACGGTCGACCAGAAGGCGCGGGCCGTGCCCCGCACCGACACGCCGGGGTCCTCGTAGAAGGTGCGGTTCTCGGTGGCGATCACCGCGTCGCGGATGTGCCGGGGCACCTCGGCGAGCGGCACGGCGTCGCGGTTCACCCCGGTCTTGGCGATGGGCGTCTTGCCGTCGGCGTAGTAGAAGACCGGCCCCTGCGCCTTCGCCTTGGCCTGCGGCGAGGGGATGGGCGTGAACAGGTAGGCGACGGCGAAGATCGCGACGACGAGGCCGAGGAAGGCGAGTAAGCCGAGCCCGAACCGGCGGGCGAGCCTGACCCGCCGTGACCCCACGGCGGGAGGTCTCTCCCTCTCGGAATCCGGTTCCGGCTCATGATCCTCGGAACCGATGTCGCTGCTGCTCACACGCCCCCCGTGATGTGTTCGTTACAGACCCTACCCGAGGCGGTTCACCCTCTAGAGGACGGCCACGGATACGTCTCGGTTGACGGTTACCCCCTGGTAATCGAAGGAATCATGGAACGCCGACGGCGGGGCACCGGACCCGGTGCCCCGCCGTCGGTAAGGCCGTATCAGGCGGGTTCGGCTCGCCTTCACCTCCGCGAACCGCCCGCCCCTCCCTGGCTCAGGCGGGCATCGCCCCCAGGATGTCGACCACGAACACCAGGGTGTCGGTGCCCTTGATCCCGGCCTGCGGGTTGCCTTCCTTGCCGTACCCGTCCCCGGGCGGGATGACGAGCAGCACCCGGCTGCCGACCTTCTTGCCGACCAGGCCGTTGTCCCAGCCCTTCACCACCTTGCCGACGCCGATCGGGAAGGTCGCGAACTCGCCGCGCTGCCAGCTGGAGTCGAAGACCTTGCCGCCCTTCCAGATGCGCCCCTCGTAGTGGGCGACCAGCGTCTGGCCCTTGGCGACCACCGGGCCGGTGCCCTCGATCAGGACCCGGGACTCCAGCTTGCCGGGCGGATCGGCGTCGGGCACGGTCACCTTGGGCGCCTCACCGGCCTTCTTCGGCTTGGTGACCTCGGGCAGGTCCGGGTCGGACAGCTTCTTCTCGGTGCCGGACACCGCCGCGCCCTTCGGGACGGCACCCACCACGTCCATCACGAACACCAGCGTGTCGGTGGGGGCCACGTTGAGCTGCGGGTTGCCCTCCTTACCGAAGGCGTCGGCGGGCGGCAGCTCCATGATCAGCCGGCTGCCCGCGGTCTTCCCGAGCAGGGCCTTGTCGATGCCCTTCACGCCGCTCTTGCCCACCACCATGTTGGTGGCCTCGCCGCCCTGCTCGTAGGTGGAGCCCAGCTTCTCGTGGACGCTCTTGTCGCCACGCTTGTCCGCGCCGTCCTTGCCCCACTTGAAGAAGATGAACTTCACGTAGGCCGAGTCGCCGTTGGCGAGCTTGTGCCCCTTGCCCACGACGGGCGCGGACACCTTGAACCCGGTGGGCAGGGCCTTCTTGGGGATCTCGACCTTGGGCTCCTTGCCGAACGCCCCGCTCGCCTCGATCACCGGGGCGGGCCGGGTCACCATGTACGTGGTGCCCGCCGCCACGGCGAGGATCACAACGAGCACCCCGGCGGCCGTGAGGCGGCGCCGCTTCTTGGCCTGGGCGGCGGTCATGCCGGAGGGCCGGTAGCCGCCACCGCGCTTGGAGTTGATCCCGTGGGGGGTGAACTCCGAGCGTCCGATGTTCTTCGCGGCCGGCAGCTTCGCCTTCACCACCGGTTTGCCGCGGGGCTTGTCATCCTCAGACATGTTCCTCACTTGTTTCCGGCTCGACGACACGACGGGGGCCCTGCACAGCCTTGCACCCTCGACCTAAGCTCGCCGTGAAATCGGGGCAAGGCAGACCGTCCCGGAAATCTACCGGCACCGCCGGGGTCCGCACACCGCGGCCAAGTCTCGTGCCCCGCACCCCCCGCTGTCACGCCCGCAGTTCACAGCGCGCGGTAGAAGTCGAGATGCGCCCGCGCCGCCGCGGTCCAGGTGTGCCGGGCGGCGAGCGCCCGGCCCGCCGCCCGGCGGGCCGGATCGGGCACCGTCAGCGCCTCGCGCAGCCGCGCGGCCAGCGCGGGCGCGTCGCCGCCGTACCGGGCGGCCGGACCGAAGACCTCGCGGAAGACCGGCAGGTCGCGGACGACCAGCGGGGTCCCGGCGGCCAGCGCCTCCAGCGCGGCCATCCCGAACCCCTCCTTGACGGACGGGAAGGCGAACGCCGCCGCCCCGGCGACCAGGGCGGGCAGTTCGTCGTGTCCGACCGGGCCCAGCACCAGCGGATCGGCGTCCAGCTCGGCGGCCCGGCGCTCCCACCGGGCGCGGTAGTCGCGGTAGTCGAACAGGGTTTCGCCGCCGGCGATCACCAGCCGGACCCCGGGCAGCCCGGCCCGCAGCAGCGCGTACGCCTCCAGCAGGTCCAGCGAGCCCTTGCGCGGCTCGATGCCGCCCACCGTCAGCACGTACCGCCCGTACCGGGTGCTCTTCGGCGCTCCGGCGAACCGTTCGGCGTCCACCCCGTTGGGGATCACCGTCGCGGTGATCCCCCAGCCCGCGGCCAGCTCCGCCGCGACGGCGGCGGACACGCAGATATGGGCGAACGGGGTGACGACGGCCCGCTCGTGGCAGGCGGCGAGCTCCGGGGTGGTGAACGCGTCGAGGTGGTGCACGGTCCGCACGCACCGGTCCACCGCGTTGGCGCTGATGCAGTCCTGGGCGTGCACCACGTCGTACCCGCCCGGGTCGAACGCGGCGCGCAGCGCCGCGATCGAGCGCAGCACCCGGCCGCCCACGTCCTCGCCGGGCCGGTCCGGGAACGGGACGACGCGCAGCCGGACGGCCGGGTCCACCGGCCGGAAGAACCCGGTGTCGCCGCCCCGGCCCAAAGTCCACACCGTGACGTCCTGCCCCAGCCCGGCCAGCGCCTCGGCCAGGGCGAGGGTGTGCACCACCCCGCCGCGCGGCCGGGTGGAGTAGCTCAGCAGGGCGATCCTCACCAGGGCCTCACCGGGCCGTCCCGTAGGCGTCGGGGCGGCGCTCGCGCAGGTGCCCGAGCACCCGGCGGGCGCGGGCGACCTCCGCGCCGACGTCGATCTCCGCCACCGCCAGCCCGGCCTTGGCCCAGGTCCGGGCCAGGACGTCCCCGCCGGGGCCGACGACCTTGGCCTGGCCGAGGAAGCGCATCCCGCCCAGGGTGCCGGTCTGGTTCGCCGAGGCCAGCACCACCTGGTTCTCGGCGGCCCGCGCCCGGTCGTACAGGTCGAACAGCCGCGCCTGCCGGTCCTGCGCCATCCGGGGCGCCCGGTTGGTGACACTGGTCGGCCACGCCGACAGGCAGGCCAGGATCTCGGCGCCGTCCAGGGCGAGGGCCCGGGCCGACTCGGGGAAGGTCTTGTCGTAGTCGATCATCATGCCGAGCCGGCCGACCGGGGTGTCGAACGCCGCGAACCGGTCGCCCGCGGCGTAGGCGACGGCCTCCCCGGCGGGCAGGTGCACCTTGCGGTGCCGGCCGAGCACGCCGTCGCCGCTGACGCAGACGGCGGCGTTGTAGCGGTCGGCGCCCGCCGCCTCGCAGTAGCCGAGGCAGACCACCATCTCCCCGGCCAGCGCCGCCACCCGCAGCAGCAGCGGGTCGTCGGCGGGCAGCGCCGGGGGCAGCGCCTCCGGGTCGGGCCGGCGCAGGTCGGCGAGGTAGCCGCCCAGCGCCGCGTCCGGCAGGACCAGCAGGGCCACCCCCGCCTGCCGGGCGTCGGAGATCAGCTTGGCGATCCGCCGCAGGTCGAAGTCCAGGTCGCGGCCGAAGTGCGCGGCGGCGGCCGCGATCCGGATCATCCGGCGGGCACCGGCCTGCCGTAGGCGTCCGGCCGCCGGTCGCGCAGGTGCCCCATCGACCGGCGGGCCGTGGCCAGGGCGGCGGGCACGTCCAGCTCGGCGACGGCCATGCCGCCGTCGGTGCCGGTCCGGGCCAGTACCTCGCCGCCGGGCCCGACGACCTTGGCGCTGCCCACGAACCGCAGCGAGCCGAAGGAACCCGACTGGTTGGCCGACAGCCAGACGATCTGGTTCTCCAGCGCCCGGGCCCGGTCGAACAGGTCGAACCGGTGGGTCCACCGGTCGTCGGCCAGGTCGGCGGCCGGCCGGGTGCGGCTGGCCGGCCACGCCGAGACGCAGACCGCGATCTCGGCGCCGTCCAGGGCGAGGGCCCGGGCCGACTCGGGGAACGCCTTGTCGTAGCAGATCATCATGCCGAGCCGGCCGACCGGGGTGTCGAACGCCGCGAACCGGTCACCCGCGGCGAACGACGCGTCCTCCCCGAGCGGCTGGTGGACCTTGCGGTGCCGGCCGAGCACGCCGTCGCCGCTGACGCAGACGGCGGCGTTGTAGCGGTCGGCGCCCGCCGCCTCGCAGTAGCCCGCGCAGATCACCATCTCCCCGGCCAGGGCCGCCAGCCGGCGGATCTCCGGCCCGGCCGGATCGAGCGGCGGCGGCCCCTCGTCGGCGGAGCCGCCGTCCAGGCTCGCCAGGTAGCCGCCCAGGCACGCCTCGGGCAGCGCGAGCAGCCGCACGCCGACCTGCCGGGCCCGGGCGACCAGCTCCGCGATCCGGACGAGGTCCGCCTCCAGGTCCCGGCCGAACGGGGCGGCGACCGCGGCCATCCGCAGCGCGCTCATGCCGTCCCCAGCCCGGTCACGCCGCCGGCGACGGCCTCGGTCAGCTCGCCGTCCGGCCAGCGCAGCAGCACGCCCGAGCCGGCGGTCAGCTCGCCGCACTCGGCCCCCACCGCGGGGCCGCCCGGGAGCCGCGGCCCGCCCGCCGTGATCATGGCGAAGCCGGGGAAGCAGGTCAGCCAGTCGCCCATGCTGGCCGCGGCGGGCCGGGGCACCCGGTCCACGTCGAGGACGGCCGCGCAGCCGCTCGCCTCGGCCAGCATCCCGAGGGTGCCGGCGATCCCGGCCATGGACACGTCCTTGGCCGCGGCGGGCCGGGCCCGCGCGACCGAACCCAGCATCCCGCGCAGCTCGGGGGCGCTCCGCCCGGTGGTGGAGTCCCACTGCCGGCCGGCGTACCCGCGCCGCCAGCCGCCCGCCAGGTCGGCGGTCACCCGCACCCGGTTACCGGGCCGGCCGCCGCCGCCCGGGATCGGGTCGGCGGTGCGCCCCAGCGCGGTCACCGCCAGCGACGCCGGCACGCCGAGCTGGGTGTGACCGCCGAGGACCGGCACCCCGTACGCCTCGCTCGCCCGGCGCAGCCCGGCGAGCACCCGGCCGGCGAACGAGCGGTCCCGGGCGCCCAGCGCGTCCAGCAGCCCGACCGGCTCGGCGCCCATTGCGGCCAGGTCGTTGACGTTGACCAGGACCGAGCACCAGCCCGCCCACTCGGGATCGCGCTCCACCATCGACGGGAGGATCGCGTCGCAGGCGGCGACGAGGTCGCTGTCGGGCACCGGGGCGCCGTCGTCGCCGACGAACCCCGCCCCGCCGGGCGCCAGCCCCCGCAGCAGCGGGCCCAGCCCGCTCTTGGTGGCGGCGGCCTGGGCGGCGATCCGGCCGATCGGCCAGCGCATCAGCAGGTGCGGCCGGCCGGCGACCGGCACGGGCCGGACCCGGCGCCAGCCCAGCCGGGCGAACAGCCGCTCGTACCGCAGCTGGACGGTCGCCTCGAAGCGCAGCGCGCCCGCCTGCTCGGCCCGGGCGCAGGCCGCCCGGATCAGGGCCGGCGCGACGCCCTGGGCGCCCCGCGCGGCCGGATGGACGACCAGCCGCCCGCCCGCCCACCAGCCCAGGTCCGGGCCCTCGCCGACCGGGCCGAGCCGGACGCCGCCCACCACGGTGCCGCCGCGGTCCCGGGCGAGCAGGACGACCGTGCGGGGGTCGCGGTCGCGCTCGTCCCGGTCGGAGCGCTCGAAGAGCCGCTGCTCCTCGACGAACACCCGGGTGCGCAGGGCGTGGTAGGCCGCCAGGTCGGCGGGGCGCTCGGCCGCCTCGACCCGCAGCGCGGGCCGGCGGCGCAACGTGTTGCGGTCGCCCAGCAGGGCGAGGGTGTCCTCCATCTTGATCATCCTCCCGCGGCCCGGAGCGCGCTGCACGCGCCACAGGCCGCACAGCCCGCGCCCTGCGCGGCACCGGTCATGCCCGCCCGGGCCAGCAGCGCGGCCACCCGCCCGGTCACCTCGCGGACCAGCGCCGGGGCGGGGCCGGGCACCCCGTCGCGGCGGGCCAGCGAACCCACCAGCGGCCGGAACGGGACCACGAACGGGTACACGCCCCGTTCGATCAGCCGGCCCGCGCCCGCGACCAGCTCGTCAGGGTCCTCGCCGAGCCCGATCAGCAGGTAGGTGGAGACGCGGTTACGGCCGAACACGCGGACGGCCTCGTCCCACGCCTCCGCGTAGCGTTCCAGCGGTACGGTCGCCTTGCCGGGGGTCCACCGCCGGCGCAATTCCTCGTCCAGGGTCTCGACGTGGATGCCGATCGCGGTGGCGCCCGCCCGGCGCAACTCGCTGATCCAGCCGAGGTCGGCCGGGGGCTCGCACTGCACCTGGACGGGCAGCCCGGGCACGGCCGCCAGCACGGCCCGCACCGACCGGGCCAGCACCCGGGCGCCCCGGTCGGGGCCGTGGGTGGTGCCGGTGGTCAGCACCATCTGCCGCACCCTGTCCAGCCGGACCGCCGCCGCGGCCACCTCGGCGAGCTGGTCGGGCGTCTTGGCCGCCACGGTGGAACCCGCGCGCAGCGACTCCTCGACGGTGCAGAACCGGCAGCGGTCGGGCTCGGCGTACCGGACGCAGGTCTGCACCACGGTGGTGGCCAGCACGTCCGCCCCGTGCAGCCGGGCGATCTTCTCGTAGGGGACGCCGTCGGCGGTGGCCAGGTCGTAGAAACGGGGCCGCCGCACCGGCTGCACGGCGAGCCCGGTGTCGGCCCCGCCGCGCCACAGCCGGCCGTCGCGCACCTCGAAGGGGCTGCCGGGGTCGACCGGGAGCGCGGCGCCGGCACCGTCGAGCACGAGGTGGCCGTCGTCGCTGGGGCCCGCCCCGCCGTGCCGGTGGACCGGGACGGTCGATCTGATGCCCCGGACGGCGACCTCCGCCCTGATGTCGAGCCGCCCGTCGGTGCCAGCGCTCACGGGGACCCCCTCAGAACATGTAGGTGGAGTTGATGATGGCGCCCTTGCGGGCGTAGTGGATCAGCGCGTCCTGCACGTCCAGCGGGTGCGTGGGGATGACGCCCTCGATCAGGTCCTCCTCGCGCGCGCCGTGCAGCGAGAGGCCGAACCGGCAGCAGTAGACCTTGCCGCCCTCGGAGATGAACGTGGCCAGCGAGTTGTTGATGTTGTGCTCGCCGGGGAAGGCGGAGTTCCCGGTGGTGGGGAAGCCCCGGGTGGCCAGGCAGTTGAGCGAGCCGGGCCCGTAGAAGTAGATCGCCGACTCGAATCCCTTCCGCAGCGCCCGGGTGGCCTGGAGGATCGCCACGAAGCTGACGGACGACTCGTGCGCGATGCCGTGCACCAGCGTGAAGTACGTCTCGCCGTCCTCGGCCTGGTAGTCGGGGAAGACCTTGGTGCCGCCGTAGATGCTGGACCCCTCCGGCAGCGAGGGGTGCGGTACCTCGGTGAGGCTCTGCTTCTCCAGGTCGGTGAGCTCGGTCATCTCTGCGCTCCTTGATCGTTCAGTCGTACAGTTCTTCGAAGTTGCCGCGGAAGACGCGGCCGGCCAGTTCGGGGTCGCCGACGGCCGCGCGCAACCGCGCGTGCTCCCCGGCGTGGTCGCCCCAGGGCTCGTCGCTGGCGAACAGCACCCGGTCGTGGCCCAGCCCGCGCCGTTCGATCTCGGTGGCCAGCCAGCGCGGGGCGAACCCGATCGCCCAGGACAGGTCGGTGTAGACGCGCTTGCCGGCGGCGATCCAGTCGAAGAACCGGCCGCCGGCCAGCTTGATGTGGCCGCTCATCCCGCCGCCGAAGTGCACCAGGTGGATCCGCGTCCCGTCGCCGTACCGCTCGACCAGGTCACCGACCCGGTCGATGTCGGAGGCGGCGCCGGGGGAGGTGTGGACGTGCACGGTCAGGTCGTGCGCGCGGGCGGCGGCGAAGATCCGGTCGAGGGCGGGCCGGCAGCCCGCGTCGTCGGGGCGCCCGCCGAGCAGGAAGCTGAGCTTGAGCGCGCGCACGCCCCGCTCCGCGACCAGGCCCAGCGCGTGCTCGGTGCGGGCGGCGTCCTCCGGCCGGGGCGAGACCCACAGCCCCGCGCGGACCCGGTCGTCGGCGCCGGCGGCCTCCACGACCAGGTCGTTGAAGCCGAAGGCGACCGCCGGGTCGGGGACGCCGTAGTTGGGCAGCACCAGGGCGCGCTCGACGCCCTGCTCGTCCAGGTCCTTCAGCAGTTCGGCGACGGTGCCGCGGGCGGTCGTGTCGGGGTGGACCGGCGGGCCGCCGTAGAACGGGTGGGCGGGGAGCCGGCCCAGGTGCCGGTGCGCGTCGAAGTGCATGTCACGTCCCCAGCAGTTCGGGATGGACGCGGTAGTCGGCGTGGATCCGGTAGCGCGGCTCCTCCGGGGCGGCGCCGCGCAGCAGCGCGGCCAGGTGCTCGGCGTCCCGCCCCACCCCGGAGAACCGGCCCGAACCCCAGGTGTGCTGCCAGGGCAGGCCCAGGAAGTACAGCCCCGGGAAAGAGGTCACCCCGCGGTGGTGGACGGGGTAGCCGGTGCCGTCGAAGACCGGCACGCGCAGCCAGGAGTGGTCGCGGCGGAACCCGGTGCACCAGACCACCGCGGAGATCCTGTCCAGGGGTGGGGACCCCGGTTCCGCCGGGGGGTGCCAGACCGGGACGTAGCGGTCCTCCGCGGGGGCCTGCCGCCCCGTGTCGGCGATGAACGCGTCGATGGCGTCCTTGATGCTCTCGCTCACCCGGTCGGCGTGGTCGAGGTCGGCGGCCAGGCCGTCGCCGCACCTCAGACCGTCCGGTTCGATCCCGGCGAGCCGCCCGTACAGCCGCATACCGGTACGGGCCAGGGCGCGCAGGTCGATGTCGCGCCCGCCGTCCCGGCCGGTGACGTAGTGGTTGGCGCGGGCCCGCACCGCGTCGTGGTCGTCGAACTCGTCGATGCCGCGGTCGTAGTAGCCCATCAGGTCGAGCCAGGCGACGACGTCCCGACCGCGGTAGCGGCGGGCCACCCGCGGGGCGCTCCCCACGCACAGGTGCACGGCGCGGCCGGCCAGGTGCAGGTCCTCGGCGATCTGGCAGCCCGACTGGCCGGTGCCCACGACCAGCACGTCGCCGGGCGGCAGGGCGCCCGGGTTGCGGTACTCCGCGGAGTGCAACTGCCGGATCCGGGCCGGCAGCCGCTCGGCCGCCCGGGGGATCACCGGCCGCTGGTACGGGCCGGCGGCCACCACCACCCGGTTCGCGGTCAGCGTGCCGCGGTCGGTCCGGACCAGGAACCGGTCACCGTCGGCGCGCACCTCGGTGACGGTGACGCCCTCCAGGACCGGGGGGTCGAACGAGGCCGCGTACCCCTCCAGGTAGCGGACGATCTCGTCGCGTCCCATGAAGCCGTCAGGGTCCTCGCCCTGGTAGGGGAAGCCCGGAAGCCGGCACTGCCAGTTGGGGGTGACCAGGCAGAACGTGTCCCAGCGGCGCTCGCGCCACTCGGCGGCGATCAGGTCGCGCTCCAGCACCACGTGATCGAGGCCGTCGCGCCGCAGGCAGTGGCTCATCGCCAGGCCCGCCTGCCCGCCGCCGATCACGACCACGTCGTGGCGGGCCCCCGCGGGGATCACCGAAGCCGCCTCTGGGGCACCCGGACCTCCTGGTGAGAGCCCTGAACCTGATATCCACAGTCCATTCATCGGCGGTTTCCCGATGGTTTCATCCGGAACAAACGCCGGTTACCGCGATCCGCCGCGGATTGCTGCGAGATGTCGGGCAGCTCACGTAATGTCCGCACGGGTCACAGCGGCGTCGCCCCGGCGGCAGGCCATGCTTCCCGGCTCCTCCGGCTCCCGGCCGGGCGACTGGACGGGGAAGTGCCGCCGGAGCGGTTCGATACCGTCCCCTTCGAGTGATTTGCCTGGGGGAGAGGTCTGTTATGTCCGGACCGGGTAGGGAAGATCGTCGGCTTGCCTGGGAGCGGCGGGCGGAGATACCGCTGCTGGTCGCCGCGACGGTTTTCCTCGCCGCCTACGCGGTGCCGATCGTGTGGCCGGACCTTTCCCCGGCCACCGACCGCACGGCCGAGCTGGTGATCGTCGGGGTGTGGGCCGTGTTCGGGGCCGACTACCTGGTGCGGCTGGCCCTGGCCGGTGAGCGGTGGCGGTTCGTCCGGACCCACCTGCTCGACCTGGCGCTGCTCGTCCTGCCGTTCCTGCGGCCGCTGCGGCTGCTACGGCTGGTGTTCGTGCTCCAGGTGCTGCACCGCCGGGCCCAGTTCACCTTCCGCGGCCGGGTGGTCACCTACACGGTCGGGGCGGTGGCCTTCGTCGTCCTGATCGCCAGCCTCGCCGTGCTGGACGCCGAGCGCCGCAACCCCGAGGCCAACATCCAGAACATGGGCGACGCCCTGTGGTGGGCGCTGACCACCATCACCACCGTCGGCTACGGCGACCACGCGCCGACCACCGGGGAGGGCCGGCTGGCCGCCGCACTGCTGATGGTCGCCGGGATCGCCCTGCTCGGTGTCGTCACCGGCTCGCTGGCCTCCTGGTTCGTCGAGCGGCTGCGCGGCGTCGAGCAGGCCGAGGAGCGCACCCAGGCGGCCCTCGCCGAGATCCTCACCGAGATCAGGTTCCTGAACGCCCGCCTGGACGCCCTCGAACGGAGGCCTTCACCCGGCGACTGATCCCGGCCAATGCGTCTGACCAGCCGGTTCCGTCCGTCGGCTGAAGGCCCGCGACGTCGTCCACCGGGGACGGGGCTCCCGTGGGGGAGCGGCCCGGCGTGGTCAGGGCGCGGGCCGCGGCCGGGCGTTCCCGGCTACGCCCCGAGGGCCGCGCTCGAGTGTCCCCGGCTGTGCATCGAGGCCCGCGGCCGAGTGTTTCCGGCCGCGCCTCGATGGCCGCGACCGAACCTCACCTCTCGGTGACCGTCCCGGCCCGGAGCGGTCACCCGGCGGCCGCGTTCGATCGCGTGCTGCCGTGACCGGTGGGTCACCCCAGGGTGAGGCGGCCTGGGGCTGGCGGATGCGGCCAGGGCGGCGGCGCGGGGAGCGGCCCGTCCGGGCGTACGGCCAAGCCGTCCGGGTGGACGGCCAGGTCGGTGCCGTCGGCGCGGCCGCTGAGCCAGCCGAGCAGCAGATGCGCGGGCCCGGTGACCTCGGGGCCGCCCGGGGCGTGGTCGAACGTGGCGGCGAGGTCCAGGTCGGTGGCGGCGACGCGCGCTCCCGCCAGTTCGCCCAGCTTGTCGCCGGGCAGGACGGTCAGGCCGGCGAGCGTGTCGTCCAGCGCCCACCGCACGTACGGCCCGGACCAGTCGGCCACCCGGTGGCCCGCCGCCAGGTCCACGTGGTGGGCCTCGACCTCCTGCCACCGGCGGTACACGGTGAACCAGGCGGGGTGCGACCAGCCCGCCAGCGCCTGGACGGGGGCGTGCCAGGCGTCCTCGGGGAGCGCGCGCACCTGCCCGGCCAGCCGTGCCGCCGACTCCTCGACGTCGTCGGCCAGGGCCGCGGCCGGCCGCCCGGCGCCGGACTCGATGTCGGCGTTCCGGGCGGCCGGGCTCGGGTACTGGGCGATCTCCGTCCCCGTGCGGGCCCACTCCAGCAGGTTCCACAGCGAGTCCGCGTTGCGGGCGATGTGCGTGGCCAGGTGCCCCCGGCTCCACCCCGGCAGCGCGGACGGTGCCCGCATGTCGGCGTCCGCCAGCCCCCGCAGTGTCGTGACGAGCCGTCCGGTCGCCGCGGTGACCTCGTCGAAGTCGGTCCGCCAGTCCATGCCCGCACCCCCGTCATCTCCCGCCATCAGGGGGATTGTACGGATCAGGCGGCGGTGCGCAGCGGGGCGAGCGCGGTGCTCCACGCCACGACCTGGTCCAGCGTGGCGGTGAGCGCGTCGAGCTGGTGGACGCCGGGCTTGAACACGCTGAAGTTCTCGAAGTCGGTGTGGAGGGACAGCGCCACCTGGTTCCGCACGTCCGCCATCATGAGCTCACCGGCGATCAGGCGCAGGTGCTCCACGGCGCGGGCGCCGCCGACCGTCCCGTAGCTGACAAAGCCGACGGCCTTGTTGTTCCACTCGGCGAAGAGGAAGTCGATGGCGTTCTTCAGCGCGCCGGACGTGGAGTGGTTGTACTCGGGCGTCACCATCACGAAGCCGTCGAACGAGGCGATCTTGCTCGCCCAGTTCAGCGTGTGCGGCTGGCTGTACTGGCCCATCGACGGCGGGTATGCCTCGTCCAGGTGCGGGAGCTTGTAGTCGAGCAGGTCGACGAGCTCGAACTCGGCGTCGGTGCGCCGCGACGCGATCTCGTGCACCCAGCGGGCGACGCCCTCGCCGTTGCGGCCGGGGCGGGTGCTGCCGAGGATGATCCCGATCCTGGTCATATGGTGACTTCTCTCTGTGAGTTGATTGCTTCGTCAAGCAACATACTCATGCTTTCTTCGTCAAGCAAATAGAATGTCGGCATGCCAGCCGCCACAGAGCCACCCGTGCGCCCCCTGAACGCCGAGGAAGACGCGGTGCTCCGCGCGCTGGGCCGGATGATGAACGTCCTGCCCCGCGTCATGGACGCCGAGCTGGTGCGCGAGCAGGGACTGCCGCTCACCGAGTACCTGGTCCTGATGTACCTGTCCGAAGCCCCGAACCGGCGGCTGCGGATGAGCGAGCTCGCCGCCGCCTGCGCCCTCTCGCTGAGCGGGATGACCCGCATCGTCACCCGCCTGGAAGCGCAGGACCTGGTCCAGCGGGTCAAGTGCGACGAGGACGCCCGCGGCCTGAACGCCGTCCTCACCGACACCGGCCTCGCCCGCCTGGAGCAGGCGTGGCCCTCCCACCTGGCCAGCGTCCGCCGCAACGTCTTCGCCCACCTCGACGGCCTCGACCTCACCCGCCTCGCCCACGCCCTGGAACACATCGGCACCCCCGGCTGACGCACTCCCGGCCTTCGCGGCTCCCTCGGCTGCCGGGGCCTTTCCGAGCGCAGTGCTTGGACGACCTGTGGCGCTGCTCTCTTTCCGTGGCGACCCCGGCTTGGTCGGCGGATCCAGGATTCGGCCTCGGCGACTGTCCGCGAGAACCTAAGCATCCCTTTTCGGACTGCCGTCGGCAGTTGACCTCAACCAGAGTCGAGGTTTTACGGTACTGATCGACTGGCAGGAAGTCGTCCCCCGTGCTGAGGAGCAGGTAGTGATCGTCACCATCGCCAGGGTCGCCGACCCTCACCGGTTCCTGGAGGTCTTCGAGACCGTCGGAGCGGAGAAGCGGCGGGAGCACGGCTGCCGGGGCGCCCGGGTCTATTTCGATCCCGACGACGCGCACCGGGTGTGGTCCGTCTTCGACTGGGACGCGAAGGACTACGACGAGTTCCTCGCGGACCCTGAGATCCCGGCCATCGCACGCGAGCTCGGGATCCAGGCGCCTCCCGTGCACGCCGTCGCCGCGACCGAGCTCGACGCCTGACCACTATGTAGGGAGAGAAGGTTTCAGAATGGCTGTTACGCCCTTGCGGGCTCGCAGGTTCAGCTCGGCGATCGGCGACGACGCCGTCCGCTTCGGCGACCGGATCCTCATCGCGTCCGCCCTCGACAAAGAGGCCGGCGGGTCGATGAGCGCCTACACATCCTTCCTCTACGCAGGGGCGCGCGCTGACCTGCCGGCCTCCTACGCGGAGGTCTGGGTGGTGCTCAGCGGAGCGCTACGAGTGGGCACCGAGAGCGACGCCGTGACAGTGCGCGCAGGCGACTTCGTGCACGTTCCAGAGCAGGCGCCCGGGGTCGTCGAGGCACTCGAGGACACCACGATGGTCTGCGTGTCGGTGCCCGCTCACTGATGGGGGCGGCGGTCACTTGATCCCCGGCATGGTGATGAACCGCAAGGCGGTAGAGGCGCTGCTGATTACCGGCCGCATGAGACATGCCTTCGGGAAAGAGCCGGACCGGCGCATTGGCAAGCTGCGCGGGGCTGGGGAGGGGTGGGGCACACTGGGTTGTATGCGGTACGCGGACAGTCGGGCTTATGCGTTGCCGGAGGATCTGGCCCTGTTGGAGGGGCCGGTCTCCGGTGTTGTCGAGCTGCCTCGTCGTCTCGACTGGTCGGAGCAGCATGTCTATGACCTGGACGATCCGGCTCAGCTGGGTTTGATGTATGAGCGGGTGATCCGTGAGGCGTCCTCGCAGGAGGATCTCGCCGCCTACCTCAACGCCCAGGTCCTCGCCGCCTGCTGGGGTCGGCTCTATCTGCCGGTGCAGGTGCGCCGGCTCTGGGAGAGTCGTTTCCCGCTCCTCGCCGCGGCCGCGTAGCCGGGATGGACCCTCTCCATGAACGGGTGACGCGCATCGGTCTCGCCGCGACCGGTGAGTACGGGTTCGCGCTCGCCGGCGGGTACGCCGTCCAGGCGCACGGCTTCCTCGACCGGGTGTCCGAGGACGTTGACCTCTTCACCGTGAACGAAGCCAGAGCCCAGTTCCAAGAGGCGGTCACCGCTGCGATCGACGCCTACCGCAGGGAGGGGTTCGGCGTTGAGACGGCCCTGGCAGGAGATGGTTTCGTCCGGTTGCTGCTCACCTCGTCGGATGGCCGGTCGGTGAAGGTGGAACTGGGCATCGACTGGCGTGCACATGCTCCCGTCACGCTGGCGGTCGGCCCCGTTCTCCATCCTGACGACGCGGTGGGCAACAAGGTCGCCGCCCTGTACGGCCGGGCAGAGGTACGTGACTTCGTCGACGTCGAGGCGATCCTCCGCAGCGGCCGCTACGCCACCCAGGATCTACTGCGCCTCGCCACCACCGCGGACCCGGGTTTCGGCCGGACATGTTCCTGCTCGCCCTCAACGCCCTCGACCGGCTTCCCGACCAGGCGTTCACGGTCCACGGCCTCTCTTCGGCCCGCACTCACGAACTCCGCCAGCGTTTCAAAGCCTGGGCAGCCGAGATCGCCCACTAATGGCCCAACGGCACGAGCACCCCAGAAACGATCAAGACCCGGGCCGGGGATCATGTCCCTGGCCTGGGCCTTCGGTGTGGAGCGGGTGACGGGAATCGAACCCGCGCTATCAGCTTGGGAAATTACAACCCACGAATGCTGCTTACCTGCGGCATCGCTGACCTGCATGAACACCGCCAACGAAGATCAACAACGGGGATTGCTCAAGGTTGATCAGGTCCCACAGCGCGCCCAAGCGGGGCGAGAAGCCCGCGAACCCGCTGCCCCCTGCCGGGGCTGCACGGCCTTCGCCACGTCCACGCCACGACGCTCCTGCTCGCTGGCGTGCCGGTCCACGTGGTGGCGGCCCGGCTCGGCCACGCTGACCCGGCGATCACGCTCCGGGTCTACGCACATGTGATCAACGAGCAGATGGCCTCGGCCGCCGACGTGTTCGCCGATGCCGTCGAGCAGGCCGGATAGCGGCCTGTTAGCAAGACCGTTGGCAAAAGCGCCTCTTCCATGATCGGAAGGGGCCTTTGACGTGGGCGCCCCGGGCAGGACTCGAACCTGCGACCATCAGATTAGAAGTCTGGTGCTCTATCCGGCTGAGCTACCGGGGCCGGTACCGGACGAAAGGGTAGCGTCCGCCGTCCAGACAGGCGAGCAAGTTCCCGGCTCACCCTTGACCGGACGGCCGGGCAGGGAAGAGAACCCCGGGGTTGAGCAGGCCATACGGGTCCAGGGCCCGCTTCACGGCCCGCATGGCGGCGATCTCGGTGGGGGAGCGGGTGAGGTCGAGCCAGGGCACCTTGGCGGTGCCGATGCCGTGTTCGGCGCTGATGCTGCCGCCGGCCCGGCCGACCCGGCGCAGCACCGTTTCGGTGACGGCCTCGGGGTCGGCGGCGCCGAGCAGGTTGACGTGGGCGTTGCCCTCGGCGAGGTGGCCGAAGAGGTACGGGGTGGCCGGCAGGGATTCCATTTCGGTCACGAAACCGGCCAGGTCGGGCAGGGGCACGGTCACGTCGAGCTTGACGGGGACGCCGGCGGCGGAGATCGCCTCGGTGTGGGCCTCGCGGTAGGTCGCCAGCCGGTGCCGGTCGGCGGAGTCGGCCGCGACCACCGCGTCCCGGAGCCGCTCCAGGTCCGCCAGCAGGTCGAGTACGGGGGGCGCGGGGGCCGCGTATTCCACCAGCACGTACGCGCCGTGCGGTTCGGTGAAGGGCGCGGGCAGGCCGGTGTGCTCCCGGACCAGGGCCAGCCCGGTGGGCAGGAAGAACTCCGCCAGTTCCAGCGAGTCGAGCGAACGCAGCGCGTCCAGGGACGCCACCGCGTCGGCGAGGGAGCCGAAGGCCAGCAGCGCCGTGGTCCGCTCCGGCGGCCGGGGGACGAGGCGCAGCCGTAGCGCCGTGACGATCCCGAGGGTGCCCTCGCTGCCGACCAGCAGGCCGGTCAGGTCGTAGCCGGCGTTGTCCTTGGGCAGCCCGGACAGCCGGTCGATCGCCGAGCCGTCGGCGAGCACCGCGGACAGGCCCGCCACGTTGGCGCGCATCGTCCCGTACCGCAGCACCCGTTCCCCGCCCGCGTTGGTGGCGGCCATCCCGCCGACGGTGGCCGAGTCGCGGGCGGCCAGGTCCACGCCGAAGTCCAGCCCGGCCGTCCGGGCGTGCCGCTGCACGGCGGTGAGGGTCGCCCCGGCCCCGGCGGTGAGCTGCCGGGCCGTGCCGTCCACCGGGCCCAGCCCGTCCAGCCGGCGCAGGCTGAGCAGCACCTCGCCCGAGCGCGGCACCCCGCCGCCGGCCAGCCCGGTGTTGCCGCCCTGCGGGACGACGGGAACGCCCTCCGCGGCGCAGATCCGCACCACCGAGGCGACCTGCCCGGTGTCGCCCGGCCGCACCACCAGCCGGGCGGGCCCGCCGAACCGCCGGGTGAAGTCGGTGGTGTAGGACGCGGTCAGCGCGGGGTCGGTGAGTACGTGCGCGGCCCCGACGACCTCGGCCAGCCGGGCGGCGAGCGGATCGTTCTGCATCGCCCCATCGTCCCCCACACCGGACACGCTCTATCGTCTATCCCCGTGTCTAGAGATCGGAAGGCGGAGGCCGCGGCGCGGGCGGCGGGGCTGCTCGCGGGCGTGGCGCTGGACGCCGTGTTCGCCGACCCCCGCCGCAGGCACCCGGTGGCGCTGTTCGGCCAGGCCGCGGGGGCGCTGGAGCGGCGGCTGCACGCGGACTCCAGGGCGCGCGGCGCCGCCTTCGCCGCGGCCTGTGCGGGCGCGGCGGCGGGGCTCGGGCTGGCCGGTGAGCGCGCCGTCCGGGGACGTCCCCTGGCCCGTGCCGCGCTGACCGCCGCGGCGACCTGGGCCGTGCTGGGCGGCACGTCGCTGGGCCGGGAGGGCACCCGGATGGCCCGGGCCCTGGAGGACGGCGACCTGGACGCGGCCCGGGCCCGGCTGTCGCACCTGTGTGCCCGCGACCCGGCGGGGCTGGACGCCGCCGCACTGGCCCGCGCCACCGTCGAGTCCGTCGCCGAGAACACCTCCGACGCCGCGGTCGCCCCGCTGCTGTGGGGGGCGGTGGCGGGCGTGCCCGGCCTGCTCGCCTACCGGGCGGTCAACACCATGGACGCGATGGTCGGCTACCGCAGCCCGCGGTACGCCCGGTTCGGCTGGGCCGCGGCCCGCCTCGACGACGCCGCCAACTGGGTTCCGGCCCGGGTGACGGGCCTGCTCACGGTGGCGGTCGCTCCCGTCGGCGCCCGCCCGTACACCTCGGGGACGCGGCGGGGCGTCCCGGCCGTCCGGGCCGGGGAGGAGACGCGGCGGTGGCCGGCCCCCACCCCGGAGGCCAGGCGCGGGGTCCTACGGGCGGGGGAGGACGCGCGGCGGCCCGCCGCCGTGCGCGAGTACGTCACCGCGGAAGACCGGCCGGTGGCGCGTCTCCAGGAGCCGCCCGGCTGGTACGAGGGGCGGCACCGGCGCGCGTTCCGCGGCCAGGTGCTGGGCGCGGCCGACCGGGCGCGCCGGGCCTACACCACCCTGCGCCGGGACGGCGCTGCGCACCCCAGCCCCAACGCCGGCCGGTGCGAGGCCGCGTTCGCGGGCGCGCTGGGCGTGCGGCTGGGCGGCGCCAACGTCTACGCCGGCCGGGTCGAACACCGCCCCACGCTCGGCGACGGCCGCCCGCCCGAGCCCGCCGACATCCACCGCGCGGTGCGGCTGTCCCGCGCCGTCGTCGTGGGCGCCGCGCTGCTGGCGGGCGCGGTCGCCGCCACCCGGCGGCGGGACGCGCGGCGATGAGGGGCGCGCCGCTGGTCGTGGGGACGACACCAGATGCGGGCAAGAGCGTTTCGATGGTGGGGTCGGGCCGGTGGCCGGCTCGGAGTAGTGGGCTGCGGTGAGGGGTGTGCTGCTGGTCGCGAGGGCGACGTCGGACGCTGGTAAGGGCGCCCTGATCGCGGGGTCGGGCCGGCGGGGTGGGCCGCGGTGAGGGGTGCGCTGCTGGTCGCGGGGACGACGTCGGACGCGGGTAAGAGCGTCCTGACCGCGGGGCTGTGCCGGTGGCTGGCCCGCCGGGGTGTGCGGGTGGCGCCGTTCAAGGCGCAGAACATGTCCCTCAACTCCATGGTCACCGCGGACGGCGCGGAGATCGGCCGCGCCCAGGTGATGCAGGCCCAGGCCGCCGGGATCGAGCCGACCGCGCACATGAACCCGGTCCTGCTCAAGCCGGGCAGCGACCGGCGCAGCCAGGTGGTGGTGCTGGGCCGCCCGGTCGCCGACGTCGACGCCGTCGGGTACCGCGCGCACAAGGACCGGCTGCGCGAGGTCGCGCTGGCCTCCCTGGCCCGGTTGCGCGCCGAGTACGACGTGGTGATCTGTGAGGGCGCGGGCAGCCCGGCCGAGATCAACCTGCGCGCCGGCGACATCGCCAACATGGGGTTGGCCCGGGCCGCCGGCCTGCCCGTGCTGGTGGTCGGCGACATCGACCGGGGCGGGGTGTTCGCCGCCCTGTACGGGACGATCGCGCTGCTGGAACCCGCCGACCAGGCGCTGGTCGCGGGCTTCGTAATCAACAAGTTCCGTGGCGCGCCCGAGTTGCTGGCGCCGGGGCTCGACCAGATCACCGCGCTGACCGGCCGTCCCGTGCACGGGGTGCTGCCCTGGCTGGACGGCCTCTGGCTGGACGTCGAGGACTCCCTGGCGCTGGACGGCCCCCGCCCGCCGACCCTGCCCCCGCACGGCGCGCAGACCCTGCGGGTGGCCGTGGTGCGCCCACCCCGCATCTCCAACTTCACCGACCTGGACGCGCTGGCCGCCGAGCCGGGGGTGGCGCTGCGGTACGCCACCTCGCCGGGGGAACTCGCCGACGCCGACCTGGTCATCCTGCCGGGCTCCCGCGCCACCGTCGCCGACCTGGGCTGGCTGCGCGCCCGGGGGCTGGCCGCCGAGATCGTCCGCCGGGCGCGGGCCGGCCGCCCGGTGCTCGGCATCTGCGGCGGCTTCCAGATGCTCGCCGGCGAGATCGTGGACGACGTCGAGTCGTGCGCCGGGCCGGTCGAAGGGCTCGGCCTGCTGCCCGTCCGGGTGGAGTTCGCCCCGGAGAAGACGCTCGGCCGGCCGGAGGGCCGGGCGTACGGCGAGCCGGTCCGGGCCTATGAGATCCATCACGGGGTGGTCGCGGTGGAGGGCGGCGAGCCCTTCCTGGACGGCTGCCGCGCCGGCGCGGTCTGGGGCACCACCTGGCACGGCGCGCTGGAGAACGACGGCTTCCGGCGGGCCTTCCTGCGCGAGGTGGCGGCGGCCGCGGGGCGCGACTTCACCCCGGCCCCGGACGTCTCGTTCGCCGCCCTGCGTGAGGCCCGGCTGGACGCGCTCGGCGACCTGGTCGAGCGGCACCTCGACACGGCGGCGGTGGAGCGGCTGATCGAGCGCGGCGCCCCGGACGGCATGCCCGTCGTCCCGCCGGGCGGCCCGCCAGGGTGAACCGGCCGGTGCGGGTATCGTGATCCACTCTGATCCCGCTAGGAGAACATGCATGCCCGAAACGCGGCAGAGCCTGATCGTCCCGCTGATGAAGGCCCACGTGCCGGTGGAACTGCAGCTGGAGTTCCCGCTGCCCACGGAGGAGGAGCCGATCCGCGAGCCGTTCGCCGGCGAGCTGTACGTCTCGTACGCGCTGGAACTCCCCGAGCGGTTCGAGTACATCGCGTCCCGGCACTGCGTCGAGCTGGGCCTGCCGGCCGCGGAGCTGCGCGAGCGCGCCGCGGCCAACCTGCGGATCCGCCGCCCGGAGCTGACGCTGAACTGGTACCCGGACGCCAGGGCGGTCTCGATCGGCTGCGGCGGCGACCTGGAGGCCGGGCTGCTGCTCGACGACGGGTTCCTGGAGAAACTGTCCCAGGACGTCGAGGGCGACCTGGTGGTGGCGGTCCCGGCCCGGGACGCCTTCGTGGCCTCGGGCACCGGCCACCCGGACGGCCTGGAGAAGCTGCGCTGGGCGGTCGACCGGGTGTGGTCGGACTCCCGCCCCGGCGCCTCCGCCGAGTCGCTCACCGGCTCCTCCCCGCACCCCCTGCTCACCCGCGACCTCCTGGTCCGCCGTGCCGGCGCCTGGCAGGTGCTGCCCGCCTAGATGCCGCCGGTCCAGATCAGGACGCCCCACGCGCCCATCGCGAAGGCGGAGACGCAGCCGACCGGGACGCACACGCAGACCAGGGCGGTGCCGGGCCAGCTCATCCGCATCGCCTTGCCGGGGTCGTCGGGCGGGTACACGACCTTCGCCTTCGCGCCCACGGAGGGCCGGTAGTTCCCGGATCTCAGCTCGCTCATGGGGACGGCCGAAACCCGCTGCCCCGTGCGCGTGGTGTAGTCGACGTACGCGGTGAAGGTCTTGATCCGCCCGGTGTCCGGATCGGGGTTGGACCCCTCAACCCGGACGATGCGCGCGGTCGCCGTGTGGCCGCGCAGCCGCAGGGAGACCGGCCGGTAGATGTGCCACACGACGAGGTAGACGACCGCCGCGGCCTGGCCCAGGCCCACGGCGACGAAGAAGACACCGGCCAGTAGCCGCATGGTGCGCTCCAGGCCCCACACCGCTGCGCCCACGGCACCGGCAGGGTGCCCATCGGACGCGCCCGGGACCGGGACGGTTCCCCGGAATCCGGGAGGGGTCAGCCGGCCGGGGCGGTGAGGCGCGCGGCCTGGAGGGCCGTCTCGATGACCTGGAGGCCGGTGATCGCGTCCTCCAGGGCGACCGGCGGGGGCTCCCCCCGGCCGATCGTGCGGGCCACGGCGGCGTAGAACTCCTGGTAGGCGCCGGGCAGGGTGGTCACCGCCCGGGTCGAGCCGGGGGTGCCCAGCAGCCCGTACGACTGCGGGCCGCCCTCGCCCCAGCCCTCGTCGAGCGGGGTGCCGCCGGCGCGCAGCGCGTCCTCCTGCGGGTCCATCCCGTACACCATGTAGGCGGAGTGGTCGCCGAGCACCCGGAACCGCGGCCCGAACTGGGCGGCGACCGCGCTCATCCACAGGTGCACCCGCACCCCGTGTTCGTAGCCGAGGGCCACGAACACGTCGTCGGGCGCCAGCGCGCCCGGCCGGCGCGTCTCGATCTCGGCGTACACCCCCGTCGGCGGGCCGAACAGCACCAGCGCCTGGTCGATCAGGTGCGAGCCCAGGTCGTAGAGGATGCCGCCGGCGTCCGCCGGGTCGGAGCTCTCCTTCCAGCCCTCCCGGACCTCCGGCCGCCACCGCTCGAACCGGGACTCCAGCCGCAGCGGCGTGCCGAGGGACCCCTCGGCCAGCAGCGCCTGGACGGTCCGGAAGTCGCCGTCCCAGCGCCGGTTGTGGAACGGGATGACCGGCAGCGCCCTGGCGGCGGCCAGTTCGGCCAGCCCGCGGGCCTCGGCGGCGGTCGTCGCCACCGGCTTGTCGACCACCGCGGGCAGCCCGTGCTCCAGCGCCGCCCGGGCCAGCGGGACGTGCAGCCGGTTCGGTGTGCTGACCACCACCAGGTCGTAGGCCGCGGCGCTCTCCCAGAGAGTCTCGGGCCGGTCCACCACCCGGGTGTTGAGGTAGCGCTCCCGGACGGCCTCCTGCCGCTCGGGGCTGCTGGTGACCACGGCGGCCAGGGTCAGGTCCGGATCGGCGTCGATCAGCGGGGCGTGGAACACCGCGCCCCCGACCCCGTATCCGATGAGTGCGACGCGCAAGGACATACCTCGATCATCCCCCATTCCTGATCGCGTTAGCGCAGCTAGCCGTCCCGCAAGATGATCGTCCCGGCTCCACCGGATCCGCCCGGACCCGGGAGAACGACGGTGGGGCGCGGTATACAGGGCCGCATGGACTCCTCTCCGATCACCGGGTTGCGGGCGCTGGCGTTCGACTGCGCGGACCCGCCCGCGCTGGCCGGGTGGTGGCAGCGGCTGCTGGGTGGGTCGATCGAGATCGACTCCTACGGGGACGCGTCGCTGCACACCCCGGACGGGCTGACGATCGACTTCCTGGCCGTGCCCGACGAGAAGGTCGTCAAGAACCGGCTCCATCTCGATCTGGGCACCACCGACCTGGCCGAGGCCACCGAACACGCCCTCGCGCTCGGCGCCACCCGCGCCGACGACGTCTACGCGGGCCCCCGCTGGCAGGTGTTGCGCGACCCGGAGGGGAACGAGTTCTGCCTGCTGCGCCCGCGTTGAGCCCGCTGTTCGTACCCGTCAGGCGGCGGGTGGGCGCATACTGGTGGCAATGAAACCGTCGCGGCGCCACCTGCCTTCCAGTCCCTTCAACGTTCCCGACGTCGACCCACCGCCCCTGGAGGAATTCGCCCTCCAGGATCGGGTGAGTCACGACAAGTACGGCCTCGGTTCGGTCATCGGTGTGGAGGAGGGGGTCGCGGTACTCGTCGACTTCGGCTCGCACCGGCAGCGGATCCTGGCCCCCTATCCCAAGCTCGTCAAGCTCTGACCCGATGCTCCCCCGCCCGGCGGTCCGGGCGGTGGAGTCATCGTGCCCGAACCTCCGTGACGGGCGGCCTTTCCTGAGAACGACGAGGTCCACGGCCTCGGCCTGATTCCTCTCCGAGCGCGACCGGCACGTGCTGCGCCACGACGGCGATCTGCCCGGTATCAAAGAGATCCGCTGGAGCGATAGTCCCTGATGAGCCCCGGACCTGAACCGGGGCGAACGGGGAGAACGCTGCCAACCTTCCGGGCTGGCCGTGAGTCTCACGGACTGGTGCGGAGGCGGTCGGGCGGCGCGGTCCGGTCGCCCCCGCACCAGTGATGCGACGGAGAGGAACGTGTCATGGACGTGCGGCGGATCAGGTCGGTCTCCCTGGCGGTGGGGGTGGTGGCGGCGGTGCTGACGGGCATCGCGCTCACCCTCCTGATCAGGAGCTTCGTGGCGGTGGGGGTGGAGGCCGAAGGGTCCTGCGGCGGCGGGGCGAACTCCTGCCCGCGCGGCACCGGCTGGATGCTCGGCCTCTCCATCCCGCTGCTGTGCATCGCCTCGCCCCTGCTGTTCATCGGGCTCGCCAAGTCCGGGCTCGGCGGCCCGTTCGCCACGCTGGCCGCCGTGCTGAGCCTCGCGGTGGGCGTCGTGCCCGGGTGGGCCGTCTACGGGTGGGCGCACGGCGAGACGCTCAAGCGGGTGTGGGCGGCCCCGCCCGAGCGGCCCAACTCCGTGGCGGGCGAGGGGTCCTGGCTGCACGGCGGGACGATCATCCGGGGCCGGTTCGACGGGCTCGTCGGGTACGACGTGGCCACCGGCCGGCAGCGGTGGTCCTACGACGTGCCGCAGACCGACGTGCTGTGCGGGATGAGCCAGACCACCGCCGGCGGGGTGGGCCTGGTCGCGCACGCGGTCGAGCACCGGCCCTGCACCGGCATCGTCGCGGTCGACCTGGAGACCGGCCGCCCGCTCTGGCAGAAGCGGCTGGGAGAGGTGCCGGGGCTCTCGCAGAACATGGAGCCCGGCACGCTCGCCGTGGCGGGCGGCACCGCGGTGGTGCAGGCCTACGAGCTGCTGACCGGCTACGACCTGCGGACGGGCGCCCAGCGCTGGGAGAGCCGGGCGCCCGAGGGGTGCCGCTTCGGCGGGACGGCCGCCGGCGGCGACCAGGCGCTCACCGAGCTGAACTGCCTCCCCGGGCAGCCGAAGGCGCGGGCGCTGGACCTGGCCACCGGCCGCGTCCGCTGGGAGGTCCCGGTGCCGTTCCGCGGTGCTTCCGCGAACATCAAGCTGCTGTCGGCGGCCCCGCCCGTCCTGCACGTGACCGGGGGCGGCCAGCGCGGGGCGAACGCGCTGATCTCCTTCGGCGCCGGCGGGCGGGTCACCGCGACGATCCCGGTGGACGGCGGTGACCAGCGGCTCGACATCAACGAGTACGGCTTCGACGCCACCCCGCTGCGCAGGCTCGTCGTCCACGGCGACCTGATCATCGCCGTCACCACCGAAGTCGGGGGAGCCGAGAAGGAGGTCATCGCCTACGGCCTGGCCGACGGCCGGATGCGCTGGCGCACCGAGGTCAGGGACACGATGGCGATCACCATGGCCGGCGACCGCCTGCTGGCGCTGGAGGGCGGCGGCCTCAACGCCCCGAAGCTGCACTCCCTGGCACTGCGCGACGGCCGCCCGACCCACCTGGGCGCCATCCTCGTCGACGTGTTCGCCGACGAGGTCGGCCTCTACGCGCAGGGCCCGCACGTCATCCTGGTCAAGGAGCGGGCCACCAGCGACGACGAGCACCCGATCGCGGTCTTCCGCACCGCCGCCGACTGAACCGTCCCGCCCCGGCCGGACCCTGCGCGGCACCGGCCGGGGCAATACCCTGACGCCCATGACAGCCCCCACGGAAGACGTACTGGGCCCGGAGTACGAGGCGATCGAACTGCCCCTGGGCGAGGACGCCGAGGGCGAGGTGGTCGCCACCCTGGTCCGGCGGCGGGGAGAGGCGGTGAACGACCGGGCCGTGCTGTACGTGCACGGGTTCGTCGACTACTTCTTCCAGCGGCACCTCGCCGACTTCTACCTGGCACAGGGGTACGACTTCTACGCCCTCGACCTGCGCAAGTACGGCCGCTCGCTGCGCCCGCACCAGACGCCCAACTTCGTCGACAGCCTCACCGACTACTTCCCGGAGATCGACGAGGCCGTCCGGATCGTCCGCGAGGAGGACGGCCATGACGTCCTGCTGGTCAACGGGCACTCGACCGGCGGGCTGGTGGCGGCGCTGTGGGCCGACCGCAGCGGCGACCGGCTGGACGGGCTCTTCCTCAACAGCCCCTTCCTCGACCTCAACGTCCCGGCCCTGACCCGCCGGGTGGGCTCCGGGCTGGCCTGGACGCTGCGCCGGCCGTTCCCCCGGGCGACGCTGCCCGCCGCGGTCTCCGAGCTCTACGCGCGCAGCCTGCACCGCGACCACGACGGCGAGTGGGAGTTCGACCTGGCCTGGAAGCCGCTCACGGGCTTTCCGGTGCGCGCCGCCTGGCTGGCCGCCATCCGCCGCGGCCAGCGGCGGGTGCACGCCGGGCTCGGCATCGACGTGCCGACCCTGGTGATGGCCTCGACGCGCAGCGTCAGGCCCCGGCCCGGGGTGGTCGACCTGTCGAGCGCCGACGCGGTGCTCGACGTGGAGCACATGGCCCGCTGGGCGCCCCGGCTCGGCTCGCACGTCACCCTCGTCCGGATCGAGGGCGGCATGCACGACCTGGTCCTGTCACCCGGCCCCACCAGGGACCGGGTGTTCACCGAACTGGCCCGCTGGATGCGCGGCTACCTCCCACCCCCCACCGCCTGATCGGCGGAGGGTCAGGGGAGCAGGAGGAGTTTGCCGGTGGTGCGGCGGCCGGCCAGGTCCTCGTGGGCGGTGCGGGCGTCGGCGAGCCGGTAGCGCCGGCCGATGTGCAGCCGCAGTTCGCCGCGGGCGATCCGGGTCAGCACGTCGGTGGCCCGGGTGGTCAGCTCCTCGCGGGTGGCGATGTGGTGCACCAGGGTCGGGCGGGTCAGGAAGAGCGAACCGCTCGGGGCGAGCCTGGCCGGGTCGAAGGGCGGTACCGGGCCGCTGGCGGCCCCGTACAGCGCCAGCGTGCCGCGTCGGCGCAGCGCGGCCAGGCTGTCCTCGAAGGTGGCCTTGCCGACCCCGTCGTAGACGACCGGGACGCCCTCGCCGCCGGTCAGCTCGCGGACGGCGGCGGCGCACCCCGCGTACCCCACGATCTCGTCGGCCCCGGCCTCCCGGGCGAGCCGCTCCTTGTCCGGGGTGGAGACCGTGCCGATTACCCGGCCGCCCAGGAGCTTGACGTACTGGGTGAGCAGCAGCCCCATCCCGCCCGCCGCGGCGTGGACGAGCACCGTGTCCCCGGGCTGCACGGCGTAGGTGGAGTGCGTCAGGTAGTGGGCGGTCATTCCCTGGAGCATCGCGGCGGCGGCGTCCTCGGCCGACAGCGCCGCCGGTACCGGCACGGCCCGGTCCGCGTCGATCACCGCCCGCTCGGCGTACGCCCCCCGCACGTCGGAGGAGGCGACCAGGTCCCCGGCGGACAGGCCGGTGACGTCGGGGCCGACCGCGGTCACGGTGCCCGCAGCCTCGATGCCGGGGGTGAACGGGAGCGGCATCTTGTAGTGCCCGCTGCGGTGGTAGATGTCGATGAAGTTGACGCCCGCGGCGGCGACGTCGATCACCACTTCCCCTGGTCCGGGGACGGGATCTGCGCGGTCGGCCGGGGCGAGCACCTCGGGTCCGCCGGTCCGTTCCACCACGATCGCGCGCATCGGGTTCCACCTCTCCGTCGAGTTGATCAGATCCAGCTTCTCAGGTCGCGGCTTTCTCCCACCGATTGCGCTGACAGAGCGGGCGCGGAGCCGCCGAAGGTGTCAGAATTCGGGGTGACCGACCTGGTCGAACAGCTTGTGCGAACCCCTCCCGGGAGTCATCCTGAATACCGAATGTTGCCGTACGGACACCGCAGGCCACGCGCGGCGACGTCTCCACCCCTTCGAAGGCGGCTGATCCATCGTGGCGGTGCTCGGGTCCGACGAACTGGCTGAAGCCCGGCGCTATCACTTGGCGGCCCTGGCCCGTGAGGTTGAGGTACGCGGGCTGCGCTGGCGGCTCGCCGGGGCCGAGGAGTCGGTGCTCAGGGTGGTCAATCCGCACACCCGGCGGCAGGCGATGGTGCTGGCCAGCCTGGTCGGTGACGGCTGGTGCTACCTGTGGCCCGGGGGCGGCATGGGTGATGCCCGTGACCCCTCCTACGCCGCCGACCAGATAGCCCGCCTGCTCGCCTGATCGTCTTGCCTCCCGGCCGCGGGGGTGCCTAGACTGCCGTGCGAACGTCTGTTCGAACAGGCCGTCTGTCTTCCCCCGACGGCTGGGCCGTGAAGGGGGGCGGGCACTGGATGAGCCGTGTTTTCGGCGACCCCGTGAACGTGTGGGTGGACGAGACCGGCCGGCCGACCAGGTTCATCTGGCGGGAGCAGCTCCATCCGGTGCGGCGGGTGCTGGAGCACTGGGTGGCCACTCGCGACTGGTGGCGGCGGCGCGATCCCGACGCCGACGACCATGGCGAGCGGGAGTTCTGGCGGGTCGAGGCGTCCGCCGGTGACTCGATCATGATCTGCGAGCTGCGTTTCGACGCGGCCACCCGCAGTTGGCTGCTCTCCCGGGTGTGGGACTGAGCCTCACCGGATGACGGTGGGGTGCTCGATCTGCAGGCGGGTGATGTGGAAGACGGTCGCCATGCAGAGCGCGGCGGCCAGCGCCTGCATCGCGGCGGCGGCGATCCCGATCTGCACGCTGAAGCGGGCCGAGGCGAGGCTGTCGAACCCGACCGAGGGGAACAGCCGGGTCAGGAAGATCGCGGCCAGCAGGGTCAGCCACCAGGCCGCCACAACCATGCCGGCCGCGTGCCGATCGGCCGTGCGCAGCCGTCCGCTGCTGACCCACACGTCGTGGACCAGCCGGGGCGGCACCCACAGGTTGGCGATCGGGCAGAACCAGCCGGCGACCACCCAGCTCCGGCGGTGCCGGCGGGGTCCCGACGCATGTGCGTGCGCCCGCCACAGCCAGGCCAGGTAGAGCACCCCGGTGACGGCGGCGAGCGCGCCGGAGATCGTGAAGACCTCGCCGTAGGGGGCCAGCACCCGGCCGGCCACCACCGGGTCGAAGGTGTCCCGGGTGATGTGGTCGAGCGGCCGGACCAGCCGCAGCATGCCGATCGCGGTGCCCAGCGAGACGAAGGCGTTGAACCCGAGCATCATGAAGACGGCCACACCGACGGCGCGGAAATCGCGCCGTCTGGCCCACGCGCCACACGCGGGACAGCGGGTGACCTGGGTGGGGATGATGTCGCCGCAGAGCGTACAAGGCATGGCCGACCTCCGGGACTTTACCGTCCGTATCACCGGATACTACGTACTCTTTGGCGATGCCATGGACGTGCAGGTCAGAACAGTAGCCGGAGCGTCGCGTACGTCATTGTGACGGTAACGCCGAGCCAGGCGGCGAGCAGCCCGCCCGCGCCGCCCGCCGGGTCGAGCAGCCGGGCGGGGCGCAACCGGGTCAGCGCGGCCAGCGCCCACCAGCCGGCGGTGGCCGTGGCGATGCCGTACAGCAGGCCCTGGCCCAGCGACGCGCAGAACAGCACCAGCCCGGGCGGGGTCAGGGCATGCACGGTCAGCGCGGCCTTGCGCCGCGTTCCGGCAGGCCAGCGCCACAACCCGGCCGCGACCACCACCCAGCCGGCCACCGCGCAGAGCCACAGCGTGGTCGGGACGAGGGCCGGCGACAGCGCGCTCACCCGGCCGCCCGGCGGGCGGCGATCGGGCCGAACATCAACCATCTCCCCGAGATCGCGGCATCGGTGTCCCTACCGCCACCATCTTCCCAATCTCGGCGGGGTATTCCGTCCCGGGCAGGCGGCTCAGCCGTGGACGGCGTCGCGGATGGCGCGCAGCGTGGGCTCGTCGCGGACACCGGCGATCAGCAGGGTGGTGACCGGGCTGTCGCGCCAGAGCGCGACCCGCTCCTTGATCCGCTCGATCGGGCCGAGCAGCGAGATCGAGTCGGCCAGCTCGTCGGGCACGGCCTTGATCGCCTCGTTCCGCCGTCCGGACAGGAACAGTTCCTGCACCCGGGCGGCCTCCTCGGCGTACCCGAGCCGTCCGATCAGGTCGAGGTGGAAGTTGCGGTCCTTGGCGCCCATCCCGCCGATGTAGAACGCCAGCGGGATCTTCGCGAGCTCCAGCGCGCCGGCCAGGTCGTCGGTGACGATCGTCGTCACCGTGGCGGCGATCTCGAAGCCCTCAGGCCGGCCGGCCAGAGACGCGCCGAACAGCGGCTCGATCTGCTCCGGATCGACGAAGAGCGGCAGCCAGCCGGCCGCGAGTTCCGCGGTCATGGCGATGTTCTTCGGCCCCTCGGCCCCCAGGTAGACGGGGATGTCCGGGCGGACGGGATGCGCGATCGAGCGCAGTGGCTTGCCCAGCCCGGTGCCGCCCGGGTACGGCAGCGGGTAGTGCGGCCCGGGGGAGGTCACCGGAGCCTCGCGCCGCCACACCTGGCGGACGATGTCGAGGTACTCGCGGGTACGGGCGAGTGGCTGCGGGAACGGCACGCCGTACCAGCCTTCCACCACCTGCGGGCCGGAGACGCCCAGCCCGAGGATCACCCGCCCGCCCGACAGCGCGTCCAGGGTGAGCGCGTGCATCGCGGTGGCGACCGGGGTGCGGGCCGAGATCTGCACCACGGCGGTGCCCAGCTTGATGGTCGAGGTGCGGGCGGCGTACCAGGTCAGCGTGGTGAAGGCGTCGGAGCCATAGGCCTCGGCGGTGAAGACCGAGTCGTACCCCAGCCGCTCGGCGGCCAGCACGGTCTCGGTCTGGTCGTCGGGGTCTCGCTGCCAGTAGCCGACGTTGATGCCCAGCTTCAGCTCTTCGGTGGCCGTCATGGCCGCGCCCCCTCGGGTCGGTCGATGGGGGCAATAGTAGAACGAGTTCTAGTTTTTGGGGAGGGCCGGGCCCGGAGGTCCGGGCCCGGCCGGCAGGCTTCAGCCCCTGAGGGAGCCGACGAACGCGCGCCACTCGGCGCCCGTGAACAGCAGGACCGCGCCGTGCGGGTCCTTGGAGTCGCGGACCGCGCGCGGTCCGGAGGGGAGGGCGGCGACCTCGACGCACTGGTCACCGCTGCCGCTACGGGAGGACTTGCGCCAGGCGGCGCCGGCTATTTCGCGTGGTAGATCGATCACTACGAGTTACTCCTCGGCCGCCTCGGAGATGAGGCGGATGGAATCTGCGGGGGACAGGGCCGAACCGGCGATGCGGTCGAACC
Source organism: Actinomadura craniellae (assembly GCF_003289645.1). Classification (GTDB taxonomy): domain Bacteria; phylum Actinomycetota; class Actinomycetes; order Streptosporangiales; family Streptosporangiaceae; genus Actinomadura_D; species Actinomadura_D craniellae. The sequence goes on along the minus strand of NZ_QLYX01000016.1, from coordinate 78,951 downwards.
GCTCCCTATGTTGCCCTGTTTCCGACGCACTTTCGAGGTAAACGTCGCCCATAGTGCCCTCTACGTAGGCGATATCGGGGTCGGCGGGGTCCGGATACGACAAAATCGTGAACCTACCGTCGAGTCCGGCATGAGCGCCCGCCTCGTACGGCAGTACCTGGATCGTGACCCGGGGCCGCCGGGCGGCCTTGTTCAGCGCCCGCAACTGGGCGCCCATCACGGCGGGCCCGCCGATCGGGCGCCGCAGCACCGCCTCGTCGAGCACCACGTGCAGATGCGGGGCGTTGGTCCGGTCGAGCAGCGCCTGGCGGGCCTTGCGCGCGGCGATCCGGCGATCGACGTCGGCCGTGGTGGGCAGCATCCGGCCGGTGCCGATCACCGCCCGGGAGTAATCCTCGGTCTGCAGCAGGCCGTGGATCAGCAGGGCGTCCCAGGTGCGGATCTCGGACGCCTCGTCCTCCAGCGCGACGTAGCTGCCGGTGAACACGTCGACGTAGGCGGTCCACCAGCCGCGCTGCCCGGCCTGGCGGGCCAGCGCGATCAGGGCGTCCCGCTCGGGGCTGGGCACGCCGTACAGGTCGAGCATGTCGGCCACGTCGCCGTGGCGGGGACGGGTCTGCCCGGTCTCCAGCCGGGACACCGTCGCGCGGGACCAGCCGAGCCGGTCGGCGACGTCCTGCAGGGTCAGGCTCTTCTCCTCGCGCAGCCTGCGCAACTCTCGCGCCAGCCGGCGGCCTCGTACGGTGGGCCGGTAGGTCATGGGCACAGTCTGCTTGCGCCGATCACCACCGCACAACGAGAACGGCGACTCCGGTCAGGCCAATCTGGCCAAGAGAGTTGCAGGAGCGCAATTCTCGCGCCAGGCTGTCTCGTACTCGCTCGGGGACGCAGAGTGATCATGCGGGTAGTAGGTGACCGTGGAGGGACCCCGTGGTAGCGCCATCAGAGATCAGCGACCCGCACAGACGCACGGACCCGGACGGCCTCGTCCGGGTCCTCCCCACCGACGCCACCTGCGCCCGGGTGGCCCGGGCGCAGGTGGCCGAGACGCTCCGCGAGCTGGGCTTACCGCCTGAGACGGTGGCCGACGTCCAGCTCATGGCGAGCGAACTGGCCACCAACGCCCACCGGCACGCCGCCGGGTACGGGCCGCCCGAGCTCTGGCTGACCGGCGGCGACGGCGAACTGCTGTGCGGTGTCTTCGACGGCCACACCGAGTGCGTCCTGCCCGGCTACTCGTGGACCTCGGGCGACCACGGCCGGGGGCTCGACGTCGTCGCCACCCTGGCGGAGGGGCGCTGGGGCAGGCGGCCGGCGCGCTCCCGGCGGTGTGGCCGGCCGGGCAAGCTCGTCTGGTTCGCGGTCCCGGTGCCGCCCGCGGTCGCCGAGCGGCTGGGCGACCGCGCCGAGCGCGCCGCCGGCTTCTGAACGGCGCTCAGCCCCGGCGTTCGAGCGCCGGCGCGATGTCCTGGATCATGGTCAGCAGCGACCGGGCGAGCAGCGTGTGCACCTGGTCGCGTTGGAGCGTTCCCTGCTGGAGCCACTCGCGGGTGGCGGCCTCGGCCAGGCCGGAGTAGACGCGCAGCACCGCCCGCAGGACGTCGGTCGGCCCGGGCGGCCGCAGCACCACGAGCATCTGCTCGACGGTGCGGTCATGGGTGCGGTCGACGATCCGCCGCAGTTCGGGGTCCTGGCCGAAGCCCTCGGCGTCCAGGGCGGCGAACCAGGTCGTGGCGTTGGACTCGGCCGCGTCCAGGAACAGGTCCACGCAGAGGTCCACCAGTTCCGGCAGCGGGCGCTCCCCGGCGGGCGGCGCGGCGCGGGCCGCGATGTTCGTCACGTCCTCGGTGAGCCGCCGGACGACCTCCAGGAACAGCTCGCGCTTGGCGCCGAAGTAGTAGTGGATCAGGCCGCGGCGGACGCCCGCCTCGGCCGCGATCGCCGTCGTGGAGACCTTGGCATAGGGCAGCTCGGTGAACATCCGCCGGGCGACCGCGAGGATCTGCCCCCGGCGCTCGTCCCGGGCGAGCCGGCGGTACCGAGGCCGTGCTTGCACCATTTTCCCAGCTTAGTGCGACCACGGGTTGGGCGCTGCCGGGCGGTATGCCATTCTTGGCGGGCGACGGACGCGGAGGAATCCGGTGCGAATCCGGGGCTGTCCCGCAACTGTGACCAGGGAGCCCTGCCCCATCACGAGCCACGGCGGAGCCGCCGGAAGGCCGGGGCAGGGCAGCGATCTGGGAGCCAGGAGACTCCGGCCGTCGGACCTGGCCGCCACGGGCGTGGACACCCGAGGAAAGGATCTTGAGGCATGCCGCCGAGCGCATCCGGAGCGGGGGAGGGCTACCCCTTCTCCGCCGTCGTGGGGATGGACGACCTCAAGCTCGCCCTGCTGATCAACGCCGTCTCCCCCGGGGTGGGCGGCGTCCTCGTCCGGGGCGAGAAGGGCACCGCCAAGTCGACCGTGGTGCGCGCGCTGGCCCGGCTGCTGCCGCCGGTCGAGGTCGTGCCGGGCTGCCGGTTCGCCTGCGACCCCGCCGACCCCGACCCCGGCTGCCCCGACGGGCCGCACGGCGCCGGGACGGACGTCCGGCCCGCCCGGCTGGTCGAGCTGCCGGTCGGCGCCTCCGAGGACCGGCTCACCGGTTCCCTCGACATCGAACGGGCGCTGACCGAGGGCGTCCGGGCCTTCGAACCGGGCCTGCTCGCCGCCGCGCACCGCGGGGCGCTGTACGTGGACGAGGTCAACCTGCTGCACGACCACCTGGTCGACCTGCTGCTGGACGCCGCCGCGATGGGCCGTTCGTACGTGGAGCGCGAGGGGGTCTCGGTCCGGCACGCGGCCCGGTTCCTGCTGGTCGGCACCATGAACCCCGAGGAAGGCGAGCTGCGCCCGCAACTGCTGGACCGGTTCGGGCTGACCGTCGAGGTCGCGGCCACCCGCGACCCCGCCGAGCGCGCCGAGGTGGTCCGCCGCCGGCTGCGCTTCGACGCCGACCCCGCCGGCTTCGCCGCGCGGTGGGCCCCCGCCGAGGCGGAACTGGCCGGCCGGATCGCCGCCGCCCGCGACCGGCTGTCCGAGGTGGCGCTGACCGACGCCGCGCTGCGGCAGATCACCGCCGTCTGCGCCGCGTTCGAGGTGGACGGGCTGCGCGCCGACCTGGTCACCGCGCGGGCGGCGATCGCGCTGGCCGCCTGGTACGGCCGGACCGAGGTGACCGCCGAGGACGTGCGCACGGCGGTCCGGCTGGCGCTGCCGCACCGCCGCCGCCGCGACCCCTTCGACGCCCCCGGCCTCGACGAGCGGAAACTCGACGACGTGCTGGCCGAGCACACCGACCCCGAACCCCCGGACGACCCGGGCTCCGGCGGCCCCGACTCCGGCGGCTCCGGCCCCGACGGCCCGGGTTCCGGCGGTCCCGCCCCCGAGGATCCCGGCGAGGGCGTGACCGTGCCCGCCCCGGCGGAGCCCCCGCCCGGCGCCGGGGAGGACGCCCCGGCCCGGAGCGAAGCGCCCGCCGGCGAGCAGGAGGCGGTGGCGCCCGCCGACGCGACGTACCGGCCCCGGCTGTTCACCGTCCCGGGGCTGGGCAGCGGGGCACCCGGCCGCCGCTCCCGGGCGCGCACCGCGCACGGGCGGGTCGCCGGCGCCCGCCCCGGCGCCCGGGGGATCCACCTCGCCGCCACCCTGCGCGCCGCGGCCCCGCACCAGCGGACCCGGGGGCGCGGCGGCCCCGGGCTGGTGATCGCGCCCGGCGACCTGCGCGAGCCGGTCCGCGACGGGCGCGAGGGGAACCTGGTGCTGTTCCTGGTCGACGCCAGCGGCTCGATGGCCGCCCGGCGCCGGATGCAGGCGGTGAAGGGCGCGGTGCTGAGCCTGCTGCTGGACGCCTACCAGCGGCGCGACAAGATCGGGCTGATCACTTTCCGGGGGACGTCCGCCGAACTGGCGCTGCCACCGACGTCCTCGGTGGAGGCCGGTGCCCGCCGGCTGCGCGAACTGCCCACCGGCGGCCGGACCCCGCTGACCGCGGGGCTGCTGCGGGCCGCCGAGGTGCTGCGCGTCGAGCGGCTGCGCGACCCGGCCCGCCGCCCGCTGCTGGTCGTGGTCACCGACGGCCGGGCCACCCACGGCCCCGACCCGCTGCTCGCCGCCGGGGCGCTGGCCGGGATCGCGAGCGTGGTGGTCGACTGCGAGTCCGGCCCGGTCCGGCTGGGCCTGGCGGCCCGGCTGGCGGAGCGGCTGGGCGGCGAGTCGCTGCGCCTGGAGGAACTGGCGGCCGACGCGCTCGCGGGCCTGGCCCGCGAGCGGCGGGTCGCGTGAGGGAGAGGATCCGCTGATGCCGCAGGGGAAGCCGGAGTACGTTCCGGAGGACGGGTTGACCACGCGCCAGCGCCGCAACCGGCCGCTGGTGGTCGTGCACACCGGGCCCGGCAAGGGCAAGTCCACCGCCGCGTTCGGGATGGCGCTGCGCGCCTGGAACCAGGGCTGGCCGGTCGGGGTGTTCCAGTTCGTCAAGTCCGCCAAGTGGCGGATCGGCGAGGAGCAGGCGCTCCGGGTGCTGGGGGAGTCCGGCGCGGGCGGCCCGGTGGCCTGGCACAAGATGGGCGAGGGCTGGTCGTGGATCCAGCGCCCCGGCACCGCCGAGGACCATGCCGAGGACGCCCGCGAGGGCTGGGCGCAGATCAAGCGCGACCTGGCCGCGCAGACCTACCGGTTCTACGTGCTGGACGAGTTCACCTACCCGATGAAGTGGGGCTGGATCGACGTCGCCGAGGTGATCGAGGTGCTGCGCGACCGGCCCGGCGCGCAGCACGTGGTGATCACCGGCCGGGACGCCGCCCCGGAACTGCTGGAGTTCGCCGACCTCGTCACCGAGATGACCAAGGTCCGGCACCCGATGGATCAGGGGCAGAAGGGCCAGAAGGGCATCGAATGGTGACCGGATGGTGAGGGTGCCCCGGCTGGTCGTCGCCGCCCCGGCCTCCGGCGCGGGCAAGACGACCGTCGCCACCGGGCTGATGGCCGCGCTGGCCGCCCGTGGCCTGGCCGTGTCCCCGCACAAGGTGGGGCCCGACTACATCGACCCCGGGTACCACGCGCTGGCCACCGGCCGGCCCGGCCGCAACCTCGACCCGTTCCTGACCTCGACCGACCTGCTCGCGCCGCTGCTGGCGCACGGCGCGGCGGGCGCCGACGTCGCCGTGATCGAGGGGGTGATGGGGCTGTACGACGGGGCCGGCCTGGACGATTTCGCCTCCACCGCGCACGTCGCCCGGCTGCTGGGCGCCCCCGTGGTGCTGGTCGTCGACGCCGCCGCGGCGGGCCGGTCGGTGGCCGCCACCGTGCACGGCTTCCGCACGTTCGGGGACGTCCGCATCGGCGGGGTGATCCTCAACCGGATCGGCTCCGACCGGCACGAGGAGATCTGCCGCACCGCGGTGGAGGAGCTGTCCGTGCCGGTGCTCGGGGCGCTGCGGCGGGACACGGGCGTGGACACCCCCTCCCGGCACCTGGGTCTGATCCCGGCCGCCGAGCGCCGCGCCGACGCGGTGGCGGCGGTCGCCCGGCTGGGCGAGCTGGTCGCCGCGGGCTGCGACCTGGACGCGCTGCTCGCCCTGGCCCGCACCGCGGAGCCCCGCCCGGCCGTCCCCTGGAGCCCGGCCGGGGCGCTCACCGCCGAGCCGGTCCCCGGCCGGCCGGTGGTGGCGGTGGCCGGCGGGGCCGCGTTCACCTTCGGGTACGCCGAGAACGAGGAGCTGCTGGCCGCGGCCGGGGCCGAGGTGGTGCGGTTCGACCCGCTGCGCGACGAGTCGCTGCCCGAGGGCACCGCGGGGCTGGTGATCGGCGGCGGGTTCCCGGAGATGTACGCGGCGGGGCTGTCGGCCAACGCGCCGCTGCGCGCCGAGGTCGCCGCCGCCGCGCGGCGCGGGCTGCCGGTGTACGCCGAGTGCGCCGGGCTGCTCTACCTGGCCCGGGAACTCGACGGCGCCCCCATGTGCGGGGTGATCGACGCCACGGCGGCGATGACGCCGCGACTGTCGCTGGGGTACCGGGCGGCCGTGGCGGTCGCCGACTCGGTGGCGGCCCGCGCGGGCGAGCGGGTGCACGGCCACGAGTTCCACCGCACCGCGGTCGAGCCCGGCCACGGCACCGTACCGGCCTGGCAGTGGACGCCGGCCGGCCCGGAGGGTTTCGCCTCGGCGTCGTTCCTGGCGTCGTATCTGCACCTGCACTGGGCCGGCGCCCCGTCCGTCCCCGGCCGCCTGGTCGCGGCCGCCGCGGCGTCGCTCGCCCAGGGCCCGCGTCGGTGAGCTCGCCGGCCGGGGCGGTTCCGGGACGGGCTGGTGGAGAGTGGCCATCCGCAGGACACTCCCTGTGTGGTCGCCTACCAGTGCTCCCGGCCCGACGTGCCGGCCCTCGAGTGCGTTCCCGGGCGACACCGGCGAGGAGCACTGCCGGGGAAGCACGCCTTGGCGCCGGCCGCCGGCGGCACCCGCTCGCGCCTTCGCCACCCGGGCGCTTCCACGGCTGCCGGCACCCGCTCGCGCCCCTGCCGCCCGGGCAGTTCCGCGGTTTGCGGCGCGCCGACCGCACGCCCCGCCGGTGACTCCGGGAGGCTCATCGCCCACGAATCCCCGAAAGAGGCGGACATGAGCGAGGAACCCGAGCAGCCGCGTACCGGCCGGACCGCGGAACCCCCCGAGTCCCGCCGGCCCGGCGGCGTCGAGCAGGCCGTCTCGGCGTCGGCCGCACAGGGCGAACGGACCCTGGTGCTGTACACCGGCGGGCCCACCGGGAAGGGCGCCAGGAAGATGCTGCCCAAGCTGCCCGAGGTGTGCTTCGTGGCGGTGGGCGACTCCACCGGGGCGGCGCTGCGGCGGGCGGTCGAGCACGGAATACCCCAGGTGATCTTCGTGGGGACGGCCGACGACCTGACCGGACTCGCCGCCGGGGCGTTGGTCTCCACCGAACCGCTGGGCGAGATCACCGCCGAGATGGGTGGCTCCCCGGAACTGGCCGCCGAGGTCGGTGCCGCCGGCACCGTCCGGCACGCCTACGAGCTGTGGGAGGCGGCCGGGCTGCTCGGTCCGTGCGGCCGGGAGCTGTGCCGCCGGGCCGCGGGCGTGCTGGAGCGCTTCGCCGCCGGGGAGACCGCGGCCGACCCCGCCCTCGCCGCCGCGCCGGGCGGGCCCCTGGCCGTCCAGGTCGTGCTGGTCGACTTCACCGGCGGGCGCATGGTCGGCATGTACGGGCGGCTGGCACGATGATCACCGTGGTGGGGTATGACGGCGGGCCGCCCCCGGAGGTGGCGCTGGAGCGGCTGGCCGCGGCCGATCTGGTGGTGGGCGGGGCCCGGCACCTCGCCGCGCTGCCGCCCCCCGGGTCCGCCCGCACCGTCGTGCCGGGCGATGTGGACGCGGCGCTGGAGGAGATCGACGCCGCCGCCCGGGAGGGCAACACGGTGGTGCTGGCCGGCGGCGACCCCGGGTTCTTCGGCATCGTCCGGGCACTGCGTGCGCGCGGCCACCGACCCGAGGTGATCCCGGCGGTCTCCGCGGTGGCCGCGGGGTTCGCCCGGGCCGGGCTGCCCTGGGACGACGCGCTGGTGGTGTCGGCACACGGCGGGGAGCTGCGCCGGGCGGTCAACGCCTGCCGCGCGCACCCCAAGGTGGCGGTGCTGACCGCACTTGGCGCGGGCCCCGCCGAGCTGGCCCGGGCGCTGTTCCCTCAGCACCCCCGCGCGTTCGTGGTCTGCGAGGACCTGGGCGGCCCTGCCGAGCGGGTCGTCCACTGCCGCCCGGCCGAGGCCACCACCCGGCCCTGGCGCGACCCCGACGTGGTGCTCGTGCTCGACTCCACCGCCCCGCCCGCCGGGCGGGGCTGGCTCGCCGGGGCCCGGCCGGGCCCGGCCGGCTGGGCGCTGCCCGAGGACGCCTTCGAGCATCGCCACCCGGTGGTCACCAGGGCCGAGGTGCGGGCGTTCGCGCTGGCCCGGCTGGGCCCCCGGCTCGGCGACCTGGTCTGGGACGTGGGCGCGGGCAGCGGCTCGGTCGCGATCGAGTGCGCCCGGTTCGGGGCCGCCGCCATCGCGGTCGAGCGGGACGAGGAGTCGTGCGAGCGGATCCGCCGCAACGTCAGGGCGCACGGCGTGAAGGTCGCGGTGTCGCGGGGCATCGCCCCGGCGGTGCTCGACCACCTGCCCGACCCGGACGCGGTCTTCGTCGGCGCCGGCGGGATCGAGGTGGTCGAGGCCTGCGCCGCCCGGGCGCTGCGGGCGGTGGTCGTCGAGCTCGCCCCGGTCGAACGCGTCCGCCCCGCCCTGGAGGCGCTGCGCGCGGCGGGCTTCACCGCCGGCGCGGTCCAGCTCCAGGCGGCCCGGCTGTCCCCGCTCCCCGGTGACGTGCACCGCCTGGCCGCGATGGATCCGGTCTTCGTCGTCTGGGGGGTGCGGCCCGGGCCGGAGCGTCCCCCGGTGCCCCCGCCGGCCCCGTCCCGTCCCGCCGCCATCGCCGAGCTGCCCGAGGAGAACGCGTGACCGCCCGCGGTGCCAGAGCGGGCGAGGCGCCCCGGGGCGGGCGCGGCGGGCCGGTCCGCCGGCCACCGTCCCTGGTGGTCGGGGTCGGGGCGGTGCGCGGGGTCACGGCGGCCGAGGTCGGCGCGCTGATCGACGCGGCGCTGGCCGGCGCCGGGCTGGCCGCCGCGTCCGTGCGGTGCCTGGCCACGATCGACCGCAAGGCCGCCGAGGAGGGCATCCTGGCCGTGGCCCGGGCGCGCGGGCTGCCGGTGGAGACCCGGCCCGCGGCGGTGCTGGCCGGGGTCCGGGTGCCCAATCCGGCGGAGACGGTGCGAGCGGAGACCGGCACGCCGAGCGTGGCGGAGGCGGCGGCGCTGCACGTGGCGCGGTCGCTCGGCCGGTCCGCCGAACTGGTCGTGCCCAAGCGCGCGTCGGCGAACGCCACCGTCGCCGTCGCCCGGCTCGCCGAACGTACAGAGATCTGCCCGGCCGACGCCATCGAGGAGCTCTCATGACCGCTCGCCGCCCGCACCCGATCGAGGTGCGCTCGTACCAGATACTGCGGCAGCGGGTGGACCTGTCTCCGATGCCGCCGCTGTGGCGGGCGGTCGCCGAGCGGGTGATCCACGCCACCGCCGACCTGGACTACGCGGTGGACCTCGTCACCGACGAGGCCCATCTGGAGCGGGGGCTGGCCGCGCTGCACGCCGGCGTGCCCATCGTCACCGATGTCGTGATGGTCGCCGCCGGCATCACCGCCCGGGACGCGATCTGCCAGGTCGACGTTCCCGCCGCGGCCCGGCTGGCCAGGGCCGCCGGCATCACCCGGTCCGCCGCCGGGGTGCGCCTGGCGTACGCCGAGGTGGGGCCGGGCGCGGTCTGGGTGGTGGGCTGCGCGCCGACCGCGCTGGAGGAACTGATCCGCCGGGACGTCCGGCCCGCCCTGGTGATCGGGCTGCCGGTCGGCTTCGTGGGCGCGGTCGAGTCCAAGGCCGCGCTGCGGGCCAGCGGCCTGCCCCAGCTCAGCAACGTGTCGGAAAAGGGCGGCTCCACCGTCGCGGCGGCCGCCGTCAACGCCCTGCTCTACTACGACTTCGGCCGCCGAAGGGGGAGCATATGAGGACCGATTCGCCGCCGCGGGCCGGCCGCGGTTTTACCGGCCCGGACACCGAGGTGCACGAGGTCGCCCGGCCGTTCCGGAAGGGGTACGGGCATGTCGGGCACTGAGCACGACCTGCGGCACCACGGCGATGCCGAGGTGGGCGGAGGGCTGGCCGACTTCGCGGTGAACGTGCGGACCGGTACCCCGCCGCCGTGGCTGGCCGACCGGCTGCGCGCGTCCGTCGCCGACCTCGCCGGCTACCCCGACCAGACCGCCGCGCGGGCGGCGGTGGCCCGGCGGCACGCCCGCCCACCCGAGGAGGTCCTGCTCACCGCGGGCGCGGCGGAGGCGTTCGTGCTGCTCGCCCGGGTGCTCGAACCGCGCCATGCCGTGGTTGTCCACCCCCAGTTCACCGAACCGGAGGCCGCGCTGCGCTCGGCCGGGCACCCGGTCGGTCGCACGGTGCTCGGCGGCGACTTCACGCTCGACCCGGCGCTGGTGCCCGACGCCGCCGACCTGGTGATGGTCGGCAACCCGACCAACCCCACCTCGGTGCTGCACCCGGCGGAGACGATCACCGCGCTGTGCCGGCCAGGCCGCACGGTCGTGGTCGACGAGGCGTTCATGGACTGCGTGCCGGGCGAGCCCGAGAGCCTGGCCGCCGACCGGCGTCCCGGGCTGGTGGTGCTGCGCAGCCTCACCAAGACCTGGGGCCTGGCCGGGCTGCGGGCGGGCTACGTCCTGGCCGGGCCGGACCTCGTCGCGGCGCTGGCCGAGGCCCAGCCGCTCTGGGCGGTGTCCACCCCCGCCCTGGTGGCGATGGAGGCGTGCAGCGACCCCGCCGCGGTGGCCGAGGCGGAGGCGTGGGCCCGGGAACTGGCCCCCGAGCGCGCCCGGCTGGCCGCCGCGCTGGCCGACCGCGGCCTGCACGTGGTGCCCGGGGCGCGGGCCTCCTTCCTGTGTGTGCGCGCCGCCGACGGCATCGGGCTGCGCGGGGCCCTGCGCGAGCGCGGATACGCCGTGCGGCGCGGCGACACCTTCCCCGGACTGGGACCCGGCTGGTTGCGGATCGCGGTCCGCGACAAGGCCATGAACGACGCGCTACTGGAGGCACTGGATGAGCTCGGACCCCATGAGTGACCTGATCGAACGTACCGTCGCCGCCGTCCCCCGGCCCGACGAGGCCGCGATGCGCGACGCCCGCGCCCACCAGGACCGGCTGACCAAGCCGCGGGGCGCGCTGGGCGCGCTGGAGGACGTGTCGGTGCGGCTGGCCGGGCTGGCCGGGACGTGCCCACCCCCGCTGCCCGCCCCCGCCGCGGTGGCGATCTTCGCCGCCGACCACGGCGTGCACGCCCAGGGGGTGAGCCCGTGGCCACAAGAGGTCACCGCGCAGATGGTGGCCAACTTCGCGGTCGGGGGAGCGGTGGCGAACGCCTTCGCCAGGCAGGTCGGCGCCGAGGTCGTCGTGGTGGACGTGGGCGTGGCCGCCGACCTCCCCGCCGCGCCCGGCCTGCTGGACCGCAAGGTGGCCCGCGGCACCGCCGACCTCTCCCAGGGCCCGGCGATGACCGCCGAACAGGTCCGGCGGGCCGTCGCCGCGGGCATCGAGGTGGCCGGGGGACTGGCCGACGCCGGCCACCGCTGCCTGATCACCGGGGACATGGGGATCGCCAACACCACCGCCTCGGCCGCGCTGATCGCCGCCTTCACCGGGCTGCCCGCCGAGCGGGTCACCGGCCGCGGCACCGGAATCGACGACACCGTGCACGCCCGCAAGATCGAGGTCGTCCGCACGGCCCTCGCCCGGCACGGCCTGCCCGGCGGGGACCCGCTGGACGTGCTGGCCGCGGTCGGCGGGCTGGAGCACGCGGCGCTGGCCGGGTTCATCCTGGGCGCCGCGGCGCGCCGGGTGCCCGTGCTGCTCGACGGGGTGATCGCCGGAGCGGCCGCGCTGGCCGCCGCCGCGCTCTGCCCGGACGTGGTGGCCGCCTGTGTCGCTGGTCACCGTTCCGTCGAGCCGGGTCACGCCGCTACCGTGGAACACCTGGGACTTCGTCCCCTGGTCGATCTTGAGCTGCGGCTCGGTGAGGGCACCGGCGCCCTGCTCGCCCTGCCGCTGGTACAGAGTTCGGTCCGGGTGCTGCACGAGGTCGCCACGTTCGACTCCGCCGGTGTCAGCGACAAAGAATCACGCTCGGCTATCGACTGAAGCCGAGCACTCTCCATGTCCACCCGATCCCGAGTACCTTTGGTCCGCGAACGCTCATGCCCGCCACACCGCATCCTGATCGAGAGAACACCGTGCCCCCCTACCTGATCGGCCTGCGCCTCGACGGGCGACGCGTCGTCGTCGTCGGCGGCGGCCGGGTCGCGGGTCGTCGCGTGCCCGCCCTGGTGGCGGCCGGGGCCGATGTGGTTCTCGTCTCACCTGAGATCACCCCCTCGCTGGAGGACCTGGTCGTGGCCGGGCGCATCGTCTGGCACGACCGCCCGTACACCGACGGCGACTGCGCGGGCGCCTGGCTGGTGCACGCCTGCACCGACAAGGCCAAGGTCAACGCCGAGGTGGCCGCCGCGGCGGAGGAACTGCGCGTGTGGTGCGTGCGGGCCGACGACGCGCAGGCCTCCGCGGCGTGGACGCCCGCCACCGGCCGGGTCGGCGAGACCACGGTCGGGGTGCTCGCCGGTGGCGACCCGCGGCGGGCCGCCGGCCTGCGCGACGCCGTGGTCGACGGCCTGCGCGACGCCACGCTGGCCGCCCGGCACTCCCGGGCCAAGCCGGTGGGGGTGGCGCTGGTCGGCGGCGGCCCCGGCGACCCGGGGCTGATCACCGTGCGCGGCCGGCAGTTGCTCGCCCAGGCGGATGTGGTCGTCACCGACCGGCTGGCCCCCCGGCTGCTGCTCGACGAGCTGTCGCCGGACGTCGAGGTGATCGACGCCGCCAAGATCCCCTATGGCCGCACCGTGGCCCAGGAGCGCATCAACGACCTGCTGGTCGAGCACGCCTCCCAGGGCCGCTTCGTGGTCCGGCTCAAGGGCGGTGACCCGTTCGTCTTCGGCCGGGGCTCCGAAGAGGTGTTGCACTGCGCCCGGCACGGCATCCCGGTGACCGTGGTGCCGGGCATCACCAGCGCCGTGGCGGTGCCGTCCGCCGCGGGCATCCCGGTCACCCACCGGGGCGTCGCGCAGGAGTTCCACGTGGTGTCCGCGCACCTCGCCCCGGACGTCCCCGGATCGACGGTCGACTGGGCCGGCCTGGGCCGTTCCACCGGCACCCTGGTGCTGTTGATGGCGGTCGAGCGGATGGGCCTGATCGCCACCGCGCTGATGCGCTATGGTCGGTCGCCTGACACGCCTGTCGCCGTGATCCAGGACGGTACGCTTCAGGATCAGCGGACACTTACCGCCACATTGGGCACGGTGGCGGATGAGATGGTCGCTGCGGGTGTGCGGCCACCGGCCATCGTGGTCATCGGCGATGTGGTGGACGTGGCGCGACAGATCGACATGACAAGAGCCGACATGGGACGGGATCCGTGACATCCCCGGCAGATCAGAGCGCTGTGGACGCCGGAGCCGAAACCGGCCCCGAGCGCGATGCCTCTTCGACAGCCCCTTCGCCAGCTCCTTCGTCACCCAAGGAGGCCGACACGTCCGCTTCGGGGGCCGATGAGAACGCGCCGCCGCCGCACGCGCGGCCGGATCTGGGGCGCGTGCTGACCGAGCTGCGCGACCAGATCGACTCCCTCAGCTTCGTCCTGGAGGTGCCGGGCGTCGCGGAGGCTCGCGAGGCGCAGTCGGAACTGCGCAACCAGCTCGAGGACTACGTGCTGCCCCGCATCAGCGGGAAGGGCACCCCGCTGCTGGTGGTGCTCGGCGGGTCCACCGGTGCGGGCAAGTCGACCCTGGTCAACACGCTGGTCGGCTCCCGGGTGAGCGCCACCGGCGTGCTCCGCCCGACCACCAGCAGCCCGATCCTGGTCTGCCACCCCGACCACACCGAGTGGTACCTGGAGGGCCCGCTACTGCCGGGCATGGGCCGGGTCCCCGGGCCCGCGCCCGACGCCATCGCCGGCGACCAGCTCGTGATCATCGGCAGCGACACGCTGCCCGAGGGGCTGGCACTGCTCGACAGCCCCGACTTCGACTCGGTCTTCGAGGACCACTACGAGTTCGCCACCAAGCTGATGGCCGCCGCCGACCTGTGGCTGTGCGTCACGACCGCCGCGCGCTACGCCGACGCCCAGGTGTGGCAGATGCTCCAGCGCGCCAAGGAACACGGCGCCACCATCGGGGTCGTGCTCTCCCGGGTGCCGCAAGGCGCCGGGTCCGAGGTCGTCGAGCACTTCGCCGCGATGCTGGAGGAGCACGGGGTCGGAGAGGCCCGCCGCTTCACCATCCCCGAGACCCGCATCGAGAACAGCCGGCTGCCCGAGGAGGCAGCCGAGGAGATCCGCGAGTGGCTGCTGCACCTGGTCGAGGACGGCTCCCGCCGCACCACGGTCATCGGCGACACCCTCAGCGCGGTGCTCGACAGCTACCGCACCCGGGTTCCCGAACTGGCCAAGCAGGTCGAGCTCCAGGTGGAGAAGCGCGGTGAGCTCCGCCAGGAGGTGGAGGCCTGCTACGCCACCGCACTCGCCGAACTCGACGAGGCCACCCGCAACGGCTCGCTGCTGCGCGGCGAGGTGCTGGCCCGCTGGCAGGACTTCGCCGGCACCGGCGACCTGGTCCGGGCGCTGCACGTCCAGCGGCCCCGGCTGCCCCGCAAGGGCGGCCGGCGCCGGCGCACCCCGGCCCGGGTGCGCTCGCTCAAGGCCGCGCTGCGCAGCGCGCTGGAGTCGCTGATCCTCTCCGGCGCCGAGAGCGCCGCCGAGCAGGTGATCGCCCGCTGGCGGGCCAATCCGGCCGCGGGTGAGATGCTCGCCGAGCCGGCCACCGAGCTCGGCCTGGTCTCGCCCGAGCTGTCCCGCCGGGTGACCCGGGCGGTCAGCGCCTGGCAGGACCACGTCCTCGAACTCATCCGTACCGAGGGCGTCACCAAGCGATCCGTGGCCAAGCTCGTCTCCTTCGACGAGGACGCGCTGTCGCTCGTCCTGATCGTCGGGCTGCTCGGCTACGGCACCACCGATGTCACCGTCGAGGGCGGCACCAGCGCGGTGTCCCAGCGGCTGCTCAAGGCGCTGTTCGGGGCCGAGTCGCTGCGCGGGATGAGCGCCAAGGCCCGAGCCGATCTGCGCAGCCGGATCGGCATGTTGTTCGACGAGGAGGCGATCCGGTTCGGGCAGGCCCTCGACTCCGCCGGCATCGCCGACGAATCCACCGCGGTCCAGCTCTACCAGGCCACGTACAACCTCGAGGTCGCGCGATGACCACGACCACCACCCCCGAGATCGCCGAAGAGCCCGCGTCCGGGCGCTCGGAGCCGGGGCTCACCGAACGGCTCGACGGCCTCGACCGGCTCGTCACGCTCGGCGCCGGCCGGCTCGACGAGCCCCTGCTGGACGAGGCCGGCGAGTTGCTGACCAGGGCCGGCGAGCGGCTCCGGCTGTCCGGCGGCCACACCGTCGTCACCCTGGCGGGCGGTACCGGCAGCGGCAAGTCCTCGCTGTTCAACGCCATCTGCGGGCTGCAGCTGTCGCCGACCGGGGTGCGCCGCCCGATGACCTCCCAGGCGCACGCCTGCGTCTGGGGGCTGGACGGCGCGGGCCCGCTGCTCGACTGGCTCGCCGTCGACAAGCGCCACCGGTACGCGCGGGCCAGCGCGCTCGACCGGTCCGACAGCTCGCTGCAGGGCCTGGTGCTGATCGACCTGCCCGACCACGACTCCATCCAGGCGGTGCACCGGGCCGAGGTCGACCGGTTCGTCACCGTCGCCGACCTGCTGGTCTGGGTGGTCGACCCGCAGAAGTACGCCGATGCGGCGCTGCACCGCAACTACATCGTCCCGTTCGCCCAGCACGCCGACGTCACGCTGGTGGTGCTCAACCAGGTCGACCGGTTGCAGCCGGGTGAGGCCGAGGACTGCGTGTCCGACCTGCGCCGGCTGCTGGAGGCCGAAGGGCTGGCCGACCCGCGCATCGTGACGACCAGCACGGTGACCGAGGACGGCGTGGCCGATTTCCGCGAGGTGCTGGTCGACGCCGTGGCCGCCCGGCGGGCCCGCAGCCGGCGGCTGATCGCCGACATCGACCGGATCGCCGAGCGGTTCGTCGAGTTCCGGGGCGAGGCCGAGCCGCCCGCCCAGATCGAGCCGCGCCGGGCCGCCCGGCTGGTCGAGGCACTGACCGACGCGGCCGGCGCGCCCGCTGTCGCCGAGGCGATGGAGAGCGCCTACGAGCTGCGCGCCGTCGACTACGTCGGCTGGCCGGTCGCCAAGCTGGTCGACCGGCTGCGCAGCGACCCGCTGCGCAAGATGCGCCTCACCGAGCTGCGCGAGGAACTGCGCGGCGCGTTCACCGGGCCGGTCGGCGCGCAGCAGGGCGACGTCGACAACGCGCTGCAGGGCATCACCGACGGCGTCGTCACCGAGCTTCCGCCGGTCTGGGCCCGCGCGGTGCGGGCGGCGAGCCGGTCGCGGGCCGGCGAGCTGCCCGAGGCGCTGGGCGGCTCCCTCAAGGACGCGCTGCCGGTCTTCAACCAGGTGCCGAACTGGTGGTGGCTGGTCAAGACCTGGCAGTACTTCCTGGTGCTGGTCACCCTGCTCGGGCTGGTGTGGATCACGCTGCTGGTGGTGTACGGCGTGGCCGGGTCGGGTTCGGGCTCGGGGCTGTTCGACGACGCGGGCCTGATCCCGTATGTCACGGTCCTGGTCGCCTGCACCCTGGGTATGGGCGCGCTGACGTCGTCGGCCTGCCGGAACCTGGTCGCGCTGTCGTCGGCCAAGCACGGCGAGCGGATGGAGGCGCACATGCGCGAGCGCGTCGGCGGCGTCGCCCAGGAGAAGGTGCTCGACCCGATCGCCGCCGAACTCGCCGACTACGCGAGCTTCCGCACCGCGGTCGAGGAGTTCCGTCCCGCCTGAACCTCTCCCGCCGGGTTATCCACATCCGGCGGCCGGGCTGGTCCGGGGTGCGGGCGGTGCGCCACGGTGGAGTGCGTAAGGGCCGCAGGTCCTGAGAGCTCCCCGTGGAGGACGCATGAACGACGCGCACATCACCGTCATCGGCTGGCTGGCGGAGGACCCGCACTACACGATGACCACGAACGGCACGCCCTTCCTGTCGTTACGGGTCGGCTGCACACCGCGCCGGTTCGACCGGCAGACCGGGCGGTGGCAGGACCAGACGCCCATGTTCCTGACCGTCAACTGCTGGCGGAACCTCGCCGACAACGTCAACGCCTCGGAACTCCGGCGGGGGCAGCCGGTCGTCGTCACCGGCCGGCTCCGCATCCGCGAGTACGTCAAGGACGGGCAGTTCCGGTTCTCCCCGGAGGTCGAGGCGACGACCCTGGGCCACGACATGACCCGGGGCAGCGCCCACTTCCGGCCGGTGCAGCGCGGCGGCGCGATGACCGACGACGACCGGCTGGAGGCCCAGCAGGCCAACGACCGTTGGGCGCTGGGCGGCCCCCGCACCGAATCGGGCCCGGACGCCTCCCAGGACGAGGGCTCCACCGGCGACCCCTGGGCGGACGGTTCCCAGGCGGACCGGGGAGACGGCACTCCCGGCGGAGCAGACCAGGAGGATGGAGGTGATCAGGGCGACCCCGTCGACCTGCGGGCCACCGCGGCCTGATCGCCTGCCGCCTCCGGCCGCCTGGCCGGGCCACACCGCCGGTCGAGTCGCCAGGTTGGCCCCACCGGTCAGGTCGTTCGGCTGCCGCGCCCGGTCGCACGGCCCTGTAGCGGAGGCTGATTCTCCTGGTTCGGCCTGCCGCTGAACGGTGGGCCGGATCGCCTGCCTGATGAGGTGGCGTGGTGGCCTGGTGGGTTGGCGGCCTGCCGGGCGGGCTGAGCGTACGCCTGATCGGCCGGGTTGGCACGCACCTGGCCACGCTAGGTCAGAGGTGTGCAGGGTGGCGGGTGGCATCGGGGGGTGACGTCCATACGGGCGACACCCCCCGATGCAATCGGGGTCCTGCGGCTGCCTAGATCCAGGAGATGCCGCGCATGGTGTCTTCCCCCTCTGGGATGTGCTGCGGACCCACCGGAGCACGGTCGCGGAGCGGCCGTTTCCGGGGTGCGCCCACCTTTGCGCCTATGAAGGTACCGGTTTTCCTCCCACTCCGCACATGTTGCAACTATCGTGTTACACAACGTGATGCGTTAGGGGGGAAGGATGGCCGCTGTGCAGTCGTCCGCCGAAGACCGCGGGGACCTCTCGCGCGGGCCGCGGTGGCGCTCCTCCTGCAAGAGGGTGGCGTCCGGTCTGCGCCCGTCGACGCCGGCGCACCCGCTGCCGCTGGCGTGTTATGTGCTCATCGTCGGGGGGCTGCATCTCGCCCTGATCGTGCACGGGCTGTGGGTCACGCCGCTCGACCTGGCCGAGCTGGCCACCTTCGGGGCGCTGCTGGCCTGCGGTGCGGTCTGCATCGAGGCGTCCCGCCGGCTCGGCATGCCCGCGGGTGTGGCCCGGGACCTGCTGTCGGCGTGGTGGCTGCCGATGGCCCTGCTACTGCCCCCGGTGTACGCGCTGCTCGCGCCGGTCCCGCTGCAGGTGCTGCTGCAGTTCCGGGTCCGCCGCACGCTGCTGCACCGGCGGGTCCTGGTGGCGGGCGCGCTGGGGCTCGCGGGCGCCTGCGCGTCGTACGCCTTCCACCGGGTGGTGCCCGCGCCGCTGAGCGACGCCCCGGACTGGCTGGTCGGGTCGTTTCCCGGCATCCCCGCCGCGATCGGCTGCGCCGTGCTGTTCACCGTGATCAACACTGCGGTGGTGGCCGTCGCCGTGCGCGCGGCCAACCCCGAGAGCGGCTGGCGCGAGGCGCTGTGGAACCGCGAGAGCCTGCTGCTCGACGTGGTCGAACTCTGCCTGGGCATCCTGGTGGCGATCACCTGTGCGCTCTCGCCGGCCCTGCTGCTGCTGACCCTGCCGCCGGTCGTCCTGCTCCAGCGCAGCCTGATGCACCAGCAGTTGCAGGCGGCCGCCCGCACCGACGCCAAGACCGGCCTGCTCAACGCCGCGGCCTGGCAGCGCGAGGCCGATACCGAACTGTCCCGGTCGCACCGCTCGGGCGAGCCCCTGGCGCTGCTGCTGATCGACCTCGATCACTTCAAGCGGGTCAACGACACCTACGGCCATCTGCTCGGCGACCAGGTGCTCATCGCGGTGGCCAACACCCTGCGCGGGCAGGTGCGCGACTACGACGTCGTTGGCCGGTTCGGCGGCGAGGAGTTCGTGGTGCTGCTGCCGGGCGCCGACACCGTCGAGGCATGCCGGGTGGCCGAGCGGCTGCGCATCCGGGTGCGGCGGCTGTCCATCCCGGCGGAGGAGGGGCCGGTCTCGGTGACCATCTCCATCGGGCTGTCGCTGCTGGGCGTCCACGGCAACGACCTCATCGAGTTGCTGACGGCTGCCGACCTCGCGCTGTACCGGGCCAAGGAGTCCGGTCGCGACCGCGTCTGCCTACCGGCGGGAACCCGTCCCCGCACCCTCGGCGGCTGACTCAGATCCCGGACGAGTGGCCATGGAAGGGCCCACGACCCCATAGGCTTGACGGCATGGCCGAGTACATCTATACGTTGCAGCGCGTGCGCAAGGCGCACGGCGACAAGGTCGTCCTCAACGACGTGACGTTGAGTTTCCTGCCCGGTGCGAAGATCGGCGTGCTGGGCCCGAACGGTACCGGCAAGTCCACGCTGCTGCGGATGATGGCCGGTCTCGAGCAGCCCTCCAACGGTGACGCGCGGCTGATGCCCGGTTACACGGTCGGCATGCTCCAGCAGGAACCGCCGTTGAACGAGGAGAAGACGGTCCTCGGCAACGTTGAGGAGGGCGTCGCCGAGACCAAGGCGCTGCTCGACCGGTTCAACCAGATCGCCGAGCAGATGGCGACCGACTACACCGACGAGCTGATGGAGGAGATGGGCCGCCTCCAGGAACAGCTCGACCACCGCAACGCCTGGGACCTGGAGAGCCAGCTCGAACAGGCGATGGACGCGCTGCGCTGCCCGCCTCCGGACGCCGATGTGACCAAGCTGTCGGGTGGTGAGCGCCGCAGGGTCGCGCTGTGCAAGCTGCTGTTGCAGGCCCCCGACCTGCTGTTGCTCGACGAGCCCACCAACCACCTTGACGCCGAGAGCGTCCAGTGGCTGGAGCAGTTCCTGGAGAAGTACGAGGGCACCGTCCTGGCCGTCACCCACGACCGGTACTTCCTCGACAACGTGGCCGGCTGGATCCTCGAGCTCGACCGCGGCCGGTGCCACGCCTACGAGGGCAACTACTCCACCTACCTGGAGAAGAAGGCCGAGCGGCTCAAGGTCGAGGGCAACAAGGACGCCAAGCGCAAGAAGCGCCTGGAGGACGAGTTGGAGTGGGTGCGCTCCAACCCCAAGGCGCGCCAGACCAAGAGCAGGTCCCGGCTGCAGCGGTACGAGGAGATGGCGGCCGAGGCGGCCAAGACCCGCAAGCTGGACTTCGAGGAGATCCAGATCCCGCCGGGCCCGCGGCTGGGCAGCACGGTCATCGTGGCCGAGGGGCTGACCAAGGGCTTCGGCGACCGCCTGCTGATGGAGAACCTGTCGTTCAACCTGCCGCCGAACGGCATCGTCGGCGTCATCGGCCCCAACGGGGTCGGCAAGACCACCCTGTTCCGCATGGTCGTCGGTGAGGAGCAGGCCGACTCGGGCGCCCTCAAGGTCGGCGAGACGGTGCAGGTGTCGTACGTCGACCAGGGGCGCGGCGGCATCGACCCGAAGCAGAACGTCTGGCAGGTCGTCTCCGACGGGCTCGACCACATCAAGGTCGGCAATGTTGAGATGCCGTCGCGGGCGTACGTCGCGGCCTTCGGCTTCAAGGGGCCCGACCAGCAGAAGCCCGCGGGCGTGCTGTCGGGCGGCGAGCGCAACCGGCTCAACCTGGCGCTGACCCTCAAGCAGGGCGGCAACGTGCTGCTGCTCGACGAGCCCACCAACGACCTCGACGTCGAGACGCTGGGCTCGCTGGAGAACGCGTTGCTGGACTTCCCGGGCTGCGCGGTCATCACCTCGCACGACCGGTGGTTCCTGGACCGCATCGCCACCCACATCCTGGCCTGGGAAGAGGGTTCGAGCTGGTTCTGGTTCGAGGGCAACTTCGCCGACTACGAGAAGAACAAGATCGAGCGGCTGGGCGCCGACGCGGCCCGCCCGCACCGCGTCACCCACCGCAAGCTCACCCGGGACTGACCCCGTGGCCCGCCCGGGTCGAGTGCGGGAGCGGAGCGGCCTGGGCGGGGCGAGCGGTCCGCGTGGCGACCGAACGCGACGAGGGCAGATGAGGGGCAGCGGTCGCCGCCCCGCCGGGCCCAGCCCGGCGGGGCGAACCGGCCGGTGAGTACGATCGGGCTGTCCAGACGCGCAGTCGACACCCCTTTGGCGAGGACATGACTGATTCCGCGGTGCCCCCCGCAGACTTCCGGCACGTCTACGAGTTCCACATCAGGTTCGGCGACATCGACTCGCAGGGGCATGTCAACAACGTCAAGTTCCTGGGCTACCTGGAGGACGCCCGGCTGGAGATGTTCCACGGTGATCCGGTGCGCAAGGGCGAGCAACCGGTGCGCGGCATGGTCGTCTTCCGGCACGAGATCGACTACAAGCTGCCGCTGCTGCCCAGCGTGCACCCCATCCGGGTGGAGACCTGGGTGACCGAGGCGCGGGCCGCCTCGTTCAAGCTGGCCTACGAGGTGCGCGACAACGAGAACGTCTACGCCACGGCGATCTCCACACTGGCTGCCTTCGACGTTGAGGGTAACCGGCTGCGCCGCTTCACCCCGGAGGAGCGCGAGTTCATCGGACGGTACCTCGCACCCCAGGGCTAGCATGTCTCATATTTCGGACATGTAATATCACCATGTGAGCGACCCCCCCGCACGGCGCTGGACCATGCTCGGCCTCGGGCTGGGCGCGATGATCAGCGGTTGCGCCTTCCAGTTCGGCATGCCCTACCTCATCCCCGCACTGCGCGCGGAGGGACTCTCCCTGGGCGAGGCCAGCCTGCTGGTCACCTGCCCGATGGCGGGCCTGCTGTTCACCCTCATCGGCTGGGGAGTGCTCGCCGACCGCCGGGGGGAGCGGTTCGTCCTCGGCCTGGGGCTCGGCCTCGCCGCCCTGTTCCTGGCCGCCGCGGCCGCCGTGGACGGGACGCTGCCCAAGGGCGCCTGCCTGGTGCTGGCCGGGGCCGCCGGGGCGTCCGTGCACGCCGCCAGCGGCCGGCTGATCCTCGGCTGGTTCGCCCCCACGGAACGCGGCCTGGCCATGGCGATCAGGCAGAGCGCCCAGCCGCTGGGCGTCGCGGTGGGGGCGGCCGCGCTGCCCCCGCTGGGAGCCGGCGGAACCGGTCGCGCACTGCTGGCCCTGGCCGGCTGCTGCGCGGTGATGGGACTGCTGGCCGGGCTCTTCGTCCACGACCCGCCGCCCGGCCCCGCCCGGGCCGGCGAGCGCACGAGCTCCCCCTACCGGACCCCCGTGCTCTGGCGGCTGCACACCTCCGCCGCGTTCCTCGTCGTCCCCCAGTTCGCGGTCGCCACGTTCGCACTGGTCTACCTGGTGGACGCCCGCGACTGGGACCCCGCCCCCGCCGGGCGGCTGCTGGCCGCGGTGGCCGTGGCCGGCGCGCTGGCCCGGCTCGGCGCCGGGCTGTGGTCCGACCGGGTCGGCAGCCGGCTGCGCCCCTACCGGACGCTGGCGGTACTGATCGGTGCGATCATGGCGGCACTGGCGCTGGGCGCCGCCACCGGCTCGCCCGCGGCCGTGGCCGCGCTGCTGGTCGCCGGGGTGCTCACGGTCAGCCCGAACGGCCTGGGCACCACCGCCGTCGCCGAGTACGCCGGGCTCTCCTGGGCGGGCCGCGCCCTCGGCATCCAGAACACCTTCCAGAACGTCCTGTCCACCGCCACCCCGCCACTGCTGGGCGGGCTGATCGGCGCCACCGACTACGCCACCGCCTTCGCCGTCGCGGTCGCCTTCCCCCTCCTCGCCGTCGCCCTCATCCCCATGCACGCCGAACACGCCCCTTGACCGGCCCGCGCGGGCCGCTGCGGTCCCTGCCTCGGCTCAGGGGGTGTCGTTGTCGCACTCGCCTCGCTCGGTCGCTGCGCGGACCGCTCGTCCCGCGCAGGCCGCTGCGGTTCCTCCCTCGGCTCAGGCGGTGTTCGTTGCCGTCTTCGTCTCGTTCGGCCGCTGCGCGGACCGCTCGTCCCGCGCGGGCCGCTCCGCTCTCTAGACGGGGAGCCGGAGCCAGGCGGCGGTGTCCGGGGGGACGAGGCCGCCGGTCAGGGGGCCGCTGGTGAGCAGCGGTTCGCCCAGGGGCAGCGGGACGGGTTCGGTGCCGCAGTTGACCACGCACACCAGCGGGCCGCGGCCGAAGGCCAGCACGGTGTCCGGAGCCTCCAGCCAGTCCATCGTCTCCGGCAGCTCCGGCAGCAGCTCGCGGCGCAGCCGCAGCGCCTGCCGGTAGTACGACAGGGTGGAGCCGGGGTCGGCGCGCTGTGCCGCCACGGTCAGCTCCGCCCAGCCGGGCGGCATCGGCAGCCAGGGCCGGGCGTCCTCGGGGGAGAAGCCGTACGGCGGGGCCGACCCCGACCAGGGCAGCGGCACCCGGCAGCCGTCGCGGCCGGGCCGCTCGCCTCCGCCGTGCAGCCAGACGGGGTCCTGCCGGGCCTCGTCCGGCAGGTCGAGCACCTCCGGCAGCCCGAGCTCCTCGCCCTGGTAGAGGTACGCCGAGCCGGGCAGCGCCAGGACCATCAGCAGCGCGGCACGGGCGCGGGCCAGGCCGGTGCCGGGCGGGTCGTCGTAGCGGGTCCGGTGGCGCACCGCGTCGTGGCTGGACAGCACCCAGGTGGGGGCGGCGCCGTAGGGCGCGGTGGCCTGCAGGCAGTCGGTGACGACCTGCCGGAACGCCGCCGCCGACCACGGGGCGAGCTGGAGGTCGAACTGGAACACCTGGTGCAGCTCGTCGGGGTGCAGGAACCGCGCCAGGGCGTCCGGCTCGTCGGCCCAGACCTCCCCGATCGCCATCCGGTCGCCGCCGTAGGAGTCCAGGACGCGCCGCCAGTCCCGGTACAGCTCGTGCACCTCGGGGTGGTCGTACATGACGTCCCCCGGCGGGTTCGGCCCCAGGTCGGTCAGGGCCGGGTCCTTGAACAGCCCGCCCGCCACGTCGATGCGGAAGCCGTCCACCCCACGGTCCAGCCAGAACCGCAGGATCCGCTCGAACTCCCGGCGCACCTGCGGGTTCCGCCAGTTCAGGTCGGGCTGTTCCGGCGCGTACAGGTGCAGGTACCACTCGCCGTCGGGGACCTGCTGCCAGGCCGGCCCGCCGAACGTGGACGGCCAGTCGTTGGGCGGGCCGCCGCCGGGCCGGCCGGGCCGGAACAGGTAGCGGTCGCGGGCCGCCGAGCCGGGCGGGGCGGCCAGCGCCTCCAGGAACCAGGGGTGCTGGTCGGAGGTGTGGTTCGGGACGATGTCCACGATCACCCGTAGCCCGGCGTCGTGGGCGTCGCGGACCAGCGCGTCGAAGTCGGCGAGCGAGCCGAACCGGGGATCGACGTCGCGGTAGTCCGCGACGTCGTAACCGCCGTCGGCGAGCGGGGACGGGTAGAAGGGGGTCAGCCAGAGGGCGTCGACCCCCAGCGCGAGCAGGTGCGGCAGCCGGGCGCGGAGCCCCGCCAGGTCGCCCTCCCCGTCACCGTTGGAGTCGGCGTAGCTGCGCGGGTAGACCTCGTAGACGACGGCGTGCCGCCACCATGGAGTTTCTTGGGCCATGTCCGGCGGTTTGCCCCAGCGCGGCCGGGCCATTCACCCCAGGGCTCAGTCGGGGGAGTTGATCAGGCTGTGGGCGGCCATCGTCAGGTACCGCCACAGGGCCGTCTCCAGTTCGGCGGGCAGTTCCAGCTCGTCCACCGCCGTGCGCATGTGCCGCAGCCAGGCGTCCCGCTCGGCAATGCCGATCTTGAACGGGACGTGGCGCATCCGCAGCCTCGGATGCCCCCGCTGCGCACTGTAGGTACCCGGGCCGCCCCAGTACTGGATCAGGAACATGCGGAGCCGGTCCTCGGCCGGGCCGAGGTCCTCCTCGGGGTACAGCGGGCGGAGCAGGGGGTCTTCGGCGACCCCCTGGTAGAAACGGTGGACCAGCCGCCGGAAGACCTCGTCGCCGCCGACCGCCTCGTAGAACGTCACTTCTTGAGCCATGGCGCCTTTCACCCTATGCGAGGCGGGGACGTCCGGTCAGCCCGCCGGGGGAGTCGCCACCGTGACCCCCGCCTCGTCGAATGCGATCTTGACCCGTTCGCGCAGTTCGCGCGCCACGTCGGCCTGCCGGCCCGGCGCGGTCTTGACGACCACCCGGACGATCACGGCGTCGCCGCTCAGCCCCTGGACGCCCCAGACGGACGGCTCCTCCAGGATGATCTCGTCCCAGTCGGGGTCGGCGGCGAGCAGGTCGGCGGTGGTCTTGAGGGACTGCTTGACCTTGGCGGTGTCCTCGCCGTAGTCCACCGGGATGTCGAGCACGGCCCGGCCCCAGTTCTGCGACTCGTTGCCCACCCGCAGGATCTCGCCGTTGCGCATGTACCAGACGACGCCGTTGACGTCGCGCAGCCGGGTGACCCGCAGGGTGACCGCTTCGACGGTGCCCTTGGCCGGGCCGACGTCGATGATGTCGCCCACCCCGTACTGGTCCTCCAGCAGCATGAACAGGCCGGCCAGGAAGTCCTTGACGATGTTCTGCGCGCCGAAGCCCACCGCGACGCCGATCACGCTGGCGCTGGCCAGGACGGGCGCCAGGTTCAGCCCGATCTCGCCGAGGACGCTGAACAGGGCGGTACCCATGATCACGATGGAGGCGATGCTGCGCAGCACCGAGCCGAGCGTCTTCGCCCGTTGCGCCCGCCGCTCGCTGAGCAGCGCCGGGCTGCCGTCGAAGACGGTGCGGGAGCGCTCGCGCACCCGTTCCGACATGGTGCCCTCGGCCATCCGGAGCGTGATCTTGGTGATCGCGTTGTGCGTGATGCGCCGGATGATCAGCGCGATCACGAAGGTGATGACGATCGCCACCAGCCGGTTGGCCCACAGGTCGATGTTCCAGGCGTGGACGAACCGGGTGACGTCGCCGTTGTGCGTGACGTTCCAGACCAGCCGGCACGGGATCATGGGGTTCGGACCGCAGAAGTCCTCGGGCCTGCCGCCGTTCTGGAAGAGCGGGGCGAGTGCGGTCGGCGCGTCGCCGGGCAACACGAGCGGAACCCTCCCGAGGTCGGTCGTCCGGCGTCCTGGCGCCGTGCAGTGCCGATCGTAAGGGACGGAGATGACCGAAGCGGACTGCCGGCTCAGTCGGCGGGCCGGGCCTCCAGCACCCTGGCCAGCTTGGAGGCGGCGCCACAGGGGTCGTCGACCCGGTGCATGCGCTCGCCCCAGGACCACCAGTAGTAGTGGTCGGGGGTGTCGGGGGCGGGCGCGCACCCGACGTCTTCGGCGAGCCCCGCCGCCGCGGGATTGACCACGCGCAGGAAGGCCGGGCCCGACCGGGTCCGCACCACCCGGGCGACCAGTCCGAGCGAGCCGAGCTCGTGCTCCAGCACTTCGAGGTAGCTGACACGGCTGTCGCTGACCACCTGCGCCCCTTCCCTGAACGATCGGGACCTTGCGGATACGAACGGTTCCGTTGAGTGAGGATTGCAATTCTCAGCAAGCCGGTCAAGGTGCTTGCGTGCATACCAATGAGGATCGTGGGGCTCGTGGAGGAAAATCCGTGCCCTGGGGAGGTGAATCCTCCTGCGGAGAGGCGGCAGGGTGTTCGAGTTCCGGGAAAAGCACTACATTGCCCGTCCGGCGGGATTACTGTGCGTGCGCGTCCGGTGATGAGGCCGTGTTCCGCGTCCCTCGCCGCACGCCTGGCGGCGAGGTGTCTGAGGAGGCCGGGGAATGCCGGAACCCGCCCGAAAGGAGACCGATCTGGCGCGCCGGGTGCGCGCCCGCGGTCTGGCCCGCGGCCGGTCGCCCGTGGCGATCGCCACGGAGATCCACGACCAGTGCGCCCCCCTCTTCGGCACGAGCCGGGTCAGGGCCCACCGCCTCGCCCGCGGCATCGCGCTCTCCGACGTGGTCGCCCAGGTCCGCGCCCTGTACGAGGCGGAGGGCAAGCCCCCGCCCAAACTCGGCGAGACGCTGCTGTCGGCCTACGAGAGCGGCCACAAGCGTCCCGGCTCGGAGTACCTGCACTACCTGTGCCGCGTCTACCGGACCGAACCGGACGACCTGGGCTACCCCGGCCCCTGCCTCTGCGGCAGCGATCACGGCACCGGTACCGGCGTCGTGCCGCGCCGGCCCGCGGGCGAGCCCGGCACGCTGGTCGGGTCGGTGGTCGCCGCGGTCCCGGACGACCGTCCGTGGCGCGCGACCGGCGCCGAGCCCCCCGCCACGGCGGACGCCGACGAGGAGGAGACCGTCCTGCGCGGCGTCCTGCTGCGCCTCCTGGCCGGCGCGGGCGTCGTACCCGACGGCCGGTTCCTCGGCGCGGTCGACGGCGTCCGCCGCCGGATGGACGACGCCCTGGTGAGCTCGACCGTGACGGCGACCATGCTCGACCAGTGGGCGGAGACGGCCCTCGACCAGGGCCGCCGGTACCAGGCCACGCCGCCGGTGCGGCTGCTGTGCGACGTGCTGCTGGACCTCGCCGAGGTCCGCCGGATGTGCGAGCGGCGCCAGCCGCTGGAGAACCAGGAGCGGCTGTGCCGGATCGCCGCGCAGCTCGCCGGCCTCGCCGGGTTCATCATGACCAACCTGGGCGACCACCGGCTGGCCCGCTCGTTCTTCCGGACCGCCCGCACGGCGGCCGACGAGACCGGCGACCGCGCCCTGCGCGCCTGGGTGACCGTCCGCGAGTCGCTGGTCCCCCTGTACTACGGCGACCCCCCGGAGGCGCTGATCCTGGCCCGCAAGGCCCAGGACCTGGCCGGCCGCGCCCCCGGCGTCGCCGCCGCCATGGCCCCGGCGGTGGAGGCCCGCGCGCTCGGCATGCTCGCGCTGCAGGGACGTTCCGACACGGTGCCCGCCGCCCGCCGGGCCCTG
Organism: Actinomadura craniellae; assembly: GCF_003289645.1. Taxonomy (GTDB): domain Bacteria; phylum Actinomycetota; class Actinomycetes; order Streptosporangiales; family Streptosporangiaceae; genus Actinomadura_D; species Actinomadura_D craniellae. Next base: position 51,116 of record NZ_QLYX01000016.1, on the reverse strand, counting down.
GTCCGCGCCCGCGCCGTCTTCGACCGGCTCCCCCAGCCGTGCACCACCGACCTGGCCTTCGGGTTCACCGAGCGGCAACTGGCGTTCTACGAGGGCGACACGTTCACCGCGCTGGGCGACCACCGGCGGGGAGAGGAGGCGCTGAGCCGGGCGCTCACGCTGTACGCCGCGACCGACCGGGTCGACCGCACCCTGGTCCGGCTCGGCCGGGCCGCCTGCCGGCTGCACGCCGGGGACCCGGACGCCGCGCTGTCCGCCGCCCGGGAGGCGATCATCGAGCTGCCGGTCGAGCACCGGTCCGACATCCTGCTGCACCGGGCCCGCCTGCTCGGCGTCGCGGTGCGCGACCGGCACGGTGAGATCCCGGAACTCGCCGAGTTCACCGAGGCGATCAGTCCAGCCGGCCGCCGACGTACTGCATCAGGGGATAGCGGCGCCGCCTGAGCTCGACGTAGCCGCGGGCGGCGAGGGCGTCCACGATCTCCTGGTGGCCGAACACCTCCACCCCGGTCAGCCGCCCGGCGATCGACACGGCGGTGCCCACCGGGGCGAGGTCCGGGCGGCGGCTGGTCAGGATGACGATGCGCCCGCCCGGCCGGAGCACCCGGGTCATGGAGTCGAGCGCCCGCCAGGGGTCGTCGAAGAGGTACAGCGCTCCGTAACAGCAGACGGCGTCGAAGGACGCGTCCTGGAACGGCAGGTCGGTGGCGTCCCCGCGCACATAGCCCACCTGCGGGTCCGTGGTGTCGGCCACCGCCCGGGCCAGCATGCCGGGCGCGGCGTCGATCCCCACGACCAGCCCGCGCCCGGCCACTCCGGCGGCCAGCGCCCGGGTCACGTTGCCCGGACCGCACGCCACGTCGAGCACGACCCGGTCGGGCCGGTGCGGGTCGCCCGGCCGGCCCAGGCCCAGCCAGTTGCGGGCCAGCGCGTACTCCTGCTCGGTGCTCGGCCCGAACGGCCCGCCCTTGGCGATGCCGAAACCGACCGGCCGCCACACCCGCTCGTAGATCTTCGGCAGCAGGGACGACCGCATCGCCCGCTGCGCGACGGTCGGTGGCGGTGCGGGGGCCGCGGGCCCCAGCAGGTCCAGGTAGCCCGCGGACAGGTCGGGCTCGGCGGGCGGGACGTCGAGGCGCCTGATGATCCGCCCCATGACGGTCGATACGGCCATACCACCATTCGATCACCAGGCCGTGCCGTCCCGCCGGTGAACCCCCCTAGAGTTCCAGCCCGGTCTGGCCGGCGACGAAGCCGAGCATGTCGACCGCCATCTCCACCGTGCGGCTGACCGCCCGTGCGCCGTGCCCCACCTCGGTCTCGGTGCGCAGCAGGATCGGCGCCGCCCCCGCGGTGGCGTGCTGGAGCGCCGCGCACATCTTGCGGGCGTGCAGCGGGTCGGTCCGGGTGTCACCGGCGAACGACATGAACAGCGTCGCCGGGTAGTCGACCCCCTCCTGCACCCGGTGGTACGGGGAGTACGACAGCAGCCAGCCGAGCTCCTCCGGGATCGCGGCCGAGCCGTACTCGTCGTTCCACGTCTGGCCCAGCCCGGAGTGCTCGTAGCGGACCATGTCGAGCAGCGGAGCCGAGCAGATCACCGCCCGGAACAGCTCGGGCCGCTGGGTCAGCGCCGCGCCGACCAGCAGCCCGCCGTTGGAGCCGCCCGAGATCGCCAGCCGGTCGGCGGCCGTCCAGCCGTCGGCGATGAGTTTCTCGGCCGCGGCGTGGAAGTCGTCGAAGACGTTCTGCTTGCGCTCGCGCATCCCGGCCCGGTGCCACTCCTCGCCCTCCTCGGAGCCGCCGCGCAGGTTGGCGATCGCGTACACCCCGCCGGCCTCCACCCAGCTCAGGGTGGCCGCCGAGTAGGCCGGGGTGAGCGGGACGTTGAAGCCGCCGTACCCGTACAGGATCGCCGGCCGAGGCCCGGTGTCGCCGGGCCGGGCCATCACCAGCATGCGCACCGGGGTCCCGTCGTAGGACTCGTAGGTGACCTGGCGGGTCTCGATCTCCGGGATGGCGATCCCGGGCGCCGCCGGCGAGCCCATGGTCGCGCTCGCCTTCTCGCTCGTTCCTCGCTCGGCGGCTCGCCGCTCCAGGCCGGGCGGGGCGGCCCATAGCGAGGTCTCCCCGGTGCGCGCGTCATAGCGGCGGACGCCCGCCGGGGTCACGTTGTCGGTGTAGGCGAACCAGGCCTCGTGCCCGCCCTCGGGCCGCTCGCCGATGCCGCCGATGGACCCGAGGCCGGGCAGCGGCACCGTGCCGATCCGGGTGCCGTTGCGCAGGTCGTGCACGGTGATCTCGCTGATCGCGTGCCGGATCCAGCCCACCAGCAGCACCGGCCGGTCCAGTTCCGGCCCGTCGAGCATGGCGAAGTCGGCGAGCACCGCCTCGGGGTCCTCGGGGACCAGGTCGCGCCAGGTCTCGGGGCCGGGGTCGCCCGGGTCGGCGACGCACAGCCGGCCTCGGGGGGCGTCGCGGTCGGTGAAGACGTACGCCCGGCCGTCGCGCCCCACATAGACGCCGCTCTGGGCGTCCACCCCCGACTGCACCACGGTGAGCGCGGGGGCCTCGGGCGGCGACTTCGTCAGGTCCGCGATCCACAGGTCGTTGCGGGGGGCCGTGCCCTGCTGGGCGGACAGCACCAGCCAGCGGCCGTCGCGGCTGACCGAGACGCCGTAGTAGTTGGTCTTGTCCAGGCCCGCGCCGAAGATCATGACGTCGTCGGTGTCGGGGTCGGTGCCGACCCGGTGCAGGTAGACCCGGCGGTGGTACTGGTCCTCGCCCTCCGGCACCTGGTCGGCGGGCAGCCGCCGCACGTAGTAGAAGGCCTCGCCGCCGGGCAGCCAGGCCACCGGGGAGTAGCGGCTGCGCTCGATCGGCCCCTCCACCGGCTCGCCGGTGGCGACGTCCAGCACGTGCAGCCGGGACTCCTCGTCGCCGCCCTGGGAGAGCTGGTAGGCCAGCCGCCGCCCCTCCTTGTCGGGCTGCCACGCGTCGAGCGTGGTGGTCCCGGCCGGATCGAGCGCGATCGGGTCGATCAGCACCCGCTCGCCCCCGCCGGGATCGACGGTGTAGAGCACCGCGTGCTCCTGCTCGGCGGTGCGGCGGGTGAAGAACCGGCGCTCGCCACGCCAGGCCGGGACGCCGACGGAGCCCACGCCCAGCAGTTCGGCGATCCGGGCGCGCAGCCGCTCCCGGCCGGGCAGCCCGGCCGCGGCCGAGCGGAAGAGCTCGTCCTGGGCGGCCAGCCAGGCGTGCGTCTCGGCGGAGCCGGCGTCCTCCAGCCAGCGGTACGGGTCGGGCACCCGGTGGCCGTGCAGGTCGTCGACGATGTCCTGGCGGCGGGCGGGCGGGTAGCTCGGTCGGCTCATGGCTCGCACCTTATGGCCTGTTCCCCCTGATTACTTCCGGTCAATCCATGGGAACGGTGCGTGACTGGCCAAGTGAACTCAGGTAGAAGTGGCGTTGGTCACAGAGATCGAAAATCACGGGGGATCCATGCAGAGCACCATCCTGGGCCGGTCCGCGGTTCCGCTGCTGGCGGCGGCCGCCGTACTGGTCATGCCGCCCGCGCACGCCGGGCAGCGGCTGGGCGAGATGAACTTCGACTACTCGACGCCACGGGTCGCAGCGGACGGCGAGCACGTCAGCTGGCAGTGGACGGTGACGAACAACGGCAAGGCGGACGTGGCCGACGTCCAGGTCGTCCACCGGCTGATCCCCGCGCTGAAGGTCACCAAGGTGCCGACCGGGTGTTCGATCATGTCGGACACGGTGCAGTGCCGCTACGACCGGATCGCGGCGGGCGCGCGGCGTTCGGGCACCATCGAGGTCGAGCTGCCGAGCGTCGAGCAGGGCGAGGCCCGGATCAGCGGCCGGCTGACCTGGCGGGAGGCCGACGCCAAGGGGCAGCCCGCGACGGCGCCGGTGCTGGAGACCTCCACCACCCAGCCGCAGGGGCGGCAACCGTCCTGATATCCGGGCACGAGCACCGAAACGGTCTCCGGCGGCACCGCCGGAGACCGTTCGTGTTCGCGAGATGGCCCGATTGGGGATTAATGGGGTAGCGGAGAACCCATCCCAGCAGCCACACTGATTTCAGCTCGGGTTCATCCCTGAGGAGGTCCTGGTGGCGGGTGCACAGGCGCCGATGACGACCGAGAAGCCTCGCGCAGAGGCGCGCTGGAGCGTGTCCTGCGGGGCTGCCGGCGCCTGGATACCGGCGGTGGACGGCTGATGCGGCAGGTGCTCCTCCTGAACGCGACCTACGAACCACTCACCACCCTGCCGCTGCGCCGGGCCGTCTGCCTGGTCCTGCGGGAGAAGGCCGAGGTCGTCCACCACGACTCGGCGGGCGCCTGCCTGCACTCGGCGACCATGACGATCGACGTCCCCTCGGTGATCCGGCTGCGCCGCTACGTGCGCATCCCCTTTCGCACCCGGGTGCCCCTCACCCGGGCCGCGCTGATGCGCCGCGACAATTACCGCTGCGTCTACTGCGGCCGCCGCGCCGAGACCATCGACCACGTGCAGCCCCGCAGCCGGGGCGGCAAGCACACCTGGGAGAACTGCGTCGCGTCCTGCATGACGTGCAACCACAGCAAGGCCGACCGGCTGCTGGAGGAACTGGGCTGGACGCTGCCCGTCGCCCCGGCCGTGCCGCGCGGCGCGCACTGGCGGCTGATCGGGGTCATCCACGACGGCGACCCGCAGTGGGCCGCCTACGTCTCCGAACCCGCCGCCTGAGCGGCCGGTACGCTGGGGGCGTGCCACGCTATGACTACCGCTGCCGCTCCTGCGGATCGACGTTCGAGCTGTCCCGGCCGATGAGCGAGGCGTCCGCCCCCGCCTCCTGCCCCGACGGCCACTCCGACACCGTGAAGCTGCTGTCCACGGTCGCCGTGACCGGCGCCGCGGGCCGCACCGCGCCCGCCCCGCCGTCCGGCGGTGGCGGTGGCTGCTGCGGCGGCGGGTGCTGCGGCTGATGCCCGAACTGATCGACGGCGCGGCCCGGGTGACCGCGGCCGGCGAGCCGCCCAAGCTGATCGACGAGTACGTCGGCGCCGTCAACACCGGCGAGACGCGGCTGAGCGTCGCGCACATGCGCAGCCCCTCGGGCTGGCAGGAGCCGGGCCAGCGCCCCGAGTTCGACGAGTTCACCGTGGTGCTGCGGGGCCTGCTCCTCGTCGAGCACGAGGGCGGCGAGATCGAGGTCGGCGCCGGGCAGGCGGTGCACACCCGGCCGGGCGAGTGGGTGCGCTACTCCTCGCCCGGGCCCGAGGGCGCCGAGTACATCGCCGTCTGCCTGCCCGCCTTCTCCCCGGACACCGTCCACCGCGACGACGGCTGACGGCGGCGCCCGCCCCGGCGAAGGGCGGGCGCCGTACGGTCAGCGGGCGAGCTGGGAGATGTCGCGGGCGGCGCCGGTGGAGGCCGAGGTGGTCATCGCGGCGTAGGCCTGCAGGGCGGCGCTGACCGGGCGGTTCCGGTCACGGGGGCGGTACTCGCCCAGGTGTGCCAGCAGCCTCTCCCGGCGGGCCGACAGCTCCTCCTGCGGCACGTCCAGCTCCAGCACCCGGTTTGGGATGTCGATGACGATCCGGTCGCCGTCCTCCACCAGGGCGATCACACCGCCCGCCGCGGCTTCCGGGGACGCGTGCCCGATGGACAGCCCGCTGGTGCCGCCGGAGAACCGGCCGTCGGTGATCAGCGCGCACGCCTTGCCCAGCCCGCGGCCCTTGAGGAAGCTCGTCGGGTAGAGCATCTCCTGCATGCCGGGGCCGCCGCGCGGGCCCTCGTAGCGGATGACGACCACGTCGCCGGCCTTGACCCGGTCACCGAGGATGCCCTCGACCGCGTCCTCCTGGCTCTCGAACACCACCGCGGGGCCGGAGAAGGTCCACAGCTCCTCCTCGACCCCGGCGGTCTTCACGATGGCGCCTTCGGGGGCGATGTTGCCGTACAGCACGGCCAGCCCGCCGTCGCTGGTGTAGGCGTGCTCCACGTCCCGGATGCAGCCGTTCTCACGGTCGAGGTCCAGGGCGTCCCACCGGGTGTGCTGGGCGTACGGCTCGACTGTGCGCACCCCGCCGGGGGCGGCGTGGAACAGCTCAACCGTCTCCGGCAGCACCTTGGGGGAGCGGATGTCGTGGGACTCCAGGAACGCGCCCAGGGTGGGCGAGTGGATCGTGCTCACGTCGCGGTGCAGCAGCCCGGCCCGGTCGAGCTCGCCAAGCAGCGCGGGGATGCCGCCGGCCCGGTGCGCGTCCTCGACGTGGTACTTCGCGGTGGCGGGGGCCAGCTTGCAGATGCACGGCACCCGGCGGGACAGCTCGTCGATCTCCTTGAGCCCGAAGTCGACGCCCGCCTCCCGGGCGGCGGCCAGCAGGTGCAGGATCGTGTTGGTGGAGCCGCCCATGGCCACGTCCAGCGTCATCGCGTTCTCGAACGCGTCGCGGGTGGCGATGTTGAGCGGCAGCACCGACGCGTCGTCGTCCTCGTAGTAGCGCCGGGTGATCTCGACGACGGTGCGCCCGGCCTCCTCGAACAGGGCCTTGCGGGCGGCGTGGGTGGCCAGCGTGGTGCCGTTGCCGGGCAGCGACAGCCCGATCGCCTCGGTCAGGCAGTTCATCGAGTTGGCGGTGAACATGCCCGAGCAGGACCCGCAGGTCGGGCAGGCGTTCTCCTCCAGCTCCGCCAGCTCGGCGTCGGAGACGCCCTCGTCGGCGGCGGCGATCATCGGGTCGATCAGGTCGAGCTTGCGGACGGTGGACGCCCTGCCGTCCACCACGGTGACCTTGCCGGCCTCCATCGGCCCGCCGGACACGAAGACGGTCGGGATGTTGAGCCGCATCGCGGCGATCAGCATGCCCGGGGTGATCTTGTCGCAGTTGGAGAGGCAGATCATCGCGTCGGCGCAGTGCGCGTTGACCATGTACTCGACCGCGTCCGCGATCAGTTCCCGGCTGGGCAGCGAGTAGAGCATCCCGCCGTGGCCCATCGCGATGCCGTCGTCGACCGCGATGGTGTTGAACTCGCGGGGCACGCCGCCGGCCTGCTTGACCGCGGCGGCCACCACCTGGCCGACCTCGCGCAGATGCACGTGGCCCGGCACGAACTCGGTGAAGCTGTTGGCGATGGCGACGATCGGCTTGCCGAAGTCCTCCCGCGCTACGCCGGTGGCGCGGAGGAGGGCGCGGGCTCCGGCCATGTTCCTGCCGTGCGTGACCGTGCGTGACCTGAGCGGAGGCATCGGAATTCTCCCTACCGGAGACGGAGAGGCTGGCCCCGGGCGGGGGCCGGTATGGAAAGTGTGTCCCCGATGGTATTGCCCCGTGGCCCGCCGCGGACCCGGCGGGCGGGTTCCGAACGGGAAAAGGGGAGGGCATTCCTTGTCCGAGCCTCCCGGAATGCCCTCCGGGTCAGTGCGACTGGTACTTCGGCGGCAGCGACGCGGACGCCGCCTCGTAGATCTGCTGGATGTCCTCCTCGGTCAGCAGCTTGGGCCGGCGGCGCAGGTACGCCTTGGCCCGGCCGCCCGAGTAGACGTCGACGTCGCGGACGGTCAGCACCTTCCAGGGGATCGCCGGCCCGTAGATCGCCACCGAGGGCTGGACCGGCACGTCGAAGCCGACCTGGGCGGTGAGCGTGCGGCTCGCCTGCTTGGCCTCCCAGCGCGCCTCGTCCAGTCGGTCCTTCTTGTCGATGGGCCCGTGGAACAGCTTGAGGTGGGACATGGTCCGCACCGGCAGGCGCTTGTCCCATTGCTCGGAGTCGATGGCGTAGACGCCGCTCGGCCCGATCACCAGGTGGTCGATCTTGCCGTCGCTGACGCCCTCGTCGTCGCGCGGGACCGCGCGCGCGTGCAGCACGTGGTAGCCGTGCTTGGCCAGGCCGCGCAACTGCCGTTCGGTGCGCCGCTCGGCCGACGAGGACCGGCCCCAGGCCTCCACGCTGGTGGTCTGGCGTGCCGCGCGCACCGAGTCGGCGATGATCGCGACGAGGGCCACCGTGAAGCCGACGCGGATCCCGAGGATCACGGCGCACACGATGCCGATGAGCAGCGAGATGCCCACGCGCAGGGCCCAGCGTCGGATGTTCTGGTCGTTCAGCATCTCGCCGAAGGCGGGACCTTGAGGGCGGCCCTGCGGCCGGCGGAACGGGCTTTCGCGGGGCGGCGGGTCGTTGCCCTGATCCGTGGTCGCCATGATGACGCTCCTGTTCTCCTTCCGGCCCGGCCAGGTGGTTTCCCGCAGTCATTTTCGGGTGCGAGGCGCGTGTCGTCTAGAAGGAAGCCGCCTTCGCCGGGGCACCGCTCGAAACCTTTCCCCGCAGCGGGCGTTCTGTACCTTTCCGTCCGGACTGAGTAGGGGCGCGGTGCCTTCCCAGTGGGTAAGGCGGCCTCCGGGACCTCGTTCCCCGGAAAAGCCGGTGCAGACCGAGAAGGGCCACGATGGACGCCGACCTCGCCAGACTCGCCAGGGAGCATCACGTCGAGCCGCAGTACGTCGACTGGCGTGGACGCCCCGCCGAGGTACCGCCCGAGACCATGGTCGCGGTGCTCGCCGAACTGGGCGCCGACGCCTCCACCCCGGCCGCGATCCGCGCGGAGCTGGAGCGGATCAGCGCGCACCGGGCACTGCCGCCCTTCCACGCCCACCACGCGGGCGGGCCCGGGATCCCCGTGCCCGAAGGGGCCGAACTGCAGCTGGCGGGGGCGGGCGAACCGGTGCTTCGGGACGGCCGCGCCCTGCCACCGCCGGACACCCCGCCCGGCCGGTACCGGCTGCACCTGCGGGCCGGCGGCCGCGAGCAGGCGACCGAACTGCTCGTCGTGCCCGGGCGGCTGCCGGAACCGCCCCCGGCCTGGGGCCTCATGACGCAGCTGTACTCGGTGCGGTCCGCCGGCTCGTGGGGGCTGGGGGACCTGCGCGACCTGGCCGAACTGGCCGGCTGGAGCGGGTCCGCGCTCGGCGCCGGGTTCGTCCTGGTCAACCCGCTGCACGCGGCCGAGCCCGTGCCTCCGCTGGCGCCGTCCCCCTACCTGCCGACGAGCCGCCGCTTCGTCGCCCCCTACTACCTGCGGGTGGAGGACGTCCCGGAGTACGCGGACCTGCCCGCCGCCGACCGGGAACGGGTGGCGGCCCTGGCCGCGCCACTGCGGGCCCGTAACCGCACCCTCGACCCGCTCGACCGGGACGCCGTGTGGACGTCCCAGCACACGGCGCTGACGCTGCTGTACCGGGTGCCGCTGAGCCCGGCACGGCAGACCGCCTACGCCGAGTACCGGAACCGGGAGGGCGCCGCGCTGACCTCGTTCGCGACCTGGTGCGTGCTCGCCGAGGAGCACGGCCCCGACTGGCGGAGCTGGCCCGTCCAGCTGCACGACCCCGGCTCGGCCGCGGTCGCCGCCGAGCGCGAACGGCTGGCCGGCCGGGTCGACTTCCACGCCTGGCTGCAGTGGCAGCTCGACGGGCAACTGGCCGCGGCCCAGCGGGCCGCCCGCGACGCCGGGATGCCGATCGGCATCATCCACGACCTCGCCGTCGGGGTGCACCCGGGCGGCGCGGACGCCTGGACCTACCAGCAGATGTTCGCCTCCGGGATGAGCGTCGGGGCGCCGCCCGACGAGTTCAACCAGCGCGGCCAGGACTGGGGGCAGCGGCCCTGGCACCCGCACCGGCTGGCCGCCGCCGGATACCGGCCCTACGGCGACATGCTGGCGAGCACGCTGCGGCACGCGGGCGGGATCCGGCTCGACCACGCCATGCAGGTCTCCCGGCTGTGGTGGGTGCCCGAGGGCGCCCCGCCCGACCAGGGGGCGTACGTGCGCTACGACCGGGCCGCGATGCTCGGGGTGCTGGTCTGGGAGGCGTACCGGGCGGGTGCCCTGGTGGTGGGCGAGGACCTGGGCACCGTCGAGCCGGAGGTCCGCGCCGACTTCGCCGCGAGCGGCGTGCTCGGCACCTCCCTGCTGTGGTTCGAGCGGGAGGCGGACGGCCGGCCGCGCCCGCCGCAGGAGTGGCGGGAGTCCGCCCTCGCGACGGTCGGCACCCACGACATGCCGCCGATCGCCGGCTACCTGCACGGCGACCACGTGGACCTGCGGGACCGGCTGGGCCTGCTCACCCGGCCGGTGCCGGAGGAACGCGCCGACCACCGGCGGGGGCTCGCCGACTGGCTGGCCCTGCTGGCCGGCCTGGGCCTGCTGGCGGCCGACCCGGCCGAGGTCGCGGCGGCCCTCGACCGGGGCGAGCAGCGCTACGACACCGAGCTGATCACGGCCTTGCACGCCTTCCTGGCCCGCACCCCGGCCCGCCTGATCGGGGTCTCGCTCGCCGACGCGGTGGGGGAGCGGCGGACCCAGAACCAGCCGGGCACCACTGACGAGTACCCCAACTGGCGGGTCCCCCTGGGCGACGCCGCGGGCCGTCCGGTCCTGCTCGACGACCTTCCGGCCGACGCCGGGCTCCAGGCGGTGGTGGACCCCGTCCGCAAGCGGTGAGGCCGGCGAGCGCGCCGGCAGGCGAACGCCTCGACGTCCTGCCCCGTCCGCGGGCGGTGCGGCCTCCCGACCCCGGCTGCGAGCGGTGCGGCCGGCCGCTCCCGGGGACGTCAGTCCAGGGCGGCGGCGATGCGGTCGGCGACGTCGTGCAGCAGGGTGTCGGGCCGCACCGGGGCGCCGGCGACCGCGGAGAACAGGGCGGGCAGGCCGGGCAGCGGGTACCCGTCGTCGGCGAGCACCGCCGCGCCGAGCGGACGGCGGGCGAGCGAGGTGCGCGACCGCCGCCAGGCGTCCAGCACCTCGTCGGGGGAGGGCACCCCGAAGCCGTGCCCGACCGGGGCGGCGTGCCGCAGCTTGACCAGCGCCCCGTCGGTGAACTCCAGGGCCAGCCGGCACCGGTCGGTGAGGGCCTCCCGGGTGCCGGCGTCCAGCCGGGTCACCACCGAGCAGGGGGTCCGGCACCGGACCGCGCACACCCCCAGCGCCCGGGCCACCTGGCTGTGCTGCCGGTCCAGGTAGGCCCGCCAGCCCGACGGCGGCTCGCCCGCCACCTTCAGCGCCCGCCCGGCGGCCGACTGGAGGGCCTGGGTGTGCTCGCACCGGCGCTCCGGCCGGCCGCCGGTGACCGGATCCGGGGTGCGCGGCTGCGGTACCCCGAAGTAGCTGCCCGGGCCGACGACCGCGGTCCGCAGCGGCTCCGGGTCCGCGGCATGGCCGAGCACCGGCTCCCACGCCAGCGCGGGCAGGTACTCGCCGGCGATGTGCACCGCGGCAGCCAGCGCCGCCATCTCGCGGCGCCGCCAGTGGATCTCGATGACCTCCAGCAGCAGCGCGTACGCCGGGCGCAGCGTGGCCAGCGCCCCGCGCGGCCGCTCCGCGGCCGACTGGGGCATCCGGCTGGAGCGGGCCCGGTCGAGGAGGTCGGCGGGCACCTCACCGGCGGCCTCGGGCAGGCCGAAGTCCTCGGCGTCGAGTTCCAGCACCCGCTGCCCGAAGGCGCACAGCGCGCCGATCGGCACGGCCCGCCCGGCGGGCACCGCCCCGGCCGCGACCAGGGCGGCCAGATCGCCGAAGGCGTGCCTGCGGGCCAGGGTGATCATCAACTCGTGCGCCGTCTTCACATCCTTGACTGTGCCATGTCCGGACCGGCCGGGGTGCCCGTCTCGGCCGGTCCGGACGGCGGTATCAGCCGGCGGCGGCATCCCTGGCGCGGGCGCGCAGCGCCCGGGCCACCCCGTCGCGGCCCTCCGACAGCAGCCGGGCCAGCGCGGCCGGCGGGTTCCGCTCGGCCAGGTAGGCGTCGGTGCGCTCGACCGTCTCCGGCGCGATCTGCAGGAACGGGTAGGCGACCTCGGCGAAGGTCTGCGCCATGTCGCTGCTCCACTCGTCCCACAGCCGGCCCACCTCGGCGAAGTAGGCGTCGGCGTAGGGTCGCAGCAGTTCGGCCTGGTCGGGCTCGACGAAGCCGCCCAGGGTGGCCCGGAACACCGCGTTCGGCAGCGTCCCGGAGATGACGCCCGCCCAGGCCGCGGCCTTGGCCGCCGCGGTGGGCAGGGCGGCCCGGCACGCCGCGGCGTGCCGCTCGCCCGCCGCCGTGGCGTCCCGGGCCAGCTCGGCGTCGATCTCGGCCTCGCCGGCCCGGCCGGTCACCACCAGGCGGCGCAGCAGCGCCCAGCGCAGCTCGGTGTCGACGGTCAGCCCCGCCAGGGTCTGCGAACCGTCGAGCAGCCCCCGGACGAGGTCCAGGTGCTCGGCGGAGACGGCGGTCGCGGCGAACGCCTGCACGTACCCGAGCTGGAAGTCGGACCCGGCGGGGGCCTCGCGAGCCAGGTCGGCCAGCGCGTCGCCCATCAGCCGCAGCCCGGTCTCGCGCCAGGCCGGGTCGGCGTACTGGTGGACGGCGGTGCGGGCCTGCCGCAGCAGCGTCTGCATCACGGAGATGTCGGTGACGCCGCGGACGCCCGACAGCACCAGCCGCACGTAGTCGCGGGTGGCCATCTCGGCGTCGCGGGTCATGTCCCAGGCGGCGGACCAGCACAGCGCCCGCGGCAACCCCTCACGGATGTCGCCGATGCCTTCGACCAGGGTGGCCTGCGAGTGCGGGTCCAGCCGGATCTTGGCGTACGTCAGGTCGTCGTCGTTGACCAGCACCAGGTCCGGCCGGGCGACACCGACCAGTTCGGGCACCTCGGTCCGGCCGCCGACGATGTCGAGCTCGACCCGTTCCCGCCGGACGATCCCCTCGGCGGTGCGGTCGTACAGGCCGATCGCGATCCGGTGCGAGCGCAGCGTCGGGTACTCGGCGACCGCCCCCTGGACCACCTCGAACCGGGTGAAGTTCCCTGCCGCGTCCACCTCGTACTCGGGACGCAGCGTGTTGACCCCGGCGGTCTCCAGCCACTCCTTCGACCACGAGGCCAGGTCGCGGCCGGAGGTCTCCTCCAGCGCGTCCAGCAGGTCGGCCAGGACGGTGTTGCCCCAGGCGTGCCGCTGGAAGTAGCCGCGCACGCCCTCCAGGAAGTTGTCGCGGCCGACATAGGCCACGAGCTGCTTCAGCACGCTCGCGCCCTTGGCGTAGGTGATGCCGTCGAAGTTGACCTCGACCGCCTGGATGTCGGGGATGTCGGCCGAGATCGGGTGGGTGGAGGGCAGCTGGTCCTGCCGGTACGCCCAGGCCTTCATCAGGTTGGCGAACGTCGTCCACGAGCCGGTCCACTTGGTGGCCTCGCTCTGGCACAGCACGCTCATGTAGGTGGCGAATGACTCGTTCAGCCACAGGTCGTCCCACCAGCGCATGGTGACGAGGTCGCCGAACCACATGTGCGCCATCTCGTGCAGGATCGTCTCGGCGCGCCGCTCGTAGGCGGCGTCGGTCACCCGCGACCGGAAGACGTAGTCCTCCAGGAAGGTCACGCAGCCGGCGTTCTCCATCGCGCCCGCGTTGAACTCGGGCACGAAGAGCTGGTCGTACTTGCTGAACGGGTACGGCAGGTCGAAGACCTTCTCGAAGTACTCGAAGCCCTGCCGGGTCACCTCGATGATCGCGTCGGCGTCGAGGTGCTCGGCCAGCGAGGACCGGCAGTAGACGCCCAGCGGGACGGTGCTGCCGTCCGGCCGCCGGTATTCGTCCTCGACCACGTGGTACGGGCCCGCGACCAGCGCGGTGATGTAGGTCGAGACGCGCGGGGTGGGCCTGAAACGCCACGTGCCGGTGCGGATCCCGTTGACGTCGGGGCGCTCGTTGGTGATCACCCGCCACCCCGAGCCCAGGGGGGTGGTGACGGCCAGTTCGAACGTGGCCTTCAGGTCGGGCTGGTCGAAGCAGGTGAACATGCGGTGCGCGTCGGCGGTCTCGAACTGGGTGTAGAGGTACACGCTCTGGTCGACCGGGTCGACGAACCGGTGCAGCCCCTCGCCGGACCGCGAGTAGGCGCAGTCGGCGACCACCCGCAGCTCGTTGTCGGCGGCCAGGCCCGGCAGCGGGACGCGGCCCCGGTCGGCGTCGTAGGAGGCGGGGTCGAGCGCCCGCCCGTTCAGCGTCACCTCGCGCACGACGGCGCCGTGCAGGTCGATGAACGTCGAGGCGCCCGGTTCGGCGCAGCCGAACCGGGCGACGGTGGTCGAACCGAACCGCTCTTCCCCGGTGGTGAGATCGAGTTCCACCACGTAGGACTCGACGTCGAGCAACCGGGCGCGTTCTCGCGCCTCGTCGCGCGTGAGGTTGCCTGCCACATGTACTCCTTGATCGGGATAGGACCTGCTCCCCCATGTCTACCAACGACGGGTCCGGCCCGCCGGGCGCCGGGCGGGAATAAGCGGCGGGACGCCTTGTTGGCACGAGGGCAATGCCCGTCATGGTGCTGGGAGGCACACCTTGTCGCAAGAAGCGCGTACTCCGGTGGATTTCTGGTTCGACCCCGCCTGCCCCTGGGCGTGGATCGCCTCGCGGTGGATCCACGAGGTGGCCGAGCTGCGGCCGATCGAGCCGCGCTGGCACGTGATGAGCCTGGCGGTGCTGAACGAGGGCCAGGACATCCCCGAGCAGTACCGGGAGTTCATGAAGCGGGCCTGGGGGGCGGTGCGGATCTGCATCGCCGCCGAGCAGAAGCACGGGCCCGAGGTGCTGGGCGCGCTCTACACCGAGCTGGGGACGCGGTTCCACCACGAGAAGGCGCCGGCGGAACGTGCCACCTTCGAGGCCGCGCTGCGCGCCGCCGGGCTGGACCCGGAACTGGCCGCGGCAGCGGAGTCCGAGGACTACGACGCCGCGCTGCGGGCCTCGCACGCCGACGGCATGGACCGGGTGGGCTACGACGTGGGCACCCCGGTGATCTCGGTGGAGGGGGTGTCCTTCTTCGGCCCGGTGGTCACCCCGATCCCGCGCGGCGAGGCGGCGGCCCGGCTGTGGGACGGCGTGCTGCTGGTCGCCGGAGTCGACGGCTTCTACGAGCTGAAGCGCAGCCGCGACCGCGATCCCAGCTTCGACTGACCCGAGCGAGCGTCCGGATTGCTATCGCTTGATAGCCGTTCTTGCGACTTTCTTGCAATAAGTGTGCTACGCCGCCAAACTGGCCGATAGCAGGACGAACGGTGATGGAGGCGGCGTGCACGTACCCGATGGATTCTTCGACGCACCCGTATCGATCGGCGCCGGGGTGGTCGCCGCGGCCGGGATCGGTGTGGCGCTGCGCGGCGCGCGGGCGGAACTCGACGACCGCACCGCGCCGCTGGCCGGGCTGACGGCCGCGTTCGTCTTCGCGGCCCAGATGATCAACTTCCCGGTCGCCGCCGGTACCAGCGGGCACCTGATGGGCGGCGCCCTCGCTGCGATCCTGGTCGGCCCCTACACCGGCCTGCTGTGCGTCTCGGTGGTGCTGCTGGTCCAGATGTTCTTCGCCGACGGCGGCGTGACCGCGTACGGCATCAACGTCACGCTGATGGCCGTCACCGGCGTGCTGGTCGCCTACGGGGTGTTCCGGCTGGTCACCAAGGTGCTGCCGGCCAACCGCCCGGCGGTGACCGGCGCCTCGTTCCTGGCCGCCGCCGTCTCCGTGCCCGCCTCCGCGCTGGTCTTCGTGGTCCTGTACGCGATCGGTGGCACCGCCGACATCCCGCTCGGCACGCTGACGACCGCCATGCTCGGGGTGCACGTGCTGATCGGTCTCGGTGAGGGACTGATCACCGCCGTCACGGTGGGCAGCGTGGCCGCCGTCCGGCCCGACCTGGTGTACGGGCTGCGCGGTACCGTCCGGCGGCCCCTGGAAGTCCGCACCGCCCAGCCCTCGGGAGCCTGAACCCTATGAGCACCAAGCGTTTCTTCGCCGCGTTCCTCCTGGTGGCCCTGATCGTCGCCGGCTTCGTCAGCTTCTACGCCTCCGGCGACCCGGACGGCCTGAGCAAGGTCGCCGAGGACCGCGGCTTCGCCGCCAAGGAGAAGGAGCACTCGCTGTCGGGTTCGCCGCTCGGCGACTACGGCGTCAAGGGAGTGGACGACGAGCGGCTGTCCGGCGGCCTGGCCGGGGTCATCGGGGTCGGCCTGACCCTCGCGGTCGGCGGCGGCCTGTTCTGGCTGGTGCGCCGCCGCGAACCCGCCGACACCCCGAGTTGAGCGTGATCGGGCGGCTCCACCGGCCGGGCGCCACCCCCGTGCACCGGCTGCCGCCGCAGTGCAAGATCGTGGCGACGGTGGCCTTCGTGCTCGCGGTGGTGGCCACCCCCCGGGAGCGGCTGTGGGCCTTCGGTGCCTACGCCCTCATGCTCGCGGCCGTCGCCGCGGCGGCCCGGGTGCCCGCCGGATTCGTCGCCCGCCGGATGACGGTCGAGGTGCCGTTCGTGGCGTTCGCCCTGCTGATCCCGTTCGTCGCGCACGGCCCCCGGGTGGAGGTGCTCGGCGTGGCGCTCAGCGAGAGCGGGCTCTGGGCCGCCGCCAACATCCTGGCCAAGGCGAGCCTGGGCGCGGCGGCGATGATCCTGCTGGCCGCCACCACCGAGCCGCGGGTGCTGCTGCTCGGCGTGGAGCGGCTGCGGGTGCCGCCGCTGCTGACCCAGATCGCCGGTTTCATGCTGCGCTACCTGGACGTCGTCGTCGGCGAGTTGCGCCGGATGCGGGTGGCGCGGGCGGCGCGCGCCTTCGAGCCGCGCGACCTGCGCGACGCGCGGGTGCTGGGCCGGGCGGCCGGAGCGCTGTTCCTGCGCTCCTACGAGCGGGGCGAGCGCGTCCACCTGGCCATGCTGAGCCGCGGCTACGAGGGCCGGATGCCGGCGGCGGACGAGGCCCCCGCCACCGCCGGCCAGTGGACGGCCGCGGCCCTGCTGCCCGCGGCGGCGGCCCTGGTCGCCGCCGGTGCCTGGCTGGTGGGATGAGCACGACACCGCCGTCGCTGGAGGTCCAGGGCCTCGCGTACGCCTATCCGGACGGCACCCAGGCGCTGTACGGGGTCGACGTCGTCATCGGCCGCGGCGAGCGGGTCGCGCTGCTGGGCCCCAACGGCGCGGGCAAGACGACGCTGGTGCTGCACCTGAACGGCATCCTGAACGGCGGGCTCGGCACCGTGCGGGTCGGCGGGCTGGCGGTCGACCCGAAGGACAGGAAGGCGCTGCGGGAGATCCGGCGCCGGGTCGGCGTCGTCTTCCAGGATCCCGATGACCAGCTCTTCATGCCGACGGTGCGCGAGGACGTCGCCTTCGGCCCGGCCAACCTGGGGCTGCGCGGCGCGGAGCTGCAAAGCCGGGTGGAGTCGGCGCTGGCCCGGGTCGGCATGTCGGAGGTCGCCGACCGCCCGCCGCAGCACCTCAGCTTCGGCCAGCGGCGCCGGGTGGCGGTGGCCACGGTGCTGGCGATGGAGCCGGAGATCCTGGTGCTGGATGAGCCGTCCTCCAACCTGGACCCGGCCGGGCGCCGGGAGCTGGCCGAGATCCTGCTGAGCCTGGATGTCACCGTGCTGATGGTCACCCACGACCTGCCGTACGCGGCGCAGCTGTGCCCGCGGTCGCTGATCCTGTCGGGTGGGGTGATCGTCGCGGACGGGCCCACGCCCGACCTCCTCGGCGACGAGGAGCTGTTGCACGCGCACCGGCTGGAGCTGCCGTACGGCTTCGACCCGGCGGTGGCGCGGCGCGGCTGAACCGGTTGCGCAGCGTTCCCGGACCGGTAACACTTGTACCCTGACAATGGCAACGGTTTTCATCGCCACTTCGGGGGTTTTTGTGAAGATTGCGTTCGTCGGCAAGGGTGGCAGTGGCAAGACCACCCTCTCGTCGCTGTTCGTCCGGCATCTGGCCGGGCGGGGCGCACCCGTCGTGGCGATCGACGCCGACATCAACCAGCACCTCGGCGTCGCACTGGGCCTCGATGAGGAGCGGGCGGCGAAGATCCCCGCCATGGGCGACGAACTGCCCGCGATCAAGGAGTACCTGCGCGGCGACAACCCCCGCATCGCCTCCGCCGCGGACATGATCAAGACCACCCCGCCCGGGCGCGGCTCCCGGCTGCTGCGGCTGGGCGGCGACGACCCGGTGCACGCCCTCGCCCAGGAGGTCGACGGCGTCTCCCTGCTGGTCACCGGGGCGTTCGGTGACGACGACCTGGGGGTGTCCTGCTACCACTCCAAGACGGGAGCGGTGGAGCTCTACCTCAACCACCTGGTCGACGGGCCGGGCGAGTACGCGGTGGTCGACATGACCGCCGGGGCCGACGCCTTCGCCTCCGGGCTGTTCACCCGGTTCGACCTGACGTTCCTGGTCGCCGAGCCCACCCGCAAGGGCGTCGGGGTCTACCGGCAGTACGCCGAGTACGCCGCCGGGTACGACATCCCCCTCGCGGTGATCGGGAACAAGGTGCAGGGCGAGGACGACGTGGCGTACCTGCGCGAGCACGTCGGCGACGCCCTGCTGACCTGGGTCGGCCAGTCCGCCGCGGTGCGCGCCCTGGAGCAGGGGCGGTCCGGGGTGGTGCTCGAACCGGGCAACGCGGCGGCGCTCGACCGGATGCGGGCCGCCGTGGACGCCCGGACCAAGGACTGGGCCGGGTTCCAGCGCCAGGCGGTGGAGTTCCACCTGAAAAACGCCCTTAGTTGGGCCAATCGGGCAGTGGGCGAGGATCTTGTGACCCAGATCGACCCGGAATTCGAGTTTCCTTCCCGGTAGCGGCTTCCCCGCCGTTCTGATCGGCATTAGCCTGCCCGGCATGACCGTCCGGCGCATGGTAGTGATGATCATTGCGGCTCTCGGCTCGGTGGCGCTGATCGCCCTGCTCTTCGGCAACCAGTGGTTGCGCGAGGCGCTCCAGCGCAGCGACTCCTTCTCCTACGGGGAGGGCGTCGGCCCGCTGCTGGGCATCCTCCTCTTCCCGTCCTGGATCCTGGTGCCGGACGAGGCCCAGGGGGGCGTCGCCCGGATGTTCGCCTACGACCTGGCCCTGGTGGTGCTGCTCGCCGGCCTGGCGCTGGTGCTCGCGGCCGGCCTGCGCGGGCTGGATCCCGTCAAGAACGGCCCGCACGCGCTCATCTTCGGCTGGTGGGCGACCACGCTGGCCGCGCTGCCCGCCGGGTGGCTGCGCGCCGCCCTCCTGTACGCGACCGAGGAGCGGGGCTCGATCGAATCCTTCCCGCGGCTGTCGCTGGCGCTCTGGCAGGGCACCGAGGGGGCCGCGACCTTCGGCGCGGTGTACGGCTGGGTGCCCGGGCTGGCGCTGCTGGCCGCCTACCTCGCCACCCGGCCCGGAAGGGGCGCCCCGGCCTTCTCCGGCCCCGGCGGCGTCCCCCAGCAGGCACCGCCCCCGGCCCCCCCGCCGCCCGGCGCCGGACCGCCCAGCACCGGACCGGGCTGGGCGCCGCCGCCCGCGTCACCCGGCGCGACGCCGACCGGCGGCTTCCCGGTGCCGCCCATCCCGCCGGCCGGTTACGCGCCCCCGCTGACCCACCAACCTCCGCCCCCGCCCGTTCCCGCGGGGGGAACCCCGCCACCGCCCGGTGGCGCGGCCCCCGACCCGGCGGGCCCCGTGGTTCCAGCCGGAACCGCGGGCCCCGGGGCGGCGGAACCGCCGGCTCCGGCCAGCGGCGCGGGTCCTGACCTGGCGGGTTCCGCGGTTCCGGCTGGCGGCGTGAGTTCAGAGGCGGCGGAACCGCCGGCTCCGGCCGGAACCGGGCCTGCGGAGGCCGACCTTCCCGAGGGCGAGGGGGCTGCTGCCGAGGACGGACCACGGGTGCCGGCCGGAGCCGCCCACGGGGCGGCCCCGGATCCCGTTGTGGACGGGCCCCCGGCTCCGGCCGGCGCCGGGCCCGCGGCGGAGGCGCCTGCCGCAGCGGGTGAGCCTCCGGTGGACGAGGGATCCGCGCCTGGCGCGGGTGAGCCTCCGGCGGGTGAGGGATCCATGCCGGGTGGAGGTGAGCCTCCGGTAGGCGAGAGATCCGTGCCGGGTGCGGGTGAGCCTCCGGCGGATGAAGGATCTGCGCCTGGCGTGGGGGAACCGGCGGCCCCGGCCGCCGAGGAGCCGGGTGGAGACTCCGGCGCGCCGGACGTCCCGGCCGGAGCGGGCTCCGATGATCCGGCTCCGGCCGGAGCCGGCCACGGCGCGGACGCAGGGCCTGCGGACCGGCCGGAGGTGGCGCCCGGCGGCACCGGGCGGGATGCTCCGGAAGAGGAGGGTTTCGCCCCGCCACGCTGATCGGAAACGACGCCCCCTGTCAAGGATCGGGGCGCGGACCTGTCAGACTTCCGCCATGCGCGTGTTTCTCGGATCCGACCATGCCGGCTTTGAGCTCAAGGAGCACCTCGTCGCCTGGCTGACCGCGGCCGGGCACGAGCCCGTCGACTGCGGGCCGGTCGCCTACGACGCGGTCGACGACTACCCGCCCTTCGTGCTCCGGGCCGCGGAACGGACCGCGGCCGAGCCCGGCACCGTGGGCATCGTCCTCGGCGGCTCGGGCAACGGCGAGGCGATCGCGGCCAACAAGGTCAAGGGCGTGCGGGCCGCACTGGTCTGGAGCGACGCCACCGCGGCGCTCGCCCGCGAGCACAACGACGCCAACGTCATCAGCATCGGCGCCCGGCAGCACGACACGGAGACCGCGACCCGGTTCGTCGAGCTGTTCCTGGCCACGCCGTACTCCAAGGAGGAGCGGCACACCCGCCGCATCGAGATGCTCGGCCGGTACGAGGAGACCGGCGAGCTTCCGCCCCTGCCGTACTGAACTCTCCCGGCACTCCCGTCACCTATCCGGCCGCGGCACCCGCAAGGGCGCCGCGGCGACGGTGACGCCGATGTTCTCGAACGCCTTGGTCGCGTGTCCGGCCGCGGCACCCCGCACGGGCGCCGCGGCCGTGGCGTTCCGGCGGGCGTCATCCCCGGGGCGGAGGCGCGCCCCGCTTGCCGAGCCGGCGGCGCTCGTTCTTGGAGGGGCGGGACGGCTTGGCGGGGACGACCGGGGGCGGCGCGCCCTCCGCATCCTCCCGGGAGACGTCGCGTGCCCGCATCGCGGCGTCCACCGTGATTCGCATGCCTGACTGGTTCGTCACAAAAGCCGTATACCCGGATCTTTCTCTGCGTAGCCGCTGGACGGCCTTCGACGCGTGGTGTTCCGGGGCCCCGGGTCGGCGTAACCTGAGGTGACTTTGTGGATTCGAAGAGTCATGAGTCGCTCGGATTTCCGCCGGGCCGCCCCGTTGCTCGATACAGTTTCGGAGTCATGCTGCAACGTCTGGTCCACCTTCTCCCGCCGAGGCTGCGCGCCGTGCTGCGCCGCGTCCCGGTGCTCGTGTGGATCTACCGGTGGCTCCGGCGCGGCAGGCTGACCCGCGAACGGTACGTGTTCGCCGCACTCTCCCTGGTCGCCGTCGGCCTCGGGCTGGCCGCCACCGCGTCGCGGACGTGGGCGCCCTCCGGCGCGCTGGTGCTCACCGTGCTGGCCGGCGGGTTGCTGCTACGGGTTCGGGCGTTCGCCGCGCTGCTCGGCGTGGTCGTGGTGGTGCTCGCCTACGACATGTGGCGGCTCGGCTTCTCCACGGTCGGCCCCGGCATCATCGCCACGATCCTGCTCGCCGGGGCGCTGGCGCTCGTTCTGGCCTACACCCGCCAGCAGCTCGGCGTGCAGGGCCTGCGCGGCGAGTACATGCTGCTGGAACTGCGCGACCGGCTGCGCCGCCAGGGTGAAATGCCGGAACTGCCGGCGGGCTGGGACTCCCGGGTGGTGATGGTCCAGGCGGGCGGGTCGTCGTTCGGCGGTGACTTCATGGTCTCCTCCTGCGACGGGAAGACCCTCGAACTGGCCCTGGTGGACGTCTCGGGCAAGGGTGTGGACGCCGGGACACGGGCGCTGATGCTCTCCGGAGCCTTCGGCGGGCTCCTTGGATCGATCCAGCCCGACCGGTTCCTGCCGGCCTGCAACTCCTACCTCCAGCGGCAGCGCTGGGACGAGGGCTTCGTTACCGCGGTGCACCTGGTCGTCGACCTGACCACCGGCGAGTACACCGTCGAGTCGGCGGGGCATCCGCCGGCCGTGCAGTTCGACGCGGGCAGCGGCACCTGGCGGGTCAGTTCGGCCAACGGCGTGGTGCTCGGGGTGGTGCCCGAGGTGCGGGGCGACGCCGATCGCGGGATGCTGCGGCCGGGCGACGCGCTGCTCCTGTACACCGACGGCCTGGTCGAGTCGCCGGGCAGCGACCTCGACGCCGGGATCGACCGGCTGCTCGGCGAGGCCGAACGGCTGGTGCCGCAGGGCTTCCGCAAGGGCGCCGAGGAGATCGTCAAGACCATGGCGGCCGCCCGTGACGACGACTGCGCCCTCGTCCTGATCTGGCGCACCTGACCGGCCTTCCCGGCTCAATCGCGATGCCCGTGCCCCGACGTACCGGACCGGTCGCGTTTCTTCCCCTGGTCTTCGCCCTTCTCCCGGCCCGGGTCCCCGGTGGCCGGTGCGGGCGCCTCACCCTGGACGACCATCCGCGGGGTCGCGGCCGGGCCGGGCCGGGCGGGTCCGGTCTGCGGTGGGCGCTCCGGGCCGGGCGAGGTCTGCGACGTCCGGTCACCGGAAGCGCCCGAGCCGGCCAGCAGCCCGGCCAGCAGCGTCACCGCCGCTGCCCCGGCGAGCGGCACCGCTCGCCGGACCCGGCTCCCGGAACCGACCTGTAGGCCCGCGCCGAACGGGGCACCGGCGCCGCGGAACGGCGTGCCCGCCCCGCCGAGCAACGGGCGGGCACCGCGAGATCCGCGGAACGTCGCACCGTGTCCGCCGAACGTCGCACCGCGTCCGGCGGACGGCCCGCCCGTCCTGATGGACGGATTTCCGCCCCCGCGGGCCGGGGCGCCGTTCTCGGCGAGCAGCGGTGCGGGCGCGGTGTCCTCGCCCGGGACGCGGTGGAACGCGCCGCGGCGGGTCCGAGCGGGCAACCGCACGGGGAACGGCAGGCGGCGGTCCCTCCGGGAGGCCGCGGCGGGCAGGGCGATGGGCAGGTGCAGGGCGATGGTGCGCTCCGGGGTGCGCTCGGGGCCGCGCCCGCCGGGGGCCGAGGGCATCGGGCGGCGCCCGGGCGGCCGGGTGGCGCCCGGGCGCCGCGGCCGGATCTCGGCGAGTTCGCCGACCAGGGCGAGCATGAGTTGCGGGGCGGCGGGCCGGTCCGCGGGGGCCTTGGCCAGCGCCGCCTCGATCAGCGGCAGCAGTGGCCCGGCCGTCGCGACGGCGCCGGTCAGGTCGGGCTCCCCGTGGACGACCCGGCGGGCCACCTCGATCGAGGTTCCGCCGCCGAACGGCGGGCGTCCCGTTCCCGCGTAGAGCACCAGGCAGCCCCAGGCGAAGACGTCCGCGGCGGGGCCGGCGTCCACGCCGGTGAGTACCTCGGGCGCGATCCAGCCGGGGGTGCCCAGGACGGTGCCCGGCGCGGGCGGCACGGCCGGTGTGTCCAGCGCCCGGGCGATACCGAAGTCGATCACCCGTGGACCCGACAGCGTGAGCAGCACGTTCTCGGGTTTGAGGTCGCAGTGCGCCAGCCCCCCGGCGTGGATCGCGGCCAGCGCGGTCGCCACTCCCACCGCCACGCCGTGCAGTTCCGGGTGGGGCAGCGGCCCGCTCTGGGCGATCCGGCGGGCCAGGGAGACCCCGCCGACGTACTCGCTGACCATGTAGAGGACGCCGTCCTGCTCGCCGTGCGTCAGCACCTGGGCCGTGCAGAACGAGGCGACCCGGCCGGCCAGCCGGACCTCGTCCCGGAACCGGGCGCGAAAGGCCGGATCGGCGGCCAGCCGGGGGTGGACCGTCTTGATGGCCACCGGCCGCCCCGTGCCCGGCTCCTCGGCCAGGTAGACCGTCCCCATGCCGCCCCGGCCGACCCGGCCGAGCAGCGGATGGCCGCCGATGGCGCGAGGGTCGCCCGGTTCCAGCGGTCGCACGCCGACAGGAAGTCGGTGTCGTACGTCCTGCTCGTCCACCGGCGTTCCTTTCGTCGGGTTCATCCGCCCTGCCCGGATAAGTCGTGAATATGTGCAGGTCGACAAGATCTTGAGATGAAACCTGAACGTCACCGGGATGTAGCACCCAGGGCACGGAGCGACGGCACTCTAGGTACCAGGTCGCCGCGGTCGAGAACCGCGGGGCCGGGCAGAGCGACGCGAAGGGTTCCGTCAGATCCTCCTCGACGGGCGGGACCTGGAACGTGACCGCCGCCCGGCGGACCGACGGCCGCCCGGTGGCTCCCCAGGGGTGGGAGGTGCCACCGGGCGGCCGCCGGCGATTTCTCCCGAAGATCCACGTAGACCGCGCCTCGAAGCGAGGCCGGCAGCCTCCCCGCGATGCCGGCCCGGCCGCGCCGGTTGCCTCCACGGAGGCTTCTGCCGACGTGATCCTTCAGCATCCAAGGCGCCGGAGCGCCCCGAACGCTGAAGGATCAGCCACGTTTCGCCCTCTGACCAGTGATCCTTCAGCATCCGGTGCGCCATAACGCCCTGAATGCTGAAGGATCACGGACGCAGATGCTTCGGTCCCCGTGGCGGGCGGCAGCCGGGACCGCTGCCGTGGTGAGGCTTTTGGTCTCACCACGGCATCGGGGCGGGCATTGCCGTGGCCCGGCGTCCGCCGGCCTCCGGCCAGCCTCTCCGTGAGGCCGGCCGGAGGCCGGCGCCGGGTCAGCCGAGGCCGGGTAGGCGCAGGCCGATCAGCACCGGGTCGTGGTCGGAGGAGCGGTAGGCGTCCGGCCGGTAGAGGCCCGGCGGGTTGTACTCGGTGTTGTAGTCGAGGATCAGCGGCTCGTCGCTGTTGATGTGCCAGATCGTGGTGCCGGTGACCCGCCACGCCAGCGTCCAGCCCGCCAGGGCGTGGTCGAGTTCGCCCGCCTGCCCGTTGAAGACGTAGCTGTAGCGCCGGTCCGCGGGCACGAAACGCTCGGTCTGGCTGGTCAGCCCGGCCGCGGCGAGCGTCTTGATCGGGTCCTCGGCGGCGTAGGCGTTGAGGTCGCCGATCACCAGCGGAGCGGGCACCCGGCGGGCCAGCGCCGCCAGCGCCTTGGCCTGGAGGACGCGGCGGGCGTTCCAGCAACCCTGCCCGTCTCCCTGGTCGGCGTCGGGTCCGGTGGCGTCCCCGCAGCTCTTGGACTTGAAGTGGTTGACCAGCACGGTGAACGGCAGGCTGCCGCGGGTGCGCATGAACGTCTGCGCCAGCGGCGGCCGCTCGAACACCGGCTCGTCGGACGACCGGGCCGGGCCCACCGGGCGGACCTTCCCGGGCCGGTAGATCAGCGCCACGTGGATCTCGTCGGTGCCCGGGTTCGGGTTGCGGACCCAGGCGTAGGTACCGGCGCCGGCCTCCGCGTTGAGCCGGTCGACCAGCGCCCGCACGGCCACGTCACCGTTGTTCTCGACCTCCATCAGGCCGATCACGTCGGCGTTCAGCCCCTTGATCGCGGCGGCGAGCTTGGCGAGCTGGCGCTCGCGCTCCTGCTCGGTGCCGGCCCCTCGGGAGCCCAGCGTGGTGAACCAGTTGAGCGTGTTGAAGGAGGCCACCTTCACATCGCCGCCGACCTTGGCCGGCGCGGCGGGCCGCGGGTTGCTCCGGGTGAAGGCCACCGGCTCGGTCGGCTGCAGGCGGTAGGAGCCGAAGCCGTAGCTCAGCACGCCGGTCAGGCCGGTCACCGTGTCGCCCAGCCGCAGCGCCGCCGGGTCGAGGTAGGGGATCTGGGCCGGGTTCTCCCGGGTGGAGCCGTCGTCGATCAGCAGCCGGCGCAGGTCGTTACCGGCCTGGGTGACGCCGTGCCGCCCGTCCGTGGGCTGGAACAGCCGGCCGCCCGCCGACACCGTCACCTCGCCGTACCGGCCGAGCTGGTAGTGCTCGCTGGCGGTCAGCCGCTGCGGGAAGGTGAGCAGCATGCCTTCCTGCGGCTCCGGCGAGCCGGTCCGGGGGAGCTGCTGGGCGGCGGGGGCGATGGTGCCGGTGCCGCACACGTCCACCGCGGTGACGGGGGACAGCTCGGTGAGCCCGTTGAACTCGATCGCCCGGCCGGTCACCAGCACCCGGTCGCCGGATCGCACCTCGGTGCGGGAGAAGACGAACAACCCGTCGGAGGTGGCGGGGTCGGCGTCGGGCGTGGGGTCCTGGACGAAGAAGCCGCCCAGCTGGTCGGTGCCCTGGAAGTCGCCGGTGACGATGCCCTCGACCCGGACGGTCTGCCCGGCCAGCGGCGTGCCCTCGCCCGTGCCCTGCACCTGGGCGATCTCGTGCGTGGCGGGGGTGTCGCAGGGGTTCCCGGTCGGCGTCGGGGTGGGTGTCGGGGTCGGTTCGGGGCCGCCGGCGCAGGGGGCCGCGGTCGTCGCGGTGTTGCGCGGTGCCGGGGCGCCGGCGGTGAAGTCGGTCGCGTTGTGGTCGGTGTCGGCGCATCCGTTGCCGTTGCGCAGCCCTGCGGTGGTGTTCGACAGCGCGGGGGCGGCGGCTCCCTCGAAGAAGTCGGCGCTCCCGTAGCCGACGAGGTCGGAGATCAGGGCCCGCTGGGCGTCGTCGCAGGGGGTGGCGCCGCCGTTGCAGGCCAGGCCCTGGTCGGAGCGGACCAGGGCGACCTTGCCGCCGGTCGCGCTCATCGCGGTCGAGCCGGTGCCGTCCGGTGCCGGCAGCGCCGTTCCGGAGCCGGCCCCGGCGCCCATCTGGACCAGGTGGTACCCGCCCGGGGTGATGGTGCCCTGCAGGGTCGTCCTGGCGGCGGCGAAGTGGCCGGTTCCGGTGGCGCTGGCGTACTGCACGGACCAGCCGGTCACGTCCACCGGTGCGGAGCCGCGGTTGAACAGTTCGACGTAATCATGGGTGAGAGGCGCGCCGGAGTTGCCACCTCCGCCGTACACCTGACTGATCACCACTGTGCCGGGTTCGGCCTGGGCTCCGGTGGCGCCGAGGGCGACCAGGAGTCCTGCGGTGAGGGTGACGGCGAGGGCCCCCGCACCTTGGCGGATTCGTCTGAAAGGTCGGGAAGGTGACATGGGCGGAGCGTAGGGTCGTGCCTCGTCCACGCCGCCAACTATTTGTGAAGTCTCCATCAACCCGTGATGTATTGCCCGGTATTGCCGTGAACAGGGTGAATACAGTGATCTCGTGGGGTGATGACCACGCGGCAAATGGGATAAATCGGACAAACTTCCTGGTTTTCTGGTCTGTTGCTCATTTGCTCGGAACGTGAGTGGCGAACCGCCCGCCGGAAGCGGTAACCAGCCGATATCCTCCTGAAGCTCACGATGTTCCACTGCGACGGGTAATGGGAGCCACGACATGACGGCCGGTGACAAGGCTCGCAGTCTCACTCGCTGGAGCGCCGTCGGCATCATGGCCGCCGCGGTGCTGATCGCCACGGGCGGCGGCTTCGCGCAGTCCTATGCCGGCCTGTACCACTGGGCGCTCGAACACGGTCTCACCGGCTGGAAGGCGCAGTCCTTCCCGCTGATGGTCGACCTGTTCATCATCGTCGGCGAACTCGGCCTCTTCCTCCTGGCGATCGACGCGTTCGTGCTCCACCGCCGGCACATGATGAGCTGGCTGGACTTCTCCCTGCCGCTGCTCATCGCGCTGGCCGGCTGGACCGCGAGCCTCATCTTCAACGTGGGGCACGTCTCCTCGCGGGAGTTCTCCTACCAGGCGACCGCGGCGGTACCGCCCATCGTGTCCATGCTGGGACTGTTCGTCCTGCTGCGCACGCTGCATCGCTACGTCCAGGAGGCGGCCGAGGAGAAGCCGGAGCCGCCCCCCGAGCCGCAGCGCGCCATCGCCTCGGTCACCCTGCGGCAGATCGCCCTGATGCCGGTCGCCGTCGCCCCCCAGCTGGCCCGGCCCGCCGACAAGGCGATCGGCGCCCCGACCCAGGCCCACGACGAGGAGCCCAAGGGACGGCACGCCATGAACGGCACCCGCCCGGCCGCCACCGGGAAGAAGCCCGCCCCGGCGCCCGCTCCCGCCCCGGCCCCCGCCGCGACCGCCACGGCCACCGCGGACGAGCCCGAGGAGATGCGGCAGCTGATGATGACGGCACTCGGCCGGCACAACGGCGACGTCCTCGCGGCCTGCGCCGACCTGCTCGGCGAGGGGCACGTGGTCTACGAAGAGGACATGCGCAAGACCCGCGAGAACCACTGGTTCCCCTACGCCGTCTACCGCCTGCTCGCCCGGCACGGCGGCGACGGCGAGCTGGTCGTGCAGGAGCTCGACGAGCGGGGCGTGGAGTACGACCCCACCGTCCTCCGGGACCTCGTCAACTCCTGGCGCGGATAATCCGGTCGAACGGGGCGCCGCTTCGGGGAGATGATTCCCCGATGAACACCCTGGTCTTCGGGCATCGCCCCGCCCGGTCGAGCCGGGCCCTGCCCCGGGCGGCCGCGGAACTCGGGCTGCGGGTGATCGAACTCGACGGTGAGCCGCTTCCCGACGCGCTGCGCGGCAGCGGCGCGCACCTGTACTGCGGGTTGCGCCGGGCCGACCGGCTCGCCGCAGGGCTGGGCATCGCCCTGCTGGAGGCGCCGCCCCGCTGGCTGGCCGACCTCCCGCGGGAGTTCACCGGCCGGGAGATCGTCACCATGCCCATCGAGCAGGCGTACCTGCTGCGCCGCCCGGTGTTCGTCAAGGTGCCGAACAGCAAGGACGTCCGCGCCATGACGTACGCCGACGGCAGCCGGCTGCCCGGCCCGGACGCGATCGACCCCGGCACGGTGGTGCTGGTCACCGAGCAGGTCCGGTTCCTGGCCGAGTTCCGCCTGTACGTGGCGGACGGGACGGTGCGCACCGGCAGCCAGTACGCCGCCGACGGCGAACCCGCCCTGGCCCCGCTGGACGGCCACCCCCGGCGGGCGGCGGTACTGGGCTTCGCCGTCGACCTCCTGGCCAGTGCGGCGCAGACCCTGCCCAGCGCGACCGTGGTCGACGTCGGCCTCATGCGCGACGCGACCGGAACGGAGCGCTGGAGCGTCGTCGAGGCCAACGGCGCGTGGGGGAGCGGCTGCTACGCGGCCGACCCGGCCCGCGCCCTCGACGTCATCCTGCGCTCGGCCCGCCCCCTGTCCGACCTGGACGCCCACGACCGCCGGTTCGTCCGCACCGGCCCCACGGACGCTGCCCCCACCCACCCGGCACGCTGAACCTCCCCTGCGCTGAAACCTCCCAGCGCGGATCCCGGGATCGGGACCACCGGCTGCGGTGTACCGATCGCCACGGCGCTACCCGGCGGCGGATCCTTCGGCATTCGGTGCGCCGTAACGCCCCGGATGCTGATCCAAGGGGTAGAGGCTCCGGGCCGCCGCTTTCCGTGGTCGGCCGGGAGCGGGAAAGGCCGCCGGGCGGGGCTCAGGTCGCCGGGTCGGTCTCCGCGAGGACGTCGAGGATCTGCTGGCCGTACTTGGCCAGCTTGTTCTCGCCGACACCGCTCACCGTGCCCAGTTCGGTCAGCGAGGACGGGACCCGGGCCGCGATCTCCCGCAGCGTGGCGTCATGGAAGATCACGTAGGCGGGGACGCCCTGCTCCTTGGCGGTGGCGCCGCGCCAGGCGCGGAGCCGCTCGAACAGCGGGACGGCCGACTCGGGCAGGTCGACCGGGGCGCCGCGCTTGGCCTTGGCCGCCTTGGCGGGCCGGGCGGCGCGCTCGGGTTCGCGGCGTAGCGGCACCTTGCGTTCGCCCCGCAGCACCGTGGTGCTCGCGGGGGTGAGCACCAGCGTGCCGTAGTCGCCCTCGACGGCCAGCAGCCCCTGGGCCAGCAACTGGCGGACGACCCCCCGCCACTCGATGTCGCGCAGTTCGGTTCCGATGCCGAACACCTTCAGGGAGTCGTGGCGGAACTGCTCGACCTTGGGCGTCCGCTTGCCGAGCAGGATGTCGACGATCTGGCCGGCCCCGAACTTCTGCCCCCGTTCCCGGTCGAGCCGGACCACGGTCGACAGCACCTTCTGCGCGGGGATCGTGCCGTCCCACGACTCCGGCGGGGCCAGGCAGGTGTCGCAGTTGCCGCACGAGGTGCCCTGCTGGCCGAAGTAG
This sequence comes from Actinomadura craniellae, assembly GCF_003289645.1. Taxonomy (GTDB): domain Bacteria; phylum Actinomycetota; class Actinomycetes; order Streptosporangiales; family Streptosporangiaceae; genus Actinomadura_D; species Actinomadura_D craniellae. The sequence goes on along the minus strand of NZ_QLYX01000016.1, from coordinate 21,133 downwards.
GCGAGCAGTTGCGTCCGGCGGCACTCGACCGTCTCGCACAGTGCCAGCATGGCGTCGAGGTGGACGCTCAGCCGGCGGCGGTGCGCGAGGTCGCCCTCGGAGGTGTCGATCATGCGGCGTTGCTGCACGACGTCCTGCAGGCCGTAGGCCATCCAGGCGGTGGAGGGCAGGCCGTCGCGCCCGGCCCGGCCGGTCTCCTGGTAGTAGCCCTCGATGGACTTGGGCAGGTCGAGGTGGGCGACGAACCGCACGTCGGGCTTGTCGATGCCCATCCCGAACGCGATGGTGGCGACCACGGTCAGGCCGTCCTCGCGCAGGAAGCGCGACTGGTGCTCGGCCCGGGTGCGGGAGTCGAGCCCGGCGTGGTAGGGCACCGCCGGGACGCCGTTCTCGACCAGGAACGCGGCGGTCTTCTCCACGGAGTTGCGGGACAGGCAGTAGACGATGCCGGCGTCGCCGGCGTGCTCGGCGCGCAGCAGTTGCAGCAACTGCTTCTTCGGGTCGTTCTTCGGGACGATGCGGTACTGGATGTTGGGCCGGTCGAAGCTCGCCACGAAGTGCCGGGCGTCGTCGAGGTTCAGCCGGGACGCGATCTCGGCGTGGGTGGCCTTGGTGGCGGTCGCGGTCAGCGCGATGCGCGGCACGTCGGGCCAGCGCTCGTGCAGCCTGGACAGTTCGAGGTAGTCGGGTCGGAAGTCGTGCCCCCACTGGGACACGCAGTGCGCCTCGTCGATGGCGAACAGCGAGATCGTGCCGCGGTCGAGCAGCCGCAGCGTGGACTCCACCGACAGCCGCTCGGGCGCCAGGTAGAGCAGGTCGAGCTCGCCCTGGAGGAAGGCGGCCTCGACCGTGCGCCGCTCGTCGAGGTCCTGCGTGGAGTTGAGGAACCCGGCCCGGACGCCCAGCGCCTGCAGCGCGTCGACCTGGTCCTGCATGAGCGCGATCAGCGGCGAGACGACGACGCCCACGCCCTTCCGCACCAGCGCGGGGATCTGGTAGCAGAGCGACTTGCCGCCCCCGGTCGGCATGAGCACGAGCGCGTCGTGACCGGCGATGACATGCTCGATGATCTCCTGTTGGTCGCCCCGGAACGAGTCGTAACCGAAGACGCGCTGCAGGGTCTGCGCCGCCTCGCTCGCCGTGGAGTCGATCTCAAGGGAGGTCATTCGCCAACTCTACGGAAATCGCCCCGGTCCCGACTCGGTAACCGCCCACCTGTGGAAAACCCGTTCGATCGAACACCTGTTTGAAGGCTGATGCTACGCTCGGCGGGTGATGGAGGGGTTCCAGGGGTCGCTGCTCGACTGCGGCGGCCCGGCCGGCCCCGGCCCGCTGGGAGCTTCGGTCCGGCGCACGCCGCTGGCCGGCGGCGCCTGGGTCGACGTCCGCCCGGGCTGGCTCGGGGGCGCCGACGCGCTGTTCGAGCGGTTGCTGCGGGCGGTCCCCTGGCGCGCCGAGCGGCGCCGGATGTACGACCGGGTGATCGACGTCCCCCGGCTGCTCGCCTTTTACCGCGAGGGCGAGCCGCTGCCCGACCCCGTCCTGGACGAGGCGCGGCGGGCGCTCGACGCGCACTACGCCGCCGAACTCGGCGAGCCGTTCCGCACGGCCGGCCTCTGCCTCTACCGCGACGGCCGCGACAGCGTGGCCTGGCACGGCGACACCGAGGGGCGCGGCGCGACCGAGGACACCATGGTCGCGATCGTCTCCCTGGGCACCCCCCGCCCGCTGCTGCTCCGCCCGCGCGGCGGTGGCCCGGTGGTGCGCCACGACGTCGGCCACGGCGATCTGCTGGTGATGGGCGGCAGTTGCCAGCGCACCTGGGAGCACGCGGTGCCCAAGACCGCCCGCTCCGTCGGCCCGCGCCTCAGCGTCCAGTTCCGCCCGCGCGGCGTCCGCTGAACCGGAGGCGGGTGATCGCGGACGGGCCCCGCGCGAAATCTCCGCAGCTGTGCGAGCATTTTATTTCGGAGTTTTGTTTGACGGGTGTGGGCTTTGGGGTGACTGATAGCCGGCGCCTATTTTTTTGTGTCCTGGCGGCGATGCTTTTCCGCACCGGGTGTTGTTGCCGGCTGGGCGTTCGGTTGCTCCTGTACCTCGAAAAGATCTATTGACATGGGGTCTGGGCTGGCGCCATTCTGTGGCCGATCATTCGATTGCGCGGTCGGCCGCGGCGGGATCTCGTTGGCCGGGGCGCTCGGCATGTCGGTATCCGCCCAGCTCGGGGCGGTTCTTTGGTGATGGCGACGGGTGCGGTGGTGCGGCCGTTGCCGTTGTCGCAGGTCTTCGGAGCTACGGAGAAGACCCTCTCGTAGTTCGCTGATAGATCTATTTGTGAGTGCTAATGGCCAATCCATTATTCATCTCTCAGGAATGGATCGCTGGCTGTGGAACGGTGTAGGCACGTAGGGCTGCGTAGTTCTCGATCTACTATTGACACACAGTTTAATAGACTTCATCCTGTGGGGCACCGTTTGATTTAGGTCGGCGCACTTACGTGTCCCAGTGGACTGGGTTCTTTTAGAGGAGGAAGACCGTTGTCCCTACGAAGACTGTCGTTCGTGGCCGCCGTGATGCTGGTGGCGGCCTCGCTCAGTACCGGTACCGCGGGAGCGGTCGGTAAGGCGGCCGCCCCCCAGGCTCCCCAAGCCGCCCCCGCCGCTGCTCCCGCCGCCGCCGTGCCGACCACCACGAAGGTCGTGCGCTACGGGCCGTTCACGCTCCCCGGGAACCCCACGGGGACCCACGAAGAGCGCGGCCTGCTGGCTGAGATCGCGGCCAACGAGTTCGCGTTCGACATCCCGCGCCCCTGTGACGACTGTTTCATCACCGGGATCCAGCCCGACTTCACCTACCCGGACGGCACGAACGCCAACGTCGACACCGGCCCGATGATGCACCACATCGTGCTCAACCATGCCCTGAAGCTCGACGTCACCTGCGCCTTCTGGCCACAGACGCTGGTCGGCAAGCGGATCTTCGCCTCCGGCAACGAGCGGACCGGCCGGACCCTGCCCGCGGGCTACGGCTACCGCGTCAACAAGGGCGACCGGTGGAACATGATCTACGACCTCATGACCATGAGCCCGGACGAGAAGACCGTCTACATCGAGATCACCTACACCATCGCCGACAGCAACTCCGGCCTCAAGCCGCTGACCCCGTTCTGGATGGACGCCGGCGGCTGCCTGCTCCCGTACTACGACGTCCCCGCCGGGGAGAACGTCAAGACCTGGGACTGGACCTCCTCGATCAGCGGCAAGCTCATCGCGATCGGCGGCCACGTGCACCACGGCGGCCACTCGGTGAAGCTCACCAACGCCACCACCGGACAGCTGTACTGCGACTCGGTCGCCAGGTCCGGCGAGACACCCGAATTCATCGACATGCACGGGAACAAGGAGATCTCGTCGATGACGACCTGTCTCGGTGATCCGGTGGCAACGATCAACAAGGGAGACCGATTGCGGATCTCCGCCAAGTACGTCTCCGACCACGGCCACAAGAACGTGATGGGAATCATGATCGGCTGGCTGGCCGAGGAATGACAGGCCCCGGTGGCCGGGGGCGGACGCGCCCCGGTCCCGGTCACCGGTAACCACCCGGTGAGCGCCGGAGGCCCGGCCTCCGGCGCTCACCGCAGACCCCTCCCGCACCGGCCACGTACCCCACGGCGGCCATCGACCCGGGCGGACCCCGCACCCGCCCCGCAGCACAGACGTCCCGATCACGAGCCCGTGACGGGCATCCGGCCCGGCCTTCCAGGCCGACCCTCAGCTCCGGTGGCCGGGGGCGAACGCGCCTCGCTCCCGGTCACCGGATTCCACCGGAGTCCTCTCGCCGCCGTGCGGCCGTATGTCGTTCGAGGAGTTCACCATGTCCGTGGATACTGCCGCCCGACCGTCGGTCGGGCCGCCCTCCCCTTCTGACCAGGGGGTTCGCTACCGGGCCGTGTGGCGGTGGCATTTCTACGCCGGTCTGGTCGTCGCCCCCGTACTGCTCGTCCTGGCGATCACCGGATCGGTGTACCTGTTCAAGTCCCCATACGAGGAATGGCGGTACCGGGACCTGATGGCCGTGCGGCCCGCCGGGACGGCGCAGCCGCTGGCAGCGCAGATCCGGGCGGCCACCGCCACGCATCCGGACCGGCCGATGGTGTCGGTGATCCCGGCGACGAAACCGGACCGCTCCACCAAGGTCACGCTGGCCGGGAAGGAGAGCGGCCCGTTCGCGCCCGGACTGTCGGTGTACGTCAACCCCTACACCGGCAAGGTGCTGGGGGAGGTCGACGAGTCCGCCACCCTGATGCGGAAGGTCCGCACCATCCACGGTGAGCTCATGGCCGGCAAGGTCGGCGACCGGATCGTGGAGGCCTCCGCCTGCTGGGCGCTCATCCTGGTGTGCAGCGGGCTGTACCTGTGGCGACGCGGCCCGGCCCGCAACAAACTCCGCAACCGCAAGGGCAACGGGCCCGGGACCGGAGCGGACGCGGCCACCGGCGCGGACGGCGCCACTCGCACCGGCGGCGGCACCCGCAACGGCCGTAACGGCCGGCCGCTGCTGCGGCGGGTGCACGCGCTGACCGGCGCGAGCGCCGGGATCGTCATCGTGTTCCTGATCCTGTCGGGCCTGCCCTGGTCGGGGGTGTGGGGCGAGGGGCTGAGCAACCTGTCCGCCCGCCTGGGCTCCACCGCTCCCGACGGGGAAAAGTACGCCCGCGAGTCCACCCCGCTGGCCGGGGACCTGACCCAGGACCCGGCCACCAAGGTGCCCTGGGCCGGGGAGAAACAGCCCGTCCCCTCCTCCACCCCCGGCGGCGGGCACGCCGGGCACGGCGGGCACACCGGCGGCGCGGTGGGGGCCATCCCCGTGGAGACCGCGCTGGCCGCGGCCCGCGCCCAGGCCACCCACTGCCCGCCCCCCGAGTGCGACTTCATCGTGCTGCTGCCCAAGGGACCGCGCGGCGTCTACACCGTCAACGTCGATTCACGCCGCGACCCCGGCCGGCAGCGCACTCTGCACGTGGACCAGTACTCCGGCAAGGTCCTTGGCTCCTACGGGTGGTCGGAGTACGGGGTGCTGGCCAAGGGCGTCGAGCAGGGCATCTCCCTGCACGAGGGCCGCCGTTACGGCCTGCCCAACCTGCTGGTCATGCTCGGCGCGTGCCTCGCGCTGATCACTTTGACGGTGACCGGGGCGTGGATGTGGTGGAAACGCCGCCCCGAAGGGAAACTGGGCGCCCCCGCCCGCCCGGCCGACAAACGCACCAGCTTCGGCCTGATCGCCATCATGGTCGTCCTGGGCGTCCTGTTCCCCCTGGCCGGCATCACCATGATCGCCGCCCTGCTCTTCGACACCCTCGTCCTCCGCCGCATCCCCGCCCTCAACCGCCGCTTCGGCTGAGCACCCGCCCGGCGCCCCCGGCACCCCCGGGGGCGCCGGGTACGCGGTCACAGGGAGTCGAAGGAGCCGTGCCGGCCGGCTCCGGCGGAGAAGCGGGCCGCGCCGTCGAGCGCGTCCGCCGCCAGCGACACCTGGCCGTGCCGGAACTCGGCGGCCAGTGCCTCCTGCTCGTCCAGCCCCTCCTGGTCCAGGGCCGACGCGCGGTCCTGACGCAGGCAGGTCTGCGGGAAGCGGGCGATGTCGGCCGCGAGTTCGCAGGCGGCCGCCACCGCCTGCCCTGCCGGGACGACCCGGTTGGCCAGCCCGATCCGCAGCGCCTCGGCCGCGTCCACCGGGCGGCCGGTGAGGATGAGGTCCATCGCATGGCTTCGTCCGATGAGGCGCGGCAACCGGACGGTGCCCCCGTCGATCAGCGGCACCCCCCAGCGCCGGCAGAACACCCCGAAGACGGCCGTCTCGTCGGCCACCCGCAGGTCGGCCCAGATCGCCAGTTCGAGGCCGCCGGCCACGGCGTGCCCGCTGATCGCGGCGATCACCGGCTTGGACAGCCGCATCCGGGTGGGGCCCATCGGGCCGTCGCCGTCGGGCTCGGCGCGGTTGCCGTCCGCGGTGCCGATCGCCCGCAGGTCCGCGCCTGCGCAGAACGTCCCGCCCGTTCCGTGGAGCACCGCGACGGCGGCGTCCGGATCGGCGTCGAAGTCGCGGAACGCCGCGGCGAGCGCCTCGGCGGTCGGCCGGTCGACGGCGTTGCGGCGCTCCGGCCGGTCGATGCCGATCAGCGTGACCGGCCCTTCCCTGCGGACGACGACCGTCATCAGCGCCCTCCCGATCGCTGCCGGCCCGCGACCGGTCGCGGGCCGGCGAAAGACAGCGGAAGAAGCCCACCCTAGGCCGTGCGTCCGGTGGGCTGTTCTGTCCCCGGCCACCGGAACCGCGAAGGCACCGGCCTGCTCGCCGGAGGTTCCGGAGGCGCGCCGGGGTTGGGCCCGGTATGGGCCTCAACATGGGCCTGTGGGCCCATGCCTGTCATTTGCCGGGAGGCATAAACTCCCCAGGTGATCGACCGGTGGAGGCTGGGGGCCGATATTCCTACGCACGGTGACCGTGGCGAGGCATCCCGCGACGCCGCCGCTGAATCCGGAATGTCCAGTGCATTGCAAGTTTCCGACACTTCGAGTGCGAAGCCCTGTCTCGCAATATCGTGAGGCCGACAGAACCTTCACCGCGGTCGGCTGAATGGCGGGCGGGGAGCGCCCGCACGCCTGGCCGGTGAGCCGATCCACGGGACGAAAGCTCGGGCGGGTGAGCCGAGTGAGGGAGGGATCCGGATGACGGTCGCCAGAAGGATCTCCCGTAATGCCGCCCGTTCCCGCACACCGGACGAGACCACGACACCGGCCGGAACGCGGCCCCAGCCGATGTCGCCCGAGAGATGGCGGCAGAGCGGTTCCCTGACCTGGCGGCGGACGTACCCGGGCCAGGCTGACCGGGTGGCGGACGCGCGGCGGTTCGCCGCGCTCCTGCTCGTCGACACCGGATGCGACCACGAGGCGAGGTTCGTCGTCTCCGAACTGGCCGCCAACGCGATCCTGCACACCCGGTCGGGCGAGCCCGGCGGCTGGTTCGGCGTCGAGATCGCCCTCGGCGACCATGTCCGCATCGCCGTACGTGACCTGGGCGGCGGCGCGGTCCCCGCCATCGCGCCGGGACGGCCCGCGGAGTCGTGGAGCGAGAACGGCCGCGGCCTGGCGGCGGTCGCCGCGCTGGCCCTGCCGATGGGCTACACCGGCGACCCGGGCGCCGGGCACACCGTCTGGGCCCATCTCGCCCTGCCCCGCCCGGGCCGGCCGTGAGCCGATCCGGCGCCGGCTTGGGACGGTGTTGGAGCCCGGCACACCCTACGGCCTGATATTTCACCCGACCTTGGGCGTCCGACTCATTTATCCCGCCAATGATCGAGGGAGGGCGTTCGGCAGACCATTCACACGACATGTGAGATCACTGCCATGTCCCACCACCTCGACTCCGAACCGGCCCGCCAGGACAGCCGGCTCGACATCACCGACCTCTACGTCTTCCGCGGCGAGGCGGGAACCGCCTTCGTCCTGGACGTGAACAGCTCGCTCACCGGACCCGGCGCACGACCGGGCTTCCACCCCGAGGCCCGCTACGAGTTCAAGGTCCACTGGGGCGGCGCGGCCCGGGAGGACCTCACCTACCGGGTGACCTTCGGCGAGCCGGACCGATCCGGCGGGCAGTCCATGGCCCTGCACGTCCTGACCGGCGCCGACGCGGGCGACGACACGGCGGCCGGCGACCTCCTCGCCGAGGGACGCACCCACGCCCCCGTCCCGGGCCTGGACGGGCTGCGGCTGTGGGCCGGCCGGGTCCGCGACCCGTTCTACGTCGACCTGACCCAGGTCCGCGCCATCAACGCCGCCGTCAAACACGGCACCCGGGTCGAACTGCCGGGCTGGAGCCCGGACGCGGCCAAGAGCGACTTCGCGGGCACGACCGTCCACTCCATCGTGCTGGAGACCTCCGACCGGGACCCCTATCTGGGCTCCGGCCAGGACATCGGGGTCTGGGTGGCCACGAAACTGGCCACCGACGCCGGCGGCTGGCGGCAGGTGAACCGGGAAGGCCACCCGATGATCTGGCCGATCTTCCGCCCCGACGACAGCGATTACGCCGCCCAGGCGAACACCGTCCACCCCGCCGAGGAACTGGACGGCGAGAACGACCACATCGCGCGGCTCGTCGCCCGCGCCGTCACCGCGCACGGCACCGCCGGCGACCCGGTCGCCTACGGCAGGGCCGTGGCCCGGCGCCTGCTCCCCGACCTCCTGCCCTACCGGACGGGCGCCCCCGGCGACTTCGGTTTCGCCCGGCACAATGGACGCACCCTCGCCGACAACGCGCCCGAGGTGATGTTCTCCCTCGTGCTGAACTCCGCGATGCGAACCGGGCTCACCGCCGAGCAGTTCTCCGACACCCGCGACGACCATTTCCCGTACGTGGTGGCGGACCCGCCCGCGACCGGCTGACCCGCAGGCGTCGTTTCCACGCGGGATCAGCCGATCAGAGCGGCGAGGAAGTCCTGTGTCGGCCGGTCCACCGAATAGAGGACCGTGCCCTTCATGCCGCGGGTGAGCAGGACCTTGTACGTGTTGCGGATGAGCCTGTCGGCGTCCTCGTCGCTGACGGTCCGCGGGCGGAGGGCGGGATCCCTGCTCTTCGTCCGGTCGGTGACCAACCGGCCGTCCCGGTAGACGATGTCGGGGCCGAGGACGACGCCGTTCCAGTCGTACTCGAAGCCCTGAGCCGTGTACACGCAGCCGACCTGCTCGAATCCGCCGTCCTGGGTGGCCCACAGTTCGCTGGGCGGGGCATCCCCCACGGCGCGATCTCCCTTGACGTTCCAGGGCCGGGCCCAGTCGCCGATCACCACGTCGGGGACCAGCCGCCCGTCTCGGGCGGCGCTCCAGGGCCAGCAGAATCCAGCGGTCATCCGCGCGGAGTCGCCGCCGCCCATCCGGCCGCGGAGCAGCGACTCGAGTTCGTGGGGCGAGTCGGCGAGGGCGACGTCGAAATGGTCGTCGTCCTGCCACGGTTCCGGACTGCCGCCGTCGAGACCGAGGAGGCGTAGCACCCATTCCTCGTACTGGAGGCTTCCGCCGCAGCGGAACTGCTCGTCCAGCGAGACCTCGACGACGGACAGTCCCTTGGACGCCGCGCGGTCGCGGATCTCCCGCACGGTGCCGATCTCTCCGGGCCGGACGACCTGGTGCTCGTCGAGCAGGAACACCGGAACCCGGGCCGCGTCGATCAACTCCTCCACCTGGGGCCTGCCGGTGCGCAGCCGCGCCGGGGTGAAGCGATTGGCCGACACCTCGCGGATGCGGTGCGCCTCATCACAGATCAGCACGTCGAGCCGGTTCTTCTCCGCGTCCACGAAGTTGTTGAAGTACTTGAACAGCGTCTTGGTCTTCGGGGACCCCTTGGCCACGTGCCGTCGCATCGTCTGCGTGAACGACTTGGACCCGGTCGCGTGCAGGACGCCGAGGCCCTGCCGCCACAACTCGCCCAACAGGGACAGCGCGATGACGCTCTTGCCGCTGCCCGGGCCACCCTTGATCACCACGACCGTCTTGACGTCCTCCCGCCGGGCCTTGTCCACCCGATTCAGGACGATCTCGTAGGCCAGGCGCTGCTCGGCGAGCAGGACGAACTGCTCCCGATTCTTGATCTCCTCGGCGGCGACCTTCAGCAACTGCTTGGAGGGACGCACCTTGCTGGACAGCAACCGGTCGGCCGCCCGCGCGCCCGGGGCCGGGGCGAACCGGTCGCGCAGGTACTCCACGAACGCTCCCCGGGTGCTCATCGTGAACAGCCGGGTCCGGTCGTTCTTCACCGCGTCGTACAGGTCGAGGACGTCACCGCGCTGCGCGTTGTGCAGGTAGGCCGCCGCGTGGACGGCGTCCGGGTGGTCGGCCAGGACGGTGGCGAAGTCGAGGATGTAGTCGCAGTAGCCCTGCGCCTGGAGTGCGGGATGGAGCTTGGGCTTGCCGCCCATGTTCTGGACCAGCACCCGGCGCGGGTCCTCCTCCCAGAGTTCCGCGTGACTCCACTGCTTCAACTCGACGACGAGGTAGGCGTCACCGCCCGTCCGGCGATCGACACCGGCGAGTACCACGTCGGCGCGCTTGCTGGTCAGCGGAAGCTGGTACTCGACGAGCATCTCGACATGGCCCAGCCCGGCGTCGACCAGGTCCTGCGCCACGACCGGCAGGCTGCGTTCCCAGGACCGCCGCTCGGACGCCGAGACGCGGACGCCGTTCTTCATCAACATCTGCTCGGCGATCACTTCGGCGAACTTGACCTCGGCCGGTGACAGCAAAGCCATGGCGGTGCGACGGAAGACCGTCACGGGACCTACCCCCAGGCAGCACGAAGATCTCGTGCGGTATGGGGGCGTGTCCCTGACCGGCGGTCAGCGGAAGCCCGTCGGGCCGCAACTCCTTACGCGAGCAGGCTAGCGGCGATCGCTGACGATCAGGGCGGTTCGCCCGATCTCAGGCGAGCGGGGGAGCCTTGCGGTACGTGCCGCGGTAGACCGCCGGGTCGTACCGCCGCTCGTTCTCCCGGTGCTTGTCCAGCGCGGCCTCGACCGGGTCGACACCGAGGACGTCCGCGAGCCGGACCAGGTAGCCGAAGACGTCGCCGAGCTCGGCCCGCACCCGGGCGGCGGCCGCAGGGTCGTCCATGACCCGCGCCGACTCCTCGGCCGTCAGCCACTGGAACTCCGCGACCAGTTCCCCGACCTCCCCGGCCAGCGCCATCACCAGGTTCTTGGGCGTGTGGTAATGCTCCCACTCCCGCACGGCCGCGAACTCCCGCAACCGCCCCGCCAGCTCTCCGATGTCACCCACCCGGCCAGGCTAGATCCCCGCACCGATCAGCCGGGACGACCCACCTTGAGGGCACCCAGGAAGGACGCCCACTCGCGGCGACCGAACTCCAGGACCAGGGCGGGATCGCCCTTGGAGTCGCGCACGCCGATGGCGCCATCGGTGGCACGAGCGACTTCGACGCACGCGCCATTGGGGTCGCTGTGACGTGCCTTGCGCCAGCGGAGGTATCGCGTGGTCATGTGCAGATCCATCTCATCGAGAGACCGGTGCTGATCAGCATGGCAGCCGCCATGCGAGGGCGTCGTGGCCCGGGACGAACACCCTTTGCTCGTGGGACGTGATGTCGATGCGGAAGTGCTCCAGAGCGGGAGAACCGGCGTTCCGCCATTCGGTCAACGCGGTTTCGATGAGGTCCCATGGCGGGGTGGGCCCGGTTTCCTGGACGGACCAGGTGTCGTCGTCGTGCCGGGTGACGGCCGAGACCGACCCGGTTTCCTGGTCCGCGTAGTAGTCGACCGCCGGGCCGGAGTTCATGCTCCTCCCGCCGTGCTGGGCCCGGGGGGCGGCGAGTTGCGCGATGAAGAGGGCCGTCGGGTCGTCGAGCGCGTCCGGGGGGACGGTGGCCGGTCGCGGTCGCGCGGAGTCCACCGGCTGGGTCTCGTGGATCTCGGTGGGCGGAGGTTGCTGGGAGCGCGCCATCATGAACGAGTACGTCTCGGGGAGGAAGCGGCCGGTCGCCGTCTCGTCGGCGTTGACCTCCACCTTCGCGTACGCCGAGCCGTACAGCCATCCGGAGAGGGTGGTGAGGACGGTCGCCCCCGGTCTTCCCTGGACGATCCATGCGGGCGGGATGCTCCGCACCGAACAGGTGGCGATGATCCGGTCGTAGGGGGCGTGGGCGGCGCACCCCGCGAGGCCGTCCCCCGTGATGAGCGTCGGCGTGTAACCGGCCTGGTGGAGGTTCCGCGCCGCGCGCGCGGCCAGCCCTGGATCGGTTTCGACGCTCACGACGTGCTCGGCGCCGAGACGTTCGCAGAGCAACGCCGTCGAGTAACCGGTACCGGTACCGATTTCCAGGACATCGGACCCGGTGTGGACGTCAAGATCCTCCAACATTGCCACGACCAGTCCCGGGAGAGTGGAGGACGAGGTCAGGCTTCCCGCGTGGATCGGTTCGCGCACATCCCCCGGATGGATTCCGCCATCGATCTGGGTGACCCATGTCTCGTCCTGGTAGGCGAGCCGAAGCCGCTCGTCCTCGCTGACGGTCGCGGGCGTCACCGGCTCCCACATCGTTCCCCGAGGAGTGCTCAGGCGACGGAAGAACTCGGGCACGAACAGGTGGCGCGGTACCGTTTCGACGGCACGCCGCCATTCCGGTGAGCGGAGGTCCCCGGAACTCCACAACCGCTCCGCGAGCCGCCGGCGCAGTACCTGATCGCTCATACCTTGCCGGTGCCCTCGCATCCGCCGCACTGTTCGGTTGAGCCCTTGTTGTCCTTCCCATCAGGCGTGACCGGGACTTTGCCGCGCCCGTTGCATACGGAGCAGTTCTCTTTCTTGCCGTGCTTTCCCAATGTCTCTTCCTCAATCCGTTTCTCGGATGTACTTGAGGAGAGCGGCCCAGTCGTGGCGGGTGAACTCAAGAACGCGTCCCGGGTCGCCCTTGGAGTCGCGTACGCCGATGGTGCCGTCCCCAGCCTGGGCCACTTCGACGCAGTTGCCGTTGGGTTCGGTATAGCTCGACTTGCGCCATCCGCTGTAATCCCTGGTCATGAGCCCAATCCTGTCTATGTAGTCAGTCGGTTCGCCATCCGGTCGAGAAACGCAAGGCTGTCGTCGGGGGACAACGAGGCGTCCTGGAGGCGACTGTGTATACCGGTATACCTTGCCACCTCGTTGCGCTTGGTGAGGATGATGTCGGTAGTGACGGTATCGACCACCGCGACCGAAGGATCTTCGGACTCAGGATAGGAATAGATCGAAAACGACGCTTTGGGAAGGAATCCTCCACCTATGCGCGTGTCGTGCGGTAGGACTTGAAAGGTGATGCGCTCACTCTCCATGACGACCGTGATGAGTTTGCGGAGTTGGGCGGCCATCACCTCAGGAGGTACGGCGAGACGATGGATCACGCACTCGTCAAGGACGCCCTCGTACGAGGGGCCGTCCGTACCCAACAGATGACGTTGCCGGGCGGTGCGGGCTTCAGCCATCCGGTCTGGCAGGTAGTCCAGAGGTCCCTGACATTCGTCCAGTTCGACCATGGCCGCGATGAACTCGGGCGTCTGTAGCGGAGCCGGAAGCCCTGTCTGGTTGTAGTCGCGGATGGTGGAGGCACCAGATTCAAGATCTGCATACAGACGCTGGCGGGCCCCCATGACGTTGGCGAACTGATCCCACCAACCTTTCCTGGCGGCGGTCCGGGCCAGATGAATGATGTTGTCGTGCTCCTTGCCGGTGACGTTCAGTCGTTCCAGCATGTCCATGATCTCGAATGCCTCGGGGCGGGTCTGGGCGGTCTCCAGTTTCGAGAGCTTTCCTCGTGACTGGAAAACAGCCTTGGCCACCTCGTCGGCGGTGAGGTTGCGGTCCTCACGCATCTTGCGTAGCGCGGCGGCCAGGCGGAGTCGACGGACGTAGGGGCTGAACATCGGTGGCCTCCCCGAGAGGCGTCCTGGGCCGCGATGGCCGTAACTGCTTGACTACTCGACGTATAGCCCATGGTTTGGCTGGTCAGGGCATGTCTGCCTGAGATGGGCAGGCCGCATGTGGCCACGAAATAGAACCGCCACGGTGCCGGGCCGCTCGGATGCTTGGCGGCGAAAACCGCCCCAGGAGCCAAGGTCGGGAGCCGAATCGATGGGTTGAGGGCCGGTCACAGTGTGAATATGAGGTCGCCGTCCGTGAGCGGGTGGCGATCACATGCCGAGCGTCCCTCTCCGGAGGTCCCCCATGCTGCTGACACATCCCCCCATGGCCGAGGCCGCGCCGCTGTACTGGCGGCGGGCCTTCCCCGGTGGCGCGGTGCAGGCCCGCGCCGTCCGCCGGTTCGTGGCCTGCCTGCTGGACGGGTGTCCCGTCCTGGACGACGTGCTGCTGGCGGTGGACGAGCTGGTCGTCAACGCCGTCCGGCACACCAAGTCCGGGCAGGCGGGCGGCTCGTTCACGGTCGGAGTCGTCCGAGACGGCGGCGGGGTCGCCGTGTCCGTCGCCGACCAGGGCGGGCCGGACGAGCCGGTCGCCCGGGACGCCGGCCCGCTGGCCGAGTCCGGGCGCGGGCTGCGCACCGTCTCGCTGACCGCCGCGAGCTGGGGCTGGCACGGCAACGAGTCGGGCCGCGTCGTCACCGCCGTGTTCACCGAACGCGCGGGGGACGGGTCGGGCGTGGCGGGTGCGGCGAGGTGGTCCGCGTGAAGCCCCCGGCCGCCGACCTGCACGCGCGGCTGCACGCCCGCGTCTGCTCGGCACTGCTCGCCGCGATGCGCGCCGACGTCACCGCCATCGACACCGTGGCGGGCCTCGCCACCGATCTCGACCCGCACACCGCCGGGTTCCTGCGGGAGTCCCGCCGCTTGGTGCTGGCCTGCGCCGCCGCCGTGTCGTCCGTCCTGGACGTGCACCGCCCCACCACCGCGCCGGACGCGCCCCGGGTGTGCCGCGAGTGCGGTACCGGCGGCTGCCGCACCCTGAACGCCGTCCTCACCGTGCTGGACGCCTACGCGGCGGGCCCCGCCGGGATCGACCGCGCCGAGGCGTGGCGCCGCGCCGACCGCTTCTTCAACGGCCGCGGCGGCCCGCCACTCCCGGTGGCCGTCGAGGACATCGGCGACGGCTTCGCCGCCCGCGCGTTCACCCCGTCCGAACCGACCGGCCCCCTCCTGGTCGTGGACCGCCGCACCGGCCGCCTCACCCGCTGGCCCCCCATGCCCCGCGAAACCCTCATCGCCCACTACCGCCACCACCGCACCGGCCTCCCCTGACCGGCTCCACCCGTGGCAAAGGACGTCCTTGTGCGGGAAGTGCCATGCGTTCCCGGCCTCCGGAGGTCACAGGGAGGCGGCGGGAGGCTCCATGGACGGCCATGGGCGTGTGCCATGCGGAGATCTGCGGAGAATCGGCATGGGACCGGGCGGCCTCAGGAGACGGGGGCGGGGAGCGGTGCTATCTCGCGGTCGAAGAAGTCCATCAGGGGTTCGCCCTCGTCCCACAGGGCCGCGATCTGAGCCCCGGTCGCCTTGACCACCTCGGGGTCGGTGACGCGGCGGGCGCCGCACGGGGCCCACCGCTCGTCGTAGCGGACCTCGTAGGCCACGCGCTCGCCCAGGACCACCACCTCGGGAACGGGCCGGTGCCGTTCGAGGTGCCCGAGCCGGGAGGCCTCGATGACCCGCAACTCGAACCCCTCCTCGACCAGTAGCCGGAAGTAATGCATTTCCCATTGCAGGTAGCGGCTGATCGGGAACTCGATGACCCGCAGTCTCCGGAAGGGCGTCCCGCGCCGGGCGAACAGCCGTGCCTCCTCGCGGGCGGCCGGGCGCTCTTCCTCGAAGACGCCGATCGCCCCCTGCCAGTCGCCGTCCATCAGCGCCCGCCAGGCCGGATCGTGCGGCTCGCTGAAGTACTGGGCCCGTTCGAGTTTCCAGATGTCGCCGGTGAGCCGGGCCCGTTCCGCGGCGGAGTCCCGGTGGTAGGCCGGGCGGTCGAGGATCTTTCCGTCGGCCTCGCGCAGCCGCTCAAGCATCGGCGATGTCCGGCTTGGCGGCCCGGAGCATCCTGCCGGGCAGGACCACTAAACGCTCGTCATGCCCGATCCGCACCCCGGCCGGCAGCCTCCCGGCGTACGTCTCGGTGAGGTCCCGGCCGATCATGG
Source organism: Actinomadura craniellae (assembly GCF_003289645.1). Lineage (GTDB taxonomy): Bacteria > Actinomycetota > Actinomycetes > Streptosporangiales > Streptosporangiaceae > Actinomadura_D > Actinomadura_D craniellae. Next base: position 5,443 of record NZ_QLYX01000016.1, on the reverse strand, counting down.
CGACGTCACCGTTGTCGAGTTCCCAGATCTCCGGGCAGTCGTCGCCGGTGCGGCTGTCGCCCAGTTCCGCGGCGGTCTTGCCCAGCCGGCGTTTGAAGGCGGCCGAGGGGTCGGCCTCCCAGGGACGTTCCATGGCGCTGCCTCCCGGACAGGCTTGGACCGGATGGCGCGATTTTCGCATGCGGGTGGCCGGTTGGCAGGTGCGCAGCCCACATGGACAGGGGAATCCGACCGCTGCGGCTACCGGCGCGGTGTGCTTCCTCGCCGGACGTCCCCTCGGCCATGGGGCGGGCTGTCCGTGGCGGCCTGGTCGTGCCATGCGGCGAGGAACGCGCCGGCCAGGTCGGAGGCGTGTTCGGTGAGGCTCGTCCGGTCGCCGGTCTGCTCGCCGCCGACGCAGCGCCGCGCGAACCTGGACAGGCTGTCGGCGGCCTCGTTGAGGGGGTGGCCGGTGTGGCCGGTGACGTGCTCGAACCGTAGCCGGGGACGTTCCGCGACCAGCTCGGCGAGCCGGGCCAGCGTGGGCTTCCCGCTCCTGCCCGGGGAGGCGGTGCGGGGGCGCATGCTGTACCCCTCGGGCATCGCGCCGACCTCGCCCGCCTGCCATCTGCGCAGGTAGCTGATCGCTCCCTGGCTGTCGGTCAGCACGGTCATCTGCGGGACGTCGGTGAGGTCTTCGAGCATCATGTGGACGGCGCGCAGCTCGCCGCTCAGCGCCCCGCCCCGGCGGTGCGGGTTGAGCCGGCCTTCGAAGATCCTCCCACCGCATCCCCAGCGGCCGTCGGTGGTGATGTAAGCCCAGCCGAGCAGGTCGCCCCGCCTGCGGCGCCCGCCTTTCTTGGCGGAGGCGTCGGTCGCGGCTATCAGCGGACCCGACCTCTCCTGCCCGGGAACCAATCCCCGCAGTCCCCGGTACATGATTGCTAAAGGCTTGGAGGTTGGGGGTGGGGCCGGGGACGGCGGCGGGAGCCTGGCCACCAGGGACTCGGCACGTCCCATCATCTCCGTGGCAGCGGGCAGGTCCTTGAGATACGCGGCGTCGAAGGCCAGGCGCACGAACTCGGCGACGTCCCGGTTCCGCCGCGGCCTGAAGAGGTGGGGACGCAACGCGACGGCCCGTTCCCGCAGCGCTCCGGGGAGCAGGCTCAGCGAGTTCTCGAATTCGGCGACGGTCAGCCAGGGGGTGTCGCTCATGGCGTCCTCTGCGGTGAGATCGCTTGCAGGAGCCTTGGTACGCCGCGGTGACGGCTCTCGGCGGGCTGATGGTCCAATATGGCCTATTTTTACTGATCCTGAGTAGGAAACGGGTAAGTTCCGCGAAGCGGGGCTCGGGCGTGTCCGCGCGCGACGCCCGCCAATACGGCGAGACGTAAAATGTCGTTCCTGTACGTGCAGTTTTGGTACACGCAGTGGCTTCGCGAACATGACGGGAACTTCCGGATCGCTCTTGGCGCGTGTTCGAAATCCGAACCCGATCGGTGTGGCCGTGCGATCTGTCCGGCCGCGGGCCGGTCGGTGCATACTCGGGGTCATGCGTGTGGGGTTGGCCCATCATTTCGGTTGGGCCGTGGCCATCACGGCGTCGGCCGACCACCAGGTCGTGGACCGTCGGCGGATCGAACTGATCGAGCCCGGCATGCCGACGGCGCCCATCCACCACGAAGGCAAACCCCTCGACGATGCTGCGGCCGCGGAGCTGGTGGCCCGGGTGCGGGCGTCGGTGGCCCGGGCGACGTCGGCTTCGCTGGACGAACTCGCCTCCGCACTGCGCGAGCCGATCATCTCGGTCTCGCTCCGCGCATGGCCCCCCGACTTCCCCGAAGACATCACCGTCCAGCGCCGTGCGCCGTACGAAAGTCGCGCGGATTCCGTCATGTACCGCCAGGTCCTGGCCGGGCTCGCACGTGAACGTGGCTGGACCGTCCACTGCTACGACGCCAAGAACGTGGAGAACCAAGCTGCCGGGATCCTGGCGGAGCGGGCCGAGGAGGTCCTGCACGGCCCGCGGGCCAGGTTTGGGCCGCCCTGGGGGAAGGACCAGCGGATGGCGCTCGCGGCAACGATCGTCGCCGCTGGATGTCGCGCCGTACCGGGGGCCTAGCGGATATTCGAGACCGGCGGGTTTGTATTTGTGTCACCCGACATGTTTCATGGAAATGATCATTTCGTTGAGCGGGGAGAAGGAGATTGCAACCATTTATCGGGTGGCCGATACGGGGGAAAGGTTCTGGGGGTGGAAGCGGCTGTTATTGACTTATCGCCAGGAGTGTCGAAGTATGCAATGCGGGCACGCAATCATGGGGGTCGCATGGTGTACATTCCCGTTCTCACTGAAGCCCTTCTGGTGAAGGGGGCTGTTGCTCTCAAGGCACTCCTGGCGGCAAAGGGGGCCGCTGTCTCTTACGGCGGGCACGTGGTGGCGCAGCAGGCCGGAGGCCAGGCTTTGCACGCACTCGCCCAGGGCCTCTTCGGCCAACACGCCGTAGGGCTTCTCCCGGCGCTCAGCAACGCCCTCCAGGTCGGCGCCGCGACCCTGGTTTTGGGCGGCGTAACCTACACGGTTGCCGAAGTGGCTGCGTACATCATCATGTCGCTACGGGAGGAGGGCTACTCGGATGCCGAGATCAGGCGGTTCCTGCTAGAGCAATACGGCATCGAGTGGTCATGACAACGATCTCCAGCACGGGTAGGCGTTTGACGTCCCGCCGGCCACCGGTCGCGGTCGGCGGGACGTCATTAGGTGAGGCCGATACAGGCGCGTGGGGCGCCCTGGTGGAGGTCCCAGCCATATGGGACAGAGCCGTCAAAACCTCACCGGCTCCCGGTCTTAGACTGTTTCCATGCGGACGCTTCTGAATGTGCTGTGGCTGGTGCTCGCCGGGTTCTGGCTGGCCCTGGGGTACGTCGCCGCCGGCATCATCTGCTGCATCCTCATCATCACGATCCCGTTCGGCATCGCCTCGTTCCGCATCGCCGGCTACGCGCTCTGGCCCTTCGGCAGGAGCATGGTGCGCAAGCCCGGCGCGGGAACCGCCTCCCTCATCGGCAACGTCATCTGGATCGTCCTCGTCGGCTGGTGGCTGGCCCTGGGCCACCTGGTCACCGGGGCGCTGCTGTGCCTGACGATCATCGGTATCCCGTTCGGCATCGCCAACTTCAAGCTGATCCCGATCTCCCTGACCCCGCTGGGCCACGAGATCGTGGACACCGGCGACTCCACCGCCTTCCAGCCCCCTCGGACCGCATAGCCGCTGACGCCGTACGACGCGTCCGCCCGGCCTGTCCGCCCAACGGCGGCGGTTCACTGGCCTAGGCCGGTGTCCAGCAACGTTCATCGTGCCCACACCACCGTCCGGTGATCTCCAGGATGTCGAGGATCTTCATGACCTCGGCGAGGTCGGGGCGGACGTGGGCGTTCTCCAGCTTGGAGAGCTTGGCGCGGGACCGGCACAGCCGCCGGGACAGCTCGTCGGCGGTCATCCCGCGCTTTTCGCGCAGCACGCGCAGTTCGGCACCCAGGCGGCGGCGTCGGACGAAGGGGCTGGTCACCGGTGACCTCCGGGGGATCAGGTCAGGAACGGTACGGGCCGAGCGGGGCGGGTTCCGGCATGTCCACACAGTGTTACCACGCGAAATCGGAGCGTTTCCATGAAATTCCTGTGTGTTCGGTGGCCGAAAGGCACCGCCCACCCGCCTTTCAGCGGCGTCCCGAACTCGAACATCCGAAATCCGAACGTTCGGATCGCGCACACGCCACCCGCGAGCGCCGCTCTCTCGCCCGTACCGTCCACCACCGATGCGGACAAAGAGCCGATTCCACCCGCCAGCAAGCACCCCCGCGGGGCGGAGGCGCTGGACCGGGTCGCTCAGGCTCCCACGGTTCCGTCGATGCCCTCGCGCAGGAAGTCCGCGTGCCCGTTGTGGCGGCCGTACTCCAGCAGCACGTGGACCAGCACCATCCGGAGCGAGACCTCCTCGTCCCACCGGGGCTGGTACCCGGCCAGGTCCAGCGACCCGGCCTCCCGTTCGATGCGGCGGGAGTTCTCGACCTCCGCTTCCCAGGCCGTGAAGGCCTCGGCCCTGGTCGACCCGCTCGCGTCGTACGCCGCCTGGAAGTCGATCTTGTCGGACCAGACCATCGGCGCGTCGTTGTCCTCGAACACCCGGCGGAACCAGGCGCGCTCCACCTCGGCCATGTGCCGCACCAGGCCGAGCAGCGAAAGCGTCGAAGGTGGCATCGACCGCCGCCGCAACTCCGCGTCGGTGAGCCCGTCGCACTTCATGGCGAGCGTCGCCCGCTGGTAGTCGAGGAAGGCCCGCAGCGTTTCACGTTCACTGCCGGAGTGCGGCGGTTCCATCCGGCGATCAACGGTCACTCGTCATGCTCCTCATCACCGGCCGGCCTCGGACGTTGCCGCAGGAAATCCGATCATGGCATGTGGGGTGCCCGTGACCCCAGAACACCCAAGCGCGTTTCGACTGGGTGCTGTCACGTATCGAGATCGCCGCGGTCACCGAGCAGATCGCCCACCGGGCCTCCCGGCTGCTGGCGGGTGCTTCGCTGCACGGTCACAAGTACGCCATCGACGCGCTCGTGGCCGCCACCGCGCTGCTGGCCCCCGGGCCGGCGGTGATCCTCAGCAGCGACCCTGAGGACTTGACCGTTCTGACCCAGGGGCGCGTCCGTATCGTCAAGGTCTGACCCGGGGCCGCCGGCCGGTTGTCAGCGGGGCCGGGCCAGCCGGGCCAGGGTGAGGTCCAGGGGCTGGACGCGGCCGTCGAGCGGTTGGATGCCGTCCCACCAGCAGATCGCGCCGATCTCGGAGTTCGGGACGAAGCCGTCGTGCGGGGTGGCCTCGATGGTGTAGAGCGCGGCGTACTCGGCGCGCTGTCCACGGGCGAGGAGGAACAGGGCGTAGCCGGCAAAGTCGAGGTCGTCGGCGCGCAGGCCGGTCTCCTCGTGCAGTTCCCGGGCCGCCGCCTGGCGCGGCGTCTCGCCGGGGTCGATCATGCCGCCGGGCAGTTCCCAGTAGCGGCGCCGCAGGTTAAAGCCCAGCAGTAGCCGGTCGCCGTGCCAGGCCGCGACCAGCGCGAGCGGCAGCGGCGCGTCGCCGAACCGGGTCGACTCGGCAACCCGGTGGAAGGCCACCAGCCTGTTGCCGTCGTCATCGACGGCGAGAGTGTCGCCCATACCCGTCTCCGCCACGTCACCGACCCCAGCGCAACCCGCTGCACCGACCATTCCTTCTCACCGTGGGCTTCGCCACCGCATGCGCTCACACCAGGTGATCCTTGAGGATTCAGGGTGTCATAGCACAATGCCACTAAGTTAGGCATGTTGCGAGGACGCGGATGGTAGGCGGCTCATTGTGTCGAGTTCCGCGATGATGGGGTTTCTTGACGATATAAGCGTTGTGGCGACCTCGTTTGATCACGCGTGGGT
>NZ_QLYX01000015.1 GCF_003289645.1 Actinomadura craniellae | reverse complement strand
GGGGGGGGGGGGGGGGGGGGGGGGGGGGGGGGGGGGGGGTGGGGGGGGGGGGGGGTGGGGGGGGTGGGGGGGGTTGGGGGGTCAGCGGGATCGGGAGGGTTCGAGAGGTCGGGAGGGTTCGGGGGGTGTGGGGGGTCAGGGGGGTGCGGGGGATATGGGGTGTCCGTCATGGGGTGCGCCGGGCGGTGCGGACGAGGAGGTCGCGGAGTTCGCGGGTGTGGCGGCGGCTGACCGGGAGTTCGGTGCCGCCTACGCGGACGGTGCAGCGGCCGGAGTCCAGGCGGAGTTCCTCGATGTGGCGGAGGGCGACCAGGTGGCTGCGGTGGATGCGGACGAAGCCGGCGGCCCGCCAGCGTTCCTCCAGGGTGGCCAGGGGGATGCGGACCAGGTGGCTGCCGGAGGCGGTGTGCAGGCGGGCGTAGTCGCCCTGGGCCTCCACGTAGCAGACGTCGGCGGCGGCGACGAAGCGGGTCACGCCGGACAGTTCTACGGGGACGGTGTCCGTGTCGTCCGGGGTGGTGGGGGTGGTGGGGTCGTCGGCGACCCGGCGGATCGCCTCGGCCAGGCGTTCGGGGCGGACGGGTTTCAGCAGGTAGTCGGCGGCCTTGATCTCGAACGCGTCGACGGCGTGGCCGTCGTAGGCGGTGACGTAGACGATCCGCGGGGGGCGGGCGAACTGCGCCAGCAGCCGGCCCAGCACCACGCCGTCCAGGCCGGGCATCCGGATGTCGAGGAACACCGCGTCGATCGGGCGGGCCTCACCCAGCGCCCGGTCGACATGGCGGAGCGCGGCGGCGCCGTCCCGGGCGGTCACGATGTCGCCGATCCGGGGGTCGGTGCGCAGCAGGTAGGTCAGGTCGTCGAGGGCGGGCGCCTCGTCGTCCGCCGCGAGCACGCGCAGCAGGCCCGTCATCAGCGCCCTCCCCAGTCGAACGGCCATGGTCTTACCCGGTAAATCAGTCTTTACAGGCTGATCAGCGGACCGGGGGAAGTCAATTACGAAGCGGTCACGCCTGGGCGGTACTTGGGCACCCGCAGCGTCACCTTCGTACCGGCTCCGGGGGCGGTCTCCACGGCCAGCCCGTACTCGTCGCCGTAGACCTGGCGCAGCCGCTCGTCCACGTTGGCCAGGCCGATCCCGGACTCGTCCCCGGGCTCCCCGGCGAAGGCCTGCCGGAGCCGCTCGGGGTCCATGCCGGCGCCGTCGTCCTCCACGCTGATCACGCAGTCGGCCCGGGCGTCCTCGGCCAGGATCGTGATCCGGCCGGGTTCGGGCCGGTCCTGCAACCCGTGCCGGACGGCGTTCTCCACCAGCGGCTGCAGGCACAGGAACGGGACCGCCACCGGCAGCACCTCGGGGGCCACCCGCAGCGTCACCTGCAGCCGGTCGTCGCCGAACCGGGCGCGCTGGAGCAGCAGGTAGCGGTCGACCGAGCGCAGTTCCTCGGCGAGGGTGGTGAAGTCGCCGTGCCGCCGGAAGGAGTACCGGGTGAAGTCGGCGAACTCCAGCAGCAGTTCCCGGGCCCGCTCGGGGTCGGTGCGGATGAACGAGGCGATGGTGGTGAGCGAGTTGTAGATGAAGTGCGGCGAGATCTGCGCGCGCAGCGCCCGGACCTCCGCCTCCATCAGCAGCGTCCGGGAGCGGTCGAGCTCGGCCAGTTCCAGTTGGGCGTCGACCCAGCGGCCGACCTCCTCGGCCGCCCTGATCAGGCCGGCCGAGACGTCGCCGCCGTAGGCCACCAGGGTGCCCACCACCCGGTCGTCGGTGGTCAGCGGCACCACGACGGCGTGCCGGATCGGGCAGTCGAGCCGGTCGCAGTCCACCACGTCCGCCCCCAGCACTTTGGTTCCGCCGCCGGCCAGGGTGCCGCGGGCGTGCTCGGGCACGGCCGCGGCGTGATGCTCACCGGTACCGTCCCAGGCCAGCAGCCGCTCCCCGGCGGTGAGCGCCACCGCCGCCGCGCCCAGCAGCCCCCGCAGGTGCCTGACCGCCTTCTGCGCGCCGGCCTCGGTGAGCCCGGCGCGCAGCGGCGGCGCGGCCAGCGAGGCGGTGTGCAGGGTGTGGAAGGTGGCCCGGTCGGCGGGGCTGCCCAGGTCGCGGCGGTTGCCCCGGACCCACCACGACACGGCGGCCGGGATGCTCGCGAACGCCAGCACGGCGAGCACGGTCAGGGTGACTTCCACGCCCCTCACCGTACGGGTGCCCGGTCACACCTTCCCGTCGACCAGCCTGATCGCGTCCAGCGCCAGCGACAGTTCCACCACGTCGCGCGGCCGGTGCAGCGACCGCGAGGTGAGCTGTTCGAGCCGGCGCAGCCGGTTGAAGACGGTGTTGCGGTGGCAGTAGAGGCGGCCGGCGGTCCGGGTCGCCGAGCCCTCGGAGTCCAGCCAGGTCGCCAGCGTCTCCAGCAGGATCTCCCGGTCGACCGCGTCGAGGTCGTCCAGCGGGCCCAGCACCTCCTCGCCGAGGTGGTGCGCGAGGTCCGGCTGGGCGACCACGAGGGCGGCGGGCAGCCGCCGGTCCAGCCGCACGACCTGGGCCTCGCCGGGTGGGCAGGTGCCCAATGCGACCTCGGCGAACCAGCGCGCCCGGCCGAGCGCGGCCAGCCCCTCCACCTCCGGGCTGATGCCGGCCGAACCGCGCAGCAGCGGCGTGACGATCCGCACCGCGTCATCGAGGTCCATCTCGCCCAGCGAGATCACCGCGACCTCGCTCTCCGCGCGCAGCCGCCAGGCGAACCGCAGCCCGCCCAGCTCCTGCGGGCGGACCAGCGCCGGGTCGCGGTGCGAGCCGCGCAGCACGAGGACGGCGTAGCGGCCCCGCTCGGGCAGGTCCAGCGCGGCGGCGGCCGCACCGGCCAGCCCGCCGTCGGCGCCGCGCCCCTCCAGCAGGGCGTCCAGCAGCGCCTGCACCCGCTCGGTGCTGCGGCGCAGCAGCTCGGACTCGGTGCGGCGGTAGGCCTCGGCAACCACGGTGGACTGCTGCTCGGTGGTGTGCCACACCGTGCTGGCGTAGCGGAGCAGGATGGGCAGCGCGTCGGGGTCGTCCTCGGTGACGACGTCGATCATCGCCTCCCAGAAGATCCGGCCGCCCAGCCGGTAGCAGCGCAGCAGCGACTCCAGCGGCAGCCCCTGCTCGGCGCGGCGCCGGCCGATGCGCTCGGCCAGCGACAGGTCGGGGCGCTCCTTGCGGGGCCGGCCCGTCATCTGGTCGATGGCGGCGGCCAGGCTGTCGTGGACGGACTGCCAGAACTCGTCTTTGGGGACGAAGCCCACATGGCTGGGGTCGTTGGCGAGAACGTCCGCGACCAGCTTGTCGGTGAGCTCCGGCACCTGGTCGCGCAGCCTGCCGGACAGCGCGCGCATCAGCGCTGCGGGCGCCTCGGGCGAGATGTCGATTCCGACGGGCATGGGTGGACCTCCCGGGTGATTTAGGCCACTCTGGCACAGCACGTCCGGGCTAACCAGCGGCGGTACCCGAATTCGACCGCCGACTGTGCTCGTGCACAGCCCGAATAAGGCTCGGTTGGATGTCTGCCACCACTTGACCGGGGGATCTGGACGCTGTTCGCCGGCCCATGCTGTGGTGCCTGCCACACGATATTGGGAGGCGCCCATGGCGAGCGCGATGCTCGCGATCCGTGACCTCACGGTCAACTACGGCAGATCCGTCCAGGCTCTGCGCGGGGTGTCCCTTGAGGTCGCGCCGGGAACGGTCACCGCCGTCCTCGGGGCCAACGGAGCAGGCAAGACGACGCTGCTCCGGGCGATTTCAGGCACCCTGGGCTTCCACCGCGGCACGGTGGACGGCGGCACAATCACCTACGGCGACCAGCAGCTGAGCGGCCTGCAGCCGCCGGCGGTGGTGGCCCGGGGCGTCGTCCAGGTGCCCGAGGGACGCCGGATCTTCGGCCGCCTCACCGTGGACGAGAACCTCCGTGCCGGCGGGCTGGGAGCGGCCAGCCGCTCCGGGGCCGCCGCGACCCGGGAACGGATCCTGGAGCTCTTCCCGGTCCTCGCGGAGCGGCACAAGCAGCGCGCGGGGCTGCTGTCCGGCGGCGAGCAGCAGATGCTGGCCATCGGCCGGGCCCTGATGGCCGCGCCGAAGGTCCTGCTGCTGGACGAGCCCACGCTCGGGCTCGCGCCGATGATGGCCGAGCGCATCGGCGAGACCATCGCCGCGATCAACGAGCAGGGCACGTCGGTGCTGCTGATCGAGCAGAACGCGGCGCTGGCGCTGCGCCTGGCCACCAACGCGTACGTCCTGGAGGTGGGCTCGGTCGCCCTGTCGGGCACGTCCGCCGAGCTGTCCGCCTCCGACGAGGTCAGGCGCCGCTACCTCGGCGTGGGCGAAACCGACGAGGGCGGCCCGCTGCACCGCGAGGACCGACCGAAACTGACGAGGTGGGCCGGATGAGCACCCCGCGGATCCCCGAGCTCGTGGTGTCCGACCTGACGGTCAAGTTCGCGGGCATCACCGCCCTCGACGCGGTCGGCTTCACCGTGGCGCCCGGCACCATCCACGCTGTGATCGGGCCCAACGGGGCCGGCAAATCGACCTGCTTCAACGTGCTGTCCGGGGTCTACCGGGCCACGTCGGGCAGCGTCCGGTTCGGCGAGCACGAGCTGACCAAGCTGCCCCCGCACAAGATCGCCCATCTCGGGATGGCCCGGACCTTCCAGAACATCGCGCTCTCGAAGCTGATGAGCGTCGAGAACAACATCATGATCGGGCGGCACCGGCTGACCAGGAGCGGGTTCCTCACCGCCGGGCTGCGGCTGCCGCTGAACCGGCGGGAAGAGCGGGACCACCGCGCCCGGGTCCGCGAGATCGCCGCGTTCGTCGGCGTGAGCGAGTACCTGGCGGCCCCCACCGGGATGCTGCCGTACGGCGTGCTGAAGCGGATCGAGCTGGCCCGGGCGCTGGCCATGGAGCCGATCCTGCTGATGCTCGACGAGCCGGTGGCCGGCATGAACGGCGGCGAGCGCCGCCGGATGGCCGAGGTGATCAAGGCCGTCCAGGAGGACCTGGGGATCTCCATCCTGCTGGTCGAGCACGACATGGGCATGGTCATGCAGCTCGCCGACCAGGTGACGGTCCTCGACTTCGGCAAGCGCATCGCCTCCGGCCCGCCGGCCGAAGTACAGCAAAACCCCGAGGTCATCCGCGCGTATCTCGGCGTCTCCGACGAGAACGCGACGGGTGTCTCCATGGACAAGGAGCGGGCTTGACTAAGTTCATCGAGCTGGTCGTCAACGGCCTGTCGGTCGGGTCGGTCTACGCGCTGATCGCCCTCGGCTTCGTCATCATCTTCAAGGCGACCGAGGTGGTGAACTTCGCCCACGCCTCGCTGCTGCTGGTGGGCGGCTACATCACCGCCGTGTTCCACGACGACATCGGCTTCCTGCCGGCGCTGGCCGCCGGCATGCTCACGGCCGCCGTGGTCGGGATGCTCGTGGAGTTCCTGGTGCTGCGGCGGGGCCGGACCAGCGACCACGGCGTGCTGGCGATCGTCACCATCGGCGTCGACATCCTGCTGACCACCGAACTGGTCCGGCGCATCGGCACCGACGTGCTCGACCTCGGCGACCCCTGGGGCAGCCAGAGCGTCACCTTCGCGGGGATCACCATCCCGCAGACCCGGATCGCGGCGCTGCTCGTGGCGACCGTGCTGATCACCGCGTTCCTGCTGGCCTTCCGCTACACCACCTGGGGGGTCGCGATGCGGGCCGCCGCGGAGGACTCCGAGACGGCCTCGCTGATGGGCATCAAGCTGTCGCGGGTCTCGCTGGGCGCATGGGCGGTGGCGGGCGCGCTGGCCGCGGTGGCCGCGCTGTTCCTGACGGTCTTCCCCACACCCGGACTCGACCGAAACACCTCGCTGGTGGCGCTGAAGGCGTTCCCGGCGGCCATCCTCGGCGGGCTCGACTCGACCACCGGCGCGCTGGTGGGCGGGCTGATCGTCGGGCTCACCGAGTCGCTGGCCACCGGCTACCAGGACCAGTTGCACTTCCTCGGCCACGGTCTCAGCGGGGTCGCCCCCTACGTGGTCATGGTGCTGATCCTGCTGGCCCGGCCGGCCGGTCTGTTCGGAACGAGGGAGCTGACCCGTGTTTGAGAGTCCTCGCTGGGTGCGGATCAGCGCCCTGGTCGCCGGCGTCGCGCTGATGCTGCTCGTCCCCTTCTACGCCGACACCTTCTGGATGCAGGCCGGGCTGTTCGCCATCGCCGCCGCGATCGGCGCCATCGGCCTGAACCTGCTGACCGGGGCCACCGGCCAGCTCTCCCTGGGCCACGCGTTCTTCCTCGCGGTCGGCGCCTACGGGTACGTCTACTTCGCCTCCGAGTCCGACAACCACTTCGTCGGGCTCGGCCTGCCCACCCCGGTGGCGGCGATCCTCGCGGTGCTGCTCGCCGGCCTGGTCGGCGGGATCTTCAGCCCGATCGCGGGACGGCTGAAGGGCACGTACCTGGGCATCGCCACCCTGGCGCTGATCTTCATCGGGCAGCACATCCTGTCCAATGCCGAATCCGTCACCGGCAGCCACAACGGGCGGCAGGTGCCACCGCTGGACCTGGGTTTCCTGGTCTTCGACGACTCCCCCGAGCTGGTGGTGGCCAACGTGCCGCTCGGGGCGTTCGAGCGGCTGTGGTTCCTCGCCCTGATCCTGCTGGTGATCTCCGCCTGGGTGGCGCGCGGCGTGCTGCGCGGCCGGCCGGGGCGGGCGCTCAACACCATCCGCGACCACGAGATCGCGGCAGGGGTGATGGGCGTGCCGGTGGCCCGCTACCGGGCCGCCGTGTTCGTCCTCTCCTCGATGTACGCGGGGCTGGCGGGAGTGATCCTCGCGCTGGTCTTCCGCCAGACGGTGCCGGACTACTTCGGGATCATCCTGGCCCTGGACTACCTCGCAATGATCGTCATCGGGGGTCTGGGCACGGTGGCCGGAGCCATGATCGGCGCCGTGTTCATCACGCTGTTGCCCCAGGTGCTGACCCGCTACAGCGATGGTCTGCCCCTGGTCGCCGCGCCTGGTTCCGGCGGTTTCTCCCCCGCCGAGGCCGCACGCATCATCTACGGCGCCGCAGTCGTCGCCGTGGTGCTCTTCCTGCCCGGTGGGCTCTTCGGCATGTGGACACGGATCCGTCTGGCCGTGGCCGCACGCCGTCACCGGGCCGTTTGACTCCTGCCCCGACACGAAATCAGAGGAGCACAATCCGCATGAAGCTCAATATCCGCATGAGCGCGGCGGTTCTGGCGGTGCTGCTGGCGGCCGCCACGGGCTGCAGCGACAAGGCCACCGGCGGGTCCGGCGGCACCGGCAAGGACGGCGTGAAGCACGGCCCCGGCGTCACCGACACGACGATCAAGCTCGGCGTCATCACCGACCTCACCGGCCCGTACGCGCCGCTGGGCAAGGGCCTCACCCAGGCCGAGCAGCTCTACGTCGAAGAGATCAACAAGGCCGGCGGCATCTGCGGCCGCAAGCTGGAGCTGGTCGTCCGCGACGCGGGCTACGACGTGCAGAAGTCGATGTCGGCCTACAGCGAGCTGCAGGGCAGCACGCTGGCGATCCCGCAGCTGATCGGCTCCCACGTGGCGTCCGCGCTGAAGACCCGGATCAACAGCGACAAGGTCCTGACCATCCCGATGGCGTGGTCGAACACGCTGCTCGGCAGCGAGTACCTCCAGATCACCGGCCCGACCTACGACGTCGACATGATCAACGGCATCGACTGGCTGGTCAAGACCGGGGCCGTCAAGAAGGGCGGCACGCTCGGCCACATCTACTTCGACAACGACTACGGCGCCAGCGCGCTGCTCGGCACCAAGTACGCCGCCGACAAGCACGGGCTCAAGGTCGTCGAGCAGAAGATCAAGCCGACCGACACCGACCTGACCAACCAGGCCGGCGCCCTGGCCAAGCAGAAGGTCGACGGCATCCTGCTGAGCGTCGGCCCGGCGCAGAGCGCCTCCGCGGCCGGTGTCGCCCGGGTCGCCGGGTTCAAGGGCCCGATCCTGGGCAGCAACTCGGCCTACGCCAAGCAGCTGCTGGCCACCAAGGCCAAGCCCGCGCTGCTCCAGGGCTTCTACATCGCCACGGCCGGCATCCCCATCCAGGAGGACCTGCCCGCGCTGAAGAAGATCCGCGACGGCTACGCGGCCAAGTTCCCGGGCCAGCCGCAGGACTCCGCGGTGGTCACCGGCTACAGCTCCGGCGAGATCATCGGCAACGCGATCAAGAAGGCCTGCGCGAGCAAGGACCTCACCCGGGAAGGCCTGATCAAGGCGCACCGGTCCACCAACGCCTTCGACAACGGCCAGGGCGGGACGCTGGACTTCACCTACTTCGACAAGCCCCCGACCCTGCAGACCTTCATCGTCCAGCCGGACGAGCAGGCCATCAGCGGCACCAAGATCGTCCAGAACCGCACCGAAAGCGAGCTGGTCAAGGGGTACAAGGTTCCCCTCGCCTGATCGCCCACTGACGCGGGAAGCCCTCCTCCCAGTCGGGGCAGGAGGGGGGCTTCCCGTGAACGACCCGGACCCGCGCGAGCGCGCCCTCCGCGGGTCATGACGGAGCCCCGGCCGCCCGGCCGGGGCTCCGCCCGTTCTCGGCCCGGTCAGTGACCCAGCCGGTGGCGGGCGGCGAAGAGGATGCGCGTGCCGCCGTCGAGCGTGCCCGGCTCCTCGCAGGCGGCGACCTCGGCGGCCAGGAACCTGGCCCAGCGGTCGGGGTCGGCCTCGATCTCGGCCAGGGACGCCGGGTCGCCCAGGGACGCCCAGTTGCTCGCGCTGGCGGCGATGATCCGGCCGCCCGCCGCGGGCACCAGGTCCTCGACGTCGCTCCACCGGAACAGCCGGCAGACATGGCACTGGCCGTCGACCGCCGCCAGCCGCAGGTCCCCGGTGCGCAGCGCCTCCTCGTTGGCGTCCTCCCCGACCAGCCGGGCCCGCGCGACGACCGCCGGGAGGGCCGCCCGCCACAGGCCCAGCAGGGACAGCACCGAAGCGACCACGGTGCCGCCCGGCCGGGTGACGCGCAGCAGCCCGCGCAGCGCCTCCTCGTACACGTCGAACGCGTACGACAGCGCGCCGCCGTAGGCCACGACCGCGCTGAACTCCCTGTCGTCGTAGCGGGTGGTGTCGCACACGTCCAGCAGCTCGCGGCGTTCCACCCGGTCCTCGGCGACGGTGCCGCGCAGGTGCTCCTCGTTCAGCCGCAGCTGCACCGGCGAAATGTCGGTGACCACGATCTTCGCCCCGAGTTCCGCCAGTTGCAGGGTGAACCGGCCGGGTCCCGCCCCCACTTCCAGCACCCGGTCCCCCGGGCGCACGAACCGCTGGACGAACCGCCGGTGCACTTCCATCCCCACCCGGTCGCGGGGCGTCTGCGTCAGCCGCGTCCACTCCTGGTCGCCGAGGTCGTCGAAGTACCGCCGGACACGCTCGCTCCAGTCAACGTTCCGCATGCCGTCCACTGTCCTTCCTGCGGGTCCGGCCCGAGCGTCTCTCCTGGTTACTGGTACCCCGCCTCATACAGTTCGGACATATAGGGACAATTTGGTCGAACATTGCCTTTATTTCCCAGAAGGCCACACCCGGCACGTAGGGCGCACCCGGACCGGCCGCCCGGGCACGCCCCCGGGCAGGTACCGTGGCGGCCATGCGGTGGCCTTGGAAAGCGGCCCGGTTGCCGGTCCGCGACGAACTCGACCTGGCCCGAGGGGAGCGGGTACTCGCCCACGCGCCCACCCGCGGCGGCTCCCACGTCGTCGCCACCACGACGGCGCTGCACCTGCCCACGGCAGAGGGCGGCTTCACCCGCCTCCCCTGGGAGGGGATCGACCACGCGCAGTGGGAGAACGGCCGGCTACACGTCCACGAACCCGACGGCGAACACCACGTCGGGCTGACCGACCCCGGCTCCGTGCCCGAGACCGTCCGCGAACGGATCACCGCCACGGTCGTGACCGACCACGAGGCGAAACTACCCGGCGGCGGCAGAGTACGCATCGCCGGCCGGCGGGCAATCGGCGGCGACCGGGTGCAATGGAACATGATCTTCGAGCCCGGCATGGACCCGTCCGACCCCGGACTACGCGCCCAGGCCGAACAAGTACTGGCAGACCTGCGGCGCCGCACCGGCCTGTGAACACACCACGGCCCCGCTCCCACCAGGGACGGGGCCGTCACGCGCGGCGCGGGCTCACATGGGAGTCCCAGTACCGCTCTCCTGCCGGGGCGGCACCGGCTCTCCGGTACCGGACGGCTGCGAGCGGTGCAGGCGGTTCCCGATCCGGCTGTCATGCAACCGGGTGTCCACCTTCTCCTTGGCGGAGCCGGCGATCTCGCCGGCACGGGTCTTCAACGCCTCCGTGGTCTCCTGGACGGTCGGGTTCCCGGCCATGCGCTGCGAAGCCTGCTTGATCTGCTCGTAGCGCTCACGCCCGGCCCGGGTGCCCAGCACATAGCCCACGGCGGCACCGATGACGAACGGCAGTCGACTCTTCATCTCTTCTCTCCCACCCCCGGGGATCTGGCTGACGGACGTCGCCCCTATACCCGGCAGGCAGCGATGCACTCGCACGGGTGCGCAAGCAGGCCCCGAAGTGCGCTAACCTAGTCCGGGCCGGAGCGCATCACGCACCTCCGGGCACACCGATCCCGCGTAGCTCAATTGGCAGAGCAGCCGGCTGTTAACCGGCAGGTTATTGGTTCGAGTCCAATCGCGGGAGCTCGAGGCGGCGTATCCTGCTCGGCGAGCTTTGCTCGCCTTCGCCGGGGCCCGTTGTGTTTGCCCGGGGGGCGACCCCCCGGAGCCCCCCGTGGGGGAGCTTCGCTCCCTGTGTTTGGCTGGGGCTTTTGGTTGGCTCAGGGGTTTCTTTCGGGGGCTTCTTGGAGCTTGCGGTGTTTGTGTATAGGTATGGGTCAGGGCCGTTCCCTTTGGTGGGGACGGCCCTGATGTTTGTGGTGAGTAACAAGGTGAGTAACACGGTGAGTAACACGGTGGGCTTGTTGAGGTTCGGGGAGATCAGGTTTATGGCCTGTGCCGACCGATAGTGCGATCTTGTCCAGTGGCGTCCCCTTGTCCGAGAGCGATGAGTAGCAGGCTGCTCGGTGGAGGGTTGGCTCGGTGGGGGTGGGGTTCGGCTTATAGGTGGAGTTGGGGCCAGGGCTTTGTGTCGCGTAGTAGTTGTCTGTCGTGGGTGGCTAGTACTACTGCGGCGCCTGTTGTGGTCAGGGCTTGGGTTAGGTCCTCTACCAAGGTCATTGATAGGTGGTTGGTTGGTTCGTCTAGTAGTACGACTTGTGGGCGGGCTGCCAGCAGAATGGCCAGGTCCAGGCGGCGTTGCTGGCCGATCGACAACTCGGTGACCGGGCGGTGGGCTGCTTCGGAAGGGAGCAGGCCCAGTTGGGTTAGGCCGATCGTGTCGGGCTCGGCCAGTTCCCCTGAGCTGACCAGTCGGCCTACGGTGGCTTCGTAGACCTCGAAGGCTCTGCGCTGTGAGGGTGGTGGGGACTCCTGGGTCAGCAGCCTGATGCGGGTGCCTCGTTTTCGCTGAACGGTTCCTTCGTCGGGGGGTAGCGTCCCGGCGAGTATGGAGAGCAGGCTCGACTTGCCCGAACCGTTGGGGCCCGTCACCACCAGGCGGTCGCCTGATCGCAGCAGCACCGAGCGGGGGGTGGTGAGCCTGCCGTGCGACGTCACGTCGTCGGCGCGCAGCAGGGTGGCTCCCGGTGGGGCGTCGAGTCTCGGTAGTTGGAACCGCAGCGGTGGCTTGGGTACGTCGACGACGTGTGCCTCCAACTCCTCCTGGCGCCGGTGTACCGCCCGCACCAGGGCCGGTGCACGGGTCGCGCGGGTGTGCTTGCCGGTTCCCTTCTCCGGTCGCCAGCCGGTGGACAGGCGGTTCTGGGCCGCGGAGAGGTCCTGGGCCAGGCGTTGCCGTTCGGTCTGCTGGTCCCGGTAGGCGGTCTCCCAGCGTTCCCGCTCGGCGTGCCGCCCCTCCAGGTAGCCCGCGTACCCGGCCCCGTAGGTACGGGGACGGCCGTCGCTGGTCGGGTCGAGGTCCAGTACCGCGGTGGCCACGTCGGACAGCAACGCCCGGTCGTGGCTGACCAGCACCAACCCGCCCGGATGCTCGCGGAGCCTGGCCGTCAGGTGGTCCAGGCCGTCGGCGTCGAGATGGTTGGTGGGCTCGTCCAGCAGCAGCAGGTCGTGCCCGGCGCCCAGCAGGCAGGCCAGCCGGATCCGGTAACGCTGCCCGACGGACAGGCCGGCCAGCGGCCGGGCCCGGTCGGTCACCGCGCTGAGGGCGGCCAGCGAGATGTCGACGCGGCGGTCGGCGTCCCACGCGTCGATGGACTCCGCCGCCGCGAGTGCGTCGGCGTAGGCGTGCTCGGCGCCGGGCCGTTCCTCGACCAGGGCGAGGGTGGCCGACTCGAACGCGCGGAGCACCGCGCGCACCTGGGCGAGTTCGACGTCGATCAGGTCACCGACCGTGCGGTCCTCGCCGATCGGCATCTCCTGGTCGGCGACGCCCAGCGTGCCGGCCCGGTGCACGGTGCCGGAGTCGGGAACCAGCGTCCCCGCGAGGACCTGCAGCAGCGTGGTCTTCCCACGGCCGTTCTCGCCCACCACCCCCAGCCGGTCACCGGGGGAAACGGTCAGGTCCACACCGGTCAGGACCGGTCGGCCGCCGCGGGCAAGGTACAGGTCGATGGCGTTGAGATGGGCCCGCGCACGAGCCGGCAAAGCAGTGATGGCGGACATGACTTCCTCTGAAGGCAGGCTCCCGCGCGCCGGCGCAGCGGCGTGGAGACGGGGAACCTGAAGGTGAGAGACGACGGCAGACGTGTTCGGCCGCACCCGGAACGGGGGGCCGAGCCGGTCGTCCTCAGAGGAAGTACAGATGCATGCGCCCACTGTACCGGACGGCTTCGCGGCGACCGCCGTGGCTCGCGCCGTCGCCTTCGAACCGGCGATCTCATCGCGGGCACGAACGGCCGGGGCCGGTGTACCGGCCCCGGCTGAACGAACGCTCAGATCACGCGGCCGGCCGAACAGCCTCCTCCGACGTTGTTGTTGTAGAGGGTGTAGATGAGGCATGCCCTGACTTCGACCCCGCCGTAATTCTTCACGTCCTGCACTTTGAACACGGCGGTCTTGAGCTTCCTGAGGTAGCCGTTGGAGGCGTAGGGCACCGAGGCGGGGCTGCCGACGTTGTTCCAGCCGATACCGTTGAAGGGGACGTTCGCCTGGAGCGTGATGGTCACACTCTTGTAGTACCTGGAGTCGTACTCACCCCATGACCAGACGTCGTCGGGCCCGAAGTCGGCGCAGGCGGTGAGCCTGGGGCCACCGAAGACCACGCAGGTGGGCGCCGGCGCCGCCTGGGCCGGTGCGGCCGAGACCAGCGGCAGCGCCGCGGCCACTCCGGCGGCCGCACGAGTTCTGTTCAGCAATTTCTTGCGCGACATTTCGACCTCTTCCTTTCCGGCTCCCGCAGGGCCGGACCCTGACCACCGGCGGGACACACCATGTCGGGTGACCCGAGTGGTGTTCCACACGCTAAGCAGGGCCGGTTGAGCCGAAGTTGAACGTTTCTGTCAACCGTTCTCCGCAAGGCCGCCGCCACTGGCCTGCAAGGAAACACCGGCCTATATCATGATCTTTCGGGCGAGCGGCAAGACCGGCAATCCGGGTGCCGGCCAAGGGGGAGGCGTCGTGGAGGCACGGCCGGAAATGCTCGGGGAGCCGACACCGTGACGGACGGCCCGGAGTCCTTCGGCGAGCTGGTGCGGGCCGGGCGGATCCGCATGCGGCTGACCCAGCGGCAGCTGGCGAGCCGGGCGGGGGTGAGCGTCCGCACGGTGCGCCACATCGAACAGGGACAGGTACGGCGGCCCCGGCCGGAATCCGTTCGGCGGCTCGCGGCGGTGCTCGGGCTCGACGGCGCCGACCCGCTCCCCGCCGCCGACGATCCCCCCACCGGGGGCGGGTCCGGGGCGGCCGGCCTGCTCGTCGCCGTGCTCGGGCCGCTGGCCGTGCACCGGGACGGCGTGCCGGTCGACGTCGGTCCGGCGAAGCAACGTGCCCTGCTCGGCCTGCTGGCGCTCCAGCCGGGGCACGTCGTCGGCCAGGCGGAGATCATCGACGTCCTCTGGGGTGACGACCCGCCGGATTCGTGCCGGAACCTGGTGCACACCTACATCACCCGGCTGCGCAAGGTCCTCGGTTCCCAGGCGATCGTCAGGGACCGGGCCGGGTACACGCTGGCGGGCGCCGCCGGGGATCGGCTCGACCTGGCGCGCTTCGACGGGCTGGTCGCCCGCGCCGACGCTGCCCGCCGGCAGGAGCCCGCGGTGGCGGCGGACCTCTACGGCGACGCCCTGGCCTACTGGCGGGGAGCGGTGCTCGCCGACCTCCCCGTCCGGCTGCACCAGCACCCGGCCGCGGTGGCGGTGGCCAGGCGGCGGGTCGCCGCGGCGCTGGCCCACGCCGATCTCGCCATCGAGCAGGGCGGGCACGACAGGGCCGTCGAGCAGTTGTGGCGGCTGCTGGAACAGGAGCCGCTGCACGAGGGGCTGCACGCGAAGCTCATGACGGCGCTGGCCGGAAGCGGGCAGCAGACGGCGGCCCTGCGCGTGTTCGAGGGGTTGCGCGTGCGGCTGTCCGACGAGCTCGGGGTGAGCCCCGGGGCAGAGGTCCAAGAAGCCCATCTGCGGGTGTTACAGGCTCGCGAGCCGGTGGCCGCGCAACCGCGGGCCCGGTCCGGGCGGCCGGTGCCCGCCCAGTTACCCGCCGACGTCCCGGCGTTCACCGGCCGCAGGTCCCCGCTGGAACGGCTGGACGCCGGTCTCGGGCAGGGCGGGACGGCGATCCTGCTGATCGTCGGCAGCGCGGGGGTGGGCAAGACCGCCCTGGCGGTGCACTGGGCGCATCGCGTCCGTGAACGCTTTCCCGACGGCCAGCTCTACGTCGATCTGCGCGGCTACGACTCCAGCCAGCCGCTGCGTCCCATCCGGGCGCTCACCCTCATCCTCCGTTCGCTGGGGGTGCCCGCGGCCCGCGTACCCACCGGGCTGGACGAGGCCGCCGGCCTCTACCGGTCGTTGCTGGCCGAGCGGCGGGTGCTCATCGTGCTGGACAACTGCAACGGCGTGGACCAGGTCCGTCCCCTGCTGCTCGGCGCCGCCGGCTGCGCGGTCGTGATCACCAGCCGCAACCGCCTCGGCGGGCTCGTCGCCAGGGAGGGCGCCCACCGGATCGTCCTGCACCCCCTTCCGCACGGCGAGGCGGTGGCTCTCCTGACCGCGGCGATGGGACGGAGACCGGTACAGTCGGGCGCCGTGGCGGAGCTCGCCAGGCTGTGCGCCTACCTGCCGCTGGCCATGCGCGTCTCGGCCGCCAACCTCGACAACGATCCGCACCGCAGCGTCGCCGACTACGTCGCTGAGCTCACTGAGGGCAACCGGCTCGCGGCCCTGCAGGTCGACGGTGACAGCCAGAGTTCGGTACGGGTCGCCTTCGACCTGTCCTATGAGGCACTGCCGGCGGAGATCCGCAGGTCGTTCCGGCTGCTCGGCCTGATACCCGGCCCGGACTTCACCGTCGAGACCGTCGCGGCGCTCGCCGCCGTCCCGGCGGCGCGGGCCGAGCGGGCGCTGGCGCACCTCGCCGCCGTGCACCTGCTCCAGCAGCACGCACCGGGACGTTACGCCTTCCACGACCTGCTCCGCCTCTACGCCGGGGAACGTGCCCGGACGGAGGACGGCCCCGAGGAACGGCGTGCGGCGGTGGATCGTCTCCACGGCTGGTACCTGGGCACCGCCGCGAGCGCCGCGGACCTCCTGGATTCGGACAGGCCGAGGTTCGTCCAGGCCGCGGCCGGCCTGCCGCGGGGTGGCCCCAGGCCGGCGACCGCCGCCGAGGCCGTGGCCTGGCTGGAGGCCGAACGCGCCAACCTCATCGCCGCCATCACGGCCTCGGCCGAACAGCGCAGGCACCTGCAGACCTGGCAGCTCGCCCTGGTCCTCGCGCAGTTCTTCTTCACCCGCGGATACGTCCACGACTGGATCGACACCCACGGCCTGGCGCTCGCGGCGGCACGGGAACTGGGCGACCGCCGGGTCGAAGCCGAGATCCTCAGGCAGCTGGGCCTCGCCTACTGGCGGTCCGGGCAGCTCCCCCAGGCGCTGGAGCACCACCGGCGGGCACTGGCCATGGACCGGGCCGGCGCCGACCTCCAGGGCGAGGCCAAGACGTTGAACCACCTCGGTTTCATCTTCGACCGCACCGGGCGAGCCGCCGAAGCCCTCGGCCACCAGCAACGATCCGCGGACCTCTACCGGCAGGTCGATGACCGCTGGGGGGAGGGCCGCGCCCTCATCGGGGTGGGCAACGCCCACCGCCAGCTCGGCAGTCCGCGCGAGAGCCTGCACCACTTCCAGGAAGCGCTCGCCGTCAACCGCGAAGTCCGCGACCGGTGGGGAGAGGGCATGGCACTCGCCGGCATCGGCTACGCCTGCATCCACCTGGACCGGCATCCGGAGGCGCTGACCAGGTTCGACGAGGCGACGGCGCTCACCCGGGAGGTCGGCGACCGGACGGGCGAGAGCCTGGCCCTGGCGGGGCGGGGGCTGGCCCATCTCGTCGCCGGCCGGCCCGCCCGGGCCATGGACGATTTCCAGCACGCGCTGACGCTGACCAGGGACACCGGCGACCGGTGGACCGAGAGCCTCGCGCTCACCGGCAAGGGCATGGCCCAGCTGGCGACGGGCGGGTACGCCGAGGCGATGAGCGACTTCGCGTACCTCCTGGCCCTGACCAGGGACACCGGCGACCGATGGTGCGAAAGCTTCGCGCTGGCCGGCCTCGGCCATGTCAACCGCCACTTCGGCCGGCACGACCAGGCGATCGCCCAGTACCGCAGGGCCCTGGAGTGCGCGCGCGAAGTCGGCAACCAGGGCGTCCAGGCGCAGATCCTGAGCGGTATCGCCGATGCCTACCGAGCCATGGGCGACCGTGACCAGGCCCTTCTCCATTCCCGGTACGCCCGTAGCGCGGCGCACCGGGCCGGCGACCGGCCTGAAACGCTCCGCTTCCAGGCCGGCGCCGACGATATCCGTGCGGACCCGTGACGGCGAAGGCTCTCCTCCTCGTTCACGGGCTCTCCTCGCTCAGGCGGTACGCGTGACCCGAGCCTCCTGGGCCGGGTGGGCTAGCACTGGCCGTCGGCCAGGATCCAGTGGTCGGGCCCGGTCTGCCGGAGCGCGTGGACCGTGAAGGTGTTCCACAGGCCCATGGCGTTGTTGGAGCCCCTGGCGTAGGTGTAGCCGCCGGACTGGTAGGCGCGGCCCTCGACGGTGTGGGCGTAGTTGCTCGCCCGCACGCAGGGGCCCGTTCCGGTGGGGGTGGGGGTGGGCGTAACGGTGGGGGTGGGCTGGGGGCCGGGCCCGCCGTCGAGGCCGAAGAAGCGGACGTCGTGATGGGCCGAGCAGATCGTGTCGAGGAAGTACGCCGCCGCGGTGCCGCACTGGTCGGCGCCGCCACCGGGGTCGATGGGCAGGCCATGGCCCATCCCGGCGATCTCGTAGAGGCGCACGTCGTCGTTACCGTACGTCGTCAGCGTGGTGCCGCCGGTGAGCGACTGCGTCGAAGTGGGGGTCTGCGCGACGCCCCGCACGTTCGTCCACTGGTCGCGCAGTTGCCGTCCGTTGGCGGGGACGACCGTGTAGTCGGACTGGCCCTGCCAGACGGCAACCCGCGGGTACGGCCCGGTGTGGCCGGGGTGGGCGTTGCGCACGAGGTCGCCCCACTGCTGCGGTGTCTTGGAGGTGGCGCCGTACTGGCAGCCGGACGCCTGGGTCAGGCTGGCGGCGCAGCGGTAGGCGAGCCCGGCGCCGATCGACCCGGCGGCGAAAACGTCGGGGTAGGTCGCCAGCATGACGGCGGTCATGGCCCCGCCCGCCGACAGGCCGGAGACGTAGACCCGTGCGGGGTCGGTGCCGTAGCTGGCGACCGCGTGGCCGACCATGGCGCGGATCGAGGCGGCCTCACCCTGCCCCCGGGTCGTGTCACCGGTCTGGAACCAGTTGAAGCAGTTGGAGGAGTTGTTGGCGCTGCCGGTCTGCGGCAGCACGAGGGTGAAGCCCTGCTGGTCGGCGTACTTGCGCCAGCCGGAGTTGGCGAAGTAGCCGCTCGCGTTCTGGGTGCAGCCGTGCAGCAGCACGACCAGGGGACGGCCGCTCGGCAGGCCGTCCGGCCGGTAGCTGTACATCGCCAGGTTGCCGGGGTTGCTGCCGAACGAGCCGACCTGCACCAGGGAGGCGGCCCGGGCGGGCGGTGCGGTGAGGGCCGCGCCCAGCAGGCCGGCCAGGGCAGTGAGCGCGGTCAGGGTGGTCAGGGCGGTCAGCAGCGCGAGGGCGGCGCGTGACCGCCGCGCGGGGTGGGAGACGACCATGGAGGCTCCTAGGGTGACCTGGATCACCGATCCTTTCCGCGCACGCTAGGTCGCTCCCGGTCGCCCTGATATGTCCACCGACCCCACTTTTCGCGGTCGTGGCATGGGGCCCTCGTCCCGGATGCCGATCGCGCCCGGCGTCAGGACGGCACGGGTTCGCAGGTGATCTCGTGGATGCGGGAGACGGCGGCCGCCCAGGTGCCGGGGTCGTGGTGCAGCGGGCCGGTGAGGCTGATCCGGCGGCAGACCGAGCCGTACCGGGCCACCAGCAGGTCGGGGATGTCGCCGGGCGGGCCCTGGACGGCGCAGGCGTCCAGCAGTTCGTCGTCGATCAGGCCCGGCAGTTCGGACCACCGGCCCTGCTCGGCCAGCGCCCGCAGTTCCTCCTGGAGCGCGGCCCTGCCGTGGGCCTTCAGCACCGGATGGTGGGCGAGGGCCACGCCGTGGGCGGCGATGGCGCGGCGCGCCCGGCGGGCGGACCGCTCGCGCTCCTCGGCGGTGTGGCCGGTGACGACGAGGCCGGGGGCGACCACCTCCAGGTCGTCCCAGCCGCGGCCGGAGCGGCGCAGGCCGCGTTCCAGTGCCGGCACCGTCATCTCCTGGAGGAACCGGGTGGTGGTGAAGCCCGGCAGGATCAGCCCGTCGGCGATCTCGCCGGCGAGTTCGGCCGTCCCCGGGCCCACCGCGGCCAGGAACACCTTCGGCCGGTCGCGGGTGTCGCGCCAGGCCGTGTGCAGTGCCGTCACGGCGCGGCGCGTCCGGGCCGGTGCCGACACCGTGCAGCCCGCCGGGCGGGGCGCGAGGGCGAGCACGAAACGGCCGCTGGTGTACTCCTGGAGGTCGCCGGCCCGGTGGGCGAGCGCGGTCGGGCTGCCGGGGACGGGCACCGAGGCGTGCAAGCCGATCCGCCAGGTGCGGTCGGCGGCGCGGGCCAGCCGGGCGAACGGGTCCGCGCCGGGTTCGGGCAGGCAGAGGGCGTCGAAGCCGAGGTCCTCGGCCAGCCGGGCGAGCGAGGAGAGGTACCGCACGTCGGGGCCCGCCACCGCGAGGTCGACCTTCATCCCGCCTCCTCGGTATACGACACCGGGATTACCGGAATTGTTACTGCACATTGCAGTTTTCGCGAGGCCCTGTTTTCGGGGTTTCCCGGCTCGCCGGCTCAGCGCGCGCGCCAGCCCCCCGCGGCCGGCGCGAAACCCGGGTCGAGGGCACGGTCGAGCAGCCAGCGGGCGATCTCCTCGCCCGCGGCGACGCCCGAACCGGCGGTGACGCTCACCTGCGGCGCCTGCCAGCCGGTGTCGGCGAGTTCGCCGTGGGCCGGCCGGATGCCCGCGTCGGCCACCATCAGCAGGTCCTGGTCGAGCAGCGAGTCGCCGGCGGCCAGCATCACCCGGGCACCCGTCCGCCGGGCCACCTCGGCGGCGGCCGCCGCCTTCGTCAGCGACCGGGGCAGGCAGTACACCTTGCGGCCCTGCAGGGACGTGCGCCAGCCACGCTCGGCGCACCAGCCGGTCAGCTCCTCGACCCAGCCCGCCGGCAGCGCCGCCCGGTCCACCACCGCGTAGGAAAACAGCCCGGCGGCCTGCCGCAGGGACGTCACGAACTCGCCCCGGACACCCGTGAGGTACGCGTGCACCTCGGCGAGTTCGGCGGAGCCGGCCAGCCCGGAGCGGACCGCGGCCGACCAGTCGGGGTCGGGCGCCCCGTCGCGCAGGATGTGCCCGCCGTTGGCGCAGATCGCGTACTCCGGCGGCTTGGCGGTCAGGTGCACCCGGGCGTACTGCTCGGGGGTGCGGGTGGTGACGGGCACCAGCGTGGCGGCGGCGGCCAGCGCCGCCACGTCCGCGGCGGCCGGTTCGGTCAGGTACGACAGCGGGCGGCCCTGGTACAGCTCCACGCACAGCAGCCGGGGCGCCGCGGCATCCGGGACGGTCAGCCCCAGCGCCGCCGCCGAGTAGATCAGCGTCCGGTCCAGGTCCGAGCAGACCAGCACGCTCATCGGCCGGCCCCCGGGCGGATCAGGCCGACGCACGCGTACGGCAGGCCGGCGGGATCGACGTCGACCACGGGGACACCGCGCTCGGCGGCCAGCAACCGGATGTGCTCCAGTTCGGCCCCGGCGTCGGCGCGCGCCAACACCTGCCAGGGCACCCGGCGCAGCAGCACCCGGGTGGTCTCCCCCACCCCGGGCTTGATCAGGTTGGGGTCGCCGACCCCGTACTCGGTCCCGATCCGGGTCACCGCGGCCCAGCCCGACCAGTCGGGGGTCCGGTCGGCCGCCAGGTGTCCCGGCAGGTCGGCGGCCACCCGGGCGGCGACGTCACCGAACCGGGCGCAGACGGTGTCCAGGAAGACCGCCGACACGTCGTCGGCGGCCAGGTCGGCGTAGAACTTGGCGCCGTGGAAGTCGCCGGGGCCGATCAGCTCCGCGTTCAGGACGGTCCGGCTGACCAGCCCGGAGACCGTGGAGTTCAGGCACGCCGACGGGATCAGGAAGTCCGCACGGGTGCCGTACACAGTGGTGCAGTGGCCCGGGTCGGCCAGTACCGCGAGGTCGGCGGAGAACCGCCGCCCGGTCGCCGCCGCGTGGGCGTCCAGCGCGGCGGACAGTTCCCGGCTGATGGCGCCCTTGCCGGTCCAGCCGTCCACGAACATCACCCGGGCGGGGTCGTGCCGGGCGGCCAGGTAGTGCAGCGCCGCCTCGTCGATGCCGCGCCCGCGCACGATGCTCACCGAGTAGTGCGGCAGGTCGAGCCCGTGCGCGTACGCCGCCCAGCGCCGGATCAGCACGCCCACCGGGGTGCCCGCCCGGGCCAGCGACACCAGCACCGGCTCTCCCCCGCGGGCGGCGAGGATCATCTCGGTGACCAGGCCCACCGCGTACGCCAGCCGCTCGGCCGACTCCGCCAGCGCCGTGTGGAACAGCCGCCGGTACTCCGGGCCCGGCTGGTACTCCACCGGCAGCGACTCGGCGTAGTGCGCCCGGCCCGACTGGATCGCCGCCTCGCGCTCCTCGACGGGTGCCTCCAGCGCCGCCGCCGACAGGTCCTTCAGCAGCCAGGCCACGTCGGCGGCCCGGTAGCTGCCGAACTCCGGCCCGCGCAGGGGCCTGCCCACGATCTCCGCCTGTCTCATCGAACCTCTCTTCGGCCGGGCCGGTACGCGGGGATGGTGACCAGCAGCACCGGGGCCTGACCGGCCAGCAGCGGCAGCAGACCGCCGGCCAGCGCCGGGGTGTCGGCGGGGCCGTCCACCACCAGGACGATCGCGTCGAAGGCGCGGGCCGGGTCGGCACCCGGCGCGACGTTGTAGGCGTACCGGGTGCCGGGGCCGTCGGCCGGGTCGTCGTGCGCGGGGAAGGCCAGCCGGGTGCGGATCGCGTAGCCGGGGTCGTCGACCGCCAGCACCGGGGAGCGGGTGGTGGTGGAGTACCGCACGGCCGCCCGGGGCAGGGCGTCGGCCAGCGCCTCGGCCAGCCGGAGCGGCACGTACATCAGTTCCTCGAAGCCCAGCACCAGCACCCGCCGCGCCGCCGCGGGCAGTTCGGCGGCCAGCCGGGCCGCCTGGGCGGGCAGTTCCTTCTCCAGTGCCGCCCGGTGCTCGGGGGTGAACCCGTGCCGGCCGCCGTCCGGCAGCCCGTCCGGCCAGCCGATCTCCACCCGGGTCACCCGGTTCCGGCCGGGCTCCGGTGGCCGGGCCGCGGGGTCGGTGAGCGATTCGGCGAGTGCACGGCCCGCCGCGAGGATCCCCGCGGGCAGCCCGACCCGGCCGGTGGCCAGCGCGACCGTGTCGATCCGGGCGTCCAGCCGGGTGGCGAGCGCCGCGAGCCGGTCCCGGTCGGCCGGGCCGCGCAGGTCGACCAGCGCGGCCACCACGTAGTGCCGGCGCGGGCGGGCCGCGTGCAGCGCCGCGAGGGTGTTGAGCACGGTGGTCCCGGTCGACAGTTCGTCGTCGACGAGCACCAGCGGGGCATCGGAGTGCAGCGGCCCGGCGGGGGCGGGCAGCAGCAGGTGGCTGGTGGCGTGGCTGTGCTCCTCCTCGAACGCCCCGTAGGGGCGGATTCCCCAGGCGGGACGGCGGGTGGAGTGCAGGTACCAGGCCGCGCCGAGCGCGTCGGCGACCGAGTGCCCGAGCGCGGTGGCGGTCTCGGCGTACCCGATCACCAGGGCGTCCACCGGCGGGCGCGGGCCGCGCGACCGGTCGCGCAGCGCGGCGGCCGAACCGGGGCGGCCGGCCAGCGCCGAGCCGAGCGGGTGATCGCGCCGGGCGGGCCGGCCAGTGAGCGTGGCGTGGACGAGCTCGCCGAGCAGCAGGCCCGCGCCGTACACCAGCCGCGGGTCGGTCGGTACGTGCTTGCCGAGCACCGCCGACACCAGTAGGTGCGCGCGGCGCGGGTTGCGGCGCACCGCCAGCCCGACCAGGTCCGCCAGGCCCGTCCCGGACGCGCGGTCACCGCCGTGGCCGTCGTGGCCGCCGTCGTGCAGCGTGACGCCGAGCCGGGCGGACACCCACTCCCCCGGCCATGTCCGTTCGGTCATCCGCCGGCCGCCGCCTCGAGCAGTTCCACGAACGTGACGTCGGGCGCGGCCACCCCGAACACGTGGGCCCGGCGTAGCAGCCGCTCGGCCCAGGCGCGGTGTGGTCCGGCCTCGTTCATCTTGTTGGCGTAGCTGCTGGCCATCGCGCCGCCGCCGCGCACGCCCAGGATGTCGGCGGCGTCGCAGTACTCCTCGTGGGTGACGACCGACAGGGCGTGCACCGCCGGGACATGGCTGGGATGGATCACCGTCTTGCCGATCAGGCCGTTCGCCTTGTCGAGGTGCACCTCGCGGATCAGCCCGTCCAGGTCCGAGGTGATCAGGCGCTGCCGGAGGGTGGTGGCGTCCTGCCGTTCGAACGGCGCCTGCCGCAACTGCGGTTTGAACATCCGCTCACCGGCCGAGAAGTACTCCCAGACCGGGCCGGTGATGACGAACCCGGTCGGGTCGGCCCGGCCCAGCACGTTCATCACATCGCCGATCACGCTGGCCACGGGGTGGACGTCGTAAATGGTCAGGTCGGGCGGGCGGCGCAGCCCGTACGCGGCGCACATGTCGGTGGCGCCGAGCCGTACGGCCAGCACCCGGTCCTGGTGCTTGGCCAGCAGCCGGGCCACGTCGTGCAGCATCTCGGTCCGGGTCTCGCGGTAGACCGCCTCCCGGCTCTCGATCACCGGCATGGCCAGCAGCCGCTGCCCCGCGCTCGCCCCGGCGTCCGCGAGGGCGTCGAGGAACGGGGCGCTCGCACCGGTGAACTTGGGCAGGACGAACCCGGTGAGCAGCCCGGCCGCGGGGCCGAGCCGGCGGATCAGGTCGGGGATCTGCTCGGGTGTGCGCACCCGGACGAACAGCAGCGGCGCATCGGTGCCCGCCGCGTGGACCTCGCGCAGTTGGCGGACCGCGTTCGCCTCCGCCGCGGACACCTCCGAGTCGGGGATGGCGTCCTCCAGGCAGACCACCAGGCTGCGCACCCCGCGGGCGGTGGCCTTGGTGATGTCGGCGGCCAGCGTGGTTCGGGTGGCGGGGCAGTAGAGGGTGGCGCCGAGCGCGATCGCCAGCACCTCGGGGTCGTCGTGCCGCTCGAAACCGCGCGGCTGGCGGTGGAAAAGGTGTTTGCGCCGTTCAGGGGAAATGTGGTCAAAGTGGCGCATTCGCGCAAGCCCTTCCGGGCGGGGGGTGGAACGCCGGCGGGCACGGACGGCCCGCCGGCGTTCCGCCAGGGTTGTTACAAGTGCGGCGTGACCGCCGGGAGCAGGTGCTGGAACGTACGACCGGACGCGGTGGCCCCGATCGCCTTCATCGCCCAGCCCCCGCCGTCCCGGGAGACCTTCGCCATGATCTGCGCCGTGTGCTGGCCCGCTCCGCTCAGGTCGTACCGGGCGATCTCCTGTCCGGTGGTCTCGTCGACCAGCCGGCAGAAGGCGTTCGCGATCTGCGAGAAGTTCTGCCCGGTGAAGGAGTTGACGGTGAACACCAGCTGGGTGATGTTGCCCGGCACCCGGGCCAGGTCGACCTGGACGGACTCGTCGTCGCCCTCACCCTCCCCGGTCAGGTTGTCGCCGGTGTGCACCACCGAGCCGTCCTTGCTGCGCAGCTGCCGGAACCACACCGCGTCGGCGAGGTTGCCGCCGGCGTCGAACAGCAGGCAGGAGGCATCGAGGTCGATGGTCTGCGGCCGGCCCTTGCCGAACAGGCCTTTCTTGACGACCGCATCCCAGCCGAGCCCCATGCGCACCCGCGACAGCGTGCCTCCCCCGGGCTTGACCAGGGAGACCTGCTGCCCCTTCTGCAGCGAGATCGACATCGTCATCGTCCCTTCGTCCGTGCTTACGGGACCATCACACCTGCGTGGTGTGCAGGGGCTTGTCCTCGCTGCCGGCCTCCTCGGCCGCCCCCTCGCGGCGGTTACGGAGCACCGACGTGACGAACGCAGCGATGATCAGACCCGCACCGAGCCCACCGGTGATCCACTCGTTGACGTGGGAGCCGATGCTGATCAGCATGCAGGTCGCCAGCGCACCGATCGCCCAGTGCGCCCCGTGCTCAAGGTAGACGTACTCGTGCAGCGTCCCCTTGCGCACCAGGAAGACCGTCAGCGACCGGATGTACATGGCGCCGATGCCCAGGCCCAGCAGGATGACCACCGGGTCGGTACTGATCGCGAAGGCGCCGATGACACCGTCGAAGGAGAACGAGGCGTCGAGCACCTCCAGGTAGAGGAACAGGAAGAAGGCGGCCTTGCCGGTGGCCACGGCCAGCTCGCTGGGACCCGAGCTCTTCTCCCCCTCCTCCTCGAGTTCGTCCTCACCGGCCTCGGCGAACAGTTCGCCCAGCCCGTTGACCAGGATGTAGGTCACCATGCCGAGGACACCGGCGATCATCACCTCGCCGGGGTTGTCGGCGAAGTAGCCGCTGATCGCGGCCAGGGCGACGCCGGCGATCACGACCGAGAGCTGGTCGAGCTTGCCGATCCGGGCCAGCGGGCGTTCCAGCCAGGGCAGCCACTTCTCCGAGCGTTCCTCGAAGACGAAGTCGAGGAACAGCATCAGCAGGAACATCCCACCGAACGCGGCGATCATCGGATAGGCGTCGTGCATCTGGTCCGCGTAGGCCTTCTCGTCCGTGAAGGCCAGCTCGATCGCCTCGATCGGGCTGAGTTGCGCGGTGATGCTGACGATCGCCAGCGGGAAGACCAGCCGCATACCGAAGACGGCGATCGCGATGCCGATGGTGAGGAAGATCTTCTGCCAGAACGCGCTCATCCGTTCCAGGATTTTGGCGTTGACGACGGCGTTGTCGAAGGACAGCGAGATCTCGAGAACAGCGAGGATCGCCACCAGCACGAACCCCGAGACGCCGCCGTACAGGAAGGCGGCGATCAGGCCGAGGCCGGTGATGGTGAACGACCACCCGAAGGTGCGAAGAATCATGCGAATATTTCTGCTAGGCGGGGAGCGGAAACGTCGTTATCCGACGTTGACGCCGAAGTCCATGGCGATACCGGCCAGACCTGAGGCGTAACCCTGACCGACCGCACGGAACTTCCATTCCGTGTTGTAGCGGTAGAGCTCGCCGAAGACCATGGCCGTCTCCGTGGAGGCGTCCTCGGTGAGGTCGAAGCGGGCCAGTTCGTTGTTGTCGGCCCGGTTCACGATGCGGATGAACGCGTTGCGGACCTGGCCGAAGCTCTGGCCGCGGTTGTCGGCGTCGTAGATCGAGACCGGGAAGACGATGCGCTCGCACTCCGCAGGGACGCCGGCGAGGTTGACGTTGACGACCTCGTCGTCGCCTTCGCCCTCACCGGTGAGGTTGTCACCGGTGTGCTCGACCGAGCCGTCGGGGCTGCGCAGGTTGTTGAAGAACACGAAGTGCTGGTCGGACATGACCTTGCCGCTGCTGTTGAGCAGCAGGGCCGACGCGTCGAGGTCGAAGTCGGCGCCGGTCGTGGCCCGGATGTCCCAGCCCAGCCCGACGGCGACCGCGGTCAGGCCAGGGGCGGCCTTGGACAGCGAGACGTTACCGCCCTTGGCGAGGGAAACTCCCATGGTCGAACTACTCCCTGTGATCCGAGTGGTCAGATGTTGACGCCGAAGTCCATGGCGATGCCGGCCAGCCCCGACGCGTAACCCTGGCCGACGGCACGGAACTTCCATTCGTCGTTGTTGCGGTAAAGCTCTCCGAAGACCATGGCCGTCTCGGTGGAGGCGTCCTCCGAGAGGTCGTAGCGAGCCATTTCCGAGTTGTCGCCCTGGTTCACCACGCGGATGAACGCGTTGCGGACCTGGCCGAAGTTCTGGCTGCGGGTGTCGGCGTCGTAGATCGAGACCGCGAAGGAGATCCGGGTGGCCTCGGCCGGAACCGAGGCGAAGTTCACCTTGATCTGCTCGTCGTCGCCCTCGCCCTCACCGGTGGTGTTGTCACCGGTGTGCTCGACACTGCCCTCGGGGCTGCGGAGATTGTTGAAGAACACGAAGTGCTGGTCAGAGAGGATCTTGCCCTGGGCGTCCAGCACGAGGGCCGAAGCGTCCAGGTCGAAGTCCACCCCCGTCGTGGTGCGGACATCCCAGCCGAGCCCCACGGTGACCGCGGTCAGCCCAGGAGCCTGCTTGGTGAGGGAGACGTTTCCGCCCTTGCTGAGACTGACACCCACAGTGGCCTCCGAGTCGCTTTCGTGTCGTCGTTGACAGACATCTACCTTCTAATGACGTCGCAAGGGAGCCTATCCGTTCCCTTGCCGGGCATCGGTCCGCCTCAAGCGGAAAAGCACCGGGCCGAGCGGTGAACAGATCGCCGGGTGTGCGCGAAACTGGGGAGACGGGCAGGAGGCGAGGAGAGCAGCGTGCGAGAACCCGGCGAACCACGCCGCCGCGGCCGGCGGGGGGCCGACTCCGCCCGGGCGGCCGCCGCCGCCCACGACGCCCGGGACGCCGCCTCGGACGCGTTCGTCCAACTCGAGCAGGCGCTGCGCTTCATCGGCGGGCGGGTCACCGTGTTCGCCGACCTCGACGCCGCCGCGGCGGCCGGCGCGCAACGGGAGTTCGCCGCCCTGAAGGAGGCCGCCGACGGCGCCTCCGCCGCGTACATCGCGGTGCTGGACGGCCACGACCTCTCCGGCGACGACCGCACCCCGGCCGAGTACGACGCCGCCCGGCGCGCCTTCGCCGCCGTCACCGAGCGGCTCGTCCGGCGCTCCGCCGACCTCGACGGCTTCGCCGAACGGCTGGCGCCCCGGATCCGGCGGCTGGAGGGAGCGCTCGACATGCTGCCGCCCCGCCTCACCGCCGCCCGGGAGGCCGTCACCGCGGCCGGTGCCGCCGTCGCCGCCGCCCGGGCGGCGGGGCTGGATGTCGCCCAGCCCGAGGAGACGCTGGCCCAGGCCCGGACCGGGCTGGAGGTGCTGGGCTCACGCGGCCTGGGCGGGCTCGGCCTGTCGGGCGCACTGGACCGGGCCGACGAGGTGCGGCGGCTGGCCGAGGACGCGGCCCGGGAGGCCGCCGAACTGCCAAAGCGGGTCGAGAACATCCGCAACTCGGTGACCGCCGTGCGGACCCGGGCGCAGGCGGTGGCCGGCCGGCTGGAGCCGGTGGAGGCCGCCATGCGGCGCCTGCTGCGCGGTTACGCGCAGGCCTGCTGGCAGGACCTGCGCGGCGCGCCCGCCGCGATCGAGGAGGGGCTGGCCCGGGCCCGCGAGCGGATCGCCGAGGCCGAGCGGCTGGTGTCCCGGGGCGAGTGGCCGGCGGCGGAGCGGGCGCTCACCGCGGCCCGTACCGAACTGTCGGCGGCCGACCGGCGGGCGGCGCAGGTCACCGGCCGGGTGGCCGAGCTCGACGCCGCCTCGGCCGACCCGGCCGCGCCGGCCGAGGCCGTCAGGTTCGCCGTGCGCGACGCGCAGCGGCTGGCCGTCTCGCTGCCGGGCGGTGCCCCGCCCGAGCATGCCCGAGCTCTGGACGCGCTGGTCGAGCGGCTCGACGGCGCCCGCGACCGGTTGCGGGGAGCGCACCCGGACTACTGGGCCTACCTGCGCGAACTCGACGCGATCAGGACGGCGGCCGGTGACGTCGTCGCCCGCATCCGCGCCGAACGCGCCGCCGGCGCCTCCTGAAAAGAGAGCCGGTCAGCCCCGGCGGTCGCCCTGCCAGCCCATGGTGAGGTTGCGGGCGATCATCGGGGGGCCGCCGGCCTGGGGCTCGTAGGGAGGCGGCTGGTGGGGCTCGTGCCGGGGCATCTCGTGCGGCTGGGTGCCGGTGCCCTGCTGGGGCTCGGCCCAGACGGCGGTGCCGTAGGCGCACACCTCGTGCGCACCGCCGGCCACGAACGCGTTGTCGAAGGCCATGCCGATGACGGCGTTGGCGCCCTTGCGCCGCGCCTCCTCGGCCAGCCGGTGGAGGGCCTCGCGGCGGGCCTGGGCCAGGCCCACGCCGAACTCCCCGCTGGATCGGTAGGCGCCGCCCGGGGCGGCGGGCCTGGCCTGATCGTTTTGAACGGCCACCCCGAGCACCTCGCCGTGCACCGCCTTGATGTCGTAGCCCGGCAGCGCGTCAGTCGTCACGATCAGCATGCCCCCACCGTAATCCACTCAGGTGACAAAGTCGTGATGAATAAGGCGTAACGCGCGGAACCGTCGCCGGTCCGGCGAAGGTGCGGCCATGACCTCGATCCCGGGCGCGCGACCCCGTTCCGGCGGCGGGGCCGCGTGCCCGGGACCAGTTCAGTCCAGGTACTCGCGCAGGATCTGTGCCCGGGAGGGATGGCGCAGCTTGGCGAGCGTCTTGGACTCGATCTGCCGGATCCGCTCGCGGGTCACACCGAACTCCCGGCCCACCTCTTCGAGGGTGCGCGGGTGCCCGTCGGCCAGCCCGAAGCGGAGCTGGATGATGCGCTGTTCGCGATCGGACAGGGTGGCGAGGATGTCCTCCAGCTGGTCCTGGAGCAAAAGGAACGCCGCCGCCTCGATCGGCACGACAGCGTCCGCGTCCTCGATGAAGTCGCCGAGGTCGGAGTCCTCCTCCCCGATGGGCGACTGGAGCGACACGGGTTCCTGGGCGATCCGCTGGATCTCGACGACGCGCTCGGGGGACAGCCCCATCTCCGCGCCGATCTCCTCGGGGACCGGTTCCCGGCCCAGGTCCTGGTGCAACTGCCGCTGCACCCGGACCAGCTTGTTGATGGTCTCCACCATGTGGACCGGGATCCGGATCGTCCGGGCCTGGTCGGCGATCGCCCTGGTGATCGCCTGGCGGATCCACCAGGTGGCGTAGGTCGAGAACTTGTATCCCTTGGTGTAGTCGAATTTCTCGACCGCACGGATCAGCCCGAGATTGCCCTCCTGGATCAGGTCGAGGAACAGCATGCCCCGGCCGACGTAGCGCTTGGCGATGGACACCACCAGGCGCAGGTTGGCCTCGATCAGGCGTTGTTTCGCCCGCATCCCCTCGCGGGCGAGCAGTTCGAGGTCGAGCCGTTCCATCCGGGACATGATGGTGGCGCGCACCATCTTTTCCTCGGCGAACAGTCCCGCCTCTATCGATTTGGCTAGTTCGACTTCGTCTTCTGCCGTGAGCAGCGGTACGCGACCGATCTCCCGCAGGTAAATACGGACCAGGTCGCTCGTCGGCGCCCGCTTGTTGAGGTCTCCCTCGTCCGCTCGCGTGAGTTCCTCGGTCTCCTGCTGAGACTCGAGAACCTCTACCCCCTGCTCTGCGAGCATCCGGACGACCCGCTCAAGCGAGTCGGCCGGCAAGTCGGAGCGATCGAGTGCGGCAGCGACATCGTCGACGGTCACACCGCCGCGTTCTCTGCCACGTGCGACGAGGTCCGCCACCTGGTCAATCGATGGCGCCTCGCTGGGCAGCACCGTAGGGCCCACAGTGACAGTGTGCGTCAAGAAGGGCCTAGATCACAGGGCCCATTTTTCCGACCATCCGGTCACAGGCCGCCCAGCCCGCGCTCCCGCAGCATGCGTCTCTGCTGTTCGAGGGCGATCAGATCGCCGAACAGCCGGTGGTAGTCCTCAGGAAGATCGACCGGATTCAGCCGACCGAGTTTGGACTTCAGCTCGGTGATCTGCCGGGTGAGCTGGCGCTCCTGAATTCTGGCCAATAGTTCTGCTGCATATCGGTCGACCGAATTTTCGCCGAACCTCGGCGGCTCCACCCCGAGCTCCGTGATCACCGCTCTGACCTCGTCGTTCGGCGCCGCCTCGCGCAGCCGCACCGCCCAGTCGCCCCCGGTGGCCGAACCGACCCCACCGGCCTCGGCGATCACCCGGCGCACCGCCTGGTGCGGCGGCACGGTGAACACCTCGGCCGGCAGCGCGTCGAACCCCGGGCCCAGCACGCCCGGATGCTGCACCGCCAGCTTCAGCGTCTCGCGCTCCACCTGGACGGCCGGGTCGGCCGGATCGTGGGCGGGACGCCGCTCCTCGGGCCGGGCCGCCCGGCGGGGGCCCGCGGCCCGGGCCGCGTGCTCACGCACCCGGCGGAGCACGAACTCCTCGTCCATGATGCCCAACCAGCGATCGAGGTTGACCGCGTACATCTGCCGCAGCGCCCGGTCCTTGATCGCGGCGACCACCGGTGCCGCCGCGTCGAGCGCGGCCAGCCTGCCCTCGGCGGTGTCGAGGTCGTGGCGCTCGACCGCGTCCCGGACGGCGAACTCGAACAGCGGCACCCGGGAGGCGACCAGGTCGCGGATCGCGGCGTCCCCCTGCGTGATGCGCAGATCGCAGGGGTCGAGCCCGTCGGGCTGGACGGTCACGAAGGTCTGGGTGACGAACTTCTGCTCGCCCTCGAACGCGCGCAGCGCCGCCTTCTGCCCGGCCGAGTCGCCATCGAAGGTGAAGATCACCTCACCGCGGAACTCGTCCTGGTCCATCAGCAGCCGGCGCAGGATCTTGATGTGCTCGTCGCCGAACGACGTGCCGCAGGTGGCGATCGCGGTGGGCACCCCGGCCAGGTGGCAGGCCATCACGTCGGTGTAGCCCTCGACCACCACGGCCTGCCGGCGCCGGGCGATCTCCTTCTTGGCGAGGTCCACGCCGTACAGGACGGTGCTCTTCTTGTAGATCGGCGACTCGGGGGTGTTGAGGTACTTGGGCCCGTCGTCGGCGTCGTACAGCTTGCGCGCGCCGAAGCCGATCACATCGCCGGACAGGTCGCGGATCGGCCAGATCAGCCGCCCCCGGAACCGGTCGATCGGCCCGCGCCGCCCCTCCTTGGCCAGCCCGCCGGCGACCAGCTCGCGGTCGGTGAAGCCGCACCCGCGCAGGTGCCGGACCAGGGCCTCCCACTCCCGGGGCGCGTAGCCGACCCCGAACCGCTCGGCGTCGGCCGCCTCGAAGCCGCGCTCGGCCAGGAACCGGCGGCCGATCTCGGCCTCGGGGGAGCCCAGCCGGTCGGTGTAGAACTCGGCGGCGGCGCGGTGCGCCTCGACCAGCCGGGCACGCTGCCCCTGGTCGCGCTGGGGGGTGTAGCCGCCCTCGGCGTAGCGCAGCCGCACCCCGGCCCGGGCGGCCAGCCGCTCGACCGCCTCGGCGAACGACAGGTGCTCCATCTCCATGATGAAGGAGATGGCGTCGCCGCCCGCCTGGCAGCCGAAGCAGTGGTACAGCCCCCGGCTCGGGGTGACGTTGAAGGACGGCGACTTCTCGTCATGGAACGGGCACAGCCCCTTGAGGTTCCCGCCGCCGGCGTTGCGCAGCTGGAGGTACTCCCCCACCACGTCCGCGATCGGTGAACGCTCCCGTACGAGCGCGATGTCCTCATCGCGAATCCGGCCTGCCACGACGGCGAGTCTAGTCCCGTGCGGGGAGCCCGGCGGCGCGCGGCCGCCGGGCTCCGGTGCGGGCTACCTCTTCTTGCCGGAGTAGACGGCGACGACCTCCACTTCGACCAGCCAGCCGGCGACCGGCAGGTTCTCGACCTCCAGGGCCGCCCGGGACGGGCGGGCCGCGTTGACGTACATCGGCGGCGCGGGGGCCGCGCTGCCCAGCGGCACCGGGACGGGCTGGCGGGTGACCAGGTCGACGTTGGCGAAGAACTGCCGGTAGGCGCGGTTCCAGCCGTTGAAGTCGGCCACGTCGGCCCCGGGCGGGTTGCTCAGGTAGGCGCGCATCGAGATGACGTCGCGCGGGGTGAGCCCGACCGCCTCCAGGTTGGCCTTGATCTGCTTGAGCGCGTTGATCGCCTGGGCCTCGGTGATCGTGACGCCCGGCGGTAGCGTGCCGCCGGGGAAGTCGATGTAACGCTCGGGGGTGCCGGCCGGAGCGGCGGTGTTGGCCCCCGCCGGGCCCAGCCCACTGGAGGCGTAGGTGGTCGCCGCGGGGCCGATGGCCACCCCGTTGGCGATCAGCGGGTTGGACTGGCCCTCCGGCAGGATCGGCTTGACCTCGTCGTGCTTGGGCGGCCGGAACCACGGGCCGGCCGAGGCGGTGCCCATCGTGCCGACGAGGACGGCGGCGCACACTGCGCCCGCGATGGTGGTCCTGCGCACGGTCATCCCTCGGTCATCCCTTCAGTACGCGCTGGTGGAGTTCGGTGACGACCTTGCGTGCGGACTCGAACGAGCCGTGCTGCCAGGCGATCTCGTAGCTGAGCCAGTCACCCGAGTAGTAGACGTTGCCCTGCGGCTGGTTGAGGAGCTTGTACTCCGCGCCCCGGGACGGCCAGCCGATCCAGCCGCCCTCGATGTGCTCCTGCCGGCTCCAGGAGATCGAGGCGGACGCGGTGATCCCGGTCTTGTACCGCGGTCCGTGGATCTTGGCGCCCTGGTCGAGCGCGCGTGCGAGGCGTTCGGGATGGGTGAGCGCGGCGTACGCGTTGGCCGCGGCGCCGAAGTTGTAGTACCCCACGACCAGCCCGCGCCGGGTGCCGTAGCCGTGCGAGGGGTACCAGATGGTGGACAGGTCCAGGTCGGTGTTGGTGATCCCGCCGTAGATGTCCTCGTCGGTCTCCCACCAGCGGCTGCCGTACTCCAGACCGATCTTGCCGGTGGAGGCGGGAACCGGGGTGGCCAGCGCCGCCTGCACGCTCGCGCCGAGGTTGTGCGGGATCTTGGCGAGGATCTGCGGCGGCAGTGTGGCGATGCAGTAGTCGGCCTCGACCACCCGGGTCCTGCCGTGCTGGACGTACTCGACCTTCACCCCGGACGCCAGGTTGGTGATCTTGGTGACCTTGGCACCGGTGCGGATCTTGTGCTTGCCGAGCGCGTCGGCGAGCGCCCGCGGGATGGCATCCATGCCGCCCACCGGCTGGAACATCAGCATGGCCTGGCTGTAGCCGAACTCGAACGAGAACGAGCGGCCGACCCCGCTGGCGAACACCTCCGACAGGGAGGGCGGCGGGCCGAGCACGGTGCCCACCTGGTCGCCGGCGCCCGGATCGACGGTGTAGCCCCGCCGCTCCGTGCCGGTGTAGGCGTAGCCGGCGGCCTTGTTCCCGATCGCCCCGAAGCCCGACAGGAACGACAGCAGCCGCTCCTTGTCGGTGCTGGTCAGCCGCTGGTCCAGGGCGCCCTGGTCCGTGGCCTTGGCGAGCAGTTCGGAGATGTAGCCGAAAACGTCGGCCTTGGCCGTGCGCCAGCGCACCGGGGCGGTCATCCCGGCCGACTCGTTGTAGATGTAGGCCGAGGCGTTGCTGTTGGTGAAGACCTCCAGCGGGACGCCCAGCTCCCGGCAGTAGTCCATGGTCGTCATCCACTGCGCGATCCGGGCCGGACCGGCGTTGAGATAGACGTCCTTGCTGAACCCGATCCGCTGGGTGGCGCCGCCGATCTCCTCGAGCCGGTCGCCGCCGCGCAGCGTCCGGTTGCGCCCGCCCA
This sequence comes from Actinomadura craniellae, assembly GCF_003289645.1. GTDB lineage: Bacteria > Actinomycetota > Actinomycetes > Streptosporangiales > Streptosporangiaceae > Actinomadura_D > Actinomadura_D craniellae. The sequence goes on along the minus strand of NZ_QLYX01000015.1, from coordinate 178,089 downwards.
CCCGGTCCTGGGCCTCCAGGATCGTGCAGTCGTAGCCGGCCTTGCCCAGCTCGTAGGCGGCGGCCAGGCCGGCCACCCCCGCTCCCAGCACCAGCACCTTGGCCGCGCCGCGGCCGCGCAGCCGGAAGTCCGACTGCTGCGGGGGCTGGAAGGGAACCTTTGTGTGGGCCTCCGCGCTGGGCGCCAGTCCCAGCGCGCCCATGGTGGCGAACATCGCCCCCGCGCCACCGGTCGCGCCGACCCGGGTCAGGAAGCCGCGCCTGCTGTACCCCTGTGGTTCTGCCGTCTTCGGCAAGGAACACCTCCAAGAATGAGACGGCAAGGAGTCTTGGAGCGATCTATTACGTACGGAGCACTTTGGGGTAATACGGACATTTCGCGCGACACCCGTAGATGATCAACATGTTTCGACAAGATCACTGCGGGCAGAAGCTGCCAAAATTCAGGCACGCCCGAGCCTCGGGCGGGCGCCCCGCGAAAGCGCCCGCCCGACTCTAGTGCCCTCCCGGCCCGCACCGTGCCGGAAGGAGCCGTACGGATCACTTTTGCTGACTGGCATTGTCAACACGTTTCGGCCCGGGTACGGCCACGTCACGTCCCCGCCGGTGATCCGCCGCGCCACCCTGCCCATGTGAAATCACAGTTAAATCCGCAATACAGGCGTTCCTGGAAGGTGGCCCGGGAAAGTAGCGTCAGGAGCCGTGCTGATCACTCCACACGAGCAAGAACGCCTGCTCATCCACGTGGCCGCCTCGGTCGCCGAGCAGCGGCGGGGGCGCGGGCTCCGGCTGAACTACCCCGAGGCCACCGCGATCATCGCCGTGCACGTCCTGGAAGGGGCGCGCGACGGCCGCAGCGTGGCCGAGCTGATGGAGTCGGGGCGCACCGTGCTCACCCGTGACGACGTGATGGAAGGTGTGCCGGAGATGCTCGACTCCGTGCAGATCGAGGCGACCTTCCCCGACGGCACCAAGCTCGTCACCGTCCACCGGCCGATCCCGTGAGCGGCCCCGCCCCCGGGGCACCCGGGGAGGTCATCCCGGGCGCGGAACCGGTGGAACTCAACCCCGGCCGGCCCCGGATCGCCGTCACCGTGGTCAACACCGGCGACCGGCCGGTGCAGGTCGGCTCGCACTACCACTTCGCCGCCGCCAACCCGGCGCTGGAGTTCGACCGGGCGGCCGCCCGCGGCCACCGGCTCGACGTGCCCGCCGGCACCGCGGTCCGGTTCGAACCTGGCATCACCCGCGAGGTCTCCCTCGTACCGCTGGCCGGGCGCCGGGTCGTCCCGGGCCTCCGCCTCGAAGGCGCCCTCGAAGGCACCCCCGACGACACCGGAGACCTCGATGGCTGAGCTGTCCCGCGCCCGCTACGCGGCCCTGTACGGGCCGACCGCCGGAGACCGGATCCGGCTGGCCGACACGGACCTGTTCATCGAGGTGACCGAGGACCGCAGCCGCGGCCCGGGCGCCGGCGACGAGGCGGTGTTCGGCGGCGGCAAGGTGATCCGCGAGTCGATGGGCCAGTCCCGCGCCACCCGGGCCGAGGGCGCCCCCGACCTGGTGATCACCGGGGTGGTGGTGCTCGACCACTGGGGGATCGTCAAGGCCGACGTGGGCGTGCGCGACGGCCGGATCACCGCGCTCGGCAAGGCCGGCAACCCCGACATCATGGACGGCGTCCACCCCGACCTGGTGATCGGCCCGTCCACCGAGGTGATCGCGGGCAACGGCAGGATCCTGACCGCGGGGGCCGTCGACTCGCACGTCCACCTGATCTGCCCGCAGCAGATCGACGAGGCGCTGGGCGCCGGGGTGACCACGATCATCGGGGGCGGTACCGGCCCGGCCGAGGGCACCAAGGCCACCACGGTCACCCCCGGCTCCTGGTACACCGCGCGCATGCTGGAGGCGCTGGACGGCGTGCCGCTCAACGTGGCGCTGCTCGGCAAGGGCAACACGGTCTCCGCAGCAGGGATGTGGGAGCAGCTGCGCGGCGGGGTGTCCGGGTTCAAGCTGCACGAGGACTGGGGCTCCACGCCCGCCGCGATCGACGCGTGCCTGCGGGTCTGCGACGCGGCCGGGGTGCAGGCGGCGCTGCACACCGACACCCTGAACGAGGCCGGCTACGTCGATTCGACGCTGGCCGCGATCGGCGGCCGGTCGATCCACGCCTACCACACCGAGGGGGCCGGCGGCGGGCACGCACCCGACATCATCACCGTCGCCGCGCACCCGAACGTGCTGCCGTCCTCGACCAACCCGACCCGGCCGCACACCGTGAACACCCTCGACGAGCACCTCGACATGCTCATGGTCTGCCACCACCTGTCGCCCGCGATCCCCGAGGACCTGGCGTTCGCCGAGTCGCGGATCCGGCCGACCACCATGGCCGCCGAGGACGTGCTGCACGACCTGGGCGCGATCTCGATGATCGGTTCGGACTCGCAGGCGATGGGCCGGATCGGCGAGACGGTGCTGCGCACCTGGCAGACCGCGCACGTGATGAAGGCCCGCCGCGGCGCGCTGGAAGGGCCGGCCGACAACCTGCGCGCCCGCCGCTACGTCGCCAAGTACACGATCTGCCCGGCCGTCGCGCACGGCCTGGACGCCGAGGTGGGCTCGGTCGAGCCGGGCAAGCTCGCCGACCTGGTGCTGTGGGACCCGGCGTTCTTCGGGGTCCGGCCGCATGCCGTGCTGAAGGGCGGTGTGATCGCCTGGGCCGCGATGGGCGACGCCAACGCCTCCATCCCGACCCCGCAGCCGGTGCTCCCCCGGCCGATGTTCGGCGCCGCACCGGCGGTGGCGGCGGCCACGTCGGTGCACTTCGTGGCGCCGGCCGCGATCGAGGACGGGCTGGCCGACCGGCTGGCGGTCCGCCGGGCGCTGACGCCGGTCCGCGACACCCGGCGGGTCGGCAAGCTCGACATGCCCCTCAACGACGCGCTCCCCCGCATCGAGGTCGACCCCGACACCTTCACCGTGACGATCGACGGCGACGAGGTGGAGCCCGCCCCGGCGACCGAACTGCCGATGGCCCAGCGGTACTTCCTGTTCTGATGGGCCGCTGACATGGACACCGCGCTGCTGCTGCTCGCCGACTCCCGGCTGCCCGCCGGGGGGCACGCCCACTCGGGCGGGCTGGAACCCGCCGCGGCGGCCGGGGCGGTGACCGGCGTGGCCGACCTGGCGGGCTTCCTGCGCGGCCGGCTGGCCACCTGCGGGCTGGTCGCGGCGGCGCTGGCGGCGGCGGCCTGCGCGCACGCCCGGGAGCACGGCGCGCGATGGGACCTGCTGGACGCCGAGGCGGACGCCCGCACCCCCTCCCCGGCCCAGCGCCGGGCGTCCCGGGCCCAGGGCCGGGCCCTGCTGCGGGTGGTGCGCGGCGCCTGGCCGCATCCGGCGCTGGCCGCGCTGGGCGGCGACCCGCACCATCCGGTGGTGCTGGGCGTGGCCGTCGCCGCGGCCGGCGGCGGGCCGGACCGGGCCGCCGCGATCACCGCCTACGGGTCGGTGACGGGCCCGGCGTCGGCGGCCGTGCGGCTGCTCGGGCTGGACCCGCTGGCGGTGCACCGGGCGCTGGCCGACCTCGCCGCCGAGGTGGACGAGGTGGCCGCGCGGGCGACCACCGCCGCGGCCGGCGGCTGGGCGGAGCTGCCCGCGGCGAGCGCGCCGATGCTCGACCTGTTCGCCGAGTTCCATCTGCAGGCGGACCTGCGCCTGTTCGAATCCTGACCGAGTTCTGAGGGGGACGGCCTTGGGTGCCAACCACGATCACGATCCGCATCCGGCGGCACCGGCGGCGGGCCGGGCCCTGCGGCTGGGCATCGGCGGGCCGGTGGGCAGCGGCAAGACCGCGCTGACCGCCGCGCTGTGCCGGGCGCTGTGCGACGAACTGTCGCTGGCGGTGGTGACCAACGACATCTACACCACCGAGGACGCCGACTTCCTGCGGCGCAACGCGGTGCTGCCCGACGAGCGGATCCGGGCGGTCCGCACGGGCTGCTGCCCGCACACCGCGATCCGCGACGACATCTCCGCCAACCTCGACGCGGTCGAGGCGCTGGAGACCGAGCACGCCCCGCTGGACCTGGTGATCGTGGAGAGCGGCGGCGACAACCTGACCGCCACCTTCAGCCGGGGCCTGGTGGACCGGCAGATCTTCGTCCTGGACGTGTCCGGCGGCGACAAGGTGCCGCGCAAGGGCGGGCCCGGCGTCACCACCGCCGACCTGCTGGTCATCAACAAGGTGGATCTGGCGCCGCTGGTCGGCGCCGACCTCGGCGTGATGGCCCGGGACGCCGAGCGGGTCCGCGGTGACCGCCCGGTGCTGTTCACCTCGCTGCGCGCCGAACCCGGTGCCGCGTCCGTCATCGACTGGGTGCGGGAGATCCGGCACACCGCGGCGGTGGCGTGAGCCCGCCCGCGGCGGGCGGCACGGGTTACCGGGCGCGGGCGGCGGTGACCGCCGAGCGGGACGCGACCGGGCGGACCCGGCTGACCGGGCTGCGCTCGGACGGGCCGCTGGCGCTGCGGGAGACACCGGAGGGGGTCTACCTGGTCGGCGCCGCGGCGGGCCCGCTGGGCGGCGACGACCTGGCTCTCGACCTGACCGTGGGGGCGGGCGCCCGGCTGGCCGTCCGGTCCGCCGCCGCCATGATCGCCCTGCCGGGCCGGGGCGGCGGGTCACGGTTCGCCGTCCGGGCGGCGGTGGGGGCGGACGGGCGGCTCGACTTCGCCCCCGAGCCGACGGTGGCGGCGGCCGGCTGCGACCACCGGTCGGTCGCCGAGATCTCGCTGGCCCGGGGGGCGGTGCTGCGCTGGCGGGAGGAACTGGTGCTGGGCCGGCACGGGGAGGTGGCCGGCCGGCACGTCGCCCGGCTGGACGTGACGGTCGAGGACCGGCCGCTGCTCCGGCACGAGCTGCGGCTGGACGACCCGGCGATCCACGGCGGCCGGGCGGTCCTGGGCGGCGCCACGGCGGTGGGTGGTGTGCTGCTGGCCGGGCCGGGGCTGCATACCGAGCCGTTCGCCGGGGCGGGGCTGGCGGTGTTGCCGCTGGCCGGGCCCGGTGTCCTGGTCACCGCCCTGGCCGCGACCGCCGACGAGCTGCGGCGAAAACTGAGTTACGGCGAATCCCTCGCATCCGGGTAATCTTGATTACAACCCCGAACCGAACTGCGAGGAATCCATGCGCGTTGGCATCCAGGTCCCCAGTTTCAGCTACCCCGGCGGGCCCGAGCAGATCGCCCCGACCTTCGCCCGGATCGCCCAGGACGCCGACCAGGGCGGCCTGGACAGCTTCTGGGTGATGGACCACTTCTTCCAGATCATGGGCGTCGGCGCGGCCGAGGAGCCGATGCTGGAGGGCTACGCGGCGCTGGCGTACGCCGCCGCGCTGACCGAGCGGATCACACTCGGCACCATGGTGACCGGCACCGTCTACCGGCATCCGGGCATCCTGATCAAGACGGTCACCACGATCGACGTGCTGTCGGGCGGGCGGGCCTGGCTGGGCATTGGCGCCGCCTGGAACGAGGAGGAGGCGCGCGGGCTGGGCATCCCCTTCCCGCCGCTCGCCGAGCGGTTCGAGCGGCTGGAGGAGGCGCTGCTGATCGCCCGGCGGATGTGGGCCGGTGACGAGAGCCCGTTCGAGGGCGTCCACCACCGGTTGGAGCGTCCGCTGAACTCCCCGCCGGCGTTGCGCCGCCCGCACCCGCCGATCCTGATCGGCGGCGGGGGCGAGCAGAAGACGCTGCGGTTCGTCGCCGAGTACGCCGACGCCTGCAACCTGTTCGACGCGCCCGAACTGCCGCACAAGCTCGACGTGCTGCGCGAGCACTGCGAGCGCGCGGGCCGCGACTACGCCGACGTGGAGAAGACCGTCCTGTCGATGGCGCCCGCGGGCCTGTCCGCCGAGCAGGCCGTCGAGACCTGCGGCCGGCTGGCCGAGCAGGGCGTCGACCACGTGATCTTCTCCTGTGGCCCCGACGCGCCCGGGGCGGTCGGCACGCTCGCCGAAGCCGCCCCGCAGATCGCGAAGATCGTTCCAGCGGGACGCTGACGCGGGGATCAGCCGGAGAGCAGCGCGTTCATCCGGCCGATCTCGGCGTTCTGGCTGCTGAGAACGTCCTTGGCCAGCGTCTGCACGGTCTGGTCGCCCGGTGTGGCGGCCAGCAGCTCGCGGGCCATCTTCAGCGCCCCCTGGTGATGGGTGATCATCAGGGTCAGGAAGAGCCGGTCGAACTCGGCTCCCCTGGCCGCGCGGAGCTGGGCGAGCTGGGCCTCGGTCGCCATCCCCGGCATGTTCGCGTGCGGGTTCGCCGTGGCCCCGCCGCCGCCGTGCCCGGCGTGGCCGCCGTGCCCGCCCTGGGTGGGGCCGGGGGCCCGGCGCTTCAGCCACGCCTGCATTGCGGAGATCTCCACGGTCTGCGTCTTGTCGATCCGGTCGGCCAGCGACTTGATCTTCGCGTCGGCGGCCTGGCCGGGGGCCAGCGCGGACATCGTCAGGGCCTGCTCGTGGTGCGGGATCATCATCTGGACGAACCGCACGTCCGCCGCGGTGGGCGGAGCCTCCGAGCTCGGGCCGCGCAGGACCGTCTGGTTGGGCTCGCCCGGCTTGCCGGGGGCGATCATCGTCGCCTTGGGCGCTGCCGGCGTGTCGTCCCCACCCCCGCCACTGCACCCGCTACCTGCGGCGATAACCGCAATGACCAGGGCGGACCATCCGACCAGCCGAAATCCCATCAATGCTCCCCGCCCTCGTGTCGTGCCACTCCAAGGACGGGACGCTACCCATTTCGGCCAGCGGACAAAAGGGGCTTATGTATCAAGAGGCTTACAAATCAATGCAGACCTGGCACCCCACCCCGTAACCAGCGATACTCCCGGTGATCACTGTCCCATCACGGGACACCAGCACAAAAGGAGTCGGTGTGGCGCCAGCCTCCAACCCCAAAACGAGACGCAGAACGCTTCTCGGAATCCTCGCCGGCCTCGCCGTGGCACTCACCACGGTCGTCGCGGCCCCCGCGGCCTCGGCGGACGTCCCGCCGGTCGACGGCCAGGTGAGCAGCAACAACATGACCCTGCTGGCCAACGTGCCCAAGCAGGGTGGATTCGCCTCGACCGGAGCGTACAACTCCGACCTGGCGTTCCAGGGCAAGTACGCCTTCGCCGGCAACTACGAGGGCTTCGTCATCTACGACATCAGCAAGCCCGCGAAGCCGACGATCGTCAGCCAGGTGCTCTGCCCCGGCTCGCAGAACGACATCTCGGTCTCAGGGAACCTGTTGTTCCTGTCCACCGACTCCTCCCGCAGCGACACCTCCTGCCAGAGCACGGCGGCGTCCGCCACGCTCAAGGAGTCGTGGGAGGGCATCAAGATCTTCGACATCAGCGACGTCAGCAACCCCAAGTACGTCAAGGCCGTCGAGACCAAGTGCGGCTCGCACACCCACACCCTGGTGCCGGGCAAGGGCGTGGACCGCAACTCGGTGTACGTGTACGTCTCGTCGTACTCGCCGAACGCCACCTTCCCCGACTGCCAGCCGCCGCACGACCAGATCACGGTCATCAAGGTGCCGGTGAAGAACGCCGCGGGCGCCGCGGTGGTGGCCGAGCCGGTGCTGTTCCCGGACGGCGGCAACCCCGGTGAGGACCTGCCCTACCCGGACCGCACCAGCGCCACCACCGGCTGCCACGACCTGACGGTCTACCCCGACGAGGACCTGATGGCGGGCGCCTGCATGGGTGACGGCGCGCTGTTCGACATCTCCAACCCGGTCAAGCCGAAGACGATCGCCACCGTCCGGGACGACAAGAACTTCGCGTTCTGGCACTCGGCCACGTTCAACAGCAAGGCCAACAAGATCGTGTTCACCGACGAGCTCGGCGGCGGCGGCACGGCCACCTGCAACACCACCATCGGGAAGAAGAAGGGCGCCGACGCGATCTACGACATCGTGGGTCACGGCAACAAGCGCCGGCTGGAGTTCCGCAGCTACTACAAGATCTCGCGGGCCAACGCCGACACCGAGAACTGCGTGGCGCACAACGGATCGCTGATCCCGGTCAAGGGCAAGGACATCATGGTCCAGGCCTGGTACCAGGGCGGCATCTCCGTGTGGGACTTCACCAACTCCCGCAAGCCCAAGGAGATCGGCTTCTTCGAGCGCGGGCCGCTCTCCAACACCGAGCTCATCCTGGGTGGCTCGTGGTCGGCGTACTACTACAACGGCTACATCTACTCCAACGACATCCAGAAGGGTCTCGACGTCCTGCAGATCCGCGACAAGCGGACCGACCCGGCCCTCTGGATCAAGCTCAAGGAGCTGAACGTCCAGACCCAGCCGAACTACTTCGGCTGACGAGCTAGCCGGATCGGTCGCATCTCAGGAGCCCCGGACCACCTGGTGGTCCGGGGCTCCGCCTTTTCCCAGGTCAGGGACGAATACCCACGTCAAAGGCCGCCTATACCCGATTTTGGCTACTGGACGAAAGGGTCTTTTATCTCAAGAGGCTTACAAATCAATGCAGACCTGGCACCTCACCCCGTAACCAGCGATACTCCCGGTGATCACTGTCCCATCACGGGTTAACTGGACAAAGGAGTCAGTGTGGCGCCAGCTCGCACCTACAGAACTCGACGCAGAACACTGCTCGGAACGCTCACCGCCCTGGTCGTGGCCTTCAGCACGATCCTCGCGGCGCCTCCGGCCGCGGCGGACATCCCGCCGGTCGACGGCCAGGTGAGCAGCAACAACATGACCCTGCTGGCCAACATCCCCAAGCAGGGCGACTTCGCCTCGACGGCGGCGCTCAACTCCGACCTGGCGTTCAAGGGCAAGTACGCCTACGCCGGAAACTACAACGGCTTCGTCATCTACGACATCAGCAAGCCCTCGAAGCCGACGATCGTCAGCCAGGTGCTCTGCCCCGGCTCGCAGAACGACATCTCCATCTCGGGGAACCTGCTGTTCCTGTCCACCGACTCCTCCCGCAGCGACAACTCCTGCCAGAGCGTCGCCAAGCCGGTCACCGACCCGACCGCCTGGGAGGGCATCAAGATCTTCGACATCAGCGACCCCGCCAACCCGCAGTACGTCAAGGCCGTCGAGACCGACTGCGGCTCGCACACCCACACCCTGGTGCCGGGCAAGGGCGTGGACCGCAACTCGGTGTACGTGTACGTCTCGTCGTACCTGCTGGGCGACACCTCGGTCGGGGCGGACTGCAAGTACCCCTTCGACCAGATCACGATCATCAAGGTGCCGACCAAGAACCCGACGGGCGCCGCGGTGGTGGCCGAGCCGGTGCTGTTCCCGGACGGTGGCAACCCGGGCGGTGGCTCCACCACCTACCCGACCACCGGCTGCCACGACCTGACGGTCTACCCCGACAAGGACCTGATGGCGGGCGCCTGCATGGGTGACGGCGCGCTGTTCGACGTGTCCAACCCGGCCAAGCCGAAGCTCATCGACGTCGTACGTGACACGGTGAACTTCGCGTTCTGGCACTCGGCCTCGTTCAACAACAAGGCCAACAAGATCGTGTTCACCGACGAGCTCGGCGGCGGCGGCGCGGCCACCTGCAACCCGACGATCGGCCCGAACCGCGGCGCCAACGCGATCTACGACATCGTGGGGCACGGCAAGAAGGCCGAGCTGAAGTTCCGCAGCTACTACAAGATCTCGCGGGCCAACGCCGACACCGAGAACTGCGTGGCGCACAACGGGTCGCTGATCCCGGTCAAGGGCAAGGACATCATGGTCCAGGCCTGGTACCAGGGCGGCATCTCCGTGTGGGACTTCACCAACTCCCGCAAGCCCTACGAGATCGGCTTCTTCGAGCGCGGGCCACTCTCGGACACCCAGATGATCACGGGTGGTTCGTGGTCGGCGTACTACTACAACGGCTACATCTACTCCAACGACATCCAGAAGGGCCTGGACGTCCTGCAGATCCGGGACAAGCGGACCGACCCGGCCCGCTGGATCAAGCTCAAGGAGCTGAACGTCCAGACCCAGCCGAACTACTTCGACTGATCGGCTAGCCGGACTGGCCGCTCACGACCAGGAGCCCCGGATCGCTCGCGGTCCGGGGCTCCGCCCGTTCCGGAACGGGCGGGGTGAACACCCACTTCTTGTACGACCAGTAGCGGAAGCCCGCGCCCAGCCCCAGCCCGGCCAGCAGGGCCAGGTTGTAGGCCAGCGCGCCCTCCAGGCCCAGCGTGTAGTGGGTGAAGGCGGTGCAGCACACCTGGATCGCCATCCCGACGCCGTTCAGCCCGAAGAACACGGCGACCTCGCGGCCGCTGCCCGCGCTGTCGCGGTGCCGGAAGGTCAGATGCCGGTTGGCCAGGTAGGACACCGACGTGGAGATGACGTTCGACAGCAGTGTGGCCAGCACCGGCCCGGCGTCGAACGAGGTGCGCAGCAGGTTGGCGCCCAGGAAGGAAATGAGCGTGCCGATACCGCCGACGAACCCGAACGTCGCGAGTTCCCGGAGGAAGAAGGAGACTGAGGAGCCCGTCGCGGCCCTCGGCAGAGTGCTCACCGCGCCTGACCATACAGGATCATGGGCCCGGATCGTGACATCCTCGGGACATCTCACTGTTCTCCCTGGCCGGTGCGGGCGTCCACCGCCCAAACCCATCCGACGCTCCCGATGATCACTCGGTCGCCCGCCACCGCGACCGGGGCGGGCGGCGCGTCCACCGGGCTCAGCGAGTCCCCGAGCGCCCACTGCGACCGTCCGGCCACGACGTCGTACGCCTCGACCCGGCGCCCGCCGAGCCCCGCGACCAGCAGCGCACCGTGGACGGCGGGCGGGGAGAACCGGGCGTCCGGCCCGGCCAGGCCCACCCGGACGGCGCCCGCACGCCCGTCGAGGAGGGTGAGCCCGTCCGGCCCGCCGAACCAGAGCCCGTCCTGCACCGGCAGGACGGGCGCGTCACCCTCGTCCGGACGTTCCGGCCCGGGGTCGAGTGTGGCGATCGTCACCCAGCGGATCCGCCCCCGCGCGGCGTCGATCCCCGCCACGAAGCCCAGCGGCGGGGTGAGGTGCGGGATGCCGGCCGCGTAAACCGTCCCGTCCACGGCCGCCGCCACCGTCACGGCGCCACCCCGGTCGGGCCAGTCGGGATGCCACTGTTCCGGGTTCACCCGCCAGCGCACCTTGCCGTTGCGCGCCTTGAACGCCAGCAGCGCCCCGTCGGCGAAGCCCACGACCACCAGATCACCGATGGTCGCCGGTGCCGACAGCCGCGACTCCGTCTCGATCCGCCAGCGCTCGGCGCCCGTACGGGCGTCCAGCACCCGCAGCGAGCGGCCCCAGCGGGGGGTGTCGCCGAGCACGCAGACCCGGTCGGCGTCGGCCGCGGGCAGGCTCGGGATCACCCCCGGGCACTGCCAGCGCTCGCCGCCGGTCCGGACGTCCAGCGCCCGCACCCGGCCGCCGCCGGTGACGTAAATGGTGTCGCCGGCCACCCGGAACGGCCCCGGCGTACCGGTGTCGTGGCACCACAGCTGCCGGCCCGACGCCGCGTCCAGCGCGTAGACCGCGGAGCCGCATCCGGCGTACACCGCTCCCCCGGCCACCGCCAGCCGCGCCACCGTGCCGTCCACCTCGGCCCGCCACGGGCTCCGGTCCACGTCCACCACTCTTTTGTTCTCCCGCCCGCCCCGAGAACTTGGACAAGGAGGACACAGACTAGGGCCGTCCCGGCCCGGTGGGCTACCGCCTGGCGCGCAGTCTGCGGTAGCGGGCGGTGGCGGAGGTGTCGGTGAGCGAGGCGATCTGGTCGACCACCGCGCGCAGCCGGCCCGCGTCGTCGGCCGCCGCCTGGTGCGCCGCGCTGAACGCCGGGTCCAACGACCCGGGGGCGCCCGCGATCAGCATGTCGGCCAGTTCCATGATCAGCTCGCGCTGCCGGGCCCGGTTGGCCTCGTGACTGATCCACACATAGTGCGCGGTGACCCCCTTGAGCAGGGAGCACTCCAGCCGCTGCCGCCGCGGCAGCACCAGGTCGGCGGTGTGCCGGGTCAGCGGCCGGTCGCCGTACGCCTGCCGGGTGGCGTCCTCGGCGGCCATGCAGAACCGGCCGATCAGCGTGCTGGTGAGGTTCTTCAGCGCGGCGAGCGAGCGCGGGGTGCCGTCGTAGCCGGTGGGCCAGTAGGGCTCGGCCAGCAGGTCGACGAACCGCTCCTCCAGTTCCGCCAGTTCGGCGTCCGGGCAGTACAGCTTGGCCGCGGTCTCGGCGACCAGGCGGCGCTCCGCCGGGTCGGCCAGCCGGCCGAAGTCGACGTGCCCGGCGACGAGCGCATCCTCCAGGTCGTGCACCGAGTAGGCCACGTCGTCGGCCCAGTCCATTACCTGGGCCTCGAAGCAGGTGCGGCCGGCCGGGGCGCCCTCCCGGACCCACTCGGCCACCGGCAGGTCGTCGTCGTAGATGCCGTACGCGCGGCCCTTGGCCTCGGACCGCCGCCAGGGATACTTCATCACCCCGTCGAGCGTCGCCCGGGTCAGGTTGAGCCCGACGCTGCGGCCGTCGGCCGTGAAGGACTTGGGCTCCAGCCGGGTCAGGATGCGCAGGCTCTGCGCGTTGCCCTCGAAGCCGCCGCAGCCTTCGGCGACGACGTCGAGCGCGGCCTCACCGTTGTGGCCGAACGGCGGGTGTCCGATGTCGTGGGCCAGGCAGGCGGTCTCCACCAGGTCGGGGTCGCAGCCCAGCGACTTGCCCAGTTCCCGGCCGACCTGGGCGCACTCCAGGGAGTGGGTGAGCCGGGTGCGCAGGAAGTCGTCCGCCCACGGATCGGCCACCTGGGTCTTGGCCGCCAGCCGGCGCAGTGCCGCGCTGTGCAGTACCCGGGCGCGGTCGCGCTCGAACGCGGTGCGGTCGCGGCGCTTGGCGGGCTCCGGCGCCCTGCGCTGCCGGTCGTCGTCGGTATATCCGTTCATCGTCTTCGCAGGATAGGCCGCCGCCATGACCTGAGGGTGAGATCTCCATGTCGCCGGAGCGTCACTTGGCCGCCGTCTCTCCCGGTTCGCGCACGCTGCGACCGAGCAGGACGTAGGAGAGGTATCCGCCCGTCTCGCGGATGATGTAGTTGATCTGGGTGTCGCGGGTCTGCACGCTCGGGCCGCTGCGGGTGGGCGAGGCGGCGGCCTCGATCCCGTGGTCGGAGGCCATCTTCTTGGAGCGCAGGCCGTGCCAGGGGTCGGTGACGATCACGGCGGAGTCCCAGCGGAGCTGCGCGAACCGCCGGCCGGCGGCCTGCATGCTCTGCAGCGTGTCGGAGCCCTCGGGCACCGCCACCACCCGGTTGGCGGGCACCCCGGCCTTGATCAGCCAGTTCCGTCCGGCGGCGGCCTCGGTGAAGTTGTCGCCGGGCCGCTTGCCGCCGACCGTGACGATCGCCGGGGCCACGCCCTTGCGGTAGAGGTTCAGCGCGTGTTGCAGCCGCCACCGCAGGATCTCGGAGGGGACGCCGTTGTACTGCGCGGCGCCCAGCACGAGGATCGCATCGGACCTGGGTGTTTCGTTCTGTCGGGCCTGGTACCAGACACGCCAGCCGACGGTCAGGGGGGTCAGCACGGCGATCGCGAGCAGGGCGAGCACCACGCCCATCGTCCAGCCCAGCCAGCGCCGGACCCGTCGCCGCCGGGGGCGTGATTCGGCCCGCTCCGGCTCCTGCGGCCCCTCGGAGTCCGGCAGCTCGATTTCCAAGGTCATTGCACTTCCCACGGTACGTTAGATGTACCGCCGGAGGCGTCCGGTTCGCCGGTTCCCAGCCGGGTTTCGGGGCGCCGGCGGTGACCGCCGGCGCCCCGGAGCGCTACGCGATCGTGGCCCGGCCCGCCTCCAGCCGGGCCACCGGGATGCGGAACGGCGAACAGGAAACGTAGTCCAACCCCACCTCATGACAGAAGTGCACCGAGTCAGGGTCTCCACCGTGCTCACCGCAGATGCCCAGCTTGATGTCCGGCCGGGTGCGGCGGCCCTCGTCCACGGCGATCCGCACCAGCCGGCCGACCCCGTCGCGGTCGAGGGTCTCGAACGGCGACACCCCGAAAACGCCCAGCTCCAGGTAGCGGCTGAAGAAGGACGCCTCCACGTCGTCGCGGGAGAAACCCCACGTCGTCTGGGTGAGGTCGTTGGTGCCGAAGGAGAAGAACTCCGCGGCCTCGGCGATCTGCCCGGCCGTCAGCGCCGCCCGGGGCAGCTCGATCATGGTGCCGATCAGTGCGGGCACATCTACCCCGGTGGCCTCCGCCACCTCGGCGAGCACCCCGGCGGCCTCCTCGCGGATGGCCTCCAGTTCCTGCACGGCGCCCACCAGCGGGATCATGATCTCCGGCCGCGGGTCGCCGCCCGCGGCCCTGCGCTCGGCCGCGGCCTCCGCGATCGCCCGTACCTGCATGGCGAACAGGCCGGGGATGACCAGGCCCAGCCGGACCCCGCGCAGGCCGAGCATGGGGTTCTGCTCGTGCAGCCGGTGCACGGCTTCCAGCAGCCGGCGGTCGGCGGGGTCCGCCGCGTCCCCGGCCAGGGCCACCTTGACCGACAGCTCGGTCAGGTCGGGCAGGAACTCGTGCAGCGGCGGGTCGATCAGGCGGACCGTCACCGGCAGGCCGTCCATCGCGGTGAAGATGCCGACGAAGTCGGCCCGCTGCAGCGGCGCGAGCCCGCCGAGGGCGGTGGCCCGCTCCTCGTCCGTGTCGGCCAGGATCAGCTGCTCCACCAGCCGGCGGCGGTCGCCGAGGAACATGTGCTCGGTGCGGCACAGCCCGATGCCCTGCGCGCCGAACCGGCGGGCCCGTCCCGCGTCCTCGGGGTTGTCGGCGTTGGCGCGGACCGCCATCCGCCGGCGCTCGTCGGCGTGGGCCATGATCCGGTCCACCGCCCGGACGAGTTCGTCGCCGTCGGCGACGGCCAGCCGGCCCTCGAAGTACTGCACCACCGGGGAGTCCATGACCGGGACCTCGCCGAGGTAGATCGCCCCGCTGGTGCCGTCGATGGAGATGACGTCGCCCTCCCGGACCGTCACCCCGCCGGGGGCGGTGAAGACGCGGTTCTTGACGTCGACGTCGAGTTCCTCGGCGCCGCACACGCAGGTCTTACCCATCCCGCGGGCGACCACCGCGGCGTGCGAGGTCTTGCCGCCGCGCGAGGTGAGCACGCCCTGGGCGGCGACCATGCCGGCCAGGTCGTCGGGCGTGGTCTCGCGGCGGACCAGGATCGCCTTCTCGCCCGCGGCGGCGAGCTCGGTGGCCCGCTCGGAGGAGAACACCGCCTGGCCGACGGCCGCGCCGGGCGAGGCGTTCATGCCTTTGGCGATCTGCTCCTTGTCGGCGGAGTCGTCGAAGCGGGGGAACATCAGCTGGGCGAGCTGGTGCCCGGTGACCCGGCGGACGGCCTCGTCAATGGTGATGAGGCCCTGGTCCACGAGCTGGGTGGCGATGCAGAACGCCGCCGCGGCGGTCCGCTTGCCCACCCGGGTCTGGAGCATCCACAGCCGGCCGCGCTCGATGGTGAACTCGATGTCGCACAGGTCGCGGTAGTGGTTCTCCAGCGTCTCCATGATGCCGAGCAACTGGTCGTAGGACGCCTTGTCGATGCGCTCCAGCTCGGTCAGCGGGACGGTGTTGCGGATACCGGCCACCACGTCCTCGCCCTGGGCGTTCTGCAGGTAGTCGCCGTAGATGCCCTGCTGCCCGGAGGCCGGGTCGCGGGTGAACGCCACACCGGTGCCGGAGTCCATGCCCAGGTTGCCGAAGACCATCGAGCAGATGTTGACGGCGGTGCCCACATCGGCCGGGATGCGCTCCTGGCGCCGGTAGAGGATCGCCCGGGGCGCGTTCCAGGACTCGAAGACCGCGCGCACCGCCAGGTCCATCTGCTCCCGCGGGTCGGCGGGGAAGTCCCGGCCGGCCTGCTCGCGGACGATGTCCTTGTAGACCTGGACGAGCTTCTTGAAGTCCGCGGTGTCCAGGTCCAGGTCACTGTCGGTGCCTTTGGTGGCCTTGGCGTCGTCGATGGCCTCCTCGAACAGGTCGCCGTCGATGTCGAGGACGGTCTTGCCGAACATCTGGATGAGACGGCGGTAGGAGTCCCACGCGAAGCGTTCGTCGCCGGCCTGGGCGGCAAGGCCGTGCACGGACTCATCGTTGAGTCCGATATTCAGGACAGTCTCCATCATCCCCGGCATACTGAACTTGGCGCCGGAACGTACGCTGACGAGCAGCGGGTCGTCCGGCTGGCCGAGTCGCTTGCCCATCTGCTTCTCGAGCGCCGCCAGGTGCTCGTCCGTTTCGGCTTGGAGGCCCTCAGGGACACTCCCGTGCTCAAGGTAGTGACGGCAGGCCTCCGCAGTGATCGTGAACCCAGGAGGCACTGGCAGACCGAGATTGGTCATCTCGGCCAGGTTGGCGCCCTTGCCACCCAGCAGATCCTTGAGGTCCTTGTTACCCTCAGTGAAGTCGTAAACGAACTTCGGCACGAGGAGCTCCTTTTCGCTCCGGTATCCACCCTTGTGCCCGGACTGTACCCGCGATGTCGACCTTCGTTTGCCGCCCGTCTACCTACCGCAAGTTTCCGCAGGTCAGCCATGGCATAGTGGTCTATTCCAATAGGGACATTCCAGACAGATTGCAAAATAAACACGAACGATCAAGTGCCATAGAGGGTGTGGTGAAGGGGGAAACATGGACCGGGGAGGTGAGGCCGTGAGGCCAATGGTCGCGGGGAGCCAGGCGGGAGAACCGTTCGCTCCGATTGCCGACTTCGGGTTCCTCTCGGACTGCGAGGCGACCGCGTTGGTCGCCCCGAGCGGCAACATCGAGTGGATGTGCCTGCCGAGGATCGACTCACCCAGCGTCTTCGGATCGATCCTCGACCGGGACGCGGGCTACTTCCGGGTCGGCCCGGCCGGCGTGGAGGTACCGGCGGCACAGCGGTACATCCCGGGCACCATGGTCATGGAGACCACCTGGTGGACCCACGGCGGCTGGCTGGTGGTGACCGACGCCCTGCTGATGGGCCCGTGGCACCACGAAACGGAACGTTCCCACACCCACCGGCGGGCCCCCACCGACTACGACGCCGACCACGTGCTGCTGCGCATGGTGCGCTGCGTCAACGGCCAGGTGCAGGTGCGGCTCGACTGCATGCCCGTGTTCGACTACGGGCGCAAGCCGGCCCACTGGGAGCACACCGGGGCGGGCTATCACGAGGCGGTCGCCCGCGGAAACGGCGTTGACCTGCGGCTGACCACCGACATGAACGTGGGCTTCGAGGGCTCGCTGGCCACCGCCCGCACCCTGCTCAAGCAGGGAGAGACCCGGTTCGCCGCGCTGTCGTGGAGCGAGCACCCCCCGCCGCGCACCTACGAGGCGGCCTACGAGCGGCTGACCTGGACCGTGCACCACTGGCAGCACTGGCTGGACCGGGGCCGCTTCCCCGACCACCCCTGGCGGAGCCACCTGCAGCGCAGCGCCCTCACCCTCAAGGGCCTGACCTACGCGCCGACCGGCGCGGTGGCCGCCGCGGCGACGACCTCGCTGCCCGAATGCCCCAAGGGCGACCGGAACTGGGACTACCGCTACACCTGGATCCGCGACTCGACGATGGCCCTGTGGGCGTTCTACACGCTCGGCTTCGACTGGGAGGCCAACGACTTCTTCTACTTCATCACCGATGTGGCCGAGGCCGCCGACGGGCGGCTGCAGATCATGTACGGGGTGGACGGGCGTGCCGAGCTGCCCGAGCAGACGCTCGACCATCTGACGGGCTATGACGGCGCGCAGCCGGTGCGCGTCGGCAACGAGGCGTACATGCAGGCGCAGCACGACGTGTGGGGCGCGATCATTGGATCGATCTACCTGTTCGTGCGCAAGCGCGACCGGCTCGACGACCGGCTGTGGAAGATCGTGGTCAAGCAGGTCGAGGACGCGCTGGCGAACTGGCGCACCCCCGACTGCGGGATGTGGGAGGTGCGCGGGGCGCCGCAGCACTTCACCTCCTCCAAGGTGTTCTGCTGGGTGGCGGCCGAGCGCGGCGCCCGGCTGGCCCGGATCCGCGGCGACGAGGAGCGGGCGCTGCGCTGGCAGGAGGCCGCCGACGAGATCCACGCCGATGTGCTGGCGAACGCGCTCGACGCCCGCGGCGTCTTCGCCTCGCACTACGGCGCCACCACGCTGGACGCCTCGGCACTGCTCATCGCGCTGCTGGGATTCCTGCCCCCGGACGACAAGCGGGTCCGGGAGACGGTGCTGGCCATCGCCGACGAGCTCACCGAGGACGACCTCGTGCTGCGCTACCGCAACGAGGAGACCGACGACGGCTTCGCCTGCGAGGAGGGCACGTTCACCATCTGCTCGTTCTGGCTGGTGAGCTCGCTCGTCATGATCGGGGAGCTGGACCGCGCCAGGGCGCTGTGCGAGAAGCTGCTGTCCTACGCCAGCGGGCTGCAGCTGTACGCCGAGGAGATCGACCCGCACACGGGACGGCATCTGGGCAACTTCCCGCAGGCGTTCACCCATCTGGCGCTGATCAACGCGGTGATGCAGGTCATCCAGGCCGAGCGCGGCGAGGAGCCCGGCCCGCTGAGCTGACCGCCGGGCACGTGCGGCCGCCCTCCCGCCGGGCGGCCGCACGATGATCACAACTTGGCGGCATGTCCATCTTGTGGCGATATGCGCCCAATATCTTCAGCGCATGACGCAGCCCCCCGACCCGCCGGACCCCGGCTGGGCCCCGCCCGACGGCGCCGCTCCTCCCCCACCGCCCGAGCCGCCCGTCCCGGATCCCTCGCCTCCCGGCGGCGAATCCCCGCCTCCCGGCGACGCGCCCACGGGCATCCCGCCCGCCGGCGACGCACCCGCGGACGGCACGCCCACGGACACCCCGTCCACCGGCACGCCCGCCCCGGCCGACGGGACCGGGCCGTACGGGCCGCCGCTCCCCTCCCCGCAACCCCGGCTGAACGCCACCGCGGTGGTGGCGCTGACCTGCGGGCTCATCGCGCTGGTCCCGGTCGCCGTGGTCCTCGGGATCATGGCGCTCGTCCAGATCAGGCGGCGCGGCGAGCGCGGCCGCGGGCTGGCAATCGGCGGGCTCGTCGCGTCCGCCGTCTGGACGGTGGTCGGCCTGGTCGTCGCGGTCGTGCTCATCGTGACGGTGAACAACTTCACCGGTTCCCTGGGACGCCCGCTCGGCCAGGCCCTGCCCAACCCCGGCGAGTGCTACCTCCAGGAGGGCGACCGGGCGATCGACCTCAAGAACACCGCGTGCGACGCACCGCACCACGGACAGATGATCGTCACCTACCGGCTGCCCGAAGGCCCGTGGCCGGGGGATGACGAGGTCCTCCGGACCGTCGTGGCGGGCTGCACCCAGCGCGTCCGTGCCCTGCTCGGCACCCGTACCCCGGTGGAGAACGGCGTGATCCAGTGGTTCCCGCCCACCTCGCTCGGCTGGCGGGCGGGCGACCGCGAGGCGCGCTGCGCGATCGTCGGCCGCGAGGGCACCGAGCTGACGGCCCCGATCGCGATGCGCGACGTCGGCGTCCGGGAGTGGGCGGAACTCACGACCGGCCAGTGCATCAACTTTCCCCAGCAGATGGAGCAGAGCTTCACGGTGCGGGTCGTCGGCTGCACCACACCGCACGCGGCCCAGGTGACGCTGGCCTTCCCGCTCTCGCGGGGCGGCGGCTGGGCCCGGGAGCAGACCGAGGCCCGCTGCGAGAAGCGGTGGCGGGAGCTCTTCGGGCGGCGGCCGCCGGCCGAAGTCCAGCCGACGTTCCGGTGGTGGTGGGACGAGGACGACCCGACCGAGCAGAAGGCCGTCTGCCTGGCGATCGCCATGGGCGGGCCGGACACGCTGACCCGCTCACTGCTCCCGCGCTGATCCCGCGGGCGGCGTCGTTCATGATCACAAATTGGCGAATTGAGAGGTTTTCCGAGACTTACACCCATATCTTCTGCCGATGAGCCGATCTTCCGAACCACCGGACTCCGGGTGGGCCGCACCCGACCCCGATGTCCCCTCCGACCGCCCTCCCGACGCGCCCGTCCCGCCGCCCGCCGGATTCCCGGCGGGACCGGCGGGCGGGCCACCGCTTCCCCCCGGCCCCGAGGGGGCACCGCCCCGCAACCGGCTCGCGCTGGTCGCCCTGGTCCTCGGGCTGGTCGGCGGCGTGCTGTTCGCGGTCGGGTTCGCGATCGCCGCCCTCGTCCAGATCCGCCGGACCGGCGAGCGCGGCCGGGGCATGGCGGTCGGCGCGCTGCTCGTCTCCGCCGTCTGGCTCGCGGGCTCGGTGACCTTCGCCGTCACGAAGTTCGCCGATCTCAGCGATCTCGGCGATGTCACCGGCACGCCGGAGGTCCGGCGGGCCCTCATGATCTACCCCAAGCCCGGCGAGTGCTTCGACGTCCTCGGGGACGGCACGAACGCGACCAACACCCGGAAGGTCCCCTGCACCGGGCCGCACGACGCCCAGATGATCGTGTCCCTGCAATTCCCGCAGGGTCCCTGGAGCGGTGACACCGAGACCGAGCGGATCGCCGGCCAGGAGTGCGAACAGCGGTTCCGCGCCCTGTTCGGCACCCGCACCCCGGGCGAGAACATCACGATCTACACCATCTATCCGAGGCGGGAACACCTGGAGATGGGCGACCGCACGGTGTCCTGCGCGGCCGCCGCGATCGAGGGCAAACTGACCTCTCCGCTGGAGGTCCGCGACACCGGCGTCCGGGAGTGGTCCGAACTCAGGACCGGCCAGTGCATCGACTACGACACCGACCAGGCCAGCATCACCGTGAAGCTCGCGAACTGCGCCACCCCGCACACCGGTCAGGTGCTGCACACCCTCCGGCTCCCTGGCAGCGCCTGGCCCGGCGAGCGGGTGGTCGGGAAGCGGGCCGAAGCCGCCTGTGACAAGAAGTGGGCGTACTTCGGCGACGACCCCATCGCCGACCGGCTGCTGATGAGCTCGCTCCACCCGACCGAGGACACCTGGGCGCAGGGCGACCGGAGCGTCCAGTGCGTGGTGACCGCGGAGCACGGGAAGCTGCGCCGCTCGGTGATGCGGAGCTGACCCGCCCGTTCCGGCCGGGCCGCGGTGCGACCCGGCCGGAAACCGGTGGTCACACCACGGCGCCGGAGTCGCCGACCGGGCGGTGTTCCGGGCGGCGCTGCTGCCGGCCGGCGGGCGGCGTCCCCGGGCTGCGGCCCTGCAGCAGGATCGCGATCGGGGTCGCGGTGAACACGCTCGACCAGGTGCCGACGATGATTCCGATCAGCAGCGCGATGGCGAAGTCCGTCAGCGAATCGCCGCCGAGCACGGCCAACGCGGCCAGGATGAAGAGCGCACCCATACCGGTGTTGACCGTGCGCGGCACCGTCTGGAGGGCGCCCCGGTTGGCCAGCGCGGCGAACCGTCCCTTGGGATCGGCCTGCCACAGTTCCCGGATCCGGTCGAACACCACCACCGAGTCGTTCACCGAGTAGCCGATGATGGTCAGCAGCGCGGCCAGGAACACCCCGTCGACGGGTTTGCCCAGCCAGGCGAACACGCCGACCACGATGATCACGTCGTGCGCCATGGCCAGCACCGAACCGGCACCGAACGTCCAGCGGAACCTGATCGCCAGGTAGATGAGCTGCGCCAGCAGCGCCACCCCCAGCGCGATCAGCGCCTTGGTGCGGAGCTCGTCGCCCAGGCTGGGGCCGATGAGCTCGTCCCGCTGCTTGGTGACCTGGCCGCCCTCCTTGGCCAGCGCGGTCTGGATGCGCTTCTCCTCGACGTTGGTCAGCTTCTCGGTGCGGACCGTGATGTCGTCATCACCGGAGGACTGCACCACCGCGCGCGGGAAGCCGGCCGCCGAGACCGCCTCGCGGGCGGTGTCGGCGTCAAGGGTCTTGGTGGTGGAGTACTCGACCAGCCGGCCACCGGTGAACTCCACCCCCAGATTGAGGCCCTTGACGAAGACCCCGGCCACCGCGAGGCACACGGCGACACCGGAGACCGCCAGCCAGAGCCGGGACCGCTTCATCAGGTCGGGGTTACGCCGCTCCAGCCAGTCGCGGACCCGGCCGGTGGAGCCCAGCCCGGTCAGCTTCGGCCGGCGGGAGATCGCCCGGCGGCTCAGCGCCCACTCGACCAGGACCCGGGTGACGACCAGCGCGGAGAACAGGGACGCGAGGACACCGATGGTCAGCGTCACACCGAAGCCGCGCACCGGCCCCGAGGCCAGGAAGAACAGCAGCCCGGCCGCCAGCAGGGTGGTGACGTTGGAGTCGGCGATCGCGGTGAAGGCCTTGTCGAACCCGACGGTCAGCGCCCGGCGCACCCCCTTGCCCGGCTGGGCGGCGTACTCCTCCCGGGCACGCTCGAACACCAGGACGTTGGCGTCCACCGCCATACCGATCGCCAGCACGAAACCGGCCAGCCCCGGCAGGGTGAGCGTCGCGCCCAGGGCGACCAGCGCGGCATAGGAGATCAGCCCGTAGCAGGCCAGCGCGACCGTGGCGAGCGCGCCGACCAGCCGGTAGATCCAGATGATGAACAGGCCGGTGAGGGCGATGCCGATGACGGCGGCCTGCCAGCTCGCCTCGATGGCCTCGTCGCCGAGGGTCGGGCCGACCACCCGCTGCTCGATGATCTCCACGGGCACCGGCAGCGACCCGCCCTGGACCAGCGCGGCCAGGTCCTTGGCCTCCTGGGTGGTGAAGTCACCGGTGATCTGGGTCGAGCCGCCCGCGATGCCGATGCCGCAGGCCACCTCCGGGACCACGCCGGGCGAGGAGATCACCTTGCCGTCGAGCACGATCGCGATGCGCCGCTCGTCGCCCTGGGCGCAGGCGGCCTTGGCGGTGACCTGCTGCCAGGCCTTCCCGCCGTTGCCGCGGAAGTCGATGGTGATGAACCAGCCCTGCCCCTGCTGGGTGTCGAAGCCCGCGGTGGCCTTGCCGATGCCCTCACCGGTGAGCGCCGCGGGCCCGATCTTGATCGGCTGGCCGCTCTCGTCGGGGATGATCTGCTGGCCCTTGGCGGCCTTGCCGTCGTTGGCCAGGACGGGATGCGCGGTGAGCTGGGCGGTCTTGCCGATCACCTCGGCCGCCCGGGTGGGGTCCTGGAGGTCGGGCAGCTCGACGATGATGCGCCGCTCGCCCGACCGGGTCATCGAGGGCTCGGACACGCCCAGCGCGTCGACGCGCTTGCGCAGCACCTCCAGGGCCCGGTCGGTCGACTCCCGGTTCGCCTTGGCGTTGGGGGCGTCCTTGGTCTCAAGGACGATCTGGGTTCCGCCGCGCAGGTCGAGGCCGAGGCGGGCGGGTCTGTCGATGACGAAGTAGACGGATAGCGCGATGATCGCGAACGCCAGCAGCGTCCGCACCGTGCGGGACAAGGGAACGACCTCCTGGGAGACCTCGCGACGCCATGCCGGAACGGCGACGCGCCCGCCGGAGGCGGCGGGGACGATGGGGAAAAGACGTCAGGAACCCGGGAGGAACGGCGGGGCCCGACCGCGCACGGTGCCGGGACGCCCGCCCGGCCGGCCACCGGGGACGGCCGCCGCCCGGTCGGGCGCCACGGCCGGAGGCGGCGGCACCGCCGGCTCGGCGGGCAGGCCCGCGACCGAGCCGTGCGCCGGAACACCGGTCCGCTGGTGGGCGGGCGGGGCCAGTTCGGCGCGCTTGACCGGCCGGGTGTGACCGGCGGTGCGGGACCCGCCCTTGCCGCTCAGTGCGGACTTGGCGGAGGCCGCCTCGTGCAGCCCGGCGATGGCCGGCGAGGCGAAGCCGGGCAGCAGGCCGAACCCCAGCACGCCCAGCGCCACGACGACCAGCCGGGCCAGCCGGCCCGGCTCGATGGCGGGATGTCGGCACGGCGGCCGACCAGGATCGCGCACGCGCATCCTTCCGTCGGCGACCGGTGAACGCCACCGTACCGGACCATCGGCCCGGCACGCCGCGCAGCCGTGGCGCGGGCGAAGAACCAGGGCCGCCTCTCCCCACCCTAATCCAGGAAGAAGCGGCCCTTTCCGGTCAGTGCCTACGCGCCGACGAGGTGCGCGGCCAGGAACGACTCGACCTGGGAGATCGCGATGCGCTCCTGGTTCATCGAGTCACGCTCCCGCACCGTCACGGCGTCGTCCTCCAGGCTGTCGAAGTCGACCGTGATGCAGAACGGCGTGCCGATCTCGTCCTGCCGGCGGTAGCGCCGGCCGATCGCGCCGGCGTCGTCGAAGTCGACGTTCCAGTTACGGCGCAGCGCCGCGGCCAGGTCACGGGCCTTGGGCGACAGGTCGGTGTTACGCGACAGCGGCAGCACCGCGGCCTTGACCGGGGCCAGCCGGTGGTCGAGACGCATCACGACCCGCTTCTCCAGCTTGCCCTTGGCGTTGGGCGCCTCGTCCTCGGCGTAGGCGTCCATCATGAAGGTCAGCACGCAGCGGTCGACGCCGGCCGCCGGCTCGATCACGTACGGGACGTACCGCTCGCCGGACTCCTGGTCGAAGAAGGACAGGTCCTGACCCGACGCCTTGGAGTGCGTGGTCAGGTCGTAGTCGGTGCGGTTGGCGATGCCCTCCAGCTCGCCCCACTCGGTGCCGGTGAAGCCGAAGCGGTACTCCACGTCGACGGTGCGCTTGGCGTAGTGCGCCAGCTTCTCCTGCGGGTGCTCGAACAGCCGCAGGTTCTCCTTGCGGATGCCCAGGTCGACGTACCACTGCAGGCGCTGGTCGATCCAGTACTGGTGCCAGTCCTCATCGGTGCCGGGGGTGACGAAGAACTCCATCTCCATCTGCTCGAACTCGCGGGTGCGGAAGATGAAGTTGCCCGGGGTGATCTCGTTACGGAACGACTTGCCGATCTGGCCGATGCCGAACGGGATCTTGCGGCGGGCGGACTGCTGCACGTTGAGGTAGTTGATGAAGATGCCCTGCGCGGTCTCGGGCCGCAGGTAGGCCAGGCCGGACTCGTCCTCGACCGGGCCGAGGTAGGTCTTGAGCAGGCCGTTGAACATCTTCGGCTCGGTGAAGGAGCCCTTGACACCGCAGTTCGGGCAGTTGACGTCGGCCAGGCCGTTCGCCGGGGGGCGGCCGTGCTTCTCGGCGTAGGCCTCTTCGAGATGGTCGGCCCGGAACCGCTTGTGGCACGACTGGCACTCGGTCAGCGGGTCGACGAACGCCTGCACGTGGCCGCTGGCCTCCCAGACCTCGCGGGCGAGGATCACGCTGGAGTCGAGGCCGACCACGTCGTCGCGGCCCTGCACCATCGACCGCCACCACTGGCGCTTGACGTTGTTCTTCAGCTCCACGCCGAGCGGGCCGTAGTCCCACGACGCGCGCAGTCCGCCGTAGATCTCGCTCGACGGGTAGACCAGGCCACGCTTCTTGGCGAGGTTGACGATCGTGTCCATCACGTCGGAACGGCGTGCCATGGAAATGCTCCATCCGGCTGGCGGTCGGCGGGATTGGTCGCGGGCCCGGCGGCGAGGCCGAGCGGTCGGTGATCCCCGTGTGGAGGCACCGGAACGCGTCCCTCGACGGTACGGCCCCGGTGCCGCGAATGGCCACCAAGTTTAGGGCACGCCGGTGACCACGCGGTTCAGCGCGGCGGGCGGCCCGGCCGGGGCCCGCGCGGCGGGCGGCCTGCTTCCGGGTGGGACCGGCACGACCACCGCGGGCGCGGTTCCTCGCGCTCCTCGCCGGGCCTCATCGCACAGATCCATCCCAGGCTGCGCACGGCGCACCCCCGTTCTCCCCGATTGGTACTGCCGCTGTGATCACCGGACGGAGAGCCCGGCAAACGACACTCGATGATCTCTTGTCCCGGACATGCGAACTCGTGACCGCCGCGACCGCTCAGACGATCTCGTACGCGCCGGGCTCGTCGACGGCCAGCGCCGACAGCGGGATGGCCAGTTGCCGGATCTCGGGGACGCCCAGCCCACGCCGGTAGAAACCGGCGCCCTCCCACTCGGTGACCAGGGCCCACAGGGTGGGGTCGTCCACGGTGCGGCCCAGCCGGCCCCAGCGGTGCCCGGGGCACTGCGCCAGCGCGTCGAGGATCAGGCGGGCCCGTTCGGCGAAGGACTCGGCCTCCGTCTCCGGCACCCGGTACCGGGTTATCGCGAGCATCCGTCCATCCTGGCATCGCCGCCGGGTTCGGGGGCGATCGGGCGTAGCGTGGCGTGCACCGGAAGATCTCAGGAGGCGAGGCGACGATGCCGGATTCTCGACAGGCCGGGCCGACGGGCGTCCGCGCGGCGGTGGAGCGGTGGAGTGCCGTTCCCGTGGTGTTCCTGCACCAGCTGCCGCGCTGGGTGCTGCTGGTGGCGATCTTCGCGCTGCTGGTGGTCGCCATGGCCGTCGGCGGCTGGGCGGGAGCGGTCGCGGCGCTGGCGCTGGCCGCGTTCCTGGGCTGGTTCGCCTACCTCAACTGGCCCCGGCTGGACCCGGGCGGGCGGCTGCTGCGCGTCGTCGCGCTGGGGGCGCTTCTCGCTCTTGCCGCAGGTCATGCCACGGGACGATTTTGACAATGGTTTTCATCTTCTGCACACTGGCCCCGTGTTCTCTTCCACATGCTTCCGGCTTTTCGCCCCGTGGACGGCCCTGACCGCCGCGCTCCTGACCACCGCGACCGCCTGCGGCGGCGACACCGGCGGGGCCTCAGGCGACGCGACCGGCACGACGCGGGTCATCGGTTCCTTCTACCCCATGGCCTGGCTGGCCGAACGCGTCGGCGGCGGCGACGTGTCGGTGACCACCCTCACCAAGCCCGGCGCCGAGCCGCACGACCTCGAACTGACCCCGCGCCAAATCGGCGAGATCAGCGACGCCCGGCTGGTGGTCTACATCAAGGGCGTCCAGCCCGCCGTCGACAAGGCCGTCGACCAGCAGGCCCGCGGCAGGGCACTCGACGCGGCGAGCGCCGTCAAGACGCTGCCCCCGCCCGCGGCGGACGCGCACGGCCACGGCGAAGGCGAGCACGACGAGGGCGAGGAGCTGTCCTATGACCCGCACCTCTGGCTCGACCCCAGCCGGCTGGCGACGGTCGCCACCGCGCTCGGCACCCGCCTGGCCGCCGCCGACCCGGGGCGCGCCACCACCTACCGGGCCAACGCCGCGAAACTCGCCAGGGAGCTGAACACGCTCGACGGCGAGTTCAAGGCCGGGCTGGCCCAGTGCCGGCAGAAGACGATCGTGACCGCGCACGCCGCGTTCGGCTACCTCGCCGACCGCTACGGGCTGAAGCAGATCTCGATCGCCGGTGTCGACCCCGGCAACGAGCCCTCCCCCAAGCGGCTGGCGGAGCTCACCCACGAGATCGAGCACACCGGCGCCACCACGATCTTCACCGAGACCCTGGTCAGCCCGAAGGTCGCCGAAGCCCTCGCCCGGGAGGCGAAGGTGCGCACGGCGGTCCTCGACCCCGTCGAGGGTTTGGCCGAGGGAGCCAAGGGCGACTACCTTTCCGTCATGCGCACCAACCTGCGGACACTCCGCGGAGCACTGGGCTGCGGCGGATGACGACCGGCGACCCCTTCACGATGACCGGCGGCCGGGTCCGGCTGGAGGGCCGGGAGGTGCTGCGCGGCATCGACCTGCGCGTCGCCACGGGCGACATGCTGGCCGTGCTGGGTCCCAACGGGTCCGGCAAGTCCACGCTGATCCGGGCGCTGCTCGGGCTGGTGCCCCTGGCGGGCGGCCGCACCGAGATCTACGGGGTCCGGCCCGCCCGGTTCCGCGACTGGCACCGGGTCGGCTACGTGCCCCAGCGGCTCACCGTGGGCGGCGGGGTGCCCGCCACGGTGCGCGAGGTCGTCGCGTCCGGACGGGTCGCCCGGCAATCGCGGTGGCGGCCCTCGTCCAGGGCCGACCGGGCCTGGGTCGACCGGGCGCTGGCCGCGGTGGACCTGACCGACCGGGCGCGCGACCCGGCACAGGAGCTGTCGGGCGGCCAGCAGCAGCGGGTGCTCATCGCCCGGGCCCTGGCCGGCGAACCCGACGTCCTCGTCATGGACGAGCCGACCGCGGGCGTCGACACGGGCAACCAGGAGACGCTGGCCGCGACGCTGGCCGGCCTGGTCGAAGACGGCCGCACGGTGGTGCTCGTGGCGCACGAACTGGGGCCGCTGGAGCCGCTGATCACCCGTTCGGTGGTGCTGGAGCACGGCCGCGTGGTGCACGAGGGCACCCCGCCCCCGCCCGAGGGCGAGTGCGCCAAGCCCGGCCACGACCACGTGCACCCACACGAGGCCGCCGACCCGCCCGCCCCGCTGCGGTCCTGGAGCATCGGCGCATGACCGAGCTGCTGCAACTGGAGTTCATGCGCATCGCCCTGGTCATCGCGGTGCTGATCGGGCTGACCGCGCCGGCGGTCGGCACGTTCATCGTGCAACGCCGGCTGGCCCTGCTCGGCGACGGCATCGGGCATATCGCGCTCACCGGCATCGGGCTCGGCCTGCTGACCGGCACCTCCCCGGTGCTCGGCGCGCTGGTGGTCTCGGCGCTCGGCGCGGTGGTGATCGAGGTGCTGCGCGCCCGCAGCCGGACCGGCGGCGACGTCGCGCTGGCGATCCTGTTCTACGGCGGGCTCGCCGGCGGCGTGCTGCTCACCAACATGCAGGGCGGCGGGACCAGCATGCAGAGCTACCTGTTCGGCTCGATCAGCAGCGTCACGGTGAGTGACCTGTACGTGATCGCCGCGCTGGCGGCCGCGGTGCTGGTGATCGTCCTGCTGTTCGGCCGTGAACTGTTCCTGCTCTGCCAGGACGAGGAGGTGGCCCGGGCCAGCGGTCTGCCGACCCGCTTCCTGAGCCTGCTGATCGCGATCACCGCCGCAGTCACCGTGGTGATCGCGATGCGGGCGATCGGCCTGCTCCTGGTCAGCGCGCTCATGATCGTTCCGGTCGCGGCCGCCCAGCAGCTCACCCGCGGCTTCCGCGCCACGATGCTGCTGGCGATGGTGATCGGTGTACTGTCGGCGGTGTCGGGGTTGGTCGGCTCCTTCGAGTACGACCTCACCCCGGGTCCCTCGATCGTGATGGTCACCCTGGCGGTGTTCGTCCTGGCGGTGGTCGGGGGGGCGTTGACGCGGCGGCGCGCCCACCGCGCGCCGGCCGAAAAGGTCGAGGTGGAGGCGGCACAGGCATGACGACGGCACGCCGGGACGCGGTACGGCGGGTCCTCATCGGCAGCGACGGATTCCGCAGTGCCCAGGACATCTACGCCGACATGCGCGCAGACGGCGCCAAGATCGGGCTGACCACCGTCTACCGGGCGCTCCAGGCGCTCAGCGACTCCGGTGAGATCGACGTGCTGCGCACCGACGACGGCGAGGCCGTCTACCGCGCCTGCCGCACCGACGAGCACCACCACCATCTGGTCTGCCGGACCTGCGGCCGCACCGTCGAGGTCGAGGGGCCCGCCGTCGAGCGCTGGGCCGAGTCGATCGGCGCCGAGCACGGCTTCACCGACGTCACCCACACCGTCGAGGTCTTCGGCACCTGCCCCACCTGCGCCGAGTAGCGCCGCCCGGCTTCGCGTGAAGCCGGGCGGGTGGGGAAGAATCAGCCGCATGGCTACGACACGCACCGCCAACGCGCATTGGGAAGGCCCGCTCACCAGCGGGCGGGGCAATGTCTCGCTGGACTCCTCCAAGGCCGGGACCTTCGAGGTGACCTGGGCGTCGCGCGCCGAGACGCCGAACGGGCGGACCAGCCCCGAGGAACTGATCGCGGCGGCCCACTCCACCTGCTTCTCGATGGCGCTGTCGCACGGGCTCGCCGGGGCCGGCACCCCGCCGGAGACCGTCGACACCCGGGCGGACGTGACCTTCCAGCCGGGCGAGGGCATCACCGGCGTCCACCTGACGGTCCGGGCCAGCGTGCCGGGCATGTCGGCCGCCGACTTCGAGGCCGCGGCCCGCAACGCCAAGGACAACTGCCCGGTCAGCCAGGCCCTGGCCGGCACCAAGATCACCTTGGACGCGGCGCTGGTCTGAGCCTGCTCTGGGCCTGCCCTGGGCTCGTTCCGGGCTCCGGCTACGCGCCGCCCGGGGCGGGCTCGTTGGGGACGGCCCCGCCGTAGCGGCGGTCGCGCGAGGCGTAGAGCTCGCAGGCGTGCCAGAAGTGCCGCCGGTCGAAGTCGGGCCAGAGGGTGTCGAGGAACACCATCTCGGCGTACGCCGACTGCCAGAGCAGGTAGTTGGAGATCCGCTGCTCGCCCGAGGAGCGCAGGAACAGATCGACGTCGGGCATGCCGGGCTCGTCGAGGTAGCGGGCGAACACCCGCTCATTGACCTTGTCGGGGTTGAGCTTGCCCGCCGCCACGTCCCGGGCGATCGCCGCCGCGGCGTCCGCGATCTCGGCCCGGCCGCCGTAGTTCACGCAGAACTGCAGGGTCAGGACGTCGTTGTCACGGGTCAGCCGCTCGGCGTCCTCGAGTTCGGAGATGACGCTGCGCCACAGCCGCGGCCGCCGGCCGGCCCAGCGGACCCGGACGCCCATCTCGTGCAACTGGTCGCGGCGGCGCCGGATCACGTCCCGGTTGAAGCCCATCAGGAAGCGCACCTCCTCGGGGGAGCGCTTCCAGTTCTCGGTGGAGAAGGCGTACGCCGACAGGTTCGGGACGCCGAGTTCGATCGCCCCCATGATGACGTCGAAGAGGGAGTGCTCTCCCCGCCGGTGGCCCTCGGTGCGGGGCAGGCCCCGTTCCTTGGCCCAGCGCCCGTTCCCGTCCATCACGATCGCCACGTGCCGGGGCACGAGGTCCTTCGGAATCGCCGGCGGACGGGCCCCGCCCGCATGTGGTTCCGGCGGCCGGACAGCCCTGCTCAAACCCTCTCCTCGTTCGCTTGGTTCGCCTCGTTCATGATCACTTTCCGGTCCGCCTCGGGCGCGCGCACCGGGTCGCGCTCGACGTGCCGCAGGGAGCGGACGCCGTGCTCCAGGTGCCACTGCAGGTAGGCGGCCACCAGCCCGCTGCATTCCGCCCGGTACCGCAGCTCGCTCCGGTCGGCGTGCTCCCAGTCGCCCCGCAGCAGCGCCACCATCAGCTCGAACGTGGGCTGCGCCGGGGTCGCCGCACCGGCCGGCCGGCAGGCCGCGCACACCCCGCCGCCCATCGCGAGGGCGAAGGCCCGCAGCGGGCGCCGGTCACCGCAGCGGGCGCACGCGTCGAGAGCGGGCGCCCAGCCGGAGACCGACAGCGAGCGCAGCAGGAAGGCGTCCAGCACCAGCCGCGGGTCGTGCTCGCGGGTCACCAGCGTGCGCAGCCCCCCGACGAGCAGCAGGAACTGCCGCAGCGCGGGCTCGCGCTCCTCGGTGAGCTTCTCGGCGGTCTCCAGCATCGCCGTGCCGGCGGTGTACCGCGGGTAGTCGGTGGCCAGCGGCCCGCCGTACGGGCGGAGCGTCTCGGCCTGGGTGATCAGGTCGAGCGAGCGCCGCTCGTAGAGCTGCAGGTCGACGTGGGTGAACGGTTCGAGCCGCGCCCCGAACCGCGACTTGGTCCGGCGCACCCCCTTGGCCGCGGCCCGGATGCGCCCGGTGCGGCGGGTCAGCACCGTCACGATGCGATCGGCCTCACCCAGCTTCTGGGTGCGGAGCACGATGCCCTCGTCGCGGTACAGCGTCACCAGATCATTGTCCCGCATCCGGCAGGCGGCCGGATCCGGCCTCCCCTTTCTCACGGAACGCATGGATTTGATCACGTTCTGCTGCGAACGTGGACGGCATGATATGCACGATCGTCCCTCCGCATCTCCTGGAGCGGCTCGCGCGCGACGCGGCCGACCCCGCGCTGCGTGAAGCCGCGCGGCGTACCTTGATCATCAGCACCGCGCAGCGGATCGAACGCCGGCTGTGCGACACCTCCTCCCCCGCCCCGGTGGAGGACTTCCTGCCCGACCGCACGATCACCGACGCCGAAAACCGGGAGGAACTGCCCGGCCGTAAGGTCCGCGGCGAGGGCGACCCGGCGACCGGCGACACCGGCGCCGACCAGGCCTACGAGTGGCTCGGCGTGACGTTCGACTTCTTCGAGGCCGCCTACCAGCGCAACTCCATCGACGGCGCCGGGCTGGCGATGGTCTCCACCGTGCACTACGGCCGCGACTACGCCAACGCCTTCTGGAACGGCGAGCAGATGGTCTACGGCGACGGTGACGGCGTGCTGTTCAACGCCTTCACCGGCCCCCTCGACGTGACCGGCCACGAACTCGTCCACGGCATCACCCAGTACACCGCGAACCTCGACTACTACGGCCAGTCCGGTGCGCTCAACGAGTCGATATCGGACGTGTTCGGCGCGCTCATCGCGCAGTGGCACCTGGGCCAGACCGCCGACCAGGCCGACTGGCTGATCGGCGCGGGGCTGCTCGCCGACGACGTGGACGGGGTGGCGCTGCGGTCGATGAAGGAGCCCGGCACCGCCTACGACGACCCCCGGCTGGGCAAGGACCCGCAGCCCGGGCACATGGACGACTTCGTGCACACCTACCGCGACAACGGCGGCGTGCACATCAACTCGGGCATCCCCAACCGCGCCTTCTACCTGACCTCGGTGGAGATCGGCGGGCACGCCTGGGAGAAGGCGGGCCGCGTCTGGTACGAGACCCTGACCGGCGACGGCATGTCCTCCGACATGCAGTTCTCGGCGTTCGCCACGGCCACCGTCGCGACCGCCGAGCGGCTGTACGGGGCGGACGCCGACGAGACCAAGGCGGTCCGGGGCGGCTGGGCGGGGGTGGGCCTGCGGGTGTGAACACGGACGGGCCCCGGCCGCGAGGTCTTCGCGGCCGGGGCCCGTACAACGACCACCCGCGGCGGTTCTCGCCCCTGTGATCGAGTCTGGTTACGGCAGGTCAGGCGCGGGCGGCCCGGTTGACCGCCGACAGCACGGCCTTCAGCGAGGCGGTGACGATGTTGGCGTCGATGCCCACGCCCCAGAGCGTCCGGCCGCCGACCTCGCACTCGACGTAGGCGGCGGCCCGGGCGTCACCGCCCGCGCTCAGCGCGTGCTCGGTGTAGTCGAGCACCCGGACCTGCACGCCGACCGGGGCCAGCGCGTCGACGAACGCCGAGATGGGGCCGTTGCCGATGCCCTCGATCTCGCGGATCTCCCCGTCGACGCGGACGTCGCAGTTGAGCAGGTCACGCTCGTCCACCCGGGAGGAGGTGCGGTGTGCGAGCAGGCCGATCCGCGGGCCGTTGGACAGGAACTCGGCCTCGAAGATCTGCCACATCTGCTCGGGGGTGACCTCGCCGCCCTCGGTGTCGGTGTGCTCCTGCACCACCCGGGAGAACTCGATCTGCAGCTTGCGGGGCAGTTCCAGCGCGTGCTCGGTCTTCATGACGTAGGCGACGCCACCCTTGCCGGACTGGCTGTTGACCCGGATCACGGCCTCGTAGGTGCGGCCCACGTCCTTGGGGTCGATCGGCAGGTAGGGGACCTCCCACTGGAAGCCGTCCACCGGGACGCCGGCCGAGGCGGCGTCCCGGTCCAGCCACTCGAAGCCCTTCTTGATGGCGTCCTGGTGGGAGCCGGAGAAGGCGGTGTAGACCAGGTCGCCGCCGTAGGGGTGCCGCTCGTGCACGGGCAGCTGGTTGCAGTACTCGACGGTGCGCCGGATCTCGTCGATGTCAGAGAAGTCGATCATCGGGTCGACGCCCTGGGTGAACAGGTTCAGCCCCAGGGTCACCAGGCACACGTTGCCGGTGCGCTCGCCGTTGCCGAACAGGCAGCCCTCGATCCGGTCGGCGCCCGCCTGGTAGCCCAGCTCGGCGGCGGCCACCGCGGTGCCCCGGTCGTTGTGCGGGTGCAGCGACAGCACGATCGAGTCGCGGTGGGCCAGATGCCGGTTCATCCACTCGATCTGGTCGGCGTACACGTTGGGGGTGGCCATCTCGACGGTGGCCGGCAGGTTGATGATGACCTTGCGGTCGGGGGTGGGCTGCCACACCTCGTTGACCGCGTTGCAGACCTCGACCGCGTACTCCAGCTCGGTGCCGGTGAAGGACTCGGGTGAGTACTCGAAGAAGATCTCGGTGTCACCCATGTCCTCGGCCAGCTTCTTGCACAGCTTGGCGCCCTCGACGGCGATCGCGGTGATGCCCTCGGTGTCCTGCCCGAAGACCACCCGGCGCTGCAGCGTGCTGGTCGAGTTGTACAGGTGGACGATGGCCTGCTTGGCGCCGCGGACGGATTCGAAGGTCCGCTCGATCAGTTCCGGCCGGGCCTGGGTCAGCACCTGGACCACCACGTCGTCCGGGATCCGGCCCTCTTCGATGATCTTCCGGACGAAGTCGAAGTCGGTCTGGCTGGCGGCCGGGAAGCCGACCTCGATCTCCTTGTAGCCCATCCGTACCAGCAGCTCGAACATCGCCAGCTTGCGGGTGGCGTCCATGGGGTCGATCAGGGCCTGGTTCCCGTCGCGCAGGTCCACCGCGCACCATCGCGGCGCCTCGGTGATCACCTTGTCGGGCCAGGTGCGGTCGGTCAGCTTGACCGGCGCGAAGGGGCGGTAACGCTGGAAGGGCATGCCGCTGGAACGCTGCTGGGACGCGTCGTACTGCGAAGAAGAAGACATTGTGCTGCGGGCTCCTGTGCTCGGATCCTGCGGCCGACGGTCACGTCAAAGCCCCGCAGCGAGGGAGCCGACCTGGTTACAGGCCCCCGCTGCGGCCGCTAAGGAGGAGCAGCTCGCGGAACACGCCCGCAAACCTAACAGATACCGAACCGCGAGGAGTAATCCGGCCCACCCGTGTCACGGGTGGGCCGGCGCCGTCCTCAGCCGGCCCTCAGATGGCAAGGAGGCGTTTCACCTTGTCGTCGCGGAGGTCCTCGGCGGTACCGGAGTGCTGGACGGCCCCGCCCTCCAGGATCACGAACGCGTCGGCCAGGCGCAGGGCCAGTTCCAGGTACTGCTCGACGAGCAGCACGGCCAGGCCCTTCTCCCGGTGCAGCCGTTCGATGGCGGCCTCGATCTCCAGGACGATCGACGGCTGGATGCCCTCGGTGGGCTCGTCCAGGATCAGCATGCGCGGCCGGGTGACCAGCGCCCGCGCGATCGCCAGTTGCTGCTGCTGGCCGCCGGACAGGAATCCGGCCCGGCGCTTGAGCATCTCCTTGAGCCGGGGGAAGACGTCCAGCGCCTCGTCCACCGCGGCCCGGTCACGATGCGCGGTCGCCTCCAGCGTGACCTGGAGGTTCTCCCAGACGGTGAGCTGGGGGAACGTCTCGTGGCCCTGCGGGACGTACCCCATGCCCAGCCGGACCCGCTCGTAGGTGGGCAGCTTCGTCACGTCGCGGCCGTCGAAGACGACCTTCCCGGCGGTCGGCGTCAGCACGCCCATGATCGAGTTGAGCAGCGTGGTCTTGCCGACCCCGTTGCGCCCCATCACGCACATCAGCCGGCCGGCGCCCACCGTCACGTCGACGCCGAACAGCACCCGTGCCCGCCCGTAGGCCGCCTCCAGCCCGGTGACCTGCAGCATCTCGCTCACGCGGCGTCCTCTCGGGAACGGCCCAGGTAGACCTCCTGGACCCGGGGGTCGGCCTGCACGGCGGCCACGTCGCCCTCCACCAGCACGGTGCCCTCGTGCAGGACCGTGACCTGGGAGGCGTACCGGCGCAGGAACTCCATGTCGTGCTCGATCACGATCACCGTGTGGTCCTTGGCGATCTCGGTGAGCAGTTCGCCGGTGCGCTCCCGCTCGTCCTTGCTCATGCCGGCCACCGGCTCGTCGAGCAGCAGCAGCTTCGGTCCCTGGGCGATGAGCATGCCGATCTCCAGCCACTGCCGCTGGCCGTGTGAGAGCACGCCCGCCGGGCGCTCGGCCAGGTCGGTCAGCCCGATCGTCTCCAGCGCCGCCCGGACCGTGTCCGAGACGCCCCTGCGCTGCCGCAGCAGCGCGGCCAGCGGCCGGCGGAAGCTCGCCGCCAGGTCCAGGTTCTCGACCACCGACAGTTCCTCGAACACCACGGAGGTCTGGAACGTGCGGCCGATGCCCAGCCGGACGATCTTGTGCTCCTTGTGCCCGACCAGTTCGGTGCCACCGAACCGCACCGACCCGGCGGCGGGCCGGGTCAGCCCGGTGATCACGTCGATGAGCGTGGTCTTGCCGGCCCCGTTGGGGCCGATCAGGAAGCGCAGCTCCCCCTGGTCGACGGTCAGGTCGATCCCGTCGATGGCCCGGAAGCCGTCGAAGACGACCTCCAGCCCGCGGATCTCCAGCAGTGCGCTCACGCCGGCACCTCCTGCTTCTGCGGTACGGGGGCGTCGTCCTCGGCCGCGGGGGGTCTGCGGCGCCGGGCGAGGGCGTCCCGGGCCTGGTGGTAGACGCCGATCGCGCCCTTCGGCGCCAGCGTCATGACCAGGATGAACAGGGCGCCCTGCAGGTAGAGCCAGCCGCCGGCGAACTCCTCGCTGAAGCCGGTCTTGGCGTAGTTCATGATGATCGCGCCGAGGATCGCGCCGGCCAGCGCGTACCGGCCGCCGATCGCCACCGCCACGACCAGTTCCAGCGACGGCACCACGCCGAGCAGGGACGGCGAGATGATGCCGACGACCGGCACGAACAGCGCCCCGGCCAGCCCCGCCATGCCCGCCGAGATCGCAAAGGTGATCGTCTTGACCGTGGCCGGGTTGTAGCCGAGGAACCGCACCCGGTCCTCGCCGTCCCGTACGGCCACCAGCAGCCGGCCGAACCGGCTCTTCACCAGTTGCCGGGCGCCCAGGTAGAGCACCCCGAGCACCAGCGCGGTGACGAAGTACATCGACCGCTGGGTGCTCTCGGCCTCGGGGTCCTGCCCGAAGATGTCGTAGAAGTTGGTGAGCCCGTTGGTGCCGCCGGTCAGGCCCTGCTGCCCGACGAGCAGGATCACGAAGGCGGCGGCCAGCGCCTGGCTGAGGATGGCGAAGTACGCGCCGCGCACCCGCTGCCGGAACACCAGGGTGCCGAGCAGCAGGGCCACCGCGACCGGCACGAGCACCACCGCGGCCAGCGCCACCACCGGGTTGGCGAACGGCTTCCAGAACGCCGGCAGCGTCTCGACCCCGCTCCACTCCATGAAGTCGGGCAGCCCGCCGGGCCCGGCGTCGTGCAGCTTGAGGTACATCCCCATCGCGTAGCCGCCGAGGCCGAAGAAGACGCCCTGGCCGAGGGTCAGCATGCCGCCCTGGCCCCAGGCCAGGCCGATGCCCAGGGCGACGATCGCGAAGCACAGGTACTTGGCCAGCTCGTCCAGCCGGAACGGCGGCAGCACCAGCGGGGCGACCACCAGCAGGAGCAGGGCGACGAGCGCGAACAGGCCGTAGCCGCGGAGTTTTTCGCTCATGTGAGAGCCCTCGATCGAAGGACGAACAGACCCTGCGGCCGGAACTGCAGGAAGGCGATGATCGCGGCGAACACGATCACCTTGGCCAGGCTCGCGTCGGTCCAGAACTCCGCGTAGGAGTTGAGCAGGCCGAGCGCGACCGCGGCGATCACGGCGCCGCGCAGCTGCCCGAGCCCGCCGGCCACGACCACCAGGAAGGCGTCGACGATGTAGTAGGTGCCGAGGTTGGGGCCGACCGGGCCGATCAGCGTCAGCGCCACACCCGCGACCCCGGCCAGCCCGGAGCCGATGAAGAACGTGAGCTGGTCGACGCGCTCGGTGTCGACCCCGCTGCATCCGGCCAGTTCGCGGTTCTGCATGACCGCGCGCATCCTGCGGCCCTGCCGGGAACGGTTCATGTACGCCCAGATCGCGATCACGCAGATGATCGCCAGCGCCATGATGAACAGCCGGGCGTAGGGCAGGTTGGAGCCGAACATCTCCACCCCGCCCGACAGCCACGAGGGCGCGACGACCTGGACGTTGGGGGCGCCGAAGATGTCGCGCGCCGCCTGCTGGAGCACCAGGCTCACCCCCCAGGTGAGCAGCAGGGTGTCCAGCGGCCGGCCGTAGAAGTGCCGGATCGCCAGCCGTTCCAGCAGCCAGCCCATGGCGCCCGCGACGACGAACGCCACGGGCAGGGCCACCGCGACCGCCTGGGTGCCGGTCAGGTCCTGAAGCATGTAGGCCGTGTACGCACCGGCCATGATGAACTCGCCGTGGGCCATGTTGATCACGCCCATCTGGCCGAACGTGAAGGTGAGGCCCAGCGCGATCAGCAGGAGCACCGCGGCGATGCTCAGGCCGATCGGCAATTGGTTGAACAGGGATTCCACTGCCGCCTCCGGGGCTTCGCGGCCTTCTCGGCCGCCGGTGATACGCCGTGGCACGGCCCGCGCGCCCCGTCGCGCGCGGACCGTGCACCCACAGTCAGGACAGGGTCAGGACAGGCCGGTGGCCCAGGGGTAGGTCTTGAGGTACGGGTCCGGCTTGATCGGCTTGCCGGAGTTCCAGACCTCCTTGATCAGGCCGTCCGGCTGGATGACGCCGATCCGGGCGGTCTTGTACATGTGCTGGTTGCTGCCGTCGATGGTGACCAGGCCCTCGGGACGTTCCAGCGCGATCCCGCCGGCGGCCTTCTTCACCGCCGCGACGTCGGTGCTGCCGGCCTTCTTGACGGCCTCGGCCCACAGGTAGACGGCGTTGTAACCGGCCTCCATCGGGTCGGAGGTGACCTTCTTGGCGCCGTACTTGGCCTTGAAGGCCTTGACGAACTTCTCGTTGGCCGCGCCCGGGGTGGTCTGGTAGTAGTTCCAGGCCACCGGGTGGCCGACGATGTTGTCGATGCCGATCCCGCCGACTTCCTCCTCGGCGACGCTCACCGACATGACGGGCATCTGGGCGGCCGTGATGCCGGCGCTCTTCAATTGCTTGAAGAAGGCCACATTGCTGTCACCGTTGAGGGTGTTGAACACCGCGTCCGGCTTTGCTTGGGCGATCTTATTGACGAGCGTGCTGTATTCGGTGTGCCCCAGCGGGGTGTACTCCTCGCCCAGAATCTCCATTCCGTTGGCCTTTGCGTAGGCCTTGATGATTTTGTTCGCGGTGCGCGGGAAGACGTAGTCGCTGCCGACCAGGAAGACCTTCTTCTTGCCCTTTTCCTTGAGGTAGTCGAGGCCCGGGACGATCTGCTGGTTGGTGGTCGCCCCGGTGTAGAAGATGTACGGCGAGCTCTCCAGCCCCTCGTACTGGACCGGGTACCACAGCAGCGCCTTGTTGCGTTCGAAGACCGGGAGCATGGCCTTGCGGCTGGCCGAGGTCCAGCCGCCGAACACCGTCGCGACCTTGTCCTTCCTGATGAGCTTCTGGGCCTTCTGCGCGAAGGTGGGCCAGTCGGACGCCCCGTCCTCCACGACGGGCTGGAGCTTCTTGCCGAGGACGCCGCCGGCGGCGTTGATCTCCTCGATGGCGAGCAGCTCGGCGTCCCGGACGGTGACCTCACTGATCGCCATCGTGCCGCTGAGCGAGTGCAGCAGTCCGACCTTGATGGTGTTTCCGTCCGCTCCCCCGGACGCATTTTCTCCTGATTCTCCACCGCAGGCGGTGAGTAGCATCGACGGCAAAATCGCCAATGCTGCCATACGACGCAGGAATGCTTTCCGCAACTGTTCACTCCTCACAGAGAGGCCCCCGCCGCCTTCGTTTTCTGTGAACAAGTTCGCGGAATGATATTTCCGCCAATCATCCGATATGTGAACAGTGCTTTACCAAACCCTCACCGCGCATATCGTCGCCGGTGAGCGGTTGGAACGGTCGAGAAACGGTGTCAGCGGCCGGGCACGAGAACCGACAGGCAGGTGACGCAACCGTCCAGGGCCTCGAATTCGCTGATGTCGACCGTGGTGACCTGGTAGCCGTCCGAGCGCAGCAGCGCGGCGGTGCGGGGCGCGGAGGCCGCCAGCAGCGCGTGGTCGTCGCCCAGCACCACCACGTGCGCGCCGGTGGGCTCGGGAACCACCTGAAGATACGGCAGGACGGTGGTGTCGACCAGGTCTGGCAGCCCGATCAGCGACCCGTCGGGCAGCGCGGTCATCGCGCTCTTGAGGTGCAGGCACCCGCGCACGTCCACGGCGACCACCCGGCGGTTCAGCAGCGCGCCGAGCTGGCAGATCGCGTCGTGGTCGGTACGCGCCGAACGCCCCACGTACACCGTGTCGCCGACCTGGAGCACGTCGCCGCCCTCCAGCGTGCCGGGCGGCTCGACCCGGCACACGTCCAGACCCAGGTCGCGGACGGCCTTCTCCGTTCCGGCCACCTCGGGGACGCGGGATTCGACGCCCGGCCGGGCCAGCACCGCGAGATCGCCGCAGACCACCACCGTGTCCTCAACGAAGGGCGCGTCAGGCAGGTCGTCGGCCGCGTCCACCGGGTGGATCCGCCAGCCGGCCGCCGCAAGCGCCGCGATGTACGCGTCGTGCTGACGATACGCCAGCACGGCATCGACCGGCCGGCGTTCGACGTGGGTCACGATGCCCTCGGCCACCCGCGGTCCGGGCCGCCGCACCAGGGCCGTGCCGGGACGCCCGGTCACCGTGCCGCGCCCTCGGTCGTCACGATCACGCCCAGCGCGTGCGCCGGGGAGAGGCCCAGGTCGCCGGCCACCCGGTGCAGCGCCTGCCGCTCCGCGTCGCTCAGCCCGCCGTCGGCCAGGGCGACGCGGACCACCTGGGCCAGGAACCACTCCCGGGCCTCGACGGTGAGCTGGCCGCCGGCCCGCGTCACCTCCTCGTCGAGGAACTCCTCCCGCAGCCGCAGGTCGGCCTCGACGGCGGAGTCGTCGTAGTTGTGCTCGCCGTACCCGCGGACGGCCTCGACGGCCCGGCGCCGGGTCGCCGGGTCGGTCGGGTCGCCCGCGCGGAGCACCAGCCCCACCGCGGCCCGCATCCCGGCCGGCAGGGCGGCGGCCATCTCGTGCGCGGTCGGCAGCCGCAGCACCGAGGCCTGGAACCGGGCCCGGCAGGTGCGGCACTCGATCACCTCGCCGACCCGGCCGAGCGGAATCACCGGCAGGAAGAACAGGGTGAACCAGCGGCGGCCGGCCCGCCGGCGGTACGCGCGGTCACCGCCGCACCGGTGGCAGTGGAAGGTGCCTTCGTCGATGGTGCGGAAGAACACCGACAGCCCGAAAATCAGCAACACCGAAGTCTCCCCCCAAACATGCCTTAAACCAACGTACCGAGCCCTGAAGATCGCCATGACCGATTCTGCCGGGCGGGCGGTCCGGATCCTGCCCGCCACCACCTCTTAAAGTGGCCGCATGAGCCAGCATGGTGATCTGGATCACGGCCCACCGGAGCGGCCGCGCTTCCTCCCGCCGGAGTACGCGCCCGCGCCGGCTCCCGTGACACCCGTACCGACCGCGCCCGCACCGGCCGGGCGCAGCCCGCTGCACTACGCGATGGTCGCCGCCGCCGGCGTGCTGCTGGTCTCGGGCTTCCTGCCCTGGATCCGCGCCGAGGTGATGTTCCGGCTGTACAGCTACAGCCGTGCGGGCGTCGAGGCGGACGGCACCGGGCAGCTCATCCCCGTCATCGCCCTGCTCGTCATCGCCCTGGCGATCTGGGGGCTGGCCGTCTCCGACCCGCGGATCTGCCTGTACGCCGCGGCGCCGGCCGGGCTGGGCCCGGTCTGCTGCGGGATCTTCCTGCTCCGGCTGAACGGCCTGCGGGACGGTCTCAGCGCCGGGAGCAGCTATGGCTTCGAACTCTCGCTCGGCTACGGCTGGTGGACGTCCCTGGCCACGTCACTGCTGGTCGTCGGCCTCGGCCTGGCCGGCGCCATGACCCACCGATCCCCCGAGCAGCCCGCCCGGCCGGACCAGCCGCCGACCGAGCCACCTCGGCCGGCTCAGTCGTAGAACCCCAGGCGGCGGAGTTGCTTGGGGTCGCGCTGCCAGTCCTTGGCGACCGACACCCGCAGGTCCAGGAAGACCTTGGTGCCCAGCAGCGCCTCGATCTGCCGGCGGGCGCGGGTGCCCACCTCACGCAGCCGGCTCCCCTTGGTCCCGATCACGATCGCCTTCTGGCTGGGCCGCTCCACGAAGACGTGCGCGTAGATGTCCACCAGATCGGGGCGGTCCTGGCGCGGCAGCATCTCGTCGACGACCACGGCGATCGAGTGCGGAAGCTCGTCGCGCACGCCCTCCAGCGCCGCCTCCCTGATCAGCTCGGCCACCAGCAACTGCTCGGGCTCGTCGGTGAGATCACCCTCGGGGTACAGCGGCATCCCCTCGGGCAGGTGCGAGACCAGCAGGTCGCCCACCAGGTCCACCTGGTAGCCGTCCACCGCCGAAACCGGAACGATGTCGACGAACTCCCCCAGCTCGCCGACCCGTAGCAGTTGCTCGGCCACCTGTTCCTTGGTGGCCAGGTCGGTCTTGGTGACGATCGCGAGAGTCGGGGTCCGGCGGACCTGGGCCAGTTCCCGGGCGATGAACCGGTCGCCGGGGCCGATCGGCTGGTCGGCCGGCACGCAGAACCCGATCGCGTCGACCTCGGTCAGCGTGGAGCGGACCAGGCTGTCGAGCCGCTCGCCGAGCAGTGTGCGCGGCTTGTGCAGGCCTGGGGTGTCGACCACGATCAGTTGTGCGTCCGCGCGGTGCACGATGCCGCGGATGGCCCGCCGGGTGGTCTGCGGCCGGCTGCTGGTGATCGCCACCTTCGAGCCCACCAGGGCGTTCATGAGTGTGGACTTGCCCACGTTGGGCCGCCCGATGAAACAGGCGAACCCGGCGCGGAAGCCCTCGACCGGTCGTTGGGGCGTCGTCTGCGGCGATGTCACTCCCTGATTGTCGCCTACTCGCGGGATCGGACGGTCCAGCGGCCGGCCAGGGCACCGGCGGGCGGGGCGGCACTAGGCTGGGGCCGTGAGCGAGATCATTGCCGAGGACGCCAAGATCATCACCCTGGCCCGGGCGGCGCGGGCGCGCACCGGCGCGCTCGAGGGGGCGGCGGTGCGCGACACCATGGGGCGGACCTACTCCGCCACGACCGTCGATCTGCCGTCGCTGAAGCTGTCGGCACTGCG
This sequence comes from Actinomadura craniellae, assembly GCF_003289645.1. Lineage (GTDB taxonomy): Bacteria > Actinomycetota > Actinomycetes > Streptosporangiales > Streptosporangiaceae > Actinomadura_D > Actinomadura_D craniellae. The sequence goes on along the minus strand of NZ_QLYX01000015.1, from coordinate 135,115 downwards.
ACTGGCGGTGGCCGTGGCGGCGGCGAGCGGCGCGGAGGGCCTGGAGGCCGCCGCCCTGGTGACCACCACGGGCACCGCCGCCGAGATCGACGTCGCCGCGGTTCACGACCTCGGCGGCCAGGCCCCCATCCTGGTCGCCGCCCCCGACGGCACCCTGCGCGCCACCCTCTGACCCGCGCGGGTCAGGAATCCCGGAAATCCTCGGCGACGGACCCGGCGGCCGGCCGCTCCGGCTCCGTTGCGGTGACGGGCCGGGTGACGAGGACCGTGCCGATCCGGTTGCGGCGGCCGGCGATGGTCTCGGCGGTCAGCACCAGCCCCGACACGGTCGCCGTGGAGCCCTCGATCGGGACCCGGCCGAGGGCGTAGGCCAGCAGCCCGCCGATGGTCTCGACCTCCGGCACGTCGATCTCCACGTCGAACAGTTCCGCGAGGTCCTCGGTGGGCAGCCGGGCCGTCACCCGGGCCGACCCGTCCGCCAGCCACTCGACCCGCGGTGGCTCCACGTCGTACTCGTCGGTGATCTCGCCGACGATCTCTTCGAGGATGTCCTCGATCGTGACCAGCCCGGCCGTGCCGCCGTACTCGTCTATCACGACGGCCAGGTGGATCTGGCGGGCCTGCATCTCGCGGAGCAGTTCGTCGATGGGCTTGCTGTCGGGCACGTACGTCGCCGGGCGCATGACGGACTCCACCCGCTCCACCGACTCGCCGTCGCGGTATTCGTGGGCACGCCGGGCGACGTCCTTGAGGTAGGCGATGCCCACCACGTCGTCCTCGTTCTCGCCGACCACCGGGATCCGGGAGAAGCCGCTGCGCAACGCCAGCGAGAGCGCCTGCCGCAGCGTCTTGCCGCGCTCGATGAACACGATGTCGGTCCGCGGCACCATGACCTCGCGGACCAGCGTGTCACCCAGCTCGAAGACCGAGTGGATCATCTCCCGCTCGTCAGGCTCGATCAGGCTGCGCTGCTCGGCCAGGTCGACCAGGTCGCGCAGCTCCGCCTCGGAGGCGAAGGGCCCCTCCCGGAAGCCCTTGCCGGGGGTGAGCGCGTTGCCCAGCAGGATCAGCAGCCGGGGCAGCGGCCCGAACACCCGGGTCACCGGAAGCATGACCGCCGAGCCGGCCAGCGCGATGTGGTCGGCGTGCTGGCGGCCGAGGGTGCGCGGCGCGACGCCGACCGCCACGTAACTCACCAGGATCATCACCACGGCGGCCGTCAGGTACGCCCGCCAGGTCTCGTCCAGCCACGAGATGAACAGGTCGGCCACGATGACGGTGGCGCCCAGCTCACACCCGGTGCGCAGCAACAGGGCCAGGTTGACGTAGCGGGCCGGGTCGGCGACCACCTCGGCCAGCCGCTCGGCCCCACGCCGGCCCTCCTTGACCAGCGCCTCGGCCCGGACCCGGGACACCCGGGTCAGCGCCGCCTCGAAACTGGCCAGCAGACCGGCCAGCACGACCAGCCCGGCCGAGACGGCCACCGCCCAACCCTGTCCGGACGTCATCGCGGGGGGCGTTTCTCCTGCCAGGACTCCAGCAGCCGGCCCTGCAGCCCGAACATCTCGGCGTGCTCGGCCGGTTCCGCGTGGTCGTAACCGAGCAGGTGCAGGATGCCGTGGGTGCACAGCAGTTCGAGCTCGGCGGCGGTGCCGTGCCCGGCCTCGGCACCCTGCCGCTCGGCGACCGACGGGCAGAGCACCACATCGCCCAGCAGCCCGGGATCGGGCGTCCCCGCATCGTCCGCGCCGCCCGACATGTGGCCGGGACGCAACTCGTCCATGGGGAAGGCCAGCACGTCGGTCGGCCCGGGCTCGCCCATCCACTTCTCGTGCAGCGCGCTCATCGCCGCCTCGTCCACCAACAGCACGGACAGTTCGGCCAGCGGATGGACCCGCATGCCGTCCAGCACGTGCCGGGCGAGGGTGGCCAGCGCCTCCTCGTCGACCGCCGCGCCGGACTCGTTCAGCACCTCGATGCTCATCGTCAGCCGCCCTGGCGCCCGCGCTTGCGCGTCCCACGCCCCGTGGCCGCGCCCTGCTGGGGGTCGCCCGCCGCGCGCCGGTCCTCGTCGTAGCGGCTGTAGGCGTCGACGATGTCGGTGACCAGCTTGTGCCGGACGACGTCCTGGCTGTCGAGCCGGCAGAAGTGGATGTCCCGGATACCGTCGAGGATGTCCTGCACCACCCGGAGCCCGCTCTGCTGCCCGGACGGCAGGTCGACCTGGGTGACGTCGCCGGTCACCACGACCTTCGAGCCGAAGCCGAGCCGGGTCAGGAACATCTTCATCTGCTCGGGCGAGGTGTTCTGCGCCTCGTCCAGGATGATGAAGGAGTCGTTGAGCGTCCGGCCACGCATGTAGGCCAGCGGCGCGACCTCGATCGTGCCGGCCGCCATCAGCCGGGGGATCGAGTCGGGGTCGACCATGTCGTGCAGCGCGTCGTACAGCGGGCGCAGATACGGGTCGATCTTCTCGTAGAGCGTTCCCGGCAGGAAGCCCAGCCGCTCGCCGGCCTCGACCGCCGGACGGGTCAGGATGATGCGGTTAACCTTCTTGTCCTGGAGCGCCTTGACCGCCTTGGCCATGGCCAGGTAGGTCTTGCCGGTGCCCGCCGGGCCGATGCCGAACACCACGGTGTGCTTGTCGATCGCGTCGACGTAGCGCTTCTGGTTCAGCGTCTTGGGCCGGATCGTGCGGCCCCGGCTGGAGAGCACGTCGAGCGTCAGCACCTCGGCCGGGCGCTCCCCGTGCCGGCCCCGGAGCATGGCCAGGCTGCGCTCGACCGCGTCGGGGGTGAGTTCGGTGCCGCCCTTGAGCAACTCGACCAGTTCGGAGAAGAGGCGGGTCGCGAGTTCGGTCTCGGCGTCCGGGCCGGTCACGGTGATCTCGTTGCCGCGGACATGGATGTCGCTGTGGAAGGCGCGTTCGATGACGTGGAGCAGTTCGTCCCGGGAGCCTAGAAGACTGACCATGGAATGGTCGTCCGGCACCACGATCTTGACTTGGGAGCGTACGGGCGCCTGCTCCTTGCGCGCCGAGCGTGTTGATTCGACCATCAGCCGGCCTTACGGCCTTTCAGTCCTGCCTGTTCGGTGCCTGTGACTGTCGCTCCCCATGTTACTGGGCGGGTACGACGGCGCGCCCTCGATTATCCCGGGGGCCAGCCCAGGCCCCGGCCGCCCAGCACGTGCGCGTGGACGTGGAACACGGTCTGGCCGGCCTGCGCGCCGGTGTTGAACACCACGCGGTAGCCCGTCTCGGCGATGCCCTCGTCCACCGCGACCTCGTGCGCCTCGCCCAGCACGGCGGCGAGCAGTTCGGGGTCGGCCGCGGCCAGCGCGCCCACGTGCACGTGGTGCTCCCGGGGAATCACCAGGACGTGGGTGGGGGCCTGCGGGTTGATGTCGCGGAAGGCCACCGTGCGCGCGGTCTCGCGCACGACCTTCGCCGGCACCTCACCGGAGACGATCTTGCAGAACAGGCAGGCCGGCTCGGACACGAGCACCTCTCACACCGTCGTCGAACGGACTCTGGAATCCTATCCGGACCGTCCCCGCGGCCCGCTCCGGACATCGCGGATCCCCCGGCTCCGTGGGCGCGCAGGGCCCCGCTGCGGTTAAGGTTGCAGCGCAGTGCGCACCCCCGGTTCCCCCCGGAACGCCGCACTGGGTCCCACGTACGCCACCGGCCGGGTCGCACCCGTCCGCGTCGTACCGAGAAGACGGCCGGGGGACGGCGAACAGGTGACCGAGGCAAGGCTGAAGATGCCCTTTGGTAAACCCGACAGTGACGGAGCGCGTCCCACTGACGTGACAGAGACCCTCGTGGCCAGTGCCACGGCGGGCGCCGTAGCCGTCGCCTGGGACGCGGACCAGGCCGTGACCGCCCTGTACGCGGCCAACTACCGCTCCCTCGTCAGGCTCGCCGCCCTGCTGGTACGCGACGTCGCGACCGCCGAGGAGGTGGTGCAGGACGCCTTCGTCGCCATGCACGGCGGCTGGCGGCGGCTGCGCGACCCCGACAAGGCGCTGTCCTACCTGCGCCAGTCGGTGGTGAACAAGTCCCGGTCCGTGCTGCGGCACCGCGCGGTGGTCGAGAAGTACGCGCCCAAGGGCCTGCCCGACGCACCCAGCGCCGAGAACGGCGCCATCGTCGAGCTTGAGCGCAGCGCGGTCGTCCAGGCCCTGAGCGGGCTGCCCACCCGGCAGCGGGAGGCTCTCGTCCTGCGGTACTACGCAGATCTGTCCGAAGCCGAGATCGCCCGCACCATGGGCATCAGCCGCGGCGCCGTGAAGAGCCATACGGCCCGCGGGATGGCCGCCCTCCGCAACGTCCTGGAGCAGTTTTCATGACCACCGACCCTCACGACGAGTACGGCGACCTCCTGCGCCGTGCCCTGCACGCGGAGGCGGACGAGGTCGTGCCGGCTCCCGACGGACTCGAACGGATACGCGCCCGGATCGCGGCCGGCCACGATCGCCTTCCGCTGTCGAGCCGGCTGGCGCTTCCCCGCCTGCCCGACTGGACCTGGTTCGCCCAGTCCTGGGTGCGGCCGGTGCTGGCGGGCGCCGCGGTGGTGCTCGCCGCGCTCGTCGTGCTGTCCGCCCCCGCCACCATCGGTCAGATCACCTCGGCAGGGCACAACGACCCGTCCAACGACGATCATCCCCGGGGGGCCGACACCTCGCAGGGGACCGGCACGGGCGGCGCTCCGTGGCCGGGCGGCCCGCAGCAGCCGGGCGACGGCCCCTCGGTGCCCCCCACCGGCTCCCCGACCGCGCCCCCCACCGGATCGGCCACCGGCGCCCCGTTCTGTCCCCCGCAGGGAAGTGCCGGAACGGGCTCGCCCTCGCCCGTGCCCTCCGCCACGCCGCAGGGCCCCTGCGCGCCCGCGCCCAGCGACCCGGTCACACCGGACCCGGGTGCCCCGACCTCCCCCACGCCGGAGCCCGACCCGTCAGCCGAACCCGACCCGGGCACTCAGGGCACCGCCCCCTCCCCGGCGGCCAACGCCTCCTGAAACACGGGTCACCAGCGGCCGGTGGCGCCCAGCAGCAGGGCCGCCGCGGCGACACCGGCGGTGGAGGTGCGCAGCACGGTGGGGCCGAGCCTGAACGGCCGGCCACCCGCCGCGGCGAAGGCTTCGAGCTCCTCGGGGGTGATCCCGCCCTCGGGGCCGACCACCACCACCAACTCGCCGGCGGTGGGCGGGCACAGGCCTGACAGGGGCTCGGTCGCCTCCTCGTGCAGCACCGCCCCGGCCGCCGCGCCCGCCAGCCGGTCGGCGACCCGGGCGGTGTCGGCCAGGTCGGCCACCTCGGGCAGCCAGGACCGGCGGGCCTGCTTGGCCGCCTCGCGGGCGGTGGCACGCCACCGCCCGAGCGCCTTCTCCCGGCGCTCCGGCCGCCACCGTGTCACGCAGCGGTCCGCCGCCCAGGGCACGATCTCGTCGACGCCGACCTCGGTCATCAGCTCGACGGCGAGCTCGCCCCGGTCGCCCTTGGGCAGCGCCTGGACGACCACCAGCCGGGGCTCGGGACGCTCGGTCCGGTGCCGGGCCAGCACCTCCAGGGTCAGCGCGTCGCGCCCGGCCGCGGTGACGATGCACTCGGCCAGCAGACCGGCCCCGTCGGTCAGGTCGACCCGTTCCCCGGGGCGCAGCCGCCGCACGGTCGCGGCGTGCCGCCCCTCGGGGCCGTCCAGGACCACCTGATCGGCGGTGAGCCGGCCCGGTTCGGCGAGGAAGACCGGCGGGCTCATCCCTGGGTGAAGACGTCCCGGAGCCGGGAGAAGAAGCCCTGCTGGCCCGGGGCGAACTTACCGGGCGGGCGCTCCTCGCCGCGCAGTTGCGACAGCCGCCGCAGCAGTTCCTCCTGCTCCTCGTCGAGCCTGATCGGCGTCTCCACGTTGACGTGGATCATCAGGTCGCCGCGGCCGGTTTCGTTGAGGTGCTTGACGCCCTTCGCGTACAGGGGGATCACCTGCCCGGACTGGGTGCCGGGCTTGATGTCGACCTCCTCGGGACCGTCGAGGGTCTCGATCGTGACCTTGGTGCCGAGGGCCGCCGCGGTCATCGGGATCTGCACGGTGCAGTGCAGGTCGTCGCCGTCCCGTTCGAAGATCGCGTGGGGACGCTCGACGATCTCCAGGAACAGGTCGCCCGCCGGGCCGCCGCCCGGGCCGACCTCGCCCTCGCCCGCGAGCTGGATGTGGGTGCCGTTCTCCACTCCGGCCGGGATGCGGACCTTGATCGTCCGGCGGGTGCGGACCCGGCCGTCCCCGGAGCACTCGGGGCACGGGTGGCGGATGACGCTGCCGAAGCCACCGCACTGGGGGCACGGCCGCGAGGTCATCACCTGGCCGAGGAACGACCGCTGCACCTGCTGGATCTCGCCCCGGCCGTGGCACATGTCGCAGTTCTCGGGGTGGGTGCCGGAAGCGGCCCCGGAGCCCGTGCAGGTGGAACAGACGATCGCGGTGTCGATCGCCAGCTCACGGGTGGTGCCGAACGCCGTCTCGGCCAGCTCCAGCTCGACCCGCAGCGTGGCGTTGCGGCCGCGCCGGGCCCGGCTGCGCGGGCCGCGCGCCGCGGCCGTGCCGAAGAAGGCGTCCATGATGTCGCTGAACGGGAAGCCCGCGCCGCCGAAGCCGGCCCCGGCGCCCGCGCCCGCGGCGAACGGGTCGGCGCCCAGGTCGTACATCTCGCGCTTCTTGGGGTCGGAGAGCACCTCGTAGGCCTGGGTGATCTCCTTGAACCGCTCCTGGGTCTCCGGATCCGGATTGACATCCGGGTGGAGCTCGCGGGCGAGCCGGCGGTAGGCCTTCTTGATCTCATCCGCGCCGGCGTCGCGACGAACGCCGAGGGTCGCGTAGTAGTCGTTGGACACTTACGACCCCGCCAGGATCTGTCCGACATAACGTGCCACTGCCCGTACTGCTCCCATCGTGCCGGGGTAATCCATGCGCGTCGGGCCCAGCACTCCCAGCCGGGCCAGGGCCTGATCTCCGACGCCGTAGCCGGCGGCGACCACGGAGGTCGACCGCAGGCCCTCGTGCGGATTCTCGGTGCCGATCCGCACCGTCAGGGTAGAGGAGTCTCCGGTCTCACCGAGCAACCGCATCAAGACCACTTGCTCCTCGAGCGCCTCCAGAACGTCCCGGAAGCTCTGCGCGAAGTCGACGGCGGCCAGGTTCGCGGCGCCCGCGAACACCACCTTCTCGTCGTGCTTCTCGACCAGCGTCTCCAGCAGCACCGAGAGCACCGCCGCCGCCACCGGCCGGTCGTCGACCGCCACCCGGTCGGGGAGGTCGGCCACCGCGGTGGGCGCCTCGGCGAGCCGGCAGCCGTCCAGGCAGGTGTTCAGCAGCGCCCGTAGCTGCGTGATCGTGTCTTCGGTGACCGGGGACTGCGTCTCGATCACCCGCTGCTCGACCCGGCCGGTGTTGGTGATCAGCACCAGCAGCAGCCGCTGGTCGGCGACCGGCACCAGCTCGACGTGGCGCACCGACGACCGGGTCAGCGAGGGGTACTGCACCACGGCGACCTGGCGGGTCAGCTGGGCGAGCAGCCGCACCGTCCGGCGCACCACGTCGTCGAGGTCGTAGGCGCCGTTCAGGAAGGTCTCGATCGCCCGCCGCTCGGCCTTGGACAGCGGCTTGACCGTCGACAGCCGGTCGACGAACAGCCGGTAACCCTTGTCGGTCGGCACCCGGCCCGCGCTGGTGTGCGGCTGGGCGATGTAGCCCTGCTCCTCGAGCACCGCCATGTCGTTGCGGATCGTCGCGGGCGAGACTCCGAGGTTGTGCCGGTCCACCAGCCCCTTCGAGCCGACCGGCTCGTTGGTGGAGACGTAGTCCTCGACGATGGCGCGAAGCACCGCCAGCTTGCGGTCATCGAGCACGTGATCACCTCCCGCCACTGGCACTCCCTACCTCTGAGTGCCAAGTGTACGGCTCCGCGGCGCGGATGGGGGCGGCCTGCGGCTTCGATCCGCCACGCCGGCGGACCAAGGGCGACGCCCGGTTCGCCCCGCTCCGGCGTTAGGGTGCCGCCGTGCGCAGCAAGGACTACGGCGACGACGTGCTGGCGGGCGACTGGCGGCGCCCGCGCAAGGGGCAGATACCGCAGGTGCCCGCCGAACGCGATCTGGTCGTGGAGGACCCCGACAGCGGGTTCTGTGGCGCGGTGGTGGCCTGCGACAAGCAGGGGGTGACGCTGGAGGACCGGTTCGGCCGGCGCCGCCTGTTCCCCCTCGCCCCGGCCGGCTTCCTGCTGGACGGCCGCCCGGTCACCCTCGTCCGGCCCACCCCCGGTCCCGCCGCGCCCGCCCGGTCCGCCTCCGGTTCGATCGCGGTGCGCGGGCTGCGAGCCCAGGTCGCCCGGGAGAGCCGGATCTACGTGGAGGGCCGGCACGACGCGGAGCTGGTGGAGAAGGTCTGGGGCCACGACCTGCGCGTCGAGGGCGTCGTCGTGGAGTACCTGGAGGGCGTGGACGACCTGCCCGCCGTCGTGGCGGAGTTCGGCCCGGAGCCGGGGCGCCGGCTCGGGGTGCTCGTCGACCACCTGGTCCCCGGTTCCAAGGAGAGCCGGATCGCCGCCGCGATCACCTCGCCGCACGTGCTCGTCACCGGGCACCCCTTCGTGGACGTCTGGCAGGGGGTCAAGCCCGCCGCCGTGCGGATCCCCGGCTGGCCGGACGTGCCCCCGGGGGTGCCCTGGAAGGAGGGCGTGCTGACCGCGCTCGGCTGGCGGATGGAGACAGGCGAGGCGTGGCGGCGCATCCTCGGCGCGGTGAACTCCTATACCGACCTGGAACCGGCGCTCCTCGGGCGCGTCGAAGAACTCATAGACTTCGTTACCGCACCGGAGCCGTCGGGCTGAACGGCCGCCACGGGCCGGGTGCACGTGAAAGGAGCAGGCCATGCCGGACCGGCGGCGCAGGGGATCCCACGGCCAGCAGCCAGGGTACGGCCAGCAGCCCGGGTACGGCGGGGGCTACGGTCCCCCGCAGCCCGGATACGGCCCCCCACAGCCCGGATACGGCCCCCAGCCCGGCTACGGCCCCGGTCCCGGCCCGGGGTACGGCGGCCCGCCGCCCCAGCAGCCCTACGGCGGGTACTCCTCCTACGGCCCCGACCAGGTGACCGACGTCGACACGAGCTGGGCGCTGATGGCCTATCTCGGCCAGTTCCTGGTCGGCGCGATCGCCCCGGCGATCGTGTACGTGGTGAAGAAGCGCAGCTCCCGGTTCCTGGCCTTCCACGCCACCCAGGCGCTCAACGTCGCCGTGGCCGCGATGATCGTCGCCGTGCCCTTCTTCCTGCTGGGCGCGTTCGTGTCCGACATGTTCTTCGCACCCTGGCTGGCGTACGTGGCCGTGGTGATGTTCTTCCTGGTCAAAGCCGGTCAGGCGGTCACCCGAGCCGAGCGTTACACCATCCCGACGTTCGTCGCCTGGCCGCTGCTCAAACTCCGCTAGCCCTCCGGCCAGAGCAGATCGCGGACCACCGCGTCCGCGAGCAGGCGGCCGCGCAGGGTGAGCACCGCGCGGCCGTTCTCGTAGGCCCCCGGCTCCAGCAGCCCGCCGGCGACCGCCCGGCGGGCGGCCGGCCCGTCCACCAGGGCGAGGGGGCAGCCGGTGGCCAGCCGCAACTCCAGCATCACGCGCTCGACCCGCCGGTCGTCCTCGGTCAGCACCTCCCGGGCGTGCGCGGGGCTGCGGCCCTCGGCCAGCCGGGTCGCGTAGGCGGCGGGGTGCTTGACGTTCCACCAGCGGGTGCCGCCGACGTGGCCGTGCGCGCCAGGCCCGACCCCCCACCAGTCGGCGCCGGTCCAGTAGAGCAGGTTGTGCCGGCAGCGGGCGTCCGGGGCGGCGGCCCAGTTGGAGATCTCGTACCAGTGCAGGCCGTGCGCCGCCAGCAGTTCCTCGGCCAGCAGGTAGCGGTCGGCCATCGCGTCGTCGTCGGGCGGGGCCAGTTCACCGCGGCGGACCCGGGCGGCCAGCCGGGTGCCCTCCTCGACGATCAGCGCGTAGGCCGAGACGTGGTCGGGCCCGGCGGCCAGCGCGGCCTCCAGGGAGGCCCGCCAGTCGTCCTCGTCCTCCCCCGGCGTGCCGTAGATCAGGTCGAGGTTGACGTGCTCGAAGCCGGCCGCCCGCGTCCACTCGACCACCTGCGGCACCCGGCCGGGGGTGTGCGTGCGGTCGAGCGTCGCCAGGACGTGCTCGCGGGCGCTCTGCATACCGTAGGAGATCCGGGTGAGCCCGGCCGCGCGCAGGCCGTCCAGATACCGCCGGTCCACCGACTCGGGGTTGGCCTCGGTGGTGACCTCGGCGCCCGGGGCGAGGCCGAACTCCGCCTCGATGGCGGCCAGGATGCGGCCCAGGTCGCCGGGGGGCAGCAGGGTCGGGGTGCCACCGCCGAAGAACACCGTCCGCACCGGGAGTTCGGCGTCGCCGAGCACCCGGCGGGCCAGCCGGACCTCCTCGATCGCGGTGTCGGCGTACTCGGCCCGGGAGGCTCCGGGGCCCAGTTCGGCGGCGGTGTAGGTGTTGAAGTCGCAGTAGCCGCACCGGGTCACGCAGAACGGGACGTGGACGTAGAAGGCGAACGGGCGGGTGCCGAGCCCGACCAGGGCCGCGCCGGGAAGCGCGCCGTCGTCGGGTACGGGGTCACCGTCGGGCAGGATCGCGGGCACCCCCCAAGTCTGCCGCCCCGCGGCAGGTGTTCCGGCCCGCGCCGAAGGCCCGGCGGCTACTTCTTGCCCTTCTCTCCCGGTGTGCCCGTCGTCGACAGCGCCGCCACGAACGCCTCCTGGGGGACGTCGACGCGGCCGATGGTCTTCATCCGCTTCTTGCCCTCCTTCTGCTTCTCCAGCAGCTTGCGCTTGCGGGAGATGTCGCCGCCGTAGCACTTGGCGAGGACGTCCTTGCGGATGGCGCGGATGTTCTCCCGGGCGATGATGCGCGAGCCGATGGCGGCCTGGATGGGCACTTCGAACTGCTGCCGCGGGATGAGCTCCTTGAGCTTGGCCGTCATCATCAGGCCGTACTCGCGGGACTTGTCGGCGTGGACGATCTGGCTGAACGCGTCGACCGACTCGCCCTGGAGCAGGATGTCGACCTTGACCAGGTCGGACTCCTGCTCCCCGCTGGGCTCGTAGTCGAGCGAGGCGTAGCCGCGGGTGCGGGACTTGAGCTGGTCGAAGAAGTCGAAGATGATCTCGGCCAGCGGCAGGGTGTAGCGGATCTCCACCCGGTCCTCGGACAGGTAGTCCATGCCGAGCAGGACGCCGCGCCGCCCCTGGCAGAGCTCCATGATCGCGCCGATGTGGTCGCTCGGGGAGAGGATCGTCGCCTTGACGATCGGCTCGTAGACCTTGGCGATCTTGCCCAGGGGGAACTCGCTGGGGTTGGTGACGACGTGCTCGGTGCCGTCCTCCATGATCACCCGGTAGACCACGTTGGGCGCGGTGGAGATCAGCGTGAGGTTGAACTCGCGCTCCAGCCGCTCCCGGACGATCTCCATGTGCAGCAGGCCGAGGAAGCCGCAGCGGAAACCGAAGCCCAGCGCCAGCGAGGTCTCGGGCTCGTAGACCAGCGCGGCGTCGTTCAGCCGGAGCTTGTCGAGCGCGTCGCGCAGCTCGGGATACTCGTCGCCGTCCACCGGGTAGAGGCCGGAGAACACCATCGGCTTGGGGTCCTGGTAACCGCCCAGCGCCTCCGGGGCGGGCCGGGAGGCGATGGTGACGGTGTCACCGACGCGGGCCTGCCGGACGTCCTTGACGCCGGTGATGAGGTAGCCGACCTCGCCGACTCCCAGCCCGCCCACCGGCTTGGGCTCGGGCGAGATGACCCCGACCTCCAGCGTCTCGTGCGCCGCGCCGGTCGACATCATCAGGCTCTTCTCCCGGCGGGAGAGGTGACCGTCGACGATCCGCACGTAGGTGACGACACCCCGGTAGGTGTCGTACACCGAGTCGAAGATCAGCGCGCGGGCCGGCCCGTCGGGGTCGCCGGTCGGCGCCGGGACCACCTCGACGATGCGGTTCAGCAGGTCGGTCACGCCCGCACCGGTCTTGCCGGAAACCCGCAGCACCTCGGCGGGGTCGCAGCCGATGATGCCGGACAGTTCCTCGGCGTACTTGTCGGGCTGGGCAGCGGGCAGGTCGATCTTGTTGAGGACCGGGATGATGTCCAGGTCGGCCTCGAGCGCCAGGTAGAGGTTGGCCAGCGTCTGCGCCTCGATCCCCTGGGCGGCGTCGACGAGCAGCACCGCCCCCTCGCACGCGGCCAGCGACCGCGACACCTCGTAGGAGAAGTCGACGTGGCCGGGGGTGTCGATCAGGTTGAGGACGTAGGGGACGCCATCCGGGCCGGTCCAGGGCAGCCGCACCGCCTGGCTCTTGATCGTGATGCCGCGCTCGCGCTCGATGTCCATCCGGTCGAGGTACTGCGCACGCATCTGGCGCTCCTCGACCACCCCGGTGAGCTGCAGCATGCGGTCGGCCAGGGTGGACTTCCCATGGTCGATGTGCGCGATGATGCAGAAGTTCCGGATGATCGCGGGATCCGTCTGGTTGGGCTCAGGCGTGGGCACGGCGTCCGTTTCGCAAACTCATCAGCGGGCTCGACAGGGCCCGAGGGCGTGATCGGCAGGGGCATGGCAGATCCTGCCGCATCCCATGTTCCCATGCCGGGCGCGATGCTCCGCGCGGAGGATCACCGGCCGCCGCCATCCCGCCGCCGACGGGACCCCCGTCCCGAGCGGCCGGGATCGCACCTCTTCTAGAGTGGTGCATGCCCCGGCGGCCGGAACGCCGCCCGGATCGGCCGGGGCCGGCGGGGAGCGGTACGGTCGCGCCGCTCCCCGCCTCCGGTTGAGGGTCGGCCGGTGGCATTGGTAGGCTGTGCGACTGCATCTTGCGTTGCGCCGGGCCGAACAGGCAGTACGGCCGTCCTCTGCACCGGAACCCACATGTAGGCCCGTGGGACGCAGCGCATCCGATACCCGACGACTCAGTACCGAGGCTCTTCCACGTGGCTAACATCAAGTCCCAGATCAAGCGGAACCGGCAGAACGAGAAGGCCCGGCTGCGCAACAAGGCGGTCAAGTCCGAGCTGAAGACGGCGATCCGCCGCTTCCGCGAGGCCGCCGAGTCGGGCAACGTCGACGACACGACCGCCGCCCTGCAGGTCGCCGCGCGCAAGCTCGACAAGGCCGCCAGCAAGGGCGTCATCCACAAGAACCAGGCGGCGAACCGCAAGTCGGCGATCGCCCGCCGGGCCGCCGAGCTCCAGGCCAAGTAAGGCCCTGGCGTTCCAACGCCGTGCCCCCCTGGGGGCACGGCGTTGTCGTGCTGGAGAAGGGAAGATGGACGAGCGCCGGCAGGTGACGATCTCCAAGTACCTTGCCCGGCACCTGCGGCACCGGCCCGAGCGCATCGGCATCACGCTGGACGAGGCCGGCTGGACGAGCGTCGGCGAGTTGCTGTCCGCCTGCGCCCGGGCGGGCTTCCCGGTCACCCGGGCCGAGCTGGAACACGTCGTCGCCGCCGACGCCAAGGGCCGGTACGCGCTCGACTCCGCCGGCCACCGGATCAGGGCCAATCAGGGGCACTCCGTGCCGATCCGGCTCGGCCTGCCGGCGGTGGTGCCGCCGGACGAGCTCTTCCACGGCACGGTCGAGCGGGCGCTCCCCCGGATCCGGCGGGAGGGGCTGCGGCCGATGGGCCGCCATGACGTGCACCTGTCCATCGACGTCGAGACCGCCCGCCGGGTCGGTGCCCGCCGCGGACGGCCGGTGATCCTGGGGGTGGACGCCGCGGCGGCGCACGCCGCCGGGCACGAGTTCCGGGTTACCGCGAACGGTGTCTGGCTGGTCGCGGCCGTGCCGCCCGAGCACCTGCGCGGGCCGTTTCCGGAGCCGGCGAGCCCGCCGGTGGAAGGTCCGCGGTGACGGCCTCGGCCACCTCGGCCCAGTTCTCGGTGTGCCGTACCCAGGTGGGCGGCGGCTGCTCCTGCCAGCCGAACAGGTAGAGGTGCGGGACCAGGTCACGCAGCGCCTGGTGGACACCGAGCCGGTCGTCGATCATGTGGGTGATGCCGAGGTCGGCGCAGTGGATCGCCTTGTCCGCGCGCCGGCGGCAGAACCGCAGGTTGCCGACCGGAATGCCGGTGCGGGCGTAGAAGTCGTGGTGGTCCAGCCACCGGCGGGTGCGCTGCTCGACCCGCTCGCCGCACTTGGAGATGATCCAGACTTGTCCGCCGAAGCGTTCCACCAGGGCGGGCAGCACTTCGTACACCCCCTCGGTGGCGGGCGAAGCCAGCGCCTCCTCCAGGGTGCCCTGCAGGAACGCCGTATCGGCCTGGCCGCCGAGGTCGAGCGAGGCGCCATGGATCACCCGGCCGAAGTCGACGCCCAGCCGGGGTCGGGAGATGTCGTTCATGGATCCAGGGTGATGCCAACCCAGCTGTTCCAGAACTATGGATCAGCCGCGTCACTATAGTTTCAGACTATGGATCTGGGCCGGTTGTCCACCGACTCGCTGGTCTCCTTCGCGGCCTTCGCCGATCACCTCAACTTCACCCGGGCGGCCGAGGAACTGCACATCTCCCAGCCCGCCCTGCATGTCAAGATCCGGCGGCTGGCCGAGACCCTGGGGCACCCGCTGTACCGCCGGGCGGGCCGCACCCTGACGCTCACCCCCGAGGGCGAGGCGGTGGCCCGGTTCGCCCGCGAACTCGACGGCCGGATGGCCGCGTTCCTGGCCGAGCTGGGCGGGCCCGCCGTCCACCGGCCGACCGTCCTGGCGGCGGGTGAGGGGGCCTTCCTCTACCTGCTCGGCGACGTCGTCCGCGAGGCACTGCTGGGGTCCGCACCCCGGCTGCGCCTGATCAACGGGAACCGGCCGCGGATGCTGGCCGCCGTGCGCGCCGGGCGGGCCGACCTGGGCGTGGGAGTGCTGGACGTCCTGCCGGACGACCTGGCCGCGGTGCCGCTGGCGGCCTACCCGCAGGCGCTGGCCGTACCCGCCGGCCACCCGCTGGCCGCCCGGGAGCGGCTCGTACCAGCCGACCTCGCGGGCACGGCGCTGGTGGTGCCGCCGCCGGACCGGCCGCACCGGATCGCACTGGAGCGCGCGCTGCGGGCCGGCGACGTGCCCTGGACGGTGGCGGTCGAGGCCGAGGGCTGGCCGCTCATGCTGCACTTCGTCACGCTCGGCGTGGGCCTGGCGGTGGTCAACGGCTGCGCGCGCCCGCCCGCCGGGGTCGTGCTGCGCGAGATCGCCGGCCTGCCCGCCGTGACCTACCACGCCGTCCACCTGCCCGGCCGTCGCGACGACCCCCGCGTCACCGCGCTCCTGGACACCATCCGCACCCACCTGCCCGCTCCTTGATCACAAGGGCCGGCGGGCGGGACCCCGATCCCGGCACGGCTCAGGCCAGGGAACGCGCCCCCACGATGTCGGCGACGGCCTTCTCCAGGGCGTACGCCGGATCGGCCGCACCGCCCTTCACCCCGGCGTCCGCCTCGGCGACCGCGCCCAGCGCACGGGCCACCCCGGCAGGGGACCAGCCGCGCAGTTGCCGCTGTAGCCGCTCGATCTTCCAGGGGGGCATGCCGAGTTCCTTGGCCAGCGCGGCGCCGCGCGCTCCGCGGGGCGCGCCACCGACCTTGGCCAGCCCCCGGACACCCTGGGCCAGGGCGCTGACGATGAGCACCGGGGCCACGCCCGTGGCCAGTGCCCAGCGCAGCTGCTCCAGAGCCTCGGCCAGCCTGCCCTCGACGGCGTGGTCGGCGACGTTGAAGCCGCTCACCTCGGCCCGGCCCCGGTGGTAGCGGGCGACGGCGGCGTCGTCGATCCGGCCGCCCGGGGTGTCGGACACCAGTTGCCCGCAGACCCCGGCCAGCTCGCGCAGGTCGTTGCCGACCGCCTCGATCAGGGACCGCGCGGCGTCCTCGGTGACGCTGCCGCCGGCCCGGCGGACCTCGGCGCGGACGAACGCGACCCGCTCCCCCGCCTTGGTCATCTTCGGGCAGGCGACCTTGCGGGCCCCGGCCTTGGCCAGGCCGTCGACCAGCGCCTTGCCCTTCGCCCCCCCGTGATGGACCGCGACCAGGGCGACGTCGTCGGCCGGATGGGCGGCGTACCTGAGGACCTCGGCGGTCAGGTCCTTGCCCAGATCCTGGGCGGCCCGCAGCACGAGGACCTTGCCCCCGCCGAACAGCGACGGCGAGGTCAACTCGGCCAGCCGGCCGGGCTCCAGACCGCCCGGCGCCAGCTCGACGACCTCCGTGTCCGGGTCGCCGGCCCGGACCGCGGCCACCACCTCGGCAATGGCCCGCTCCACCAGCAGTTCCTCGTCCCCGACCACTACGGTCATCGCATCCGCGCCCACCCCAGCAGCATGCCACGTCCCGGTACCTCGCCCGAGCTCGTCCGCCGGGGCGGATGGGGAAACCGTGACGGCAGAGGCGAATGATCTTTAATGTCCGGCTTTGACGCTAGATTGCCGGTGTGGTCGATGATTCGGGGCGGTTGGTCGCCGGACGGTACCGGCTGGTCGGGTTGCTGGGGCGGGGCGGGATGGGCTCGGTGTGGCGGGCCCATGACGAAGCGCTGGACCGCGAGGTCGCGATCAAACAGCTCACGCTGCCCGAGCATCTGGGGAGCGAGAAGCGTGCCAGGTTAATCGCGCGGGTGCGGCGTGAGGCGCGGGCCGCCGCCAAACTCAAGCACCCCGGGATCATCACCGTCCACGACCAGTTCACCGACGCCGACGGGCACCCCTGGATCGTGATGGAGGTCGTCGACGGCCGCTCCCTGGACGACCTGCTCAAGGACGAGGGCCGGCTGCCCGTCGGCGAGGTCGCGCGGATCGGGATGCAGATGCTGGACGCGCTCGGCGCCGCGCACGCCGCCGGGATCACCCACCGCGACATCAAACCCGCCAACGTCCTGCTGGAAGGCGACCGGGTCGTCCTCACCGACTTCGGCATCGCCGCGATCGACGGCGACCCTTCCATCACCGCCACCGGGGCGATCATGGGTACCCCGGCGTACATGCCTCCCGAACAGCTCGACGGGCGGCCCGCCACCCCCGCCTCCGACCTGTGGTCGCTGGGCGCCACCCTCTACACCGCCGCCGAGGGCCGCCGCCCCTTCGACGCCGACAACCTCGCGGCGCTCTACGCGGGGATCCTCACCAGGCCGCCGGCCCCGCCGGTCCACGCCGGTCCGCTGACCCCGGTACTGGGCGGGCTGCTCGACAAGGACCCCACCACGCGCGCCACCGCCGGCCGGACCACCATGCGCCGGCTTGCCGAGATCGCCACCGCCCCGCCGTCCGCTCTCGGCGCCGGTCCGGTCCTCCGGCCAGGTCCGCCCAGACCGCGGACGGACCCGGCCGCCTGGCCCGGCCCGGCCGCCACGGCTCCTGGCGGCCTCCCGCCCCGCCGCTCCCGGGGCGGCCTGGTCGTCGCGCTCCTCGCGCTCCTCGCCGTCGCCGCCGTCGTACTCTCCGCCATCGGGATCCACCGGCTCTGGCTCGCCCAGGATCCCCGCCACATCGCCCGGCTCGGCGGCCACACCGGCTCGGTCACCACGGCCGCCTTCAGCCCGGACGGCACCACCCTCGCCACCGCCGGTGAGGGCGAGGGCACCGTGCGGCTGTGGGACGTCCGCACCCGCAAGCAACTCGGTGCCCCCCTCCCAGGCCGCGGTACGGTCCGCGCGATCGCCTTCAGCCCGGACGGCGCCACCCTCGCCACCGGCGACGACGAGGGGGTGCGGCTGTGGAACGCCCGCACCCGCGAACCGGTCGGCGGCCCCCTCCGCCACGGCGAGAGGATCCGCGCCGCCGCGTTCAGCCCGGACGGGACGGTGCTCGCCACCGGCGACCGGGCCGGCGGCGTGCGGCTGTGGGACGCCCGCACCCGGAGGCCGGCCGGTGACCCCCTTCCCGGCGACGAGGAGGGCGGCAGCGGGGACATGCGGCTCGCCTTCGACCCCGGCGGCGCCACCCTCGTCATCGTCGAGACCAGGCGGACCCGGCGGCTGGACGTCCGGACCCGGCAGCTGCTCGGCGCGCCGCTCACCGCCCACGACGGCGACGACCCCACCCTCGCCATGGCCCTCAACCGGCGCGGCGAGGTCTTCGCCACCGGCGGCCCGCACGGCGCGGACCTGTGGGACCCCGTGGCCGGAAAACGCGTCGGCGGGCCCACCCGCGGTCACGACGGCCCGGTCCTGGCGATCGCCTTCAGCCATGACGGCAAGGTCTTCGCCACCGGCGGCGACGAGCACCAGGTGCGGCTGTGGGACGTCCGGACCCGGCGGGCGATCGGCGAACCGCTCGCCGACCACGTCTACGACGTCCACGCGCTCGCCTTCAGCCCCGACGGCAGGATCCTGGCCGTCGGCGAAGGCTCCAATGGCGAGAACGCCGCCTCCATCCGGCTGTGGAGCATCTCGTGACCTGTCCGCGGCGTCCTGCGCCCCGGACCCCTGGATGAGGGCCAGGTCCGTCCGGCTCCCGTGATCCGGCGGGCGGACATATCAGCTCATATCGCCCCGCGGCGGAAACCGGGTCCACCGATCCGACCGCTCGGGCCGGCCCGACCACGAACGGCCCGATCAGGCCCGATGACCGCGGGCGGGGTTCAGGGACGGCGGGTGACCACCACGAGACGGGCTCCGTCGCGGAGGACGGCGATGTCGCCGTGGTGGTCGGTGCGGTAGGAGCGCATGCCCAGGCCGCGCAGCAGGGCGAGGGTCGCCGGGGCCGGGTGGCCGTAGTCGTTGGCGCGGCCGACCGAGGTGACGGCGATCGCGGCACGGGAGGCGGCGAAGAAGCCGGGATGGAACCTGTTCGACCCGTGGTGCGGGACCTTGAACACGTCAACCGCGGGGACGTGCGGGGCCAGCGAGCGCTGGACCTCGGTCTCGACATCTCCGGTCAGCAGGGCGCTCAGTCCGGGGAGGCGGGCGACCAGGATGAGGCTGGCGTTGTTGACCGTGGTCCCGTCCGCCCGGGCCGGGACCCGCGGGCCCGTGCTCGCCGGGCCCAGCACCGACAGTTCCAGCGGGCCGACGGACCAGCGCTGGCCGGGGCCGGCCGGGCGCGCGGCCAGGCCCGGGGCCGCCCGCGCCTCGGGGCCGCCGGTCAGCGGGCTCGTCATCACGACGCCGACCGGGCGGCCCCGGCGGACCCCGGCCACGCCGCCGATGTGGTCCGCGTGCGGGTGAGTGAGGATCAACAGCGGCACGGCGTGTACGCCCAGGTCGTCGAGGCAGCGGTCCACCGCCGCCGGTTCGGGCCCGGTGTCGACCACCACCGCCCGGCCCGGCCCCGCCGCCAGCGCGACAGCGTCGCCCTGGCCGACGTCGCAGGCCACCAGGGACCAGCCGCGCGGCGGCCAGCCTGGGGCGAGCGCCCGCTGGGCGAGCACCGCCACCAGCACTCCCGCGACGGCAGCCGCGGCGATCCGGCGCGCCGGCCGGTACCGCAGGATCGCCACGGCCACGGCGCCGGCACCCAGCAGCAGGACCGCACCGGCCGCCCCGTCCCGCCAGGGGATCGTGGCGTACGGGATCGCGGCGGTCGTGCGGGCGACGGCCGCGATCCAGCCGACGGCGAGCCCGGCCGGCCACACCAGGAGCTGGGCGGGCCGCAGCGCGAAGGGTGCGACCGCCGCGGCGAGGGCGCCGAGCAGGGTGGCCGGTGCGACGGCCGGGGCCACGACGAGGTTGGCCGCCACCGCCGCCAGCCCCACCTCACCCGAGAGCATCACCGCCACGGGGGCGCAGGCCACCTGTGCCGCGGCGGCGAGGGCCAGCACCTCGGCCACGGGCGCGGGCAGCCCACGGCGCAGCAGCCGGGCGCGCCAGCCGGGCGCCAGCACCAGCAGCCCGCCGGTGGCCAGCACGGACAGCGCGAACCCGTAGGAGCGGGCCAGCCCGGGATCGGCGAGCACCAGGACCAGCACGGCGGCACCGAGTGCGGAAAGGCCATGCCGCTCCCGCCCGGTGGCCAGCGCGAGCAGGCCGATCAGGCCCATGACGGTAGCGCGCAGCACGCTCGGTTCCGGGCGGGCCACCAGCACGAACACCGGAACCGCCAGCACGGCGACCAGCGGCGCCCGGCGGCCGAGCCCGCACCACCGGCACAGGCCGAGCAGCGCCCCGACGATGATCGCCAGGTTGGCTCCGGAGACCACCAGCAGATGCGACAGGCCCGCGGTCCTGAAGTCCTCGGCCAGCCCGGGGTCGAGCCCTGAGGTGTCGCCGACGACCATGCCGGGCAGCACGCCGCGCTGGTCGGCGGGCAGCACCTCGGCCGCCTCCCGTAGCCGGGCCCGCACGGTCGCGGCCGCCCGCTGCGGTGCCGACGGCTCCCCCGCGGTGCGGGGCGGACCCCGGACGAAGACCACCGCCGCCAGCAGTTCCCGCCGCTGCGGCAGCGCCAGCCGCCCCTCGAATCGCACCCGCCGGCTCGGCACCAGCTCCCGCCATTCCGGCCCGGTGGAGATGGCCGAGCCCGAGTGGGCGGTGGCGAGAACGAGGACGGGAACGCGGACGGCCTGGGCGCGGCCCCGGTGCCGGACGGTCTCGGCCCTGACCCGGACGACCGTCAGATCGCCTCGCGGTGTCGAACGCACCAGGGGATCGGCGGTCACCACCGCCTCGATGCGGACCCGCGCCCCGTTCCCGGCCAGCTCGCGCACCGGTCCCGACTCGACGGACGCGACCCGAGCCCCCGTCCCGAACGCCGCGGCCGACGCGCACACCAGCGCCGCGGCCACCGCCGCCGCCCACGTACCGCCCCGGGCTCCTCCCCTGGCGGAACGAACACCAGGGAGAAAACGAACGCCGTGGAGAAGGGGAGCCGCGAGCAGCGGCAGCGCGACGGCCAGGAAGAGCGCGGCGACCGTGGAGGCGACCAGCGGGGACGCACCGAGCAGCACACCCGCGGTCAGCCAGCAGGCCAGGGCCGGTACGACCAACCTCAGGTCGTACCGCGAGGGCGGGCGCGGGGATCTCCGGCCGTCGCCGCCGGGCCCGGCACCGCCGTGTCCGGAGCCGCCGGCCGTCCGGAGCGGTTCACACCCGGACGCGTTCGCGGAGTTCGGCATAGCGCCGTTCCCCGATCCCCGACACTTCGCGCAGCTCCTCGACCGAGCGGAACCCGCCGCTACGGGTCCGGTGGTCGACGATGCGCTGGGCGAGCACCGGGCCGACCCCGGGCAGTTCCTGGAGTTGCCCGGCGGTCGCGGAGTTGAGGTCGAGCACCGCGCCGGGCGGACTCGCCCCGCCGGGCGGTGCCGCGCCCGCCGGGGCGGGCGGCGCCATCCCGCGGGCGCCGACCACGATCTGCTCGCCGTCGACGACCCGGCGGGCCAGGTTGAGCGTGTCGAGGGACGCCCCCGGCCGGGGACCGCCGGCCGCGGTGACGGCCTCGCTCACCCTGGCCCCGGCCCGGAGGGTGACGATGCCGGGCCGGCGCACCTTGCCTGCGACGTGGACCACCACCCGGGTGCCGGAACCCGGATCCGGCCCTGCCGCTCCCGCCGGTCCGGGAGGTGACGGTACGGCCGCCCCCACCGCCGCCGGGGACGGCCGTACCGTCACCTCCTGGACCGGCTGGGGCCGGGGCCGCGAGGACCACAGGAGGCATCCGGCGGCCAGCGCCGCCAGGACCGCTACCACGGCCAGGGCCCGGGCGCCCCGCGCCCCCGGATCGAGCCGCCAGGCCCGCCGCTCCCCCGTTTCCGGGGCGACCGGCGACACCCGCCACCCCGCTGCCGGCGGTGGCGGAGCGTCGGCGACCGGCGGCGGGTCTCCGTCGGGCGGCGGAGAGCCCGCGGCGGTCTCCTCCCGCCGAAGGCGAGACGTGGCGAGGGCCGGGCGGGTCAGGATCGAGGCCAGGCGGGCCGGGGCCGCGGGAGCCTCGCGACGGGATCTCGGGGATCTCATGGTGTTCGACGCTAGGTTCCCCCGCGCCGTCCCGGTACCGCCGGCCGTGAATGTGGACAACCGTACGAGCGCGCACACCCTGGCGGCGCGGTGACGGCCCATGCCGGCGGGCGGGGCGCTACGTGACCACGACCCGCACCCTGGCCAGGTTCTGGATGCGGGTGTAGGGGGTGCCTGCGTCGCCCTCCCGCTGGGAGGTGACCCGGAGCACGGCGAAGTAGGTGCCCGGTTCCGGGTAGGCGTGCTCGGCTCCGACCCGGTGCGTGCGCCCCCGGCCGCGGAGCTCACCCCGCACGGGGAAGGTGCCCGCCCCCTCAAAGTCCCACTCGGCGGCCACGAGCTCGCCGGTTCCGGGCGGCAGCCCGATGTCCGCGGAGAAGGTGACGGGCTCTCCCACCTTCACGTCGGTCCGCACGCCGCCGTCGGCCCTGAGGTCGATCACGGGCTGGACGCCCCTTCTCCGCGACGCGTCGGCGGGCACTTCGACCTGGCCGTCGACCACGTCGTACCTGGTGCCGGCCGGCGCCGGCCGTCCCTTCTCCACCCACCCGCTCAGGTCGCGCAGGGCCTGCTGGAGCACGCCGTAGTAGCTCACCAGATGAGGCTGCTCCGCGGCGGTCAGGGTTGGCAGGTGCCCGGCGCGGTCGACGTACCACAGGCGGAAGGAGTCGTCGAGCCGTCGGCCCCGCGCCTGTTGGGCCTGTTCCGCCTTGGTCCGGTACCAGTCGGCCGCCCACGGGAAGGCGTCGATGTCCATCAGGGTCTCGACCACGATCATCTTGCCGTTGAACCGGCCGCTCTGCACCGACCCGGCCCCGTAGTAGGCGCCCTGGGGCCCGATCAGCTCGGCGCGCTGGGGGTACAGCGGCCGGCCGTGGGGGGTGCGGTACTGGTCCCAGACCTCGTAGTCGGGCGTCGGCACCTGGTGGCGGTGGTAGGTCTGCGCCGCCAGGTACCAGGAGTTGTCGACCCGCACCTGGTCACCGGGCCTGATGGCGGCGAACACCTGCGGGTCGACGCCGAAGGCGAACGCGGCCACGTCGCCGGTCACCCGGCTCGGGCGAAGGGTCTTCCCGGCGGCGGCGCCACTGGTGAGGGTCAGGTCCACCCCGGTGAGGTCGCCCGCGGGCACGTCCGCCAGTTGCAGGGTGAAGGTGGCCGGCGACGTGCCGCGGACGGTGGTCGTGTGCCGGATCCGCGCCTGCCGGACCGAGCTCGTGGGATCGGTGCCGAGGTAGCCCGGCTTGGTCCAGAAGTCCTCGACGTACGTGGGGTCGAGGTACGGCACGTAGCCGAAGACGAGCGGCAGGGCCCCGCCGTCCATCGTCTTGTGGGCGAACCACCCGCGCGGCGGGAACCCGAGCCGGGTCACCTCGTTCAGGGCCTGGCGCTCCTCCCGGTCGAGGCCGGCGTACATGTCACCGCCGCCGGGTTCGACGGCGTCGGCGATCCCGGGGAGCCTGTTCCTGCGGGAGAGCACCCGCAGGGCGTGGACGCGGGCGGTGAAGACGTTCGGGATGTACATCGGAGTGCCGATGACGAAGGGCACGGAGCCGTCCCACACGCCGGCCGAGTTCTCCACGCCACTGATCGTCTTGTAACCGCCGCCGCTCCCGCCGTACACGTAGCCGTAGGGACGGTGGGCGCCGTACATTTCGGCGGCCAGGACGCGCGAGTACTTCGCCGCCGCCGCGTCGACCCGGTAGCCGGCCACGGACGGGTCCTTTTTCAGCAGGATCGCGTCCTCGGTGCTCCGGATGGCCTCGTTGCCGCCCCCGTTCGTCTGGACGTAGTAGGCGCCGCTGTCCACCCCGAAGCCGATGTTGAGCGCGGAGGTGTTCTCGCTTCCCGGAATGGCGTTGACGAAATGAAAAAAGCGGCCCTGGTAGGAGGCGGGCGGCGGGAAGGTGAACGAGAACCTGGCGTCGGTCCCCCGGAACCCGCCATGGACGTAGCGGTGGCGCACCGGGCTGTCGCGCCATTCGTCGACGTCGACGTAGGGCTGGTTGAATCTGGGGTCGACGCAGGTCCCGGTCACGAACATGGGGGTGCCGGGGCGGGGCGGCGCGCACGTCGGTGCCGCGGCCGCCGGCGAGGGCGTCGCCGGCAGGAGGCCCGCCGCGCCGAGGAGCGCCCCGGTGATCGCTCCAGGTCGCTGCCATCGCCGCCGTGCGGAGGTGGTCGGTCGGTCGCCCGGTCGTGGGATCTTCGGCATTCTTACCGCCATTCATCCTTGCCGCGACCCGGGCGCCCTCGGGTCCTCGGTGATCCAGGTTTGAGACGTCCCTTTCACCTCAACAGTTACATGCATTCCAGTTATCGACAAGCATCCTCTCCCTGTGCGAAAATACAATTATCGTCAGCTGTCCTCACGACGGCGGCGCACGACAGGCCCACGGCACGTCCCCGGACCGGGGCGCGCACGTCCTCCCGGAGGAGGTCAGAGGTGAGGGGCGACCACGACGCCGAGCATGCCGGGCCCCACGTGCGCGCCGATGACGGGACCGACCTCTCCCTGGTAGATGTCGACGACACCGGGGATGCGCTCGCGCAACCGGGCGACCAGCGCCTCGGCCCGGGCGGGCGCGGCCAGGTGCTGCACTCCGAGGTCGACCGGCCGGTCACCGGCGGTCTCGACCGCGAGTTCCTCCATCCGGGCGATGGCCCGCGCGGCCGTGCGCACCTTCTCCAGCGGTGCGATGCGTCCCGCCACGATGTTCAGCAGCGGCTTCACCATCAGCGCGGAGCCCAGCAGGGTGGCGGCGGCCCCGATCCGGCCGCCCCGGCGCAGGTGCTCCAGGGTGTCCACGTAGAACAGCGACCGGGACAGCTCGGCCCGCCGTCGCGCCGCGGCGACCGCGTCGGTCGCGGTGCCGCCCGCCAGGGAGACCGCGGCCGCGCTCAGCGCCGAGAAGCCGAGCCCCAGGCCGAGGGTGCCGGTGTCGACCACGTGCACCGGCACGGGGGCGTCCTTGGCCGCCAGCCGGGCGGCGTCCACCGTCCCCGACATGCTGCCCGACAGATGGACCGACACGATCTCCGCTGCGCCCGCCTCGGCGGCGGCCCGGTAGGTCTGCGCGAACCGCTCGGGCGCGGGCCGGGAAGTGGTGACCGGCTGCCACTCGCGCAGCGCCTGGGCCGCCTCGGCCGTCGTGATTTCGTTCTCGTCCCGCATCCACCCGCCGATGGCCAGTTGCAGCGGCACGACGGTGATCTCGTGCCGGGCCACCAGTTCGGCGGGCAGATAGGCGGTGGAGTCGGTGATGACCGCGACCGCTCGTCCCATGACGGGAGACTACTCGCAGGAAACCTCAAGATCCGTGAACGGGATATCTCGGAATGTAACGTCTGCGCGACGGGTTCAGGGCTGGATCGGCGTGCCGCCGCGCCAGACCCGCAGCGCACGCAGCCCGAACGCCCAGGCGAAGGCGCCCTCGTGGTCGGCGTCCCACAGCACGATGTCGGCCATCATGCCCGGCGCCAGCGAGCCCCGGTCACCGACCCGGAGCGCGGCGGCACCACCAAGGGTGGCCGCGCGCAGCGCCTCGGTGACACTCAACCCGAACATCGCCACCGCCAGCCCGATCACCACGGGCATCGAGGTGATACCGCACGATCCGGGGTTGTGGTCGGTGCCCAGCGCGAGCGTCACGCCGTGGTCGAGCATGGCGCGGGCCGGCGGCGTCGGCCGGTCGCCGTGCAATGCGCTGCCCGGGCAGACGGTCGCGGTGACCCCGACGTGGGCGAGCGCCTTGATGTCGTCGTTGGAGGCGTGGGTCAGCAGGTCGGCGGACGCGCAGCCCATCTCGGCGGCGACCTGCGCGGCGCCGATGCGCTCGTTGGCACAGGCGTGCATGCGGGTCTTGAGCCCGGCCTGCTTGCCCGCGTGCAGCAGCACCCGCGCCTCGTCGGGGGTGAAGTGGCCCTCGTCGCAGTAGACGTCGATGCTGTCGGCGCCGGCCGCCGCGGCGTCCCCGGCCCACAGCCGGACGGCCTCGACGTACTCGCGGCGCCGCCCGAAGAACTCCGGCGGGAGGATGTGCGCGGCCAGGAACGTGGCGTGGATGCGCGGCATCGACGGCTCGCCCTCCAGCGAGCGGAGCATCCGGATGTCGGCCAGTTCGCCGTCACGGGTCAGGTGGTAGCCGGTCTTGGCCTCCACCGTGGTGGTACCGCTCATGATCCAGTGGCGCAGCCGCTCGCGCACGGCGTTGCACAGGGTCCATGGATCGGTCCCACGGGTCACTGTGACGGTCGAGGCCACCCCGCCGCCGGCCGCGGCGATGTCGGAGTGGGAGGAGCCGCTGGTGCGCATGGCGAGTTCGGCCCAGCGGTTGCCCGCGTACACCGGATGGGCGTGCGCGTCGATCAGCCCGGGGGTGACCAGCCCGCCGCCGAGGTTCTCGACGTGGTCGACGTCGACGATGTCGTCGATGACGCCGGGGACGCTCTGCGGCAGGTCGGAGGCCGGGCCGGCCCAGACGATGCGGTCGTCGTGGATGAGAACGGCGGCGTTACTGCAGACATCGGTGCCCGTCCAGAGCCTGCCGATGTTGGTCAACAGCCGTACCGTCATCGCGTCACCGACCGGATGCGCCGGCCGGCGCGGGAAGAGGACGTCCGGACGCCATGAGGGTCACCTGCTCTCGAACGCAACCACCGACTGGGTGCCGGCGAACCATCGCGGGAGTTCTGGCGGTCGGTTGACCGCCAGGAGCAACGAGCCCGGAGATATCGGTTTCGTCACGGTAGTGCACGCGAGGCCTGATGGACAACCTCTCGCAAAGAAACGCCCCGGGACCTGGCAAGGTTCCCCACGCCCCACCCGGAGCGGGCATCAGAACGCCCATCCCCTCCGATGTCCACCCCGGGCACATGACGGTACGGCCTTCCCCGGATTCGTCAAGTCGAATACCGAGGCCGTGATCGTTCACACGGCCGCGGCGGCGAACCTTTCGAGCTCGCCCGCCAGGCTCTCGGGCACCCGGGCGTGCAGCACGGTGCCCTCGCCGGTGTGGTCCTGCGCGAGCACCTCGCCCTGGTCGTGCACCCGGGCGACCAGGTCACCCCGGTCGTAGGGCACCAGCACGCGGACCTCGCGCTCCAGTCCGGGCAGCGCGCCCTCGATCGCGGCGAGCAGGTCGTCGACCCCGGCGCCGCTGCGCGCCGAGACCACCACGCTGTGCGGCTCGCGGCGGCGCAGCCGGGCCACGGTGAGCGGGTCGGCGGCGTCGGACTTGTTGATCACCACGAGCTCGGTCACCTGATCGGCGCCGATCTCCCGCAGCACCTCGCGGACCGCGTCGATCTGCCCCTCGGGGTAGGCGTCGGAGCCGTCCACGACGTGCAGGATGAGGTCGGCGTCGGAGACCTCCTCCAGCGTGGAGCGGAACGCCTCGACGAGCTGGTGCGGCAGGTGCCGCACGAAGCCCACCGTGTCGGCGAGCGTGAAGGTCCGCCCGCCGGGGGTGGCCGCCCGGCGCACGGTCGGGTCGAGGGTGGCGAACAGCGCGTCCTCCACCAGGACGCCCGCCCCGGTCAGCCGGTTGAGCAGCGAGGACTTGCCGGCGTTGGTGTATCCGGCGATCGCGACCGCCGGCACCTCGCGGCGCCGCCGCCCGGCCCGCTTGGTCTCGCGGGAGACGGCCATCTCGGCGATCTCCCGGCGCAGCTTGGCCATCTTGGAGCGGATCCGGCGCCGATCGGTCTCGATCTTGGTCTCACCGGGGCCGCGCAGGCCCACGCCGCCGTTGCCGCCGCCGGCCCGGCCGCCGGCCTGGCGGGACAGCGCGTCGCCCCAGCCGCGCAGCCGGGGCAGGAAGTACTCCATCTGCGCCAGCTCGACCTGGGCCTTGCCCTCGCGGCTGCGCGCGTGCTGGGCGAAGATGTCGAGGATCAGGGCCGTCCGGTCGATGACCTTGACCTTGACGACCTCCTCCAGCCGGCGGAGCTGGCTGGGCGCGAGTTCGCCGTCGCAGATGACGGTGTCGGCGCCGGTGGCGACGACGACGTCGGCGAGTTCGGCGGCCTTGCCGGAACCGATGTAGGTCGCGGGGTCGGGCTTGTTCCGGCGCTGGATCAGCCCTTCCAGCACCTGGGAGCCGGCGGTCTCGGCGAGCAGCGCCAGCTCACGCAGCGAGCCTTCGGCCCGCAGGACGTCGCCGTCGGTCCACACGCCGACGAGCACCACCCGTTCCAGCCGCAGCGCGCGGTACTCGACCTCGGTGACGTCCGCGAGCTCCGTTGACAGGCCCGCGACCCTCCGCAGTGCCTGCCGGTCGGCGAGGTCCATGTCGCCGGTGAGCGGTTCCTCGGGGTTCTCGTGGAAGTCGTCGCGGTCTTCGAACGGGATCGCAGTCATAGGTCTCCTGTGCGGTCGACGGGATCGGACACCGATCGTCCCACGTGGGGAACGGGGTTTCACCTGCTTTTGTTCCCCCCTCCCGCGGCTCCCATCCCGCAGGAGGGGTAGGACCGGGCTGGACGCGACGACCCCGCTTTGACCCGGTTCGGGGCGGGCGACTAGCGTTTCATTTAACAGAAGGATGATTTCGCTATACGAAAGGTCGGGCAGATGGCTGCACCCGAGGGAGTGGAGATCACCGGTCCTCTCCACGAGCGCTACGACGAGATCCTGACGCCGGAGGCACTGACCCTCCTGGCCGGCCTGCAGCGCGAGTTCGGCGCGCGCCGCGAGGAACTGCTGGCCAAGCGCGCCGAACGGCAGGAGATGCTGTCCAAGGGCGGCACCCTGGACTTCCTCCCCGAGACCGCCGGCGTCCGCACGGACGACAGCTGGCGGGTCGCCGACCCCGCTCCGGGCCTGGTCGACCGCCGGGTGGAGATCACCGGCCCGACCGACCGCAAGATGACGATCAACGCGCTCAACTCGGGCGCCAAGGTGTGGCTGGCCGACTTCGAGGACGCCAACACCCCGCTGTGGAACAACATGATCGAGGGCCAGCTCAACCTGCGCGACGCCCTCGACCGCACCATCGACTTCACCGACCCCAAGAGCGGCAAGTCCTACGCCCTCAAGGCCGACGGGGAACTCGCCACCATCGTGGTCCGGCCGCGCGGCTGGCACATGCAGGAGAAGCACCTCCTGGTGGACGGCAGGCCGATGTCGGGCTCGCTGTTCGACTTCGGGCTGTACTTCTTCCACAGCGCCCGCCGGCAGCTCGCCAAGGGCAAGGGCCCGTACTTCTACCTGCCCAAGATGGAGAGCCACCTGGAGGCGCGGCTGTGGAACGACGCCTTCAACTTCGCGCAGGACGAGCTGGGCATCCCCCGCGGCACCATCCGCGCCACGGTGCTGATCGAGACCATCCCGGCCGCGTTCGAGATGGAGGAGATCCTCTATGAACTGCGCGACCACTCCGCGGGGCTGAACGCCGGCCGCTGGGACTACCTGTTCTCGGTCATCAAGAAGTTCCGCGACCGGGGCCCGGCGTTCGTGCTGCCCGAGCGGAACGCGATCACCATGACCGCCCCGTTCATGCGCGCCTACACCGAACTGCTGGTGCGCACCTGCCACAAGCGCGGCGCGCACGCCATCGGCGGCATGGCGGCGTTCATCCCGTCCCGCCGGGACGAGGAGGTCAACAAGATCGCCCTGGAGAAGGTGCGGGCCGACAAGACCCGCGAGTCCGGCGACGGCTTCGACGGTTCCTGGGTGGCCCACCCCGACCTGGTGCCGGTCTGCCGGGAGGTCTTCGACGGCGTGCTCGGCGACCGGCCGAACCAGCGCGACCGGCTCCGCGAGGACGTCAGCGTGTCGGCCGCCGACCTGCTCTCGGTCGACAAGACCCCGGGCGAGATCACCGAGACCGGGCTGCGCAACAACATCGACGTCGCGTTGCGCTACCTGGCCACCTGGCTGAACGGCAGCGGCGCGGTCGCGATCCACAACCTGATGGAGGACGCCGCCACCGCGGAGATCTCCCGGTCCCAGGTGTGGCAGTGGATCTACAACGGCGTCGAGCTGTCCGACGGCACCAAGGTCACCAAGGAGCTGGTCGAGCGGATCCTCGGCGAGGAACTGGCGCAGATCCGCACCGAGCTCGGCGACGCCTACAACGAACCGCGCTACGACCAGGCCGTGACCCTCTTCAAGCAGGTCACGCTGGCCGACGAGTACTCGGAGTTCCTGACGACCCCCGCGTACCAGCAGATGCCGTAGCGCTCCGTCCCCCGGGGTCCGCCCGGATCCCGGGGGTCCCATCCCGGAGGGGATGCCGATGGAGGAAATCACCCGCGCCCTCGTCGATCTGCTCGGCCCCGGCGCGGTCATCACCGACCCGGTCCGGCTGCGCACCTACGAATGCGACGGGCTGACCCACCACCGGGCGACGCCCGGGGTGGTGGTGCTCCCCGAGAGCGCCGAGCAGGTGGCCGCGGTGGTCCGCCTGTGCGTCGCGGCGGGGGTGCCGTACGTGGCCCGCGGCTCGGGCACCGGCCTGTCCGGCGGGGCGCTGCCCCGCACCGACGGAGTGCTGATCGTCACCGCCAGGATGCGCCGCATCCTGGAGATCGACATTGCGAACCGCCGGGCGGTGGTCGAACCCGGCGTGATCAACCTGGACGTGACCCGGGCGGTCCGGTCCGAGGGGTACTACTTCGCCCCCGACCCGTCCAGCCAGCAGATCTGCTCGGTCGGCGGCAACGTCGCGGAGAACTCCGGCGGAGCGCACTGCCTGAAGTACGGCTTCACCGCCCACCACGTGCTCGCCTGCGAGGTGGTCACCCCCGACGGCGAGATCGTCACCCTCACCGACGGTCCCGGGTACGACCTGCTGGGCGCGTTCGTCGGCGCCGAGGGCACCCTCGGCATCACCACCAAGATCACGGTACGGCTGACCCGGGTGCCCGAGACCGTGCAGACCCTGCTGGCCGCGTTCGAGTCGATCGAGGCCGGTGGCGTGGCGGTATCCGCGATCATCGGCGCCGGGGTGGTGCCCGCCGCCATCGAGATGATGGACGCCCTGTCGATCGAGGCCGCCGAGGACGCGGTGGCCTGCGGCTACCCGCCCGGCGCCGGAGCGGTGCTGATCGTCGAACTGGACGGCCCGGCCGCGGAGGTGGAGCACCAGTTCGCCGAGGTGGAACGGCTGTGCCGGGACGCCGGGGCATTCGAGATCCGCATCGCCGCCGACGACGCCCAGCGGGCGCTGATCTGGAAGGGCCGCCGGTCGGCGTTCGCCGCGGTGGGCCGAATCAGCCCCGCCTACCTGGTCCAGGACGGAGTGATCCCGCGGACCGCGCTGCCGGAGGTGCTGGGCCGCATCGACGAACTGTCGCGGCAGTCGGGGATCAAGGTGGCGAACGTCTTCCACGCCGGCGACGGCAACCTGCACCCGCTGGTGCTCTTCGACGACGCCGAGCCCGGCGCCGCCGAGCGGGCCGAGGAGGTCTCCGGGAAGATCCTCGACCTCTGCATCGAGCACGGCGGGTCGATCACCGGAGAGCACGGGGTCGGCGTGGACAAGTCCCGGTACATGCCGCGGATGTTCACCGACATCGACCTGGACACCATGCAGATGGTGCGCTGCGCGTTCGACCCGGCCGGGCTCTGCAACCCGGGCAAGGTGTTCCCCACCCCGCGGCTGTGCGGCGAGGTGCCCGGCGTCCGCAAGGGCGTGCACCCGCTGGTGGAGCAGGGAAAGGCGGATCTGTTCTGATGAACGTCCAGGAGGCCCTGGAGAAGGCGTGCCCCGACGTCCGGTCCGGGGCGGCGGCGGACGCGGTCCTCGGCGTCCGGCCGCGCTGGGTGGCCTCCCCCGGCACCGTGGCCGAGGCCGCCGGGACGCTGCGGGCCGCCGCCGCGCACGGGCTGGCGGTGGTGCCGCGCGGCGCCGGCACCCGGCTGGGCTGGGGCGCCCCGCCGCGCGAGTGCGACCTGGTCGTCGACACCCGGCGGCTGGACCGGGTGATCGAGCACGCCGCCGGGGACCTCGTGGTCACCGTCGAGGCCGGGCTGCCGGTGGACCGGCTGGCCGAGGTCCTGGCCGGGCAGGGGCAGCGGCTGGCCCTGGACCGGCCGCTGGCCGGATCGACCGTGGGCGGCACCCTCGCCACCGGCGCGGCCGGGCCGCTGCGGCTGCTCTACGGCGGGCCGCGCGACCTGGTCATCGGGATCACGGTGGTCCGCGCCGACGGCGAGGTCGCCCGGTCCGGCGGCAAGGTCGTCAAGAACGTCGCCGGCTACGACCTGGGCCGGCTGTTCACCGGCTCGTTCGGCACCCTCGGGCTGATCGTGGCCGCCTCCTTCCGCCTGCACCCGCTGCCGGCCGCGCGGGCCTACGTCACCGCGCGGGTGGACGATCCGCACCCAGCCGTGCAAGCCGTGCTGCACTCCGCGGCGGTGCCCGCCGCGGTCGAGATCCACGCGCCGCCCGGTGGCCCGTACGCCGTCGGCGTCCTGGTCGAGGGCGTCGCCGCCGGGATCGCGGCCCGCGCGGAGCAGGTCGCCCGGCTGCTCGGCCCCGCCGCCGAGGTCGGTGACGAGCCGCCCGCCTGGTGGAACCGTCCCCCGGCCGCCGCGGACGACCTGCTGCTGGAACTGACCCTGCCGCCGGCCGCGCTGCCGGGCGTGCTCGCCGCGGCCGGCGAGGCGGGCGCGGAGGTCGGCGGCTCGGCCGGTACCGGACGGCTGCACGCCCGGCTGCCCGCCTCCGCCGCCGCGGCGGTGCCCGAGCTGCGGGACCGGCTCGCCCCGCTGGACGCCGGGCTGGTGGTGCGGGCCGCGCCGCCCGGCCTGCACGCCGGGCTCGACCTGTGGGGTCCGGTGCCCGCCCTGCGCCTGATGCGACGGGTGAAGGACCAGTTCGACCCCGGCCACCGGATGTCGCCGGGCCGGTTCGCAGGAGGGATCTGAGCTGAGATGACGGCCCCCGAAGAGCTCCCCAAGCTGATCGACGACTGCGTGCACTGCGGGTTCTGCCTGCCCACCTGCCCCACCTACGTGCTGTGGGGCGAGGAGATGGACTCCCCGCGCGGCCGGATCCACCTGATGAAGCAGCACGCCGAGGGCACCCCGCTGACCCCGTCGATGGCCGGTCACTTCGACGCGTGCCTGGGATGCATGGCGTGCGTGACCTCCTGCCCGTCCGGCGTCCAGTACGACCGGCTGATCGAGGTCACCCGCGCCCAGGTGGAGCAGGAGCACCCGCGGACGCGGGGCGAGCGGGCGATCCGCGGCATGGTCTTCGCGCTGTTCCCCTACCCGCGGCGGCTGCGCGCGCTGCGCGGCCCGCTGCGCGCCTACCGGCGCAGCGGCCTGGACCGGGCCGTCCGGCGGACCGGGCTGCTGGAGCGGATCTCGCCGTCGCTGGCGGCGATGGAACGGCTGGCGCCGGCCCCCGGCCGGGCACCCCGGCTGCCCGAACGGGTGGCCGCCCGGGGCGACCGGCGGGCCACCGTCGGCATGCTGACCGGCTGCGTGCAGCGCGAGTTCTTCCCCGGGGTGAACGCGGCCACCGCCCGGGTGCTGGCGCTGGAGGGCTGTGACGTGGTCGTCCCCCGGCACCAGGGCTGCTGCGGGGCGCTGTCGCTGCACTCGGGCCGGGCGGATGAGGCCCGTGCCTTCGCCCGGCGTACCGTCGAGGCGTTCGAGGGCGTCGATGTCATCGTGGTCAACGCCGCCGGCTGCGGCTCGGCCATGAAGGAGTACGCCGACCTGCTGTCCGGCGACCCGGCCTGGGCGGCGCGGGCGGAGGCGCTCGGCGCGCGGACCCGGGACCTGGCGGAGTTCTTGGTGGAGCTGGGCCCCCGGGCGGAACGGCACCCGGTGCCGGCCACCGTCGCCTACCACGACGCCTGCCACCTGTCGCACGCCCAGGGCGTGCGTGCCCAGCCCCGGGCGCTGCTCGCCGGGATCCCCGGGCTTACGGTCCGGGAGATCGCGGACCCCGAGATCTGCTGCGGGTCCGCCGGGACCTACAACCTGTTCCAGCCCGAGGCGGCCGGCGAGCTCGGCGACCGCAAGGCCGAGAACGTCCGGGCCACCGGCGCCGAACTGCTGGTGGCCGCCAACCCCGGCTGCTCCATGCAGATCGCGGCGGCGCTGCGGCGGCGGGGCGAGGAGATCGCGGTGGCGCACACCGCGGAACTGCTGGACGCCTCGCTGCGCGGGCTCGGCCGGGCCGGGGTTCTTACTCAGTGAGCTGATAAAGCCGAGCTGACAAAACTGCTACTCAGGGTCGTCGTGCTGCCCGATTCGCGGCACGGATACTCTCAGGTATCGTTTCTGCGCCCGAGCCGACGGCCGCCGTCGCCTGTCGCTCGGCCCACATCCGGCGAGGCCGACGCCCCCAGATCCGTGGCGCCCCGGAGGCGCCGGACGCGCCGCAAACCCCGGGAGAAGTCCATGTCGAGGAGCCATCGCCGGCATCGCGCCCGCCGGCGCCGCGGGACCAGCGCGGCGCTGGCCGGCACGCTCGCCGGCGTCGCGGGAATCGCCGCGATCGCGATCGGCGTCGTTGCACTACGCCCCGACGACGGCGGCCGTCCCGCCGCCGCGTCCAGCGCCTCACCCGACGCGTCGTCGCTACCGTCGCCGGGCACCGGCCCGGTCCTCAACCTGACCGCCCCGGAGGGCTACGCCTACGGGCTGGGCGCGGTCAAGGCCGGGACGTCCGACCGGCCGCTGCCGCGGAGCACGCCACCGCCCGCGGACGGCACCTACCCCTATGTCGACTACGTCCTGACCAACCGGGGGTCCGGCCCCGCGCTGCTCGACTACCCCGCCGACCTGTTCGTCCGGCGCTCGCTGGTGCCCGAGGACGTCCGCGGGCGCTGCATGCCCCAGCCCGGCGTGCCGGACGACCTGTGCACGCTGCCGGCCGAGAGCCAGGTCATCGGGCGGATCGGCGGCTCCCGCCCGCCCGACCAGCAGCCCAGCGGCGACATCATGATGCCCGCCGGCGCGTCCTACCTGGTCCGGGTGGCCGCGCAGCTGCCGGTCGGGAAGAAGGCCGGAGCCGACGACCTGCGGCTGTACGTGTGGCACGTGCGCTTCGTCAGCGACCGCAAGGGCGTCGAGGTCGCCCTGCCCTGAGACCGGAACCGTCAGTCGAGCAACGCAGCGGCCAGTTCGGCGCGCTGCGTCCGGGGTGCGCCGTCGAAGGCCTGCAGCCACTGCGCCCGCTTGTAGTAGCGGTGCAGGACGTGCTCCCAGGTGAAGCCGATCCCGCCGTGCCCCTGGATGGCCTGCTCGCAGGCGAGCACCGCGGACTCGGTGGCGTGCGCCTTGGCCGCCAGGCAGGCCCGGCCGGCGAGGGCGTCGCCGGTGTCGACGCACCAGGCCGCCCAGTAGGCCAGCGAGCGCGCCTCCTGGAGCCGGACGTAGATGTCCGACGCCTTGTGCGAGACGGCCTGGTAGATCCCGATGGGCTTGCCGAACTGCTGCCGGGTCCGGGCGTACTCCACCAGCAGGTCGAGCGCCCGCTGGGCGACGCCGACGGCCTCCAGCGCCGCGGCCGCTTGGGCGCGTTCGCGGATCGCGGTGAGCGCCGACAGGTCGGCCAGCCGCCGGGCGGGGGCGCCGTCGAACCGGACGTCCGCGAGCCGGCGGGTACCGTCGATGGCCGTGTGCGGGGTGATCGTCGCGTCGGCGGCGTCGACCGCGTACAGCCCCTCGGGCGTGGTGACCACCAGCAGGTCGACCGCGTGGCCGTCGGGCACCAGCACCTTCTGCCCGGTGATCCGGCCGTCGGCCTCCCGGGTGGACAGGCCCGCGGTGTCGAGGAGGCCCTGCGGCACGCCCGGCTCGGCCCAGGCCAGGGTGGCCCGCAGCCCGCCCGCCCCGGTCTCGGCCCGCAGTTTCTCGTCGAACACGGGGGCGGCCAGCGCCATGGTGGAGAAGAAGGGGGCGGGCAGCGGGCGGCGGCCGGTCTCCTCGAACAGGACGGCCTGGTCGAGGAAGGTCAGGTCGCCGTCCAGCCAGCCCATCTCGGCGAGCCGGGGCCAGACGTCGCCGTCGGTCCCGGTCTCGGAGTCGGCGAGGGCGGCCAGCCGCACGTCGTCGTAGCGTTCGGCCAGGAACTCGCGGGCGAAGCCGCGCAGTTGCTCCTGTTCGGCGGAGAAGGCGAAGTCCATCCCGTCACCGTCCCTTCGGCAGGCCGAGGACCCGCTCGGCGATGATGTTGCGGAGGATCTCCGAGGTACCGGCCTCGATGGTGTTGCCGCGCGACCGGAGCTGCTGGTACTGCCAGTAGCCGTTCCACCAGGCGTCGTCGGAGATCTGGCCGGTCAGCCCGATCAGCGACTGGGCGAAGGCGGTGAGCCGCTGGTTGGCCTCGCTCCAGGCCAGCTTGACCATCGACCCCTCGGGGCCGGGCACGCCGGTCTCCAGCAGCGCGGTCAGGGAGCGGTAGTTGGTGAACCGCAGCGACTGCATCTCGATCCACTCGCGGGCGACCGCGTCGCGCACGACCGGGTCGTCGGCGGGCCGCCGCCCGTCCGGGCCCGGCTGCCTGACCAGCTCGATCAGCCGGTTCACCGTTCCTTCCAGCCCGGCCGTCAGGGCGAAGCCGAGCGTGCCGCGCTCGTGCAGCAGGGTGGTCATGGCGACCTTCCAGCCGTCGCCGGGGGCGCCGAGGATCGACTCCTTCGGCACCCGGACGTCGGTGAAGAAGATCTCGTTGAACTCGGGGTCGCCGGTGATCTGGACCAGCGGCCGGACCTCGACCCCCGGGCTGTGCATGTCCACGACGAGGTACGACAGGCCGGCGTGCTTGGGGGCCTCGGGGTCGGTGCGCACCACGAGGATGCACCAGTCGGCCTTGTGCGCGTACGACGACCAGACCTTCTGCCCGTTGACCACCCAGTGGTCGCCGTCGAGCACCGCGCTGGTGCGGCCCGCGGCGAGGTCGGAGCCGGAGCCGGGCTCGGAGAAGCCCTGGCACCAGATCTCCTCGCCGGACAGCAGCGGCTTGAGGAGGCGCTGCTTCTGCGCGTCGGTGCCCCAGGCGATGATCGTGGGGCCGGCCATGTTGAGGCCGATCACCCCGGGGTGGTTCGGCGCGTTGAGGCGCGCGAGCTCCTCCAGGTAGATCGCCTGGTACACGGGGCTCAGCCCACGGCCGCCGAACTCGGCGGGCCAGGTCAGGCCGACGTACCCGGCGTCGTAGAGCTTGCCGCCCCAGGCGCGCAGGAACTCGAAGTCACCCCGCCCGGCCTCGGGCGCCCGGTCGGCCCACCCCTCGGGCAGGTTCGCCAGCAGCCACGACCGCAGCTCCGTCCGGAACTCGGCCTCCTCCGGGGAATCGCGAAAGTCCACCCTGCCTCCCGATGCGCGACATCGCCCCCCTGCCGGGGAGCGACGCCGTTCACCCTAGTGGAATCTCATTCGGTTAAGTCAGCCCTCCAGCAGCCATAACTACACAGAGTGCGTATTCCGGAATTGTGCCTGCGCCCAACCGGTCAGGCCGCCATGGCCGGTTCCCGGGTCTCGTGCCGGCCGGCCGGGTGCGGGCGCCGCGCCCCCAGGAACAGCAGTGCCAGCCCCGCCCCGGCCCAGACCAGCAGGACGGCCAGCGGCCCGGTGGCCGCGGCACCGTCGAAGAACGCGACCGAGCGCAGCAGCGAGACCGCCGCACCGGGTGGGAGCAACTGGCCGAGCGCACCCCAGCCGGCGGGCAGCAGTTCGGGGGCCGAGGCGGCCG
Source organism: Actinomadura craniellae (assembly GCF_003289645.1). Lineage (GTDB taxonomy): Bacteria > Actinomycetota > Actinomycetes > Streptosporangiales > Streptosporangiaceae > Actinomadura_D > Actinomadura_D craniellae. Next base: position 97,473 of record NZ_QLYX01000015.1, on the reverse strand, counting down.
CCGACAGCGGGTTGCCGAGCAGGAGCATGGTCAGCGCGCCGAGCCCGATCCCGGGCCGGCCGAGAACGGCGGACAGCCCCGCCACCGCGCCCGCCACGGACAGGATCGCCAGCCCGAGCACGCCCCAGACCGCGAGGAAGGAACCGGGCAGCGCCGACAGCCACGTCTGCGCGATCAGGGTGGTCACCAGCCCGCCGAGCACCGCGATCCCGAGCAGGGCGGCGAACCGCGCCCCCGCCGCCGGCAGCAGCAGGAACAGCAGCACGGCCGCGGCCATGCCGGACATGATCAGCGGCAGGACCAGCACGCCGAGCACCGCTCCGCGCGGGTCGTCGGGGTCGGCGGCGACGACGTCCTCCACCGGTGCGGCCGGGGTGCCCGAGAGGCGCTGGGCCAGCAGGCCGAGTTGCTGGGCGACCGCCGGGCTGGCGGCGGAGGCGACCAGCACCCGGGGGCCGGCCGGGCCGGCGACCACGGCGCCGTACGCCTCGCGGTCGGTGAGCGCCGCGCGGGCCGCCGCCTCGTCCGGCAGCCGGGTCACCGCGAAGGCGCCGTCGCGCTCCAGCCCGGCGGCGATCCCGACGGCCGCCTGTGGCGGGCCCGCCACGACGAGGGGGACGTCACGGGGGGCCAGGTTCGCCGTCGGCCAGGCGAACGCGACCAGCATCAGGGCCTGGAGGACGACGATCCCCAGGGTCAGGCCGAGCGCGCGCCCGGCGAGGGGGTTGTTCATGCCCGCTCCTATAAAGCGAATGTTCGTTCTCTTTACTGCCGCCAGCGTCACATCGCGGGGCAAACTTGTCAAGAACGAATGTCCGTTTTAGTTTGGGTCGGTGCCCCGAGTCAGCGAAGAACACCTCGAACGGCGCCGGCAGCAGATCCTCGACGCCGCGCGCGCCTGCTTCACCCGCAAGGGCTTCTACGAGACGTCCATGCAGGACATCTTCCAGGAGTCCGGGCTTTCGGCCGGGGCCGTGTACCGGTACTTCAAGAGCAAGAACGACCTGATCCTGGCCATCGCCGCGCAGAACCAGCCGCTGGTCGCCCGGATCATCGACGACCTCGCGGACGCGGCCGAGCCGCCACCGCTCGACGAGATCATGGCCGCTCTCGCCCGGAAGGTGATCTCGCTGCTCGGCGACGACGGCGCGCTGCGGGTCGCCCCCCAGGGCTGGGCCGCGGCCACCTACGACCCGTACGTCGGCGAGATCGTGCAGGGGATCCTGCTCAACACCCGGACCCGCTTCGTCAGGCTCGCCGAGCGGCTGCGCGCCACCGGGCGGCTCGCCCCCGACGCCGATCCCGAGGCCGTGGGCGCCACGCTGCTCTGCATCATGCCCGGATTCGTCCTCCAGCGGCTCATCCTCGGCGACATCGACGACGGCACCCTGCGCGCCGGCCTGCGTGCCCTCCTCGGCACCCCCTAGCCGGAACACCCTCCGGGGGTGATCCTCGACACCCGGTGCGCTTTACCATGCCTTGACCCGATCTTCTGCTGGGGGGCACCGCGTGCACGCAGTCCACTCCCGGACGCTCATCCGGGCCGCAGCGCTGCTCACCGCGGCGGCCATCGCGATGGTGGCCGCCTCGCTGATCCTGCGGGCCCGGCTGCCGGCGGACCTGCGGCAGCCGCTGTGGCACCCGGAACTGGTGGTGGCGCTGACCTACTCCCCGGTCGCCGCGCTGCTGCTGCGGTACCGGCCGCGCCTGCTGGTGGGCTGGATCGTGCTGGGCGCGGGACTCGCGGCGGCCCTCTACATGCTGGCGCTGCACCTGGGGCCGTGGCTGGACCTGCGGGACGCTCCGGCGGCGGGCCTGTTCGAGTGGCTGGGCCGGTGGGTGTGGGCGCTGGACTTCTACCTGCTCACCCTGGTGCTGCCGCTGCTCTTCCCCGACGGGCGGCTGATCTCCCGCTGGTTCCGGCCGGTGCTGGTGGTCGCCCTGCTCGTCCCCCTGATCGTCTGCGTCCACCTGACCGTCGACCCGGACGTGCGCCGGATCGACGGCGGCGTCGCGGTCTACCCGCTCGGCGACATCCCCTGGCCGATCTCGGCCACGATCATGCTCACCCTGGCGGCGTGCCTGGTCTCGGTGGTGCTGCGGTTCCTGCAGGCCGGTGCGGACGAGCGCCGGCAGATCGCCTGGGTGATGTACCCGGGGGTGTTCGCCCAGGCCGTCAACTTCCTCGGCCAGGCCACCCCCATCGCCAACGGGCTGCGCGACCTGATCACCGCCGCGGTGCCCTTCTGCGTGGCGATCGCGATCACCAAGTACCGGCTGTACGACATCGACATCGTCGTCAACCGGACCCTGGTCTACACCGGCGTGGCGGCGGTGATCACCGGTGTCTACTTCCTGCTGGTGGCCGGGGCCAGCCTGGTCGTCGTCGACCAGGGCCTGTCGGGGCTCGCCGGGGCGATCGGCGGTGGCGCGGTCTTCGAGCCGGCCCGGCGCCGGCTGCAGCGCGGCGTCGACCGGCTGCTGCACGGCGAGCGGGACCCGTACCGGCTGGCCGACCTGCTCAACCGGCGGCTGCAGACCGCCTCCGACCCGGCCGCCGCGCTCACCGCCGCCACGGTGGCGGTGCGCGAGGCGCTGCGCGCCTCCGGCGTGGTGATCGAGGTGCTCGACCGGGACGGCAGGACGGCCGTGGCCGAGGACGGGACGCTCGGCAGCCACCCCCGGGTGATCCCGCTGATCTGGCACGGCGAGCCGGTGGGCCGGCTGCTGTTCGCCGTGCCGCACACCCCGGACGCCCGGTTGGCCTCGATCATGGCCCGCAACCTGGCCGAACTCGCCAACGCGGTGCGGCTGGCCGCCGACGTGCAGCGGTCCCGGGAGCGGATCCTCAACACCCGGGAGGAGGAGCGGCGGCGGCTCCGCCGCGACCTGCACGACGGGCTCGGCCCCACCCTGGCGAGCCTGGCGATGACCGTGGACGCGGCACGGATCACCCTGCACCGCGACCCGCCCTCGGTCGACCCGCTGCTGGAGAACCTGCGGACCACCATGGGCCAGGCGATCGGCGACATCCGGGAACTGGTGTACGGGCTGCGCCCGCCCGCCCTGGACGACCTCGGCCTGGCCGGGGCGATCGAGGCGCTGGGCGAGAGCGCCACCGGCGCCGGCGGCCCCCGGGTGGAGGTGCGTGTCGAGGGTGACGAGGCGGGCCTGGCGAACCTGCCCGCGGCCGTGGAGGTGGCGGCCTACCGCATCGTGCAGGAGGCCCTCACCAACGTGCGGCGGCACGCCGGGGCCGGCCTCGCCGTGGTCCGGCTGCGCCTCGACGGGGACCTGTACCTCAGCGTGAGCGACGACGGGGCCGGGATGCCGGCGGGCGGGCGGGCCGGAGTGGGCACGTCGTCGATGCGCGAGCGCGCCGCCGAACTGGGCGGTTCGTGCACCATCGGGCGCGGGGCCGAGGGGGGCACCCTGGTCCAGGCCAGGCTGCCGGCCGGAGAACCTGAAAGGGGCCGGTGACCGCCCCCCGCCAAGAAGGTGTCGTCACCGGCCCCTGACCCCGCGCGGAACTCCGGGGCTCCCATCCCAGGTCCGCGTGGGGCCTTCCATCGGGTGTTCGTGATCACGGTAGGCGTCCCGGGGTCCCGTCCTTGAGGGACGCCCGTCCCGATCCGGCCGGGATCAGCCGAAGACGGTCCGTTCGGCCTCGGTCAGCAGGGTGACCAGTTCCTCCGCCTCGGTCGCGTCCAGCACGGCGAAGGCCGGGGCGACGAGCACGTCGGTGAGCTCCTCCGCGGCGGCCCGGCGCCGCCGGACCTCCTCGGTCGGTTCGGCGTACGGCTCCGGCCAGCCGAAGAACCGCGCGTTGCCCGCACCCGCCTCCAGGAAGTCCGAGCTGCCGGCCAGGATCGCCTCCAGCGGGGTCAGCCCGCCGGCCAGCACCGCCGCCACGTGCACGCCGCCGCGCAGTTCCCGCAGCACGTGGGCGAGCTGCGCGGTCCGCAGCAGCGCGTCGTCGGGCAGCGGCACCGCCCGCCAGCCCGCGAACACCGGGGCGCAGCGCACGTCCGCGGACTCCACCACCCGGCCGAGCAGGTCGGCCAGCCGGTCCGCGCCGGAGATCCCGGACATCTTGCGCCGGGCGAAGGCGTGGCACGCCCGGGTGTAGCCCTCGACCGCCGTGGCGGCGGGCACCCCGGAGGTGAGCTCCCAGGCGGCCCGGATCGCCGCCGGCGGGAAGAACCCGGCCGCCGCGGTCACCACGTCCGCGTCCACCTCGCCGAGCACGCCGAAGCGGCCCCGGAAGTAGGGGGCCATGCCCTCGATCCCGATCTCCGTGCCGAAGGCCATGGCCTCGCGCGAGATCATGAACCCGCCGCCGAGCTTGCCGATCGGCCCCTTGACCGCGGCCGCGATCTTCACTGTGTCGGTCATCCGCCCGCCCTCCTCGATCCGAATCGGATTCTAGAGATCCTAGATGCCGAACGTCACAGCGAGCCGGACGACGAGTTCTTCAGAGCCGGACGTCGCCCTCGGCGACCAGGACCGCCGGGCCGCGCAACTCGCTGGTGCCCCCGGCGAACGCCACGACGACCGTGCCCCCGGGCACGTCGACGGTCCACTCCCCCGCCAGCGGCAGTCCCAGGACCGACTCGGGCGCACCGCCCGGCGGGGCCGCCGCCATCGCCGCGGCCACCGCGGTCGCCACCGCGCCGGTGCCGCAGGAACGGGTCTCGCCCGAACCCCGCTCGTACACCCGCATCTCCACATGCCGCTCGCCGACCGGCCGGAACAGCTCGACGTTGGCGCCGGCGGGGAACACCGCCGCGTCCAGGCCGGGCGGGCGGGTCAGGTCGAGACCGGCCACCGGATCGGTCACCCGGCAGGCCAGGTGCGGATTGCCGACCGAGATCCGCACCCCGTGGTACTCCCGGCCGCCCAGGGTCGCCGTGCCGAAGCCCAGCCGCTCCGGCGGGCCCATGTCCACGCTGACGTCGCCGGTGGCGCCGAGCCGCACCCGGCGCGGCCCCGACCGGGTCGCCACGCTCCACTCCCCGGGCGCCGCGAGCCCCGCGTCGACCAGGTAACGGGCGAAGACCCGCACCCCGTTACCGCACATCTCCGCCACGCCGCCGTCGGCGTTGCGGTAGTCCATGAACCACTCGGCCGCATCGGCCTGCGCCCGCACGGCGGGCTCGACCGCGGCCTTCGCCCGGACCACCCGGAGCACCCCGTCCGCCCCCAGGCCCGCCCGCCGGTCACAGAGCGCGGCCACCACCGCCGGAGCGAGATCGAGATCACCGCCGGGGTCCGGCAGGATGACGAAGTCGTTCTCGGTGCCGTGGCCCTTCACGAAACGCATGGCTGAATGGTAGTTCGCCGCCGTCACCCGGTGGCCAGCGCGAGGGCCCGGGAGACCAGGTCGGGTGCGTCGTGCGGGAGCCAGCGCACCCGCGGGTCGCGCCGGAACCACGACTCCTGCCGGCGGGCGAACCGCCGGGTGGCCCGGACGGTCTCCGCCCTGGCCTGCTCCTCGGTCCACTCCCCCGCCAGGAACCGCAGCACCTGCGCGTAACCCAGCGCCCGGCCGGCGGTCAGCCCGTCCCGCAGGCCCTGCTTCTCCAGCGCCCGCACCTCCTCCACCAGGCCCGCCCGCCACATCCGCCCGACCCGCTCCGCGATCCGCTCGTCGAGTTCGGGACGGGGCACCGCCAGACCGATCTGGACGGCCGCGTACCGGTAGCGGTAGTCGGGCAGGCTGGCGCTGAACGGCCGCCCGGTGATCTCGATCACCTCCAGGGCCCGCACGACCCGGCGCCCGTTGCTCGGCAGGATCGCCGCGGCGGCCGCCGGGTCGCGCTCGCGCAGCCGCTCGTGCAGCGCCCCCGACCCCGCCTCGGCCAGTTCCGCCTCCAGCCGGGCGCGGACCGCCGGGTCGGTGCCGGGGAAGTCCAGCCCGTCCAGCACCGCCCGGACGTACAGGCCCGACCCGCCGACCAGCACCGGTACCCGGCCGCGCCCGCGCACGTCCTCGATCACCGCGGTGCCCAGCCGCTGGTACTCGGCGACACTGGCCGTCTCCGTCACGTCCCACAGGTCCAGCAGGTGGTGAGGCACGCCGCGCATCTGCGCGGACGTCAGCTTGGCCGTACCGACGTCCATCCCCCGGTAGAGCTGCATGGAGTCGGCGTTGACGGCCTCGCCGCCCAGCCGCAGCGCGAGCTCCACGGCGAGGTCGGACTTCCCGGCGGCGGTCGCTCCCACCACCGCGATCACTTCTGCAGGGGCCACGCACCCATTGTCGCAACCAGAACGGGTAGAGGGGTCCGGTGACGGGCGGCGCTCCCGCCGGAGCGCCCCACCGGACGACCTGATCGGGGGTAGGACATGTCGTTCGCCGACAAGATGAAGAAGCTGCTGGGCCAGCACTCCGGCAAGGCCCGCCAGGGCATCGAGAAGGCCGGAGACATGATCGACAAGAAGACCGGCGGCAAGTACGCCTCGCACGTCGACAAGGCCCAGCAGCGGGCCGGCAAGTCGCTGGACGACCTGGAGCGGGACCAGGCCCGCCGCGAAGGCCGCGGTTCCCGGTAACCGCTAGGGCCGGTGGCTCCAGCTCGCCACGAAGTAGCCCACCCCGTAGGGGGCCTCGTCGGCGAGCACTTCGGCCGCGAACGCCCCCTCGCCGGCCGCGCCGGCGAGGACCTGCCACGCCGCCCGCCCGGCCGCCGACAGGTCCCGGGAGAGCCCGGGATCCAGCGCGGCCAGCGCGGCGGCGTCGGCCGTCCCGAGGGCTCGCGCCACCGCCGCGTCGTACGGCTCGGCGCGCTCATCCAGGTAGCCCGGCGCCTGCCGCGACCGGCAGGCCGTCCCGTCCCCCATAGCCAGCATCGCCACCCGGCCACGGGCGGCCAGTTCCGCGCCCAGCCGCAGGCACCCGGACGTGGGCGCATCCGCCGCCACCCCGTGGAACGCCGCGGGCCGGGACCCCAGCAGCCAGCGCCCCACGGTCAGCGACAGCGGGAGCACCGGCGGGCCCGTTCCGACGGTCAGGTCCAGCCCGTAGGGGTGGAACCCGCCCGCCGCACCGGGCGGGTGCTCCCGGGTCAGCTCGTCGGCGCCCACCACCACGATCAGCTCGGGGCCGGCGGCGACCAGCCGGCGCACGGCCTCGGCGCAGGCGGCGCGCAGCCCGTCCAGCTCGGCCGCCGCCTGTGCGGCCACCTCGGGCACCAGCAGGGGCGGGTGCGGGCACACGGCCGCCGCGATCAGCATCCGCCCATCCTGTCACCCGGTTCGATCACCGGGTGCCGCAGGCCGGGGCGGGGGCGGGGGCCGGGCGGCCGACGGTGGGCATGCCCAGGGAAACGCCCGAGGCGGCGGGCGCGGCCTGCCGGGCCGCCCAGGCGTCGCCGGCCCGGGTGGGGCGCACCCGCCCGGCCGGTGCGTCGGCGACCAGGTGGTGCGGGGCCGCGTAGGTGACCTCGACCGTCACCATGTCGCCCGGGCGCACCGGCACGTCGGGCCGGCGGAAGTGCACCAGGCGGTTGTCGGGGGCCCGGCCGGAGAGCCGGTCGGTGGCGCCGTCCTTGCGGCCCTCGCCCTCGGCGACCAGCACCTCCAGCGACCGGCCGAGCTGCCGCCGGTTCTCCGCCCAGGAGATCTCCTCCTGGAGGGCGACGAGCCGCTCGTACCGTTCCTGCACGACCTCCTTGGGGACCTGGCCGTCCATGTCGGCGGCCGGGGTGCCGGGGCGCTTGGAGTACTGGAAGGTGAAGGCCCCGGAGAAGCGGGCCTCGCGCACCGTGTGCAGGGTCTGCCGGAAGTCGTCCTCGGTCTCGCCCGGGAAACCCACGATGATGTCGGTGGTGATGGCCGCGTCCGGGATGGCCGCCCGGACCTTCTCGATGATGCCGAGGTAGCGCTCCTGCCGGTAGGACCGGCGCATCGCCTTGAGCACCGCGTCGGAACCCGACTGCAGCGGCATGTGCAGCGACGGCATGACGTTGGGCGTCTCGGCCATCGCGGCGATCACGTCGTCGGTGAAGTCGCGGGGATGCGGGGAGGTGAACCTGACCCGCTCCAGCCCGTCGATCTCGCCGCAGGCGCGCAGCAGCTTCGCGAACGCCGCCCGGTCGCCGAACTCGACCCCGTAGGCGTTGACGTTCTGGCCCAGCAGCGTCACTTCGAGCACGCCCTCGGCGACCAGGGCCTGGATTTCGGCCAGCACCTCTCCGGGGCGCCGGTCGCGCTCCCGGCCGCGCAGCGCCGGGACGATGCAGAAGGTGCAGGTGTTGTTGCACCCGACCGAAATCGACACCCAGGCGGCGTACGGCGACTCGCGGCGGGTGGGCAGCGTGGAGGGGAACGTCTCCAGCGCCTCTTCGATCTCGACCTGGGCCTCGTCCTGGATCCGGGCGCGCTCCAGCAGCACCGGCAGCGACCCGATGTTGTGGGTGCCGAAGACCACGTCCACCCAGGGCGCCCGGCGCACGATCGTCTCGCGGTCCTTCTGCGCCAGGCAGCCGCCGACGGCGATCTGCATGCCCGGGTGCCGGTCCTTGACCGGCCGCAGGTGGCCCAGGTTGCCGTACAGCCGGTTGTCGGCGTTCTCGCGCACCGCGCAGGTGTTGAAGACCACCACATCGGGCTCGGCGCCCTCGGCCCGGGCGTACCCGGCGGACTCCAGCAGGCCGGCCAGCCGCTCGGAGTCGTGGACGTTCATCTGGCAGCCGTAGGTGCGGATCTCGTACGTACGGCCCGCGGCAGGGGAAACAGTGGACGCGCTCATGACCCCACCCAGGGTACGCGTTTCCCGCCCCCGCTCGGGCGAATCACCTATCGCCCCTGGTCGGCCCGGCGATGAACAGATCCGTGATCCGATCGGTACCGCACAGTAAGCGAGGGTAAAGCGGGCATGACGTAAAGTCCCCGAGCATGAAGGAGAGCGGCAACGAGGCCGACGAGACAGGCTCCGGCGGCCCCCTCGTCGTGCTCGAGAAGGTCAACAAGCACTTCGGCGACCTGCACGTGCTCAAGGACATCGACCTGACCGTCGACCGGGGCGAGGTCGTCGTCGTCATCGGCCCCTCCGGCGGGGGGAAGTCCACCCTGTGCCGGTCGATCAACCGGCTGGAGCCGATCGACGGGGGCACCATCCTGGTCGACGGGACCCCGCTGCCGGCCGAGGGCAAGGCACTGGCCCGGCTGCGCGCCGACGTCGGCATGGTCTTCCAGTCCTTCAACCTCTTCGCGCACAAGACGATCCTGCAGAACGTCACGCTCGGCCCGATCAAGGTGCGCAAGGTGCCCAAGGCCAAGGCCGAGGAAGAAGCGATGGCGCTCCTCGACCGGGTCGGCATCGCCAACCAGGCGAGCAAGTACCCCGCCCAGCTCTCCGGCGGCCAGCAGCAGCGGGCCGCGATCGCCCGGGCGCTGGCCATGCACCCGAAGGTGATGCTGTTCGACGAGCCCACCTCGGCCCTCGACCCCGAGATGGTCAAGGAGGTGCTGGACGTCATGACCGGCCTCGCCGGCGAGGGGATGACCATGATCGTCGTCACCCACGAGATGGGGTTCGCCCGCCGCGCCGCGCAGAAGGTCGTCTTCATGGCCGACGGCCAGATCGTCGAGGTCAACACCCCGGACGAATTCTTCACCAACGCGCAGACCGACCGCGCCAAAGACTTCCTATCCAAGATCCTCACGCACTGAGCCGAGGGGCTCCGGCAGAAAAGTAGAGGTGCAGAAAAGCATGCGAGTACGGCAGATCGCGGCGGCGGCCGCCGCGGTGGCGCTGGCCCTGGGACTCACCGCCTGCGGCAGCGACTCCGAGGTCACCGGCGGCGACGCCCCCAAGAGCGTCGCGCAGAAGGCCAAGGACACCAAGAAGATCGTCATCGGGATCAAGTTCGACCAGCCCGCGCTGGGCCTGAAGAAGCCCGACGGCACCTACGAGGGCTTCGACACCGACGTGGCCCGGTACATCGCCAAGGAGCTGGGCGTCCCCGAGAGCGGCATCGAGTGGAAGGAGGCGCGGTCGGAGAACCGCGAGCCCTTCCTCCAGGCCGGCCAGGTCGACCTGGTCGTCGCCACCTACTCGATCACCGAGGCGCGCAAGCCCAAGGTGACCTTCGCCGGCCCCTACTACGTCGCGCACCAGGACACGATGGTCCGCGTCGACGACGACGTCATCAAGAAGGCCACCGACCTCAAGGACAAGAAGCTCTGCAAGGCCGCGGGCTCCAACTCCTACAAGCGCGTCACCGAGGGCCCGCCGGACGGCAAGCTGAACATCCCGGCCAAGACCGTGGACGCCTCCAGCTACTCCGAGTGCGTCGCCAAGCTCAAGAGCGGCGCGCTGGACGCGGTCACCACCGACGACCTGATCCTGGCGGGCTTCGCCAACCAGCAGAAGGGCGCCTTCAAGGTCATCAACGACCCCTTCACCGACGAGCTCTACGGCGTCGGCATCAAGAAGGGCGACAAGGAGACCTGCGAGGCCGTCAACAAGGCCGTGACCAAGATGTACAGCGACGGCACCGCCAAGACGCTGCTGGAGAAGCACTTCGCCGGCACCGGCCTGAAGCTGGCCACCACCGTCCCGCAGTTCGTGGGCTGCACCTGATCTGCCGCTGACTCTCGCCGCGCCGGCGTCCTCCACCGGGGGGCGCCGGCGCGGCCAGGACACCGTGGAGTGTCATGGATCAACTGTTCGACTTCAGCCCGGTCTTCGATCATCACGAGAAGATCCTCGAAGGTTTCGAGGCCACGGTGCGACTCGCCGTCGTGTCGGCGGTGCTGTCGCTGATCCTCGGCACCATCCTGGTGGCGATGCGGGTCTCGCCGACCCCCGTGCTGCGCGCCACCGGCACCTTCTACGTCAACGTGATGCGGAACACCCCGCTCACGCTGGTGCTGCTGCTGTCCAGCCTCTGCGTGAGCGACACCCTGGGCATCCTCGTCTCCGACGACCCCCGCACCAACTACTACTGGTTCGGGGTGTTCGGCCTCTCGGCCTACACCAGCACCTTCGTCTGCGAGGCGCTGCGCTCGGGCATCAACACGGTGCCGCTGGGCCAGGCGGAGGCCGCCCGGTCGATCGGGCTGACGTTCACCCAGTCGCTCCGGATGATCATTCTTCCGCAGGCGTTCCGGACCGTGATCGCGCCGCTCGGCAGCGTCCTCATCGCCATGATCAAGAACACCACCGTGGTGATCGTCGCCAGTTACGCCGAGGCGGCGGCGTTCATGAAGGAGATGTTCGACGACTACGGCGCCTCGATCCCCATCTTCCTCGGCTTCGCGCTGGGCTTCATGGTGCTGACCCTGCCCACCGGCTTCTTCTTCGGCTGGCTGGCCAAGCGAATGGCGGTGGCCCGATGAGCGAGGCGAACGTCCTCTTCGACGCCCCCGGCCCGCGGGCCCGGCGGCGCAACGCGATCCTGACCGCGGTGTCGGTGGCCGTCCTGCTCGGCATCGCCGCACTGGTCATCTGGAAGCTCAACGAGGAGGAGCAGTTCCAGGGCCGGCTGTGGAGCCCCTTCATCGAGGGCGACGTCTGGACGAACCTGATCCTGCCCGGGCTGTGGAACACGCTGCGGGCCGCGCTGGTGGGCTCGGTGCTGGCCCTGCTGTTCGGCGCGGTCTTCGGTCTCGGCCGGCTCTCCGACCACTGGTGGATCAGGGTGCCCGCCGGGGCGGTGGTGGAGTTCTTCCGCGCCATCCCCCTGCTGATCCTCATCTTCCTGGCGTTCTTCGTCCCCCCGGCGGTCAGCCCGATCATCGCCACCGGCCCGCTGGGCACCTTCCAGCGGATGGCGGTGGAGAACTTCCTGTTCCTGTTCGGGGTGGAGATCAACTACGGCACCGTCACGGTCCCGGCCTTCGCCGCCCTGGTGTTCGGCCTGACCATGTACAACGGCTCGGTGCTGGCCGAGGTCATCCGGGCCGGCGTGCTGTCGGTGCCCCGCGGCCAGTCCGAGGCCGCCTACGCGGTCGGGCTGCGCAAGAACGGGGTGATGCGGCTGATCCTGCTGCCCCAGGCGATCACCGCGATGATGCCCGCGATCGTCAGCCAGATGGTCGTCCTGCTCAAGGACACCGCCCTGGGCTTCGTCATCGCCTACCAGGACCTGCTGCACGCCGGGTTCAAGCAGGTGCCGCCCAACTTCCACAACAACCTCATCCAGGCCGCCATCGTGGTCGCGGTCATCTACATCGCGATCAACCTGGCGCTGAGCCGCCTGGCGACCTGGCTGGAGCAGCGCAGCCGGCGCAGCACCAAGTCCGCCGCGCGCACCCTCACGGCCGAGGGCGCCCCGCCCGCCGCCGGCCTCGGCCCCGTCTGAGCCGAGGGAGGGAGCGGAGCGGCCCGCGAGGGACGAGCGGTCCGCGCAGCGACCGAACGAGGCGAAGAGGGACGGGAATCCCCGGTGGCCCGCCGGGGTTTCCGCCCCCGTGGACGATGTCGACGTGGTGGTGATCGGGGCCGGGCAGGCGGGTCTGTCGGCCGGGTACTTCCTGCGCCGGGCCGGGCTGTCCTTCGTGATGCTCGACCGCTCCCCCGGCCCGGGCGGGGCCTGGCAGTACCGCTGGCCGACCCTCACCCTGGGTACAGCGCACCGGATCCACGACCTGCCCGGGACGCCGCTGGGTGAGGCCGACGAGCACCGCCCCGCCGCCGAGGTCGTCTCCGGCTACTTCGCCGACTACGAGCGCGCCCACGACCTGCGGGTGCGGCGTCCCGTCCGGGTCACGGCCGTGCGGCCGGGCCCGGACGGCCGGCTGCTGGTGGAGGCCCCGGCGGTCCGGTGGTCGACCCGGGCGCTGATCAACGCCACCGGCACCTGGCACCGGCCGTTCCGGCCCTACTACCCGGGTGCCGGCACCTTCCGCGGCCGGCAATCGCACACCGCCGACTATCGGGGGCCCGCGGACTTCGCGGGCCGCCGGGTCGTGGTGGTGGGCGGCGGCACGTCCGCCGTGCAGGCGCTGCTGGAGATCGCCCCGGTCGCGGCCGGGACCGTCTGGACGACCCGCCGGCCACCGGTCTGGAACGACGGTGTCTACGACGCCGACCGGGCCCGGGAGGCGGTGGCCCGGGTCGAGCGGCGGGTCCGCGCCGGGCTGCCGCCCGGCAGTGTGGTGAGCGCCACCGGGCTGGCCCGCACCCCGCAGGTGCGGGCGGCGATGGCCGCCGGCGTCCTCGATCGGCGGCCCATGTTCGACCGGATCGTCCCCGGCGGGGTGGCCTGGGACGACGGCACCGAGTTCGCCGCCGACACGATCCTGTGGGCGACCGGGTTCCGCCCCGTGATCGAGCATCTGGCGCCGCTGCGGCTGCGCGAACCGGGCGGCGGGATCCAGGTGCTGGGGACCCGGGCGGTTCGGGATCCTCGCGTCCACCTGGTCGGTTATGGTCCGTCTGCGAGCACCGTCGGCGCCAACCGGGCCGGGCGCGTGGCCGTCCGGGAAATCCGGGAACTGCTCGCCGCGCGGACCGCGCTCGGGGCTTGACCCGCATGCCAAGTGAGGCACGTCACCTTGGCGATCCACCTCGTATCTTTACGAGCTCAACTATGGGGTCATGCCCCCAATCACCACCCGTTTGCGGGACGATTCGGGTATGACCGCTCGCGTTACCCAGCCCTACGGTTCCTGGCCCTCCCCCCTCTCCGCCGCGGACGTCGCCCGCGCCCGCCGGCGCCTCAGTTTCCCCACCGTGCGCGGCGGCGACGTGTGGTGGCAGGAGACCCGGCCCGAGGAGGGCGGACGCACCACGGTCATCCACCTTTCGGGCGACCGGCACACCGAGCTGCTGCCGGCCCCATGGGATGCGCGCACCCGGGTGCACGAGTACGGCGGGCGGTCATACCTGCCGATCGGCACCGGCTCCGGGCCCGCCCTGGTGTTCGCCAACTACGAGGACCAGCGGCTGTACCGGCTCGACCCGGGCGACGCCGCCCCCCGGCCGCTGACACCCGAACCGGCGATCCCGGCCGGGTTGCGCTACGCCGACCTGGTGTCGTCGCCCGACGGGTCCGAGATCTGGTGCGTCTGCGAGGGGCACACCGCTGACGGCGTCCGCCGGGCCATCGTCGCCGTCCCGCTCGACGGCGCCGCCGCCGAGGACGCCGCGGCCGTCCGCGAGATCGTCGGTGGGGCCGGCTTCTACGCCTCCCCCACCCCCTCGCCGGGCGGCGACCACCTGGCCTGGGTGCAGTGGAGCCACCCGCGGATGCCCTGGGACGGCACCGAACTGCGGGTCGCCGTGCTGGAAGACGGCAAAGCCTCCGCCCCGCGCACGGTCAAGGGCGGGCTGACCGAGTCGGCGCTGGCCCCGCTCTGGCGCGACGAGCGCACCCTGTACGTGATCTCCGACTGGTCCGGCTGGTGGAACATCTACCAGGTGGGCCTGTACGGCGAGTCGCCGCAGGCCCTCTACCCGGCCGAGGAGGAGTTCGCCGGCCCGCTCTGGCAGCTCGGCGGCTCGCCGTACGCGCTGCTGGAGGACGGGCGGCTGGCGGTCCTGCACGGGGAGGGCGACCAGCGGCTGGGCATCATCGACCCCGAGACGCTCGAACTGATCGAGATCGAGTCCCCCTACACCGACTGGCAGATGGCGCTGTCGGCCGACGGCTCGACGGTCGTCGGCATCGCCGGCGCCCCCACCCGCTCCGCCTCGGTGGTCCGCGTCGACACCGCCGCCCTGCGGGTCGAGGAACTGCGCGCCGAGATCGCCGAACTGCCCGACCCGGCGTACCTGCCCGTCCCGCAGGAGGAGCGGCTGGAGGGGCTGTTCGGCCGGCCCGTGCACGCCTACGTCTACCCGCCGACCAACCCCGAGGCCGAGGGGTCCGAGGGCGAACTGCCGCCGTACGTGGTCTTCGTGCACGGCGGGCCCACCAGCCGCGTCTCCAGCGTGCTGAGCCTGGAGCGGGCCTACTTCACCAGCCGCGGCATCGGGGTCGTCGACGTCAACTACGGCGGTTCCACCGGTTACGGCCGGGCCTACCGCGAGCGGCTGCGCCGGCAGTGGGGCGTGGTCGACGTCGACGACGCCGTCGCAGCCGCCCAGGCGCTCATCGCCCGCAAGCTGGCCGACCCCAAGCGGATCGCGGTGCGCGGCGGCAGCGCCGGCGGCTGGACCACCCTGGCCGCCGTCACCCGCACCGAGGTGTTCCAGGCCGCCACCTCCTACTTCGGGATCAGCGACCTGAAGACCTTCATCGAGGAGACGCACGACTTCGAATCGACCTACCTCTTCGGGCTGATCGGCCCCATGCCGGGCTTCGAGCGGGCCTACGAGGAGCGGTCGCCGCTGACCAACGCCGACCGCACCGCGTGCCCGGTGCTGATGCTCCAGGGGCTCGACGACCCCATCGTCCTGCCCGCGCAGTCGGAGAAGTTCGCGGCGGCGCTCAAGGACAAGGGGGTGCCGCACGCCTACATCGCCTTCACCGGCGAGTCGCACGGCTTCCGCCGGGCAGAGACCACCATCGCCTGCCTAGAGGCCGAACTCGCCTTCTACGGGCAGACGCTGGGGTTCCAGCCGCCCGGGGTGAACCCCATCGAGCTGCAGTGACCGTGCCGTCGGGGGTCAGCGGGCGAACTCGGTAGCCCGCGACTCGCGGACGACCGTGACGCGGATCTGCCCCGGGTAGGTCAGCTCGCTCTCCACCCGCTTGGCGATGTCCCGGGCGATCACCTGGGCCTGGATGTCGTCGACCGAGTCCGGCTTCACCATCACCCGGATCTCCCGGCCGGCCTGCATGGCAAAGACCTTCTCCACACCCTCGTGGTTGGTCTTGGCGATCTCCTCCAGCCGCTCCAGCCGCTTGACGTACGCCTCCAGCGACTCGCGGCGGGCGCCCGGGCGGCCGCCGCTGATCCCGTCCGCGGCCTGGGTCAGCACCGCCTCGATCGTCCGGACCTCGACCTCGTTGTGGTGCGCCTCGATGGCGTGGACGACCTCCTCGTCCTCCCCGTAGCGGCGGGCGATCTCCGCGCCGATCAGCGCGTGGCTGCCCTCCACCTCGTGGGTCAGTGCCTTGCCGATGTCGTGCAGCAGGGCGCACCGCTTCAGCAGCGGGACGGGCAGCCGCAGTTCCGCCGCCATGACACCGGCCAGGTGCGCCGACTCGATCAGGTGCTTGAGGACGTTCTGCCCGTAGGAGGTGCGGTAGCGCAGCCGGCCGAGCAGGCCGATCAGCTCGGGGTGCATCTCGGTGACGCCCAGTTCGACGAGGGCGTCCTCACCAGCCCGCACGCACAGGTCCTCCACCTCGGTCTTGCTGCGCTCGTAGATCTCCTCGATGCGCTGCGGGTGGATCCGGCCGTCCAGCACCAGTTTCTCCAGCGTCAGCCGCCCCACCTCCCGGCGCACCGGGTCGAAGCAGCTCAGCAGGACGGCCTCGGGGGTGTCGTCAATGATCAGGTTCACCCCGGTGGTCGTCTCGAACGCCCGGATGTTGCGGCCCTCGCGGCCGATGATGCGGCCCTTCATCTCGTCGCTCGGCAGATGCATCACCGAGACCACCGACTCGGTGGTCTGCTCGCTGGCCACCCGCTGGATCGCCAGCGTGACGATCTTGCGGGCGCGCTTCTCGCCCTCCTCCCGAGCGGCGCTCTCGATCTCCCGGGTGACCAGGACCGCCTCGCGCTTGGCCTGGTTCTCGATGGCCGCGACCAGTTCGCTCCGGGCCTGGTCGGCGGTCATGCCCGCCACCTGCTCCAGCACCGCGCGCCGCTGCTCGTCGAGCCGGTCGAGTTCGGTGCGGCGCTCGTCCTGGGCGCGCCCCGCCTCCTCGATCCTGGCGGCGCGCTCCTCCAGCCGGCGCGCCTCGGTGTCGAGTCGTTCCTCGCGCTCGGCCAGCCGGGATTCGCGGCGTTCCACGTCCTCGCGCAGGGTCGTGATCTCGTCCCGGCGCTGCCGGGCCTCCTCCTGCTCGGCCCGGGCGCCGTCCGCATGGGTTCGCGCCTGCTCCTCGGCCCGGCGGACGATCTCCTCGGCGTCCGACTCGGCCCGCGCCCGGATCTCCCCGGCCTCGCGGCGCACCGCGTCACGTTCGTCCTCTGTGGGGGCGGGCTCGGGCGGAGGGCCACCAGGGCGGCGCAGCACCACGATGAGAAGAGCGACCAGGGTCACCACCAGCGCGGCACCCAGCAGAACGCTCTCCATGGCGCAGACCCTTCCTCGGCGCGGCCCCTCCCGGTCAAGGAGCCCTGCAACGCGAGGGGTCATCCGCACCCGGCGGCGTGCGAGCCTGCGCCGGGCAGCCGCCATCGCCCGGCCCCTCACCTTCGGGGCCGGCCGGTGTCAAGCCCGCTCGGCCGCGGGTGGCCGAAGTGTGTTTCGCCAGGCCTTTCAGACGCGCTACCGTGCTTGGTCGTATGGCAATCCGCAGTGCGCGGAGTAACTCCTCACTGCCGCAACGGTAAGCGTCCAACAAGTAATGAGCAAGCAAACCCCGGGCATTCCGGACTAACCGTACGACGGCGTCAGGACTTCCTCACCGCCCACCCAACCCCGGCCGCACCGAGGGCCAGGGCCGGCCGACCAGCCGGAAAGCACCTCGCACCGGCCCGATCAGTCGTCCGGCGCAGCCTCTGGGAGATCGTCCACAACCGCACCCTCCGCGGCAAGGGCGTCCTTGACCACCCGGTAGGCCAGGCCCGGCGAGTACCCCTTACGGGCGAGCATCCCGACCAGCCGTCGCGTCCGCCTGACCGGGTCGAGCCCCCGGGTGCCGCGGAGCCTGCGATCCACCAGCTCGCGGGCGGTTCGCTCCTCCTGCTCGGGATCCAGCTCGGCCACCGCCTCCTTGACGGTGTCATCGGCGACACCCCGCTGCCGCAACTCCGCGGCCAGTGCCCGCCGGGCCAGCCCGCGCCCGGCATGCCGCGACTGCACCCACGCCTGGGCGAAGGCCGCGTCGTCGATCAGCCCGACGTCGGTGAAGCGGCCGAGTACCTGCTCGGCCACCTCCTCCGGCACGTTCTTCCGGCGCAGCGCCTCGGCCAGTTGGGCCCGGGTACGCGGTGAGGCGGACAGCAACCGAAGGCAGATCTCCCGTGCCACCGCCACCGGATCGGCCGGTGGCCGGCCCGCCCGGTCAACCTCCGCCCGGTCAACCTCCGCATGGTCGCCTCCGGGCCCAAGCCGCCCGCCGGACGTCATCGGCCGCCGACCCGCGAGCCGGCGGCCGGAGCACACACGCCCCGCGCCACCCGGACCGTCACCGCACGGTACGAGCCGGGCAGCGCGTGCGGATGCCGAGCGGCGGCGCCATCGGGGAAGAGGTCCGCTCGGCCGAACCGATGCGGTGAATGACGCCGCCACCCCTCAGAGGAGATCATCGCCCACTCTTCGTCAGGAGTCACCCATCTCGGGATATTTACCGTCAGGAATCACCCGGCTTGGGAGTCCGGGGAGCGCGCCGGCCATTGGAAGACCCCGCGGTGACGGGCGGCGGCGAGGCGGGAGCCATGGCCGGAGGAGCCTCGGCCTCCTTGTCGACCCGCGGACCCACCCCCAGCTTCTCCTTGATCTTCTTCTCGATCTCGTTGGCCGTGTCGGGATTGCTCTTCAGGTAGTTACGGGCGTTCTCCTTGCCCTGCCCGAGCTGGTCGCCCTCGTAGGTGTACCAGGCACCCGACTTGCGGATGAAGCCGTGCTCCACCCCCATGTCGATCAGGCCGCCCTCGCGCGAGATGCCCTGCCCGTACATCAGGTCCATGTCGGCGACCTTGAACGGCGGGCTCACCTTGTTCTTCACGACCTTGACCCGCATCCGGTTACCGACCGCCTCGGTACCGTCCTTCAGCGTCTCGATCCGCCGCACGTCCAGCCGCACCGACGCGTAGAACTTCAGCGCCCGCCCACCGGTCGTCGTCTCGGGACTGCCGAACATCACACCGACCTTCTCGCGGAGCTGGTTGATGAAGACGGCGGTGGTCTTGGTCTGGTTGATGGCGCCGGTGAGCTTGCGCAGCGCCTGGGACATCAGGCGGGCCTGGAGGCCGACGTGGCTGTCGCCCATCTCGCCCTCGATCTCGGCGCGCGGGACGAGCGCCGCAACGGAGTCGATCACGACGATGTCGATCGCGCCGGAGCGGATCAGCATGTCGGTGATCTCCAACGCCTGCTCGCCGGTGTCGGGCTGGGAGACCAGCAGGGCGTCGGTGTCGACGCCGATCCGCTTGGCGTACTCGGGGTCGAGGGCGTGCTCGGCGTCGACGAACGCGGCGATGCCGCCGGCCTTCTGCGCGTTGGCGACGATGTGCAGGGCGAGCGAGGTCTTACCGGAGGCCTCGGGGCCGTAGATCTCGACGACCCGGCCGCGCGGCACACCGCCGATGCCCAGCGCGATGTCGAGCCCGATGGACCCGGTGGGGATGACCTCGATGGGAGCCCGCGACTCGTCGCCGAGCCGCATGACGGAGCCCTTGCCGAACTGACGCTCGATCTGGGCGAGCGCGGTCTCGAGGGCCTTCTCCCGGTCGTTTGCTGCCATGAGATGCCTGTCCTATCCCAGGTCTGCGCCTGGCCGTCTGGCCCTGTCGGGTCCACTGCTTTGGCTTGTCGGGGGCGACGTTACGGTGCCCCACCGACAGAGTGCGAGATGCCGTCGTCACTGTGGACAACGTCGCTTGCGATCTCCACCCTACCGAACATCCGTTCGATCATGGCCCGAGTCTCCGGAATGACCGGATTATCCGTGCGCCGGGTCCGGTCCGCCCCGTACGCTGGCGCCGTCCAGGGAGGGCGTGCCATGACGCTGACCGTGCTCTTCTGCGCCGACCCGGTGAACCCGCGGCGCGTCGACCCCCACTTCGCCCGCGAAGCCGCGGCGGTCCGGGATCACTACGGCGACGTCGTCCTGCTCGACCACGACGCGTTGCAACACGGTGACGTCGCGGCGGCGGTGCGCCGGGTACCGGCGGACCTGGGCCCGGTGTGGTACCGCGGCTGGATGGTGACCAGCGCCGAGTACGCCCGGCTGGCGGCGGCACTGCGCGAGCGAGGCACATTCCTGGTCGCCCACCCGCTGGACTACCAGCGCGCCCACGAGCTCCCCGGCTGGCACGACACGTTCGCGGGCCTGACCCCGCCCAGCGTCTGGTGCGAGCTGCGCCCCGGAACGGTCCCGGCGGCCCGTGACCTCGGCGAGCTGGTCCGGCCGCTGGCGACGGGCCCGGCGGTGGTCAAGGACTACGTGAAGTCGCGCAAGCACGAGTGGTACGAGGCCTGCTACGTCCCGGACATCCGGAACACCGGGCGGCTGCACGCGGTCGTCCAGAAGATGATCGAGTTGCAGCGGGAGTTCCTGGCGGGCGGGCTGGTGGTGCGCGAGTACGAGGCGTACGCCGGCGGCGAGGCCCGGGTGTGGTGGATCGACGGCGAGCCGGCGCTGATCGGCCCGCACCCCGACACCCCGGAGGTGGAGCCGTTCCCGGTGATCGACGCGGTGGGCCCGGCCGTCCGGGCGCTGGGCTGCCGGTTCATCACCACCGACCTGGCCCGCCGGACGGACGGCCAGTGGCGGGTGGTGGAGGTCGGCGACGGTCAGGTCAGCGACCTGCCGAGCACCGTCGACCCGATGGACCTGTACGCGCAGCTGCCGGTGCCCGAGTGAGCGGCTAGCGCAGCCGTTCGGGGACGTCGAAGGTGGTGCAGACGGCCCGCCACACGTCCTTGGCCGACTCACCGTCGGCCAGCGCCTGCTCGACGGTGCGGCCGCCCAGTTCGGCGAGGACGTGGTCTTTGGCCACGCTGGGCGCGTAGGTCTCGCCGAACTGCTGGTTCATCCGATCCCAGAACACCGTGAGCCGCACCCCACCACCGTAGCGCCCGGCGCGTTCTGTCGGTGGCACGAGGCAGGATGGACGGATGAGCGGCGACGTCCCCGGCGCGATTGCCTCCTTCTCCCCGGCCACCCGCGCGTGGTTCGCCGGGGCCTTCGCCGAGCCCACGGCCGCGCAGGCCGGCGCGTGGGCGGCGATCGCCCGCGGCGAGCACACCCTGGTGGTGGCGCCCACCGGTTCGGGCAAGACCCTGGCGGCGTTCCTGTGGTCCATCGACCGCATCGCCACCACCCCGGCCGGTGCCGATCCGAAGGCCGACCCGAGGCGGCGCTGCCGGGTGCTGTACGTCTCGCCGCTGAAGGCGCTGGCGGTCGACGTCGAGCGCAACCTGCGGGCCCCGCTCACCGGCGTCCGGCAGGCGGCGCGCCGGCTGGGCCTGCCCGAGCCCGCCGCCGAGGTGGGCGTCCGGTCCGGCGACACCCCCGCCGACGAGCGGCGCCGGCTGGCGGCCCGGCCGCCCGACATCCTCATCACCACGCCGGAGTCGCTGTTCCTGATGCTGACCTCGCAGGCACGCGAGTCGCTGCGCGGGGTCGAGACGGTGATCGTCGACGAGGTGCATGCGGTGGCGGGCACCAAGCGGGGCGCGCACCTGGCGCTGTCGCTGGAGCGGCTGGACGCGCTGCTCGACCGGCCCGCACAGCGCGTCGGCCTGTCGGCCACGGTCCGGCCCGCCGACGAGGTGGCGGCCTTCCTGGGCGGTTCCCGGCCGGCGACCGTGGTGCAGCCGCCGCAGGACAAGCGCTTCGAACTGGAGATCGTGGTCCCGGTCGAGGACATGTCCGAGATCCCCGCGGTCCCGGCCGACGAGACGGGGACGGCGCGCGGCATCTGGCCCCATGTCGAAGACCGGGTGCTCGACCTGATCGAGGCCCACCGGTCGACGATCGTGTTCGCCAACTCGCGCCGGCTCGCCGAGCGGCTGTGCGGCCGGCTGAACGAGCTGGCTTACGAACGCGCGCACGGCGAGGCGCTGCCCGAGAACGCCGCTCCGGCCGAGGTGATGGCGCAGGCCGGTGCGGCGCGCGGGGCCCCGCGCACGGTGGCCCGGGCGCACCACGGCTCGGTGTCGAAGGAGGAGCGGGCCGGTATCGAGGAGGCGCTCAAGCAGGGCCGGCTGCCCGCCGTGGTCGCCACGTCGAGCCTGGAGCTGGGCATCGACATGGGCACGGTCGACCTGGTGGTGCAGGTCGAGTCGCCGCCCTCGGTCGCCGGCGGCCTGCAGCGGGTGGGCCGGGCCGGCCACCAGGTGGGGGCGGTCTCCCGGGGCGTGCTCTTCCCGAAGTACCGCGGCGACCTGGTGCAGACGGCCGTGGTGGCCGAGCGGATGGCGCGGGGCCAGATCGAGGAGCTGCGCTTCCCGCGCAACCCGCTCGACGTGCTGGCCCAGCAGATCGTCGCGATGGTGGCGATGGACGAGTGGCCGGTCGACGAGCTCGAGACGCTGGTGCGGCGGGCGGCCCCGTACGCCGGCCTGCCCCGCTCGGCGCTGGAAGCCACCCTCGACATGCTCGCCGGGCGCTACCCGAGCGACGAGTTCGGCGAGCTGCGGCCGCGGCTGGTGTGGGATCGGGTGGCGGGCGTGCTGCGTCCCCGCCCGGGGGCGCAGCGGCTGGCGGTGACCAGCGGGGGAACGATCCCCGACCGGGGGCTGTTCGGCGTCTTCCTGGCCGGCGGCGAGCGGTCGTCCCGGGTGGGTGAGCTCGACGAGGAGATGGTCTACGAGTCGCGGGTCGGCGACGTGTTCGTGCTGGGTGCCAGCTCGTGGCGGATCGAGGACATCACCCCCGACCGGGTGCTGGTCTCCCCCGCGCCGGGGCGCCCGGGCAAGCTGCCGTTCTGGCATGGCGACACGCCGGGGCGGCCCGCCGAGCTGGGCCGGGCGCTGGGCGCGTTCACCCGGGAGCTGTCGGCGCTGGACTCCACCGCGGCGGCGGCGCGGGCGCGGGCGGCGGGGCTGGACGAGCGGGCGGCCCGCAACCTGGTGTCCTATCTGGCCGAGCAGCGAGAGGCCACCCGGCACCTGCCGGACGACCGCACCCTCGTGGTCGAGCGGTTCCGCGACGAGCTGGGCGACTGGCGGCTCGTGGTGCACTCCCCGTTCGGCGCACCGGTGCACGCGCCCTGGGCACTGGCGATCGCCGCCCGGCTGCGGGAGCGGTACGGGGTGGACGCCCAGGCGATCCACGCCGACGACGGCATCGTGCTCCGGGTCCCCGACACCGACGAGCCCCCGAGCCTGGACGCGGTGCTGTTCGACCCCGACGACATCGAGCGGATCGTGGTGGACGAATTGGGCGGCTCGGCCCTCTTCGCGGCGCGGTTCCGGGAGTGCGCGGCCCGCTCGCTGCTGCTGCCCAGGCGCCGTCCCGATCGGCGGATGCCGCTGTGGCAGCAGCGGCAGCGGGCCGCGCACCTGCTGGGCGTGGCGAGCAGGTACGCCTCGTTCCCGATCGTGCTGGAGACCGTGCGCGAGTGCCTGCAGGACGTCTTCGACGTGCCCGGCCTGGTGGGGTTGATGCGCGACCTGGCGGGGCGCGGAATGCGGATGGTCGAGGTGGAGACGCAGTCCCCGTCCCCGTACGCGCGGTCGCTGCTGTTCCACTACGTGGGCGCGTTCATGTACGAGGGCGACGCGCCGCTGGCCGAGCGGCGGGCCCAGGCGCTGGCTTTGGACTCCACGCTGCTGGCCGAGCTGCTGGGTCAGGCCGAGCTGCGCGAGCTGCTCGACCCCGAAGTGATCGCCGAGGTGGGGCGCGAGCTGCAGCGCCTGGCCGAAGACCGCCGGGCCCGCGACCTGGAGGGCGTGGCCGACCTGCTCCGCGCGCTGGGCCCGCTGACCTCGGCCGAGATCGCCGCCCGCACCGCCGCCGCCGAGGGCGACGCGGTCCGGTGGGCGGAGGAGCTGGAGCGGGCGCGCCGGGCGATCCGGGTGCGCATCGCGGGGGCCGAGCACTGGGCGGCGATCGAGGACGCGGGCCGGCTGCGCGACGCGCTCGGCACGCCCCTGCCGGTCGGGGTGCCCGAGGCGTTCCTGGAACCGGCCGGCGACCCGCTGGGCGACCTGGTGTCGCGGTACGCGCGGACGCACGGCCCGTTCCGGCCGGCCGAGGCGGCGGCCCGGTTCGGGCTGGGGGTCGCCGTGGTGACCGAGACGCTGCGCCGGCTGGCGGCGGCCGGCCGGGTGGTGGAGGGCGAGTTCCTGCCGGTCGAGTCGCTGGGCGGCCCGCCGCTGCCGGAGTGGTGCGACGCCGAGGTGCTGCGGACGTTGCGCCGCCGCTCGCTGGCCCGGCTGCGCGCCGAGGTGGAGCCGTCCCCGCCGGAGACGCTGGGCCGGTTCCTGCCGGCCTGGCACGGCGTCGGCGGCCGGCTGCGCGGCCTCGACGCGCTGGTGCAGGCGATTGAGCAGTTGCAAGGGGCGGCGGTGCCCGCCTCAGCACTGGAGTCGCTGGTGCTGCCGGTGCGGGTGCCCGGCTACTCCCCGGCGATGCTCGACGAGCTCACCTCGGCGGGCGAGGTGGTCTGGGCGGGCCGGGGCGGCCTGCCGGGCGGCGACGGGTGGGTGTCGCTGTACCTGGCCGACACCGCTCCGCTGCTGATCCCGGATCCCGTGGAGCCCACCCTGACCCCGGCGCACGCCGCGGTGCTGGACGCCCTGGCCGGCGGCGGGGCGCTGTTCTTCCGGGCGCTGTCCGACCGGGTCAACGCGGGGGGCGCGGCGATCCCCGACCAGGAACTGGTGCCGGCCGTCTGGGACCTGGCGTGGGCGGGGCTGCTGACCAACGACACGCTGGCGCCGCTGCGCTCCGCGCTGGGCGCGGGGCGGCCGGCGCACCGCGCCCGGACGGCCCGGCGGGGCCGGCCGGTACTGCCGTCGCGCACCGGCCCGCCCACGGTGGCCGGCCGGTGGTGGCTGCTGCCCGACCGCGAGACCGACCCCACCCGGCGCGCGCACGCGACGGCGGAGGCGCTGCTCGACCGGTACGGCATCGTGCTCCGGGGCGCGGTGGCGGCCGAGGGCGCGCCGGGCGGGTTCGCCGCGGTCTACCCGGTGCTGCGCGCCCTGGAGGAGGCCGGGCGGTGCCGCCGCGGCTACTTCGTGGAGGGGTTGGGCGCCGCGCAGTTCGCGCTGCCGGGGGCGGTCGACCGGCTGCGGGCGCTGCGGCCGGAACCGGAGCCGGAGCCCGCCGACCCCTGGTCCCCGCCCGCCGTTCCCGACCGGCCGAACGCGCTGGTGCTGGCCGCCGCCGATCCGGCCAACCCGTACGGCGCCGCACTGCCCTGGCCCGACCGGGGCGGTCCGGCGTCCGGCCACCGTCCTGGCCGCAAGGCCGGGGCGCTGGTGGTCCTGGTGGCCGGGCGGCCGGTGCTGTACGTGGAGCGAGGCGGCCGCACCCTGCTGTCGTGGGCGGACGATCCGGACGTGCTGCGACCGGCCGTCGACGCGCTGGCCCTGTCGGTCCGCGAGGGAACGCTGGGCAGGCTCACGGTGGAACGCGCCGACGGCGAGCCGATCAACGACTCGCCGCTGGCCGCCGCTCTGGAGTCCGCCGGTTTCCACCCCACCCCCCGCGGCCTCCGCCTGCGCGGCTGACCGGGCCCCGCTCCCAGGGGGAGCGCGGTCTCCTCCCTGCGGTGGAGGCACCGGCACGGCCGAGCTGAAACGATGAAGATCTGCGGGGAGAACCTGGTCAGGGGGCCAGGTCACCGCGGAACGGGGAGTGGAACATGACACCTACGGCACGGTGGGCCGTGGCCCGGCGACGCAAGAGATTGGTGATCACCCGTACGGTGCTCGAGCGCACCCTCTGGGAACCCCGGCAGGAGGAACCCGCCCGGCCGGAACCCGCCGGCGCCGTCCGGGTGCCCGCCGCCTGACGACCGGGCACACCTGCCACTGCACACGGGGCGAGCGGAGCGATCCGCTCGCCCCTCGGCTCAGACAGCGCCGCCCCCGACCTCCTCTCACTCACGATGCAGACCGACCCGCTCGCTCCCACGGCTCAGACAGCACCACCCCCGCCCTCACCTCACTCACTCACCACACAGACCGACCCGCTCGCTCCCACGGCTCAGGCGGTGGTCCCGGAGAAGACTTCCTCGCGCGCGCGTTCGAGGGCCGCGTGGAGGGCGCCGCGCAGGACGGGGTTGCCGTCGACGGTGCTGATCGCCACCTGGGGGCGGGTCGGGCAGATACGGCCGACCGCCCGCTCGATCCGCTCGGCCAGCGGGTCGCCGCCCGCCCGGCCGAACTGCCCGGCGACCACGATGAGCCCGGGGTCGAGCACGATGTTGACCGAGGCGACCCCGTAGGAGATCCGGGTGGCCAGCTCGTCGAGGAAGGCGCCCCCGCGGGTCTCGTCGGCGGCCGCCGCCCGGACGCACTCGACGGCGGTGGGCTCGGTGAAGCCGTGCGCCCGGGCCAGTTCCCGGACGGCGTCCGCGCCGATCAACGACCCGAACCCGCCGGCCAGCGTGGGCTTCCCCCAGGACACCGACTCGGTGACGGCGTCCGGCAGCGGCACACCGGGCACCGGGAGGTAGCCGATCTCACCGGCACCGCCGGACAGCCCCCGGTGCAGCCGCCCACCGAGCATGATCGACAGACCGATGCCCCGGTCCAGCCAGATCAGCGCGAAGTCCTCCGCCGTCCGCGCGGCCCCGTAGGCCCGTTCGGCCAGCGCGGCCAGGTTGACGTCGTTCTCCAGCACGACCGGCCGGCGCAGGTCCCGGGTCAGCCCGGCCAGGACGCCCTCGTGCCAGGCCGGCAGGTCGAAGGAAAATCGGACGTCGCCGGTGCGGGGGTCGACGACCCCTGGAGCGCCGATCACGAAGGCGTTCAGCCGGCGCAGCGCGACCTTGGCCGAGCGGCAGGCCTTCGCCACGGCGCTGCGCACCACGTGGACGGGGTCGTCGGCTCCGTTGGGATCCACCGTGACCTGGGCCATGGTCGCGCCGGTGATGTCGGCGATGCCGGCGATCACGCCGTGTGGGCCGACCTCCAGCCCGGCGACGTACGCGCTGGAGGGCACTACGGCGTACAGCGCGGCGTTGGGCCCGCGCCCCCCGGCCTGTTCCCCCACCACCTCCACGAGCCCGCGTTCCTCCAGCCTGGCCAGCAGTTGGGATGCGGTGACCTTGGACAGCCCGGTGCGCTCGCCGATCTGGGCGCGTGTCAGCGGCCCCTGCCCGAGCAGCAGCTCCAGCGCGGCCCGGTCGTTCAGCTCGCGCAGCAGCCGGGGGGTGCCGGGACGTTGGGGCATACTCGCGCTCCTTGTGGTCTCAATCCGCTAACAGACTGTTTTGTTTAGGAAAGTTTCTTGTTAGTTTACCGCCCAGGTGACACCCGAGAGGAAGTGCCCCGTGAGATTTCTGCAGGTGGCGGCCATAGCGGCCGCGCTCGCTACAGCGGCCACAGCCTGTGGCGGAGAAAGCACTCCGGAAGCAGAGAGCCCGGCCAAGCTCAACGTCTGGATGATGGGCGAGGGAACCCCGGAACAGACCAAGTTCCTCGACGGGGTCGAGGCCGAGTTCCGCAAGAAGCACCCGAACACCGACGTCGTCATCAAGTACGTCCCGTGGCCGCAGGTCGCGAGCACCTTCCAGCGTGCCGCGGCCGGGGGCGCCGGCCCGGACGTCACCGAACTGGGCAACACCGACGTACAGTCGCACATCGAGCAGGGCAATCTCGCCGACATCACCGAGAAGATGAACGGCTGGGCCGGCGTCAAGACCCTGAGCAAGACCGCGCTCACCAACGACCAGTCGGGCGGCAAGACCTACGCCATGCCCTGGTACGGCGGCGTGCGCGGCATCTGGTACCGCACCGACTGGTTCCAGGAGCTCGGCATCCAGCCGCCGAAGACCTGGGCCGAGCTGAGCGCCGCGGCCAAGAAGATCCAGGACGAGAAGGATGTGCCGGGCATCAGCGCCCCCAGCGACCAGACCAACGGCATCGTCAGCTTCATCTGGGGCGCGGGCGGCGAGGTCGCCGTCAAGGAGGGCGACAAGTGGACGGGTAAGCTCGACCAGCCGCAGGCCCGCACCGCGATCGACTTCTACGCCGGCCTCGTCACCCGGGACAAGGTCGCCCCCGCCAAGTACATCGGCAAGAACGAACTGCAGGGCCCGCAGCAGGACTTCGCGGTCGGCAAACTCGGCATGTACATCGACGGCAGCTGGGCCTTCAAGGAGCTCAAGAAGACCGGCGCCGCGAACGCCACCAAGTGGGGCGTCTTCCCCATCCCGTCCCAGAACGGCGGCAACGCTCCCGTGCTGGCCGGCGGCTCGGACCTGGCCGTCTGGAACGACAGCAAGGCCAAGGACGCCGCGTTCGAGTACATGGCCATCCTCAACGACAAAAAGAACGCCCAGGCATGGGCCGACTACAGCGGCTTCTCCTCGATGCACACCGACGTGAAGTTCAGCGACCCCGTCCTCGCCCCGTTCACCCAGATCGCGGCCAACCTCAAGATGGCCCCGCTGAGCTCCGGCTGGGCCGAGTTCGAGGGCACCAAGAAGGTCATCCCCACCCTGGTCAAGAACGTGATGCAGGGCAAGGCGCTGGACGAGGAGCTGAAGAAGGCCAACGACGAGGCCAATAAGCTGCTCAACCCGTGACCATGCTCGACACCGCCTCCCCGTCGCGGAGCGCGCCGGGCCGGAAGACCTCCGGCCCGGCGCGCCGCCGCCGCCCGCGCCTCGGCCCCTACCTGCTGATCCTGCCGACTCTGGTCGTCATCGCCCTGCTGATGTTCTGGCCGATGATCCAGATCGGCGTGATGTCCTTCCAGAAGGTCGGCAACCGCCAACTGCGCGGCGAACCCGCCGAAGCGGTCGGCACCGAGAACTTCCGCACAATCTTCGATGACCCGCTCTTCTGGCAGAGCCTCAAGCACACCCTGCTGTTCGGGGTGGTGGCCGTCACGCTCACCCTGGTGCTCGGAACGCTGGTGGGCCTGCTGCTCAACCGGCTGGGCAGGCGGATGTCGTCCTTCGTGGCGGGCGGCGTGATGGTCGCCTGGGCCACCCCACCGATCACCGCGGCGATCATCTTCTACTGGCTGTTCGGCAACACCGGCGGCGCCGTCAACTGGTTCCTGGACCTGCTGCCGGACGCCCTCGTCGGCGACGGCTGGGCCGACTACAACTGGTTCGCCTCCCCGTTGCCCACCTACACCGTGCTGACCATCTGCGTGGTCTGGCAGTCCTTCCCCTTCATCGCGGTGTCGGTGCTGGCGGGCCTGCGGAGCGTGCCGGGCGAGCTGTACGAGGCGGCGCGGGTGGACGGCGCCGGCGCCTGGCGCACGTTCTGGCAGATCACCTTCCCGCTGCTCCGGCCGATCTTCCTGGTGCTGACCGTGCTGTCGATCATCTGGGACTTCAAGGTGTTCACCCAGCTCTTCATCATGGCCGGGCTGGCCAACCGGGACGCCTTCAACCTCTCGCTGTACGCCTACTCCGAGGCGTTCGGCGGGATCAACCCCAAGCTCGGCATGGGCTCGGCGATCGCCCTGGTGCTGACGCTGCTGCTGCTGGTGGTCACGGCCGCCTATGTCCGGATCATGGTGCGTCAGGGGGAGACGAAATGAGAACCCGGGCCATGTTCAACGCGCTCGGCGTCCTGGTCTTCGTCCTGGCGGTCTTCCCGGTCTTCTGGATGGTCTCCACGGCCTTCAAGCCCAATGACGAGATCTTCAGCTCCACCCCGAAGCCGCTACCCGCCGACCCGACCGTGCGGCACTTCGACTTCGTGCTGAACGGCAGGATCGCCGAGACCTCGTTCTGGTCCTACTTCGGCAACAGCCTGCTGCTGGCGCTCGGCACGGTCGTCGTCTCGGGGCTGCTGGCCGTGCTGGCCGCGACCGCCGTGGCCCGGTTCCGGTTCACGTTCCGCACCACCTTCCTGGTGATGCTGCTGGTGGTGCAGATGGTCCCGCTGGAGGCCCTGGTCATCCCGCTGTTCCTGGACCTCAAACGGCTCACCCTGCTCGACAGCCTGGTCGGGCTGTCCATCGTCTACATCGGCTTCGCGCTGCCGTTCTCCATCTGGATGCTGCGCGGGTTCGTGGCGGCCGTGCCCCGGGAGTTGGAGGAGGCCGCGGCCATCGACGGCGCCGGGCCGGTGCGGACGTTCTTCACCGTGCTGCTGCCGCTGGTCGCTCCCGGACTGGTGGCGACCAGCATCTTCTCCTTCATCACCGCCTGGAACGAGTTCATCTTCGCCTTCACGTTCCTCGACGACCAGTCCAAGTACACCTTGCCGATCATGATGCAGTACTTCTTCGGACGCGGGGGGAACGAGTGGGGCCCGATCATGGCGGCCTCGACGCTGCTGTCCCTCCCCGTCATCGTGTTCTTCCTGCTGGTCCAGCGCCGGATGGTCTCCGGGCTGACCTCCGGGGCGATCAAGGGATGAGGATGACCGACGAGATCTCCCGGCTGGCCCGGGCCACGCTGCTGCCCGCCTTCAGCGGCGCCACCGCGCCCCGCTGGCTGCTGGACGAACTGGACCGGGGGCTGGCCGGCGTCACCCTGTTCGCCATCAACGGCAACGTCCCCGGTGCCGAAGAGCTGGCGGCGCTCACCCGCGAGCTGCGCCGCGACGCCGACCCGGTCATCGCCATCGACGAGGAGGGCGGCGACGTCACCCGGCTCGGCCACCTGACCGGCAGCCCCTACCCGGGGAACGCCGCGCTCGGCGCGGCGGACGACACCGATCTCACCCGGCGCGTCTACCGCTCGCTCGGCGCCGAACTGGCCGCGGCCGGGGTCGGCCTGGACTTCGCCCCCTCGGTCGACGTCAACACGGCCGCCGACAACCCGATCGTCGGAACCCGCTCCTTCGGCGCGGACCCCGCCCTGGTCGCCCGGCACGCGGCGGCGGCCGTCCAGGGCATGCAGGAGGCCGGCGTCGCCGCCTGCGCCAAGCACTTCCCCGGGCACGGCGCCACCGTGGTCGACTCCCACCTGGCGGTGCCGGCCATCGAGGCGGATCTGGCCCTGCTGGAACGCCGCGAACTGGTGCCCTTCCGGGCCGCGATCGAGGCGGGCGTGCAGAGCGTGATGACCGGTCACCTCGCCCTGCCCTCGCTCACCGGCGACGAGCCGGCCACGCTGTCACACGCCGCGATCACCGGGCTGCTGCGCGACCACCTCGGCTACCAGGGCGTCATCGTCACCGACGCCCTGGACATGAAGGGGGCCAGCGGCGACATCGGCCTGCCCGAGGCGTCCGTCCGGGCGCTGCGCGCCGGAGCGGACCTGCTGTGCCTGGGCTCCCGCGAGTACGGCGCGAGCGTCCAGGCGATCGTCGACGCGGTGGTCGCCGCCGTCCGGTCCGGTCGGCTGCCGCACGAACGGCTGGCGGACGCGGCCGCGCGGGCCCGGCGGCTGACCTTCCGCCCCAGCGGCACGACGGCCGACCGGGCGCTCGGGCTGGCCGCCGCCCGGCGCGCGCTGCGGGCGACCGGCCGGCCGGCCGTGCCGAGCCCGGCCCTGGTGGTGGAACTGGAGGCGCCCGGCAACATCGCGGTCGGCCCGGTCCCGTGGGGGCTGGGCGGCTGGACCGGAGACGGCACCGACGTGGTCCGGGTGGCGGGCGCCGAGGCCGATCCGGCCGCCCTGCTGGAACGCGCCACCGGCCGGGGCCTGGTCGTCGTGGTCCGCGACGCCCACCGCCACCCCGATCAGCGCAAGCTGACCGAAACGCTGCTCGCGGCCCGGCCGGAGGCGGTCATCGTCGAAATGGGTCTGCCGATATGGCGTCCCGAAGGCGCCGCCCACCTGGCCACCTACGGCGCGTCGAGCGCGAACGCCCGGGCGGCGGCGGAGTTCCTCGGCCTGATAAGGACACCCGGATAACCCAACCAGTCCTACCGACAAGGGATAATCAATTCCATGCGATTGTCCGCCCGGGTCGACTACGCACTGCGCGCCGCCGCCGAACTCGCAGTCGCCGGCGATCGTCCGGTGACCGCGGTCCAGCTCGCCCAGGCGCAGCAGATACCGCCCAAGTTCCTGGAGAACATCCTCGGCCAGCTGCGCCGCTCCGGTCTGGTCCGCAGCCAGCGCGGCCCCGAGGGCGGGTACTGGCTGGCCCGCCCGGCCGACCAGATCTCCATGGCCGACGTCATCCGCGCCATCGACGGCCCGCTGCTCGGGGTGCGCGGCGAGCGGCCCGAGCACGTCGGTTACGAGGGGCCCGCCCGGTCCCTGCAGGACGTGTGGATCGCGCTGCGCGCCAGCGAGCGGGGCATCCTCGAACAGGTCATGCTGGCGCACATCGCGACGGGCGACCTGCCCCCGCAGGTGCGCAAGCTGACCGAGGACCCCGAGGCGTGGGAGAGCCCGGCCTTCCGGTGATCCGATGCCCGAGGGCGACGTGGTCCACCAGACCGCCCGGCGGCTGCACGCGGCGCTGGCCGGCCGGGCGCTGACCCGCGCCGACTTCCGGGTGCCCGGGGCGGCCACCGCCGACCTGCGCGGCCGGACGGTGACCGAGGTCGTCGCCCGCGGCAAGCACCTGCTGATCCGGGTGGCCGGCGGGCTCACCGTGCACGTCCACCTGAAAATGGACGGCGTCTGGCTGATCCGCCCGGCCGGCGGCACACCACCGCGTGACCACCGCGTCCGGCTGGTGCTGGCCAACGCAGGGTGGGAGGCGGTGGGACGCTCCCTCGGTGTGGTCGAGTTGCTGCGCACCGCCGCGGAGGACACGGTCGTCGGGCATCTCGGCCCCGACCCGCTCGGTCCGGACTGGGATCCGGCCGAGGCCGTCCGCCGCCTCGCCGAGCGGCCCGATCAGGAGATCGGCGACGCGGTCCTCGACCAGTCGCGGCTGGCCGGGATCGGCAACATCTACAAGGCCGAACTGCTGTTCCTGCGCGGCACGCACCCGTGGCGCCGGGTCCGCGACGTTCCCGACCTGCCCGGGCTGGTGGATCTCGCGCATCGGCTGCTGGCGGCCAACCGGGACCGGACCGGCCACATCACCACGGGCGACCGCCGGCCCGGCCGGGAGCACTTCGTGTACGGCCGGGCGGGCCGGCCCTGCCGCCGCTGCGGCACCCCGATCCGCCGGGCCGAGCAGGGGCCGCCGGGCCGTGCGCGGATCGCCTTCTGGTGCCCGCGCTGCCAGCCGGAGGCATGAGAACGGCCCCCGGCGGGGTGCCGGGGGCCGTGTGCGATCGGCGGGTCAGTGCTGGACCGTGAACATCCAGCGGTGCTTCTCCAGCTTCGCCGTGATGTCGATGAGCAGGTCCTGGGTGACCGGGTCGGGCTTCTCCGTGGACTCGACGCGCTCCCGGAACCGGGCGATCAGCTGCCCCAGAACGTCGGACAGCGCGCTGACGACCTTGTCATCGGCGAGGTAGCCGAGCTCCAGTTGTGGCAGGGCCGTCCGGTCGGCCAGGGTGCGGGCCCGGCCGTCGGGGTTCAGCCCGATGGCGACCGCGCGCTCGGCGACCCGGTCCTGGTACTTGCGCGCGAACGCCACGACCTCGTCGAGCTGCTCGTGCACGGACTTGAAGTTACGGCCGGTGATGTTCCAGTGAGCCTGCTTGGACACCAGCGCGAGGTCGATCAGATCGATCAGGGAACGCTGCAGGGCATCCCCCGTGACCTTCAGGGCATCGTCGGACAGCGGGCTCTTGACCGTCGCCACCATTGGCGGGCTCCTTCCCAGACGATGAAACGGACTATCCGTTACAACGCCTCACAGTGCCCACCCATAACGGATCGAATCGTGACCCTCAGCACCACCTGCGCGGGAATACCGCTGGTCAAGGTCAAGCCGCGACCATGTCGGCGCGGAACTCTCCGGTGATCTCCTCCGGCGTGGCCGGGATCGTCTCGGCGTCGAGCCGCTCGTGCTCGGGCGGCGCGCCCGCCATGACGGGCTCGTGCTGCAGTTCGGCCAGTGCGAGCTGGTCTGAGACCTCGCGCAGGACGTGCGACAGCGGGACCCCGAGAGCTCGGCAGATCGAGGCGAGCAACTCCGAGGACGCCTCTTTTTGCCCTCGCTCGACCTCGGAAAGGTATCCCAGGGAGACTCTCGCCGCCGCCGACACTTCACGGAGGGTGCGACCCTGGCGCAGCCGCAGCTGCCGCAGAACGTCGCCGAGCAGCTGGCGAAGCAGGACCATCGTCTCGCTCCCTCCCCAGTTCGGACCATCTGTCGGTTCCACCGTACCCGGCTTTACGTTGGGCGCGGCAGACCGAGGATTTCGTGTTCGCTTGGAACGTAACGCTGTAATCAGCCCAACCCTTCCCGATCTTCCCGAGCCTGCTCCCATTCGTACCGGGCGCCAAGCCCCAAAATGGAGCGTCTTAGCAGGTCAAGAGCGTGCACAACGGTCATCCGACGTACCAGCGGTCGAACTCCGGCACTGGCCGCGGGCAACGGCAACCCCGGTGTGACCACTACCGGCTCCGTGCCCGGCCCGGCCACCGCCACGTGCACGGTGCCCACCGGATGCCCGTCCTGGGGCTCCGGACCGGCCACCCCCGTCACTCCCAACCCGTAGGAGGCGCCCAGCCGATCGCGCACCCCCACCGCCATCGCGACCGCCACCTCGGGATGGACCGGTCCGGACCGCGCCAGCAGATCCTCCGGCACCCCCAACAACGACGCCTTGAGCGGGGTGGCGTAGGCGACGACCCCGCCGACGTAGCTCGCGGACGAGCCGGGCATCTCACTCAGCTCCGCGCCCAGCGATCCGCCGGTGAGGGATTCGGCCACCGCGACGGTCTCGCCCCGCTCGACCAGCAACCGGTGCACCACCCGGTCGAGGGTCTCCTCACCGGCCCCGTAGACGTACCCGCCGAGCAGGTCGCGAACGAGTTCCTCCGCCTCCGCCAGCTGGACCGCGGCGTCCGGGCCGACCGCGTTGATCCGGATCTTCACCTCGGCGGGGTCGGGCAGGTAGGCCAGCTTCACCCCGGGCAGCGCCTCCACCGGGGCCAGCCGCACAGCCAGGTCGGACTCGCGCGCGCAGGCCGTGCGGAGCGTGCGCCGCCGCGGCGGCGGGCCGGACATCCGCGCCACGAGCTCCGGCAGCACGCCCGAGGTCATGATGGCGCGCATCTCGTGCGGAACGCCGGGCAGTGCGTACACCACCTTTTTCCCGAATTTCCCGGACAGCTCCACCCGCAACCCGGGCGCGCTGCCCATCGGGTTGTCGATCGGGGTTCCCGTGGCCGGGATGTCGGCCATCCGCAGCGCCATGTCGTGCAGTGGCCGCCCGATCTCCGCCGACCGGCGACGCAGGCGCTCCACGATCGCCGGGTCGCGGACCAGTTCGGTGCCGGCCGCCACGGCCAGCGCGTCCCGGGTCAGGTCGTCGTAGGTGGGGCCGAGCCCGCCGGTGACGATGGCCGCGTCGGCCCGGTGCAGCGCCGCGGTGACGGCCTCGACGATGACGTCCAGTTCGTCGCCCACCACCACGCTGCGGGTGACGACGGCGCCGGCCGCCGCCAGCGCACGGCCCAGCCAGGCCGCGTTGCCGTTGATCGTGTCACCGAGCAGCAGCTCGTCTCCCACCGTCACCAGCTCGACGCGCATCCGGACCCCTCGCCGTAGTGATCGACCGCGCCGAATCTATACCGTGCCGCCGACACCACCGCTGAGCGTCTCCCGCCGCAGCCGCCAGGCCTGGACCAGGTAGTCGAGCCCGGTGACCACCGTGACGAGCAGCGCCGCGCCCATCGTCGTCCAGCGCAGCGGATCGAGCGGCCCCGGCATGATGTAGAGCCCGATCGCGAGGATCTGCAGCGCCGTCTTGAGCTTGCCGCCCTTGCTCGCGGGGATCACCCCGTACCGGATCACGACCAGGCGCAACAGCGTGATGCCGATCTCGCGGACCAGGATGGTGATGGTGACCCACCACCACAGCTCGCCCAGCACCGACAGCCCGATCAACGCGGAACCGGTCAGGGTCTTGTCGGCGATCGGGTCGGCGATCTTGCCGAAGTCGGTGACGAGATTGCGCCGGCGAGCCAGCTCGCCGTCGATGTGGTCGGTGATCGAGGCCACCGCGAACACCGCCAGCGCCGCGAGCCGCCCGCCGGTGCCCTCGGCGAACAGCAGCCACACGAAGACCGGGACGAGCGCGATCCGCACCATCGTGAGCAGGTTCGCGACGTTGTAGACACCCGCCGGCGCAGCCGCCGAACCGGTGAGCGGATCCGGCGGGCCCGTCGTCATGGGAGGTCCACCGGTTCGGCCACCAGGTCGACGCCCGCGCTCTCGCGCACCCGGGCCGGGACGAGGTCGCCGACAGCCAGGCCGGAGGCGTGGACGGTCACCGTGCCGTCGACCTCGGGCGCCTGGTGGGCCGCCCGGCCCTCGTACTCGCCGGGGCCGACCTCCTCCTCGATCAGCACCTCCACGATCGAGTCCAGCCGCTCCTCGGCGCGCTGCGCGGTGAGCTCCTCGGCCAGCTCGGAAACCTCGGCCAGCCGCCGGGCGACCTCGTCGGGGTCGACCTTGCCGGGGAGCTTCGCGGCTTCGGTGCCGTCCTCGTCCGAGTAGCCGAAGACGCCGATCGCGTCCAGCCGTGCGGCGATCAGGAACTCGGTGAGATCGGCCAGCTCCTCCTCGGTCTCGCCGGGGAAGCCGACGATGAAGTTGGAGCGAACGCCCGCCTCCGGCACCCGGTCGCGGATCTGGGCGAGCAGGTCCAGGAAACGCGCCCGGTCGCCGAACCGCCGCATCCGGCGCAGCAGCGAGCCGCTGGCGTGCTGGAAGGACAGGTCGAAGTAGGGGACCACGCCGGGGGTCGAGCAGAGCACCTCGATCAGGCCGGGCCGCAGCTCGGCGGGCTGCAGGTAGCTGACCCGCACCCGGTCGATCCCGGGCACCCCGGCCAGTTCGGGCAGCAGGGACTCCAGCGCCCGCAGGTCGCCCAGGTCCTTGCCGTAGGAGGTGGAGTTCTCGCTGACCAGCACCACCTCCCGGACGCCGTGCCCGGCCAGCCAGCCGGCCTCCGCCAGCACCTCCTCGGGGGCGCGCGACACGTACGCACCGCGGAAGGCCGGGATGGCGCAGAAGGTGCAGCGCCGGTCGCAGCCGGAGGCGAGCTTCAGCGGCGCCGCCGGGCCGCCGCCCAGCCGGCGGCGCAGCACCCGGGGCCCGGAGGCGGGGGCCACCCCGGCGGGCAGGTCCGCGCCGTGCCCGGGCACGTGGACGTGCGCGGCCGACCGCTCGACCGGGCTGATCGGCAGCAGCGTGCGCCGGTCGCGGGGGGTGTGCGCCGGGCGCACCCGGCCCGCAGCCACCTCGTCGAGCCGCTCGCCGATCTCCGCGTAGTCGTCGAAGCCCAGCACCGCGTCGGCCTCGGGCAGCGCCTCGGCCAGCTCGGCTCCGTACCGCTCGGCCATGCAGCCCGCCGCGACCACCCTGGCCCCGGAGTCGTGCGCCGCGAGCAGGGTGTCGATCGAGTCCTTCTTGGCGGCCTCGATGAAGCCGCAGGTGTTCACCACCACCACGCCGGCGTCCGCGGAGTCGTCGACCAGCTCCCAGCCGGCCCCTTC
Source organism: Actinomadura craniellae (assembly GCF_003289645.1). Taxonomy (GTDB): domain Bacteria; phylum Actinomycetota; class Actinomycetes; order Streptosporangiales; family Streptosporangiaceae; genus Actinomadura_D; species Actinomadura_D craniellae. Next base: position 60,111 of record NZ_QLYX01000015.1, on the reverse strand, counting down.
CAGCCGGGCGGCGAGCTCTTCGGAGTCGACCTCGTTGCGTGCGCAGCCGAGCGTGACGAGGGAGACGGTACGGCGTGTGGACATGCTCATACGGTAGTGGGCGCGCCCGCCGCCGCGGACCGGCGGCCGGGGGTTACGCCCTTTGTACCGTCAGGCCCGCTCGGGGTCTTCCAGCCCGAAGTCGACGCGCAGCACCTGGCCCTCGGCCCCCGGAGTGCCGAGGTCCTTCCCGTTGACGACGAGCTTCACCCCGCCGCCGTTGCCGATCACCAGGAAGAGGCGCTTGCGGGCGGTCCACTCCTTGGTCTCGCCGGAGCGGACCAGGCCGCTGAACAGTTGCTTGCCCTTGTCGTCGCGGACGTTGAGCCAACTGGAGCGCCGCGCCTTGATCTGGACCTCGACCGCCTTGCGCGGCGCCTGGGCGACCGGCCCCGGCCGGGCCGGGGACGCGGTGGGCGTCGGGCTCGGCACGACCGGCTGGGCCACCTGGGTGACGTCGCGCTCGCCGCCACCGCCGCCGAAGACCTGGATCAGCGCGTAGACGGTCGCCAGGGCCAGCGCGGCGGCCATCGCGGCGGTCCAGTTGGGCGCGCGGCCCTCGCGGATCGGCACCGGGCGCTCGGGCTCGAAGGCGGTCGCGGCGGCCAGCGGCTGCGGCGCCCCGCCGTGCATCTCGTCGTACTCGCGCACCAGCGGCTCGGGGTCGACGCCGACCACCCGGGCGATGCTGCGGATGTGCCCGCGAGCGTAGAAGTTGCCGCCGCAGAAGGTGTAGTCGTCACGTTCTATACCGCGAATCACCGTTTCGCGAATCCGGGTCCGGACGCTCACCTGGGTTACGGTGAGACCAGCCTCACGGCGTCCTTGTGCCAGAGTCTCACCGATGCTCACGCGAGCCTCCCGGGAAATCGTTGGGACGATGCCCCGACCGCGCCGTGCTTCATTGCCAGCCTGACCCGATCGAAACCAATCTTAGAAACCGGACGGCCCGCATTGCGATACGCAACGCGGTAGAAACCCGTCAAGATCTTGCATCGATCCGGGCACGACCAGATGGTCATTCACCGCTGCGCAATTTCTCCAGCAATTCGGGTAGGTCGTCAGGTTTGGCCAGCACGTCGCGGGCCTTGGACCCCTCGCTGGGACCGACGATGTCACGGCTCTCCATCAGGTCCATCAGCCGGCCCGCCTTGGCGAACCCGACCCGCAGCTTGCGCTGGAGCATCGAGGTGGAGCCGAACTGGGTGGACACCACCAGCTCGACCGCCTGGAGCAGCAGGTCGAGATCGTCGCCGATGTCCTCGTCGATCTCCTTCTTCTGCGCGGCCGCCGCGGCGACGTCCTCGCGGTAGGCCGGCTCCATCTGCTTCTTGCAGTGGTCGACGATGCCGTGGATCTCTTTTTCGGAGACGTAGGCGTTCTGCAGCCGCATCGGCTTGCTGGCGCCCATCGGCAGGAACAGCGCGTCGCCCTGGCCGACCAGCTTCTCGGCACCGGGCTGGTCGAGGATGACCCGGGAGTCGGCCAGCGAGGAGGTCGCGAACGCCAGCCGGGACGGCACGTTGGCCTTGATCAGCCCGGTGACGACGTCGACGCTGGGCCGCTGGGTGGCCAGCACCAGGTGGATGCCGGCCGCACGGGCGAGCTGGGTGATGCGGACGACGGAGTCCTCCACGTCCCGGGGGGCGACCATCATCAGGTCGGCGAGCTCGTCGACGATCACCAGCATGTAGGGGTAGGGGGTGTAGACGCGCTCGCTGCCGGGCGGGGCGGTGAGCTTGCCGGCCCGCACGGCCTTGTTGAAGTCGTCGATGTGCCGGAAGCCGGAGGCGGCCAGGTCGTCGTAGCGGCGGTCCATCTCGCCGACGACCCAGTCGAGGGCCTCGGCGGCCTTCTTGGGGTTGGTGATGATCGGGGTGATCAGGTGCGGGATCCCGGCGTACATGGTCAGCTCGACCCGCTTGGGGTCCACCAGCACCATGCGCACCTCGTCGGGGGTGGCGCGCATCAGGATCGAGGTGATCAGCCCGTTGATGCACGTGGACTTACCGGCCCCGGTCGCACCGGCGATCAGGATGTGCGGCATCTTCGCCAGGTTCGCCACCACCGTGCGTCCCTCGACGTCCTTGCCCAGACCGACCAGCATCGGGTGGTGCTCGGTGGTCGCCGCCGGCGAGGCCAGCACGTCCCCGAGGCTGACGATGTCCTTGTCGACGTTGGGGATCTCCACCCCGATCGCGGACTTGCCGGGGATCGGGGAGATGATCCGCACATCCCCGCTCTTGACCGCGTACGCAATGTTCTTGGTCAGGGCGGTCACCTTCTCGACCTTGATGCCCTGCCCTAGCTCGATCTCGTACCGGGTGATCGTCGGCCCCCGGGTGAACCCGGTCACCTGCGCGTCGATGTCGAACTGCTCCAGCACCCCGGTCAGCGCGGCCACCACCACGTCGTTGGCCTTGGTGCGCGGCTTGACCGTGCTGCCCGGCTTGAGCAGCCCCACCGTCGGCAACTCGTAGATTTCCCCCGACGACGACAGCGGCAACTGCTCGGCCCGCCGCGGCGCCGGGGTCGGGTCGGGGACCTCCGGGACCGGATCGGACACCGGCTCGGCGGGCTCCGGCGGCTCCAGCACCGGCGCCGGGTCCACGAACGGGTCGGGGTCCATCAGCTCGTCGATGAGGTCGCCCGAGGACGCGGGCCGCGACCGGCCTGGCCGGTCCTCGACCACGGGCGTGTCGTAGGGCTTGTCGTGCTCGCCGATCTCGACGTCGGCGTCGGGCTTGGACTTCTTCCCCCGCCTGGCGGGTTCGGGTGACTCGTCGTCCTCCTGGGGGGCCCGGTCGCGCAGGGTGGCCAGGTCCCAGAGGGCGGCCAGCCGCTCGGGCACCCGGTAGACGGGCGTGGCGGTGATCACCAGCACGCCGAACGCGCCGAGCAACAGCAGCAGCGGAACGGCCACCCAGGCGCTGAGCGCCGCCTCCAGCGGGGCCGACACCAACCAGCCCACCACGCCGCCGGCCATCCGGACCGGCCCCATCCCCTCGCTCGGATTCGGGGTGCCCGCGGCGATGTGCACGATGCCCAGCACCCCGACGGCCAGCGCGCTGGCCCCGATGGCGATCCGGCCGGTGTCCTCGTTGCGCTCGGGGTGCCTCAGCAGCCCCCAGGCGAGCCCGGCGACCAGCACGGGCAGCACCATGCACAGCACCCCGAAGCCGCCCCGCACGACCCGCTCCAGCGCCACGGTCACCACGCCCTCGGGCTGGAACCAGGTGACCGAGGCCAGCACCAGCGCCGCACCCAGCAGGGCCAGCCCGGCGCCGTCCCGGCGGTGGTCGGGGTTGAGCTCGCGGGCGCCCCGGCCGTAGGCCCGGAACAGCGAGCCGACCCCGGTGGCGAGCAGGTGGTAGAGCCGGAAGAGCAGCTTGAGCAGGCCGAGGACCAGCTGTGTCACCGGGTCGGGCCGGGTCGAGCGGCCGCCCTTCTTGGCCGGGGGCCGGCGGCCGCCGCCGTTGGGCCCCTTCGCGTTCTTGGCGCCCTTGGCGGGCGGGCGCTTGCGGGCGGACGCGGCGGGGGCCTTGCGGGCCGCCCCGCTCCGCGCGCGGGAAGGCCCCTTCCCTCCTCCGGACGCGCCTGTGGCCATGATGGCGAGAGTAACGAGGAACCCAGCAGGTTTCCCGTTTCCCGTCGACCGCGCGCCACCGGCGTGTCGCGAACGGCCGCCCGTTTCGGAACAAGCGGCGGCTCGCGGGGTCCCGCCCGTTTCCGGCCAATTGGTGCATGTACCGGCGCGCCCGGACACGCCCTTCCTACGCTCTGAATGCGGCGTCACGGGGCGCCCGCGTCTTTTCAGGCGAGCCACGGGGAGCGGCGTTGTCCTCCACTTCCACCGCAGACCGGCGTCCCGACTGGAGCCTGTTCGGCCGGGAACTGCGGCAGCGCCGGGAGTCCAGTGAGATCACCAGGGCCGTCAAGGTCGCCGGGCTGGACACCACGGCGCTGGACGACGCGATGAACGGAGGGCCGGTCGGGCCGGCCGTGCGCGACCGGCTGGAGTCGGCCTGGCGGTCGGCCCTCGCCCGGCCCGGGAACGCCGAACTGCTGGCCGGCTACCTGTACGTCCGCGCCCGGCACACCTGGGAGCTCTCCATCGAGCACGTCGCGGCCATCGGCCGCACGATCGACGCCGCCACGGCGACCTGGCGGCGGGTCGGGGCCGACCTGCCGCAGATCGACCGCCTGCTGGCGCTCACCGCGCTGCTGAAGGAATGCATGGCGGTGGAGAACGCCCAGCAGTGCTCCTGCGCCGTCGACGTGCAGCAGACGTCCGCGCTGATCGCCCGCGAGTGCCGCCTGCTGCTCGACCGCCCCCCGCCCGCGCCGCAGGGCGGCGACGGCGGGTTCGCCGACTTCGTGGACGACTGCCTGAACGTCCAGTACCTGCTCTACTCCGGCTTCGCCGACATCGCCGGCGCCATGCTGGCCGCGTTACGGGCGCCGCACGGCGATCCGGCGACGCGGGAGCTGCTGGCACAGACGATCAAGGACGCCCGCGAGCGGGAGGACGACCCCGCGCTCCGCGACGAGATCGGCCGCGGTGAGCTGCGGGCCTACCGGTACGGCCTCGGCGCGATGCTGGAGTACCTGAGCGACGACTCGATCCCCCGGGTCGAGTGCACCGAGGCCCGCTTCATCTACGTCTACCCGTTCACCTTCGACGGGACGCCCGCGCGCCGGCCGGGCGAGATCGCCCTGCGACTGTGGGGCGACGGCCGGGGCACCGCTCCGCTCGCCCGCCAGCGCCCCCTGTACGCCAAGGTCAGCGAGCTGACCGACATCTGGTACTGGGGTCATGCGGACCATCCCAGCTACGGCGGAATCACGGTCGCCCTGCCGCCGCTCTCGGTGACGACGACCGCCGGCGAGACGATCGAGGACTACCAGGTCACCCTGCATCTCAACGACCTGGGCAACCACTACGTGCGGGTGGTCGGCCCGCTCGGCCCGCTGACACCGCAGCAGATCAACCAGGGGCTGCGGCGCGGGTCCCGGTACGTCGGTGAGGAGGCCGTCCACAGCCCGGACGGGCCGCGCTGGTCCCGGCTGCGCGGCTACGCCGACGAGGTCGTCACGACGCTGGCCGGGCTGGTCGGCGACAGCGCGGTGGGCGACGTGGACGTCGACGGGCACACCCATCTGGAGATCCGCGCGGCCCTCGTCCGCGCTCCGGACGGCGACCGCCCCGCCACCCCGGACGACCTGTGCCGGGCCATCGGCCCGCTGCTGTTCACCCCGGTGCAGTCGCTCGCCTCCTCGCTGGAGGAATGGCTGCGCCACCCGATGCCCGAGGACCGCCCGGACCCGCTGACGGGCTGCGCGTACGCGGACTCGCTGGGCGCGCGCACCGACAACACCACGACGTTCTACCTGCCGGGGGTGCCGAACTGGGCGTGGCTGGAGTTCCAGGACGTGGTCGAGCTGGCGGCGTCGGTGCCCGCGCTCTTCCGCCACTGGCGGCACCAGGTGGAGGCACGGCTCGAACACGTACGGGCCGAGATCGAGCGGCACGGAACCGCTCTGGAGCGGCATCGCACCCCCGGCGAGCAACCGCTGGAGGAGCTGCGCCTGTCGCTGGGGAAGTTCATGACCGAGGTCCGCATCCAGCGGGGCAAGCTGCACTCCGGCGACCTGATGGAGTCGGCCGTGCACCGGCGGCTGCTGGACAACCTGTTCACCGGGGCGGACGTCCGCCGGATGGAGACCGAGCTCGACGCCCACATCGCCGAACTCGACGCCCTCTACGGGATGCTGACCTCCTACCTGCGGTCGCTGCAGGAGCGCGCCACCCGGCGCTACCAGCGGTTCGTGGAGCTGGTGCTGGCGGGGATGGCGCTGTTCTCGTTCGCCGAGTTCCTCGGGCTGATCAACGACCTGTTCTTCTCCGGCAAGAAGGTCCAGACGCACGGCATCACCGAGATCGTGCTCTTCTTGACGCTCGCCGGCGCCGTGCTGGGCGGAATCGTGTTCGCACGGCGCCGGACCTGAGCGTCAGACCTCGACCACCACCGGAACGATCATGGGCCGGCGCCGGTAGTTGTCGCTGACCCACTTGCCGACGGTACGGCGGATGAGCTGGTTGAGCTGGTGGGTGTCGGTGATCCCGTCGGTCGCGGCGGTCTCCAGCGTCGTCGCGACCCGCGCGATGACGTCGGCGAAGTCCGCGTTGGCGATGCCGGCGCCCCGGGCGTGGATCTCCGGGCCCGCGACCACTTTGCCCGCGGTGGAGTCGATGCCCACCACGATCGAGATGAAGCCCTCCTCGCCGAGGATCCGCCGGTCCTTCAGCGAGGTCTCGGTGATCTCGCCGACGGAGAGGCCGTCCACGTACACGTAGCCGGCCGGCACCGCGCCGACGATCGAGGCCCGGCCGTCGACCAGGTCGACCACGACGCCGTCCTCGGCGATCACGATGTTGTCGGTGGGGACTCCGGTGAGCTCGGCCAGCTTGGCGTGCGCCCGCAGGTGCCGCCACTCGCCGTGGATGGGCATGAAGTTGGACGGCTTGGTCAGGTTGAGCACGTACAGCAGCTCGCCGGCGGACGCGTGCCCGGACACGTGCACCAGGGCGTTGCCCTTGTGCACCACCCGGGCCCCCCATCGGGTGAGACCGTTGATGACCCGGTTGACCGCGGTCTCGTTGCCCGGGATCAGCGAGGAGGCGAGCAGCACCGTGTCGCCCTCGGTGATCCGGATCTGGTGATCGCGGTTGGCCATCCGCGACAGCGCCGACATCGGCTCGCCCTGCGAACCGGTGGACACCAGGACGACCTGTTCCGGCGGCAGGTCGTCGATCTCGCGCTGCTCGACCATCAGGCCGGCCGGCACCCGCAGGTAGCCCAGTTCGCGGGCGACCCCCATGTTGCGCACCATCGAGCGGCCGACCAGGCAGACCTTGCGGCCGTTGGCCTGGGCGGCGTCCAGCACCTGCTGGACGCGATGCACGTGCGAGGCGAAACAGGCCACGATGACGCGCTGCTCGGCGGTGCGCACCACCTCTTCGATCACCGGGCCGATGTCGCGCTCGCTGGTGACGAAGCCGGGCACCTCGGAGTTGGTCGAGTCGGACATCAGCAGGTCGATGCCCTCGGCACCGAGCCGGGCGAACCCGCCCAGGTCGGTCAGCCGTCCGTCCATCGGCAGCTGGTCCATCTTGAAGTCGCCGGTGGCCAGGACCAACCCGGCCGGGGTGCGCAGCGCCACCGCGAGCGCGTCCGGGATGGAGTGGTTGACCGCCAGGAACTCGCAGTCGAACGCCCCGAACCGGTGGCTTTCCCCCTCCTTGACCAGCAGGGTCGTCGGCCTGATCCGGTGCTCGGTGAGCTTGGCCGTGATCAGGGCCAGCGTCAGCCGGGAGCCCACGATCGGGATGTCCTCGCGCTCGCGCAGCAGGTAGGGCACCGCGCCGATGTGGTCCTCGTGGGCATGGGTCAGGATCACCGCCTCGACGTCGTCGAGCCGGTCCCGGATGTACTCGAAGTCAGGCAATATCAGGTCGACGCCCGGCTGCTCGCTCTCCGGGAACAACACCCCGCAGTCGATGATCAGCAGGCGGCCGCCGAACTCGAAGACCGTCATGTTGCGGCCGATTTCGCCCAACCCGCCCAGCGGGACGATACGCAGACCGTGCTCGGCGAGCGGTCCCGGGCTGGACAGTTCCGGGTGAGGATGACTCACTGGTGCGCCTCCGGCACTTTGACTCCTCCCATCAGGAGGTCTTCACGCAGCTGCGCCGTGAACTCGGGCGAGGCTCCGACGAGCGGCCGTCGCAACGGGCCGCCCGGCAGGCCCAGCAGGTTCAGCGCGGCCTTGACGGCGATGGCGCCCTGCGTACGGGTCATGATCGCGGTGACGACGGGCAGCAGCCGACGGTGGATCGCCAGCGCCCGGCCGACGTCGCCGGCGCGATATGTATCAATCATCTCATGAAGGTCGGTTCCCACCACATGTCCGACCACGCTCACGAACCCGGCGGCCCCCACCGACAGCCAGGGCAGGTTGAGGTTGTCGTCGCCGGAGTAGAAAGCCAGCTCGGTCTGGGCCATCACCTGCGAGGACGCGAAGAGGTCACCCTTGGCGTCCTTGACCGCGACGATCCGGGGGTGGTCGCCCAGCCGGACCAGCGTCTCAGACGTGATGGGCACCCCGGCCCGGCCCGGAATGTCGTAGAGCATGACGGGCAGGCCAGTCGCGTCGGCGACCGCCCCGAAGTGCGCCAGCAGCCCCTCCTGGGGCGGTTTGCTGTAGTAGGGCGTGACCACAAGCAGCCCGTGCGCCCCGGCGGCCTCGGCCTGCCGGGCCAGCGCGAGGGTGTGCTCGGTGTCGTAGGTCCCCACGCCGGCGACGATCGCGGCGCGGTCGCCCACGGCCTCGACGACCGTGCGCAGCAGGCGGTCTTTCTCGGCGTCGCTCGTCGTCGGCGACTCTCCCGTAGTACCGCTGATGACGAGGCCGTCGTGGCGCTGCTCGTCGACCAGGTGGGTCGCCAGGCGCGCGGCTCCGTCGTAGTCGACGGCGCCCTCGGCGGTCATCGGCGTGACCATAGCGGTCAGCAGCCGACCGAAGGGCGCGTCGCTCGTAGTGCTGGGTGCCATGGATCGACGGTACCGGTCCGACCGGGCGGCGTGGTCCCGCAGGCCATGAGTATCACCGTGGCGGTGAACGCCCGGCGACAAGGAAGACGCCCGCCGAATGCGCTCGGGGGTACGCACTCGGCGGGCGTCTACTTCGTCATCGTGACACGCAAATGGCGTGTTACGGGGGGAACTTTGGCGAGATTCCCGGACTCGATTGGGTAACGCCAATCACGCAGGTGACAGCCCTGCCAGGCCACCGATCACGGCCCAGTCACAGCACGATCACAGCACGGCACCCGCCGGTTGGGCGGTGGAGATCTCGCCGAGCCTGGCGCGCAGTTCGTCCGCGCTCCCGGTGCGGATGATCTCGTTGCCACGGACCGCCCACCAGTTGCCCGAACCGCCCCGGCCGATCCGCCATCCGGCGAATTCGGCGGTCAACTCGGTGAGCTGCTGAGCCACGTGCTGCGCGGTGTACTCCATGCTCGTCGACCTCGCTCCCCCAGCCGGTGAAGGCTGTGCTAGTCCCGGTGAATCCGCCCGGATGCCTACCCATCGGCGAGCTACCGCAACTATGGCTTTTACCAGGGTAAACGCGAGTTTAGGAACGTTACAAGCGGGATGACCCAAAGGTAGAATTCTCCTTCCCCGCGAGACATCTGTTCCCTGCCATGACGAGACCCGCCTCATTCAGTACCTGCTCGGACGGCTCCGACGGGCGCGCCGGCCGGGCCGTTCCGGCCCGGGTGCGCTGGGTCAGCGCCACGCAGACGAGAATGCCCAGCGCGGCCAGCACGGTGGGGGCGTCGACGGCCTCGCCGAGCAGCAGCGCCGACCACACCAACGTCAGCACCGGCTGGGCGAGCTGGACCTGGCCGGCCCGGGCGATGCCGCCCCTGGCCAGCCCGGCGTACCAGGCGAAGAACCCCAGGTACATCGAGCCCAGCGCCACGTACGCGAAACCGGTCAGCGCGCGGCCCGTCCACTGCGGTTCGGTAGTGGTCAGCAGCCAGATCGTCACCGGAGCGCAGACCGGGGCCGCGAACACCAGCGCCCAGGAGATGACCTGCCAGCCGGGCATCTCGCGGGCCAGCCGGCCGCCCTCGGTGTAGCCCACCGCGCCCAGCCCCAGCGCGGCGAACAGCAGCAGGTCGGCCGGGGCGAGGTGCCCGGCGCCCCGGCTCAGCGCGAAAGCGGCGACGCACACCGCGCCCGCCCCGCTCGCCAGCCAGAAGGCGCGCGACGGGCGCTCCCCCGCGCGGAGCACCGCGAGCACCGCGGTGGCCGCGGGCAGCAGGCCGATCACGACGGCGGCGTGCGAGGACGAGGCGCCCTGGTCGAGGGCGACGGTGGACAGCACCGGGAAACCGACGATCACACCGAGCCCGACCCCGAACAGCCCAGGCCACTGGGCCCGGCGCGGCCACGGCACCCGGGCCGCCGCGAGGGCGACGGCCGCCAGCAGCGCGGCCGCCCCGGCCCGGCCGACGCCGACGAGGTAGGGGTCGAGCCCGTCCAGGGCCAGCACGGTGGCCGGGAAGGTGAAGGAGAAGACGAGTACCCCGAGGGCCGCCAGACCGGGCCCGCCGAGCGCTATCGAAGAACTGGGGATAACGCTATCTTTGTCTCTCATGAGCCAGGATAGCAGTATCGCTACTCTCGCCGAAAGCCTGCGGAACGAGGCACGGCGGTTGCGTCCCGGTGACCGGCTGCCCTCCAGCCGGGTCCTCATCGAACGGCACCGGGTCAGTCCCGTCACCGTGGCCCGCGCCCTCGGTCTGCTGGCCGCCGAGGGACTGGTGGAGACCCGCCCCGGCAGCGGCACCTTCGTGACCGACCGCAAGCCGCCGGCAGAGCCGCCGGACCTGGGCTGGCAAGCGGTGGCACTGGGCGGTCGCACCGTCGACGCCGGCGAACTGAGCACGCTGCTCACCCGGCCGCCCGACGACACGATCCCGATGGGCGGCGGCTACCTCCCACCGGAGTTGCAGCCGCTGCAGGCGCTGGCCACCGCGGCGGCCCGGGCGGCCCGCGGGCCGGGAGCCTGGGAGCGGCCACCACTGAACGGGATACCGGAACTGCGGGCCTGGTTCGCCCGGACGATCGGCGGCGACCTGACGCCCGCCGACATCCTCATCTCCGGCGGCGGACAGCAGGCGATAACGATCGTGCTGCGTGCGCTGCTCGCACCCGGCAAACCGCTACTGGTGGAATCGCCCACCTACCTCGGCGTCCTGACGGCGGCCAGGCTGGCCGGGCTGCGCCCCGTCCCGGTGCCCACGGACACCGCGGGGCTGCGTCCCGACCTGCTCGCCGAGGCCTTCGCGATGACCGGGGCGCGGGTGCTGTACTGCCAGCCGACCTTCCAGAACCCGACGGGGGTGACGCTCTCCGCCGAGCGGCGCGACGAGGTCCTGGCGGTGGCGCGGGCCGCCGGGGCGTTCGTCGTCGAGGACGACTTCGCCCGCCACCTGGCCATCGACACCCCGCTGCCACCGCTGATCGCGCACGACACGGACGGGCGGGTGGTGCACATCTCTTCGCTGACCAAGGCCACCTCGCCCAGCCTGCGGATCGCCGCGGTCGCCGCCCGCGGGCCGGTGGCCGAGCGCGTCCGGGCCGTGCAGACGGCCGAGTCGTTCTTCCCCGCCCGCCCGCTGCAGGAGACCGCGCTGGAACTGGTGGGCGGTCCGGGCTGGCCGCGGCACCTGCGGTCGCTGCGCACCGCGCTGCGCGCACGCCGGGACACGCTCGTCACCGCGCTGGCCCGGGAACTACCACAGGCCCACATCGACCGGCCGGGCGGCGGAATGCACCTGTGGGCCCGGCTGCCGGCCGGGATCGACGACGTGAAGCTCACCGAGGCGGCGCTGCGCGGCGGGGTCGCCGTGAGCCCGGGGCGCCCCTACTTCCCGGCCGAACCCACCGGCCCCCACCTGCGGCTCGCCTACGGCGTCACCGCGACGGAGGCCGAACTGGTCGAGGGCGTGCGGCGGCTGGCGGCCGTGCTCGCCGACCAGTCCTACTGAGCATGCCCGGTCCCGCGGGGGCCTAGGCTGAGGTCGGCCCGCATCCCAGCCGGGGCGCGAGGTGACGCAAGGTGGACGCCAGGTTGAAAGGACGTGGGCCCCGATGGCCGATGTGGGCGTGCGGCCCGCCCGCCGTGCGGACGTGGCGGCGATCGCCGACATCCAGGTGCGCGCCTGGCGGCAGGGTTACCGCGACATCGTCCCCGAGCCCGTGCTGGCCGAGATGACCGGACCGGCGGCGCTGCCGGTGTGGCGGGAGCGCTGGACCGAGGCGGCCACCGCCCCGCCGAGCGGCCGGCACGGGGTGCTCGTCGCGGTGGCGAACGACCTGGTGGTGGGATTCGCCGCGTACGCCCCCGCCGAGGACGCCGACCAGGACCCGCAGGCCGCGGCCGAGCTGGTGGCCCTGCTGGCTGACCCGGTGCACGAGCGCGCAGGTCACGGCAGCCGGCTGCTGGCGGCCACCGTCGACCTGCTCCGCGAGGACGGCTGCGCCACCCTGCTCACCTGGGTCTTCGAGGAGCACGAGGCGATGCGGAGGTTCTTCGGCTCGGCCGGCTGGGCGCCCGACGGGGCCCGGCGCTCGCTGGCCTTCCCGTCCGGCGGCTCGGCCGACATGATCCGCCTGCACACCGACATCTCCGCCCCATAGCACACCGGCCCGGCGCCCCCAGCGGCGGGGGCCTCTCGGAGGTGTGATTGGCTTACATCGGTCCCGTTCGGTGCGAAGCGAATTCCGCCGGGCCGGCGCGGTGTTCCACACCGGACTACATGGATTTCACACCAGCGAACCGAAGCGGCGCGCGCCGCCGTACCCCAGGATGCCGATGAGTGCCTCTCTGACCGCCCAGGCCACCGGCCCCGAGCGGGCCGGACGACGCCGCTGGGCGGCCATGGTCGTGCTGAGCCTGGGCGTCTCGCTGATCGTCGTCGACGCCACGATCGTCGGCGTGCTGCTCCCCCGGATCGTGACGGACCTCGGGCTCGCCACCACGGACGCCGCGTGGATCACCTCGGTCTACTCCCTGGTCTTCGCGGCGCTGCTCATCCCGCTCGGCCGGGCCGGCGACATCACCGGGCGGCGCCGGATGTTCGTGCTCGGCGTACTGGTCTTCGTCGGGGCCAGCGTGTTCGCCGCCACGGCGGGCGACGGCGGGGAACTGATCAGGGCGCGGGCGCTGCAGGGCGTCGGCGCGGCGATGATCATGCCGGCCACGATGTCGACCGTGAACGCCGTCTTCACCGGACGGGACCGCGCGGTCGCCTTCGGCATCTGGGGTTCGCTAATCGGCGGGATGGCCGCCCTCGGCCCGCTGCTGGGCGGCTGGCTGGGCACCTCCTTCGGCTGGCGCTGGGCCTTCGGGGTGAACCTGCCGATCGGGCTGCTGCTGGTCGCCGGTGCGCTGCGGCTGATGCCCGAGACCCGGCAGGCCACCGCCCGGCGCGGGGTCCGCGAGGTCGACTGGGCCGGCGCCGCGCTGGCCGCACTGGGGTTGGGCGCGGTGGTCTGCGGGCTGATCGAGGGCCAGGCGTACGGCTGGTGGGAACCCACCCGCCCGTTCACGGTCGGCCCCTACGACTGGCCGCTCACCGGGCTGTCGCCGGTACCTGTGGTGCTGGCCCTCGGGGCGGTCCTGCTCGCCCTGCTGGTCGCGGTGGAGCGCGCCAGGCAGGCCGCCGGGCGGCCGGTGACGCTCGACCTGACCCTGTTCCGGATTCCCGGCTTCCGGAACGGCAACCTGGCCGCGTCCATGATCAGCGTGGGTGAGCTGGGGCTGCTGTTCGTGCTGCCGCTGTTCCTGGTCGGGGTGCACGGCGACTCGCCGCTGCAGATCAGCCTGGCCATCCTGCCGCTGGCGCTGGGCGCCTTCCTGGCCGGGCCGTACGCCGGGCGGCTCTCCCACCGGCACGGCGCGCACCGCGTCGTCCAGTTCGGGATGGTGCTGGAGGTCGCCGCCGTGCTGGCCGTCGCGCTGACCCTGGACGCCGGGACCGGCGGGTACGGGCTGGCCCTGCCGATGCTGGCCTACGGGCTCGGCCTGGGGCTGACCTCCGCCCAACTCGCCAACGTGGCCCTCGCGGGGGTACCGCCCGGGCAGGCGGGCCAGGCGGCCGGCACCCAGTCGACCGCCCGCCAGGTGGGCGCCGCGCTGGGCATCGCGGTGATCGGCACGCTGTTCGCCACCGGGCTGGGCCACACCATGCTCGACCGGCTGGCCGAGACCCCCGTACCATCCGCGCAGCACGCGGCTCTCGCGCACGAACTGCGCGAGAGCGCCGGCACGTTCGCCCGCGATCTGCACGAGCGGCCCGGTGCGGAGGCCGCCGCCCGCGCCGCCGACGAGAGCCTGGCCGCCGCCACCCGGTACGGCGCGTACGCCACCGCCGCGATCCTCGGCGTCGGGCTACTGCTGACCCTGCGACTGCCGGCCGCGCCGGAGCGTCCGGAAGAATCCTCCGACATGAACCTCTCACAGCGAAGCGGGCGGTGACCGATGGCCACGCTCGCGCAGTGGGTCGCCGGAGCCCGCCCGCGTACCCTCCCCGCCTCGGTGGCGCCCGTCGTCGTGGGCACGGGGGTCGCCGTCGGCGTGGGCCAGGCGGTGTGGTGGCGGGCCGCGCTCGCGGCCCTGGTCTCCCTGGCCCTGCAGGTCGGCGTCAACTACGCCAACGACTACAGCGACGGGGTGCGCGGCACCGACGAGGAGCGGGTCGGGCCGCTACGGCTGGTCGGCTCCGGGACGGCCCCGCCCCGGCAGGTGCTCGCGGCGGCGGTGGGCTGCTTCCTGGTCGCGGCGGTGGCCGGGCTGGTGCTGGCGGCGGTCGCCGGCTGGTGGCTGCTGCTGGTGGGCGTCGCGGCGATCGTGGCGGCCTGGTTCTACACCGGCGGCTCGCGGCCGTACGGCTACCGGGCGCTGGGCGAGCTGTCGGTGTTCGTCTTCTTCGGGCTGGTCGCGGTGGTCGGCACCGTCTATGTCCAGGTGGAGGCCGTGCCCTGGGAGGCGTGGGCGGCGGCGGTGCCGATGGGCCTGCTCGCCTGCGCGCTGCTGGTGGCCAACAACCTGCGGGACATCCCCACCGACGAGGTCTCCGGCAAGCGCACGCTGGCGGTGGTGCTCGGCGACCGGTGGACCCGGGTGCTGTACGCGGCGTGCGCCGCCCTGCCCTTCCCGATCGCGCTGGCCGTGGGCGCCCCCCACCCCTGGGTACTGCTCGCCCTGGTGGCCGCGCCGCTGTCGGTGCCGCCGACCTCCAAGGTGCTGGGCGGTGCCAAGGGGCCGGAGCTGATCGCCGTTCTCGGCGAGACCACCCGCCTGCAACTGGCCTTCGGCGTGCTGCTCACCCTCGGCCTGGCGCTCTAGCCCGACCTCGTTCCCCGCCGGGCCACCGCCCGGCGGGGAACCTGTCTCAGCGGAGCTTCCAGTCGATCTCGGCCAGGCCCGCGTCGGCGAGGGCCTTGTTGACCTGGCTGAACGGGCGGGTGCCGAAGAACTTCTTGGCACTCAGCGGGCTCGGGTGGGCCGACTCCAGCACCACATGCTGCGGGTTGGTGACCAGCCGGGCCTTCTTCCGGGCGTAGCCGCCCCACAGCACGAACACCACCCGGCCGTCCTTCTCGTTGAGCGCCCGGATGGCGGCGTCGGTGAACTCCTCCCAGCCCTTGCCCGCGTGGGAACCCGCATCACCCGCGCGCACGGTCAGCACCGCGTTGAGCAGCAGCACCCCCTGGTCGGCCCAGGGAGTGAGGTCACCGCTCACCGCGCGGGGCACGCCCAGGTCGGACTCGAGCTCCTTGTAGATGTTGCGCAGCGACGGCGGCAGCCGCACCCCCTCGCGGACGCTGAAGCTGAGGCCGTGGGCCTGACCGGGCCCGTGGTAGGGGTCCTGGCCGAGGACCAGCACCCGGGCGGCGTCGTAGGAGCAGTGCCGGAACGCGTTGAACAGGTCGCCCTCGGCCGGGTAGACCGTCTGCTCGGCGTACTCGGTGGCCACGAAGGCGCCGAGCGCGGCGGTGGCGAGCGGGTCGAGCAGCGGGTCGAGCCGCTCGCGCCAGTCGCCGGGCAGCAGTTCCATCAGGTCGAGGGACATCGTCGCCGGTCCTCCGGGAAAGGGATGAGGTTGGGATAGCACCGAAACCCTACGCCGTACCTCGGACAATCCACCGGCGGATCGTCCTCAAGCCCCTAAGATCGACTCATATGTCGTTCCGTCCCCCCAGCCCGGCATGAGGCGTTTCCTTGCCTGCCCGATGGTGTGCCTGCTCCTCCTCGCCGGCTGCGGCGGTCCGGACGGGCCTCGCACGATCACCGTGTTCGCCACCTCCTCGCTGACCGAGGTGTTCGGCGAACTGGGCGCGGTATACCAGCGCACCCGTCCCGGGACGCGGGTCCGGTTCGTGTTCGCGGGCTCGCAGGAACTGGTCCGGCGGCTCGACGACCGCAGGCCCGTCGACGTGCTGGCCACGGCGGACGCCGACTCGATGCGGGCCGCGGGCGACCACGTGCCGCGCTCGCGGGTCATCGCCCGCACCGGGCTGACCATCGCGGTGGCGCCAGGCAACCCGGAGCGGATTCGCGGCCTCGCCGACCTGGCCCACCCGCGGCTGCGGGTGGTGCTCGGGGCGCCGAGCATCCCCATCGGCCGGTACTCCCGGCGGGCCCTGGTCACCGCGGGCGTGACCGTCCGGCCCGCCTCCGAGGAGATCAGCGCCCGTTCCGTGCTGACCCGGGTGCGGACCGGCGAGGCGGATGCCGGGATCGTCTACATCACCGACCTGCGTTCGGCCGGGGCCGCGGCCGACCACGTGCCGATCCCCGCCGACCAGAACGTCACCGCGGCGTACCGCGCCGGCGCGGTGCAGGATTCCGCGCAGCAGGAGGCGGGCGCCGCCTTCGCCGGCTGGCTGACCTCGAAGACGGCCCAGGCGGTGTTCCGCCGGCACGGCTTCACCGTCCCCTGAGCGCCCGCCGCGGAAGGTCGGCAGGCCACCGTTCGACCGGCCGACACGGTACCGTCGAAACCTCTTCGACCGCCGGTCATCGGGTACGTACCCGCCACCCACCCCGGGTACGGCGCGAACCAACGGGAGGTGCCGTGAGCGCCACCAGCCTCATCCCGTTCATCCCCTTCATCCTGGCCGGCCTGCTGCTGGCCGTCGCCTGGTGGCGGCATCGGGTCCGCGAGAGCGGCGGCGGTGCCCCCAAGGCCCCCGAGGCGGCGCCTCCCGCGGCCGAGCCCCGCCGGCCCCGCAGACGGTCCGCCCGCCGCTGAGCTCCCACGTCGCGGCCACGCCGCGGCCCCGTCCAGGCGTTCCCGTCAGAGGCCCAGCAGGGACTCGATGCCGACGGTGAGCCGGTCGGGCAGGTCGCCGACCCGGCGGACGGCCAGCAGGACGCCCGGCATGAACGACTCGCGGTTCATCGAGTCGTGCCGGATGGTGAACGTCTCGCCGTGCCCGCCGAGCAGCACCTCCTGGTGGGCGATCAGCCCGGACAGCCGGACGGCGTGTACCCGGACCCCGGCGACGTCGGCACCCCGGGCGCCGGCGATCTCCGAGGTGGTGGCGTCGGGCGGCGGCGGGGTGCCGGCGTCCGCGCGGGCCGCCGCGACCAGTTCCGCGGTGCGGTACGCGGTGCCGCTCGGCGCGTCGGCCTTCTGCGGGTGGTGCAGTTCCACGATCTCGACGGACTCGAAGAACGGGGCGGCCCGCCGGGCGAAGTCCATCATCAGCACCGCGCCGATACCGAAGTTCGGGCCGATCAGCACGTTGCCGGCGGGACTGCCCGTGGGACGGTCGGCCTGCCAGCCGCGCACGGCCGCCAGCCGCTCCGGGTCGAAGCCGCTGGTGCCCACCACCGCGTGCAGCCCGTGCTCAACGCACCACCGCAGGTTGTCCATGACCACGCCGGGGTGGGTGAAGTCGACGACGACCTGCGCCGCGGTCAGCGCGTCCAGCGCGTCACCCTGGTCGACGGCGGCGACGAGCTCCATGTCGTCGGCGCCCTCGACGGCCCGGCACACCTCGGCGCCCATCCGCCCGCGCGCACCCAGCACCCCGACCTTGATCACGTTCATGCCTCCCCGTGGTGGCCCGTCCGGGCCCGTTCGGAACCGGCGACGAGCCTATCGCGATGATCGGCCGGTCCCGGGACAGGTGTCAGTCGTCGCCGACGAAGAGGTTGAGCAGCCAGCTCACCACGCCGACGATGATCGCCCCCCAGAAGGCGGCCCAGAAGCCGTCCACCCGGAAGGGCAGGTCGAGCGCCTCGGCGACCTGGCTGGTGAGCAGGAACAGCAGGGCGTTGACCACCAGCGCGAACAGGCCCAGCGTCAGCACGTAGAACAGGCAGCCGAGCGTCTTGATGATCGGCTTCAGCACGCCGTTGACGATGCCGAAGATCACCGCCACCGCCAGCAGGGTCCCCACCCGCTCGGCGGTGTTCCCGGCCGCGAGGTGGATGTTCTCGACGAGCGCGGTCGCCACCCAGAGCGCGACCGCCGAGATGACCACCCTGATCAGCAACGTCATGCGCAACCAGCCCCCCGGCCCGGATCCGGGGCCCGGCCTCCGGGCCCGTCAGCCGGTCAACGACTCGTGGGCGCGCGAGCGTTCCCGACCGTTCAGAGGGTGAACTCGCGGTCCTCGAACGGGCCGATGACCGTGAGCGTGCCGGCCTGGGTGAGCACCTCGTCGGCGATCGCAGCGACGTCGTCCAGGGTGACGGCCTCGATCTGGGCCAGCACCTGGTCGACCGACAGCAGCGACTCGTACACCAGCTCGCTCTTGCCGATGCGGCTCATCCGCGACCCGGTGTCCTCCAGCCCGAGCACCATCGAGCCGCGCAGCTGGCCCTTGCCCCGCTCCAGTTCCTCGGCGGTCAGGCTGCCCGCCGCGGCCTTGGCGACCTCGTCCCGGCAGATCTCCAGTACCTCGTCGACCCGGCTCGGCTGGCAGCCCGCGTAGACGCCGAAGGAGCCGGTGTCGGCGTACTGCGAGGTGTAGCTGTAGACGGAGTACGCCAGCCCGCGCTTCTCCCGGATCTCCTGGAACAGCCGCGACGACATGCCGCCGCCGAGCGCCGCGTTGAGCACGCCCAGCGCGAACCGGCGCTCGTCGGTCCGGGAGATCCCGACGCCGCCGAGCACCAGGTGGGCCTGTTCGGTGTCGCGGGGAACGACCCGCACGCCCGGCATGCCGGGATCGCCCTCGCCGCCCAGCCGGGGCGGGGCGGGGGTGCCGTCGCCGCTGAGGACGTCCGCGAAGGCCTCGCCGACCAGGCCGACCACCCGGTCGTGGTCGATGTTGCCGGCCACGGCGACCACCAGGTTCGGCGGCAGGTAGCGCTCCCGGTAGTAGCGGGCGACGCCGTCACGGGTCAGCGCGTTGATGGACTCGACGGTGCCCAGGATCGGGCGGCCCAGCGGCCGGTCGCCGTACAGCGCCAGCGCGAACTCGTCGTGCACCAGGTCGCCGGGGTCGTCGTCACGCATGGCGATCTCTTCGAGGACGACGCCGCGCTCGGCGTCGACGTCCTCGGCCTCGATCACCGATGCGGTCACCATGTCGGAGACCACGTCGACGGCGAGCGGCAGATCGGAGTCGAGCACCCGCGCGTAGTAGCAGGTGTACTCCTTGGCGGTGAAGGCGTTCAGGTCACCGCCCACCGTGTCCATCGCCGAGGAGATCTCCAGCGCCGATCGCCGCCGGGTGCCCTTGAACAGCAGGTGTTCGAGGTAGTGGGTGGCCCCGGCGTCCTGGGGGGCCTCGTCCCGCGAGCCGATGCCCGCCCAGATCCCGAAGGCCGCCGAGCGGACGTTCGGCATGGTCTCGGTGACGATGCGCAGCCCGCCGGGGAGCACGGTGCGCCGGACGGTGCCGGCGCCGTCCGTGCCGGGGTGGATCGTGTGGGTGGTGCCGGGCCCCTGGGCCCGAGCCGACAGCGTCACGTCAGCGCTCACTTTCTCATCTCACCTGGGGACGACCGGCGAGGTTACCAGGGCCCCGCCGGTCATCCGCCGTTCATGGTGACGGGTCAGGAGTTCCGCTGGCCCCCGTCGCGGCCACCCTCGCCACGGCTGCGGGTGCGGCGGCGGCGCGGTTCGCCCCGGTCGCCGTCGCCCGCGGCCGCGGGGGCTGCGTCGCCGCCGCCCTCGGCCTTCTCCGTGGCCTCACGCTCGATCACCTCGACCGGCACCAGCGAGAGCTTGCCGCGCTGGTCGATCTCGGTGACCTCGACCTGGACCTTGTCGCCGACCTTGATGAAGTCCTCAACGTTCTCGATCCGGACGCCGCCGTGCAGCTTGCGGATCTGCGAGACGTGCAGCAGACCGTCCTTGCCGGGCAGCAGCGACACGAACGCACCGAACGTGGTGGTCTTCACGACCGTGCCGAGGTAACGCTCGCCGATCTCCGGCATGTGCGGGTTGGCGATCGCGTTGATCGCCTGGCGGGCGGCCTCCGCGGACGGGCCGTCGGTGGCGCCGACGTAGATCGTGCCGTCGTCCTCGATGGTGATCTCGGCGCCGGTGTCGTCCTGGATCGAGTTGATCATCTTGCCCTTGGGGCCGATGACCTCGCCGATCTTGTCGACCGGGACCTTGATGGTGATGATCCGCGGCGCGTTCGGGCTCATCTCGGCGGGTGCCTCGATGGCCTCCTGCATCACGTCGAGGATCGCCAGCCGGGCGCCCTTGGCCTGCCGCAGCGCCGCCGCCAGCACCGTGGCCGGGATGCCGTCGAGCTTGGTGTCGAGCTGCAACGCCGTGATCAGGTCACGGGTGCCGGCGACCTTGAAGTCCATGTCGCCGAAAGCGTCCTCGGCGCCGAGGATGTCGGTCAGCGTGACGTACTCGCCGCCCTCGTGGATCAGGCCCATCGCGATGCCGGCGACCATCTGCTTCAGCGGGACGCCCGCGTCCAGCAGCGACATGGTCGAGGCGCAGACCGAGCCCATCGAGGTCGAGCCGTTGGAGCCCAGCGCCTCGGAGACCTGCCGGATGGCGTAGGGGAACTCCTCGCGGGTGGGCAGCACCGGGAGCAGCGCCCGCTCGGCCAGCGCGCCGTGGCCGATCTCGCGCCGCTTGGGCGAACCGACCCGGCCCGTCTCACCGGTGGAGTACGGCGGGAAGTTGTAGTTGTGCATGTAGCGCTTGGTGCGCTCCGGGTTGAGCGTGTCGATCATCTGCTCCATGCGGAGCATGTTCAGCGTGGTCACACCCATGATCTGGGTCTCGCCGCGCTCGAACAGCGCCGACCCGTGCACCCGCGGGACCACGTGCGCCTCGGCGGACAGCTCGCGGATGTCCCGGGGGCCGCGACCGTCGATCCGGATGCCGTCACGGATCACCCGCTCGCGGATCAGCTTCTTGGTGGCTGCGCGGAACGCCGCCGAGACCTCCTTCTCGCGGCCCTCGAAGTCGGTGGCGAGCTTCTCAGCGACCGACGCCTTGAGCTCGTCCAGCCGGGCCTCGCGCTCCTGCTTGCCGGCGATGGTCAGCGCCTGCGCCAGGTCGTCGGTGACCGCGGCGGCCACCGCCTCGTACACGTCGTCCTGGTAGTCGAGGAAGACCGGGTACTCGGCGACCTCCTTGGCGGCCACCGCCGCCAGCTCGCGCTGCGCGTCGCACAGCGCCTTGATGAAAGGCTTGGCCGCCTCCAGGCCCTCCGCGATCGTCTCCTCGGTGGGCGCCGTCGCGCCCTCGGTGACCAGGCGGAGCGTGTCACGGGTGGACTCGGCCTCCACCATCATGATCGCCACATCGCCGTCCGGGAGCGTCCGGCCGGCCACCACCATGTCGAAGGTCGCCCGCTCCAGCTCCGGGTGCGTCGGGAAACCGACCCACTGGCCCTCGATCAGCGCCACCCGGACGCCGCCGATCGGGCCCGAGAACGGCAGGCCCGCGAGCTGCGTGGACATCGACGCCGCGTTGATCGCGACGACGTCGTAGAGGTGGTCGGGGTGCAACGCCATGATCGTCTCGACGACCTGGATCTCGTTGCGCAGGCCCTTCGTGAACGAGGGGCGCAGCGGCCGGTCGATCAGCCGGCAGGTGAGGATCGCGTCCTCGGAAGGACGGCCCTCACGGCGGAAGAACGAGCCCGGGATGCGCCCGGCGGCGTACATCCGCTCCTCGACGTCCACCGTCAGCGGGAAGAAGTCGAGGTTGTCCTTCGGCTTCTTCGACGCCGTGGTGGCGGACAGCACCATCGTCTCGTCGTCGAGGTAGGCAACGGCCGAGCCGGCCGCCTGGCGGGCCAGCCGGCCCGTCTCGAAACGGATCGTGCGGGTGCCGAACGGGCCGTTGTCGATGACGGCCTCTGTGCTGTGCGCACCATCGATGCGTACGGCTTCCACGGGAAACCTCCCTGGTTTCGTGTTTCCCGCGCCCGTACCCGTGGTTTTCTCGCGTGGTGCCGGCCATCGATCGAAGCACCCGGCTCACCGTGTCAGAACGATTCCGGAGCCCCGTCGGAGCCCTGTCGGAGTTCTGCGGGGGCGACCCGAGGGCCACTACCGAGGACCGGCGGCGCGCCACGTCTGCGGCCGCGGGCGGTCATATCCGGTTATGGGAGGGGGAGCGGCTCCAGCGAGTCGCTCCCCCACAGTGCTAGCGCCGCAGGCCGAGACGCTCGATCAGCTGCCGGTAGCGGCTGATGTCCTTGTCCTGCAGGTACTTCAGCAGCCGACGACGACGGCCGACCAGCAGCAGGAGGCCGCGGCGGCTGTGGTGGTCGTGCTTGTGGGTCTTCAGGTGCTCCGTCAGATCGTTAATCCGGCGGGTCAACAGCGCAACCTGGACTTCCGGGGATCCGGTGTCACCCTCACTGGTCGCGTATTCAGCGATGATCTTGTTCTTAGTAGCGGTGTCGAGCGACACGAGGCTCCTTCTGAGGTTCGTCACCCGCAGATCCCGGCGATAGGCACAGGTCCGCCTGGTGCGTTGGAAATCGGCCCACCATCTGAGGGTGCAGTGAGCCAGGGCCGGGCCCTATCCCGGCGATTCTTCACCGTATCACGTGTTTGCTTGGCGCTCGTTCCTCGCGCTTGTCGCGGCGCCTTCGGCGCGCCGTCTTCCCTCGTCGCGGTGAAGATCGCTCGTTCCTCACGATCTTCACCGCTCCTCAGTCCAGACGGCGCGGGCGCCGCTCCCGGACCGCCTCGCTTCGCATCGGCACCCATCTCGTCCGCTCGCTTTGACGGTGGGGTGGGGAAGGGGTGGCCGGGGCCGGCTCTGGGCACGCCGGAGGCGTTCGGCCGTGGGAGGCGGTGCCTTGGGGCCGAGGGGTGGGGGGTGGAGCAGAGGTCAGGGGGCCAGGGGGTCAGGGGTGGTGAGTTCGCGGGTGCGGGCGATGTCGCGGTGCATTTCCTCGATGAGGGCCTCGACGGAGTTGAACTTGAGGGTGTCGCGGATGCGGGCCGTGAAGTCGACCGCCATGTGCTCGCCGTAGAGGTCGAGGTCGTCGCGGTCGAGGGCGTGGGCCTCGACGGTGCGCTCCGTGCCCTCGAAGGTGGGGTTGGTGCCGATGGAGATCGCTGCCGGGCGGCGGAAGCCGGGGTAGCGGTCGGAGTCGCAGAGCAGCCAGCCTGCGTAGACGCCGTCGGCGGGGATCGCCATGTGCGGCTGGGTCTCCAGGTTCGCGGTCGGAAAGCCCAGGGCCCGGCCGCGCTGGTGGCCGCGGACCACCACACCCTCGACCCGGTGCGGGCGGCCCAGTGCCGCGGCGGCGGACTCGACGTCGCCCTCGTCCAGCCGTGATCGCACGTACGTCGAGGAGATCGTGCCGCCGTTGGCGACCAGCGGGGCGCCCTCGGCGGTGAAGTCGTACTTCTCGCCGAGTTCCTTCAGCAGCGCCACGTCGCCCCGGGCGCGGTGGCCGAAGCGGAAGTCCTCCCCCACGATCACGTGCGACGCGTGCAGCCGGTCGACCAGGACCGACTGGACGAACTCGTCGGGACCCATCCGGGACAGCTCCAGGGTGAACGGCAGCACGATGACCGCGTCGGTGCCCAGTTCCTCCAGCAGTTCGACCCGGCGCCGGGTCGAGGCCAGCAGCGGTGGGTGGGTGCCGGGGCGGACGACCTCGTCCGGATGGGGGTCGAAAGTGATCACCACCGAGCGCAGACCGCGTTCCCGGGCCAGTTCGGCGGCCCGCCCCACGATCCGCTGGTGGCCGCGGTGCACGCCGTCGAACACACCGATGGTGACCACCGACCTGCCCCAGTCGGAGGGGACCTCGTCGAGGCCGTGCCAGCGCCGCACCTGTGCTCCTGTCGTCGATCTCCCCTGGCGGCGGTGTACCAATTCGCCATCACCAGCCTGCCATGCGGACGGCCGCCCGACGATGCAGGGGCGGTATGAGCACTCTACCGACCGGTGGAAATCACCCGGCCCGGTGGATCACCAGCGAAACCGCGACGTACTGCGCCACGTAGGCGGCGAGGGTCAGCGCGTGGAACACCTCGTGGAAGCCGAACGACGCCGGCCACGGATTGGGCCGGCGCAACCCGTACACCACCCCGCCGGCGCTGTAGAGAACGCCGCCCACCGCCACCAGCAGGCACGCGGCCAGGCCGGCGCCGCCCAGGAACTGCGGCATGAACAGCACCGCCACCCAGCCCAGCGCGATGTAGAGGGAGACGTACAGCCAGCGGGGCGCACCGATCCACACGGTCCGGAACACCACCCCCGCCAGCGCGCCCGCCCAGATCCCCGACAGCACCACCACCCGCAGCGCCCCGTCCAGTACCAGCAGCACGAACGGCGTGTAGGTGCCCGCGATGATCAGGTAGATGTTCGCGTGGTCGAAGCGGCGCAGCAGTTCGACGGCCCGCGACGACGGGCCGCCCCGGTGGTAGGTCCCGGAGATCCCGAACAGCAGCGCCGAGGTCAGCACGTAGATCGCGGCGCCCAGCCGGGCCGTCAGGGTGGGCCCCAGCGCCACCAGGACCAGGCCGGCCACCAGGACGACCGGGAACGCGCCCAGGTGCAGCCAGCCGCGCATCCGGGGACGGGTGGGCGGAGCGACGACGGGACGGTTCAGCAGCGGACCGGTCCGGGGGGCCATCACACACCTCCTGGCGGATCAACCTACGATTCCGTAGGTTACGCAACCGTAGGGAGATCCGGGCACCCAGGTCCCGTGATCCGCCTCACTCGTTCCGTGCCGTTCAGGCGAAGACCGCGAGCGGGCGGGCCACCTGGCCGCGTTCCTCGACCAGGGCCAGCAGGGCGCCGTCCGGCGCGAAGACGCCGATCGGCCCCGGGCCCAGCCCCGCGGCGGGCAGCCGGCCACCGTGCGCCACCGTACGGGCCTCCTCGGCGGAGACCTCCCGGCGGGGAAAGGCCGCCGCAACGGCCTCGGCGATGGGCAGCACCGTGCACTCCTCGGCCAGTTGCTCCAGGGTGCGCGCCCGGCCCAGGTCGTAGGGCCCGACCCGGGTCCGGCGCAGGCTCGTCAGATGCCCGCCGACCCCGAGCCCGGCACCCAGGTCACGGGCCAGCGCCCGGATGTACGTCCCGGACGAACAGGTGATCGAAGCATCGACGTCGACGAACCCGCCGGAGCGGCGGATCTGCGTGACCGTGAAGTCGTGGACCGTCACCGGCCGGGCCGCCAGTTCGACGCCCTCGCCCTGGCGCACCTTCTTGTACGCCCGCTCGCCGTTCACCTTGATGGCGCTGACCTGGGGTGGAACCTGCTGGATCGCACCGGTCAGCCGCGTCACGCCGGCGAACAGCGCCGCGTCGGTCACATCGTCGGCCGGGGTCGTCGCGGTGACCTCGCCCTCGGCGTCGTCGGTGTTGGTCGACTGGCCGAGCCGGAGGGTGGCGACGTAGACCTTCTCGGTCAGCGCCAGGTGCCCGAGCAGCCGGGTCGCCTTCTCCACCCCGACGACCAGCACCCCGGTGGCCATCGGGTCGAGGGTCCCGGCGTGCCCGACCCGCCGGGTCCCGGCCAGCCGGCGCATCCGGGCCACCACGTCGTGCGAGGTCCACCCGGCGGGCTTGTCGACGATGACCAGCCCGGAGCTCACCTGCCGTCGTCCTCGGCTTCGTCCTGGTCGTCGACCCGGTAGGGGTTGGGGTCGCCGGCGGGCTTGGCGCCCTCGGCGGCCTTGGCCACCTGCTCGTCCTGGGCCCGTGCCCTGGCCAGCAGGTCGTCGATGTGCTGGGCGTTGTCCATCACCTGGTCCAGCACGAACGTCAGGGACGGGGTGTGCCGGATCCCGGTCTGTCGGCCCACCTCCGAGCGGATGACGCCCTTGGCGCTCTCCAGCGCCGCCGCCGAGTCGGCCTTCTCACCGTCGGAGCCGTACACCGTGTAGTAGACCGTGGCGTCGCGCAGGTCGTTGGTGATGCGGGCGTCCGTCACCGTGACGAAGCCGAGCCGGGGGTCCTTGATCCGGCGCTCCAGCGCCTCGGCCACGATCTGCTGGATGCGGTCGGCGAGCTTGCGTGCCCGGGCTGCGTCCATGGTCGGCTCCTTACGTCTCTTTGACCCTCAATCATCGTCGCCGAACAGCCGCTGCCGGGCCGACAGCAGTTCGAGTTCCGGCCGGCCCGCGACCAGGTTCTCGCACTGGTCGAGCACCTGGGTGCAGTTGGCCGCCGATCCCGACACCACCGCGATCCCGATCTCGGCCCGGCGGTGCAGGTCCTGGTCGCCGGTCTCGGCGACGGCCACCCCGGGGAACCTGCGCTGGATCTCGGCGATGACGGGGCGCACCACCGAACGCTTCTGCTTCAACGACCGTACGTCGCCCAACAACACGTCGAGCGTCAACGCACCTACGAACAACTGAGCGATCACCTCGGTGGTCACGATGGCGAACCCGGGTGCAGGCCCGTGGCCCCGAAGCGCGCGCTTCGGGGCCACGGGGACTGTCAGTCTCGGGGCTTCTCCCGCATCTCGAACGTCTCGATGACGTCGCCGAGCTTGAGGTCGTTGTAGCCGACCCCGATACCGCACTCGAAGCCCTCGCGGACCTCGGTGGCGTCGTCCTTGAACCGGCGCAGCGACGACACGGTGAGGTTGTCGGCCACCACCACGCCGTCCCGGACCAGCCGCGCCTTGCTGTTGCGGTTGATCGTGCCGGACAGGACCATCGAGCCCGAGATGTTGCCGATCCGCGGCACCTTGAAGATCTCGCGGACCTCCGCGGTACCGAGCTGGACCTCCTCGAACTCGGGCTTCAGCATGCCCTTGAGGGCCGCCTCGACCTCCTCGATCGCCTGGTAGATGACCGAGTAGTAGCGGATGTCGACGCCTTCGCGGTCGGCCAGCACCTGCGCGTTGCGCTCGGGCCGGACGTTGAAGCCGATGATGACCGCTCCCTCGGACGCCAGCGACAGGTTGACGTCGTCCTGAGTGATCGCACCGACCCCGCGGCGGATGACCCGCAGGTTGACCTCGTCGCCCACGTCGATCTTGAGCAGCGAGTCCTCCAGGGCCTCCACCGAACCGGAGACGTCGCCCTTGATGATGAGCAGCAGTTCCTGGCGCTCGCCCCGCTTGAGGTCGTCGAACAGCTCCTCGAGCGTGTGCTTGGGCCGGCTCTTGAGCAGTTCGGCGTTGCGCTTGCGCGCCGTCCGCTTGTCGGCGATCTGCCGGGCCACCCGGTCGTCCTCGACGACCAGGAAGGTGTCGCCCGCGCCGGGCACGGCCGTCAGGCCGAGCACCTGCACCGGGCGCGACGGCTCGGCCCGCTCGACGGGGTTGTAGTTCTCGTCGAGCAGCGCCCGGACGCGGCCGTGGGCCACGCCGCAGACGATCGAGTCGCCCACGTTGAGCGTGCCCCGCTGCACCAGCACGGTCGCCACCGAACCCCGGCCCTTGTCGAGGTGCGCCTCGATGGCGACACCCTGCGCGGGCATGTCGGGGTTGGCCTTGAGGTCGAGCTCGGCGTCGGCGGTCAGCACGATCGACTCGAGCAGCGAGTCGATGTTCAGGCCCTGCTTCGCCGACACGTCGACGAACAGGGTCTGCCCGCCGAACTCCTCGGCGACCAGGCCGTACTCGGTGAGCTGGGCGCGCACCCGCTGCGGGTCGGCGCCCTCCTTGTCGATCTTGTTGACCGCCACCACGATCGGCACACCGGCCGCCGTGGCGTGGTCGATGGCCTCGGTGGTCTGCGGCTTCACACCGTCGTCGGCGGCGACCACCAGCACCACCAGGTCGGTGGTGTCGGCGCCACGGGCCCGCATGGCGGTGAACGCCTCGTGACCCGGGGTGTCGATGAAGGTGATCTTGCGTTCCTGGCCGTCGACCTCGGTCTGGACCTGGTACGCGCCGATGTGCTGGGTGATGCCGCCGGCCTCGCCGGCCACCACGTTGGCGTTGCGGATCGCGTCGAGCAGCCGCGTCTTACCGTGGTCGACGTGACCCATGACGGTCACGACCGGCGGGCGGACCTGGAGGTGGTCCTCGCCGCCCTCGTCCTCGCCGTACTCGATGTCGAACGACTCGAGCAGTTCGCGGTCCTCGTCCTCGGGGCTGACCACGTGGACGTCGAAGTCGAGCTCCTCGCCGAGGATCTTGAGAGTGTCCTCGCTGACCGACTGGGTCGCGGTGACCATCTCGCCGAGGTGCATCATGATCTGCACCAGCGCCGCCGGGTTCGCCCCGATCTTCTCCGCGAAGTCGGTCAGGGACGCGCCCTGCGGAAGCCGGATGGCCTTGCCGTTACCGCGTGGGGCCTGGACGCCGCCAATGGCGGGCGCCTGCATGTTGTCGAACTCTTGACGCCGCTGCTTCTTCGACTTGCGGCCCCGGGCGGGACGCCCGCCGGGCCGGCCGAACGCACCCGCGGTGCCGCCGCGACCGCGACCGCCACCACCGGGACGGGGACCGCCGAAGCCGCCGCCGCCACCGGGACGACCGCCGCCGCCACCGCCGCCACCGGCACCGGTGCGCGGGCCGCCGAAGCCGCCGCCACCGCCGGGACGACCGCCGCCGCCCGGACGGCCACCGCCGCCGGGACGACCGCCGCCGCCACCGCCGGGACCACCGCGGCCACCGCCGGGACCACCCGGACGGCCACCGCCGCCACCGCCACCGGACGGCCGCGAGGACGGCATGTTCATCGGGCTCGGCCGCGGGCCGCCCGGCCGGGGCGGCATGGAGCCGGGGCTGGGCCGGGGACCGCCGGCCCCCGGAGCACCCGGCCGGCCGCCGGCCGCCGGCCGCGGACCACCGGGCCGGTCGGCGCTGGGCCGGTCACCGCCGGGGCGGTCGCCCCGCGCCGGGCCGGGCCGCGGACCGGGCTTGGGCGGAGCGCCCATGCCGGTGTTGGTCGAGCTGAACGGGTTGTTACCGGGCCGCGGGCCGCTCGGCCGACCGCGGTCGCCGCCCTGCCGGGGACCGGGCCGCGGGCCGGGCTTGGGCGCACGCGGGCCGGGCTTGGGCGCGGACGGGCCGCCCTGCGGACCACCGGCCTGCGGACCACCGGCCTGCGGGCCACCGGCCTGCGGGCCACCGGCCTGCGCGGCAGGCGCGACGGGCGCCGCCGGGGCGGGCCGCTCCGTGGTGCCGGGCACCGGAGGCACGGGCGTGCTCGGCGCGGGCGGCACGGGACCGGGACTCGGCCGCGGGCCGGGCCGGGCCCCCGCGGGGCCGGGCTTGGGCACGGGACCGGGCCGGGGCCCGGGCTTGGGCGCCGCCGGACCCGGCTTGGGCGCGCCGGAACGCGCGCTCTCGGGCACCGGTGGACGCGGCGCCGCCGGCCGCGGGCCCTGCGGGCGCCGCGGCTTGGACTTGTTGTCTCCGCCCTTGCCGGACGGGTTGGAGAAAGCTTCTGTGAGCTTGCGAACGACCGGCGCCTCAATCGTGGAGGATGCCGACCGGACGAACTCGCCCATTTCCTGGAGCTTGGCCATGACGACCTTGCTCTCTACACCGAACTCCTTGGCGAGTTCGTAAACCCGGACCTTCGCCACTGCACTCCCTAACTCGGTCCGGGGGGCGGCCTCCGGACCGTCGCTAACCTGCCGTACTCATCGCGGCGTGCTCATCGAGCGCTCATAGCAATCTCGACCTGCTTCCGACTAGACGTCGCTTAACCTTTGCCATTGCCATCCTGCCGCGCGGGGTGCGCGGGCCCTGCCCCGAGGTGCTCTCGCAGCACATCGGTACCGAGCGGCCTCGCCAGGCGAAACGCCCGGGAGAACGCCCGACGACGCTCTGCGAGCTCGAGACATCCCAGGTCGGGGTGCAACGAAGCACCCCGTCCCGGCAGCCGCCCGCGAGGGTCGGGGACGATGTCGCCCTCGACCACCACCAGGCGCAGCAGGTCGGACTTGACCGTGCGAACCCGGCAGCCCACGCAAGTACGCAGTGGGACCGCCCGGCCACGTGACACGAGTCTACCGCGCCGAGGCGTCGGCGGGACCGGCCGTACTGGCCGATCCCGGATCTTCCGCCCGTTCCGTGTCTGGACGGATATCAATTCGCCAACCGGTCAACCGCGCGGCAAGCCGGGCATTCTGCCCTTCCTTCCCGATCGCCAGCGAAAGCTGATAATCAGGCACAATCACCCGGGCCACCCGGGCTTCGGCGTCGACCACCTCAACGCTGTTGACCCGGGCGGGCGACAGCGCGTTGCCCACGAAGGACGCGGGCTCGTCGGACCAGTCGACGATGTCGATCTTCTCGCCGTGCAACTCGGTCATCACGTTGCGGACACGGCTGCCGAGCGGGCCGATGCAGGCCCCCTTGGCGTTCACGCCCGGCTTGCGGGAACGAACGGCGATCTTCGTCCGGTGCCCGGCCTCCCGGGCGATGGCCGCGATCTCCACCGTGCCGTCGGCGATCTCCGGAACCTCCAGCGCGAACAGCTTGCGCACCAGGTTGGGATGCGTCCGGGACAGCGTGATCGAGGGACCGCGATGCCCCTTGCGGACCTGCACCACGTAGGCGCGCAGCCGCTCGCCGTGGTCGTAGGACTCGCCGGGCACCTGTTCCTGCGGCGGCAGGACGGCCTCGATCTTGCCGAGGTCGACCAACACGTTCCGCGGGTCCTTGCCCTGCTGAATAATGCCCGAGACGATGTCACCCTCGCGGCCGGCGTACTCGCCGAAGTTGAGCTCGTCCTCGGCGTCGCGCAGCCGCTGCAGGATGACCTGCTTGGCCGTGGTCGCCGCAATACGTCCGAAACCACCGGGCGTGTCGTCGTATTCCCGGAGGACATTGCCCTCCTCGTCGAGCTCCGCCGCCCACACCGTGACGTGGCCGGTGCTCCGGTCGAGCTGCACCCGGGCCCGTGCCGCCGCGCCCTCGGTGCGGTGGTAGGCGATCAGCAAGGCGTCTTCGATGGCCTTGACGACCAGGTCGAGCGAGATGTCCTTCTCGCTCTCCAGGCTGCGCAGAGCGGTCATATCAATGTCCACGAGGCTCCCCCTCTAATCCTCGTCCGCGGCGGCGGGCTGATCTGAGGCCTCGTCGAGCCTGCGGAACTCCACCTGCACGCGGCCCCGGCCCAGTTCCTCGAAGCCCAGCCGACGTGTCGTGGTCTGACCATTCCCGCGGCGTCCGGCGGCGATCGCGAACAGGACCCCGCCGTCGTCGACGGAGGTCACCCTGCCCTCGATCTCACCGCCCGCGGTGAGCGCCGTGCGGACCAGGCGGCCGGTGGCGCGCCGCCAGTGGCGCGGCTCGGTCAGCGGGCGGTCGACGCCCGGCGAGGTCACCTCCAGCACGTACGGCGCGGATCCCATGACGTCACCGTCGTCGAGCAGCCGCGCCAGCTCCTGGCTGACCGTCGCGATGTCGTCGAGACCGATCCCGCCGTCGACGTCGATGACCACCCTGACCAGCCGGCGGCGGCCCGCCGGGCGCACGTCGATCTCCTCCAGGTCGAAGCCCTGGGCGGCGACGGCGGGCTCGAACAGTTCGGACAGCGCGTTCGCCGTCTCAGCGGGCGTGCGCGCGGACCGCTCATGCCGCCGGTCGGCGCCCTTCGGCCCTGTTCGGCCCTGGGGGGCTGCGTCATGATCCCGCTGAGCGCGACCACGGCGGGGCGCGTGGCTCATGGGACCTCCTCTGGGCCGGGCCGCGTTCTTCACGGCGATCGAACTCTTCAAGCCTATCGACAGCCGGATGCCGCGACGGCCGTTCGGGCGCAGGCACCGTGCGTTCCGGGGCCCGGGCCCGACGCGGGCACGTCCTCGACCGCCTGTGGGATGCTGGGGCCCGGTCGGCCGCGTGATGTCCGAGGAGACACGTTTGCCCGCAGGGAATGGTGCCGTGCGCCGGCGCACACTGCTCGGCGGGATCGGTGGCGGGGTCGCCGCGACCGCCTTCCCTGGGCTGCTGGCGGCCTGCTCCGAGCCCGCGCCGCCGCCACCCGCCCCGGCCCCCGACGTGGCGGTGCTGGCCGCGGCCGTCACCGCCGAGGAACGCCTGATCGCGCTGTACGAGGCCGTGCGCGGCTCGCACGGGGGGCTGGCCGGCCGGATCGACCCGCTGCTGGCACATCACCGCGAGCACCTGTCCGTGCTCCGTGCACACCGGCGCCCCGGCACCATACCGAGCAGTCCCGCCCCGTCCCCCGTACCGCCCGCCGCGCCCGGCACGCCCGCGGCGGCGCTGGCGGCGTTGCGCGCGGCCGAGCAGGCGGCGGCGCACGAGCGGGCGGACGCGGTGCAGCGGGTCGGCCCGGGCCTGGCCCAGCTCTTCGCCAGCATCGGGGCCTGCGAGGCCGGGCACGCCGCGGCGCTGGCGGCGGCCCGGTGAACGACGCGCGCACGGTGGCCGCGTTGCAGGCGGCGCTGGCCGCGGAGCACGCCGCGGTGTACGGGTACGGGGTGCTGGGCGCCCGTTCCCAGGGCGACCAGCGGCGCCGGGCGCGCGCCCTGTGGGAGGCCCACCGGGCGGCCCGCGACCGGCTGGTGGCGCTGCTGACCGAGCGCCGCGCCGCACCGGTCGCGGCGTCCCCCGCCTACCGGTTGCCGGTACAGGTCACCTCGGCACAGGCCGGCGCGCGGCTCGGCGCGGCGCTGGAGGACGCGGTGACGACCGGCTACCTCGGCCTGGCCGGCGTCGACGAGCCCGGCCTGCGTGGGTTCGCCGCCCAGGCCATGCAGGAGGCCGTCGCCCGGTCGGTGCGCTGGCGGGGCCGCGCACCGGGGCCGGCCTTCCCCGGGCTCGGCGACGCGGCCCGCTCCCCGCTGCCCGGCCAGTGACCGAATCGTAATCATCCTCGCCCGGCGCGGAGGCGGCCCCCTGGGCACGGGCGGTTCGCCACTCGGCACCCCTGGCACCCGGACCCTCTTTGCGGTTTCGCAACCCGGCCCCGGGAATGCCTTGACCAGGCGGCGAGTTGCGCTGAGCGGGTCGACGGAAGGTGAAGCCGGTGGTGGATGTGACGGCGGTGCGGGGGCACGCCGTGGAGAAGCGTCGGCTCCACCTCTCCCCCGGGCTCTCCCCCGGATTCGTCCTCAAGCTGTCGCTGTTGCTGGTCGGGGTGGTCTCGGTCGTGCTCCTCGCCGACAAGCTGCCCGATCTCGACGCCGTCCGGGCCGCCGCCGCCCGGGCCGAGCCCGGCTGGCTGGCACTCCTCGTGCTCGCCGAACTGGGGTCGATGGGGGCGTTCGCCTGGTTGCAGCACGGGCTGCTGCGCGGCGGCGGGGTGGGCATCTCACGACGCCGGGCCTTCGCGGTGACATACGCGGGCAACGCACTGTCGACCACGCTGCCCGCCGGCCCGGCCGTCAGTGTCGTCTACACCTTCCGGCAGTGGCGCGGCGCCGGGGCCTCCGCCCAACTCGCAACAGCCGTGATCCTCATCGGCGGGGTCGTCACGTCGGTCGCCTACACGGTGGTCGCGCTGGCGGCGCTACTCGCCGAGCCCGCGTCCCGGACACCGGTCCTGCTGGGCCTCGCCGCCCTGGCGGTGGCCGCCGTCCCGCTGCTCCGGTGGCGGGGCCGGCTGCTCGGGCCGGTGCTGCGGCACCCCAGGATCGCGCCCCAGGTGGACCGGCTGCGTTCGGGCTGGGCGGCGCTGCGGCTGAGCCCGCGGGCGTGGGGGGCGCTCACGACCCTGGCCCTCGCCAACTGGCTGCTGGAGATCCTGGCGCTGTTCGCCGCGGCCCGCGCGGTCGGCCTCGACGTCCCTCCACACGTGGTCGCGCTGGCCTACTTCGCCGCCCAGGCGGCGGGCAGCGTGCTGCCGATCCTGCCCGGCGGTCTGGGCGCCGTCGAGGGGGGCATGCTCGCGGCGCTGCTGGCGTTCGGCGTCGCCGCCGCACCGGCCGGAGCCGCGATCATCCTTTACCGGCTGGTCTCGCACTGGGGTGTGCTGGCGGCCGGCTGGCTGGCCTGGCTGCTGCTGCACGGGATGCCGGAGCCGGTGCTCCGCCTCCTTCGCGCGCTGCCGCGCGCGCTGGGGACGGGGCTCGCCTCGCTCGGGGTGTTCGCGCCGTACGCGGGGACGTACCGCCGCCTCGGCTGAGGTCCCGGCCTCCGGGACGGATCCCGTGGCCCGGCCGGCCCCGCGTTAGCATCCCCGGTCGGTGCTACCTGGGAGGTGCGGTCGCCGCGATGGGCGAGGACGAGTTCCGGGCCGAGGTCCGCCGGTGGCTGGAGGAGAACCTCTCAGGCGAGTTCGCCGCCGCCCGCGGGTTGGGCGGTCCCGGCCGCGAGCACGAGGGGCACGAGATCCGCCTGGCCTGGGAACGGCATCTGGGCGCGGCCGGCTGGACCTGCCTGGGCTGGCCGGCCGAGCACGGCGGGCGGAACGCGACCCTGGAGCAGCAGGTCGCCTTCTTCGAGGAGTACGCGCGGGCCGGAGCCCCACACCGGGTGGGGCACATCGGCGAGGGGCTGATCGGCCCGACCATCATCGACTTCGGCACCGAGCGGCACAAGCGCCGCTTCCTGCCGCCGATCCGGCGCGGCGAGGAACTGTGGTGCCAGGGGTACTCGGAACCTTCGGCGGGGTCCGACCTGGCCGGGGTGCGGACCCGGGCCGAGCTCGTCGGCGACGAGTGGGTGCTGCACGGCCAGAAGGTCTGGACGTCGCTGGCGCACGTGGCCGACTGGTGCTTCGTGCTGTGCCGCACCGAGCCCGGCTCCACCCGGCACCGGGGGCTGTCCTACCTGCTGGTGCCGATGGACCAGCCGGGCGTCGAGGTGCGCCCGATCGTGCAGGCCACCGGGACCAGCGAGTTCAACGAGGTCTTCTTCGACGGCGCGAAGACCGCCGCGGACGACATCCTGGGCGCTCCCGGCGAGGGCTGGCGGGTGGCGATGGCGACGCTGGGGTACGAGCGGGGTGCCTCGACGCTGGGGCAGCAGATCCTGTTCCGCCGGGAACTCGACGAGGTGGTCGCCGCGGCCCGGCGCAGCGGCGCGAACCGGGACCCGCTGATCCGCGACCGGCTGGCCCGGGCGTGGATGGAACTGGACGTCATGCGCCTGAACGCGCTGCGCACCATGCGGTCGCTGTCGGCCGGAGAGCCCGGACCGGAGGCGTCGATCGCCAAGCTCTACTGGTCGGAATGGCACCGCAGGCTGGGCGAGCTGGCCGTCGACGTCCGGGGGGTGGCGGGTCTGGTCGCGGACGGCGCCCCCTATGACCTGTCCGACGCCCAGCGGTTGCTGCTGTTCAGCCGGTCGGACACGATCTACGCGGGGTCGAGCGAGATCCAGCGCAACATCATCGCCGAGCGCACTCTCGGCCTGCCGCGCGAGCCGCGCGGGTGAGGGCGGGACACCCGTTGAAGTGATCATGCAGATGCGCCTCGATCCGGGGTGCCACCTGCATGATCACCGTCCTCAACTCACCGCCAGGACCCGTGCGACCCGGTCGGCCGCGCCCATGACGTCGTCGGCGGTGGCGATCCGCTCCGCCCACGACCACCAGTACCACCAACCCTCCGCGCCGGCTTCGACCAGGATGTTCTCCGTCAGTGCCGATGCGTCCGGGTTCATCACGTGCAGGCTCGGCGGCTGCCCCCGGGGCACGGTGATCCGCACCCGGAAGCCGCGATTGACGAGTTCATCGCCGAGCTTTTCCAGATAATCGATCCGCGTCTGCGCCCACGCGGCTGTTCCCGTATCGTCAGGCGTCATCCTCGATCACTTCCATGAAGCGCGCGGCCCGACGGAACTCAGCATTATCGGCCATGACGTGATCTGCAAGCCGCCCGCGTAAAGTAATACATTAAATTTTGCTTGCCGTTGCTCGGATCCGCAGAGCAGACTGGGAGGGTTGCGCAGTCGCGTTTCACCACAAATCGGTGGTATACGGACCGCCGAGAGACCTCTGAGAGACCCCTGACCGAACTCCCGCACCACGATCGGAGGGAGGCCCCCGATGCCCACCCCGCACAGTCCGACCATTCGGCGTCGAAGGTTGGCCAACGAACTGCGCAGGCTACGCGAGTCCGTGGACATGACCTGCGAAGAGGTGGCGGCACGCCTGGAATGCTCGCCCTCCAAGATCTCCCGGATGGAGACCGGGCGGGTCCGCATCCACCCCCGGGACGTGCGCGACCTGCTCGCCGTGTACGAGGTGGACGGGCGGCACATGGACCATCTCGTCGCCATCGCCCGCGAGGCCCGCGAGCGCAGTTGGTGGAACAGCTACGACGGCGTGCTGTCCAAGGACTACCTCACCTACATCGGGCTGGAGGCCGCCGCCACGCGGCTGTGCACCTACGAGGCACAGATCATGCCCGGTCTGCTCCAGACCGAGGAGTACGCGCGGGCGCTGATGGACCGCGACCCCTACGCCCGCGACGTGCACGCCGCCGAGCAGTTCGTCGCGGCGCGCCTGGAACGCCAGCGCATTCTCACCTCCGAAGAGCCGGTGGAATTCTCGGCAATTCTGGATGAATCAGTCATCAGGCGGGTGGCCGGCGGCCGCCAGGGGATGCTCCACCAAGTCGAGCACCTTCTCGAAACCATGCGACTGCCCAACGTGGAGGTGCGGGTACTGCCGTTCTCATACGGCGCGCATCACGCGGTGGCGGGCGCCTTCGCGCTCCTGGAGTTCCCCGATCCCGCCGATCCGGATATCGTCTGCATAGAACATCTGCTGGGTGGTATCTGTTTCGAGAGTGAGCACGAAATCGGCCTGTACCGGCAGGTGTTCGACCATATCCACGCGGCTTCCCTCAGCCCAGACGACTCGTTTGCGCTGATCGCACGCGTGGCGGACGAACTTCGCTGATTTACTCCAACAAGGTACAGGAATGGCACCCTTTACGGTGAACATGACGCTTTGGCGCACAAGTTCGCATAGCGGACATCAGAGCA
This sequence comes from Actinomadura craniellae, assembly GCF_003289645.1. GTDB lineage: Bacteria > Actinomycetota > Actinomycetes > Streptosporangiales > Streptosporangiaceae > Actinomadura_D > Actinomadura_D craniellae. Next base: position 23,188 of record NZ_QLYX01000015.1, on the reverse strand, counting down.
ACTGCGTGGAACTGGCCCCCGCTCCGGACGCCGTCGCCGTCCGCGACAGCAGACTTCCGGCGGGCGGCGTCCTGATGTTCTCCGCCGCCCAGTGGCTCGGATTCGTGTCCCAGGTGAAGGGCGGCAGATTCGACCTGTCCCGGCACTGAACGCCCGCGCCACGGGAATGTCCGGCACGATCCATGCCGGCGATCCGGGATATCTTTCGCTGACGGGGCGACCGATCAGCGGAGAAGGTGACGGCATGACGATGTCGGATTCGGGGCGGGACGGCGCGGCCGACGACCCGTGGGCGACGCCGACCGGCGACCAAGGACCGCCCCAAGGACCGCCCCAGGGGCCGGCCCGCCGGGGGTCCGAGGTGACCCGCCAGGACCTCCCCCTGCCACCGAAACCGAACGCCCCGCCCCCGGAACCCGCCGCGGCCGACGCCACCCAGCGCATCGCTCCGCCACCGGAGCCCGGTGCGGCCGACGCCACCCAGCACCTGACACCGCCGCCGGCCGGCCCCACCGACCGGCCAACCCCGGTGCAGGGGATGCCCGCCGCGCCGTCGCCCGCACCCGGGCCGGCGGCACCCGCGTACCCGGTGCCGGTGCCACCACGGGGTGAGAACTGGCACCGCCTGCACTACCCCGTCGGGATCTTCCTCGTCGTCTACGGGCTCACCGCGCTGCTGGCCTCGCTGGTCGGCTGGTCCGACCACCGGGCCGACCTGGCGGGCTACCTGCGCGACACGGTCGGCGCGGCCGGCGCGGCCACCCCGGCGCTGGTCGCGGCCAAGGTGGTCCAGGCGGCATTGGTCCTGATCGCCCTGGCCGGGCTGGTCCGGCGGCGGGACGTGCTGTTCCTGCCGGTGCTGTTCGGCTGGAGCGCCGGGTTCGCCGTGTTCTGCGTGCTCGACCTGTGGTCGGGCCGCATGGGCAGGCTGCTGGAGCATGGCATCTACCTGGCGGTCCTGCTGGTGCTGCTGGCCGTCTCCTACGCGCTCAGCGTCAAGGTACGGGTGGGGCGCACCCCCGCCCCCGCACCCGCCGAACCCGGTGCGGCACCCGCCCCCGCCGGCATGAGCCGCACCCAGGAGATCGCGCTGGCCGCCCTCAACCGCTGGCAGCGGCAGTCCGACCAGCCGTCCGGTCCGCCACCGTCCGGTCCGCCACCGTCCGGTCCGCCCCCGGCCTGATGGCTCAGCTCACCGTCCAGGCGACCGCGGTCATCGTGCCCGGCGGCACCTCGGTGAAGCCCGCGTCCCGGACGGCCACGGTGGCGCGGCGGGCGCACTCGCGCCAGGGCGCGCCCCGGACGAGATGCACCCGGGCCCCGGCGGCGAGCCAGGCCGCCACCGCGGGCGCCGGGGCCCGGCGCAGCAGCAGGTGCGCCGCATGACCGCTCTGCGCCGCGGCCTTGCCGGTGCTCATGGCGACGTCGGGGTTGAGGGCGAGGGCCGCGTACGGCGGTTCCGGCGGCGGGGCCGGGGGGTCGGCCGCGGGCAGGTCCAGCCCGGCCACCTGGAGCTTGGCCAGCTCGGCGGGAACGTCGTCGACCGGGCCGGGGACGAACGCGCGGACCTGGGCTCCGGCGTGCTCGACCGTGACCCCCGGCAGTTCCAGCACCGCCCGCCAGCGCGCGCCGCGGGCCCGGCGGGCGACCTTGCGGATCCGACCCGACTCCCACCGGTGCACCTGCGCGGCCCACTCCCCTTCGTCCCCGCCGACCACGCGCTCGTCGGTCAGCAGCCGGACGACGGCCGCCGCCGCGGCCTCGCACACCGCGTCATGGGAGGGCGGGTCGGCCTTCTCCGCCCGTACCGCGAGTTGCATCGCCCATGGGACCTCCCCCAGCGGATCCACGACCATGGCGGCAGTATCCCAGCACCACATTCCAGCCAGGAAACCTGTGAAATTGCAATAACTCGGACAAGCCACCCGGCATCCTAGGGAAAATACGGTGATTCCACCGCTCCGCTCGGAGGTCTCGAATGGCCGTGACGGCCGGTAGGAACCCCCTCCCGGGGAGGGGGACGTTCTTCGTCGGCGTCGACGTGGCACCCGGCCGCTACATGTGCTCGGAGACCGCCGGTGGCTGGTGGATCCGGTTCACCGGTCCCGGCGGGGACAAGACCGTCCGCTCGGGCCGGCTGCCGCACGGCCCGGCCGAGGTGGTCGTCGAGGTCGGCGACTTCGCCTTCCAGACCAATGTCGGCGCTCCCTGGCGGTTACAGAATCCGGCGGCCGAGCACGTCCACGACGGGCCGGAACCGCTGCGCCGCGTGGTCGACCCGGAGCTGCCCGGCGGGGCCGAGGCGCTGCGGACGCGGCGCGCGCCGCTCCGCGAGGCCGGTCCCGCGCTGGCCGTCCTCGGCCTGCTCTGGATGTCCCTGTGGGCCTGGGCCTGGGCGGCGGCCGCCGCGCCCGTCGTCCTGGGCGCGCTCCTCCTCGTGCACATGCGCGACACCCGGCAGCGGGACCGGGTGGAACGGGCGCGCCGCGACCACTCCCTCGGTCCCGAGGACTTCGACGAGGAGGCCCGCCGGCTGATGCTCCGGGCGCAGCGGGCGATCGCGGCCGTCCGGGAGTCCGAGGTCAACCGGCAGGGGATGCTGGACTCGGTGGACAACGCCGTCACACTGCCCCGCCAGGAATGGGAGATCGCGCGCGTGCTGGCCCGCCAGGCCCGGCTGCGGCACGAGCAGGACCCCTTCCTGAGCGACACGGTCCCGCCCGAGGTCCAGGCGGCGGTGAGCTCGCTGCGGGAGAAGCTGGAGCAGTCGGTCCGGGCGGTCACCCGGCGGATCGAGGCCCTGGAGCGCTACGCCGACCACGCCCTGGCCGCGGACGAGGCGCTGCGGGCGCACCGGCAGCTCGAAACGCTGGCCGAGCGGGCGCACGAGTACGACGAGCTGGTGGCCGACACGGTCCGGGACGACCTCGCGGTGTCCGCCATCGAGCGGCTCACCGCGCAGGGCGACGAGCTCGTCCGGACGCTGCGCGGCCGGCTGGCCGAGGCCGCGGCGGCCGCCGCGGCCCTCCCGCCCGACCCGCCCTGATCAGGACCGGCGGGCGCGCAGCTCCGCGGCGGCCTTGCGGACGGCGCCCGGGTCGGCCCCGCGCAGGAGCACGTCGGCCATCCAGGCGGCGACCTGCCGCAGGTCGCCCGTGTCCAGGCCGCGGCGGGTGACCTCCTGGGTGCCGATGCGCAGCCCCCGGTCGGGCTCGCCGGGGCGCTGCCGGGGCAGGCCGATGGCGCTGAGGTAGATCCCCGCCTCGGCCAGCCGGGCCATCGCCGCCCGCCCGCCGCCCAGCCCGCTCACGTCAACCGCGACGTGGTGGGAGGCGGTGAAGCCGCGGTCCGCACCGGCCACGGTGAGACCCTCGTCGTGCAGGGCCGCCGCGAGCGTGCGCGCGCCCGCCATGCAGCGGTCGGCGTACGCGCCGCCGTCGGCCAGGATCTCCGCGGCGGTGACCGCGAGGGGGGCGAGCCGGCCGGCGTCGTAGTTGGCGGTCAAGCCGGGGAAGACGGCGGCCGAGATCCGCTCGGCCAGCGCCGGGTCGTCGGTGGCGATCGCGCCGCCGGGCGGGCCGCCGAAGGACTTGTAGGTGGAGAACGTCAACACGTCCGCGCCCTCGGCCAGCGGGCGCTGGAACCGCCCGGCGGCGACCAGCCCGGCCAGGTGCGAGGCGTCGTACACCAGGACCGCGCCGGCGGCGGCCACCGCCTCCTTGATCGCGTCCACCCGGTGCGGGAAGAGCATCATGCTGGCGCCGATGACCACCACCTTCGGCCGCTCGTGGGCCAGGAAGCCGGGCAGCGCGGCGAGGTCCACGTCGTAGGCGTCCGCGTCGTAGGGCAGGTCCGCCACCCGCAGGCCCCGCACCCCCGGGGCGCCTACCGCGTGGTGGCTGGTGTGCCCGCCGGCCCGCTCGGGCAGCACCGCGATGGTGTCGCCCGGCTCGGTGAGCGCGGTGTAGACGGCGAGGTTGGCGAGGGTGGCGCTGTGGCTGCGCACCTCGGCGAAGCGGGCGCCCATCACGCGGGCCACCAGGGTGGGGGCCAGCACCTCCAGGGTGTCGAAGTGGTCGAGCCCGGCCTGGTACTTCTCCCCCGGCCAGCCCATGCTGGGCCGTCCGGAGACCAGCGGCTCGCTCACCCGGCGCGCGGCGGGCCCGAGCACGTTGGTGCCCGCGTACAGGACGATGCCCTCGTCGTCGAACTGCCGGGCGTGCTCGTGCAGCGCGGTCTCAACGGTGGCCAGCACGCCGCCCGGCGAGAGGTCGGTCAGCCCCGCGGCAACCTCCGCGATCCGGGCCCGCGCGGCCGGTGACGCCCACGGCGCGATCTCCTGGTCCATGATCTTCCCCCTTACTTACGCCTGGAAAGCGTAAGTAAGGGGACACAACGGACGCTATGGGTGATCTTGCCAAGCTCGGTCTCAGGGGTTCACGGCTGCTCAGTCCCGGCGCGGAGTTGTACACGCGGTCACGAAACAAGGAGAAACGCAGGACACCAAGCGCTTGGTACAGGAAGTAACGTGATGTCAACGCGGCCGGGACGGGCCGCCGGACGAGCCCGGCATAATGAGGGGGTGACGACCACGAGCGCGAATTCCGGGCGGTCCACGGCCCGGGCGGGCGGCACGGGGGCGGGCCGCCGGCGCACCAAGGGATCTCCGGCTCTCGCCTCCGAACGGCGGGAGCACCTGGTGCGGCTCGCGGCCGAACTCTTCGCCAAGAAGGGCTTCCAGGCCACCACGGTGCGCAACATCGCCGAGGAGGCCGGAATCCTGTCGGGCAGCCTCTACCACCACTTCGACTCCAAGGAGTCGATCGTCGACGAGATCCTGTCGGGGTACTTCGACGAGCTCACCGCGTCCAGCCGGGCCGTGGTCGAGCGGGGCGGCGAACCGCGCGAGGTCCTCTCCGCGCTGGTCCGCATCTGCTTCGACGCCCTCGAACCGCACCGGGCCGCCGTCACGGTGCTGCAGAACGACTGGAACTACCTACGGGACATGCCCCGCTTCGGCTATCTCGGCAAGGCCGAGAACGAGGTGGAGCAGCTGTGGCTCGCCGAGATCGAGCGGGGCCGGCAGGCCGGGATCTTCCGCGCCGACATCAACGCCCGGCTGACCTACCGGATGATCCGCGACACCATCGGGGTGACCGTCCGCTGGTTCCAGCCGGGCGGCTCGTTCGACGCCGGCGACCTGGCCGACCACTACCTCAAGGTCCTCTTCGACGGCATCTGCGTCCACTGAACCCGCCCGGGCACGGTTCAGGACGGGTCCAGCTCAGCCGCGCGCCTGCGCCACACCGCGGCCTCGCCCACCCGCCCCGTCCTCGTCATCAGGTTGCCGAGGTTCACCGTCGCGTCGAAGTGGCCCTTCTCGGCGGCGCTCCGCCACCACCGCTCCGCCTCGGTCGTCCGCTCCGACTTCGCGAGCAGGATGCCGAGGCCGCACATGGCGTCGAGGTGCCCGCCGTCGGCGGCGCGCCGGTACCACCGCTCGGCCTCGGCCATCCGCTCCGACCTGCCGAGCAGGATGCCGAGGCTGTACATGGACTCGAAGTCGCCTTTCTCAGCGGCGCGCCGCCACCACTGCTCGGCCTCTTCCGCCCGTTCCGACTCGTAGAGCAGGCAGGCCAGGTTGTGCATGGCGGTGGTTTCACCACCGGTCTCGACGGCGCGGCGCAGCCATGATTCGGCCTCTTCCCTCCGGCCGGTCTCGATGAGCACGATCGCGAGGTTCCGCATGGCGCGGGAATGCCCCGCGTCGGCGGCACTCCGCAGGTACTCCTCGGCCTGCCGCAGCAGCCCCTTCTGCTTGGCCACCAGGCCGCTGTTGAAAGCGGACTCGACCCGCGTCGCCTCAGCCGCGTCACGAAACCGGCGCCGCACGCGCCCCACCCATTGCCACATCCCGGTCCCGACCCTCTCCAGGGCGCGAACGTGCGGCGGTCGCCGCCCGGCCCGCCCTGACGCTTTGCACGTTGGACGAACCCCGGTCCAGCACGGAGCACTTACCGACCCGGAAATTCGGCCCAGCGCCGACAGCCCTGGACCGGCGGTCAGTCAGACCTTAATTGGCGGCGGGCCATGGGGGACGGTCCCGGGCGACCGGCATGCAGGGCCCCATCCGAGTGGGGGCCGCCACTCGGCGCGTCCGGAAACACGGGATTCTGTACGCCGCCCGGCAGGTCCATGTACGCCAGGAGCCGTAGCAGGCCAACGGCGTGCTCCAGGTCGTGCCACAGCGCAATCAGATCGTCCCGGCGCAACAATGCGGCGATCTCCGCCGCGTCGTCACTGATCTGCCCGCAGTCGATCCGTGAGTCCTGGTCCTTCTCCGTGAGGTCGAAGATCGCGTCCAGTTGCAGGTTCCAGTAGTAGTCGTACTCGGCGTCCGCCAGGTCGAAGTCGGCGCCGTACAGGCGTTCGGCCTCGGTCAGCAGGATGTTGCACGCCTGGCGCAGCTCACCGATCGTCAGTCTCGCCCGCGTTCTCTCCACAGCGGCAATGATCTGTGGAACCCGTCCGCTTCTCATCTCCTTTTCGGCCGGCGAACGTCCCGCGCCGGAACCGTCCAAAGGGGGCGGGCGCTGCCCGCTCCTCCGCACTCGGCCGGGTGGTCCGCGGCGTTCACTGCGGGATCGCGTAGCCGGGGACGGACGGCCAGCGGACCGTCAGCACCACCGATTCCTCCTCGGCGTGCCAGGAGTGGTCCACGCCGTGGCCCCAGACCACGTAGTCGCCCTGCTCGGCCAGGAGCACGCTGCGTCCCGGCAACTCCACCCGGAACCGGCCGCTGATCAGCATCAGCAGGGCCGTGCGCGTCTCGCCGGTGACCCATCGCGTGCGCCGGTCGCCGCGCGGGTGGACACCCCACTTGATCTCCACGTCCGTGCTGTGCCGTGCGTCGCCGGCCGGCTTGAAGTGCCCGAGCAGCCAGCCGCGGTCGCCGGCGGCGTCCACGGTCGCGTTCCCCACGTACACCTGCTCCCCCACGGGGCGTGACGCTAGCAGGTGCGCTGCGGATCAGGTGGCCGCGTCACCCGGTTCCCCGGCGGGGGTCTCGCCGTCCTCGGGCAGGCCGATCGCGCGGGACCAGACCAGCGACAGCGAGTCCAGCACCTCGGTCGCGTCGAACTCCTTGCCGAGGGAGAACCAGACGTAACAGGTCTGATCCACCATCGCGCCCAGCACCTCCGCGGTCATCAACGGGTCCACGTCGGGGTCGGCGTGGCCCTCGGTCTGCATCCGCACGATGCCGCGCGCCGACATCGCGACGAACGACTCCCGCAGGGCGAGCCGCAGCCTGCGCATCTCCGGGGTGAACGTGCCGACCTGCTCGATCAGGCCGATGATGACGGCGTTCGGGCGGAACGCGTCGATGAAGCGCTGCAGGCCGTCCCGTACCCGCTGCCGGGGGCCGGCACCGGGTCGCCGGGGGGCGTGCAGACCGGCGAGCATGTCGTCGATGACGCTCTGCGCCACCTCGGCGAACACCGCGTCCTTGGAGTCGAAGTAGGTGTAGAAGGTGCCCTGGGCGACCTGTGCGGCGGCGACGATGTCGGCGACGCGGGTCTCCACGAAGCCGCGTTCTTCGAACACCCGGCGGGCCGCGGCGAGGATCTCGGTGCGCCGCTGCCGGCCCTTGGTGGTCGCCGGCCCGGCGTCACGCCGTTCGCGCTGGGTCGCCGACGGGCCGGACACCACGCGCCCCATGGGACTGCCACCGCGTGGACTCAACGCGTTCTCCTCACCGATCCCTACCGTCCCGGATCAGGGTCCGGGCCACCGAGCGGATGTGGACCTCGTCGGGACCGTCGTAGATGCGGGCGAACCGGGCCGTGCGGTACATAAAGCCGAGCGGGGTGTCGTCGGTCAGGCCGGCCGCGCCGAAGACCTGGAGGGCGCGGTCGACCACATCGTTGATCATCCGCGCTCCGAGGACCTTGATCGTCGCGATCTCGACGCGGGCCGCGTCGCCCGCGTCCAGGGCCCGCGCCGCGTCGAGCGTCAGCAGGCGGCATGCCTGGATCTGCGCGTAGGACTCGAAGACGTGCTGCTGCATGAGCTGTTTCTCGGCCAGCGGTTCGCCGAACGCGCGGCGCTCGCGCAGCCGCCCGACCATCAGTTCCAGGGCGCGCTGCGCCTGGCCGAGCCAGCGCATCGCGTGGAAGATACGGCCGGGGCCCAGCCGCTCCTGGGCGACCTGGAACCCGCGTCCCCGCTCGCCGACCAGGTTGTGGGCGGGAGTCCGCACGTCGTGGAAGGCGATCTCGTAGTGGCCGTGGTCGATCCCGAGGACGGGCAGGTCGCGGACCAGCTCGTACCCCGCGGCGTCGCGCGGCACGAGGATCAGGCTGAACGCCCGGTGCGGCGGCGCGTCCGGTGGCTCCGTGCGGCACATCACCGTGGTGAAGGCGGCGTCGCGCGCCCCGGTGATGAACCACTTGCGGCCCGAAACAACCCAGTCGTCCCCATCGAGGCGGGCCGCGGTCTCCAGCTGGGTGGGGTCCGAACTGGACACGCCGGGCTCGGTCATGGCGAAGGACGGCATCATCTCCCCGGCCACCAGCCCCGGCACGTAACGGGCGGCGGTCTCGGGCGAGGCGTGCCGGTGCAGCATCAGGGTGTCCTGGAGGGTGGCGGTGCCGAGGGCGAGCTGGCCGTACTCGCTGCGCCCCTGGATCTCGTTGACGTAGACGTAGTCCAGGAAGGACATCCCGCCCCCGCCGAGCTCGGCCGGGTGGCCGAGCGCCCACAGGCCCGCGTCCTTGGCCGCCTGCCGCAGCCGCACCAGCGTCGCCCGGGCCTCCGGGCCGCCGCGGTGCAGCACCGGCTCGGCCGGGACGACTTCGCCGTCGACGAACTCGCGCAGCCGGCCGGTCAGCTCGCGCAGATGCGGCGGGACGTCGAATCTCATTTCCGGTCCTCCTGGGCGGGGTAGGCGGGGTTGGCGACCGCGAGACGGGCGAGGACGTCGGCGAAGACGGCCTCGCGCACCCCGGTTTCGGCCTCCGGCGGGACCGTGCCGGCGCGCAGGGCGGCGGCGAGTTCCCTGTCGTCGGCGAACCCGAGGGCGGCGAGCCGCGCGGTGTGTTCGGCCTCCTGCTCCGTGCCCAGGGCCGCCTCGCGGCGGGCGACGGCCAGGACGTTGACCGCGACCCGCAGGTGGTAGGCGTGCTCGGCCGGGGTCACCGGCGCGATCACTTCGGTGAGGAACTCCTGGACGGCCTCCAGCAGCTCGTCCAGGGTCGGCCGTCCGTGCAGTCCGGTCATGAGATCAGCCCCAGCAGGTCGTACTCGGTCTCGCACACCCGCCGCCCGATCGCGGCCAGTTCCACCGAGCGCGCCACGCCGTCCAGGTGGGTGCGCGCCTGCCGCTGGCAGATCAACCCCCATTTGAGCATTCCGAGCACCTCCCACCAGTGGAAACGCGCCGGGTCGGGCGGCGTGCCCGCCGCGGCCTCGTACGCGGCGAGCAGGTCGGCGCGGTCGCCCATGCCGCCGACCTCGCCGGAACCCCGGAACCGCCACGGCCGCAGCGTCAGCCAGGCCAGGTCCTCGGCCGGGTCGCCCAGGTGCGCCATCTCCCAGTCGAGCACGGCGCGCACCCCGTCCGGCCCCATGATCAGGTTGCCGAGCCGGAAGTCGCCGTGGACCACGGCCGGCGGGACGGGAGCGGGGCGGTTGCGCCGCAGCCAGCCGATCGCCAGCTCGAACGCGGGCAGCGGGTCGCCGATCCGGTCGATCCACGAGACGACGTGGTCGAGCTGGTCACCGGCGTCCAGCGGCGGCAGCGCCGCCCGGGGTGTGCGGTGCAGGGCGGCGAGGATGCGCCCGCATTCGGCGGCGAACCCCCGTCGTGTCCCGGCGAAGGCGGGGTCCCGCAGCACCGTCCGGGGCAGTGTGGTGCCTTCCACGTGCGCGGCCAGCGCGAAGGGCGCGCCCAGCGCGGCGGGGGCGGAGTCGTAGGCGACGACCTCGGCGACAGGAACGCCCTCCCCCGCCGCCGCGCGAACCAGCGCGGTCTGCGTGGCGACGTCGATGGTGCCGTCTGGGGCGCCCTCCCGGTCGAGTTGGAGGACCATCCTCCGCTCCGTGCCGCCGCTGCGCACCGTGAGCTCGAAGGTGTGCCGGGACGCGCCCATGGACACCGGGTGCAGCCTCGTCACCTCGGCCGCCTCGTCGCCGAGGGCCCGCCGCAGGACGGCGCGGAGGGCGCCGCGATCCACGCTCACCGCCGTCCGGCCGGGCCGTGGGCGTCGAAGCCGCCGCGTTCGCGCACCTCGCCCGCCGGCCCGGGTCGGCCTCCCGGTGGTCCGTTGCGCCCGGCGGCCGGAGTCCTGACGGCATCGGCGTTCGGGGCCGCCTCGGGCATACCGCCTCCAAAACTGGAATTGACGTCAGCGTCACGTTAATTTCGGGGCCGCGGGGTGTCAACGAGCCCTGCTCCGCCCGCGATCGGCACCAGCCGTGATGAGCCCAGGGCCGGCCGCCGGAGTCCGCTGGCGGACGAGACGCCTTCCCGGCGCGCGCCCCGGGGCGCGCTTCGCCAAGGCGATGGACCGGCTCCAGCCACTCCTCCTCGACTGGACGGCACGCGAGCGAAGCCGCCCGGCAAGGCGGCGCCACGCAATCGGTTCCAATTGATCCGCGTGGCTTGATCCCGTTCTCTGGGGCGCCAAGGAGTCTAAAGTGATCGCCACAGCGAGATTTCAACGACCGCAAGGCGGCTTTTCCACCCGGCAGGCGCCATCCACGACCAGTAGCCATATCAACCATTACGGACAGCCAAATCAAGCGCACACCCGAAGCATCAACCACGAAGGGCGCAATGCGAAATTATGAGAGATTTCATTATTCTCATACTCGGTATTCCATTCGGGGTGGCAGCAAACGGCATCTATCAATACATGAGAGCCCTGGCCGGCCGAAGGCTCGACCCCATCCTGATGGAAGGATTCTGGGGAGAATACATTAGCGAACCCACAGTCCGGCAATGCAGTGTAGGGGAGATCAGATACGACGCCCGAAGAAGGCTATGGGTGTTCGACGGAACGAACTACCACAATGACGGACGCCCCTTCTGCCACTGGGTGACCCTGGCAAGCTACCTTGACAAATCAACCCGAGAGTTTTACTACACGTTCTCCAACACTCCCATAGAATCAGGCCAGACCGGCTACATCGGCTTCGGCGTGATCAGGTTTCGACGAAGCGAGGGGAAGTGGATCCCCGACCGGGGTTTCTTCATATCGGGGAATGAGGGAGAAAGCTATCGGCACCATACGATGGTGCAACTCGACAGCATCCCGGATGATGCCGAGAGCGCTCGCGAAATTTTCACGTCGAAACTGGGCCTCCCCAGCCAGCAAGGCGACTGACGATGCAGGCTCCAGCATAAATTCACCGGGACATACCGGCCGGCCCCGGGAGTTCAGAGGTGGGCGTCCAGATCGGCGAGCAGGCGGCGCTTGGGGCGGGCGCCCACGATGCGCTCGACGATCTCGCCGTCCCGGAAGAGGGTGAGCGTGGGGAAGCCCAGAACGCCGTAGCGCCGTACGATCTCCGGGTGCTCGTCGCCGTTGAGCTTGGCGATGGTGAGGCGGTCGCCGCGCTCGGCCTCGATCTCCTCAAGGACCGGCGCGATCATCTTGCACGGGGGGCACCACTCCGTCCAGAAGTCGACCAGTACCGGCTTGCCCGCGCGGAGCACCCGCTCGTCGAAGTTCTCGGTCGTCAGCGTGATCATCGTTCTCCTCCGGGGACAGGACGCAGCCGGGGCAGGCCCGGGCGAGTTGGCCGGCCACCTCGGCCCGCCGCCTGATCAGGGTGCGGAGGTCGGCGTCGATCTCGGCGAGCTTGCGCCGGTACACCGCCACCGACTCCGGGCAGGCGCTCCCCTCCCGGTGGCCCGCCCGCAGGCAGTCCACGAACGGACGGGTGTCCTCCAGCGTGAAGCCCGCCGCCAGCAAGGAGCGGATCTCCTGGACCAGCCGGAGATCGGACTCCTCGTACTGCCGGTAGCCGTTGCTCGAACGCCGCGCCACCAGCAGCCCCTGCTGCTCGTAGTAGCGCAGCGCGCGCGTGCTCACGCCGGCCCGTTCGGCCAGCTCACCGATCCGCATCCGGCCCTCCCTGATCCGTGGCCGCCTGCGACGGTATCCCCTGACACCGGCGTCAAGGTCAAGCGGGAGGCGGGCCGCCCGCCGAGCGCAGGGCGCGAACTACGCACGGCGGGCGACGTCGGGAGGGGGCGTGGCCGCCGAGACCGAAACTAACCCGGCCACCTAATTCAGACAAGCGTTTGTTAGGTAGCTGCCCGGGGCTGTGCGGAGGTCGCGCCCTCTAGCCCAGTTCGTACTGGATGGCGGAGCGCCGTTCCACGATCGGGGTGATGGTCTCCTCGATCACCGCGCGGTGCACCGGGTGGTCGCGGTAGACGAGGTAGTCGTCGACTCCGGCGAAGTCGGCCACCACCACGAAGTCGTACGTGCCGGGGTTGATCCCCGCGTTGGTGCCCATGCTGTAGCTCGCGATCTGCGGGATCTTCGCGGGCAGTTCACTGAGCCGGTCCGCGACCTCCTGCCGCTGGGCCGTGGTCGTCCCCTCGGCCCAGACGAACATCACCACATGCCGGAATCCGCTCATTCCATCTCTCCGATCGTGGCCGCGACGGTCGCGCCGAGTTCCCAGCACCGCTGAAGGTCCTGGCGGGACGGGTCGCCGACGACGCTCACCGGGTGCGCCACACGCTCCCAGCCCAGGCCCTTGGCGATCGACTCGACGGCCCGGACCGCCCCGGTGGTGTCGTTGTTTCCGTGCACGTACAGGGCGTACGGCCGGCCGGCCGACGCGTCCTGGCAGGGATAGAAGATCCCGTCGAAGAAGTGCTTCAGCGCGCCGGACATGTACCCGATGTTCGCCGGGGTGCCGAGCACGTACGCGTCGGCCTCCAGGGCGTCCACCGCGGTGGCGGTGAGCGCCGGCCGGCAGGCCACCTCGACGCCCTCGATCTCGTCGGTGCCCGCGCCGTCGCGCACCGACTCGAACATCGCCCGCAGGCTGGGCGACGTCGTGTGGTGGACGATCAGCAGCCTCTTCATCACCGCCGAGCGTAGCGCCCGCCGGTCAGCCGGGCAGGCGGTTCTCCGCGGCGGCGCGGATGCGGGCGGCGGCGGCCCGGGTACGGCGGCGCAGCACCTGGGCGCGCTGGGCGGTGCCGCCCGCCAGCCGGTGCGGCTCGGCCGGGCACACCGCGACGCGGTGCCGGGCGGCCAGGTCGAGCAGCGCGGCGCCGGCCTCCGGCCGCCGGTCCATGCACAGGGCGGCGAACAGGCCCGCCTCGATCCGCTTGACCCCGCCCAGCCGGCCCAGGTAGACGATCTCGCAGGGGATCGGGACGCGGTCGTCGCGCTCCTCGATCAGGTCCTCGCGGGCGGCGAGCACCAGCGCGGTCACGGTCTGCACCGCCTGCCGCACCGCCCACTTGCGGCCCGGGATCGGCGGCAGGAAGTCGCGTACCTGGTCGATGGCCGACGCGGAGACCGGGCCGAGCACGATGTCGTCGACGGTGCGGGTGCGGATCTCGATGACCTTGCTCCAGGGCACGTCGTCTCCGTCGAAGCCGACCTTCTTCGGGCCGAACTCGATGGCCCCGAACCGGTCGAGCAGGCCGAGCACCCGGCCGGCCCCGCGCGGCGCCCGCGGGTGCCGGGCGAGCAGGCCGCCGATCGACAGTTTCCACGGCTCGTCGCTCCCCCGGCCGGGCCGCGGCATCGCGTCGACGGTCGTGGTGACCCAGCGGGTCTCCGCCTCGTCCGGCAGGTCTCCCTTGCTCAGATCGACGCCCATCACATCCCCAGTACGTCCTGGTACATGACGATTCCTTCTCAGATGGCTTTCCCAAAAGCGAAGGTTCTGGTGGTTAGTCTGAGGCATGGAGCACCAGGACCGCGTCGACGAGGTCATGGACGCCTGGCGTACCGAGCTTCCCGAGGTCGCGACCCTGCCGCTGGAACTGGCCGAACGCGTCCGGATGCTGGCGGTCCGCTGCGACGCGGCGGCCCACGACGTGCTGTCCCCGCACGGTGTCACCTACGCCGAATTCGAGGTGCTGGCCGCGCTGCGCCGGGCCCGGCCGCCGCACCGGCTCAAGCCCTCGGAACTGGCCCGCCGGTCGATGCTGTCGTCCGGCGGCACCAGCAACGCCCTGCTGCGCCTCACCGCCATCGGCCTGGCCGAGCGCGCGCCCGACCCCACCGACGGCCGCAGCTCCTGGGTCAGCCTCACCCCCAAGGGCGCCGCGCTCACCGAGGACCTGGCCCGCGCCACCACCGCCGCCTACACCCGCCTCTTCGGCGACCTCCCGCCCGACACGGCCGGACGGCTGGCCACCGTACTGCGCACCGCCCTGCACACCCTGCCGGAACCGGCCGGCTGACACGACCACCGCTCGTGATCCCGGCAGCCGAGGTACGGCGGCACCTCGAGAAACCGGGGGTGCTGCCGGTGCCCGGCATACCCCTCCCTCACTGACCGCGACGCGTGGCGAACCGCTCCGCCCACCCGCAAACCCAGTCGACCGGGTCCGCCCTGAGCCTGGCGAGTTCCACGTCGGTGAGCGCGGCGTTCCGGAGGAGCACCCTTGCCGCGGCCATCCGTACGTTCGGGGCGGGATCGGCCAGCAGTGCCCGGGCCGTCCCGACCAGCCGGAGGTGTCCGCGGCTCTGCAACAACCACAACGTGGTGCTGCGGACTTCGGCGGCCACGTCGGTGATCCGGCCCTCGAGAAGGGTGTCCGGCAGCCCGCCCGACTCGTCGAGGACCCTCAGCGCGGCGCATTGCACTTCGGGCACGGAATCGACCGCAAGGTTCCGGGCCGTCTCGTACCAACCAGAGCCACGCTTTTCCAGGCCGTGCAATGCGGCGATTCGCACCCGTGGATCGAGATCGGCCAGCGCGACCGTCAAAGCCTGTTCCGCCCCGGGGTCCGGGCGGACCGCCAGCGCGCAGGCCACCGCCTCGCGTACCTCGGCGGCCGGGTCGGACAGCGCTCGGATCAGTGCCGCGCGCACCGCGGGCGGGTGATCCTGCCGCCGGGCCAGCGCAGCGGCGGCCCCCAACCGGTCGTGCACCGGCCCACCACCCGCCAGGACCCCGGCGAGTTCGGCGTCACCGCCGGGTCGGTAGCCGAAGCCGTACCACCCCATGTCCCGGCCTGCGGCGATCTCGTCGAGCCACCGCTCGTACCAGGTGAGGAAGTCCGGGTCCGGGCTGAACTTCGGCGGCTGACGATCCAGGCAGACGTTGACGACCCGGCCCCGGGCCGGACCACTCACCACCAGCAGCGACCAGTATGTGCACCCCATGGAGGCCAGCGCGATCGTCCCGACATACGGTTCGTCGACGGTTTCGGCCGCCAGGCCATCGAGCCAGTCCCGGCCGTACGACCGGCCCGGATGGAACGGGAAAGGGCGGCTGAGGCACCTGTCCGGACGCGTCCGCCGGATCACGTCGTCCCACCGGTC
This sequence comes from Actinomadura craniellae, assembly GCF_003289645.1. Classification (GTDB taxonomy): domain Bacteria; phylum Actinomycetota; class Actinomycetes; order Streptosporangiales; family Streptosporangiaceae; genus Actinomadura_D; species Actinomadura_D craniellae. Next base: position 7,655 of record NZ_QLYX01000015.1, on the reverse strand, counting down.
CAGTGGCAGCAGGCCGTAGTACGGCCCGGCCCCCTCGTGGCCCAGAATGGTCAGGAAGGCCCGGTACCCGGCGGGCAGCGTGATCCCGTGCCGCCGCTCGAAGGAAACGATCTCGGACTCCGCGAGGGGCGGGCCGAGCCGGAAACGGTGACGTTCCTCCCCGAAGGAGGAGCTCCGGCCGGGAAGATGGGGAACGATCGCCAGCTTGGCGGCGATCCGGCGCAGACGCTCGTCCACGCGCAACACTTCTTTTCATCGTCGAGAGCGCCCGTCCGGGCACCTCGCGCCATTGAACCATCCGCCTCCCCACCGCGGCGGGCCCCAGTCCGCCCTACCATGCTCGGACCGGCGAGAACGAGGGAGAAATTCGTGCACTGGGATACCCGGCCGGAGACCTCCGCCGACGCCGCCGCGGTCCGCGAGGTCGTCCTGCGTGCCTTCCCCACCGCCGAGGAGGCCGATCTCGTCGACGCGCTGCGCGCCGACCCGGCGTGGATCGACGGTCTCGCCCAGGTGGCCGTGACCGCCGGCGGCGCCGTCGCCGGGTACGCGCTGCTCACCCGCTGCCGGGTCGGTGACGAGCCCGCGCTCGCCCTGGCCCCCTGCGCCGTCCCGCCGGAGCACCAGCGGAAGGGGGCGGGCTCGGCCGCGATCCGCGCCGCACTGCGGGCCGCCCGGGCCGCGGGCGAGAACCTCGTGCTGGTGCTCGGCCACCCCGCGTACTACCCCCGGTTCGGGTTCGGCCCCGCCTCCCGGTACGGGATCAGGCCACCCTTCGACGTCCCGGACGAGGCCATGATGGCGCTCGCCCTGAACCCCGACCGCCCGGTTCCCGCCGGGGTCATCGGCTACCCGGCCCCGTTCGGCGTCTGAACGGCCCGGGGATCAGCAGAAGACAATCGCCGCCCCGGTGCCGACGGAGTGCTCGGCCGCCTCGATGAGCTGCATGCAGGTGAGGGCGGCGATGCCGTGCCGCCGCCACCCGTCCGGGGCGGTCTCGTCCGGTTCCTCGTCGGCCGCGTCGAAGATCTCCTCGGAGTCGGGGGTGAGGTCGGCGGGCAGATCCAGCGCCGCGGCCACCCGGCGGCAAACCTCCAGCAGGCGGTGGGAAGAGCCGAGGTGGCAGCCGGTCAGCCCCTCGTCGACGATCACCTGCTCGAACTCCACCGGGACGTAGTAGCCCGCGCAGTCGGAGTGGTGGATCAGGTGCTCGACGCAGCCCCCGCTCCGGGGCTCCCGCGCGTAGGCGGCTCTGAGCAGAGGGTCCTCCGACGCCCGGCCATCCGCGCCGAGCGGTGGCGGCAGAGTTCCGGACTCCGCCAGATGGACGGCCACCCGGCGCAGGTGGTGCAGCCCCGAGTAGCCCCACATCTCGTGCCCGACCCGCCCGCCCTGGCCGGGTTCCGGCTCGCGCCAGTCGGGCAACCCGCGCGCCGCCAGCAGTTCCCGGATGCGCTCGAGGTCGTCCCGCATCGACTCGGCGGACTCCGGCTCGGTCTCCGCGAACATCCCGACGACCACGTTCAATCCCATGGCCGCGCAATCTGCCAGACGGCTCCGACACTCTCCCACCACCCGATATTGGTTTGTCTAAATTAACTTATCCAAATGACCAGAACCTGATCCGGATGAGAAATGTCGGCCTCACATGACACCCTGTCAGCATCTTCGTCGGACATATCGCTATCTGCACGACATGCCCTGACATAAACGGAGGTCAGCTGGTGGCCGGGTGGGACATCGAGCCTTACGGGGTTCAGGGAGTACTGCGTAAGACAGCCTCGGCGTACGAACCGCTGCCAGGGCAGATCAAAAGGTACGGCTACGGCATGGAGTACGCGGCCAAGGCGTCCGGGAGCTCCATCGTCGCCCAGGCGCTGGCTGGGTTCGGCAAGCACCACCACCCCACCCTCACGGGGCTCGCCCAGCGCACCTCGCGCTGCGTCCAGGGCGCGGTGAACGCGACCAAGGCGTACCTGCAGGGCGACCTGGAAATGGCGGCCGAGGCCCAGCGCAACGCGGCCCGCGCGCCGGAACCGCGGCGGTGATCAACCCCGGCGCGATCCCGCAGCTCGACGCCGTCCACCCGCTCGCGGTGGAGTCCGAGGCGGCGGACTTACGGAAGACCGCCGCCGGGATCCGGCGGACCGGCGCCGCGGTGCACTCGACCTGGCAGGGGCTGGCCGCTTACTACCGGGCACCCGAGGCCCAGCGGCTGTTCGCGGCGACCGCTCCGGTACGGACGAAGGCGGACGCCTTCGCCGACCAGCTCGAACGGGTCGCGGCGGCGCTGAGCGACTACGCGGCCGAGGTCGGGCCGATCAAGAACCGGCTGCTGGAACTGCGCACCCAGGCCTTCGCCTTCAAGGCCAGGGCCGACGCCGCCGACGACTGGCGCGACGACGACACCCTGGTCGCGGAGAACAACCGGCTGGTCGGCGCCGTCGATCACCAGATGCTCGCCTTCCAGGCGGCCGAGCGCAAGGCGGCCAACCGGATCAACGCCCTGTACGGCGGCACCCGGTGGGTGCCCGGCGACGGTACCCGCACCGGCGGGAACATCCACGGCCTGTCCATGATCCCGGCCGGCACCGCACGCCCCTGGGGCACCCTGGACCAGCCGGGCGCGGGCCTGCTCGGCAGCCTGTGGAACGGCGCCGGCTCGGTGCTCAAGGGCTTCCTCGTGGACGGCCTGTGGGGAGACGTCAAGGGCCTGTGGGACCTGGCCTGGGGTGGCCCGGGAGCCTGGTTCGACGCCTACAAGCAGATCATGCTGCTCGGCCTGCCGCTGACGCACTTCGGCACGCTGGCCTTCACGGACCCCCGCCTTCGCCCCCGGGTCTTCGGCGCGTGGCGGGACTTCGGCAAGGGCTTCGTCGCCTGGAACCAGTGGGGAAAGGATCCGGCCCGCGCCTCCGGCAACACCGCCTACAACATCCTGACCAGCATCATCCCGCAGACCAAGGCCGGTTCCGCGGGAAAGCTCGCCAAGGGCGTCGACGCCGTGGGCACCGCGGCCGACCCGCTGGCCCTGGCGCTCAAGGGCACCTCCCGGCTGCCCAAGGTCGGCGACCTGGTCAAGCAGTTCGACTACCGCATCGGCGACACCCTCGGCCAGGTTGGGAAGTCTCGGCTCGACCCCGCCGACCTCAAACTCCGGCTCCACGAGATCGACCTGCGCCATCCCGACCTCCCGCCCGCCGGTGACCCGCCCCGCCTCCCCGAAATGGCCGGTGCCCCCCGCCGCCCCGACGAACTCGATGGCCCCGGCCATCCGCCCGACACCAATCCCCCACCCGCCGGTGGAAGCAGGATCGGCGACATCCCGCTGCCCCGCAGCGGTGGCGGAGAACCACCGCGCAACACAGGCGGCGGCCCGCCGGAACCGCCGCCGAGGGAACGGCCCATCGGGCAGGACGACCCTCTTGCCCCGCGACCAAACGCGCGTTTCGGCGAGGGCGTCAGACTGGACAGCAACACCCGCTATGAGGTCACCGACGTCAACGGCAATCACCGCGGCACGTTCACCACGGACGGCCAGGGCAGGATCATCGAGATCCATACCCGTTCCGGGCGAGAGCACATGTGGAATCCCGAACTCCGCCAGCCGCGGCCTAATACCACCTACCATGTCGATAACCGATATACCTACGAGACAGATTCCCAGGCGCGCACGATCAGGGCCGAGGGTGAGCTCATCCACACCGGTTCCGACAGCCACCGTCGTGGCCCCGATCAGACGCCAATCGGCTGGGAAGGTAGGAACGAGTACATCGAGTACAACCAGCGCGTCATTGAGGAATTCCGTGCCCGGGAAGGGCGGGACCCACTGCCGGGCGAGGTTGAACTCTACGAGAACGTGCCCTGGAACGGTGGCCACCTTATCGGTACTGCAAACTGGGGAGCCGGCGAACGACTCAATGTGGTACCCATGCTTAGAAACCTGAACCAAGCAGTATCCGGCACAACCCACCTAACCAACTTTCGAAAGATGGAGATGATGTGGGATAACCTGCTTAAACCTCCCACTAACGCCAAAGTCAAAGTAGAGATCAATGTGATATACAAACCAGGCTTCACCACCCCCACAGGCTTCCGAGTAAACTACTCAATTAATGGCGTACCCGCGGAATCAATAATCTACCCAAACATACCTCCCCTCGCGAGATAAATTACCGAAAGCGCATACCAATGGCCAAGAAACAGCGAATCGCTCCTATGGAGCAGGATTCCATACTGCAAAATATTGGCTCTGCCCTATTGGGCTCAGCTCCCAACGACTGGGAGGAGGTTCATTTTAGATACAACGGACTCATCGACATCACTACGATGTCCCTCGAGGTAACTAAAATGGATGGCTCCCAGGAAAGACTAAACCCTCCAGACTCCGCCTGGCAGCTCACCCAAGATCTTCGCTCAGGAATGTACGAAACGAGAAAGGGAACCTGGTTTTCTATCCATTATATAATTACACGACCAGCCCGATACAGCGCCGACTTTGACTATGACAACGAACCTCCTTTCCCCTTTCCGGTCGCCAGCGGAAGTTTCGCGCTCGACCTCCAGTACTTCCCACGCGACGATGAGCACATCCCAGAATGGCTGAGGCAGAAACTCGAAGAGGCCGCGGCCGAGGGGCAGTAGGGGTGACCAGGGACGTCGTGGCGCTGGTGGAGGCCGAGCCCGATCTCGACGCGGTGCTGGCCGGGCTGGTGGCGGCCGGGGCCGGGTACCGGGTGGGGAAGGCCGCCGACGGCGGGGTGCTGCAGTTGTGCGACGACCATGACCGGCTGCTGGTGTCGATCGAGGTACCCGTGCTGGTCCAGGTGGACGGTGAGGTCAAACGGCTGCTGGGGCCCGAGGTGGCGGATGTGGCACCGCCCGTCTGGTGGGTGGAGGCCCGGGCGGCTCACGCCGCGCCGGGGGCGGAGACGCTGGCGCTGCGGTTCGCGGCCGAACTGGTGCGCCGGCTCGGCGGGACGGTGTGGATGGACGACCCGGCGTACGCGCGGAGCCTCCGGTGACGCACCCCGGTCTCGACTTGACCAGTGACCGGGTGGCCGTCGTCGTCCAGAACCGACCCGTCGTCTCCTGTTCCACCTGGCTGGCCGACGCGATCCGGGTGTGCGCCGGCTCCGGGCGCGGTCTGCAGGTCCTCACCCCGGCGCGGTCCCGCCTCACCCTGCCACTGCGGCTGGCACTCGTCGGGCCCGGCACGCGCTGGGTGGTCCGCGACCCCGGCGGCGGCCACTACGACGGGCTGTCCGGCGCGGTGCTGCACTGGGACGGCGAGATGTTCGCCCCGCCTCGGGACGACGCCGAGGGCGCACCCCGCTCTCCCGTTTACACCGCCCCCGGGGAACCTCCGGTCACCCTGCTTATGGTGAACGCGACCGTTCACCACCCGCCCGACGACGACATCGTCCTGGGCGGCGCCGCCGAAGTGCTGTGCGCGAGCCTCACCGGTGCCGGACCGGCGGGCTGGGGCGTCTCCGAACCGGCCGGCACGCCCTGGCGGACGGAGACGATCACGGCCCTGTGCCGGAACCGGGCTCCGCTGCCCACCTGGCTGACCTTCGTGGGCCGGACGGTGATCGGCACCATCAGGGTGGACCGGGTCGGCTCGGGCATCGAGGAGACCGTGACCCTCCTCACCGCGGCGCCCCCGGACGACTTGCCAGGCGTCGCCGCCCGGGTCGCCGGCAGGTTCACACTGGTCTCGCTGCTCGCCCAGTCCGTCCCCGGCCGGGCCGACCTCACCACCGAACCCCGCTGGACGGGCCTGCCGGCCCCCCTGGGCCTGGCCGTCGGCACCGAGGCTCCCGAGGTGCCAGGCGGTCGCCCGGCTGAACCCCTCTGGCACGACCTCGGCAACGGCCATGACCTCCGCGCATGGGAACGCTTCGGCCGGTTGATGCGGCGCTTCGCCGGCACAGGCCCCCTGTCCGAGGGAACGTAGCCTCGCCCAAGCCGGGGACCGGCCGCGGGTGAACGACCGCTCCGGTCAGCGGACCGTGGTACCTGGAACCGTGTTGTCCGAACTCGGCCACGAGATCATCGGCGGAGACCCTCAGGGCAGTTGGTCGAGGTTCGTCGCGAGGCGCTGTTCGGCGGGGGTGAGGTCGGCCGGGCGGGTGACGGGTTCGGGGAGCTTGGTGTAGGTGTGGCCCAGCGGGCTGGTCCAGACGGTGACACCACGCGGGGTGCGGGTGGTGGTCCAGCCGCCGTCCTTGAGGTCATGGCAGTAGGCGCATTTGGCGTCGGCGTTGTCCGGCGTGCTCGGCCCACCGTCGGCGTGGGGAACGATGTGGTCGATCTCCGCGCGGCGGGCGGGAACCCGGCATCCGGGGCCCCGGCAGGTGCGGTCACGGGCTATGACATAGGCACGATCTCGGGCGGTGAGGGTGCGGCGAGGGTCGCGTTCGGATGGCGCCACGCGCTTACCAGGTCCGGCGGCCGTGACCGGATGGACGGCCCCGCCTGTTCCGGTGTCCCGGCCTTCGGTTCCGCTCTTTGCCTGGTCCTTCACCGAAGCTCTGTTCTCGGCTCGGCCCCCTGTTCCGGTGGCCCGGCCCCCAGCTCCGCTCCCCGCCCGATCCAACGCCACGGCTTTACCCCCGGCTCTGCCCCCTGCACCGGAACCCTCGCCCCCAGCTCCGCTCCCCGCCCGGCCCGTCGCCACAGCTTTGCCCCCGGCTTCATCCCCTGCACCGGGTCTGTTTCCGGTCGCGGGCCCGGCCGTGGCGGAGTTCGAATGGGCGGCGGTACCGGAGCCGGGAGGTGACAGGTGGGTGGGGCGGCGGCGGGTGGTGCCGTGGTAGAGCAGCCGGCCGGTGCGGGGTTCGGTGATCGAGTACGCCCAGGCGGTGTTGCCGGCGGCGGGCTGGGTGGTGGCCTGGTGGGTGATCTGGCGGGCGATGTCGGCGATGACCGGCCCCCACCCGTGCAACTCGGCGGGGTTGTCGGCCAGGTTCAACAAGGTGGGCAGGTCGGCGGTCAGCTCGATCACCCCGCGCCGGTGCACGGGGCCGGGGCCGTTCCAGGTGCCCTCCAGCAGGCCGAGGTAGACATCGGTGCGGATCTGGTCCATGGGCCGGGAATCACCGGACTGCTTGGTCGCCCGGGCGATCGCGTTCACCCGCTCGTAAGCGGCCGCGGCCTGGCCCACGGGCAGGGAGCATCCCGACAGGTAGGCGGTGCCGTCGGGATTGGTACCCGCTACGACCCGCCGTTCGGCCACCCTGAGGATGTAGTTGTCCTTGGCGGCATCGGGGTCGGTTTCCAGCACCAGGCGGCGCAGCCGGTAGGCCAACTGCCCGGTGGTCAGCTCCGGGGCCTGCGGCAACACCTGGGCGGCCACCCGCCGGGCGAAGGGCTCGGCCAGCGCCCGGGTCTCATGGACCATCACCTTCGCCCGGGCGGCATCGATCGCCCCGGCCCGTAACGCCCGCCACACCGCCGGCAGACGCTCGACCAGCAACCAGGCATCCTCCAACACCCCACCCGCCGCCCGCTTGGTCAACCGCAATGAGGTTCCCCCGTTTTCCCGGAACTCCGGTTACCTGGCTCGGACGGGGTCGGGTTGGGTGGTAGCCGTGTCGGGTTGATCTTGGAGTGTGCGGTAGTACGCCTCCTCGTACTCCTCGGGTGACAGG
>NZ_QLYX01000014.1 GCF_003289645.1 Actinomadura craniellae | reverse complement strand
TATAATCCCTACAGGCGTCATTCCAGTATCGGGATGCACAGCCCCGTCACGTTCGAAGGGCTCAACCTGCCCTCAGACACCGCCGAGTGACCTCACCGCAGGTGTCCGTGCAACGGGGGGAACCTCACCCTCCGTACTCGACCTCATGACTGCTGCTCGAGCTCTCGGTCTCGGTCGGACCAAGGCCTACCGACTCGCGCAGCTCAACCAGTTCCCCTGCCGCGTCATCAAGATCGACGGTACTTACAAAGTTCCTACTGCCGACCTCCTCCGCCTACTTGGGGTAACTCCTGACCCGCACTCATAGCCTTCAGCGGCGAGTTGACGCAGGTGAACACGGTGACCTCGCCCGCAACGAGGCGAGGTCACCGGTAGTGCAAGAAGGTCAAACCGCCATCAGAGGACATGTCCCTGTGGGTGCGAGATGGCCCTGGTCGGCTGAGCATGATCGTGTTGGTGCCGAACACCTTGCCCTGAGGCTCTCTGAGAGACCAGGCGGCGTTGGCGAGCACGCTGACCCACCGTAATTGCTTCTGGCTCTAGGGGATCTGACTCGTTTGCGCAAACTTGACATGTGCGGTAGGATCGCAGCGAGCGAGGAAGGAGCGATCACCTAGAGAAGTAATCAATAACTCACACCCCCGGCACTTCGTGCAGACAGCAGACGCCTGAAAGGGCGTCTTTTTTTGTGTTCTGGTAAGGAGAACAAGTCCCGATGCCCTCCACCGCCGTTCAGGAAGTTGGCAAGACGATCCGCTTCGCTATGAAGGACTGGGGGATGACCGCTCGCCTGTGCGTAATCATCCTCCTCGCCACGGTTCTTTTCATTGCGATCTCCCGGTTGCCGCTGATCGCTTGGTAACTTGACCTGAACTTCACCATTGCAATACTTCGCCGTTCCCCGAAGGTTATTCGGGGAACGGCGAAGTATTAATACCTATAGGAGGCCTCTGAAAATAATCGCAAGAGTGATCCAGTCCGCGGTTGCGGTCGCGGATTAATGCTCCTCTGAATCTTGGTCAGGCTCAGCTATGGGGGGCGCCGTCGGAGGGGCTTGAGTTGGCTCTGGGACTTGCCCTGTAGGGCGATACCCCTTCTTCTCGTCAGGGTCGAACAACGGACGGGACTTGCTCATTAACGCTGCCTCCTTATTCCTGATCTATTCGGATGAAGTCTAGAATTTCAACTTCATCAATGCGGATGTATATCCCGTCGGTTTGCTCAAGGCGGTTTGTGAACCGGCCGAATTTCGTCATGGCCCACGCTGTCTGCAAGTACAAGTCAGGAGGCTCAGGGTAGCTTGATGCATAGGATCTCTCGCCATACCAGCCGCCAACCCATTCGCCGCTTTTGAGTCGAGCCCGTACGAAGCAATGGGCGCGGTTGTTGAAAGTTTCGTCCCAGGCCGTCGGCGTGGCTTGATACGCCGATGAACTACCTCGTCTTCCCCACCATGCGAGTGTCCACGCAGCTCCTGCTGGAATCGCGACAAGAAGCAGGAGCGCAGTCAATGCGGCAGGTCGAGGGTTGTTGGCTGCTCCGCTCAGCCAACCTTGCTGACGATCGTAGATCAGCTTTACCAGCCAGTTGCCGGCAAGGAGAACATAGAACGTGTCGAGCACTATGCCTGCCACCAACGCTCGGAGGATCCGCTCACCGAGATCTTTGTGGTGAGGGGAGATGCCTTGGGAACGTTCGCGCACGAACTGGTAGGTCACACCAGGCAGTACAAGCAGCATCACGATGACGGCCTGCATGACTGTCGTCGGTGCCTGAGGCATCGCTGAGTCCTCCCTGGTGCATCGTCTTTGGGTCACAACATCCTTGGTGCCGAGCTAGTAATCTACTAGCTGCCGTCTCTTGAGGGGCGCGTGTCTACAGCCTTGCCAGACTAGTCATCATCCGAAAGGCGGACGATTCAAGATGTCCGATCACTTGCGGGAAGCTCGCGATAACTGGATAGATCACTTTGCCAAGCAAGTTTGTTTGGACTGGGCTCCCGGTACTCTTAAGTTCGGAGGTCGACTGCTCGCACCGTGGGTGATGAATGATGAACTCACACTTGCGACGGCGTTGAGTCGGATTGCAGTCGAGGACGTCAAGGCGCACTCTCCTCACGAGGTTGTTGAGCAGTTCCGGGCTGCTAACCTCCTCTCTCCATCCGCCTCATCAGATTCTGTTCTGCATGAACTCGTTTTGCCAGTCGTCCGGAGCGTGCGGAGACTCGGTGCTCCTTGGGATCGTTGGTGGGACGTAGGTGGCTTGCATGTTCTGCTGGTCGAGCTATGGGCTGGTCGCCGACTTGAGAAATACTCCATCGATACAGTACAAGAAGAGCTTGTGGTGTTTTGGCAAGTTCCGAAGGAGCAAATAGCTGCTATCCTCAAGAATACGGCTGACCCATTTGTCTATCTTCCGCCTGACCTTTTTCAAAAATCCAGGACTGGAATTGCGACACAGCTTCTGCGGGGACTTGTGAAGCTAGGGCGGATTCGCCTAGGGACTTATGAAGATATAACTTCCACTCGTCCAGGACTTGTTGACCGGCCAGAACTCGCTGAGATCGTGCAGCGAATTCATCGCCGTATCGATCTAGAAACATCGCTGCGGCAGTTTTTTCACGATATCCCGACTAGTGATGAAGCTGCTATACAGCTCGACCTTAATGCATGGGATGCACAGATTCGTGCTCTTCCGGAGGGCTTGAGTTCATATGAGATACAGCTTATGAAGGAGTTGCATCCGGATGAGATCTACCGAGATAGGTGCCTTAGAGCTGGGCGAGATGTCTTCCTTTCTTGGCTTCTGGAAGATGATTCTCTGCCTTCAGCAATAGGTGCCAGAAATCAAAATGCCACGGTGCCCAGATGGATCCATGACGAGATCATCACCAGTGGAGCACGCTCGTTCCATGTGAATGTGGGACCGCATCCGGTATGGCTTGCCACTGCAGAAACTGCAGTTCATCAAGCGGCTCTACAGGGGCTAATGATGCCCGGGGTGGAATATGGAATAAAGATTGATGTCAGAAGAGATGAGGTGATTATTAAGTTAGTGCTGCCGCTTCTTCTTGGAGATTCCGGACCAGCCCTAGAGCTCCCCTACTCCTATTCGCTGTGCACTGTGGATCCAGCATGGCAACTTCTGCATTTGGCGGCAGTGGGATATGTCAGGATAACCACTCTCCGTCTCACTACCGATGGCGAACCTCTCATGATCGGTACCATAGTTGTCATTCTTCCGTCAAAGGTCTGCGTCGAGCTCGAAAAGCAGGCTATTGTGGCACTCCGGCGCATGGTCGGAGAAGACACGAAACAAATTATGTGGCGTCGAGTAACCGACGGACATGATAGAGAAGCCGAGGCCGCCTTCCACGGCAATGAGACCGCTAAAAGTGAAGACCTTCATGATGAGCTCGTACCTACATCTTCACATGGGGCACCAGCGGTAGAGGCGTTCCGGTCGGCATCGCTCCGACTTGCCCGGGCCCGGGCCCGACACTCCACAGCCGTGCTCAACGGTAATTTGGACTCAACACTAAGTCACGCTGTTGAACAGGCCGTCGAAGAGCGACAAAGAGCGCTCGAAATCGCGCGCGCAGACTTTGATATACAACATCGCAGGGACGAGAGAGATCGGGCGATTGTCGAAGCCCTTCCTGATGGCCAAGCCGCGTTTGTGCATCTCTTTATCAAGAACGGTTGGCTTTCATCGGTCGTCCTCTGGCGTGATGAAGGTAATGCGCGCTTCGAATTGCTCCCTTATAGTGATATTGAGGTAGATCGATTCACTGCGATGACTGCGGTATGGTCACAGCAATCGCAGAGTCATATAGGTCAGGACTGGTACCGTTATCTGACCACGCTCCTAGCTGCTTCGACCAACTTGGTCGAATCATTTATGGAAGTTTTACTACAGCAAGGGATTCGGCGGTTGTTTTTAAGTCCAACGCCACCCCTGGACCTACTGCCTATCCACGCTGTGCCTATTAAAATTGATAGTACTATGGTCTTGCGTGACTCCTTCGACGGTGTCAGCTATATGCCGACGGCCCGCATGCTGACGGCGATTAAACGTTCCGATCGGCGCAGAGCAAAATGCCCTGCGCTTGTCGTCGCCCACACAGGCAATGGCATCCCAGGGCTGGATGCCATCCGCAGCCCACTCGTCGAAGCCGAGATAGTCGCAGCACTCCATACTGGAGCCCGTATCCTCAAGGAGGAGTCAGCGACGCCTGATGCGGTGTTGGACGCCATGACCGATGCGCGCATCGTCCACATCACTTCCCATAGCCTCATGCATCCGAATCGTTGGGCATCCGGACTCGCGCTACACGGATATTCCGCTGGGGAAGCGACGCTCACGACAAGCAAGATCTTGGCAGAAGCTGACCTCTCTAACGTTGACCTAGTAGTTCTCAACGCCTGCAGGACCGGCACGCATGATTCCACTGCCCGTACTGTGCAGACCCTCCGTGGGATCGAGTCGGCCTTCCTTGCCCGCGGCACCAGGGCGGTTATCTCTACATTGTGGGATATCACTGCCCTCAACGCTATGGCGTTCTCTGCACTGTTGCACGCCTACCTGAATGACGGTGCAACCGCTAGTACTGCTTACCGAGAATCGATTGCTTACCTTCGTCACCACCGGTGGCGTTCAAGCGCCCATTCAGAATCTGATCGTATAGCTGAGGCGCTGCTTGACGAAGTCCTCATAACGTGGCGAGATCATCTCGACCGCCAAGCCACGACAGACCCTCTCTTCTGGGCGGCGTTCAAGTTCACCGGAACTATGTGACCGGTGCCTGATATATCAGTCCGCAACGATCTCGTTTCCTAGGTAAGCTCAGACGAATCAGCTTTCTGGAACGTAGTCATTAGCCGGTGGCTTGTTGGTTGTCAGGCTTAGAGCGGTTGCGGATTTTGCTAAAGGCGTCGAGAGTGGAGTCGTTGTCGTCGGGGAGGGTGTGGAGGTATTTCTCGGTGGTGGAGATGCTGGCGTGACCGAGGCGGTCTCTGACTACCTGGAGGTCAGCGCCGCCAGCCAGTAGCCAGGAGGCGTGGGCGTGGCGGAGGTCGTGAGGGCGGACATAGACGCGTAGCTTGGCAGTCTTGATGGCGGGTTTCCAAACGTGGTCACGGAACCAGGCACGGGGGATATGGCCGTCGGAGTTGACGACCCGGCGACTGCGCGGGGAGTCTTTGCCGGTTGCTCGGCGCTGGGCGCGGTAGTGAGCGTAAGCGTTTTTGCAGTGCTGGCAGCGGCATTTTCCGGCGGAGTAGCCGCTGAGTGTGCCGTGGCGGTAGGTGCGGCCAGCCTCGTTTCGGGCGGTTAGACCTAGGGTGTCGGGGTCGGCGAGGACGCGCAGTCGTGGTGGCTGGGAGAGTTCCTGCGAACGGAGGAAGAACAGCAGTTCACCATCGTGGAGCTGTTCGGCTCGGGTGTAGGTGGCGAGCTTGTCGGTGATCTGCCGGCTGAGCTTAAGAACGCGGTGCTCGCGGTCCTTGGGATAGTCCTTGACCAGGAACCGGCCGCCCTCGGGGTGGTACTTGGAGGCGAGTTCGATCACTACACGGCTGACGGTCAGCGTTCGGGTGGTCAGGTCGAGGTCCTGGATACGGAGCTCGGTGAGCTCACCCCAGCGCAGGCCAGTCTCGACCTTGGTCTCGACGAGCAACTGCATGCGGGCGTTGGGCAGCGCCTCGTAGAGAACGTCGAACTGCTCGGGCGTGATGATGGTGCGCTTCTTCTTAGGGACGGGCGGCGTCCTCACTCCTTTGCAGGGGTGCAGCACGATGACCATGTCGTTGAGTGCGGTGGTGAAGATCGCGCTGAGGATGGTCATGCAATAGCGGATCGTCGGTGGGTTGACGCCCTCGTTGCGTAGGTGGGTGACCCACTCGCGGACGTCGATGGGCATGACGTCGATCATCCGCATGTTCGCGAACCACGGCATGATGTGCCGGTTGATCTCGTAGTCGTAGTTCTCCCGGGTGCGGAGCTCGATCACATGATTGGGGAACCAGACCTCTTCTACATACCGCCGGAAGCTCTGCCGTCCCTTCCCCGGATCGGGGAGTCTCTCTAATGTGAGCTTGGCAAGGGCCTTCTGCCACGCCTTGTCGGCTTGGGCCTGCGTGGCAAACGTCCCGGCGTGCCGGATGTTGCCTCGCAAATCGCGGTAGACGGCGGCGTAGCGGATCTTGCCGTCCTTGCCGGTGCGCGGGCGGGAGAACCCCATCTGTCGAACCTCCAGGCAGTGATCGTCTGCCACCGATTTGTCACCAGGACCACACGATCGATCTTGGTGCTCGATGGCATCGGCTGGCATGGCTCAGCGCCACTACCTGGGAAGATATCTCAAAGTTGATAGATCGGAGCACTCATTTTGTTTAGTCAACCTCGTTCGCATCGAGGGGGTCAGGGGTTCAAATCCCCTCATCTCCACTTCGGACCTGGGGCCAGTGTGGTCGCGGCTTGAGCCGCTTCCCGCTGGTCCTTCGTCGTTTTGCCCGGGGGGCGACCCCCGGACCCCCGGTGTGGGGGCTTCGCCCCCACGGCTCCGGCCGGTGGCATGGGTCCATGGGTTCTTTCTCAAGGTCAGGGGCGAAATGATGTCGCCGTGGCCGGGTCCTGCGGTCACACTACGTTTATGCGCCTTCCTGCGCCGGACAGTCCCGAGTTGCGCGTATTGGCCAAGCGCTATGTCTCTTGGAGTCGGGAAGGTCCGCTTCGCCTGCGTTATCTGAAGATCATGGGTGTCAACGCCCTGCGGGACGGCGAACCGCGACGGTCCTTGCTGGTGCGATCGCTGGGCGAAGACGCGAGTTTGATCACCGACGATGAACTCGACCTGTTGCTCACCAGTGAGTGGCGGGCCCGCCTCACCGCGGCGTGGCTGATCGGTCTTGACCTCCGCACCGGGTACCGGGACCGCCTCGGTGAGTTGCTGTACGACGGTTCCTTTGTGAAGGCCAATGCTGGTTACGCTCTGGCCTTCGCCCGCTTCGGGCAGCATCCCGACGCGATGTTCCTTGCCACGGCTCTTGCTCACAAGCTTTCGGAGCCGGAGCCGTTCTATGAACGGGACTTCGTGATCGGCGCGCTCCTCTATCTGGACGAACGGCTGGGGACGGATCACGCGGGGGGACTACTCAGCGGTTCCTGGCGACAGCCTGTACCCAGTCGGCCAGACCGGGAACGGTTCAAGGGCTACATGGGGCAGTTGTGCGCCTTTGCCGACGAATGCATGCGCCGAACGATCCGCAGTACACCCGAGTAGCCATACGGTCGCCATGGGCAACTGGGCCGCCCGCCGGCTCAAGCCACCAAACGGCAACACACAGTCCGAGTTCACCGCCTGTCATGTCTCTGTCCGGGTCAGCTGCCCGGACAGTTACGGCCTTGCTCCGCGGAAGGCTTTCCGGTGATGAGTTCGGCGGGCGGTACGCCCAGGGCTCGGGACAACTGGCCGATGATGATCAGCGAGATGGGCTTGCCGCGTTCGGCGTTCTGGATCGTGGTGACATGGCGCCGGAGCCGGGTGGCGAGTTCGGCTGCGCTCAAGCCGGTCTGCTCGCGGAGTTCCTTGAGGCGCTTGCCGTTGGGGATCACTGTGGGGGTCGGGGGCATGGGACGGTCCTGGGAGTTGCTTGCCGGGTCCTGGTGGTCTTGGCGGCCGGCCACGGCCAGGCCGCCGGGTTTTTCAGCGCTTGTTCCATCTCTCTCACAGTGATTGCCTCCAGCAGCCGCCAGCGGCCTCGTACCTGCACCATCGCCCACCACACGCCGGTCTGCCTTCCCCACCAGACCACCGCGCCCGCCCGTAGGCGCTCCAGGCGGGCGGCCACCGCGCGGGTGTCAGGTGCTTTCTGCGCCTGCCGGCTTACCGTTGCCGTCACGATTCGTTTTCCGGGCGCAGCGCCAGCACGGCCGTGATCTTGTCGGCCACCGCCGTCAGTTCATCAGCGGGACGCAGCGGCTCCAACTCGTCAGGGGCATCCCGGGTGGGTCCGGACCATACCCAGTGCCACCACAGCGACCCGTCTTCGTCAGCCGGACGGCAGGCCACCTCTTGGCGCAGGCCCGGATGCAACGCCCGTCCGGCATGGTTTCCTTCGGTGGGCAATGCTGTGCGGTTCTCCGCCAGCACTACTCCACCGCGTAGTGCACGGGCGGATAGGCCCCGTTCGGCCAGCGCCGTCACTAGCGCATCGACATACGCCCGTTCCTCACTTGTGATGACTCTTGTGGGCATTCGCACCAGAGAACCCCTTGTCTGTCTCGAAGTGATTCGGTCACATGAAGTACAGAGCCCAGGTGAGGGGGCCGGGCAGACGGCATCAAGGGGCAGGATCGAACATGACCGACCTCGGAACGTGTTCGGGCATGATGATGGAGTGCGTGATGACTGATGAGGAATTGCGCCGAATCTGGGCGGATCGGGTGCGCGCTGAGCGTAAGGCGCGTAACTGGGATATTCCCGAAATGGCCCGCCGGATCGCTCAGGCCGCCGGTGATGAGCGCGCCGAGTTGCCTGCCCTCGAACACCTGGTGATGTACGTTCGCCGCCGCTGGGAGAGCGGGAAGGTAGCGATCAGCGAGCGGTACCGGATGCTGTACGCGGCAGCGTTCGGCATGGACGAGGACGAGTTGTTCAGCGTGCCCGATCCGGTGCCGGACGTGCCGGCCATGCCCACCGTGCTGCCGAGCGTGCCGTCATGGGACCGCCGCGCGGCGGTTGCGCCGGAGCTGGTCGATTACTTCTGGTCGCAGTTGCCCGGGCACTACGGGGCAGACCTGTTCCTAGGGCCGCGTCACCTCATCCCGACCGTGTTCTCTCAGACGCGGCTCATCGGGCAACTCGTCATCGCGGCCGAGGAGACCGTACGCCGGGAACTGCTCAAGGTGGGAGTGGCCTACGCCGCCCTGCTCGGCTGGCTCTACCAGGACGCCGGAGACCTGGACCAGTCCGGATACTGGCGGGACGCCGCTCTGCACATGGCCCACCGATCCGGGAACCATGAACTCACCGCCTACGCGCTGGCCAACAAGGCCATGCACGACATCGACCGCGAAGACGGCACCGCTGTTCTGGACTTCGCACGGGCCGCCCTGGCCGGCGAACGTCGGTTGTCTCCGAAGGTGCGGGTCCTGGCTTTGCAGCACCAAGCCCACGGGTACTCGTTGCTCGGTGAGCGGGAACGGGTGGACCGCCTCATCGATCAAGCCGCCGCCCTGGTCGACCAGATCGACGATGACCGCCCGTGGGGCAACGCCTGCCGCCGCACCCCGTTCTACCTCGAAGTGCAGCGCGCCACCTGCTACGGACGACTTGGCCTTGCCCGCGAAGCCGCCGACCTGTGGGAGCAGATCATGGCCACCATGACCGAGGCCACCCGCCGCGACACCGGAGTGTTCCGCGCCCGCCACGCCGCCGCCCTGGCCGCCATCCCCGAACCCGAGCGGGTGACCGATATCGCCGCCGAGACCGCCACGCTCATCAAGGACACCGGATCGGCCAGGCTCAAACGAGAACTCCTCACCCTGCCACGCCACGCGACCGGCTGGACCGACACCGCGCCAGGCCGAGACCTGGCTGACATCCTGGCCGCCATCGCCTGACAACCCGAAAGGCCCCGAACGTGACCGTGCCCCCGCCCCTGTCCGACGAAGAGATCACCCGGAAACTCGCCGAGCTGGACGGCTGGACCCGCCACGGCGACGAGATCACCAAGACGTTCGCGCACACCTACCACGAGTGCGTGCACCTGGCGATGTACGTCGCCGCCAAGGCCCGCGAAGTCGGGCACCACCCCGACATCGACATCAGGTGGCAGCGCATCCGCTTCGCCATCACCACCCACGACGCCGGGCACAAGCTCACCCGCAAGGACTTCGACCTGGCCCGCCACATCGACGCCATCGCCGAAGGACACGGCGCAAAACCCGCCTGATGAGCGGGAACGGCACTGCTGGCGTACAGCAGGAAAGTACAGCTACGCACTCGCACGACCCGGGCGCGATCACCCGCCAGCGCACGCCTGACCTGGGGACCCCGGTCGCGTGGGTGGTTACTCGGGTGGTGAGTGAGTGGCGCCGGGTTCGCCCTCGGCTCCGCCGGCAGGGACGACCTCTTCCCGCGTGGGACATCGGCGTCCATGCCCACCGAGGTCTTGCGGCCTCTCAGGTGGCCGGGTGCGGGTTTCGTAGCCGGTCGATCGGGAGTTGTTCGTCGCAGATGCGGTCGAGCAGGGCCTGTTCGTGGCTGATGACGAGCAGGCCGAGGCCGCGGTCGCGGACGATGCCGAGGAGTGTGTGCCAGATCTGCGCCTGGGTGATCGCGTCGAACATGGTCGTCATCTCGTCGGCGACGAGGTAGCGGGTGTCGGGCCGCAGCGCCCTGGCGATGCAGAACCGCTGGAGTTCGCCGCCGGACAGTTCCTCGGGGAAGCGGTCGAGCCATTCCCGGCGGATCCCGACGCGTTCGAGTGTCTCCGGCGAGGGGCGGTGGGATTCGTTGAGGACCGACCGCATGCGCGACCGGGGGTTGACGGCGTGCTCGGGGTGCTGGTGGATGAGCTGGACCGGCCGGAAGCCCCGGCGCGGCAGCGGGCGGCCGTCGATGGTGATCTTTCCGGACCGGGGGCGGAGGTCGCCGGCGACGAGGGCGCCCAGGGTCGATTTCCCGGTGCCGCTCGCGCCGGTGAGGCCGACCACGGTCCCGGCCTCGACATGGAGGTTCGCGGCCCGGTAGAGCGGTTCCGCGCCGGGGTGGGCGAAGGCGAGGTCCGTCACGATGAGCGCCATGGTTCACTTCCGGGAGAGAACTGGTTCTGCGGCAGGGCGCGCCAGAGGGCGCGCGCGAACGGGTGCTCCAGGTCGTCGCCGTCGCCGGTGAAGGCGGACGCCGCCTCCACGGTGCGGAGTGCGCCTTCGTGCATGACGGCGACCCGGCGGGCGATGGCGGTCGCGGCGAAGATGTCGTGGGTGATGAGCAGGACCGAGGCGCCGCCTTCCGCCAGTTCGCGGAGGTGGCGCAGGACTTCGGCGACGGCGTCCGCGTGCAGCCCGGGTGTCGGCTCGTCGGCGATGACCAGGCGGACCGTGTCGCGGACGCTGGTGGCGAAGAGCACGCGCCGCAGCATCCCGCCGGACAGCTGGAACGGGTACCGCCGCGCCACGTCGTCGGCCAGCCCGTACCGGGAGAACAACGCCCGCTGCCACTCGCGGGCGGTCGGGGGGTCGAGCCCGATCCGGACCTGTTTGCCGACGGTCATCAGCGGGTCGAGGTTGTTCACGGACTGGGGGATGTAGGAGATCTCCCTGCCGCGCAGCTTCCGGAGCCTGCGTTCGTCGAGGGGCGTCCCGTCGAACGTGATGCGCCCGGAGACGGTCGCGTTGGCGGGGAGGATCCCGAGGATCGCCTGCGCGAGGAGGGTCTTGCCCGATCCGCTCGCGCCGATGACGGCGAGGATCTCGCCGGGGGCGATGTCGAGGCTCAGCGACGTCACGCCGGTCACGGTGCGGGTGCGTGCGACGCCCGTGTACCGGGTGAAGCCGACGGAGAGGTCGTCCAGGGACAGCAGGGGAGGTGTCATGTCGGTCGTCATCCGTTCGCGGTTCGCGGGTCGAACCGGGCGCGCAACTGGTCCCCGAGCCGGGCGAAGCAGAGGACGACGAGGAGTAGCGCGAGGCCGGGGAACACGGCGAGCCACCATTTCCCGCTGAGGATGTGGGGCATGCCTTCGGACAGGAGGATGCCGATCGCGGGTGTCTGCGGGGAGAACCCGAAGCCGAGGAAGGTGAGCGCAGCCTCGTGCAGCACCACGTGCGGGAACATGAGCACGAAGCCGACGACCAGCTGGGGTGACGCGAGCGGCAGGATGTGCCGGGACGCGATGAACCAGGGGGATCTGCCGAGGCCGCGGGACACCTTGACGAAGTCGGCGTCCCGGAGCTGTTTTGTGTCGGCCCGGACGAGCAGCGCGAGCGCCATCCAGTGCGTGGTGGCCACGCCCAGCATGATGCCGGGGATCCCGCCCCCGACGGTGAAGGCGATCAGGATCATGAAGATGAGGTGCGGGATGCCGATGAACAGGTCGATCAGCCACGAGACGGCGTTGTCGAACCACCGGGCCGACAGGGCCGCGGCGATGCCGAGCACCGTGGAGATCGCGGTGCTGATCAGCGCGGTCGCCACTCCGATGGCGAGCGAGAGGGCGAGGCCCTTGACGACGCGGGTGAACATGTCGCGTCCGAGGTGGTCGGTGCCGAAGGGGTGGTCGAGGCCGGGCGGGAGCAGCCGGGATTCGATGCTGGAGGTCAGCGCCGAGTCGTCCAGGAGCACGCTTCCCGCGAGGATGGCGCCGACGAGCACGCCCGTGAGGACCAGTGATCGGATCAGCGCGGCGCGCCGGCGTGGTTTTACGGTGGCACTCATATCCGGTTCCTGACACGTGGGTCGATCGCCGCGTTGACGAGGTCGGCGATCAGGTTGCCCGCGAACACGAACGCGGAGCTGATCAGGACGATCCCCAGCAGCAGCGGGACGTCTCCGCCGAGCGCCGCGGCCGTCAGCGTCGATCCGAGCCCGGGGTAGGAGAAGACGGTCTCGGCCAGGACGGAGCCGCCGAACAGCTCCGCGAAGTAGGCGAACTGCAACGTGACCGCCGGGACGATCGAGTTGCGCAGGCCGTGGTTCCGGAAGAGCGAGATGCCCCGCTCGCCCCGGGCCCGGGCGAAGACGACGTAGTCGCTGCGCAGGACGTCGGTCATCTTCTCCCGGGTGTGCATGGCGACGTTCGCGACACCGATCAGTGAGAGCGTGGCCGCGGGAAGCACGAAATGGTGCAGGCGCTGCGCGAGGGTCACCTCGTCGGCGGGGACGCCGGCGGGGCCGGCGAGTCCCACGGGGAACCAGCCGAGCTGGACGGCGAACACCGCGAGGAAGATGATGCCCAGCCAGAAGGCCGGCGTGGAGGAGAGCGCGTAGCTGTAGCCGGTGATGATCCGGTCGGCGAGCCGGCCCCGGTGGAACGCGGCGAGCACGCCGAGGAGGTAGCCGAGGACACCGGACAGCACCCACGCCGCGCCCATGAGCGCGAACGACGCCCAGAACCGTTCCCCGATCACGGCGGCGACCGGCGCCTTGTAGAGCGTCGACGTCCCGAGGTCGCCCTGGAGCATCGCGTGCGCCCAGGCGGAGTACTGCTCGATCGGGGACTCGTCGAGCCCCCAGTATTCGCGCAGCCGGGCGAGCTGTTCGTCGGTGACGTTCGCGTCGGCGCCGATGTACGCCTGGATCGGGTCGACCGGGGAGTTGAGGACGAGGACGAAGGCCAGCACCGACACTCCGATCAGGAGCGTCGCGAACCGCAGGACGCGAATCGCGACGATCCGGAGGGGTCCGGTGCCGGCCTTCCGCGTCTTCAGCGGCTCCATTTCCAGTTCGCGATCGTGTTGAACAGCGCCCACTCGTGGCCGTGGGCGTGGATCGGCTGGTCGCCGAGGTCGAGACCGTTCCGGACGAGGTACATGTGGTTGATCCGCACCAGCCACACGATCGGGGCGTCGCCCTTCTCACCGGCGAACCCGGACGTACCGTCCCACTGCGCCAGCTTCCAGGACCTGTTGGCCTCCTCCGGCGTCTTCGCCGAGAGCGCCGCGGAGAGGTGCTTGTCCACGGTCGCGTTCGAGTACTGCGCCATGTTGTTGTAGCCGGTGTCGATCACCTTGGACGAGTACATCCCGTAGAGCTGGTGGGCGTGGTGGCGGCCACCGCCCCAGGTGACCGCGTTGGCCTTGCCGTCCAGGTAGATCCCGTCCCAGGTCGTCCCCTTGGCGGTGACGCCGATTCCCAGGGCGCGGGCCTGCTCGGCCACGACGAGGGCCAGGTCGCTGCGCAGCTTGTCGTCGGAGGGGTAGAGCAGCGTGAACTGCGCCTTGACGCCGCCCTTCTCGACGATCCCGTCGCCGTTGGAGTCCGCCCAGCCGGCCTGCTGGAGGAGCTGTTTGGCCTCGGCCGTCCGCCCGTCGGTGAAGGCCGCCGCCTGGTTGAACCACGGCAGGCCGTCGACCAGGGTGTAGGCGGGCCGTCCGTGGCCCTGCAGGACGAGTTCGGCGATCTTCTTCCGGTCCAGGCCGATGTTCAGGGCCTGGCGAACGGCCCGGTCGGAGGTGACGTCGTTGCCGACCTTGACGTCCTTGCCGAGGATCTGGCCGGAGCCGCCCGCCGGAAGCGTCGGCAGGCTGAGGCCGCGCGAGTCCACCGTCTCGAAGCTCTTCATCGTCATGCCGGGGATCTTCTGGTCCGCGAACGCCGGCGGCACGTAGGCGATGTCGACGGAGCCGGACCTGGCGGCGGCGAGGGCGGCGTCCTCGGCCAGGAACAGGAAGGTCAGCTTGGTGAACTTCACCGCGGTCCCGTACCAGTGCGGGTTGGGCTCCAGGATCAGCTGCTGCCCGTCCTGGAAGTTCCTGACCCGGTACGGGCCGGAGCCGATCGGGTTGCTGGAGTAGTCCTTCCCGTAGTGGGCCTTGGGCAGGATCGGGATCTCCGAGAGCTGGCCGACGAAGGTCGACTGGGGCGTGCTCAGGCGGAACTCGACGCGCGAGTCGTCAACGGCGACGATCTTGTCGACGAAGCTGAGGTCGAACCGGGTGCCGTCCTTCTTCAGCAACTCGTAGGTGAACACCACGTCCTGCGCCTGCACCGGTTCGCCGTTCGACCAGCGCGCGTTGTTCCGCAGGGTGAAGCTCCACGTCAGCGCGTCCTTGCTGACCGAGTACTGCGAGGCGAGGTCGCCGACGAAAGTCACGTTGGAGTCGATCGTCAGGAGCGAGCTGTGGATCGGCCGGATCTGGGCCGGCCGGGTGCCCCAGCCCTTGATCGGGTCGAATTCGCCGCCGGCGATGTCGCCCACGGCGATCACGAGTTCGGTCTTGCGGGCGCCTGCCCCCTCGGTTCCGCCGCCTCCCGCGACACAGCCGGTGGCCGTCAGCGTCAGCGCGACGGCCGTCGCGACCACCGCTCGGCTGAACCCGCCGGATCCCGGAAGTCGTCTTTTGGGCATAGCGATACATCACCTCTCGGTGGTCGTGACCGGGGAATCGCCGCAATCAGACAGCGCGGGGCAAGCGTAATGAAAACGATTATCAATCGCAAACTGCCCACCGGAGGCTGGTTCGCATCGGCCGGGTCGAACAGCCACCGCCACCGTGTCGGCGCCGGAAGTTCAGCCACAGCGGTTGAGCCGGGCTTCGACGGTTCGCTGGAGCGGCGGTGGTACCGGGTGCGTCCTGGGTGAACTCCCAGATCATCCGGCGGGCGTAGCCGTGGTGAAGCACGGCCTGAAGATCCAGCCCGCCACGGTTCTCACGGCCGGTTCAGGACGGCCGGGTCGACGAACTCGGGGTCCCTGGGGGACAGGTGGGGGCCTTGGGTCTGTTCCTCGGCGTGGAGGCGTTCGATCAGGGAGAAGAAGGCGGCCTCGGCGGGCCGGAGGGCGGCGATCACCCCGGTGAGGTCGAGGCGGCCGGTGAAGCGGGCTCCGGTCCGGTTGATGGCGAGGCAGGCCAGGCGGCCGTTCCACTCCGGCGGGCACAGGCTGCCGGACGTCTCCGCCCAGAAGAGCGCGTGGTCGTTGGCGTCGTGCGCGCTGTGCGGCCCGGCCGCGGCGAGCGCGAGCAGGGCCATGTGGACCGACCAGCGGTCGAATCCCCAGTGGAACAGGTACGCCTCCAGCGCGTCGTCCCGATGCCGGAGGATCACGGCGCCCCGGCCCTCGTCGACCTGTTCGGCGAACAGCGTCCGCACGGTCTTGTCCGCACGTTCGAGATGCCAGTCGCCCTCGGGGCTCTTCCCGTCCCAGAACCATCCGGTGTACATCTGTTCGGGGTTCTCGATCGCTTCGGCGACGTCCGGCACCGGCGTGTCGAGCCACTGCTCGAACCCCTTCCGCGCCATCGGAATCCGTGCGGCCACCATGAAGCTGTCGGACACTGCTCTGCCCCCTCGGGTCGGTTGCGGCCACCCTGCCACGCGCACCCGACAGGACTTCGCGGCCCGGCAACGGGCGTGACCACTCGCGCCGAAACGGCTCCGGCAGGGCCGTTCCGCCGACCGCGGTAGGGTGCGGCTGGCTCAAGTTGACAGGGGCGGGGTTCATGCGGCCTGCGGGTGTTGTTCTGGATGACGAGGAGCGGTTGCAGTGGGACTCGGAACCCCTCGTCAAGGTGGGGCCGCTGCAGTTCGGGATGAGCCATGACGAGGTGCTTGCGGCCTTGGGAGCCGACCATGCGACCGCGATGCTCACTGGTCGCCGGGCATGTTTCCATCTGCCGACCTCCTACGGGCAGGCCCTGACGACGTACTACAGGGGGGCGTCCGGGCGCCTGTCCTGCGTCGCGATCGGTGCGCTGCACGGCCCTCAGGTCATCCTCCACGGTCTCAGGTTGGTGGGAGAGGTGCCTTCCAGGCTGAATGATCGGTTCGTCGACTGCGTTCGGGCTCGGGGGTTGGCGGAACACGTCGGATGTTCTCAGTACGGAGATCTCGGAGCCGACGAGATCGGGCTCGTGCTGCGTGCGCAACGGGCGGGGGACATCCTCCTCAGCCGACCGGTCTTCGTGGGGCACGAGTGGGCTGACCGCGTATGTGACGCCTGGGAGGGGTCCATCCCAGAAGAGGAATGGCGCGTCTACTGCTGAGACGTCGTGCCCGGGTCGGCTTCCAGAGCTGAAATACCGGGGCTACCTTCGGCGGGCTTCGAGGGCGTCCAGGATCAGGTCCAGGCCGTAGCCGAACTCGCCGGTGTGGTCGTAGCCCGGCTGCAGGGCGTGGTCGACGATCAGCTCGGTGAGGTAGGGCAGCTCGTCCGCCGGGAGGTGTTCGAGGATGTCGGCGGCCACGTCCTTGACCTCGTCCGGTGCCGTTATCGGCAGGTTCGCCTCGTAGAGGACGAATCCACTGATGTAGCTGTCGATGAGGGAGATGGCGTGTGCGGCCATCGGCAGGGTGAATCCCGCGTTCCGGAGGACGCCGAGGACGGCGTCGTGGTGGCGCAGCGTCGTCAGGCCGGGGTTGCGGCGGGAGTCCATGAGGCTGAGGGCCCAGCTGTGCTGCGACAGGACCGCGCGTGCGGAGGAGGCGCGCGCGCGGATCGCGTCGCGCCAGTCGTCGTGCCCGGCGCCGGGCAGTTCGATGGCCGCGAACACGGTGTCGACCACGCCGTCGAGGATCGCGTCCTTGTTCGGGACGTGGTGGTAGAGCGACATCGCCTCCACGCCCAGTTCCTGCGCCACCCGCCGCATCGTGATCGCTTCCACGCCGCCGCGGTCCGCGACCCGGATCGCGGCTTCCAGCACGAGATCCCTGCTGAGCGGGTGCGGTGGTCGTGGCATGGACGGCTCCGGGTGTGAGCGGGTTGACAATCTTACGAGCGTAAGTCAATCTTACGGGCGTAAGTTGCCTTACTGGTGTAAGTCCGTCCGGGCCGGCATCAGCCAGGGCGCTGCGGACGTCCACCCCACGCCGGGCGAGAGAAGGAGATCCCGATGCCGATGCCGAGATGGTGGGGGCACATCAACAAGAGGGTGTTCAACCCCCTCTCGATCGCGGGCGGGAAGCGGCCGGTGCTGGTCCACGTCGGTCGCGTTTCCGGAGCGACGTACCGCACGCCGCTCGACGCGCATCCCGTCGACGGCGGTTACCTGTTCATCCTGGTGTACGGATCGCGCTCGGACTGGGTGCAGAACATCCTGGCGGCCGACGGCGCGCGGCTCCGGGTCGACGGGAAGGAGATGGAACTCGCCGCCCCCCGCCTCGTCGGGAAGGACGAGGCGTTCCAGGCCCTCTCCGACGAAGTGGCACGCCCACCGAGGCTGCTCCGCATCACCGAGTTCCTCCGGATGGACCTGGCCACGGGCTGACGACCGGGAGCGGGAAGCGGAACCGTGCCCCCGGCGTCAGGTTGCTGACTCCCGGTGGGGAGGCGGGGCTCGTCCACTGGCCCACCGGGTGGTGATAACGGAGAGAATGGGGGTCGATACTCACGGCGACCGGCCGGATCGAAGGAGTTCTGGTGGCGAACCTCGCGGACTCGATCGAGTCGATGGAACAGCTCACCGTGGTCTGGCGGGCCATGGTGCTCGACCGGGATCCGGGCGCGGATGTGCGGGACCTGCCGGGCATCGCCGTTCGCTGGGCCGACTGCCGGTTCGCGTTCTGGAACTGCGTCACGTTGACCGAGGTCGGCGCGGACGCGGGGCTCGTCGGGCGCCGGCTGGTCCAGGCGGCGGACATCATGCGCTCGAAGCGGCATCCGGGCTTCCTGTGGATCTTCGAGGACCTCCTTGGGGAGGAGGCCCGCGCGGCGCTGGAGGCGGCGGCCGAGCAGGCGGGTCTCGAGTACGCCTTCCCCGGCACCGGCATGGCCGGGGACCTGCTGCCCGTCCCCGAGCCGGCCCACCCCGACCTGACGTTCGTGCGCGTGACCACTGACGAGCACCTGCGCACCTACGCGGACCTCAACTCGCGCGCCTACGGGTTCCCGCTGGAGGACGGCCGCGACGGGCTCGCCGGTTCCAGGCTGTGGAAGGGCCGGGTGCACGCCTACCTGGGCATGCGGGGCGACGTCCCGGTGGCGTGTGCCGCGACGGTGGAGGCGGAGGGCCGCCTCTTCGTCATCCTCGTCGCCACGGACCCGGACTGGCAGCGCAGGGGCTACGGCGAGGCGGTGACGCGGAAGGCGCTGTACGAGGGCGCCCGGGCCACCGGGCTGACCCGTGCCACGTTGCACGCGACCGTCGCCGGGGCGCCCGTGTACCCGCGGATCGGCTTCGAGGCGAACTCGCCGATGCGCTTCTACGGCTTGACGGGCTGATCACCGGCGTCATCGCCGGGGGTCCGGCGGTCGGTGCGGTGGATGCGCCGGTGCACCTTGCGGGCGGTGCCGTACCAGGCGGGGACCTCGCGTTCGTCGTCGAACCAGCGGGCGACGACGATGTCGGTGGAGGAGTGGGCCAGGATCGAGACGGCGATGGTGACGGCGACCAGGTGGAAGATCTCGTCCGAGGCGGGGATGGCGGCGTTCAGGACGAGCAGCCCGTAGACGACCGAGGCGAACCCCTTGGGGCCGAACCACATCGCGGCGGCCTGTTCGCGGGTGCCGAGCCCGGAGCGCAGGAACGAGATCCAGATCGCGATCGGCCGGGCGGCGACCAGGGCGAGGACGGCGAAGACCCAGCCGTTCCAGCCGATGTCGCCGAGCAGGGCGGGCGAGATGAGTGCGCCGAACACCAGCAGCGCGGCGAGCTTGAGGATTTCGGCGATGAGCTCGCCGAAGTGCTCGAAGGACTCGCGTTGCCGCTCGCCGCAGGTGGCCACGGTGATGCCGGCGGCGAACGCGGCCAGGAACAGGTTGCCGTGCGTGGCCTTGCCCAGGGCCAGCACCAGCAGGCCGATCGCGACCGCGTTCAGCGCCTCGTACTGGGCGGAGACGGCGAACAGGCGGGTGCGCTCCAGCCGCAGCGCGGCCCACGGCACCACGATCCCGATGGCGATCCCGAGCGCCAGTTCCAGCCCCAGTTCGGTCACGTGCAGGTCGTCGGACCCGGCGGCGATCGCCAGGAACACCACGACGAAGGGCAGGGCCAGCCCGTCGTTGACCCCGGACTCGACGTTGAGCAGGTGCCGCAGCCGGGGCGGGACCCGGTCGTTGCCGACCAGGGCGGCGGCGAACACCGGGTCGGTGGGGGCCAGGATCGCGCCGATGAGCAGCGCCTCGGGCCAGGGCAGCCCGGCCACGTAGTGGGCCAGCAGCGCGGTGATCGCCAGGGTGAGCGGCAACCCCCAGCCCAGGGCGCGGCCGGGCAGCCGCCACGCGCTGCGCAGGTCGGCCCAGCCGACCCGCATGCCGTCGGTGAACAGCACGGCGAACAGGGCGAGTTCGGCCAGCGTCGCCACGACCGGGTCGTCGGGCCGCAGTGGCACCAGGCCGGTCACCCCGTCGCCGATCACGAACCCGGCGGCCAGGAACAGCACGGCGGTCGACAGGATCGTGCGGTGGGCGAGGCTGGACAGCAGGACCGCCAGCAGCAGGACGGCGGCGAACACCAGCAGCAGCGTCGTCATGTGCGCAGTGGCCCCTCTCGTCGGCGCAATGCGAAGAACATGCCGACCAGACTTCCCGGCGCACCAACCGCAGACCCTAGCCCGTCACCCGTTGTTCTGGCCACCCGGTTTCGGCCGGTCTGTACCGGGCCGCCCTTGACGTCCCGCCCTCGCGGAATATCATCCCGATATGGGAATTGATTCTGATTGTGGAATGACTTCGCTGGACGGGCTGGTGCCCGCCGCGGCGCTGTTCCACTCCCTGGCCGACCCGGTACGGCTGTCGATCGTGCAGCGGCTGGCGTGCGGGGAGGCGCGGGTAGTGGACCTGACGCGCGAGCTGGGGCTGGCGCAGTCCACGGTGTCCAAGCACCTGGGATGCCTGCGCGGCTGCAAGCTGGTGGACTTCCGGGCCGAGGGGCGCCAGTCGTTCTACTTCATCGCCGCCCCCGAACTGCTGGACCTGCTGCGCTCGGCCGAACGGTTGCTGGCCGCCACCGATCGCGCGGTCGCGCTGTGCCCGACCTACGGCACGGCCGCGCGGCAGGCCACGACCTCGCCCGGACCGGAGGGATGACCCTATGACCGAGGTCGTGCTCGGCCCCTCCCCGCGGCGCCGCGGCGTCCTGGCCCGGCGGGTGCGGTGGCTGGTGGCCGCCACCATCGCCTACAACCTCGTCGAGGCGGTCGTGGCGATCACCGCCGGAACCCTGGCGTCCTCCGGGGCGCTGGTGGCGTTCGGGCTGGACTCGATCATCGAGGTGGCCTCCGCGGCCGCGGTCGCCTGGCAGTTCTCCGCCCGCGATCCGGAGATGATCGAACGCCGCGAGCGCACGGCGCTGCGGATCATCGCGATCTCGTTCTTCGCGCTCGCCGCCTACGTCACCCTCGACGCCCTGCGGGCGCTGGCCGGCGGCGGGGAGGCCGAGCACTCCACACCGGGGCTGGTCCTGGCCGCGCTGTCGCTGGCGATCATGCCGGGTCTGTCCTACGCCCAGCGCCGCGCCGGCCGGGAACTCGGCTCCGCCAGCGCGGTCGCCGACTCCAAGCAGACCCTGCTGTGCACCTACCTGTCGGCGGTGCTCCTGATCGGCCTGGCCCTCAACAGCCTGCTCGGCTGGGCCTGGGCCGACCCCATCGCGGCCCTGGTCATCGCCACCGTGGCCGGCTACGAGGGCCGCAACGCCTGGCGTGGAGACGCCTGCTGCGCGCCGCTCGCCCCCACCGCCCGCGGGACGTCCGGTCCCGGCTGCGACTGCTGCTCCTGAGACCTGTCCCAGGCGCGGTTCGAGCGCCCGGCCATGGGGTCACTCCGCAGGGCGGGACGCACTGCCTGCGGGTGCCGGGGACGCGCCGTCCGGGTGGGGGGAGACGTTCATGAGGCCCGTGACCGTGAGGGTGAGGGCGCGGCCGAGCCGGTCGGCGAAGTCGATCCGGGAGTGGGCCAGCGCGGGGTCCTTGACGGCCTCCGCGACGGACGGGGAGGGGTTGGCGAACGGCCAGAGCCCGGCCGTCAGCACGATCGAGAGGGCCACCAGTTCCCGGGCCGCGGGCTCCGTCAGCGCCGGGACGCGTTCCCGCACCAGCTCCGCCAGCCTGATCTGCAGCTCGTGGTGGGCGAGCTTGAAACCGCGCACGGCCTCCGTCGAGATGTTGCGTTCGAGTTCGGTTCCGAGCGAGCTCCACAGCTCGCACAGCAGCGGGCGGCGGGCTGCCGACCGGGCCCACGCGTCCATCACGGACGCGGGGGAGGCCCGGCCGGCGGGGGGCAGCTCGTCGGGGAGCTCGTCCAGCCACTCGTCCAGCGCCTGGTTGAGCAGCGCGAAGAAGACCGCTTCCCGCGTCTCGAAGTAGCGGACGACGTTCGTCTTCGACAGCCCGACCCGCCGGCTGAGTTCCCGCAGGCTGATGTCGCTCACGGGCATCTCGCCCAGGAGTTCCGCCGCCGCCGCGAGGATGGCGCGCCGGCGGGCCGCGCGCTGCGCCGTGGTGCGCGCGCGCTGGAAATCAACCTGCTGACCGCTGGTCATGACCGCCACTTCGAGGAGTTCCCGCGACCCGTGTTCCGGGCAACCCTACGCCGCCGGGCAGGTGCGGGATCCTGCCGTCACGCGTCGAAGGCGATTGATTCGCTCACCGTCCGCCACCTGGCGTCCGACGCGGCGAGATCCGCCGCCGCGGCCTGCGCCGTGGCCACCGCGTCACTGCCGAGCAGCAGCCGGACGGGCGGGTCCGGGACCTGGGTGATGTCCAGGATGACCTGGGCCACCCGGGCCGGGTCGCCCGGCTGGGTGCCGTTCGCCCGCTCCATCCGCGCCACCGTCGGCTCGATGACCGGCTTGTAGGGGTCGCTGATGGGCGGTGTGCTCATCGAGGAACCGGCCCAGTCCGTGCGCATGCCGCCCGGCTCGGCGACCGTGACCTTGATCCCGAAGGACGCCACCTCCTTGGCGAGCACTTCCGAGAACCCGCCCACCGCCCACTTGGCCGACTGGTAGGCGCCCAGGCCGGGGCCGCCCACGCGCCCTCCGACGGAGGAGATCTGGATGATGTGGCCGGACTTCTGCTCGCGCAGGACCGGAAGGGCGGCCCGGGTGACGTTGACCACCCCGTAGAAGTTCGCGTCGATCTGGTCGCGGAACACCTTTTCCGGCATGTCCTCGATCGAGGCCACGTCCGCGTAACCGGCGTTGTTCACCACGACGTCCAGGTGCCCGAACGCCTCGACCGCCGTGCGGACGGCCGCGCGCGCCGCGGCGGGGTCGGTGACGTCCAGCGCGACGGTGCGGACCCGGTCCCCGTACGCGGCGGCGAGGTCGTCGAGCCGGTCGGTGTTCCGGGAGGCGGCCACCAGCCGGTCGCCCGCCTCCAGCACGGCTTCGGCGAGCCGGCGTCCCAGTCCGCCGGACGTTCCCGTGATCAGCCAGGTCTTGCTCATGATGGAACCTCTTTCGTCGTGTCCGGCCGGAACCGCGCGCCGCGGGACGGGAAACCGCCGGCGGCGCGGCGCGCTCCGGTGATGGAGGTGTTTTTCAGCGCGGCAGGGTGTTGAGGGCGCCGTAACGCCCGCCCTGGACCTGGGCGGGGTCGAAGAGCCCGGCCAGGTACGCCACGTCGTCGGCGCTGAGCGGCACCGAGGTGGCCCGGAAGTTCTCCCGGACGTACTCCATGCGCTTGGCGCCGGGGATCGGCACGATGTCGTGCGGCTGGGCCAGCAGCCAGGCGAGGGCCAGTTGGCCCGGAGTGCACCGCCTGGTGGTGGCGAACTCGGCGAGCGCGTCGACCAGCCGCCTGTTGTGCTCGAAGTTCTCGCCCTGGAACTTGGGCAGGGTGGAGCGGAAGTCCTCGATGCCGAACGTGGCGCCGCGTCCGAAACCGCCGGCCAGCATGCCTCGCCCCAGCGGGCTGTACGGCACGAGCGTGATGCCCAGCCGGCGGCATTCCGGCAGGATCTCGGCCTCCACCCCGCGTTCCCACAGCGAGTACTCGCTCTGCAGCGCCGAGATCGGGTGGATCGCGGCGGCCCGGCGCAGGATCTCCGGGCCGACCTCGCTCAGCCCGAGCGCCCGGACCTTGCCCGCCGCGACGAGTTCGGCCATGGCCCCGACGGTGTCCTCGATGGGGACGGCCGGGTCCAGCCGGTGGTAGTAGTACAGGTCGATCCGGTCCGTGCCGAGCCGCCGCAGGCTGGCCTCGCAGGCGGCCTTCACGTACTCGGGGCGCCCGTCGAAGACGCTCCTGCCCTCCGGCGTGGGGCGCGCGGAGAACTTGGTCCCCACGACGACCCGCTCGCGCAGGCCTGCCAGCGCGCGCCCGAGCAGGCCCTCGTTGTGGCCGAATCCCGGCACGGGACGGCCCGGTGCCGCGCTGCCCGCCCCGTAGTAGTCCGAGGTGTCGAAGAAGTCCACCCCCAGTTCGACGGCGCTCCGGATGGTGGCGATCGACGTCTCGGGGTCCGCCGTGCCGTAGAACTGCGACATCCCCATGAGCCCCAGCCCGATCGGGCGCACCGTCAGGTCGGAGTGCCCGAGCCGCACGCGTGCCGTGCCTTCGTTCATCTCAGCCCCCTTCGTTCCGCTGCGGCCGTTAAAAGGCCACTGGAACTTTACGGCTTCACGATAACAGGCCATTGGCCTCTTATCAAGTTTCCGCAGGTGGCGGCCATTCTGGAGGGGGTCGCGGTGGTTCCGGGCGCGGTCAGCCCGCCACCCGTTTCCACCCCTTGGCCGACCCTGCTCTACAGTGCGTGAAAAGGAGGGGATGGAAGTGAAAGACGTCGCCGCGGTGATCCAGATCGTCGTGCTGGCCGGACTCTTCTACGTGGGGATCCGGGCCCTGCTGCGCGCCGAACGCAGGGAGCGCGCCCGCGAACGGCGCATCGAACGGGGCGACTCCGGCCCCGCCTCGTCGGCGTGAACGGGCCGGCCGGCCGACCCGTGGTCAGGGAGCGCCGCCGGCCGTGACCCGCCCGCGTCCGGCCGGGTCGGTGCCGGGTGCGGCCGGTTCCCTGCCAGGCCGTCGTGCTTCGCGGACCCACCGGTGGGTCAGGGCGATCACGATCAGCGCGGTGGTGGTCCCGGCGATGACCAGGGCGAGCCCGCCGGCGGCCCGCTGGTCGTCCAGGGGCGCGGCACCCCAGGCCCGGCCGAGGGCGTTGTACCAGCCGGCGGCGAGCACGCCCTCGGACGTCATGAGGCCGATCCCGAAGAAGGCGTGGCAGGGCAGGACGGCCAGCACCGGCAGGAACCGTGCCCCCGGCCGCAGCCGGTGCGGGCCGGAGCCGACGGTGGTCCACAGGTAGAGGAGCCCCGCGAGGACGAAGCAGGCCATGGCGAGCGAGTGCAGGGCGTGGTCGCGCAGGGAGGCCTCGAACAGCGGGGTGCGGTAGAAGCCGTACAGGCTGGTGACGAACAGGGTCGAGGCCAGCAGCGGGTGGGACAGCACCCACAGCGCCCGGCTGTGCAGCACGGCGAGCAGGATCTGGCGGGGGGTCCGTCCCGCCCGTGCCGGCTCGGCCCGCAGCGCGCGCAGCGCGAGCGTGCGGGGGGCGCCCAGCAGCAGCATCGCCGGGGCGAGCATGCTCAACGCCAGGTGCTGCACGACATGCACGCTGAACAGGACCATGCTGTAACGCGCCGGCCCGCCACAGGTCGCGACCAGGACGACGGCCAGGCCGGCGAACCAGGCCAGGGTGCGCGGCAGCGGCCAGGCGGTCCCGCGGCGGCGCAGCCGCAGCACCCCCGCCAGGTACAGGGCCCCACCGGCCAGGACCACGGCCAGGAACGGCGGGTCGAACCACCAGCCCAGCGCGTAGGCGCGCAGGTCGGGCGGCCCGGGCAGCGGGAATCCCAGCATCATCTCCGGGGTGCTGGCCGGCGGCGCCTCCTGGACGGGGGCGGCGGTGCGGGACAAACCGACGGCCACCGCCATGGTCACCGCCATCACGACGATCTCGACCGCGGCGACGCGCGCGAAGACCATGGCGCGCCGCGACGTGCGCAGCGCGGGGATGCTCGACCTCCGGTGCCACCAGCCCAGCGCGGCCAGGGCCGCCAGCGCGAGGGTCTTCACCGCGACGAGCGCCCCGTAACGGGAGGTGAGGTCGAAGCCGCCCAGCCTGGTCCACGCGCTGATCAGCCCGCTGGCCGCGACCGCAGCCCAGCACACCAGGGCCAGCCCGCTGTACCGGGAGACGACGTCGGCCAGGTGGTCGGTCACGTCCCGGTACATCAGGGTCAGCGCCACCAGGCCGCCGACCCAGACGGCCGCACCGATCACGTGCACGGCCATGCCGTAGACGGCCAGCGAGTGGCTGCCCGACGATGCCGCGTGCCCGGTGAAGACCGGCGGCACCAGCCCGGCCAGCGCCGCGACCAGGAGGTATCCCGCACCATCGACCGTCCGGGGCAGCCGCGCACCGGCCGAGACGGCGACGGCGATCACCGCCACCGCCAGCAGCGCGCGGCCCAGCGTCAGGTCGGTGAGGAACCCGACCAGCAACGACCCCTTCAGGACGTCGGTCACCGGCACCCCGGCCAGGTCCGAGATGGTCAGCACCGCGGTGCCCAGCGCGGCCAGGGCCCAGGCGGCGGCGCCCAGCGAGGCCGCGCGCAGGCACCGGCGGGCGGGCGCGGACAGCGTGCCGCCCTCCCCGGCGGGCAGGAACACCACCGCCAGCAGCAGCCAGCCGACAGTGATCGTCCCCGCCGCGTTCGTGAGGAACTCGGCGACCGGCAGCCCGCCTTCGGTCAGCGGCCCCGCCTGCGACAGCGTCGGGACCTCCGCCACCGGCGGCGCACCCCAGCGCAGCGCCGCGGCCAGCGCGACGAGCGCCGCGGGGAACGCGGCGCAGGCCAGCCACAGCGGCCGCGGCGACCAGGACCGGTGGTGCGGCGCCTCAGCGGTCACGGCGGGCCACCGGATCGTGGCCGGGAGCGGTTCCGTCCCGGCGGAGAAGACTGCCGTGCGTCAACATCGACCTCCCGGTCCTGGAACGGCGAGCGTCACCGGGACGCGGCGCACCCGCCTCACCTGCGGTACGGGGGTGGGTGGGCGGGAGGTTCAGCGCGGGCCGGCCGGTCGCGGGATGCCGGATGTGGCCAGGCCGTGCGGCCGGTCGCCGGCGGCGGGGGCGCGGGGTTACGGTCGGGAGGGTTGCCTAGGGGTGTGGAGGCGGGCGTGGATCCGTTGCTGATGACGTCGGGGACGGCGCTGGTGGCGGCGATGGCCACCGACGGATGGCAGGGCGCGCGGGCGGGGGCGGTCAAGCTGTGGCGGCGGGTGTATCCCGACCGCGCGGAGGCGGTCGAGGCCGAACTCGAAGAGGTCCGCGGCGAGGTCCTGGCCGCCCGCAGGGACGGCGACGAGGACGCGGAGCAGGAACTCGTGGCCGACTGGCGGCGCCGGCTGGCGCGCCTGGTGGCCGCGGACCCCGCCGTGGGCGCCGAGATCCAGCAGGTGCTGGACCAGGTGTGGAAACCGCTGCTGCCGGCGAATGAACAGCCCGGAACGCAGAACGTCTCGATGAATGCGACGGCGAAAGACCGCGGGCGCGTCTACATGGCCGGGCGCGACCAGACCATCAACGAGAAGTAAACCTCGCCCGCCCGGCGGGCGACCATGCCTGATCTGGCCGGGCCGTCGTCACCGGCGCGAAATTCTGGTATATCTCGCGAGGGATTGTCGGCGGTTTTTCGCGACGGCCGGCGGCCATTCGGGGATTTCGTATTTCGGTCGGCCCTTTTCGAATGGCCGGCTCGATCAAGGGGGTCGATGACGTTGTTCGCGCTTGTGGCCGCCGACGCCGATGGGGTGATCCGTTCCTGGGACGCGGGGGCCGAGCGGCTGTTCGGCCATCCGGCGGGAGACGCCGTGGGCAGCACGCTGGACATCCTCGTCCCGGACACCCATCGGGAGCAGCACTGGAACGGGTACCGGGCGCTGATGGCCGAAGGCACGGGAGCCGAACTCGACCGTGGCGCCGTGCTCGTCCCCGTCCTGCACCATGACGGTTCGGTGCGTACCTGCGCGGTCCAGCTGATCCTGCTGCGCGACCCGTGGAGCCGCCCCGTCGGCGCCATGGCCGTCTTCACGTCGGCGCAGCCGGACGAGGAGGGCCTGCCCGAACTGCCCGCGCTGTGACGCCTGGTCTCACCGGCCGTACGAGTCCAGGCTCGTCCACTTCCCCAGGGTGTCGTAGAGCTCTTCGATGACCGTTTCGATCCGCTCGGTGTAGGCGCTGCGCGGCTGCTCCAGGTCGGCCTCCGCGGGCGGCGGCGGGAAAAGGTCGCCGGCCGGGGTGAGGCCGGGCCGCTCCTCGATGCCGGCCGCCCGCCGGTAGGGCGCGAAGAAGGCCCGGATCCACTCGACCCCCTCGGCCCACCGCCGCGGGTCCCGCCGGTGGATCAGGGCGAGACCGTCGCCGGCGCGCGCGAGGGTCTCCCGGTGCAGTTCGCGGGTGTAGGCGTTCGCCGACTGCTTCTCCGTCTCCTGCCAGACGTGGTAGGTGTACGCGAGCATGACCGCCCGCCCGTAGGCTTCGGCGGCGGCGCGGTGATCGCCCCGGGCGAGCCGGACGTCGCCGTGCAGCCGGACGGCCCGGCACATCAGGTCGCGGTCGATCACCTCCATGTCCACGTCCTGTTCGGCGATGGCGTCCAGTTCGCGTAGCAGCCCGGCGGAGCGGTCGAGGTCGCCCAGCTCGCACCACATGTCGGCCCGTTCGAAGATCAGCCACGGCTCGTGCCAGGCGTGCTCGGAGTAGCCCGCGGCGACATGCCGCCGCACCGACTCCCGCGCCTGGGCGTACCGGTCGTCCGCCTTCTCGGGGTCGCCTCCCGGCCGGCGGAACCGGTAGGCCTGGGCGAGGAAGAGCAGGGTGAGGACGTTCAGCGCGTGGCCGGTCCTGTCGTCGGCCCGGGGCGGGCGCCGGTGCAGGCCGGCCCCGTGCCGGATGGCCCGGAGGGCGCCGGCGACCTCGTCCCAGCGTTCGGGGTCCGCCTGGTCCTGCTGCCAGCCCCGCGGGTAGTTGAGGTAGAAGCGGACGAGGACGGCCAGCCGCTCCTCGTCCGCCCCGGTCCGGTCGCCGACGACCTCGTCGAAGACCCGGAGCAGCTCGTCGCACAGTTCGAAGCGGACGTAGCATCCCCACCACCAGAACGCCTCCAGGAAGACCTTGGTGATGCCGAGCGCCGTCCGCCGGTCCAGGGAGGCGCCCTGTCCCCGGACGGCGTGGTAGACCCATTCGCGCAGCAGCCGCCGGTACTCGGGGAGCTCGAACCGGGACCACGCGCAGTAGGCGGTGCTCTCCTCCCACTCGTCGAAGTCCGGCGAGAAGTCCTCGACCCTGGCGTGGTAGATGGCCTCCAGATGCAGGTGCAGTTCGCGGAGCCGCGCGGGGGCGAGCTCGCCGCGGCGCTGCTCCCGGACGGCCTCGTGCAGCCGGAGGCCCTCCTCCTCGTCGTCGTCGTACCCGCCGATGAAGCTGTGCTGCTCTTCGAGCCAGCCCAGCAGCTCGCCCGCCTGCGCCTCGCCGAACCCGTACTTGCCGAGGACCGTGGCGAGCAGTGGCGCGTCGATGTTGTTCATCACGGCCAGGTAGTCGAAGAGCGGCAGCTCCGCCTCGGTCCGGCCCAGGACGAGCTCGCACCTGTGGGTCACCATCTGCCGCGCGACCAGGCAGATCCGCTGGATGAGCGGCGCGCCCACCGCCGTCGCCCGCAGGTCGCCGAGGACGTCGGTCAGCGTCCGCTCTCCCCGGCCGAGCAGGGCCGAGCAGATCAGGGCGACGGCCTGGGGGCTGCCCTCGGTGTGCCGGGAGATCCGGCCGCACAGCTCGTCGTTCATGACGCCTTCGCCCAGGTACAGCCGGAAGTATTCGCTGATCTCCGGGGTGGTGAGGTTCCGCGGCCGGTAGGTGATCGCCCCGGGCCACGCCGGCGCGGTGCCGGGGCGCCGGCTGATGACGGCGAGGCAGTGCACCTGGCGGGTCAGGATGTCCAGCAGCCAGGTGCGGCAGGCGGGGTCCGTCACCCGGTGCAGGTTGTCGGCGAGGACGACGAGCCGTCGATCGTCCGCGGCCGTCAGCTCCGCCAGGAGGGTGGCGATCTGGGTGCCGAAGCCCTGCAGCTTCTCGCGGACCCGGTCGGCGTACCAGTGGCTCACCCGCTCGTCCAGGACGGGCGGGGCCGCGACCGCCGGCGCGTGCGGCAGCAGGGCGTCCTTGACGTCCAGGTCCGGGCGGTGCGGCGGGGGCTCGTCCAGCAGGCTCTCGACTTCGAGCCGGGTGACGCGTATCTGGTTGACCAGCGCGGCCTGCTGCGGCTCCGCGTCGGCCAGGTCGTCGGCGGCGCGCTGGACGGTCTCGTAACAGAACTCGGCCCTGGCCAGCTCGACCACCAGCGGGTCGTCCGACGAGGAGCGGCGGCGGTCGTAGGCCAGCGCGCCCCATTCGGCGGAGATGAACACGACGCTCGTACCGGGGCCGGCGAACGTCTCGCCCATGACCTGGAGCAACGAGCTCTTGCCGGTTCCGGGCCTGGCGACGATGTCCCACAGCGCCGCCCGCCCAGCCTCGTGGTCGGCTCTGGTCCAGCCGAGCAGGGCGCGCCGCCCCACCAGGTGCTTGCCCGCCGCGGTGCCCGGCACGGCCGGGGAGAGCCCCCAGCCGTGCCCGGCGAGCCGGATGATCGCGTGCACCGAGGGGTCGCGGTCCGCCGTCGGGCCGCTGCCGGGCTCGGCGCGGGCGTCGTACTCGTCGGCCAGCTCCTGGACCAGGTCGCAGACGGACGCCGGGGAACGGCCGGGAGAGGTGAGGTACTCGACCGCCCGCCGCAGCGCCTCGGGCAGCCCGTCGCACAGCCACGCCAGCCGCTGCAGATGCGGCCGGGGAGCGGTGTTCGTGCTCCCGCGGACCAGCGCCCGGTCCAGGAACTCCACGGCCTCGTGCTCCGGCAGCCCCCCGACGGGAACGGTCGACGCGCCCCGTACCCGTTCCACGGCGGGACACGCCGTCACGAGCAGGCGGTGCGGGCTTCCGGCGGCCAGCGTCTCCAGCAGGTCGGCATCGGCCTCGGTGACGTCGTCCACCACGAGCAGTACCCGCTCGCCCTGCTCGGCCAGCTCGGCCAGTTCCGTCCGGTACCTGATCTGGAGATCGTGCGGCGAACCGCTCGCCGGAGGGCGGCCGAGCGCGTCCAGCAGCACCGGGAGCAGCCTTTCCGCCCGTACCCGGTCGGTGTTCCCGTGCGGTGCGGGCAGGCCGACGTACACCACGCGGTACCAGCCGCGCCGGGCCGCCGTGGCCGCCACCTGGACGGCCAGCGCGGTCATGCCGGTGCCCGGCCGCCGGGCCGACAACTGCACCGGTCCAGTCACGGCGGAGTCCGGGTCGAGCATGTGCAACAGATGATCGGTTTCGGCCTGGCGGCCGATGAATTCCGGGTTCAGGTCGCGGGCCGAAAGCGGCCTGACCCGGAAAGCGGCCTGACCGGACGCGTCCCCGTAGTTGTAGGTCACGCCCCCGTAGTCATGGATCGTCTGGTCGCGGGCGGCCTGGTAGGTGCGGCCGTGCTCCGAAGCCTGGGCGTCCATTCGGATGTCGGAGCCCACCGCATCGGTCGTGCTGCCGGGCCTTTCCGGCAGGGAGTTCAGTTTCCGGGCGAGTTCCGGATTCCGTTGGGCGGCTTCGACGATGGCGTCCGCGACCCGCCGTATGGTCTGCTCGCGTACGGCGCCGGCCTGCGCCTGCTCTTCCAGCGATGTCAGCGTGTCGTCATCGCTCAACTCCGCGTGTACGAAATCGGACAGAATTGCGAAGTCGGCGCCGAAATCCTGAAGGGATTCGGCGTCCACGTCACCGTGGGCCAGGCGGGCCCTGAGCGCCAGATAATCGGCTATCGCACCGGCTGCCGAAACTACCCCCGCCATCCCTACCTCCGGCTGTTCGGCTGAAGTCAATCCCCATAGGAGTCATATCATCCGACCGGTAGATTTTTGTGAGAAAGTAGACGGGGCCGCTTCGCCTGGTTGGAGATATATGTATTCCGGCAGGTGAATCAAGATCTCGCGAGAGGCCGGGTGCCGGCTTGGCGCGGTGGACGTGTCGCCGCGGGCGCGTTTCAGTCCGGATCCGGGCGGCCGAGGATTTCGACGCGGTACCCGGCGGTGTCGGCCAGCGCGACGAGTTCCTCGGCGCGGGCCGCCGCGACGAAGGTCAAGGGGTAACAGTCGGACATGATGTCGAGGACGACGAGGGCCGTCCCGGATTCCAGGAGGCGCTCGCCCGCCAGGGTGAGGAACGCGTAGGTGTCCAGGCCGTGTTCGTCGCCGAGCGCGTCGTACCAGTCCCACGAGGCCCCCGCGGGATGGCAGTGCAGCTCGGTGAGCTGGTCGCGGATGTCCCCGGGGTACTCGCGCCAGTCGATCTCGGCGAGCAGGCCGTGCTCGGTGAGTTCGTCGATCAGAGCGATCCAGGCGAGGTCGTCCTGCGGCTCGTCGATGGCGCGGAGCGCGAGGCGGGTGGCGCGTTCGCGGACGTAGCCGGCGGGATCATCGAGGGCGAAGGACGCCTCGGACGCCACGCGCTCCTGCCCGGGAGCCAGTAGTTCGGCGATGGCGTCGAGGCGTGCGGGCCGGGTCATGGGTCCCTTTCAGGGTCGAGGGGAGTGGAGTCCCCGTGTGGCGAACAAGGTACGGGCGGGCACCGTCAATCCGGCCGTGCCGGAGACCGCCGGGCGGCCGTCAGCGGCGGAGGGTCGCGCCGGTGAGCGCGGGGCGGCCCGCGCCGAGGTAGAAGATGCCGGGCAGCCCCGCGGTCTCGAAGCCGGCGCTGGGGTTGCCGCGCAGGCGGGACCGGTCGATGGCCAGGGTGCCGGTGCGGTCGTTGCTGACGAAGAAGAGGGCGCCGCCGCCCTCGTTGGCCCGGTTCCGCTCGATGATCGAGCCCGCGATCCTGATGGTGAAGCGGTTGCCGTCGGCGTAGATGGCACCGCCGCTGCCGCCGCCGGGGGTGCCGCCGCGGGCGGGGTTGGCGCCGCGCCCGATCGCCCGGTTGCCGGTCAGGACGCTGTTGAGCACCGCCCAGGAGACGCCGATGCTGCTCAGCGCGCCGCCGTTGGAGCAGACGCCGTCCTGGAAGGTGCTGCTGACGATGTGGACGGGCAGGTCCCGCGACTGGTCCAGGACGCGGATGGCGGCGCCGCCCAGGTCGGGGCCGGTGGGGTCGCACCGGTTGCGCACGAACCGCGAGTTGACCACGTTGAACCGGCCGCCGCGGACGAAGACGGCGCCCCCGCCGCCGCCCTCGGCGCGCTGGCCGGTGGCGTTCCCGTCGGTGAAGGTGAGGTTCTGCACCGTGAGCCGCGGGGTGGGCTGGTCGTCGCAGTGGGACGTCGTCCAGCCCTGGGCCTGGTCGCAGGTGTTCATGTAGAGGATCCGGCGGGCGCCGCCGCCGCTGAGGGTCACCAGCCCGCCGCCGTCCAGGACGATCCGGGGGCTGGCGTTGCGGACCTTCGCGGTGGCGGTCATCTTGATGGTGACCGGGCGGGGGCCGCAGTCGAACGTGATGATCCCGCCCTTGGCGACGGCCGCCACGACCGCCGCGGAGGTGCAGCCGCGCGGGTTGCCGCGGCCGATGACCCGGGTGGGGCGCGAGGTGTTGACCGCTCGTGCCTCCGCTGGCACGGGGGCGCGGCCGGCGGGGTTGCCGGCCCGGAACGGGCGCGGCTTGGGCTTGGGCTTGGCGGTCTTCGTCGGCGTGGGTGTCGCCGGTGCGGGGGTGGTGGGCGGTGGGGGCTGCGCCGCCGGGCGGGGCGGCCGCGGCTTGTCCTCGGCACAGCCGGCCAGCACGAGGCACCCCACGACCGCGATCATCGGCACTGAGCGACGCACGGGCCGACAATAGCGGCGAACCGGTCAGCCGGTCCGGCTCTCCCCGGGAATTCCGCCGGCCACCGGGCGGACGACGGCGACCGGGCAGTGGGCGTGGTGGACGAGCCCGTGGCTGACCGAGCCGAGCCGCACGGCGTGCAGGCCGGTGCGCCGGCGGGCGCCCACCACGACCAGGTCGGCCTGCGAAGACGCCTCGGTCAGCACCCGGACCGGGTGGTCGTGGGCGATCTCCTCGACGACTTCGACCCCGGGGTGGCGCTCGCGCCAGGGCACGCAGACCTTGCCGAGTTCGCGGCGCACGGTCGCTTCGACGTCCTCGACGTCGATCGTGTACCCGGACTGCAGCAGCGTGGGCGGCAGCCGCCACGCGTACACGACCCGCAGCGCCGCGCCCCGGCCGGCGGCGGTCTCGAAGGCGTAGGCCAGGGCGGCGGCGGAGTCGTCGGACAGGTCGACGCCGGCCACGATCCGGCCCTGGGGCGGCGGCTGCTCGTCGCGGACGATCACCACGGGGCCGCCGCAGTGCCCGGCGACGCCCAGCCCGACCGAGCCCAGCAGCAGGCTGGTGAACCCGCCCAGGCCGCGGTGGCCCAGCACGATCTCGAACGCCCGCTCCGAGTACGCGCGCAGCGCCGCCACGGGCGCCTCGAACACCAGCTCGGTGGTCACCGGCACGCCGGGCCGCCGG
This sequence comes from Actinomadura craniellae, assembly GCF_003289645.1. Lineage (GTDB taxonomy): Bacteria > Actinomycetota > Actinomycetes > Streptosporangiales > Streptosporangiaceae > Actinomadura_D > Actinomadura_D craniellae. The sequence continues at coordinate 187,951 of NZ_QLYX01000014.1, read as the reverse complement.
GCCGTGGCCAGGTCCCGGGCGTTGGCCAGGATCCGGCGCCCCTCGCGCTCCAGCGCCTCCGCGGTCTCGGGCAGGGCGAGTCCCGCGGCGCCGTAGGTCCACTGCTCCACGGCGTACACGATCACCAGGGGGCGGTTCCGCAGCGCGGCGTCGTCGGCGGCCCACTCCACGGCCCGGCGGGACGTCTCGGAGCCGTCGGTGCCCACCACGATCGGACGGTCATCGGTCATGCTCGCCTCCACGGCCGGTCAGGCGCCCTGCGCCGCGGCCGGCTCGGCGATTTCCCTGGCACGCCCGGCGGGGCGTTCCAGCCGCCGGCGCAGGTTCTGGAACTGGCGGAGTTGCATGACGAGGTGGGCGGGCTCGCCGATCAGGATGTTCGACACCCGCGCGGCCCACCGGGGGCGGCCCCGGCCCAAGGTGCGGACGACGAGCCGGGTCCGCCCGTCCGGCAGCGGGTGCAGGTGGAAGCCCCACACGTCGGCGGTGTAGTCGTGCGGCCACGGGCCGCGCGGATCGAAGACCCGGCCGGACGGCAGCTCCAGGTCGGTCCGCAGCACCAGGGTCCGGGAGGGATCCAGCAGCGCGACGGTGAACCAGGTGGCGCCGCTGGGCACCGAGTCCAGCCGGTCGCCCACCGCCAGGTCCTGCCATTCGGGGACGATCCGCTCGGCGCTGGGCCGCCCTCCGTTGTCGAGCCGGTCCCAGCTGTACCATCCGGCCCGCCCGCAGCCCAGTTGCACCAGCCAGGGCCACACCGCCTCGGGCGGCGCGGGCAGGGTCGCGGCCATGGTCGACCGGCCGTCGGGCGGACCCAGCAGGTCGTCCCCGGGGTAGCGGCGCGCCGCCTCCGCGCGGGTCGCGCCCCAGCGCAGCAGGCGGGGGCGCACCAGCAGCGCCCAGCCCGCCGCCCCGGCGAGGGCGGGCAAGAACCATCGACGGCCGACCACGAGACGATCACCTCCTGCGACGTTAGGCACATCACTCCTCCCCGGCCGCCCGGGGGAAATCACCCCGCGGCGTGGTTGATCAGGGAGTTCGGTGCCCGCTTCGTCCCGGCTGGTGCCTGTTCGGCGCCGGACAGGTGGTTGTCGAACCGGATTCGGGATTGCTAGGGTCGCCGCAACATGTCAGTTGGATAGTCCAACTTACTGGAGGGAAGCGTGAGCAGTCCCCAGGCCCAGGCCACCGCCGAGACCGGGTCCACCGCGGCCCGGCCACGGCTCGGCGTCGTCTTCGCTGTCGTCGCCGCCGGGGTGTCGATGTCCAACCTCGACGTCTTCATCGTCAACGTGGCCCTGCCCGAGATCGGCCGGTACTTCCCCGACGCCTCGCTCGCGTCGCTGTCATGGGTGCTCAACGCCTACGCGGTGGTGTTCGCCGCGCTGCTGGTGCCCGCGGGCAACTTCGCCGACCGGGTCGGCGCGCGCGGCGTGTACCTGTCCGGCATCGTGGTCTTCACGGCGGCCTCCGCGGCGTGCGCGCTCGCACCGGACGTCTGGTCGCTGGTCGCGGCCCGGGTCGTGCAGGCGTTCGGCGCGGCCCTGCTGCTCCCCTCGTCGTTGGGCCTGCTGCTGGCCGCGTCCCCGCCCGAGCGCCGGATGTCCATGGTGCGCGCCTGGACGGCGATCAGCGGCCTGGCCGTCGCGCTCGGCCCGGTGTTCGGCGGGCTGCTCACCGGGATCGACTGGCACTGGGCCTTCCTGGTCAACGTGCCGATCGGGATCGCCGCGCTGGTGGTCGGCTGGCGGGTGCTGCCCCGGGTGCCGGCCCGGGACCTGCCCCGGCCGGACCTGTTCGGCGCGGCCATGCTCACCGTCGCGATCGCCGCGCTGGCCCTCGGGCTGGTCCGCAGCGAGGACTGGGGTTGGCTGTCGGCCGGGACGCTGGGCTCGCTGGCGGTCGCCCTGGTGCTGCTGGCCGGGTTCGTCCTGCGGTCGGCGCGGCACGAGGCTCCGGTGCTGCCGCTGTCGATGCTGCGGCTGCCGGCCTTCGCCCCGGCGACGCTCGCCAACATCCTGTTCTCGGTGGCGTTCGCCGGGATGCTGCTGTCGGTCGCGCTCTGGTGCCAGCAGGTCTGGGACTGGTCCCCGCTGCAGACCGGGCTGGCGATCGCGCCCGGCCCGCTCATGGTGCCCGCGCTGGCCATGACCTCCGGCTCCTACATCCGGCGGTGGGGCGCGGGGCCGATCGCCTTTGTCGGCAGCCTGACGTTCGCCGCCGGCATCGCCTGGTGGTACGCGCTGATGGAGCCCGGCGGCGGCTACGTCACGGGGATGCTGCCCGGCATGCTGCTCACCGGCGTCGGGGTGGGGCTGACCCTCCCCACGCTGATCGGCGCGGCCGTCTCTGCGGTGCCGCCGCAGAGCTTCTCGACCGGCTCGGGCGTGGTCACCATGGCCCGGCAGATCGGCATGGTGCTCGGTGTCGCGCTGCTCGTCGTCGCCATGGGCGGCTCGGACGAGCTGGCGTCCGCCTTTGACGCCGGCTGGCTGGCCACCCTCGCGGCCGCCGTCGCCGCCGCCGCGCTCTGTGTCTTCGTCGGCCGCGCCGGACGGGCGCCGCAGCCCGAACGGTCCGACCAGTGAGTTGCCTTTTCCCATCAAGTTCCCATTCAAGGAGGACGCCATGCGGGAAGCAGTGATCGTTGAAGCGGTGCGCACACCGGTCGGCAAGGGCAAGCCGACGGGGGCGCTGCACGAGGAGCACCCCGTGGACCTGCTGGCCCGGACGCTCCGCGCACTGGTGGACCGGACCGGGATCGACCCCGCGCTGGTGGACGACGTCATCGGCGGCTGCGTGACCCAGGTGGGGGAGCAGGCGATCAACATCACCCGCAACGCGGTGCTGGCCGCGGGATTCCCCGAGAGCGTCCCGGCCATGACCGTCGACCGGCAGTGCGGCTCGTCCCAGCAGGCCGTGCACATCGCGGCGCAGGGCGTGATCAGCGGGGCCTACGACGTGGCGATCGCCTGCGGCGTGGAGTCGATGTCGCGGGTGCCGATGGGGTCGAGCGTGCTGCCGGGCAGCGACCCGTTCGGGTCGCTGCTGGCCGCGCGCTACCCGGAGGGGCTGGTCGGCCAGGGGATCAGCGCCGAGCTGATCGCGGCCCGCTGGAAGATCGACCGGGAGGAACAGGACGCGTTCGCCCTGGAGTCGCACCGGCGCGCCGCCACCGCCTGGGACCGCGGCGAGTTCGACCGGGAGGTCGCCTGGGCCGGGCAGCGGGACGAGACCGTGCGCGCCGGCACCTCGGCCGAGGCCCTGGCGGGGCTCCGGCCGGCCTTCCACGACCCGCGGGTGGCGGAGCGGTTCCCCGAGATCGGCTGGCATGTCACGGCGGGCAACTCCTCGCCGATCAACGACGGCGCCGCGGCGCTGCTGATCATGGGCATCGACACCGCCGCACGGCTGGGACTGCGCCCGCGGGCCAGGTTCCACGCGTTCGCGGTGGCCGGGGACGACCCGCTGCTGATGCTCACCGCCGTCGTGCCCGCCACCCAGAAGGTGCTGGCCAAGGGCGGGCTGAGCCTCGGCGACATCGACCTGTTCGAGGTCAACGAGGCGTTCGCCTCGGTGGTGCTGGCCTGGCAGCGGGAGACCGGCGCCGATCTCGACAGGGTCAACGTGCGGGGTGGCGCGATCTCCATCGGCCACCCGCTGGGCGGCAGCGGGGCCCGCCTCATGACCACCCTGCTGCACAACCTGGAGGACCGCGGCGCCCGGTACGGGCTGCAGACCATGTGCGAGGCGGGTGGTCTGGCCAACGCCACCATCATCGAGCGCCTCTGAGGAGTTCCCGGCGAGCCCGCCCTCGCCGGGAACCGGCTCCGGCGGGGGTGCGGCCGCCCCCGCACCCCCGCCAGAGCGTTTGAAATCACAACTAACTTGCCTAGGATGGGCCCATGCCTGACACCGTGGCGCCCCGGGAGTGTTCCATCGCCGATGTGCTCGACCTGGTGGGCGAGCGGTGGACGCTGCTCGTCGTCCGCGAGCTGAGTCACGGGGTCCGCCGGTTCGAACGGCTGGTCCGCAACATCGGGGCGTCCCGTGACATCCTCACCAACCGGCTGCGGAAGCTGGAGACCGCGGGCATCATCCGGCGCGAGCGCTACAGCCACCACGCGCTGCGGTACGAGTACCACCTGACCGCCGCGGGCTGGGAGTTGTGCGACGTGCTGCTGACCCTGATGAAGTGGGGTGACCGGCACCTCAACCCCGACGACCCGCCGCTGCGGCTGCGGCACTCCTGCGACGAGGTCCTGGAGCCGGCGCTCATCTGCCGGCACTGCGGCGAGCCCGCGCGCAAGGGCCTGCACTCGCCCACCGGCCGGGGCGCCCTGCCCGCCGACTGAAAGTCACGGGACGCGACGCGAAGATGCCGTTTCGTATTTCCTGTGGCTGGTGTCACAACGATTCATGATCCTGCTTGTTCAGCGATACAGCGAACTGCCGGGTTGTGTCTGGGGAACCGCAATCACACCCGCTTTTCCGTTGCTCGACACCTAGCGGTCTTGCGCATCTGAATTGCTCTCCTTATAGTCAGTCGCATGTTCCAACCCACTCGGCCGAGTGGTATTTACGAGATCGTCCGGCAGGGGGTAAGTGTCTCGTGACGGCAGTCGAAGGGTCGGTTTCGCCGGCCGCCCTTTTGGACACTCCGATCGACGGTCCCCTTGATCCGGGGCCGCACCTCGGGGGCTTCGGCGGGCTGCACGGCGGCCTGCTCCTCGCGCTGATGGTCGCGGCGATGTCGGAGCGGGCGCCCGGCGCCCGGCTGCACAGCGTCACCGGCAGGTTCCATCGCCCGGTCGGCGGCGCGTTCGCCGTCGAGGCGGCCGTCGCCCGCACCGGGCGCACGATCACCGGCCTGTCCGCCCAGGCCACGACGGAGAAGGGGGTGCACGCCGAGGCGACCGCGATCTACGGCACCGCCCCGTCCGGGGGCTGGCCGGTCTTCGCGCCCGAACCCCCGGCGGCCCCGCCGCCGGAGGAGTGCGAGCTCTTCGCCATCCCCCCGGAGTTCGTGCCCATCTCCGTGTACATGCAGATCAGGCCGGTCGGGCCGAACCGCCCCTACGCAGGCGGCAAGGAGCCGGAACTGACCGCCTGGATCCGCCTGGTCGAGGACGACCGGCCACCGGACCTGCTCAGGTTCATCCTGCTGATGGACGCGCTGGCGCCCGCCTACGCGGCGGTCCTCTCGGATCTGGTGCTGGTCCCGACCGTCGAGTTCACCGTGCGGCCGGGCGACGCACTGGCGACGGCGGCATCACCCTGGGTGCTGCTGCGGGCTCGCACCCGGGCCGCCGGGCCGGACGGCTGGAACGAGGAGGAGATCGACGCCTGGGGGCCGGACGGCGCGCACCTGGGATCCGCCCGGCAGTTGCGGGTGGCCCGTTCAGCGTGAGGCCGAAATAGGCTCGAAGTACACCTGAAGCATAAGGTTAACAATTTCAAAAAGGGGACCTGTGTAGTGTCCGTGGAACACCACAGCAAATGGCCCACGACCTCGTTGCCCGAGATTCTGCATGAGCGGGCACGGCAGCCACGACGGCTCGCATTCCGTTTCCTCGAAGGTTTTTCACCTGACGGTTCGGCCACCGAAATCGTGGACTGGACCTACCACGACGTGGCCGAACACGCCGCCACCGTCGGTGCCGAATTAAGAGATCGCGGGCTCACCGGACGGCGGGTGGTCCTCGCCCTCGACCCCGGCCCGTATTACGTCGCGGCGCTGTTCGGCATCTTCCTGGCGGGCGCCACCGCCGTACCGTCTTTCCCGCCCTTCGGCCGCCGGGCCAAGGCCCGCTTCGCCTCGATCATCGAGGACTGCCGGCCGGACGCGGTCATCGCGCACCCGCGCTTCGCGGGCACCGGCGCGGCACCGGCCGCCGAACCACCGCCCGGGATGCGGGCCCCGGACTGGCTGTCGCTCGACGAGGAGTTCTTCCGGCGGGCGGGCACGGCACCCGGCATCCTCCCGGAACCGGCGGACCCGGCTCTGCTGCAGTACACCTCGGGCTCCACCGGCGACCCCAAGGGCATCGTGCTCACCCACGCCAACCTGGTCAGCAACTGCCATGTCCTGGAACACAACATGGGCGTCGAGGCGGACCGCGTCGGCTGCTCGTGGCTACCGCCCTACCACGACATGGGCCTGATGGGCACGATCATGCTCGCCCTGCACAGCGGCTGGCCGCTGGTGCTGATGTCGCCGGTGGACTTCGTCCAGCAGCCGTACCGCTGGCTCAGAGCGATCACCGACAACCGGGTCACCATCTCGGTCGGTCCCAACTTCGCGTTCGACCTGTGCGTCGACACCGTCACCGACGAGGAACTGGCGACCCTGGACCTGGGCTCGCTGCGGCAGGTGTACTGCGGCGCCGAACCGGTGTTCCCCGCCACCGTCGAGCGCTTCGCCGAGCGGTTCGCCCCCCGCGGGTACGACCCGGCGGCGCTCGTCCCCTGCTACGGCCTCGCCGAGGCGACGCTGTTCGTGTCCGGCAAGGCCGCCGGCGCCCCGGTCCGGACCATGTGGCTGGACCGGCCGGCGCTGGAGAAGGGGGTCGTCCGGGACGCCGAGCCCGGCGGCGAGGACGCCGTCGAGATCGTGAGCTGCGGTGCGGTGGCCGCGGGACACGAGGTCGCCATCGCCGACCCGGACGCGCGGCGCCGGGTGCCGCCCGACGGGGTGGGCGAGATCTGGGTGGGCGGCCCGAACGTCGCCGCCGGCTACCTCGGCCGGCCGGAGCCGAGCGCCGAGACGTTCACCGCCCTGCTCTCCACCGGCGCCTGCTCCGCACCCGTCGCGGGCGAGCGCCCCCCGACCTACCTGCGCACCGGGGACCTGGGTTTCCTGCGGGACGGGGAACTGTTCGTCACCGGCCGGATCAAGGACCTGATCGTCATCGCCGGCCGCAACCTCTACCCGCAGGACATCGAGCGGTCGGTGCTGGCGGCGGGCGCCGAACTGCGCCAGGCGGCGGCGTTCTCGCTGCGCGACGCCACCACCGAGTCGCTGGTCGTCGTCGCCGAGTTCCACGGGATCAGGCGGCGCACCGCGGCCGAGGTGGCCGCGGCCCGCGACCTCGTGCTGGCCGCGGTGACCGCCGACCACGGCGTCCGGCCGGCCGCGGTCCACCTCGGCCCGGTCGGCACGATCTTCACCACCACCAGCGGGAAGGTGCGCCGGGACGCCACCCGGCAGGCGTTCGTCCAGGGAACGCTCAAACGGTTCGCCCCGGCCACTGACGAGAACACGCCGTGACCGGAGGCCACGATGACCCGACCCCTTGAGGCCGCACCGGTACACGGCGGCGACACCGACGTCCTGGCCCGCCGGATGGCCTACGTCACCGTGGGACTGCCCGCGCTCGGCTTCGTGGCCGCGCTGGCGTTCTCCCTCCGCTACGGGTTCACCCTCCGCGACCTGGCCCTGCTCGCCGGCATGTACCTGGTGACGGCGCTCGGGGTGGAGGGCGGGCTGCACCGCTTCTTCTCGCACCGCTCGTTCACCGCGGGCCCGGCGGTGACCGCGTTCCTGGGGGTCACCGGGAGCATGGCGGCGCAGGGACCGATCCTGTTCTGGGTGGCCGTCCACCGCCAGCACCACGCCTGCACCGACCGGGACGGCGACCCGCACTCGCCCCGCCCGCTCGGCCCCGGGCTGCGGGGCAGGCTGCGCGGCCTCTGGCACGGGCACGCCGGCTGGCTGTTCACCATCCGCCGCGCCGGGTGGACCAGGCACGTGTCGGACCTGGTCCGGGACCGCCTGGTCATGAAGGTCAACCAGTACTACTTCGGCTGGGTCCTGCTGGGCCTGGCGATCCCCGCCGCGATCGGCGGGCTGCTGGGCGGTGCCGAAGGTGCGGCCGGCGGGTTCCTGTGGGGCGGGCTGGCCCGGATCTTCCTGCTCGACCAGGTCACCTGGAGCGTCAACTCGATCGGCCACACGCTGGGCAACCGGCCCTACCGGACCCGCGACAACAGCCGCAACGTCGCCCCGCTCGCGCCGCTGTCCGTGGGCGGCTCCTGGCACAACAACCACCACTCGCAGCCCGCGCTCGCCACCAACCGGCACTCCTTCTGGCAGATCGACGTCACCGGAATGTTCATCCGCACCCTCGACCTTGTCGGGCTGGCGTCCGACGTGCGCTATCGCCGAGCGAAGAAGTAGGGAGGCCAGTCCACCGTGTCCACGGCAACGATTTCCGCGCCGCCGGAAGGATCGATCGTCAAGCTCGACCCGGCGAGCGCCCGGATCAAATGGATCACCGCGTTCGCGACCATGACGCTGCCCGGTCTGGGCACCGTCGCGGCCGCGATCTTCCTCTGGAACGGCTGGTACACCGCGACCGACCTGTGGCTCTTCGCGGGGATGTACTTCGTCCACATGGCCGGCATCACCATCGGCTTCCACCGCTATCTCGCGCACAAGTCGTTCCGCACCTCGCGGTTCTTCGAGGGCGCCCTCATGATCAGCGGCTCGATGGGCGGCCAGGGCCCGATCATGTACTGGGTCACCACGCACCGCCGGCACCACCGCTTCAGCGACCGGGAGGGCGACCCGCACTCGCCTAACCTCTCCGGCGACGGCCTGGGCGCCAGGCTGCGCGGCCTGTGGTGGGCGCACATGCCGTGGATGCTCAGCGACGAGAGTTCGAGCTGGCGCTTCTGGGCGCCGGACGTGCTGCGCGACCGCCGGCTGTTCTTCTACCACCGCACCTACCAGCTGTGGCTGCTGCTCGGCCTGGCGCTGCCCGCGCTGATCGGCTTCGCGGTGGAGCGGACGCCCATGGCGCTGCTCACCGGCTTCCTGTTCGGCGGGCTGGCCCGGATGTTCCTGGCCAACCAGGCGGCTTGGTGCGTCGGCTCGCTCAGCCACATGATCGGCGGCCGGCCCTTCGACAACGGCGACCGCAGCGCCAACAACTGGCCGGTGGCGATCTTCACTTTCGGCGAGGGCCTGCAGAACAACCACCACGCCTTCCCCGGCTCCTACCGGCACGCCGTCCGCCCGTGGGAGCCCGACCTCAGCGGCTGGGTGCTGACCGGGCTCGGCCGGCTGCGGGTGGTGTGGAACCTGCGCCAGCCGGACGCCGCCGCCATCGCCGCCCGCCGGGCCCGCAAACGCCCCGCGGCCGAACCCGGAACCAACTGACCGACGAGAACGGGAACCCGATGTTCAGACGCAAGAAGAAAGTCGAATTCGAGGGGCCGCGCACCGCGGAGTCGATCCGCCGCTGGCTGATCGAGCACCTGGCGGAACGGGTCGGCGAATCTCCCGAGAACATCGACACCAAGAAGACGTTCGAGGCGTACGGCCTCGATTCCCGGGTCGCCGTCCAGGTCTCCGGATCGCTGGAGAAAATCGTGGAGCGGCGCCTTTCCCCCGGGCTGCTGTACGAGTACCAGACGGTGGACGACCTGAGCGGATACCTGGCCAAAGAACTCGGTCTCGCCGGCCATTCATAACCGAGGACGGAAACCATGGCGACCTACCGTTTTCCCGCCGCTCCAGACGAGAATTTCGCCGAGTTCATGCGCAAGTCCGAGGAGATCAAGGGGGAGCGGCTGGCGCAGGCGATCCCCCGCGAGTACTTCACGCCGCGGGTGTGGCGCGGGCTGCTCGGTTTCGCCGTGAGCTGGGCCCTGTACCTGGGGGCGCTGGCCGGCATCGCCGCCGCCCCGCACTGGGCGCTGTACCTGCCGCTGTGGGTGGTGGCGGGCCTGGGCGGCTGGGGCCTGCACTGCATCGCGCACGACTGCGGGCACGGCTCGTTCTCGCGGTCGCGGAAGTTCAACTCCCTCGTCGGGCACGTGTCACTGCTGCCGCTGATCTATCCGTTCCATGCCTGGCGGCACGTGCACAACCTGCACCACACCCACACCAACAATCTGGAGCTGGACACCGACTGGCGACCGATCCCGGCGGCGCTGTACGACCGCATGCCGTGGTGGGACAAGGTGATCTATGCCGGTACCCGGACCGTCGCGTTCTGGGCGGGCACGATCAACTACTGGCGGGTGTCGGGTTTCCGGCCGGGGTTCTTCCCGAAGCGGGAGATGCGGCGCGACGTGCGGCGCTCGATCGTGTTCGTGCTGGTGGCGTCCGCGCTGTACTTCCCGCCGCTGATCTACTTCACCGGGTTCACCGGGCTGCTGCTGTACTTCGTGGCACCCTGGTTCGCCATCCACGCGTGGTTCAGCGCCACCACGCTGATGCACCACAGCGCCTCCGACGTCCCCTACCTGACGTCCGAGCACTGGACGAAGAACGCCGGCCGGCTGCTGCTGACCACCGACTACCGCTACCCCCGGTGGCTGCTGTTCCTCACCCACAACATCTCGGTGCACACCGCGCACCACGTCGCGCCGCCCGTCCCGTTCTACAACCTGCCCAAGGCCCAGGAGGCGCTGAAGGCCGCCTACCCGGGCATGGTGCGGGAGCAGGACCTGAAGGCGCGGCACCTGTGGCGGATCGTCCGCCGGCTGCACTTCTACGACACCGAGTCCGGCTTCTACGCCGACTTCGGCCGGCAGCAGGTCGCCCCCGAGCAGCGGGAACGGCAGGCCGTGGGGACCGCTCCGTGACGCCGGTCGCGCTGCGGCGGTCCGGCTACGCCGCGCTCGGCCGCCTGGCGCCCGGATTCGCCGGGCGGCGCGCGACCGACGCCTTCAGCACCACCCGCGCCCTCGGCGTGTACCCCGACGACCTGCCCCCGCTGGGCTCGCGCGGGTTCCCGGTCGAGGGCGACCCGGACGTGCGCGGCGGGTACCTGTGGGGCGAGGGCGGGCCGACCGCCCTGCTGGTGCACGGCTGGGGCACCGACAGCAGCAGCATGCACAGCCTGATCCCGCCGCTGCGCGCGCTCGGCTACCGGGTGGCCGCCTTCGACGCTCCCGGGCACGGGGTGGCCGAGGGTTCCCAGGCGACGATGACCCAGTTCACCCGGGCGGTGGGCGCGGTCCTCGACACGCTCGGCGACGTCCGGGTGATCGTGGCGCACTCGCTCGGTTCGATCGCGTCCGTCGGGGCGGTCGCCGCCCGCCCCGCCGCGCCGATCGACTGCCTCGCCCTGGTCGCGCCGGCCTGCACTCTCACCGGGGTGCTCGAACGCTGGTCGCGCGGCGAGCTGCGGCTGGCCCGGCCGACCGTGCGGCGGATCTACCGCGAGCTGCACCGGCGTAACGGGGTGCCGGTGAGCCACTGGGACGTGGTGGGGCTGGGCGGTGACCTCGACTGCCCGGTGCTGGCCGTCCACGACCCGGGCGACGACGTGGTGCCGTTCGCCGAGGCGGAGGCGGTGGCGGCCGGGCTGCGCGACGTGCGGCTGGAGCGGGCGCCGGGCACCGGCCATATCGGGATCCTGATGGCGCCCGAGGTCAAGGAGCTGATCTCGGCGTTCGTCAGCGGGCACGGCATCAAGGACGAGGAGAAGGCGCGATGACCGCCGAGACCGCCGTCAAGGGACGGGCCTGGATGTGCCTGGTCTGCGGTTTCGTCTACTACGAGGACCAGGGGCTGCCGGAGGAGGGCATCGCGCCCGGCACCTCCTGGGACGAGATCCCCGACGACTGGGCCTGCCCCGAGTGCGGCGTCAGCAAGGAGGACTTCGTGATGTCGCCGCTGTGAGGTAAAGGGCAGGGGCCGCCCCGCGGGGCGGCCCCTGCTCCGTTCGCTCAGGTGAAGAACGCGAAGAACTCCCGGACGACGGCCTCGGGTTGCTCCTCGACCAGGTAGTTGCGGGTGCCCTCGATCTCGGCCATCCGCACGTCGGTGCCCTGGCCGGGCAGCACCTGCTTCATGTAGTCGAAGAAGGGGCCGTAGGCCAGCCCCAGCATCGGCACGGAGATCTTGTCGTAGCCGAGGAAGTCCTCGATGTCCTGCTGGTAGGCCTGGAACCAGCCCTGGCTGGCCCGGATCGCCTCGGCGGGGGAGTACGCCCGGGCGTAGACGTCCCGGTCGAAGGGGGTGATCGCGTCCGGGTCCACCAGGCTGAGGCCGAACATGTAGTCGATGATGAGCCTGGCCCGCCCGGTGAGGAGCTGCACGGGCAGCTCCTGGACCTGCTGGAAGGCCAGCCACCAGCGGTGCGGGGGCGGGTCGCCGGGGCGCGGCAGCATGGGGAACTCGTAGTAGCTCTCGTCGATGTGCGTGGTGTTCAGCACCGCGAGCCGCCGGGTCGCCTCCGGGTGGACGGCGGCGTAGCTGAACGCGATCATGGCGCCGATGCCGTGCCCGGCGATGTCGACCTTCTCGTACCCGAGCCGGCGGACCAGCTCGCGGACGTCCCCGGCCATCGACTTCTTCTCGAAGCCCGAGTCGGGCTTGTCCGAGCCGCCCATCCCGCGGATGTCGACGACGATCACCCGGTACCGGGTCGCCAGGGCCGGCATGACCTTGCGGTACTCCCACCAGGTCTCGGGCCAGCCGGGCAGCAGGACCAGCGGCTCGCCCGCCCCGCCGATCACGTAGTGCAGCCGGATCCCGTTGACCTCGGCGTACCGGCTGTGGAAGTCGCCGTCCAGGGAGGCTGCGAGCCGGGCGTCGCTGAGCTCATCGGTGGAGTCGGACATAGGGGCTTTCTCCTTTCAACCCGTGGTGACCGGCAGCCGGTCGTGGCCGCGCTGGACGAGCTGGTCGCGGAAGGTGGGCGGCTCGGCGAGCGCCAGCCCGGGCAGCCGGCGCAGCAGCTTCGGCACGACGGTCTCGGCGGACATCCGGGCCAGCGCGGCGCCCAGGCAGTAGTGCGCCCCGGCGCTCAGCGTGAGCGGCTGGTTGTCGGTCCGGGCCGGGTCGAAGCGGCCGGGGTCGGCGAACCGGCGCGGGTCGCGGTTGCCCGCGGCGATGAGCAGCGTCACCGGGACACCGGCGCGCACGGTGGCGCCGAAGAACTCCAGGTCCCGCGCCGCCACCCGGTTCAGCGCCTGCACCGCCGGGTCGTAGCGCAGGGTCTCGTCGACGAAGCCCGGGGCCGTCCCCTGGTCCGCCCGGAGCCGGGCCGCGTGCTCGGGGTGTTCGATGGCCAGCCGCACCGTGTTGCTCAGCAGGTCCTGCGGTGCCTCGGCGGCGGCGACGAGCAGCAGCATCAGGTTGGCGACGAGATCCTCGTCGGTGATGTCGTCGCTCTCGTCGCGGGCGCGGATGAAGGAGCTGGTCAGGTCCGGCCCGGGGTCCGCCCGGCGGCGGGCGACGAGCTCGTAGAAGTACTCGGCTAGCCGGTCCATGGCGGCGTCGCCCGGTTCGAGCTGGCGGAGGTCGCCGATCGGGTCGAGGGCGGTGGTGATGTCGCCGATGATCCCGCGCAGCCCCGGCTGCCGCTCCGGCGGGATGCCGAGCAGTTCCCCGATGACGGACGTCGCGAAGCGGTAGGAGAATTCCGGGACCAGGTCGACGACCGCGCCGTCCGCGCCGAGCCCGGCGACGTGCTCCACGGCGTCGTCGGCGAGCCGTTCCACCATGGGCCGCAGCCCGGCGACGCTGCGGGCGGAGAACGCGGTGCCGAAGAAGCGGCGCAGCCGCTCGTGGTCGGGGTCGTTGGAGAACAGCATGTTCTTGGTGAGCCAGCGCCAGGAGGAGTGCTCGCGCCAGCCGGGCAGCCTGAGGTCCTGGACGGCGGCGTCGGTGGACAGCAGGTCCGGTTCGCGCAGCGCCCGCGCGCATTCGGTGTAACCGGTGACGAAGAAGTGGGCGCCGTCCAGGTCGGCCAGCGGGCCGTGCGCGCGCATCTCCTCGTACAGCGGATAGGGGTTCTGTTTCCCGTCGAAGGCCAGCAGACGCCCCAATATGTCCAGGGGGTCGGCCAGAGTCCCGATCTGACTCATTTTCACTTCCGATCGCTCGGTTTTCGGCTGCCCACGACACATTCCGAAAAGGGATGACGGCGTTCCGGGGGTTGGACATTCCTAGTGGGTTGGAATATCCAACTCGATGGCTATGGTGACGATAACAACACCTAGTTGGAGATAACAACCCTATGGCGTCCACGAAAAGGCGTGCCAGAAACCGGTGACGGGATCGCTGCTCATGGTGTCCACAAGGAGCGGTCCCGGTGGCCGGCCGGTCGCGCACGGTCACCTTGGAGAAATGACCGTTTCCACGGGATGGTGATGGAATCATGTCCCCGGAACCGCCGCGGAAAGAGTGCAGCGCTTGGTGGAGACGACACGGAACGACCTGCCGCCCAGAGCGGTCAGGTCCCTGCTCGCGGACGGGGAACGCCTGCTCGGCGCGGCCCGCACGCTGCTGTCCGACCACGCCCGGGCGCGGTCCGCGGTCGGAGAGGTCATCTCCCGGCTGCGGGCCGGGGAGGCGCGCGGCGCGCTCGGCGACGTACCGCTGGAGCGGCTCAAGGACGTGACCGGTGGCCGGCTGCGGCTGGGGCTGTTGGAGCAGGCCGGCTACTCCACGGTGGGCCAGATCCTGGAGACCACCCCTTACCAGCTGCAACTGCTCCCCGGGATCGGCGCGCAGACCGCCCGGCAGGTGCACGCCGCCGCCGCACAGCTCACCCGGGCGGTGGCCGAGACCATCTCGGTGCGGATCGACGTCGAGCAGCGCGACCCCGACACCACGGCCCTGCTGATCGCGCTGCACCGGCTGGTGGACGCCGGCCCCGAACTGCCCCGGTCGATCACCGCCGCGGCGGCGATCGACCGGGAACTGGCCGCGGCGCTACCCGCCGCGCGCCCGGCGAGCGGGCGGCTGCGGATGCTGATCGCCGGCGCGGCACGCCGGCGGCACGCCCAGGACGCCGCCGCCCAGGTCGAGCGGGTCCTCGCCGACGCCGAGACGCAGCAGACACCGCTGCTGGTCGCCCAGGCCACCGCGGACCTGCTGCGCCCGCCCGTCTCGGAGATCGAGGCGTGGGTCGACTTCGAACTGCGCTCGGCCGAGTACCACAACCTGCTCACCGAGATCGCCGGCCTGGAACCCGACCGCGCCGCCGCCGAGGGCTTCCTCCCCGGCGACCTGGCCGACCAGGTCAACGCCCAGCCGCTGGACGACGCCCACCGCCGGGTCTCGCTACGCGGCTACCAGTCGTTCGGCGCCCGCTTCGCCCTCGCCCGGCACCGGGTGATCCTCGGCGACGAGATGGGGCTGGGCAAAACCGTCCAGGCCATCGCCGCCCTGGCGCACCTCAAGGCCGAGGGGCGCACGCACTTCCTGGTGGCCTGCCCGGCCAGCGTGCTGATCAACTGGACCCGGGAGATCGCCCGGCACAGCACGCTCGCGGTCTACCCCGTGCACGGCCGGGACCGGGCGGAGGCGCTCGCCGAGTGGATCCGCGCCGGCGACGTCGCGGTGACGACCATCGACTCCCTGTACCGGATGACCATCCCCGGCGACGTCCGGCTCGGGATGCTCGTGGTGGACGAGGCCCACTACGTCAAGAACCCCACGACCCGCCGGTCCCAGGCCGTCGCCGCCTGGTGCGCGCGCACCGACCGGGTGCTGTTCCTCACCGGGACGCCGATGGAGAACCGGGTCGAGGAGTTCAACAACCTCGTCGCCCACCTCCAGCCCGGCCTGGTCCCGCAGCTGCGGCAGGCCGGCCTCGCCGCCGGCCCCCAGGTGTTCCGCAAGGCCGTCGCCCCCGTCTACCTGCGCCGCAACCAGCAGGACGTGCTCACCGAACTACCCGACCTGGTCCAGGTGGACGAGTGGGAGGAGTTCGGCCGGACCGACCTCGCCGCCTACCGCGCGGCGGTGGCCGAGGGGAACTTCATGGCCATGCGCCGCGCCGCCTACGCCGACCCCGCCCGGTCGGCCAAGCTCAAGCGGCTGCGGGAACTCGTCGCCGAGGCCGCCGACAACGACCTCAAGGTCGTGGTCTTCTCCTACTTCCGCGACGTGCTGGCCGCCGTCCACGGCGCCCTCGGCCCGCGCGCCTTCGGGCCGATCTCCGGTGACGTGGCCGCCGAACGCCGCCAGGAAGTGGTGGACGAGTTCGCCGCCGCCCCGGGCCACGCGGTCCTGCTCGCCCAGATCCAGGCGGGCGGGGTCGGCCTCAACCTCCAGGCCGCCTCGGTGGTGATCCTGTGCGAGCCGCAGATCAAGCCGACCATGGAGAGCCAGGCCGTCGCCCGCGCCCACCGGATGGGCCAGGTCCGCAAGGTCCAGGTACACCGGCTGCTGGCGGCCGACAGCGTGGACCAGCGGATGCTGGAGATCCTGCACACCAAGGCTCGGCTCTTCGACGACTACGCCCGGCGCAGCGACCTCGCCGACTCCACGCCCGACGCCGTGGACATCTCCGAGCAGTCCCTGGCCCGCCAGATCGTCGAGTTGGAGCAGCGCCGGCTGGCCCCGGCGGCGTCCTGACCGGCAGGGCCGGCCGGCGCTGTTCTGAGCGGCCGCAGGCCAGGGGCCCGGGTGTGTGGTGGGAGTCAAGCCGGGGTAAAGCGGCGCCATGCGCGCAGGGGTGTTGGACGTCGGATCCCGTTCGACGCAGCTTCTTGTCACCGACCTGCTGCCGGGGCGCCCGCCCACCCCGGTGCACCGGGTCAAGTACCCCGTCCGGCTGGCCGAGGCCACCGGCCCCGGCGGAGAGATCGAGCGGGCGGCGGTGCGCCGGCTGGCCCGGGCGGTCGCCCGGGCGGCGGACGCCGCCCGGGACGCGGGGGCGGCCGAACTGATCGCCTACGCCACCTCGGCGGTGCGCGACGCCGCCAACGCGACCGAGGTCGTGGAGCACGTCACGGCGGCCGGCGGCGTGCGGCTGGGGTTCCTGAGCGGCGCGACCGAGGCCCGGCTGACCTTCCGGGCGGCCCGCGCCTGGTTCGGCTGGTCGGCGGGGCCGATCCTGCTGGCCGACATCGGCGGCGGCTCGCTGGAGATCGCCTACGGCGACGGGACGGACCCGCAGGTGGCCCTGTCGCTGCCGCTGGGGGCGGGCCGGCTGACCCGCGAGCACCTGCCGGACGACCCGCCCGGCCGCAAGCGGGTGAAGCGGCTGCGCCGCCGGGTCCGCGACCATTTCGCCGAAGTGCTGGCCGAACTGCCGCCGCCGGCCGACCGCCGGGCGGCACGGCCGGTCGCCGCCTCCAGGACCTTCGAGCAACTGGCGATCCTGGCCGGCGCACGCCAGGGGCACGCCCCCCGGCGGCTGGAACTGTCCGCGCTCCGCACCTGCGGCCGCGACCTCGCCACCATGGAGGCGGCCCGGCGCGCCCGGCTGCGGGGCGTCTCGGCCCCCCGGTCCCGGCAGATCGTCGCGGGCGCGGCGGTGGCCGAGGCCGTCATGGTCGAGCTGGGCGTGCCGGCCTTCGACCTCTGCCCCTGGGCACTGCGCGAGGGGATCGCGCTACGCCGGTTGCAGGGGATCTCCGGCCTCGACGGCGCCGGGGACATCGCCCACCTGATCCAGCCGTTCACCCGGCCCGGCCCGCGCCGGGTGCCGGTCACCGCGTGCGCGTCGACCTGAGGTTCTCGCCTCAGGGTTTCCGGCCGATCCCGCCGACGACCCAGAAGGCGGAGGTGTCGATGGTGGGCTCGCCGGGGTCGGGCCGCCAGTCGGGGAGGGGGACCACGCCGGGCGGCACGGGCCGGAGGCCGTCCATGAAGTGCTCCACCTCCTTCCAGGAGCGGGCCCTCTCACGGTGACCGTCGACCATCCCGCGCTCCGCGTAGAGCCGGGCGAGCGCGGCGGTGGCCTCGGGCCGGATGTCGCAGATCGCGTGGGTGATCAGCAGGTATCCGTGGCCGGACGGCAGGCGCTCGACGATCCGCCGGACCATCGCGGTGGCGAGGTCGTCATCGGCGAAGTCGGCGAGCAGTGACTGGAGCAGGATCGCGACCGGGGCGTCCAGGTCGATGATCCGGGTGAGGTCGGGGTGGTCGAGCATCCGGTCGGGGTCGCGGGCGTCGGCCTGGACGAAGCGGACGGGGCCGTCGATGTCGACGCACGCCCGTCCGTGTGCCACCACGACGGGGTCGTGGTCGACGTAGGCGACCTTCGCGTCGGGGGCGACCGGTCGGAGCACGTGGTGCAGGCTGTCGGGGGTGGGCATGCCGCACCCGACGTCGATGAACTGCCGGACTCCAGCCTCGACCAGGAACCGGGCGGCACGGTCGGCGAACTTGCGGGCCTCCTGGAACAGCAGCGGAATCTCCGGTGCGATCTCCAGGGCGAGCCGGGCGAGCTCGCGATCCGGCGCGAAGTTGTCCTTGCCACCGGCGAAGCGATCGACCACCCGGGCGTGGGAGGGCATCGTGGGGTCGAACCTCGGCAGTTCGGCGGGCCCCGGTGAAGTCACGCGGCCATGGTAGCCCCGCATTCACCTACGACTCGGGCGAACAGGTTTGTTCGGTGCCGCATTATCGTTCGACGGCGATTCCGCGGTTCAGGGCTTCTGGCCGATCCCGCCGACGACCCAGAAGGCGGAGGTGTCGATGGTGGGCTCGCCGGGGTCGGGCCGCCAGTCGGGGAGGGGGACCACCCCGGGCGGCACCAGCCGGAGGCCGTCCAGGAAATGCTCCACCTCCTTCCAGGAACGGACGTTCTCCTTGTGCTCGCCCTTGACCGTCCCCTGCTCCTGGTAGAGCTGGGCGAGCTCGGCGGTGACCTCGGGCCGGATGTCGCGGACCGCGTGGGTGACCAGCAGGTATCCGTGGCCGGACGGCAGGCGGTCGATGAACCGCCGGACCACCGCGGTGGCGACGTCGTCCTCGGGGATGACGGTGAGCAGCGACTGGAGCAGGATCGCGACAGGGGCGTTCAGGTCGATGATCCGGGTGAGGTCGGGGTGGTCGAGCATCCGGTCGGGGTCGCGGGCGTCGGCCTGGACGAAGCGGACGGGACCGGTGATGTCGATGAGCGCCCGTCCGTGTGCCACCACGACGGGGTCGTGGTCGACGTAGGCGACCTTCGCGTCGGGGGCGACCGGTCGGAGCACGTGGTGCAGGCTGTCGGGGGTGGGCATGCCGCACCCGACGTCGATGAACTGCCGGACTCCGGCGTCGACCAGGAACCGGGCGGCACGGTCGGCGAACTTGCGGGACTCCTGGAACACCATCGGCAGTTCCGGTGCGATCTCCAGGGCGAGCTTGGCGAGCTCGCGATCGGCCGCGAAGTTGTCCTTGCCGCCGGTGAAGCTGTCGGTCACCCGGGCCTCGGAGGGCACCGTGGGGTCGAACCCTGGCAGTTCGGCGGGCCCCGGTGAAGTCACGCGGCCATGGTAGCCCCGCATTCGCCTACAACTCGGGCGAACGGATTTGTTCAGCGCCTGCCACCTCGGGTCGATCCCGTGGTTTCGTGCGTCGTCGAGGGGCGGCGCCCGGCGGTTCAGGGTTTCCGGCCGATCCCGCCGACGAGCCAGAAGGTCGCGGTGTCGACGGTGGGCTCGCCGAGGTGGGGCCGCCAGCCGGGGAGGGGGACCATCCCGGGCGGCACCAACTGGAGGCCGTCCATGAAGTGCTCCAGTTCCTTCCAGGAACGGGTGTTCTCCTTGTGCTCGCCCTTGACCACCCCCTGCTCCTGGTAGAGCCGGGCGAGCGCGGCGGTGACCTCGGGCCGGATGTCGCTGACCGAGTCGGTGATCAGCAGGTATCCGCAGCCGGACGGCAGGCGCTCGATGATCCGCCGGACCATCGTGGTGACGACGTCGTCCTCGGTGATGGGGGAGAGCAGCGAATCCAGCAGGATCGCGACGGGGTCGTTCAGGTCGATGACCTGGGTGAGGTCGGGGTGGTCGAGCATCCGGTCGGGGTCGCGGGCGTCGGCGTGGACGTAGCGGACGGTGTCGTGGACTTCGGCGAGTGCGCGCCCGTGCGACACCACGACGGGGTCGTGGTCGACGTAGACGACCTTCGCGTCCTGAGCGATCGGCCGGAGCACGTGGTGCAGGTTGTGGGGGGCGGGCATGCCGCACCCGACGTCGATGAACTGCCGGACCCCGGCGTCGACCAGGAACCGGGCGGCGCGGTCGAAGAACCTGCAGCGCTCGCGGAACAGCACCGGCAGCTCCGGCGCGATCTCCAGGAAGATCTCGGCGAGGCCGCGGTCGGGCGCGAAGTTGTCCTTGCCGCCGGTGAGTCTGTCGAACACCCGGGCCTGGGAGGGCACCGTGGGATCGAACCTCGGCATATCAGGAGGCTCGGGCGAAGTCACGCGGTCATGGTAACCCCGCATTCGCCTACGAACCGGGGGAACATGCTTGCTCAATTTTCGCTAACTCGGGGTGACTCTGCGATTTCGTCCGCCGCCGAGGGGTCTGCGGTTCAGGGTTTCTGGCCGATCCCGCCGATGACCCAGAAGGCGGAGGTGTCGATGGTGGGCTCGCCGGGGTCGGGCCGCCAGTCGGGGAGGGGGACCATCCCGGGCGGCACGAGCTGGAGGCCGTCCATGAAACGCTCCACGTCCTTCCAGGGGCGGGCGTTCGTCTTGCGCTCACCCTTGATCGTTCCCTGGTCCTGGTAGAGCTCGGCGAGCAGCGTGGTGACCTCGGGCCGGATGTCGCCGACCGGGTGGGTGACCAGCAGGTACCCGCAGCCGGACGGCAGGCGGTCGACGAGCCGCCGGGCCGTCGTGCGGGCGACGTCGTCCTCGGTGATGACGGCGAGCAGCGACTGGAGCAGGATCGCGACCGGGCTTCCTAGGTCGATGACCTGGGTGAGGTCGGGGTGGTCGAGCATCCGGTCGGGGTCGCGGGCGTCGGCGTGGACGTAGCGGACGGAGCCCTCGACTTCGGCGAGCGCGCGCCCGTGCGTCACCACGACGGGGTCGTTGTCGACGCAGGCGACCTTCGCGTCCGGGACGATCGACTGGAGTATGTGGTAGAGGCTGTTCGGGGTGGGCATCCCGCACCCGACGTCGATGAACTGCTGTACCCCGGCGTCGACCAGGAACCGGACGGCGCGGTCGAAGAACCTGTGGGACTCGCGGAATATCACCGGCAGTTCCGGTGCGATCTCCAGCGCGAGCCGGGCGAGTTCGCGGTCGGGCGCGAAGTTGTCCTTGCCGCCGGTGAAGCGATTGAACACCCGGGCCTCGGAGGGCACCGTGGGATCGAACCTCGGCATCTCAGGGGGCCCGGGCGACGTCACGCGGCCATGGTAGCCCCGCATTCGCCCGTGACTCAGGCGGACAAGTTTGTTCGACGCCCTTTAACTCGGGGTGATTTCGCGGTTTCGTGCACCGCTCCGGGGAAGCGCGGACGGGAGAGTACCCGGCGAAAGGTGAACGATCATGGCTCCGACGGTGGGCGACCACGTGCTCCAGCGGCTGCGCGAGTGGGGGGTGGAGTACGTCTTCGGCTACCCCGGGGACGGGATCAACGGGATCCTGGCGGCCTTCGGCCGGGCCGGCGACGACCCCCGGTTCGTGCAGAGCCGGCACGAGGAGATGGCGGCGTTCCAGGCGGTCGGCTACGCCAAGTTCAGCGGCTGGCCCGGGGTGTGCATGGCGACCAGCGGCCCGGGCGCGATCCACCTGCTCAACGGCCTGTACGACGCCAAGCTCGACCATGTGCCGGTGGTGGCGATCGTCGGTCAGACCGCGCGCAGCGCGATGGGTGGCAGCTACCAGCAGGAGGTGGACCTGCAGACCCTGTACAAGGACGTCGCCGGCGCGTTCGTGCAGACGGCGACGGTGCCCGCGCAACTGCCCAACCTGATCGACCGGGCGATGCGGATCGCGCTGGCCGAGCGGGCCCCGACCTGCGTGATCATCCCGTCCGACCTCCAGGAGGAGACCTACGAGCCGCCCGCCCACGCGTTCAAGAACGTGCCGTCCTCGGCGCCGGGCTACGTGCGGCCGGTGACCCGGGCGCCCGAGAGCGAGGTCGAGCGGGCCGCCGAGGTGATCAACGCCGGCTCGAAGGTGGCGATCCTGGTCGGCCAGGGCGCCCGGTACGCGGCGGCGGAGGTCCAGGAGGTCGCCGAGCTCACCGGCGCCGGGGTGGCCAAGGCCCTGCTCGGCAAGGACGTCCTGCCCGACGACCTGCCGTATGTCACCGGGGCCATCGGGCTGCTGGGCACCCGCCCCTCCTACGAGCTGATGCGCGACTGCGACACGCTGCTGATCGTCGGCTCCAACTTCCCCTACAGCCAGTTCCTGCCCGAGTTCGGGTCGGCCCGGGCCGTGCAGATCGACATCGACGGCCGGCTGATCGGGCTGCGCTACCCGACCGAGGTCAACCTGGTCGGCGACGCCGCGGAGACGCTGCGCGCGCTGATCCCCCGGCTGCGCCGCACGGAGGACCGGTCCTGGCGCGAAGGCGTGGAGCGGGGTGTCGCGCGCTGGTGGGAGGTCGTGGAGCGGCAGGCGCTCGTCCCGGCCGAGCCGATCAACCCGATGCGGTTGTTCTGGGAACTGTCGTCCCGGCTGCCCGACGACGCCATCGTGACGGCCGACTCGGGGTCGGCGGCCAACTGGTACGCCCGCGACCTGAAGTTCCGCGGCCGGATGCGCGGCACCCTGTCGGGGACGCTGGCGACCATGGGGTGCGGGGTGCCGTACGCGATCGGTGCCAAGTTCGCCCACCCGGGCCGGCCCGCGATCGCGCTGGTCGGCGACGGTGCGATGCAGATGAACGGGCTCGCCGAGCTGATCTCGATCAAGCGCTATCACCAGCGGTGGTCCGACCCCCGGCTGATCGTGGCCGTCCTGCACAACAACGACCTCAACCAGGTCACCTGGGAGTTGCGGGCGATGGGCGGGTCGCCGAAGTTCGAGGAGTCCCAGACGCTGCCGGACGTGTCCTATGCCGCGTTCGCCCGCTCGATCGGCCTGGAGGGCATCGAGATCGAGAAGCCCGAGGCGATCGGCCCCGCCTGGGAGCGGGCGCTGCTGTCGGACCGGCCCACCGTCCTCGACGTGCACTGCGACCCCGACATCCCGCCCATCCCGCCGCACGCGGACTTCGAGCAGATCAAGGACGTCGTCGAGGCGATCGCCAAGGGCGACCCCGACTCCTGGGGCGTGGTGCGCAAGGGTGCCCGGACCAAGGCGCAGGAGTTCTTCGGGCGGCGGTGACGGCTGCTCGCGCGCATGCCGCGCCGCATGGCCGGGTAAGCGCCCTAACGTCGGACCACAGCGGTTGACGTGGGAGAACACGGTGCGTTGAGCACCGTCTGGGGGAGACGATGAGCGAAGCGATGATCGTGCCCGAAGGTGTGCCCGAGCCGGGCGGGGTCGGCCAGACCCCGCTCGAACCGGAACTGGAGGGGCCCACCGAGCTCGGTGTCCGGCTGGAGGAGGCGATGGCCGAGGCCGGGGTGCGGCGCGAGGACCTCATCGGCGAATAGCGGTTTTCCCGGAAGGGTTCCCTGACGCCCGGCATGGTCGAGAATGAGCCGGGTGATAGTGGACCAGGCCATTTACCGCCGTGGCAGCCGGAAGACCATCACCGGTGACATCAGTGACGCCTTCGACGCGGCGAAGGCCGGGGGCGACGACTGCTTCCTGTGGATCGGCATGCACGAGCCGACCCGGGAGGAACTGGACCTGGTCGCCGACGAGCTCGCCTTGCACCCGCTGGCCGTGGAGGACGCCGTCAACGCCCACCAGCGGCCCAAGCTGGAGCGCTACGGCGACAGCCTGTTCGTGGTGGTCAAGACCCTGCACTACGCGGAGCCGACCTCCCAGATCGAGGTCGGCGAGATCATGGTGTTCCTCGGCGCCGACTTCGTCGTCACCGTCCGGCACGGCCGGGCCAATCCGCTCTCCGCGGTGCGGGCCCGGGTCGAGGCGGCCGAGGAGATGCTGTCGGCCGGGCCCGCCGCGGTGCTCTACGCGGTCTGCGACGAGGTGGTCGACACCTACTCCGCGGTGACGCACGAGATCGAGGCCGACATCATGCAACTGGAGCGGGCGGTGTTCAGCCCCGGGAACCGGGACGTCACCGCGGAGATCTACTCCCTCAAGCGCGAGGTGCTGGAGTTCCGCGGCGCGGAGGACCCGCTCGTCCCGGTGCTCCAGGACATCGTCAAGGGGCGTTACGAACTGTGCGCCGGGACCCTGGAGTACTTCCGCGACGTGCTGGACCACCTGCTGCGGGTGGACCGGCAGGTCGACGCGCACAACGAGCTGCTCAACAGCGTGCTGAACGCGCACGTCGCGCTGATCGGGCTGCGGCAGAACCAGGACATGCGCAAGATCTCCGCCTGGGCGGCGCTCATCGCGGTGCCCACCATGGTCGCCGGCATCTACGGCATGAACTTCGTCCACATGCCGGAGCTGAAGTGGGCCGCCGGCTACCCGATGGTGTGGGGCATCATGATCTTCGTCTGCCTCCTGACGTACTGGCGGCTGCGCAGGAGCGGCTGGTTCTGAGGCCGGGCACCGCGGGCGGGCGTTTTCAGGGCCGGACGGGCAGGGGTTCGAGCAGCCGGTGCGGGGACCGCAGGGCGCGGGCGACGGGGTCGTCGCGGAGGTCGCGCCCGGGGACCGTGTGGACCTCCAGGTCGGTGGGCGGGACGCCGGGGACGCCGCAGGGCGGGCAGTCGCCCGCGGGGTCGATGGGGGTACCGCATTCGGCGTGCACGAGTACCCGGGTGGGGCCGTCCGCGGAGAAGTGCCGGCCGCCCCATTGGCCCAGCATGTACACGATCGGCCACAGCTCGCGGCCGGACTCGGTGAGCGTGTACTCGCCGAGCCGCTTGGTCAGCACCCCGCTCTCGACGAGGGTCTGCAGCCGGCCGGAGAGCACGGCCCGGGGGCAGTCGAGGTGGGCGAGGAAGTCGCTGAAGCGGCGTACCCCGAAGAAGGCGTCCCGGATGATCAGGAGGGTCCAGCGCTCTCCCACCACCTCCAGGGCGCGGGCTATGGAGCAGTTCTGCCCCGCGTAGTCCTTGCCAAGGGCCATGCGTCCCAGCGTACCCGCTGGTTCGTTCATTGAACCACGCGTGCTAGCGTCGGTTCAGTGACCGAACCTGGAGGCCGGATGGTGACCACCGAGGTGCCCACCCGGGCCCCGCATGCCCGGGTCACGCTGGTGCTCGCCGGCGCGGCCACCCTGCTCGCGCTGATGAACTATTCCGCCCCGTTGGTGACCCTGCCGGCCATCGCGCAGGCGCTGGACGCCGACCTGACGGCGCAGGTCTGGATCATCGGCGGCATCAACCTGGGCCTGGCCGCGCTGCTGCTCGTCGCGGGCGCGCTGGCCGACGCCCGCGGGCGCAAGCGGGTCTTCGTCGCGGGCGCGGTGGTGCTCGCCCTGGCCGCCGCGGCCGACGCGGTCGCGACCGGTCCGCTGGTCTTCGTCCTGGGACGGATCGTCCAGGGGGCGGCGAGCGCGGCGCTGCTGGCCGCCGGGCTGGGCGCCGTCGGCCACGCCTTCCCGGCCGGGCCGGAGCGGTTGCGCGCCACCGGAGTGTGGGGCGCCATGCTGGGCGGCGGTACCATGCTCGGCCCGGTCGCGGCGGCCGTGCTCGGCGGCTGGCGGCTCTGGTACGTCGTGACCGCCGGCGCGGCCGCGCTGCTGGCGGCCGCGGCCGCGTGGCGGCTCCGCGAGTCCCGCGCCACCCGCCGCCGCGAGCCGGACCTGCCCGGGGCGCTGACGCTGGGCGCGGGGTTCGCCGCCCTGGTCGCCGCGATCACCTGGGGCCGGGCCGACTGGACGAGTCCCGAGGTGGTCGTGGCCGCCGGCGCGGCGGTGCTCCTGCTGGCCGGGTTCGCCGTGATCGAGTCCCGCCGCCGCGAGCCGATGCTCGACCTGGGGCTGTTCCGGAATCCCGACTTCACGGTGTCCGTCATCGGAGCCCTGTTCCTGGGGGTCGCGGTCATCGGGGTCATCAGCTACCTGCCGACGGTGCTCCACGTCGCGACCGGAATGTCCTTCCTGGGGGCCGCGCTGCTGTTCGGCGCGTGGTCGGCCACGTCGTTCGTGATCGCGCTCCAGGTCCGCCGGCTCGGCGACCGGGTGGCCGGCCGGCATCTGGTCGCGGCCGGCCTGGTCCTGTGCGCGGCCGGGGAGGCGGCGATGCTCGGGATCCATCCGGACACCCCGTGGTGGCGGCTGGTGCCCGGCCTGGTGGTCTGCGGGGTGGGCACCGGGATGCTCAACGCGGTGCTGGCCTCGCTCGCGGTGGCGAGCGTCCCCGCCGACCGGGCCGGCATGGGGTCCGGGGCCGGCAACACCGCGCGCTACCTCGGGGCGTCCATCGGCGTGGCGGTGATGGTGGCGGTGGCGACCGCGCCCTCCGCGCCGTCCGTGGCCGCCGCCATGACCGAAGGCGCGGACCTGGCCCTGCTCGCCTCGCTCCTCATCGCCTGCTGCGGCGCGGCCCTCGCCCTCCTGCCGCACCGCCTCGCCGCCCGGTGACGGCACCTCGCACTTGCGGGTGATTTGTAGCTAAGTGAGTCTTTTGTCCCCTCCTGAGGGAGGGAATAGGGGTTATTGCCGTATCTGGTCGGTTGCGGACGGCGAGAATTGCGACAAAGTTCGGGATAGTATGTCGCCCGCTGAGATGATCATGCCTTATCGGTGTGCCCCAGGACCCGTTCCCAGAAGAGGTGCGCAGATCGATACCATCGACCCCGCGACCGGTTCGTTCGGCAGGTACGGCACGCCGGGGCGGACGGCCCCGGCCGAGACGGCGCGGTGCGCCGGATGAGATGGCGCAAGTCCCCCCGCCGCTCCAGCGCCGAGCAGGCGCCGCCCTGGTCTCCTTGGACCGCTCCCGCCAGGGACGTCCAGCCCGCTCCCGCCGCCCCGCCGCCCGCGGCCCAGCCCGTTCCAGCCCAGCCCATTCCTGCTCAGCCCGTCCCCGCTCAGCCGGCGCATGTCCCGGCGGGGTGGGCCGGGCAGCCACCGAAACCGTGGACGCCGCCCGCCCCTGACGGGTGGTCGGCCGTCTGCGAGCAGTTCGCCGTGCAGATCCTGGTCCTGGCCGAGCAACTGCGGCCCGCACTGGACCGGCTGGAGAACGACGAGGAGGACCCCGAGCGGCTGCAGCAACTGTACGAGGTGGACCACGCCGTCACCCGGATGCGCCGGACCGCGCGGGAACTCCGGGTACTGGCCGACCGGGGAGGCGACGAGCTGAGCGGCCACACCGCGAGCCTGGTGAACGTGATCCGCGAGGCCCAGTCGGCCATCGAGCACTACACCCGGATCTCCATC
This sequence comes from Actinomadura craniellae, assembly GCF_003289645.1. Lineage (GTDB taxonomy): Bacteria > Actinomycetota > Actinomycetes > Streptosporangiales > Streptosporangiaceae > Actinomadura_D > Actinomadura_D craniellae. The sequence goes on along the minus strand of NZ_QLYX01000014.1, from coordinate 160,879 downwards.
GGCGTCCTGGCCGAACTGGCCGTGGTGGCCTACGCCGCCGACGACGCGGCCACGCTGCTGGCCGCGCTGCTCGACAACGCCACCCGGTACTCGCCGGGCGTCGTGACGGTCAGCGCGCACCTGCTCCCGGACGGCGGAGTGATGATCCGGGTGGAGGACGACGGCATCGGAATCGGCCCCACCCAGCTCGCGAACCTGAACGCGATGCTGGCCGGCCCGGTACCGCCGATCGACGAGCGGGCCGGCGCACACACCGGTTTCCCCATCGTGCACCGGCTGGCCCGCAAGCACGGCTTCAAGGTGAGCCTGGCGTGCCGGCCCGCGCCGCGGCAGGGCACCACCGCGATGGTGACCGTCCCGGCGGCCCTGCTGTGCGAGATCCCCGCCGAGACCGCCCCCGCCACAGCGGAGGACTCGACCGCGCACCTGCAGGCGTCGCACCGGCCGACCCCCGCCCCCCAGCCGCCCGCATCCGCCCCGGAGACCCCGGGCGCGCTGCCCCGCCGGCAGCGCGGCAGCCTGCGCGGGGACGCCCCGGCCCCGGCCGCGCCCGTCCAGGCCACGGACTCCGCCGCCGCGGCCCGCTCCTTCGCCGCCGACCTGGAGGCCTTCGCCGGCGGCGAGACCCAAGCCCGTCGGCCGCCCACGAACGACAGCTCGGAAGAGGAGCCCCGATGACCTACGCCGACGCCCAGCCGAAACGCCCCGAGGACTTCGGCTGGCTGATCGACAACTTCGTCGCGGCCACGCCCGGCGTGACCCACGCGCTGCTCGTGTCCTCCGACGGGCTGGCCCTCACCGCCTCGGCGGGCATCGCGGCCGACCTCGCCGACCCGCTGTCGGCGATGACCAGCGGCATGATCAGCCTGGGCCGCAGCGTCGCCGAGCTGGTCGGCCAGGGCGGCTGCGACCAGATCATGCTGAAATTCCCGGCCGGGCACTTCCTGTTCATGGGGATCGGCGGGCTGGCCGGGCTGGCCGTCCTGGTCGGCGACGGCGGCCAGGTGGGCGCGGTGGCCTTCCGGATGGCCCAGCTCGTGGACGCCGTCGGGCACGTCCTCACCCCGCAGATGCGCGACGAGTTGCGCCGCCGATCGGCCGTTCGGGCATGAGCGGCAGCCCCTGGGTGCGGCCCTACGTGCTGACCGCCGGGCGGACGCGGGCCAAGCGGCACCTCTTCGTGCACACCCTGGTCTCGGTCGGGCGCTACGACCCGGTGTACGCGGCGAAGCTGCTGCCCGAGGCCCGCCGGCTGTACGAGCGCGCGCACGCCGCCGTCGAGTCGGTCGCGGAGCTGTCGGCGCACTGCGAGGTGCCGCTCGGCGTGACCCGGGTGCTGCTGGGTGACCTGATCGCCACCGACCGGGTGCTGATCGTCTCCGAGACCGAATCCCCCTTCGATCGCGGCCTCCTGGAAAGGGTCATCGATGGCCTACATCAACTCGCCTGACCGCCGCACGTCGGTCAAGATCGTCATCGCGGGCGGGTTCGGCGTGGGCAAGACGACCCTGGTCGGGCAGGTGTCGGAGATCCCGCCGGTCAACACCGAGGCGTGGATGACCCAGGCGAGCCGGACGGTCGACCCGCTCGCCGAGGGCGACGCCAAGGCCACGACCACCGTGGCGATGGACTTCGGCCGGATCTCCCTGGGCCCGGACCTGGTGCTCTACCTCTTCGGCACCCCGGGGCAGCCCAGGTTCTGGCCGATGTGGGATGACCTGTGCCGGGGCGCCAGCGCCGCGCTGGTGCTCGTCGACACCCGCCGGCTGGACGTCTCGTTCCCGGCGGTCAACTACTTCGAGAACGACAGCGACGTCCCGTTCGTGGTGGTGGTCAACCTCTTCGACGGAGTGCAGACGCACCCGCCGGACGCGGTGCGCGACGCGCTCCGGCTGCCCGAGCACGTCCCGCTGCTGGCCTGCGACGTCCGCGACCGCGGGGCCGTCGTGCACTCCCTCACCGCCGCGCTGCGGCACACCCTGCAGACCACCGCGAAGGAGCACTGATGCGTAAGATCCTGATCGTCGGCGCCGGTCAGGCGGGCATGCAGCTCGGGCTGGGCCTCCAGGCCGAGGGGTACGACGTCACGATCATGTCGGCGCGCACACCGGACGAGATCCGCGCCGGGCGCATCATGTCCACCCAGTGCATGTTCGGCCCCGCGCTGCGGCTGGAGCGCGAGCACGGGCTGAACCTGTGGGAGGACCAGGCGCCGCGGCTGCGGTCGCAGCGGCTGACCGTGGTGGGCCCGCCGGGACAGGCCGCGCTGACCTTCGTGGGCGAGTGGGACGAGTACGCCCAGTCGGTGGACCAGCGGGTCAAGATGGGCGGCTGGCTGGAACTGTTCGAGCGGCGCGGCGGCAACGTCGTCTACCACTCGGTGATGACCTCCGACCTGGCGGGCCTGGCCGAACTGTACGACCTGACGATCATCGCCGCGGGCAAGGGCGAGCTGGTCGAGCTGTTCGACCGGGACGTCGCGCGCTCCCCCTATGACCGGCCGCAGCGGCACCTGTCGTGCATCTACCTGCACGGCACCACCCCGCGCCCCGACTACCCCGACCCGCATGTGCGGATCAACGCGGTGCCGGGGGTCGGCGAGCTGTTCTTCATGCCGGGCCTGACCAACACCGGGCCCTGCGAGATCCTGCTCTGGGAGGCCGTGCCGGGCGGGCCGCTGGACTGCTGGGACGACCGGCCCGGCCCCGACGAGCATCTCAAGCGCACCCAGGAGCTGATCCGGGAGTTCGCGCCGTGGGAGTACGAGCGGGTGATGGACGCCGAGCCCACCGACGCCCGGTCCACCCTGTACGGCGGGTACGCGCCGATCGTGCGCATGCCGGTCGGGCGGCTGTCGGCGTCCGCCCTGGTGCTCGGCATGGCCGACGTGGTGGTGGCCAACGACCCGGTGACCGGCCAGGGCGCCAACAACGCGGCGCACTGCGCCGAGATCTACCTGCGGGCGATCCTGGCCCGCGGCGCGCACCCGTTCGACGCCGAGTGGATGCAGCACGCCTTCGACTCCTACTGGGCGTACGCGCGGCACCCCACGGCCTACACCAACATGATGCTGGGCCCGCTGCCCGAGCACGTCCAGCAGGTCCTGGGCGCCGCCACCCAGCACGAGCCGGTGGCCCGCCGCTTCGCGCACGGCTACGCCAACCCCACGGACTTCGAGAACTGGCTGATGGACCCCGCCAAGACCGCGGCCTACCTGGCCTCCCTCGGCTGACCGGGCGGCAGGTCCCGGAAGCGGGGGCCGACGAAGTGCAGTAGCCAGTTGTCGAAGAGCTGCCGGCCGGTCTCGCGGATCTGCTTGTCCTGGCGGTGGAGTTCGTCCAGGAACTCCGCGTAGTCCGCGTCGGCCGGGCCGACCAGGCCCTCCCGGACGAGCCGGTCGCGGCGGGAGTCGGCCAGCGCGGCGGTGATGGGGGACGTCAGCTCCGGATGGGCCTGGATCGTCCGGGCGGTGGGGCCGTAGGCCAGGGCCTCGTAGGGGTAGGTGTCGCTGCGGGCCAGCTCGACCGGTGCGGGGTCGCGGGGGAGCGCGGTGACGACGTCCACGTGCGAGGTGAAGACCTCGAACTCGTCCGGAAGGTCCCGGAACAGGGGGTCGTGGCGGCCGGCGGCGGTCAGCCGCAGCCGCTCGATCCCGAACCGGCGGCCCGCCTCGCCCGGTGCGGCCCGGCCGCCGTGGGCCTCGGCCTTGGCCTGGTGTGACCAGCAGATGTGCAGCTCGGGGACGCCCGCCCGCTGCACGGCGCGGAAGAAGTCCTTGGTGCGGCCGATCCACGGCAGGTCCTCGAAGGCCGAGTGGCCCGAGCCCCCGCCGATCACCCCGTGCGCCTCGACCGTGGCCGGCAGGGGGTCGCCGTCGGCGACGTTCACCACCTCGACCCGGTCGGCCGGTGTTCCGGTGACCTCGGCGATCCACTGCCGGTAGGGCGCGAGGCCCAGGCCGGCGATCGGCGCGACCTCCTGGGTGTTGACGAAGAGGATCCGCACCCGCTCGCGGACCGAGTGCAGCGCCGCGCGCCGGTGGAGCACCAGGTCAGGGCCGGAATGTTCGGCGTCGTCGGTCAGCGTCACGGGATCATCCTGGCCGCGGCCGGAAAGGCGACGTGCCGGGTGTGCGACCGGTGGCCGGAAACGGTCACGCAAGCAACCCGGCAAAGGAGACAAGGCAGGCTGTTTGCCCTCCTCGCCTGGGGGAACTGCCGTCGCACGACCCATCTCGGAAACGGGGAACGGCATGTACAGGCTGCTTTCACTGCTGTTCAGCCTGTCCAGCGGGATGCTGGCGGCCAGGCTGTTCAAACAACTCTGGAAGATCACCAGGGGGGACGTCGACACCCCGGAGGCCACCGACCGGGACCGGTCGTGGCGCGAGGTGCTGGTCGTCGCGGCCCTCCAGGGAATGGTGCTCGGCCTGGTGAAGGCCGCCGTCGCCCGCACCGGCGCGCAGGGTGTGCGGAAGCTGACGGGGCGCTGGCCGGGAGACAGAAGATGACCGAGACGGCCAAGGAACCCGACCGTCCGGTCACCGAGCCGGAGAGCCCGACCGGCCTGCCGCTCGCCTCCTGGCGCGGCGCGCTGAAGCGCGCGGTCAGGGAGTTCAAGGACGACGGCCTGACCGACTGGGGCGCGGCGCTCACCTACTACGGCGTGCTGTCGATCTTCCCCGCCATCCTGATCGTGGTGTCCCTGGTGGGCCTGACCGGCCAGTCGCTCTCCCAGGAACTGGTCCGGAACGTCGGGGAACTCGCCCCGGGTTCGGTGCGGGACGTGCTCACCAACGCCATCACCGAGTTGCAGCGCAACAGCGGCGGCGCGAGCCTGGCCGCGCTGCTCGGCCTGCTGGCCGCGATCTGGGCGGCCTCCAACTACGTGGGCGGCTTCATGCGCGCCTCCAACGCCATCTACGACATCCAGGAGGGCCGGCCGATCTGGAAGACCCTGCCGATCCGGATCGGGGTCACGCTGGTCACGCTGGTCCTGCTGTCGGTCTCGGCCGTCGCGGTGGTGCTCACCGGCGGGCTGGCCGAGCGCGCGGGCGACATCCTGGGGCTGGGGTCGGCCGCGGTGACCGCCTGGGACATCGCCAAGTGGCCGGTCCTGCTGCTGATCGTGAGCTTCCTGTTCTCCCTGCTGTACTGGGCGTCGCCCAACGCCCGGCAGGGGTTCCGCTGGGTCAGCCCCGGCGGGCTGGCGGCGCTGGCGATCTGGCTGGTCGCCTCGGCCGGGTTCGCGTTCTACGTCGCCTCGTTCGGCCAGTACAACAAGACCTACGGCAGCCTCGCCGGGATCATCATCTTCCTGATCTGGCTGTGGATCTCCAATCTGGCGCTGCTGTTCGGCGCCGAGTTCAACGCCGAGCTCGAACGCTCCCGCTTCATCGCCGCGGGCCACCCGCCGGACGAGGAACCGTACGTGGAACTCCGCGACACCCGGGGCCTGGACGGCGACCAGGATTAGCTCAGGGGTAACGGTCGGCGAGGAACGACCGCCAGGCCGCCGTCACCCGGTCGCGGTCGCGGCCGGCCAGCAGATCCAGCATCAGCCCGCGCAGCACGGCCAGGACGAGGGTGGCCTCGGCCGCGGGGTCGGCCGCGGCGGAGCGTTCCTCGATCATCCGGCGGAACGGGGGCAGCCAGTCGTCGAGCGAGTCGGCGGCGAAGTTGCGCCAGGTGCCGTCCCCGCCCAGCGACCGCACGTACGCCTCGAAGAACAGCCGGCCCACCCCGGCCTGGGCCGGATCGACGCACCACTCCCACAGGGTCTGCAACGCCTCGTGGGCGCCCTCGGTCTCGGCGAGCGCCCCGTGCAGCAGCGCGGTCTGCTCGGCCCGGCTGCGGGCGAGCACCGCCCGGATCAGCCCCTCCTTGGAGTCGAACAGGTAGAGCAGCACCCGGGGGCTGGACCCGATCTCCCTGGCCAGCGGGCGTAGCGAGAGATCCGAGAGGCTGTGCGTCGCCACGTACTCGAGGGTGCGTTGCAGCAGCTCCTCCTTGCGGGCGGAGAGCTTGACGTCGGGCTCGGTCACCTGGCTATCCTGTCACTGAAACGAGTGTTTCAGTGGAGGATCTCATGGACGGCTCCAACCCCCCGGACCGGGCGACCATCCGGCTCGGCGACCGGCCCGGCGACCTGGGCACGGTCGTGGCGATGCACGGCGTCCTGTACGGGCGCGAGGAGGGCATGGACCAGACCATGGAGGCGTACGTCGCCACCGGCCTGGCCGAGTACGCCCTGGCCCGGGCGCGCTCCGGCGACGCCGCGGGACGGCTCTGGGTGGCCGAGACCGGCACCGGCCTGGCCGGCTCGATCGGCATGACCGCCTCGGCGGAGGAGGGGGCCGCGCAACTGCGCTGGTTCCTGCTCGACCCGTCCGCCCGGGGGCAGGGCCTGGGCCGCCGGCTGCGCGACGTCGCCCTCGACTTCGCCCGCGCGCAGGGATACCGCTCGGTCTTCCTGTGGACGATCGCCGGCCTCGCCCCCGCCCACCACCTCTACAAGGAGGCGGGCTTCACCCTCACCACCCGGCACCCCGTCCGCAAGTGGGGCATCGAGACCTTCGAGGAGCGCTACGACCTGCCGCTGACCTGAACGGCGCGTCGAGTCCGGCCCGGGTGCCGGCGGCCTGAATATTGCACCGTGCACCACAACGGCGCGTGACGGGTGCCGACGGACTGTGTCCCCGATGCTGAAAATCGTGGTGGGAGTTGCGCGTAAGTCAGCACTTTCTACGCATTGGGGCGGCCGGATTGTGCAGAATCGCAAAAAACTCGTCCGGGCATGTGTGTTCGCACAGCAGAGTGACCGGCGGCGCGTGGCCACACTGTAGGACGCCGTGTAACACAACGGGTCGCGATGAGGAGTGGTGGCGATGGTGTCGTCCCGGCTGGACACGCATGCGTTCGAGGCGATTCCGTCGCGGCTGGCCGGGCTGGTACGCGCGCGGGCGGAGGCGACCGCCGGCGACCTGTGGGGCGCGTCCCCCGACAACGACGAGGTCGTCGGCGCCGTGCGGCGCTTCTGTGACCTGGTCGAAGACTCCAGCACCGCCGGCCGGCGGCGGGTGGCCGACGCCTACGCCGAGACCGGCCGGCGCTGGGCGCGGGAGGGCCGGGGGCCGGAGGAACTGCACCACCTGCTGATCCGGGCCGCCCGGGCGGTGGGGCACATCCTGAACGGGCCGGCCGACGCCGAGATCGACCAGCGGATCCGGGCCGCGATCACCGAGGCCCAGTTCGGCTTCATCGACGGGGTCTCCACCGCGTTCGCCGAAGGGCACCGGGCCCAGGCCCCGACCGACGGCGCCGAGCGCGAGCGGTGCCGCCGGCGACTGCTGGAACTGCTGCTGGCCGACCAGCCCGCCGACCCGGAGGCGCTCGCCGGGCTGGCGGAGCGGGCCGGCTGGACGCCGCCCCGCACGGTCGCGGCCGTGGCCCTCGCCCCACGCGGCGAGCACGAGGTGGGGCAGGTGATCCTGTCGGACGAGCTACTGGTCGACCACCCCGGTGGCGCCGCGCCGCGGCTGCTCCTGCCCGACCCCGACGCGCCGAACCGCGACCGGCTGCTCCGGCCGCTGCTGCGGGACTGGGTCGTGGCGATCGGCCCGCCCATGCCCATCGCGCAGGCCGCCCGGTCGCTGGCCTGGGCCCGCGACACCCTGACGCTGATCAACCGTGGTGTCATCGACGGCACCGGCATCGTCCACAGCATTGATCACGTGCCCAGCCTGATCATCTTCCGCTCCCAGACGATCATCGACAGCGTCGCCTCGATCCGGCTGGCGGCGCTGAGCACCGTCGGGGACGCGCAGCGCCGCCGGCTCGCCGAAACCCTGCTGGCCCTGCTGGAGAACAACTTCAACGCCACCGAGGCCGGTGCCAGCCTGCACGTCCACCCGCAGACCGTCCGCTACCGGCTGCGCCAGCTGGAGGAGCTCTTCGGCGCCGAACTGCACGACCCGCGCACCCGCCTGGAGATGCAGATGATCCTGCACGCCCAGCTCGGCCGCGTCCGCGCTCCGGCCGGGTACCGGGCCGAGCCCGGCGACACCGCGCCACGCCGGCGCGCGGTCGCCGCCTCCTGAGGTCGCGGGTGGACGACGAACGCCGGACACGCGGCTCCTACCGGCGGCTGCCGTCAGGCCAGCGCCGCGACCAGATCATCGCGGCCGCGATCGCCACGTTCAGCGAGAACCCCGACGCGTCCCTGGGCGAGGTGGCCGCGGCGGCGGGGATCTCCCGGACCTCCCTCTACCGGTTCTTCGAGACCAGGCAGGACCTGCTGCACGCCGCGTTCCGCCTGGCGGGCAGCCGGCTGGTGAGCCAGGTCAACGATGTCCCGCGCGGCTCGCCGTCCACGGTCCTGGTCACCGGCCTGCACAACTTCTTCGAGTTCGTCGAGCAGTACGACACGGCCTACGTGGCGTTCATGCAGTGGGGCTCGCCGCTGGCCACGCAGGAGATCCGCGACGCCGCCCAGCAGGTCCGCGACCAGATCGGGCGGTTCGTCTGCCAGGCGCTGCGGGTCACCGAGGTCACGCCGCTGCTGGACATCACCGTGCGGACCTGGGTCGCCGGGGTGGAGAACGCCGCCCTGCACTGGCTGCGCGAGCGGCACCCGTCCCGCGGCGAGATCCAGCTGATCGTGGCCACCAACCTGGGCACCATGCTGTTCAACGCGGCGGCCTACGACCCCGCGATCGCCGAGCGCATCGACTGGTGGCTGCGGGCCGAGTCCCCCGACACCCCGATGGCCGCGCACCTGCGCTCCCTGGCCGGGATGTGCACCGTCCCCATCGTCGCCAACGTCACCAGACTCATCCTCCGCGAGGGCAGACCGGCGCCCGGCGGGTGAGATCCCTGCGGCCGGCGACGGGATCGAGCGAGACCTTCTCCTCACCAGGGGTGTGCCGGCGAGTCAGGGTCCCTGGTGGCGACGGAGAGCAGCGAGCCGTAGACATAGGCCGGGCGGACGGGGTTGAGGGTCACCCGGTGGACGAGGGCGCGCGCTCCGGACGGCGCCCGGCGCAGCGCCTCCCGGGCGGCGGCGAGGGCCCTCCGGTGGCAGCCGCTGATTCCGCAGGCGCCCAGTTCAGGGCCGTTCTTCCCCTCCGTGAGCACGGACCAGGAATACAGTTTCGGGGCGTGCATAACCGCGTCTCTCGCCGTGCCGTCGGATGACTCCAGAGATTGCCGGATTGACAGGGACGGTCACAGTCCGTTTCTGGGACGTTCGGTACGTTCCAGCGGTAGCTTCAGTGCTCGTCCTTTCTGTCCTAGGCTCAAAGGGGAGCAGGCTATGCCTAATGACGCGCTCAGAAAGGCCATGGCCGAAGCCAAGGTGACCGAAAGGGAACTCGCCGAGCGTTGCGGAGTGGACTCCAAGACGGTCGCGCGGTGGATCACCGAGGACGGTCGGCTGCCGCACCCCCGGCACCGGTGGGCCGCGTCGGAGGCGCTAGGAGTTGATGAGGCCATGCTGTGGCCCGACGCGATCCGCAAGAACGTCAAGACCGGGCCCGACCGCGAGGTCGCCGCCGTCTACCCGCACCGTTCGGACTGTCCCAAGTCGGTCTGGCGCGCGCTGATCGCCGGCGCCGACCGGGAACTGACCTTCGCCGGCTACACCAACTACTTCCTCTGGCTGGAGATCCCCAACCTGCGCTCGGTGCTGCGCCGCAAGGCCGAGCGGGGCTGCCGCGTCCGCTTCCTCATCGGCGACCCCGACAGCGAGGTCACCCGGCGCCGGGAGGAGGCCGAGCAGGTCCCGCTGACCGTCGGCACCCGGATCCGGATCACCCTCGACGAGCTCGGCAAGCTGGCGGGCGCCCCCGGCGTGGAGGCCCGCTACGGCGACGAGCACATCGCCCTGTCCGTCTTCGTCTTCGACGACGAGATGCTCGTCACCCCCCACCTGGCCCGCCTGGTGGGCCACGACTCGCCCATGATCCACCTGCGCCGGGTCCAGGAGGACGGCCTGTTCGACCGGTTCGCCTACCACGCGGCCGAACTCTGGCGGACCGGCCGCCCGGTCGACCTCACCGCCCGGGCGGCACCACCCGAGTAAAGGAGGAGCCTCGGGGTAAAGGGCGCCCCATGACCCTCGACCCGCTGGCCGGCGACCTCTACCGGATGCAGGACCTGCTCGACCCCGAGGAACGGGAGATCCTGGAACGGGTCCGCGCGTTCCTCCAGGCCGAGGTGGCGCCGATCGCCAACGACTGCTGGGCACGAGCCGAGTTCCCGCACCACCTGGTCAAGGGGTACGGCGACCTCGGCATCGCCGGGCTGGCCTACGAGGAGTGCCCGGGGGAGACGCCCAGCAGCCTGCTCAGCGGCTTCCTCGCCCTGGAGATGGCGCGCACCGACCCGTCCATGGCCACCTTCTTCGGCGTGCACACCGGGCTGGCCATGGGGTCCATCGCGCACTGCGGCTCGCGGGAGCAGCGGCTGCGCTGGCTGCCGGACATGGGGCTGCTCACCAGGATCGGGGCGTTCGCCCTGACCGAGCCGACCGGCGGCTCCGACGTCTCCCACGGCATGCGCACCACGGCCCGCCGGGACGGCGACGTCTGGGTGCTGAACGGGTCGAAGCGGTGGATCGGCAACGGCACCTTCGCCGACCTGACCGTGGTCTGGGCCCGCGACGCCGACGGCGGCGCGGTGCGCGGGTTCGTGGTGGAGAAGGGCACCCCGGGATTCACCGCCACCAAGATCGAAAACAAGATCGCGCTGCGCACCGTGCAGAACGCCGACCTGACCTTCACCGACTGCCGCGTCCCCGAGACCGACCGGCTGGCCCGCGCGGACGGGTTCCGCGACACCGCCCACATCCTGCGGCGCACCCGCAGCGGGGTGGCCTGGCAGGCGGTCGGGGTGATGCTCGCCGCGTACGAGATCGCCCGCGACTACGCGGTGGAACGCGAGCAGTTCGGCCGCCCGATCGCCAAGTTCCAGCTCGTCCAGGACCTGCTGGTCAAGATGCTCGGCAACGCCACCGCCTGCCTGGGCATGGTCGTCCGGCTAGCCCAGTTGCAGGACGCCGGCTCCTACCGCGACGAGCACTCGGCACTGGCCAAGGCGTACTGCACCACCCGGATGCGCGAGACCGTCGGCTGGGCCCGCGAGCTGATGGCGGGCAACGGCATCGTCCTCGACTACGACATCGGCCGCTTCGTCGCCGACTCCGAGGCCCTCTACTCCTACGAGGGCACCCGCGAGATCAACACCCTCATCGTCGGCCGCGCCGTCACCGGCCAGAGCGCCTTCGTCTGACCCGCGCGGTATCTCGGCGAGGTCCCGCCCGGTCGCTCTCAGCAGCGTGGTTCGGGTGCCGCCCGGGCAGGGGCCGGGGCGGGTGGCGGCGCGGCCGGGGTGACCGGGGCCAGCGGGTCCGCGGGGAGCAGGCTGAACGCGGGACGCGGGGCGGGACGGCGGGTGCCGTACATCGCCACCCGGGTGGCCTGGACCTCCATCGGGGCCAGTCGGATGCCGCCCACCACGGCCCGGTGGCCGCGGGTGTCGGTCAGCCGGACGGTGAACGGGCCGGGGCCCGCACCGTCCTCGGCCAGCCAGTAGTTGTAGTCGGCCCGTGCCAGGGCCCGCCAGCCGGCGCCCGCCCGGACCTCCACCAGGGCCAGCGGGTTGCCATGGTCGATGGCCTGGATCGCCAGCCACCACCGCGACGACCCGTTCTTGACCCGGAAGGACAGCGGGGCCGGCGGGCGCGGATCAACCGCCCAGCGGTAGGAGACGGGGACCTCGCCGGGCCGGTCGGTGACCCGGGCGAACGCCTCCGGGCTCAGGTCGATGTGCCCGGCCGCGCACTCGGGGCACCGGTCGACCACCTTGACCCGGACGGCACCGCGCGGCCCCGCCACATCCAGGTACCCGCCGCAGGCCGCCGCCCCCCGGTACTCGGATTCCGACACCGCCGCGTACAGCAGGTCGGCGGGGCGCGCCGGGTACGAGCAGTTCCCGCCGCCCTCCTTCATGGTGTATGACGTAGCCTTCCCGGCCCGGGCGAGCACGCCGGCGCACGCCGCGCCGGAGACCCCCGCCACCGTGACCGCGACGGCGATCGCGGCCAGCGCCGCGACGCCGCTCAACGACCAGTACATCCGTAACACCCGGCGCGGACCGGCCGGGGATCGTCGCCGCATGGGACCCCTCCTCCGCCGGCGCCGAGGTCCTATTGAACCGAACCCCGCAGGACCAGACGGTCGAAACGCCCCAACCACCCCACCCTCTCACCCAAAGGTGAGCCCACCCTTCCGCGCTAGTGGCGCCATGCGGTGCCCTGCTGGTTCGTGATGGCGCCATTCAGGGGTTGTTGTGGTGCCAAGTGTGTGCCATATTGGTGTCATGTACCTGGAGAGTCATGTAGACAGGCTTCGCCGCGAGCTGGCGGTCGCCGCCGAGGCCGGGGGGAGCGAGGCCCGGGAGCTCGCTGAGCGGCTCACCGCGCCGCTGGACTCGGCCGTCCGGCTGGTGTTGCTGGAGGCGCTGTCGGTCGCGGCGGAGGAGATCACTCGTGAGCTCGCCCCCGGCTCGGTGGACCTGCGGCTGCGCCGGGGAGAGCCCGAGTTCGTGGTGACCTCGCCGGTCGCCGGGGAGCCGGAGGCGGCGGCCGGGAGTGCCACGGTGGCCGAGGAGGCCAGACCGGTGGTGCCACTTGGTGCCAAGGACGGTGCCATGACGCGCATCAACCTGCGGCTGCCCGAGCACCTCAAGGAGCGGGCCGAGCAGGCCGCCGAGCGCGAAGGGCTCTCGGTCAACGCGTGGCTCGTCCGGACCGTCGCCGAGGCGGTGGACCAGGCCGGCCCCGACCAGCGCCCGCACCGCGCCACGACCCGGCGCGGGCAGGGCTTCACCGGCTGGGCGCGGTAACCGTGACCCGCGTGAACACCTCTCACCCCGCTCCCGGCGGGATCGTCCACCGGCCCGATCAGGAGGGCACCGACATGCCGACGTTCAGCACCCCCCACCCGATCTCCCTCACGCTCGACATCGTCATCGGCGACGTCCGGATCATCGCGGGCGACCGTGCCGACACCGTCGTCGAGGTCCGCCCCGGCGACCGGTCCAGGGACGTCGACGTGCAGGCCGTCGAGCAGACCCGGGTCGAGTACGCCGACGGCGCGCTGCTGGTCAAGGGCCCGAAACGGATCGGCTACCTGGTCCTCGGCCCGAACAAGAACACCCCCTCCCTCGAGGTGCAGATCGAACTGCCCGCCGGGTCGCGGGTGCGCGGCTCGCTGGGCATGGGGGACTTCCACGGGACGGGCCGGCTCGGCGAGTGCGAGATCCACACCGGTGCCGGCTCCATCCGGCTGCACCACACCGGCGGGGCGCGCCTGAAGACCGGCGCCGGTGACATCCTCGCGAACCGCGTGGCGGGCGACGCCGAGGCCACCACCGGGATCGGTGCGGTGCACCTCCGCGAGATCGACGGCACGGCGGTGGTCAAGAACTCCTGCGGCGACAACCGGCTCGGCCAGGTCACCGGCGCCGTGCGGGTGAAGACGGCGAGCGGTGACATCGTGATCGACCAGGCCCACGGCGACGTCCAGGCCAGGACCGCCGCCGGCAAGATCAGGGTCGGGGAGGTCCGCCACGGCTCGGTCGTGCTGGAGTCCGGCGCCGGTGAGCTCGAAGTCGGCGTCCAGGAGGGCGCGGCCGCCTGGCTCGACGTGCGCTCCACCGCCGGCCGCGTGCACAACCAGCTGGACGCCTCCGGCCCGCCCGCCCCGGACGAGCAGACCGTCGAGGTGCGCGCCCGCACCGGCATCGGCGACATCGTGATCAGCCGTTCCACCCCGGTCCCGCACGAGTGAGCCGCCACTGACCCCGCGCACCAGCGACAGCACCTTCCGCCGGACCGGCACCGCTCCGGTCCCGGCGGAACCCCGCCGGCCGAGCCCGGACGGCGAGCCCGGAGAACACCGTCCCCTGAGCGGCCTGCTCCATCCGGCCGTGATCCTTCAGCTTTCGGTGCGCCATGGCGCCTTGAAAGCTGAAGGATCAGCAAGCCAAGGCCCTGGCCCGGCTGATCCTTCAGCATCCAGGGTGCTCCAGCACCCCGAAAGCTGAAGGACCACGGAGGCAGCGGCCGGTGCCGGTATCGCGAGGCTCCTGACCTCGCTTCGAGGCGCGGCCCAGGCCCGTAAGCCGAGCGTACGGGCCGAGTCCGCTTAAAAGCTCTTCTCAGTCCCCTATCTGTCGGGCCGCCATCAGCCATGCCCTTTTCCGGCCGCATGGGCCGCCCCGACCCCCGTCACGACCCTGCACCACGAAAGGAAGGACCATGGTCGCAGCGATCAAGGCCACCGGACTGCGCAAGTCCTACGGCGACAAGCTCGTCCTGAACGGCATCGACCTGTACGTCCCGGAAGGGACGATCTTCGCCCTGCTGGGCCCCAACGGCGCCGGCAAGACCACCGCCGTCCGCATCCTGACCACCCTCACCGCCGCCGACGCCGGCCAGGCCCGGATCGCCGGCCACGACCTGGCCGAGAACCCCGACGGCGTGCGCGCCGCGATCGGTGTCACCGGCCAGTTCTCCGCCGTGGACGACAAGCTCACCGGCCGCGAGAACCTCATCCTCATGGCCGACCTGCACCGGCTCGGCAAGGTCGAGGGCCGGCGCCGCGCGGACGCCCTGCTGGCCCGGTTCGACCTGGAGGAGGCGGCCGGCAAGCTGGCCGCGACCTACTCCGGCGGCATGCGCCGCCGCCTGGACCTGGCCATGACCCTGGTCGGCGAGCCGCGCGTCATCTTCCTGGACGAGCCGACCACCGGTCTGGACCCGCGCAGCCGCCGCACCATGTGGGAGATCATCCGTGAGCTCGTCGCGGGCGGCGTCACCGTGTTCCTCACCACCCAGTACCTGGAGGAGGCCGACGAGCTCGCCGACCAGATCGCCGTCCTGGACCACGGCCGGCTGGTCGCCCAGGGCAGCGCCGCGGAGCTCAAGCGCCGCGTCCCCGGCGGCCACATCCGGCTGCGTTTCGCCGACCCCGCCGAGTTCGACCGGGCCGCCGGCCTGTTCGCCGACGCGGCCCGCGACGAGGAGTCCGGCACCCTCCGTGTCCCCGGCGACGGCGACATCCCGGCTCTGCGCGCCCTGCTCGACCGGCTCGACGGCGCCGCCCTGCGGCCCGAGGGGCTGGAGATCCACACCCCCGACCTCGACGACGTCTTCCTGGCCCTCACCGGCCCCGCCCCGAAGGGAACCGGCCGATGACCGCCCTCTCGTACGCCGTCACCGACTCCGCGACCATGCTGCGGCGCAACCTGCGGCACGCGCTGCGCTACCCCTCGCTGACCCTCTCGACGTCCGGCATGCCGATCATCTTCCTGCTGCTGTTCGTCTACGTCTTCGGCGGCGAACTCGGCGCCGGCCTGCCCGAGGGCGTCGGTTACGTCGACTACGTGGTCCCGGGGATCCTCCTGATGACCGCGGGGGCGGGGGCCGTGGGGACGGCCATCGCGATCTGCTCGGACATCACCGCGGGCATCGTCGACCGGTTCCGCACCATGGCGATCTCCCCCTCCGCGCTGCTGACCGGACACGTCCTGGGCAGCGTCGTCCAGGCGGTGCTCAACCTGCTGATCGTCATCGGTGTCGCCCTGCTCATCGGCTTCCGGCCTGCCGCGGGGCCGCTGGAGTGGGCGGCGGCCGGTGGCCTCATGGTCCTGCTGACCCTGGCCATCACCTGGGTGTCGGTCGCCCTCGGCGTGATCTCCAAGAACCCCGAGGCCGCCAGCAACGTGGTCCTGCCCTTCCAGTTGCTGCCCATCCTCAGCAGCACCTTCGTGCCCACGTCCTCGATGCCCACGGCCGTCCGCTGGTTCGCCGAGTACCAGCCCTTCGCACCGATGATCAACACGCTGCGCGGCCTGCTCACCGGCGGCCCGATCGGCAACGACGGGATCATCGCCGTCGCCTGGTGCCTCGGCATCACCCTGGCCGGCTACCTGTGGGCCCGCCGGGTCTACAACCGCCCGCGCTGACCCGCCCGCCCCACCGGTTCCCCCGGAGCGCCCGCGCCCCGGGGGAACCGATTCGGGTAGGGAACACGACAAATACCGGCCGACACGGTAGAACGACCAGTCGGGCCGGAGCCGGCCCGGCGTCCCGCGAGGAAGGCGAGCGCACATGCCCCGTAAGGCCGGTACCTCCGCGGCGCTGCTCCGCGCCCACGCCACGAGCCTGGACGAGGAGCACGACGACATCGACTTCCTGATCGACGAGCTGAGCGACCACGCCGAGGAACACGACCTGGACGTGACCGAGGAGGAGATCGCGACGATCGCCGCCGAGACCGTCCTCGAAGCGC
This sequence comes from Actinomadura craniellae, assembly GCF_003289645.1. GTDB lineage: Bacteria > Actinomycetota > Actinomycetes > Streptosporangiales > Streptosporangiaceae > Actinomadura_D > Actinomadura_D craniellae. The sequence goes on along the minus strand of NZ_QLYX01000014.1, from coordinate 144,525 downwards.
AGGCCACCCTGCTGCTGGCGACCGGATACCTCGACGGCGACGAGATCGTCGACGACCTGGTGGACATCGTGGAGGACTCCGACGTCGAGTACGGCGAGGACGGCATCGAGCGGATCGTCGAACGCCTGTGGCAGGTCCGGCTCGAAGAGCAGCGCACCTGGCCCGAGACCACCGACAACGACCGCCTGGCCCGCGCCTTCGCCCGGCTCCGGGAGTCCGGGATCGTGGCCGAGGAGAACTTCACCTGCTGCCAGACCTGCGGCCTGGCGGAGATCGGCGGCCAGGTCCCCGAAGGCGCCGTCATGGACGGCTACACGTACTTCCACCAGCAGGACACCGAGGGCGCGGCGGCCGGCGGCACGCTGCTCCTGGCCTACGGCGTGTTCGCCTCCGCCCAGGACGAGGACGGGGCGACCGCGGTGGGCGCCCGCGTGGTGGCCGCCCTGCACACCGAGGGCCTGCGCACGGAGTGGAACGGCTCCTCCGCCCAACGCATCACCGTCCTCATGGACTGGCGCCGCCGCCTGCCCACCTGAACGGCGCCCGCCCGGGCCATATGGCCCGGGCGGCTTCATTGTGTTCCGCTGTGAAAGGCGAGGCCGGCGCCACCCATGAGGAGAGTTTTCGCGTCGGCCTCACGGGCCGGTCAGGGGATGGCCCGCCAGTTGTTCAGGAACGGCCACTTGACGTCGAGGGTCACCAGTTCCAGGATCCTGCCCTGCCCGTTGAAGATGATGCGTTCGTTGCCCTTGTAGTAGCTGGTCTTGGTCACGGTCGAGTTGGATTCCAGTTCCACCGAGACGTCGTCGAGATCGCTCTGGAAGCGTGCGGGGAGGAACGTCTGGGCGGAGAGCGGCGAGTCGGGGACCCGGAAGTCCCGGTCGAAGAAGATGGTGAACTGCCCGCCCCGCACCGCCAGACGGCGGATCTGGGCGGTGGATTCGCCGGTCACGACGTTGAGGTCGCTGAGACCGTCGTAGGCGCTGGGGATCGGGAAGGGCCCGGAGACGATGCCGCTGTCCTCGAAGATGATCGCCTGGTTGTCCTTGGTCCAGGTGTGCCGCCAGCGGAAGCCGGGGCCACTGAACGAGATCCCGGCCGAGTCGACGTCGTGGGTGAACTGCTCGGGCAGGAAAGGCCATTTCTGCCTGATCGACCTCGGCCCCTCGATGAGGCCGAAGTCGTTGTAGATCGCGTACTGGTCACCGATCAGCGCCATGTGCTTCCACACGTTCCGCTCGTTCACGGTGGTGACGGCGTCGAAGTCACGGAACCCGGACGCGGACGCGGGGCCGGTCATGCCGGCCACGGTTGCGGCGATCAGTAACGCCACCAGCCACCCCTGCCGGAAACGCGATCGTAGGTGTTTGTCGTGCACTTCCCGCTCCATTCATCCGGTAGGCCGAGTTCGCTCGGCGGTCAGGAGTGATTCGAGCGAAATGGCGGGCCGGATGAATCTCGGATGCTCGGGATCCATATTTTGCCGGGCAGTATGCCATGGCCGCCGTCCAGCCGGTCGGGAGCCGGCTGAACGGCGGCCGTGCCGCCCCGATCAGACCAGCGGGACGGGGGCGTCGTCGGCCAGGACGCGGTCGGGTTCGGCGCGCAGCGGGCGGACCACGGCGCCCAGCGCGTCGGCGACCAGCAGGGAGCGGTCGGGGACGGTGGTCCAGTCGCCGGCGTCGTCGTGCGGTTCGCTGGCCACCAGCACGCCGCCGGCCTCGGCCCGGTAGCACAGGGTCTCGGCCCAGGTGGTCGCCACGACCTGCGTGCCGTCGGTGGCCAGCATGTTGAGGCACGCGTTCGGGTCGAGGATCACGATGTCGTTCAGCAGGCCCTCCACCGCCTCGGCCAGCGGCAGCCCCTGCTCCAGCCGCTGCCAGAGCAGCTGGGCCAGCAGCGCCGAGTCGCAGGTGGACTCCGGTACCCGGCCGGGGTCCAGCAGCGGGCCGACCGTCCCGGTGTTGAGGTGCCCGTTCAGGCTGAGCAGGTGCCGGCCGTCGGTGAACGGCGCGTTGGCGGTCGCCTCGATCGGCATTCCGGGGCTGGCGGCCCGGACGGCTCCCAGCACGCAGCCCGCCGAAACGCCCTGGGCGAGCGCGGGGAACGCGGTGTCGTCCCAGATCGGGACGGCGGTGCGGTACACCTCGGGGACGTCACCGGTGTACCAGCCGGCGCCGAACCCGTCCTTGTTGACCAGGCCGACCTGCTGCCAGCGCGGCACGCGGGCCTGGTGCGGCAGCCCGTAGCCCGGTTCGAAGAACAGCCGGTGCAGCGAGGCGGGAGTTCCGATCCAGGAGAAATGGCGGCACATCGGGGGCGATCTCCCTTCGAGGCGGACAGCGGGGGTCTCTCCGTCACACGCCGTGGCTCTGCAACCACAGTTCCAGCAGGGCGAGCTGCCACAGCGCGCTGGCCCCGAGCGTGGTGCGGTGCTCGGTGGGCGCGGCCAGCAGGAGTTCAACGTACTCGGGCCGGAACAGTGCCCGGTCCCGCGCGGCGGGCGCGGACAGCGCGTCCCGCACCAGGTCCAGGTAGGGCCCGGACAGGTGGCGGATGGCCGGCACCGGGAAGTACCCCTTGGTGCGGTCGATGACCTCGTCGGGGACGAGTTTGCGGGCCGCCTCCTTCAGCACGCCCTTGCCGCCCGCCGCCAGCTTGAGCTCCGGCGGGCAGGCCGCGGCCAGCTCGACCAGTTCGTGGTCCAGGAACGGGGTGCGGGCCTCCAGCCCCCAGGCCATGGTCATGTTGTCGACGCGCTTGACCGGGTCGTCCACCAGCATGATCGTGGTGTCCAGCCGCAGTGCCGCGTCCAGTGCGGTCTCGGCCCCGGGCGCGGCGAAGTGCCGCTGGACGAACTCGCCGCTCACGTCGTCCGGCAGCAGGTACTCCGGGTTCAGGATCTTCGCGAGCCCGGTGTGCGGCCGGTCGAAGAACACCCGGGCGTAGGCGTCCGCCGCCTTTTCCCGGGGCACGCCGGCCAGCGGCGGGTACCAGTCGTAGCCGGCGAAGACCTCGTCGGCGCCCTGCCCGGACTGCACCACCTTGACGTGCTTGGACACCTCCTGCGACAGCAGGTAGAACGCGACCGCGTCGTGGCTGACCATCGGCTCGCTCATCGCGCCGACCGCCCCGGTCAGCGCGGGCAGCAGCCGCGCGTCGTCGATCGGGATCTTGTGGTGGACGGTGCCGAACCGCTGCGCGACCAGGTCGGAGTAGCCGAACTCGTCGCCGGACTCGCCGCCCGCCGCGGCGAACCCGATGCTGAAGGTGGTGAGGTCGCGCTGCCCGGCCTCGGCGAGCAGCGCCACGATGAAGCTGGAGTCGAGCCCGCCCGACAGCAGCACCCCGACCGGCACGTCCGCGACCATCCGCCGGTCCACGGCGGTGCGCAGCCCGGCCAGGACCGCCTCGGTCCAGTCGTCGCGGTCCATCCGCCGGGTGCAGTCCGGCGTCCAGTAGAGGGTGTCCTCTTCGGTGCCGTCCGGCCTGATCGTGCGGACGGTCGCCGGCGGCAGCTTCCGCACCCCGGCCAGGATCGTGCGGGGCGCCGGGACCACCGAGTGGAAGGTCATGTAGTGGTGCAGCGCGACCAGGTCCAGGCCGGTGTCGATCCCGCCGCCGGCCAGCAGCGCGGGCAGGGTGGAGGCGAACCGCAGCCGGGCGCCGGCGCGGGCGAGGTAGAGCGGTTTGATGCCGAGCCGGTCGCGGCCCAGCACCAGTGTCCCGGAGTCGCGCTCGTACACGGCGAACGCGAACATGCCGAGGAAGTGCTCGACGCAGCGGGCGCCCCACCGGTGGTACGCCTTGATCAGTACCTCGGTGTCGGAGGTGGAGAAGAAGCGGTAGCCCTCGGCCCGCAGCGTCTCGCGCAGCTCCCGGTAGTTGTACAGGCAGCCGTTGAACACCCCGACCAGGCCGAGTTCGCTGTCGGCCATCGGCTGGGCGGCCCGGTCGGACAGGTCGATGATCTTCAGCCGGCGGTGGCCGAGCGCCACCGGCCCGTACGCCCAGACGCCCGAGCCGTCCGGGCCCCGGGGCGCCATCGGGTCGGTCATCCGGGCCACGGCGGCCACGTCGGCGAGCGCGCCGTCCAGCCTGAGTTCCCCGGTCAGCCCGCACATCGGCGGCTCCGAGCGTTCATGTGGTTCCTCTCCTCGCGACGGGGTGGGGTCACTGCATCAGCCAGGTGTCCTTGGAACCTCCTCCGCGGGAGGAGTTCACGATCCTGCTGCCGGCCGGCGCCACCCGGGTCAGCGCGAGCGGCACCACCTCCGGTTCGGGGCCGCCGCAGACGAAGGCCCGCAGGTCCACCGCGCGGGGTTCCAGCCGGCCGTCCACGAACGTGGGGTGCGTGGACAGCCGCACGGTCTCCTGCGCGACCCAGCGGGCGGGCTCGGCCCGGATGAGCTCCTTGACCTCGGCCAGCTCGGCGGGGGAGGCGTCCGGCCCGATGACCACGCCGATCCCGCCGTAGCCGTCCACGGGCTTGACGACGAGCTCATCGAGCCGGTCGAGCACCTCCGCCAGCCGTTCCGGGTCGCGGCACAGGTACGTCGGCACGTTCTCGATCAGCGGTTCCTCGTCCAGGTAGTACCGGATCAGCGCGGGGACGTAGGAGTACAGCGCCTTGTCGTCGCCGACCCCGTTGCCGGGGGCGTTGGCCAGGGTCACCCGGCCGCGGAAGACCGCCTCCGGCATCCCGTCCATCGCCAGCAGGTCCTCCTCCTCGATCCGCCGGTACAGCACCTCGACGCGCTCGCCCGCGGCGAACACCCCCTCGCGGATCACCCGCAGGTCGGCGGGTTCGACCAGCGGCACGCCCAGCTCGCGGGCCAGCAGCCGGTGCTCGTAGTGGGCCGGGTCGGACGGGCCGGAGGTCACCACGGCCAGCGCGGACGAGGCCCGGGTCAGCGCCCGGCGCAGCGCGTTCATCGCCCGGGCGGGGGTGGGGGTGGGCAGGGCGCCGGCCGGTTCGGGCAGGATCCGGGCGGCCAGCCAGCGGTTGGCCAGCGCGTAGCCCAGCCCGGAGGGGATCCGCAGGTTGTCCTCCAGCACCGCCCAGCGCCCGGCGTCGTCGCGGACCAGGTCGATCCCGGCGACCGCGCACCGCACCGCGGCGGCGGGCACCAGCCGGCCCTCGGGACGCATTCCGGGGGACTCGTCGATCGCCCAGCCGGGCAGCACGCCGTCGCGCACCGCCAGCCGGGGGCCGTAGGCGTCGTGCAGGAAGGCTTCCAGCGCGCGCACCCGCTGCGCCAGCCCGGCCGACAGGTGCGACCAGTCCTCGGCGGCGACGATGCGGGGGATGATGTCCACCGGGAACAGCCGGTCCTGGTCCTCGCCGTCCACGTGGAAGGTCATGCCCAGCCGGCGTTGCACCTCGTCGCGCTGCCGCTCGCGTTCGCGCAGCCCCTCGATGCCGATCCGGTCGAGCGCGGTCAGCAGCGGGCCGTAGGGGTTGCGGGCGCTGCCGTCGAAGACGATCGCCTCGTCCTTGGCGGCGTCGTAGCCCGCCAGCATGGCGACGACCTCGGTGCGGTCGGGGCCCGCCCCGGGGATCCACTCGGTGTTGGCGCGGGTCTCGGCCACCAGCAGGTCGACGACCTCCTCCGGCCCGCCGCGCAGGAACGCCGCCCGCTGCCGGGCCGCCGAGTCGCCGCGGGCCAGCGCGGCCCGGCCCAGCTCGTCGACCAGCTCCCAGTCGCCGGTGCTCTCCAGGGTGGGGCGCAGCTCCGCCAGCAGCCGTTCGACGAAGGCGCGGGCGGGCACGGGCGTCCCGGCGGCCGGGTCGACGAGTTCGCCGGACAGCCCCGAGCGGGCGGCCCGCCAGGTCGCCGCGCGGATCAGCTCGGGCCGGACGGGCAGCGGGGGTTTGCCCGCGGTGATGGCGTCCAGCTCCACCAGGACGAGGGCGCGGAACAGCCCGGCGAGCAGCACCACGTCCTCCACCAGCGGGCAGGCGTCGCAGATCCGCAGCTCGACCGTGGGCAGGTGCGCGGACGGCCGGACATCGAAGTAGATCATGCCCTGGTCGCTGATCACTCCCGAGCGGACCAGGTCGGCGATGGTCCGGTCGTACTCGTGGGCGGACGCGAACTCGCCGACCGGGCCGGTGGTGGGCCAGCGCTGCCAGAGCAGGGTGCGGTAGCTGGCGTAGCCGGTGTCGTTGCCGAGCCAGTACGGGGAGCTGGTGGACAGCGCCAGCATGGCGGGGACCCAGGGCGCGATTCGGTGCGCCACCGCCACCGCCAGGTCGCGGTCGCCCACGTCGACGTGTACCTGGGCGCCGCAGATCAGCTGCTCGCGGGCCAGCACCTGGTACTCGTCCAGCATGTTCTCGTACCGCGGGTCGGGGGTGACCTTGAGCGCCTCGATGTCGGCGACCGGCACCGTCCCGGCGGCGACGATGCCCAGGCCCAGCGGCTCGGCCGCGGCGACCACGCCGCGCCGCAGCGCCGCCAGGTCCTCGGCGAGGTCGGCGAGCCGGACGAAGGGGCGGCTGTTGGTCTCCACCACGGAGCGTTGCAGTTCCGCGCCGAACCGCTCGGCCGGGAGCTGCTGGAGCAGGCTGTCGGCCCGGGGCAGCAGCCGCCTGGACTCCAGATCCACGGTGTGGAACTCTTCCTCGACGCCTACGGCCACGGACTCGGGACGCTCAGCCATCATGCGAGCGTATGTTCCACGTGTTTCGCGAAAATATCAGGCGTAAGTCAGGTATTGGTCGTTTCACAACCAGTCGCGTAGTTTGAAGATCACGTACAGCACGAGGCTGCTCGCCACCATGATCGCCGTGCCGGTGAGGAAGCCCCAGTACTGGTCCCTGCCGGGATAGGGCACGTTCTGGCCGTAGAAGCCGGTGATGGCGGTGGGCACCGCGATGATCCCGGCCCAGCTGGTGACCTTCTTCATCACCTCGTTGCGCTGGGTGTCCTGCAAGGAGATCCGGGTCTCCAGCAGGTTGGCGATCATGTCGCGCAGGCTGTCGGTGCGCTCGATGGCGTGCAGCGCGTGGTCGTAGACGTCCTGGAAGTACGGCAGCATCGGCTCCTCCACCGCGTGCACGTCGCGGCGGAGCAGGGTGACGACGATGTCGCGCATCGGCAGCACCGCCTTGCGCACCCGCACCAGGTTCTTGCGCAGCTCGAAGCTGCGCCGCTGCAACTCGCGCATCGACGCCCCCGAGTCCGCGGAGAACAGCAGGTCCTCCAGCGCCTCGGACTCGTCGTCGAGCGCCTGGATCGCGGCGACATGCCGGTCGACGACCAGGTCCAGCAGGCCGTGCAGCAGGTAGGAGACGCCGTACCGGGCCAGGTCGGGGTGCGCATCCCAGTGCCCGACCAGCGCGTCCACGTCGAACCCCACACCCTGCCGGACGGTCACCAGCGCCCGGGGCGTGACGAACGCCGACACCTCGCGCAGCGCCTGGCCGTCGCCCTCCCCCTCGGTGGAGTAGACGTTGAGGAACAGGTACTCGGGGTAGCGGTCGAGCCTGGCCCGCTCGTGCCGGCTGACCGCGTCCTCCACCGCCAGGCCGTGCAGGCCCAGCTCGGCGGAGATCACGTCCAGCTCGGACCGCTCCGGCCCGCACAGGTCGAGCCAGACCGTGGTGCCGGGCTCGGCCAGCCGGTCGCTCACCTCGGCCACCGGGAAGCCCTCGGCCACCAGCGCGCCGTCGCGCCACATCCGGGTGCGCGGCGGCGCGGTGCCGATCCGGCCCTCGGGGTGCGCGGTCAGGTCGACGGCGCTGGATGGCCGTCTCACGGCGCCGCTCCGGCGGGCGGGGCGGTGGAGCCGCGGGCCATCAGCTCCCCGGCCAGGGACCGGGACCGGGGACGCCCGCCGCCGAGCAGGTCCAGCAGCGCGGTCATCCCGTGCGCGCCCAGCGCCTCGGCGGGCAGCCGCACCGTGGTCAGCTCCGGTTCCAGCGCCTCGGCCAGCAGGACGTCGTCGAACCCGGTCACCGACAGGTCCCCCGGCACCTCCAGCCCGAGCCCGCGCGCCGCCTTGTACGCGCCCGCGGCGATCTGGTCGTCGTCGCAGAGCAGGGCGGTCGGCCGGGCGCCGGCCAGCAGGTCCCGCGCGGCCACCCGGGCGGCGGGCACGTCGATCGCGGTCTCGGCCCGGACCAGCCGGCCGTCCGGCAGGGCCGCCACCGCCTCGGCCAGCGCCGCGCCGCGGTCGCGGAAGGTCCACTCGTCCACCGCCGCCGCCAGGTGCCCGAACCGGCGGTGGCCCAGCCCGGCGAGGTGGCCGACCAGCGCGCGCATCCCGCCCGCCACGTCGAAGTTGACCGTGGGGGCGCCGCCGGCGGGGTCGCTGTCGAGCATCACCGCGGGTGTTCCCGCGAACTCGCCGAGCGACTCAACGGCCATGGACGAGGCGAGGACGCCGTCGATCGCGTCGTGCGGCGCGGCGAACGGGCTGTCGGCGGGGCCGACGCCGTCCGGCCAGGGGTAGACCACGATGCCGAAGCCGTGCGCGGCGGCGACCCGGGCGGCGCCGGTGTAGACCGCGCCGAAGAAGGGGCTCGACAGGGTGGGGACGACCAGCAGCACCGTGCGGGTGGAGCCCAGGCGCAGGTTGCGGGCGGCGAGGTTGGGCCGGTAGCCCAGTTGCTCGGCCGCCGCGCGCACCGCCTCGGCGGTGGCGGGGGAGACCCGCCCGGTCCACTTCCCGGCCAGCACCAGCGAGACCGTGGACTGGGAGACCCCAGCGGCCTGCGCGACGTCCCTGCTGGTCGGGCGGATGGACACGCTCCCTCCTCGGTGACGCAAAACAGAGTAGAGGGGAAGGCGTCCGAAGTGATACGTATGACGGGACCAGTAATACGTATGACCCCCCCTCGCCGGGTCCGAAAGCGCGGAGCCGAATGCGTACCTACGTTGTCTTCCTGCGGACCCCGCACGCCGCACGCCTGCTCGGCGGCACCCTCCTGGGCCGGCTGCCCAACGGCATGGGGGCGCTGGCGATCGTGCTGCACGTCCGCGCCCAGGGCGGCAGCTACCCGCTGGCGGGCACCCTCGCCGCCGTCTACGGCCTGGCCACCGCCGCCGGCCAGCCGGTGCTGGGCCGGGTGATGGACCGCCTCGGCCAGCCCCAGGTGCTGGTCCCCGCCGCCTGGGCGGCCGCCGCCGGATTCGGGCTGCTCGCCCTGATCGGCATCAGCCCGCTGCCGGTGGCGATCGCCGCCGTGGTGGTGGCCGGCTTCGCCACCCCGCCGCTGGAAGCCGGGCTGCGCGCGCTCTGGACGGCCGTGCTGCCCACCCAGGAGCAGGTGCGCGCGGCGTACGCCCTCGACGCCGCGTCCCAGGAGGTGCTGTTCACCGTCGGCCCGCTGATCGTGGTGGCCGCCGCGGCGCTCTCCCCGGAGACCGCCCTGCTGCTGTCCGGGGCGCTCGGCGTCGCGGGCACGCTGGTGGTGACCACCTCCGGCCCGTCCCGGCGCTGGCGCGGGGAACCCCGGGCCGCCGACTGGGCGGGCCCGCTGCGCTCACCCGGGCTGCGGGTGCTGCTGACGTCGCTGGGCTGCGCGGGCATCGCGCTGGGCGTCTACAGCGTCGCCGTGGTCGCCTACGCCGAGCGGCAGGGGTCGGCGGCGGCGTCCGGGATGCTGCTGGCGGCGATGTCGGCGGGCGCGCTGGCCGGCGGGCTCTGGTACGGCGCCCGGACCTGGACCGGCCCCGACCACCGGCGGCTGCCCTGGCTGCTGGCCGGGCTCGCCGCGGGCTACCTGCCGCTGGTGTGGGCGCCCGCGCCGCCGGTCATGCTGGTGCTGGCGTTCGCCAGCGGGATCTTCCTCGCGCCCGTGCTGGCCTGCGCCTTCAACCTGATCGACCGGCTCGCCCCGCGCGGCACGGTGACCGAGGCGTTCGCCTGGGTGGTCGCCGCGATCGGCGCCGGCGCCGCGCTGGGCTCGGCGCTGGCCGGGGTCGCGCAGGAACTGGCCGGGGTACCGGGCGCCTTCGCCGGCGCCGGGGCCGGGGGGCTGCTCGCCTGGGCGGTGATCATGCTGGGCCGCCGCCCGCTCCGCCCCGCACCCGATCAGATCCAGGTCTTGAACCACATCCGGGACAGCCAGTCGTCGTAGGCGAGCGTGTGGGCGGACAGCACCGGATAGATGTAGGCGAAGTTGGCCAGCACCACGAGCACGAAGCCCCCGGCGACGGCCGCGCCCACCACCCGCCGCGGGCCGGGCTCGCGCTCCGGGCCGATGATCATGCCGAGTGCCAGCACGATCGCGAGGATCATGAAGGGCAGCAGCGGGGTGGCGTAGAACAGGAACATCGTGCGGTCGGCGAGCGCCGAGGGGAACCAGGGCAGCCAGCCCGCCAGGTAGCCCAGCACGACCGCCCCGGCCCGCCAGTCGCGCCGGATCAGCCAGACGAGCACCATCGCGGCCAGGGCCGCCAGCGACGCCCACCAGATCGCCACGGTGCCGATGCCCAGGATCTCCTGGGAGCAGCGCTCGGCGCCGCACGTGCCCTTGGGCTCCTGGTAGAAGAACACCACCGGACGGAACAGGATCGGCCAGTTCCACGGCCACGACTGGTACGGGTGGGTGGCGTCCAGGTGGGTGTGGAAGTTCCACATCTCCAGGTGGTAGTTCCACAGGTCGGGCAGCGCCTCGAACGGCCGGGCCAGGACGAACCCGGCGACCTTGCCGCGCCCCCAGCCGCCGGCCGCGAAGATCCAGCCCGACCAGGTGGCCAGGTAGGTGACGAGGGCCACCCCCACCAGCGAGAAGAACGCCGGGACGGCCTCCAGGACCAGCGCCCCGGTGTACGGGCGCCGCACCCCCGCGGCGCGCCGCGCCCCCATGTCCCAGAGCACGACCATCAGGCCGAACGCGGCGATGTAGAAGATGCCGGTCCACTTCGTGGCACAGGCCAGGCCCAGGCAGACCCCGGCCGCCAGCCGCCACCAGTGCATGACGAACGGCCCGAACCCGGCCGTACCGCCCCCCGCCTCCACCTTCCCGGCCAGGGTGCGCCGGGCCCGGTCGCGGTCGGCGACCAGGCACGCGAACCCGCACAACACCCAGAACATCACGAAGATGTCGAGGAGCGCGGCGCGGCTGGTGACGAAGTGCAACCCGTCCAGCGCCAGCAGCAGCCCGGCCGCGCAGCCCAGCAGCGTCGAACCGGTCATCCGGCGGGCCACCCGGGCCAGCACCAGCACCGACAGCGCGCCGATCAGCGCGGGGACGAACCGCCAGCCGAACGGGGTCGCGCCGAACAGGTGCTCACCGATCGCGATCATCCACTTGCCGGCCGGCGGGTGGGCCACGAAGGCCGCCCCCTCGGACCAGATGTTCGCCCCCGGCTGCTCGATCAGCAGCTTGTCGGCGTCCTTGACGGTGTTGTGCTCGTACCCGAACTTCAGCAGCGCCAGAGCGTCCTTGGCGTAGTAGGTCTCGTCGAAGACCACGGCCTTGGGCTGGTCGAGCCGGGTGAACCGCAGCACCGCCGCGAACACGGCGATGACGAGCGGGCCCAGCCAGCCGATCAGCCGGCTGCCCGGGATCGGCGGGGCCAGCCGGTCGCGCAGCGCGGGCGGGCGCGGGGGCTCCGCCGAGTCGGTGAGCGGCTCCATGTCCGTCGTCGCCATTCGGTTATCGTACGGGCCGTCAGCAGCCCCCAACGCCGTAAGACGGGACAATGGGCCCGTGACAGAGATCGGGGCGGGGACGCTCATCCTGGCCGGGGCGCCGATCGGGCGCGCCGACGACGCGTCCGGGCGGCTGCGCGCGGCGCTCGCGGAAGCCGAGATCATCGCGGCCGAGGACACCCGGCGGCTACGCCGGCTCGCCGCCGACCTCGGCGTCGAGCCGCGCGGCCGGATCGTGTCCTACTACGACCAGAACGAGCGGGCCCGCGCCGCCGAACTGCTCGACGACCTGCGGGCCGGCCGCGACGTCCTGGTGATCACCGACGCCGGGCTGCCGGGGGTGTCCGACCCGGGCTACCGGCTGGTGACCGGGGCGGTGGCCGCCGGGGTGCCGGTGACCGTGCTGCCCGGCCCGTCGGCCGTCACCACCGCGCTGGTCGTCTCCGGCCTGCCGTCCGACCGTTTCTGTTTCGAGGGCTTCCTGCCGCGCAAGGGCGGCGAGCGTGACCGCCGGCTGGCCGCACTCGCCGCCGAGCCGCGCACCATGGTCTTCTTCGAGGCCCCGCACCGGCTGGCGGACGCGCTCACCGCGATGGCCGCGGCCCTCGGCGCCGACCGGCCCGCCGCCGTCTGCCGCGAGCTGACCAAGACCTACGAGGAGGTCCGCCGGGGCCCGCTGGACAAGCTGGCCGGCTGGGCCGCCGGCGGCGTCAAGGGAGAGATCACTATCGTGGTCGGTGGGGCACCCGAGCCCGAGGGGCTGTCCGCCCCGGCCGATCTCGCCGCCGCGGTCAAGGCACGGGAGGCGGCGGGAACCCCGCGGAAACAGGCGATCGTTGAAGTTGCCAAAGAGAACCGCCTGCCCAAGCGGGTGGTCTATGACGCTGTCCTGTCGGCCAAGGGGTGAGGGTGCCCGCAGAACACTTGCGTGCGTGCACGTAATCTGCGGGGTATCTGAGAATTCCCTGTGAGTTGCTCCAGATTGCTGCCCTGACCTGAACACTCCTGACAACCTTGGCCTGCGATGGATCACCCGATACTGACAACGTTCCTTCTGATCACCGGCTTCGCGCTGGCGCTGATCGCGCAGTGGCGCGGGTGGCGGCCGTCCCTGCGCATGGCCTTGGGCGTGGGCATCGGCCTGCGGCTGGTGCTGCTCATCATCGCTGCCGGGAGTGACTGGCAGCCGGTGGACTTCGTCCAGAGCTTCCGGCCCGCGGGCGAGGCGATCCTGGCCCGCCAGGACCCGATCCTCACCACCGACGGGGCCTGGCGCTTCCTGCCGATGATCCCGTACGTCTACGCGCTGCCGCTGGGCCTGGGCATCCCCTGGGAGATCAGCGGCCGGCTGGTCACGGTGGTCGCCGACATCGTGCTGATCGTGCTGGTCGGGAAGCTGGCCGCGGGCGGCGGCACCGACGACAAGGCCGCCGGCCGCGAGGCGCTGGCCCGCTTCCAGTACGCCTGCAACCCGCTGGCGCTGATGGTCGCGGTCATCCACGCCCAGCTCGAACCGGTGTCGCTGGTCTTCCTGGTCGGGGCGTACCTGGCCGCCCGCTCCGGGCGGGGCTGGTACGCGGGCGTGCTGTTCGGCCTGGCCCTGTCGGCCAAGAGTTGGCCGATCATCCTGCTGCCCGTCCTGCTGGCGATGCTGCCCACCTGGCGGCTGCGCGCCCAGGCGTTCGTGATGGCGGGCGCGGTGCCGGTACTGTTCCTGCTCTCGCTGCCGCTCGGGGCCGGGACCCCGCTGTCGAAACTGCGCGAGATCAGCCAGGTGCTGGGCTGGGTGCGGCCGATCGTCGGCGAGTGGGGCTGGACGGCGATGATGACCGGCGGCGAGTGGGCGCTGGTACCCGCGTTCTCCAAATACGGGCAGATGGTGCTGTACGCCACGCTGCTGGTGGTGATGATCGCCTGGTGGCGCAGCGACAAGGTGGACACCACCACGGCCATGCTGCTGGCGTTCATGCTCGTCACACCGCGGCTGGGCGCCCAGTACCTGCTGTGGTTCGTGCCCTTCCTGATCGCCCGCCCCACCCGCTTCGGCCAGGCCGCGCTGGCCTCGGCGGCCCTGTGGGCGGGCCTGGGCTACATCTATCTCACCCAGTACGTGGACTACGACTGGTGGTGGCGGCACCGCTGGTGGGCCCAGGCCTCACTCCTGGTCATCCCGGTGCTGGGCGCCGCGATCCCCTGGGAACGCCGCCGCCGGCTGCGCCGCAGCGCCGAGAAGGAGGAACCGCCCGTGGAGGCCCCGGGCGAACCCCCGGTCGGCGCCCTGCGCTGACCCACACCGAGCAGCCCCGGCGGACCCGTTCCGCCGGGGCCGCTCCATGTCCGGGCCGCTGCTCGGCCGTTGACCTCGGGGTTGCCCTCCGCTGACGGATCACCGGCGAAGCCGGCCGAAACAGAATGCCGATGCGAAGCGAGGCGGTCCGGGAGCAGCGCCCGCGTCGTCTGGACTGAGGAGTGGTGAAGATCGTGAGGTACGAGCGATCTTCACCACGACGAGGGAAGACGGCGCGCCAAGGGCGCCGCGACCAGCGAGCGAAGCGAGCCAAGCTAACAGGGAGCGGCGCCCGCGTCGTCTGGACTGAGGAGTGGTGAAGATCGTGAGGTACGAGCGATCTTCACCGTGACGAGGGAAGACGGCGCGCCAAGGGCGCTGCGACCAGCGAGCGAAGCGAGCCAAGCTAGCAGGGAGCGGCGCCCGCGTCGTCTGGACTGAGGAGTGGTGAAGATCGTGAGGTACGAGCGATCTTCACCGTGACGAGGGAAGACGGCGCGCCGAAGGCGCCGCGACCAGCGCGAGGAACGAGCGCCAAGCCAACACAGCAAACTCAGCCGCTGTCGACCGGGAGGCTGCGCGGGTTGAAGTAGGGGCTGGTGGCCAGTTCGCGTAGGGCGGCGGTCGCCGTGGGGTCGCCGGTGACCGTGTACTGGCGGCGCGGGTCGTCGCGGGAGCCGGCGTCGGAGTTGTAGTAGACGACGGCTTTGATGCGCGGGTTCTGCAGGGTCTGTGCGGCGCTGCGGAGCCATTCGGCGCGCCGCTCGCGGTAGGCGCGCGGCACGCCGAACTCGCCGATCATGATCGGTTTGGGGCGTTCCTCGGCCCAGTCGAGGAACTTCAGCAGCGAGTCCGCCAGGTCCCGGTAGTCGTGCTCGACGCCGGGGAAGGCGCCGGTGCAGATCCAGTCGACCTGGTCGTCGCCGGGGTAGTAGGCGCCGGCCGCGCCGGACCCGGCGGCGGTGGGGCACCAGACCCAGGCGACGTTGTGGACGCCCTGCCCGCGGAACACCTCGCGCAGGTGCTTCCACGCGGCGATGTAGTCGGCGGGCGAGTGCACCTTGGCGCGCAGCCCGGGCCGGTCCATCTCCCGTTCCCAGCGCAGGAAGATCGGCTTGCCGGTGGCCTTGATGGCGCGGGCCCGGTCCCGGATCAGCGCGTCGTGCCGGCCTGCCGCGATCTCCCGGGTGTCGCCGCCGCTCCAGCTCACCAGCAGGAAGCGGGTGCCGTCCAGCATCTTGAGGTCGGCCGCCTGCGGGAACGGCTGGGCCCAGGAGCGGTAGGTGTGTGCGATGTCGGCCTTCCGGCCCAGCGCCTCCTCCAGCCGGACCAGTTCGGCGGCGCGGTCGCGCTGCCGGGCGGACGGGTCGCCGGGGGCGGCGACGGTGGCGCCGAAGTAGGCGCCCTGTGCGGGTGGGGTCGGGGCCACGCCGGGACGGGCGGTCGAGGTGATCTTCGGGACGGCTCCGGCGTCGTCAGTGCATCCCGTTGCCGGAATCACTGCCATCGCGAGCATCAGCGCCCCGATCGCTCGCGCCTTCACCATGGGCCTCCGTCTCGTTTCGCGCACCGACCCCAGGACGATACTGGGCAATCTGCGCGAACGCGGCCACATCCAGAGCCTCGCCCCGGGCGGACGGATCGACCCCGGCGGCCCGCAACGCCCGCTCGGCGGCGGCCGGCGACCCCGCCCAGCCGGCCAGCGCCGCCCGCAGCGTCTTGCGGCGCTGCGCGAACGCGGCGTCGACCACGGCGAACACCTCCTGCCGGGAGGCCGAGGTCGGCGGCGGCTCCCGCCGAGTGAACGCCACCAGACCGGAATCGACGTTGGGCACCGGCCAGAACACCGCCCGGCCCACCGGCCCGGCCCGGCGCGCGGCGGCGTACCAGGCCAGCTTCACCGACGGCACCCCATAGATCCGCCCGCCCGGCCCGGCCACCAGCCGGTCAGCGACCTCCGACTGCACCATGACCAGGCCCCGGCGCAGCCCGGGCAGCGTCTCCAGCAGGTGCAACACCACGGGGACCGCGACGTTGTAGGGAAGGTTGGCGACCAGCGCGGTCGGCTCCGGCCCCGGCACCCCGGTGATCCGCAGCGCGTCGGCGGGCAGCACCTCCAGCCGGTCGGCCAGGCCCGGCGCCCGGTCGGCCACCGTGCCGGGCAACGCCCCGGCCAGCGCCGGGTCGATCTCCACCGCCACTACCCGGCGCGCCTGCGGCAGCAGCGCCAGGGTGAGCGAGCCCAGCCCGGGGCCCACCTCGATCACCACGTCGTCAGGGGCGAGTTCCGCGGCCCGGACGATGCGGCGCACGGTGTTGGCGTCGATGACGAAGTTCTGCCCGAGCGTCTTGGTCGGCCGGATGCCCAGCCGCCCGGCGAGCGCGCGGATCTCGGCCGGGCCGAGCAGTGCCTGTGTGTCCCCCACCCGCCCAGTCTCCCGCACCCCGCCGGCCGCCCGTACAGTGCCGGCCGCCGCCTGCACCTCGCTCGCTGCGCGGGCCGCTCGTCCCTCGCGACCCGCTCCGCTCAGGCTGTACCACTGCCGCCTTCGCCTCGCTCGCTGCGCGGGCCGCTCGTCCCTCACGACCCGCTCCGCTCGCTCCCTCGGCTCAGGCGGTCAGGAGAACAGGAAGCGCCCGCAGTGCGGCCACTGCCCCTGCCAGCGTCCCTGCACCCTGTTGTAGAGCAGTTGGGCGCGGTAGGTCTGCTCGGCGGGGGTGGCCTCGCTCGGCAGCCCGGTGCCGCCCACGGACGCCCAGCTGGCCTGCGAGAACTGGTACAGCCCGTAGTACCCGCCGGCCGAGTTGACCGCCTTGGGGTTGTTGTGCGACTCGCAGCCGGCCAGCCCCCGCCAGTTGAGTCGGGCGGCGGCGCCGCCGGTGCTGGTGGGCCGCGGGCCGACCGCGACGACCCGGGTCACCGGCCTGCGGGTGATCTGCTGGGCGACGATCGCCCGGACCTTCTTGCCGTTGCGCCGGACATAGGCGATCTGCACGACCCGGATCCCTGGCCGGCCCGGGCGCAGCACCTTCTCGCTCCACGCGGTCAGCCGGGCGTTCTTCTTCTCGATCGTGCGCTGCGCGATCGGCAGCCGGCGGGTGACCGGCGCCGACAGCAGCCGGACGACCTTGATCTGCGTGCCCGGCGGGGCGTCCAGAGCGGGTTCCACCAGGTGGTACCGGCCGAGTTGCACACCCACCTGGGCGAGCGCGGCCCGCACGGTCGCCGCGGCGGTCGTGATGGTGGTCTTCCGGCCGTCCACCGAAAGGACCACCTGGCGCGGGGTCGGCGTGGCCCGCTGCGGCGCGTCGGCGGCGGGACGCTTCGGCGCCTCCTCGCCACCACAGCCCGCAGCCGCCAGGACGGCCAGCACGATGGCGGCCGAGAGAAAGCGGCGCACCCGTTCCTCCAAGGATCAAACCCGTACAACGGGCCAGAACCTTACCGGCACTCTGTCGGCCGATGTCCTCATATGACGGACCCGTGACCGGCGAGCGCGCGGAGACCGGCCTGGCGCCACCTCCGGTGTGGCCGGCGCCTCCCGCGACCGGCGAGCGAGCGCGGGTCAGTCCCAGGGGCCGAACAGCCGCTCGCCGGTGGCCGCGATCGCCGCGCACAGCTCGTCCACCGGAACGCCCCTGGTCTCGGCCATGAAGCGGACCGTCAGCGGGATCAGGTAGGACGCGTTGGGCCTGCCCCGGTACGGCATCGGCGTCAGGAAGGGCGCGTCGGTCTCGACCAGCAGCAGGTCCAGCGGCGCCACCGCCAGCGCCTCCCGCAGGTCCCCGGCGTTCTTGAACGTGACGTTGCCGGCGAAGCTCATCACGTACCCCAGCTCGGCGCAGGTCCGGGCCAGCTCGGCGCCACCGGAGAAACAGTGGAACACCACCTTCTCCGGCGCGCCCTCCTCGGCCAGCACCCGCAGCACGTCGTCGTGCGCCTCGCGGTCGTGGATGACCAGCGCCTTGCCGGTGCGCTTGGCGATGTCGATGTGCGCCCGGAACGACCGCTGCTGGTCGGCGGACCCGGCCCGGTCGCGGTAGTAGTCGAGCCCCGTCTCACCGACCGCGCGCACTCCCGGCTGCCCGGCCAGCGCGGCGATCTCGGCCAGCGTCGCGTCGTCCACCCCGGCCGTCTCGTTGGGGTGGATCGCCACCCCGGCGTACACGTCGGCGTGCTCGGCGGCGGCCCGGGCCGCCCAGCGGGACGACTCCAGGTCGCAGCCGATCGTCATGATGCGGCGCACCCCGACCGACCGCGCCGCCGCCACCGCGTCGGCGACGGCGAGGTGGTCGTGCATGTCGAGGTGGCAGTGGCTGTCGAACACCTCGACCGCCAGTGCCGGCGGCGCCTCGGGCAGCGTGGTGGCGCGGCTCATGATTCGAGCCGGGCCAGCTCTTCGTCGACGATCGAGGCGTCGAGCTTGGCGAACAGCGGGGTGGGCTTGGCCAGCGGGGTGCCTGGCCGGATCGGCCGGTGCTCCCAGCGGGCCTGCTCCACCTCGTAGTCACCGGTGATCACCGGGTAGGACGGGCCGCCCTCCTCGTCCACCTCGCGGAGCTCCGGCATCGCCGACCAGGTGCCCTCGCCGCCGAGCAGCGCATGCACCTTGCCGGACGAGCTGGGCAGGAAAGGCGTGAGGAGCGTCTTGGCGTCGTCGACCACCTGGAGCGCCACGTGCAGGATCGAGCCCTTCCGGGCGGGATCGTCCTTGATCTTCCAGGGTTCCTGCTGGGAGAGGTAGCCGTTGGCGTCGCGGACCACGTCGAACGCCTCGGTCACCGCGTTCTTGAAGCGGGAGCGGCCGAGCTCGGCGCCCACCGCGGCGAAGGCGGACCGGCTGCGTTCCAGCAGCGCCCGGTCGGCGTCGGTCAGCTCGCCCGGCTCCGGGATCGCGCCGAACTCCTTGGCCGCCATGGCGACCGAACGGTTCACCAGGTTGCCCCACTGCGCGACCAGCTCGTTGTTGTTGCGCTCGCGGAAGTGCTGCCAGGTGAAGTCGGTGTCCTGGTTCTCCGGGCCGGCCACCGCGACGTAGTAGCGCAACGCGTCGACGTCGTAGCGCTCCAGGAAGTCGCGCACGTAGATGACGACCTGCCGGGACGAGGAGAACTTCTTCCCCTCCATGGTCAGGAACTCCGAGGCCACCACCTCGGTGGGCAGGTTCAGCGCGCCCAGCGAGCCCGGCGTGCCGCCCCGGTCGCCCTGCCCGGCGTAGCCGAGCAGGATGGCGGGCCAGATCTCGGAGTGGAAGACGATGTTGTCCTTGCCCATGAAGTAGTACGACAGCGCCGCCGGGTCCTGCCACCAGGCCCGCCAGGCGTCCGGGTCGCCCGAGCGGCGGGCCCACTCGACCGAGGCCGAGAAGTAGCCGATCACCGCGTCGAACCACACGTACAGCCGCTTGTTCGGCTGGTCGCGCCAGCCGTCCAGCGGGATCGGGACGCCCCAGTCGAGGTCCCGGCTGATCGCCCGGGGTTGCAGTTCGTCCAGCAGGTTGAGGGAGAACTTCAGCACGTTGGGCCGCCACTCGCCCTGCTTGCCGCGCAGGTACGCGCCGAGCGCCTCGGTGAACGCGGGCAGGTCGAGCATGAAGTGCTCGGTCTCCACGAACTTCGGCGTCTCGCCGTTGATCCGCGACCGGGGGTTGATCAGGTCGATCGGGTCGAGCTGGTTGCCGCAGTTGTCGCACTGGTCGCCGCGGGCGCCGTCGTAGCCGCAGATCGGGCAGGTGCCCTCGATGTAGCGGTCGGGCAGGGTGCGCCCGGTGGACGGCGAGATCGCGCCCATCGTGGTCCGCGGGAAGACGTAACCGTTGTCGTACAGGCCCTTGAAGATCTGCTGGACCACCGCGTAGTGGTTGCGGGTGCTGGTCCGGGTGAACAGGTCGTAGGACATGCCCAGGCCGCGCAGGTCCTCGGCGATCACCCGGTTGTAGCGGTCGGCCAGCTCGCGGGTGCCGACGCCCTCCTTGTCGGCCTGCACCTGGATCGGCGTGCCGTGCTCGTCGGTGCCGCTGACCATGAGGACCCGGTGGCCCGCCATCCGCTGGTAGCGGCTGAACATGTCGCAGGGCAGGGCGAACCCGGAGACGTGCCCGATGTGGCGGGGGCCGTTGGCATAGGGCCAGGCCGGTGCGGTGAGGATGTGTCGGCTCGACGAGGACATGCCCCAAGGGTAGAGGCCCCCGGGGCACGTCTCACACCGTTATCAGCGCTCGGCGCGCTCCTCGGCCCGCTCGGCGGCCACCTTGTCGGCGGCCTCGTCGACCACCTGCGCGGCCTCCTCGGCCGCGTCGGTGACCAGCGGCGGGTGCTGCCGGCGCCGGATGCCCAGGATGCTGACGAACAGGCAGGCGAACACCGCCTGGAGGCTCATCACCAGCGCGGTGGCGGAGGGCACCACCAGGCGCAGCGACTCGCGCGGGTCGAGCTCGCCGAAGTTGTTGATCCGCCAGTGCAGCAGCGAGGCGATCAGGCCGCCGAAACCGGCCAGGGCGAGCAGCCCGCCGAAGATCAGGCCGCGCTCCATGCTCCAGAAGCCGAAGATCTTCTGTACCCGGGTATCGGAGGGCAGGAAGCCCTCCTGCATCGCGTAGACCTTGGTGAGCAGCGCGAACACCACCGACTGGAAGCCGATGATCATCGCGGCGGCGGCGCCGATGAGGGTGTCGACGTCGAACGCGACCTCGCCCACCCGGACCGGGCCGAAGGACAGCGCGATCCCGCTGACCAGCCCCAGCGCCATGAGGAGGAGCCCCGGGATCAGGAACAGCCAGCGCGGGCTGTAGAGCATGAGGAACCGCAGGTGCCGCCAGCCGTCGCGCCAGGTGTTGAGGTGCGGCGCCCGGCTGCGCCCGTCGGGCGACAGGGTGGTGGGGACCTCGCGGATGTCGTACTTGGCGAGTGTGGACTTCACCACCATCTCGCTGGCGAACTCCATGCCGCCGGTCTGCAGGCCGAGCCGCATGATCGAGTCCTTGCGGAACGCCCGCAGCCCGCAGTGGAAGTCACCGATCTTGCTGCGGAAGAACAGCCGGCCGACGAAGCTCAGCGCCGGATTGCCCAGGTAGCGGTGCAGGGCCGGCATGGCGCCGGGCGCGATGCCGCCCTTGAACCGGTTGCCCATGACCAGGTCGGCGCCGTTCCGCAGTTCCTCCAGGAACGGCAGCAAGGTGGTGAAGTCGTAGGAGTCGTCGGCGTCGCCCATCGCGACGTACTTGCCGCGAGCAGCGCGAATGCCGCCCATCAGGGCATTTCCATATCCCCTCTCCGAGATCGGCACTACCCTGGCACCGGCGTCGCGGGCGAGCTGCTGGCTGCCGTCGGTGCTGCCGTTGTCGGCGATGACGACCTCGCCGTCGATGCCGTGCTCCGCGAAGAATCCGATCGTCTTCCGGACGCACGTCGCGACGGTTTCGGCCTCGTTCAGACACGGCATCACTACGGTGAGTTCCACGTGCTTACCCTTTCGCCACCCCATGGTCATCAGGTTCGGGGGTCGTCGACTAATCTCATCACGATCCGAGCGGGGACCAGAGTTACGCATGATGCCCGCCAAAGCGGTGTGGCGCTGCCCACTCCGCGCAAGAGCGTCCGAATCGTGTTGCAAAGTTGCAACCTTAAGGCACGCGAGAGCGCGCCTACGGACGGCAGGCTAGGGGATCAGCATACGGGCAACGCGGCCCAGGAAGGGCGGGCCGGGTTGTGAGCGATGTCGGAGGATCAGTGGTGGCGGGGGCGACACAGGTCGAAGACCGGATCACGAAGGCGCCGGCGGGGCCTCCCGAGGCGCCCGCCGAGGCCCCGGAGCGCGTCCGTGGCCTGGGGCTGCTCGCCCTGGTGGGGCGGCACCCGGCCTTCGCCGTGGTCCTCGCCCTCGGTGCGCTGCTGCGCGGCGTCACCATGCTGGGCTACCGGCCGGCGATGTTCTTCAACGACTCGTTCGACTACCTGCACGCGGCGATGGACGTCTACCCGCACCCGCTGCGTCCCAACGGGTACTCCTTCCTGCTGCTGATCTTCAAGCCCTTCCACAGCTTCGCGCTGGTGGTCGCCGTCCAGCACCTGATGGGGCTGGCGATGGGGCTGATGATCTACGCGCTGCTGCGCCGGCGGTTCGGGCTGCCGGGCTGGGGCGCCGCGCTGGCCACCGTGCCGGTGCTGCTGGACGCCTACCAGATCCAGCTCGAACACCTGATCCTCTCGGACGCCCCGTTCACCTTCCTGATCGTCTCCGCGATCACGCTGGTGCTCTGGCACGCCCGCCCGTCCTGGCAGGTCGCCGCCGGGATCGGCCTGCTGCTGGGGGCGGCCTCGCTGACCCGCACGCTCGGCCTGCCGGTGCTGCTGGTGGTGGTGGGCTACATGGTGCTGCGGCGGGTGCGCTGGCGGATCGTCGCACTGACCCTGGTGTCCGGGGTGCTGCCGCTGATCGCCTACTCGGGCTGGTTCTACAGCGAGCACCAGGTGTTCAACACCACCGAGAGCAACGGGATCTTCCTGTACGCCCGGGTCTACAAGTTCGCCGACTGCGACAAGATCAAACCGCCGGTCGACGAGATCCCGTTCTGCGTCCAGGCCGAGAACCGGCTGCCCAACTCGCAGGACGGCATCTGGAACCGCCGGTCACCGCTGCGCCGCTTCCCCGAGGCCCGGTTCAGCAGCGACCAGAACGCCCGGGCCAGCAGCTTCTCCAAGCGCGCGATCACGGCGCAGCCCGGTGACTACCTGCAGGTGGTGGCGCACGACTTCTTCCGGGTGTTCCGCTGGGAGCGCACGGTCTTCCCCGACAAGGACACCTACCGGCAGTACGAGTTCGAGAAGGAAGCGACCCCGCTGCCCGACTGGCGGATGAGCAACGACGCGACGGCCGCCCAGGAGGCCATGGCCTACGAGCAGGGCAACGCCCGCACCCGGGTGGTCGAGCCGTTCGCCGGCGTCATGCGCACCTACCAGGACCACGTCTACCTGCGCGGCACCCTGCTCGGCTTCATCCTGCTGATCGCCCTGGCGGGCATGCTGCCGCTGTGGCGCCGGTTCGGCGGGGCGGCCCTGGTCCCCGTGCTCACCGCGGTGGGCCTGCTGCTCGCCCCCGCGGCCACCGCCGAGTTCGACTACCGCTACATCCTGCCGACCGTCCCGCTGGCCTGCCTGGCCGCCGCGATGGCGTTCAGCCCCGAGATCCGCGGCCGGGTCCGCGGTGCCCGGCGCCGCCGCGCCACCGACACCGAGGACACCCCGGCCGAACCGGACCCCGAACCCGCCCTCCGCTGACGCGCTCCCGGCCCCGGACACCGACAACGCTCCCCACACTCACACCCTCCAACGTGATCGTTGAGGATTCGAGGTGCCATGGCACCTCGAATCCTCAACGATCACGCCTGAGCCGGAGGGCGGCTTTCGGGGCTGACGCGGGCTCGTCAGCGTTCGATGGGGAGTTTGACGCCGTTGC
Source organism: Actinomadura craniellae (assembly GCF_003289645.1). GTDB lineage: Bacteria > Actinomycetota > Actinomycetes > Streptosporangiales > Streptosporangiaceae > Actinomadura_D > Actinomadura_D craniellae. The sequence goes on along the minus strand of NZ_QLYX01000014.1, from coordinate 121,174 downwards.
TGGTGTCGGCGTCGTGCAGGAGGAGGAAGGCGGGCTCGAAGCTGAGCGGTACGTCGAACACCAGGGTGGCGGCGTAGCGCTCGCCGGGGACGAGTACCTTCTGCTGCACCTGGGTGCGGCCCTGGACGATCCGTCGGCCGTCGTATTCGGTGCCGGCGCCGTCGCTCAGCTGCTGGTAGCCGGGGGTCAGCCGGCGGGTCTTGGTGCCGATGTTGCGCACGGTGAAGCTGACCTGGCAGTACCGGCCGTAGGTGGCCCGGACCCGGTTGATGGTGGTGGCGCCGCACCGGATCGGCTGGGCGACGAACTCGAACTGGCCGTCCCGGGCGGGCTCGCCGAAGGTGCCCTCGCCCGGCCGGGTCGCCTGGTAGACGCCGGCGCCGCCGCCGACGGCGACCCCGAGCACGATCAGGAAGGTGATCAGGCAGCCCAGGCCGCCGCGGCGCTGCCGGCCCCGGTACGCGGGGGGCATCACTGCCGGTGGCGGCAGCGGCCGGGGCGGCGGGGGCGGGGTGTGCTGCCGGACGGGCGGCGGGGTGTAGAGGGGCGCGGGCGGCGGGGTGTGGGCGCGCATCGGGACGCCGTGCGGCGGCGACGGCGGCACCCACGGCGGCGGGACCGGTAGCTCGTCGGCCCGCCAGGTGCGGTTCAGGTCCTCCTCGGCGGCGGCCGTGGCCTCCAGCACCGAGGTGGCCTCCAGCGGGGCGGCCCCCGCGGCGGGGGCGGCGCCGCCGACCAGGGCCAGCAGCAGTTCCTGGGCCGAGGGGCGGCGGCGCGGGTCGGGGTTGAGCGCCCGGGCCGCCAGCGAGCGCAGCGGGTCGTCCAGGTCGCCGAGGTCCGGGTTGTTCTGCGAGGCGCGGGCGAGCATCGTCATGGCGGTGCCGGTGCCGTGCGGGTGGCGGCCGGTTCCGGCCAGCGCGACCAGGCAGCCCCAGGCGAAGATGTCGACCGCGGTGGTCACCTCGCCCCGCTCGACCTGCTCGGGTGCCATCCAGCCGGGCGTGCCGATCACGAAACCGGCCTGGGTGTGCTGGGACGGCGCGTCGGTGGCCCGGGCGATGCCGAAGTCGATCACACGCGGCCCGGAGACCGACAGCAGCACGTTGGACGGCTTGAGGTCGCGGTGCACCAGCCCCGCGGTGTGGATGGCGGCCAGCGCCGCCGCCACTCCCACGGCGACGCCGTGCACGGTGCCGGGGGGCAGTGCGCCCTCGGCGTCGATGTAGTCCTCCAGCGGGGTGCCGTCGACGTACTCGGTGACCAGGTAGGGGCTGCCGTCCTCCTCACCGTGGTCGAGTACCGCCGCGGTGCAGAACGAGGCGACCTTCCGGGCGTTGCCGACCTCGTCCCGGAACCGGGCCCGGAACGCGGGATCGGCGGCCAACTCGGCCCGGATTACCTTGATCGCGACATACCGGCGGCCCTGGCCGTGGCCGAGGTAGACCGCGCCCATGCCGCCCTCGCCGAGCTTCCCGACCAGGTCGTAGCCGCCGATCCGGGTCGGGTCGGCGGAACTCAGCCGCTCGGCCCCTCGGGGCAGCGATGTACGCCTCGTCTGCTCGTCCACTGGATTCGGCCCTTCCCACGATCGCTGCGGCGCGCCGTGCCGCGCGGCCACGGGTAAACGCTATCCAAAGAAAAGACGCGCGGTTCGCGGCTTTCGTTCGGGGCGGCGTCCGGCCGTGCCGTGACGTCCCCTACGATTCCGGACCGTGACCGATGTGACCGTGCGCGTGCCTGCGAAGGTCAACCTCCAACTCGGCGTGGGGCCGCTGCGCGCCGACGGCTATCACGATCTCGTCACCGTCTTCCACGCCGTCTCGCTGTTCGACGAGGTGACCGCGGAGCCGTCCGACCGCCTCGCGGTGAGCGTGCGCGGCGACTCGGTCGACGTGCGCGGGGTGCCGCTGGACGGCGGGAACCTGGCAGCTCGGGCCGCGGTGCTGCTCGCCGGGCGGCTCGGTGTGGAGCCCGCGGTCTCGCTGCACATCCGCAAGGCCATCCCGGTGGCGGGCGGGATGGCGGGCGGTAGCGCGGACGCCGCCGCCGCGCTGGTGGCCTGCGCGCGGCTGTGGGGCGCCGACCACGAGGACCTGCCGAAACTGGCCGCCGAACTGGGCAGCGACGTGCCGTTCTCGCTGCTCGGCGGTACCGCGATCGGGCTCGGCCGGGGTGAGGTGCTGACGCCGGTGCCGGTCCGGGGCCCGTTCCACTGGGTGTTCGCCTGCGCCGACGGCGGGCTGTCCACCCCGGCGGTGTACGCCGAGTGCGACCGGCTGCGCGAGGTGGCGGGCCGGCCGGTCGGGCGGCCCGAGGCCGCCCGGGAACTGCTGGCGGCCCTGGAGTCGGGGGACGCCCGGGCGCTCGGCGGGGCGCTGGACAACGACCTCCAGCCGGCGGCGGTGGAACTGCGCCCCGCGCTGCGCGACACGCTGGCGGCCGGGCGGGCGGCCGGGGCGCTCGGCGCGCTGGTCTCCGGTTCCGGGCCGACCTGCGCGTTCCTGGCCGAGTCGGCGGAGCACGCGGCGGACCTGGCGGCGGCGGTGCGCGCGGCGGGGGTCGCCGAGACGGTGGTACGGGCCCACGGCCCGGTCCCCGGGGCCACGGTCATCTGACGATTTTCGCCAGAATGTGAACCCTGTACCCTTTCTCGTCGTCCAAGCCAGGAGGCCGGAACGGCGAGGGGACGGTAGGAGCATGAGCGTCTTGGGGCTCATCATCGGGCTGATGATCGTGATACTGCCGCTCGTGGCGATCGTGGTCGTCGTGATCCTCGTCGTCCGCTCCTCCCAGCAGCGGTCCCAGCAGCCCTACGGGCCCGGCTCGTACCAGCCCGGCCTGCCGTACCCCGGCCAGCCGCCGTACCCCGGGCAACCTCCGCACCACTCGCCCGGCCACGGCCCGGCCGAGTGGGGTCAGCAGCCGTACGCCGGCGGCTACGCGCCCGGCCAGCCGGGCGGCCAGTGGGGCGGTCACCCGGGCGGGTACGACTCCGGTTCGTCCTGGTCCTCCGACTCGGGGTCGTCCGGGTCGTCGTCCTCTTCCTCCTCCGACAGCGGGTCCTCCAGTTCCGGTGACTCCGGCTCGTCGAGCTCCAGCGGCTGACCGGCCGAGTCCGGAAGGCGTTGTAGCCTGGTCGGCGTCGTGAATCTGATCAATCTGGAGAACGTCGGCAAGGCGTACGGCCCGGCCCCGCTGCTGGACGCCGTCTCACTCGGCGTCGGCGAGGACGACCGGATCGGCGTCGTCGGCCGCAACGGCGGCGGCAAGAGCACCCTGGTGTCGGTGCTCGCCCGCCGCGTCGAACCCGACGCGGGCCGCGTCACGCACACCCGCGGGCTGCGGCTGGGCCACCTGACCCAGCGGGACGAGTTCGCGCCCGGCGCGACCGTGCGGTCCGTGGTGCTGGGCGACCGGGCCGAACACGAATGGGCCGGGGACGCCCGGGTCCGGGACGTCCTGGCCGGGTTGCTGGCCGGACTCGACCTGGACGCGCCGCTCGCCGGGACGTCCGGCGGCGAGCGCCGCCGGGTGGCGCTGGCCCGGCTGCTGGTGGCCGACTCGAACCTGCTGATCCTGGACGAGCCCACCAACCACCTCGACATCGAGGCCATCGCCTGGCTGGCCGCGCACCTGAAGGCCCGCCGCACCGCGCTGGTCGTCGTCACCCACGACCGGTGGTTCCTGGACGAGGTGACCGACCGCACCTGGGAGGTCGTCGACGGCCGGGTGGAGCGGTACGACGGCGGCTACTCCGCGTACGTGCTGGCCAAGGCCGAGCGCGCCCGGATCGCCGCGGCGACCGAGGAGAAGCGGCAGAACCTGCTCCGCAAGGAACTGGCCTGGCTGCGCCGCGGCCCGCAGGCCAGGTCGTCCAAGCCCCGGTTCCGGGTGGAGGCGGCGCACGCCCTGATCGCCGACGTGCCCCCGCTGCGCGACTCGGTGGAGCTGACGAAGTTCGCCACCGCGCGGCTCGGCAAGACCGTCTACGACATCGAGGACGTCACCGTCCGGGTAGGGTCCCGCACCCTGTTCGAGCACCTGACCTGGCGGCTCGGGCCGGGCGACCGGATCGGGCTGGTCGGGGTGAACGGCAGCGGCAAGAGCACCCTGCTGCGGCTGCTCGACGGTGCGGTCCAGCCCGCCGGCGGGCGGATGGTGCGCGGCAAGACCGTCCAGCTCGCCCACCTGTCCCAGGACCTGGAGGACCTCGATCCGGCCCGCCGGGTGCTGGAGTCGGTGGAGGAGATCCGCCGCCGGATCACCGTCGGGAAGCGGGAGTGGACCGCCAGCCAGTTGCTGGAGCGGCTGGGTTTCCGCAAGGAGGCGCAGTGGACCCCCGTGGGCGACCTGTCCGGCGGGGAGCGGCGCCGCCTGCAGGTGCTGCGCCTGCTGATGGGCGAGCCGAACGTGCTGCTGCTGGACGAGCCCACCAACGACCTCGACATCGAGACCCTGACCGAGCTGGAGGACCTGCTCGACGGCTGGCCCGGCACGCTGGTGGTGGTCAGCCACGACCGCTACTTCCTGGAGCGCGTCACCGACCACGTGGTGGCGCTGCTGGGCGACGGCCGGGTGCGGATGCTCCCGGGCGGGGTGGACGAGTACCTGTCCCGCCGGGCCGCCGCCGTTGCCGTGCCCGCCCCGGCCCGGGCCCCGGCCCCCGCGCCGGCGCAGCCCAGGCGCTCCTCGGGTCAGGACTGGAAGGCGCGCAAGGAACTCGACCGGCTGGAGCGCCGCCTCGACAAGCTCACCGCCCGCGAGGCCGAACTCCATGCGGCCCTCGCCGAGGCCGCCGCCGACTACGAGCGCCTGCTCGCCCTGGGCGACGACCTCAAGGCCGTCCAGGCCGAGCGCGAGCAGGTCGAGGAGGAATGGCTGCTCCTCGCCGAGGACCTCTGATCGTCAGGGCAGCGGGTCGTCGCTGTCGAAGGGGATGAGCAGGGTACGCAGCAGGCCGGAGAGGGTGGCGCGGTCGGCGGGGGAGAGACCGGCCAGCAGGGCGTGCTCGCGGGCGAGGAGGTCGGCGAAGGCGCCGTCGACCTTGCCCCGCCCGGCGTTGGTGAGCCGGACCTGGACGCCCCGCTTGTCGTTGGGGTCGGGCAGCCGGTCGACCAGCCCGGCCTTCTGCAGGCGGTCGATGCGGTTGGTCATGGTGCCCGAGGTGACCAGGGTGGCGCGCAGCAGGCGGCCCGGGCTGAGCTGGTAGGGGGCGCCCGCCCGGCGCAGCGCGGTCAGCACGTCGAACTCCCAGGGTTCGAGGTCGTGCGCCACGAACACCGCGCGCCGGGTGCGGTCCAGGTGCCTGGCCAGCCGGGAGATTCGGCTGAGGACCTGGAGCGGTTCGACGTCGAGATCGGGGCGCTCGGCGCCCCACGCCGCGACCAGCCGGTCGACCTCGTCCTCCACAACCGTTCACCATACCTTTCTTGACATCGAGACAAGGGTCGGTACGGCTCGAAGGCGAGGATCAGCGGCGCAGGGCGCTCACCAGCAGGTTGATCAGGGCATCGTAGTCGTCGATGCCGAAGTCGAGGAGGGGTGTTCCGGTGAGGAAGCCCGGCGGCGCGATGTCCTCGATCCCCACCGGGACGAAGGCCCGGCCGTCCTCGGCCGCCCGGCGCATCAGGACGCCGTACTCCTCGTGCACCCACGGGCTGGCCGCGGAGGCCCGGCTGCACACCACGATGCTGGCGGCGGTCGCCAGGATCGTCTGCTCCAGCGAGTGCCGCACCGGATCGTCGGGTCCCCCGACCAGCCGGTCGTAGGCCACCCGCAGCCCTTCGTCGCGCAACCGCCGGACGAACGTCTGGACCCAGCAGTCGTCCTCGGGTGCGTACGAGACGAATACCTCATAGCCGGAACTCACCGGGTCGTCAGCCTCCGGTCTCCGGTCCGAACGGGGCCGTTCTCCCTGACCGGTTCACGGGCAGGGGACGGCAAGAACCGGGCGGCCCGCCGGAATGGCCGGCGGCCGTTATGGTCGGACCCGCGATTTCCATGCCGAACAGGCTAGAACCGGGCCGGCCACGATCGCCGGGAGTCGCCGCATTCGGTCAATTTCTGCGCATCGCGACCTTCTCCCCGCCCGGATCATCTAGCCTGAGACCGCAGGATCGCGGGCGGGGGCCGGCGATCCTCCGAACGTCCGGGCAGGGGTCACCGCCAGAAGCGTTCGAAGGATCACCTGGGCCGGTCGCGAACTCAGAGTTCGGCCGGCCAGCCGGGGCGGACGGCCCCGACGAAGTTGCTCCGGTCGTCGAGCTTCTCGACCGAGACCGTGCGCCCCGAGTGCGGCGCGTGCACGTACTTGCCATCGCCGACGTACATGCCGACGTGGCCGCCGCCCCTGAAGAAGACCAGGTCACCCGGGCGCAGCTCGTCCTTGTCGACGTGCTTGCGGATGCCCCGGAGCTGGGAGTGGGACACGCGAGGAATGCTCACCCCGGCTTTTCGCCAGGCCGTGTGGACCAAGCCCGAGCAGTCGAAGCCGGGCTGCCCGGTGCCGCCCCACACATAGGGCTTACCGCGCTGGGCCAGGGCGAACGACACCGCCTGGTCGGCCCTGCGTTCCCACTCGGAGAAGAGTTCGGCCCTGCGGCTCGCCCGCCTTGCCCTGATCGCCTGGGCCTGGGCGGCGAGCATCTCGACCGCCTGTGCCCTGGCCGGTTGTGCGCCGACCCCGTGCTCGTGCGCGACCTGCTTCCCCGCAGTCGCGGCCGGGCGGGCCCTCATGGGGCCGTGGTGGCCGTGGCGGTCCCGGTGTGGACCTTCGTGCCCGTCCGCATGTGGTGCCGGTGGCCGCTGCGGTGCGGATTCGCCCAGGAACAGCGGCTGGAACGGCGGGCGGAACGGGTACGGGACGAGCATCGGATGCCAGTGGTCGTGCGCACCCGTCAGATTGGGCCGTCCTTCGGGCCGGCCGGAACGGTCCGGGCCTGCCGTGGACGGGTGCCCCGCCGGGAGATCTTTCCCGGGCTGCGGGCCTTCGGGCCGCCCTGTGTGTGGCGGCGGGCCCTGTTCGGGGCCGTGCCGGGCCGGTGCGTGCGGCCCGTGATCCGGAGTTCCGGCCCGGTCCGGATGGTCGTCCGGGGTGGCATGCGGCCGGCGGTGTCGTTTTTCCGGATTCTCGAAGAATTTCGCTAGAAGCGGGAGTCCGCCCCTGATGTTCAGTTGATGCGGTGGAATTCGGGTGAATTCCGGATGCTTCTCCCGGGGTTCCGCCCCGGGTCTCTGTTTGTTCGGTTCGCCCGACGGTCGGTCCTGGCGGTCCGCCGGATGATGGTCCGGCGGGCTCGAATACCGGCCTCGGGTCGGTGCGTGCAGCAGCCTTTCGTTGCGTGATTGCCGGGTCGACGGCCCTAGTGGTTCGGTATCGGGCCGGTTCTCTTGGGTCGTGCCGTGCGGGCCGGCCACGACGGGCTCCTGGGGCTGCCGAGAACGCTCGCCCGGCTGGGCGGCGTGCACCTCGGCGGACGCCAGTGCCATTGTCATGGTGGCCGCACAACAAGCGACCTTTAAGGGTACAGACACCTGTCCGTTCCTCCTAGTAATGATCACTAGGCGTGTCACTACCCGTGCTCGTATGATTACACGCTTCGTATCGGGCAATGGCGTGGTCGGGTGGCAGGATCTCCCGGGAATAATGGTCAATTCGGCGGTCCGGATAGGTGTTTTCGGGAAATCCGCCGAGAGGTACGGCGGCGTTCCGTCCCGAAATTCTCCGATGCGGCCCCGAACCCGGGCGGCTCCGGCCGCATCTGAGCACTGTGTGGCCGGCAGGGAAACTCCCCCCGCGGCCCGTACGACTTGAAGGGACCAACGGTCATGGCGGCGACCGGCGACAGCACGGCGGACCGACTCCAGCCCGGCGACCCCCGCCGGCTGGGCGCATACGAACTGATCGGACGGCTCGGCACCGGCGGCCAGGGCTCCGTCTACCTGGGCCGCGCCGCGGACGGGCGGCAGGTGGCGGTCAAGCTCCTGCACGGCGACCTGGCCGACGACACGCTGGCCCGCGAGCGGTTCGTGCGCGAGGCGAGCGCGGCCATGCGGGTGGCCCGGTTCTGCGCCGCCCAGGTGCTCGACGCCGACGTCGAGGGCGCCCGCCCGTACATCGTCAGCGAGTACGTGCCCGGCCCGTCCCTGCAGAAGTTCGTCCGGGAGAACGGCCCGGTGTCCGGCGCGGCGCTGGAGCGGCTGGCCATCGGTACCGCCACCGCGCTGGTCGCCATCCACCAGGCCGGCATCGTCCACCGCGACCTCAAGCCGGCCAACGTGCTGCTCGCCCCGGACGGCCCCCGAGTGATCGACTTCGGCATCGCCAAGGCCCTCGACAGCGCCGCGACGCTGTCCAGCCGGGTGGTCGGCACCCCCGCCTACATGGCGCCGGAACAGCTGAGCGGCGCCCGCGTCACGCCTGCCGTGGACGTGTTCGCCTGGGGCGTCACCCTCGCCTACGTGGCCAGCGGCCGCCCGCCGTTCGGTCAGGACTCCATCCCGCTGGTGGCCAACCGCATCATGAACATGGAGCCCGACCTGGGCGACCTCGAAGGCCCGCTGCGCACCCTGGTCGCCGACTGCCTGGCCAAGGACCCCGCCCGCCGGCCCACCGCCCGCGACATCCTGTTCCGGCTCATCAGCCAGCAGGGAGCGGTGCCGGCGGCGGCCCCGGCCGAGGTCGGCACCGAGATCCTCGCCCAGGGTGCCACCCTGGCGGCCCCCCTGCCCTCCCCGGCCGGCCTCGGGCTGCTCGGCGCCGCGGTCGCCGGGGAGACCGGCCCGCAGCCGGCCGGGCAGACCGAGCGGATCGAGCAGGTCGCGGCGCACCACCAGGCCGGGATGACCGCGCCGGGCGCGGCCGACCTGACGGCGCCGGCGCCCGGCGGGAACGGCGGCGGGCCGAAGGACGCGCTGCGCCGCGCGGTGCTGGCCGGCGCGGGCGGGCTGGCCGCCGCCGCCGCGATCGTCGCGCTGGTGCTGCTGCTGCCGGACCCCGACTCGAAGACCGTGCAGCCGAGCCGCAACGGGAGCTCCGCCGGGGTGCGGTCGGACGCCCCGGTGACCGGCGGCCCGGCGTATTCGAACGCGAGCCCGGCCGACGGCGTGTCCTCCCGGCCCCTCACCACCTCCGGCAGCCCCTCCACCGCTCCGTCCGGCGGGACGGGCGGGGTGTCCCCCGGCACCGGCGGCTGGAACCCGGGCGGTCACCAGCCGTCGAAGCCCCCCACCCACCAGCCGAGCGGCACCACCAGCCATCACCCGACCCCGCCGCCCACCACCCACGCCCCGAACCCGCACGGCGGCGACCCCGACCCGGTGCAGCCCCCGGAGTGCGGTTTCACGGGGTGCGACGACGACTGATCGGCAGGTGGAGCGCGGGCTGACACGCCGAACCGGTTCCCGCGACTGTCGGGTGACGGACGGTGAAGCACCGTACGATCTCAACCTCGGAACGTCGGGACGAGGGAGAGAAAGGACGGTCGGTGCATGGAGGCGGGGGCTCTGCGGTCCGGTGACCCGGAGCGCCTTGGTCCGTATGAACTGGTCGGCAGGCTCGGCTCGGGCGGGCAGGGCACGGTCTTCCTGGCCCGGAACGGTGATCGGCAGGCGGCGGTCAAGCTCCTGCACGCGGAACTGACCGCGGACGAGAGCGCCCGGGCGAGGTTCATCCGCGAGATCGAGGTGGCGAAGCGGGTCGCCCCGTTCTGCACCGCCGCGATCATCGACGCCGACGCGACCGGAGACCGGCCCTACATCGCGAGCGAGTACGTCCCGGGCCCGTCGCTCAACAAACTCGTCCAGGACCAGGGCCCGCTGACCGCCGCCGCGCTCGACCGGCTGGCCGTGGGCACGGCGACCGCGCTGGTCTCGATCCACCAGGCCGATGTCATGCACCGCGACTTCAAGCCGCACAACGTGCTGATCGGCCCGGACGGCCCCCGGGTGATCGACTTCGGGGTGGCGCGGGCGGTCAGCGGGACGGCCACGGTGACGAGCCGGGTGATCGGCACCCCGGCCTACATGGCGCCGGAACAGTTGCAGGGGCACGAGGTCGGCACGGCCGCGGACGTGTTCTGCTGGGCCGCCACCATGGTCTTCGCGTCCTGCGGCCGCCCCCCGTTCGGCCAGGACACCATCCCCGCGGTGATCAACCGCGTGCTGCACGAGAAACCGGACCTCGGCGACCTCCAGGGGCCGCTGCGCACCCTGGTCACCGACTGCCTGGCCAAGGACCCCGCCCTGCGGCCCGACGCCCGCCGGGTGCTGATGCGCCTGCTGGGCCACGACGAGGAGCCCCGGGACCGGCCGGCCGCCGAGATCCTCACCGCCGGCAGCGAGGTGGCCGCCGAACTCACCGGCGACGCGACGCTCACCCGGGGCCTGTCCACGGTCACCGCACCGGAGGGCCGGCCCGAGCCGCGGCCCGGCGGGCGGCGGAGCGCCGTGCTGGCCGGCATCGCGGTCCTGGTGGCGGCGCTCGGCCTGGCCGGCGGGCTGTACGCGCTGAGCGGCGGCGGGCAGCCCCTGCCGGGCGGCCGGCTCGGCGAGATCGCCGACCCGCCGGCCGAGAGCACCGGCCCCACACCCGCCCACCGCATCTCGGCGCCCCCGCGGGCCCGCCGCTGGCCCAGCACCTCTCCGACGCCCAGCCCGGGCGCGGTGCGCACCCCCATGACGCCCTGGCCTTCGGCCCAGCCGTCCGGCAGCGCGCCGCCCGTTCCCAGCGACCCGCCGTCCGAGCATCCCTCCGACCCCCCGACGGGGCCGGCCACCGGCGAGCCGAGCGAGCCCGCGGCCAGCGGATCCGGCTGATATAGGGCGGGCGGAGACTGATCCGATCGGGTCGGCAGAGCGGGCTTTCCTCGTTACTCTGGCGCAGTGAGCGGGCTACAAAGGTGTGGCACGGGGTTCTCAGGGGAGTCCATGAGCGTTATGGGTCCGACGATGCGGCAAGCCGACGGGCACGGGGCATGAGCGGCGAACTCGAACGGGCGAAGGAAGATCTGCTACGCCGGGCTGCGGCGGACAGCGACCTCGAGGACGCGCTGGCCTTCTTCCAGGTCTACTACCGGCACGTCGCGCCGGAGGATCTGGTCGGCCGCGACGAGGAAGGGGTGCGCGGTCCCGCGCTGGCGAACCGGCGGCTCGCGCAGGAACGCCCGCAGGGCAGGGCCAAGGTCCACGTGTTCAACCCCGGCCGGGCCGAGGACGGCTGGGAGTGCGACGACCGGACCGTGGTCCAGATCGTCACCGACGACATGCCGTACCTGGTCGACACCGCGACGATGGAGCTGACCCGCCAGGTGGTGAACACCTACCTGGTCGTCCACCCACTGATCGGCGTCGACCGCGACGTGGCGGGCCGGCTGCGGGCGTTCCGCGGCAACCGCGACGACTCCGGTGACCTCGATGAGGCGTGGCTGCACATCGAGATCGACCGGGTCGACGACCCGGCGGTCCTGGCCCGGCTGGAGATCGGCCTCCAGGACGTGCTCCAGGACCTGCGCGCCGCCGTCGAGGACGAGGCGAAGATGCGCTCGCTGGCCGGCGCGATCGCGATGGAGATCTCCGAGCACCCGCCGGCGCTGCCGGCCAAGGAGCTCGCGGACGGCATCGAGATGCTCGACTGGCTCGCCGACGGCCACTTCATCTTCCTGGGCTACCGCGACTACGTGCTCAGCGAGGACGGTTCGGCGCTGCGCCCGGTGCCCGGCACCGGGCTGGGCCTGCTGCGCCCCGACACCCGCGAGTCCGGCAGCTTCGCCGCGCTGCCGCCCGAGGCGCGGGCCAAGGCGCGCGAGCGGCGGCTGCTCATCCTGACCAAGGCCAACTCCCGCTCGACGGTGCACCGCCCGCACTACCTCGACTACATCGGCGTCAAGCGGTTCGACGAGACCGGCGAGGTGGTGGGGGAGCGGCGGTTCCTCGGCCTGTTCACGCACGTCGCCTACAGCGAGTCCATCTCGCACATCCCGGTGCTCAAGCGCAAGCTCGACGAGGTCATCGACCGGGGCGGGTTCACCCCCGAGAGCCACGACGGGCAGGACCTCATCGAGATCCTCGAGTCGTACCCGCGCGACGAGCTGTTCCAGATCTCGGTTGGCGACCTGCTCCCGATCGCGGTCGGCGTGCTGCGGCTGCGCGACCGCCGCCAGCTCCGGCTGTTCCTGCGCAAGGACGAGTACGGCCGCTACATGTCGTGCCTGATCTACCTGCCGCGTGACCGTTACACCACCCAGGTCCGGCTGCGCATCCAGGAGATCCTGCGCCAGGCGTTCGACGGGGTCGCCGTCGACTACAGCGCGATGGTCTCCGACGCCAACCTGGCCCGGCTGCACGTGGTGGTGCGCGGCCGGCGCGGCACGCAGCTCCCCGCCGTCGACGTCGACGAGCTGGAGCGCCGGCTCGCGGCCACCACCCGGTCCTGGGCCGACGACCTGGCCGACGCGATCGTCGAGCGGTTCGGCCGGGGCCGGGCGGGCGAGCTGTCCCGGCGGTACGGCGACGCGTTCCCCGAGGGGTACAAGGCCGACTTCCCGGCCGAGACCGCGGTGGCCGACCTGAGCCGGATCGACGCCCTCGCCGAGGACGGCGAGATCAGCATCGACCTGTACGAGCCCTACGGCGCCGGCCCGGGCGAGCGGCGGCTGAAGATCTACCGGCTCGGCCCGCCGATCTCCCTGTCGCACGTGCTGCCGCTGCTGCACAACATGGGCGTGGAGGTGATCGACGAGCGGCCGTACGAGATCGGGGCGGTCGGCCGGCGCCGGGCCTGGATCTACGACCTGGGCCTGCGTCACGAGCCGTCCGCGGTGGTGCCCGAGAGCGACGTCGAGGCGCTGTTCGAGGACGCGTTCAACGCGCTGTGGCGCGACGAGATCGAGAACGACGGCTTCAACGCGCTGGTGCTGCACGTCGGGCTGACCTGGCGCGAGACGATGGTGCTGCGCGCGTACGCCATGTACCTGCGGCAGGCCGGCATCACGTTCAGCAAGCGCTACATCGAGCAGGTGCTGCTGCGCAACGACGCGATCACCCGGTTGCTGGTGCGGCTGTGGGAGTCCCGGCTGGACCCCACGCTGACCGGCGGCGAGGACGAGCGCAGCGCCGGGATCATCGAGGAGATCGCCGGCAGGCTGGACGAGGTCGCCAGCCTCGACGAGGACCGCATCCTGCGGGCCTACCTGGAACTGATCACCGCGACCCTGCGCACCAACTACTTCCAGCGCAAGCCCTACCTGTCGCTGAAGTTCGATCCGGAGCGGATCCCGGAGCTGCCGCAGCCCCGGCCCAAGTTCGAGATCTTCGTCTACTCGCCGCGGGTGGAGGGCGTGCACCTGCGGTTCGGCTCGGTGGCCCGCGGCGGGTTGCGCTGGTCCGACCGCCGGGAGGACTTCCGCACCGAGATCCTCGGCCTGGCCAAGGCCCAGGCGGTCAAGAACACCGTGATCGTCCCGGCCGGGGCCAAGGGCGGGTTCGTCGGCAAGCGGCTGCCGGTCCCGCCCGAGCGCGGCCCGGACGACAGGTCCGCGGCGGCCATGAGCGCCTACCGCGACGCGTTCCTCGCCGCCGGGATCGAGTGCTACCGCGAGTTCATCAGCGGCCTGCTCGACATCACCGACAACCTCGTCGACGGCAAGGTGGTACCGCCGCCGGACGTGGTGCGTCACGACGGCGACGACCCGTACCTGGTGGTGGCCGCGGACAAGGGCACCGCCACCTTCTCCGACATCGCCAACGAGGTCGCCGCGTCCTACGGGTTCTGGCTGGGCGACGCGTTCGCCTCCGGCGGCTCGGTCGGCTACGACCACAAGGCGATGGGTATCACCGCCCGGGGCGGCTGGGAGTCGGTGAAGTACCACTTCCGCGCGCTCGGCAAGGACGTGCAGCGCGACGACTTCACCGTGGTCGGTGTCGGCGACATGTCCGGTGACGTGTTCGGCAACGGGATGCTCCTGTCGGAGCACATCAAGCTGGTCGCGGCCTTCGACCACCGGCACATCTTCATCGACCCGGACCCCGACCCGGCGCGGTCGTTCCGGGAGCGGCAGCGGATGTTCGGGCTGCCCCGCAGTTCCTGGGCCGACTACGACACCGACCTGATCTCGGCCGGCGGCGGGGTCTTCCCGCGCACCGCCAAGTCCGTCCGGATCACCCCCCAGATGCGCGCGGCGCTGGGCATCGACGGCGCCGTCGCCGCGCTGCCCCCCTACGAGCTGATCCGCGCCATCCTGCGCTCCCCGGTGGACCTGCTGTGGAACGGCGGCATCGGCACCTACGTGAAGGCTTTGGTCGAGAACAACGCCGACGTGGGCGACAAGGCCAACGACCCGGTCCGGGTGGACGGCGCCGAGCTGCGGTGCAAGGTGGTCGGCGAGGGCGGCAACCTGGGTCTCACCCAGCTCGGCCGGATCGAGTTCGCCCGCACCGGCGGCCTGATCAACACCGACTTCATCGACAACTCGGGCGGGGTGGACGCGTCCGACCACGAGGTCAACATCAAGATCCTGCTCGACCAGGTGGTCCGCGACGGCGGGCTGACCGGCGAGCAGCGCGACGTCCTGCTGGGCGAGATGACCGACGAGGTCGGTGAGCTGGTGCTGCGCGACAACCACGCGCAGAACCTGGTGCTGGGCGCCGCCCGGGCCCAGGCCGCGGACATGCTGCACGTCCACTCGCGGATGATGCGCAAGCTGGAGCGCTCGGGCCGGCTCAAGCGGCGGCTGGAGTTCCTGCCCGACGACAAGGCGCTGGCCGAGCGGCGGCAGGGCCGGCTGGGGCTGACCGGGCCGGAGTTCGCGGTGCTGCTGGCGTACGCCAAGCTGACCCTCGACGACGACCTGGTCTCCTCCGACCTGCCCGACGACCCCTACCTGGAGGAGTGGCTGGCGGGGTACTTCCCGACCCCGTTGCGCGAGCGGTTCCTGCCGTACATGGACCGGCACCCGCTGCGCCGCGAGATCATCACCACCAGCGTGGTGAACGACCTGGTCAACAACAGCGGGCTGTCCTTCACCTACCGGGCCAACGAGGAGACCGGGGCTTCCACCCCGGACATCGCGCGGGCCTACCTGGTCACCCGTGAGGTCTTCGACATGCCGCGGTTCTGGCGGTCGGTCGAGGAACTGCCGCCGAGCGTCGACCAGGCCACCCGGACGGCGCTGCTGCTGGAGTCGCGCAAGCTGACCGAGCGCGGGGCCCGCTGGCTGCTGCACAACCGGCGCCCGCCGTTCGACATCCGCAGCACCATCGACTTCTTCTCCACCGGCGCCGTCGCGCTCACCGCGCAACTGCCCAAGGTGCTGACCGGCCTCGACCTGGAGGGCTTCACCAGCCGGCGGGAGGGCTTCGTGGAGCGCGGGGTGCCCGGCGAGCTCGCCGAGCGGGTGGCCATGATGGTGCCGGCCTTCTCCGCCTTCGATCTGGTGGAGATCGCGCAGTCGAGCGGGCGGCCGGTCGAGGAGGTCGCCGACGTCTACTTCGACCTGGCCGACCGGTTGCAGCTGACCCGGATCCGCGAGCGGGTGATCGAGCTGCCGCGCGACGACCGCTGGCGGTCGATGGCCCGCGCGGCGCTCCGCGACGACCTGTACGCGGCGCACGCCGCGCTCACCCGCGACGTGCTGGCCAGCAGCCCGCCCGGGGCCGGCCCGGAGAAGCGGCTGCTCGTCTGGTCGGAGAAGAACGAGGCCGCGATGCTACGCGCCCGCCAGACCCTCACCGAGATCTGGGAGAGCGAGAGCTTCGACCTGGCCACCCTGTCGGTCGCCCTCGGTGCCATCCGCACCCTGGTCACCGCCGCCACGTTGCCCACGGGGGACTGACTCGGGCGGAACCAGCCCGCCCGCCACCGCACCTGCGCGTGGAGCGGTCCGCTCCGTTCGGAGCGGCCCGCTCTGCGCGTTCCCCCGGCTCGGGCGGGTCCGCCGGGTGCCGGTGCCCGCGCACAGCGGTCGGGAAGTGCGGGACGCCCCGGCACCCGGCGGGGCTCAGGAACCGACGGCGCGGACCGCCTTGCGGTGGGCGCCGACCACCAGGGCCGGCCCCTTGCGGGGCACCGCGGTGAGGTACTGGACGAACACGGTGGTGTCGAGGCGGGTGCGCACGTTGCGCTGCCGGGCCAGACCGGTCAGGTCGCCGGCGACCGTGATCCGCCCCGGCCGGGCCGCCCGGTAGGTCTCGTGCTGCTGCAGGACGTACCAGACCAGCGTCCCGCCGGACTTGGTGCGCAGCGCGTACGCCGGCAGCCGGGTGGGCGTGAACCGGGAGGTGAGCGTCACGCCGGCCTGGCGGAACTGCTCCTGCGCCTTGCCCAGCGCGGTGTACGCCTGGCCGGTCTGCGGGCCGTCGGCCATCGCCACCGCCCCGGCCGGCACGGCCGCGCCGCTGAGCACCGCGGCGTGCGCCTCACCGACCCGGCCCGGCGCCGGCACGGCGGTCGCGTACCCCTGCTCGTCGAGGGCCACGTCGCGCAGCGCCTCGCCGGCCGGGTACGGGTCGGCGGTGACCCGCCACGGCCCGTTCGGTGCGTCCTGCACGAACAGCAGGGCGTGCCGGAGCCGCTCCTGCCCGGGACCGGTGGTGGCGCTCGCCGCGAACCAGCGCGGATGGCCGCTCAGCCGCGGGATGTAGAAGGTGGGGGACTCAAGAGCGAACGGCCGCCACCGGCTGCGGGAAGCGCGGTGCAGCAGCAGCGAAGCGATCTCCATGGCGAGCTGCGAGCCGGTCGCCGCATCGTTCAGCGGGCGCGCGTCGAGCCGCTGCCCGGCCTGGTTGGCGGCGGCCTGGTAGCGGTCGAGCGCGGCGCGCGCCTGCTCCCTGGTGAGCGCGGGCGGACCGGCCGCGGCGCCGGGGGCGCCACCTCCGTCGCAACCCGCGAGCGGGAGCGCGAGGGAGAGGAGCGCCGTGAGGGCGATGGGACGTGCGCGCATGGGAGGCCCCTGGGAGAGGAAAGGGTGCGTTCCCGGGAATCATCGCAGAGTGATCAATCGGTCACTCCCCGAACGCGCGAACTGCTCCTCAGGAGTCGCTCTCGGCCTCCTGCTGCCGCATCCAGCGGATCTCGGCCTCGATGAAGTCGTCGATGTCGCCGTCGAGCACCGCGGTGGGGTTGCCGGCCTCCTGGCCGGTGCGCAGGTCCTTGACGATCTGGTAGGGGTGCAGCACGTAGTTGCGGATCTGGGTGCCCCAGCTGCTGGTGCCCTCGCCGCGCAGGTCGGCCATCTTGGCCGCCTCCTCCTGCCGCTTGCGCTCCAGCAGTTTGGCCTGCAGGACGTTCATCGCGGAGGCGCGGTTCTGCAACTGGCTGCGCTCGTTCTGGCAGGACACCACGATGCCGCTGGGCAGGTGGGTGATCCGCACCGCGGAGTCGGTGGTGTTGACGCCCTGCCCGCCCGGGCCGCTGGACCGGTAGACGTCGATGCGCAGGTCGCCCTCGTCGATCTCGACGTGGTCGCTCTGCTCGACCACGGGCACCACGTCGAGCCCGGCGAAGGACGTCTGCCGGCGGCCCTGGTTGTCGAACGGGGAGATGCGCACCAGCCGGTGGGTGCCGTGCTCGCCGCGCAACGTGCCGTACGCGTAGGGCGCCTTGACCGCGAAGGTCGTCGACTTGATGCCGGCCTCTTCGGCGTAGGAGGTCTCGTACACCTCGGTCGGGTAGCCGTGCCGCTCGGCCCAGCGCAGGTACATTCGCTGGAGCTGCTGGGCCCAGTCGGCCGCGTCGATCCCGCCGGCCTGGGCGTTGATCGTGACCAGCGCCTCCCGGGCGTCGTACTCGCCGGCCATCAGCGTGCGGACCTCCATCTGCTGGACGTCCTTGGCCAGCGCGGCCAGCTCGTTCTCGGCCTCCTGCCGGGTGTCGGCGTCGTCCTCGGCGGCGGCCAGCTCGAAGAGCACGCCGGTGTCGTCGAGCCGGCGGCGCAGCCCCTCGACCTTGCCGAACTCGCCCTCCAGGTAGGACAGCCGGCGGGTCACCTGCTGGGCGCGGTCCTGGTCGTTCCAGAGGTCGGGGTCGGCCGACTGCTCGCGCAGCTCGGCGATGTCACGCCGCATGCCGTCGAGGTCGAGGACCGCCGCGATGCCCGAAAGCGTCGAGTCGAGTTCCTTGAGCTGGTCTGCGGGGTCGATGGCTGCCACAAGGATCGAGTTTATCGGCGACTGGACACCGCTGTGCCGGTGCGGTGCTCGTCCTTACGCTGTGGGTGGCACAATCACGAGGCAACGATCTGGGACGAATCGGGGGCGAACGGTGCGCATTTCCGGGGTGGCGATGGTGGCCGCGCTGGCCCTGACCGGTGTCGCCGGCTGCTCTGACGGCCCTGACCGGACCGCGGCGGTGCCGATCGCGGCGGCCTCCACACCGGCTCCGGAACGGCTCACCCTCGAAGTCGCCGCGCAGGCGTTCCGCTCCTTCATCGCCAACGACGACGTGGCCCGGGCCAGCGGTGACGAGCGGCTGGCGCTGAGCTGGGCGGCCGACGGCCACTCGCAGCTCACCGCGGCCGAGTACCGCAAGGCCGCCTTCGTCGGCGATCCGGTGCCGCGCTACGACTACGGGACGCCCGCGCTGTACGTGCCGAGGCTGACCACCTACCCGCAGTGGTTCGTGGTGTCGGTCCCCCGCACCGTCCGGGGGGAGGAGAAGTCCGAGCGCACCGCGATGCTGGCGTTCGTCCGCAAGTCCGCCGGGGTGCGCTGGCGGCTCAGCCTGGCCACGTTGCTCGGCGAGAAGACCGGCGAGAAGGCCAAAGAGAAGGCGGACGAGAAGACCGACGAGAAGACCGGGGCCCCCAAGGTCGTGCTGGACGGCGAGGGGTACGCGACGGCGCTGGCCACCTTCGACGACAGCCTGGTGCTGCGGCCCAACGGGGTGTCGGCGATCCAGGCCACGCTCGGCGAGGAGGGCCCCGACAGCGTGGCCGCCAGGGTGATGAAGAGCGGGCCGCACACCACCGGCTACTACACCCGGGCGCGCCGGGCGGAGAAGAAGGAGAAGGAGGCGGGGGTGGCGTCCGACGACGTGCTCCTGTCGACCCAGTCGCCGATCTTCGCGCTGCGCACGGTGGGCGGCGGCGGGCTGGTGCTGTACGCCATGACCCACGAGACGGTGACGCTGCTCCGCAACAAGGAACGGGGCCGGCTGGGTGTCCCCCGGGGCACGGAGCACCTGCTCAACAGCATCATCCTGACCGACGAAGTGCACGTGACCGAGATGCTGCAGTTCGCTGCCGCGGTCCCGGCGAAGCCGGGCCCGAAGGCCAGGAGCCGCCCCAGGGCCGAAGTGATCGCCGCCGCGGGCGACACCGTCCGCGCGGCGGTACCCCAGACGCCCTGACAGGGACCGGCTCAGGCGGTGCTCGTTCCGCCTTCACCTCGCTCACTCGCTCCGCGGACCACTCGTTCCTCGCGGTCCACTCCGCTCGCTCGGCTCAGGCGGTCTGGTGCAGGGCCAGGGCCAGGGTCAGCGCGAACAGCAGCACCAGGGCGGCCAGCACGACCGCGGGCGACAGCCCCGAGCCGTGCCGGTGCATCTCTTCGCGGGCGTTTCTGCAGGTCGGGCAGCGGGCTTCGATCACCGGGCCCGAGCAGCGTGCGCAGATCAGGTGGTCGCAGCTCATGCTGCCTCCCGATAGTGATTGTCGGGCCAGTTACTCACAAGTTGGACGATCCATGCCAGTGTCACCCCTAGACTGCCTCCAGGCCAACCGGTCCGCCAAACCGGGGAGCCTGACGGAGCGGTCGTAGGGAATCCCCGCTCTAGCAGACAGCTCCGTTCCCCAGCCCCTAGACTGGCACGCCGTGATGCAGCCGTGATCCATTTCGACAACGTCACCAAGGTCTACCCGAACCAGAACAGGCCGGCCCTCCAGCACGTGAACGTCGCCGTAGAAAAGGGCGAGTTCGTGTTCCTGGTGGGCCCCTCCGGTTCGGGTAAGTCCACCTTCCTGCGCCTCGTACTCAAGGAGGAGCGGCCCAGCCAAGGCCACGTGCACGTGGCCGGGAAAGACCTGGGCAGGCTCAACAACTGGAAAGTTCCGCACCTGCGCCGCCGGATCGGCTGCGTGTTCCAGGACTTCCGGCTCCTCCCGAACAAGAACGTCTTCGAGAACGTCGCCTTCGCCCTTGAAGTCATCGGAAAGCCCCGACGGTTCATCGGCAAGGTCGTCCCCGAGGTCATCGACCTGGTCGGGCTGGAGGGCAAGGCCCACCGGATGCCCGACGAGCTCTCCGGCGGCGAGCAGCAGCGCGTCGCCATCGCCAGGGCGTTCGTGAACCGTCCAATGATCTTGCTGGCCGACGAGCCGACCGGGAACATCGACCCGGCCACCTCGATCGGCATCATGAAGGTGCTCGACCGGATCAACCGGACCGGCACCACCGTCGTCATGGCCACGCATGACGCCGCGATCGTCGACGCCTTCCGTAAGCGCGTCGTCGAACTGGAGGACGGCAGAGTCGTCCGTGACCAGTCGCGCGGCGTGTACGGCCAGGCGTACTAGACACCCATTACCCGGGCGTTTCATTCATCCCACCCGGGTCCGAATTTCGGCGATCAAGGCAGCGAGGCATGCGGGTACAGTTCGTTCTCCAGGAGATCTGGATCGGTCTCCGCCGGAACCTCACGATGACCATCTCCCTCGTCATCACGGTCGCCATCGCCATGGCGTTGTTCGGCACCGGCCTGCTCATCAAGGCTCAGGTCGACAGCTCCAAGAGCTACTGGTACGACAAGATCGAAGTCTCGATCTTCCTGTGCAACAAGGTCAGCTCGAACACCCAGTGCGGCAAGGCCGACGCGACCCAGGAACAGAAGAACCAGATCAAGCAGACCCTGGACGGGCTCTCGCAGGTCGCCGAGGTGACCTACGAGAGCAAGGACCAGGCCTTCGCCCGGTTCCGGGAGAGCTTCGCCTCCACCCCGGGCTTCACCCAGAGCGCCCGGCCGGGCGACATCCCCGACTCCTACCGGGTGCGGCTGAAGAACCCGCAGGAGTACAAGGAGGTCGTCGACGCGGTCTACGGCATGCCCGGGGTCGACCAGGTGGTCAACGAGCAGGAGATCCTGAAGAAGTTCTTCCGGATCCTCGGCGGGCTCCAGTGGGCGGCGCTGCTGATCGCGCTGATCCAGGTGTTCGCGGCGGTGATGCTGGTGGGCAACACGGTCCGGCTGTCGGCGTTCAACCGCCGCCGGGAGACCGGGATCATGCGGCTGGTCGGCGCGTCCAACACCTATATCCAGCTCCCCTTCATCCTGGAGGGGGCCATCGCGGGCATGATCGGCGGCCTGTTCGCCGCGGTCCTGCTGGTCGGCAGCAAGGTGTTCCTGATCGACCGGCTACAGGGGTCGCTCCAGTTCGCCAGCCAGCTCAGCTGGACCTCGGTGTTCGGAGTGATCGTCTTCTCGATCTGCGTCGGGGTGCTGCTGTGCGCGGTGGCGTCCTTCCTGACCCTGCGCCGCTACCTGCGGATCTAGCCGACCGTCTCTTTTACCCCTCATTACACTGAGCGGCATGTTCCGGCTCACCGGCCGCGCACTTCGCGGTACGACCATCGCCGGCGTCGTGGTTCTCGCCTACGGCGCCGGCGCGGTGTCGTCCGGGGGCAGCGAGGCCCGGCCCACCGGTGACCCGGGCGTGCTGGACGCGGCGGCCGAGCGCATCACCGCGGAGGCCGCGAGGCCGGTGCCCCGGGCCGAGCTCGAACGCGCCGCCATCGAGGGGATGCTCCGCCGGCTGGGCGACCGCTGGGCGCGCTTCTACCCGGCGCACGAGTACGACGACGCCCAGGGCCGGCTGAACGGCCGCTACAGCGGTGTGGGGCTCTGGCTGGGCACGGCAGGCCAGGCGGTGCAGGTCGCCAGCGTGCAGCCCGACTCCGCCGCGGCGCGGGCCGAGGTGCGCGGCGGTGACGTGATCACCGCCGTCGACGGCCGGCCGGTGAGCGGCTGGGACGTCGGCCGGGTGGCGGCCGCGCTGCGGGGCCGTCCCGCCACCCCCGTGCACCTCACCCTCCGCCGGGGCGAGGCGATGCACACCGTCCGGCTGGTCCGGGCCGCGTTGCACCCGGGGGACGTGCGGGTCGAGCAGATCGCCGGCGGGGTGCGGCTCATCCAGATCAGCGCGTTCACCCGGGGGGTGGGCGGCCGGATCCACGACATCGTCGCCGGCGACCCGGCCGAGCACCGCGGCGGCATCCTGCTGGACCTGCGGGGCAACCCGGGCGGGCTGCTGGAGGAGGCGGTGCAGGTGGCGTCGGCGTTCCTGCCCGGGGGGCCGGTCGTCACCTACGAGCGGCAGGGCGCGCCGCCGCGCCGGTACGACGTGACACGCCCGGGCGACGCGCGGACCCCGCTGGTGGTGCTCGTGGACGCCGGCACCGCCAGCGCGGCCGAGATCGTGGCCGGCTGCCTGCGCGATCGGGATCGCGCAGTGATCGTCGGATCGCGTACCTTCGGGAAGGGCTCGGTGCAGGAACCGGTCCGGCTCCCCGGCGGCTCGGCGGTCGAACTGACGGTGGGTCGCTACCGGACGCCGAGCGGCCGCAGCCTCGACGGGGTCGGGATCGAACCGGATGTGGCGGTCTCCGCCGACCGCCCGCCCCGGGAGGCCCGGCGGCGCGGGGAGGCCGTGCTGCGCGGGCTGCTCGCGGCGCTGCCCGCGCAGGTGAAGGGCACGCCCCCGACCGGGGGCGGGAAGAGACGGGACCGAGGCTGATCACGTGCCACGCGAGCAAGGACGCAAGCTCATCGCCCAGAACAAGAAGGCGCGGTACGACTACCACATCGACGACACCTGGGAGGCGGGCCTGGTCCTGACCGGGACCGAGGTCAAGTCGCTGCGCGCCGGCCGGGCGTCGCTGGTCGACGGGTACGCGCTACTCCGCGACGGCGAGATGTGGTTGATGGGGGTGCACATCCCCGAGTACACGCTGGGCACGTGGACCAACCACGAGCCGCGCCGCCCGCGTAAGCTGCTGCTCAACCGCCGGGAAATCACCCGGATCGCAATGAAGACCCAGGAACCGGGTTTGACGCTCATTCCCCTCTCCCTGTATTTCAAGGACGGCAAGGCAAAGGTCGAGATCGCGCTGGCCCGCGGCAAGAAGGCGCACGACAAGCGCCAGGCCATCGCGAAACGCGAAGCGAACCGAGAGATGCAGCGCGCCGCCCGGCACCGGTCGCGCTAGCTGGAGGGGCACCGATGTCCGCTCTTTTCCGGGCCCGGCGGTTGCGCCGGCTGGTCGCCGGGGCGACCGGCGGTATCGCGCTCATGTCCACCGCGACGGCGTGTTTCGCCGAGCCCTCCGCGATGCCCGCAGTCCGCGACTTCCTGGTGGCCTGGCAGGTCCGCAACTACGAGGCCGCGGCCAAGAAGACCACGGGCGACCCCCAGCAGGTGGCCGCGACCCTGAGCGCGATCAGCGACCAGCTCGACGCCGCGGCGATGAAGGTCGGCATGGGCGAGATCAGGAAACAGGGCGACACGGCCTCCGCCCGTTTCTCGATGAAGATCGACCTGGGTGAGAACGGCGACCCCTGGACCTACTTCGGGCAGCTCCGGCTGCGCCGCACGGGCGGCGACTGGAAGGTGCTCTGGGACCCCTCGGTCATCCACCCGAACCTCAAGAACGGGCAGCGGCTGGCGATCGTGACCGAGGCGCCGGAGCGGGCTCCGGTCCAGGACTACGCCGGCAGTTCGCTGCTGCGGCCGGTGCCGGCCTACGTCTTCGGGGTCACGCCGGCGAACCTGGCCGACGACCAGAAGACCATCAAGGCGCTGGCCGGGCAGTTGCAACTGGACGAGGAACGGCTGCTCGGCCGGGTCCGCTCCGCGCCGCCCCGGGAGTTCCTGCCGCTGGTGACCCTCCAGCAGCCCGACCAGGCCATCGCCGCGGAGCGGCTGCGGCGCATCCCCGGGGTGGAGGGGCGTGCCGTGCAGACGCGCATCGCGCCCCTGGCCGCGGCCGAACTGGTGGGCCAGCTCGGCTCCGCCACCGACGACCGGCTGCAGCAGGTCGGCGCGCCGTACCAGCCGGGCGACACCATCGGGGTGACCGGCATCCAACTGCTGTTCCAGCGCCGGCTGGCCGGGGAGCCCGCGACGAAGGTGGTGGCCATCGACCCGGCCGGTGGCCCGCCGCAGGTGCTGCGCCAGTGGGAGGGGCAGCCCAGCGCGCCGGTGCGCACGACGCTCAACACCCCGATCCAGCGGAAGGCCGAACGGGCGCTGTCGGCGGTGCGGGGTCCGGCCTCGCTGACGGCCGTGCACGCGTCGACCGGCCAGGTGCTGGCCGCGGCCAACCACCTGACCGAGGGCCGCAACCTGGCCTTCGAGGGGCAGTACCCGCCGGGGATGACGTTCGGCATCGTGTCGGCCGACGTGCTGCTGCGCGCCGGGCAGCGGGCCAACGGCTCCACCGACTGCCCGGCCGAGGCCACGGTCGGCGGCCAGCGGTTCGCCAACCCGGTGCCGGCCCGGGGCAAGGACACCCTGCAGAAGAACTTCGCCTACTCCTGCACGACCACGCTGGCCACGCTGAGCAGCAAGGTCAGCGGCCCGGCGCTGCTGAACGCGGCGCGCCAGTTCGGGCTCGGCCAGAGCTGGGGGCTGCCGGTACCGGCCTACTCCGGCTCGGTGCCCGCGCCCGCCAACGACGCCGAGAAGGCCGCCCTGATGATCGGCGAGGGCCGGGTGCGGATGAGCCCGCTGGCCATGGCGCTGGTCGCCGGGGCGGCCAAGTCGGGCACCTGGCGCCCACCCCAACTGCTCAGCGAACCCGCGATCCAGTCGAAGCTGCCGGCCCAGCCGCTGGACACGACCGCCTTCACCGACCTGCGCGGGCTGATGCGGCGCTCGGTGCACGAAGGGGCCGCCCGCCAGGCCAACGTCGGCGGCGGCGGTGCCGTGCACGGCGTCGCGGCGACGGTGCGCTACACCGAGGGCGGCCGGCCCAGGGCGGTGTCGTGGTTCGTCGGGTTCCGCGACGACATCGCGTTCGCGATCGCGGTGGAGGGCAACATGTCGAACGCCAGCGTGATCGCCAACCGCTTCCTGGCCAGGACACCCGTGCCCCCGCGCTAGGGTCGTTACCACTTTGTTATCTCTTTGCCTGCGGGACGCAACCCACCAGGGGCCCCCACTCGTCTTTACGGGTGACTGAGACACCGCTCGGGGGGTTGCGGACTCAGTCGCCGTGATGAGATCGGAGCCTCGTCTCGGGGGAGGCTCCGCCGTCAGACCGGCCCGACCCTGCCGGTCAGCCCCGGTGAGCGGTGACGAGTTCACCCTCACCGGGGTTCATCACGTTCAAGCCCCCCTCACCCCGGGAATCACGTTGGCAGTACCGGTGTTGAGAATGTACGGTTCCGGTACCGGGCGCTCCGGCGCCCGTATCCACACCGTTGACAACTCAACATGGGGGTGACTGGCTTCGACTTCGGTTGTCGAGCCAGGGGAAGCGGGCCGAGGGCTGCAGTTGCGACCTCGTAAATCCTGCGACTGCAAACCAACAAGTGCCAACTCTCAGCGCACTGAGTTCGCCCTCGCCGCCTGAGGCGAGTAGCGACTCTGTCAGCCCGGGGAAGTCTCCGACCCGGGACCTGGCATCGTTAGGAGACTCCACCTGCCGACCCGGTCGCGGGGCCGGTAGGGAAAACTAACAGCGACTGGGCCCGTCGGTGACTTGCCTGCATGAGCACCGGGGTCGAGAAAACGACTAGCAGGCTGCGCCCGGAGAAGCCCTGAATCGGTACCGGAGGACGTGGGTTCGATTCCCACCACCTCCACTCGGGCCTGGGGTCAGTGTGGTCGCGGCGTTGCCGCTTCCCCGCTGGCCCCTCGTCATTTTTCCCGGGGGGCGACCCCCGGACCCCCGGGGTGGCGGCCTGGCGGCCGCCACGTGGGGGTTGCTGTCTGCGGCTTTGGTTTCGGGTCGGTGGGTTGCGGTTTTGTCGCTTCCCGCTGGCCCTTCGTGTGTTTCTGGGGGCTTCGGGGGGCGGCCTGGCGGTCTGGCGGCCGCTGCGTGGGGGTTGGCTGTCTGTGGCTTGGGTTCGGTGGTGTGGTTGCGCGTTGGCGCTTCCTGCTGGCCCTTCGTCCTTTTCCCGGGGGAGCCTTGGGTCTCCTGGGTGGCGGCCGGCAGTCGTCACGTGGGGGTTGCTGTCTGCGGCCTTGGGTTCGGGTCGGTGGGTTGTGGTTTTGGTGTTTCCTGCTGGCCCTTCGTGTGTTTCTGGGTGGCTCTGGGGTTCTGGTGGCCTGGTGGCTGCTGCGTGGTGGTTTCTGGCTTGGTTCTCTTCGCTTGTGCTGGGTGCTGGGTGCTGGGTGCTGGGTGCTGGGGGGCTTGTCTGCTGATGCGGGGGTGTTGTGTTTTGGTCCGCTGTTGTGGGTTTGTGCTGGGCTCGGGGGGTGCTTGGTGTTTGGGGGTGGGGGGTGGGGTGGGTGGGGTTAGGGTTTGGGCGTGGATGAGGTGCGGGTGGGTGGAGCCGGGGTCGTGGTTGGGCGGCGGCAGGGGTTGGGGGATCTGGTCGTTGGGGCCGGGTATCTGTTTCGGGGGATGGGGTGGGTGCGGAGGCATCCGCGGCAGTACTTCTTTGGGTTGGTTCCGGCGCTGATCACGTTGGTGGTGTACGTGGTGGGGCTGGTGGTTCTCGGGTTTCATGCTGGTGATTTGGCTGGGTGGTTGACGCCGTTCGCGGATGACTGGGCCGAGGGGGTGCGGCGGGTCGTTCGGGTGGTCACCGCGTTGGCCGTCTTCGGGGCTGGGGCCCTGTTGGCGGTTTTGACCTTCACCGCCATCACGTTGCTGATCGGGGATCCTTTCTACGAGAGCATTGCGGTTCGGGTGGAGGAGTCGCAGGGTGGGGCGCCGCCGGAGCCCGATGTGCCGCTGCTGGTGTCGATCGGGCGGGCGCTCAAGGACACGGTCGTGCTCGGGGTGGTGGCCCTGGGGTTTTCCGTCACTTTCTTTGTGTTCGGGTTCGTGCCGGTGGTCGGGCAGACGGTGGTACCGGTGGTCGCGGCGTGCGTGGCGGGGTACTTCCTGGCCGGTGAGCTGACCTCTGTGGCGTTGGAGCGGCGTGGGTTGCGGCGGCGTGATCGGTTCGCGCTGTTGAAGCAGAACCGGTTGCTGGTGGTGGGGTTCGGAGCGATGACGTTTGTTCTGTTCCTGGTTCCGCTGGGGGCCGTGCTGGTGATGCCGGGAGCGGTGGCCGGTGCCACGTTGCTCGCGCGGGAAAGGTTGGCGGGTGTGCCGCATATCACCGTGATGAAGGGGTGAACCGGCGGCGCGCGCCAAGGCGATAGGAATATGTGTCCTGAGTGTGATTACGGGCCCGTCCACACCCTGTGATCATCGCGTAGCCTGTGCCGCATGTCCGATCAGGGGGACTTCAGCGCACGCCGGAGAGCGCTGGAAGCCGACACCGACGAACAGCAGTCGAGCGACCTCGCCACCGGGCCGATACGGCAGGTGGGCGCGGTCGGCGAAGGGCCCGAGGAGGATCCCGAGCCGGGTACCGTCACCACCTACGAACCGCCGGACGATGACGCGTCCGCCGATGATGAGGCCGGGGTCGTCGACAGCGAGCCACCGAACCCTGCGGGGCGTACTGAATTCTCGGCGCCCGAATCGCCCGCGGCCTCCGGGGCGGAGCCCGCGTGGAACTCGCCCGCGGTCGAGTACGAGCCGGTGGCCGAGTACGACCCCGTGATCGCGTACGAACCCGACGAGGCCGCGGACGTTCCCGTGGCGGGCGCCTCGGCCCGGCTACGGGACGACGCCGGCCAGGGGGCCGAGAGCAGCACCGAAGGCGGTGAGTTCGACCGCTCGATCTTCGATAGTGAGGGGGAGGGCGACCCGCGCTACGCCCCGGTCTCGCCGTCGGGAACCGGGCCGAGCACGCCGCCCAAGCCGGGCACGCCGAGCAGCGGCAACTGGCGCATGCCCGAATGGATGAAGGACGGCGAGGACGGCGGGAGCGGCGAGTCGGCCGACCTCCTGGACCCCTACACGGAGAAGCGTTCGCGGCGCGGGCTGGTCATCGGGGTGGGGCTGCTCGTGGTCGCCCTGCTGGCCGCCGCCGCCGTCTACTTCCTCCGCCCGGGCAGCGGCTCCGCCGCCGCCGTCACCCCGACGCCCGAGGCGGTTCCGAGCCCGTCCCGGCCGGCCGTCCAGTTGCCGCCGGAGCAGCCGTTGCAGCGCTTCCCCGGACGGCCCAGCCCGGTGCTCGGCCGGCTCACCGACCCGCATTCGGGGCTGGCCTACCCCCGGCTGGGGGCGCCCTGGCAGATCCCGAACAAGCAGAACCAGCTGGGGCAGACCGGCTGGTCCGGTCAGCAGATCGTCGTCACCGAGAGGCGGCGCGGCGGCCTGTGGTACGGCCAGCTGCTGACAGGGCTGATGGGTCCCGCCGAACTCAGCAGCACCGGATACCGGGGCCCGCACGACCTGCAGACCGCCACCGCGCTGTACGCGCGGAGCATCGAGGCCCGCGAGTACGCCTTCCCGCACCGCACCCGGCCGCTGGCCTCCCAGGCCCTCTCGGTGGGCGGGCGGCAGGGCTGGCTGGTCGCCTCCTACCTCAACTACCAGCGCCCGGGGGTCCGGGCCACCGGTGAGGTCATGGTGGTGGCGGTGATCGACACGGGGCGTGCGGCCCCGTCCGTACTGTTCTTGTCCCTCCCGAACACGCATCGGCGGCTTTGGCCTGACATCAACCAGTTCATTGCCGGGTTGACCCCGCTCCGATGACCTCTGCGCCACCGGTGCCATCGGACGGGCGGAATGACCGTGCGCGGCGACAATGGGGCCTGTGGGCAATCTGTTTCCACTGTGTTATCGGTGGCCTGTAGGTCCCATTGGTGTGCTTCACATAATCTGCCGTCGTGTCCGAGTTCGAGGAACCCACTAACTGGCGTTACATTCCGCCCGACGAGGTGCCCACCGGGCCGCTCCCGGTCATCACCGAGGAGATGACCTTCGCGGGCCTGGCCGACCCGTCCGTGCAGGACGGGTGGGGCGAGCCTGATCCGGAGGACCTCGCCGGAGCGGAACGTCCCGACGCCTTCGAAAGAGCCGCCGAGGAACTGTTCGCGGACGCCCCGGAGGACCTGGCCGAAACAGCGGCCACCACCGGAACCGCGGACGCCACCAGCCCGGCGGAGGACGCGCCGGACCCGGCTGAGGCCGAGGACACGTCGGCCCGCGCGGGAAGTGAGCCGGACGAAGGCGCCGAACCCGAGCAGGCCGAAGTCGCCCAGGAGAGCGAGGAGAGCGCGCCCGAGGCGAGCGAGAGCGCTCCGGGCGAGGACGAGGACCGGCCGGCGGAGAGCGGCTCCGGACAGCGCGAGATCGCCGGCGGGTCCGAGGAGGGCCGGCCGGGCGAGGTCGCTCAGGAGGACGACGGGAGTGACCCCGAGGCGAGCGGGAGCGCTCGAAGCGGCGACGCGGGCCGGCCGGGCGAGATCGCTCAGGAGGACGCCGGGAGCGACCCCGAGGCGAGCGAGAGCGTTCCGGGCGAGGACGAGGACCGGCCGGCGGAGAGCGGCTCCGGACAGCACGAGATCGCCGGCGGGTCCGAGGAGGGCCGGCCGGGCGAGGCTGCTCAGGAGGACGCCGGGAGCGACCCCGAGGCGAGCGAGAGCGTTCCGGGCGAGGACGAGGACCGGCCGGCGGAGGACGGCTCCGAGCAGGACGGAATCGCCGCCGGTGGTGCCGCGCGAACCGGGACCTCTCGGGAGGACGACGAGGAGGACCGCCCGGGAGAGACCGTCGGCGTGGACGACGGGAGCGGTCCCGAGACGGGCGAGGCGGCCCGAGGCGACGACGAGGACCGGCCGGAAGGGGTCGTGAGCCTGCGCAAGAGCGGCAAGGCGGCGGGAGACCGCACGCAGGCACTGCCACGGACTGACCGGACCGGCCGTCCGGCGCCGCCGGCCCGACGGCCCCGGGTCGGCTGGGTCAGGGACCGGAGCATCGTGGTGGCCGCGGGGGTGGCCACCGGGGTGATGCTCGTGGGAGTCGCGGTCTCGCTGGTGGGCGCGCGCGGCGACACGGCCGGCGGCACACCCGACGCCGCGGGAGCGGAGCCGCCCCCGCCGACGGCGGCGGCGACCCGGGAACCCGCCCCGGCCCCGGTGCCGCTGGTGACCCGGGCTCCGGACGAGCGGCCGCTGCCGGTCTTCCGCGGGCGCGCCAGTCCGGTGCGGAGCCGCGCGAGCACCGGTGGGCTGTCGTATCCGGTGCTCGGCGGGCGCTGGGCGCTGGGCCCGGATCCGCGGGGGGTGACGGCGGCGTTCAAGCCCGTTCCCCGGACGGTGGTCCGCGCGGGCAGCGTGACCCGGGGCTGGGCCGAGTACTTCCTGGTGCCGCTGCCGGCCGCGCTGGGCCGCGACGTCACCGGCGACACGCCGGGCGCGCTGGCCCGCCAGGTGGTCCGGTCGCGTTACCCGGGCCGGCCGGCGCTGTCGCAGTTCGCCCGCGAGCGGCTGGACGGCCCGGTCACCGGCTGGGTGGGCGCCTTCCGGGTGCGCAGCGGCCCGGTCAGGGGCGAGACGGTCGTGGTCGCGGTGGTCGAACGTTCCCGCCGCCCGATGGTCCTCTACATGACGGTGCCGACCCCGCAGCGCTCCGTGCTGCCCGACGTCCACCGGCTGCTGGAGGGGTTGCGCTGAGGACGCCGCGGACACTGCGGACTTCGCCGGAGAACTGAATCAGATTCTAATAAGCTACTCCTTACTTCTGGCGAAGGGGTGAGGATGGCGATCGGACTGACCGAAGAGCACGAGGCGCTGGCCGAGTCCGTACGCGGGCTCGCCGACCGGCACGTCACGGCGGCGTTCGTCCGCGAGACGGTGGCGGCCGCGGAGCGGGGAGCGCCGCCGCCCGCCGTGCCGTACTGGTCCGCGCTGGCCGGGCAGGGGTTGCTCGGGCTGCACCTGCCCGAGAAGTACGGCGGGCAGGGCTTCGGCCTGGTCGAGCAGGCGATCGCCCTGGAACAGCTGGGTCGCTTCCCGGCGCCGGGCCCCTACCTGACCACGGTGCTGGCGAGCGCGGCCGTCGCCATGCTGGGCGACGAGAGCGGCCGGGCCGAACTGCTGCCCGGCCTGGCCGACGGCTCCCTGACCGCGGCGGCGGCCCTGTCCCAGGGGTACGCCGAGGGCCTCACCGGCCGCGAGACCGGCACCGGCGGCCTGGTGGTCGACGGTACGGTGGCGCCGGTGCTCTGCGCCGGCGCCACCGACCTGCTGCTGCTCCCGGTGACCACCGGCGCCGGTGAGTGCTGGGTGCTCGTGGACCGGGCGGAGACCGAACCGCTGGAGGCGCTGGACCTCACCCGCCCCGTCGCGGCCGTCACGCTCACCGCCGCCGAGGTCCCGGCGAGCCGGGTGCTGGACGGGGACGTCCGGGCCCTGGCCGCCGTGCTGCTGGGCGCCGAAGCCTGCGGCGTGGCCGGCCGGACCCTGGACGACGCCGTCGGCTACGCCCGGCTGCGCGAGCAGTTCGGCCGCCCGATCGGCCAGTTCCAGGGCGTCAAGCACAGGTGCGCTCGGATGCTCATCGCCGTCGAGCAGGCCCGCGCCGCCGTCTGGGACGCCGCCCGCGCGATCGACGCCGCAGAGCCCGCCGACCAGCGCACCTTCGCCGTCGCGGTGGCCGCGATCGCCGCCCCCGACGCCGCCGTCCGGTGCGCCGAGGGCAACATCCAGGTGCACGGCGGCATCGGATACACCTTCGAGCACGACGCGCACCTGTACTACCGCCGGGCGCTCACCCTGCGCGCCCTGCTCGGCGCGCCGAGCGACCTGCGCGGCCCGGTGGCCGACCTGGCGCTGGCCGGCCTGCGCCGGCCGATGGAGATCGAACTGGGCGAGGACGCCGCGGAACTGCGCGCCGCCGTCCGCACCGAGGTCGCCGGGCTCGCCGCGCTGGACGGCGTCGCGCAGCGCGCGGCGATGGCCGAGGGCGGCTGGGTCACCCCGCACCTGCCGCGGCCGTGGGGCAGGGACGCCCGGCCGGTCGAGCAGATCGTCATCCGGCAGGAACTGCAGCGGGCCGGGGTCCACCCGGTACCGCTGCTGATCGGTGCCTGGGTGGTGCCGTCGCTGGTCCAGTACGGCTCCCCGGAACAGCAGGAGCGCTTCCTGCCGCCGACCCTGCGCGGCGAGATCCTCTGGTGCCAGCTGTTCAGCGAGCCCGGTGCCGGCTCGGACCTGGCCGCGCTGTCCACCCGGGCCGAGCAGGTCGAGGGCGGCTGGCGGATCACCGGCCAGAAGATCTGGAACTCGCTGGCCCGCGAGGCGCAGTGGGGGATCTGCATCGCCCGTACCGATCCCGACCGGCCCAAGCACGACGGCATCACCTACTTCCTGGTGGACATGGCGTCCGCGGGGATCGACGTCCGGCCGCTGCGCGAGGCGACCGGCGACGCGATGTTCAACGAGGTCTTCCTGGACGGCGTCTTCGTGCCGGACGACCAGGTGGTGGGCCCGGTGAACGCGGGCTGGCGGGTGACCCGCAACACCCTCGCCAACGAGCGGGTCGGGCTGACCAGCTCGTTCCAGCTCGGCGCCGACGTGCCGCGGCTGGCCGAGATGCTCCGCGGGCTGGGCCTGTGCGGGGACCCGCTCACCCGGGACGGGCTGGGCCGGCTGGCCGCGGACGAGCACACGTTCAACCTGCTCGGCCTGCGCGCCACCCTCAAGCAGCTGTCGGGCACCGATCCGGGCGCCACCGCCAACGTGCGCAAGCTGGTCGCGATGGAGCACGGCCAGCAGGTCACCGAGTTCGGTTTCGCGCTGCTGGCCGAGCGGGGCGCCCTCACCGGCGACGCCCGGTCGGAGCTGTCCCGCAGGTGGACCAGGTACCTGCTGGCCTCCCGGGCGATGACGATCGGCGGGGGCACCACCGAGGTCAACCTGAACGTGATCGGTGAGCGGATCCTGGGGCTGCCGCGCGACTAGCGACATTTCGGGCATCATGGCGTGCTGCGCGTGCCCCCCTTCGCACGTGCCCGAGGAGCCCGGATGAGCGGACGCGCACGACCTGCCCGGGAGCACGCCCCGGCCGCGGCCACCGGCCTGCTGCTGGGGTTGCTGGCGCTCGGCCCGGGGCTGGCGCCGGGGTTCGTGCTGAGCTACGACATGGTGTTCGCGCCCGACCCGGCGTTCACCCGGATGACCTTCGGGCTGACCGGCACCCTGCCGCGGCACGTGCCGAGCGACGCGTTCGTCACCGCGCTGGCCACGGTGCTGCCGGCCGCCCTGGTGCAGAAGCTCGTGCTGCTGGCGATCTTCGTGCTGGCGTGCACCGCGGCGGCGTCCCTGGTGCCGTCGCGGCGGCTGCTCCCGCGGCTGGCCGCCGGGGCCTGCTACGCGTGGAACCCGTTCGTCGCCGAGCGGCTGCTGCTGGGCCACTGGGCCCTGCTGCTGGGATATGCGGCGCTGCCGTGGGTGGTCGCGGCGGCGGCCCGGCGGGACTCCCGGCGGCTGATCCTGGCCCTGCTGCCCGCCGCGGTCGGTGGTTTCGCGGCGATGACGGTCTCCGCGCTGGCCGTGCTGGCGGTGACGGCGGCGTCCGGTCCGGAGCGCGGCCGGGCGCTGCTGCGCGCCGCCGGCCCGCTGCTGGTGCTGAGCCTGCCGTGGCTGGTGACCGGGGTGCTGCGGCCGGCCGGGATGCCCGGCGACACCGCGGCGGTGGGGGCGTTCGCGGCCCGCGCCGACACCCCGTTCGGCGCGCTCGGCAGCCTGCTGCTGCTGGGCGGGGCGTGGAACCGGGAGACCGTCCCCGCCGGGTACGGCGCCCCGCTCACCGCCGCGGTCTGGCTGCTGGTGGTGCTGGGCGCGCTGGCGGCGTACACCCGGTGGTGCCGGACGGAGTGGGCGGGCGGCCTGGCCCTGGCCGCGGCGGCCGGGTTCGGCTGCGCGGCGGCCGGGGCGGTGGCGGCGGGTCCGCTGCGGGCCGCGATCGGCCTGTGGCCGGGGTTCGCGGTGCTGCGCGACGGGCAGCAGTACGCCGCCCCCCTCGCCGTGGTGGTCGCCGTCGGCCTGGGGCTGGCGGTGGACCGGCTGCTCGCCCCCCGGCCGGACGCGGCGGGCGCGGCGCTGGGGATCTTCGCCGTGCTCGCCCCGGTGGTGCTCCTGCCGGGCCTGGCCTGGGGCGCCGGGGGACGGCTGCGCGCCGTGGACTACCCCGGCGACTGGGTGCGGGCGCGGGCCGCGGTGGCCGCCGATCCCGTGCGGGGGGACATCCTGGTGCTGCCCTGGGCCACGCACCGCTCCTATCCCTGGAACGGCGGGCGCCGGAGCCTGGACGCGGCCCCCCGGTACTTCGACCGCAGGGTGGTCATCAGCGATGCGGTGGCGGTCGGCGGCACGGTGATCCCCGCCGAGGATCCGCGGGCGCGCCGGCTCGATCCGCTGATCCGCTCGGACGGCCCGCTCGCCGTCCCGCTGGCGCGGGAGGGCGTTCGTTACGTTTTCATCGACGCTCGCGACCAAGCGTTTGATCGGCTACGGCAGCGGCTGGACGGGGCCGAAAAGCTGGTGGACGGCCCCACCGCCACGCTCTACCGGCTTAATGGAACGTTTTCGGTAGAAGAGGGTGGTGTTCCAGGGTGGCTGGTTGTTATCACATGGTTTGCCGTGATAGCCGCAATCGTCTGGTCTTTCCGAAGATCCATAGTTACCCTGATCACACTTACCCCCCGGTAGCGGAAGGCCCACCCCCATGCGCATTGCCGTCGCCGCACTGACCGGCATCCTGCTGGCAGTCCTGTTGTCCGTCGGTGTCGTCCAGCTGTCCGCCGCCTCCCAGGAGGACCCGGTCATCAAGCCGCTCTACAACTACGGCACCCGGTGACCAGTGCCCTCCCCTGGGCACCCGGCCGACAGTCCCGCGGCTCTGCTGGAGGTGGTCGTCCCGGCCTACAACGAGGCCGGGCGGCTACCGACGGGGCTGTCGCTGCTCTGTGACAAGCTGCTGGCGCTCGACCTCCCGGCGACCGTGCTGGTGGTCGACAACGGCAGCACCGACGCGACCGCGGACATCGTCCGCCGCTGGTCCGGGCCCGTCCCCGTCCGCCTGCTGCACTGCGCCCGGCGCGGCAAGGGCGCGGCGGTCCGGCACGGCCTGCTGGCCACCCGGGCCTCCTACGTCGGGTTCTGCGACGCCGACATGGCGACCGGGCTCGACGCGCTCGACCGGGCACTGGGCCTGCTCTCCGGCGGCCACCCGGTGGTGGTCGGCTCCCGCCGGCACCCCGACTCGGACGTCGAGGACCACAGCAGCCTGCTGCGCAAGGTCGGGGCGCTGGCCTTCAACCGGGCGGTCCGCGACATCGGCGGCGGGATCGCCGACACCCAGTGCGGCTTCAAGTTCTTCCTCGGGCCGCTGGTCCGGGCCGCCGCCGCCGACCTGCGGACCGCCGGGTTCGCCTTCGACGCCGAACTGCTGATGCACTGCGTCCGCCGGGGCGCGGACGTCACCGCCA
The DNA here is from genome assembly GCF_003289645.1 of Actinomadura craniellae. Lineage (GTDB taxonomy): Bacteria > Actinomycetota > Actinomycetes > Streptosporangiales > Streptosporangiaceae > Actinomadura_D > Actinomadura_D craniellae. The sequence continues at coordinate 85,686 of NZ_QLYX01000014.1, read as the reverse complement.
TCCCGGTGGTGTGGCGGGACATGCCCGGCACCACCTTCTCGCTGCGCCGGCACTCGGGGGCCGTGCTGCGGGAACTGTCCGAGATCAGGATGATGCACCGGCGCGGGCCGGTGCGTCCCGCCACCCTGCCCGCACCCGCGCCCGTCGCGGCGCCCGCCCTGGCCGAGACCCAGACCGGTCCCGTATGACCCTGCGGCTGGCGATCGTCAACTGGCGCGACCCGTGGCACCCCGCCGCCGGCGGGGCGGAACGCTACGCCTGGGAACTGGCCCGCCGGCTGGCCGGGCGCGGCGCCCGGGTCCGCTACGTGACGTGCCGGGCTCCCGGCCAGGCCCGCCGGGAGCGGGTGGAAGGTGTGGAGTTCGTCCGGATGGGCGGGCGGTTCACCGTCTACCCGCTGGTCCTGCTCTGGACGCTGTTCCACCGGCGGAGCGTGGACGCGGTGATCGACTGCCAGAACGGCATCCCGTTCTTCACCCCCTGGGCGCTGCCCCGCCGGGTGCCCGTGCTGTGCGCGGTCTTCCACGTCCACGACGAGCAGTTCGGCCTGTACTTCCCCGGCTGGCTGGCCCGGGTGGGCCGGACGCTGGAGGGCCCGGTCGCGCGGTGGACCTACCGGCGGCACGCCTGCACCGCGATCTCGCTGACCACCCGGGCGGCGCTGCGGGAACGGCTGGGCTGGACCGGCCCGATCTACATCGTCCCGGTCGGGGTGGACGTCCCCGCGGCGCCCGAGCCGGTACCCGAGCCGGAGGGCGGCCCGGAACTGGTCTGCGTCACCCGGCTGGTACCGCACAAGCGGGTGGACCTGCTGCTGGACCTGGCCGACCGGCTGCGCGCCCGGTGGCCGGACCTGCGGGTGCGCGTGATCGGCCGCGGCCCGGAGGGCGACCGCCTGGCCAAGGAGGTCGCCGCCCGGGGCCTCGGCGACGTGGTCGTGCTGCACGGGTTCGTCCCCGAGGACGAGAAGACCGCCCTGCTCGCCCGGGCCGACCTGCACCTGAGCACCTCGCGCGGCGAGGGCTGGGGGCTGTCGGTGGCCGAGGCGGCGGCGCTCGGCGTGCCGTCGGTCGCCTACGACGTGGAAGGGCTGCGGGACGCGGTCCGCGACGGGGTCACCGGCTGGCTGGTGCCCGCGGGCGGCGAACTCGCCGAGGTGGTCGAGCGGGCGCTGGCGGAACTGGCCGACCCCGGCTGCCGGGCCGCGCTGGCCGGCGCCTGCCGCCGCTGGGCGGCCGAGTTCGACTGGGACCGCACGGCCGACCGGATGGCCGAACTGCTGGAAGCCTCGGTGCGCGCGGGATCCGCCGCCACCGGGGATGACGACGCGCACGTCGTCTCCGGGTACGGTGGCCCGCAGCCGCGCGTCGTGGAGGGCCCCGTCCGGGACGAGATCTTCCGCGAGCCCGGCGCGGCGGCCACGGCCCGCCCCGCCACCCCCTTGGAGCGGCTGCTCGGCCGCCCCGGCGACGGCTGGAGCGACAAGCACGGCTGAGCCGAGGGCGCGAGGGAGCGAGGGGAAGCGGCGACAAGCACGACTGAGCCGAGGGCGCGCGACCGCGGCGGCCGGCGGGGCTCCGACACGACCGGACGAGGAGGCGGTGGGCGGTGACGGCGATCAGGACCCGGGCCGACGCGCTGGCCGCCCGGCTCGCCCGCGCCGACGACCCCGAGCCCCGCGACGACATCGACGTCCGGTTGCGGCAGCGGTTCCGCACCGCGCTGTGCTGCCTGGCCCTGGTCGTGCTGGTCACCTCGACCCGGCCGGGCCGGGTGCTGGCCGACACCAAGATCGACATGGCGGTGAACCCGCTCGGCTTCCTGGGCCGGGCGCTGCACCTGTGGGACGTCCAGCACTTCGGGCAGTTGCAGAACCAGGCCGCGGGCTACTTCTTCCCGATGGGCCCCTTCTACTCCGCCGGCAACCTGCTCGGCCTGCCCGAGTGGATCACCCAGCGGCTGTGGCTGTCGACCCTGCTCTGCCTGGCCTTCCTGGGCACCGTCCGGCTGGCCGAGCGGCTGGGCATCGGCGGGCCCGCCACCCGGCTGTTCGGCGGCATGGCGTACGCGCTCGGCCCGCACGGGCTGTCGGCGCTGGGCCAGAACTCCTGGGAGTACCTGCCGCTGGCGATGCTGCCGTGGATCGTCCTGCCGCTGGTCACCGCGGCCGGGGGCGGCGGGCTGATCCGGGCCGCCGCCCGGTCCGGGGTGGCGGTGGCGCTGTGCGGCGGGATCAACGCCACGGCCACCGTCGCGGTGCTCGTGGTGCCGTTCCTCTACATCGTCACCCGGCCTCGCCCGCTGCCCCGGCTGCGGTTGCTGTGCTACTGGTCGGCGGCGGTGGGCTGCGCGGTGGCCTGGTGGCTGGTGCCGCTGCTGCTGACCGGCCGGTTCGGCTTCTCCTGGCTGGGCTACACGGAGCAGGCCGAGGTCACGGCCAAGACCACCGGGCTGATCGACGTCCTGCGCGGCGCCGCGCGGTGGATCAACTACCTGGACGCCACGTCCCTGCCGGTCGGGCACGCGCTGTCGCTGCAGGGCTGGCTGATCCTGGCCACCGCCGCCCTCGCGGCGCTGGGCGTGGCCGGGCTGGTGAGCAGGGGGCTGCCGGACCGGACGTTCCTGGTGCTCACCGCCGTCACCGGGCTGGCGATCATCGCGACCGGGCACACCAGCGTGATCGAGGGCCCGCTCGCCGCACCGGCCCGGGACCTGCTCGACGGCCCGCTGGCCCCGCTGCGCAACCTGCACAAGTTCGACGGGCTGGTCCGGCTGCCGCTGGCGCTGGGCCTGATCCACCTGCTGGCGACGGCGCGCGCCCCCCGGCCCCGGCTGCGGCTGGTCGCGGTCACCACGGCGGCGCTGGCGGCGATCACCACTCCCGCGCTGGGCAACGGGCTGGCCGGGCCGGGCGACTTCCCGGCGGTCCCGCAGCACTGGCGGGACGCGGCGAACTGGCTGAACGGCCGGGCCGGCGAGCAGGCGGTGCTCGCGCTGCCCGGCGCCCGGTTCGGCGAGTACACCTGGGGCCGGCCGATGGACGACATCATGCAGCCGCTGCTGCGCACCCGGTGGGGGGCGCGACTGCTCGTCCCGCAGGGCTCGCCCGGCTACGCGCGGATCGTGGACGCCATCGACCAGCGGGTGGCGGCCGGGCGCGGCTCGTCCGGGCTGACCCAGGTGCTGTCCCGGATGGGGGTGCGCTACCTGCTGGTCCGCAACGACCTGTCCCGCAACGACCTGCGCGGCGCCTGGCCGGCCCGGGTGCACGAGGCGCTGGACACCTCGCCCGGCATCCGCCGGGTGGCGACCTTCGGCGAGCTCACCGGCGGGGTCTGGGCGGACGAGGCCGTCGGCGCCTACGACCAGCAGTACCCGGCACTGGAGATCTACGAGGTCGACGACGCCGACGACGTGGTCGGCCTGCTGGACACCGCCGGTGCCATCCGGCTGCGCGGCGCCCCGGAGGCGCTGCTCGGGCTGGCCGACAACGGGCTGCTGCGCGGCCGTCCGGTGCTGTTCGGCGACGATGACCCCGCGGCCGGCGGCGAGCCGGTCACCTCCGACGCGCTGCGGCTGCGGCAGCGCAACCTGGGCGAGATCCGCAGCGGGATCTCGCCCACCCTGACCATCGACGCCCCGCCGTCGCAGGCGGCCGGGCTGGGCGCCGACCCGACCGAGCCGGGCTGGGAACGCGACCGCACGGTGGCGGTCTACGCGGGGGTGCGCGGCGTCACGGCCTCCTCCTCGGCGGCCGACCCCGACGCGCTTCCCGGGCTCGACGACCCCGGCGCGGCGCCGTACGCGGCGCTGGACGGCGACCCCCACAGCCAGTGGACCAGCGGCGGCTGGAACGGCGCGGTGGGCCAGTGGCTGCGGGTGGACTTCACCGCCCCCCTCGAACCACGGCAGATCACGGCCGCCTTCGTGCGGAACGACTTCCTCGGCCCCGCCCCGGCCCGGGTCGCCGTGGAGACCGCGGCGGGCACCGTCGAGCAGGACCTGCGGCCGGCCACGGGGCCGCAGCAGTTGCTGGCGCCGGCCGGGCGGACGGGCTGGCTGCGGATCCGGGTGGTGAAGCTGGCCCGGACGCCGGACACCCTGTTCACCTCCCGGGTGGCGATCTCGGAGCTGAAGATCCCCGGCGTCACGGCGACGCGCTACCTGCGCCCGCCCGTCCCGGTGGTGCAGGTCGCCGCGCCGCAGAGCGCCGCGCCCACGGGGGCGGGGTCGTACATGCTGAACCGGGCCGGCCCGGTCCGGCCCGACTGCATGCGCGGCCCGGTCCGCTGGGTCTGCTCCCCGGAGCTCGCCCGGGGCGAGGAGGAGGGGGCGATGTTCAACCGCCTCCTGCTGTCCGCGGCGCCGGGGCAGATCCTGCTGAGCGGTACCGCGGTGCTCACCGACCCGGCCGTGATCGAGCGGTTCGCCCGGCGGGACTCCTCGATCAGGGTCAGCGCGAGCTCGGCGTGGGTGCGGCACCCGGCCGGGCAGGCCCGGTCGGCCTTCGACGGTTCGCCGGCGACGACCTGGGTGGCGGGCGGCGACGACACCCGGCCCACCCTCACCATCGGCTGGGGCAGGGCCCGCACGGTCGACGCGGTCACCGTCCAGCGGCCGCCCGGGGCCCGCGCGCCCCTCCAGGTCACCGTGCGGGGGGCGGGCGGGGACGTCCGCGAGGGGCTGGTGGACGACAGCGGGGTGCTGCGGTTCCGGGCGATGCGGACCGACCGCCTGGTGCTGCGGTTCGAGTCGCGGCAGCGGCCGTTGCAGGTCAGCGAGGTGGTGATCCCCGGGGTGCGGCCGCTGGCCGCGACCGACTTCCAGCCGTACACCTCGGCGTGCGGCGCCGGGCCGGAGGTGACGGTCAACGGCATCCCGGTGGAGACCAGGGTCACCACGACGCTCGACGAGACGCTGGGCGGGCGGGCGGTGGGCTTCGCGGCGTGCCGTCCCGTCCGGCTGGCCGCGGGCGCGAACCGGTTGAGCGGCGGCGGGGCGTACCGGGTGGAGTCGGTCGTCCTCGACGCGGGGGGCCGGCTGTCGGGAGCCCAGGGCCGGGCGACGACCCCCGTGCGGGTGCGGTCCTGGGGGCAGGGCGAGCGGACGGTGCAGGTGGAGGCCGCCAACCGCGCGTACCTGGTGGTCAACGAGAACTTCAACGCGGGCTGGCGGGCGACCATCGGCGGCCGCGCGCTGACGCCGACCCGGCTGGACGGCTGGCGGCAGGCCTGGGTGGTGCCCGCGGGTACCCGCGGAGTGGTGACCCTGCGCTACGAGCCGGACGGCGTCTACCGGCCGGCGGTGTTCACCGGGCTGGCCCTGCTGGTGACGCTGCTGGTGCTGGCCTGCGCGCTGCCCGGCGGGCGCCGGACCGCCCCGCGGCCGCCGGGCGGGGCACCGGCCGCCCGCCGGGCGGGCCTGCTCCGCCGGCTGCCCGGCGGGACGTCACCGGTGCTCCGGGCGGACGCCGGTGGAGAGGGCGGCGGCCCGTCACCCGTGCGCCGGGCGGGCACTGGTGGCGGGGGCGGCGGCCCGTTCCGCCGGGCGCCCGGCAGGGCGTCGCCCCCGCGCTGGCTGGTGCCGCTGCCCGCGGCAGCCTTCGGGTACTGGGTGGCCGGGGCGCTCGGGCTGGTGGTGGCCGCCGAGGTGGCGGTGATGGTCTGCCTGGTCTTCGGGAGGGTGCTGTACCCCTTCCGGGTGCTGGCCTCGCCGTGGCTGCCGGCGGTCGCGCTGCTGCTGGGCGGGGTATCGGTGGCGGCCGGCACCTGGTTGTCCCTGAACGGTGGTTCGGACGGCGCGATCGACCTGTTCCGCGACACCGTCCCGCAGCTGCTGGGCCTGGTGGTGGCGGGCCGGCTGTTCGCGCAGCTCGCCGCGCCTTCGGGGCGCGCCCCCCTGGACGAGGTGCCGCGCGACCGGGTCGGGCGCTACCGGCCGCGCGAGACCCCGGCGCTCGACTGACGGCGCGTACGCCGGTCTCCTGGCCCGCACGGCCGGGAGGCCGGGCCGGAGCGTGCACTGGATGGCTCAGTGCTCCGGCGGACCCTGGTCACCGGGCCCGCCCGGCTGGAGCGTGTGGTATGACACCGTCCGCAAGCGCGCCGGCGCATCGTGGGCTCGTGCGCCTGGAGTGGGCTCAGCCGACCTGGGCGGGTGCCATGGCCCGGACTCCGGCCAGCAGGAGGTCCAGGCCGAAGGCGTAGTGGGTCTCCGGGTCGGGCTCGTCCGCCAGTGTCCGGGCGTAGGCGACCAGGGCCGGGTACCGGGCGGGGGACAGCGACTCCAGTTCCAGGCGGTGCAGGCGGCGGTGCTCGGCGGCGGCCTCGGTCGGCAGCCCGGTCGGGCCGCAGGGGTCGGCCACGACCAGCCCCATGACGCCGTTGAGCAGGTAGGTCGCGACCTGGAAGGCGCGTTCGGGGGAGAACCCGGCCTCGGCCAGGATGCGGAGCGCCAGGTCGGTGCCCCGCTGGAAGCTCTCGGCCTGCCGCTTGTCGACCTCCGCGGAGATCTCAGAGATCCAGGGGTGTCGCCGGGCTGTCCGGAGCAGCGCCTCGACCATCAGCCGTAGCCGGTGGTCCCAGGGTCCGGCGGGGTCGGCTGCGACGGCGACCTGGGCGAAGACCTCGTCGAAGAGGCCGATGAGCAGCAGTTCCTTGTTCTTGAAGTGCCAGTAGAGCGCCATGGGCGTGACGCCGAGTTCCTGGGCGAGTCGCCGGATGGTGACGGCCGGGAGCCCTTCGGTGTCGGCCAGTTCCAGCGCTCGTGCCAGGACCGTCGCTCGGGTCAGCTTCTCGGAGGCCACTTGACGACTATACGCCGTACATGATGCTATACGCCGTACATGTACAAGGTACAAGTACGCCGTATAGCAAGGAGAGGTCGCTCGTGAACGACTCCCGGCGGTGGGTGGCGCTGGTCGCCGTGGCGCTCGCCACCTTCATGACCTACCTGGACAACAACGTCGTCAACGTCGCGCTGCCGTCGATCCAGCGCGAACTCGGGCTCACCATCGCCGGCCTGGAATGGGTGGTCAGCGGCTACATCCTGGTCTTCGCCGGGCTGCTGCTGGTGGGCGGCCGGATCGCGGACGTCTTCGGCGTCCAGCGCGCCTTCTACCTGGGGTTGGGCATCTTCACGCTGGCCTCGGTGGCGGCGGGCCTGGCCGGCGGGCAGGAGACGCTGATCGCCGCGCGGGCCGTCCAGGGCCTGGGCGCCGCGTTGCTCGCCCCGGCCTCCCTGGCCATGCTGACCGCGCTGTTCCCCGACCCGCGCGAACGCGGGATGGCCGTCGGCATCTGGGGCGGGGTCGGCGCGCTGGCACTCGCCGTCGGGCCGTTCACCGGCGGGTACCTCAGCGAGCACGCGCACTGGGGCTGGATCTTCCTGATCAACGCGCCGATCGGCGCCGTCACCGCGGCGCTGGCGCTGTGGAGCGTCCGGCTGCCGGCCGGCGCCCGGCGGGGCTCCTGGCGGCGGCTCGACCCGGCGGGTCTGGCGGCCTCCTCCGTCGCCCTGTTCGCGCTGACCTTCGCGCTGATCGAGGGCGCCGGGCGGGGCTGGACGTCCGCCGCGATCCTGGGCGCCTTCGCGGTGGCCGCGCTGGCCGCGGCGGCCTTCGCGCTGATCGAGCGGCGGGTCGCCGACCCGGTGATCGACCTGTCGCCGTTCCGGGACCGGGTGTTCGGCGGCGGGCTGCTGACCATGGGCCTGTGGTCGTTCGGGGTGTTCGGCATCTACTTCTTCACCGCGCTCTACCTGCAGAACGCGCTGGGCTTCACGCCCACCGAGGCCGGGGCCGCGTTCGTCCCGATGGCCGTGCTCATGGCGGTCGTCGCGGTGCTGTCCAGCCGGATCACCGCGCTGCTCGGCGCGGCCGTCACCGTCGCCACCGGCATGGCGCTGATGGCCGTCGCGGTGGGCGCGATCTCCACCGTCGGGGCCGGTGACGGCTACACCGACCTGCTGCCCTGGTTCCTGCTCTTCGGGCTGGGCGGCGGCCTGCTGATCCCGCTCACCGACCTGGTCCTGGGCGCCCTTCCCCCCGCCCGGGCGGGCGTGGCCTCCGGCACCCTCAACGTGTCGCGCGAGGTGTTCGGCCTGCTCGGCATCACCGTGCTCGGCGCCATCCTGAACAGCCGCCAGGACGGCCACGTCCGCGACGGCCTCCCGCCGCTGGCGGCGTTCCTGGAGGCCTACCAGTCGACGCTGATCGTCGCCGCCGCGATCGTCGCCCTCGGCGTCCCGGTCAGCCTGTACGCCCTGCGCGGCATCCGGCCCGCCGCCACCGCCCAGCCGGCCGAGGAGCCCGCTCCGGCACTCGAACCCGTGGCGTCCTGAACCGCGCCGGATCCGTCGCCCGCCCCGGCATGACCGCCGGGGCGGGCGACGGCCTTCTCCGGCCGAAGGCCGGGGCCGTCTCCCGGGGCGAAGGGCGTCCCGGCCGGTCCGGACGGCGGGCGCGTGCCCCCTGCCCGGCCGGCGGCGGCAACCGGGTGGCAACCAGGCGCCGCTATCCAGGACCCAGGTCGGCGGCTCCTCATCAGGATGTCCCTTGTTCGGGCGAGTTGGCAGATGGGAGCAGGCCGGTCGTCACCGTGCCGGGCGGTATGCGGCGAACCACCGTCGCCGCCAACCCCGGGCCGCCCGGCACGGCCGTTCCCACGACGAGGAGAGGGCGATCGGATGTCTCGTTCCCGCTCACGCGCGCCCGGACGGTTGCGCGCCGCCCTGCTGGCCGTGGCGACGGCCATGACCGTACCGGCCGTGACGGCGGGTCCCGTCACGGCCGACCCGGTGCTGACGCACGCCGTGGCCTGGGGCGGCGGCTTCGACGGCGAGCTGGGCGACGGCGGCCAGTCCAACCGGACGGCGCCCGTGGCCGTGCTCGGGGAGTACCTGCACTTCGGCGAGGTCTCCGGAGGAAGCGACCACAGCCTGGCGATCGCCGCCGACGGCACGGTGTGGGCCTGGGGGGACAACAGTCACCACCAGCTGGGCCGTACCGGCGGGGGCAGCCCGATCCCGCTGCCGGTGACCGGGCCGACCGGTGCTGTCGACGTCGGCGGGGGATGGGAGTTCAGCACGGCGGTGGGCGCCGACGGCCGGGTGTGGACCTGGGGCAAGAACGAGAGCGCCGAACTCGGCCGGGGCGGCGTCGGCGGCCCGCAGGCGGCACCGCAGCGGGTCCCGGGGCTCGCGAACGTGGTGGACGTCGAAGCCGGTTCGAGGTTCGTCCTCGCCCTGCGCGGCGACGGCACGGTCTGGGGCTGGGGCGCCTCCCCGGTCGGCCAGCTGGGCCTGGGCTACGCGGTCCCGTGGGTGGGGTCGCCGGTGCAGGTGCCGGGGCTGCACGCCATCGTCGACATCGCCGCGGGCAACGGCCACGGCCTGGCGGTGCGCGCCGACGGCACGGTCTTCGCCTGGGGGTACGGGCAGTGGGGCCAGCTCGGCGACGGCATGAGCGGGAACCGGTTGTCGCCGACGCCGGTTCCCGGTCTCGGCGGCGTCCGGTCCGTCGCCGCCGGAGCCTTCCACAGCCTCGCGCTACGCCCCGACGGCACGGTGTGGAGCTGGGGGAACAACGACGGCGGCCAGCTCGGCAACGACACCTTCACCAGCCCCATCCGGACACCGGTGCACATGGTGGCGAGCGGCGTCGCCGAGATCGCGGCGGGCGACTTCTCCAGCCACCTCCGCCTCGCCGACGGCACGGTCCGGTCCTGCGGATACAACTACGACGGCCAGCTCGGCGACGGGACCACGACCAGGCGCGGCGTCCCGGTGCCGGTCCACGGGCTGACCCGGGTCCGGCAGATCGCCGCCGGGTCCAGCCACGTGCTCGCGGTCCAGGAGCCGGTGCGGCCGGAGCCGCCCCTCTCCTTCACGGTCGACGTGGAGCCCAACCACGTGACCCTGCCCGCCGGCGGCTCGGTCACCGTGGCCGTGACCGTCGCCGGAAGCACCGCGGGCAGGCCGGTGGCGCTGTCCGCGGGCAAGGGTCTGCCGCCGGGCGTCACCGCCGCCTTCGACCCGCCGGCGATCCAGCCGGGCCAGCCGGCACAGCTCACCCTGACCGCGGGCCCGCAGACCGTCCCGACCGACCCGCGCGTCGTCACGGTGCCCGTCCACGGCACCGCGGGCACCACCACGAAGTCGGCCGCCCTGGACCTGACGATCTCCAGCCCGGCCGGGTAGGCCGCGAGGGCCGCCCTCCCGCGAGCCGTCGCAGGAGGGCGGAGGTCCTCACGGGCGCCTTCTGGCGGCGCGGCGGCCGATCACCAGGGTGGCCGCCTTCCAGGTCCGCGCCGTGCGGGTGACGAGATCCGGAGCACCGGGCGGAGGCCGCCGGTCCCGGCCGGGGAGCCGGTCGAGGCCGTGCAGCCAGCGCTCGTAGTGGCCGCGGGGCTCACCGGGGCAGGGGGCGGTCATGCCCGGAGCCTGGCCCAGACCCACTTGCCGGTGGGGTCGCCCGGTTCGCAGCCGTACTGGCAGGCGAGGGCGGTGACGATGACCAGGCCGTGACCGCCGTTGTCGTCGTAGCGGGCGGGGTCCGGGTCCAGGGCCGCCAGGGCCGGTTCGGGCCGCGATCGCCGGACGGGCCGTGCGGTGCTGGGGTCCCAGACCGCGAGCAGGACGCCCGCGGCCTCGCGGTCCACCCGGATGCCGATCAGCCGTGCCGGTGCGGCGGTGATCGCGTTGGCGGCGAGTTCGCTGATCACCAGCAGGGCGTCGTCGAGGACGGGCCGGGGCGTGTCCCACTTGGTCAGGTGCACCTCGGTGAGGTCCCGGATGAGCCCGGCCGAGGAGGGAACGGCGAGCAGGCTCCTTTCGAGCCGATTCGTACCGGCTGGTCGTATCTGCGTCATTGCTGGCCATCACTTCGTCGAGGGTGGTTTGCGGGTTCGCCTGCCAGCCTGGACTGCCGCGATTACCCTCGGCCACAGGTTGTGCACTCCCCTTCGTGATCAAGCGCTCCGACCGGCAGGAGTCCTTTCATGAGCACCCCACCGATCGACCCGAAGTCCTCGGCCCGCGCGTTCTACGCCGTCCAACTACGACGGGTCCGCACCACGGCGAAAATGACGCAGCCGCAGGTCGGCGGCCTGCCCGAGGTGATGGTCTCGGGCAAGCTCATCGGCCACGTCGAGAACTGCTACCGGCTCCCGTCGCTCCGCCTCTCCAAAGGGCTCGACCGCGCCTTCGGCTACGAGGAATTCTTCGAGTCCATGTACACGGCCGTGATGCGCGAATCCGGCCTCCCGGCGGGTTTCTGGGAGTACATCGAGCTCGAAGCCCTCGCCAACATGATCAGGATGTATGACAACTTCCTGGTCAATGGCTTGCTCCAGACGCCGGACTATGCCCGGGAAGTGCTCCGGGCGGGCCAGAAGGACGACAAGCTTGAAGAGCTCATCAAGACTCGGTTGGCGCGGCAGGAGATCCTTCGGCGCGAAGATCCGCCATGGCTGGTGGCTCTGCTGGACGAGTCAGTGGTCCGGCGTACGGTGGGAGATCGTGCTGTGATGAAAGAGCAATTGGAACACCTGCTGCGGCTGGCGCAGGAACCTAACATCACCATCCATATCGTCCCTGACGGCGCACCGGTCTACCCCGAAGGGGCATTTCACATCCTGGGCTTCCGTAACGAACCTGATGTCGGTTATGTGGAGAGTGCTGGTGGGTGGGGGCGCGTCATCGAGCGCAGTGAAGAGGTCAGCGAGTTCGGAGTACTGTACGAAATGATCCGATCTGTGGCGCTGCCCGCTGCGGGCTCGGAGAGGTTCATCCGTACGGTCTTGGAAGGACTGTGAAGATGATCGACTTCCCTTCTGTGCACTGGCGCAAGTCCAGCCACAGCGGCGGTGCCTCAGGGCAATGCATCGAAGTGGCGCAACTCCCCAGGCGCTCTTGGCGCAAGTCCAGCCACAGTGGTGGTGAAGCCGGCCAGTGCATCGAGGTGGCTCAACTGCCCGAACGCGCCTGGCGCAAGAGCACCCGCAGCGGTGGCAACTCCGGTATGTGTGTCGAGGTCGCGGACCTGACCACGGTCATCGGTATCCGTGACAGCAAGAACCCTGACGCCGGTCACCTCTCCCTCACCACCGAAGCCTTCGCCGACCTGCTGACCCGCGTGAAGCGCAACGAACTGAGCCGTTGACGAGAGTCCCGGCAAGGCCGAGCGCATGGGTAGCGCCAGGAGGCTCACCGGCTGCTGACGCTCCGGCGGTCGGCTCGTTCGGTTCCGTTCGCCGTGACTGGCCGCCACCCGTCGGACGACTACCCGATCACTCGGGTGGGGTCGTCCAGCCATAGCCGCTCGCCGTCCGGGGCGACGGTGAGGCCGAACCGGTCGCGTGCCGGGCGTCCCCAGGAGACCCACCGGAGATAGGCGTTCTCCACCTCGTCCCAGAGACGGCGGGGGCCGTACTGCTCGACCAGGTAGCGCGGCACACCGGGCTCGTAGTCGACGCTCGCCCATGACCGGTCCCGGTCAGTGATGGCCTCCAGGAGCCAGAACGTCCACTCACCAGAGCCGTCCTCGGCTGCGCACATGCGCTTGCTCACGCCGGGGACCAGGGCTCCGATCACGAGGTCCGCGGCATAGGAGTCCCAGGCCACGGTGCGGGGGTCCAGGGACGTTTCGGTGCGTACCGCCTGCTCCTCGGTGCCACCGACGAACGCTCGTATCGGATCGTGGGAGACGCGCTGCGACCGCAGCATCATGTAGTTGGCGAAGTGGGGGAACGTGCCGATCGCGCGGCCGTCGCCGGTCACGGTGAGGCGGGCGAGTTGCCCGTTGCCGTACGCCGGGGTCCACGGGCAGACGATCACTCCGCCTGGCCGGGTCTGTTCCACCCATGCGTACGGCACCGAGGTCACGCCGCACGCGGCGTGCACCCGATCGTAAGGGCCGGCTTCCGGCCATCCCGCCGCACCGTTCCCGACGATCAGGTGGGGCGCGTACCCGGTCGCGGCGAGGTTGGCGGCGGCCTGTTCGGAGACCTGGGCGTCGATCTCGATCGAGGTCACCTGGTCGGCGCCGACCCGGTGCGACAGTAGGGCGGCCGTCCACCCGGTACCGGTGCCGATCTCCAGCACCCGGTCGTCGTCGCGGAGGGCGAGCGCATGAAGGAAGTTCATGACGGTGCCCGGAGCGCTGCACGACGAGGTGTAGGTTCCCGCGTGGGTGGGATCCGATCTCCCGTCGTCGATCTGAGTGATGATCGCGGTGTCGGAGTACACCGCGTCCCACCACGCGGCAGGGCTCACGGCACGGTCGATCAAGTGATCGGGCTCGTCGCTATCGGGCATCGCCCAGGCACGGATCGGGGCGAACAGGTGCCGGGGGACCGCGTTCAACGCCGCCCGCCAGGCCGGATCGAGCAGGTCGCCCTGCTCGGCGAGTAGATCGCACAGGCCGTTGATCTGCTCGCCGATGTTCGGTCGGGTCACGAGGGGTTCTTCCCGTCGCCCTTATTGCCGCCGCCGTCGCCGCCGCCACCGCGCCGTCCGCCCTGGGGGTTGGAACCGTCTCCGCCTTTGGGAGTGTCCTTGGGGTTGCCGCTGTCGCCGTGCCTGCCCATCGTCTGCTCCTTTCGCCGAGTTCAGGGTGACGCTAAGCGACAGGGCGGTGGCCGGGCCATGAGCTTGCGGGGACTTGCGTAACAGGTTCAGGGCGATCCAGATGAATTCGGTCCGTGTCGGTCCGCTCGCAGCGCCACCCCGGACATCAGCACCGTCAGTCGGCCGGTTCGGCCTGATCCGTCTCGTGAAGGTGGGAGCGTGCAGCGCCGATCAGGGCTCGGGCCCGCCGTCCGTAAACCGCCATGGCGGACAGTTCGGTGAACGTCCGGGCGTATTCCGTCACCTCGCGTGGCTGGCTGATCGTGAGATAGCCGGACACCAGTTCGACGTTCACCCGCTCGTCATCGAAGATCCAGAACCCTTCCACCGGCCACCGGCCGCGTTCGGGGCCCATGGGCACGATGCCAAGGCTCACCGAAGGCAGGAACGACGCGGTGACCAGGTGGTCGAGTTGCCCAACCATCGCTGCGGCGTCACAGACGCTTGTCCGCAGGACGGACTCCTCGACCAGCAGAGCGAACCGGCGGCCTCCCTCGTACAGGACACGTTGGCGTTCCATCCGGGACGCCACGGCGGCCTCCACGTCGTCGGGCAACTGCGCCTGCCGCCTGATGGAGTGCAGCACCGCCGCCGTGTACGCGCGGGTCTGCAGCAGGCCCGGCACCAGCCAGGAGGAGTAGGCGCGGAACCGGGTCGTCCGCTCGTACAGCGGCAACCGGGACTCCTGCTGGTGACGCAGTCCCGACCGTTCCAGCCGCCGCCATTCGACGTACATCGAGTCGACGGCACGCAGCGCGGCTATCAGGTCAGGCACCTGGTCATCCGCACCACATGCCGTGCACCACGACCGGATGTCCTCCTGCGAGGGCACCTTGCGGCCGTGTTCGATCCGAGAGCATTTCGATTCATGCCAGCCGCAGAACCGTGCCACCTGTCGCGCGGTCAGGCCCGCGTCGAGCCGGATCTCTCGCAACCGTCCGGCGAGGGCCTGCCGGGCCTGCTGGACGCTGGACGACGGTGATGGGGAGGGCACAAGGGCATTCTCGTGTCAGGCCGAGCAGTAATCCGCATGCGGGATGCCGCGTTGCCAGACCGAGCGGAAGGCCGTGGCGCAGAGTTCGACGGTCGCCGGGTCCTCGGTGGTCTCGGCGCTGGTGGGGCGGCCGTCGCCGTCGAAGTGGTTGAACAGGACCAGCCGGTCGTCGATCAGCCAGAAGTCGTTGCCGGGAAGCGCTAGGTCGGACGTCCGTCGGCGGGGGAGCCAGCGCAGTGCTTCTCCTGCCGCGACGTTGGTGAAGGCGTGCGAGCGTGAGTAACGGATGTACTCGCTGAGTGGTTCGGAGACGATGCGGGCCCGCCGGACGTCGACGCCGCGGGCGACCGTGGCGGCGATTAGGTCCAGCCAGGGCCGCCACCACGCGGCGCGGTCGGCCGGGTCGTAGCGGTGCCCGTCCCGCCAGGCCGCGATCCGCTCCTGCTCGGAATCGACCGTGTAGACGTCGCGCATCTCCAGATGGACGGCCGACACGGTCGCGGAGGCCAGCAGCTCACCGTGGCTCGGGACCGCCACCGCTCACCTCCGGGAAGAAGCCCATCATGCGTGCCGGGAACCGGATCACGGTCTCGTGCGGCGGGACCTCCCCGACCTCGGCCATCTCGACATCCGACAGCCGCCATCCCTGCAGGACGTAGTCGCCGCTGACCGGGTCACGCCAGACCGTGGGCGAGTGGCCGTCGTCGGATTCGGGATCCCTGCCGAGGAACTCCAGGGCCATGGAATACACCTCTCAGTAGCGGACTCCTGCCGCCGACTCTGCGACGGGACCGATCGGCAGGTCAACGAGTGTGCCGAAGTTTGCACTGAGACCCGGCCTCCGCGGACGAGCGGGAGGCACCTGGGCGCCCTGGCCGGCCGTGGCGCCAGCCCCAAGTGCGGGGAGCCTTGCGTGGGCGCGGCGGCTCCGGCCCACCCGTGCGTCAACGGCGGCGACCGTGGCCGGAACCGCGACGATCATCGAGATTCGGTTACCGCATGGAACCGACGCCGCGGACATCTCGAACCCGGTCTTTTTTGGTTTGGTGACAAGTCTGAGCGGCACTGCGGTCAGCTGGGTTCACACCCTGCCGCCCTTGTCGCATTCGTGTAGTTCAGGGCGCATTTTGGGGTATCGAGTCCGGGTTGTCTGTGACGTCGATTACTCCTACCTTGCTAGGGATATGCGTTATCACTTGATCGAGCATGGGATGTCCGACGCGGAGGTGGCCGCCGTCATCGCGGTCATGCGCGGGCGTGCCCCGGCCGTGGTGGCCGAGGCGGTGCAGGCGATCGAGGCGCAGCTACCGGTGATCGTCCGGCCGCACGACCCGCGCTACGCGCAGCACCTCAACCGGTCGGTGTCCCTGATGATCGGTGAGTTCATCGAATTGATGGAGGACGACGAGCATCCCCTCGACCGGCTCCTCGACTTCTTCCGCGGGTTCGGCGCCTGGACGACCGAGGAGGGCATCCGGCCCGAGGAATGGCAGACCGCTTTCAGCATCGGCACCGGGATCACCATCAGCCGGCTGAGCGAGGCCGTCCAGGACCACCCCGGCGTGACCCCGAACGTCATCGGACAGATCGCCCAGAAGACCCTCGTCTACGTCGACCAGGTGACCGCCGCGATGCTGGCGGGCCACAAGGACACCCAGGCGCGCGCCGCCGGCGAGCAGCACCTCCGCCGCCGGAAGCTGCTGGACCTGCTGATCAGCGAGTCCCCCAGCCCCGACGAGGTCCGGGAACTGGCGCTGGACGCCGCCTGGCGGATCCCCATGACCGTCGCCGCCGTCGCCCTGCACCGGCGCGACCCCGGCGTCGACCCGGCCCGCAGATCGGCCGTCCCGGCGGACGCCCTGGCGGGGCTGCACCTGCCCGAGCCCTGCCTGATCATCCCGGACCCCGACGGGCCGGGACGCCGCGAAGCCCTCGCCGCGGAGCTGGGCGTCTGGACGGCCGCCATCGGCCCCACCACCGAGATCACCGGGGTGGCCCGCTCGCTGGCCTGGGCCCGCCGCGCCCTCGGCCTGGCTCTGGACGGGCACATCCGCGGCCCGGAACCCGTGGTCGCCGCCGACCACGTCCCCCTGATGCAGGCGTTCCGCGACCGGGACATGACCGAGTACCTCGTGGCCGCCCGGCTCGCCCCGCTCATGGAAGTCCGGGACCAGTACCGCCGCCGCCTGGCCACGACCCTCCTCAGCTGCCTGGAGTCCGGCTTCAACGCGACGGACGTCGCCAGCCGCCTGCACCTGCACGCCCAGACCGTCCGCTACCGGCTCCGCCAGCTCGAAGAGCTCTTCGGCACCGCCATGTACGAGCCCCGCCACCACCTCGAATTCATCATCGCCCTGCACTACTGGCTCGCCACCAACCCGGACGACCACTGAGCCCTTCCCGGCGCGACCAGGGCGCATCGGGGGGTTCGGGTGGGGATATGGTCGGCTGATGAGCGATGAGGCTTTCGAGCTGGCGCGGAAGGCCGCTGACCAGGTACGGGCGCGGACCTTCGACTCCTTCGACGTGGCCCTGGTGATGGGCTCCGGGTGGGTGCCCGCGGCGGACGCGCTGGGCGAGCCGGCCGAGGAACTGCCGGTGACCGAGCTGGCCGGTTTCGCGCCGCCGGCGGTGGAGGGGCACGCGGGGCGGGTGCGGGCCGTCCGGGTGGGGGACCGGAACGCGCTGGTGTTCCTGGGACGCACGCACCTGTACGAGGGGCGCGGCGTCGATCCGGTGGTGCACGGGGTGCGCACCGCGCTGGCCGCGGGGGTGAAGACCGTGGTGCTGACCAACGCGGCGGGCGGGCTCCGGCCGGAGCGGCAGTCCGTCGGGGAACCGGTGCTGATCTCCGACCACCTGAACCTGACCGGGGCCAACCCGCTCACGGGCGCGACGTTCCTCGACCTCACCGAGGCGTACTCGACCCGGTTGCGCGCGCTGGCCAGGGAGGCCGACCCGACCCTGGCCGAGGGGGTGTACGCGGCGTTCCGCGGCCCCACCTACGAGACCCCGGCGGAGATCCGCATGCTCCGCACGCTGGGCGCCGACCTGGTCGGCATGTCGACCGTGCTGGAGGCGATCGAGGCCCGCCGGGGCGGCGCCGAGGTGCTGGGGATCTCACTGGTCACCAATGTGGCGGCCGGCCTGTCCGAGGGGCTGCTCGACCACGAGGAGGTGCTCGCCGCCGGCCGTGCCGCCGCCGCCCGGATGGGCGGCCTGCTGGCCACCGTGGTGGCGAAGCTGTGACCCGCGCCGCGGCCGAGGAGTGGCTGGCCCAGGACCCCGATCCGGCGACCCGGGCCGAACTGCGGGCCCTGCTCGACGCGGGCGACGAGGCGGCGCTGGCCGACCGGTTCGCCGGGCGGCTGGAGTTCGGCACCGCGGGGCTGCGCGGCGAGCTGGGCGCGGGCCCCAACCGGATGAACCGCGTCACCGTGATGCGCGCCGCCGCGGGCCTCGCCGCCCGGCTGCTGGAGGAGGCGGCGGACGAGCCGCCGGGGGTGGTGATCGGGTACGACGCGCGGCACAACTCCGAGCGGTTCGCCCTGGACACCGCCGCCGTGCTGACCGGGGCGGGCCTGACCGCGTGGCTGCTGCCGGGCCCGCTGCCGACCCCGGTGCTGGCGCACGCGGTGGGGTACCTGGGCGCGGACGCCGGGGTCATGGTCACCGCCAGCCACAACCCGCCCCGCGACAACGGCTACAAGGTCTACTGGGGGGACGGCGCGCAGATCGTCCCGCCGCTGGACACCGAGATCTCCGCGGCGATCGACGCCGTCGGCCGGGTGGACGAGCTGCCGCTGGGCACCGGCTGGACCGTCCTCGGCGACGAGATCGTCGAGGCGTACCTGCACGGCCTGTCCCGCCTGCCGCTGGGCACCGCCCGCGACGTCCGGGTCGCCTACACCCCGCTGCACGGGGTGGGCCGGGACGTCCTGCTGCGGGCCTTCCGCTGGACGGGTCTCCCCGCCCCGGCGGTGGTGGCGGAGCAGGCCGAACCCGACCCGGACTTCCCCACGGTCGCCTTCCCCAACCCGGAGGAGCCGGGGGCGATGGACCTGGTCCTGGAGCTGGCGGAGGCGTCCGGCTCCGACCTGGTGATCGCCAACGACCCCGACGCGGACCGGTGCGCGGTGGCGGTGCCCGCCCCGGACGGCGGCCTCCGCCCGCTCACCGGCGACGAGCTCGGCGGTCTCCTCGCCGAGTACGTGCTGGGCCGCACGCACGGCACGGACCGGCTGGTGGCCACCACGATCGTCTCGTCGTCGCTGCTCGGCCGGATCGCCGCGGCGCACCGGGTGCGCTCGGCGGTCACGCTGACCGGGTTCAAGTGGCTGATGCGCGCCGCGGCGCCCGCCGACCGGCTGGTCTTCGCCTACGAGGAGGCGCTGGGCTACTGCGTCGGCGGCGACGACGGCCCGGTGGTGCACGACAAGGACGGCATCGGCGCCGCGCTGGCGGTGGCGGCGCTGGCCGCGCAGGCCCGGCTCGACGGGCGGACGCTCGCCGACCTGCTCGACGACCAGGCCCGCCGGCACGGCCTGCACGCCACCGCCCAGCTCTCGGTCCGGCTGCCCGACCCCGAGCTGATCGCCGCCGCTTCGGCCGCCCTCCGCCGGGAGCCGCCGAAGGCGCTGGCCGGCCGGGCGGTCACCGCCGTCGACGACCTCACCCAGGGGCTCGCGGGCCTGCCCCCCACCGAGGGCCTGCGGCTGCGGCTGGCCGACGGCGCCCGGGTGGTGGTCCGCCCGTCGGGCACCGAGCCCAAGCTCAAGTGCTACCTGGAGGTCGTGACCCCGGTCACCGGCGACGTGGCGGCGGCGCGCACCCGCGCGGCGGCGGACCTCGCAGCCCTCCGCACCGCCCTGGAAGAGACCCTGGCCCTCCCGTGACGCCGCGCCCCGTGGGGTTTCAGAAGTCGCCGCCGAAGCCGCCGCCTCCGCCGAAGTCGCCGCTGCCGAAGTCCCAGCCGCCGCCCAGGTCGCCGGTGTCGCCGCCGAAGTCGCCGCCCATGTCGCCGCCGGGGTACCCGCCGAAGCCGCCGAGGCCCCAGCCGCCGCCGAGCATCGAGCCCAGCGCGGTGCCGATCATCATGCCGCTGAGCAGGTCCAGGCCGCCGTACCCGGCGTAGTAGCCCCCGGCGTACGGCGCGTACGCCGGTCCGGCCTCCCAGTAGGGGCGGCGGCCCGCGGCCGTCGGCACCAGCCGGGCGTCCGGGTCCCCGCCGCTCCGTACGGCTTCGGCGTCGGCGGTGCAGGTGGGCACGGTGCGCGGTGTTCCACCGGGCGGTGCCCAGAGCACGTCCTCGGCCGACGGGCCGTGCTGCGGGTTGAAGAAGCACGGCGGGCGCCGCTCGGGCACCGGCTCGCCGGCCAGCCTGGCGCGGGTGGCGGTCATGGCGTAGCGGCCGTCCTCCAGCGCGGTGGTGACGGCGCCGATGTCGGCGGGCCGTGCCGCGCCCTCGGCCGCGGCCTTGGCCCGGTCGTAGGAGTCGAGGGCGTGGGTGTAGTCGGCGCGGATGACGGGGTCGAGCCTGGGGTCCATGACGTCGAGGTCGAGCGCGGCGATGTCCTCGCCGAGCCGGGTCACGTCCTCGGCCACGCCCTGCTTGAGTTCGGCCAGGTCCTGGGCCTCCTGCCGGCGCCGGCGGCGCTTGCTCGACGTGACGAGGCCGACGGTCCCGACGACGACGAGGGCGAGGACGCCCAGCAGCACCAGGCTCGACGTGCGCCCGGCGGCGGCGTTGTCGGCGGCCTCCCGGTCGGCGAGGCCGGCGAACTGGATCAGCCGGTTCCCGACGTCGCCGTCGGTCCGCGCGACGATCTGGTTGATCTCCTGGCCGGACAGGTCGTCGGAGACGGCGAGCATCTTGTTGTCGGCGGTGATCGCGACATAGGTGTCGCCCTTGCCCACTCGTTCGCGGACGGCGTTCAGCATGCGCACCAGGTCACTCTGGGTGGCGCCCGCCTGGGTGACGACGACCCTGATGTCGGCGGTGCGGGCCCGGTCCAGGGCGGCGGTCACGGCGGGCCGCTGGGCCGGGGGCAGCGCGGCCTGGCCACCGGAGGTGACGTACAGCCGCGAGTTCATGAGGCCGCCGGCGATCTGGGAGACCGTGTCGGCGCGGGCGGCGGGCATGAGGGCCAGCAGCGCCACCAGGCCGGTGAGCAGTATGAGGGCGATTCGCTGGATATTTCGGGTGATCTGCGCGGTAGCCATGTTCTCCCCCCATAGTGGGACGAACGGCGATCCTCCGGCGTTCCGGCAGGCCAGCCGGTTCAGCGGCGCAGATCGCCGCGCAGCACGCGCTGTACGAGGTCGTTCCGAAGCTGGCCGTACCCCGTCCGGGCCCACACACTCCGCTCGGGCTCGACTTCGAAGTAGGGCACCGGGCGCCCGTCCACCCGGTCGGCCAGCACCTCCGGCGTACGGCGGGCGTGGACGTCCCGGGCGCAGGCCGCGCACGTCCGGACCCGCAGCCGCTCCCGGCGACCCAGCGGGCGCCAGTTCGCGGTGGTCGTCGCGTCGCCGTGCAGCGGGTTGAAGAAGCACAGCGGGCTGGACGGGACCTCCCGCCCCCCACCGGCCAGCGACCGCGCGGAGGCCAGCGCGTCCCGGCCCTGGTCGACCAGGACGAGCACCCCCGCCAGGTCGGCCGGCCCGGCCGCCGAGTCGAGCACCTTCCCGGCCGCCTGGTACGCGTCCAGCGCCCGGGTCGTCAGCTCGCGCACCCGGGTCGTGGAGGTGTCGAAGTCGGCCTCGTCCAGCGACTCGCCGAAGGCCACGACCTCGCGTGCCGCCAACTCGCGCAACTCCTCCTCGGTCGCCTGCGCGGCGATCGCCAGCACGCCGCGGGGGGACAGCATCGGGTCCCCGGCGCGCGATACCCGGGCACCCCGGCGCCACCGCCACACCAGCAGGCCCGCCACCGCCGCCACGGCCACCCCGCCGGCGGTGAACGGCAGCACCGGCCCACCTTCCTCCCCGTCCGGCGCGGGCCGGGAGCGCCCGGTGCGGCTGCGCAGGTGGGCGGTGGCCGTCTCGTACTCGGCGGTGCCCCGCCCCGCGGCGACCAGTTCGATGGCGCGCAGCAGCCGGTCGGCCAGCGCGGCATCCCTCATCTCGGGGAGGAAGAACGGCACCCGGACGGCGTCCTCGCTGTTGCGCCGGGACTCCTCGGTACCGCCCCACTGGCGGCCGTGCAACTGCCCGGAGGTCTCACCGAGGGTGAGGTACAGGCCGTCCCGGCGCAGCCGGTCGTGCACGACGTTGAGGAGTTCCCCGGGGTCATCCCAGGTGCCGCCCTTCACCATCGGCACGACGATGACGTGGATCGGGATCGGCGAGCGCCGCATCGCGGCCAGCAACGCCGACCGCCGGGCCGGGGGGAGGGCCGGGGCCAGCGACCGGTCGACGTAGATCGGTGACCGGCGCAGTGCGGCGGCGATCCGCTGCCCGACGGAGGGTTCAGTCGACACCGAGGGACTCCAGTACGTCCGAGGCCAGGTCGGGCCGGCGGGACCCGAACCCGGCGCGCTTCCAGCGGCCCGGCACGGCGTGGTGCGGGCGGCCGTCGGGCACCGTGAGCATCAGCCGGGTCAACGCCGGCTCCGGGGCGGTGGCGCAGGCCGCGCAGACCGGGCGGGTGCCCTGCGCGCCGACCTTCCGGCGCTTGGTGGACGGGCCGTCCAGCGGGTTCACGAAGCAGGGGGCGGCGGGCCGGGCGGTCCGTCCGGCCAGGACGGCCTGGCCCTGCCGGGCGAGCACCACCACCCCGACCAGGTCGAGTACCGCGGCGGCGTCCTTCTTGGCCGGCCGGGGGTCGAGGTCGTCGAAGAGGATCTGCGCGGCGTCGTAGGCCCGCAGCGCGTACGCCCGGCCGGGCTCGTCGTCGCCCGGGGGCAGCAGGGCCCGGAGCCGGCCGAGCTCTTCGGCCGCCCGGGCGCGCAGCCACCGCACCGACGGCCGGGTCGGCCCCTTCGGCCAGGACCGGTCCCGCGGCCCGGGCAGGCCCGGGACCCGCCGTCGCAGCACCCCGGCGACCAGGGGGAACGACGCGTACAGGCCGTACAGCACCACGGCGGCCAGCGGGCCCAGCACGAGCAGGCCGGTGAGGAACGGGGCCCAGAACGCGGCCTCGCGCGGCGGTGGCCGCTCCTGCCCGAAGGGGGCCACGGTCTCGACCGGTCGGGGCGTGGTGGTCGGGCCCGGCGGCGCGGCGGCGACCCTGCCGAGCACGATGTTCAGGCGGTCGGTCAGCCGGGCCAGCGGGGTCCGGTAGTCCGGGGGGAGGCGCAGCTCGGACGGGACGGTCTGGACCCGGCTGAGCTCGCGCGGCACCCCGAACGGCACGGCGTCGATCCGCCCGTACTCGTTGGACGTCAGGTACAGGCCGTCGCGCCCCAGCCGCTCGCGCAGGCCGAACAGGAACGGCTCGGCCCGCCCCTGCGACTCCGAGCCGAGCGGATTGGGGATCACCACCACGTACACCGGAACGCCGATCCGCCGCGCGGTTCCGGCCATCGCCTTCCGCAGCCGCGCGCGGTCGGCGTCGTCCAGCGCGCCCGCCAGGTCCGGGTCCACGAACAGCGGATCCTTCGCCAGCTCCGCCGCCACCCGCGCCCACCGGTCCGCCGCGTGCGGCGGATCCCCGGGGGCGGCGGCCGCCGGGCCGGGAACGAGGGCGAGCATCGCGACCAGCAGGGCCGCGAGGCGGGCCGCCGCGCTCACCGGAGCTCGCTCCTGGCTCGGCGGATCCGGCGGCGGACGACGAGCAGGACGAGCACCGGCAGCCCGCCGAGGACGGCACCGCCGCCCAGCGCGGCCATCTCCCGGCGGTCGCGCTCCTCGCTCAGGTCACGGCGTTCCGGCCGCGGGGTCCGCCACCGTTCGGCGATCCGCCGGCCCGCGTTCGGGTCGCGCAGGATCTCCACGAACCGTTCGACGTGCCGGGCCGCACCGGCGTCGTAGGGCAGTTCCCTCCCGGCGGCCAGCCAGGCGTCCGTCACCGGCAGCGAGCCGCCGTACTGCCGGGCGGTGCCGCCCCCGGCCGGGTCGGTGACGAGGTAGACGCCGTCCCGGCCCAGCCGGTCGCGCAGCAGCGGGATCAGCTCGCCGGGTCGCTCGTCCAGGCCCGGCAGGCCGACCACCACGTAGCAGGGGACGCCGAGCCGGCCCACCGCGGCCCGGATCCGGGCCGCGGTGTCGGCCGGCAGCTCCCGGGGGGCGTGGTCGGTGACCTGGACCGGGTCCTTGGCCAGGCGGGCGGCGAGGACGTCGGCGCGGGTGGGCGGTTCCGCGTGCGCGGAGTTCACCGGTCCGGCCGCCAGAGCCGACACGACCCCCAGAACCGTGACCAGCCACCGCATAGCTGTGGATTCTAGGGGTGGCAGGGCAGGAGGTCCCTTCAGGGGGTGTAACGCAGCAGCGCTCCGGTGCCGTCCTGCAGGGCGAGGGCGTCGGTGAACTCCAGCTCCGCGTCCGTGGCCACGGCCGAGCGGACGAGCACCGACCCCGCCGACTCGCACCGGGGCTCGTGGACGCCGAGGTCGGCCAGCCCCTGCTCGTCGAGCGCGATCTCATGCGGCCGCTCGCCGTAGCAGAGCTCGCCCCGCACCGGCGGCGCCACCAGCAGCGTCTCCACCTGCCCGGCGCGCAGCGCCTCGACCACCGGGGCCAGCCCGGCCACGGCGTCGCCCCGGCCGTGCGCCTCGCGGAACCGGGCGATCAGGGCGTCGTGCCGCTCGTCGTCGTGGGCCCGGAGCGCCGCCGCCACCTCCTCCTCCCAGGCCGCCTCGTCCGCGCCCGCCGCCCGGACGCCGCGCTCGGCCGGCACCGCCCGCCGGACGTACGGCTCGGGCAGGCTCTCCAGCACGAGTTCCCGGGCGCGGACGTCGCCGCCCACCAGGATCAGCTCGGCGTCGATCTCCCGGGCCTCGCGGGCGACCTCGGCGGCGACCGCGCGGGCGTTCTGCTCCCAGGTCTCCTCGGCGTTGCGCTGGATGTGGGAGTGCGACCAGCCGCCGCTCTTCACCTTGCGGATGGGCCAGTCGGCGCCGTCCACGGTGTTGACCGACGGCTCGCCGCCGCCGTTGGCGACGATGATGTCGGCGCCCTGCCGGTCGGCCTTGACCTGGACGATCGGCACCTCCTCGGAGCACCGCTCCAGCAGCGGCAGCACGTCGGGCAGCCGGCCGTACCGCACGGACTGCTGCGGCGGCTCGGGCAGGTCATGGGTGTACAGGATCTCTCCGCCGGCGGCGAAGACCGCCCGGCCGGGCGCCGCGTTGCGGCGGTCGATGACCACCTCTTCGATCGCGTCCAGGGTGGGGTCGTCGACGCCCAGCCGGCTCAGCTCGATCCGGGCGTGCCGCCAGTGCAACGAGATCGCCTTCGCCGCGTCCGCGGAGTGCCGGTCGGTGGGCAGGTAGACAGAGGCGTAGGGGCCGCCGTGCTCGTAGAGCGGTCGCAGATGTCCAAGTTTCACCAGTTGCTCCTCCTTCGGGCCCCTGCCCTACCCCGCGGACGGGATCCATGCGCCCGGAGCCGAAGGTGGCGCGATCCGGTGTCAGGAGTCCTTGATCTCGCAGATCACCGCGCCGCTGGCGACCGTCTGGCCCACCTCGGCGGCCAGCCCGGTGACGGTGCCGGCCTTGTGCGCGGTGAGCGGCTGCTCCATCTTCATGGCCTCCAGCACCACGACGGTGTCGCCGGCCGCGACAGCCGCGCCGTCCTCAACGAGGATCTTGACGATGGTGCCCTGCATCGGGCTGACCAGGGAGTCGCCGCCCGCCTGCGCCCCGCCGGCCTTCTTGCCGCCGCGCCGCCGGGCCGGGCCGGCCGCCGCCGCGGGGGCGGCACCGGCGCCGAATCCGGCGGGGAGCACGACCTCCAGCCGCCGGCCGCCCACCTCGACGGTGACCCGCTCGCGCTCGCCGGCCTCGTCCTCGTCGGCGGGGACGACCTCGTACGGCGGGATGGTGTTGTCGAACTCGGTCTCGATCCACCGGGTGTGGACGGAGAACGGCGCCTCGACGTACGCGGGGTCCTCCAGCACCGCGCGGTGGAACGGCAGCACGGTCGGCATGCCGTCCACCCCGAACTCGGCCAGCGCCCGGCGGGAGCGCTCGATCGCCTGCTCCCGGGTGGCACCGGTCACGATCAGCTTGGCGATCAGGGAGTCGAACGCCTGCGGCACCGTCTCGCCCTGCTCGTAGCCGGAGTCCAGCCGGACGCCCGGGCCGGACGGCGGGTGCCAGGCCGACAGGGTGCCGACCGCGGGCAGGAAGCCGCGACCGGCGTCCTCGGCGTTGATGCGGAACTCGATCGAGTGGCCGCGCAGCTCGGGGTCGCCGTAGCCGATCTCCTCCCCGGCGGCGATCCGGAACATCTCGCGGACCAGGTCGACCCCTGCGACCTCCTCGGTCACCGGGTGCTCGACCTGGAGGCGGGTGTTGACCTCCAGGAACGAGATGGTGCCGTCCTGGCCGACCAGGAACTCGCAGGTGCCGGCGCCCACATAGCCGGCCTCCTTGAGGATCGCCTTGGAGGAGGTGTACAGCAGCGCGACCTGCTCCTCGGTGAGGAACGGGGCCGGGGCCTCCTCCACCAGCTTCTGGTGCCGGCGCTGCAGCGAGCAGTCGCGGGTGGACACCACGACGACGTTGCCGTGTTTGTCGGCCAGGCACTGGGTCTCCACGTGCCGGGGGCGGTCGAGGTAGCGCTCGACGAAGCACTCGCCGCGGCCGAACGCGCCGACGGCCTCGCGCACCGCCGACTCGTACAGCTCGGGCACCTCTTCCAGGGTGCGGGCCACCTTGAGGCCGCGCCCGCCGCCGCCGTACGCCGCCTTGATCGCGATGGGCAGGCCGTGCTCCCGGGCGAAGGCGACCACCTCGTCGGCGCCGGAGACCGGGTCCTTGGTGCCGGCGACCAGCGGCGCGCCGACCCGCTGGGCGATGTGCCGGGCCTGCACCTTGTCGCCCAGCGCGGTGATCGCGGCGGGGGGCGGGCCGATCCAGGTCAGGCCCGCCGCCTCGACGGCCGCGGCGAAGTCGGCGTTCTCGGCGAGGAAGCCGTAACCGGGGTGCACCGCGTCGGCCCCCGACTCCTCGGCGACCTTCAGCAGCTTCGCGATGTCGAGGTAGCTCTCGGCCGCGGTCTGGCCGCCCAGCGCGTGCGCCTCGTCGGCGACGCGCACGTGCAACGCGTCCAGATCGGGCTCGGCGTACACCGCGACACTGCCGAGACCGGCGTCACGGCAGGCTCGGGCGATGCGGACCGCGATCTCCCCGCGGTTTGCGATCAGGACCTTGCGCACGGGCTGTCTCCTTACTCGGCCTGATGCGAAAGTCTAGGCAACGGGTTATCACGTGATTCGCAAGGGGGCACTTGCCGGTGTTCGGCCAGCCTGGCGGTGTATCTTCGCGGGGATCGCCACCGACCGGAGAAGTCCGATGGCCCGCCGCCCGACGCGCCTCTTCCTCGCCGCCGCCCTGATCGCAGGGTGCGCGGCCCTGCCCTCCTCCAGCGCCCGCACCGTGCCGGAGCCGGTGGACGAGTCCACCCGCGAACAGCTCGCCACGGCCGCCCGCACCGTGCTCCAGAAGCGCAACGACGCGCTGGTCCACCGGGTCAAGTCCCGGTCGGTGCCCGCCGAGGTCGCGGGCGTCCGGCTGGCCCCCGAACTGGTGCGGCGGCAGCGGCGGGCGGTGCGCGAGCTGGAGACGCACAACCGGGCGCCGGTCCCCGGCGGGCCGCCCTACATCGCCGTGCGCACCAGGCTCGGGATCGACCAGGTGATCCGCGCCGGCGACCGCATCGTGCTGGACGCCACCGAGTTCACCGAGGCGCGGTACGAGTCGCCGGGCGGGCGCCGGGCGGTCACCCAGCGGGTGCGGCGCCGGTTCGAGTTCCGCGCCCGGGGCGAGCGGCTCACGCTGCTCCGCGAGCACCTGCTCGACTCCGGGGCGCGGCCGTTCAATGACCCCTCCCGCTGACCCTTTTCACGAGCCCTGTTGCGAGAACCCTGGCCGGGCGGGAGGCCGGGACGTAGGCTGGCGCCGAATGTCGGGGGTCCACGCAGGGCGACGATGAAGGGTCATCACCATGAGCGGAGACCGGCGCGGTGCCAACATCGCGGCACTGGAAGAACTCTCTCGGATGTTCAGCAAGCACTCCCGCAACCTCGACGCTCTCATCAAGGACCTGAACGGTCGCACCGTCAGCAGCTCCGAGGTGTGGTGGGGTCCGCGCGCCGACCGGTTCCGCTCGGCCTGGCAGGAGGCCAAGACCGCCTTCGACAAGATGGCGATCGCCCTTGAGGAGGGCTCCCAGGACATCAAGCGCTCCCGGGAGAACATCGAGGCCGCCACCCGCTAGGCGCCGCCCGAGCGGAGCAGCAGTTCGGCCGTGGCACGCAGGTGGTCGCGCAGCTCGGCGGGGCGCACCACCTCGAAGTCGCGGTTCAGCGTGGTGAGCAGCATGGTCGGCCAGTGCAGCGTGTCGGTGTTCATCAGTAGCCGGCACGACCGGTCGTCGACGGGCTCGACCGTGGCCCAGGGGCGGGCGCCCGGCTCGACCTCGGCGGCGGGTGCCCGCAGCAGCACCTCGACCTGGTACCTGGTCGGGATCGCCGCGATCCGCTCGCGGACGAACTCGGCGGCGTCCCCGCCGGGGAGTTCGCGCTGCCGGAACCGGGTGCCGGTCGGCTCGGGGTCGGCCAGCCGGTCGACCCGGAAGGTGCGCCAGTCGTGCCGCTCGACGTCCCATGCCACCAGGTACCAGCGGCGGCCCCGTGAGACGAGCCGGTGCGGCTCGACCGTCCGGGTCGTCCGCTCGCCGTCGCGGGCGCGGTAGCCGAACCGCAGTCGCTCGTCGTCCCGGCAGGCCAGGGCGATCACGGTCAGCGCCGCCGCGTCGATCGCCGGCTCCCCGCCCAGCGCGGCGGGCACGGTGTAGGTGCGCAGCGCCTCCACCCGGCGGCGCAGCCGGGGCGGCATGACCGAGGCGACCTTGGCCAGCGCGCGCACCGCCGGCTCCTCCATGCCCGCCACGGCGCCGCCGGCGGCCGCCTGGAGCCCGACGGCGATGGCGACCGCCTCCTCGTCGTCGAGGAGCAGCGGCGGCATGGCCGCGCCGGACCGCAGCTGGTAGCCGCCGCCGACCCCGCGGCCCGCGTCGACCGGGTAGCCCAGCTCGCGCAGCCGGTCGACGTCGCGGCGCAGCGTCCGTTCGCTCACCTCCAGCCGCCCGGCCAGTTCCTGTCCCGGCCAGTACCGGTGGGTCTGCAGGAGGGACAGCAACCGCAGCATTCGTTCGCTCGTGCTCGCCATGGATCCAGGCTCCCGCACATTCAGGTCAAAAACTGGCCGGAATCAACTCTAGCGTTGGTCCCATGAACGGCACCATGATTCGTACACGCGGACTGACCAGGCACTTCACCGTCAAGAAGGAGACGGTCGAGGCGGTACGCGGCCTCGACCTGCACGTCGAGGCCGGCGAGCTGGTGGCGCTGCTGGGCCCGAACGGGGCCGGCAAGTCCACCACCCTGCGGATGCTCACCACGCTGCTGCCGCCCACCTCGGGCACGGCCGAGGTCGCCGGGCTCGACGTGACGGCCGACCCGCGCGGCGTGCGCGCCCGGATCGGCTACATCGGCCAGGGCAACGGGGCCGCGCACAGCCAGCGGGGCCGCGACGAACTCGTCAGCCAGGGCCGGGCGTACGGGCTGAGCCGGACGGCGGCGCGCGCCCGGGCGGCCGAGCTGATCGCCTCGCTCGACCTGGAGGGCGTCGCCGACCGGCTGGTGTCGTCGCTGTCCGGCGGCCAGCGGCGGCGGCTGGACATCGCGATGGGCCTGATCCACGCCCCCGACCTGCTGTTCCTGGACGAGCCGTCCACCGGGCTGGACCCGCAGAACCGGGCGAACCTCCAGGAGCACATCGCCGCGCTCCGCGCCGAGCACGGCACCACGATCGTCCTGACCACCCACTACCTCGACGAGGCCGACCAGCTGGCCGAGCGGGTCATCGTGATCGACCACGGGCAGGTGATCGCCGACGACACCCCGGAGCGGCTCAAGGCCGACCATGCCGGCGACCGCATCACCCTGACCCTCGGCCACGAGCGGGACGCGCGGCGTGTGGTGGCCGAACGGCTCGGCGTGGTGGCGGGCGGCCGGGTCGAGCGGGCGGGCGCGCAGGTGGTGATCGAGACCGACGGCGGCGCCCGGCTCGCGCCCAAGCTGCTGCGCGGCCTGGACGAGGCGGGCATCGAGGTGGCCGCCGTCGAAGTCGCCCGGCCCACCCTCGACGACGTCTTCCTCAACCTGACCGGACGCAGCCTCCGCGAGGAGTCCGCCACCACCGGGGAGGCCGCGTGAGCGCCGTCCCGAGCCCCCTGAACGCCCCGAAAGGACGCCCGATGAGCACCAGCATGGTCATGGACACCGCCGTCGTCTTCGGCCGCGAGCTGCGGCCCGTGCTGCGCAACCCGTTCTCGCTGGTCTTCACCATGGTGCAGCCGCTGTTCTTCCTGGCGCTGTTCGGGCCGCTGCTGCCGGACGTGCCTGGCGGCGGGTCCGCGCTGCAGTGGTTCGTCCCCGGCATCATCGTGATGTCCTGCCTGTTCGCCGGCTCGACCACCGGGTCGAACCTGCAGTTCGAGATGCAGACCGGCTCGCACGAGCGGACGCTGGTGTCCCCGCTGCGCCGGTCCGCGCTGATCGTCGGGCGGTCGCTGAAGGAGATCGTCCCGATCGTCGGCCAGGCGGCGCTGATCGTCGCCGCCACCGTTCCGTTCGGCTTCCGGCCGCATCTGGGCGGGGCGGTCGTCGGGCTGCTGATCCTCGGGGTCTTCGGGGTCGGGCTCGGCGCGTTCTCCTACACGCTGGCCCTGGCGTCCAAGGACCAGGAGTGGATGTTCTGGGCGATCCAGCAGACCCTGATCTTCCCGCTGATGCTGCTGGCCGGGATGCTCCTGCCGGTCGACGACGGGCCCGGCTGGATGCAGGTGCTGTCCAAGCTCAACCCGCTGACCTACGTGGTGGACGCCGAACGGGCGCTCTTCGGCGGGGAACTCGCCTCGGCCACCGTGGCGCAGGGCGCCGTCGCGGCCCTGGTGGTGGCGGGCCTGGGGCTGCTCGTCGGCACCCGCGCCATGCGCCGGGCCTGACCCGCGACCGTGCGAGGGCGGCCGGCCGGAACGGGCCGGCCGCCCTTCCGGGTGCGGACGGCATACGTGTGGTGACTTATTGTAGTGTTTCCACTACAGAGAGTGTTAGGGCTCGACGAGTAGTGGGAGAGACATGTTCTACGGTTCCATGCGCCGGGTTGCGGTCGGCGCCGCCGCGGCGGCCCTGGCGGTGCTGGCCGGCGGCTGCGGGCCCTCGGCCGAATCCGCCGCCCCGCAGCCCGCCGCCCCGCAGCCCCGCGACGGGGCGCACGAGCACGGGGCGCCGGCCACCGCACAGGCCACCGCACAGGCCACGGCCAAGCCCCAGGGGTCCGGCAGCCTCAAGGTGAAGAAGGGAACCTTCAAGCCGTTGCCCGGCCGTCCGGCCGGCTACGACAAGGTGAAGGGCACCGCCCGGCTGGAGCAGCGGGGCAACACCAAGGTCACCCTTTCGGTGAGCGGGCTACGGCCCGGCGTGGAGTACACCTCGCACCTGCACGCCAAGAAGTGCTCGGTCGAGAAGGGCGGCCCGCACTTCAAGTTCGACCCCAAGGGCGGCGACGAGCCGCCCAACGAGGTGCACCTGAGGTTCATCGCCGATCCGAAGGGCCAGGCGAAGGCCGAGGCGTACAACAACCGGGAGGTCGGCGACCGAGCGCCCTCGATCGTGATCCACCCGGCCGCCGACATGACGCGGCGGATCGCCTGCGCCGACTTCCGCTGACCCCGCGAATCAGCCGGCGGGCCGCCCCAGCGTGCCCAGGCCGGGCGAGGCCGTGATCCGGGCCGCCGCGGTGCCCAGCCCCATGGGCGCCACCAGGTCGGTGAGCCCGGACCGGCCCGCCCGCCGGCGCAGCGTCGCCTCGGCGTAGCGGTCGGTCTCGCGGTGCCACCTGAGGATCGCGGCCATCCAGTCGCGCAGCGCCGCGACATGCAGCCGGATCGCCTCCCGGGCCCGCTCGTCCAGGTCGAACCGGTCGCACAGCACCGGTAGTTCCGTGGCGGCGAGGTGCTCGAACTGCCGGAGCCGCGAGGTCATCAGGTCGTTGACCACCGCGACGGCCGCGTCGCGGTCACAGCCCAGGAAGTTCTGCACGGCCAGCACGCCGTTGTTGAGCTCGCCCTCGAACTCGATCTCCTTCTGGTAGGAGAAGATGTCGTTCATCAGCCCCCCGTAGTCGGCGGCCGAGTCTTCCAGCCCGCGCATCGTCCGGGTCGCGTAGATCTCGTCGGGAACCGCGTCGCCATGGTCGAGCCTGGCCAGCCTCATGGTGAGCTCCGAACCGAACGTCCGCCGCCGCATCTCGATGTGGTCGATCGGGTCGGGCACCCGGTGCTGGAGGTGGTTGGCCAGCTCCCACAGCCAGCTCTCGGCCATCAGCTCCACCGCCGCGCGGAACCGGGCCCGGGCCGTCGCGGACCTCGGGCCCGCGGTGCGCCGCCACAGGTCGGCCAGCCCGGCCTCCACCGGGTTCGCCGGCGGCGGGACGGCCCCGCAGTCCAGCGGCATGAACTCCGGCAGCCGGGCGTTGAACGCCTTCGCGCCGGCCATGTCCCGGTCGCGGTTGAAGGTCGCCGGGAAGTAGTCGTCGGCGTAGGTGCCCCAGGCGAGCCACTGCGTGGCGAGGTCGAGATCCTCGGCGGACCCGTCGGGGTCGATCGCCCCGGCGCAGACCGCGAAGTCGGTGCCGGCCAGTTGCCGCGCGTCCCAGAGGGGGTGGGGGTGCCGGGCGACCGGGCCGTACATGCCCATCTCGCCGCACCAGCGGACGCAGCCGGCCCGCGCCCGCTCCAGATGCGGGTTCATCCGGGCGGGGTACGGCATGTGGAAGTCGGGCAGCGGGGTCGGCCCCACCCGCTGGTAGGGGATGTGCAGGTGCTTGTTCAGCGCGACGAGCCCCTGCGCCCCGCGCGGTAGCGGGATGCGTGCGGTCGCGGTGCCCAGCCCGGTGGGGCCGCCGAGCGTCCGGCGCGAACCACCCTTGTTCATGTAGCGGCTGGAGGCCAGGTGCCAGTCGTGGCCGCCGGCCTGCCAGTCCTGCAGCCCCTGCACGTAGGCCAGCACGCTCGCCCGCTCGGCCGGCCCCAGCCCGTGCTCCTCGAAGAGCGGCGGAAGCTCGGTCAGCGCGGTGTTCTCGAACTGCTGCAACCGGGAGGTGAGCAACCGGTTGACGGTGTCGGCGGCGTCCTGCGGGCCCAGCCCGAGGAAGCGCTCGACCACCAGCACGCAGTTGTTGATCTCACCCTCGCTCTCGGTCTCGCGCTGGTAGGAGAAGATGTCGTTGCGCAGGTGCACCCCGTCGGAGAAGGCGTCCTTGAGCACCCGGAGCGGCCGGGTGCCGGCCACCTCCTCGGGCACCTCGGCGCCCACGGCGTGCTCCACCAGGTCGGCCGACCACGGCGCGCCGCCGACCTTCCGGCGCATCTCGACGTACTCGATCGGGTTGGGCACCCGGTCGTCGCCGATGTTCGCCAGCTCCCACAGCGACTCGTCGAGCAGGTTGCGGGTGCTGGTGGCGAACCGCCGCCGCCACTGCGCCGACCGCTCGGGCACGGTGCGGGCCCACAGGTCGGCGAGCCCGCGCTCCACCGCGTTGGTCGGCTCGGGCGTCCCGGCCGCCGGGTCGAGGGGCATGAAGGCGGGCAGTCGCGCCAGGTAGGCCTCGGCGCCCGCGTGGTCGCGGGGACGCTTGAAGGTCTCCAGGAAGTGGTCGTCGAAGTAGAACACCCACACGTACCAGTCGGTGATCAGGTCGAGCATCGGGCCGGAGCAGTCGGGGTGGGTGTACGCGCACAGCAGCGCGTAGTCCATCGCCTCCAGCTTCTCGGCGTCCCAGACCTCGGGGGTGCCCGGATCGCGGGTGTCGTCCAGCATGCCCATTTGGCGGGCCCATTCCCGGGTGTGCGCCCGCGCGCCCTCCAGATGCGGATTGATCCGCGCGGGGTGGGGGGTGTAGAAGTCCGGCAGTTCGAACGGCTGCATGACCAGATCAAACCTCTCTCGCGCACTCCGGGTGCTCTCCCGGTGACCCGCTGCAAGTATGTGACCGCCGGTGTTCGATTGGCAACCGTGGGTCAAAAACATGGTCAGCGATCAGAGCGGCGTCAGGGCGCGTAAGGAACGCGTAGAGAAACGGTCCGCCGCCCGCGCGGCGCTTTAGCGTGAATTCCGTCCAAGAGGTCCTAGAAGGGACGAACGGTGCAAGAACTCTTGATCGTTCCGGTGCGGGAGAGCCGCGAAGGCGCGCTCTCCCTGATGACGGCGCGCCTGGACGCGGGGAACGAGCGGGTCGGGCTGGCCTTCACCGGCGAGCCCCGGCTGCGCGAGGCGCTCGGCGACGGCCTGCGCTGGATCCGCCTGTCGGAGCCCGCGCTGCGCGCCATGCTCCGGCCGCTGGGGATCACCCGCATCCAGGTGGACGCGCTCCTCGTCGCCCCCCGGCTTCCGGTGGCGCCCGCACCCGCCCTGGCCACCCGATGACGGCCACCGGAGTCCGGGCCCGGCTCGCCGGCACCGTCTGGCCCGGCACGGCGCACCTGCGCGCCGACGGGGAGCTGACGGTCGGCGGCGTCCCGCTGACCGAGCTCGCCCGCCGGTACGGCACCCCGCTGCACGTCGTGGACGAGGAAGACGTCCGGCGCCGCTGCCGGGCCTTCCTCCGGGCGTTCCCGGACCAGGAGGTCGCCTACGCCGGCAAGGCGTTCCTGTGCCGGGGGATGGCCCGCTGGATCGCCGAGGAGGGCCTGTCGCTCGACGTCTGCTCGGCGGGCGAACTGGCGGTGGCCCGGGCGGCCGGGTTCCCGGCCGAGCGGATCCTCATGCACGGCAACGCCAAGACCCCCGGCGACCTCGGCGCGGCGCTCTCCTACGGGGTGGGCCGGATCGTGGTGGACTCCTTCGGCGAGATCACCCGGCTGGCGGCGACCGTCGCCAGCCCGCGCCCCCGGCTGCTGGTCAGGGTCACCCCCGGGGTGGACGGCCACACCCACGCGGCCGTCACCACCGGCACCGACGGGCAGAAGTTCGGCTTCTCGCTGTCCTCGGGCGCCGCCGCCGAGGCGGTGCGCCGGGTGCTCGGCCAGCGCGGCCTCGACCTGGCGGGCCTGCACTGCCACCTCGGCTCCCAGATCACCGACCTGGACGCCTTCGACCGGGCGGCGCGGCGGATGGTCGCGCTGCTGGCGGCAGTCCGGGACGAGCACGGGGTGACGCTGCCGCAACTCGACCTCGGCGGCGGCTTCGGGATCGCCTACCGGGCCGGCGAGCCGGACCTGGACCCCGGGCCGCTCGCCGAGCGGATGCTCGGCGCGGCCCGCGCGGCCTGCGCCGAGCACCGGCTGCCGGTGCCGCGGATCACGATCGAGCCGGGCCGGGCGATCGTCGCCCGGGCCGGGGTGACGGTGTACCGCGTGGTGAGCGTGAAGCGCGACGCGGCGGGCGGGCCGCTGGTGGCGGTCGACGGGGGGATGAGCGACAACCCCCGCCCGAGCCTGTACGGGGCGCGCTACTCGGTGCGCCTGATCGGCCGCCGCGCGGCCGGTGGTGACCGGGTGGTCACCGTGGTGGGCCGGCACTGCGAGGCCGGCGACGTGCTCGTCCGGGACGCGACGCTGCCCGCGGACGTCCGGCCGGGCGACCTGCTCGCGATGCCGTGCACCGGCGCCTACCACCACTCGATGGCGTCCAACTACAACCTGGTCGGACGGCCCCCGGTGGTGGCCGTCCGGGCCGGCGCGGCACGGCCGCTGGTCCGCCGGGAGACGGAGGAGGACCTGCTCCGCCGCGACGTCGGCTGAGCGGGCGCCCCGCCGCGGGCTCAGGGCTCCGCGGCGACCACCTCGATGTCGGTGCCCCCGCCGGAGCGGGCCCAGTTCCCGGCCTCCCGGGCGGTGCGGGCGTCGGGGAAGGGGCCCATGGACTTCGCGGTCCCGTCGGACGCCCGCCAGCGCAGCATGAAGCCGCCCGCCGGGGCCGCGTCCCGTTCCCGCGCCTTCGCCGGCCTGCTCTCGCTGCGGTAGGCGCCGCGCCGCCGGGGCGGGCTCCGCCAGTGCGCGATGCGCCGGCGGGTGTTCTGGGTGTCGGAGTGGTCCTCGCCCAGCACCCGGGCCTGGTCGGGCAGCAGTTCCTCCAGGGCCGCGGCGGCGTCGGCGCGATCGCCCCGCACCCCCTGCCAGTGCGCGATGCTGCTGCGGGTGAGGAGGGTGTCGCGGCGGTCGGGCCCGAGCGTCCGGATCTGGTCGTCCAGCAGTTCCCGGAGCATGGTGATCGCGCCGTCCCGGTCGCCCCGCACGCCCAGCCAGTGGGCGAGGCGGCTGCGGGTGGCGAGGGTGTTGCGGTGGTCGGGCCCGAGCACCCGGGTCTGACCGTCCAGCAGTTCCCGGAGCATGGTGATCGCGCCGTTCCGGTCGCCCGAGGTGCCCTGCCAGTGGGCGAGGCGGCCCCGGGTGGACAGGGTGTCGCGGTGGTCGGCGCCCAGCGCCCGGGTCTGGTCGGCCAGCACCTCGCCGAGTTCGGCGACGGCCGCGGCGTGGTCGCCGGCCTGCCCGCGCAGGTTGGCGAGCCGGTTGCGCGCGGTGAGGACGTCGGGGTGATCGGCGCTGAGCGTTCTCAGCTGATCGGCGAGCAACGCCCGCAGGGTCGCGGCGGAACCCTCGTGGTCGCCCGAGACGCTCTGCCAGTAGGCGAGCCGGCTGCGCGTGGTGAGGGTGTCGGGGTGGTCGGGGCCCAGCACCCGGGCGCGGTCGGCCAGCAGCTCCTGGAGGGCGGTGATCGCCGCGGCGGGGTCGCCCGTCCGCCCGTGCAGGTTGGCCAGCGAGTTGCGGGTGGTGAAGGTGTCCGGGTGGTCGGCGCCCAGGGCCCGGGTCTGGTCGGTGAGGAACTCCCGGAGCGTGGCGAGCGCGCCGGCCCGGTCGCCCGACAGGGCGATCCGGCCGCGGATGGCCAGGGTGTCGGGGTGGTCGGGGCCCAGCACCCGGGCGCGGTCGGCCAGCAGCTCCTGGAGCGTGGCGAGCGCACCGTCCCGGTCGTCCGCCGCCGCCTGCCAGCCGGCGATCCGGCCGCGGGTGGCGAGGGCGTCCGGGTGGTCGGCCCCCAGCAGGCGGGTCTGGTCGGCCAGCAGTTCCCCCAGCTCGGCGAGGGCCGCGGCGTGGTCGCCGTTCTGCCCGCGCAGGTTGGCCAGGGTGTTGCGGGTGCTCAGAACCTCGGAGTGGTCGGGTCCCAGCAGGCGGGTGCGGTCGGCCAGCAGCTCCTGGAGGGTGGCGATCGCGCTCTGGTAGTCGCCCCGGGACGCCTGCCAGTTGGCGATGTTGTTGCGGGTGGTGAGGGTGTCGGGGTGGTCGGGTCCCAGCAGGCGGGTGCGGTCGGCCAGCAGCTCCCGCAGGGCGTCGATCGCCCCGAGCCGGTCGCCGGCCTCGCCGCGCAGGTTGGCGATCCGGCTGCGGGTGGCCAGGACCTCCATGTGGTCGGCGCCCTGCACGTCGATCTGGCCGGCGAGGAGCCCCTGGAGGGTGGCGATCGCCCCGGCGCGGTCGCCCGCCGCCCCCTGCCAGTTGGCGAGGTTGTTGCGGGTGGTGAGGGTGTCCGGATGATCGAGTCCCAGCAGGCGGAGCTGGTCGGCCAGCAGCTCCCGGAGCGCGTCGATCGCGCCGCTGCGGTCGCCGGTCTCGCCGCGCAGGGTCGCGATCCGGCCGCGGGTGAGGAGGGCGTCGGGGTGGTCGGCGCCCAGCGTCCGGGTCTGCCCCGCGAGCAGTTCCCGGTAGCTGGCGATCGCGCTGTCCCGGTCGCCCGCGGCCACCTGCCAGTGGGCGAGGTTGTTGCGGGTGACGAGCGTGTGCGGGTGGTCGGGGCCCAGCACCTGGATCTGGTCGGCCAGCAGCTCCTCGAACGCCGCGACGGTCGTGACGCGGTTGCCGGTCATCCCGCGCCAGGTGGCGATCCGGCTGCGGGTGGACAGGGTGTCGCGGTGGGTCGTGCCCAGCACCCGGGTCTGGTCGGCCAGCAACTCCTCCAGGTCCTGGACGGCCCCCGCGTGGTCGCCCGACTGCCCGCGCCAGATGGCGAGGTTGTTGCGGGTGACGAGCGTGTTGCGGTGGGTCGTGCCCAGCACCCGGGTCAGGTCGGCCAGCAGCTCCTCCAGCGCCGTGATCGCGGCGGCGGGGTCGCCGGCCGTCCCGCGCCAGTGCGCCAGCTTGCCGCGGAGGGTGAAGGTCTCGACGTGGTCGGCGCCGAGCGCCTTCGTCCGCTCGGCGAGCAGCCGCTCCGTAGCCGTGATGATCTTCGACCAGTCGCCCGCCTGTTCGTACCACTGGGCGAGGCGGGTCTCGGTGGTCAGCGTGACGAGGTGGTCGGTGCCGAGCACCCGGGCCTGGGTGGCGTGCAGCTCCTCCAGGGTGACGACCGCCCCCGCCCGGTCGCCGGCCGAGTTGCGCCAGTGGGCGAGGGTGTTGCGGGTGGCCATGGTGTCGGAGTGGTCGGTGCCCTGGATGCGGGTCCGGTCGGCCAGCAGCGACTCGAGCGCCTTGACCGCGGCGATCCGGTCGCCCATCTGCCCCACCAGGTTGGCCAGGTGACCGCGGGTGGTGAGGACGTCGGGGTGGTCGGTGCCGAGCACCCGGGTCCGGCCGGCGAGCAGGTCCTCCAGCGTCCTGACGGCACCGGTCCGGTCGCCGGCCGCCCCCTGCCAGTTGGAGATGTACGTGAGGGTGGTGAAGGTGTCGGGGTGGTCGGGGCCGAGCGCGCGGGTCTGGTCGGCCAGCAGATTCTGTAGGGCCGCGACGGCGCCGGGCCGGTCGCCCGCGGCCCCCCGCCAGGTGGCCAGGGTGGTGCGGGTGGTGAGGACGTCCGGGTGGTCGGGCCCCAGCACCCGGGTCTGGTCGGCCAGCAGGTCCTCCATGGCCCGGACGGCGCCGGGCGGGTCGCCGGCCGCTCCCTTCCAACCGGCGACGTAGGCGCGGACGGTCAGCGTGTCGGGGTGCTCCGGCCCGAGATGGTGCTCGGCCGCCTGGCGGAACCACTCCCAGTGGGCGCCTGACCGGACGATGAGCCGCTCCTTGGAGAGGCTGCGCCCGACCTGGAACAGCACGGAGTGGGCCCCCGTCTGCCACAGCCGTTCCCCGGCGTGTGTCTGCAGGGCCTCGGTGTTGGCCCGGAGGGCGTCGCCGTCCCCGTCGGCCTCCCAGGTCTCGGTCAGTGCCCGGCCGGCGGCGCGCACCGCCTCGTCGAGCTCCCCGGCCGTCAGCTCGTCGCGGGTGGCCCGCTGGATCAGCCGGTGCACCCGCGCCCCGTTCTCGTCGAGGTCGGTGAGGTTCAGCCGGTGCAGGCAGTGCAGTGCCTCGCGGGCGGAGTCCTCGTCCACCTCGTCCACAGCGCCGCCGTCCCGCGCCCGGGGGCCGGGCCGGGTCCGGTGCGCGGCCAGGTACTCCAGGGCGGGCGGGCCGGTCAGCGCGGAGACCGGGATCCCGTTGGGGCTGAGCAGGCTGGCCAGCTGGAGCACGGGCCGGGCCAGGCCGGCCGGTTCGAGCCGGTCGGCGAGCTCGATCGACAGCGACCAGGTCGCGGCGACGGTGGTGCGCTGCTCGTCGGGCAGCGCGCCGTCCTCGGGCAGCAGCTCGGCCAGGCGCCGGCGGCGGTCGGCCAGCCGCCGCCGGTAGGCGGTGCAGTCCAGGCCGCGGTCGATCATGTAGGCGGCGGCCTGGGCCAGGGCGAGGGGCAGGTGGCCGAGGTCCCGGGCCAGGGCCGCGATCTCGGTGGGGTCGTCGCGCCGGCCGAGGGTGGCGTCCAGGTAGTCGGCGGACTCCGCGGGCTCGAACAGGCCGACCGGGACCGTCCGCCAGCCGTTGCCGGTGAGCGCGGCGTCCCGGCGGCGGGTGGTGACGATCGTCCGGCCAGTGGGGTGCCGGGGCGGCCGCAGGCCCCGCAGGTCGCCCGGGTGGGCGAGGTCGTCCAGGACGACCAGCCAGCGCCGGGACGTGGTCTCCAGCCAGGTCAGGAAACCGTTCGCCGCGTGGACCGGGTCGCTATCGGCGGTGTCGGTGAGTTGCCGGCCCGCGTGGGCGTAGGCGCTGACGATCGCGTCGCGGCTGTCCGCGGTGACCCACAGCAGCAGGTCGATCCGCCCGGCGGCCCGCAGCGCCCGGGCGTGCCGG
Organism: Actinomadura craniellae; assembly: GCF_003289645.1. Classification (GTDB taxonomy): domain Bacteria; phylum Actinomycetota; class Actinomycetes; order Streptosporangiales; family Streptosporangiaceae; genus Actinomadura_D; species Actinomadura_D craniellae. The sequence continues at coordinate 45,746 of NZ_QLYX01000014.1, read as the reverse complement.
GCGGCGAGCTGGGTCTTGCCGACCCCGCCGGTTCCGGACAGCACGTGGCAGACCGTGGGCGCCGCGCCGCCGTTCGCCGGCGTCGCGTCGAGGCGGTCGAGCGCGCCGCGCTCCTGGAAGAAGTTGGCCTCGCCCGGGACGACGCCGATCGAGAGCGGCCAGGACACCGCGCGCGGCGCGGTGCCGTGGAACTCCATCCGGTCGACTCGGCCGACGGCGACGCTGCCCTGCGCGGCGGTGGCCGCCACGCTCCCGGCCGGGACGCCCTCCCAGAGCGGATAGGGGCTGGTGGGTACCGGTCCGTCTAGCCCTGGGACGGATCCGGCGTGGGAGGGGTGCCGATGGAGGCCCCTCCCTTGATGACGGCGGCGGCGATCGAGCCCTGGTCGGCGCGGACGTCGATGTTCCCGCCGGCCGCCACACCGCCCGACGACGCGGTCACGCCGCCCGGGGCCGCCGGGGACTCCTCGGCCAGCAGGGCGCGCAGCTCGTCGGCCAACTGCTCGCGCTCGGTGTCGTCCAGGCTCTCCAGCAGCGCCTCGAAGCGGGCCTGCCAGGTCGCCTCCTGCCGGACGCGCACCAGCTCGGCCTGGGCGGGTTCGGCGGCCTCCAGGGCCGCCGCGGTCTGATCCAGTTTCTCCAGTTCGGCGCTCTCGCGTTGCGCGTCTCCCCGGCCCAGCAGCTTGGCCGCCCTGTTCCGGAAACCGATCCACACGTCCGTGCCCGCGGCCTGGATCACCGCGGTACCGGACGCCGCCGCTATCGCCAGCATGGCCTCAGCAAGCATCGACCCCTCCTCGCCCCGACCCCTGTCTTACCGAAGGTATCGCCTGATCCACTCAGACGTAATCTCTTCCCCAAGAAGTAGGGCGTCGCGGGAGGAGATCACCGAAAGCCTTCTTCTCCCCGAAGTGCCGAATTTCATGGACACCGTTGCTGCGGGATCTCCCCGGCGAGCCGCCGGTCCGGTGGCGGGGTGTCCGCGGCCTCCCGCCAGCCGCCGGCGGGGGGCGGTGCCGCGGGAGGCAGGGCCGCCGCGCACGAGCGGCAGGCGTACAGCCGGGCCCCGTCGGGCAGCCGCCCCACGTCCTCCCTGGGGCGTGGCCACGACTTGTGGCACACCACGCAGGAACGGCCCGCCCGCTGCCGCTCGGTTAAAAACGCCGGATCGAAGATCAGTTCCCGTTCGTCGCCAGTGCCCATCGTCGTCCACCCCGTCGTGGGACCCGCGCCCGACATCGCCCGGGAGGCGGGACCCCTTCGTCTCACTCAGTGCCTCTGAGCACCATTCAACGCGGGCCGTACCCGGATAGGTGACTTTTAAATTCCATTGCCTGGTGATCCCGTGGAAATACCGGCGTGATCAGCTGGGATCCCCCTCCGGGGGAAGGGCGACCTGGATCGGCTGGGAGACACCGAGGGCGACGTGCAGCCCACGGCCGAGGGGGCCGGCGGCGGTCGTGTTGCGCGGCAGGCGCAGGCCGAAGAGGTCGCCGTCGTCGGGGGACTCGACCGCCAGCAGCAGCCCCGAGCGGGAGCGGCGGGAGTCGGAGAGGAAGCCCCGGTAGCCGCGGCCGAGGTCCTGGGTGGTGCCCGCCAGGATCACCGCGTGCTCGGCGTCGCGGGCCGAGCGCAGCACCCGGCACAGGGCGTCGTCGAGTTCCGTCTCGTCCAGCAGTTCCGCGTCGTCGACGACCACCACGTAACGGTGCTCGCGCTCCAGCAACTCCAGCAGGTCGTCCTCGGTGGCGGAGGCGTCCAGCGGGCCGAGCACCCCGGGCCGGCCGGCCAGCGCCGACAGCGGGGAGCGGCGCGGGGTCACCAGGACCACCGGGACCAGCCCGCCGCCCACCGCCGGGTCGAGCAGCGACGCCACCATGGTCAGCAGGGTGGTGGAGCGGCCCGAGCGGGGCGGCCCGGCCACCACGTACCCGGGGCCCTCGGCCAGCAGGTCCACCCCGACGGGGGCGAGGGTGTCGCCGCCCACCCCGACCAGGGACCACAGCGGCGACGGGGCCCGGAAGCCGGGCTCCAGCCCGAACGCCTCGGCGTAGGAGACCTGGACCGGCAGCTCGTCCACGTGCAGGGGACGCATCCGGTGCGGCAGCCGGCCGTACCGCTCGGCGGCGGCCCGGGCCAGCGACTGCAGCGCCGCCACCTGCGCCGGGCCGGTGGGGTCGTCCGCCAGCAGGCCGATCTGCGACTCGCGCAGCGGGCGGCCCGGGCCCAGCGTCTCCAGCGCCCGGCCGGGCGGCATCCAGGACGGCACCTGCCGCTCCTGCAGCCCGGCGAACCCGTAGTCGGCGGGGTCGGCCATCCGCAGCACCAGCCGCCGGTCGAACACGGTCGACAGCGGCCCGCCCAGCCCGGACCGGTCGCCGGTGAACACCGCGCGCAGGCCCACCGAGGAGCCCTCCCGCAGCAGGTGCAGCAGCGTGTCGGCCAGCCGCCCGTAGTCGTAGTGCTCGAACGCGGCGAGGAACCCCTCCCACCGGTCGAGCAGCAGCACCATCCAGGGCAGCCGTTCGGTGGCCGGCACCGTGGCGCGCTGCTCGGCCAGCGACGCGAACCCGGCCTCCGCGAGCAGCCGCTGCCGCCGCCCGACCTCGGCGGCCAGCGCCGCCAGCAGCCGCTCCACCCGGTCGAGCTGGTCGCGGCCGACCACCGCGCCGCAGTGCGGCAGCGCCGCCAGCGGCAGCAGCGCGCCGCCCCCGCAGTCGATCGCGTACAGGTGCGCGTCGTAGGGGGAGCAGGCCGCCGCCAGCGCCCCGGCCAGCGACCGCAGCGTGGTGGACCGCCCCGATCCGGGGGAGCCGGCCACGTACAGGTGCCCGCCGCCGACCAGGTCGAGCGCCAGCGGTGCGCGCGACTGCGACTCCGGCAGGTCGGTCACCCCGAACTCGACCGGTGGCACGTCCACCACCGACCCGCCCGCCGCGGTGCGGGCCGACAGCCGCACCCGCTCGGGCAGCGAGTCCAGCCACGGTGGCGGCATCCGGGTCAGCCCCGCCCGCCGGGCCGCCTCGCCGACCGCGCGCACCAGCACGGCCAGGTCCGTCACCGTCCCGCCGTCGTCGGCCGCGCGGCGGGACGACGGCAGCGCCCGGCCCAGCCCCTGCCAGGGCAGCGCCAGCACGGAGGTCTCGCCGGGATCGGCACTACCGGGCCGCCGCCCGCCGATCCGGGCCGACTGCACCGCGGTCACCGCCCCGGCCCCCGAACGGACGTGGCACCGGCCCGGGGTGGACTTGGCGATGCCCGCCGCGGCGGGGTCGTCCAGCACGTCGGTGGACTCGTCGGCGTCGGTGACCCGCAGCGCGATCCGCAGGTTGGTGTTGGCCCGGATCTCGGCGGTCACCACCCCGGCCGGCCGCTGGGTGGCCAGCAGCAGGTGCACCCCGAGCGACCGGCCCCGCCGCCCGATGTCGACCAGCCCGGCCACGAAGTCGGGCAGCTCGGCGACCAGGGTGGCGAACTCGTCGATCACCAGCACCAGCCGGGGCATCGCGGGCAGCGGCTCGCCCCCGTCGCGCAGCTCGTTGTAGTCCTCGACGTCCTTGGCCCCGGCGCCCAGCAGGACTTCCTCGCGCCGGCGCAGCTCGGCGGCCAGCGACTCCAGCGCCCGCTCGGTCAGGTGCCCGTCGAGGTCGGTCACCATGCCCACGGTGTGCGGCAGCGCCGCGCAGTCCTTGAACGCCGCGCCGCCCTTGTAGTCGATCAGTACGAACGTCATCTCGTCGGGCCGGTTGGCCACGGCCAGCGACGCGATCAGCGTCTGTAGCAGCTCCGACTTGCCTGCGCCGGTCGTCCCGGCGACCAGGCCGTGCGGGCCGTCGGCCCGCAGGTCGACGAAGAAGGGGCCGTCGGCGGCCAGCCCGACCGGCACCCGGGTGGACCGGCCGCCCTCCGCCCAGCCGGCCAGCACGCGCTCGGCGGTCGGGTCGGGCGCGTCCAGCAGGTCCAGCAGCCGCACCTGGGCGGGGAGCGCCGCCGTCGAGTCGTCCTCGCGGGAGACGTCGCGGACCGGGGCGAGCGCCCGGGCCAGCCGGTCGCACCACGCGGCGGAGACCTGGTCGGCCAGGACCGTGCCGACGGTGTCGAGGTCGTGCCCGCGCAGCCGCAGCGTCCCGCCCGGTTCCAGGGCCGCCACCGCCGAGCACTCCTCGGGCAGCAGCCGCTCCTCGTCGTCCAGGCAGATCGCGTACAGCCCCAGCTCGGCGCCCCGGGCCAGCACCTGCGGCATGCCCGGCACCCGGCGCAGCATCCGGGCCCCGTCGAGCACCACCAGGATGTTGTAGGGGGACGTTCCGGACCGGCGCCGCTCGGTGATGCGGATCGCCAGTTCGGTGACCCGCTGCGCCACGGACTCGGGGTCGGCGCCCACCAGCGCCACGCACTCCTCGCCCTCGCGCGGCGCGCAGTGCGGCAGCCAGCGCACCCAGTTCCAGTGCTCGGCGCCGTCGTCCTCCGCCGACAGCACCACGATCATCAGGTCGCGCGGGCTGTGCAGCGTCGCCGCCTGCGCGACCAGCCAGCGGGCCAGCCCGCGGGAGGCCGGCCGGGGCCCGGTCAGCCCGACCACCCCCAGCTCCGGCAGCGACAGCGGCAGCGGGACGGTGCGCGCGACCGGCGGCGGGGCACCGTCGGTCAGCTCGATCTCGGCGGGCAGGTCGGCCAGGCCGACGCGCAGGTGCAGGGCGTCGGGATCGGCGGCGCGGCGCTCCCACAGCCGCCGCCGGGGCCCGGTGGCGGTCAGCAGCACCTCGGCGGGATCGGGGGACAGCGACCGCCGGTCGGCCTCGTCGGCCCGCCGCAGCTCCTCCAGCGCGGTGTCGAACTCGGCGCTGCGCCGGAGGTACTCCTTCATCGCCTTCTTGTACGTCTTGCGCCCGTACAGCCGGTCGCCGATCCACTCGCCGACCACCAGCAGCGGCCAGCTCAGTGCGAGCAGCGCCCACCACCACTGGTCCAGCACCACGGCCATGACCAGCCCGAACGCGGAAAACAGCAGCGCACCGAACAGCCGCAGCCGCTCCCGCGGGTTGCGCTCGGGCCGCTCCGGCACCGTCAGCCGGCGGGCCGGGCGGAACGGGTCGATCCGGGGTGGCCGGTTGAACGCCAGCCCGCCGTCGTCCATCGGTTCCAGGTGCGTGTCCGGGACGGTGCTCGGCGCCAGGGTCAGCACCGACGAGCCGACGGCGAGCATCCCGCCGACCGGCCACTCGGCGCTGTCGTCGACCGGCACCCCGTCCAGGACGGCCTCGGTGCGCATCGACGTCTCGACCGTGACGAGGTCGCGCCGCACGGTGATGCGCAGCGACCGCTCCGGGACGCCGGGGTCGGTGAGCCGGATGTCGACGTCCTCGCCGCTACCGAGCGTGGCGGTGCCCAGCCCCAGCCGGTGCACCGCGCCCGCCGCGGGGCCGCCGGCGACCCGGACCTCCACCAGCCCGGTGGGCTCGGCCAGCACGGTCGCGGGAGCGGATCTGGACTCCACGGTGACCACGGCGCCGTCACGCAGCTCACGCACCACCCGGGCCTGGGGGTCGAGCATCCGGCCGTCCGTCCACAACCGGAAAGCAGGCTTGACCTGGGTCAATTGTCCGATTTCAGTGCGGGAATCGTCGTTCAACACCCGGAATAGCGACTGCGCCATGGTCCCGACGGTCAAATCGGAATCGGCATTGATCACGATGTCCCGTGGCCCCTGACCGGTCAGCGCGGTGAGCGAGATGCGCATTCACCCCTCCGTTTTCGCGCCGTTACCGAAACCCGCTCCGCCAGCTTAGAGACTGCGCGCCGACCGCGTGCGGCACGGCGGTTACGGAGTTACGGCCGTGACTGTCAGTTTCCACCGTGACCGGTGTCAGGGGGCAGGTGATCGTCGAATCGGCTGGTCACCGGCATACACCGGGTTACGGCATGGCTTCACCTCACCGAATCCATTGACGGGGCGTCGCAGACCCGGCAAGCATGGGTCGCTGCGGCCGTACGCGCACCTCGGAGTTGCCTCAGCGATGAAAAGCAGTCAAACGACCGCCCCGGGCAATCCGGCGGCACTCGGACGCACCGGGCTGGGGTCCGGCGCCGGGCAGCGGTTGCCCGTCCCGCCGCGCGAGCGCAAGCCCGCGCTGGCGGCCCTCGCCGTGCTACTCATCATCGGCGGCGCCCTCGCCAGCGCCTACCTGGTGATGGCGAGCGGGCAGCGGGTCTCGGCGGTGCGGATCGCCCAGCCGGTGGCGGCCGGGCAGCAGATCCCGGCGAGCGCCCTGGAAGAGGTGCAGATCGGTGACACCGGCATCGCGTACATCCGCTGGTCCGAGCGGCACAAGGTCACCCAGGCGTACGCGGCCGTCCCGCTGGTGCGGGGGGCGCTGCTGACCAACGGGATGGTCAGCGGCACCAACGACGCGATCCGGGGCCGGCTGATCGTCGGACTGGCCCTCAAGCCCGGGCAGATGCCCGCCAACGGGCTGCGGCCCGGCCTGCGGGTCAGCCTGTACGCGGTGGGCACCGCCGCCAGCGGTGGGCCGCGCCCCGGAGCGGTGCTCGCCGAGGAGGCGATCGTCTACGACGTCGGCGGGGACGGGCGCGAGGGCACGGTGCGCGGCGAGCAGGTGACCGTCTCGGTGGCGGTGCCGCCCGCCCAGGCGCCGCTGGTGACCCAGGCGGCGTCCGCGGGCGCGATCGCGGTCGCGGTGATCCCCACCGGGACGACGGTGCCGCCCGCCGGCCAGCAGCCACCGGCGCAGCAGCCCCCGGTCCAGCAGGCCCCGCGGCAGCCCGTCTCACCGAGCCCCGGCCTGTCCTCGCCGCCGGTGGGGGGCTGACCGTGGCACTCATCGCGCTCGCGGCCGACAAGGGGGCGCCCGGCGTCACCACGGCGGCCGTCGCGCTGGGCGCGGTCTGGCCCCGCCCGGTGCTGGTCGCCGAGTGCGACCAGTCGGGCGGCGACCTGGTCTACCGGCTGCCCGCCGAGGGCGCCGGCAACCAGTCGGGCGGCGTGCTCAACCCGGCCCGGGGCCTGCTCAGCCTGGCCGCGACGGCCCGCCGCGGGCTGCGCCCCGACCAGATCGGCGAGCACTGCCAGCGGCTGGTCGGCGGTCTCGACGTGCTGATCGGCACCACCAACGCCGAGCAGGCCCACGCGATGACCTGGCTGTGGGGCCCGCTGGGCCGGGCGTTCGCCGGGCTGGCCCCGGTCGACGTGCTGGCCGACTGCGGGCGGCTCGGCGCGGGCGGCTCGGCCCTGGACCTGCTGCGCTCGGCCGACCTGGTCGTGCTGTTCACCCGGCCGACCCTCGAACAGGTCGCCCACCTGCGCGAACGCGTCTCGGCGCTGCAGGAGGAACTGCGCGGGACCCCGCCGATCGGAGTGGTGGTGATCGCCGACCCGCGCGACTTCCGCGGTTCGATCGCCGAAGTCGAGCGCATCGTGACCAACGCCCAGCTCTCCGCGACCGTGCTCGGCGGGTTCGCGCTCGACCCCAAGGGCGCCGAGATGCTGCGCGGCCAGTGGGGCGGGCGGCTCGACCGGTCACTGCTGATCAGGTCGGCGCGCGAGCTGGCCGGGAACATCGCCGCCCGGATGGCCCCGCTGCACACCGCCAACGGCCGGGTACCCGGCCGCTCCCTGTACGCGCCGGAAAGGGAGCGGTAAGTGGACCACGGTCTCGTCAAGCGGCTCCGCCAGGAGGTCGGTGACCGGCTCGCCCAGCAGCGGCGGCTGGACGCCGGCGCCGGGTTGCCGCCCATGTCCGGCGAGGACGAGCGGCAGTTCGCCCGCGCCCTGATCGCCCAGGTGCTGGAGGAGTTCGCCCGGGGCGAGATCACCGCCGGCCGCCGCCCGCCCAACGCCGAAGAGGAGGAGGCGCTGGCGGCCGGGGTGCACGCCGCGCTGTTCGGCGTGGGGCGGTTGCAGCCGCTGCTGGAGGACTCCGAGATCGAGAACATCGACGTCAACGGCTGCGACCGGGTGTTCATCGGCTACGCCGACGGCCGGGAGGTGATGGGCGAGCCGGTCGCCGAGAGCGACGAGGAACTGGTCGAGCTCATCCAGATCCTGGCGGCCTACAGCGGCCTGTCGTCCCGCCCGTTCGACACCGCCAACCCCGAGCTGGACCTGCGGCTGCCCGACGGCTCCCGGCTCTCCGCGGTGATGGACGTGACCATGCGGCCCGCGCTGTCGATCAGGCGGGCCCGGCTGGGCAAGGTCTTCCTCGCCGACCTGATCGGCAACGGCACGCTCAGCCCCGAGCTCGGCCAGTTCTTCAAGGCGGCCGTCGCGGCCCGCAAGAACATCATGCTCGCCGGCGCCACCAACGCGGGCAAGACGACCCTGCTGCGCGCCCTGGCCAACGAGATTCCGCCGGGCGAACGGCTCATCACCGTCGAGCGGGCGCTGGAACTCGGCCTCGACCAGTTCCCCGAACTGCACCCCAACTGCGTGGCGTTCGAGCAGCGGCTGCCCAACTCCGAGGGCGAGGGCGCCATCTCGATGGCCGACCTGGTCCGCCGGTCGCTGCGGATGAACCCGTCCCGGGTGATCGTCGGCGAGGTGCTGGGCGACGAGATCGTCACCATGCTGAACGCGATGACGCAGGGCAACGACGGGTCGCTGTCCACGATCCACGCCAACTCCTCCTCCGAGGTGTTCAACCGGGTCGCCACCTACGCCATCCAGTCCGAGGAACGGCTGCCGATCGAGGCCACCCACATGCTGATCGCGGGCGCGATCGACTTCGTGGTCTTCATCGAGAAGCGCAACGACTACCAGCGCGGCGGCCGGCTGCTGCGCTACGTGTCGAGCGTGCGCGAGGTCACCGGGGTGGACGGCCGGGTGCTGTCCAGCGAGGTGTTCGTCACCGGGCCGACCGGCCACGCGGTGCCCGGGGCGCCGATCTCCTGCCTGGACGACCTCGCCGAGTTCGGCTACCACCCGGCCGGTCCGGGGGCGGTGATGTGGCAGTGAACCCCCAGACCACGCCCGACGTCCTGCTGGCCGTGCTCGCCGGAGCCCTGGTAGGGGGCGGGCTGTTACTGCTGGTCGTGGCCCTGCGCGGGCTGCCCGCCCGGCCCGGGAAGCCGACCCCCCGGCGCAGCCGCGAGGAGATCGTGCGCTCGCTCGGCACCCGCGGGACGGCCGCGATCGGGGTCGGCGCCGGAGTGCTGGTGATCACCCGGTGGCCGGTCGCCGCGATCGGCGCCGGTCTGCTCGTCTTCGCCTGGAACACCATCGGCGGCGGCGCGGCCGAGGAGCGCAAGGCGATGGCCCGGCTGGAGGCGCTGGCCGCCTGGACCGAGTCGCTGCGCGACACCATCGCCGGCGCGGTCGGCCTGGAACAGGCGATCCCGGCCTCGCTGCGCGCCGCGGCCCCGGTGCTCCAGCCGGACCTGCGCACCCTGGTCGACCGGATGCACACCCGGATGCCGCTGCCGGAGGCGCTGCGCCGGTTCGCCGACGACCTCGACGACTCCTCCGCCGACCTGGTGATCGGCGCGCTGATGCTCAACGCCCGGCTGCGCGGCCCCGGCCTGCGCGACATGCTGGGCGCGCTGGCCGGCTCCGCCCGGGCCGAGCTCGACATGCGCCGCCGGGTCGAGGCCGACCGCCGGACCACCCGGCGCAGCGTGCAGATCGTCGTGGGCTTCTCCGCGGGGGTGGCGCTGCTGCTGGCGGTGTTCAACCCCGAATACGTCGAGCCGTACGACAGCGTGCTCGGCCAGGCGGTGCTGGTCGGCGTGATCGCCCTGTACACCGCCGGGTTCCTGTGGCTGCGCCGGCTGGCCCGGTACGACCTGCCGCAACGGATCATGGGTACGCCCCGGGACCAGCCGGGCGTTCCGGCCCAGGTGCCGGCCACGGTGGCGAGCTGGCAGGGCACGGGCGCCCCGCCGCTGCGCGGCCGGCACGCCATGGACGCGGGCGGTGGTACCTCGTGAACGCCGCGCTGATCGCCGGAGGTCTGGTCGGGCTGGGCGTCTTCGCCCTGGTGCGGGCGCTGTTCCCGTCCCGTCCCGGGCTGGCCTCCCGGCTGGCGGCGTTCGACGCCCGGGCCAGCCGCCAGGAGGACGCCCCGCGACCCGGCGGTACCACCTCGGAGCGGTTCGGCGGCCTGCGGGCGCGGCTGGGCACGGCACTGGCCCGGTTCTACGCGTCCCAGGGCTGGGAGCAGCGGACGGTCCGCGCCGACCTGGCGCTGCTCGACCGGTCGTTCGAGGCGTTCCTGGCCACCAAGTTCCTGCTGCCGGCCGGGGTGCTGGTGCTGATGCCGCTGCTGGCGGCGTACTGCGCGCTGCTGGGCATCCCGGTGGTGGTCCCGGTGTGGCTGGGCCTGGTGCTGGCGGGCGTGTTCTTCTTCTTCCCGGACATGCAGTTGCGGCAGGAGGCGGCGGTCCGCCGCCGCGACTTCCGGCACGTGGTGGGCGCCTTCCTCGACCTGGTGGCGATGAACCTGTCCGGCGGGCGCGGGGTGCCCGAAGCGCTGATGACCGCCTCGCAGATCGGCGACAGCTGGCCGCTGCGGCGCATCCGTGAGGCGCTGACCAACGCCCGGATCACCGGCCAGACCCCCTGGCAGGCGCTGGGCACGCTGGGCGACGAGGTCAACGTGGCGGAACTGCGCGACCTCGCGGCGGCGCTGACGCTGGTGGCCGACGACGGAGCCAAGATCCGCCAGTCGCTGACCGCCCGGGCGGCGTCCATGCGCAGCCGGGAGGTCTCCGAGCTGGAGGGCAAGGCCGGCGAGCGCTCCCAGTCGATGCTGGTCGCCCAGTTGCTGCTGTGCGCGGCCTTTCTGATCTTCCTGACCTATCCCGCCGTGACGAGGTTGCTCACGGCATGAGAACCGCAAGGAGAGCCATGAATCCGCTCAACGACCCGGTGATCTTCTATCTGCGGGCCATGCTGGGGGCCCGCATCCACGCGCTGCGCACCGAGGACCGCAGCCGGGGCGCGTCCGCCCTGGAGTGGGCCATCATCTCCGGCATCCTGGTGATCATCGCGCTGGCGGTGTACGCCACGATCCGGGGCCGGGTGCAGAAGGCGCAGACCGACATCAACAAAGACACCCCCGCTTTCTGAATGTCGCGGAACCCGCGGAGACCCGCAGATCGGGGGGCGAGCAGCCTGGAACTGGCCATGCTCACCCCGCTGCTCGTGGCCGTCATCCTGCTGGTCGTCCAGTTCGCGCTGGTCTACCACGCCCAGCACGTCGCCCTGGCCGCAGCCCAGGACGGGGCCCGGGTGGCACGCGGCGACGACACCGCGGGTTGGCAGACCTCGGCCGAGCAGCGGGCCCGTAAGTCCGTGCTGAACTACGGGCCGCGGCTGCTGGGCGAGCCGCAGGTGACCGTGGGCGGTGACGGCTACCAGCGGTGGGTGGAGGTCCGCGGCAAGGCGGTCGAGGTGATCCCCGGGTTCAAGTTCAACGTCACCAAGCGGGCCGGGGGGCCGCGCGAGTGCTTCCGTCCCGACGTGGGAGAGGGGACGCAGTGCGAGAACCCGTGATGGGGGGCCGGGAGCGCGGCTCGCTGTCCCTGGAGTTCGTGCTGCTGGCCCCGCTGTTCATCGTCTTCATGATGTTCCTGGTGGCGGTGGGCCGGGTGGTCGACGTGCAGAGCCAGATCAACGGTGCCGCGCGGGACGCCGCCCGGGCGGCGTCCACCGGGCGCAGCCCCGAGGCGGCGGCCAGCCTCGCCCGGGAGGCCGTGGAGTACTCGATCGGCGGCACGAGCTGGTGCAAGGGCGGGCCGCAGGTCACCCCGGACGTCAGTGAATTTGGGCCCGGCGGACAGGTGACCGTCACCGTCCAGTGCGACGCCGACCTGAGCGGGGTGGCGTTCAGCATGCCGGTGGCCAAGGCGATGCGCGGCCGGGCCCTCGCGTTCCTGGACGAGTACCCCGACGAACTCGAGGGGACGCCGCTGTGCCGCTACCCCGGCGGCGACGAGGTCGAGGTGACGGTGACCATCGCGGTACAACCGCAGTTGCTCAACCTGCTCCCCGGCTTCAGCGAGTTTAAGATGACGTCGACGGCGTCCGCCCATCCCGATGACGGCAACCCCTAGGGGCGCGCGATGGCAGCTAGAGAGCCTGTGAAGATCCGGGGCCGGCGCAGCGCGGGCGACGTGCTCGCGGGCGTGGCGGCCACCGTCCTGCTTGCGGCCCTGGTGGTCGGGGTGCCGGTCCTGCTGCTGGCCGTCTTCGGGTCGCCGCTGCCCGACCGGCCGCCCGCGCTCGACGACTTCACCCAGCAGATCGGGCCGAGCACGCTGCTCACGATCCTGGCCGCGCTGGTCTGGCTGGCCTGGCTGCAACTGCTCGTCTGCGTGGCCGTCGAGGTGCACGCGGGGATCCGCGGGATCGGCGTGCCCGCCCGGGTCCCGCTGGCCGGCGGCACCCAGTCCCTGGTGCACCGGCTGGTGGTGACCGCGCTGCTGCTGTTCACCGCCACCACCGCGATCGTGCCGGCGTTCGCCGCCGGCCGGGGCCTGCAGCCGGCCCAGGCGGTCGCCACCGAGGCCCCGCAGTTCCGCCAGATGGCGGCGACCGCCCCCGCGGAGACGCCCCCGCCGGCGGCGGCCGACCTGCCCACCGAGCAGCCCACCCAGAAGGCGCTGACCACGAAGATCTACCGGGTGCAGCCGCCCGAGGGACGGCACCACGAGAGCCTGTGGGAGATCGCCGAGAAGTGCCTCGGCGACGGCCGCCGCTACAAGGAGATCTACGCGCTGAACAAGGGCCGGGAGCAGCCCGACGGGTCCAAGCTCTCCATCGCCAGCCTGATCCGGCCCGGCTGGATCCTGGAGATGCCCGCCGACGCGGCGAACGCCCGGGTGGTCCCCGTGGACGACCTCGACGAGTACTTCCAGTACGGCAAGGCCAAACCCGACCCGGCGCCCGAACCACCCGTCCAGGCCCCACCGGCCGAGGAGCCGCCGTCCGCGCAGCCCGCGCCACCGGCCGAGCCGCCGTCCGCGCAACCCACCCCGCCGGCCGAGCCACCGGCCACCCAGCCGGCCGAGCCGCCGTCCGCCCAGCCCGCCCCGGCTCCGCCGCCGACCCGGGCCACGCCGACGAAGCCCGCGCAGCCCACCCGGCCTCCCGCAGAGCCGCCGTCCGCCCAGCCCGTCCCGCCGCCGGCCCGGGCCACGCCGACGGAGCCCGGCGCCGCCGCGCCGGCACCCAAGCCGTCCGCAGAACGCCCCGCGGAGCGCCCGGCCGAGACGAGCCGCCCGCGCACCCCGACCGAACTCGGCGGCGAGGCCGGCACCGGCGGGGCGCAGGTGCCGGGCGGCGGGCAGCCGTCCGAGCGGCCCGAACAGCCCGCGGCCGACGTCGATCTCGTGCCGGTCGACATCGGCTGGCCGCAGAGCCTGGCGGCGGGCGCGCTACTGGCCGCGGGCCTGCTGGCCGCGCTGGGCCGGCGCCGCCGCGAGCAGCGCTGGCACCGCGGCTTCGGCGAGATGATCGCCCGGCCCGAGGGGGCGGCGGCCGCCGCCGAGCAGGCGCTACGCATCGGCTCCGACGAGGACGCGGTCAGGCTGCTGGACCTGGGGCTGCGGCAGCTCTCCCAGAGCCTGGCGGCCGACGACCGCACCCTGCCCACCGTGTACGGCGTGCACCTGGGGGCCGAAAGCCTCGACCTGTGGATCGCCCCGGCCGACCGGCACCCGCCCGCCCCCTGGGAGGCCCACGACGACGGCCAGGTCTGGCGGCTGCACGCCACCGCGCTGCCCGAACTGGAGGCCGCCGACCTCGGCGAGGTGCTGGCCCCTTACCCCGGGCTGGTCTCGATCGGCACCAACGACACCGGCCGCATCCTGGTCGACCTGGAGGCCGCGCACGGGCTGATCGCGCTGCGCGGCCCGGCCGACACCCGGCGCGCGGTGCTGGCGGCGGTCGCCCTGGAACTGGCCACCAACCGCTGGTCCGACCACATGCGGATCACCCTGGTCGGCTTCGGCTCCGAACTGGTCCAGGTCGCCCCCGACCGGATCCGCGCCGTGCACACGCTGGCCGACGCGCTGCCCGAACTGGAGGGACGCACCGAGGAGGTGCGGCAGGCGCTGGCCGCCTCCGGCGCCGACTCCGTGCTCACCGGCCGCTGCCGGGGCGTGTTCGGCGAGGCGTGGATGCCGCACTACCTGATCATGGCCGACGAGCCCACGCCGGACGAGGCCGCCCGGCTGGGCGCGCTGGCCCGTACCGGGCGCCGGATGGCCGCCGGCTACCTGGTGCCCGGCGACGTTTCCAGCGCCGCCTGGACCTGGGAGGTCACCCCCGAGGGTGCGCTGCACGCCGGGGTGCTGGGCTTCGACGTCGAGGCGCAGCTCATCCCGGACGAGCAGTACCGGGCGGTCGTCGACCTCTTCCACACCGCCGGCCGGCTGGACGCCGCGGCGCTACCCGACCCCCGGGCCGCGCTGGGCGACGAGCCGCCCGCCGCGGTCGACGACCGGCCCGCCGCGGACATCCGGCTGCTGGGCTCCGTCGAGGTGGACGCCCCGGGCCCCATGGACGACAGCCGGCGCCCGCTCTGCACCGAGGTGCTGGTCTACCTGGCCGCGCATCCCGGTGGCGTGCACCCGACCGTGCTGGGCGGTGCCGTCTGGCCGCGCGGCGTCACCGCCGGGGTGCGCGACGCCACCATCGCCCGGGTCTCCGACTGGCTGGGCCGCGACTCGCGCGGCCGGCCGAACCTGTACTACGACGAGCGGGGACGCATCCGGCTCGGTTCGGAGGTCCGGATCGACTGGTCGGTGTTCCGCTGGCTGGTCTGGCGGTCGGCGGCCGAGCCGGACTCCGAGGCGGCGTACATGGCGTACGCCCTCGACCTGGTTCGCGGCCCGCTACTGGCCGACCGGCCGCGCGGGCGGTACGGCTGGCTGGCCGCCGACGACCTGGAGTACGAGGCCACCGCCCGGGTGATCGACGTCTCCCACCGGCTGGTGCTGATCAGGTTGGACGACGGTGACGCCCGGGGCGCGGTTGAGGCCGCCCGGGCGGGGCTGCGGCTGGTCCCCGACGAGGAGGTGCTCTGGCGCGACCTGTTGCGCGCCACCCACGCCGCGGGGGATCTCACCCAGGTCGAGGTCGTCGCCGACGAGCTCCGCGCCTACCTCGGCCACGACCCCCTCCTGGACCAGATCCAGCCCGAAACCGAGGCCCTGATCGAGGAACTGCTCCCGCGCCACCGCATCCCCGCCCACGGCATCTGACGCGGCCGCCCCTCCGCTGATCCTTCAGCTTTCGGTGCGTTATGGCGCCCTGAACCCTGAAGGATCAGTGAAGGTGCGGGGCGGGGTCAGCGGGTGTGGCCGGTGGGGCCCAGGGAGCGGGTGCCCGGCTGGGGGTAGACAGCCAGGCCGTAGGGGGCGGCGCCGCCGGTCCACAGGGTGCGCAGCAGGTGGCCGGTGTGGGTGGAGACGACGTGTACGGCGCCCCGGCCCGACAGCCAGAGCGTGCCGCCGTCAGCGGACATCCCCACGACCTGGGGGGCGGCGCCCGGCGGGAGCCACCAGCGGCCGACCACCCGGCGGGCGGCGAAGTCGATCAGGGTGACGGAGTCGTCGTCGCGCCCGGCCGCGTACAGCAGCCGGCCGTCGCGGCCGGGGTGCAGGCCGTGCGCCCCGGCCCCGGTGGGCACGAAGCCCGCCCGCCGGAACCGGGCGGCGTCGATCAGCCAGACCCCGCCCTGCGCCGCGTCCGCCACGTAGAACATCCGGCCGTCGGGGGAGAGCCGGATCTGCTGTGGCCGGGAGCCGGCGCCCAGCGGGAGCCGGCCGGTGACCTTGCGCCGCACCGGGTCGACCCGGACCAGTTCACCCGACGGCGGGCAACCGATCACCAACTGGGCGCCGTCGGCGGAGAAGTCGGCGTGCTCCGGCTCGGAACAGGGCACCCGCAGCGAGCCCAGCCCGCGCAGCAGGGCGGGGTCGTAGAAGTCGACCCGCGGCGGGCCGTCGGCCAGGACCAGCGCGGCGCCGCCGTCGGGACGGAAGTAGAGGCCGCGCGGATCGGCCAGCGGTACCCGCCGGCCGCGCCGCCCGTTCCGCGGGTCGATCGCGGTCAGCCCGCCGGAGTGGCTGACCCACAGGGTCCGGCCGTCCCAGGAGGGCGTCACGTACCGGGGCCGCGGCCCCACCCACAGCCGGCCGACGATCTGGTACGTCCGCTGGTCGATGACGTCGACGGTGGCGTGCCCGGCGTTCGGCACGTACACCATGGGCGGGTAGGGCCGCCCGCCGAGCAGCCGCCCCCGGGTGCCCGCGTAGACGTCGAGCGGCCGCTCCATCGGCTCGGCGGTGGCCGTCCGGTCCGGTGGGCCGGCGACGTAGGGGGCCGGGCCGCCGAGTGCCACCACGGCGGCGCCGGGGCCGCCCGTGCCGGTGCGGTAGAACGGCGCCGGGGAACGGCACGCCGTGAGCGCCGCCAGGGTGAGCACGCCCACCCCGACGGCGCCGACGAATCCTTTCCGCGCCCCGACCACGCCCGGACTGTATCGACACTGCGACGCTTTGTGTCGGCGTAATCACAAAACGCGTAGGTCGTTGCCGGGCGTTTCCGGCTAGCGGGGCTGGGCGGAGGGGATCGGGATGTCGAGCCCGGGCAGGTCCGGCGGCAGAGGTTCACGCCACCGGCCCGACAGCAGCACGCTGAGGGTGTAGACGTGCCAGCGCTGCATCGCCCATCCCTGGGCTCCCGGGGTGAGCGTCTCGTCGATCCGAGCCCGGTCCACCAGGTCGAACAGCTCGGCCGGACCATCCATGATCTGCTCCCGCATGACGCCGAGGAGCGGTTCGACGGCCTGCTTGCGCCAGTTGAAGCCCGAGGTGCGCCCGCTCGGCAGGAGCGCGGCGCGGGCGTGCCAGCGGCCGCGGTTGAGTATCCGGCGCGGACGGGTGCGCTCGAACCCCCAGCGCTTGCCCTCCAGCGGCAGGTCCCGCAGCTGCGGGGTGAGCGTCTCGATGATCCGGAAGACCACTTCTTCGCTCCGGCGCCAGGTCGCCGGCAGTTCCAGCGCGGCGCGCACCACCCGGTTGTCGAGGAAGGGGTGGTAGAAGGGCCAGTTCATCACCGTGGCGGTGTGCGATCCGACCAGCCAGCGCCCGGTGCGGTAGTGCAGGTAGAGGGTGTCGAGGACGCCGGGTCCGTCGGCGCGCGCCCGTTCGGCCCATTCCTCGTGGTGCGGGCGGGACCGCTCGCGGGCTTCGGGGGTCAGGAACTCGTCCGCGGAGCAGAAGATCGTTTTCACCCGGCGCCGGATTCCCTCCGGGCTGATGTCGTTCTGGTCGTAGAGGAAGCCGCCGCGCAGCGTCTCCCCGCCGGAACCGGAGGTCTTGGGGGTCATCGTGTACGGGGCGAAGCCGTTGACGCTCTCGTAGGCCGACGTCATGCCCTCGCACATCCGGATGACGTGGTGGGCCCGGTGCAGCGGGTGCCCGACCTGCTGGAACCGGCCTCCGGAGTCCTCCCGGGGCAGCGCCACCTCGTGCGGCACGCCGAGGATGCCGGCGATGCGGGTCGCCAGGACGACGTCGGGGTCGTCGGAGAAGCCGCGGGTCCGGGCGGTGAAGGGAACCCCGGCCGTGTGCAGGAGGGCGGCCATGATCCGGCTGTCGCGGCCGCCCGTCAGGCCGAGCATGATCGGCTCGCCGTGCCGGCCCAGGGGCCGTGCCGCCTCCAGCAGGGCCTCGGCGAGGGCCGTCACCCCCTGCCGCGCGGCGCGGCCGCGGGCCGGTCGCCCGCCGGCCTCGGGAGCCGGGCGCCGGTCGATCCGGACGGGCTTGCCGGGGCGGGCCGTGAGCGTCGCCGCCGCCGGCAGGGCGCGCACGTCCCGGAAGGGCGTCTCGTCGTTGGTGTAGAACCCGTGCCGCACCATCACCTGGAGGCCGAGGAGGTCGATGTCCGGCCGGGGCCGGGTCTGCCCGGTCCGTGCGGCCCGGGCCGTCAGGTGGACGGGCAGGGCCCGGCTCCCGGCGATCGCGAGGTCGGCGGTCTCCGTGTGGTAGACGGGGCACACCCGGGCGATCGAGGTGGCGGCCTCGAACCCGGTGCCGTCCGCCCGGAACACCGAGAAGACCCCGCCGAACGCGTCGAGCCGCGTGTCCAGCCGGTCGGCGGCGGCCAGCAGTTCCTCCTCGGCCGGGTCGCCGAGGTACCCGCAGTATCCGACCACGCCCGCGCCCGAATCAATCAGCATGGGGGGAAGAAGTTCGTGTTTCGGTTCGTTCGACCAGGCCAGTAATGCGATATCGCCGTGCGGGCTGATCCACTCCTGTCTTTTCAGGTTTTCGGCCGGAACGGGTAACCCTTCGACGGTCGCGGTCCGGGCGGTCGCCAGTACGGGCGGAGCGATTCGCCGCCCGGGGTGTTTGGCCACGATGGCCAGGTAGCTGCGCATGAGGGCCTTTGTCTGATCGCTGTACGGGTCGTCTGGACGGGACAGCGCACCAGAGGGTTGTGGACCGCCGGTTAACCTCGGCGAAATATCAGACGAAGTCACTCAAGGTAGCAATTCCGGAAAATCCGGATTAATAACATCTGGTCGATTTCACCTGCAAAGACGCAGGGGCGTGCCGCGGAACGCGGCCTCATCCGGTCATCCGGTCAGTCGGACTTGCCGACGCCGATGCCGAACTCGCGGTACACCCGCTCCCAGAAGCCGTCGCGCAGCCAGGTACGGGCCTCCTGGTACGGGCGGAGGGAACGGCCCAGCTCCTTCTCGGCCTCGATCAGCAGTTCCTTGTCGATGACCGGCGGCAGGATCGGGCCGGGCAGCAGGTCGCGGATGTTGTCGCGCCCCCGCTCGAACAGCCACTTCTGCGCCACGTGCTCGCCGATCTCCAGCATCTGGTGCCGGTCGGGACCGAGCTTGCCGTCGCCCGCCGCGACCGGGAGCGGGGTGGTGGCCCGGCCGGCGGCCACGACGGGCTTGACGGCCGGCGGCCGGCCGGCGAACACCTGCGACGGCGAGGGCACCGCCGGGGCCTTGGGCGTGACCGCGGGGCTCGGGGCCGGCACCGTCACCGGCTTGGCCTTGGTGAAGTAGGGCCGCAGGAAGTCGGCGGCCAGCACCTCGACCGTGTCGGACTCCCAGACCAGCCACTCGGCCTGGTTGGAGCCGTGCGTGGGCTCGACGCCCCACAGGTGCACCCGCACCCCGTACCGCTGGGCGGCCTCGACGGCGGGCAGCATGTCCTCGTCGCCGGCCAGCAGGACCGCATCGGTGATCGCCCGGTACCGGGCGAGCGCCTCCAGGTCGGCGCGCAACTGGGCGTCCACGCCCTTCTGCTGGCCCTGCGCGTTGAGGTTGCCGAGCCGCAGCTTGACGTGCGGCAGGTTGGCGATGACCCGCTGGTCCACGGTCGGCTGCCGCTTGGGCGCGGCGTCGTACCAGTACACCCGGAGCAGATCGCCGCGGACGGGCTCGCCGCCCATGCTCTTGGAGTGCTCGGTCAGCGCCTTGATGAGTTTCTCGGCCGCCACCCGGTACTCGCGGCGGGAACTGGCCTCCAGCAGCAACGCTCCCGAGGCCGCGTAGAGGTACCCCGCGTCCACGAAGAGTGCGTAGCGGGCGGGCTGGGGAACGAGCTCCGAGGTGGCCATGAGGTTTCACCTTATTCCCGCCCCGGCCCTCCCGGGCGTGAACCGCCGGTCAGATGTCGGCGGCCGTCACCGGGGGAGCGCGCTCGCCCGCCACGCGCCGGGGCCGGCCGCGACGGGCGCGCGCACGCCGCGGGACCTGGCCGTCCACTCGGATGTGCGGCGGGGCGGCGGTCCGGCGGCGGCCCGGGCCCGGGCGGTCAGCACGGCCACCAGCGCGGCGATCTCCTCCGGTGTGGGATCGCCGCGCACGATCTGCAGGAACGGCTGGGCCGTCATGGGGCTCTCCTAAAGGGGGATGTTGCCGTGCTTCTTGGGCGGCAGGGTGCGGCGCTTCTCCCGTAGCGCCCGCAATGCCCGGATGACCTGACCCCGGGTCTCGGACGGCTTGATCACCGCGTCCACGTAGCCGCGCTCGGCCGCGATGTAGGGGTTGGCGAGCGTGTCCTCGTACTCGCTGATCAGCTCGGCCCGCCGGGTGTCGGGGTCGTCGGCCGCGGCGAGTTCCCGCCGGTACAGGATGTTCACCGCGCCCTGCGCGCCCATCACCGCGATCTGCGCGGTCGGCCAGGCCAGGTTGATGTCGGCGCCCAGGTGCTTGGAGCCCATGACGTCGTACGCCCCGCCGTACGCCTTGCGGGTGATCACGGTGACCAGCGGGACGGTGGCCTCGGCGTAGGCGTACAGCAGCTTGGCGCCGCGCCGGATGATGCCGCCGAACTCCTGGTCGGTGCCGGGCAGGAAGCCGGGTACGTCGACGAAGGTCAGCACCGGGATGTTGAACGCGTCGCAGGTCCGGACGAACCGCGCGGCCTTCTCGGAGGCGTCGATGTCGAGCGTCCCGGCGAACTGCATCGGCTGGTTGGCCACGACGCCGACCGACCGCCCCTCGACCCGGCCGTAGCCGATGACGATGTTCGGCGCGAACAGCGGCTGGACCTCCAGGAACTCGCCGTCGTCCAGCACGTGCTCGATCACGGTGTGCATGTCGTAGGGCTGGTTCGGGGAGTCGGGGATCAGCGTGTCGAGCTCTTCGACGAGGGCTTCGGCGTCCACCGGGACCTCGAACGCCGGCGGGTCGGAGAGGTTGTTGGACGGCAGGTACGACAGCAGCGCCTTGACGTACTCCATCGCGTCGTCCTCGTCGGACGCCTGGTAGTGCGCCACCCCGGACTTGGTGTTGTGCGAGTGCGCCCCGCCCAGCTCCTCCATCGTGACCTCTTCACCGGTGACGGTCTTGATGACGTCGGGCCCGGTGATGAACATGTGCGAGGTCTGGTCGACCATGACGATGAAGTCGGTGATCGCGGGCGAGTAGACCGCGCCGCCCGCGCACGGCCCCATGATCAGCGAGATCTGCGGGATCACGCCGGAGGCGTGCACGTTCCGCTTGAAGATCTCCGCGTACAGGCCGAGCGCGACCACGCCCTCCTGGATCCGCGCGCCGCCGGAGTCGTTGATGCCGATCACCGGGCAGCCGGTCTTCAGCGCGTGGTCCATGACCTTGCAGATCTTCTCGCCGAACACCTCGCCCAGCGAGCCGCCCGACACGGTGAAGTCCTGGCTGAACACGGCGACCTGGCGGCCGTCGATCGTGCCGTGCCCGGTCACCACGCCGTCGCCGTACGGCCGGTTCTTCTCCATGCCGAAGTTGGTGGACCGGTGCCGGGCGAGTCCGTCGAACTCCACGAACGAGCCGGGGTCGAGCAGCGCGTCGATCCGCTCGCGCGCCGTCATCTTGCCCTTGGCGTGCTGTTTCTCGACCGCGCGCGCGGAGCCCGCGTGCACGGTCTCGTAGCGCCGCCGTTCCAGGTCCGCGATCTTTCCCGCGGTGGTGTGGATGTCGATATCGATCGCCGGTTCGGGAGCTTCCATCGCCATGGCGAAAGGGTAACCACGCCCTTTCGCCCGCATGGCGACCGGGGTGGGTAAGGATGGTCTAGACCACAAGGCGTGCCTCCGGGGCGGTGCGGTCCGGGGGGTGCTGGCTACGCTGGGCGGGTGGCTACCGACACGCATGACTCCGCCCCTGTCCAGGGGCGCGGCTCCGCCCGGGAAGAGATGCCCGAATCCCTGCGCCGGGACGTGAAGCTGCTGGGCGCGATGCTCGGCGAGAGCCTGGTCGAGTACGGCGGCCAGGGCCTGCTGGACGACGTCGAATGGCTGCGCCGGGCGGTCATCCTGGCGCGTCGCGGCGAGATGTCCATCGAGGCGGTGGCCGAGATCGTCGAGGGCTGGCCGTTGGAACGCGCCGAACTGGTCGCCCGCGCCTTCACCGTCTACTTCCACCTGGCCAACCTGGCCGAGGAGCACCACCGCATCCGGACGCTGCGCGAGCGCGACACCGGCGGCCCCGTGTCCGGTTCGGTCGCGGCGGCGGTCGCCGAGATCAAGGACATGGGCGACGACCGGCTGGACGCCGTGCTCGGCGACCTGGAACTGCGCCCGGTCTTCACCGCGCACCCCACCGAGGCCCGCCGCCGCGCCGTGGTCACCGCGATCATGCGGATCAGCGGGCTGCTCGACGCGCTGCGCGACCCCCAGGCGGGCGCGGGCGAGCGGGCGTCCACCGAGCGCCGGCTGCGCGAGGAGATCGACCTGCTGTGGCGCACCGCGCTGCGCCGGCACACCCAGATGGACCCGCTGGACGAGGTCCGCACCGCCATGGCCGCGTTCGACGAGACGATCTTCCGGGCGGTGCCCGAGATCTACCGCGACCTCGACACCGCGCTGGACCCCGCGGGCACCGGGGCGCGCCCGCCGCGGGCCCGGCCCTACCTGCGGTTCGGCAGCTGGATCGGCGGCGACCGCGACGGTAACCCCTATGTCACCGCGCAGGTCACCCGGGAGGCCGTGAGCATCCAGGCCGACCACGTGCTGCGCGCCCTGGAGAACGTCTGCACCCGGATCGGCCGCCGGCTCACCGCGCACGAGTCCACCACCCCGCCGTCCGCCGAACTGCGCAACGCGCTGGCGGCGGCCGGCATCGCCCGGCCCGCCCGGTTCACCGAGATCGCCGACCGCTCGCCCGGCGAGCCGCACCGGCAACTGCTGCTGTTCGCGGCCGAGCGCGTCGCCGCCACCCGGCAGCGCGACGCCGACCTGGCCTACGCCGCCCCGGACGAGCTGCTGGCCGACCTGCGCCTGGTGCAGGAGTCACTGGCCGGAGCGGGCGCGCTGCGGCAGGCCTACGGCGAGCTCCAGCACCTGATCTGGCAGGTCGAGACGTTCGGTTTCCACCTGGCCGAGCTGGAGATCCGCCAGCACTCGCAGGTGCACGAGAAGGCGCTGGCCGAGGTGCGCGCGGGTGGCCCGCGCAGCGAGATGACCGAGGAGGTCCTCGACACGCTACGGGTGGTCTCCTGGATCCAGCGGCGGTTCGGGGTGCGGGCGTGCAGCCGGTACGTGGTGTCGTTCACCCGGTCGGCCACCGACATCGCCAACGTCTACGAGCTGGCGGCCTCGCTCGGCGACCGGGCCCCGGTGCTGGACGTGGTGCCGCTGTTCGAGACGGGCGAGGACCTGGAGCGGGCCCCCGAGGTGCTGGAGGGCATGCTCGCCCAGCCCGCGGTGCGGCGCCGGCTGGCCGAGACCGGGCGGCGGCTGGAGATCATGCTCGGTTACTCCGACTCGGCCAAGCAGCTCGGCCCCACCAGCGCCACCCTGCGGCTGTACGACACCCAGGAGGCGCTGGCCGCCTGGGCGGCCCGCAACGACGTCAAGCTGACCATGTTCCACGGCCGGGGCGGCTCGCTGGGCCGCGGCGGCGGCCCGGCCAACCGGGCGATCCTGGCCCAGGCCCCCGGGTCGGTGGCCGGCCGGTTCAAGGTCACCGAGCAGGGCGAGGTCATCTTCGCCCGGTACGGGCACCCGCGGATCGCCCGGCGCCATGTCGAGCAGGTCACCAACGCGGTGCTGCTGGCCTCGACCCCCGCCGTGGAGGAGCGGGCGCGGGCCGCCGCCGCCCGGTTCCGCCCGCTGGCCGACAAGATCAGCGACGCCGCGCGGGCCGCCTTCACCGCGCTGATCGAGACCGAGGGCTTCGCCGGGTGGTTCGCCCGGGTCAGCCCGCTGGAGGAGATCTCCGAGCTGCGCATCGGCTCGCGCCCGTCCCGCCGCACCGCGGCCCGCGGGCTGGGCGACCTGCGCGCGATCCCGTGGGTGTTCGCCTGGACGCAGACGCGGGTCAACCTGCCGGGCTGGTACGGCCTGGGCAGCGGGCTGGCGGCCGTGTCGGACGACGCCGGGGAACTGCGCGAGGCGTACCGGTCGTGGCCGCTGTTCGCCGCGCTGCTGGACAACGCGGAGATGAGCCTGGCCAAGTCCGACCGGGCGATCGCCGAGCGCTACCTGGCGCTGGGCGGGCGGGCCGACCTGACCGAGACGGTCCTGGCCGAGTACGACCGGACGCGCTCCCTGGTGCTGGCCGTCACCGGCCACGAGCGCCTGCTGGAGAACCGTAGGGTGCTCTCCCGCGCGGTCGAGCTGCGCAACCCCTACGTGGACGCGCTGTCCCACCTGCAGCTACGGGCGCTCACCGCGCTCCGCGCCGGTGACGCCACCGACGAGGAGCGCGCCCGGCTGGAGGAACTGCTGCTGCTGTCGGTCAACGGGGTGGCCGCCGGCCTGCAGAACACCGGCTGAGGGCCGTATCTCCCGGGGGCGGGCCGGGTCGATCCTCGCTCCGGTCGGCCGGGCCGGTCAGGAGGTGCGGCGCAGCACGTAGGGCTGGATGATCCCCAGGCCGCGGGCGGGCCGCCGGACGATACGGGTGATGTCGTACTGCTTCATGCCGTCCAGCTCCGCGGCCAGCTCGGAGTCGATCACGACCGAGCCGGGCCGGGCGATGGAGGTGAGCCGGGCGGCCAGGTTGACCGTGGTGCCGAAGACGTCGCCCATCAGCGGCAGCACCGGGCCGTACGCCACGCCGACCCGGACGTCGGGCATCTCGGTCTCGTCCTTGACGCCCTCGGCCACCCGCAGCGCGATCTCGGCGCCCAGGCCGGGGGAGTCGGCGCTGAACAGCACCTCGTCGCCGAGCGTCTTGACCAGCCGCCCGCCGCAGGAGGCGATCACGTCGGAGGCGGTCTCCTCGAACCGCTCCACGACCCGGGCCAGCGCGAGCTCGTCGAGTTCCCGGCTGAGCTGGGTGAACGACACCATGTCGGCGAACCCCACGGTGGCCTGCACCCGGCTCGGGATGGAGTCCTCGCTGGTGGCGGCCACCGCCATCCGCCGCGTCCCGGCCTGGGCGAGCTGCCGCCGCCAGGCGTGCACGATGAGCGGCTCGAAGTCGTTGATGTGCTGCTCGGCCACGTCGACGACCATCTGCACGGCCTCGGCGCTGGGCTGCTCCTGCCCCCCGTTGCCGACCAGCCGCGCGGTGAGCAGTTCGACCTGCCACTCGGCCAGCCGGGTCATGGTCTGGCCGACGGCGCGGACCATCCGGATCACGCTGTCCTCGTCGAGGACGTCCTCCTCCATCAGCCGGCGCAGCCGGCCCAGGGCGGCCAGGTCACCCTCGGTGAACGCCACGGCGTCGTCGCTCATGTGCGGGTAGCCGAAGGCGCGCCACAGCCGCTCGGAGAACTCCTTGGTCACCCCGGACAGCCGGACGGCGTCGACACGGGTGTAGCGCAGCTCACCTCCGAGCAGGATCTCCTCGATCCGTTTCGGGTCCGGCATCTGAGCCGACATCTCCACCCCCAGGGGACGCCTCACGCGGCATATCGTGGCAGAAACCATGCCGCAAGGTGCTCCGGCGAGTAAAGTCCGCCATCACCGTACGTGTACGACGTCTCCCGCGCTGATGATCTCATCGGCCACGATCAGGCAGCCCGCGGGATCGATGTCCGTGGCCACTCCGGTCAGCGTCCGGTCACCGGGCAGGTGCACCTGGACCTCGCGGCCGAGGGTGGCGCACAGCCCCCGGTAGGTGGCCGCCAGCCCGCTCGCCTCCGGGTCGCCGCCGGCCGCCGTCCAGTCGCGGTAGCCGGTGTCGAAACCGCGCAGCACGGCGCGCAGCAGGAGTTCCCGGTCGGTCGTCGCGGAGTGCTCGATCGCCAGCGAGGTGGCGGTGGGGACCGGCAGTTCGGCGGCGCGCAGCACCACGTTCAGCCCGACCCCGACGACCACGGCGTCGCCGGCGCGCTCGGCCAGCACCCCGGCCAGTTTCCGCTCGCCGACCAGTACGTCGTTGGGCCACTTCAGCCGGGCGTCCACCTGCTCGCCGGGGACGGGCTCGCCGAAGTCTCCGGCCTGGGCGCGGGCGCTCATCCGGCGCACCGCGGTGGCCACCGCCACCCCGGTCAGCAGCGGGATCCAGCCCTGTCGCGCCACCGGTACCTCGGGCCGCAGCAGGATCGAGAACAGCAGGCCCGACCGCGGCGGCGCCGCCCAGGTCCGGCCGAGCCGGCCCCGCCCGGCCGTCTGTTCCTCGGCGACCAGGATGGTCCCCTCGGGCGCGCCGGTGAGCGCCGCGGCGGCCAGGTCGGCGTTGGTGGAGCCGGTCCGCCGCACCACCCGGATCTCGCGCCAGAGGGTGCCCGGGCGCACCAGGGCCCGGGTGAGCGTCCGCTCGTTCAGCGGCGGCCGGTCGAGGTCGGCGTAGGGAGAGTCGGTCACCGGTCCATCAAACAGGAGAGGCGGCCCGTCCCCCTCGGCCGGAGGGGAACGGGCGCGTGGGGCGCGTCAGTCGTCGTCGCCGGGAGTGCCGGACACCCGCTGCAGGTAGTTGTGCTCGCCGAGGGAGCGCACCAGGGACAGCTCGGTCTCCAGGTAGTCGATGTGCTCCTCCTCGTCCGCGAGGATCTCCTCGAAGATGCGGGCCGAGGTCACGTCGCCGCGCGAGCGCATGAGCTCGATGCCGGGCCGTAGCCGGGCCACGGCCTCCATCTCGACCGTGAGGTCGGATTCGAGCTGCTCGACGAGGGTCTGGCCGATGCGCAGCGTGCCGAGCCGCTGGTAGTTGGGCAGACCCTCCAGGAAGAGGATGCGGTCGGTCAGCGTCTCCGCGTGCCGCATCTCGTCGATCGACTCGTCACGGGTGTGTTTGGCAATGCGGGTGAAGCCCCAGTTCTGCTGCATCTTCGCGTGCAGGAAGTACTGGTTGATGGCGGTCAGTTCCGCGGTGAGCTGCTCGTTGAGCAGGTTGATGATGTCCTTGTCGCCTTCCATATCGACCAATCGTCGCATGGAACACCGACAAAGGACAACGCAACATGCCCGGTCCGCAGTGGCGGCCGGGATGATCAGGCGTTATGTCAGGCTGCGGTGAGCGGTGCCTGCCTCCTCTCGCTGACCAGGTCGCCCCGGAGGTCGGGTGCCGCCAGCAGCGGCGGGCCGCTGACGGCGGCGTCGATCGCCTCCAGGGCGGTGCGCCGTTCGCCGACGAGGTCGCACAGCCGCCGGGTGCACGAACCACAGGCGGGCTTCATACCGACCGCCGCCCGGACCTCCTTGATGCTGCGGGCCCCGTCGGCCACGCAGCGGTGTACGGCGTCCTCGGTGACGGCGTTGCAGATGCAGACGTACATCCGGTGGACACCTTTCGGAGGGTTCTCGGGGCGACCCCATTAGGTAAGGCTCTCCTAAGGTAGCGGATGGATGTCCGGATTGACCAGTGGGGTGGGATGTGCAGGGCCGATCCAGGTCAGCACCCCCACACCGGCGCGCCGGTGTGGAGATCGCCGTTCGGGGAAGGGGCCCCAGGGACCAGGGGCAGGGGTCGTCGGGCGCGGCGGTCCTCGACCTGCTCGATCCGGGAGGACGAGAGTGGCGAATGTCTGGCCGGGCGACGCCTACCCGCTCGGCGCCCATTTCGACGGCGCCGGAACGAACTTCGCAGTGTTCTCCGAGGCCGCGGAACAGGTGGAGCTGTGCCTGTTCGACGGCCCCGGGCCGAAGGCCAAGGAGACCCGTTACCCGCTGACCGAGACCGACGCGTTCGTCTGGCACGGCTACCTGCCCGGGGTGATGCCCGGCCGCCGTTACGGATACCGGATGCACGGCCCGTACGACCCCCGCCGCGGCGCCCGGTGCAACCCGTCCAAGCTGCTGCTCGACCCCTACGCCCAGGCGATCGAAGGGGAGATCGACTGGCACCAGGCGTGCTTCGGCTACGACTTCGGCGACCCCTGGTCGCGCAACGACCTCGACTCGGCGCCGCACATGATGCGCTCGGTCGTCGTCAACCCCTACTTCGACTGGGACGTCGACCGCCCGCCGCGCACCCCGTACCACGAGACGGTGATCTACGAGGCGCACGTCAAGGGCCTGACGATCCAGCATCCCGACATCCCCGAGGAGCTGCGCGGCACCTACGCCGGCCTGGGCCATCCGGCGATGGTCGACTACCTCACCGGGCTGGGCGTGACCGCGGTGGAGCTGATGCCCGTCCACCAGTTCGTGCACGACGACATGCTGGTCAAGCGGGGGTTGCGGAACTACTGGGGCTACAACACCATCGGCTACTTCGCCCCGCACAACGCCTACAGCTCCTCGGGCCAGGCCGGCGAGCAGGTGCTGGAGTTCAAGGCGATGGTGAAGGCGCTGCACGCGGCCGGCATCGAGGTGATCCTCGACGTGGTCTACAACCACACCGCCGAGGGCAACCACCTGGGGCCGACGCTGTCGTTCCGCGGCATCGACAACGCCTCCTACTACCGGCTGGTGGAGAACGACCGCCGCTACTACATGGACACCACCGGCACCGGCAACAGCCTGCTGATGCGGTCGCCGCACGTACTCCAGCTGATCATGGACTCGCTGCGGTACTGGGTGACCGAGATGCACGTGGACGGGTTCCGGTTCGACCTCGCCGCCACCCTCGCCCGGGAACTGCACGAGGTGGACCGGTTGGCGGCGTTCTTCGATCTGGTGCAGCAGGATCCGGTGGTCTCGCAGGTGAAGCTGATCGCCGAGCCGTGGGATGTGGGTGAGGGCGGGTACCAGGTGGGGAACTTCCCGCCGTTGTGGACCGAGTGGAACGGCAAGTACCGCGACACCGTGCGGGACTTCTGGCGGGGCCGGCCGGCCACGATGCCGGAGTTCGCCTCCCGGCTGACCGGCTCCAGCGACCTGTACGCCGACGACGGCCGCCGCCCCATCGCCTCGATCAACTTCGTGACCTGCCACGACGGGTTCACGCTGGGCGACCTGGTGTCCTACAACACCAAGCACAACGAGGCCAACGGCGAGCACAACCGCGACGGCACCGACGACAACCGCTCCTGGAACTGCGGCGTCGAGGGCCCCACCCGCGACCTCGACGTGGTCTCGCTGCGCGAGCGGCAAAAGCGCAACCTGCTCGCCACGCTGTTCCTGTCGCAGGGCGTGCCGATGCTCTCTCACGGCGACGAACTGGGCCGCACCCAGCACGGCAACAACAACGTCTACTGCCAGGACAGCGAGCTGGCCTGGGTCGACTGGTCGGCGCTCCAGGACAACTGGCCGCTGCTCGACTTCGTCCAGCGGCTGTCACGGCTGCGCGCCCAGCACCCGGTGTTCCGCCGGCGCCGGTTCTTCCGCGGCCGGGCCCGCGACGGGTCCGACCTCAGCGACATCATGTGGTTCACCCCGGACGGCCGGGAGATGGCGGACACCGACTGGCGGACCCACTTCGCCAAGTCCTTCAACGTCTTCCTGAACGGCGACGCGATCACCGAGCCCGACCCGCGGGGCCGCCCGGTGCGCGACGACTCGTTCCTGCTGCTGATCAACGCGCACGACGGCGACCTGTGGTTCACCCTGCCGCCGGCCCGCTACGGCAGCCTGTGGACCAAGGTGCTCGACACCGGCGACCCGCTGCTGGCGGAGGAGGAGACACCCACCTACAAGCCGGCCGAGACGGTGCTGGTGGAGGCCCGGGCGGTGCAGGTGCTACGCCGTGTCTGAGCCGCCCACCGGCACGTACCGCCTGCAACTGCGCCCGGAGTTCGGATTCGCCGAGGCCGCCGCGCTGGCCGGCTACCTGGCCGGGCTGGGTGTCTCCCACGTCTACCTGTCGCCGATCCTGCAAGCCGCTCCCGGCTCCGCGCACGGGTACGACGTGGTCGACCACTCCCGGATCTCCGCCGAACTCGGCGGCGAGGACGGCTTCCGGGCGATGGCCGCCCGGTTCCACGAGCACGGGCTGAAGATCGTCGTGGACGTGGTGCCCAACCACATGGCCGTCCCCGCCCCCGAGCCGCTGAACCGGCAGCTGTGGTCGGTGCTGCGGGCGGGCCGGGAGTCGCCGGACGCCCGCTGGTTCGACGTCGACTGGGAGCACGGCGGCGGCCGGATCCTGCTGCCGGTGCTGGGCGACCCGGACGACCGGCCGGTCCCGGACGGCGACGTGCTGCGCTACCACGACCACGTCTTCCCGCTGCCCGCCGAGCACCACCGGCCGGTGTACTGGCGCGAGGGCCCCAACTACCGCCGGTTCTTCGAGATCTCCACGCTGATCGGGCTGCGCCCCGAGGACCCCGAGGTGTTCGCCGCCACCCACGCCGTGCCGCTGCGCCTGATCGAGGAGGGCCTGGTCCACGGGCTGCGGGTGGACCACCCCGACGGCCTGGCCGACCCGCGGGGCTACCTGCGCGTCCTGGCCGGGCGGGCGGGCGTCTGGACGGTCGTGGAGAAGATCCTCACCGGCGACGAGCGGCTGCCGGCCGACTGGCCCTGCGCGGGCACCACCGGCTACGACGCGCTGGGCGAGATCGGTGGGCTGTTCCTGGACCCCGCCGGGGAACGCCCGCTCACCGAGCTCTACACCGACTTCACCGGCGGCCCGGCCGACTTCGCCGAGGTCGAGCACGCCGCCCGGCGGGAGGCCGCCCGGCACGGGCTGCGCCCCGAGACGGCGCGCCTGCACCGGGCGCTGTGCCGGCTGCTGCCCTCCCACGACGAGCGCGCGCTGGAGACCGTCCTCGACGAACTGCTGTACGCGGTGCCGGTCTACCGGGCGTACGTGGTCCCGGGCGAGGAGCCGCCCGCGGAGTCCCTGAAGATCCTTTCGGCGTCCGCGGAGCAGGCCGCCGACCGGCTGCCCGCCGAGCTGCGGCCGGTGCTCGACACGGTGCTGGGGATCGTCACCGGGCGGCTGGGGGACGGCCCCCTGGCCCGCGAGTTCGTGGTGCGTTTCCAGCAGACCACGGCCCCGCTGATGGCCAAGGGGGTGGAGGACACCGCGTTCTACCGGTGGTCGCGGCTGGCGTCGCTGAACGAGGTGGGCGGCGACCCCACCCGGTTCGCGGTGAGCCGGAGCGACTTCCACGCCTACTGCGCCCGGCAGGCCCGCGACCGGCCCGCCGCCATGACCACGCTGTCCACCCACGACACCAAGCGCCAGGAGGACGTCCGGGCGGCGTTGGCGGTGCTGGCGGAGCTGCCGGCGGAGTGGTCCGCCGCGGTGACCGCCTGGTCGCGCCGGGCCCGCGAGCTGACCCCGGCCCGGCCCGAACCGGACCTGGAGTACCTGCTGTGGCAGACCCTGGCGGGCGCCTGGCCGCTGCCGGCCGACCGGCTCGCCGAGTACGCCCGCAAGGCGATGCGGGAGGCCAAGACCCGGACGTCCTGGACCGATCCGGACCCGGAGTACGAGCGTGCGGTGCTGGAGTTCGCGGCGGTCGCCGCGTCCGACCCCGAGATCACCGCCGGGCTGGCCGCCTTCGCCGAACTGGTCGCCCCGCACGCCCGGGTCAACGCGCTGGGCCAGAAGCTGGTGCAGCTCGCCATGCCCGGAGTGCCCGACGTCTACCAGGGGTGCGAGCTGACCGGCCGGGCGCTGGTGGACCCCGACAACCGCCGCCCGGTCGACTACGAGCACCGCAGGCAACTGCTCGCCCGGCTCGACGCGGGCGAACCGCCGCGCACCCTGGACGAGGAGAAACTGCTGGTCACCGTGCGGACGATGCGCCTGCGCCGGCGGCGTCCCGACTGGTTCCGCGCCGACCACGAGCCGGTGCCGGCGCGCGGGGCGAGCAGCCACGTGGTGGCCTTCCGCCGGGGCGGGGCGATCGCGGTGGCCACCCGCCTGCCGGTGGGCCTGGCCCGGATCGGCGGCTGGGGCGACACCGTGCTCGATCTCGCCGGGCCGGCCTGGCGCGACCTGCTCACCGGGCGGCTGCACCTGCGGCCGCGCCCGGCCGACATCCTGGACCGGTTGCCGGTCGCCCTGCTGGTGGAGGAGCGTGGATGAGGTTCGAGGTCTGGGCCCCCCGGGCCGACCGGGTCGAGATCGAGGCCGCCGGGGCGCGGCACGAGATGCGCCCGGCCGGGCGCCCGGGCCGCTGGGCCGCCGAGGTGCCGGAAGCCGGGCACGGCACCGACTACGGGTTCGTCCTCGACGGTGCCGGCCCGCTGCCCGACCCCCGCTCGCGCTGGCAGCCGGACGGGGTGCACGCGCCCAGCCGGGTCTACGAACACGACCGGTTCGCCTGGACGGACCAGGGCTGGCGGGGCCGCCCGCTGGCCGGCTCGGTGCTCTACGAGCTGCACGTCGGGACGTTCACCCCCGAGGGCACGTTCGACGCGGCCATCGACCGCCTCGACCACCTGGTCTCGCTGGGCGTCGACACGGTCGAGCTGCTGCCGGTGGCGGCGTTCCCCGGCCGGCACGGGTGGGGCTACGACGGGGTGCACCCGTGGGCCGTCCACCACCCCTACGGCGGCCCGGACGGGCTCAAGCGCTTCGTGGACGCCTGCCACGGCCGGGGGCTGGCGGTGCTGCTCGACGTCGTCTACAACCATCTGGGCCCCAGCGGGAACTACCTGGCCCGGTACGGGCCGTACTTCACGCCGGTGTACACCACCCCCTGGGGCGAGGCGGTCAACTTCGACCAGCCCGGCTCCGACGAGGTGCGCGCCTACGTCGTGGAGAACGCGCTGAGCTGGTTGCGTGACTTCCACCTGGACGGGCTGCGGCTGGACGCGGTGCACGCCATCGACGACGGCTGCGCGGTGCACGTCCTGGAGGAACTGGCCGGCGAGGTCGGCGCGCTGCGGGCGCACCTGGGCCGGGAACTCGTCCTGATCGCCGAGTCGGACCTCAACGACCCGGCGCTGGTCGCCCCCCGGGAGGCCGGCGGGTACGGGCTGGACGGGCAGTGGAGCGACGACTTCCACCACGCGCTGCACGCCGCGCTGACCGGGGAGCGCCAGGGCTACTACTGCGACTTCGGCCCGCTGCCGGTGCTGGCCAAGGCGCTGACGAGGGTGTTCGTCCACGACGGGACGTATTCCACGTTCCGCGGCCGGCGACACGGCCGCCCGGTGGACGTCTCCCGTGTCTCCGGCCACCGGTTCCTGGGCTACCTGCAGAACCACGACCAGGTGGGCAACCGCGCGGTCGGCGACCGGCTGTCGGCCTCGCTGCCGCCGGGCCGGCTGAAGGTGGGCGCCGCGCTGATGCTGACCGCGCCGTTCACGCCGATGCTGTTCATGGGGGAGGAGTGGGGCGCCCGGACGCCCTGGTGCTACTTCACCGACCACGCGGAGCCGGACCTGGCCCAGGCGGTGCGGGACGGCCGGCGGCGCGAGTTCGCCCGGCACGGCTGGGCGGCGGAGGAGGTGCCCGATCCGCAGGCGGCCGAGACGGTCCGGCGGTCGGTGCTCGACTGGTCGGAGCCGGCCGAGTCCGACCGGCGCGACCTGCTGGAGTGGTACCGGGCGCTGATCGCGCTGCGCCGCGCCCGGCCGGAGCTGACCGACGCGCGGCTGGACCGGGTGGCGGCCGAGGTGGACGAGGCGGCCGGGTGGATCGTGGTGCGCCGGAGCGGGCTGCGGATCGCGGCCAACCTGGGCACCGAGAAGGCGGTCGTCCCGGTCGGCGACGGCCGGGTGCTGCTGGCCTCCGACCCCGCGGTCGAGCCGGCCCCGGGCGGGCTGTCGCTGCCGCCCGACACGGTGGCCATCACGGTGGCCGGCACGGCCTGAAGTAGCCCTACACCCGCAGGTGGGCGGTGCGTCGGGCGCGTTCCCGGGCCGAGGTCACCGGATCGTCCGTGCGCGGCCGTCCTCCCCGGTGCCGGAGGACGAGGGTCGCGCCGGCCAGCAGGGCGGTCACCGCGCCGAGGAAGGCCAGGCCCAGGCAGTGCGGCAGCAGCCGGTCGGCGGTGACGCGGTGCTCGACGAGAGGCAGGCCGGTGGCCAGGACGGCCAGGGGGCCGAGGGCGCTCAGCAGCCCCACTCCCAGCGTGTAGCCCCATGCGGCGTTCCGGTCCGTGACGATGTGGACGAACCCGGCGCCGAGGGCCAGCCCGCAACCAATGATCATCATGACGCCGACATACGGCTCGGCCCCGAATCCGACCGGCAACATCAGGAAGTAGACCATGGCGAGCCCGATGAGGGCGATCGACGTGACGGGCCGGGCGACGAGGGGTGCGGGGATCACAGCCGGATACCTCCAACTTCACTGTGATAAAGCCGTATTCGAGGATGTACTACGAGTGGCAAACCACAGGTCAAGAGCCTCGCACCAAGCGGGAAACGTTCCTGAATGGTCCTACGATCGCTCTATGACCTCAGTACTGCTCGCCGAGGACGACACGTCCATCTCCGAGCCCCTCGCCCGCGCACTGCGCCGAGAGGGCTACACCGTCGAAGTCAGCCCGGACGGGCCGCAGGCCCTGGAACGGGCGCTCGGCGGCGGCGTGGACCTCATCGTGCTGGACCTCGGGCTGCCTGAACTCGACGGCCTGGAGGTGGCGCGCCGGGTCCGCGCCGAAGGGCACGGAGTACCCATATTGATCTTGACAGCCCGCGCCGACGAGGTCGACACCGTCGTCGGGCTCGACGCGGGTGCCGACGACTACGTGACCAAGCCGTTCCGCCTCGCCGAACTGCTCGCCCGGGTCCGGGCGCTGCTGCGGCGGGGCAGCACCGAGACACCCATCGTCCAGGGCGTGCGCATCGACGCCGAGTCGCGCCGCGCCTGGATGGGGGAGCAGGAGTTGCAGCTCACCACCAAGGAGTTCGACCTGCTGCGGGTCCTGGTGCGCGACGCCGGAAAGGTGGTGACCCGCGAGCAGATCATGCGCGAAGTGTGGGACACCAACTGGTGGGGGTCGACCAAGACCCTCGACATGCACATCTCCTGGCTGCGCCGCAAGCTCGGCGACGACGCGGCGAACCCGCGCTACATCACCACGGTCCGAGGGGTCGGGTTCCGCTTCGAACGCGGTGACTGAACGGATCCCGGAGGAGTTCTGATGAGGCGCCGGCTGCTGCTGTCGACGCTCGCCGTGGCGGTCGT
Source organism: Actinomadura craniellae (assembly GCF_003289645.1). Taxonomy (GTDB): domain Bacteria; phylum Actinomycetota; class Actinomycetes; order Streptosporangiales; family Streptosporangiaceae; genus Actinomadura_D; species Actinomadura_D craniellae. The sequence goes on along the minus strand of NZ_QLYX01000014.1, from coordinate 10,899 downwards.
CGCGATCCTGCTGCTCGGCATTCCCCTGGCCTACACCACGCACCGGCTCATCTACGGGGAGGCCCAGCAGTTCCTCGACCGCCAGGCGGCGGCCATCCTGGCCGGCGTGCAGTTCGTCCGCGCCTCCGGGCAGGCCGTTCCCACCCAGAAGATCCAGAACGAGTACCCGGGCCGGCACATCGTGGTGACGCTGCCGGACAACTCGGTGCACCGGATCGGGGAGACGCAGCCGCCCGGCACACCGATGCTCAGCGCCACGCGCACCGCCGGGGGCATCCGGGTGGAGATCTTCCAGCCCGCGGCCATGGTGGCCAACGCCGCGCTGCGCCAGTTGCTGCTGATCGGCAGCCTCGTCGCGCTGGGCATGGCGGTGACCGTGGCGCTGGCCATGGTCCAGGCCCGAAGACTCACGCTGCCACTGGTCGACCTGGCCGAGACGGCCGAGCGGCTGGGCTCGGGCACGGCCCGGCCGCGCCGCCGTCGGTACGGCATCCAGGAGGTCGACCAGGTGGCCGAGGTACTCGACGGCAGCGCGATGCGCATCGCCGACCTGCTGGCGGCCAGCCGCGAGTTCGCCTCCGACGCCAGCCACCAGCTCCGCACCCCGCTCACCGCGCTGTCGATGCGGCTGGAGGAGATGGTCGAGGCCGCCGACTACCCCGACGTGGTCCGCGAGGAGGGGGCGGCCGCCCTGGCGCAGACTGAACGGCTGGTCGCCGTCGTGGAGCAACTGCTCGCCCGCGCCCGGCACGACCGGACGGGCGAGGCGATCCCGGTCCGCGTCGACGAAGTCATCACCCAGCAGGTCGAGGAGTGGCAGCCGATCTTCCAGCGGGCCGACCGGACGATCGAGCTGAGGGGCGAGCGCGGCCTGGTCGGCATCGTCAACCCCGCGGGGCTCTCCCAGATGATCGCCACCCTGCTGGACAACTCCCTGGTGCACGGCGCCGGGACGGTGACCATCGCCACCAAGTACGCGACCGGCTCGGTGGCGATCGAGATCGGCGACGAGGGGGCGGGCGTCCCCGCCGGGCTGGAACGCCGGCTGTTCGAGCGCAGCGTCAGCGGCGGCGAGGGGACCGGCCTGGGCCTCTACCTGGCCCGATCCCTGGCCGCGGTGGACGGCGGCCGGCTGGAGCTGATCCAGGCCCGGCCCGCGGTCTTCGGGATCTTCCTGCGCAAGGCCACCGAGGCCACCCTGGCCGTCGAGCGGGTCGTCGTGGGACCCGCCTGAACGTCAGCGACCGCGCTGGGCCGCGGCGACGCCGCGGAACTCCACGGCGTCGGCCATCGGCTGCGGCAGCGGCTCGGCGGGCACCTCGACCGCCAGGAACACCCACTTCTTGTACGACCAGAACCGGAACAGCGTCGCGATGCCGGTGCCGAGGAGCAGGGCCGCGTTGGAGGCGATCGGGTCCTCCAGCCGCAGCACGTACGTGGTGAAGCCGATCACTAGTGAAGTGAACACCAGGCCGACGCCGTTGAGCAGGAAGAACAGCACGTACTCGCGGCCCAGACCGGTGCGGTCGCGGTGCCGGAACGTCCAGAACCGGTTGCCGAAGTAGGCGAACGTGGCGGAGGCCACGGTGGCGATCGCGTTCGACGAGATCGGCCCCATCTCCAGCACGGTGTGCAGCAGGTTGAAGACCCCGAGAGTGATCACGAAGGCGAGGGCACCGACGCTGCCGAACTTCGCCACCTCGCGCACGAGATGTTCGAACCGCCGGTAGAGCTTGTCGACAAGGCTCACGAAGTCGGACCGTCCCTTCGAGATCGTGACGCACCTGGCATAAAACACCTGGGCATATAGAGGATAGGGGCATGCCCAGGTCCCGGGGCCGGGAAGCAGATCTTTCAGCGACCAGTGAGCATTCCCCGAACGCGTCTACTGATTCTGACGCGCAAGAACGGCCCGGCGTTCGCTCCGCACCGGGGCGGATAGCCTGTGGCCGTGAAAGACGCAGGTAACTTCCCGATCGTGGGCATGGTCGGAGGCGGCCAGCTCGCCCGGATGACCTACCAGGCCGCGATCGGTCTCGGCGTGTCGCTACGGGTGCTGAGCGCGTCCGGGGACGACTCGGCCGCCCTGGTGGGCGCCGACGTCCGCATCGGCTCCCACGAGTCCCTCGACGACCTGCTGGCCTTCGCCAAGGGCTGCGACGTGGTGACGTTCGACCACGAGCACGTGCCGGGCGAGCACATGCTGTCGATGTGGACCGCCGGGGTGGTCTGCAGACCCGGCCCGGACGCCCTGGCGCTCACCCAGAACAAGCTGCTGATGCGCGAGCTGCTGACCGGGCTGGGCATGCCGTGCCCGCGGTTCGCCGAGGTGCCGGCCGCCGCACCGCTGCGCTTCCTGGAGTCCTTCGCCGAGGAGAGCGGATGGCCGGTGGTGCTCAAGGCGGTCCGCGGCGGCTATGACGGCAAGGGCGTGTGGGTGCTCGACACGCTGAACCGGGAGACCGCCGAGCTGGTCCAGGGCCTGCTCGCGCGGGGCGCCGAGCTCATGGTCGAGGAGCACGTGCCGTTCCGCCGGGAACTGGCCGCCCTGGTGGCCCGCTCGCCGCACGGGCAGGGCGCCGCGTATCCCGTGGTGGAGACCGTCCAGCAGGACGGCATCTGCGTCGAGGTGATCTCGCCGGCCCCCGGGCTGGACGACGCCCTCGCGCTCCGGGCGCAGGGCCTCGCCCTGGAGTTGGCCGACCGGCTCGGCGTGGTCGGCCTGCTGGCGGTCGAGCTGTTCGAGACGGAGTCCGGGCTGCTGGTCAACGAGCTCGCGATGCGCCCGCACAACTCCGGGCACTGGACGATCGAGGGCGCCCGCACGTCCCAGTTCGAGCAGCACCTGCGCGCCGTGCTCGACCTGCCGCTGGGCGACACCGCCCCGGCCGCGCCGTACACGGTGATGGCGAACCTGCTGGGCGGCACCGACCCGGACGTCTACTCCCGGTACGTTCACGTGATGGCCCACGACCCGGCCGTCAAGGTGCACTTCTACGGCAAGTCCGTGCGCCCCGGACGCAAGATCGGCCACGTGACGGCCCTGGGGCACGACCTCGACGAGGTCCGCGCCCGCGCCCGGTACGCCGCGGACCACCTCCGCGGCCCCGTGCCGGACGCGTGAACCCGCGCAGCGGACCCGCGGGACGGGTGGGGGCACGAGGATCAGCGGGATGCTCCGCTCCCCGGGAGGAGAGCCGAGTGCGTGAGCCTTGTCGGGAAGGAGCGCGGACATGGGGCGGGCGAAAGGAAGGGAACCGATGACGGCACCGGTGGTCGGTGTGGTGATGGGCAGCGACTCCGACTGGCCGGTGATGCGGGCCGCGGCCGAGGCGCTGGAGGAGTTCGAGGTGCCCTACGAGGCCGATGTGGTCTCGGCGCACCGGATGCCCCACGACATGATCGCGTACGGATCTGAGGCGGCCGGCCGGGGACTGCGTGCGATCATCGCCGGAGCGGGTGGTGCGGCGCACCTGCCGGGCATGCTCGCCTCGGTCACCCCGCTCCCGGTGATCGGCGTGCCGGTGCCGCTGAAGTATCTCGACGGCATGGACTCGCTGCTGTCGATCGTGCAGATGCCGGCCGGAGTGCCGGTCGCCACGGTCGCGGTCGGAGCGGCCCGCAACGCCGGCCTGCTGGCGGTCCGCATCCTGGCGGCGGCGGACGAGCCCCTGCGCACCCGCATGGAAGCCTTCCAGCGGGACCTGCACGCCCAGGCCAAGGCCAAGGGCGCCCGCCTGCGCGAGCACCGCTCCCACCCGTGACCCTTCCCACCGGCTGATCCTTCGGCTCCGAGCACGCCATGGCGCCTCGAATGCCGAAGGATCAGGGTCGCAGGCTCCCACCAGCTGATCCTTCAGCTTTCGGTGCGCCATGGCGCCCTGGGTGCTGAAGGATCAGCGGAGGAGCCGGAACGAACGGGCCGGGTCCGCTGTTGTGCGATGCATGAGCGATCGGTATGCGGACCAGGACGTGATCGAGCGACTGCTCGGCGACTCGCGGGTGTGGGCGTTCGTCGGGCTGGCGGACAACCCGCACCGGACCGTGTACGACCAGGCGATGCTGCTCCAGCACCGGGGGAAGCGGATCATCCCGGTACATCCCGCGCGGGAGCCCGTGCTGGGCGAGCCCGCCTACGCCTCCCTGACCGACGTGCCCGGTGACGTCCAGATCGACGTCGTCGGGGTCTACCGGCGCTCCGAACATGCCGGCGGGGTGATCGACGAGGCCATCACCAGGGGCGCCAAGGCCGTCTGGCTCCCGCTCGGCGTGATCGACGAGGCCGCCGCCGAGCGCGCCCTGGCCGCCGGCCTCGACGTCGTCATGGACCGCTGCCCCGCCGTCGAATGGTCCCTCCGCCGCTGACGTCCCGTGATCCTTCGGCATCCGGTGCGCCATGACGCCCTGGATGTTGAAGGATCACGGCCGCATGCGCCCTCACCAGGTGATCCTTCGGCATTCGGTGTGCCATGGCGCCCTGGATGCTGAAGGATCAGCGAACGCCGACGCCTGCGCGTGATTGCCGGTGTGGGGTGCGTGGTGCCCCGGGCCGGAGGGGCGGCGGTCAGGGGTGGTGGCCGGGACCGGTTGTCAGGGGCGGCCGAGGGCGCGGTAGGTCCAGCCGGCGGTGCGCCAGCGGTCGGGGTCGAGGGCGTTGCGGCCGTCGACGATGTTGCGTTCCGTGACGACGGAGCCCAGCGTGTCCGGGTCCATGTCGCGGAACTCGGGCCACTCGGTGAGCAGCAGCACGGCGTGCGCGTCCCGGGCCGCGTCCAGCGCGGACCCGCCGTAGGCCAGGTCGGGGTGGACGCGCCGGGCGTTGTCGAGCGCCCGGGGGTCGTACACGGTGACGTGCGCGCCCTGGGTGCGGATGGCCGCGGCGACGTCGAGGGCGGGTGAGTCGCGCACGTCGTCGGAGTTCGGCTTGAAGGCGGCGCCCAGCACCCCGACCGTGCGGCCGCGGAAGGAGCCGCCGAGCTGTTCCCGGGCCAGATCGACCATGCGGACCCGGCGCCGGGTGTTGATCGCGTCCACCTCGTGCAGGAAGGACAGTGCCTGGTCGACGCCGAGCTCGCCGGCCCGCGCCATGAACGCGCGGATGTCCTTGGGCAGGCAGCCGCCGCCGAAACCCAGCCCGGCGCCGAGGAACTTGCCGCCGATCCGGTCGTCGTGGGCCAGCGCCTCCGACAGCTTGGTCACGTCGGCGCCCGTGGCCTCGCACACCTCGGCCATCGCGTTGATGAACGAGATCTTGGTGGCGAGGAAGGCGTTGGCCGACACCTTGACCAGCTCGGCCGTCGCGTAGTCGGTGACGAGGAACGGCGTCCCCGCGGCGGTCATCGGCGCGTAGACCTCGCGCAGCGCCTTGGTCGCCCGGTCCGCGCCGAGCGGCGCGCCGACGACGATCCGGTCGGGGTGCAGCGTGTCCTGGACGGCGAAGCCCTCGCGCAGGAACTCGGGGTTCCAGGCGAGTTCGGCGTCCTCGCCCACGGGTGACAGTTCGGCCAGCCGGCCGGCCAGCCGCCGGGCGGTGCCGACCGGGACGGTGGACTTGCCCACCACCAGGCAGGGCCGGCGCAGCCGGGGGGCGAGGGCGTCGACGGCGGCGTCCAGGTAGCCGAGGTCCGCGGCGTACTCGCCGGCCCGCTGGGGGGTGCCCACGCACAGGAAGTGCACGTCCCCGAACCCGGCGACCTCGTCGAAGGAGGTGGTGAAGCGCAGCCGCCCGGTGGCGAGGTTGCGCCGCAGCAGCGGTTCGAGCTCCGGCTCGTAGAAGGGGAGGTCGCCGGCGGAGAGCCGATCGATCTTCGTCCGGTCGACGTCGAGGCCGAGCACTTCGTAGCCGAGTTCGGCCATGCAGGCGGCATGGGTGGCGCCTAGATAGCCGGTCCCGATCACCGTCAGCCGGTGCGTCACGATCACACTCCTCTCCGTGGTGTCAGGCGCGGCATGATGACCATGGCCCCTTGCCGCCGGCGAAGTCTACTGCTAGGTAGCATTCGGGGCATGAGTGCCGACTTCCCCGCGTATTCCCCCTCCGAGGAGCATGAACTCCTCCGCCGGACGGTCCGGGACCTCGCCGACGCCAAGATCGCCCCTGGTGCGGCGGAGGTGGACGAGACCGCCGACTTCCCGCAGGAGGCGCATGACGCGCTGGTACAGAACGACCTGCACGCGGTGCACATCCCCGAGGCGTACGGCGGGGCGGGCGCGGACGCGCTGGCCACGGTGATCGTGATCGAGGAGGTGGCGCGCGCCTGCGCGTCCTCGTCCCTGATCCCGGCCGTGAACAAGCTGGGCACGGTGCCGCTGCTGCTGTCGGGCTCGGAGGAGCTGAAGAAGCGGTACCTGGCGCCGCTGGCGCGCGGCGAGGCGATGTTCTCCTACGCCCTGTCGGAGGCCGAGGCGGGTTCGGACGCCGCGAGCATGCGGACCCGGGCGGTGCGCGACGGCGACGACTACGTGCTCAACGGCGCCAAGATGTGGATCACCAATGCCGGCGTGTCGGAGTACTACACGGTGATGGCGGTGACCGACCCGGAGCAGGGCGCCAAGGGCATCTCCGCGTTCGTGGTGGAGAAATCCGACCCGGGCGTGTCGTTCGGCCCCAAGGAGCGCAAGCTCGGCATCAAGGGCTCGCCGACCCGCCAGGTCATCCTGGAGGACGTGCGGATCCCCGCCAGTCGGATGGTCGGCGCCGAGGGCACCGGCTTCAAGACCGCCCTGGCCACCCTGGACCACACCCGGATCACCATCGCCGCCCAGGCCCTCGGCATCGCGCAGGGGGCGCTGGACTACGCGATCGGCTACGTCAAGGAGCGCCGCCAGTTCGGCCGCCCGGTCGCCGACTTCCAGGGCGTCCAGTTCATGATCGCCGACATGGCGATGAAGCTGGAGGGCGCCCGGCAGCTCACCTACCACGCCGCGATCAAGTCCGAGCGGGCCATGCTGGGCGAGCGCATCCCCGACCTGACCTTCATCTCCTCGGCCTGCAAGTGCCTGGCCTCGGATGTGGCGATGGAGATCACCACCGACGCCGTCCAACTGCTGGGCGGCTACGGCTACACCCGCGACTTCCCGGTCGAGCGGATGATGCGCGACGCCAAGATCACCCAGATCTACGAGGGCACCAACCAGATCCAGCGCGTCGTCATGTCCCGCCAGCTGCTGAAGTAGCCGCCGAGCTCACTTGCAGACGTTCTGGGTGGCGGTGCGCGGCTCGGAGCGCGGGCTGGCGCTCGGCGTGGGGGTGGCCCCGGCGACGGTGACCTTCCGGGCGCCCTTCCAGTCGGAGCCGACGAGGACCTGGATGCGGTCGCCGAGGGCGGGCAGTTGCTTCAGCCTGGCGCCGGGGATGGCGGCGGCCAGGGTCCTGGCGGAGTCGGCGCGGCCGGGGCCGTACTGGATCGTGGTGGTGGTGAGGCCGCGGCGGGCGACCCCCGGGGCGACGGTGACCGGGAAGCCCACCTCGCGCAGGTCGCCGCCGGCCCGCGCGGCCAGCCCGACCGTGCCGTGGGCGTTGCGGACCACCACCGGGATCCGGGCCGGCGGCACGGTGGGCGTGTTGGGGTCCCTGGTGGGGGTGGGCGTCGGGGTCGCCGCCCGCTCGACCAGCGGCTCATCCCGGTTGATCTTGCGGAACAGGTCGTAGGCCCGGGTCTGGTCCCACAGCACCGTGGACTGCGGGGCCGACCCGGCGATCGACGTCATGTGGTTCTCGTCCGACAGCGGGACGGTCGTGAAGGTCACGTTGTCGGTGGACAGGTTCTTCATCTGCTTGGCCAGGTCGGGCAGCTCGTCGGCGAGTTTCTCGTCGATCCGGATCGCGCCGAGCGTGGCGTTCAGGAACCGGGTCGCCTTGACCGGGTCGCTGAGCGTCGACGTGCTCAGCGCCTGCTTCATCATCGAGGCCAGGAACCGCTGCTGCCGCTCCACCCGGCCCAGGTCGCTGCCGCCGGGCAGGGTGTACCGGGCCCGCGCGTACGCCAGCGCCTGCTCGCCGTTCACGTGGGTGGTCCCGGCGTTGAGCACCAGGCCGCTCTTGGGGTCGTTGACGGGCTGCTCGGTGCAGACGTCGACGCCGCCGAGGGTGTCGACCATCTTCAGGAAGCCGAGGAAGTTCACCTCGACGTAGTGGTCGATCCGGATGCCGGTCGAGCGCTCCACGGTCTCGATGGCCAGCTGGGGCCCGCCGTAGGTGTAAGCCCAGTTGAGCTTGCCCTGCCGGGCGCCGACCCGGGTGCCCTTGGCGCCTTCGGTGCCGTTCGACCGGTGCGACGGGATGGTGACGAGCGAGTCGCGGGGGAAGCTCACCACCGAGACCTTGTCGCGGTCACGGGAGACGTGCACGAGCATCAGCGTGTCGGAGCGCTCGCCCTCGAACCTGCCCAGCTTGAGCCGCCTGATCTGCGACTGGGACAGGCCCGCCCGCCGGTCGACCCCGGCCACCAGGATGTTCATCGTGCCCTTGGGCCCGCCGTCCGGCCGGTCGTCACCGAGCCCGGCAAACGGGTTGATCTTGTCCAGCGAGCCGAGCACGTACCCCTGGAAGGCCCAGGCGCCGCCCGAGGTCAGCAGGACGAACGCGGACATCGCCCCGGTCACCATCAGGAACCGGCGCTGCCGCCGGGCGCCCGCGACCGAGGAGCGGGTCCCGGGGCGCCGCCGGGCGGACCGCGCGTCGACGGCCACCCGCGGCGCCGGCACGCCGTCGACCGAGACCCCTTCGGGCCGCTCGTCCACCGGGACCTCCGCCCCGGGCGCGGACTCCGGCCGCGGCCGGAAAAAGCGTTCGACGTCGTCTTCGCCTGCCATCTGGCCGCCGCCTCCCGTGCCCGCCCCGACCCCGGGACGCGGAAAAACCGTACGTTCGTTGCCTGAGATCTGGTGTCGGTACAGTAACGTGGCGCCGTCATGAATCCGTCCCCCAACGCGCAGAGCACAGGAAACGACGCCACCGAACGCCGGACATGGCCGGCCGTGTCGGTGGTGATGCCGGTGCTGAACGAACAGCGACATCTGGCCGACGCGGTCAGGCACATCCTGACGCAGGAGTACCCGGGCGAGCTGGAGCTGGTGCTCGCCGTCGGCCCCTCCCGCGACCGCACTCAGGAGATCGCCGACAAACTCGCCACCGAGGATCCCCGGGTCATCGTGGTGCCCAACCCCACCGGCCGCACGCCGCAGGGCCTGAACATCGCGATCAAGGCCTCGCAGTACTCGATCGTGGTGCGGGTGGACGGGCACTCGCTGCTGCCCGCCGACTACGTGCGGGCCGCGGTCGAGACGATGGAGGCAACCGGCGCCGACAACGTCGGCGGGATCATGGCGGCCGAGGGCGTGACCTCCTTCGAGCAGGCGGTCGCCCGGGCGATGACCTCCAAGCTGGGGGTCGGCAACGCCCGCTTCCACACCGGCGGTGAGGCAGGCGAGGTCGAGACCGTCTACCTCGGCACGTTCCGCCGCAGCGCGCTGGAGCGGGTCGGGGGCTACGACGAGACGTTCGTCCGGGCCCAGGACTGGGAGATGAACCACCGCATCCGGCAGAGCGGCGGGAAGGTCTTCTTCACCCCGCGGATGCAGGTCACCTACCGGCCCCGGCCCAACCTGCGGCAGCTCGCCAAGCAGTACTTCCACACCGGCCGCTGGCGCCGGGTGGTCGGCCGCGAGCACCAGGGCACGCTCAACCTGCGCTACCTGGCGCCGCCGCTCGCGGTGCTGGCGATGGCGGTGGGCGCCCTGGCCGGGGCCCTCGGCTTCTGGCCGGGCTGGATCCTGCCGGCGGGGTACGCGGCGGGCGTCGTGGCCGGCGGGGCGGTCACCGGCCGCGGGCTGCCGCTCGGGGCCTGGGCGCGGCTGCCGCTGGTGTACGCGACCATGCACATCTCCTGGGGGTTGGGCTTCCTGACCAGCCCGCCCGGTTTGGGACGCCTGGATCCTCCCAAGTAGGGCGGATCGGCGTTAGCCTCGTGCCCACAGGCGAGGAGGCGCGATGTCCAACGGTGCACGGCATGGGCTGGGAATCGTCGTAGGGCTGCTGATCACACCCGTGCTGTTCGCCGGGCTGGCGTACGGGGGCGAGCGGGCGACGAGGGGCGTCCGGATGTTCGACTCCGGCGCCAAGTGGACGGCGCTGGCGGTGTTCCTCCTGGTCGCGCTGCTGCTCGGGCTGCTCGCCGGGTCCCGGGTCTCCCCGCTGGCCGCCCTGATCCCCGGCCTGAGCCTGCTGTCCGTGGGGTACCTGTGGTTCGACGGGCACCTCGGGCGGGTGCTGCGGGACGGCCCGCTGGGCGACTACACGCTGTCCCTGTGGAACCTCGGCCTCCAGGGGGTCCTCCTGCTGCTGGGGCTGGCGTTGGTCGCCTCCGCGCTGCCGCCGTCGCGCTGGCAGGCCAGGACGCCGCGGCTCGCCCCGCCGCCACCCGCTCCGTTCGGGCCGTCCCTGTCCGGCGGCGGCGCTCCGCCGCTGCCGTACGAGCAGGGATCCGCCCCGGCCCGGCCCTACGGCCCGGGCGGTGCCGCGCCCGCGCCGTCCGGCCCTCCGCCCGCCCCGTCCGGGCCTTCGCCGTCCTACGAGCCGCCGTCCTATGAGCCGCCGCCCGCGCCGTCCGCACCCGGCGGCCCGCCCGCGTTCGGGCACGGCTCGTCGGCACCGTCTCCGGAGCCCGCGCAGCAGTCCGAGCGGCCCAAGCCACCCCCCGGCGACGACGACGGCGGCGGCGAGTGGACCCGGATGTTCGGCGGCGGCGACCAGCCGCGGCGGCCGGGCTAGGTGTTCTGTCCTGACAGGTTGGTGACGCGGCTGGCGGGTGGTTGGCCGTCCAGGGCGGTGTGGCCGCGGTGGTGGTTGTAGGTGTGGAGCCAGGTGGGGAGTGCTTGGCGGCGTTGGGTTTCTGAGGT
>NZ_QLYX01000013.1 GCF_003289645.1 Actinomadura craniellae | reverse complement strand
ATACAGCCGCACGGCTCGTTCACGCAGCTCATCGGGGTACTTACGGGGTGGTGCCACGAAAACTTTCCTTCCAGGTCTGAACGATCAGACCAGGTCTGGAACTCTCCGGCAAAACGGGGGAAGCTCACAACGCCGCCGCGACCTCCGCCGCGGCGAACTTCGGCACATCGCTGTCCCACACCCCCGGCAGGCCCACCACCTCCCGGCGCACCCGCTCGGCCACCTCCACCATGTCGGCGTACAACTCCGCCTGCTCATGCGCCACCTGCCGGGCCCTGGCCCGCAGAACGACCACCGCGTCATAACCCGACAACCGCGACCGATCCACCGATGCCAACACAGTCGCCAACCCCGGACCCGGCGGCATCTCCGCCAACCCCTCAGGAAGGCAGACACCGCCCTCGGGAACCACCTCCGACAGCATCGAACACACCCCCTCGATCGAACATATGTTCGCATTGTAGCAGGGTGAACACAGACAGCAACAGCACAGGTCTACGCGGGTCAGCGGAGTCATCCCACGACCAACGCGTCGACCCGGGCAACCTCGATGCGCCGCCGCTGTGATCGTGCGGCTCCGGTGCCGACCGGGTCAGTCCAGCGTGCCGCGCTTCACATCGCCGAGGAAGGCCGCCCAGCCTGCCGGAGTGATGATCAGAGGACGCCCATCAGGCCGCCGGGAGTCACGAACGGCCACGGCCTCAGCCAGGGCCGCGACCTCCACGCACTGAGTGCCGTGCGTGTCGGACCGGCTGCTCTTCCGCCAGACCGCCTGCGAAAGATCCACTGCTAGACCCCGATCTCTGCGATCATCCTTTCGATCAGCTTAACCGAGTCATCCTCTGACAAAGCGGTACGAGTCAGGCGGCCAAAGTCGGCCTGGCAGGTCGCCACCTCCCGCGCCTCCTCAAGGCATCGAGCACCGGTCCGGTACTCGATGTAGCCGATATCAGGATCATCCGGCTCAGGGAACGTCAGGATCACGAAGGGCCAGCCGACCGAGGGGTAGATGCCCGCCTCGAACGCGAGCACGCGGATACTCACGTTCGGCAGCCTCGCCATCTCGATCAGGTGCCCCATCTGTTCCCGGGTGGTCCCGGGATCACCCGCGCCCCGGCGCAGGGCCGCCTCGTCGACGAGCGCACGCAACGCAAGAGGGTGCTCTGCGCGCAACCGCTCCTGGCGCTTGCCCCGTGCCGCCACCCGCCGCTCCACCTCGTCCGAAGAGATGCGGGAGTCGGCGGATCGCACCACCGCACGCGCGTAGTCGGCGGTCTGCAGCAGACCCGGCACGATGCTTGGCTGATACGTGCGGACGAGCGACGCCTCGGCCTCCAGTTGCACGTAGGGGCCAGGCAACAGGTCACGGTAGGACGACCACCAGCCACCCCGCTTACGGGCGTCGCGCCCCAGAGCGAGCAGCCGGTCCCGCGTCTCGGCATCGGCCCCGAAGAGCATGAGCAACTGGCGGAGGTCGCTGGCGCTCACCGAACTCTGCGCGTTCTCGATCCTGACGATCTTGTTGCTCGACGACTCCAGGTGCTCGGCGACGTCATCTTGGGACAGGCCCTTACGCGCCCGCAAGGCGCGCAGCTCAGCGGCCAGCCGTCGCCGCAGGACAAGTGACGCACTCATTTATTAGCTCCCACCTTGTTAGGTAACAAGTTATGCCCTACGGTGATGCAGGTAACAGCATGCCACCACCTAGTGACGGTATGGGGCGCGATGGCGCAGAACCCTCCACGGGCCGGTGCATGCCCTGACCCGCTCTGCGGCGGAACCCCCTGGAGGCGCTCGATGACGAGCAGTAACCCTTCGCACATTCTCTGTGGTGGGGCATGTCTGTTCCCGCTGCCCGCCGGCCCGACCTGTGCCGCGGCGGCGCGGGCGCTGTTGCGCTCCGTCATGGGAACGCTCGGCCTGCCCGATGAACTGATCGAGGACGGTGTCCTCTCGGTCAGCGAGCTGGCCGCCAACTCCCACCTGCACACCGCCCCGGGCGCGGGAGCGGAACTGTGGGTCTGGGGGCGGACCAGGCCGGTCCCCCAGCTGGTCGTCTCGGTGTTCGACGGTGACCGCTCCGCCATGCCTCGCCCGGGGTCGGCGAACCTGCTGGATGAGCGCGGCAAGGGGCTGGCGATCGTCGATCACCTGGCCCTGGACTGGGGTTCCCACTTCTCCCGAGGCCGGCTCGGTGCCGGGCCCCGTCCTGGCAAGTGCGTGTGGTTCTCGCTCGCGCTGTCCGTTCCGTGGCCCTGGACGTCCCGGATCATCTCCCCGGAACTGGCCGCCCGACGGCTGGTGGACGTCCTCGGCGCGCGGGGCCTCGTCGCCGGCCGCCGCGCCGGAGGGGGAGGAGTCTTCCTCGTCACCGCCGGCGAGCTCGACGTGTGGGTCGAGCCCAGGTCCTTCTCCTGGTGCGACGGCGCCGGCGGCCGGGTCCGGCTTCCCCTGCTGGACCTCCAGGACGCCGCCGAACACGTCGTCCGGCGGGTCGAGGAGGCCGTGTCCGGCCGGAGGTGAGTGTCTACCTCCCGGCCGGGGATTCCGGCATGATCCGGTCAGACCGTTTCTCGGGGAGGGCGTGCATGAACATCGAGGGGCAGTGCGATCCGGCGTTCGCGGCCGTGCGGGACGCGTTCGAGCGGAGCTTCGCGGCGGGCCGGGAACTGGGCGCCACGGTCGCCGTGTACGCGGGCGACCGGAAGGTCGTCGATCTGTGGGGCGGGGTGGCCGACCGCCGGACCGGCCGGGAGTGGCGGGCCGACACCCCCTGCCTGACGTTCTCCTGCACCAAGGCGGTGACCGCGACCGCGGCCCTGTTGCTGGCCGAGCGCGGCGCCTACGACGTCGACGGGCCGGTGACGAAGTGGTGGCCCGAGTACGGTGTGGCGGGCAAGGAGGAGACCACCGCCGCGCACCTGCTGTCCCACCAGGCGGGGTTGCCCGCGTTCGACCGGACGGTGGCCGCCGAGGAGGCGGCCGACCCGGCGGCGCGGGCGGCGGAACTGGCCGGGCAGGCGCCGCTGTGGACGCCGGGTGCGGCGCACGGCTACCACGCGATGACGTTCGGCTGGCTGGCCGGCGAGATCGTCCGCCGGCACGCCGGGTGCACCGTGGGCGAGTTCGCCGGGCGGGAGTTCACCGGCGGGCTGGAGCTGTGGCTCGGCGCGACCGACGAGGTGATCGGGCGGAGCGCCAGGCTGAGCGCGGGCCGCCGGCCGGAGGGCGGCGGCGCGGGCGATGTGAGCGCCTACCTCGGCAGCCTCATGCATCGTGCGCTGGACAACCCCGCGCCGGGCCGGGGCGGCTTCAACAACCCGGTGGTGTTGCGCGGTGGCTGGCCCGCGTCGGGGATGGTGGCGACCGGGCGGGGCCTGGCCGGGTTCTACCGCGACCTGGTCGCCGGGCGGATCCTGCGGCCGGAGACCCTGGCCGACGCGATCAGGCCCCGGGCGGCCGGCCCGGACCGGGTGCTGCTCACCGAGAGTTCCTTCGGGTTGGGCTACATGCGCCCGGCCTCGACCTTCCACCTGCCCAGGACGGCGGCCTTCGGCCACACCGGCGCGGGCGGCGCGGTCGGCCTCGGCGACGTCGAGGCGGGGATCGGGCTGGCCTACATCCCCAACCTGATGGGAAACCGGCTGGCCGGGGACACCCGCGCCTACGACCTCGTCGAGGCCGTCTACGCCTCTCTCTCCTGACACCGCCCGCGGACATAATGATCTGCCATGGACGTACGGCGACCACCCACCTGGCCGGCCACCCCGCAGGAGGCCCTGGCCGAGCAGGACCGGCTGCGGCCGCTGGTGGACCTGGCCGGACCCGGCCCGCAGACGATCGCCACGGCGGCCGGGCTCGACGTCACCTACGCCGGTGACCGGCTGGCCGCCGCGGTGGTGGTGCTCGACGCCGGCACGCTGGACGTCATCGAGGAGTCCGTGGTCGAGGGGGTACCGGCGTTCCCGTACGTGCCCGGCCTGTTCGCGTTCCGGGAACTGCCCGCGCTGCTCGACGCCCTGGAGGCCCTGACCACCGTCCCGGACCTGCTGGTCTGCGACGGGCACGGCCTCGCCCATCCGCGGCGCTTCGGCCTGGCCTGCCACCTGGGGGTGCTCACCGGCCTGCCCGCCGTCGGGGTGGCCAAGACCCCGCTGCTCGGCGGCTACGACGAGCCGGGGCCCGAGCGCGGCGCCGCCTCCCCGCTGCGCGACGGCGGCGAGACCGTCGGGACGGTGCTGCGGACCCAGGCCGGGGTGAAGCCGGTGTACGTCTCGGCCGGCCACCGCATCGACCTGCCCACCGCCCGCCGGCACGTCCTGGCGCTCAGCCCGAGGTACCGGCTGCCGGAGACCACCCGCCGCGCCGACCACCTCTCCCGGCAGGTGCTGCGCGCCCCCTGACGCACCCTTGTTCCTTGACCAAACGTTCGTTAGGTTGACCGCGTGCGGCCGGCCGCCGCGGTGGCGGGCGGGGAACGTCCTGGGAGGACCATCTGATGGGACGGCTCGACGGCAAGGTGGCCCTGATCACCGGAGGCGCCCGCGGCATGGGCCGGGCGCACGTGCGCAGGTTCACGGAGGAGGGCGCCCGGGTCGTCTTCGGCGACGTGCTCACCGAGGAGGGTGAGAAGCTCGCCGCCGAGCAGGGCGACGCCGTCCGGTTCCTGCGCATGGACGTCACCGAGCCAGCCGACTGGGAACGCGCCGTCACCACCGCCACCGACGCCTTCGGCGGGCTGGACGTGCTGGTCAACAACGCCGGGATCATCCGGCACCGGACCATCGAGGAGATGGACCTCGCCGAGTTCCGCCACGTCCTGGACGTCAACCTGACGGGCCAGTGGCTGGGCGTGAAGGCGGTGATCGCCCCGATGCGGGCCCGCGGCGGCGGCTCGATCATCAACGTGTCGTCGGTGGAGGGTTTCATCGGCGCCGCGGGCATGTCCGCCTACGCCGCGAGCAAGTTCGGCGTCCGCGGGCTCACCAAGTCCGCGGCCCGGGAACTCGGCGGGTACGGGATCCGGGTGAACTCCATCCACCCCGGCGGCATCCTGACGGCGATGGTCACGGACCCGGAGGTGGTCGCGGCCACCGCCGAGAGCGCCGCTGGCCTCATGAAGGCGCTGCCGCTGGGCCGCCTGGGCCGCACCCGCGAGGTCGCCGGCCTGATGGTCTACCTGGCCTCCGACGATTCGTCCTACTGCACCGGCAGCGAAGTCGTCGTCGACGGCGGCATGATCACCGGCGCCGGCTACTGACTGCCCGGCCAGAAAAGGTAGATGCCGAGCAGGGTGATCCAGAGGACGGCGAGCCACGCGTCGGTCGCGGTCTGGAGCCAGCGGGGGGCGTGCCGGACTTCCATGAAGTAGCGGATGATCAGGCGGCATTTGACCAGGCCGAGGAGGACGATCGCGGCAGCCGGTCCCCAGCCCAGGTCCGCCGAGGATTCCGGCTCTCCGGGGGCGAGGAGCCAGGCGAGGACGGTCGCGGCCGACAGGGCGATCCAGACCAGGAGGAAGGCCCGCCTGTCCTTTTCCAGGAGCGCCTTGTCAGTGGTGGCAGGCGTGGTCATGGGTCACCTCATGAGGTAGAGGATGGCGAAGATGACGACCCAGAGCAGGTCGATCATGTGCCAGAACAGGACGCTCTGCTCGATGATCCCGGGCCGCCGCCCGCGGGGGTCGCGCAGTTCGCGGACCGCGATGCCGAGGATGAGGAGGCCGAGGACGAGGTGGGCCAGGTGGACGCCGGTGAGGACGTAGTAGAAGCTGAAGAACTCGTCCTGGATCGTGTAGCCCTGGGTGATCTCGGAGTGCCACTCGTGGACCTTGAGGAGGGTGAACAGCACGCCGCACGCCCCGGTGGCCAGGAGCAGCCGTTCGGCCTTCTTCAGGGCTCCTTCCCGGACGGCGATGACGCCGAGGGCGGCGAACACGGAGCTGGTCAGCAGGATGACGGTGTTGGTGACGCCGATCCCGATGTTCAGGTGCCGCTGGGCGGCGGAGAACTCCTCGACCGACAGGGCGCGGAAGACCATGTAGGTGACGAAGTAGCAACCGAAGAAGAACAGGTCGCCGAGGACCATCACCCACATGTCGATGTCGCCGGGCAGCCGCCTGTCCCGGTCCGGGGAGCGCCGTGGCGTTCCGCGGGTCGCGGTGCCCGTCATCAGGCCTCCCGGGCGTAGAGGGCCGGGGTACGGGAGGTCTCGGCGCCGGCGGCTCTCCGCATGAGGTGCAGGAGGCAGACGACCCAAAGCCCGAAGATGACCACGGCGATGTAGAAGGTGATCATGCCGTTCCAGGCGAGCGCGCCGGAGTGGAAGAGCCACATCTGGGTGGCCACGACCTCGGTGACGATCTGCCAGATGGAGATGTAGGCGAACCATTTGGGGAAGACGCGGTTCCTGTCGTACAGGATGGCGATCGCCAGGACGGCGTAGGCGGCGGTGAAGCAGCCGAGGGATCCGTTGTAGGACAGCATGCCGAGGTCGTAGAGCAGGTGCAGGACCCGCTCGTCGCGGTCGGGCCGGAAGGTCGCGGTGAGCCAGCAGATGAGCAGCAGGTGGAATCCGGGGATGGCGCCCACACCCATGGCGGCGATGTAGGCGTAGGCGAGGACCTTCCCCGACGACATGCGCTTCATGAAGTAGCCGATGATGCCGTTGGAGACCGCCGCGCCCCCGGCGATGACCAGGAGGAACACGAAACCGACCTGGATGCCCAGCTGGTGCTTGTCGAACCAGAGCGCCACCTGGAGGTCGGTGACGTCCGGGCGGGGCGGCGGGGTGGCACGTCCCAGCAGGCACACGCCCACCGACATGGCGGTGTAGAAGGCGGCGAACAGCCAGTAGACGAGCCGGACGTCGCGGCTGCCCCCGCGTTCGGGCCGCTCGCCGTCGGCCGGGTCACTCCCGGTCAGGGTGGAGGTCGCGCTGGTCATGACCCCTCCTGCTCGGCCTGGCGCCGGAGTGCGGTCCGCACGACGAAGAACATCACCAGGACGAAGAGCGCGAAGGCTCCGTTGCGGAGCCAGAAGGACACCAGCCCGTCCCAGGCCAGGGGGCCGGCACGGAAGACCGCGGCCCCCGCCGAGGGGGCCATGGCGAGCGCCGTGAGCAGGGCGTAGTGCCCGACCCACCGGGGGAAGACCGGGGTGCGGTCGTCGTCGGCGTAGACCGCCAGGGCCAGGAGCACGAACTGGGCGACCAGCATGCCGATCGGTGCGATGAAGGTGATCCACGCCAGGTCGTTGAGCACCTGCACCAGCTCGTCACCCCGGTCGGGACGGAACGCGGCGACGGCGAAGAAGATGTTCGACAGCGCGAAGAGGGTCGCCCCCGCCACGACGGCCGTGAGGTAGGAGAACGCGTAGATGTGGCTCTGGCCCTTCATCCGCTGCATCTGCGCCATGATCAGCACGAAGAACGGGACGAGCATGATGCCGCACAGGTTGAAGCCGACCATGCTGAAGCGGATCAGCGCGGTGTTGTCCTGGTAGAACGCCCCGACCTCGGCCGCCGTCATGCCCGGGGACATGGGCGGGAAGAAGCCGGGGAAGGCGACGAACAGCACGAGCAGGACGAGCGCCACCGCGGGGGACGACCAGAGGGCCGCCCGCTGCGCCCGCAGGTTCGAGGCCGACGATGACTTCTCTTTCTCGGCGAGGACCTGCATACCTATCCCTTTCTCTTCAGACGTAAGGGAGGTTCTCCTCAATGGCGAAGAAGCTTGGCACGGCCGGAGCATGGCACGGTTTTCTGACGGTAGTCAATGATTGGGATGCCCTAGGATGCCTGACCATGGCGAGGGGATCTCCAGATTCAAAACATGACCACCGTCAAGGGCGAGCCGTACCGGTACGGGCACGTTCCCACGCGAGCCGGGACGCCATCATCCAGGGAGCCCTGGCGCTGTGGCGCACCAAGGGCTTCGCGGCGACCACCGTCACCGACATCTGCAAGGCCGCCAACGTCTCCAAGGCGCTCTTCTACGTGTACTTCGCCCGCCGGGAGGACGTCCTCATGGAGGTCGAGGTGTTCACGATCCGTGACGCCCACCTCGCCGCCCAGGCCGTCGCCTCCCGCCCCTACGACCTGTTCGACCTGATCAAGGCCGTCATCGAGACCCTGGAACAGGGCGTACGCCACTACCCGGCGGAACTGGTCTTCGAAACCGTCCTGGAGACCTACCGGATCGAACGGCGCGCCCTCGCCGACGGCGCCACCGAAGCCGACCTCGCCCTCCTCTTCCTGGAACCCTTCGAACAGGCACGACGCGACGGCGAACTCCCCGCAGGCATCGACATCGTGCGCGCTGCCCGCATCGCCCAGGTGCTCGTGGGGGACGCCATCAGGTGCCGGGCCGCCGGCGATCTCGGTGAACAGCCCCTCGCCGAGAGCCTGGCCAGAGAGATCAGCGCGCTCATCGGCGGCCTCGGACCCGGCTGAAACGGCACGACGTTCCCTCAGCTTTCGAGGCGCTGGGGCGTACCGGGCACCGCGGCGGTACAAAACGGCGGGTGGCGGTCGGACCAGCCCTCGACGGCCTCCAACTGGGCGGCCAGGGAGATGAGCGTGGCCTCGTCGCTGTCGCGGCCCAGCAACTGGGCGCCCACGGGGAGGCCCGCCCGGGTCAGGCCGGCGGGAACGTTGAGGGCGGGCCAGCCCAGAACGTTCCAGGCGAACGCGAACGGGCAGGCCGCCGAGGAGGCCGACCCGGTGGCCAGCCAGCCCCTGCCGTCCAG
Source organism: Actinomadura craniellae (assembly GCF_003289645.1). GTDB lineage: Bacteria > Actinomycetota > Actinomycetes > Streptosporangiales > Streptosporangiaceae > Actinomadura_D > Actinomadura_D craniellae. Next base: position 241,006 of record NZ_QLYX01000013.1, on the reverse strand, counting down.
CGCACCGACCCGGAGCGGGGGCTGCGCGGTGGTGGGGGTGAGCACCACGTCGGCGTACCGGAAGATCCGGCCGACCCGCCGGCGCAGCACCGGCTCGGCCCGGCGCATCAGCGGCAGCGCCCGCCGCCCGAGGGTCCGCCCGATCGCGGCCTCCACCCGGGTGCGCGGCTCGGGGTCGGCGTCCGGCACCGCGTCGAGGCAGTCGGCCACCCCGGCGGTGCCCCGGGCGATCAGGCTCAGCCCGACCGCACCGTAGTCGGGGTCGGCGGGGAAGACGCGGTGGCCCAGCTCGGTCAGCCGCCGGGCGATCCGCTCCACCGCGGTCCGGATCTCGGGGTGCACCGCACCCGGGGTGCCGAGCGGGGTACGGAAGGACAGCGCGATCCGCAGCCGGCCGGGGTCGCGCCGCGCCGCCTCGGTGAACGGGACCAGCGGCGGGTCCAGCCGGTTGACGTCGCCGGGGTGGTTGCCGGTGAGCACGTCCAGCAGCAGCGCCGCGTCGGCCACCGAACGGGCCAGCGGGCCGTCGGTGGTGATGCCGTGGAACGCCTCGGCGGCGGGCCAGGCGGAGATCCGGCCGCGTTGCGGCTTGATGCCGACCAGGCCCGTCCAGGCGGCGGGGATGCGCACCGAGCCCGCCCCGTCGGAGCCGACCGCCGCGGCGACCATGCCGGCCGCGACCGCGGCGGCGGACCCGCCGGACGAGCCGCCGGGCGTGTGGCCGGGGCTCCACGGGTTGCGTGCGGCCCCGAACCCGGGCGACTCGCTGAACGGCCACTGGCCGAACTCGCAGGTGGTGGTCTTGCCGATGATGATCGCGCCGGCTTCGCGGAGCCGCCGGACCGGCTCGCCGTCGGCGGTGGCGGGGCGGTGCGCGCCCCGGCAGGCGAACGGGGTGGTCTCCCCGGCCAGGTCGGTGTCGTCCTTGATCGCGATCGGCACGCCCAGCAGCGGCCCCCAGTCGCCCGCGTCCAGCCTCCGGTCGGCCTCGGCGGCCTCCTTGCGGGCGGCGTCGGCCCGGACGGTGCGGAAGGCGCCCAGCTCGGACCGCGCGGCGATGCGCTCCAGCGAGTGCTCGACGAGTTCCCGGGCCGAGACGTCGCCGTGCACCAGGAGTTCGGTCTGCGCGACCAAGCCGAGGTAGTCGAGATCGTCCATCGGCGCCGTCCTCCGCTATCGTTCGTTCGAACGAACGATATCCGGGCCGGCCGCGCGCCGGGAACCCCGGCCGATGCGGGACACTTGATCACGATGAGCGCTCGCGACCGAATCCTGCACGCCGCCCTGCACCTGATCTCCGAGCGGGGCGTCGGTGCCCTCACCAACCGGGCGGTGGCCCGCGCGGCGGGGGTCTCGCTCGGCTCGCTGACCTACCACTTCCCCAGCCAGACCGACCTGCTGCGCGAGTGCCTGAACCGCTTCGTCGACGACGAGATCGCCCGCATCGCCGAGTACTCCGAGCGGCTGCGCGACAGCGTCGTCGCCCCCGAGCAGGCCGCCGACGAGATCGAGAAGGCGGTCGAGGCCGTCTCCCACGGCCCCGACCAGATCGCCACCCTCGAACTGCACCTGCAGGCCGCCCGCGACCCCGGGGTGCGGGACGCGGTGACCCGTTCGTTCGCCGCCTACGACCGGCTGGCCACGGCGATCCTGAACGCGCTGGGCATCCCGGACGCCGAGCGGCACGCCCCGACCGCGGTGGCCCTGATGTACGGGCTCGCCCTGCGCCGCCTCTCCACCGGCGACTCGGCCGCCGGCACCGCGGACTCGCTGCGCCTGTTCCTGCTCGGCGTCCTGCCCCGGACATGAGAACAGCGATCCGCACGGCCCCCGAGCGGGTGGGGCCGTACGGATCGCACACCTCAGTCTCGACCTGCGTCGACGATCGCCATTGACTCCAGCGGCTCGACCTCCGTGCTCTCGATGCGGTGACACGATCACGCTAACCGCGCCGCCGCCCGGGCAGAAGGCGTTTAAAACTCCCTTAAGGGGGCGCTGAGCGGGCGCTAATCCCCCACCCGTCCCCGTCATCGCGGGCGGCGGCGCAGCCCCCGGCGGGACGGCGCCCGGGCACCCGTGCGCAGCCACATCTGGACCTGCGCGCCGCCCAGCGCGGAACGCTCGATGCGCAGGTGACCACCGGTGGACTCGGCCGCCCGGCGGGCGATGTCCAGGCCGAGCCCGGTGGAGCCCTGGCTGCTGCGCCCGCGCTCCAACGCCGCGACCGGGTCGGCGATGCCCCGGCCGGCGTCGGCGACCAGGATGCCGGTGACCCCCTCCCCCACGTGCAGGGTGACGGCGAACGCGGTGCCCTCCCCGGTGTGCCGGAAGACGTTGCCCAGCAGCGCGTCCACCGCGGCCTCCAGTTCCCCGGCGGGCAGCGGCACCGGGGCGGGCCGGTCGGCGCTGATCAGCTCGCACGCCCGGCCCTCGTCCTCGGCCAACGCCGACCAGAAACCGACCCGCTCGCGCAGCACCTTGGCAGCGTCGCAACTGCCCCGGCCGCGCGGCCGGCGGGCGGTGCGGATGATCAGGTCCACCTCGCGTTCGAGCTGGTCGACGGCCGCCCGGGTCTGGTCGGCGACCGGGCCGGGGGTCAGCGCCTCGACGTTCAGCCGCAGCGCGGCCAGCGGGGTGCGCAGCCGGTGCGACAGGTCGGCGGCCATCTCCCGCTCCGCGGCGAGCAGCTGCGTCACGTGGTCGGCCATCGCGTTGAACGCGATGCCGGCCTCGACCAGCTCCGGCGGCCCCTGTGGATCGACCCGCACGCTCAGGTCGCCGTCGCCCAGCGCCCCGGCGGCGTCGGCCAGCCGCCGGGTGGCCCGGACCATGCGGGCGCCCAGCCGGTCGGCCACCAGCACCGAGCCCGCCACCAGGGCGCTGCCCACCAGCGTCATGACCAGCCAGGCGGTGCCGACGCCCTGCGAGAGATCGCCCGCGGGCAGGTAGACCTCCACCACGGCCGTCTTGTCCTGGTCCAGCGTGACCGGCTGGAGGAACGCGTAGCCACCGCCGACCGGGGCCGCGTAGGACTTGCCGCGCCGGGCCGCCTCGGTCAGCTCCGCCCGCCCGGCCCAGCCGGGCCCGACCCGCCCGCCGTCGGGCAGGTGCACGGCCATCCGCCGGGCCGCACCGGCCTGGGTACTGGCCACCGCCCGCTCCAGCGCCGACCGCTCGGCGGTGACGACCAGGACGGGGCCGATCGCGTTGGCCTGCCGCTCTGCGTCGGTCAGCGCCCGGTCCCGGGCGATCTCCCGGACGGTGAGCGCGAGCGGCACGAGGAACGCCAGCGCCACCATCGAGGTGACGGCCAGCGAGACCAGGAAGACGACCCTTCTCATCGGTCCGGTGCGGTCAGCCGCACCCCCACCCCCCGCACGGTGTGCAGGTAGCGGGGGGCCGCCGCCGTCTCGCCCAGCTTGCGCCGCAGCCAGGACAGGTGGACGTCGATGGTCTGGTCGTCCCCGTAGGCCTGCCGCCAGACCTCGGCGAGCAGTTCCCGCCGGGAGACCACCCGGCCCGGCCGGGCGGCCAGGTAGGCCAGCAGGTCGAACTCCCGGCGGGTCAGCTCCAGCGGCGTGCCGTCGAGTTCGGCCTCGCGCCGGTCGGGGTCCACCGACAGCCCGCCGACCCGGAGCACGGCGGTGGCCCCGGCCGGTCCGGCCCGGCGCAGCACGGCCGCCAGCCGGGCGCTCAGCAGCTCTCCGGTGAACGGCTTGACCAGATAGTCGTCGGCGCCCGCGTTGAGCAGCCGGACGATCTCGGCCTCGTCGTCACGGGCGGTAGCAATGATCACCGGTACGTCCGACACGCCGCGCAGCATCTTCAGCGCCTCGGCGCCGTCGAGATCGGGCAGCCCGAGGTCGAGGACGACCACGTCAGGCGGGCTGCTCGCCACCTCGCGCAGCAGGTCCATGGCCGTGCCGGCGCTGCGGACGGTGTACATGCGGGCACTCAGGTCCCGGATGAGCGCCGCCCGCACGATCGCATCATCTTCCACCACGAGGACACTGGCCATGCACGCACCGTATGCCACTATGTCGGAATGCGGCGGGCAGTCACGTACGTTGCCCCGTGGGCGGTGGCCACCGTCCTCGCCGTCTCGCTGTCCTGGCTGGGCGTCCGAGACGTTCTTCGGCATGCCATCTTCGACCGGCCCGGTGCGATGCCCGCCGTCGGGCCCGTGATCCTCGACAGCCCGAGCCCACCGCCTTCGGCCCGCCCCTCCCCCTCGCCCTCCCCGACGAAGCAACGGCCCTCCCGCAAACCCGATCCGCCGAGCAACGTGCGCAGCTACACCGTGCGCGGCGGCCGGGCCGCCCTCCAGGTCATGAGCGACCGGGTGAAGCTGGTGTCGGCCACCCCCAACCCCGGCTACGAGACACGGCTCGGCAAAAACGAGGGGTGGCTACGGGTGGACTTCCTCCGCGACGACAACGCCTCATCAATCATCGCCACCTGGCACGACGGGCCGCCGATCGTCCAGATCTACGAGTACCAGGCGGACTGATCCAGTCCCGGGTGCCGAACGAGGCGCACGCCGCGGCGGCGACGCCGGCCGCCCGCTCCAGCGCCCCGACGAAGTCGAACGCGGCCAGGCCCGCCGCCAGTTCGACGGCCAGCGCCCCGTGGAAGACGTCGCCGGCCCCCAGCGTGTCGACGACCGCGGTGCGGGGGACGGGGACACGCCCGGCCCCGTCCGGCCCCGCCCACAGCACGTCCTCGGCACCGCGGGTGATCGCGGCCCAGGTGACGCCCGCCTCCCGCAGCAGGCGGAGCACCTCCCGGTGGTCCGTGACGCCCGGCGGCCGGAAGTCGGCCGAGCAGACGGCCACGTCGATGTACGGCAGCAGGTCCCGGGTGCCGGCTTTCCAGCTCCCGCCGTCCAGCAGCGTCGGGCGTCCCAGGTCGCGGGCCGTCCGGACCCCCGCCGCCGCGAGCCCGGGATGGTGGCCGTCCACCTGGACCACCGACCCGTGCCCGACGAGTCTCGCGAACCGCTCCGGCGGCCGGAGGGCGTACCCGCCGGCGTTCGTGGACACGACCGCCCGCTCGCCGGTCCCGGCGGTCACCATGATCGTCGACACGGCCGGGGGGTCATCGCGATCCGGGTCCAGGTCGATCAGGTCCACCCCGCCGTCCCGCAGGTCGGCCCGGATCCCGGCCGCCAGCGGGTGCCGGCCCACCCCGGTGAGCAGCGTCGCCGTACCGCCCAGCCCGGAGAAGGCCACGGCCGCGTTGGCGGCGGGACCGCCCGCCGCCACCGTCTGCCGGAACGCGGTGATCTTCTCGTCGGGGCCGGGGACGTGATCCACCGACTGGATGACGTCCAGGGTGCACAGGCCGATGAAGATCCCTGCGGGGGCGTCGGTCATGTCTCCTCTTCCACCAGGGGGCGTCGTCCCCCGGCGGGTACCCCGCTCGCCGGCCCTCCCAACGCGGGATCGCCGGCGGATTCAGCCGACCCGGGGCTGGACGAACATCGCGGTGGCCTCGATGGTGACCTTGCCGTCGGGGTCGAGGACCTGAGCGTCCACGAAGCGCTTGCGCCCCTCCACCCGGGCGACTCTGGCCTCGGCGCGCAGCGGCACACCGAGCAGGGTGGGGCGCCGGTAGGTGAGGGAGAGGGTGGCGGTCATGCCCGGGGTGCCGTTGGCCGCCGCGGCGAGGCCGAGCAACTGGTCGAGGATGAGCGCCGACACCCCGCCGTGCACCATGTGCGGCGGGCCCTCGTAGACATGGCTCAGGGTGAACTCGGCATAGGCGCCGCCACCGGGCAGCGTCTCGATCCGCACCGGCGGCGCCACCGGGTTCAGCGCGCCCGAGACCGGGTTGGCGATCTGGCTGTCGAGGCCGTACAGCCCGTCCACCGAGGTCGGCGGGGTGCTCCGGCGGACGGCCGACAGGCGGGCGGTCAGGGCGGCGACCTCTGCGCGGACCGCGTCGATCTCGGCGTCGTCGACACCGGTGAAGACCGTGGCCTCGATCAGTCCGCGCACCTCGTCCGCGAGCGCGGCCCGGACCGCCGCCCGCTCCTCGGTGAGAGCGTCGGCCTGCCGTTCCCGCATCACCCGGGCCATGATTTCGGCCAGTGTCTCCACGCTGTCCCCCACCGTAGTGCCATTCGAATCGGATTCTAGATTGCCGTTCCGCCTGCCGGGCGCGGAGTTGACCAAGCTCACACCGGCCGCCGGCCGGTCGGGTCCGGAATCGCTGATCCGGGCGAAAAGAGAGGGCAGACGATAGGTTTGCCCCATTCAGCCCCCCGACCTCCGAGGAATCCGGTGACGCAGCCCCCTCCACCCGGCACTCCCGAGCAGCCACCGCACCCCGAGCAGCCGCCGCCGCACGCCTCGCCCTACGGGCAGGCACCCCGCTACGACCAGCAGTGGGGGTACGGTCCGCCCGGCAACCCCGGCGGGCAGCAGCAGGGCGGCCCGGTCTCCTCCGACGAGACCACCTGGGCGCTGATGGCCTACCTGGGCACCCTGCTCATCGGTTTCATCGCGCCGCTGGTGACCTACTTCGTCAAGCGCCGGGAGTCGGCCTTCGTCCGGTTCCACTCCGCCCAGGCGCTGAACTACCAGATCACGATCCTCATCCAGATCCTCGTTCCGTTCCTGGTCGCGATCGTGCCGGCGATCCTCACCGAGAACCCGGCCTGGTTCCTGCTGGCCCTCCCGACGTTCCTGCTGCACATGATCGCCCAGTGGGTCTTCCTGATCCTGGGCACGATCAAGGCGAGCAAGGGCGTGTACTACCGCTTCCCCACCTGGCTCTGCTTCCCGATGATCCGCTGACCGGCCCACTCCGGCAGGTACGCGGTCGCGTACTCGTCCAGGACGGGCAGCACCGCGTCGCGGTCGCCCGCCGGGACCCGCAGCACGACCTCGGCCACGCCCAGCCCGGCGTAGTGGTCCAGCTTCGCGGGGCTGGGCAGGGTGCCGAACGGGACCACCGCGGCCATCGGACGCCCCGCCCGGTCGCACGCGGCGCGCAGCGCGGGCAGGGCCGCGCCGATCCCGGCGCCGCCGATCGGCATCCAGCCGTCGCCGTACTCGGCGACGTGCGCGAAGAGGGTGGGGCCGGCCGCGCCGCCGATCAGCACCGGGATCCGGCCGGCCGGCTTCGGCCACGCCCAGCTCGCGGCGAACCGCACGTGCTCCCCCGCGAACGCCGCTTCCTCCCGCGCCCACAACTCCCGCATCGCGAGCATGTGCTCGCGCACCACGTCCCGGCGGGACGGCCACGGCACGCCGTGGTGCGCGGCCTCCTCCACGTTCCAGCCGTAGCCGATGCCCAGCGTGAACCGGCCGTCCGACAGGTGATCCAGGGTCGCGACAGCCTTGGCGGTGACGATCGGCTCGCGCTGGGCGGGCAGGCAGACCCCGGTGCCGAGGCCGATCCGGTCGGTCACCGACGCGGCGGCCGCCAGCGCGACCAGCGGGTCGAGCGTGCGGGCGTACTCCTCGGGCAGCGTGGCGTCCCCGGTCGGCGGCGGGGTGGTCCGCGCCACCGGGATGTGGGTGTGCTCGGGCAGGAACAGCGAGGCGAAGCCGCGCTCCTCGGCCGCCCGGGCCAGTTCGTGCGGCGGCATGGTCCGGTCGGTCGCGAACATGGTGATCCCGAGTCGCATCCACTCACCCTACCAAGCGGTTGCTAGGTTTGCGGCCCGCCCAGGCGGGCGACGGCGCGGACGGGAGCGCCGTCGGCGCCCGCCAGGGCCAGCGGGAAGAGCGAGACCTCGATGGAACGGCCCGCCGCCTGGGCGGCGAGCAGCCGGTCGAGACCGGTGAGGTTCTCCGCGATCACCGCGTGCGCCCCGCACAGCACCCGGTGCGCGGGCAGATCCGCCTCCCCCGCCGGGTCCACGCTCGGCGCGTCGATGCCGACCGTGCGGACACCCGCGGCCACCACGGCCCCGGCCGCCTCCCGCGACAGGTACGGATGGGCGGCGGCCGCCGGGGTGCCCCAGTGCGCCGACCAGCCGGTGGCCACCAGCAGCACCGTCCCCGGGCCCAGGCCAGGCGGCAGCGCCTCCGGACCGATCCGGGCACGCGGCGGCAGCCCCCAGGCGTCCAGCACCACGGCGGGCCCGGTGAAGCGGCTCAGCGGCAGCTCGTCCAGCCGGGGCAGCGCGTCGTCGACGTGGTACGGCGCGTCCACATGGGTGCCCGTCTGCGAGCCCAGGCTCAGCCGCAGCACGTTCACCCCCTCCGCCGCCACGGTCAGCGCGGGCGCCAGCTCCACCTCGGGGTCGCCGGGGTAGACCGGCATACCCGTCGTCACCGGCATCGACAGGTCCACCAGCTCCATACCGCCGATTATCCGCGCACCCGCTACGGTGAGCACCGTGTTGCCACTCGTCACCGCCACCCGCTACGTGACACCGCTGCGCGAGGGCGGCTCGCTGCCCGGCGTGGTCGAGGCCGATGACCTCGGCACCTACGTCGTCAAGTTCGTCGGCGCCGGGCAGGGCCGCAAGGCGCTGGTCGCCGAAGTGATCGCCGGCGAGCTGGGCCGGCGGCTCGGCTTCCGGGTCCCCGACCAGGCCATCGTCGACCTCGACCCGGTGATCGCCCGGCACGAACCCGACTCCGACGTGCAAGACCTGCTCAAGGCCAGCACGGGCTGGAACCTGGGCGTCGACTTCCTGCCAGGATCACTCGGCTACGACCCGCTGGGCTGGACGGCCGAACCCGGGTTCGCCTCCCGGCTGCTGTGGTTCGACGCGTTCATCGACAACGTCGACCGCAGCTGGCGCAACCCCAACATGCTCGTCTGGCACGGCGACGTCTGGCTGATCGACCACGGCGCGAGCCTGATCTTCCACCACGCCTGGGCCAACGCCGGCACCCTGGTCACCCGGTCCTACGACGCCGGCGACCACGTGCTGGCCGGCGCCGCCACCGAACTGGCCGAGGCGGACGCCCTGCTCGCCCCCCAGATCACCGAGGAGCTGCTGCGCGCGGCCACCGCGCTGGTGCCCGACCCCTGGCTGGCGGACGAGCCCGGCTTCGCCGACGCCGACGCCGTCCGCGACGCCTATGTCGAGCACCTGCTCACCCGCGTGGCCGAACCGCGCGGCTGGCTGCCCGTCCCCGGCTCGGCCCGGCCCCGCACGGCGCGCTCCGGCCGGTACCCCGACCGGCCCGAATGGCTCGCCGGATGAGCGCCCCCACCGTCTACGAGTACGCGGTGCTGCGCGTCATCCCGCGGATCGAGCGCGGCGAGTCGATGAACGTCGGCGTCGTGGTGCACTGCCGGGCCCGTGACTTCCTGGGCTGCCGGGTCCACGTGGACGAGGTCCGGCTGCACGCCCTCGACCCCGCGCTGGACCTTGACGGCGTAAGGTCCGCGCTGCGGGCGGTGACCGCGCTGTGCGGGGGCGGCGACCAGGCCGGGCAGGCCGCCACCGAGTCGCCGGGCAGCCGGTTCCGCTGGCTCACCGCCCCGCGCAGCACGATCGTCCAGCCGGGGCCGGTGCACGCGGGCCTCACCGGCGATCCCGCGGCCGAACTCGACCGGCTGCTCGGGCTGCTCGTCACCTGAACGCCCAGCGGCCCCGCGAGGGTGCGCCTCGCGGGGCCGCCTCGCACCGGGCCGCGCCGTGGAAGGGGCCCGGTGCAGTCCTCTAGAGCCCGCCGGTCGACAGCAGCCGGTTGGGCGTGCCCGACCGGTTGCCGGTGATCACGTTGGGGGTCGCGGTGTTCACCAGCCAGGTGCGGATCGTGGAGAAGGACGCGTCGCCGTTGCGCGCCTTGTAGAGGGCGGCGACCCCGGCCACGTGCGGCGAGGCCATCGAGGTGCCGTTGAAGGAGGCGGTGCCGTTGTTCAGCACCGTCGAGCGGATGTCCGAGCCGGGCGCGTACAGCTCCACGCAGGAGCCGTAGTTGCTGTAGGAGGCCTTGGCGTCGCTGCGGGTGCTGGCCGCCACGGTGACCACGTTCGCGGCCCGGGCGGGCGAGTAGTAGCACGCGTTGTAGTTGCTGTTGCCCGCGGCCACGGCCACGAAGACGCCCGAGTTCGCCAGGTTGTTGACGGCATTGTCGATCGCGGTGGAGGAACTGCCGCCCAGCGACATGTTGGCCACGGCCGGCTTCTGGTGGTTGGACGCCACCCAGTTCACGCCCGCGATGATCGCCGAATAGGAGCCGGAGCCCTGGCAGTTGAGCACCCGTACCCCGCGCAGGCCCACCTGCTTGGCCACGCCGTGCAAGGTGCCGCCGACCGTCCCGGCGACGTGCGTGCCGTGGCCGTTGCAGTCGACGCCGTTGCCACCGAGGCCGTCGAAGACGTTGACCGCCCGGCCGCCGAAGTCCGGATGGCCGGTGGCGATACCGGTGTCGATCACGTACGCGTACACCCCGGCCCCGGTGGCCGTGTAGGTGTAGCTCGCCGACAGCGGCAGCCTGGCCTGGTCGATCCGGTCCAGGCCCCAGGACGGCGGCGAGTTCTGGGTGGTGCTGATCGTCGCGATCCCGTCCTGTTCGATCGCGAGGACGTCGGGGCTGGTCCGCAGCCGCGACAGCTGGGTGGACGACAGCCGGGCGGCGAACCCGTTCATCGCCCTGTCGTAGCGGTGCAGGGTGCGCAGCCGGTCACGGTTGACGGCGCGGGTGACCGAGGCACCCTTCTTGAGGGTCACGATGTACTGACCGGTGATCGCCTGTCCCGGGGGTGCGGCGGTGACCGCGACCTGGGGGATGGCCGCTTGGGCCGGAGCGGCCATCGCCGCCACGAGGGGTAGGGCGGCGGCGAAGGCGAGCGGGAGCTTCCTCATCCATGACTCCTTGACCGAGGGGGAGGGCCGCCGGTGGACGGCCCGGGTCATGAAGACCGATGAGGAGAATCGTGTAACTAATCGTTTATGAGGTCAATGTCCTGAGTGAACATGAAAACGCCAATAAATTACCGTTCAGCCCAATAACCTGATCATGCCGGATACCGCACGGCGTCAAGGAACCCGTCAGAACGGCCGTCAGAACAGCACGGACATGAAGGTGCCGACCTCGGCGAACCCGACGTGCTCGTAGGCGGCCCGGGCCCGGACGTTGTAGTCGTTCACGTACAACGTGACCGTGGGGGCGATGGTGCGCAGCGCCTCCGCGACCAGCGCCGCCATGCCCGGCACCGACAGCCCCCGGCCACGCAGGTCCGGGTGCACCCACACCCCCTGCACCTGGCACGCGTACGGGGTGACCGCGCCCACCTCCGCCTTGAACAACACCCGGCCGTTCTCGATCCGGGCGAACGACCGGCCGGCCCTGATCAGCTCGGCCACCCGCGACCGGTAGAGCATTCCCCCGTCACCCGAGTGCGGCGAGACGCCGACCTCCTCGGTGAACATCGCCACACACGCGGGGTAGACGATGTCGAACTCGGCCATCCGCACCCGGCGCACGGCCGGATCGGCGGCCACCCGCGCGACCTGCGAGGTGGCCAGCACCGGCTGGGCCGTCCGGATGGCGCGCGCCGGACCCCAGTACGGCTCCAGCAGATCCCACAGCTCGGCGACCGCCGGCAGCGGCCCGACGATGGACGAGCAGCGCCGGCCCTGGGCACGGGCCCGCTCGGCGAACGCGCGCAGCGCCTCGCCGGTGGCGGCGATCGGGATGAGGTTCGCCCCCGAGTAGCACAGCGAGGTCAGCCGGCCGTCACGCAGGTAACCCCACATCTGGGCGCCGAGATGCCCGGGCTCCAGCCCCGCGGCGTGCACCCGCGAGGCGACGAACACGTTCTCGACCGGGTCGGAGTCGAGGATCGACAGCACCTCGTCCCGGTAGCGGTCGTCGAGAACGCGTACCGGCAACGACCCGAGCATGCGCATGGCTACCCGCCCAGGGACTGCGTCGGCTCCACGACACCAGCCTATGCCGGTCCGGTGTCGCGGGTGCCCACCGGTGTGCCGTCTGCGGCCGGCCCGCACGGCCGCGCCGGCTCACCGCGCCGCGGCGGCGGCCGGTGGCGGCAGCGGGGCGCAGAAGGCGTCCGGGCCGGGAACGTCCGCGGGCAGCACGCCGGTCCCCAGATAGTGCGCCACCCGGGAGTCGACGCACTGGTTCGCGTCCAGCGCGACCCCGTGGTCGCCGTTGTCCCGCACGACCACCAGACGCGAGCCCGGGAACCGGCGGTGCATCTCCAGCGCCCCGGAGTACGGGGTGGCGGCGTCCTGGGTGGACTGGATGAGCAGCATCGGCGGCACTCCCGTCCCGCCGATCGCGGGAGCGGGCCCGCCCGGCACCGGCCAGAAGGCGCACGGGGCGTTGAACCAGGCGTTGCTCCAGGTCTCGAAACGGTAGCCCGACCGGTAGAGCCGCCAGTTGTCGTCGTGCCAGGTCTTCCAGTCGCGCGGCCAGGCCGCGTCGCGGCACTGCACCGCGTTGTAGATCGTGTAGGAGTTCTGCTCGTTCCAGTCCGGCGGCTGCCACACCTGCAGCAGGGGTGACGCGTCCTTGTCGGCCACCAGGCTGGACAGCGCCAGCGCCAGTTTCGGCCAGTTGTTGTCGCCGTAGCCCGCCGGCAGGAAGGCGTCGTCGAACTCGGCGGGACCGATCTTCCCGCCGATCGGCTTGGCCTTCACCGCGGCGCGTGCCCGGTAGTAGGCCTGCTCCACCGCCTTCGGGTCCGTGCCCAGCCGGTAGATCGCGTGGTTGCGGGCGACCCAGGCGAAGAAAGTGCGGATCTGCCCCTCGAACGCGACGTCCTGGGACAGGTTGGCCTTGTACCAGACGTTGGCGGGATGGACGACGCTGTCGAGCACCATCCGCCGCACCCGCTGCGGGTAGCGCGAGGCGTACACCGCGCCGAGGTAGGTGCCGTAGGAGTAGCCGAAGTAGTTCAGCTGCCGCTCGCCGAGCGCCACCCGGATCGCCTCCAGGTCACGGGCCACGTCGGCCGTGCCCATGTGCGGGAGCACCCGGCCGTACCGCCGGGCGCAGTCGTCGGCGAAAGCGCGGGCCCGGCGCTTCCAGCGTTCCTCGTCGGCGACCGTGGCGGGCACCGTGTCGGGCCGCGGCCCCCCGGGGTACTCGTAGCTCTCGTCGCAGACCAGGGCGGGCCGGCTGGCGCCCACCCCGCGCGGGTCGAACCCGATCCAGTCGTACTGGGACGCGACCGAGGCGGGCAGCGCGCTACGGAAGAAGGCGGGCATGTCACGGCCGTACGCGCCGGGGCCGCCGCGATTCAGCAGCACCGCACCCTGGGAGCGGGGCGCCGTGTGCCGGGCCCGGGTCAGCGCGAGGGTGATCTGCTCGCCCTGCGGCCGGTCGTGGTCGAGCGGCACCCGGAGCGTGCCGCACTCGAGCCCGGCGAGTTTGTCTCCCGCGACCGGGTCCCGGGCCGGACAGGGACTCCAGACGATGCTGGCGCGCTCCGCTACGACGGGAGGGGACAGCAATCCCGCGGTCACGGACATACCGGTCAGCGCGGCAACGATAATCTTCAGCACACGGCGAGTAGTACCCCGATAACGCTCCGCGAACGATCGCTCATCGCATCGAGATCAGCCGACGACCACCTCGGCGCCGGGACCGTCCTCGGAGACCTCGATGCCCATCTCCTCGGCGATGCGCATGGCCTCCTCGATCAGGGTCTCGACGATCTGGGACTCGGGGACGGTCTTGATGACCTCGCCCTTGACGAAGATCTGGCCCTTGCCGTTGCCGGAGGCCACCCCGAGGTCGGCCTCACGGGCCTCACCGGGGCCGTTGACGACGCAGCCCATCACGGCCACCCGCAGCGGCACCGGGAAGCCCTGCAGGCCCGCGGTGACCTCCTCGGCGAGGGTGTAGACGTCAACCTGGGCCCGGCCGCAGGACGGGCAGGAGACGATCTCCAGGCCGCGCTGCCGCAGGTTCAGCGACTCCAGGATCTGGATGCCGACCTTGACCTCCTCGACCGGAGGCGCCGACAGCGACACCCGGATCGTGTCGCCGATGCCCTCGGCCAGCAGGGAACCGAAGGCCACGGCCGACTTGATCGTGCCCTGGAAGGCCGGGCCCGCCTCGGTCACGCCCAGGTGCAGCGGGTAGTCGCACCGCTGGGCCAGCAGCCGGTAGGCCTGGATCATCACGACCGGGTCGTGGTGCTTGACCGAGATCTTGATGTCGCGGAAGTCGTGCTCCTCGAACAGCGAGCACTCCCACAGCGCGGACTCCACCAGCGCCTCGGGCGTGGGCTTGCCGTACTTCTCCAGCAGGCGCTTGTCCAGCGACCCGGCGTTGACGCCGATCCGGATGGGGGTGCCGGCGTCCTTGGCGGCCCGGGCGATCTCACCGACCTTGTCGTCGAACTTCTTGATGTTGCCCGGGTTCACCCGGACCGCCGCGCAGCCGGCCTCGATCGCGGCGAACACGTACTTGGGCTGGAAGTGGATGTCGGCGATCACCGGGATCGAGGACTTGCGGGCGATCTGCGGCAGCGCCTCGGCGTCGTCCTGGGAGGGCACCGCCACCCGGACGATCTGGCAGCCGGCCGCGGTCAGCTGCGCGATCTGCTGGAGGGTGGAGTTGACGTCCGCGGTGACCGTGGTGGTCATGGACTGCACCGACACCGGGGCGTCGCCGCCCACCGGCACCGATCCGACCATGATCTGCCGGGACCGGCGCCGCTCGGCGAGCCTGGCCGGGCCGTCCTGACCGCGGACCCCGGGCATTCCTAGTTGAACGCTCATCGCTCTCTCTCGCTGTGGGGGGGGCGGGGGCCGGTGGTGCGGCCCCAAGCCTAGGTGCCGGAAGTGTCTGGACTGTTATCCGATATCTACTGTTTCCGGGCGTGAATTCTTCAGCTGAGCTCACGAGCCCGGCCACGGGCCCACGCGTCCGCGGCCAGCACACCTTCGAGGGTCGGCGCGGAATCGACGTCGTGGTCCGCGACGACCTGGGCAACGGTCTCGACGATACCCGGGAAAGGCAGCCGGCCCTGCCGGAAGGCCTCGACGCACTCCTCGTTGGCCGCGTTGTAGACCGCGGGCGCGGTGCCGCCCAGCCCGCCCACGTGCCGGGCCAGCGCCACCGCCGGGAACGCCTCGTCGTCCAGGGGGGTCAGCTCCCAGGTGTGCGCCCGCGTCCAGTCGACGCCCGGCGCCGCGTCCGGCACCCGCTCGGGCCAGGTCAGGCCGAGCGCGATCGGCAGCCGCATGTCGGGCGGGCTCGCCTGGGCGAGCGTCGAGCCGTCCACGAACTCCACCATCGAGTGGATCACCGACTGCGGGTGCACCATCACCCCGATCCGGTCGAAGGGGATGTCGAACAGCAGGTGGGCCTCGATGACCTCCAGCCCCTTGTTCACCAGGGTGGCCGAGTTGATCGTGATGACCGGCCCCATGTCCCAGGTGGGGTGGGCCATCGCCTGCTCGGGCGTGACGTCGGCCAACTCCGCCCTCGTCCGGCCGCGGAACGGCCCGCCGCTGGCGGTGAGCACCAGCCGGCGCACCTCCCGCTCCGTCCCGCCGCGCAGGCACTGGGCCAGCGCCGAGTGCTCGGAGTCGACCGGCACGATCTGGCCGGGCCGGGCCCGCTCCTTGACCAGCGGCCCGCCGACGATCAGCGACTCCTTGTTGGCCAGCGCCAAAGTCCGGCCGGCGTCCAGCGCGGCCAGCGTGGACGACAGGCCGAGCGCCCCGGTGACGCCGTTGAGCACCACGTCGCAGGGCCACGCGGCGGCCTCCGCGACGGCGTCCGGCCCGGCGGCGATCTTGGGGATCGGGTAGTCGCCCGAGGCGTAGCCGCGCCGCTGCGCCTCGGCGTAGAAGGCCAGTTGCAGGTCCTGGACGGCGGAGGCGCGGGCCACCGCGACCACCTCCGGCCGGAACTCCAGCGCCTGCTCGGCCAGCAGGTCGACCCGGCCGCCTCCGGCGGCCAGCCCGACCACCCGGAACCGCTCCGGGTTGCGGCGGATGACGTCGAGCGCCTGGGTGCCGATCGAGCCGGTGGAGCCGAGCACGACGACGTCACGGCGAGCGGCACGGCCAGCGGCCCGGCCGGGAGGGGTCTCATCGGTCATGCGCCCATTGTGGCGGCTGCGGGAGGTCGTCCGGCCTGGGCCCGGCGAGTTCGGCGGCGACCAGGGCGACTTGACGTGAAGTGGTCGCACATTCACCCAGCGTGTTGGACACTGGCGGCCATGGACAGGCTCGGCTACAGCGTTCTCCTCCTCCCCCTCCTGGTGGGTCTCGCCGGCCCGGTCGGCGCGATGTGGCCCGGCGGCGGCCGGGACGTGGTCGAGCGCCGGGTGCCGATGAGCGCCGAACTGGAGCGGCGGGTGCTCGGCTACTGGACCCCCGACCGCATGCTCCGCGCGGCCCACCCCGCGCCCGCCGAACGCCGGGTGATGTCCCGGCAGAGCAGCGGCGCCCTCTACGCGGGCGCCGGCACGGTCAGCCGCAGCACCGGCAAGGTGTTCTTCACCCTCGGCGGACGCGACCAGATCTGCTCGGGCAGCACGGTGCGCAGCGCCAACCGCGACGTGGTCGTCACCGCGGGGCACTGCGTCAAGGACGGCACCGGAGCCTGGGCCGAAAACTGGATCTTCGTGCCGGGCTACCAGGACGGCGGCGGCCCGTATGGGGGCTTCACTGCGCGGCGGATGTTCGTGTCCGGCCGGTGGTCGCACCGCGCCGACGACAACTTCGACGTCGCCATGGTGGCGCTGGCCCCCGCCGACGGCCGGCACGTGACCGACGCCGTCGGCGCCCCGCGGATCGTGTTCGGCTGGCGCCGGGAGCGACGCGTCCACGTCTTCGGCTACCCGGCGGTGGGGCGCTACGACGGCGAGCGGCTCGCCTACTGCGCGGGCCGGACCCGCCGCGACCCGCACAGCTCCGCCGGCGGCCAGGGGCTGGCGTGCGACATGACCCGGGGGGCCAGCGGCGGGCCGTGGCTGACCCGGTTCGACTCCGCCACCGGAACGGGCCTGCTCGTCTCGATCAGCAGCTTCAAGTACGCCGGCGACTCCCGGACGATGTACGCACCCCGGTTCGGCCTCATCGCCCGCCGCCTTTACCTGCGAGCCCAGCGTGCTTAACGGACACGCCTCATTAACATCGCTCTAACACCGCCGACGTAACGTCGAAGCGTGAAGCAGATCAGCGTGTCCATCGAGGTCAGCCCCGCTTCGTACTACGACCCGGCCGTGGTGGCGCTGTGCGCCGAGCAGCAGACGGAACTGGAAGAGCGCTACGCGGGCACCGACGAGGCACCGCAAGGGATCGACCCGGAGGCCACCTTCCTGGTCGCCCGGATCGGTCGCGAGCCGGTCGGCTGCGCGGGCCTGCTTCCGCTCGGGCCGCGCATGGCCGAGGTCACCCGCATGTACGTCCGGCCCATCCACCGCGGCCAGGGGATCTCCCGGCTGCTGCTGGCCAGGGTGGAGGACCTGGCCCGGGAGCGGGAAGTGCGGCGGCTACGGCTGGAGACCGGCGACCTCCAGCCCGAGTCGATCGGGCTGTACCAGTCGGCCGGCTACACCCGGGTCCCCGCCTACGGCCGCTACGTCGGCTCGCCGCTGAGCCTCTGCTTCGAAAAGCACCTGTGGCCGGTCCGGTCCTGACCGACACGCCTCACAGTGGCAGGTCGGTGAGAATCAGCACCTTCTCGGCGGTGAAGTCGAACATCGCCGAGCGCAGCCCCTCCCGGCCCACGCCCGACTCCTTGACCCCGCCATAGGGCATCTGGTCGGCGCGGTAGGAGGGGACGTCGCCGATCACGACACCGCCCACCTCCAGTTCCCGGTTGGCCCGGAACGCCACGTCGAGCGAGCGGGTGAACACGCCCGCCTGCAGGCCGTACCGGGAGGCGTTGACCCGGCCGAACGCGTCGTCGAGCCCGTCGACCGGCGAGACGATCATGACCGGGCCGAAGACCTCCTCGCACTCCACCAGGGCTCCCTCGGGCACCTCGGTCAGGACGGTCGGGGCGAAGGTCGCGCCGTCCCGGGTGCCTCCGGTGCGGACCGTCGCTCCCCCGGCCACCGCCTCCTTCACCCAGGCCGCCACCCGCTCGGCCGCGTCCTCGCTGATCATCGGGCCGACCTGCGTCGTCTCGTCCCACGGGTCGCCGGTGACCAGCGCCTCGACGGCGCCGACCAGCTTCGGCAGGAAGGTCTCGTAGCCGGCGCGCTCCACGTACACCCGCTGGACGGCGATGCAGCTCTGCCCGGCCTGGTAGTTGGAGAACAACGCGATCCGCCCGGCCGCCCGGTCGAGGTCGGCGTCGGCGCAGACCACCACCGCCGCGTTGCCGCCGAGTTCCAGCGTGACGTGCTTGCGCGGCACGGCGTCCCGGATCATCCAGCCCACCGGGCCGGACCCGGTGAACGACACCACCGGCAGCCGGGGGTCCTCGGTCAGCGCGGCGGCCCGGTCGTTGGGCACCGGGAGCACCGAGAACATCCCGGCGGGCAGGTCCGTCTCGGCCAGCAGCTCGCCCAGCAGCAGCGCCGACAGCGGGGTCGCCGGAGCGGGCTTGACCACCACCGGGGCGCCCACCGCGATCGCCGGGGCGACCTTGTGCGCGGTCAGGTTGAGCGGGAAGTTGAACGGCGTGATCGCCAGCACCGGCCCGCGCGGCACCCGGGAGACATAGGCCAGCCGGCCCGCCGCCGCCGGCTCGGTGTCCAGCCGCTGCGTCTCCCCGCTCCAGCGCCGGGTCTCTTCAGCCGCAAACCGGAAGGTGGAGACCGCGCGGGCCACCTCGCCGCGCGCCCACAGCAGCGGCTTGCCGTTCTCGCCGGTGATCAGCCGGGCGATCTCCTCGGCGCGCTCGGCCAGCCGCCGGGAGACCTGGGCCAGCGCCTCGGCCCGGACGTGCAGGGGCAGCGCCGCCGCCTCGGCCCGCACGGCGTGGGCCGCGGCCACCGCCTCCGCCACCTGGGCCGGGGTGGCCACCGCCGCCGTCCCGACGACCCGGCCGTCGTACGGGTGGGTCACCGTGATCGTCTCGTCGCCGGTCGCGGGCCGTCCGGCCAGCCAGAAGGGGTGCACGCTCATGCGGATACGGTAGTGCGGCCCGTCCGCGTGGAACGTGCCGCCCCGTCCGCTGCGCAGCGTGACCGAACCTTGAGCAAGATCACCACAAGACAGAGGTTTTGCCGTGCTTTGCACCATCACTGAGCGCGACCACACCTGACTCCGCCTATAAAGGAATCACGTGGAGTCGACTCCGACCGGGTGAGGTGAGCGATCTCAGGGTGTTCGCGTGCGCCGATGGCGCACCCGCCCTGCCGGGCCCGCCGGGCCTGGAGCCGGCCACGGCCGCCGGAGCACTGGTACACAGACCGGTGCCGCCGGCGGGAGCGGTCACCGACCGCTGATCTCTCCACCGAGGAGGGGTGTCCTGGGCCATCGGGGGGAGGCCCGGGACGCCCGTCGGGCGCCGGGCCGGCCCGCTCCGCTCGCGGAGCGGCGAGCCGGCCAGCGCCCGCCCTGAAGGCGCGCCCGACGGGGGCGGTCGGGCGCGCCGGGGAGAGGTCCTCCGGGTTCAGGAGGGCGTCGGGTTGACGGCCTTCCGCCACGCCTGCGTCCATTCCGCATAGCCGGCGCACCCGCTCCCGCCGTCCTCGCCGCAGTCCCGTGCCGGGGTCCGGGCGAACACCACCTTGCCGATGTAGGACCGGTCGCCGACGTGGTAGGCGTTGCAGAACTCGGCCCGCAGCCGGTCGCGAGCGCACGCCTCGGGGTTGGCCGGCGCCACCCCGGTCCACTCGGCCACCTGCTGCTGGACGTCGGGCGACGACGTCCACTTGAGCCACTGGTACATGCAGCTGGGGTGCTGCGCCCGGGCGCCGACCATCCACGCGTCCTGCCAGCCGGTCACCCCCTCCTTGGGGGTCGCCGCGGCCACCGACCGGCCCGCCCGACCCAGCACGTCGACGTGGTAGGGCCAGCCCTGGCCGAGCACCGCGGCGCCACCGGCGAGGGCGCTGACCGCGTCCGCCGGATCCTGCCAGTGGCTCTGCACGTGCGGCCGCTGCCGGGCCAGCACCTGGCCGGCGGCCGCGAGCTGGTCCGGGGTGAGGGCGAACGGGTCGTCGATCTTCAGCTTCTTGTTGCGCGACTTCAGGTAGAGGGCCGCGTCGCCGAGGGTCAGCGGGGTGTCGCGGACGATCAGCCGGCGGCCGTACCGGCCGGCCTGCGCCGGGTCGAACACCGCCGCCCAGCTCGTCGGGGCAGGCTGGACGACCTTCGGGTCGTACACCAGCAGGTTGACGCCCCAGGCGAACGGGACCCCGTAGACGGTGTCGTCCCGCCGCAGCAGCGAGCGCAGCCGGGGTTCGAGGTCCTTGTAGCCGCCGACCAGGTCGGGGTTGACCGGCGCCACGTGCTTGCCGTCGATCAGCCGCCCGGCAGCCTCCGGCGGGACCGTCGCTCCGTCGTAGCGGCGCCCCGGGTCGGTCATCATGTCGACCAGATCCTCGACGGTGGGCGCCGTCCTGACGGTCACCTTGCACTTGGTGCGCTCTTCGAACGGGGTGACCCAGTCGACCCGCGGGTCGCTGGAACCGTTCTCGACGTAGCCGGGCAGCGCCACCAGGTTGAGCGTTCCCTCGCTCGCACCGATCGCGCGCGTCATCCCCACCGGGGCGACGGGCTTCTCCTCGCCGCGGAACGCGACGAGGACCACGGCGAGGACCGCGACGAGCGCCGCTCCGGCGGCGGCCCACCGCACGAGCGTGCTCCGCCCGCCAAGCTGCTTCATTCTGCTCCTGAAGTAACCGTTCCCCCGGGCCGTCCCGCCGCCGCTCCGCTTCCGGCGGACGAACATCCCATGCGCTTCCCGCGCGCGGCCCGGACCGTGGCAGCGTACCGGCACCTCCGCCGCCGGGTACCGCGCACCGCACATGCGCCGGCCCGACGGGTGCCCCGAACCGGCCGGCGGCTCCTTTTCGGTTTTGTTGCGGAAGTGGCGCGAGCAATTCGCCGGGCGCACCGCGGTGGGACTTCCCTCCGAGCGGTGCGAGGGGCAGCGCACCGACGTCTGCGACAGATATCGAGCGGGGGAACATTTATATTACCGTCGCGCATATTCTCAGCGGTCGAAGTCGCGGCAGAACACCGGAAATGCGACGAGACCCCGGCCGGGCAGAGGGGTGCCGCCGGCCGCACCACTCACGGGATCGCTGGAGAGGCTGGTGGTGCGGCCTTCTGCTCGGACCGGGGCCCCGAGGCTCCGGCGGGATGCGGTCAAGCGGGGGGGACAGCGATCACCTGGTGATGCCGCCTGGCCACGCGGCCGCCGGTACCCGGCCGGTCTGCGCCGCCCGGCTCCCATCGAGACGGAGGAAGGTTCGAAGGGTGCCGGGGGTCCGCCGGCCAGGGATCTGGGTGGATCGGGGCGCGCTGGATCATCTCGATGCGGGCGACGAGGCGCTGGGGGGTCTCGGCCTCTACGAAGTCGCCGATGTCGCGTTCTCGCGGTGGGAGCGCCCACCAGCGCCGGGTGAACAGCCCGAACCAGATGGACCAGTTCGGGTAGCACTCCCTGAGCTCTGCGACCTCGGCGGCGTGATCGTCAGCAGGCATTTCGCTGCTCCCTGCGACAGAAACCCTTTTCTATTCACCTCGTTTAAATGGAGGTAATGCGATTGTGTCGTATGACACAGATGGGGTCAACGCCCGTGGCTATTGTTTGTCGGATCGCCGGCGCAGGAAACCGACGGCGGAAACCTGCGGCTGGCAGAAGGTTCCTGCACCCGCGAAGAGCAGGGCCTGCGAAGATTCACAGATGGCATCGGCCGTGCACCGATCCGTCACCATCCCACGAGCGACTTTACCTTTATCGCACGATTTGTACGGTTACAGCAACTATTCTGCCCAACGCCTTTTTTGTCACCTCAAGGTGAGTCGAGCATCGCAACCTTCACTCTGTAATATTTTACTTTCAAAGCGTGACATGATGAAGGAGTGCTCCCCACCCTGGCCGAAGTGCTCGAACTGGACGCGGTGCGCCGCGGGCAGCCACGTGTGGTCGCCGGCCACGACCGGCTCGGCGCCCGGGTGCGCTGGGTGCACAGCGCCGAGGTGACCGACATCGCGCACCTGCTGCACGGCGGCGAACTGGTGCTGACGACCGGCATCGCACTGCCCGAGCAGCCGGCCCGACTGCGCGACTACGTCGCCGACCTGGCCGCGGTCGGCGCCAGCGGGCTCATGGTCGAGCTGGGCCGGCGCTGGGCCGGCGCTCTCCCACCCGCGCTGATCTCCGCGGCCGAGGAGCACGGCCTGGCGGTGGTCGTGCTGGCCCGCGAGACGATCTTCATCGACATCACCGAGTCGGTGCACGCTTACATCCTCGACGCCCAGCTGGCCGAGCTGCGCGCCTCCGAGCAGCTGCACGAGATCTTCACCCGGCTGTCGGTGGAGGGCGCATCGGCCGACGAAGTCGTACGCCAGACGGCGGTGCTCGGCGGACACCCGGTGGTGCTGGAGAACCTCGCGCACCAGGTGCTCGCCGCCGACGCGGCCGGCACCGACCCCACCGCGCTGCTGACCGGCTGGGAGACCCGGTCCCGGGCCGTCCGGCCCGCCGGGCGCACCGCCCACGACGCGACGTCCGGCTGGCTGGTCACCGTCGTCGGGGCGCGCGGCCAGGACTGGGGGCGGCTGATCCTGCGCTGCGCGGGCGCCCCCGCACCGCGCGACGTGGTGCTGGTCGAGCGCGCCGCGACCACCCTGGCGCTGGGGCGGCTGCTCGACCGGCACGCCGAGAGCCTGGAGCGCCGGGCGCACGGCACGATCATCGCGGGGATCCTCGCGCACGCCTACTCCGATCCGCGGGAGGCCGCCGCCCGGGCCCGGGCGCTGGGCGTGCCGCTGTCGGGGCGGCGGCTGATGGGCGTGGTCCTCCGGTCCCGCGTGGAGTCCGGATCGCTCGCCGAGCTCGCCGAGGCCGCCTCTGCGGCCTGCCGGGAAGGCGGCCTGTCGGCCCTGGTCGGGCTGCTCGACGAGGACGCCCCCCAGGCCCGGGTCGGCGTGCTGGTCTCGCTGCCCGCCCGGGCCGAGGCCGAGAGCGGGCTCGTGGAGCTGGCGGGCCGGCTGCGCAAGCACTGCGACCCGGCCCCGGTGGTGGCGGCCGGGTCGGTGGTCGAGTCGGTGCAGGACGTGCGCCGCTCGTTCCTGGAGGCCGAGCACGTCGCCGACGTGGCCGTCCGGGGCTCCGGCGACCGGCCCTTCTACCGGCTGCCCGACCTGCGGTTGCGCGGGCTGCTGCACCTGCTGCGCGACGACGCCCGGCTGCAGACCTTCGTGGAGCGGGAGCTCGGCTCGCTGCTGGAGTACGACGACCGGCACGGTACCGACCTCGTCCGCGCTCTGGGGTGCTACCTGGACGCCGGGCGCAACAAGGCGCTCGCCGCCCAGCGGTCCCATCTCTCCCGCCCGGCCTTCTACGAGCGGCTGCGCCGGGTCGAGCGGGTGCTCGGCGTCGGCCTGGACTCCCCCGAGTCCTGCACTTCCCTGCACGTCGCCCTGCTGGCCCTCGCCTCCATTCGCCCCGGCACCCCGTAAGAACTTTCTACACTTTTGTCCGATTTATGGCGATTTGGATGGGTAGGCAATTCACGGACGTCGTTCGGCGTGGAAGGGGGACACGGTGAAAGCGGTCGTTTACAAGGGGCCCTACACGGTGGCCGTGGAACAGGTCGAGGACCCACGGATCGAACAGCCCACCGATGCGATCGTGAAGGTCACCTCCTCGGCGATCTGCGGGTCGGACCTGCACATGTACGAGGGACGGACCGGCGCGGAGCCGGGCATCGTGTTCGGCCACGAGAACCTGGGGATCGTGCAGGAGGTCGGTGCCGGGGTCGTCGGCGTGCGGAAGGGCGACCGGGTCGTCATGCCGTTCAACGTGGCCTGCGGCTTCTGCAAGAACTGCACGGCCGGGCACACCGGCTTCTGCCTGACCGTGAACCCGGGCTTCGCCGGCGGGGCGTACGGCTACGTGGCGATGGGCCCCTACCGCGGCGGGCAGGCCGAGTACCTGCGGGTGCCGTTCGCGGACTTCAACTGCCTGCGGTTGCCCAGGGGCGACGAGCACGAGGACGACTTCGCCCTCCTGGCCGACATCTTCCCCACCGGATACCACGCGACGGAGCTGGCGCAGGTCGGCCGCGGTGAGACGGTGAGCGTGTTCGGTGCCGGGCCGGTCGGCCTGATGGCGGCCTACTCGGCGATGATCCGGGGTGCGGCACGGGTGTTCGTGATCGACCGGGTGCCCGACCGGCTGAAGCTCGCCGAGCACATCGGTGCGGTCCCCCTCGACTTCGGCCGTGGGGACGTCGTCGAGCTGATCAAGGACCAGACCGAGGGAGAGGGCACCGACAAGGGCATCGACGCGGTCGGCTACCAGGCGACCGTGCGCGAGGGTGGAGAGCAGCCCGCGGTGGTGCTCAACACGCTGGTGGAGGCCGTCCGCGCGACTGGAATGCTCGGTGTGGTCGGGCTGTACGTGCCGACGGACCCCGGCGGGCCGACGGAGGCCGCCCGGCACGGCGAACTGCTGTTCAAGATGGGCCGTTTCTTCGAGAAGGGCCAGCGGATGGGCACCGGCCAGGCCGACGTCAAGGCCTACAACCGGCAGCTGCGCGACCTGATCGTCGCCGGCCGGGCGCGGCCGAGCTTCGTGGTGTCCCACCGGCTGCCGCTCGATCTCGCCCCCGACGCCTACCAGCGGTTCGACAAGCGGGAGAGCGGCTGGACCAAGGTCCTGCTCAAGCCCGGGCAGCGCGCCTGAAGCGAGCGGAGTGGATCGCTCGTCCCGCGCGATCCACTCCGCCACGATGCGTCCAGATCGCCGTAACCGTCGGGCCTCCGGCAGGTATGAACATGTTGACACCGGTTCTTACCTTTTCCGTCCCCCCGGAGGTCCCTCCTGTGAGCGATGTCACCACGGTCAAGTCCCTCCTGCCGACCCGCAAGTGGTGGGCCGCGTTCGTCACCGCGTTCTCCGCCTTCCTGATCAGCTGGATCACGGCCGGGGAGTTCAGCAAGGAGATCCTGGTCATGCTGATCGGCGTGCTGGCGCAGGCGGCCGTCTCCTACCTGGTGCCCAACTCCGACGCCCCAGGTGGAGTACCCGTGAAGGTCAAGAAGACCTGAGGGGCGCCGGTGCCCGCCGAATCGGCACAGGGGAAAATCGAACGGCACACAACCACGATCTTGTCCGCCGGCCCCGACCGGGCGGGCGGAGACCAGGGAGGCCCCATGTCCGACATCGAGCTTC
Source organism: Actinomadura craniellae (assembly GCF_003289645.1). Taxonomy (GTDB): domain Bacteria; phylum Actinomycetota; class Actinomycetes; order Streptosporangiales; family Streptosporangiaceae; genus Actinomadura_D; species Actinomadura_D craniellae. The sequence goes on along the minus strand of NZ_QLYX01000013.1, from coordinate 215,786 downwards.
ACCACGCCGACCGGCGACTGCCCCTCGATGTCACCCCCGCGTCGGAGGGACCGGCCGGTCTCGGCATCGGCAGCCTGCTCAAGGAGACGGGGTACGTCACCCTCGACCCGGGCTTCGTCAACACCGCCTCGTGCGCCTCCGCGATCACCTACATCGACGGCGACGCGGGGATCCTGCGCTACCGCGGTTACCCGATCGAGGAGCTGGCCGAGCATTCGTCGTTCATCGAGGTCTGCTACCTGCTGATCTACGGGGAGCTGCCGACCGCCGAGCAGCTCGGCTCCTTCTGGGAGAAGGTCTCCCAGCACACGATGCTGCACGAGGACTTCAAGTCGTTCTTCTCCGGCTTCCCGCGCGACGCCCATCCGATGGCGGTGCTGGCGTCCGCGGTCGGCGCGCTGTCGACCTTCTACCAGGACTCCCTGGACCCGTTCGACCCCGAGCAGGTCGACATCTCGAGCATCCGGTTGATCTCCAAACTGCCCACGATCGCGGCGTACGCGTACAAGACCTCGATCGGGCAGCCGCTGCTGTACCCGGACAACTCGCTCGGCTACACCGAGAACTTCCTGCGCATGACGTTCGGCGTCCCCACCCAGCCGTACGAGATCGACCCCGAGATCGCCCGGGTGCTCGACATGCTGTTCATCCTGCACGCCGACCACGAGCAGAACTGCTCGACCTCGACCGTGCGGCTGGTCGGGTCCAGCCAGGCCAACCTGTTCTCTTCCATCTCGGCCGGGGTGAACGCGCTGTGGGGCCCGCTGCACGGCGGCGCCAACCAGGCGGTGCTGGAGATGCTCCAGAACATCCACGACAGCGGTGACGACGTCGACACGTTCGTCCGCCGGGTGAAGGCCAAGGAGCCCGGGCTGAAGCTGATGGGCTTCGGGCACCGCGTCTACCGCAACTACGACCCGCGGGCCACGGTGGTCAAGCAGGCGACCCGCAAGGTGCTCGACCGGCTGGGCAGGCCGGACCCCCTGCTGGACGTGGCGATGCGCCTGGAGGAGGTGGCGCTGAGCGACGATTACTTCGTCGAGCGGAAGCTGTACCCCAACGTCGACTTCTACACCGGGGTGATCTACAAGGCGCTGGGCTTCCCCACCAACGCCTTCACCGTGCTGTTCGCGCTGGGCCGCCTGCCCGGCTGGATCGCCCAGTGGCGCGAGATGATGAGCGACTCCACCACCAAGATCGGACGCCCCCGCCAGGTCTACGTCGGTCCCCCCGAGCGGTCTTACGTGGAGGTCGCCGAGCGCTGACCCCCCGCCCGCACAGCGATAGACAGCCCGCAATTGTCATATATGTCGCAAATTGGGCAGGACATCAGGCGTGGGAGGGCGCAACCTCGGGGTGGAAGAGGAGCTGCTGCTGGTCGACCCGGACCGCGGTGAGCCCCGGGCGGTGGCACCCGCCGCGCTGCGGTTCGCCCACCCCGGGGAGCGCCTGGAAACCGAGCTGCAGCGGGAGCAGCTGGAGACGACCACCCGGCCGTGCCATGCGCTGGCCGACCTCGGCGAGCAGATCCGGGACGCCCGGCTGGCGGCCTCCCGGGCCGCCCGGAGCACCGGCGCCGAGGTCGCCGCGCTGGCCACCTCACCGGTGCGGGTACAGCCCTCCCTCACCCCGTCGGTCCGGTACCGCCGGATGGCCGCGGCGTACGCCCGCACCGCCGCCGAGCAGCTGACCTGTGGCTGCCATGTGCACGTGGAGGTGTCGTCGCCGGACGAGGGCATCGGTGTGCTCGACCGGATCCGGTCCTGGCTGGCGCCGCTGCTGGCGCTCAGCGCCAACTCCCCGTTCTGGCAGAGCCGGGACACCGGGTACGCCAGCTTCCGGCAGCAGGTCTGGGTGCGCTGGCCGTCCGCCGGGCCCACCGGGCTGTTCGGGTCGTTCCGGCGCTACCGGGCGGTGGTCGAGGACATGGTCGGCTCGGGGGTGCTGCTCGACGAGGGGATGATCTACTTCGACGCCCGGCTGTCCCGGCACTACCCCACGGTGGAGGTGCGGATCGCCGACGTGTGCCTGCGGGCCGACGACACGGTGCTGATCGCCGGCCTGGTCCGGGCACTGGTGGAGACCGCCGCCCGGCAGTGGCGGGCGGGCGAGCCCCCCGACCCGGTCCGCACCGAACTGCTCCGCCTGGCCGCCTGGCGGGCCAGCCGCTCGGCCCTGCACGGCGATCTCCTGCACCCCGTCACCCACCACCCCGTTCCCGCCCACCGGGTCGTCCGGGCGCTCCTGGCCCACGTGCGCCCCGCCCTGGCCGCGGCCGGCGACCTCAACACCGTGGAACACCTGCTCTGCGCCCTGCTGTGCCGGGGCAGCGGCGCCGACCTTCAGCGCGCCGCCCACCGCCGCACCCGCGACGTCGCCCAGGTCGTCTCCGACGCCATCACCTGCACCCTCTCTTGAGCCGGACGGCCCCATGGGCGTGCCGCCCGGCGGCCGTGGGGGTCGGCACGGCCGCCGGGCGGCGGGGCGGGCCCGCGTCGAGGACGGGCCGCCGGGGAGGGAGGCCGGCCGGTCCCCGCTCGCTCCGGCCGGCCTCCTGGTTCGGGGGGTGCGGGGCACCGCCCCGCCCGGTTCATGCGGCGCGCTGCCAGGGGAGGTAGTGGTCGGCGCGGTGCGGCGAGGCGGGGACGGTGGTGGACTCGACGGCCGCGATCCGGTCGAAGCGGAAGGCGCGGACGCCGCTGCGCAGGCGGCACCAGGCGACCAGGTACCAGTGGTCGCCGTGGACCAGGCAGGTGACCGGCTCGACCTCGCGCACGGTGGTCCGGGCGCCCGCGTCGCGGTAGTGCAGGCGGACGACCATGCGGTCGGTGATCGCGGCGGCGATCACCCGGGCCCGGTCGGCGGTGGTGCCGTCCAGCGGCTCGGTGAGGGTGGAGAGGGTGTCGGCGATGACGGCGTCGGCCGGGTGGACCTCGTCGATCAGGTGGCGGATCGCCCGGCGGGCGACGGTGGCCTGCGGGCCGGTGCCCAGGTGGGCGAGGGAGAGCGCCAGGGCGGCGATCTCGGCGGGCGTCAGGCTCGGCTGCGTACGGCTGGAGGACGTCACGACGTTAGCCATACTTCGATAATACGTTCGAACACTGACATTTTCGCCCCCTGTGCCGGCCCTCTTGACCTGCCCGTTAGATTCGGTCTCGCCACAGGTGACGGCAGGGGAACGGGAGGAGTGCCGATGCGTCTCGCCGAGGGGGTACGGGGGGTCTTCACCGACCGGCGGGGCGGGGTGAGCGCGGCTCCCTACGACGGCCGCAACCTCGGCGGCATGGTCGGCGACGACCCCGAAGCGGTACGGCGCAACCGGGCCGCGACCGCCGCCGAACTGGGTCTGGCTCCGGACCGGGTCGTCTACATGCGGCAGGTGCACGGCACCGGCGTCGCCTACGTCACCGAACCGTTCGACGGCGACCCGCCACCGCTGGACGCGGTCTTCACCGACCGGCCGGGGCTCGGGCTCGGCGTGCTGGTCGCCGACTGCGCACCGGTACTGCTCGCCGACCCCGTGGCGGGGGTGGTCGGCGCCGCCCACTCCGGGCGGGCCGGAACGGTCGCCGGGGTGGTGCCCGCGCTGGTGGCGGCGATGGCCGGGCGCGGCGCCGACCCGGGCCGGATGGTCGCGGCCATCGGCCCGCTGGCCTGCGGCCGGTGCTACGAGGTGCCCGCCGCGATGTGCGACGAGGTCGCCGCCACGATGCCCGCCGCCCGCTCGACCACCGCGCACGGCACCCCCGCGCTGGACCTGCGGGCGGGCATCTCCGCCCAGCTCGCGGCCGCGGGCGTCGCCGACGTCCGGCACGACGCGCGCTGCACGATCGAGAGCCCCGAGTTGTACTCCTACCGGCGGGAGCGGACCACCGGGCGGTTCGCGGGTTACGTCTGGCTGGAGGATTGAACCCGCCACCGATTCGGGGGTGTCCGAAAAGACAGGGTTTCACTACCGCGGTTGGGGCGCTCCACCGACTTTCGTAGGTTATCGTCGCGATCTAGAAAGCCTGCGTACAAAAGAACTCCCGTACCGTGCTCAACCCGGTCACCGCGCCGGATCGCGAGGAGCCCGATGACCCTCGTCCTGGTCGTGATGTGCATCGTCGTCGGCGTCATGGAGCTGTACGCCGGCCGGCAGAGCAAGCAGCAGGCCGCCGCCTTCGTCCGCCGGATCGAGGAGCTCAACGACCAGGTCAGCAAGCAGAACGGCGTCCTGACCACGGTCGGCGAGCGGCTGACGGCGGAGCTGGCCCGGGTCAAGAGCGAGGTCCTGCCGGGCATCGACTCCCGGCTGCGCGCCACCACCGGGCAGATCGACGAGCTCACCACGCTGCTGCGGCAGAACGACACCTACATCAAGGCGCAGGCCAACCGGCTGCACGACCTGGAGAACCAGCGGGTGACCCTGGCGGCGCTGCGGCGCAAGCTGGCCGAGCTGGAGACCTCGGTCCGCTCCGGCCCGCCGGTCGCGGACGAGAACCCGGCGACGGGCGGCCGGGTCGAGGCCGCCCTGTCACGGATCACCGACCTGGAGCGCAACGGCGACCGGATCCTCGAACTGCAGCGCGCCCTCACCCGCACCCTGGAGGACGTGGAGGACGTCGTCTCCGACCTGCTGGAGTTCACCACGGGAGAGCTCGACGAGTCGATGTCGGTCTCGCGCAACGGGCTGGCTCCCGCGATGCTGTCCGGCCGGCTGTGGAACCGCGACCCGCGGCTGCACGACGTGCTCACCGACGTCTACGAGCGCTGCGTCAAGGCGCACCGGCTCACCGTCCGCTTCCGGACCTCCGACGAGGAGCGCGGCCGGCTGCGCTACTTCCTCACCGGCCGCAACTCCGAGGAACTGGGCGGCGGCATCGCCGCGCTGCTGATCTCCATCGGCATGGACGTCACGCACGGCGGGCCGCGCGAGGTCCCCGCCGACGAGGCCGCCCTCCAGGCGCTGCTGCGCGCGGTGCACGAGAGCTCCGGCGCCACGGTCCAGCTCGGCCCGCTGGTCGTGGCGCGGACCCGCGAGGAACTGGTCTGCGCGGTGCTGACGCTCGCGCAGAGCCGCGAACTGGAGGACGACGAGCTGCTGTGGGACCCGGCCGGCGCGGTGGCCCGGCTCCGCCTCCTGCCCGGCCACCAGGTCTGGGACCTCACCGCCTGGGCCGCCGCTCCCCCCGCCGCCCCCTCCTCCTGAGGAGCCGGCGCACACCCGGTCCCCTCGGTTCAGGAGGCGGCGTAGGCGCGGACCGTGCGGGTGGCGCGGTCGTCGAAGCTGACCAGTAGCGGACAGCCGGCCGCTCCGGTGCGGGCGTCGAACTGGGCGCAGATCCCCAGTTCCGCCGCGGGGTCGAGAAGAACGACGTTCTCGACGGCGCGGGCCGCCTGGGCCGCCGGGGTCGCCGAGGCGGCGTCGGCCCCGTCGTAGAGCGTCTCGAAGGTGATCCGGCGGGCGTACCGGAGCAGTTCCACCGCGTCCACCACCCGGCTGCCGATGGCGGACGCCGAGCCCATCAGCACGACGCCGATGGACTGGACCTCCCGGCCCCGGACGTAGATCTCCCGATCGGGGGCGGGGACCGGCCCGCGGTCGCTCAGGTGCAACCCGAAGCCGGATTCCGGGGTCAGGAAGGCCGGCAGGCCGACCGAACCGGGCCCCCGGGGCACCCGCACGGACTCGGGCGTCATCCGCCAGCCGGGCAGGAAGACCCCGAGCCCGCGGAGCAGCAGCCGCCAGACCGTGGTGCCCGTGACATCGGTGACGACGCCCTCCGGCGACGGCGCGTCCACCTCTTGATCGTTCCCGGCGGCCATGCGGCCATCCTCCGCTGCGGTTTCCTCCCAGGCAAGGGCAATGCCCTGAAACCCCGACGACATAGGGGTTTTCAATGATCCATCCGATATTGGAACGTACTTGCACGTGCATTTGAGCATGCAGAGGCTCTTGCACACGGCCGGGAAGAGCGGCAACATGACCTCTCATCGGAGCATCGCTGTGACCGATGTAACAGGACTGCGCAGGTTTCCATGACGGTACTCAGGCCCACCCGGGCCTCCGCCCGCTGTCACGCGACCGCCGACGGAAACCGTGGCAGGCGCGCCACGGCCACACCGACGCGGTGACCCTGGTGTCCTACCAGCTGCGGCTGGCCGTGCCGGAGCGGGGCGGCGAGCCCACGTGACGAGCCCGCCGCGGCCCGAGCCGCGAACCGATCAAAGGAGCGTGACCCGCATGTCCCTGGCCCGGATCCGCCGTGGCTCCGCGCCGGCCCTGCCCCCCGCCGGGCCGCCCCGCCAACGGCGCGGGAGGGTCCGCTCGATCAGGCTCCGCATCGTGGGGCTCCTGGTGATCCCGCTGGTCTCCCTGCTGGCGCTGTGGGCGTTCGCGGCCTCCCTCACCCTCGACGCGGCCCTCGACAAGCGCTCCATCGACCGCATCATCGAGCGGTTCGGCAACCCGGCCCGGCAGATGACCGCCAGCCTGCAGGTGGAACGCTCACTGTCCGCCCTCGTCCTCGGCACCAGGGGCCGGATGGGCACCCGGGAGCTCGAACAGCAGCGCGCCAAGTCCGACGCGGCCCTGGCGGCCTTCCGCCGGACCGCGCTGACCGGCGAGAACAAGGAACACCTGGGCGGCATCCCCCCGTCCCACATCGACGATCTGGTCCCGCTGCTCGACCGGGTGCCCACGCTCCGGTCCGCGGTGGACGCCCGCCAGCTGACCCCGCTGGCCGCCATCAACGGCTACAACGCGGCCGTCGACGGCCTGAACCAGCTCTTCCGCAGCATCACGGTCTCCACCGACGTGCGGCTCCAGAAGCAGGGGTCGGCGCTCGTCACCCTGGGCTTCGCCTTCGACCACCTGCAACGCGAGAACGCGCTGATCACTGCCATCCAGGCCGGTGGCGGCCGGATGACCGTCGCCGACCACAGCGCCCTCGTGCAGTGGGTCGGCACGCAGCGGCTGCTGTTCTCCGCCGCCCTCGGCGAGCTGGGTTCCGAGCAGGGCGTCCTGGCACGGCAGCTGAGCCAGTCGCCCGACCTGGCGCGGCTGCGGGCGATCGAGGACGCCATCGTGAACACGCCGCGCCAGAGCCGGCTGCCCCTCGAGGCGGCGGGCTGGCAGCCGGCCTCGCTCAAGCTCACCACCGCCTGGGCGAACATCTCCCGGCAGTCGATCGTCAGCCAGCAGAAGGAGACCGAGCCCGTCGCGCAGCGGGTCCAGTACGAGCTCATCGCGGCCGCCGGGTTCGGGCTGCTGGCGGTCGTCATGTCGGTCCTGCTGTCGGTGCTGTTCGGCCGGCGGCTGATCCGCGAGCTGACCGGTCTCCAGGGGGCCGCCCGCGACCTGGCCGAGAACCGGCTGCCCGGGGTCGTCGCCCGGCTCCGCGGCGGCGAGGCCGTCGACGTCCAAGCCGAGGCGCCCCGGCTCGAGGTCGGCGGCACCACCGAGATCGCCCGGGTCGCCGACGCGTTCTCCCAGGTGCAGCGCACCGCGGTCGAGACCGCCGTCGGCGAGGCACACCTGCGCCGGGGCATCAGCCGGATCTTCCTCAACCTGGCCTGGCGCAGCCAGTCGCTGCTGCACCGCCAGCTCCGCATGCTCGACTCGATGGAACGCCGCACCACCGACCCGGAGGCGCTGGAGGACCTGTTCCGGCTCGACCACCTCACCACCCGCATGCGGCGGCACGCCGAGGGCCTGGTCATCCTCTCCGGCGCCCCGTCCAGCCGGAGCTGGAGCAAGCCGGTCCTGCTCGTCGACGTACTGCGCGGCGCGGTCGCGGAAGTCGAGGACTACACCCGGGTGGAGGTGGCCTCCTCCTCCCGAGCCGCGCTGGAGGGCTCGGCGGTCGCCGACGTCATCCACCTGCTCGCCGAGCTGGTCGAGAACGCCACCGCCTTCTCGCCGCCGCCCACCGAGGTCCTCGTCCGCGGCGAGACAGTCGCCAACGGGTTCGCGATCGACGTGATCGACCGGGGCATCGGGCTGACCCCCGAGGACCTCGCCGAGCTGAACGCCCGGCTCATCCGCCCGCCGGAGTTCGACCTGGCCGACAGCGACCGGCTGGGCCTGTTCGTGGTGGCCCAGCTCGCCTCCCGGCACGGTATCCAGGTGTCGCTCCAGCCGTCGGCGTACGGTGGCACCACCGCGGTCGTGCTGATCCCGAGCCGGCTCGTGGCGCAGATAGAGGACTTCGAGCTCGACCGGACCGCCTCCCGGCCCGCGGACTTCGAGCCCGACCGGACGGCCTCCGGGCCGCCCCTGCCCCACCAGTCCGACCGGCGGCCCTGGTTCCAACCTCAGGAGGACCCGTCCGCCGGGTCCGGGAACGGCCCCCACCCGGTCGGCGAGTTCCGGGAAGCTGCCCCGGTCACCCCGATCTTCGGCCCCGGCACCGCCCCGGAGCGCACCGCTCCGGCGTCCGTGCAGGCGCCCGAACCGACGGAGGGCGGGTTGCCGCGCCGGGTCCGGCAGGCCAACCTGGCCCCCCAGCTCCGCGAGTCCCCGTCCGCCCAGGAGGAGACCGGGCCGCAGGAGCGCCCGGCCGAAGAGAGCCAGAACCTGATGGCCGCACTGCAGAACGGGTGGCTGCGCGGCCGCGAAGACGAGAACGACGACGAGATCCCGCATGGACCGGGACGAGAATGGGGTGACTCGTGACGCAGTCGCGGGCAGTGAACGAGCTCAGCTGGATGCTGGACGACCTGATCGACCGGGTCGGCGAGGTCCGCAAGGCCGTGGTGTTGTCCAGGGACGGGCTGGTGATGGGCGCGTCCAGCGGCGTCGAGCGTAACGACGCCGAGTACCTGGCCGCCCTCGCCGCCGGGTTCTTCAGCCTGGCCAACGGCGCCCGGGAGCACTTCGAGTCCGGAGAGGTGCGCCAGACGCTCGTCGAGATGGAGAGCGGGCTGTTCTTCGTGGTGCCCGCCGGCTCCGGCAGCTGCCTGGCCCTGCTGAGTGACTCGGGGGCCAACGCCGGCCTGGTCGCCTACGAGATGGCCAGGCTGGTCACACGGGTCCGGCGGCATCTGTCCGCTGCTCCGCGTCCCGCCGGCGCCGAATGACCGATCATGAACCGTCGAGAGGAACGTTGGGTAGACGACGCGGCAGGGCCCGTCGTCCGGCCTTATGCAATGACGCGTGGCCGGACCCGGCCCACCACCGGCGTCCAGCTCGATGTCGTCGCCATCGTCGTAGGGACCGGCCTCGCAGTCACGGACACCACCCGCACGACACCCGAACGGCAGCGCCTGCTGGCCCTGTGCGGCCGGCCACAAGCCCTCGCCGACCTCGCCTCCGACCTGGACCTGCCGATCGGTGTGGTCCGCGTCCTGGTCGGTGACCTGATCGACCAGGGGCTGCTCCGGATCCAGCCCCAGCCGACCTCGTCCACCGCCCACCCTGACCAGCGCCTGCTCAGGAGAGTGCTCGATGACCTCCGCGCCCTATGACCCTGCCACCGACGGCCCCCGCGTCACCCTGAAGATCCTGGTGGCCGGCGGGTTCGGGGTGGGCAAGACCACCCTCGTCGGGACGGTCAGCGAGATCCGCCCGCTGCGCACCGAGGAGGTACTCACCGACGCGGGGGTCGGGATCGACGACCTCGACGGGGTGGAGGACAAGGCGACCACGACCGTCGCCATGGACTTCGGCCGCATCACCTTCCGGGACGGCGTCGCGCTCTACCTGTTCGGCACGCCGGGACAGAAACGCTTCTGGTTCATGTGGGACGAGCTGTCGCTGGGGGCGATCGGCGCGGTCGTGCTGGCCGACACCCGCCGGCTCAACGACAGCTTCGCCTCGATCGACTACTTCGAGCGGCGCGGCACGCCGTTCATCGTGGCGGTGAACTGCTTCGACGGCGCCCGCCGGTACCGGCTGGAGGAGATCCGCTCGGCGCTGGACGTCGACGTCCACGTGCCCGTGGTCCTGTGCGACGTGCGGCGGCGCGAGTCGGCCAAGGAGGTGCTCATCACGCTGGTCGAGCACTCGATCCGGTCGGGCGGCACGGCCGCCGCACGGGGTGACTCCCTTCCCATCGGGTGACGCCCCAGCCGGAGCCGGGTGGGCTACGGTGGAGGCGGCCCGACCATGCCGTCCCGAGGGCGCGTGCACATGAACATGCAGGACATGATGGTGGTCCGCGACTCCACGTCGCGGGCACTCGACCGGTACCTGATGTCGCACGAGGAGCACGTCATCGCCGTCCGCCGGCATCCGGCGGTGCTGCTGGCCCCGGTCGCCGAGGTCGTCGGCGGGCTGATCCTGGCGGGCGTCATCGGCTCCATGGGTTTCCCGTACATCTGGTGGCTCTGGCTGATCCTGGTGGGCCGGCTGCTGTGGCGGGTGATCGTCTGGTCGATCGAGTTCTTCGTGGTCACCGACCAGCGGGTGATGCTGCTCAGCGGCGTGCTCAACCGCCGGGTGGCGATGATGCCGCTGGGCAAGGTCGACGACATCCTGTTGCAGCGCTCCCTGGCCGGCCGGACGCTCGGCTACGGCGAGTTCGTCGTGGAGTCGGCCGGGCAGGACCAGGCGTTGCGGAACGTGAACTTCATGCCCTACCCCGAGCAGCTGTACCTGGAGGTCTCCTCGATGATCTTCGGTGCCGAGGATCTCTCCCCGGACTGACCGCACTCCCTGGTCACTCGCCGGTCACTCGCCGGTCGCGGAAGGCACCTCCCCGGCCCGGGCGAGGGGCCACAGGGGGACCTCCACCGGCCCGCCGGACAGCTGGTCGCGCAACCTTCCGTACTCGGGGTCGGAGCGCACCGCCTCGGGTCCCTCGCACTGCTCCACGTACTCGTCCAAGAAGCGGAGCAGGGCGTCTGCGGGCACCGCCGTCTGCTCGGGGTCCAGGCAGATCAGGAGCATCCCGCGGACCCTCGGCAAACCGGCGCCCAGCGACGGCTGGAAGTACGGCAGCGGCAGCACCCTGGCGCCGTGCCGCTCGTAGAACCGCACCCGGGCGGTCGGGTCGCCATGCCCCTCGCTTCCTCGGTGGAAGCGCGGGTCTTCGATCTCGGCGAGGGTCACGACCGGCTTCGTCGCCTCGCGCCAGCACGGCAGCGCGCGGCCGAGCAACCGGCCGCCCAGCCCGCCGCCGCGGATCCCTGGCCGGATCGCCAGGTAGGCCAGCAGCAGCACGCCGCTGGACGCCGAGTACTCGCCCAGCGCGCCGCCGATCGGCTCGCCATCGTTTAACGCGACCATGCCGAAGCAGCCCGGCAGCGGCAGCCTGAAGGCGGCCCGCATCTCCTCCAGGCCGCTCAGCTCAGCGGGCGGGAACGCCGGTTCCAGCACTTCCCGGTAGAAACGGTCGAAGGTGTCGTCATCAATCTCGGTGCACTCGGCAAACACAACGCCGTCATCGGTCATAAAGACATCGTCGTCGGGTAGAGCGGGCTTGGCCAGTCCCTGGTACGACCCGAACATCTCGGGCATCACTCTGGGGAGTGGCCACACATTCCTTCTCAGTGGGGATGCCGGGGCACACCGCCCGACGTAGCTTGAAGTTTCTGTCAGGAAGGAGACCGGCGTGTCCGTGTCTGCTCACCAGAACCTTCCCCCGTCCGCTCACCTCGCGTTCGAGTTGACCGAAGAGCAGGAGTTCATCGTCCGGAGGGCGGCCGAACTGCTGGGCTGGTCGGTGACCGAGTACATCCTCTGCACCGTCCTGGACCGGGCCGAACGAGACCTGTACGAGCACGCGGCCCAGCTCCATCACTCCGCCGCCACCACCCCGCCGCCGCTGACCGAGGGCGCCGCCGAAGCCCTCACCGCCGTCCTCGGCGCCTGACCGCACCCGGCCCGTTCCGCGCTCAGTGGGCGAGTGCGGCGCGCAGCCGTGCGGCGTAGCCGGCGGCCTCGGCGCCGTCGGCGTAGCGGTGCCGGGGCCAGAAGAAGCCCCGCAGGCCGTCCTTGCGTTCCCGCGGCACGATGTGGACGTGCAGGTGCGGGACGCTCTGGCTGACCCGGTTGTTCATCGCCACGAAGGAGCCGGCCGCCCCGAGGGTGTCCTCCATCGCCCGGGACAGCCGCTGGGCGTGCTGGAAGAACGGGCCGACCCGGTCCGGCGGCAGGTCGGGCAGCGTCTCGTGATGTTCCCTGGGGACCAGCAACGTGTGCCCCTTGAACAGCGGCCGGGCGTCCAGGAAGGCCACCGCGTCGGGCGCTTCCAGCACCAGGTGCGCGGGCCGCTCGCCCGCGATGATTTCGCAGAACACGCACGGTGCCGTCTCGTCCCGTCCCATGGCCGTCATTCTTCCGGGTCACGCGCGCGCTCCGTACCCTGCATTCCCTGCGTTCCCGGCCGGCCCCGGCCGTCTCGCGCGGCCAGAGCGACCGGGGCGGCCAGAGCGACCGGTCAGCGGGCCTGGAGGGTGAGCCAGGCGTGATCGACGGGCTCGTTCTCGCGGATGCGGAAGAAGATCCGGCCAGGGTCGCCCCAATGCCAGCCGAGCCGTTCGTCGGAGTCGAGTTGGAGCAGCGGGCTACGATCGTCCTCGGTCATCGGGGGCAGCACCAGCGCGGGCCAGCCGCCCACCTGGTGCATCGGCTCGTCCGGCCAGACGAACTGCGCCCAGGCCGCGTACAACTGCTCGTACACCGGCAGGACACCCGCGTAGTCGGCTTCCAGCCGGGCGAGCACCGGCTCCTGCGGCGCGGGCAGGGAGAGAAAGGGCTCGGCGCTCAGCGGCAACACGGGCCCGGCCGCGCTCCCGGTGCGCTCCAGCCCGCCGCCGACGACGACCCGCCAGCCGTCGCGCTGGGCCGGATCGTCGCCCCACGGCCGCGGCGTCCCGGCGGCGTAGTAGAACGCCGCCGAGCCCGCGGCGGGCAGTTCCGGCAGCCGGAGCACCGCCGCCAGTTCGGCGAAGTCGATCACTCCGAGGAAATCGAGGGGCCGGCCCGCCCAACTCGGCCAGTCGGCGCCGGCGGGCAGCACGGGGTCGCCGCCCAGTCTGGTGCCGGTGAGCGGCGCGGCACGGGCCGCCGTCAGCCGCAGGGCGGGGCGGGCGAGTTCCAGGACGGCGGTGACGACCTCGGGACCGAAGAAGGAACCGAACAGGGAGCGCAGTCGGTGGCGCTGAGCGACGATCCATTCCATACGCGGTAGCGTCCCCCGTGGAACCCGCCGTGACCAGACCCCGTGACCTTCTGTGGACAACCGTCCGCGGACTGTTGGCAACGAGGCGTTCAGTGTCCGTGCAGCCGCAGTTCATCGAGGGCCGCGGCGAGCCGGTCGAGGAAGTGGTCGACCTCCTGCTCGTCGTAGCCGTAGCCGAACCTCACCCGCCGGAACACGCATCCGGACACCTCGTGCGCAGCCACCGGCGGCCCCCCGGCGGAAAGCCCCGCCAGCACCCGGTCGAGCAAGTCGTCCACCTCGCGCGGGTCGTAACCGGGGCGCATCCCCGACCCGGAGAACCGGATGCCCTCGACCCAGGCCGCCAGCGAGCGGATCTGCGTCCGTCCGGGCGGCCGCGGAGGTCCGGCCGACCGCAGCCGCAGCTCCCACTCGCGCAGGCAGTCGTCCACCGATCGCTGGTCGTAGCCGCGTACCGCGACGTCGAAGCGGACCCGGCCGATCTGGTCCGCCGTGATCGCCCCGCCATCGCGCACCGAGCGCTCGATGAAGTCGAGCGCCGCGTCGACCTGACCGCGGTCGTAACCTCGCAGCACCACCGGGAAGCGGGGCATCAGCGGGCGGCCTCGGCTTCCGGGTCGGGGTGCGCGGCCACGTGGCTCCTCACTTCTCGGTGGCGGCCAGCTGACCGCAGGCGCCGTCGATCTCCCTCCCCCGGGTGTCGCGGACCGTCACCGGCACGCCCTGGGCTTCCAGCCGCGCGACGAACTCCTGCTCGTCCTGCGGCCGTGAGGCGGTCCACTTCGAACCCGGCGTCGGATTCAACGGAATGAGGTTGACATGCACGAGATGTCCGCGCAATAGCCGCCCAAGAAGGTCTGCGCGCCACGCTTGATCATTGATGTCACGAATCAGGGCGTACTCGATCGACACCCGCCGCCCGGTACGGTCCGCGTACGCCCAGGCGGCGTCGAGCACCTCGCGGACCTTCCAGCGGTTGTTCACCGGCACCAGTTCATCGCGCAACTCGTCGTCGGGGGCGTGCAACGACACCGCCAGCCGGACCGACAACCCCTCCGCCGCCAGCTTCTCGATCGCCGGAACCAGGCCGACCGTCGAGACCGTCACCGACCGCTGGGAGATGCCCAGCCCGTCCGGGGACGGGTCGGTGATGCGGCGCACCGCACCGAGCACGGCCCGGTAGTTGGCCAGCGGCTCCCCCATCCCCATGAAGACGATGTTGGAAACCCGGCCCGGACCGCCCGCGACCTCGCCGCGGGCCAGCACCCGGGCCCCGGCGGCGACCTGCTCGACGATCTCGGCGGTGGACAGGTTGCGGGTCAGCCCGGCCTGGCCGGTCGCGCAGAACGGGCAGTTCATCCCGCAGCCCGCCTGGGACGACACGCACATGGTCGCCCGGTCGGGGTAGCGCATCAGCACCGACTCGATCAGGGTGCCGTCGAAGGCCTTCCACAGCATCTTGCGCGTCATGCCACGGTCGCTGGTGAGCTCCCGGACGGAGGTGAGCAACCGCGGCAGCAGCTCCGCGGTGAGGCGGTCGCGCACCGCGGCCGGCAGGTCGGTCATCTCCGCCGGGTCGTCCACCAGCCGGGCGAAGTAGTGCCGGGACAGCTGGTCGGCGCGGAACGGTTTCTCCCCCAGCCCGGCCACCACCTCCCGGCGCTCGGCGGAGGTGAGGTCGGCGAGATGGCGCGGCGGCTTGGCGCGGCGCGGGGCGACGAAGGTGAGCGGAGCAGACATGGTCCTCCCAGTGTCGCGCACCGCGGGACATGCCGTCGCCGTGCGCCCGGGCGCCGGGCCCACTAGGGTCTCGCTCATGCCGGTTCTGCGTCGGGGATCACCTTCATCACAGGTCGCACCGAAGGTTCTGCTCAATGTGACCAGCCCGTACCGGAGCCGCCGGCTCGTGGTCGAGAGCGACGGCGTCACCACCGCGGCGTACCTGCGGGACGCGCGCGACACCGTGCTCGGCGCGGTCTGGATCGCCAACCACCGGTCCGCCCTGCCCGGGCTCGACCTGGCCCGGCTGAACGCCGGTCTCGCGCCGACGATGCCGGTGACCCGCACCAAGCACCCCCAGGGGCGGCCTCCCCTCGACCCCAAGACCCTCGAAGTGGTCTGGTTCGAGGAGGGCGACGGCGTCGCCGTGCTGGAGTCGGGTGAGCCGCTGTGCGTGCTCCCATGCTGGTCCGACATGGCCCGGGGCATCCCCGGCTACAGCCGTGACGCCACCGCGCAGACCCCGTTCGCGTTCCCGCTGGACGAGGACCTGGAGGAGTTCGAGCAGCGCATCCGCCAGTCGCGGGAGTACTGGGGGTGGCGGGCCGACCAGGCGGCCTGGGGCGGGTTCCAGCAGTCGGCGCTGGGGCACCTGCTGGGCCGGCTGGGGCCCGGCGGCTACTACTGGCACGACGTCGGGCGCGGTTTCGACGGGGGCGACGCGGCGCCGGTGCCGGTGGTCGGCGTCTCGGAGCGGCCGCCCCGCGGCGACCGCGACTTCACCGTGCTCAGCACCATCGGCATGAGCTGCCAGCGGATGCCCACCGTGGAGCTGTACGAGGACGACGTTTCGCCGCACGCGCGGGTCGAGCTGGCGGTGGCCGTCCGGCTGCCCAGCCAGCGCGCGGGAAGCATCTTCCCGTGGCTGGCGCAGTACCCCTGGCGGTCGGTGACCTGGTTCGCCCCGGGCGACGTCGTCCAGTGGTACCACGAGCCGCGGACGTTCCCGCTCGGCTCCGACTGGGCGGGCGTGCTGCTGCTCGACGAACCCGGCCGGCTGGCCGGCCCGCTGGGGCCCGACCTGACCGGGTTCACCGTGGGCGGCGATCCGGTCCGCTGGCTCTGGCTGGTGCCGATCACCGACGAGGAACGCCGCTACGCCAAGGCCGAGGGTTCGGACGCCCTGATCCGCAGGCTGGCCCGGCAGGGCCGCGAATGGGTGGTCAGCTGACCGCGGGGACGAACAGTTCCAGCAACAGCCACACCACCGGGGCGGTGGCGAGCAACGAGTCCAGGCGGTCCATCACCCCGCCGTGCTCGGGGAGCAGCGTGCCCATGTCCTTGATGCCGAGGTCCCGCTTGAGCATCGACTCGATCAGGTCGCCGAGCGTCGCCGAGCAGACCACCGCCGCACCGACGATCACGCCCTGCCAGACCTCGCCGCCGTCGAGCAGCCAGGGCACGAGGATCGCCCCGACCAGCATGCAGGAGAAGGCGGAGCCCGCGAAGCCCTCCCAGGTCTTCTTCGGGCTGATGGTGGGCGCCATCTTGTGCCGCCCCAGGAAGGCCCCGGCGAAGAACCCGCCGATGTCGCTGAACACCGTCACCGCAATGAAGATCACAATGCGGTCGGCGCCGTCCGCGGGGGCGAGCAGCAGCGCGACGACGCCCGCCATGAAGGCGATGTAGGTGACCGCGAACACGGTCGCGGTGGAGTCGCGCACATAGCCCTCGGCACCGGCCGGCATCCGCCAGACCAGCGCGACGAGCACCGTCAGCGCGAACGCGCCGACCAGCCCGGCGGGGCCGAGGAGGTACGCGCAGACGACGGTGGCGACCAGGCCCGCGCCGACCGGGGCCAGCGGCACCCGGATGTCACGGGCGGCGAAGCCCCGGGTCAGCTCCTGCAGGCCGATGCCCAGGAAGAGCACCATGACGGCCAGGAAGATCTGTTCGACGGTGTAGACGGTGACCAGCACCAGGGCGCCCAGGCCCGCCCCGACGCCGATGGCGACGGGCAGGTTGCGACCCCCGCGCTTGGTCACGGCGTCCGGCCTCGTCTCATCGGCCGGCGGCACCTCTTCGTCGGGTGCCGGGCCGGACTCCAGCGCCAACTCCTAGACCTCGAGAAGTTCGGCCTTCTTGTGCTCGAGAAGTTCATCGATCTTGGCGACGTACTTGTGCGTCGCGTCGTCGAGTTCCTTCTCGGCACGCCTGACCTCGTCCTCACCGGCCTCGCCGTCCTTGGCCAGCTTGTCGAGCGTGTCCTTGGTCCGGCGCCGCACGTTGCGGATGGAGACCCTGCTGTCCTCGGCCTTGCCGCCGGCGACCTTGATGAACTCCTTGCGGCGCTCCTCGGACAGCTCGGGGAAGACCACCCGGATGACGTTGCCGTCGTTGGACGGGTTCACGCCGAGGTCGCTGTCGCGGATCGCCCGCTCCACCGCCGCCATCGACGACTTGTCGAAGACCTGCACGATGACCATGCGCGGCTCGGGCAGGGTGAACGAGGCGAGCTGGTTGATCGGCGTCGGAGTCCCGTAGTACTCCGCAGTGATCTTGTTGAACATCGCGGGGGTGACCCGGCCGGTGCGGATCGCGGCGAAGTCGTCTTTGGCGACCGCGACCGCCTTCTCCATCTTCTCCTCGGCTTCGAGGAGGATCTCGTCGATCACTTCGGCTCCCGTCACACTCTGTCGTCGCCGGGCCGCTGCCGGACCCGTCCGACCCTGAATTCGGCCAGATCAGTCGTTGGCCGGGCTGACCAGGGTGCCGATCTTCTCACCCCGGACGGCCCGCAGGATGTTCCCCTGGCCCATCAGGTCGAAGACCACGATGGGCAGCCCGTTGTCCATGCAGAGGCTGATGGCCGTGGCATCCATGACCTTCAGTTCCCGGCGTAGCACCTCACCGTAGTCCAACCGGTCGAATTTCACCGCTTCGGGATTCTTCCGTGGATCGGCGTCGTAGACCCCGTCGACCTGGGTTCCCTTGAGAACCGCGTCCGCGCCGACCTCCAGCGCCCGCTGTGCGGCGCAGGTGTCGGTGGAGAAGAACGGCTGGCCGAGACCCGCACCGAAGATCACGACCCGCCCCTTCTCCAGGTGCCTGATGGCCCGGCGCGGGATGTACGGTTCGGCCACCTGACCCATCGTGATCGCGGTCTGCACCCGGGTGTCGAGACCGAGCTTCTCGCAGAAGTCCTGGAGCGCCAGGCAGTTGATCACGGTGCCGAGCATGCCCATGTAGTCGCCGCGGGCCCGGTCCATGCCCCGCTCGGACAGTTGCGCGCCCCGGAACATGTTGCCGCCGCCGCACACCACGGCGACCTGCACGCCCTCGCGCACGGCCTCGGCGATCGCCTTGGCCACGTGCTGCACCACGGACGGGTCGATGCCGAGCGGCTCGGGCCCGGCGAAGGCTTCACCGGAGAGCTTGAGCAGCACCCGCCGCCAGCCCGCCCGGGGCGGCGAAGGGGCCGCCGGCGTGTCAGTGTTCGGGTTCTCCTGCACGGCGGCGGCCTCCTCGTCGTCTGCTTTTCCGGCCTGCGGTCTCAGGCCTGTCCCACCTTGAAGCGGGCGAACCGGCGAACCGACACCCCCGCCTCCTGGAGGACCTTGGCGATCGTCTTCTTGTTGTCCTTGACGAACGCCTGCTCGACCAGGACGAAGTCCTTGAAGTAAGCGTTGACCCGACCCTCAACGATCTTGGGGATGGCCTGCTCGGGCTTGCCCTCGTCGCGGGTGATCTGCTCGGCGAGCGCCCGCTCCTTCTCGATCGCCTCGGCGGGGACGTCGTCCCGGGTGAGGTACTTGGGGGCCATCGCCGCGATCTGCTGCGCGATGTCCTTGGCGACCTCGGGGTTCTCAGCGTCGAGCTCGACCAGCACACCGGTGGTCGGCGGCAGGGACGGGTCGGACTTGTGCAGGTAGCTGGCCACGTAGGCACCCTGGAAGTGGGCGAACCGGCGCAGCTCCAGCTTCTCGCCGATCTTCGCGCTGTTCTCCTCGATCAGCGCCTGGACCGTCTTGCCGGGCTCGATCTCGGCGCCGAGCAGGGCCGGGGCGTCGGCCGCGCCGCTCCGGGCGGCGAACTCGACGATCTTGCCGGCCAGCTCGATGAACTGCTCGTTCTTGGCGACGAAGTCAGTCTCGCAGTTGAGCTCTAGGAGCGCGCCGTCGCCGGAACCGTTGAAGTGCTCGACGACCAGGCCGTTGCCGGCGGTGCGCTCGGCGCGCTTGCCGACGTCCTTGGCGCCCTTGAGGCGCAGCAAC
This sequence comes from Actinomadura craniellae, assembly GCF_003289645.1. Classification (GTDB taxonomy): domain Bacteria; phylum Actinomycetota; class Actinomycetes; order Streptosporangiales; family Streptosporangiaceae; genus Actinomadura_D; species Actinomadura_D craniellae. Next base: position 196,684 of record NZ_QLYX01000013.1, on the reverse strand, counting down.
TCGACGGCCTTGTCGAAGTCGCCCTCCGCCTCGGTGAGCGCGTTCTTGCAGGCCATCATGCCGGAGCCGGTCAGCTCACGGAGCCGCTTGACGTCCGCGGCGGTGAAGTTCGCCATCGCTGTTGTCTCTTTCGTGTTCGCGGTCCGGCGGCCGCCTCACCCGAGGCGGCCGCCGCCATGCATGGGGTCAGGCCTGCTCGGCTTCGGCGGGCGCCTCGGCCTCCGTGGTGGCCTCCGTGGTGGCCTCCGTGGTGGCCTCCGCGACCTCAGCGGCCTCCGCGACCTCAGCGGTCTCCGTGGCCTCTCCGGCCTCCGCGGCGGGGGCCTCCGCCGCCTCCTTGTTGCTCTCCAGCAGTTCGCGCTCCCACTCGGGCAGCGGCTCGGCCGCGGCGGCGCCCGCGGCGGCCGGCTTCTCGTCACCGCCGGACGCCGCGCCGGCGCGGGCGATCAGGCCGTCGGCGACCGCGTCGGCGACCACCCGGGTCAGCAGGCTGACGCTGCGGATGGCGTCGTCGTTGCCCGGGATCGGGTAGTCGACCTCGTCGGGGTCGCAGTTGGTGTCGAGGATCGCCACCACCGGGATGCCCAGCTTGCGGGCCTCGTTGACGGCGATGTGCTCCTTCTTGGTGTCCACGATCCACACGGCGCTCGGGACCTTCGCCATGTCGCGGATACCGCCCAGGGTGCGCTCGAGCTTGTCCTTCTCGCGCTTGAGGCCGAGGAGCTCCTTCTTGGTCATGCCGGAGCCCGCGACGTCGTCGTAGTTGATCTCCTCCAGCTCCTTGAGCCGGGTGAGCCGCTTGTGGACGGTCGAGAAGTTGGTGAGCATGCCGCCCAGCCAGCGCTGGTTGACGTAGGGCATGCCGACCCGGGTCGCCTGCTCGGAGATGGCCTCCTGGCCCTGCTTCTTGGTGCCGACGAACAGGATCGTGCCGCCGTGCGCGACCGTCGCCTTGATGAACTCGTAGGCGCGGTCGATGTAGGACAGCGACTGCTGCAGGTCGATGATGTAGATGCCGTTGCGCTCGGTGAAGATGAAGCGCTTCATCTTCGGGTTCCAGCGCCGCGTCTGGTGGCCGAAGTGAACGCCGCTCTCCAGCAACTGTCGCATCGTGACGACGGGTGCCATGCCCGTACTCCTGTCCGGCCCGGTGCGGGCCATGTCTCGGTTGTCCGCCTGTGCCCGGGCACACCCCGCCGCGACAGGGTCGCGGACCGAGAGATGAGCCCCGCCCTGCTCTGCCGGGTGGCCGGGTGGGTCTGCCCCACCTGGCCACCCGCGCCAGAGACTCGGCGGCGGGCGGGCACATGAATTCGGCCGATCGTTCGCGTCTGATGACACTTCCGGCGGCCGTACACCCAAGTCTATGGGATGACCGGGCGGGACGGGGAATCAACCGCTCGGCCACGGTTATCCACAATCGCCGCGCGGGCTGCCCTGGGCGGCGGGCGGGGGCACACGCTGAGGCCATGGCTCTCCTCGCCCTGCTCTGCGCCGCCGTCCTCGCCGCCCACCACGCCCAGGCGCCCGCCCCCGGCGGGTCGGGCCCCCGCGCGCCCGCCGCGCGGGCCGCACCCGCACCCGCACCCGCACCCGCACCCGCACCCGCACCCGCACCCGACAAGCCCGTGTCCTGGCAGTGGCCGCTGCGGCCGGTTCCGGTCGTCCTCCGGGGGTTCTCCGCGCCGCCGGAGCCCTGGCTCCCCGGGCACCGGGGAGTCGATCTGGCCGCCCGGCCCGGGCAGCCGGTGCACGCCGCCGGCCCTGGCCTGGTCTCCTACGCGGCGCGGCTGGCCGGGCAGGGCGTGGTCGCGATCACGCACGGGGAACTGCGCACCACCTACCTACCGGTCGACGCCTCGGTGCGGGCCGGGCAACGGGTGGCGCCCGGGCAACCCCTCGGCCGGGTGGCAGAGCCGGACAGGCCAGGCGGGCCAGGCGGGTTCGGCGCGCCGGGCCGGCACTGCCCGGTGCCATGCCTGCACTGGGGCCTGCTACGGGGCCGGAGCTATCTCGACCCGCTCTCCCTGGTGCACGGCCGTGTCAGGCTGCTGCCACGCTGGCCACCGCATCAGCCGCCCGGCCGGCCCGCTCCCGCGGCCCGCCCGGCCGCCGGAACGTCTCCCGCCGGCGGGTACACGACCGTGGCGGCGGGCGGCGGCATGGTCGCGGGGCTGCTCGTCGGGCTGGGCCTGGCCTTCACCCGGCGGCGAACTCCGGGCCGGCGCCGCCTTCCGCCGGACGTCATCGACCTGCGCCGCGAACGCGTCCGCCGCCGCCCGCCGGCCTGACCCACGTCCGCAGCCGGATCGGGCCCGGGCATGGGATCGGGCATGGGATCGGTCTCCCCGCGCCGGCGAGCCGACTCGAACGGCGGGGCCGGGGGCTTCCCTCAGGCGCGGGGGTGGGCCTGGCGGTGGACGTGCTTGAGCCGCTCGGCCGACACCTGGGTGTAGAGCTGGGTGGTCTGCAACGAGGCGTGGCCGAGGATCTCCTGGACGCTGCGCAGGTCGGCGCCGCCCTCAAGGAGATGGGTGGCCGCGGTGTGCCGTAGCCCGTGCGGGCCGAGGTCGGGCAGGTCGTCGCCGGCTTCGGCGATCCGGGCGTGCACCAGCCGCCGGGCGCTGGTCGGGTGCAGCCGGCCACCCCGGGAGCCGAGGAAGAGTGCGGGGCCGCTGTGCTCGCCGGCGAGCGCGGGCCGGCCGGCGGTCAGCCAGGCGTCGACGGCACGCAGTGCGGGCGCTCCCACCGGCACCACCCGCTCCTTGCCGCCCTTGCCGAGTACCCTGACCGCCGCCCGGTCCCGGTCGAGGTCGTCGACGTCCAGCCCGCACAGCTCGCTCACCCGGATCCCGGTGGCGTACAGCAGTTCGAGGACCGCCCGGTCCCGGAACCCGACGGGGTCGGCCGGCACCACCGCGTCCAGCAGTGCGGTGGCCTCGTCCTGGCGCATCACCCTGGGCAGCGGGCGGGTCCGCCGGGGGGTGCCGAGCAACCGCCCGGGGTCCTCGCCGAGCAGTCCCCGGCGGTGCGCGTACGCGGTGAAGGCGCGGGCCGCGGCCGTCCGCCGGGCCAGGGTCGAGCGCGCCCGGCCGAGCGCGTGCTGGCGGGCCAGCCAGCCCCGCAGCAGCTCGACGTCGATCGAGCCGGGGCCGGTGATCCCCACCCGCGCCGCGTACGCGAACAGGTCGGCGAGGTCGGCGAGGTAGTTGCGGACCGTGTGCGGCGACAGGTCCCGTTCCGCCCGCAGATGCCGCCCGAACTCATCGAGCGCCTCCGCCAGCGCCCGGGGCAGTGGATCGTCCGGTTTCACGGACCCACCGTGCGCTTCATCCTCCTCGGACGCAACCTCCCCCGCCCACTCCGGCCGCCCTCGCGCCGGGTGCCGTTCGTGCCAGGCAGCTCGGTGGGCATGCCCCGCTCCACGCTCCGGGGCCTGTCGGTGCTGCCGATCCTCGCCGCCCGAACGCTCGCCCCGGCGTCGGCCGAAGCGCTGGAGGCCGTGGCGTGGCGGCGCGTTCAAGGCTCCGCGGGCCCTACGCGCCCCGGAGCGCGCGACAACGGGGGTAGAAGGCCCCCCGCCGGCATGTAGGCACAGCCGGTCGCATGGTGCTCCTCACCCGCCTTCCGATGATCATCCGGTGACCACTTTGCGCTGCATCCCGAGCACGCATGGTTATCCACAGAACGATGTTCCACTGTCGGGCGGGAGGCCGCGCCAGGCACCGTCGGAGGCGGAGGTGAGGCGGATGAGCGCCAAGAAGACACTGGGCCGCCAGGGCGAAGACGCCGCGGTGCGCTACCTGACCACCCGGCTCGGCTGGACGGTCGTCGAGCGCAACTGGCGATGCCCCGAGGGAGAGCTCGACATCATCGCCTACGACGGCCGCCAGCACGTGGTCTGCGAGGTCAAGACACGGCGGGACGCCGCGTTCGGCACGCCCGTCGAGGGGGTCGGCCGGGCCAAGGCCGCCCGGCTGCGCCGGCTGGCCGGGCGGTGGGGCGCCACGCACGGCATCCACACCGCCGGGATCCGGGTCGACGTGATCGGGCTGCTCGGCACCGCCGGCGACGGGTTCACCCTCGACCACCTGCGGGGGGTGTGCTGACATGGCACTCGCCAGGACGCGCTCGGTCGCGCTGGTCGGCATGGAGGGCTTCGTCGTCGACGTCGAGGCCGCCATCACCAGCGGGGTGCCGGGGCTGCATCTGGTGGGGCTGCCCGACGCGGCGCTCGCCGAGGCCCGTGACCGGGTCCGGGCGGCCATCTTCAATTCGGGCGAGACCTGGCCCAACAGGCACGTCACGGTCTCCCTCTTCCCGGCCAGCCTGCCCAAGCGGGGGTCGAGCTTCGACCTGGCCATCGCGGTCGCGATGCTGGCCGCCGCCGGGGCGGCACCCCAGTCCTCCTGCCACGGCCTGGTCATGATCGGTGAGCTGGGGCTGGACGGGCGGATCCGGACGGTGCCGGGGGTGCTCCCCGCGGTGCTGGCGGCGGCCGGGGCCGGCTGCCGGACGGTGGTCGTCCCCCGGCCCAACGCCGACGAGGCGATGCTCGTCCCCGACACCGAAGTGATCGCTGTCGGCACGCTGCGGGCGCTGATGTGCCGGCTCCGCGGCGAGCCGCCGCCCGTGGAGGAGGAGCAGGCCGAACCGCCCCTCCCAACCGTGCCCCACCCCGAGGGGGCGGCGCTGCGGCTGCGGGACCGTCGTGCGGATCTCGACCTGTCCGACGTCCGCGGTCAGGCCGACGGCCGGCGAGCCCTGGAGATCAGTGCCGCCGGAGGTCATCACCTGTTGCTGGCCGGGCCGCCGGGCTGCGGCAAGACCATGCTCGCCGAGCGGCTGCCGACGCTGCTGCCCCCGCTGGACCAGGAGGCGGCCCTAGAAGCCAGCGCGATCCACTCGGTGGCGGGCACGCTGCCACCGGGGCGGCCACTGATCGACCGGCCGCCCTTCTGCGCGCCGCACCACACCGCCACCCGGGCCGCCATGGTGGGCAGCGGCTCCGGCCGGCTGCTCCAGCCCGGGGCCGCCTCCCTGGCCCATCACGGGGTCCTGTTCCTGGACGAAGCCCCCGAGTTCAGCGGTGGGGTGCTCGACGCGCTCCGGCAGCCGCTGGAGGCGGGCGAGGTGACGATCTCCCGGGCGGGCGGCAGCGCCCGGTTCCCCGCCCAGTTCATGCTGGTCCTCGCGGCCAACCCCTGCCCCTGCGCGGCGGCCAAGCAGATCGACTGCAGTTGTCCCGCGTCGGTGCGGCACCGGTATCTGGCCCGGATCTCCGGGCCGCTGCTCGACCGCATCGATCTGAAACTGGAGCTCCAGGCGGCCACCCAGAACGAGTTGCGCTACGACCTGGAGGTCGCGGAGTCCAGCGCGGTGGTCGCCGAACGGGTGCTGGAGGCCCGCGAGCGCGCCGCCAAGCGGCTGGCGGGCTCGCCCTGGCGGGTGAACGCCGAGGTTCCGGGGCCGGAGTTGCGGCGACGGTTCACCCCGCCGCCGGAAGCGATGCTCCCGGTCGATCGGGCCCTGGGCGCCGGGACGCTCAGCGCCCGGGGGCTCGACCGGGTGCTGCGTGTGGCGTGGAGCTGCGCCGACCTCGCCGGCCGGGACATCCCGGCGGCCTCGGACGTCGGCAGCGCCCTCGACCTGTGGAGCGGGAGGGCCGCATGAGCGCCGCCGCGGAGGAACGGTTCGCCCGGGCCACGCTCTGCGCCGTCGCCGAACCGGGAGACGCGCTGCTCGGCCGGCTGGTCGAGCGGCTGGGGCCGGCCGGAGCCGTTGACGCGATCCGCACCGGTGCGGCCCCGGCCGGCATCGTTTCCGGGGAGCGGGCCGGGCTACGCCTCGCCGAACGGTTGGAAAGCTGGCGCATCCGGCTGGGCGGCGCCGATCCGGAGGCCGACCGCGAGGTGGCCGACCGGCTGGGGCTGCGGCTGGTCTGCCCGGGCGACACCGAATGGCCCACCACGCTCAACGATCTCGGTCACCGGCGGCCGTACGCGCTCTGGCTGCGCGGCCCCATGGACCTGCGCTTCGGCTGCCTGCGTTCGGTCGCCGTGGTGGGGGCGCGAGCCGCCACCTCCTACGGAACGCGGGTCGCCGCCGAACTGGGCGCGGACCTGGCTCGGGCCGGGTGGACGGTGGTCAGCGGCGGGGCCCTCGGCATCGACGCCGCCGCCCACCGGGGAGCGCTCGCCGCGGACGGTCCGACCGTCGGGGTCTTCGCCAACGGGGTCGACCGGCCCTACCCGTCCCGCAACGACGGCCTGTTCGCCGAAATGGCCGAACGCGCCCTGCTGGTCACCGAGTCACCACCCGGGGTGCGGCCGACCCGGCTGCGCTTCCTCGTCCGCAACCGGGTGATCGCGGCGTTGAGCCGGGGCACCGTGGTGGTCGAGGCCGAGATCCGCAGCGGTGCCCGCAACACCGCCACCCATGCACGCGAGCTGGGGCGGGCGGTCATGGCCGTGCCCGGCCCGGTCACCTCGCGCGGTTCGCGGGGCTGCCACCAGTTGCTCCGTGACGAGCCGCCCGCCCGGTGCGTGACCTCGGCCGCCGAGGTGATCGAGGAGGTCGGCAGCATCGGCGACGATCTGGCTCCGCGCCCCCGTGGGCCGGTGCTTCCCCACGACGAGCTCGAACCCCTCACCCGGCAGGTGCTGGAGGCCGTCCCGGCCCGGGGCTCCGCGGGGTTGGCGCAGATCGCGGTCCGCGCCGGGGTCGACACCGCCACCGCCCACGGCCTGCTCGGCGTGCTCGCGGCCGGCGGCTTCGTGGAACGTTGTGGCCAGGGCTGGCGCATGCCCCACCGCCCGGCCCGCCGGGGACCTTCAGGGGGCGCCGAGCCCCACCCGTCCCGTTCTTCCGGGCAGGGGGTCCGGCCCTGAGCACCGCCCGAGCGGCGTCAGCCGCGCGTCTACTCCGCGTCCACCTGCGCCATCGTCCGTCCCGGCCCTGAGCGCCGGCCGAACCGCGTTAGTTGCGCGGGAGTTCGAGGTCGCTCTTGGCCAGTTCCTCGACGTTGACGTCCTTGAAGGTGACCACCCGAACGTTCTTGACGAACCGCGCCGGGCGGTACATGTCCCAGACCCAGGCGTCCTGCATCGTGACCTCGAAGAACACCTCGCCGTTGTCGGTGCTGCGCACCTGGAGGTCCACGGAGTTGGTGAGATAGAACCGCCGTTCGGTCTCGACGACGTAGCTGAACAAGCCGACGACGTCGCGGTACTCGCGATAGAGCTGGAGCTCCATCTCGGTCTCGTACTTTTCGAGATCCTCTGCGCTCACGGTTCCTCCCCGCTTGCCTGATCAGGCGACGTCGGCCGGATCGGCCACACCAACAAGATCTGCACCGTGCGGAGCAGTGTCCCCGGGCGCCCCGGATTCATTCTTGCGCATCCGCGCATCGGGGGTTCCGTCCTTCCGCATGGTGGTCACGTCCTCCTGCAGCCGTGCGATGTTCACGAACGAGAAGCGGTGCTCGGCGCACGGGCCGTGCGCGGCCAGCGCGGCCGTGTGCTCCCGGGTGCCGTAACCCTTGTGCACGTCGAAGCCGTACTCGGGGAAGCGCTCGTGCAGCTCGCCCATCAGCCGGTCGCGGGTCACCTTGGCGACGACCGAGGCCGCGGCCACGCAGGCGGCGACCTGATCGCCCTTGGGGATCGCCAGCCCGGGTACGTCCAGGCCGGGAATCCGGAACCCGTCGCTGAGCGCGTAGGCCGGGCGGACGGTCAGTGCGGCCAGGGCCCGCCGCATCCCGGTGATGTTGCACCGGTGCAGCCCGATCCGGTCGATGTCGCGGGATGGGACGACCACCACGCTCCACGCCCGTGCCCGGGCCACGATCCGCGCGTAGATCTCCTCCCGGCGGCGGGGGGTGAGCAGCTTGGAGTCGGCCAGCCCCTCGATCCGGTCACGCCGTCCGGCCGGCAGGATCACCGCGGCGATCACCATGGGACCCGCGCAGGCTCCCCGTCCGGCCTCGTCGACACCGGCCACCGGAGTGAACCCGCCGTGTTCGAGCGCGCGCTCGTAGGCGTACAGCCCGGCGTCACGGCGCGGTGTGTACCGGGGCGGGCGCCGTAGACCCGTCATCGTCACCTCGGCTCCATGAGGACAAGCCTAGGCCGTCCTCGCCGGCGCCGGGGCGGCGCACAGGACCCTCGCCCCGTACGTCCACCCTGACCTCACCCGGCGGGTGAGCCCCGGAGCGCTCCGGCCACCCGGCCACACGGTCCCATCCCGGGCATCGGCCGAACCGCCCGGGCGAGGACGGATCCCCGCCCGGCCATCCCGGTCGGCGACGTGGACGGCCGAGCAGCCCAGGCGAGGACCGGATGCCCTGGCCTCGTCCGGACGAGCGGCCTCGGCGGTGACCCGGCAACTTCGTCCCAACGGCGTCAACCGGCCCTGCCCGAACGAGTGGCCTCCGGTGGCAACGCCGATGGACCGGGAGGCTCAGTTCCGGCGGGAGTGCCGGTACCGGCGGAACCGGCGGTGCGTCCAGGTGAGGGGAAGGGCGGTGACCAGACCCAGCACCATGGGAGTGGCCGGGGCGAGTGCGGCGGCGGCGCTCAGCGCCGGCTGCTGGAAGGTCTTGGGAATCGGCAGGGTGTCGATGCGGTTCAGCGGCCAGACGACGACGAAGGCCCGGCCGATCACGCGGGACTCGGGAATCGCGCCGCCGCCCGGGTCGCCCCGGTGCTGCCGTGAGTCGTAGGAGACCTCGCGGTGGTCGCCCATCACCCAGAGCTGCCCCTGGCCCACCGTCACGTCGAAGGCGTCGTTGGACGGCTTGTTCTGCTGCCCGCTGAACGCGTCGGTGTACAGGTAGGACCGTTCGTCCAGCGGCACCCCGTTGACGGTCATCCGGCCCTGGGCGTCGCAGCACTTGACCCGGTCGCCGGGGACCCCGATGACCCGCTTGATGTAGTCCTTCTCCTGGGGCACCACCCCGAAGGCGCTGCCGACCGCCCGGAGCGCACGCATCACGGGGTTGGACGGCTGCTCGTACTGGACCTCGGGGTCCCAGGAGTCGAGCCCGTTGAAAACGACGATGTCACCGCGTTCGACATCGCGAGTGCGGTAGACGATCTTGTTGACCAGCACCCGGTCGCCGATCTGGAGTGTGTTCTCCATCGAGGCCGACGGGATGTAGAAGGCCTGGACCGCGAAAGCCTTGATGATCAGGGCCAGTACCAGCGCGACCCCGATGAGGACCGGCAGTTCCTTCCAGAAGGAGCCCTGCTTCTTGCCCTCGTCATCAGCCGGGTCCGGCTCGTCGACCGGCCACTTCTCCTCCGGCACCGCACCTTCGGCCTCGGAACGCACGTCTCTCCGATCGTCCTCGGGCGCATCGGGATCGCCGCCGCCGGTACGGGCCGCCTCGAGATCCCGTAGGTCCCGGTCATCGTCTGTCATCGGGTCGAGCCTAATAGGTGCGCAACGGCAGGTGGCCAAACGCTCCACCGTGTTGCGCACCGCCCTGAGCGTACGACCCCGCCGGTAAGGGGCGGGTAAGGCTCGGTACATGAACGCCCCGGGCCGTCGGCGGGACGGGCCGGGGCGGGCATGACGAGCCTCAGAAGTCGCGCTTCTCCTTGATGCGCGCCGCCTTGCCGCGCAGGTTGCGCAGGTAGTAGAGCTTGGCGCGGCGGACGTCACCTCGGGTGACGACCTCGATCTTGTCAATGGAGGGGCTGTTCAGCGGGAAGGTGCGCTCCACCCCGACGCTGTAGCTGACCTTGCGGACCGTGAAGGTCTCGCGGGCGCCACCGCCCTGCCGCCGGATCACCACGCCCTGGAAGACCTGGATCCGGCTCCGGTTGCCTTCCGTCACGCGCACGTGCACCTTCAGCGTGTCACCGGGGCGGAAGTCGGGGATGTCCGACCGCATCGCGGCCTTTTCGATCTCCTGGATCAGGGTGTGCATGACTGCGAATCCTTGTGGTCGAACGCGGACACCAGAGGCCCCGGTGAACATGGTGGGGGCGTTGCGCCGCGGAGTGCGGGTCTTGCCGGGAAGTCATGAGGTGCCCAGCACGAAGCCGGGCGACGCTCTAGTGTGCCACAGGATCTCGGTCCACCGGAAAACGGTGTCAGGGCTCCCCGTCAGGTTCCTGGTCGTACCCGGCCTCCCGCAACACCCGGCGGTCGTGGTCGTCCAGCCCGGTGAGACGGGCCACCAGGTCGGGCCGGTGGGCCGCCGTCCGGCGCAGCGCCTGGTCCCGCCGCCAGCGGGCGATGGCGCCGTGGTTCCCCGACAGCAGCACTTCGGGAACGGGACGGTCGCGCCAGACGGGCGGCTTGGTGTAGATGGGCCCTTCCAGCAGGGTCTCCATCGCGCCGGGCGCGAACGAGTCGTCGGTGACCGAGTCGAGGTTGCCCAGCACCCCGGGCAGCAACCTGCTGACGGCCTCGACCATCACCAGCACCGCCACCTCACCGCCGGCGAGCACGTAGTCGCCGATGCCGACCTCGTCGACCGGCATCCGCTCGCGGGCCGCCGCGACGACCCGGGAGTCGATGCCCTCGTACCGCCCGCAGGCGAACAGCAGCCAGGGCTCGGCGGCGTACTCCACCGCGAGCGCCTGGGTGAACGGCCGCCCGCTGGGTGTGGGCACGACCAGCCGCGGCGTCACGGGCGGTGGCGCGATGGTGTCGAGCGCCTCACCCCAGGGCTCGGGTTTCATCACCATCCCGGGCCCACCGCCGTACGGGGTGTCGTCCACCGTCCGGTGCCGGTCGTGGGTCCACTCGCGCAGATCGTGCACGGTGACGTCGACGAGCCCCCGCCGCCGGGCCTTGCCGAGCAGCGAGACGTCGAGCGGGGCGAAGTACTCGGGAAAGATCGAGACGATGTCGATGCGCATGGCGTCAGTCGAGCAGGCCCGGCGGCGGATCGATCACCAGCCGGCCGGCGGCCACGTCGACCTCGGGCACGAGCGCGGCCACGAAGGGCACCAGCGCCTCGTCACCGGCACCAGCACCGGCACCGGCACCACGGCGGATGACCAGCAGGTCCTGGCCCTGGTGCCGGATCTCGGTCACGGTGCCCACCGGCACGCCCTGCGCGGTCACCACGGAGAGCCCGATCAGTTGCTGATCGTGGAACTCGTCGGGGTCGTCACCGAGTGGGATCTCGCCCAGCTCGACGACCAGCCAGGTGCCGCGCAGCGCCTCGGCGGCATCGCGGTCACCGACCCCGGCCAGGTTCAGCAGCAGCGTGCCGGAGTGCCAGCGGGCCCGCTCGATGGTGAGGGGGCCGGCCTGCTCGGGATCCGTGGCGAGCTCGGTTCCCGGTGCGAACCGGGAATCGGGATCGTCCGTGCGGACGTCGATCGTGACCTCGCCACGAATCCCGTGCGGCCGGCCGATCCGGCCGACGACGACCTGCATGTCCTCAGCGGACCTCGTTGACGTCGAGCAGGTCCACCCGCACGTACCGGCCCCCGGAGAGGGCGCTGACCACGGTGCGGAGAGCCTTGGCGGTGCGCCCGCTGCGGCCGATGACCTTGCCGAGGTCCTCGGGGTGCACGCGCACCTCCAGGACCCGGCCGCCCCGGATCCGGCGCGGGCGTACCCGGACTTCGTCCGGATGCTCCACGATGCCCCGGACCAGGTGCTCGAGCGCTTCTTCGAGCACTTTAGGCCTCGCCGGCTTCGCTGCTCTCGGCGGCCGGAGCGGCGGCCTCGGACTTCTTCGGCTCGGACTTCTTCTTGGCCTTCGGAGTCGTGGCGGCGCCCTCGTCCTCCTTGTAGGCCTCCTTGACGGCCTCGGCGAAGACGGCCTTCTTGTCGGCCCTGGGCGCGGCCACCTTGAGGGTGCCCTCGGCACCGGGCTCGCCCTTGAACTTCTGCCAGTCGCCGGTGATCTTGAGGAGGGTGAGGACCGGCTCGGTCGGCTGCGCGCCGACTCCGAGCCAGTACTGCGCCCGCTCGGAGTCGACCTCGATCAGCGAGGGCTCCTCCTTCGGGTGGTACTTGCCGATCTCCTCGATGGCCCGGCCGTCACGCTTGGTGCGGGCATCGGCGACGATGATCCGGTACTGCGGGTTCCGGATCTTCCCCAGACGCTTGAGCTTGATCTTGACTGCCACGGGTGTGGTGTTCTCCAGCTTCGACATGGAGAGCGGGGACGACCCCAGGTGGGGACCGGGATCTACCGCTCGATGGACTCCGGGCCGCAAGACGAGAGAGGGCGCCTGCGGACATCGGGTTTCCAGCTCGCCATTGTGCCAGACGCTTTGCGCAAAGGCGCAATCGATCAGCCGGGCGTCACTTCTTCTTGGGCGGCTGGAGATTGCCCAGATCGGGCATCTGGAACCCCGGCGGCAGTTGGCCGGACAGCCCGGGCGGCAGGCTCGGGGGCAGCGCGGCCTGCTGCGGCGCCGCGCCGCCGGCCCCGGGCCCGCCGGCCCGCTTGCGCGGGTCGCCGCTGCGCTGCCGGCCCTTCTTCTTGCCCTTGGCGGCGGCCTTGGCCCCCTTGCGTCGGGTGCCGGGCATCCCGGGGATGCCCATCCCGCCGGCCATCTGGCGCATCATCTTCTGCGCCTCGAAGAAGCGGGTCACCAGGGCGCCGACCTCGCCCACGGTGACGCCGGAGCCCTTGGCGATGCGGGCCCGCCGCGAACCATTGATGATCTTGGGGGCGGAACGCTCGCCCGGGGTCATCGAGCGGATGATCGCCGCCACCCGGTCGAGGTCCTTGTCGTCGATGTTGCCGACCTGGTCGCGCATCTGGCCCATGCCGGGGAGCATGCCCAGCAGGTTGCCGATCGGGCCCAGCTTGCGGATCATCATCATCTGCTCGAGGAAGTCGTCGAGCGTGAAGTCCTCGCCGGAGGCGAACTTGGTCGTCATCTTGGCGGCCTGGTCGGCGTCGAACGCCTTCTCCGCCTGCTCGATCAGGGTGAGGATGTCGCCCATGTCGAGGATGCGCCCGGCCATCCGGTCGGGGTGGAAGACATCGAAGTCCTCCAGCTTCTCGCCGGTCGACGCGAACATGATGGGCCGGCCGGTGATGTGCCGCACCGACAGCGCGGCACCGCCGCGCGCGTCGCCGTCGAGCTTGGTGAGCACCACGCCGTCGAAGCCCACCCCGTCGAGGAACGCCTGGGCGGTCGTGACGGCGTCCTGACCGATCATCGCGTCGACGACGAACAGGATCTCGTCCGGCTCGACCGCGTCCCGGATGTCGGCGGCCTGCTGCATCATCTCGGCGTCGACGCCCAGCCGACCGGCGGTGTCGATCACGACCACGTCGTGCTGGGCGTGCCGGGCCTGTTCGATGGAGCGCCGGGCCACCTCGATCGGGTCGCCCACCCCGTTGCCGGGCTCGGGGGCGAACACCGCCACCCCGGCCCGCTCCCCCACCACTTCGAGCTGCTGCACCGCGTTGGGCCGCTGCAGGTCGGCCGCCACCAGCAGCGGAGCGTGCCCCTCGGACTTGAGCCAGCGGCCCAGCTTGCCCGCCAGCGTCGTCTTACCGGCGCCCTGGAGGCCCGCGAGCATGATCACGGTCGGCGGGCGCTTGGCGAACCGGACCCGCCGGGTCTCGCCGCCGAGGATGTTGATGAGCTCGTCGTTGACGATCTTGACAACCTGCTGGGCCGGGTTCAGCGCCTGCGAGACCTCGGCCCCGCGCGCCCGTTCCCTGATCTGGGCGATGAAGTCCTTCACCACCGGCAGCGCGACGTCCGCCTCCAGCAGCGCGACGCGGATCTCGCGGGCGGTCGCGTTGATGTCGGACTCGGAGAGCCTGCCCTTGCTGCGCAGCGACGAGAAGACCGTCGTCAACCGGTCGGAGAGCGTCTCGAACACGTGTCTGGACCCGTCCTAGAAGCCAAAGGGAACGAACTTCAGAGTATCGGGTGCCGCCGGGGGTCCCGCGCGGTCAGCGCAGAGCGGCCAGCACCTTCTCCCGAACCTCCGCGAGCACGGGCTCCGCGGCGAGCGGCAGGCCGTCCTCGCCCACGACGTAGAACACGTCCACGGCGTCCGCGCCGAGGGTGTCCACCCGGGCGCCCCGCATCCGCAGGCCGCACTCGCCCAACGCCTGGCCGACCCGCCACAGCAGGCCGGGCCGGTCGTGTGCGCGCACCTCCACGACGGTCGCGGTCGCGGAGGCGTCGTCGACGATCGTCACCCGGGGCGGGGGGACGGCCACGCCCGGCCGGCGGCGCACCGACGCCGCCCGGCGTTCCAGCCGTTCGGCGACGTCGAGCCGGCCGGCCAGCACCCGACGCAGGTCGGCCTCCAGCGCGGCCGGGTCGGGCGGGGAGCCGAACTCGGGCACGGCGGTGAAGGTCAGGACGGCCGTGCCCGCGTCCTGGGAGGCCACCGCCCGGGCCGTGCGGACGACCAGCCGGTGCAGCGCGAGGACTCCAGCCGCCCGCCACAGCAGCCCGGGCCGGTCGGGGACGGCCACGGTCACCCGGGAACCGGCGATCCGGACCGCCCCGCCGCCGTGCCGGGCCAGCGCGAGCTGGTCCGCGGTCGGCTCGAAGGGCGGCGGCAGCGCCCGGCCGGCCAGCGCCGCACCGGCCCGGCGGACCAGGTCGTCGATCAGCCGGGCCTTCCAGTTCCCCCAGGCCGCGGGGCCCGTCGCCTGGGCGTCGGCCACGGCCAGCGCGGCCAGCAGTTCCAGCACGGTGTGGTCGCCCACCGCCTCGACCACCGTGGACACCGTCACCGGGTCCTCCAGGTCGCGCCGGGTGGCGGTGTCGGGCAGCAGCAGGTGGTGCCGGACGACGGTTTCGAGGACGTCCACGTCGGCGGGCTTGAAGCCCATCCGGGTCGCGATGTCGCGGGTCATCGCCGCCCCGACGACCGAGTGGTCGCCCGGCTGTCCCTTGCCGATGTCGTGCAGCAGTGCGCCGACGAGCAGCAGGTCGGGCCGGGCCACGTCGCGGGTCAGCGCGGCGGCGCCGGCCGCGGCCTCCACCAGGTGCCGGTCGACGGTGAAGCGGTGCACGGCGTTGCGCTGCGGGCGGTTGCGCACGTGCGCCCAGTCGGGGAGCATCCGGACGATCAGCCCCGCCTGGTCCAGCGCCTCCCAGACGCCGATCGCGGCCGGCCCCGCGCCCAGCAGCGCGACCAGTGCGTTGCGGGCCTCGGCGGGCCAGGGCACCGGCAGCGGGCCGACCCGCTCGGCCAGCCGCTCGACGGTGGCCGGGGCCAGCGGCATGCCCGCCTGGGCCGCGGCCGCGGCGACGCGCAGCACGATGGTGGGGTCGTCCAGGTCGGCGCCGCGGGCCAGCGCCACCTCGTCGCCGTGCTCGACGACCCCGTCGGCCAGCGGGCGGCGCTCGATCCGGACGCCGCGGCGGCGCGGGGCGCAGAACCGGTCGACGCTGCGCCACACGTGGTCGGCGGAGTAGGTGATCGTCCGTCCGGCCTCGACGAGGATGCGCAGCAGGGCGTTGCCGTCGGGCAGCCCGAGCGCCGCCGCCACCGCCTCCTGGTCCTGCAGTTGCAGGCGGTCGGCGGACCGTCCGGTGACCTCGTGCAGGGCGTGCCGGACGTCGAGCAGCAGCCCGTAGGCGGTGCGGGCGCGCGCGTCGGGCCCGGGCGCCGCCCAGGACGCGGCGACCGCGTGGATCATGTGCACGTCGCGGAGCCCGCCCCGGGCGTCCTTGAGGTCGGGTTCGAGCAGGAAGGCCAGCTCGCCCTTGGTCTCCCAGCGGCGCCGCGTCAGCTCCGCCAGCCCGGCCAGCCGGGTCCGCGCGTCGGCCCGCCAGTCGGCGAGCACCCCGGCCCGCAGCTCGTCGGCCAGCGCGCGGTCGCCGGCGATCCGGCGGGCCGCCAGCAGGCCGGGCGCCGCCTTGAGGTCCGCGCGCGCCACCGAGCGGCCCTCCTCGACCGTGCGGACGGAGTGGTCCAGCCGCAGCCCGGAGTCCCAGATCGGGTACCAGAGGCGATCGGCCACCTCGGCGATGTCGTCCCGCCCGCGGTGCACCAGTACCAGGTCGAGGTCGCCGCCGGGGGTCAGCTCGCGTCGGGCGTGGCTGCCCACGGCGATCAGCGCGACCTGCGGCTCGTCGCCGAGCAGCCCGGCCAGCCAGCGGTCGAGTTCGTCGGCCCGGGCGGCGCGGGCGGCGGCGTAGGACTGCCGCACCCGCTCGGTCCGGGTGCCGCCCGCGGGCGGCACGGCCACGTCAAAGCTCATCGGCTCGCTCCTCGTCCCTCGCTTCGCTCCAGCACGGGGGAAGGGGTGCTCCGGGCCGGCCGGCCCGGAGCACCCCTTCTCATTCGCGCCTGGAGCGATTCCCCCGAGTTCCCCGATCACACCGTGGCTAGAGCGCCTCGACGCCGGTCTCGCCGGTGCGCACCCGGACGACGGTCTCGACCGGGACGATCCACACCTTGCCGTCGCCGATCTTGCCCGTCTGGGCGGCCTTGACGATGACGTCCAGAACGTCTGCGGAGTCCTCGTCGTCGACCAGCACCTCGACCCGGAGCTTGGGCACCACGTCGACCTTGTACTCGGCGCCGCGGTAGACCTCGGTGTGGCCCTTCTGCCGGCCGTAGCCGCTGGCCTCGCTGATCGTCAGGCCCTTGACCCCGTAGGTCTCCAGGGCCGCCTTGACCTCGTCGAGCTTGAACGGCTTGATCACTGCGGTGATCAGCTTCATGCGTCCGCCTCCACCTTCTGCGCGGAGCCCACCGGGGCCGCGGACGACGAGCCGGCGCCACCACCGTGGATGCTGCCGAAGTCGTAGGCGGTCTCCGCGTGGGCAACACTGTCGATGCCCGAAACCTCGTCCTCTTCACCGATCCGGAAGCCCATCGTGAGGTCCAGGACCTTACCGATGATGAAGGTGACGATGAAGGAGTAGGCGATGGTCGCGACGACCGCGATCGCCTGCTTGCCCAGCAGGCCGACGCCGCCGCCGGCCAGCAGGCCGTCCGCGCCGGCCTCGTTGACCGCCGTGGTGGCGAGGATGCCGATCAGCAGGGCGCCGATGACACCGCCGACCAGGTGGACGCCGACCACGTCGAGCGAGTCGTCGTAGCCCAGCTTGTACTTGAGGCTGACCGCCAGGGCGCAGACGGCGCCGGCGACCAGGCCGAGCACGATCGCCCCGAGCGGGGTGATGAACGCGCAGGCCGGGGTGACGGCGACCAGGCCGGCCACCACGCCGGAGGCGATGCCGAGGGTGGTGGAGCTGCCGTCACGGATCTTCTCGACGACGATCCAGGCGAACCCGGCCGCACCGGTGGCGACCAGCGTGTTGATGAACGCCACCGCGGCGGTGCCGTTGGCCCCGAGCGCGGAGCCCGCGTTGAAGCCGAACCAGCCGAACCACAGCAGGCCCGCGCCCAGCAGGACGAACGGCAGGTTGTGCGGGCGCATCGGCTCCCGCGGCCAGCCCTTGCGCTTGCCGAGCACCAGCGCGAGCGCCAGTGCCGCCGCACCGGCGTTGATGTGGACCACCGTGCCGCCGGCGAAGTCCAGTGCGCCGACCCCGGCTCCGATCCAGCCGCCCTCGCCGTCCTCGGGGCCGAAGAACCAGACCCAGTGGGCGATGGGCAGGTAGACGATCGTGACCCAGATCAGGGTGAACACGACCCACGCCCCGAACTTGGCCCGGTCCGCGATCGCGCCGCTGATGAGGGCGACGGTGATGATGGCGAACGTCGCCTGGAAGGCCACGAACACCAGGGACGGGATGCCGGTCCCGTCGTCCAGTGTCGCCGATGTCTCAAGGCCGACGAGCCCCCAGTCGCCCAGGCCACCGATGAACGAGTTCAGCCCGCCGCCGTCGGTGAAGGCGAGGGAGTACCCGTAGACGACCCAGACCATGCTCACGACGGCGATGCTGACGAAGCTCATCATCATCATGTTGAGGACGCTCTTGGCCCGGCTCATGCCTCCATAGAAGAAGGCCAGTCCCGGGGTCATGAGCAGGACGAGCGCGGTACTCGTCAGCAACCAGGCGGTGCTACCGCTATCGATCTTCATCTCGGAGAGAGCCCCTCCTCGGCACGGAACTTGCGAATGGGTAGAGGTTCCGGCTCAGGGGTTTCACCCGAGATGCCCGCGTGTTTCGACTATGTGAAACCCGGCGGCGCCATGTTTCTAAGGTGTTTCCAAACCCTCACTCTTGTTGCGTTCCAATAGGTGATGATTCCCAAAGTTGGTGTGATTTGCCCCATATATCAAACCCGTAACCTTTTCACTCCCCGAGGATCGCGTCCACGAACGCCTCCGGCTCGAACGGGGCGAGGTCGTCGGGCCCCTCGCCGAGACCGACCAGCTTCACCGGGACGCCCAGCTCGCGCTGCACCTGGACCACGATGCCGCCCTTGGCCGTGCCGTCGAGCTTGGTCAGCACGATGCCGGTGACATCGACCACCTCGGCGAACACCCGGGCCTGGCGGAGCCCGTTCTGGCCGGTGGTGGCGTCGAGGACGAGCAGCACCTCGTCCACCGTGGCCTGCTTCTCCACCACCCGCTTGACCTTGCCGAGCTCGTCCATCAGGCCGGTCTTGGTGTGCAGCCGGCCCGCGGTGTCGACGATCACCGCGTCGACCTTGGTCTCGACGCCCTGCTTGACGGCCTCGAACGCGACACTGGCCGGGTCGGCGCCCTCCTCGCCGCGGACCACCTCGGCGCCCACCCGGGAACCCCAGGTGACGAGCTGGTCGGCGGCGGCGGCGCGGAAGGTGTCGGCCGCGCCGAGCAGCACGGTGCGGCCGTCGCCGACCAGCACCCGGGCCAGCTTGCCGCACGTGGTGGTCTTGCCGGTGCCGTTGACGCCGACGACCATCAGCACGGCGGGCCGGGTGCCGTGCGGCTCGGTGCGCAGCCCGCGCGGCAGGTCGGGGCCGATCTGGGCGACGAGCTCGCCCTTGAGCAGTTCCCGCACCTCCCCGGGGGTGCGGGAGCCCAGCACCTGCACCTTGGTCCGCAGGTCCTCAACGATCTGCCGGGCGGGGGCGACGCCGATGTCCGCGCCGATCAGCGCGTCCTCGATCTCCTCCCAGGCCTCGTCGTCGAGCGTGTCGCGGGACAGCAGGGCGAGCATCGTGCGGCCGAAGGCCGTCTGCGACCGGGCCAGCCGGGCGCGCAGCCGGACGAGCCGGCCGGCCGAGGGCGGCGGCAGCTCGATCGCGGGCGCGGGCGGCGCCTCCTCGACCGGCGGGGCCGTCGCGGTGGGCGCGGCCTCGCGTTCCAGGACTCCCGTCCCGGCGCCGCCGGCGGTGCCCTCGCCCGGAGGCGGGGGCGGCGGCGTCTTGCGGCGGCCGGGGCGCAGGAACGCCACCCCGCCAACCACGACGGCGAGCACGGCCAGGGCCGCGATGAGCACGATGAGAGTAATGGGATCCATAGGCCTCCCAGTTTCGCAGAACGCGGCGGGGTCGCCGAAGTCAGCCGTTCACGTCGAACTTGACCGTGTCACCGCTGATCGAGGTCACCGTGATCCGGGCCCGCCCCACCCGGGCGGTCCGGCTCGGGGCGACGGTGACCGGGGCGGAGCCCAGGGTCCCCCGCCGCTCAGGAACCCGCCGTGGGCGGCTCGGCCCGCACCGCCGCGGCCGCGTCGTGCTCGGATCGCTCCCACTCCTCCACGTTGCGCAGCAGCGCCTCCAGGTAGGACTTCAGGTGGCTGCGGTAGACGCCGCTGAACGTCCGCAGGTAGGCGATCTCGCGCTCCAGGTCGCGGCGCTCGCCGGCCGGCAGGGGCTCGCCGGAGGAGGCGATCGCCGCGGCGGCGCCGGTGGCCTGCTGGTGGGCCTCCTCCAGTACCAGGGCGGCGCGCGCCCGGGCGTCGGCCAGGATCTCGTCGCGGTGCCGCCGGGCCTCCTGGGCCAGTTCCCGGCTGTAGCGCTCGGCGTCCTCGACGTACCGGTCGGCAGTCTGCTGGGCCTGCGAGAGCACCCGCACGGCCTGGATGTGGGCGTCCTCGGCGGGCAGCGCGGTGACCGCCCCCGCGGCGCCCTCGGCCAGGTGCCGGCGCAGCCGGGCGGTCTCGTCGGCCAGCGCGGCCTTCTCCGCCAGGATCTGGGCGAGTTCCCGCTCGACCTGGTGGAGGAACGCCCGGACCCGGTCCTCGTCGAAGCCCCGGCGGCCCAGCGGGGCGCGCGGGAAGACGACGGACTGCAGTTCGCCGGGGGTCAGGCGGGGCGGTCCCCCGCCGAAGCGCACCGGCAGATCGGGCGAGGTCATCGGTCTCCTCCGAAGGTCTCGAACCTGATGCGCCCGCCGGGCACGCCCAGCCGCAGCAACCGGTCCGCGGTCTGCTCGACCATGTCGGGCGGCCCGCACAGGTACGCGTCGTGCCCGCTCCAGTTCCCGGCGCGCGCCACCACGTCCGGCAGCAGACCGTGCTCGAACGCGCCCCCGGGGTCCTCGTCGGAGACGGCGGCCGTCACCGTCAGCCAGGGCGACTCCGCCGCCCGCTTGCGGAGGTCCTCCAGGTCGTAAAGCGCGTCGGCGGTCCGCGCGCCGAAGTACAGCCGGACGCGCGGCGGCACGGGGCGCTGCCCGATCTCCTCCATGATCGCCTTGAGCGGGGCCAGCCCGGTACTGCCCGCCACCAGCAGGACGTCGCGGGGGGAGTCGGCGTCCAGGGTCAGCGAGCCCACCGGTGCGCCCAGCCGCAGCCGGTCGCCGACCTGGACGTTCCGCGCCAGCACCGTGCTGACCGGGCCGCCGTCGATCAGGCGGACGTGGAAGTCGATCGTCTGGTCCGAGCGCGGGGCGTTGGCCATCGAGTAGTAGCGCCACTGCCGCAGCCGGCCCGGGGCCTCCACCGCCACCGACTGGCCGGGCCGGTACGGCAGCGGCCGGTCGGGCACCGCGCGCAGCACGGTGATGTCGAACCGGCGCCGTTCGATGCCGATGACCTGGGCGTTCCACCAGGCCGGCCAGACCAGCGAGTCGTCGTCGGCGGCGTCGTTCATGACCTTGGCGACCAGGCTGTACGCCGAGTTCCAGTCCTCGGCGAGGTCGTCGTTCCAGTCCTCGCCGAGGAAGTACCGCAGGGTGGCCAGCAGGCTGGCGCCGACCTGGGGGTAGTGCTCGGCCACGATCCCGAACTTGCGGTGGTCGCGGCCGAGTTGCTGGAGGAACGGCACCAGCGCGGGCAGGTCGTCGACATGGGAGACGATGCGGCCCAGCGCGGCCAGCAGGCGGTCGCGCTGGGCGCTCATCCCGACCGGGAACATGTCGCGCAGGTGCGGGTTGCGCACGAACAGGTCGGCGTAGAAGAACAGCGCGACCGCGTCGCCCTGCCGCGCGACCTGCCCGAAACTGTCCTTCAGCCGTTGGGCGTCCATCCGGCCGCCTAACCTTCTCGGCCGGCCGCCGCCATGGTGTCGGCGACCACCCCGTAGGCGGCCGACCAGTCCTGTTCCAGGGTCTCGTCCCACTCCGGGCCGCTGAAGTGGCGGAGCGTCGCCAGGAGGCTGGCGCCCACCACGGGGTAGTGGTCGTCGGTCACGCCGTATCCGCGGTGCCGGCGGCCGAGGTCCTGCAGGTAGGGGACCAGGTCGGGGACGTTGTCGACCAGGCCGACGATCTGCGTCAGCGCGGTGAGCAGCATCTCGTGCTGCTTGGCCATGGACGCGGGGAACATCGGGCGCAGCGCGGGGTCGCGCTCGAACAGGTCGGCGTAGAAGTAGGCCGCCACGTCGTCGCCGTTTCCGGCGACCAGGGCGAAATTTTCTTTCAGAAGCTGAGGGTTCATGGTTGCTTCTCCACGGGGGTTTTGTCCCTATTGCTAACGGATCTTTTGCCCGCCCGCAACCGCCTTCGGAGAATTCGCCGCTCAGCCCCTCGCCACCCGTCCGTCTCCGCAGTCATACGGACCCCGCACGGACCGGGGTTCAGGCCGATTCGGCCTCGCGCATGCGCTGGCTGATGACCTGCGTCACGCCGTCGCCCCGCATGCTCACGCCGTAGAGCGCGTCGGCGCCCTCCATCGTGCGCTTCTGGTGGGTGATGATGATCAACTGCGACGACTCGCGCAGCTCCTCCAGGATGCCGAGCAGCCGCTGGGTGTTGGTGTCGTCGAGCGCCGCCTCCACCTCGTCGAGGACGTAGAACGGCGACGGCCGGGCCTTGAACACCGCGACCAGGATCGCGATCGCCACCAGCGAGCGCTCACCACCCGACAGCAGCGACAGCCGCTTGACCTTCTTGCCCGGCGGCCGGGCCTCGACCTCGACCCCGGTCGTCAGCATGTCGTCCGGCTCGGTCAGCGTGAGCCGCCCCTCACCGCCGGGGAACAGCCGGCCGAAGATCCGCTCGAACTCCCGGGCGGTGTCGGCGAACGCCGCCGCGAACACCTGCTGCACCCGGTCGTCGACCTCCTTCACGACCGTCAGCAGGTCGCGGCGGGTCTTCTTGAGGTCCTCCAGCTGCGAGGTGAGGAACGCGTGCCGCTCCTCCAGCGCGGCGAACTCCTCCAGGGCCAGCGGATTGACCTTGCCCAGCTGGGTGAGCTGGCGCTCGGCGGCCTTGGCCCGCTTCTCCTGGACGGCCCGGTCATAGGGTTGCGGCACCGCGTCCTCAGCGGCCTCGGGGCCCGGCGGGATGGGCTGGTCGGGCCCGTACTCGGCCACCAGGGCCACCACCTCCAGGCCGTACTCCTCCAGCGCCCGCGTCTCGAGCTGCTCCAGCCGCAGCCGCTGCTCGGCACGCGTCACCTCGCTGCCGTGCACCACGCTGACCAGCCGCTCCAGCCGGGTCGACAGCTCGCGCACCTGGGTGCGCACCACCTTCAGCTCGGCCTCGCGGGCGGCGCGGGCCTGCTCGGCGGCCTCCCGCTCGGCCACCGCCGCGGCCAGCGAGCGCTCGATGAGCTCCAGCGCGGCCCGGGCACCGGTCACCACGGCCCGGGCGACCCGCGCCTCCCGCTCCCGGCGAATTCGGCGGGCCTCGGCCTGAGCGCGCTCCTCGCGCTCCCGCTGGGCGCCCCGCTCCAGCGCCTCGGCCCGGCCCGCGATGGCCCTGACCCGCTCCTCCGCGGTGCGCACCGCCAGCCGCGCCTCCAACTCGGCGGCACGCAGGTCCTGCACCCGGGCGGCGAGCTCGTCGCGCGGGCCGGTGTCGTCGTCCTCGGCCACGGGCTCGGCCTCGGCCGAGGCCAGCCGGTCCGCCAGCTCGGCGTGGGCCGCGGCATCGCGCTCGCGCGCCTCCCGGGCCGCCTCGACCGCCGTCGTCAGCCGGTCGACCTCCTGCCGGGCGGCCTGCGCGGCGGCCTGGAGCCGGGCGACGTGCTTGGCCTCCTGAGCCGCCGCCGCATCGGCCTCGCGCAGCCGGGCCCGGACCCGGTCGAGGCCGGACTGCGCCTGGTTGACCCCCGAGCGGGCCCGGGTCACCTCGGCCTGGGCGGCCTCCAGCGCGGCCTGGACGGCCTGCTCGGCCGCGGTGGCGTCCGCCAGCGCGGCGGCGGTCTCGGCGGCCCGCTCCCGGGCCGCAGCCAGGTCCTCGGCCGCCTGGTCGATCGTGCCGCGCATCTGCAGCGGGCTCTGCCCGCCGGCGGCGCCCCCGGCCGCCCAGTCGGCACCGAGCAGGTCGCCGTCGCGGGTGACCGCGCGCAACCCGGGCCGGCCCTGGACCAGCCGCCGGGCGGCGGCCAGATCCTCGACCACCACCACACCGGCCAGCAGCCGCCGGACCGCCCCCGCCACCGGGCCGGTCGCGGCCACCAGGTCGGCCGCGTACCGCCCGCCGGCGGGCGGCGGCTCCGGCGCGGCCCCGTCGGCGGGAGCCCCGCCGATCACCAGCCCGGCCCGGCCGGCGTCCCGCTCGCGCAGCAGGGCCAGCGCGGCCTCGGCGGTGGCGAGGGAGTCGACCGCGACCGCCTCCGTCGCGGCGCCCAGCGCGGCGGCCACCGCGGCCTCGGCACCCGGCTCGACCGCCAGCAGCGCGGCCAGCGGGCCGAGCACACCCGCCAGGTCGGCCGCCAGCAGCGTCTCGCCGCCGTCGGCCGCGCCCGCCAGGGCCAGTTCCAGCGCCTCGATCCGGGCCTGCAACGCGGTGACGTCGCGCTGCGCGGCCTGGTCGGCCGACCGGGTGGCGGCGATGCGTTCCCTGGCCGCCTTCAGCTCCCGGCGCGGCCCGTCGACCGCGGCCTCCGCCGCCTCGGCCGCGGCCTTCGCCTCGGCCAGGGCCTCCTGGGCCAGCTCGTGGTCGGCGGCGAGCTCGGGGTCCTCGGCGACCCGGGCCTCGTACGCCTCGTGCTCGGTCCAGGCCGCCTCGGCCCGCTCCTCGGCCTCGGCCCGCGACGACAGCAGCCGGCCGATCTCGGCCTCGCCCGCCTGCGCCTTCCCGGCCAGCGCCTCGACCCGGCCGCGCAGCCGGGCCAGCCCCTCGCGGCGGTCGGCCGCGGCGCGCGCGGCGTCCTGCAGCCGGCGCTCCTCGGCCTTGAGCGCGTTCTCGGTCTCGGTGCGCGCATGCTCCTCGGCCGACAGGGCCAGCCGCGCCTCCTCCAGCTCCGCGCGCAGCTCCTCCTCCTGCTCGCGGATCTCGGCGGCCTCGCGCTCCATCTCCTCGGGGTCACGGCCGCGCCGCTCCTCCCGGCCGGACTCGGCGGCGTGCCGGTGCCGCTCCGCGGCCAGGTCGGCCACCCCGCGCAGCCGCTCGCGCAGCGAGGAAAGCCGGAACCAGGTCTCCTGCGCCCGGGCAAGCTGCGGCTCGGCCGCCTGGGCCTCCGCCTCCAGCGTGGCCTCGCGCTCCTGCGACTCCTGCAGGGCCTGCTCGGTCTCGGCCCGGCGCTCCCGGACCGCGGCCTCGTCGGCGGCCTCCTGCTCCAGCCGGGTGCGGAGGGTGACCAGGTCGTCGGCGAGCAGCCGCAACCGGGCGTCGCGCACCTCGGCCTGGATCACCGCGGCCCGGCGGGCGATCTCGGCCTGCCGGCCGAGCGGCTTGAGCTGGCGGCGCAACTCCCCGGTGAGGTCCTGGACGCGGGTGAGGTTGGCCTGCATCGCGTCCAGCTTGCGCAGCGCCTTCTCCTTGCGCTTGCGGTGCTTGAGGACGCCGGCCGCCTCCTCGATGACCGCCCGCCGCCCGTCCGGGCCCGAGTTGAGGGCGGCGTCGAGCATGCCCTGCCCGATGATGACGTGCATCTCACGGCCGATACCGGAGTCCGAGAGCAGTTCCTGGACGTCGAGCAGCCGGCACGCGTCACCGTTGATCGAGTACTCGCTCTGCCCCGACCGGAACATCAGCCGGCTGATGGTGACCTCGGTGTAGTCGATCGGCAGGGCCCCGTCGGAGTTGTCGATCGTCAGCACCACCTCGGCCCGGCCGAGCGGCGGCCGGCTGGCGGTGCCGGCGAAGATGACGTCCTCCATCTTGCCGCCGCGCAGCGACTTGGCGCCCTGCTCGCCCATCACCCAGGCCAGCGCGTCGACGACGTTGGACTTGCCGGAGCCGTTGGGGCCGACCACACAGGTGATGCCGGGCTCGAACCGCAGCGTGGTGGAGGACGCGAAGGACTTGAAACCGCGCAGCGTCAGGGTCTTCAGGTACACGCCCGCGCACACTCCTCACCGGCTCGTCCCCCCAGGACGGCTCCCCCGTCCCCGCTTCCACCTCGCCGAACGATACCGGCCCTCCCGCCCCACCACCGGAATCACGGCATTCCGTGCCCCCACCGGCCCCCGCCGGCCCTCCGCCGGCCCCATCGGTCCCGGCGTACCGCCGGATCCGGGGGGAAACTCCCCGAAGCCCGGTGACGGAGGCGGCGAGCCCGCTCACTGCCAGTATCGGCGTATGCCGCACGCTCGCGCACCGGACTCCCTGCCGCTCCTCCTGCTGGCCGTCACGGTGCTCACCGGGATGCTGGACGCCGCCGGGTACCTGGCCCTGGGGGAGGTGTTCGTCGCGAACATGACCGGCAACGTGGTCTTCCTCGGCCTCAGCCTGGGCGCGCCGAGCCGGGAGGCGCTCCTGCCCTCGTTCCTGGCGCTGGCGGCCTTCTGCTGCGGCGCCCTGCTCGGCGGACGGGTGGGCCGCCGGGCGGCCGGGCAGGCGGATCGCTGCCGGCTGCTCGCCGGCTGCATCGCGATCGAAGCCGGTGCGGTGGCCGCCGTGGCGATCCTGGTGCACGTGTTCGGAGTGCACCGCCCCTGGGCCCCGCCCCTGCTGATCGTCATGCTCGCCCTGACCGTCGGCGGGCAGAACGCGGTGGTCCTCCGGATGCGGGTACAGGATCTGACGACGACCGTCGTCACGGTGACCATCACCCGGTTGATGGGCGAGGCGGGCTCCCTGCCCTCGCAGCAGGCCTGGCGGGCCGGCTCCGTGGCGGCGCTGGTCTGCGGGGCGTTCGCCGGCGGCCTGCTCATCGCCCGGACCTCCCTGGAGACCCTGCTCTGGCTGACCGGGACGGGACTGGGCCTGTGCTCGGTGGCCGCCTACCTGGCGAGCCGCCGGTGAAGGACCCACGTTCCGCAAGCTCAGTCCGCGAGATCACCCGCAACGTGCGCCACGGCCGGCCCGGCGTTACCGTCCGAGGCCGTGCCGACCCCGACCACGCCGTCGGATGACCGAAGGCATACACCATGCAAATTCGGGGCAAATAACTACAAACAGAAGGGACGCCATCGTCGGCGTCCCAGCATTCTCTGTTCCGAGCCGACCGCGATCAGGTCAGCGCAGGTTCGCGGTCCTGTACACCCACGGAAAGAACATCGTCGTGCGTGGGCGTCGCCAGCGCGTCGTTCTCGGCCTGGAGCCGAACGAGCTCGGCTTCCAGATCACGTACTCGCTGCTGAAGACGCCGCATTTCCGCGACCATCCGGGGGTCGGGACCGCCGACGTGGCCGAGTAGAGCCTTCGCCATGATTAAGGGTCCTCCACGCTGAGTAACCAGCAGGGATAGCGCACGAGAAAAGACCGAACCCGATGCGCGTATCGTCTAGAGTCGCACCGCCCGGAGTGTCGGTCAAGATGAACAATCACGGGCCGGTAACGTCCTTGCCCCACAAGTTTAGCAGGTGCTCACGGGCCTTCCCGACCGGTCACCTTTCCTGGAATCCGGCCAGGTCACCCCGGGGTTCGCTCCACAGTTCCACCACGCCGGCCACCTCTCCGGGAGTGTCGGGGCCGCGCAGCAGTTCCAGCAGCCGCTCGCAGTCCTCCCGTGCCCCCTCGGCCACGACCTCGACCCGGCCGTCACGAAGGTTGGCCGCCGAGCCCACCAGCCCGAGCTCCAGCGCCCGCGACCGCACCCACCAGCGGAAACCGACCCCCTGTACCCGGCCGCGGGCCCATGCCGTCAGCCGCACTCTCCCCACCCGCCCGATCGTCGGCGTCATGCCCGGGCCCGGCGCGGGCGGGGCTGGCAGGTGGGGCAACTGAACGACGAACGGTTCATGAAGACATCGCGGCGGATGGGTGTGCCGCACCGGCCGCACGGCAGATCCCGGCGGCCGTAGGCGTCCAGCGAGCGATCGAAGTACCCGCTCTCGCCGTCGACGTTGACGTAGAGGCTGTCGAACGAGGTGCCGCCGGCGGCGAGCGCGGCGGCCATCACCTCACGCACGGCGGCCAGCAGCCGGGTGACCTCGGCCCGGGTCAGCGTCTCGGTGGGGCGCGCCCAGTGCAGCCGCGCCCGCCACAGCGCCTCGTCCGCGTAGATGTTGCCCACCCCGCTGATCAGCGACTGGTCGAGCAGCGCGCGCTTCACGCCGGTGCGGCGGCGGCGCAGCGCCCGGAAGAACGCCTCGTCGTCGAAGGCGTCCTCCAGCGGGTCGGCGGCGATGTGCGCGACGGGCTCCGGCACGGTGCCGCCGAAGGCGTCCGGCACCAGTTCGGCGACGAGCAGGTGCCCGAAGGTGCGCTGGTCGACGAAGCGCACGTCCGCTCCCCCGTCGGCGAACGTCGCCCGGACCCGCAGGTGCCGCTCGTCCGGCCGGTCCGGCTCACCCACCAGCAGCTGGCCGCTCATCCCCAGGTGCGCCAGCAGCGCAGTGCCGTCGTCGAGCGGAAGCCACAGGTACTTGCCGCGGCGGCGGGTCCCCGTGACGGTCCGGCCGGCCAGCCGGCCGGTGAAGTCGGCCGCGCCGGCCAGATGCCGGCGCACCGCGCGCGGGTGCAGCACCGCGGCCGTACCGATCACGCGGCCGGTGACCCAGCGGTCGAGACCGCTGCGGACCACCTCCACCTCGGGCAGTTCGGGCACCGCGCTACTCCGTCCCGGCGGCCGAACCGGGCTGGCGCTCGACGGCGATCCGCCGGATGGCGGTCCAGGCCGCTTCCGCCGCGTGTTGCTCGGCCTCCTTCTTGCTGCGCCCCTGGCCCGACCCGTAGACCTCGCCGCCGACGCGCACCGCGGCGCGGAACGTCTTCTGGTGGTCGGGACCGCTCTCGTCGACCAGGTACTCCGGCACGCCCAGTTCCTCGGTCGCGGTGAGCTCCTGCAGCGAGGTCTTCCAGTCGAGCCCGGCGCCGAGCCCGGCCGACCGGGCGATGAGCGGGTCGAAAAGCCGGTGCACCAGGGCGAACGCCTCGTCCAGCCCGCGGTCGAGGTAGACCGCCCCGATCAGGGCCTCCAGGGTGTCGGCGAGGATCGAGTCCTTGTCGCGCCCGCCGGTGCCCTCCTCGCCCCGGCCGAGCCGGATGTGCGCGCCGACCCCCAGCGAGCGGGCCACCCCGGCCAGCGCCCGCATGTTGACGACGGCGGCGCGCAGCTTGGCGAGCTGCCCCTCCGGCAGGTCGGGGTGGTCGCGGAACAGGGTGTCGGTGACGACCAGCCCCAGCACCGAGTCGCCCAGGAACTCCAGCCGCTCGTTGGTGGGCAGCCCGCCGTTCTCGTAGGCGTACGAGCGGTGGGTCAGGGCGCGTTCCAGCCGGGCGGGGTCGATCTTGACGCCCAGTGCCTCCTCCAGCGCGGCGCGCGGCGCCGGCTCGGTTCCGCGGGCGCTCACGCCCGCTCCCGGATCGTGCTCACGGTGCCTCCTCGCAGGCCCGCGGGGACGCGTGACATCTCACGAGAACGCCGGAACGTCGCGCGGGTGGGAGTCCGCGCGCACAGGGTTCCGCGAAGACGAGGTGCGCGCCGGGCGGGGTGCGTCCCCGGCGTACACCACGGCCTCGGGCGCCCCGGCAGGATGTCACCCGCCGAGCGGGCGTCGCTTCCGTCGGTGCATCCCGGTCCGGACGGCGTCTCGCCGGAGCGAGACGCCGTCACGGCGCGAGGTTCAGGCCGGCGTGATGACCTGACGCCGGTTGTAGGTTCCACAGGTCGGGCACGCGGTGTGCGGCAGCTTGGGGTCGCGGCACTGCGGGCAGTTGACAAGGGTCGGCGCAGTGGTCTTCCACTGCGAGCGACGGTGCCGCGTGTTGCTGCGCGACTTCTTCCGCTTCGGGACGGCCACCTCAGCCCTCCTGGCTTTCTTCTCGTTGGTCTCTTAGGCCCTCAAGTGCCGCCCACCGGGGGTCGACGGCGTCGTGACGGTGGTCCGGGCCGGCGTCCGCCAGCCGCACCCCGCATTCGGCGCACAGGCCGGGACAGTCGTCCCGGCACAGCGGGGACAGCGGCAGTGCGAGCACCACCGCGTCCCGGAGCACCGGCTCGAGATCGATGAAATCTCCGTCGAGACGGTACTCGTCCTCCCCGGACTCCCCGCCGGAACGGGTGTCAGAGTAGACGAAGAGCTCCTGGAACTCCGCCTCGAAGATCGAGGAGATCGGGTCCAGGCAGCGCGCGCACTCCCCCACCAGGGGGACCCGCGCCGTGCCCGTGACGAGCACGCCCTCCATCACCGCCTCCAGCCGGATGTCCAGCTCGAGGTCCGCGTCCTTGGGGACGCCGACCATTTCGACGCCGAGATCCTCCGGTGCCGGCACGGTCAGTCGCTCGGTACGCATCGATCCCGGTCGGCGACCCAAAGCCTTGGTGTCGAGCGCGAGCGGGTGACGGGGATCGAGGCGAGACAGGGTTTCCTGCTTTCGTGGGACTGCCATGAGATACCGGGAATCCACGCCGTCGGGCATGGCCGAACCCCCAGGGTACCGAAGACCTGTGAGCGGCCCCAACTCGACGGGGCCGGGGCGGGTTCAGCCCTGGCTCATCCGCTCCACCAGCCGGGTGTGGACGAGCTCCGGGACGAGCCCGGAGATGTCCCCACCATACTTGACGACTTCTTTCATCAGGCTGGAGGAAAGGAATGCGTACAGCGGGTTGGTCGCCATGAACATGGTCTCGACCCCGGACATCCGGTGGTTCATCTGCGCGATCTGGAGTTCGTAGTCGAAGTCGCTGACCGCCCGCAGCCCCCGCACGATCACCGGGATGTCGTGTTCCTTGCAGTAGTCCACGGTCAGCCCGTGGAACTTGTCGACCTTGACGTTGCCGTACTCCTTGGTGACCGCGGTCATCATGTCGACGCGCTCATCGACCGTGAAAAGGCTGGTTTTGGAGACGTTGATCAGTACTGCCACGACGACCTCGTCGTAGAGACGGGAGGCCCGGCTGATGATGTCCAGGTGCCCATTGGTGACGGGATCGAAAGACCCCGGACAGACGACACGGCGCACGAGGTGAAATCCCTCCGGATCCGGATGTGACCTGCGGCGCGACGCTACCAAATCGGGTCAGTAACCCCTTTGGGCGCCTCACCCGTTACGAAGCGCCCTAATCACCCACCCCGGCGGTCACCCCCCGGCTCGGGCGTACCAGAAAGTGGCCTCCCCGTACCGGCGGTCGCGATCAGGGGCATAACCGGTGGGCCAGCGCAGCGCCGGACCGCGGGTCGGGCGCTCCACCGCGACCAGCGCGCCGTCCGCCAGCCAGCCGTGCTCGTGCAGCGCGGCCAGCAGATCCTCGACCGCCCGGTCGGCCAGCGCGTACGGCGGGTCGGCGAAGATCAGGTCGTACGGCTCGGCGGGCGGGCGGCGTACCACCCGCTCCACCCGGTCGGCGACCACTTCGGCGCCGGGCAGGTCCAGTGCCGCGACATTGGCCCGGACCACCCGCACCGCCTTGGGGTGCGACTCGACCAGCAGTGCGTGCGCGGCGCCCCGTGACAGCGCCTCCAGTCCGACCGCACCCGACCCGGCGTACAGGTCGGCCGCGCGCAACCCGTCCAGCGGGCCGAGCAGCGCCTGCACGGTGGAGAACAGCCCTTCCCGGGCCCGGTCGCTGGTCGGCCGGGTGTCCCGGCCCTGCGGCACGGCCAGCCGCCGCCCACCTGCGCTCCCCGCGATCACCCGGCTCATAGGGGAAAGCATAGGCAGGTGATCCTTCGACTTCCGGGTGCTGTGCCACCTCGAAAGCCGAAGGATCACGGGAGGGCGCAGGCCGTTCCGCGCCGAGCCGGTCAGGCGAGGGCCCAGCGGACCTGGGTGCGGACGCCGGGGTCGGGGTCGGCGAGGGCCTCGGTGAGGGCGGTGACCACCTCGGGGTGGTCGGCGGCCCACTGCTCCAGGGAGAGGACGGCGGTGCGGCGGACGTCGACGATGCGGTCGCGCAGGGCGAGGATCAGCGGCTGTACCGCAACCTCGGGTGACGCTCCGGCCAGGGCGGCCGCGGCGCGCTTGCGGACCTGCCAGCTGGGGTGGGCGATCGCCGTGACGACCCGGCCGGTCAGCGATTCGGGCAGGCCGAGTTCGACGGTGGCGTCCAGGGCGGCCAGCCGGACGACGGGGTCACGGTCGGCGAGGAGCTGTTCCAGCGCGGGGAGGCCGGCGGGCAGGGCGAGCCGGGAGAGACCGTCGGCGACCGCCACCCGGACGTCCCGGGAGGGGTCGTCGGCCGCTTCGCCGACGAGGGCGACGGCCCGCAGCGCGACCAGCCCGCGGACGGCCTGCATCCGCTGGTGGGGCTCGCCGTCCTCCAGTCCCCGGGTGTACAGCTCGCGGGTGCCCTCGGTCAGGGTGTCGAGCAGGTCGGCGGCGGTCCGGCGGACCTGGGAGTCGCGGCCCTGGACGGCGGCCAGCAGCAGCGCCTTGATGCCGTCCTCCCCGATGTAGAGGTCGGGGGCCGCGGCGAGGGCGTCGGCGGCCAGGGAGCGGACTCCGGGGTCGGGGTCGGCGAGCGCCCAGGCCAGGGCGTTCCCGCCGGCGCGCGGTGCGGTGGCGGCGACGAGCGCGACGGCGGAGCGCCTGATCGCCGGGTCGGGGTGGCGCAGCCGCTCTTCGAGGTCGGCGGGGTCGAGGTGGGCCGGGTGGGCCGGGTGGGCGGAGTCGGGCGGGGCGATGGTCATGACGTTGCCTCCTGTGGGCCGTCGAGGTCCGGACGGGGTCGGGATCAGCGACGGCGACACAGGGCGCTGGCCTGCCGGCGAAGGTCGACGTGCAGGCGAGCGATCAGCGGCGGCGACATGTTCTCCATGTTCACCGCGCCCCGGCGATTAGTCAACTTAATAAGTAGGAATTCTATGCCTTCTCCAGGTACTCGGCGCGCTCGGCGTCGAGCAGGGCGGTGAGCTCGGCGGCCAGGCCGGGATGGGCGGCGAGGTCGGGGTCCGCGGCGACCAGGGCGGTGGCCTCCTCGCGGGCCTGCCTGATCACCTCCTCGTCGCGCAGCAGGGTGAGCAGCCGCAGGCTGGACCCGCGCCCGGCCTGGGCGGCTCCCAGGACGTCCCCCTCGCGGCGCTGTTCCAGGTCGAGCCGGGAGAGCTCGAAGCCGTCGGTGGTGGAGGCCACCGCGTCCAGGCGCTCGCGGGCCCGGCTGCCGATCGCCGCCTCGGTGACCAGCAGGCACAGGCCCGGCAGCGAGCCCCGGCCGACCCGGCCGCGGAGCTGGTGGAGCTGGGAGACGCCGAAGCGGTCGGCGTCCATGATCACCATGACGGTGGCGTTGGGAACGTCCACCCCGACCTCGATCACGGTGGTGGCGAGCAGGACGTCCAGTTCCCCGGCGCCGAAGCTCCGCATCACCGCGTCCTTCTCGTCGGGGTGCAGCCGGCCGTGCAGCACACCGAGGCGCAGCCCGGGCAGCAGTTCCTGCTCCAGCCGGGGCAGCAGGTCGAGCACGGCCAGCGGCGGGCGGGTGGCAGGCTCGCCGTCCGGCTCGCCGGGTGGCGGCCCGGCCTCGTCGCCTTCCTGGCCGCCGATCCGGGGGCACACGACATAGGTCTGCCGGCCCTGCGCGGCCTCCTCGGCGATCCGCCGCCAGGCGCGGTCGAAGAAGGATGGCAGCTCCGGCGGCACCACGTGCGTGCTGATCTCGCTGCGGCCGGCCGGCAACTGGTCCAGCACCGAGGTCTCCAGGTCGCCGAAGACCGTCATCGCGACCGTGCGCGGGATCGGGGTGGCGGTCATGACCAGGACGTGCGGGCGCCCGCCCTGCACCTTCTCGCGCAGCGCGTCGCGCTGCTCGACACCGAACCGGTGCTGCTCGTCCACCACGACCAGGCCCAGGTCGGCGAACTGGACGTGCTCCTGGAGCAGGGCGTGGGTGCCGACCACGATGCCCGCGGCGCCGGAGGCCGCCTCCAGCAGCGCCGCCCGCCGCGCCTTGGCGCCCTGGGAGCCGGTCAGCAGTTCCACCCGGGTGGCGTGGTCGGCGCCGCCCAGCCGGCCGGCCTCGGCGAGCTCGCCGAGCATCTTGGTGATGGAGCGGTGGTGCTGCTGGGCCAGCACCTCGGTCGGCGCCAGCAGTGCGGCCTGCCCGCCGCCGTCCACCACCTGGAGCATCGCCCGCAGCGCGATCATCGTCTTGCCGGCGCCCACGTCGCCCTGGAGCAGCCGGTGCATGGGGTGCTCCCGGGCGAGGTCCGCGGCGATCTCCTCCCCCACCCGGACCTGGCCCTCGGTGAGGGTGAACGGCAACCGCCGGTCGAACTCGTCCAGCAGACCGCCGGCGACGCGGGCCCGGGGCCGGGCGGGGAGCGCGGCCGCGGCCAGCCGGCGCTGGGCCAGCGCGACCTGGAGGACGAACGCCTCGTCCCACTTGAGGCGCCGGCGGGCGCGGCCCAGCTCGGCGGTGTCCTGCGGCCGGTGGATGCCCCCGTACGCCTCCTTCAGCCCGACGAAGCCGTACTTGCCCAGCAGGGACCCGGGCATCGGATCGGGGCCGAGGTCGAGGTGCTTGAGGACGAGCTCGACACAGTCGGCGATCTTCCACGACTCCAGGCCCTTGGTGGCCGGGTAGATGGGGATGAGCTCCTCGGCGAACTCCCGGGCGGCGGCGTCGGCGTCCCGGGCCTGGACCAGCCGGTGCTCGGGGTGCGCGAGCTGGCGCTGGGCCCGGCCGCCGCGGGGCCGGTAGGTGGTCACCTTGCCGGAGAACAGGGCGTGGGTGCCCGGGGCGAGCTCGCGCTCGGCCCGGTACGCCCCCTTGCGCCCGAAGTAGGTGAGCTTCAGCTCGCCGCGCCCGTCGGTGACGGTGACCTCCAGCAGGTACCCCGGCTGCCGGGGGATCTCCCGCCCCTGCACCTTGACCACCTCGGCCATCACGGTGACGTGCTCGCCGTCCTGCACCCCGACCAGGTCGGTCAGCTCGCCGCGCCGGGCGTACCGCCGCGGGTAGTGGCGCAGCAGGTCGCCGACCGTGTGCAGGTCGAGCCCCTTCACCAGCACCTTGGCCGTCCGGTCACCCACGACCTTGTACAACGGCTCGTCGAGTTTCGCCACGCCCCTTTTCTACCGTGCCCGGGTGACGTCCGCCCGCCGCTCTGCCGGGAGGCCGTGGGAACGACGAGTGGCCACATTAAAACCGGGCAAAGGTAAAGATTCCTGGCTCAACTTGCATAAGACGGCAAAGTAGGCACAAGGTGAGGGAGTGGTCTAAATCACTACAGGGGGAAGTTTAAAGATGGACACCACAGTGATGGCGGAACCCGTCTCCAGCGAGGAGGCGCGACTGGAGGAACTGGCCTCGCGGCTGGGAGAGGAAGGGATCTACAGCCGGCTGACCACCCCGATCGGCATGCCGCCGAGCCTGCACGTGCTGAACCCGCAGGTTCCCACCGCCGAGGAGCACGTGATCGTCGACCGGTCGTGGTTCTGGTGGGCCTGGGCGCAGCGGATCTCGCCCGCCTCCGACCTGGACGGCGCCATCGCCTGCATCCGCCGGGTACTCGGCCTCGCCGCATGAACCGGCCCCCGGCCGGATCTCCCCGCCGGCGCCCGTCCCCGGCGGGCGCCTCCCGATGACGCGCGGCGCGGGCGGTTCCCCCCACCGCCCGCGCCGCACACCAAACCGGGGCTACTCGACCCCGATGAGGAGCGGGCACCGCTCCTGACCGCCGGCGTAGACGACGACCTCGACGCCGGGACGGGCCTCCCGCAACCGCCCCTCCAACGCCCCGGCCAGCCCGGGCGGGGCATGGGCACCGAAGATGATCGTGACGAGCTCGCCGCCGCCGGACAGCATCCGGTCCAGCACCGACCAGGCGACCTCGTCCGCACGGGCGCCGATCACCGCCACATCGCCCTCGATCATGCCGAGCACGTCGCCGGGACGGCAGACACCGACGGTGGTGAACGCCTCGGCCCCGGCGATCTCCAGATGGGCGAACCGGGTCGCCCCCGCGGCACGGGTCATCGCGATGACGTCCTCGTCGAACCGGCGCAGCGCGTCATGCACGGCCAGCGCGGCCAGCCCCTGCACCGAGGCCCGGGTCGGCACCACGGCCAGCCGCACCCCGCTGTCGCGAGCGCGCTCGGCCGCCGCCTCGGCCACCGCGAGCACGTCGGGCCCGTTGGGCAGCACCGCCACCTCGTCCCCGGCCGCGAGCATCGCCTCCAGCAACACCGCCACCGAGGGGACCGCGCCCGGCTCCCGGCGGACCACCCGGGCGCCGGCCTCCTCGAACAGCGCCGCCAGCCCGCCGGCCGCGGTGACCGCCACCACGCCCCGGCCGGTGCAGGGCGGCCGGCCCGCCTCCCCGGCGGCGGCCTGGAGGTAGGACACCCGGATGCGGTGCGCCCGGCCGGCCGCGAGCCCGGCCTCGATCGCGGCGCCCGCGTCGTCGACGTGGACGTGGACGTTCCACAGCCCGCCGCCGCCGACCACCACGAGCGAGTCGCCGAGCCGGTCGAGCGCCTCGCGCAGCGCGGGGATCGCCCGGTCCGGGGCGTCCAAGAGGTACATCACCTCGTAGCCGGGGCCGGCCGGCGGGCCCAGGGGCGCCGGGGACAGCGTGCGGGCCGGTACCTCGTAGCGTTCCGGGAACTCCGCGGTGACCACCGCGGCCAGCGCGTCGAGCACCACGCACAACCCCGCCGCGCCCGCGTCCACCACCCCGCTGCGGGCCAGCGCGTCGAGCTGCCCGGTGGTGCGGCGCAGCGCCCGGCGGGCCCCGGCCGCGGCGGCCCGTGCCACAGCGGCCAGGTCCGGGCCGGCCCGCTCGCACTCCGCGGCGGCGGCCTGGAGGACGCTGAGGATCGTCCCCTCCACCGGGTGCTCGACGGCCTCGCGGGCCAGCCCGGCGGCGTGCCGCAGCGCGGCCGAGAGCGCGGCGCCGTCGGCCGGCCCGCCGGTGGACTCCGCCAGCCCGCGGAACACCTGGCTGAGGATCACCCCGGAGTTGCCCCGGGCACCCAGCAGGGCGCCCCGGGCGAGGGCCTGCCAGACCGCCGCCGTCCCGGCGCCCGGGGGCAGCTCGCCGGCCGCCTCCGCAGCGGCGCGCACGGTGAGGTGCAGGTTGGTGCCGGTGTCGCCGTCGGCGACCGGGAACACGTTGATGGCGTCGATCTCGCCCCTGGTCCGGCCCAGCGCCTCGGCCGCCAGCCCTGCCCACCGGCGCAGCGCCACCGCGTCGAGGACGTCGAGAACACCGCTCACGCCCACCTCCCGTCGTGCCCGGGAGATTATGGTGCGCCGGTCGCGCCCGCGCTATGGGGCGGGTGACAGGGTCCGTGGCAGGGCTAGTGACAGGGCTGGCGACAGGGCTGGCGACAGGGCTGGCGACAGGGCTGGCGACGGAGCCGGCGCTGAGGCCGGGGCGCGGCCGGTGATGCGGGCGGTTGATTCGCCTAGTCACCGCGCGATCGGCTACCCTGATTCGACACGTCCCGTGAGGGGCGTTTTTCGCGAGCGCCCGCCGAACGGCCGGGCACCGCGACCACGTTTCTCGACACCACTTGGAGTTTCCCGTGGCTTCCGTTTGCGACGTCTGCGGCAAGGGACCCGGGTTCGGCATGCGCGTCTCCCACTCGCACCGCCGCACCCCGCGCCGCTGGAACCCCAACATCCAGCGCGTCCGCGCGGTGGTCAACGGCACGACCAAGCGCATCAACGCCTGCACCTCGTGCATCAAGGCCGGCAAGGTCGTCCGCCCGACCGTCTAAGCCGAGCACCACCAAGGGCCGGTGCCTGCGCACCGGCCCTTCGCCATGCCCGGGGTCAGACCCGGGTGGCCTCGGCGCATCCCTCTTCCTCGACCGCCTTGCGGGACATGTCATAGGGGTCGACGGGCGCTCCGGTGGCCTGCGGCCCGCTGGCCGGGGAACCGAAGTACGGACGCAGCCACCCCTCGTCCCAGCCGCACTCGGCCCCGGCGGCACTCGAGTCGGTGCTGGTGACCACCAGCTTGCCGAAGGTGACCTGGAAGCGCTCGGGGTCGTAGAAGTCGACGTCCATCGTGCGCCGGACGACCACCCTGGCCAGGTCGCCTCCGGCGGCCGGCCGTACCGCGTAGACGAACAGGTAGTCCACGTGCACCCGCAGCTGACCCGCTCGGACGGCCCGATAGGTCGTGGTGCCGTGCACCTTCACCACCGGTCCGTGCACCTTCGCCCGCTGGGGGTCGAAGCGGACCGCGTAGTGGAGCGGGTTGTTCTTCTCCGACGGCCGGTCGAACGCCCGCCGCATCTTCGCCAGCAGTCCGGGGCTCTTCGGGTCGGTGAGGTCGAAGAGCAGCTTGGGGCGGGCGCCGCCCCAGACCTCCCGCTCCAGATGCATCGAGCCGAGCACGCCCTTGGTCATCTCCAGCCGGTGCCGCACCTCGGTGGCGGTGAAGCCCGCGGCGGCCCGGGCCTGGGGCAGCCGGATGCCGGCGGCGTTGTCGGCGTACTTCTCCGCGGGCGACCCGCGGAACGGGGCCTCGGGCGGCGGCGCGTACGGGTTCGAGTTCGGGTTCGCGTTCGCCTCCGGTGCGGCGTCCGAGGTGGACCGGCCGCCTGCGGGGGGTCGCAGCCACATCAGGGCGACCAGGACCCCCACCGCCACGACGACGACCAGCAGCCCGGTCAGCACCTGCTTCGGGCCGGTCCGGTACTCCGGTGACCGCCACTGCCGGACCATCTCCCGGCGGCGGCGCCGCGCGGCGCGGGCGGCCCGCAGCCGGGTCAGCGGGCCGGGTCGTTTGGCGCGTTCCCGCGCGGACGGTTCGAAGATGGACGCGCCCCGGATGAAATCCTCGTCCAGCATCTGATCATCGGGGAACTTCTCGTCGGCCACCCCGGCCTGCCTTTCCACCAGAGGCCAGCACCACGCGTGGCCAGGGGCAGAATGCCAGAAATGATCAGCTTTCCCCCGTTATTCCGGGAAGTTCAGCCGGGATTCGCGCGACCGCCAGCCATGATCGACCGGACCGATCCCGGAACCCAGCGGGAAGCCCGCCGCAATCGCCCCCGTCACGTACTCCTTGGCCAGCCGGACCGCTGTCACCACGTCCTCGCCCCGGGCCAGGTGGGACGCGATCGCGGAAGCCAGCGTGCAGCCCGTGCCGTGGGTGTGCCGGTTGTCGTGCCGCTCGGCGGCGAAGCGGTACTCGGTGGTGCCGTCGGACAGCAGGTCCACCGGCGCGCCCGGCAGGTGCCCGCCCTTGATCAGCGCCCAGCGCGGGCCGAGCGCCAGCACGGCCTCGGCGGCCTCGTGCAGCCCGCTCTCGTCGACCACCTTGACCCCGGTGAGCTGCTCGACCTCCCACAGGTTGGGGGTGGCGACGGTGGCGACGGGCAGCAGCGCGGTGCGGACCGCGCCGACGGCCTCGGGGGCGAGCAGTGGATCGCCGTGCTTGGACACCCCGACCGGATCGACCACCACCGGGGCGGTCACCCCGGCCAGCACCTCGGCGACCGTCTCGACCAGCGCGGACGAGGCGAGCATCCCGGTCTTGACCGCGTCGGCCCCGATGTCGGAGAGCACCGAGTCGAGTTGGGCGCGCACCGCCTCGGGCGGCAGTTCCCAGTAGCCCTGGACGCCCAGCGAGTTCTGCGCGGTCACCGCGGCGACCACGCTCATCCCGTGCACGCCGAGGGCCAGCATCGTCTTGAGGTCGGCCTGGATGCCGGCGCCGCCGCCGGAGTCGGAACCGGCCACGGTCAGCGCGAGCGGAGGGGTCATACCGCCCAGGTTAGAGGCCTCGGGATCAGGCCAGGACGCAGCGGGTGCGGTTGATCAGGCAGGCGGAGGGCTTGCTGGCCGCGCCCTGGGCCACGAAGCCGATCCGGACGCGCTGGCCGGGCTGGATGGCCCCGCCGCGCAGGGTCGCCACCGTGCCGGTCTTGACCAGGACGGCGTTGCTGACCGACAGCACCTTGGCATTGGGGATCTTGAAGGCGAGGGTCCAGCCGTCCACCGGCTTCGCGCCGTGGTTGGCGATCGTGACCGTGCCCTCGAAGCCGGTTTCGAGGCGCCGGGTGGCGCGGAAGGCGACCAGGAGGCCCTTGCGGGTGTTCCGGCTGGTCCGCTCGTTCGCGCCACGGGCCGCGCCGTCGTCCTGGGCGTCGGCCCGGGGCTGGTTCTGAGCCGGTGTGCCGCCCGCGAAGTTCAGCGAGATCTGCGAGGTGCTGACCGCGGCCACCACGACGCCGACGGCAACGATCAACGCGGTGATCGGCAGCAGTGGCAGCGAGAGCAGCCAGCCCAGCCGCCGCTTCGCCGGAGGCTCCTCGACCTCGGGTACAAGGTCGGCCTCGTCCGCAAGCTTGGTGTGTCGTCCCATCCCGTCCTCTTCGATCACAGGAAGGTATATCAAAACAGCACCAAGCACGCCCACAAGACGAGTAACGCGGGGACGGGAATTATCCGTTCTTGTCAGGGAAGTGGTCCCAGCCGCCGCGACCGTACTCGGCCCCGTCGACCAGCACCCCGGTGCCCTCGGCCACCCGTCCGATCGCCCGCCAGCCGTCCGGTAGCCGAGTGGCCTGCGGGAACGTTCCAGCGAAGGCGTGGTCCTCACCGCCGGTCAGCACGTGGTGCCGCCCGTCGGGGCCCAGCCGCGCGGGCACCGGCAGCGCGGCCCCGTCCAGTTCGATCCGCACACCGCTCGCCGCCGCGATGTGACCAAGATCCTGGACGAGCCCGTCGCTGACGTCCAGCAGCGCGGTCGCACCGTGCTCGGCCGCCTCCGTGCCGGCCTCGTACGGCGGGCGCGGCCGGCGGTGGGCGTCGACCAGTTCGGGATCGCACGCGCCGCCGGCGAGCAGTTGCGCCAGCCCGGCCGCCGCGTATCCCAGCCTGCCCCGGACGGCGACGACGTCGCCCGGGCGGGCCCCCGACCGGGTGAGCGGGCGGCGCCCGCCGAGGTCGCCGAGCGCGGTGATCGCCAGCACGACGGAGCCGGCGCGCACCACGTCGCCGCCGGCCACCGAGGCCCCGACCAGGTCGCACTCGTCGCGCAGCCCGTCGGCCAGCGTCTGCGCCCACTCGACCGCGGTGTGCGCGGGCGCGCCGAACCCGACCAGCAGCGCGGTCGGGCGGGCGCCCATCGCCACCACGTCGGCCAGGTTCTGCGCCGCCGCCTTGCGGCCGATGTCGTAGGGCCCGGACCAGTCGAGCCGGAAGTGCCGCCCCTCCACCAGGAGGTCGGTGGTGGCCACCACCCGGCCGTCCGGGGCGTTCACCACGGCGGCGTCGTCACCGGGGCCCAGTGCCACCGACGGACCCGATGTGAGACGCTGAGTGATACCGGCAATGAGCCCGAACTCGCCCAAATCTCCGATAGTGATGGGGCACCTCCGCCGGGGACAGTGTTCAGGATCCACGGTACGGTGACCGTTCGACGAAACTTTCTCCGCCCGGGGAGGACGTGATGGTGCAGGCCTACATCCTCATCCAGACAGAGGTCGGCAAGGCCGCCGATGTGGCCGGCGAGATCCGCGGCATCACCGGCGTGGCCCAGGCGGAGGACGTGACCGGGCCCTACGACGTGATCGTCCGGGCCGAGGCGCGCAACGTCGACGAACTCGGCAAGCTGGTCGTCGCGCAGATCCAGACCGTCGAGGGCATCACCCGCACCCTCACCTGCCCGATCGTGCACATCTAGGACCCTGCGTGGCGCCCCATCCGACCGGACGGCTCGGCCGCGGCCTGGCCGTCCTCGCCCTGGCCCCGCTGCTCGCCGGGTTGCCGGCGGGGTGCGGCGCCGGGGCCGTCCAGGTGCCCGACACCTCCCCCGACCCGGCGGCGGCCCGGCTGTGCGCCGGTCTCCGGCTGCCCGCCCGGGTGCACGGGCAGGAGCGCCGCGACGTCGAACCCGAGTCGCCCCGCACCGCCGCCTGGGGCACGCCCGCGATCGCACTGCGCTGCGGGGTGCCCCGGCCGCCCCTGCTGCGGCCCACCTCCCAGCTCGTCACGGTGAACGGGGTCAACTGGTTCCCCCAGCCCCCCGGCCGGCCGGTCACCTTCACCGCGGTCGGCCGCCAGGCGTACGTGGAGGTGACCGTCCCACCCAGGTACCACCCGGCCGGCGACGTCCTGGTGGAACTCGGGGACGCGATCAAAACCACCGTCCCCGAACTCCCCGAGGGCCGCATCTGAGCGGTCAGCTGGGGAGGTCGCCGAGCTTGACGTTCGCCGTGATGGTCCGGCCGCCGCGGTGCAGGGTGACCGGGACGGTGTCGCCCGGGTCGTGCGACTGCAGGGCGCCCAGCAGGTCCTCCACGGAGGTGATGCGGCGGTCGCTGATCCGGGTGATGACGTCACCGCGGGCGATGCCCGCCTTCGCGGCCGGGCCGCCCCGGGTGGCCTCCGTCACGACGATGCCCCGCTCGACCCCGACGCCGAACGCCTCGGCGATCTGCGGGGTGAGCCGGCCCGGGACGACGCCCAGGTAGGCGTGGTCGGCGCGGCCGGTGGTCAGCAGTTCGTCGACGGTGTCCACCACCGTGCGGGCGGGAATGGCGAAGCCGATCGACACCGCGCCCGTCGCGGGCGGCAGGTACGCCTCGTTGATCCCGATGATCTCGCCCTTGGCGTTGGCCAGCGCGCCGCCGGAGTTGCCCGGGGAGATGGCGGCGTCGGTCTGGATCAGGTCGACCAGCGACCGGGTCTCGCGCGCCGACCCGGGGATCTGGCGGGCCAGCCCGGAGATGATGCCGGCCGTCACGCTGCCCTCGAAGCCGAGCGGGCTGCCGATCGCGACCACGTCCTCCCCCACCTGGGGCAGCGCGGACTGGAACGTGGCGGGCGGCAGGTCGGTGCGGTCGGCCCGGACCACCGCGAGGTCGGTCGACCGGTCGGCCGCGGCGACCTTCCCGCCGATCCGGCTGCCGTCAGCCAGCGCCACCTGCACCTTCCGGGCGCCGCGGACCACGTGCTCGTTGGTGACGATCACGCCGCCGTCCCGGTAGACGACGCCGCTGCCGCTGCCGGAGGAGGTCAGGATGGTGACCACCGAGGGCTGGAGCGCGGTGACGACGCCCGGCCACTCCCCGTCCTGGCGGGCGCCCGCGGTCGCCCCCGTCTCGGTTGCGGTCTCCTCCCCGATGCACCCGCCGGCGACCAGCAGCGCGAGCGTGCAGAACAGCACCGGCAGCGCCAGGCGCCACGGCGCCGCGACCCGCCCGGTCAACGAGCCCGCCGGTACAGGCGGTCGCGCTCCTCGCCGGTGGTCCCGGCCCAGACGCCGTGCCGCTGCCTGGTCGCCAGCGCGTAGTCCAGGCACTCCACGCGGACGGGACAGCCCCGGCAGACCTCCGCCGCCCGGCGGGTCTGCTCCTCGGCGGGGCGCAGCGTGCCGACGGGGAAGAACAGTTCGGGGTCCTCCGTGCGGCACGCCGCCCAGGCCATCCAGGCGGCCGAGAGGTCCGCGTGGCGGAGGTCGGTAGTGGACATCCGGTACACCTCAGGGACGGAAGATCGGGCTCGGCTGTGCCCCCCGTGCCCGGTGTCGCGTCCCCCATTCCGGCTGCTTGCGAGGTCGGATACATCTAGCCCGGAACAACGGACTTCGTTTACTTTCCGGCGGCTTCTCCGCGGCCGCTCAACGGAAGTCCGCGGCGTGGTCGCGCGCCCACTCCCGGAACGTGCGCGCCGGGGCCCCGGTGAGTTCCCCGACCGTGGCGGTGACCGGCTCCGGGTTCGCCGCCATGGCCGCGTGCGCCGCGAGGATCTCGTCCACCGTCGCGGGCGGCATGACGGTGACCAGCATCGACCGCGCCTCCGCCGGAGTGATCTCCTCGAAGCGGGCCGGGCGGCCGGTCGCCTCCCCGATCAGGCGCACCTGCTCGGCCTGGGTCAGGGCCTGCGGGCCGGTCAGGCCGTAACCGCGCCCGCCGTGCCCGGCCCCGGTCAGCACGCGGGCGCCCACGGCCGCGATGTCCCGCTCGTGGATCAGCGACCGCGCCGCCGCCGCGTGCACCCACCGGACGGCACCCGCGGAGCGGATCTCGTCCGCCCACATCAGGGTGTTGGCCGCGAACCCGCTGGGCCGCAGGAAGGTCCACTCCAGGCCGGACGCCTCGATCAGCCGCTCCATCATCGTGTGCGACCCGAGGATGGACCCGCCCGGTTCGGCGGGGACGCCGAGCGCCGACAGGTACACGATCCGCCGGGCGTGCTCGGCGATCACCTTGAGCGATCCGGCCGCGGCGTGGTCGGCCGCGAGGGTCGGCCAGACCAGGAACACCGCGTCGACCCCGGCCAGCGCCGGGCGCAGCGAGTCCGGGTCGGCGAGGTCCCCGCGCACGACCTCGACGCCCTCGGGCGGCGCGGCCCGGCCCGGATCGCGGACCAGCGCCCGCACCCGCTCTCCCGCCGCCGCCAGCTCCGCCACGACGTTCCGTCCCACCCTGCCGGTCGCCCCTGTCACCAGGATCATCGGATCTCCCCTTCCGCTCGCCGTCCCGTCGGGGACCAGCCTGCGACCTCAAGCAAGGTCGAGGTCAACCTCGCGGCGAGCGGTGTTCCGGCTCAGTACCCTTCCCGGTTCCGGCGGGCGGCGCCGGCGTACCGGAAGCAGATCACCTCGTCCCCGATGGTCACCACCAGGTACCCGTCCGGAGTGAGCTCCAGCGCACCGACCGGAAAATACTGGTCGATCCGGTCCAGTTGCCGGCGGGACACCGCGTCCCAGACCCGGACGACGCCGTCGTCCCCTCCCGTGAGGACGACGGTCCGACCGTCCACCCGGCCGCCGGTCACCGCCCGCACCGTGCCCTGATGTGCCGGGGTGTCGTGGCTGATCCGGTCGTCCGCCATGCTCCGCCACGACAGCGTGCCGTCGGGATTGCCGGTCACCGTCACCGGATGGACACCGACCACCACCGTCACACCGACCTGCCGGGGCGGTGTCCCGCTCGGCGCGGCCGGAATCTCGATCCGCCCGGCCGGGACGTCCCACAGCCAGGGCGACTCCTCGCCCCGCCGCAGCAGCACCGCCGGCCGGTCGCCCAGCATCCCCGGCTCGATCTCGGTCACCGGAACCCCGCCGGTCCGTAGCTCTCCGAGCAGTTCGGCCGTCTGCAGCGAGAGCGCGACCACCCAGCCCTTGCCGTGCGGCGCCACGACGGCGTGTTCCTTCCCCACCCGCACCACACCCGTCGGGACGACCGGGCCGGGCATGTACGCGCTGTTCCTCCGCGGATCCCTGTCCCGGGGCACGGCGGCCCACCACGGTCGCCAGGTGAGCGGGGGCGCCCCGGGCGGCGTGTCCAGGAGCGAGGCCAGGTCGTACCGGCCCCACCGGACCGCGTGGAGGGCCAGCAGGGAACGGCGGCGGGGCGGCGGGACGCGCCAGGCCCAGAGGAACAGGCTCCGCAGATCCCCGTCCGGCCAGTCCCGTTCCGGGAGTTCCGCCAAGCCGTCG
Source organism: Actinomadura craniellae (assembly GCF_003289645.1). Classification (GTDB taxonomy): domain Bacteria; phylum Actinomycetota; class Actinomycetes; order Streptosporangiales; family Streptosporangiaceae; genus Actinomadura_D; species Actinomadura_D craniellae. The sequence continues at coordinate 151,795 of NZ_QLYX01000013.1, read as the reverse complement.
GCGCGGAGCAGGAACTCCACGTCACCGAGGAGGTCGGGCAGGCGGTCCGCCAGGGTGGCGTGCTCGGCGGCGTGCCGCAGGACGTACGGCTCGGCCAGGTCCCAGCGGCGGCGGGGCCAGGAGGTGACGGCGCGGGCGGGCGCGGGGCCGACAGGAGCGGAGCCCGCGGGGGCCCAGTCCGCGGGGGCCGAGACGGACGGCGGACTGGAGGAGAGCGGGGCGAGCAGCGCATCGAGCAGGGCGCTCTCCGCGGCGGACCCGCCCGCGGCCCGCCCGCGCAGGTGCTCGGCGAGACCGGCATGGAACAGCCGGTACAGCGTCGTCCCGTCGGTGTCCGTGGAACGCCGCAGGTAGAACCGCGCCGCCGCCAACGCCGCGCTCACCTCGGCGGGGGCCGGAACCGCCGAGGCGATGAAAGGAACGTCCTCCGCGGGCGGGTCGGCGCGGGGGTCGCTCGCCGGGCCCGCCGCAGGACCCGGTGCGGCGTATTTGAGCCAGCGGGCAGCCCTTCCCGCTGGGGCGTCGGCGGGGGCGTCTCCGGCGTCCACCGGCCCGCGGGCCGGCATCTCCGCGACCATCCGCTGGGCGGCCCCCAGCAGCTCGACGGCCCCGGGACCGAGCCGGATCTCGTGGTCGCTGTCCTGGTCGACCATCAGTGACCAGGACCTGTCGGGCCAGGCCGCCGCCAGTTCGGCGAAGGTCATCGTCCGGGATCCGCGCGTCGATGGCCTGCTGTACGCCACCACATGTACGCGGCCGTCCACCGAGGTGGACCTGAACTTGCCCGCACCGTCCGCGGGCGGGAGCCGGATCCGGGCGGTGCGCAGGACATGGAAGAGGTCCTTCTCGCCGTGTTCCGCGGCGAGGCCCAGCTTCTCGTACAGCAGGCCGGGCCACGGTACGGAATACGACACCGCCCGCCGGTCCAGCAGGTTCAGGGCTTCGCCGAGGGAGGAGTCCTCCAGCCACTCCACCAGAGCCCTCACCGTCGTGATCCGTACGGCGGACCGGCTCAGCGGCTTCGGCGCCGCCGGTGACGGGAGGCGGGCGAACTCGGCGCCGAAGAGCGGCGCGCAGCGGGCGGCGACGGTGGCGGGCATGCCCTCGCCGCGGGCGAAGGCGAGGGCGGTCAGCACGGGGCGCAACCAGGGGGTGCCGGTGTGGCCGCCCAGGTCGAGCTCGAAGACCTGGGGCAGGGTGCGCGGGACCCGGCGGCCGGTGGCGGCGGCGCGCACCGGGTCGGTCTCGGCTTCGGCGCCGTCGGTGGCGAAATGCTGGGTGTACAGGCCGGCGACCAGGAACTCGCCCCAGCGCTCCTCGCCCTCGGCGGGCGGGGCGGCGAGGGTCTTGGCGACCTCGGCGGCGAAGGCGCCGCGGACCGCCCCGGCGTCGAGGTAGCCGGGGTGGGCGCGGAGCAGCTCGGAGACGTAGGTCTCCAGCTCGCCGCGGAGCACGCCCCGGTCGACCTGGTCGAGGTCGAGCAGGCCGTCGCCGGTCCGGGCGAGGTCCAGCAGTTCCTCGAAACCCCAGGGCCGGGTGCCGACCAGCAGCCGGCAGGCCGGGGAGCCGTCGGGGCGGAGTGCCGCGGCCAGCGGGAGCAGCAGGTCGGCCAGCACCTCGACCGGGTGGTCGGCCTCGTCCAGCGCGTCCAGCACGACGGCCGGTGCCTCCGGCAGGCCGGCCAGCGCTCTGGTCAGGTCGGCAGGCGAGGTGGCCGGCAGGCCGAGCTGGCGCCCCACCGAGGCCGTGATCTCGGCGAGCCCGCGCTGCCGGGCGTGCACCGCGGCCAGCCGGTCGAGTTGCCAGGGGGCCTGCTCGATCCGGTTCCAGACCTCTTTGGTCGCCGACCGCAGCCGGGGGTGCGCGGCGCAGACCAGCACGCCCAGCAGCGCCGACTTGCCCACACCGGGGCTGCCGGTCACCACCCGCAGCGCGCCCGTCCCGTGCCCGACCAGCCAGGGCACCAGGGTGCGCAGTTCCGCCCGCCGGCCGCTGAAGCACCCGGCGGCGCCGGAGCCGGCCGCCCGGTGGCCGGAGGCGCGCTCGTAGAAGTGGGCGGCGTCCAGCGCCTCGTCGACGTCGTCGAGGAACGGGGCGACCGCGGCGTCCACCTCGGCCCGGGCCCGCCGGGCGGGGCTGGGCGGGTAGGCGGGGTTGGGGAAGAACGGCAGGTCGGGCGGGTCGGCCGTGACGTCCAGCAGGCTGCCGGTGACCTGCTGGGAGTCGCCGTCGTCGGCCGCGGTGAGCCGGTCGACCTCCAGCCGCACCGCCCGCGCCACCGCGGTGAACGGGGCGTGTTCCAGTGCCGGGTCGATGTCGAGCTCGCCGCGGCCGAGCGCCTCCAGGACGTGCACCAGCGCCCGGGTCAGCCGGCCGTCGTAGGCGGACCGGCCCGGGGCGGCCGCGCCGAGCACCCAGGCGCGGTTCGAGCCGTCCCCGCGCAGGCCCTGCCAGGGCAGCCTGGCCGCCTGCCCGGCCTGGCAGACGTCGAGCAGGAACAGGGTCGGCGGCCGGGAGCCGTGGTCCTCGATGGCGGCCAGCCAGGACTCCACGTCGCCCAGCGGGTGGTGGCGGCCGTCGGGGCCGACGACGTACAGCCGGCCGGTGCCGTCGGCGGTCTGGCCGTGCGAGATCACGTGGATCACCAGGACGTCGTCGGGGGCGGCGGCGGAGATCGTCTGGTGTACCGCGGTGCCCAGGTCCTCGCCGGTCAGCGGGGCCGGCTCGGTGCACTCGTAGCCGAGCGCGCCCAGCGCCGTGCGGAGCCGTTCCGCCAGTTCGGGGGCGAACGGCAGGGCGTCCCGACGGCCGCCGAACGAACCCACCCCGACACTCAACGCCCGCCGTGTCACGACCACCCACCCCGTGCCGTCGCCCTCTGCCACCGAGTAAAACCCATCCGTACCGGAAAATGCGGGCTCGTTGCGGGTTCGTGAGGCGGCCGGATGCGGCGCGTTGACGCGGCGGGCGTCCTCCGGTTATCTCTGGCCTCAGCTCGTTCCCCTCACACCCCCTCGCACCCGGAGGCGTCCCCGTTGCGCGAACCGCCCGACCGGCACGCCGATCCGGCCGAACCCGGCGCACCGGGCACCTCGGCGGCCAAGCCCGGCCCTGCGGACGCACCGCCGGCCACGCCCGGTCCCCAGGACACGCCGCCGGCCACACCCGGCCCACCAGACGCACCGCCGGCCACGCCCGGCCCCCAGAGCAAGCCGCCGGCCACGCCCGGCCCACCGGACGTCCTGGTGGCCGGGGCCGACCCGTCGGGCACCGCGCCGGCCAAGCCCGGTTCGCCGGGCGGAGCCGGCCGCCGCACGGCGGAGCGGGGGCGCGGTGGCGCGCTCGCGTACGCCGGGCTGGTTCCGGTGGCGGTGGCGGCCGGGCTGGTGGTGGGTCCACCGGCGTACGTCGCGTACCTGCTGTGGCCGCTCGCCCCGCTGGTGCTGGTGGCCGTCTGGTGGCTGCCCGCCCCGCTGTACCTCCTGGCGGGGGTGCGGCGGGCGCTGGCCGTCCCGCTGTACGGGTGCCGGGTTCCCACCGACACGGAGGCCGGGCGGCTGCGCGACCCCTGGCGGGCGGTGCTCGACCGGGCCGGGCAGGATCAGGGCCGCCACCCGCTGCTGGTGGTCGACTCCGCCGAGCTGAACGCCGGGTCGACCGGCGGCGGGATCGTGACGGTCACCTCCCACGCCGCGGGCGAGCTGGAGCCGGGTGAGCTGGCGGCGGTGCTCGCCCACGAGCTGGGGCACCGGCTGGCCGGGCCGTCCCGGGTCCTGGAGTTCGGGTACGCGGTGCTGCTGGCGCCGGTCCGGGCGATGGAGCGGGCCGGTCGCGGCGCCCGGTGGTCGGTCCGCGCGGCGCATCGGGGAGCGCGCCGCTGGGGCACCCCGGCCGGGTACGTGGGGGTCGGGCTGCTGGCCGTGCTGGCGGCGGTGGTGTCCGTGGCCGCGGCCGTCCCGGGTGCCGTCGCGTTCGCGGGGCTGCGCCTGGCCGGGATGACCGGCCCCCGCGCGGAGTACGCCGCCGACCGGGCCGCGGCCGCGCTGGGGCTGGGCCCGGATCTGCTCGCCCTGCTGGAGCGGCGCATCGACGTCGGCGAGTACGGTCCGGCGCGGCGTTCGCGCGCGACCATCCCCGACCGCGCCCAGCGGCTCCGCCGCACCCTTCCCGACCTCCCGGCCTGACCGCGGGGCGGTTCGGCCGTTTTGCAGGGGGTAAGGGGGATTCCTGAGCCGAGGGCGGGCGGGACGGAGGTGAGCACCGTGCCGGAGGAGCGCAACGGTACTTCTCCGCGGGTCGAGAAGACGGGGCCGCCGCTGAGCATCCAGGGCGAGGAGATCGAGTGGGGGCCGGGCCTCCACCCCGCGGTCGATGACGACACCCCGCCGGAGTTCGCGCACGCCGACGAGCCGTCCGACGACGACGTCGAGCCGGGCTGAGGTCCCGGTGGTGGGGCGGGGTGGTGGGGCGGGCGGGATTCGAACCCGCTCAGCGCGAGGCACCCGGTTTACAGCCGGGCCCGGCTCTCCCACTCCGGCGCCGCCCCTGGAGTGCCCCCGACAGGATTCGAACCTGCACCATCTTCGTCCTCAACGAAGCGCCTCTACCTGATTGGACTACGAGGGCATCGTGCGGCTCCCGGGATTCGAACCCGGAACATCCACTTCCTGAAAGTGGCCCCTCTACCTGTTGGAGCAGAGCCGCGGGTGATCGAGGAAGGCGTCACTCGGACCTGCGGCCGGCAGATCTCAGCGAGCGGGATACCGGCCGGGGCGGGCGAGGGACGCCGAGGGCAGTCGATAGTGAAGTCGCCGCGCGTTCATGGCCGGTCCTCCTCTCGGGCCCCTGGGGGTGCTGACGTCCTTCACAGTGCCAGACCCCGCAAAACCGGCGCAACGCATTTTCCGCCCGGCCCACCACATGACGGATGAAAGGATCAGACCATGACCATCACCTCAGTGGCGGTGCTCGGCACCGGAATCATGGGCGCGGCGATGGCCCGCAACCTCGCCCGGGCCGGGCACGACGTGCGGGCGTGGAACCGGACCCGGTCGAAGGCCGAGCCGCTGGCGGCCGACGGGGTGCGGGTGGTCGACGATCCGGCCGAGGCCGTCGCGGGCGCCGACGTGGTCCTGACGATCCTGTTCGACGGCCGGACCGTGCTGGAGACCATGCGCCAGGCGGCCCCGGCGCTGCGGCCGGGCACCCTCTGGGCGCAGTCCACGACCGTCTCCCTGGACGACGTCGACGAGCTGGGCGGATTCGCCGTCGACCACGGTCTGATCTTCGTTGACGCTCCGGTGCTCGGCACCCGGCAACCGGCCGAGGCGGGCCGGCTGCTCGTGCTCGCCGCCGCGCCCGAGGCCGTCCGCCCGGCGCTCGCCCCGGTCTTCGACACGATCGGCGCCCGGACGACCTGGGTCGGCGACGACGGCACGACCGGCGCGGCCACCCGGCTCAAGCTGGTCTGCAACAGCTGGGTGCTCGCCGTCACCAACGGGATCGCGGAGGCCCTCTCGCTCGCCCAGGGGCTCGACGTCGATCCGAAGGCGTTCCTGGGCGCGATCGCGGGCGGCCCGCTGGACATGGGCTACCTGCAGGTCAAGGCCGCCGCCATCATGTCGGGCGACTTCACCCCGAGCTTCGCGACGGTCACCGCCGAGAAGGACGCCCGGCTGATCCTCGCCGCGGCGGAGCGGGCCGGGATCAGCATGGACGTGGCCGCCGCCGGCGCCGAGCGCTTCCGCCGCGCCGTCGAGCGCGGCCACGGCGACGAGGACATGGCAGCGTCCTACTTCGCCGGCTAGACCGGCCGGGCTCAGGCCACCTGGTCGGGGTCGGGCATCAGCAGCGGGCTGGTGACCCGGAACCGCTCGATGCCCCGCTTGGTGAGGTTGACCCGGATGTCGATCCAGCCGGCCGGCCCGTCCGGGCGGCAGTCGGGGGCGCCCCGCTCCGGGAAGTGCAGGTCGCCCACCGAGAGCTTGGCCCCGGGCACGTGCACCGGGAGCAGGATCCGGGAGCCCGCGGTGAGCCGGGCAACGTCGCAGCGGCCGATCTCCTGCCCCCGGGCGGCCGAGCGCAGCGCCCGGGCGGCGATCCGCGGGTAGGCGTCCAGGCCGGGGCGGACGTGCCCCAGCAGCGCGCCCTCGGGTTCGGGGTCGGCGATGCCCAGGGCCGTGGCGGCGGGGGCGCAGCCGAGCACCCCGGGGTGGGCGCCGCCGGCGTAGTGCCCGTCGGCCCGGCCGACACCGAGCACGTCGACCACGATGACGTCACCGGGCTCGGCGCCCAGTACGGAGAGCGGGCCGCACAGCACGGCCTCGGTGCCGGCCCGGGCGGCCTCGCAGTCCATCCGGACGGAGCCGCCGGAGATCAGCTCGGCCACGGCGGGGAGCTCGGGGTGCCATCGGTTGTGTCCGGGCACGGCCTGGGTGGACCGTCCGGTGGTGAACTCTGGCGCGGAGAGCAACAACAGGCACATCCCTTTCTACCGGTGAGTAGCGCAAGGAAATCTTGCCCCTCTCCCTGTTTCTGCGCCGTTTCGTTGTTCTTAAGCGTCCGTAAGGACCGACTCACCAACTTGACCACTTACTTCTGTCCGGAACCAGAGGATCATCCCGTACGTCCAACGCCCATGCGCCCCCGCCGCCCGCTCGCCACCGCCCTGGCGGCCGCGCTCGCCGCCGGATGCCTCGGCGGCGACGCCTTCCGGTTCCCCGCAGCCCCCGACCCGCCGATCCGGCTGGTGGGCTTCCCCAGCTGTGTCGCGCTGCTCACCGAGCTGCGCCGGGCCGCCGAGCCGCTGGTGGGGCCGTACGGCCTGCCCGGTGACGGCCCCATCCGGAGCGAGGGCCGGGCCGCCGCCGGGGCGGCGCCCGCCGCCCCGTCCCCGCCCGCGTACTCGGGGACCACCGTGCACGAGGCGGGCGTGGACGAGCCCGACCAGGTGAAGACCGACGGCCGCCGGATCGTCGCGCTCTCCCAGGAGCGGCTGCTGGTGATCGACGCCGCCTCCCGCCGGATCCTGCACCGGCTGCCCCTGCCCGGCGTGTTCACCGGCGACCTGCTGCTCAGCGGCGACCGGGCACTGGTGATCGTCCGGGACGAGGCCACCGGGATCCGCGGCGTCCCCCGCCCCGGCCGGACCCGGCTGCTGCTGGTCGACCTGGCCGGAGCACCCCGCGTCCTGGGCGAGCTGAGCACCCGGGCGCACCTGGTGGACGCCCGGCAGACCGGCACGCTGGCCCGGATCGTCGTCCGGTCCGGCCCGCGCTTCGGCTTCCCCACGCCCGGGATGGCCGCCTCCAGCTCCGACATCGTCCAGGACAACCGCCGGCACGTCCGCACGGCGCCGCTGGACGCCTGGCTGCCCGCCTTCGAGGTGCGGACCGGCGCCGCCCCGCCCCGGACCGTCCGGCCGCCGTGCGACCGGGTCAGCCGGCCCGCCGCCTACACCGGCACGTCCATGCTCACCGTGCTGACCGTCGACCTGACCGGGAACCTGCGCGATCTCGCCCCGGTCAGCATCGCCGCGGCCGGCGACACCGTCTACGCCACCGCGACGAGCCTGTACATCGCCGGCGCCCCGCCGCTGCGGCCCGGCCCCGCCGACGGGCCGCGACCTCGGTTCGACGGCAAGCGGCTCCGGCCCGAGGAGCAGCACACGGACGTGCACCGGTTCGAGGTCGCCGGGCCGGGCGGCCGGCTCCGGCACACCGCCTCCGGCTCCGTGCCGGGCACGCTGATCGGCCAGTACGCGCTGTCGGAGCACGACGGGCGGCTGCGGGTCGCCACCACCCGCCTGATGGCGGCCGGCACCGGCCGCGCCGAGAGCGAGGTGACGGTACTGGAGCGGCACGGCTCCCGGCTCGCCCCCGTGGGCCGGATCGGCGGGCTGGGCCGCGGCGAGCACATCTACGCCGTGCGGTTCGTCGGCGACCTCGGGTACGTGGTGACCTTCCGCCAGATCGACCCGCTCTACGCGCTGGACCTGCGCGACCCCCGCGCCCCCCGGCTGACCGGCGAACTCAAGATCACCGGCTACTCGTCCCATCTGCTTCCCGTCGCGCCGGGCCGGCTGCTCGGCGTCGGGCAGGACGCCGACCGCACCGGCCGGCCCCTAGGCGTCCAGGTGTCGCTGTTCGACGTCACCGGCCCGCCCCGCAAGGTGGCCGGCCACCAGGTGCCCGGCACCGGCTCAGAGGTCGAGTCCGACCCACACGCGCTGCTGTACTGGCCGCCCACCGGGCTCGCCGTCGTTCCGGTCACCTCGCACCGCGAGGGCACCGGCCAGGCACTCGTCCTCGCCGTGCGCGACGGCGGGATCAGCCTGACCGGCACGCTGCGGCACCCCCGGGGACTGCCGATCCGCCGGGCGCTGGTGATCGGCGACACGCTGTGGACGATCTCCGGCGCCGGGGCCCGCGCACACCACGCGGGCACCCTGGCCACCCAGGGCTGGCTGGCGTTCAGGGACTGATCCGCCACCTCGATCGCCGGCGGCCCGGATGCGCCCCGCCCCGGATGCCCCGCGCCCCGGCAGGAGCGAAAACGCCCTCCTCGCACATGCGCACTCGTACCGAGACGGTGGCGGCGATGACACCGCGGCCGTCAGGCGACACCCGGGCACCGGCTTCGATGACCCCTCCGTCCGGCTGCCGGACGGCGACGACCGTGTCACACCCACGGCGCAGGGCCTGGAGGATCGCGACGCACGCCGACCCCGAGGCGCACGAGGACTCGGCCGTCAGGGTCCCCGTGGCGCGCACGTGGACCACGGGCGATATCTCGATCTCGGCTCCGCGGGGCCGGTGGAACACCACTCCGGCGGCCGGCAGGGAGAGCAGCCCGGACCTCCGCAACCACCGGTGGGCCTCCGCCCGCACCGCCCGCGGCGGCGCGTCGCCGACGAGCAGGTGAGTGATCCCGTCGAGCATGACGACGGTGGCGTTGCCCGCCCGCCGCGGCGCCCTGACCGCCACGGGAACGTCCAGTTCGACGAGATCCCCGTTCGTGTCGGCCCGGATCGGGACGGACGCGCCGCTGACCTCCAGCACCTGCCGGTTCGGCCGGCCGCCACGGGCCAGGTACCAGGCGAGCGCCCCCGCCGCGTTACCGCAGAACTCACCACCCATCATCTGCAACCGGGCATCGGCCGCAGGGGTGGTGGGCGGCTCGACGAACCCCACCTGCTCGATGTCCCGGCGCGCCGCCATCAGCCGCTCGGCCAGTACCGGCTGCCGGTCGCGCGCCACCCTGGTGAAGATCAGCAGTGTCACGTTCCCCGACGGCGCCAGCACCGCGTACTCAAGTCGCATGACGTGACTTTCCGTGCGTCGCCGGCTCCGCCCCCCAGGATGACCGGCGCCGGCCGGCCAGACCAGGGAAAAGTGCACTCTCCCGGGCGGTCGGCCCGGGCGCCGGCCACCGGTGTCCGCTAAGGTCAGCGCTCCCTGTCGTCCATCTTTCGCTCTTGCTACCCTGCTGCCGGTGCGGGCCGGCTTCCACCGCCCAAGACGACGATGGGGTGCTTGATGCGGGTAGCGGTGCTGTTCGGGGGCGCGAGCCGGGAACGAGACGTCTCGACGGCGAGCGCCGCCCAGGTCTTCTCGGCCCTCCGTGCGCGCGGGCACGCGGTCACCGCGATCGACACGGCGAAGGGGGCGCTCAAGCCCGCCGAAGTCGAGGTGTTCCTCAACTCGACGGTCACCGACACCCCGCCCGAGCTCAGCGACATACCGCCGACGGACCTGACCGCGCACTTCACGATGCCGGGCGGCGAACTCCACGGGTTCGACGTCGTGTTCCTCGCCCTGCACGGCGGTGCCGGAGAGGACGGCACCCTCCAGGCCCTGCTCGACTCGGCCGGTATCCGCTACACCGGCAGCGGGGTCCTGGGCAGCGCCGTCGCGATGGACAAGGACCTCTCCAAGCGGCTCTTCCACTTCGCGGGCGTCCCCACGCCCGACTGGATCATGGCGCCCGCGGACGTCGCCACGGTGGCCGACCAGGTCGGTTTTCCCGCGATCGTGAAGCCCAACACGGAGGGATCCACCATCGGGCTCACCGTGGTGAACGAGCCGGAGCAGCTCGACGACGCCGTGCGCGAGGCCTCCCGGTTCGGTCCCGACGTAATGATCGAGAAGTTCGTCCCAGGTCGTGAGTTCGTCGTCGGAGTGGTCGACGGGCAGCCACTGGCCGTGGGCGAGATCGACCCGCAGCACAGCGAGATCTTCGACTACCGCAGCAAGTACCAGGTCGGTGGCGCCATCGAGACCTTCCCCGCAGATCTGCCCGAGCGGCTGGCGGCGGAGATGCGGCGGCTGGCCGTGCTGGCGCACCGGGCACTCAAACTGGGCGCCTACAGCCGGATCGACTTCCGGATGGACCCCGACGAGCGCATCTGGTGCCTTGAGGCGAACACCCTGCCGGGCATGACCGCGACCAGCCTGCTACCGCAGTCGGCCGCCGCCGAAGGCATCGACTTCCCCGAGTTGTGCGAGCGCCTGTGCGCCCTGGCCCTGGAACCCCCCGCGGTGACCTGACACCGCACCGACCCGAGAGGGTGAAGCCCGATCCTCGACGTCAGCCGCCGCAGCCGCCGAGCCATCACCCACCTCACCCGCAGCAAGGCCCGTGCCGGTTGGACGCTGACCGCACTGGCCCTGCTGGGCTATCTCGCCGCCAACGGTGTGGACCCCCTCAAACAGTTCTTCCTGATCCTCATCGGCGTCACGGCGGGCGCGATCTTCCTGCCCGAACTCGGCGACGACCTCTGGAAGATGAACGCGGACCAGGTCCGCAGGACCGTCCCCGACCACCGCATCGTGGAGTTACAGCGCTCCCTCATCGGGGCCAAGTGCACCTCCCCGGAATGGGCCGGCATCGTCTGGCGTGAAGGTCTGAACCCGCTGATCGAAGCCGGCCGCAAACCCCACCAGATCGTCTGGGACGCCAAGTACGACATCTCGATCCACATCAACGGCCAGCTCCTCGACGGCACGCCCTACCACCGGGTCGAGACGCTCAGCCGGGCCCGGCGCGTCCTCCCCGCCGTCCGCCCACGCCGCTACTGGGTGAGCGCCGCCCGTACCGAAGAAGCGCTGCTCACCGAATTCGGCATCCCCAACTGCCTGGTCCGAGAACTGATCACCATTCCGTCGGTGGACCCGACCCGCTGGCGAGACCTGGTGGCCGCCGCGTGCCAGGTGCGGATGGCCATCAACGGCACCTACCTCCAGGTGCAGACCGAGCCCGCCGAGGGGCTGCTGGACGTGGTGCGCTGGTACATCGACATGCCGTCGGAAGAGTGGGCCGGCGGCCTCGTCCCCTACACCCTGCAGTTCGACTTCCCGCTGCAGCAGACCGAGCGCAGCTTCCCGATCATCTTCAACGGCTACTACAGCGCGGGCACCACGGAGATCAGCCTGCGGCTCAGCGACGATTCGGAGACGCACCGGCTCGAATGCTCGCCGTTCATCGCGCACGGTCTCGGCAGTTACGGTGGCGACCTGGTCCGGGGGGACGGCGGCAACCCCCAGTTCAGCATGTTCTCCACCCCTAGCTCCAGCCTGCTGTGGCCCGGATCAGGGGTGCTTTTCCACTGGTGAGGGGCGAGGCCGGGAAGGGAAAGGATGACGTCATGCGCTGGTTGATCGACTGCACCGAGATCGCGATACCGGAACTCCCCGGGCTACCGCCGCTTCCCCTGCCTCCCGCTCCCGGCCGGTCCGGCCCTCCGCTGCCGGCCGTGGCCGAGGCTTCGGTACCGCTGGTGGAACTCGACGGGCGGATCGCGACCTTCCCCGTCTACTCGTGGCTGGGGTTCGACACGGCGCCGCGCCGGGCACTGGCCCGCCTCGACGTGGCCGAGCGGCTGCTGCGGGCGCAACGCCGCCTGCCCGCGGATTTCGACCTCATCGTGATCGACGCCTGGCGGCCCCTGCCGTTCCAGTCCGAACTGCTCGACCACTACCGGCGGACCGGTGAGGCGGACCCGGCCGGCTTCGTGGCCGACCCCGATGACGTCCACCAGGTCCCGCCGCACGTGACCGGCGGAGCGGTGGATCTGACCCTCGGCTGGCGGGGGGCGCCGCTGGGGCTCGGCACCGACTTCGACGCGTTCGTCCCGGCGGCGGCCACCGCCGCCTTCGAGACCGACGGTGGCGATCACCGGGTCCGGAACCTGCGCAGGTTGCTCGGCCGGGTGCTGGCGGAGGAGGGCTTCGTGCCCGACCCGCTCGAATGGTGGCACTGGTCCTACGGCGACCAGTGGTGGGCCGCACGGACCGGCGCTCCGGCCGCCCTCTTCGGCGCGGTCACCCACCCTGACGGCTGAAAACGCGGTCAGACGCCGTACCGCTCCGGCTTGGGGGAACGCGACATCAGCAGGGCGGCGGCCTCGGCGATCGACATCCCGTGGTGCATGACCGCGGCCACCAGCTCGGTGATCGGCATCTCCACGCTGTGCTTGCGGGCCAGCTCCAGCACGGCCTCCGACGACTTCACGCCCTCGGCCGTCTGCTTGGTCACCGAGATCACCTGTTCGAGGGTCATGCCCCGGCCCAGGTTCTCACCGAACGTGCGGTTGCGCGACAGCGGCGAGCTGCAGGTCGCGATGAGGTCGCCCATCCCGGCCAGCCCGGCGAAGGTGTGCTCGTCGGCGCCCAGCGCCGCGCCCAGCCGGGCGATCTCGGCCAGCCCCCGGGTCATCAGCATCGCCCGGGTGCTGTCACCGAAGCCCAGCCCCACCGCGATGCCCACACAGAGCGCGATCACGTTCTTGACCGCGCCGCCCAGCTCGCAGCCGACCACGTCGGGGTTGGTGTAGATGCGGAAGTACGGCGTCATGCAGGCGGCCTGGATGCGCCGCGCGGTCTCCTCGTCGGAGCAGGCGGCCACGGCCGCGCCGGGCTGGCCGGCGGCGATCTCCCGGGCCAGGTTGGGGCCGCAGACGGCGGCGACCCGCTCCTCCGGAACGTCGGCCACCTCCTGGATGACCTCCGACATCCGGCGGGTGGTGCCCAGCTCGACGCCCTTCATCAGGCTCACCAGCGCCGCGTCGGACGGCAGCAGCGGGGCCCACACCGTCAGGTTCGCGCGCAGCGTCTGCGACGGCACGGCCAGCGCGACGATGTCGGCACCGGCCAGCGCCTCGGCCGGGTCGGTGGTGGCGCGTATCCCGGGCGGCAGCTCCACGCCCGGCAGGTAGTCGGGGTTCTCCCGGCGCTCGTTGATCGACTCGATGGTCCCGGGGCGGCGGCCCCACAGGGTGACCTCGGTGCCGGCATCACGGAGCACCTTGGCGAACACGGTTCCCCAGGAACCGGCGCCCATCACTGCGGCTCGGGCGGTCAAGAGGCCTTCTTCCGGGGATCGTAGAGCTCCTTGGGCGGCTCTTCCCCTCGCAGCTCACCCAGCAGATCGGCGATGGCCCGCATGATATCCGCGGTGGCGTCCCGCAGCACCTCGGCGGTCACCGGAACGTCCGCGTACCTGGACAGGTCCACCGGCGGGCCGGCCACCACACGCATCGTCCGGCGCGGCAGCAGCCTCGGCCGCCTGCTGCCGTAGGGCAGCACGTCCTGCGCGCCCCAGTGCGCGATCGGCACCACCGGGGCGCCGGAGGCCAGGGCCAGCCGGGCGGCGCCGGTGCGGCCGGTCATCGGCCACAGTTCCGGATCGCGCGTGCAGGTGCCCTCGGGATAGAACATCAGGCACTCGCCCGCGCGCAGCGCCTCCCGTGCGGGCTCCAGCGCCTGCCCCGCGTCCAGTTGCCCCCGGCGTACCGCGATCTGCCCGCAGCCGCGCAGCACCGCGCCCACGATCGGCACGGTGAACAGGGTGGACTTGGCGAGGTAGACGGGGAAGCGCCCCGACGCGTACACGAAGTGGCCGAGGGCCAGCGGGTCGGCCCAGGAGAGGTGGTTGGCCGCGACGATCACCCCGCCGCGCCGGGGAACGTTCTCCCGGCCGCGCCAGTCACGCTTCAGCAGCGAGACGAGCAGCGGGCGCAGCACGGCGATCACGAACCCGCGCCAGCGCGGCGAGTATCCGTGACTCATGCCCTTCCTCCTCTCCCCCGGAACGTGGGGTGCCCATCAGTGTCGCCGGTACCTGCGCATAGTGTCGAGTTCGCGATGTCGAGTCCTGCTGATCTCATGTGGTCGCTCGTGGTGCCGGTGAAGGTGCTGGCCCGGGCGAAATCCCGGATGGCCGCCGCGGCCGGGGCGCACCGGGCCGAACTGGCGCTCGCGGTGGCCGCCGACACGGTCGCGGCGGCACTGCGCTGCCCCCGGGTGGGGGCCGTCGTGGTGGTGACCGACGATCCGCTGGCCGCCCGGGAACTGGCCGCGCTGGGCGCCCGGACGGTGCCCGACGAGCCCGACGAGGGGCTGAACCCGGCGCTGGTGCACGGCGCCCGGCTCGCCCGGCTCGCCGCTCCCGGCGCGGGGGTCGGCGCCCTGTCGGCCGACCTGCCCGCGCTGCGGCCCGGCGAACTGGGCCGGGCGCTCGACGCGGCGGCCCGGGCGCCCCAGGCCTTCGTGCCGGACGCCGCGTCCGTCGGGACCACCCTCTACACCGTCCGGCCGGGGGTCGCCTTCGCCCCGGCCTTCGGCACCGGCTCGCGCGAGCGGCACCGCGCCCGGGGGGCGGTGGAACTCGCCCCGGGCGGCATCGAGACCGTGCGGCGTGACGTCGACACCCCCGAGGACCTGCGCGCCGCCCTCGCGCTGGGCACCGGCCCCCGCACCGCCGAGGTCGCCGCCCGGTTCCACCCGGCCCCGCCGCGCGGGGCTGCTCGGTAGGGTGCGGAGCATGCAGGGGACGGTGCGGACGTACGAGGCCGCCACACGGTCGGGCAGCGTGCTGCTCGACGACGGCACCCAGCTCGACTTCGATGCCGAGGCGTTCGCCGCGGGCGGTCTGCGGCTGCTGCGCTTCGGCCAGCGGGTCAACCTGGCGGTCGAGGACGGCCGGATCACGGTGATCACGCTCTCCACCTTCCCACTGCCCCACTGACCGCGAATACGTCGGCGCCCGGGGGTCGCACCTGACGATGCGATCCCCGGGCGCCGACGCGAACGCCTTACTTCTTGCCTGCCACCAGGTTCTTGAAGTCGGCACCGGCGCGGAACTTCGGCACCGACGTCGCCGGGACATCGATGGCTTTGCCGGTCGCCGGATTGCGGGCCGTACGGGCAGGCCGGTCGGCCTTCTCGAACGAACCGAATCCAGTGATCGCGACCTTGTCGCCCTTGGCGACGGCGTCCTGGATCGTCTCCAGGATGGCGTCGACGGCCTCGGCTGCAGCCTTCTTGCTGCCCAGCCGGTCAGAAATGGCGTCGACCAGCTCACGCTTGTTCATTGGGTACTCCTCCAGTTCCCCCTTGCCCCGACGAAACTAGGGGACCATGGGCGGACACACAATCACCTGCAAGCAATACTTCCCGTGTCGCAGGCGTTTTTGTCGCCCTTTGCCCCCTCCAACGAGATCATCGGACCATCGGTGGTCACTCCGCTACCTTCCGGTGCTCCTCGTACCCTCGAAATCCTCCAGAAACGCGGCCAGCCTGCGTGCGGCCAGGTCAGCGTCCCGCTTGGCCAGGTCCGTGATCGCCAGGAGGTGGCGGATGAGGCGCTGCCGGGGCTCCGGCGGCAGCGGCGCGACCAACCGGTGGGCGTCGCGGAGGCGGCGCGCCAGCAGGGTCAGCGCAGGGTCGTCCCAGGCGGGTTCCGACCAGCCGGACTCCGTACTCACCGCACCCCCAGAGAACGCACGAGCGTGTCGCCGGACAGGGTTGATTCTTCCCTGTCCGGCGACACGCTCGTGCGTCAGGTCCCTCGCGGGCTCAGAGTGTCGCCGGCAACCAGGCCGGACGGGCCTCCTCGTAGGCCGTGATGCCGTCGGCGTGGCGGAGGGTCAGCCCGATGTCGTCCAGGCCCTCCATCAGCCGCCAGCGGGTGTAGTCGTCGATCTCGAACGGGGCGTCGACCCCGCCGCCATGGACCCGGCGGGCGCCGAGGTCCACGGTGATCTCGGTGGTCGGGTCGGCCTCGACCGCCGACTGCAGGGTCTCGACGTCGGTCTCCGGCAGGATCACCGGCAGCAGCCCCATCTTGGTGGAGTTGTTGCGGAAGATGTCGCCGAAGCGCGGCGCGATCACGACGCGGAAGCCGTACTGCTGCAGCGCCCAGACGGCGTGCTCCCGGGAGGACCCGGTGCCGAAGTCGGGCCCGGCGACCAGGATGCCGGCGCCCGCGTAGACCGGGTCGTTCAGCACGAACGAGGGGTCCTCGCGCCAGGCGGCGAACAGGCCCTTCTCGAAGCCGGTGCGGCTGACCTGCTTCAGCCAGACCGCGGGGATGATCTGGTCGGTGTCGACGTTGCTCCGGCGCAGCGGGACGGCGCGACCGGTGTAGGTGGTGAACGCTTCCATCGGGATCTCTCCAGGTCTACAGGTCGGCGGGCGCGGCCAGGCGGCCGGTGACGGCGGTCGCGGCGGCGACGGCGGGCGAGACCAGGTGGGTGCGCCCGCCCTTGCCCTGCCGGCCCTCGAAGTTGCGGTTGGAGGTGGAGGCGCTGCGCTCGCCCGGCTTGAGCTGGTCGGGGTTCATGCCCAGGCACATGGAGCAGCCCGCCTCGCGCCACTCGGCGCCGGCCGCGGTGAAGACCTCGTGCAGGCCCTCCTCCTGCGCCTGCGCCTTGACCTTCATCGAGCCGGGGACGACCAGCATGCGGACGCCGTCGGCGACCTTCCGGCCCGTGAGCACGTCCGCGGCGGCCCGCAGGTCCTCGATCCGGCCGTTGGTGCAGGAGCCCACGAAGACGGTGTCGACGGCGATCTCACGCAGCGGGGTGCCGGCGGCCAGGCCCATGTACTCCAGGGCCCGCTCGGCGGCCGAGCGCTGGATCGGGTCGGCGTAGGACGCCGGGTCGGGCACGCTCGCGCCGAGCGGGGCGCCCTGGCCGGGGTTGGTGCCCCAGGTGACGAACGGGGTCAGGGTGGTCGCGTCGATCACGACCTCCTTGTCGAAGACCGCGTCGTCGTCGGTGCGCAGCGACGTCCAGTACGCGACGGCGGCGTCCCAGTCGGCGCCCTGCGGGGCGTGCGGGCGGCCCTTGAGGTAGGCGAAGGTGGTCTCGTCCGGGGCGATCATGCCGGCCCGGGCGCCCGCCTCGATGGACATGTTGCAGACCGTCATCCGGCCTTCCATCGACAGCGCGCGGATCGCCTCGCCGCGGTACTCGATGATGTGGCCCTGGCCGCCGCCGGTGCCGATCTCGGCGATGACCGCCAGGATGAGGTCCTTGGCGGTGACGCCCGCGGGCAGCGCGCCCTCGACCGTGACGGCCATGGTCTTCGGCTTGATCTGCGGCAGCGTCTGGGTGGCGAGCACGTGCTCGACCTCGCTGGTGCCGATGCCGAACGCGAGCGCGCCGAACGCGCCGTGCGTGGAGGTGTGCGAGTCGCCGCACACCACGGTCATGCCCGGCTGGGTCAGCCCGAGCTGCGGGCCGATGACGTGCACGATGCCCTGGCCGGCGTCGCCCATCGGGTGCAGCCGGACGCCGAACTCGGCGCAGTTCTTGCGCAGGGTCTCGACCTGGGTGCGCGAGACGGGGTCGGCGATCGGCGCCAGGATGTTCTGGGTGGGGACGTTGTGGTCCTCGGTAGCGATCGTCAGGTCGGGGCGGCGCACCGGCCGCTGGGCCATCCGCAGCCCGTCGAACGCCTGCGGGCTGGTGACCTCGTGCAGCAGGTGCAGGTCGATGTAGAGGAGGTCCGGCTCGCCCTCGGCACGCCGTACGACATGCGCGTCGTACACCTTGTCGGCCAATGTACGGCCCATCGCTCCCACCTCATCTGTGCTCGGCTGATTTGTTCGGCGCCATCCGCGGCGCTTGACCGCCCCTTGAATTTGCATCTCACATTTCAAGACGGCAGTATCGAAGCATGGACAACTCTAGCGGAGTCGGCGTGCTCGACAAAGCCGTTCTCGTACTCAACGCCCTGGAAGCCGGCCCCGCGTCCCTCGCCCAGCTCGTGCAGACCACCGGCCTGGCCCGGCCGACCGCCCACCGGCTCGCCGTCGCGCTGGAGCACCACCGGCTCGTGCACCGCGACACCCAGGGCCGTTTCATCCTCGGCCCCCGGCTGGCCGAACTGGCCGCGGCGGCGGGCGAGGACCGGCTGCTGGCCATCGCCCAGCCCGTGCTGACCCGGCTGCGCGACCGCACCGGCGAGAGCGCCCAGCTCTACCGGCGGCAGGGGGACGTCCGGGTGTGCGTGGCCGCCGCCGAGCGCAGCAGCGGGCTGCGCGACACCGTCCCGGTCGGCGCGGCGCTGCCGATGACGGCGGGCTCGGCCGCGCAGATCCTGCTGGCCTGGGAGGAGCCCGACCGGCTGCACCGCGGCCTGCGCGGCGCCAAGTTCGAGGCCACCACGCTGGCGGCGGTGCGGCGGCGCGGCTGGGCGCAGAGCGTCGGCGAGCGCGAGCAGGGCGTCGGCTCGGTGTCCGCCCCGATCCGCGGCGCGGGCGGCCGGGTGGTCGCCGCGATCTCGGTGTCCGGCCCGCTGGAACGCCTCACCCGCTCCCCCGGCCGGCTGCACGCCCCCGCCGTCCTGGCCGCCGCCGAGCAGGTCTCCGAGGCCATGCGCCGCACGATTACCTGACCTTCGGATCGGACGTCCGGCCGGCGCCCCGCGACCGCCCTCAAGTCGCGGCCGGCGCTCGGCCGGCGTCCCGGAGGTGACCTCCGATGGACGGGCCGGGACCATGTCAGGCCCCGGCCCGACGCCTTCCGGAGCCGGGCCGGCCCCGACTCGGGTCACATCGGGCGGTGGGCGAGTGCCTTCTGCAGCCTTTCCTGGGCGCGGGCGGCCTCGCGGGCGCGGTAGGCGATGGGCATGTAGCGGACGCGCTCGGGCAGGGTGGGCTCGGTGCGGGCGATCAGCCCGCCGAGCGCCTTCAGCCGCCGCTCGTCGGCGGCCGACCAGCGCAGGCCCAGCTTCCTGCGGGCCGCCGGCGGCAGGGTGCCGGTGGTGATGAACCGGCCGACCCGTCCCGTCATCGCGTGGGCCGGGCCGAGGATCGGCCGCAGCAGCCGGTGCGTGCCGGGCGGCACCTGGTCCATCATCTCCAGGACGTCCCGGGCCACCCGGTGTCCCACCAGGGTGTTCTCGACCATGTCGTCGAAGTAGGCCCAGTACTCGGGGATGCTCCCGGGCAGCATCCGCTCGGGCACCCGCAGGATGCGGCCGAGGTGCATGAACTCTTCGAAGATCTGCTGCTCCCGCTCGGGGGTGAGCGGCTCGACGGAGAAGTAGCGGGCCGCGGTCACCCCGGCGTAGAAGCCGGTCAGATGCACCCAGGCCCAGCCCTCCGCGCCCAGTGCGTGGTGCTTGCGGCCCTCCTCGTCCACGGCGCTGAGGCTCTTGTGCATCTCGCGCAGCCGGTGGCCCTCGGCGATCGCCTCCTGGCCTCCGTACACCCAGGTCTGCACCGAGGCGAAGCTGCGCGCCGCCCGGCCCACCGGGTCGGTGCGGAAGCTCGACAGCTGGTCGACCACCGTGCCGATCGTGGGGTGCATGGACTGCAGGATGAACGCCGCGTTGCCCGCGAGCGCCGAAACGTAGAGGCCGATCGTGTCCCACATGATCGAGCCGGGTCCGAACGGCTCCGGCTCCTCTCCGCGGGGGAGCGCGACCGGGCGGCTTTCCAGGATCGTCATCGCCATCGACCTCCTGACGATAGGGGGCTGGATCCTCTGCAAGTACTTACTTACAAGAGTACCCGAGGAGCGCCCGACCACAACCCGTGCACCGGATCTTTCCGTTTCACACCCGGTCCGCGGCGGTGGGCAGCGGCCGGTACAGCGGGACGCCCGCCTCCTCCAGCTCGGCGCGGAGGGCGAAGTAGCCGTCGCCGAAGGGGTCCTCGCCGAGCAGCGGCATCAGGCCGCGCCTGATCGCCACGTCGTGCGGGGCCAGCGCGGCGGCCTCGGCCACGTGCCGGCGGGCGGCCTCCACCCGGCCCTCCCGGGCCAGCCAGGCGGCCAGCCGGGCGTGCGCGCGGGCGCGCTGCTCACCGGGGGTGGCGGCCCGCAGCCGGGTGTGCTCCGGGCCGACCCCGGCGTCGCCGTGCAGCACCCAGCGGCGCAGCGCCTCGCGGGACGCCTGGGAGTCCAGGCCGTTCATCGAGCGGAAGAGGTCGGTCGCGGTCTGGGTGTCCTGCGGGCGGGCGATCCGGCCCTCCTCGTCGATCCACACCACGGTCGGCACGTTGATCACGCCGTACAGCTCGGCCACCGCGCCCTCGGTGTCGACGAGCGCCGGGTGTGCGTCCCCCGCCGCCTCGATCCACGGCCGGGCGTCGGCGGCGGACCGGTCGGCGGCCACGCTCACCACGGTCAGGCCGTGCGGTTCCAGCTCGGCGTGCCGCTGCGCCCAGGCCGGCAGGTCGTACCGGCAGCCGCACCAGGACGCCCAGAAGACCAGGGCGACCTTGCGCCCGCGCAGGTCGGACAGGGACAGCCCGTCGAGGGTGAACCCGGGCGCCTCCTCGCCGGCCGGCCTCCCGGCGGGCGCGTCGGCGAGGGCCACGGCCCGCTCGGCCTCGTCGACGACCGCGACCTTCCCCACCAGCGCCGCGAAGGCCGCCACGTCGACGCCGTCGGGGGTCTCGGCGCCGGCCGCCCGGTGGACGGGCAGGCAGGCGTCGCCGCGGCACCAGCCGTGCGGCTCGCGCTCCCAGCCGAACAGCGGCCGGCCGGACGGCGCGAGCAGCCGGCCGGTCCCGTCCGGCCGCGCGTCCAGGGTGGTGGTGCCGGTCTCGTCGATGACGGTGAACATGATTCCCTCCTTGGATATTTTCACTATCCAATCATTGGATAGCTGTAGTATCCAGTCAAGGGGGTGGCCATGAAGATCTCCGAACTCGCCGAGCGCAGCGGCCTGACCGTCCAGACGATCAAGTTCTACATCCGCTCCGGGCTGCTGCCCCGGGGCACCGTGACCGCCGCCACCCGGGCCGAGTACGACGGGCGGCACCTGGAGCGGCTGCGGCTGATCCGGGCGCTGCGGGAGGTCGGCGACCTGCCCGTCGCCGCCGTCCAGAAGATCGTCCAGGCGCTCGACGAGGAGGCCCCGCTGCACGACCTGCTGGGCACCGTGCAGTACGCGCTCGGCCCGCACCCCGAACCGACCGAGGAGGACCCGGACCGGCAGGCGGCCCGCGCCGCCGCGGACGCGCTGGTCACCGAGCTGGGCTGGCGGGTCTCCTCCCGGGCCCCGGCCCGCGACCTGCTCGCCGAGACCTTCGCCGCGCTGGCCCGGCTCGGCCGGCCGGTCGACCCCGCCGCGCTCGCACCCTACGTCGAGGCGGCCCGGAACCTCGCCGAGCACGAGGCCGGCCAGGTGTCGGCGGACGAGCCCCGGGACCAGGCGGTGCTCACCATGCTCGTCGGCACGGTGTTCCACGAGCGGATCCTGACGGCCCTGCACCGGCTGGCCCAGGAGGACGCCTCCGCCCGGCGCTTCGCCCCACGCTCCTGACACCGGACCGCTGACACGTCGTTCCCGCGCCCCGGCCGGCGGAGCCCGGCGCGGCCCCCACCGGGAGATGCTCGCCCGCGGCCGGGCCGCCGCCCCGGGATCAGGCGAGCAGGCGGGCGGCCAGCTCCGGGCGGTCGCGCACCGCGGCCTCGACGCTCCGGTCCGACCAGCCGTCGAGGACGGCCGCCTCCGGGCCCGACCAGTCGATCGGCCCCAGCGGCGGTTCCGGGTCGTACTCGATGCCGAGCTGGACCAGCCTGGTCATCTCGTCCCCGGCCAGCCGCCGCACCAGGTGCAGGGCCATGTCGATGCCCGCCGACACCCCCGCCGCGGTGACGAAGCGGCCGTCCTCCACCCACCGCTCGGCCACCGGGACGGCGCCCAGCCGGGCGAGGACGTCCCGGTAGGCCCAGTGCGTGGCGGCCCGGCGCCCGTCCAGCAGCCCGGCCCCGGCCAGCAGCAGCGAGCCGGTGCAGACCGACCCGACGATCTCCGCCGGCTCCGCCACCCGGCGCAGGTAGTCCAGCAGTTCCTCGTCGGCCAGCGCCCGCAGGGTCGGCACGTCGCCGCCCGGCACGATCACCGCGTACGGGTCGGGGACCTCGGCGAAGGTGTGGCTCGCGGCGAGCAGGAGCGGCGTGTCGGTGCCCACCGGGCGGGTGTGCGCGCCGACGACGACCGGGCGGAACCCGAGGCCGGTCTGCTCCAGCACGGAGAACACCTGGAGCGGGCCGACCAGGTCGAGCGGGGTCAGGCCGGGATAGAGGACGAACGCGACGGTCCTGCTCTGTGTCTCGGTCATGCCCCGAACTCTGCGGCCGATCCGGGTACCCCTCGGGCAGGATGTCTGAAATCCTGCGACCCCTGGCAAAAGGACATGGAGATCCGCTCGTGCGACGCATGGTGATCATCGGGTACGACGGGGCGGAACTGCTCGACATCGCCTGCCCCGCCGACGTGTTCGACACGGCCGCCTGGTTCGGGGCGCGGCCCGGGTACCGGGTCGAGTTCGTCAGCCTGGGCGGGCGTCCCGTGCGCTGCTCGAACGGCCTCGCCCTGGCCGCCGCGCCGCTGGAGGCCGTGCGCGGCCCGCTCGACACGGTGCTCGCCGCCGGCGGGCTCGGCCACACCGGCGCGGCCGCCGACGCCCGCGTCCTCACCCACCTGCGCCGGCTGGCCGGGCTGAGCCGGCGGGTGGCGTCGGTGTGCACCGGGGCGACCCTGCTGGCCGCCGCCGGGCTGCTCGACGGGCGGCGGGCCACCACGCACTGGATGTTCGCCGCCGAACTCGCCCAGCGGTACCCGGCCGTCGAGGTCGACCCCGCCCCGCTCTACGTCCGGGACGGCAACGTGCTCACCTCCGCCGGGGTCACCAGCGCGCTGGACCTGTCGCTGGCGATGGTCGAGGACGACCACGGGCCGGAACTGTCCCGCGCCGTCGCCCGGTCCCTGGTCACCTACCTGCAGCGGCCCGGCAACCAGGCGCAGGTCAGCATGTTCCTGGCCGCTCCCCCGCCCGAGCACGAGACCGTCCGCAAAGTCATGGCGCACATCGCCGACCGGCCCGGCGACGACTTGGGCTCCGCCGCGCTGGCCCGGCTCGCCGGGGTGAGCGCCCGGCACCTGACCCGGCTGTTCCGCGACCAGCTCGGCACCACACCGGCCCGGCACGTCCGCGCCGTGCGCGCCGAGACCGCCGCCCACCTGCTGGTCTCCACCCGGCTGCCGCTGGACGCGGTGGCCCGGCGGTGCGGCTTCGGCTGCACCGAGACGCTGCGCCAGGCGTTCGCCGAGCGCTACGCGACCTCGCCGTCCGCCTACCGCCGGGCGCACCGCGCCTCGGCGGGGACGCTCCGGGCAGCCGGTTGACGCCGGCGCGCCGGCGTTCATCATGGGGCGAACGCACCGCCCACAGGACGGCACGATGACGCCCGCGCGCTCCGATAGAACCGCCGCCGACCGCCTCCTCGCAGTCGCGACGCCCGCCTTCGGCCTGGCCGCCCTCGGCGGCGGGCTGCTCTGCCTGCCCACCGCGACGCGGCACGCCGGGGCGGCGCTGGTCGTCCTGGCGGCGGGCCTGCTGGTGTTCGTCGCAGGCATGATCGTGGCGGCGATGCAGCACCCCGGCGAGCCCCGGCGGCTGCGCGCCCTGCCGGTCCTGCTCCTGGCCGTCGCGGCGGCCTGCGCCTCGCTCGGCCTGCTGGCGGGCATCGCCGCGGGCACCTCCCGCACCGCCGGGTACGTCTGGCACCACGGGCAGGACGTGTCCGTGACGACCACCCGCCGCGCCCAGCGACTGTCCCAGCGCGGCGCGGACCGCCGCGTCTACCGCGACTCCGCCTGGACGGCCGGCGGGCGCTCCCGGACGGGCCGGCTGGAGACCGGCCTCAGCGCGCCCGCCCGGGACGGCGCGGGCCGGATCGCGGCGCGCGCCGCGGGCGGCCGGGCCTACACCCGGGACGCCGTGGACGGCGGGCCCGCCCCCGTGTACCGGTACGGGCGGCTGCCCGCGGGCCGGCTGGCCCTGGCCCTGCCGGTGGGGCTCCTCGCCGGTCTCGTGCTGGCCCGGTCTTCCTGGTGGCGCTGAGCGGCGGCCCGGATCAGGGGCGCGGGGTCAGGTCGCTCAGGTCCACCGGATGCCCAGCGCGTTCCAGCGCCGCGACGGCGGCGGTCACGTCCTCCTCCGGGACGAGCACCAGGTCCGCGTGGTAGGTGGAGGCGACGAAAACGGGGATCCCGGCCCCGGCCAGCGGGCCGGTGATCGCGGCCAGCGCGCCCGGCGCGCCGAGGTCGCGCGGATCGTCGCCGCCGTACAGGCCCACCCAGCGCCGGCCCGGGTCGTTCCCCCACGCCTCGCGCACCACGGTCAGCCCCTCAGGCGCCCGCACCAGCGCGATCCACTCGTCGTCCTCGGGGAACACGGCCTGCGGCGCGTACCCCACCGAGAACCGGGAGGGCACGACCCGCAACCGCTGGGGAGTCGATGAGCTCATACCGCCCACCCTAGGGACCCCTACCGTCAGAACAGCCCGAGAACTTCGCGATAGCCGCCGGCCCGGCGGGAAGAACCACGTCTCCTCCTTCGTCGCCGGCGAGCCGTGGACCAACCGGCAAAGCGGCTCCGGAGAGCGCGTTCCGCCAGGTCATGGAGTTGACGGCAGCCGCCGGCCGGGCTCGAATATACGGATGGACGACCACACCCCCACGGCGGGCGGCGTGGCCGAGGAGGGGGCTCCGGCGATCGTCCTGCTCGACGCCGCGGGCGCCGTGGCCGGCTGGTCCCGGGCGGCGGAGGCGCTCCTCGGCCACCGGGCCGACGACGTTCTCGGGCGTTCCGTCGCGGTCCTGCTCACGCCCGGCGACCGCGCGGGGCGGATCTCGGCGTGGATCGAGCGGTTCGGCGAGCGGGAGCACTGGTCGGGGCCCATCGAGGCCCGCCACCGCGACGGGCACGCGATCCTGGTGCACGCGGAGGTCTCCCGGCTGCACGCCCGCGGCGGGGCGGCCCACCGGCTGCTGTCGGTGACGCCCGCGAGCGCGGCCGTCTCCGGGATCTCGATGCTGGAGCCGTTCATCAACCGTTCCTCCGTGGCCCTGTGCATCTGGGACCGTGACCTGCGGTGCGTCTGGCTGAACGAGGCGGCGCAGCGGCTGCAGGGCTTCTTCCCCCAGTACCAGGTCGGCCGCTCGCTGGCCGAGCCCCTGGCGGGAGCCGACGCCCGGGCCTCGGCGGAACGGGTGCGGGCGGTGCTCGCCGACGGCGTCCCCCGCGTCGACCGCGAATCCCACTGGGTCTCGGCCGACCGGAGCGAGGAACGCACCCTGTCCATCTCGTTGTTCCGCATCGAGGGCGCGGACGGGCGGCCGCTGGGCGTGTGCTCGCTGACCCTGGACATCACCCACAGCCGGGCCCGCGAACGCCTGGCCCTGCTCCGCGAGGCCAGCGTCCGGATCGGCACCACGCTCGACGTCAGGAAGACCGCGCAGGAGCTGGCGGAGCTGGCCGTGCCGGCGCTGGCCGACTACGTCACGGTCGACCTCGCCGAGGCGGCCCTGCCGGACGACGAACCGCTGCGGCTGCTGGCCGCCACGGAGGAGAGCATCCCGGTGTTCCGCCGGGCGGGCATGGCGTCCATCCACCCGGACTTCCCCGAGGCCCTCTACCTGCTCGGCGACGCGGTCTACGTCGCCCCGTCGTCCGCCTTCACCGAGGTCCTGAACTCGGGCCGGTCCCACTTCGAACCCGTTCTGGACACCGTGCCGGGACGCTGGCTCGACGACGACCGGCTGGAGGTCATCCACGACACCGGCATGCACAGCCTGATCATCGTGCCGCTCCGGGCGCGCGGTGACATCCTGGGCATCGCCGTGTTCGTCCGCACCGACAACCCCGCGCCGTTCACCGGGGACGACCTGACGCTCGCCGAGGAGCTCGTCGCCCGTGCCGCGCTGAGCCTGGACAACGCCCGCCGCTACACCCGCGAGCGCACCGCGTCCCTCGCGCTGCAACGGCACCTCCTGCCGCAGCGGCTGCCGGACTGCGACGCCCTCGAGCTGGCCTCCCACTACCTGCCGTCCGACCTGCACGGCGGCGTCGGAGGCGACTGGTTCGACACGATCCCCCTGTCCGGCTCCCGCATCGCCCTGGTCGTCGGCGACGTGACCGGCCACGGCATCAACGCCGCCGCGCGGATGGGGCGACTGCGCACCGCCGTGCGCACCCTCGCGTACATGGAACTGCCGCCCGCCCGGCTGCTCACCCACCTCGACAACCTGGTCGCGCAGATGGGCGAGGGAAACGACCTGGCGGACATCGCCCTCGCCACCTGCCTGTACGCCGTCTACGACCCGGACACCCGGCAGTGCACCGTGGCCGCCGCCGGGCACCCTCCGCTCGCGCTCGTCGACCCGTCCGGCGCCGTCACCTTCCCCCGCCTGCCCACCGGCACCCCCATCGGCCTGGGCGTGGCGGACTACGAGTCGGTCCGGTTCGAGCTCGCCGAGGGCACCCTGCTCGTCCTCTACACCGACGGCCTGATCGAGACCCGCGACGCCGACCTCGACGCCGGCATGGACCGGCTGCGCGCCGCCCTCGCCCGGTTCGACCTCCCGCTGGGGGACCTCTGCACCGCCGTCATCGGCGCCATGACGACGGACGTGCGCGACGACGACGTCACCCTCCTCGTGGCCCGCACCCGCGCGCCGGGCGGCTGATTCCGGCTGGACGGGGCGGCGGCCGTTCCGTGCGGGCCTCAGCCGGCGGCGTCGGGCAGGAGGGGCGGGCAGGTGCCGCCCGGGTGGGTTCGCAGTTCGAAATGCCACACCTCGTTGGCGTACACCTGGCACAGGCCGTGGTCGGCGCCGTGCTGGATCAGCCAGTAGGCCGCGGCGGTGGGGCCGACGTCGACGGCCTCGCCCGTCACGTGCGCGGACTCCTCGGGGGTGCTGACGAAGCGCCGCGCCTCCGCGCGGCTCCCGTACGTCCTGACCGCCTCGTCGAGCAGGCGCCGCTGGTGCTCCTCGCTCCGCCAGCCCGAGGTGACGTGGAAGGCGATGCCGTCGTCCCGGGCGTCCTCGGCCGCCGCCTGAAGCGCTTTCAGCAGGCGGGCGTCCAGCTTTCCGACCGCCGCGTATCCGGTGTCGAACGGGGTGATGTTCCGGCCCGGTGGAATGGGGCCGTCGCCGCCGGGCGGGGAATGCGGGGCGGTGGTGCCGCCCATGGCTATCAGCAATGGAACGAGGGCGGCGCAGACCAGTGTGACCAGCAGAAACCAGTACCGGCGCCGTCCAGTGAGCAGAGCTGGCCTCATCCGCATTACTTCCTCCGGTTCGCACATGTCCAGCGAGTTCCGTGGCAGTGAAGCGCGCACCGTGTTGCGCGGCCGTTTCGATTTCCCGATACGTTTTCGATAGGGCTTCTCGCGTTCAATGAGCACCGGCGGCCGGTCGTAGACTGGGCCGGCGCGGGCCGGTGCGGCCAGGCCGGCCGTGAACGGGGGAGGCCGGATGCGGGTGCTGGTGGTCGAGGACGAGCGTTACCTCGCCGAGGCGGTGCAGGCCGGGCTGCGGCTGGAGGCGATCGCCGCCGACATCGTGGGGGACGGCGACTCGGCGCTGGAGCGGCTGGCCGTGCACGAGTACGACGTGGTCGTGCTCGACCGCGACATCCCCGGCACGCACGGCGACGACGTCTGCCGGGCCATCGTCGGGCGGCGGCTCGGCTGCCGGGTGCTCATGCTCACGGCGGCCCGGCACCTCGACGAGAAGGTCTCCGGGTTTGAGATCGGGGCCGACGACTACCTCACCAAGCCCTTCGACCTGCGGGAACTCGTCGTCCGGCTGCGTTCGCTGGGCCGCCGCGGCCGGAGCGCTCCCCCGGTCGTCGAGCACGCGGGGATCCGGCTCGACCCGTTCCGGCGGGAGGTCTTCCGCGCCGGCCACTACGTCTCCCTCACCCGCAAGCAGTTCGCCGTGCTGGAAGTCCTGATGAACGCGCGCGGCGGCGTCGTCAGCGCCGAGACCCTGCTCGAACGGGCCTGGGACGAGAACGCCGACCCGTTCACCAACGCCGTCCGCATCACGATCTCCGCCCTGCGCAAGCGGCTCGGCGAGCCGGCGGTCATCCACACGGTGCCCGGGGTCGGCTACCGGCTCGACCCGGCGGGCCCCGGCCGGTGAGCGGCGTGGCGGCGGCCCGCCGGCGGGCGCCCGGCCCGGTCAGGCTGACCGTCCGGATGAAACTGACCCTCAGCTACGCGCTGTTCCTCGTGATCGCCGGGGGCCTGGCGCTGGGCGTCATCTACGTGGCGATGCGCTACGTCCCCAACTACCCGCTGATCGCCGCGAACCCGCGGGACACGACCCCCGTGCCCGCCCGGGCGGAGATCCTGGAATCGCTGGTGACCGTCTCCGGGTACGTCCTCGCGCTCATGGCGGTCATCGGCCTCGGCGGCGGCTGGCTGATCGCGGGCCGGGTGCTGCAACCGCTGCAGGACATCACCCGGGCCGCGCACCGGGCCGCGGGCGGCTCGCTGGACCACCGCGTCGGGCTGCACGGGCCCCGCGACGAGTTCACGGACCTGTCGGACGCCTTCGACCACATGCTCGACCGTCTCCAGCGGTCCTTCGAGTCGCAGCGGCGCTTCGCCGCGAACGCCTCGCACGAGCTGCACACCCCGCTCACCGTCACCCGGACCATGCTGGACGTGGCGATCGCCGACCCCGCCGGGCAGGACTACCCTCGCCTGGTCTCCCGGCTGCACGACACCAACCAGCGCGGCATCGAGATCGTCGACGCCCTGCTCCAGCTCTCCGCGCTCGGCCACGCCCCGCCGCCCACCCGGCCGGTCGACCTGGCCCGCACGGCCGCCGAGGCCGCCGCGACCGTCCGCGCCGAGGCCGGGAGCCGCGGCGTCGCCCTCTCCGAGGAGCACCGGCCCGTCCTCGTCACCGGCAACGACGTGCTGCTGCACCAGCTCGCGGTCAACCTCCTGCAGAACGCCCTGCGGCACAACCTGCCCGCCGGCGGACGGGCCACCCTGTCGACCGGCCCGGACCCCCGCGACCCGGGCCGCGCGCTGCTGACCGTCTCCAACAGCGGGCCGCCGCTCACCGGGGCGGTCGACGCCCTCACCGAGCCTTTTCTCCGCGGCCGGGGCCGGACGGCCGAGGCCGGTCCGGGGCGCCGCGGGCACGGTCTCGGGCTCGCCATCGTCGCGAGCATCACGGACGTCCACGGCGGCGACCTCCGCCTGGACCCCAACCCCGGCGGCGGGCTCACGGTCCGGGTCTCGCTCCCCGCCCACCACTAGGCGGACGCGTTCACCGCCCCGCCGTCAGTCGTCGGCGCCGGCGGCCAGCAGCGGGACGAGGGTGAGGTCGGGGTGCTCGCGCTCGACGGCGCGCAGCCGCCACTTGTCGGGGAAGACGGCCAGCAGAGAGCCGTCCAGGGTGCGGGTGAGGACTTCGACGCCGCGCAGCCGGGCCAGGGCCGGGGCCGAGTCGGGGTCGGTGCGGCGGGCGACGGTGTAGTCCAGGCGGTTCATCTCGACGGGGGCGTTGAACTCGTGCTCCATCCGGTGCGCGACGACCTCGAACTGGAGCGGGCCGACCGCGGCCAGCACGGGGGCCTGGTCGCCGCGCAGGTCGCTGCGCAGCACCTGGACGGCGCCCTCGGCGTCGAGCTGGTCGATGCCCTTGCGGAACTGCTTGGCCTTGCTGTTGTCCCTGGTGCGGACCACCATGAAGTGCTCGGGGGCGAACGCCGGGATCGGCGGGAAGACCACCGGGCCCCGGGCGTAGAGGGTGTCGCCGACGGTGAGGCCGGCCGCGTTCGTCAGGCCGATCACGTCGCCGGGGTAGGCGACGTCCACGGTGGAGCGGTCGCGGCCGAACACCGTCTGGGCGTACTTGGTGACCAGCGGGCGGCCGGTGGGGGCGTGGGTGAGGGTCATGCCGCGCTCGAACTTCCCGGAGTAGACCCGGATGAACGCCAGCCGGTCGCGGTGCGCCCGGTCCATCCCGGCCTGCACCTTGAACACCTGGCCGGCGAACGGGGCGTCCACCGGGCGGGGCGTGCCGTCCTCACCCGGGCGGGGGGACGGGGCGGGGGCCAGCGCGCGGACAGTCTCCAGCAGGGCGCGCACCCCGAAGTTCGGCAGGGCCGCCCCGAACAGCACCGGGGTGTCGGAGCCGGACCGGAACGCGGCGTCGTCCAGGTCGGCGCCGATCTCGTCCAGCAGGGCCAGTTCCTCCTGGGCGGCCTGCCACGCCTTGCCCTCCTCGGCGGCGGCGCGCCCGGCCGGGACGACCTCCTCGGTGGCCAGGCCCGCCCCGCCGGGCGCCCGCCCGTAACGGGTGTAGTCGCCGGTGGCGCGGTCGACCAGCCCGCGGAAGTCCCCGGCGACCCCGACCGGCCAGTTCAGCGGGGCGGGGCGCAGGCCGATCCGCTGCTCCACCTCGTCCAGCAGTTCCAGGGGTTCGCGGCCGGGCCGGTCCCACTTGTTCACGAACGTGATCACCGGGACGCCGCGGGCGCGGCACACGTCGAACAGCTTGAGGGTCTGCGCCTCCAGGCCCTTGGCGGAGTCCAGCAGCATGATGGCGGCGTCCACGGCGGCCAGCACCCGGTAGGTGTCCTCGGAGAAGTCCGCGTGGCCCGGGGTGTCCAGCAGGTTCAGCAGCGCGTCGCCGAACTCGAACCGCAGCACCGCCGAGGTGATCGAGATGCCCCGGGAGCGCTCGATCTCCATCCAGTCGGAGGTCACCCCGCGGCGGCCCGACTTGCCGTGCACCGCCCCGGCCTCGCCGATCGCCGCCGCGTGCAGCGCCAGCGCCTCGGTGAGGGTGGACTTGCCGGCGTCCGGATGGCTGATCACCGCGAACGTCCGCCGCCGCGCCGCCTCTGTCTCCACGTCCCGCGACGACACCGCGCCCCGCCCTTCCCAGCGACCGAAAACCCCGTTCACCCTACCGACGACCTGAGGTGATACGGACCTGCGGAGTCACGGGTCGAGCACCGCGAACACCACCTTGCCCGCGCCGCCGGCCAGCGGCCGGACGCCCCAGTGCCGGGCGACCCGCTCCACGATGAACAGGCCGCGCCCCGACTCGCTGTTCGCGTCGGCCGCGCAGACGTGCGGGACGTCGCCGGAGGTGTCCTGCACCTCCAGCCAGAGCGCCCCGCCGTCGGCCCGGCTCAGCCGCACCGTCACCTCGTCGTCGGCGGTGGTCCCGTACCGGATCGCGTTGGTGACGAGCTCGCTCGCCACCAGGCACGGCACCTCGTCGTCCACCTCCCACCGCCCCAGCGTGAGCCGCACGAACCCGCGCACCTCCGCCACCGCCTCCAACCGCCGCTTGACCACGATCTCCCCGCGCGCCGCCGCCTCGTCCATGACCGCTCCTAACTTTCCGTGGCGTACGGCCTACATTGAGACACTTTTCTGCCTACGATGTGCCTACCGCCCATAGATGGCAGGCAGCGGCAGACAGCTGATCAGAACCGGCAAATTCCATCGAGAGGCAGGAACTATGCCCCCTCGGCGACAGCGCCCCCGAGAGTCCCCCGCACTCGTCGCCTTCGGTCGTCAGATGCGCCGGATGCGGGAGGCCAAAGGAGTCAAGCAGGAGACCATCGCTCACCTGACGAAGGTGAGCGGACCGCAGGTGAGCCGGATCGAAGCCGGCAAGAAGCGTGCCACACGATCATTCGTAGAGATCGTGGACGACTACCTGGATGCGGACGGCTCACTCGTCAGCCTGTGGGAGGACCTGAACAAAGACGGCCACCCGGTGCCGATCTGGTTCGACTGGCCCAAGATCGAAGCAGATGCAGCAATGCTGATCTGCTGGGAGCATTCTGTGATGCCGGGACTGGGGCAAACTCCGGCTTACGCATTAGCGATTCTGCAAGGCAACCAGGAGGCCGCGGACGCTCGGCTCAGCCGTCAGACCATCCTCACCAGTGACGACGGAACCGCTCTGCCAACACTGGTGTTGCTCATCGATGAGCAAGCGCTTCATCGACTGGTCGGTACCGCTGAGATCATGAAAGAGCAGCTAGAGCACCTACTGATCATGAGCGCACTGCCCAACGTCACGGTTCAAGTAGTGTTGGCAAGTGGCGAGCACGACGGCAATATGGGCGCGTTCGCGGTGGCAACGATGGCGGATCGCAGTGAGATCGCTTACATCGATACAGCGGTACGCGGCATCACAACAGACGACCCGGCGGAGTTGTCCACCCTAGCGCGAACTCTAGTCGCTCTCCGTTCACGGGCACTCACGGAACAGATGTCATGTGAACTGATTAGGAAGGTGGTCCAAGAAAAATGGACCTGACCAACGCCAGGTGGCGCAGAAGCAGCTACAGCGGTTCCAACGGCGGCAACTGCGTGGAACTCGCCGCCTTCCCCGGCATGGTCGCGATACGCGACAGCAAGGACCCGAACGGACCCGTCCTACTCGCGCCCCCCACCACGCTGCGCGCCGCCCTACGGACGGCCACCAGCGCCTAACCGTCAAGGTGGCCACGAAACGATGGACGACATGACGAATCTCGTGTGGCGCAAAGCGTCCCGAAGCCTGAACAACGGTGGCGACTGCGTCGAAATCGCTGGGCTTACCGGCCTGGTGGCAGTGCGTGACAGCAAGGACCCCGAGGGCCCCGTGCTGCTGGTGACCCCCGCCGCACTACGCACCGTCGTGCTGGCGGCCACCACTGGCTGAACATCGCTACGCCTCCGCCCTCCAAGAGCGGCTGACGTAACCGGTAGCCGACGAAAGCGACGCGCACCTCTACGCGAGAGGCCCTGGAACGATGGACCTGAGCAACCTCGCCTGGCGCAAGGCCAGCCGAAGCAGCGAAAACGGCGGCAACTGCATCGAACTCGCCGCCCTCCCCGGCATGGTCGCGATACGCGACAGCAAGGACCCGAACGGACCCGTCCTACTCGCGACCCCCACCACGCTGCGTGCCGCCCTACGAGCGGCCACCAGCGCCTAATACCTGTCTCGAAGCAAGGTCAACAGCCCCCCACGGCATCGGCATCAACTGCGCCCACCCTCCTGAGTGGCCCCTACCAGGGTGATCCTTCAGCATCCAAGGCGCTATGGCGCACCGGATGCTGAAGGATCACCCGCCAGACGAGAGCGATCACGAGGGGGGACGCGCCTGGCGGGGCGGGCTCGCACCGGTCGGTCCTCTCGGTCAGCCGGTGCCGCCGGGTGCCGGCAGCGGGGCTATCTCGCGGTCGAAGTAGGTGCGCAGGTCCTCGCCCTTGGCGTGGAGTTCGGCGAGTTCGCGGTGGCAGGCGGCGATCACGCCGGGGTCGTCGTGCCGGCGCCCGCCCGAGTGCGTGCCGGTGCCGTCGTACAGCACCTCGTACATCACCTCGGTACCGAGGAACACCAGTTCGGGCAGGGTCCGGCCGGTCTCCAGGTGGCGGATCTCGGCGGCGTCCAGTACCCGGACGTCCTGGGCACCGGCCTCGGCCCTGGGCCGCAGCGCATGCAACTCCCACTGCACGTAGGGGGTGACGGGCCGCTCGACGACCCGGAGCCGGTGGCTGCCCCGCCCGCTCACTGTGGCGGGCCGTTGCTCCTCGATCAGGGCGAGGGCGCGGCCCCAGTCACCGGAGATCATCGCGACCCAGCCGGGGTCCTCGGGCTCGCGGAAGGTCTGGATGCGCTCCAGCTTCCAGAACGCCCCGTCGATCCGCTCGTGATGCCGCCAGAAGTCGTCGAGATAGCCCTGCGCGTCCAGATCGACGGCAGGGAGATCCCGTACCCGCTCAAGCATCGGGAATGTCCGGCTTCGCAGCGATCACCATGTTCCGTGGAAGCACCACGAGCCGTTCGTCGTCTCCAATCGACACCCCGGGCGGCAGTTGTCTGGCGTACTGAGCGGTCAGATCCCGGCCGATCACTGCGACATCGCCGTTGTCCAGCTCCCAGATGTCGGGGCAGGTGGGGTCTGCGTTGGTGTTGCCTAACTCACCTGCGGACTTGCCCAGCCTGCGCCTGAATCCCGCGGCCGGATCAGCCTCCCACGGACGTGCCATAACGGACTTACCTCACCTTCATGAGCGAGAAGTCGTTAAATTGTTACACGCCGTCCGGGGCCGAACAAGGCCGCTCCAACTCGGGCAGCAGGCCGTTACCGCCAGGACAACCGCCACGTCCGTCGTCGGTCACCCACGTGCCATCCCGCCGTCTCGGCCAGGGCCTTGCTGGAGAGGCCGGCCCTCTCACGGATCTCGTGAAGCCGGTCCGCAAGGGCCCGCCGCGCCGACTGGACGCCGGGAGGCCGCGAAGGGGGAAACTGCATGGGACGACGCGAAGTCCGGAGAGTCAGCCGAGCCGGAACTCGGCGTGGTCGGTGGCCCGTTCCCACACGGCCGTGAACGACGCCCCGACGGCCTTGACGACCTCGGCGTCATCGGTGAACTGCTTGCCGGTCGGCCTTCCCTCGCCGTCGAACAGGTTGAACAGCACACGTTCCCCGTCGATCAGCCAAAAGTCGTTTCCCGGCACCAGCAGGTCCGAGGCCCGCGAGCGCGGCAGCCAGCGCAGGTGCTCCCCCGCCGCAACGTTCTGCCAGGAGGCCGCGTGCTCGAAGGCGATGTACTCCGTGACCGGCACCGACACGATCCGCGCGCGACGGATCAGCACTCCTCGCGCGGCGGTCGCCGCCGTCAGGTCCCACCAGGGATGCTCCTCACGTGGCAGCTCGGCACGGTGCTCCCGCCACCAGAGGTACCTCTCGTCTTCGGTGTCCAGCGCGTAGGAGTCGCGCAACTCAAGGTGGTCGAGGCCGACAGAGGCCGAACCGAACAGCTCGGCCCAGCCCTCGACTCCCAGCGTTGCGGGGAGATCCACCATCGCGCGCATCAAGACCCTCCAACCTGTCCACAGCCTCCCGCAGGAAGGGGGCCATCCGCAGCGGCATCCGTACAACCGCCGCATCGTCACGGTCACTCGATTTTCGGGTCACGGTGACGCCGTACCGGATGAGGTCGGGACCGGTCGGCCGCGCTTCGAAGATGAAAGGCCTCTCATGCCGTTCTCATCGAGGCGGCCACCACGAGTCCGCGGAATGCGGGGCGGGCGGCCCGGGCTCAGCGCAGGCGGACCACCATGCGGTCCGCATCGGGGTCGTGCGTGAAGGTCACCATGCGGGCGAGGACGGCGAGGGCCAGCAGGCACGCTCCCATCTCCATGGCCTCCTCCAGGCTCGTGCCGAGCGCGTACACCTCGTGCGCCCCCTGCCGGTTCGCCCACCCGTTGAACGCCTCCACGACGAGCGCCCCGGTGACGTAGACCGCCAGTGCTCCGAGGAGGCCCAGCCGCTGGTCGCGCGGGAGGCGGCGGGCCCACAGCACGGCCAGTACCGCGCCGGTCAGCGCCATCGCCGCGCCCGGCAGCACCCACGTGTACGTCGGCAGGGACAGGCCGAGGCCGCCCGCCCACTCCTGGCCGAGCCCGGCGAGGCGCTCGTGGACCTGGACCGTCTCGTCGAAGCTCAGCCACGCCGCGGCCGCGGCCAGTGCCAGCCATGACGGCCGGCCCGGCCGGGCGCCCGGGGCGGTGAGCAGCGCCGCCACGATCGCCGCGCCCGCCACCGAGAGCAGCAGCGCGCTGTTCCACCAGGACGCCAGGTTGCCCTCCGCGCCCACGTTGAACACCATCCTGAGCGCGGGTACCGGTGCAACGTACTCGTGGTAGCTCCGGACGGCGAGATCCACGACGATCAGGAGCGCGGTGGCGCCGGCCGCGACCAGCAGCGGGCCGCGCGCGTGTCGCCGGCGTGCCGCGGCGGCCCGTTCCCGCGCTCGGAAGTCGGAGTCGGCCGGGCGGTGGGGGGTCCCGTGATTCATGCGGCGTGAAGCTAGCGGCGGAAGATGAGAGACGCCGGCCTGCGCGGTCGGGCGGGTACGGCGGCGTTCGACGGGCCTCCGGCGTCCCTCGATGTTCGGGGGTGTTCGCACGCGTCACCGGAGCGCCTCGCCGCTCCGACCGGCGATCACGGTGCGCAGGGGGAAGGCGACGAGCAGCGCGCCGGCGACGAGGAGCCCGCTCGCCCAGAGCGGCCCGAGGTCGCCGGCCGCGGTGCCGAGGGTGGCCGCGGCGATCAGGGGTCCGGCGGTGGCGCCGACGTTGAGAGCCGCGGTCGCGTAGGAGCCGGCCATGGTGGGGGCTCCCGCCGCCGCGTAGAGGACCCGTGTGATCAGCGTGCTGCCCACCGCGAACGACAGCGCGCCCTGGAGGAACACGAGGGCGAGCAGGGCGGCCGGCTCGCCGGCCAGCACGGCCGTGGCCGGCCAGCCGATGAGGAGCAGCGGACCGCCGGCCGCGATGACCAGGCCGGGGCGCTGGTCGGACAGCCGGCCGGCGGCGGTGACACCGGCGAGGGAACCGGCGCCGAAGAGCACCAGGGCGACGGAGATCCACAGCTCGCCCAGCCCGGCGGTCCCGGTCACGACGGGGGCGAGGAAGGTGAAACTGGCGAAGGTCGCCGCGTTCACCAGCGCGCCGAGCAGCATGGCCCGGAGCAACCGTGGGCTTTTCAGCCGGGCGAGCTCCGCTCGCAGGGCCGGCCCGCCGGCCGTGCCGTTCCGCGCACGGCGTGCGGGGATTCCGGCGAGGATGCCGATGGCCGCGGGCAGGCAGAGGGCGGTGACGGCCCAGAACGTGGCCCGCCAGCCGAGCAGCGTGCCGAGTACCGACCCCCCTGGGACACCGGCGATCGTGGCCACCGTGGTGCCCGAGAGCAGCACGGCGAGCGCGCGTCCCTTCCTGCCGGGCGGGACCAGCGTGGTGGCGGTCGTGAGGGCCACGGCGAGGAACCCCGCGTTCGCGAGCGCGGCGACCACCCGGGTCGCGAGCAGGATCGGGAAGCTCGTGGTGGCGGCGCCCACGGCGTGGGCCGCCGAGAACACCAGGACGAACCCGAACAGGCTGGACCGTCCGGGCCAGGTCCGGGCGAGCCCCGCCATGAGCGGGGCACCGACGACCATTCCGATCGCGAAGGCCGAGGTGAGCGTGCCCGCCGTTCCGACCGGGACGTCGAGGTCGGAGGCGATGTCCGGGAGGAGGCCGGCGAGCATGAATTCGGAGGTGCCCATGGCGAAGACCGCCAGGGCGAGCAGGTACAGCGGAAGAGGCATCGAGTGGCTCCGAGGTGAGGAGAAGGACGAGAAGGTCATCCCGTCACCGCGGTCAGCGCCCGGGGGCGCACCCGTCCGGCCGCGGAACGCGGCGGGACGGCGGCTATGAACTCAGTGGTTCAGGGGGCTGACGGCGTGACCGAAAGCCCCCACCTTGGCCGACTCGGGACTCGACATGGCCCGCACGCTACCCGACCGGCGCCCGGCCGGGCATCTCCGTTTCGCAGCCGCCGGCCTCCTCGGACAGCGCGCCCAGGGCGGTGCGTGAACGGCCGCACGCCGGGCAGGTCCTCGAAACGGATCACGTCGTCCTGCCCGGCCGTGCGGTTCTCTCCGAGACCGGTTCCCAGGGGGTGGCGGGGGTGACGGTCACCTCGAAGCCGTTGACCATGGCGTTACCGGAGAGGACGTCGACCAGGTGGCCGGGGGACAGGGTGTTGGTGTTGACGCCCGGCCGGGTGGCGGCGACCGCCAGGCGGGCGCCGTCCTTGCCGTGGCCCCAGCCGTGGGGGGTCGAGACGACGCCGGTCATGATGCCGTCGTCGATCTCCAGGGGGATCTCGATCGAGCCGCTCTGGGAGGTGACGCGGACGAGGTCGCCGTCGGCGAGGCCGCGGCCGGCGGCGTCCTCGGGGTGCATGAGCAGGGTGCAGCGGTTGGTGCCCTTCACCAGGTTCGGGACGTTGTGCAGCCAGGAGTTGTTCGAGCGCAGGTGCCGCCGGTTCACCAGGACCAGTTCGGGGCGGGGACGGTCGAGGCGTCCCTCCAGGCGGGTCAGGTCGGCGGTGATGTACGGCGGAGCGAGGACGAGCCGGCCGCTCTCGGTGTCGAGGACGTCACGGAGCCGGGGGCGCATCGGGCCCAGGTCGATGCCGTCGGGCCGGGACCGGACCTTGTCCAGGGTGAGGCCGTCGGGGTCCTCCCCGTACCGGTCGCCGAACGGGCCGGAGCGGATCTGCAGGTCGAGCAGCCGCATCGGCCCGCCCTCGGTGTAGTGCGCGCGGGCGGCCGCGCCGTCCACACCGTGCGCCATCGCGAGGACGTCGAAGAACCCGTCGTCGATGGTGGCGACGTCGAGGTCGGCCATCGGCGTGCCGAGGCAGGCCCCGGCGAGCCGGATCAGGATCTCCCACTCCCCCGGCCGTTCCTCGACCGGCTCGAACACCGGTGGGGAGAACTTCGCGCCGCTGCGCACCGCGAACATCCAGATCATGTCGTCGAAGTGCGGCGACTCCAGCGCCGAGAAGCCCGGAAAGATCACGTCGGCGTGCCGGGTGGTCTCGTTGATCCACAGGTCCAGGCTGATCATCGCGTCGAGCCGCGGCAGCGCGGCGTCGAGCCGGTCCCCCTCGGGCGAGGACAGGACGGGATTGCCGGCGACCGTGAACAGGGCGCGGATCCGGCCCTCGCCGGGCGTGGTGATCTCCTCGTGCAGGCAGGACACCGGGACGTGCCCGAGCACCTCGGGAGCCCCGCGCACCCGGCTGCGCCACCGGCCGAAGTTGGGCGCGCCCTTCTCCAGCCCGGGCATCGGCAGGTCGCTGACCGTCCAGGCCGCCGGGAGCGGGAACATCAGGCCGCCCTCGACGTCGAAGTGGCCGGTGAGGATGTTCACGACGTCGACCAGCCAGCTCGCGAGCGTCCCGAACTCCTGGTTGCACAGGCCGATCCGGCCGTACAGCACCGCGCGTCGCGTGGTCGCCAGCTCCCGGGCGAGGCCCCGGATCCGGTCCGCGGGGACGCCGGTGGCCCCGGCGACCCGTTCCGGGGTCCACGGCCCGGCCAGCCGTCCGAGCGCGTCGACGGCGTCCCGGCCGCCCTCGACCAGTTCCGCCACGTGCCCGAGCTCGACCAGGCCCTCCGCGAAGAGCACGTGGACCATCGCCATCAGGAACGCCGCGTCGGTGCCGGGCACGATCGGGATCCACTCGTCGGCCTTGGCCGCGGTGCCGGTGCGCCGCGGGTCGACCACGACGACGCGGCCGCCCTCCCGGCGGATCCGCGAGATCTCGCCCATCACGTCCGGGCACGCCATCAGCGAGCCCTGCGAGGCCTGCGGGTTGGCGCCCATGGCGATGAACAGGTCGGTGCGCTGGACGTCCGGCACCGGGATCTTCCACATGCCGCCGTACATCAGGTGGGCGCCGACGTTCTTCGGCCACTGGTCGACGACCCCGGGCGAGTAGATCATCGGGATGCCGGACATCCCGATGAGGATGCCGACGTACCGGCTCAGGTCGAAGGCGTGCGCGAGCGGGTTGCCGACGTACGCGGTGACCGCCTCGATGCCGTGCTCGGCGATGACCGGTGCGAGAAGCTCGTCGCAGCGCGCGTACGCCTCGGCGTAGGAGACCTCCTTGAACGTCCCGTCGGGCTGCTTGACCACGGGACGCCGCAGCCGGTCGGGATCGTGGTGCAGGGCGCCCAGCGTGGTGCCCTTCGGGCAGATGTGGCCCTTGGACCACACGTCGTCCGCATCCGGTGTGATCTTCTCGACCTCGTCGCCGCGTACATGGATCTTCAACCCGCACATCGCTTCGCACAGCGGGCAGGTGCGCCGATGCACCGCCAAGGGGATCTCGACCATGGCGTCACGGTACGCCTGGTTTCCAGCCGATGCTAGAACCTGTTTCAGTTAAGCCGGGGGTACGGCCGGAGTCCGTTTCCGGGGCCTGCCGAGGGGGCGTTCGACCGCTCACGCTGGATAGATGGCTCAGCCGGAACCATCACCACCGACCCGGCTCCGTACCCAATCCAGGAAACAGGTTCTAGCTCCGGTCGGCGGTGCGGCGGTCCGGTTCCGTCGCGGCAGGCGACTGCAGCCGGTCGGCCAAAAATCCCTGGAAATGCGGGCACGTCATGATGTCGTCGTGCGGGCATTCCAGGCCGCCCTCCAGCATGTCGAGTGCGGCCTGTGCCCGGGCGATCCGCGCCAGCAGCCTCTCGCGGTGGCGGGCCATCACCTCGTGGCGGGCCGGTGCGGTCCGGGCGGCCAGCATGGTCCGGATGTCCGCGAGCCCGAAGCCCGCCTCCTTCGAGATCAGGATCGCCGCCACCTGGTACAGGTCCGCGTCGGTGTAGCGGCGGCGGTCGCCCGCGCGGGCCGGTGCCAGCAGCCCTTCCGCCTCCCAGTGGCGCAGCACGTGCGTCGGCAGCCCGAACCGGGCCGCCACCTCGCCGATTGACTTCATGTCGACATTAAGTCGCACAATGACGACCATGTCCACGTTGCTTGCCGTCCTCGACGCTCTTGACGACCTGCCCCAGGCCCGCGACCTGCGGGAACGCACGTACCGAGCGCTGGGCGACACCGTCGTCGACGTCGGCTGCGGCGGCGGGCGCGCCGTCGGCGAACTGGCCGCCCGCGGGGTGCGGGCCATCGGCGTCGACCTGGACCCCGCCATGATCGAGATCTCCGCCGAGCGCTGGCCCGCAGGCGAGTTCCATGTCGCCGACGCCACCGCGCTGCCTCTCGACGACGGCTCGGTCACCGGCTACCGCGCCGACAAGGTCCTGCACACCCTCGACGAACCCGGGCGAGCCGTCGCCGAGGCCCGCCGGGTCCTGGCCGGGAACGGCCGCGCGGTGCTCGTCGGCCACGACTGGGACACCTTCGTGATCGACTCCGGTGACCCCGAACTCACCCGCGCGCTCGTCCACG
Organism: Actinomadura craniellae; assembly: GCF_003289645.1. GTDB lineage: Bacteria > Actinomycetota > Actinomycetes > Streptosporangiales > Streptosporangiaceae > Actinomadura_D > Actinomadura_D craniellae. The sequence goes on along the minus strand of NZ_QLYX01000013.1, from coordinate 110,906 downwards.
CCCGCGCGGACAGCATGCCCAGCCCGCGGGTCGCCCGCCGCTACCGGAACCTGCTGCTGGACAACGGGTTCACCGACGTCACCGTCGAGGTCCACACGATCGTGTGGACGGGCGCCGCGGGCCTGCCGGTGCTCGCCACCCTCGGAGCGGGCACCTGGCTCGACGACCAGGCCGCCCGGGCACGCGACGACCGGCTGTTCGTCGCCGTCCCGGTCTTCCTCGCCGCCGGGACCCGCGCCCGCTGAGCACCGGCCCGGCGGCGGGCGATGCCCGGTTGCCGGACCTCGCGTCCGGCGCCCGGGCCCGAGGTCATGAAGGGACGATCAGCGAGAGCCCGAGGTCGGGCAGGTGGCCGGTCTCGGAGAAGCCCGGGGCGACCGGCGAGGCGGGCAGGTCCAGGTCTCCCCGCGGGCGGATGCCGATGGAGCGGACGCCGGGGCGGCCGGGCAGGTCCGGGCGGGCCGCGAGGATGACGTCGGCGCCCTGCGGCCAGGTGAACCGGGCCGCCTGCCAGCCGGGCTCGGCGTCGAGGGGTTCCTCGGTGCCACCGAGGATGTCGCGGAGGACGGTGCGGCCGGCGTCCAGCGCGGTGACCTGGGCGAGGACGAAGGTGACGTCCGCGGGGGGCTCGTCCTCCCGGGTGATCCAGGGGGCGGGCACTCCGTTGACCGAGTTGGCGTCGGAGGGGTTGATCGGCGACTCGACGAACTGGATCAGGAAGCCCAGGCCGGTGTCCCGGGGGTGCAGGAACGCCTCCATCCAGAGGTCGTTGGCGGTGTTGACCAGGATGGGTTCGATGCCGTGCCGGGATGCGGCGGCGAGGGTCGCCTGGATGTCGGTGACTTTGAACATGACGTGGTGGGGGCGGCTCGCCCAGCCGGACTGCTCCAGGAAGCGCCGGACGAACGAGTCGGGGGCGGAGCCGGGGGCGAGGAGTTCGATGCGCATGTCGTTGCCGTACAGGACCTGGCAGACGTTCATGTGCGGCAGGTGCGCCCCGTGGCCCCAGTGACCGCCGAGCGCGTCCGCGAGGACGGGGCCCGCGGGAGCCCAGTCGGGCATGGCGATGGCGATGTGGTCGAGCGAGTACGCCGGCATGGCGTCTCCTTCCTGCGAGGGGGTGCGCGCCCGCCGTGCCCCCGTGGGCGTGGACGGCGGGGCGCGTGGTCACCGGCGCGCCGCGGCGGGACGGGCCGCCGCGGCACGCCGGGGGCTAGGGCGTGCCGGACTCCTCCTCCAGGAGGCGTTTCATCACCTTTCCGGTCTCGTTGTAGGGCAGCGAGTCGCGGAACTCGACGTGGGCCGGGACCTTGAACGAAGCAAGCGTGGCGGCGGCCCACTCCCGGACGTCCTGCCCGGTGAGCGTCCGGCCCGACTCGGGGACGACGAACGCCTTGACCTCCTGGCCGAGGACCTGGTGCGGGACGCCGATGACGCACGCCTCGGCGATGTCGGGGTGCTCGACCAGGCGGTACTCGATCTCGATGGGGTAGATGTTCTCGCCGCCGCGCAGGATGAGGTCGCGCATCCGGCTCTCCAGGTAGAGGAGGCCGCCGGTGATGCGCCCGTAGTCGCCCGTCCGGTACCAGCGGCCGGGGGCCAGCACGGCCTCGGTGGCCCCGGGGTTGCGCCAGTAACCGAGGAAGACCCCGGGGCCCTGGATGTGGATCTCTCCGACCTCTCCCTCGGGCAGCGGCTCGCCATCGAGGTCGCGCACCTGCACCCGGGTGCAGGGGACGGCGGGCCCCACCGTGCCGGGGTGTTCCTCCAGCAGCGCGCCGTTGATGAGGGTGCCGGTGCCCAGGGTCTCGGTCATCCCGTAGCCGTTGCCCAACTGCACGCCGGGCATCCGCTTCTGGATGGACCGCATCAGCTCCGGCGCGAAGACCGCGCCGCCGCTGCCGGCCATGGTCACCTGATCGGTGCGGTACCGGTCGAAGTCGGGGTGGTCGAGCAGCCGCCAGTAGTGGGTGGGCACCCCGCTCCACTGCGTGATCAGGTGCTCGTCGGTGAGCTTCAGCACCCGCTCGGCGTCCCACCGCCCGGGGCCGGGGAAGACCACCTTGATCCCGACGACCGGGGCGACGGCGATGACGACGCCCGCGCCGGACACGTGGAACAGCGGGCTGGCGCACAGCGTCACGCGCTGGCCGTCGGGAGGCTGCTGCCGGTAAAGTCCGGCGTCCCGCATCGCGTTCACCGCGCCGCCGAGCATGCCGTGCATGGTGAAGTACACGAAGTTGCGGTGGGAGATCGTCGCCCCCTTGGGCCGGCCCGTGGTGCCGCTGGTGAACATGATCGCGGCGGGGTCGTCCTCGTGCAGATCCACCGGGGGCAGTTCGGTGGGCGCCCGGTCCAGGGAGAGCGCCGCCCGGTGCAGTTCCTCCAGAGCGACGACCGGGGTGCCGGTCCGCCGGATCCACGGAACGCCGGACACCCGCTCCAGGGGCCTGCCCGACCCCAGGACCACGGCGGGCTCGGTGAGCTCGACCCCGTGGTCCATCTCCGCGGGGGTCCACCAGCCGTTGAGGCCGACGAGGATCGCTCCGAGCGACACCGTCGCCCAGTAGGCCAGGACGTACTCCCTGGTGTTGGGGGCGGCGACGGCGACCCGGTCGCCCTTGGTCACCCCGTGGCGGTCGGCGAGCACCGCGGCGTAGGCGGCCGCCATGGCGTGCGCCCGGGCGAAGGTGAAGGTCTCCGGTCGCGGGCCGTCGAACACCAGGTAGGGCAGGTCGGGGGTGGTGGTGCGGGCCCGGTCGAGCAGTTCCGGGAGGCTCCGGGGACGCTGCGCGAACACCTCGACGGGTGTGCCGAGCACGTCTTCGGTGGTCCGTTCGAAGGGGGCGCCGGGGCCGCACAGCATCGCCCAGGACGCTTCGTCCAGCAGGCGGTCGCCGGGCCAGGTGAGGGTGACGGGCGCGGGGGCGCGCCGGCCGGGGTCGTGGAGAGTGTCGGTCACTGGGTCCTCCGGCGTGGGTGGGGGTGGAGGGGCCGCCCCGGGGCGGGGCCGGGGCGGCGGGCCGGGTCAGCCGCGGGGCAGCCCGAGGATCCGCTCGGAGATCACATTGAGTTGGATCTCCACCGTTCCGCCGCCGATGAGCTGGGGCGGGACGGAGAGGTAGGCGTGGACGGCGTCCCCGGCGGGCCCGTCCTCGGCGGCGCCCGCCGCCCCCGCCCAGCCCAGGGCGGCGTCGGAGACGGCGGCGACCTGCCAGCCGGCCGCGACCTTCGCGACGCTGGCCTCCGCGCCCGGCCGCAGGCCGGAGACCCGGCGCAGGGTGGCGCGCAGCCCCATGGCGGAGATCGCCTGGATTCCGGCCGTCAGCCTGCCGAACTCGCGTGTCACGTCCTCGTCGGCCGGGGCGCCGGCCGCGCGGGCGAGGGCGGGCAGGTCGAGGGTGGTCACGCCCATCCCGCCCATGCTGACGCGCTCGTTGCCGAGGGTGGTCCGGGCGAGGGACCAGCCCTGGCCCGGCTCCCCCACCAGCCGGGCGTCCGGGACGAAGACCTCGGTGAGGAAGACCTCGTTGAACAGGTGCCCGCCGTTGGCCTCGCGCAGCGGGCGGACCTCCACCCCCTTCGCTCGCATGTCGACCAGGAAGTACGACAGGCCCTTGTGCTTGGGGACGTCCGGGTCGGTGCGGGCGAGGCAGATCCCCCAGTCGGCCTCGTGCGCGCTCGACGTCCAGACCTTCTGGCCGGTGATCTGCCAGCCGCCGTCGACCTTGACGGCGCGGGTGCTCAACGAGGCCAGGTCCGAGCCGGCCCCGGGCTCGCTGAACAGCTGGCACCAGGTGATCTCGCCGCGCAGGGTCGGCGGGATAAACGCCGCGATCTGCTCCTCGGTGCCGTGCGCCAGGACGGTGGGCAGCGCCCAGTCACCGATCACCAGGGACGGTGCGGTGACCCCGGCGCGCTCGTACTCCTGTGCGATGACGATCTGCTCGGTGGGCGTGGCGGCGCGCCCGTACGGCTTCGGGAAGTGCGGCGCGACCAGGCCCGCCGCGGCGAGGTGCCGCCGCCGGCCGGGTTCGGGGAGCCCGGCCGCCGCGGCGATGACCTCGGCGACCTCGGCCCGGAACGCCATGTCCTCCTCCGGCAGGTCGATGGCGAAGTCGCGCTCCCGGGCGAGGGCGCCGCGGCCGAGGACGCGCTCCCACCCGGCCGGCGGGCCGAGCAGGCTGCCCAGGCTCATCCCCCGGCGCCAGTAGAGGTGGGCGTCGTGCTCCCAGGTGTAGCCGATGCCGCCGAAAAGGGTGATCGTCTCCAGGCCGAGCCGCCGCGCGGTGTGCACGCACACCAGCGCCGCCGTCGCGGCGGCGAGTTCGAGCTGGTCGTCGGGCCCGCCCACGGCGCGGGCGGCGTCCCAGGCCGCGGCGGCCATCGTCTCCAGTTCGACGAACATCCGGGCGCACTTGTGCTTGACCGCCTGGAACGACCCGACGGGACGGCCGAACTGCTCGCGCGTCTTGACGTAGTCGAGGCCCGTCTCCAGGCACCAGCGGACCAGCCCCACCGCCTCGGCGGCGAACAGCACGGCGGCGACGTTCCGGACCCGGTCGCCGTCCACCGCGACGAGCCGGTCCCGGGAGACCGGCAGCTCCCGCAGGGTGATGCGGCCCAGGCCGCGGGTCGGGTCGACGCCGCCGGAGGGGGCCAGGTCCCCGGGCGGCCCGTCCAGGAGGAACCAGACCTCGCCGTCCTCGGCCCGCGCGCCGAGCAGGAGCAGGTCGGCGCTGGCCGGGGCGAGCAGGTGGCCGGTGGTGCCGGTGACGAGGTAGCCGTCACCGGATCGCACTGCGGTCAGGCCGTCCGCGCTCAGCGCGCAGCAGCCGCGAGCCCCCGCGGCAAACCGGTCCAGGACCGACTTGGCGGTGGTGCCGCCGTCCAGCCAGGTCAGGACGGCGCTGGTCAGGACGGTGGGCAGGAACGGCCCGGGCAGCAGCCCCCGCGCCGCCTCCTCAACGACGACGGCGAGGTCCGCAGCCGTGCCGCCGGCGCCGCCGTGCTCCTCCGGCAGGTGCACCGCGAGCAGGCCCTGGGCGACCAGGGCATCCCAGCTCTCGGGCGGGTCGCCGGCGGCGAGCCGGTCCAGCGCCGCCCGGGTCCGCTCGCGGGGGGCGTGCCGGGCGACGAAACCGGCGACCGAGCCCGCCAGCTCGTGCTGTTCCTCGGTGAGTCCGATGGTCATGAACGCTCCTACTGGTCGAGCTTGAGCAGGCGGCGGGCGTTCTCGTGCAGGAACTTGGGCCAGACGTGCTCGCGGAAGGGAACGTTCGGCATGTCGGTGAAGATGCGCTCCAGCGAGAGCCCCATGGGGAAGTAGCCGCCGTACAGGACCTTGTCGGCGCCGCGGGTGTTGGCGAAGTCGACGATGGCCTGCGGGTAGTACTTCGGCGCGAACGCACTGGTGGAGTAGTACAGGTTGGGCCACTTGAGCAGCAGTTTGACCGCCAGGTCGGTCCACGGCTCGCATCCGTGCCGGGTCACGAAGACCAGGTCGGGGAAGTCGTACATGACCTCGTCGATGAGCTCGACGCGCTGCGGTTCCATCCGCAGCCGGGGCCCGGGCACCCCGGCGCAGACGAAGATCGGGATGTCGAGTTCCACGCACTTGGCGTAGAACGGGTACATCTTCTTGTCGTTGATGGCGACCTGCGGGAACGTCCCGGAGGGGAAGGCGCCGACCGCGCGGATCCCGAACTCCTCGTACTCGCGGACCAACTGGCGGACGCCGTCCATGCCGGTGTTGGGATCGACGTTCCCGGAGGCCACGAACCGGTCGGGGTGCCGTTTGAGCGCCAACCGGGAGGTCTCGTCCTCGACCCCGATCATGCCGCGTTCGATGTTGTGGCGGTCCATTTCGCGCAGCGTGACGCTGACGGGGTCCTCGGTCGGCAGGTCCTTGGGCACCTCCTTGAACATGTACTCGGCGGGGAACTCCATCTGTTCCTTGGACTCGGCGTCCTTGGTCTGCCTGCGGATGAAGTCGTACTGCGCGGTGCCCTCCTGCGGGAAGCCGATCATCGTGTCGATGACGGGAACGCCCTGGGGGAATGTCATGGCCGTGCCTTTCAGGCCTGGGGGCGGACGAGCGCGGCGGCGTTGTCGTGCACGACGAGCTGGATCTCGTCGTCGCTGTATCCGGACTGCTCCAGGTCCTTGACGAAGGCGAGCGGCTCGGCGAGACCCTCGACGTGCGGCCAGTCGGAGCCCAGCATGATGCGCTCGGCGCCGACCTGCTCCTTGAGTTCCGAGAGGTCGTTCTCGTGGAACGGGGAGATCCACACGTGCCGGCGGAAGGTCTCCCGCGGGTCGGCGTCCCACATCTGGGGGTTCTGCACGAAGGACTTCTTCAGCAGCTTGAACAGCGGCCCGAGCCAGTCGGACCCGGTCTCGATGGCGGCGACCCGCAGGTGGGGGAACCGGGAGAACATCCGGTAGGCGAGCATCGACGCGAGCGTGTCGGCGATGGGCGAGGGCGACAGCAGGCCGCGCAGCGGGGTGCCGCGGAACGCCTCGACCTCGCCGGACTCGCCCCACCAGGCGGTGATGTCGCTGTAGACGGTGTCGCCGCCGTGGTAGGCCACGACGATGCCGGCCTCGTTCACCCGCGCCCAGAAGGGGTCGAACAGCGGGTCGCCGGGGTTCTTCCAGCCGCGCTCGGTCCAGATCGGGCCGGCCTGCATCACCACGACGCGGGCGCCGCGCTCCAGCACCCAGTCGAGCTGGGCGACCGCGTTGCCGACGTCCGCGAGGGTCAGGTAGGGGGCGCCGAAGATCCGCTCCTTGTAGTGGAAGCCCCAGTCTTCGTCCAGCCAGGCGTTGAAGGCCCGGAAGGCCGCGGTCATCGCGGGCAGGTCGTGGCGCAGCGACTGCTCCATCCCGACGCCGAGGGTGGGGAAGAACAGCGCGCCGTCGAGGCGCAGCTCGTCCATCGCCTTGAGTCGCTCGTCGCGTTCGCGGTACTCCCTGCGGGTCGGCTCCAGCTCGCCGAACAGCGTGACGACCGAGCCGCCGGCGTTGCCCCGGAAGTACTCCTCCAGGACGCCGGGGCGGGCCAGCTTGCTGAACGTCGGGTCCGGGATGAACCGGTTGACCTTGCCGCCGACCAGCAGGCGGGTCTTGCCGTCGACCTGGGCCCACTGCATGGCCCGCTTGGCGTACTCCGGCTCGATGTGCCGGGTGAACGCGTCCAGCGCCTCGTAGTAGTGGTTGTCGGCGTCGAAGCCGCGCCATTCGCGCTCTGCCATGTGCGTACCCCTTTCCTGGTACCGGCCCGTCACGGGCTACGTGAAACCTGATTCTGAAACGTGGTTCTAGACATGTCAAGGGATCCTCCCTTCTCGATCTCCGCGGCGTGATGCCGGAAGGCCGATAGCTGAAACACGGTTGCCGTAAGCTGAGCGGCGTGAGTCACGACTTCTTCCGAGCGACGGTCGGCACCATGACCCCGAGCCAGCTCGCCCGCCGCCGCAGGCTCACCGAAACGGTGATCGAGATCGTTTCGGAGACCGGGCCGGAAAACCTCCAGATGCGCGAGGTCGCCGAGCGTTCGGGCGTGGCGCTCGGCACGGCCTACCGCTACTTCGCCTCCAAGGACCACCTGCTGGCCGCGGCGTGGGCCGACTGGCACGGGCGGCTCAGCGAGAAGGTGATCAGCGACCTCTCCAAGCAGCCCGGCGGGCGCTCGGAGGACGGCTCCGCCAGCGTCTGCGAGCGGGTACTCGCCTTCGTCCTGCGCGAGATGCGGGCGTTTCAGCACAACCCGAACTTCGCGCGGCTGGCCGTGCACCTGGAGGCGTGCAACGACCCGTACGTCAGCGAGACCCTGGTGGGCCTGGGCGAGGAGAACGAGCGCGTCATGCGCGCGCTGATGGGCGACCTGCCCGAGGAGGTCGCGCGCCCGGCCCGGGTGGCGATCAGCTCCACCCTCGGCATGGGGCTGACCTCGTGGACGACGGGCCGCACCACGGTGACCGAGGCGATGCGGAACATCGAGGAGGTCACCCGGCTGGTCATGCGCGACATCGGCTGAGGCGCGACGGCCGCTACCGGCCCCGGAGCAGAGGCGACGCGAGGTCGAGGCTGCCGGTGCGGATCGCGGCGGTGACCCCTCCGTCGACGAGGAGGTCCGTGCCGGTGATGAAACTGGCCGCCGGCCCCAGCAGGAACTCGGCCGCCGCCGCGACGTCGCCCGGGGTGCCGACCCTGCCGACGGCCGACCCGTCGATCATCTCCTTGAGCGCCGGCCCGTTCGGCGACTCCAGTTCGGCCAGCCCCGCCGGGGTGGAGACGACCCCGGGACTGATCGAGTTGATCCGCGCGCCCACATGCCCCCAGGACACGCTGGCCGCGCGCACCCGGAGCCGCCCGGCACGCTTGGCGAAGGCATGGGCGTGCTCACCGTCGGCGAACCGCCGGGCCGCCAGCATCGGCGACCCCGCCAGCTCACCGCTCGGCAGCTCGGCGAGCCGGTTCTCGTGCTCGTAGGGCAGTTCCTCCAGGCCGTGCCCGGCCATGCCCGTGATCACGACGCCGGCACCGCCCGAGGCGATCACCCGCCGGAACTCCTCCAGGACGTACGCGACCCCGAGGAGGTCGACGTCGATGATGTCCTGGACCGGCGCCCGGGCGGGCGAGAGCCCGGCGGTGTGGGCCAGCCGCAGAACCGGGCCGAGAGCCGCGGCACGCTCGGCCAGCGCGGCGACCGAGCCCCGCACCGACACGTCGGCGGGCTGGGCGACGACCTGCTGCCCCTCCCGGGAGAGCGCCGTCGCCGCGGCCTCGAGCACCGCCTCGTCGCGGTCGGCCAGGAGCAGGTCGTATCCGGACCCCAGCCGGCGGGCGATGGCGAGGCCCATACCGCCCACCCCGATGACCACGAACACGCCCTGCGCCATTCCGCTCCCTGCCCGACCGGCCGGCACCCGGCCGCCCACGGGAGACGGTCGAGGACCCGATCCAGAGTGGATTCTGGTTCTGAAATGCTATTCCACGAATGTGCGCCACGCCACACCCTGGAGCTCCGACTTTCCCCGGACCGGACACCTTACAGAAACCATGTTTCAATCTTCTCCGACCCGCCGGGGTCCGGGGCCGTCGACCCCGGACCCGGCGCGCTCAGCCGGTGACGGCCTCGTACTTCACCTGCCCGTCGATGTCGATCACCTCACCGAAGGGGACGAGGTGCCCCTTGCCGCGGTCGAAGCGGTGGAACCGCAGCCCTTCGAGCAGGTGCGGGTCGCCGGGCGTCGTCCTGATCTTGATTCCGGGAAGGGTGAACGTCGGCCCGGTGTAGTCGAGGTTGCGGGCGGACTCCATCACGCCGGCCCGGTCCATCGACTTGGCGTGCTGCACCGTCCAGTCGAACAGGCGCCCCTGGGTCCAGCCGAGCGAGGCGCTGATCGGGTCGATCTTGTCGGCACCGGGCGTCCTGCGCAGCCACTGCAGGTAGAGCTGGTATTCGGCGCTGTTCCGCACCACCTCGGGGTTGGTGAAGTCCTGGCCGGTGGTGCCGAGGATGAGCTTGTCGCCCGCCCCGGGCTGCAACTTGTTCAGCAGCGGCGTCGGGAGCTGCGACACCTGGATGACCTGCGGCTTCCACCCCGACTCGTGGACATGGTTCAGCGCCTGCAGCCCGGTCAGGCCGGACGAGATGTTGAAGTAGAGGTCGGCCTTCGTGGCGGCGAGCGTGGTGATCTGGTTCTTGACGTCGGGGTCGCTGGCCTCGAACGTCTCGGTCTTGACGACCTTGACCCCGGAGCCCGCGATGGCCTGGTCGAAGCCCTGCCGGTACGCCTTGCCCAGGTCGTCGTCCTGTTCGAGCACCGCCACGGTGGCGTTCGGGGTGGTGTCGCGGACGTACTTGCCGAGGATGCGGCCCTCGACCATGTAGCTGATGGACCCGGCGATCGCCCAGGGGTACTTCGGGTTCGCCAGCTCGGGCGCGCCGGTGGTGGCGAACAGTGAGGGGACGCACTGCTGGGCGATCACGGGCCGTGCCGCCAGGTTGCCGGCGGTGCCGAACTGCCCGAGCAGCGCGAACACCTTGTCCCGGTTGATGAGCTGGTCGACGTTGGCCTTGGCCTTGGTGGCGGTGTAGGCGTCGTCCTTGTAGACCAGCTCCACCTTGCGCCGCTTGCCGTCCGGGCCCTTGATCCCGCCCTGGGAGTTGATGTAGCCGAAGTACGCCTGCATCCCGTAGAGCTGCCCGCCGACGGAGACGTACGGCCCCGAGAGCGGCTGGGACAGCCCCAGCTTGATGGTGGTGTCGGTGAGACCGGTGGTGCCGTTGTCGGGGCAGTTCCTCGTCAGCCCCGAGCCGCCGGCGGCGGCGCCCGAGGTGTCGTTGACGGCGCCGCCGCCGCAGGCGCCCGCGGCGAGGCCGACGGCGCCGAGCGCCGCGGCCATGAGCATGATCTTCGGTCGGGGGTGCACGGCATCGCTCCTAGGGGTTCGGGGTGGAGGAGGTGAGCTGCGAGACGGGCCGCGCGGGTTCCCCGGCCGGCGGCGAAGGCTTCCGGGCGGTGGAGAACCGCTTCGCGAGCTGGGCGAGCCCGCCCGCCGCACCGCCCGGCAGGAAGTAGACGACGAGGATCAGGACCAGGCCGTACAGGACGGGCGTGAGCACCGGGTCGATCCCGGTCGCGGTGACCGCGTCGGGCACGTAGTGCAGGAACGCCGCGCCGATCACGGGCCCGAGCAGGGTGCCCGAGCCCCCGACGGCCATGCCGAGGAGCAGGTTGATCGAGACGAGGACGGTGAAGTCGCTCGGGCTGACGAACTGGTTGGTGACGGTGAACATCCACCCGGCCAGCCCGGCCATCCCCGCGCTGACGGCGAAGACCGAGATCTTCGTGGCGGCGACGTTGACCCCCGCGGTGTGCGCGGCGATCGGCTGGTCCCGGATGGCGATGATGGACCTGCCGAGGCGGCTCGCCCGGGTGTTGCGCACCAGCCAGAACGCCAGGACCGCGAGGGTGAGGAGCACCCAGTACCGCCAGGCCACGTCCGAGACGGCCAGGAACGCCGGGGCGCCGAGCGACTCGTCCAGGATCATGCCCTGGGTGCCGCCGGTCTCCTCGGTGAACCGGACCGGGAGCTGCGGGAACACCATGGCCAGGCCGAGTGTCACCAGCGCCAGGTTCATCCCCCGGATGCGCAGCGCGGGCACCCCGGCCGCCGCGCCGACGAGCGCCGCGACGAGGACCGACGCCGGCAGCGCCGCCCAGTACGACCAGCCGTGGCTCTGCACCGCGAGGGCGGTGAAGTAGGCCGCGATGCCCATGAAGGCGCTGTGGCCGATCGACGCCTGCCCGTTGAAGCCGGTCAGGACGTTGAGGCTCATCACCGCCACGGACAGATAGATGACCTTCTGGAAGGCGGAGATCTCGACGGTGCCGACGAAGAAGGGCGCCAGGACGAGCGCGCCCAGCAGCACCGCCCAGAGAATACGGTTCGTCGTCTTGTTCACACCCGCTCCACCGGAACTCGACCGAACAGGCCCTGCGGCCGGACCAGCAGGACCGCGAGGATGAGGGCGAAGGCCGTGGCCAGCTGCAGCTGGGTGCCGATCGCCGAGACGTAGCCGCTGACCAGCGCCTGGGTCACACCGACCACGACGCCGCCCACCAGCGCCCCGGGGGCGCTGTCAAAGCCGCCGAGGACGGCGGCGGCGAACCCGTACAGCAGCAGGGTCTGCATCATGCCGGGGCTGACGAAGACGGCCGGGGCCACCAGCGCGCCGGCCAGCGCGCCGATCGCCGCCGACAGCCCCCACCCGACCATCAGCATCCGGCTCACGTCGACGCCGAGCAGCCGGCTGGACTCGGGGTTCATGGACGCGCCGCGCATGGCCAGGCCGAGCCGGGTGCGCCCGAACAGCTCGCGCAGCAGCAGCGCCATCACCAGCAGGACCCCCACCACGCCGAGTTCCTGGTAGGAGAGCGACACCCCGCCCAGGTGCAGCGCGCCCGAGGGGAAGGGCGAGGCGAGGCGCTGGGTGTCGGCGGTGAAGATCCACGCGGCGAGCGCGTTGATCGCCAGGAACAGCCCGAGTGTGACGATCATCTGTCTGAGGTGGTCGGCCGACTCGAACGGGCGGATGACCACGCGTTCGAGCGCCATGCCGAACAGGAACCCGAAGGCCACCCCGCCGGCGATGCCCACCACGATGGGCAGCCCGATCCCGAACTGGTGGTCGGCCAGCTTCCAGGTGACGAACGTACAGAACATGGCCATCTCGCCCTGGGCGAAGTTGACCATTCCGGTGGCCCGGTAGATGAGGACGAGCGCGAGCGCGACGGCCCCGTAGAGCATGCCGTTGCCGATGCCGTCGATGACGCGTTGCAGGAAGAGAGCCACGATCAGACCCCCAGGTAGGCGCGGCGGACCGAGGCGTTGCCCGCGAGCTCGGGCCCGGTTCCGGTGAGGACGATGCGGCCCGACTCCAGGACGTGGCCGCGGTGGGCGATGGTCAGGGCGACCGCGGCGTTCTGCTCGACGAGCAGCATCGCCGTGCGCGACTCCGCGTTGATCCGGCCCAGCTCGGCGAAGAGCTCGGCGGTGACCTGCGGCGCCAGGCCCATCGAGGGTTCGTCGAGCAGGAGCAGCCGGGGCCGGGTCATGAGCGCCCGCGCGACGGTGAGCATCTGCTGCTCGCCGCCGCTCAGCCGGCCGGCGGCCCGGTCGCGCAGCGGGGCGAGCTGCGGGAACAGGCCGTAGGCGTGGTCCAGGGCGGCGGGGACCTCCCGCCGGGGCAGCCGGAGCCCGCCCATCCGCAGGTTCTCGTCGACCGTGAGGTCACCGAAGGTCCCGCGTCCCTCGGGGGCGTGACCGAGCCCGAGCCTGGCCCGGGCGTCGGCCCGCCTGCCCTGCAGTTCCTCTCCGTGCAGGGCGACGCTCCCCGCGGCGGGGATGAGCCCGCTGAGCGCGCGCAGGGTGGTGGTCTTCCCCGCCCCGTTCGCGCCGAGGATCACCACGATCTCGCCCTCGCCAACCGTGAAGCCGACCTCGCGCAGGACCGTCAGCGAGCCGTACCCGGCGGTGAGCTCGTGGACCTCCAGGACGGGGCTCATGCCGCCTCCCCGAGGTAGGCGGCGATCACGTCGGGGTCGCGCGACACCTCGTCCGGCGTGCCCTGGCAGATCCGGCGGCCCAGGTTCAGCACGACGACCTTGTCGGAGATCGACATGACCATGCCCATGTGGTGCTCGACGAGGACGATCGACAGCCCGAGCTCCGTGCGGATCCGCGCGATCAGGTCGCCGAGGTCGGCGACCTCACCGTGCGGCAGGCCGGCGGCGGGCTCGTCCAGCAGGAGCAGCCGGGGCCGGGACATCAGGGCCCGGGCCAGCTCGACCCGTTTGAGGGTGCCGTAGGGCAGCCCCGCGGCGAGGTGGTCGGCCAGGGACGCCAGCCCGAGCAGTTCGAGCACCTCACCGGCCTCCGCGCGGAGCGCCCGCTCGGCGCGGCGGTGCCGCGGCAGGTGCAGCGCGCAGGCCAGCGGGCCGGACCGCTGGTTCAGGTGGCCGCCCAGCAGCACGTTCTCCAGGACGGTCAGCCGGGGGAACAGCGCGAGGTTCTGGAACGTGCGGGCGACGCCCGCCGCGGCCACCGCGTGCGCCGGGAGCCTGAGCAGGTCCTGCCCGTCGAAGACGACCCGGCCGGCCGAGGGGCGGTAGAGCCCGGTGACGCAGTTGAACACGCTGCTCTTCCCGGCCCCGTTGGGGCCGACCAGGGCACACAGCGAGCCCTCCGCGACCTCGAACGACAGCTGGTCGAGCGCGCGGATGCCGCCGAAGCTCAGCTCCAGGTTCTCGACGCTCAGGCCCGGCATGTCGGCCCGGCTCCCTCGACCCGAGCGGCGGTTCCTTCCGGGGGTTCTCGGTGGGCGAGTGAGGTCCGCTGAGTCATGACCTGATCCCTTCGATGGCCCGGCGAACCGCCGAGCAGCGTGAAACCAGATTTTGAAACTCGGTTTCAGACATGTCAAGGACGGATTTCGCGGATCACCCCGAGAACGAGCCGAACGCGACCCGGTTCGCCGGATCACCGGCGAAACATCAGCCCGATCGGCGACGTAACCCCCTCATCACCTACTCGCGGGTAGTGAGTCCACCGGCCACCGGGCCACGGCCGCCCGGCCCACCTGCACCATCAGGACACCGAACAGGACACCGCACCTTGACATCAATTGAAACAATGTTTCAGAATCGGCTCGCATCACCTGGTCGGCACAGCCTCGTCGGGAGCACGTGATCCATGGAGTCCGCACCGTTGAACGGCCGGCGCGCCCTGGTCACCGGCGCGGGGCTCCCCGTCAACGGCGGCATGTCCGCCTGGTACCGGAAAGCAGGTGCCCGATGACCGACTTCTCGTTCCGCCGGGGAACGGCCATGGTGATCGGCGGCGGCGATCCCGCCGTGCAGGCCATCGCCTCGCGGTTCGTCCAGCTCGGCAGCATGGTGACGGTCCTGGGCGAGCTCCCACCCTGCCCGGCCGGCATCCCCGACATCACTCCCGAGCTGCACACCTGTGTCCTCGTGCTGCGGCCGGGAACGCCGCATCCCCGCGCCGTCGCCGAGCTGGTCTCCGCGACGCTCCCCCGGCTACGCCGCACCCGCGGCAGCGCCGTCGTGGTGACCTCCGCCGTCCGGGACCGGGAGCGCGACCTCGAACTGGACGACCTCGTCAGGAGCGTCGCCGCCGCCGAGCGCACCCACGGTGTCCGCGTCAACCGGGTGACCGTGGGGTCGCTCTCCGACGAGCTCCCCGTCGAGGACGAGTCGCCCTGGCCGCCCCTGTACGGCACCGTCGACGACGTCGCCGAGGCGGTCTGCTTCCTGGCCAGCGACCGCGCCGGGTTCATCAGCGGCCAGCACCTCGGTGTCGACGGCGGCCTCGGCCTCTCTCACGCGAGCTGATCCGGAAGAGGCCCGGTCACCAGGGCCGTTCCCGGTAGGGAGGCCAGGCGGGCTGCGGCCGGACTTCCTCCCTCCGCTTGGAGATCTCGTGGTGCGGCAGGACGGCGATCGCGAGGAAGGAGAGGGTCAGCCCCGCGATGAGGAAGCCCCGCGCCGGCTGCCCGGGCCATCCGTACCCGTACAGGACGATGGACGTGCCCAGCAGATAGGTCTTGGCGGTCACGGTCGCGATGATGCCGATCATGACGAGCCGGCAGCGTTGCAGGGCGATCTGCAGCTGGGCGATCCCCATCGCGGCCGCGGTGACGAGAAGGTACGGGTAGGGCGTGGCCACGAGCGGGGTGTCCGTGTGCCGGAGCAGCGTGATCCCCCCGAGCGCCAGCTCGGCGGTGCCGACCAGGATTCCCGCGCTGACGCCGTAGGCGACGCCGGTGAGCGGGCGGGCGTGCGTGCCGGCCGGGGAGAGTTCGCCGGCGGAGAACAGCGCCAGCGGCAGCACGAGCGAGGGCAGTGCGAGGGCCGCGAGCAGCGCCGGGGAGGGCAGGCCCGCGGCGGGCCCGAAGTCCGCGCCGGACAGCGCGACCATGAGCGCGGCCAGGCCGGTCAGCCCGACGCATCCCCATTCGCGGCGGTTGAGCCGCTCGCCGAGTTCGGCCGTCGCGAAGATGAGCAGCGCCGCCAGGCCGGCGAGCAGCGCCGGGTGCGCGGCGGGCAGCGTGAGGGAGGACAGGGCCATCCACTGCAGGGCCGCTCCCGCCACGGCGAGGACGGCGCCGCCGCACCATGTCCGGCTGGTGAGCATCGCGGCGGCCAGCCTGACGGGACGGGTGCCGCGCAGGGGTTCCATATCGCGGGCCGCGACCTTGAACGAGGCGATGCCGAGCAGGTAAGCGCTGCTCGAAACGACCGCGACGGCGGTCGCCCATGGTGTGTCCACGTCCATGACGGCTCCTGTCCGACCAGCTGAACCCTAGATGATTATTAGCGGACCGCCAATACCTATTGGCAAGTCGCCAATAATCATCTAGCGTTCCGGCTACCCGAGGCGGCGGAGCAGTGACGCACGGCCCTCCCCTCTCGTGCCGGCCCGTCCGGCCGCGACGAACGACCCCGCGTCGCCCACGAGAAAGGCGAAGGCATGACCGAGCGGAAACGACTCCTCGTGCAGCCGCTCACCCCGCGGTCTCGCCGCCGGACGCGACGGCACCGGAGCGCCCCGGTCCGCTCCCCCGGACCGGGGTGCCACCGCAAGGGCGGCCCCCCGGCATCGACCGTGCCCCGCGGCACCTCCCGGGACACGGTCGGTGCCCGGCCCATCACGCGCCACGCCGGCCTCAGCGGTCATGGAGCCAGATGTACCCCCACGCGCCGGCCCCTGAATTGTCACTTGGTGAGCAGTGACGGGGCGGATTTCATCACCCGGGGACTGTCGGTCCCCGGGGAATGCCGATCCTATTGACGTCTAGATGGAAACCATTGTCGAAGTGTCAACAACTCACTACTGTGGCCCCGCCGCCGGATCGGCGATCGGGTGGCACGGCACTCCAGGGAGGAGGTGACGGTCCATGGCGACGGTGCAGGTACCGGCACGGATCCACAACCTGCTCGGCGAAACGGGCGAACTATTCGTCATCGCGCTGGAAGGGCTACGGCGCACCTGGGACGTGCGCACCTGGTTCTGGGAGTTCGTCGAACAGGCCTGGTTCCTGGCCCGCGTCACGAGCCTGCCGGTGATCCTGGTGTCACTGCCGCTCGGCGCCACGGTCGCGCTCCAGGTGGGCCAGCTCGCCGCGCAACTCGGCGCGCAGTCGGCGACGGGCGGCGCGGTCATCGTCGGCCTGGTCCGCGAGGTCGCGCCGATCGCGGCCGCCCTCATCATCGCCGGCGCGGGCGGCGCGGCGATGACGGCCGACATGGGCGCCCGCCGCATCCGCGATGAGTTGTCGGCCATGGAGGCGATGGCGGTCAACCCGATCCACCGGCTGGTCACCCCCCGGCTGTGGGCGGGCAGCCTGGTGGCGATGCTGCTGGCGTCCCTGGTCATCATCGCGGGAGCCGCCGGCGGGTTCGTGTTCAACGTGCTGCTGCAGGACGTCACCCCCGGCGCCTACTTCGACGGCGCGGTGTCCCTGCTCCAGATATCCGACCTGATCGTCACGCTGCTGAAATCGTGGCTGTTCGGGCTGGTCGCCGCGATCGTCGCCGCCTACATGGGGATGAACTGCGCCACCAGCCCGGTCGGGGTGGGCCGCGCGGTCAACCGGGCGATCGTGGTCGCCTTCATGCTGGTGTTCGCCCTCAACTACGTGATCACGACGGTGTACTTCGTCGCGTTCCCGCCCAAGATCTGATGGCCGGCCCACTCCTCCCCACCCGGGTCGGCACCCGCACGGCGCGCTCCGCCGAGGCGGCGCTGCGGCGGCACAGCGACCTGGCACGGTGGCCGGTGTTCATCCACCGGGTGCTGCTGTACTCGGTGCGCGACCTGGTGTGGCGCCGCAGGTACGCCCGCGTGGTCGCGCGGCACGTCAGCGATGTCGTGGTGGGCACCGGCGCCACGGTCGTCGGCGGCGGCATGATCTTCGTGATCTTCACCATGGCGTTCTTCGTCGGCACCGAGGTCGGGCTGCAGGGCTACACCGGCCTGCGGTCCATCGGCGCCGAGTCGTTCATGGGGCTGGTCGGGTCGTTCGCCAACGTCCGGGAGATCACCCCGGTGATCGCCGCCACCGCCCTGGCCGCCCAGTGCGGATCGGCGTTCACCGCCGAACTCGGCGCGATGCGCATCTCCGAGGAGATCGACGCGCTGGAGGTGATGGGCATCGACTCCCTCGCCTACCTGGTGTGCACGAGGGTGGTGGCCGCGCTGATCGCGCTGGTGCCGCTGTACCTGATCGCGCTGTTCGCCAGCTTCTTCGCGACCCGGCTGATCAGCACCGAGTTCTTCGACCTGGCGCCGGGCGTCTACGACCACTACTTCCGGCTGTACCTGCCGACGATCGACCTGGTGTACAGCTCCATCAAGGTCGCGGTGTTCGCCTTCGCGGTGATCGCGATCCACTGCTTCTACGGATACCACGCCACCGGCGGCCCCGCCGGAGTGGGACACGCCGCGGGCCGCGCGATCCGGCTGTCCATCATCACCATCGTCACCCTGAACCTGCTGCTGTCCTACGTCTTCTGGGGCAGCGGTGCGACCGTGAGGCTGACCGGATGAACTACGACATCCCGCTCCGGCGCTCGCTCCTCATCTCGCTGGGCACCGTGGTCGCCGCGGCGCTGGCGGTGTACGTCCTGGTGGCCCGCCCGTTCCAGGCCGAGGGAACCCGGCTGACGGCCGAGTTCGGGCGGGCCGGGCAGGGCCTGGGCGACGGCGCCCCCGTCAAGATCCGGGGCGTGACCGTCGGTTCGGTGGAGCGGGCCGAGCTCACCGGCGCCGGACGCGCCCGCCTGACCCTGCGCCTGAACCCGGGCGTCCGCGTGCCGGTCTCGGCCACCGCGTCGATCGAACCCGCGTCGGCGTTCGGCCCCAAGTTCGTCGACCTGCTCCCGGGGCCGGGCGAGCGCGGCGGCCCCTACCTGGCCTCCGGCGCCGGCATCGCCCGCACCCACGACCCCCAGGACCTCTCCGACCTGATGAGCGACGCCGACGCGACCCTGCGCGCGATCGACCCGACCGAGGTGTCCACGATCGTGCGCACCCTCGCGCAGGGCCTGGACGGGCAGGGCGGGCGGCTGCGCGCCACCGTCGGCCACACCTCCACCCTGGTGGACGTCGCGCACCGGCGCCGGGCCGAGGCCCGCCGGTTCCTGGCCGACTCCGCCGACCTGACCGGGGCGCTGGCGGGAGCCGGCACCGGCGGCGACCTGACCGCCGTCGCCGGCGACGCCAACACCCTCATCACCAGCACGGCCGCGGGCGGGCGGGACCGCCTCGGGCAGTTCGCCGACCAACTCGCGGAGATCTCCGCGCTGGTGTCGCACGGCTTCGACAAGCGCGGCGGGCAGGTCGGCGAGGGCTTCCGGTCCGCCGAGCGCGTCGCCGCGCTGATCCACGCCCAGCTCGGCCTGACCGGGAACGCGGTGCGCACCGGCAACAAGCTGCTCCCGCAGTACGGGGAGCTGACCTCGCTGCCCGGCCCCGAAGGCAAAAACTACATGCGCACCCAGGGGTACCTGCCCAGCGACCCCTGCCAGCTGATCATCGGCCTGTGCGGTTCGACGGGAGGTCGCTGACATGGCACGACCGACGTTTCCGCGCCGCGCGCCCCGCCTCCCGGCACGGCTGTCCCCGCGAGGACGCGCCCGCGCCGCGCTGGCGACCCGCCTGGCGGTGTTCGTGACCGTGACCGGGCTGCTCACCGCGTACATCGGGGCGCAGATCGCCCGGGTGAACCTGGAGGACGGCTGGCCGCTGACCGCCACCTTCGACGACGCCAGCGGCCTGGAACCCGGCGACCAGGTGAAGATCGCCGGAACCCCGGTGGGGTGGGTCGACGAGCTGCGCATCGTCGACGGCCGGGCCCGGGTGCACCTCACCGTGAACACATCGGTCACCGTGCCCGCCGACAGCGAGGCCGCCATCCGCTGGCGCGACACCATGGGACGCCGGGTCGTCTACCTGATCCCCGGCACCAGCCCGGCGCAGATGCGCCCGGGCGCCCACATCACCCGAACCCGGTCGGTGATCGACTCGCGGGCGCTGGTCGACCAGCTCATCCCGCTGGCCCGCAGCGTCGACCCCGGCCAGGTCAACCAGGTGCTGATGTCGCTGTCGCAGGCGCTGAACGGCAACGCCGGCGAGCTGGACCAGCTGATCGTGAACGTGGAGGAGCTGTCGTCCACGATCGCGGTGCGCCGCGCCACCCTGCGGCGGATGCTGGCCGACTACGCGACCGTCACCGAGATCATCGCCCGCCGCGACAAGCAGATCGCCACCGCCGTGGACGACCTGGTCAAGCTGAGCGGAGCGTTCGCCGACAACCGCCGGCTCATCGACCAGGCCCTGGTCGAGCTGGCGACCATGAGCCGCACCTCGGACCAGGTACTGGCGGGCAACAGCCGGGAACTGGCGTCCGTCATCTCCCGGCTGTCCGACTTCACCGCCGGCGTGCAGCGCAACAGAGGCGCGCTGAACGCGGTCCTGGGGTCGGCGGCACCCAAGCTGCAACGCATCTTCGCCGCCGTCGACAACGGGGGCTACGCGGAGGCCTCGATCCCCTGCATCAGCCTCGCCGCCCCGCCGTGCCCCTACTCCACCCGCCTGCCCGGCCCCCGCGAGACCGGCACCGCCGGCGTCGCGCCGAGCAGCTCCGGAACCGGGGCGCGCATCGTTCCCCTCGACTCGTCCGACGCGCTGCGGCACCTACTGGTCGGAGGCGGCTGAATGGCGCTGAAATCGTTCCGCGACCGCAACCGGATCACCGTCGGGCTGGTGTCGTCCACCGCGCTGATCGCCCTGGTCGCCGGGGTCTACCTGGTCGGCACCCGGGGGCTGCTGCAAGACCGCTACACCGTCACCGGAGAGTTCGCCGACACCGGCGGGCTGCGCTCCGGCGACCAGGTGCGGGTCGCCGGCATCCGGGCGGGCGAGGTCACCTCGGTGCGCCCGGACTTCACCCGGGGACGCGTGCTGGTCACCTGGAAGATGGAGGCCGAGGTGGACCTGGGCCCGGCCACCCGCGCCGAGGTCAAGGTCACCAACCTCCTCGGCGGCCGCTACCTGCACCTGTCCGGCCCGGTCACCACCCCGCACCTGGCCGACCTGCCGGACGGGCGCCGCCGCATCCCCCGGGAACGCACCGCGACACCGGCCGCCGCCGACGACCTGCTGAGCACCACGACCACGACCATCACCCGGCTCGACACCCAGTCCATCAACCGGATCATGTCGGAGCTGGGGCAGGTGAACGCGCGCGACCGGGGCCGGCTCGGCCGCACCCTGAGCGACCTCGCCGAGCTGGCGCGCACCGTCGAGGAATCCGATCCGCAGATCGACAAGCTGCTCGTCAACGGCGAACGCGTGATGAACCTCGCCCGCGCCAAGGAGCAGCAGCTCTCCCGGCTGCTCACCAACGTGCAGATCATGCTCGACGAGCTGCGGCGCCGGCGCAACGAACTCTCGACCTTCCTGGGCAGCGGAGGCCAGACGGTCGCCGCGATGACCCGGCTGATCGACGAGCAGCAGCGGAAGCTGCTCCTCGTCATCGACGACCTGAACCGCACCCTGGGCACCCTGCGCCCCACCACGAAGAACTTCAACGAGCTGCTCGCCTGGGCGGGCCCGACGCTGAGCGGGCTGGCGGGCACGGGCGGCAACGGCCCGTGGCTGGAGGTCGTGTCCACCGGCCTCGGGCCGCTGTCGCCCCGGGACCTGGCCGAGCTGGCCCGGCAGGCGCCGGCCGGCGCCCGGAGAGGAGGATCATGAGACGTCTCACCGCGGCGGCGTGCGCGCTGGCCCTGACCGCGAGCAGCGGAGGATGCGCGGTGGTGGGGGCCGGCGACGACAGCTACCGGATCACCGTCCACTTCGCCCGGACGACCTCGCTGTACGAGCAGTCGCGGGTGCGGGTGATGGGCGCCGACGCCGGAAGCATCACCGGCATCCGGCACGAAGGCGGCCGGGTGCGGGTGGACCTGGCCATCGACGGATCGGTGCCGGTGCACCGGGACGCGCGGGCCGTCATCGCCTCCGCCGACACGCTCGGGGAACGGTACGTCCGGCTGGAACCGGTATGGCAGCCCGGCCAGCCCAAGGCCCCGCCCGGAATGGTCATCCCCCAGGAACGCACCGAACTACCCGTCGAGATCGACGACGCGCTCGCCGCGTTCGCCCGGCTGAACCGGTCGATCGACACGCAGCGGCTCGGCACGGCCGTGGGTCGCGGCGCCGACAGCCTGCAAGGCCACGGCGGCGACATCAACGAGGCACTGCGCGGCACCGCCTCCCTCACCCACAACCTGGCGGCCCACGACCGGCGGCTCGTCTCGCTCGCCGAAGGGCTGCGGACCCTGGCGGCCGACCTCAACCACCGCGACCGCCGCCTCGGCGAGCTCATCAACTCGTTCTCCACGACCAGCCGCTCGCTGGCCGAGGAACGCGCCCGGCTGAGCGAGTTCGTCGCGGGGCTCGCCGCCGTGATCCGCAAGAGCGACGTCCTGGTCACCGCCTACCGGGAGACCCTCCCCAGCACCGTCTCCGACCTGTCCAACATCGTGATGACGCTCAAAGCCAACGCCGGATCGCTGAACCAGGCCATCGCCGCCCTGGGCCGGTTCGCCGACGTGGCCGTCCAGGCGTGGGACCGCAAGAACCATGCCGCCACCATCCGCCTGGTCGTGCACGGCACCCTGCGCGCCTGGCTCCAGCCGCTGTTCACCGCGATGGGCTGGGGCACCGTGCCCTGCCTGCAAGGCAACCCCGAGCTGGCCACCTGCGCCGACCCGCCCCGGAGGGCGCCCCGATGAGAAGACGCCAGCCCCTGGCCGCCGTCCTCGCCGCGCCCCTGGCGCTGGCCCTGGTCACGAGCGGCTGTTCCCTCCAGACGATCGGCGCGCCGCGCGGCGACCTGACTCTCACGGCGACGTTCGACGACGTGCAGAGCCTGGTCGTCGGGCACAGCGTCCAGATCTCCGACATCCGCGTCGGCACCGTCACCGCCATCGGCCTGACCGGATACCGCAGCAAGGTGACGATGTCGCTGCGCGACGACCGCCGCATCCCGACCGGCACCACCGCGACCATCGCCAAGACGTCGCTGCTGGGCGAGAACTACGTGCGGCTGGACCCGCCCCCGGGGCGCGACCTGCGCACCGGGCCGTTCCTGGCCAGCGGCGCCGCGATCGGGCAGACCTCCGTCCAGCCCGACCTGGAACAGATCAGCCGGCAGCTCAGCCCCCTGCTGGCCGCGCTGGGCGGCCAGGACCTGGCGACGATCACCGGTGAGTCCGCGACCGCCCTCGGCGGCGAGGGAGACCGGCTCAACACCCTCATCAAGAAGGCCTCCGCCGTCTCCGACAGCTACGCGGCCGCGAGCCGGGACCTGGGCCGCACCCTGGACGGCCTCGCCCGCATCGGCGCGTCGCTGCACGCCGGGCGGCAGCAGATCGACCGGCTGCCCGGCGCCATCACGGTCGCCACCAAGCGGCTGCAGGACGACCGGGCCCAGCTCAAACGCGTCGTCGAGCAACTGCTGGAACTGGCCCGTTCGGTCAACGCCAGGATCCAGGGGCGCCACGCCGCGCGCCTGGCCACCCTGCTGCAGCGCGCCGACACCATGCTCGCCGCCGCCGTCCGGGGCAGCCAGGACCTCAAGGCACTGGCGAACGCCGTGCTCGCCTTCCTGCGCGGCCCGTCGGTCTCGCACAGCGGCCAGGCGCTGCTCTTCCTCTGGATCAAGGGCTTCCTGCCGCCGCCCGAAACCGCCGCCCAGGCCACCCAGCGGCGGCCCTGGACTGAGCTGATGGGGCCGCGCTCATGAGAGAACCCCGCATCCTCGTCAACCTGTGCTTCTTCGCCCTGCTCGGCGTGATCCTGGCGGTGTGGGCGGTACGGAGCATCATCAGCGTCGACGCGCTCGAACGGCCCTTCCATGTCACCGCGGACTTCGCCACCTCCCCGGGGCTGAACTCCGACCTGGAGGTCACCCACCTGGGCGTGCGGGTCGGCCGGGTCGGTGACGTCCAGCTGCGCCAGGGGCACGTGGCGGTGCGGCTCGACCTGAACCGGGACGCGCGCATCCCCGCGGACGTCGGGGCCCGGGTGCTGCGCAAGTCGGCCATCGGCGAGCCGTACATCGAGCTGACCCGGCCGTCCCTGCCGGCCCGGCCCGGGACCGCCGCGCTCAGGGAGGGCGACCGCATCCCCCTCGCCCGCACCTCCGGCACCGTCGACTACCAGGAACTGTTCGCCGGGCTCAGCACCACGCTGCGGTCCGTCGACCCGCGCGACGCGCGCACGCTGGTGCACGAGGCGGCCACCGGGCTGGAGGGCCGGGGCACCTCCATCCACGACATCATCGGCGACACCCACCAGCTCACCCAGACCCTCGCCGGCGACGCCGGGACGCTGGACGCGCTGTCGGTCGAACTGACCCGCCTCACCGCCACGCTCTCCGGCCACCGGCACCAGCTGGCCTCGGGCACCAACGACCTGGCCACGCTCACCGCCTCGGTGCGGCAGAGCCGCGCGAACCTCGACATCGTCCTGGCGGAGGGCCCCGGCCTGCTGCGGGACGCGAACCGGCTGCTGCGCGACGCGCGCCCCGGGCTGGGCTGCCTGCTCACCGCCGCCGGCACGCAGACCACACCGCTGCTCACCAACGAGAACTCGGCCCGGGTCCGGCACGTCCTGACGATGGTGCCCACGCTCCAAGCGCTGGTCACCGACGTCACGGCCCGGGACGCCTCCGGCGCCTACCTGCGCGTCATACCGGTGATCACCATCGGCGGGTCCAAGGCCGCCACCGAGTACAACAAGCCCGCCCCGCGGCCCGTACCGCCCGCCGTTCGCCTGTGCCCGGCGACGGAGAAGACCTCCGGGAAGCTCACGTCCGCCCGGAAACCCGTCGCGCGGGCGACCCCGGCCGCCGGGTCCACCCTGCCGGCCCAGCGGGTGAACTCCACCGGCGAGCCGAGCGCGACCGGACGCTGGCTTCCGCTGCTGCCGCCGGGGATCGGCGCGGCGGTGCTGCTGGTCGTCGCCGTCCGGGCCGCTCGAACCCGTTTCCGCACGCGCAGATGACCCCTTGGAAGGAGAGCAGTGCCAGCCGAGACGACGACCGGAGACCAGGACACCGACGCTCTGGAGACCGCGGAGCCGGAGACCACGGAGCCGGAGGACGCGAAGGCCACGGGACCGGAGGCGGACAAGCCTGAGAACGCGAAGGCCGACGAGCCGGAGAAGCCGGAGGCCGACGAACCGGAGGCCGCGAAGGCCGACGAACCGGAGGAGCCGCGGGCAGGCGGGGCGAAGAAGCCGAAGACACCGAAGAAGACGAAGACGCCGAACGCGAAGGCGAAGAAAGCGAAGGCGGACGAACCGGAGAAGGCGGAGCGCGAGGAGCACGATTCCTCCCGCCGCCGGGTTCTCTCGGGGGCGACGCTGCTCAAGGCCGCCCTCCCGGTCGCGCTGGTCGCCTCCGTCGTCACCGCCGGGCTGCAGTGGTACCAGGCCGACCAGGCCGCCCAGCGGGAGGCCGACCGGCAGGCCGTGCGCGCGCGGGCCGGCGAGTTCGGGCGGGCGCTGCTCAGCTACGACCACCGCAACCTCCAGGCGGCCCGGAACCGGGTGCTGTCGCTGGCCTCCGACGACTTCGCCAAGACCTACGACGCCGCGTTCACCGGCGGCCTGGAGGGCGTCATCGCCCGGCTCAAGGCCGACGCGACCGCGACCGTGCGAACCGTCTACCTCGGCGACATCGAGGGCTCCACGGCCCGGGCCATCGTGGTCATGGACTCGGAGGTGCGCAGCTCCGCCGGCACCCGCCGGGTCCTGGGCTCCCACCTGGACATGCGGCTGATCCGTACCGGCGAGCGGTGGCGGATCACCGAGGTGACCTCGATCGGAGCCGCCAACGAGACCATGGTCGACGGCGACGGCAAGCAGCGTCAGGGCGGCGGGGCACCGCTGCCGAACCCCTCCCCGTCGTCCGGCGGTTGAGGCGCCCGGCCGCGCCGTACCCCCCACGGGTAGGGTCGGGTACCGGTGCCGGTGACAACAGCGAGGACACGATGAGCGAGCAACGGGTGAACGGTACGACGCCGCGCCGTGTCCGCAAGGAACCCGACGAGCGGCGCGACCAGATCCTGGCCTGCGCGCGCGAGCTGTTCAGCCGCCGCCCGTACACGACCGTGTCCAATACCGAGATCGCCGCCGCCGCCGGGGTGAGCCGCGGCCTGCTGAACCACTACTTCGGTACCAAGCGCGAGCTGTACCTGGCGGCCGTGCGGCAGATGATGAGCGTGCCACCGGTTCCCGTCCCGCCGTTCGTGGCGGGCGCCAGCGTCTCCGACCGCGTCGACGAGAGCATCGACGCCTGGCTGGAACTCCTGGAACGCAACCGCGAGACCTGGATCGTCGCCCTGGACATGACCTCGGCGGGAGGCGACGTGGACCTGGGAGGCATCCTCGACAGGGCCCGCGACATCGCCGTCGACCACATGACCGAGGTCGTCGGCCTCACCCGGATGTCGCGGGAGCACCCGGAGATCCGGGCGGCCTTCCGCGGCTACTCCGCGATGGCGGAGGCGCTCAGCCGTGAGTGGCTCAAGCAGGACCGCCTGACCCGTGACCAGGTGCGCCTGCTCCTGCGGGAGGTCCTGCTCCACCTCATCGGCGACGTCCTCTCGTCCCTGGTGGAGAGCACGCCGGCGCCGGCCGCCGCGGCGTCGCCCGAGTGACCGCGCGTTCCGGCCGGTTTCAGGAGTCGGTGTAGGTGGGCGCGCGCCGTTCGAGGAAGGACGTGACCTGCTCGGTCTGGTCGCGGGTGTAGGAGGTGAGGATCTGGGTGCGGTTCTCCAGGTCGATGCCGGCCTGGAGGCTGGAGACCTCCAGCTGGCTCCACGCGACCTCCTTGGTCATCCATACACCCATCGGGCTGTTGGCGCAGATCTGGGCGGCGGTCTCCAGGGCCGCCTCGACGACGGCGCCGTCGTCGACGACCCGGCTGACCAGGCCGATGCGCAGCGCCTCCGCGGCCTCGACGAAGCGGCCGGTGAGCAGCAGTTCGTGCGAGAGCCCGGCGCCGATGAGGCGGGGCAGCAGCCAGCTGACGCCGATGTCGCAGCCCGACAGGCCGATGCGGACGAAGGCCGCGTTGAACTTCGCCGTCGCGGAGGCGATGCGGATGTCGCTGGCCAGGGCGAGGGCGAAACCTCCGCCGGACGCGGGCCCGTTGACCGCGGCGATGACCGGCTGGCGCAGGTTGCGTAGCTTCGGCACGAGCGCGGCGATGGCCTGCTGGACGTGCATGCCCGCCTGGGGGCTCCGCCGCCGGGCGGGTTCCTCCTCCGCGGCGGCCGGGGCGGCCGGGGCGGCCGAGGCTACGTCGCGGGCCGGGGGTTCGTGCAGGTCCAGGCCCGCGCAGAACGCCCGCCCCGCGCCGGTGAGGACGACGACACGGCAGGAGTCGTCCACGGCGACGTCGTCGAGCGCGGCGTGCAGGTCCTTGATCAGCTCGCCGGACATCGCGTTGAGCCGGTGCTCCCGGTCGAGGGTGAGCAGCCGGACGCCCGGTGCGGGCTCCGTCACGCGCACCGTCCGGCCCGATGCGGGGGTGTCGCGCAGGTAAGCGTCGCCGTTGGTCAGCATGGGGTTCCTTCGTTTCGTGGGGCGGTGCGTTCCCGCCGCAGGTTCAGGGGGTCGCCGGCGGGTCCCGATCCGAGCGTGTGATCAACGCGGAACCAGGCCGCCGTCGGCGAGGAGGACCTGCCCGGTGACGAAGCTGGCGGCGTCGGAGGCCAGGAACAGCGCCGGGCCGACCATCTCGTCGGGACTGGCCATGCGCTTCTGCAGGGCGGCCTGCTCCATGGCGCTCTGGAACTCGGGCGGGTTGTTGCGGACCATGTCGGTGTCGACGGTGCCGGGCGCCAGGGCGTTGACCCGGATGCCGCGCGGTGCGAACTCGGCGGCCATCGAGCGGGTGTAGGCCACCATGGCGGCCTTGGCCGCGGCGTACATCGACACGTACGGGGAGAACAGGAAGGCCCCGGCGGAGACCACGTTGACCACCGCGGCGCAGGGGCTGTCGGTGAGGTGGCCGAGCGCCTGCTGCACCAGGAAGACCGGGCCGCGGACGTTGACCTCCTGGGACTTGGCGAACGCCTCCGGCGTGATCGCCCCCAGCGGCGACGCGAGGGCGTTCGCCGCGTTGTTGACCACGATGTCGAGCCTGCCGAAGGTCTCGACCGTCCGCGTCACCAGGGCGTCCAGCGCCTCCAGGTCGCCCAGGTGCGTGGGAACGCCGAGGGCGGCCCCGCCCATCGCCTTCAGCCGCGCCTCGGTCTCGGCGCAGGCCTCGGCCTTGCGGCTGGCCACGACCACGCTCGCACCGGCGGCGACGAATCCCTCGGCGATCGCCCGCCCGATGCCCCGGGTACCGCCGGTGACGATCGCGACCCGGCCGGTCAGGTCGAACAACGACCGCAGCTTCTCTGCGTCCACAACGTCTCCGTCCGTCTGCCCCGAGCGCCACACTCCGCCGCCATATTCTGCGACATCCACCTCATGCGGAAGAGGGCGCCACCCCATCACCGGCGGAGCAATGCACCGAAGCCTTCACCGCGGTCCGGGTGGTCGTCTCGAACGGTCCATGCCACTGCGATCGTTGCACCATCGCCGACGACGACCGACACGTCCTTAAAACGCAAACCGCAGGCCGGGGATCATATCCCTGACCTGCGGTTTTAGCTGTACCCCCGAGCGGATTCGAACCGCCGTTACCGCCTTGAGAGGGCGGCGTCCTAGGCCACTAGACGACGGGGGCCGGACTTTTTCCCTTGCGGATCTGTTCCGCTTGGGCCTCGCCCAGCTTACCGGACGAGGTTCCCTAGTTCGAATCGATTGTCGCGAATCGCCTCGACAAGGGAAAAGGCCGATCTCTCGGCCTCGCTGGGGTACCAGGACTCGAACCTAGACTAACTGAACCAGAATCAGTCGTGCTGCCGATTACACCATACCCCAGTGCGGTCAGCGGGCCTTGGGCCGCTGGCGCGTGAGAGAGCTTACCGGACCTGGGGACCCTGAACCAAAACGATTACCCGGTCGATGAACCGCTCAGTCACGCGCGACGACCCGATTGGCGAGGGTGCCGACCGACTCCACGGTCACCGCGACCTCGTCGCCGATGGCCAGTGGTCCCACTCCGGCGGGCGTGCCGGTCAGGATGACGTCGCCGGGCAGCAGCGTCATCACCTGGCTGACGTGCGCGATCAGCGTCGGTACGTCGTGCACCAGCTGCGAGGTGCGGGCCCGTTGCCGGACCTCCCCGTTCACCGTGGTGGTGATCTCCAGGTCCGAGGGGTCGGCCTCGGTCTCGATCCACGGGCCCAGCGGGCAGAAGGTGTCGAACCCCTTGGCCCGGCTCCACTGGCCGTCGCGCTGCTGGAGGTCCCGGGCGGTGACGTCGTTGGCGCAGGTGTAGCCGAGGATCACCTCGGGGGCGCGCTCCACCGGTACCTCCCGGCACATCCGGCCGATCACCACGGCCAACTCGCCCTCGTAGTCGACGCGCTGCGACAGCTTCTCCGGGTACGCGACGGCCTCCCCGGGGCCGATCACGGCGGTGGAGGGCTTGATGAAGACCACCGGCTCTGCCGGCTGCTCGCCGCCCATCTCCTGGACGTGCTCGGCGTAGTTCTTGCCGATCGCCACCACCTTGCTCGGCAGGATCGGCGCCAGCAGCCGCACGTCGGCGAGCGCGAACCGTTGCCCGGTCGGCACCAGCTCACCGAAAGGGTGGGCCGCGATGGCGGCGACCTCCTCACCCTCGATCACCCCGAAGGACATCCCACTGTCAGTCGAAAATCGCGCAATACGCACTTAACGCCCCGTAAACCTCGATGGAACTTGGCCCGACGAGCCTAACCAGCCACCCGATCCGTCCCGCACCCCGGTCGGCCGTTGCCGGCACCGGCCGGCGGAGACCTCCCCGCCGCCCGCGACGCCCACCCCCGCCCCCGGGCACAACCCCATGATCCTTCAACATCCGGGACGCCAGGACACCCGGAATACCGAAGGATCACCCGAGCGAACATTCGGGTGATCCTTCGGGATCCGAGGTGCTATGACCCCTTCAAGGCTGACAGGTCATGGCTGCGCAGCGGCTCCTCAGAAGCCGCAGGGCTTCTTGTTGAACAGGCACTTCTGCGGGACCTGCGGGTGGCCCTCGGCGCCGTACCGGATCTCCCACGCGGCCCCCGGCGGGATCGGCGGGGCGTCCTTCAGGCTGCGGATGATCGCGTGCTCGCCGCGGCGGACCAGCTCGCCGCCCCAGATGTTCTTGACGTTGTCGCCGGGGGCGGTGAACGTCAGCTCCCAGGCCCGCAACGGCCTGGTGCCATCGTTGGTCACGGTGAGCAGGACCTCGTAGTAGCCGGGGTCCTGCTGGACGAGCCGGTACTCCAGCCCCTGTCCCGGGAGCACCGGGCCGATCGGCGCGGTGGGGGCGTCCGACGGCACGGGCGGGGCGCCGGACGGCACGGGGGCGGGCCCGCTGCCGGGACCCGACGGCACGGGGGCGGGTGCGCCCGGTGAGGGCGCGGGCTCACCGCCCGGGCCGCTCGGCTCCGGAGTGGGGGTCACCGACACCACGCCGCCGGGCAGTCCGGTGGCCGGTTCCTTGCCGGAGTTCGGCCACAGCAAAACCGCCGCCACACCGGCCAGCACGATGAGGGCGGCGGCTCCGGCGACGAGCGCCAGCACCCGCCGGCCACCGGAACGCTGCCGCCCGGGCGGGGGCGGCGGCAGGGGCGTACCCGCGGGCTGCTGCGCCGGCGGCAGCCCGGGCATCGGCCGGGGTTCGGTCCCGCTCTCGGATCCGAACTGGCTCGTCCACGGTCCCTCCGGCGGGGCGGGCGGCACCCCCTCGGACCGGGCCTCGCTCCGCCACTGTTCCTGCGGCGCGGGAGGTGGTGCACCCTCGGACCCGAACTGCGCCGTCCACGGGGTCTCCTGCGCCGGGGCCGGCGGCCCCACCGGACCCGGCTCGCTCCGCCACTGCCCTTCCGGCGCGGGCGGCGGCGTTTCCGCGGAGCCGAACTGCGCCGTCCACGGCCCTTCTGGAGCCGGCTCGGCGGCCGGGGCGGTGGGCTCCCCCGGCCCGGGCGCCGGCAGGCCACTGAGGCCGTACTGGATCGGGGGGAGCGCTCCGTCCGCGGGCGGCTCCCCCGGCCCGGGGGCCGGGGTTTCCGGGCCGTACCGGGTCGCCCGGTCCCGCTGCGGAAGCGCGTCCGCCACGGGCGGCATCGGCATCTCCTGCGGGACGGCGGGCGCCGGGGGGTCCTTCAGCATGTACGTGGGCGAGGGGAGTTCGGGCTCGGGTGCGGGGCGGGGGGCGGTGTCGGCCTCGGCCGTGCGCCCCGCCCACTCGCCCTCGCCGGGGGGAGCCCCCAGCTCGACCGGCACGTCCGTCACGGTGTCCTCGGCGACTCCAGGCGACGGCGGGTCCGTGACGGTGGACTCGGGGCCTGCCGGGTCCGCGGTTCCGGACTGGCCCGGAAGCGTGAACTCCGTGGTGGTCTTGTGATCCGGTGGCGTGCGCCCCGGCTCCTCCGGCTGGCCGTTCAACTGGTCACCTTCCACAGTGTTGGAACCCACTGAGTCCGACGACCGTAGCGCCTGAGCGGTTCATCCGGCTTTCGGACGCCCTATCCGACGGTGACCGAGTCCCCACCACGGCGGGCGGCCAGTCGCTGGTGCCGGTTGAGCGTATCGGTGATCAGCCCGATGGCCGCGGGGCTGGTCGCGTCGGAAGCCCGGGAGATCCACCGGATGGCCTCGGCCAGCAGTACCTCGGAGGACTCGGGCCGGTCGTCGGCGAGCCGTCCCAGCACGTCGGCGAGCCGGAGCGCCGCCCCGGGCCAGCCGGTTTCGGCCGCACGGCGGAACCAGCGTGCCGCGCGGTCCAGGTCGCCCTCGCGGTCGCACCGGTCACCGAGGCGGTAGGCGACCTCGGCCAGCGCCCGGCCCGCACGGCGCCCGTCGGCATCGGGAGGCGGCAGGGGGGCGGGCATAGATCAACTCCAGTGCAGGATCGAAGAGGCCGGTGTGGTGCCGGCACACATATCCTGGCCGCCGGATGGGCTGTGCGCCACTGATTTCACGGTATTCCACGGGATTTCTCGAAAGTCTCCCGGTGATCCGGTTCCCGGCGAGTGAGTCCTACCGTGATCTTCCCACCGGCCCGGATCACCGTACCGGCCGGCATGCCCGGACACCACCTCGCCCGGTGCCGCTGGATAGGCTCGATCACGCCCTACTGAGGAGGCCTCGCGATGTCCGTGGTGAAGATCAACGTACTGACCGTGCCCGAGGAGATGCGTTCCGAGCTCGAGCGGCGGTTCGCCGGGCGAGCCGGGCTGGTCGACTCGGCCGAGGGATTCGAGGGGTTCGAACTGCTGCGCCCGGTCGACGGCACCGACCGGTACTTCGTCTACACCCGCTGGCGCAGCGAGGAGGACTTCCAGCGGTGGACCGAGAGCCAGGCCTTCCAGCGCGGCCACGCCCAGGCCGCCGCCGAGCAGGCCGGCACGGGGCACGGGCATGGGCACGGGCACGGCGGCCCGGCCTCGTCCGGTGCCGAGCTGTGGTCCTTCGAGGTCATCCAGGCCGCCGAGCCCAAGCAGTGACCCCACGGCGGGCCGCCGGACGGCCGGCGGCCCGCCGGGGTCAGTCCCCGAGCAGGTCGGCGTACTCGGGATGCCGGTCCATGTAGGACTTGATGAACGGGCACAGGGGCGTCACCTTCCCGCCGTCCGCGCGCACCGCGTCGAGGGCGCCGCGGGCCAGCGCGCTGCCGACCCCCTTGCCCTCGTACGCGCCGTCCACCTCGGTGTGGGTGAACACGACCCGGTTGCCGGGGCGCACCCGGTACTCGGCGAACCCGGCGAGCGCGCCGTCCACCCGGATCTCGAACCGGTTCTCCGCGGCGTTGTTGGTGATCTCTCGACTCATGTCGGGATCAATGCCCGCGCGGGCCCGGGGATTCCCGTTCAGCCGACCTCGTATCCGGCGTGCAGCAGGCAGTAGGTGACGGCCTCCTCCAGGGCCTGCCAGGACGCGGCGATCACGTTGTCCTCGACCCCGACCGTGCCCCACTCCCCCTGACCGTCGCTGGACTCGACCAGCACCCGGGTGCGCGCGTCGGTGCCGTGCGTCCCAGCCAGGATGCGGACCTTGTAGTCGACCAGTTCCAGCCGGGCGAGCTCGGGGTAGAGCCGTTCCAGCGCGATCCGCAGCGCCCGGTCGAGCGCGTTGACCGGGCCGTTGCCCTCACCGGTGGCGACGATCCGCTCGCCCTTCGCGTGCAGCTTGACCGTGGCCTCGCTGACCATCGTCCCGTCGGGACGGCGCTCGACGATGGTGCGCCAGGACTCCACCTCGAAGTGCCGCTGCCGGACCCCGGTCAGCTCCTCGCGCAGCAGCAGTTCGAACGAGGCGTCGGCGGCCTCGAAGGTGTAGCCCTCGGCCTCCAGGTCCTTGACCCGGTCCACCACCTGCTTGGCCTTCTCGCCGGACAGGTCGTAGCCCAGCTCCCGGCCCTTGAGCTCCACCGAGGCGCGGCCGGCCATGCTGGAGATGAGCATCCGCATGTCGTTGCCCACCTGGGCGGGGTCGATGTGCTGGTAAAGGTCGGGGTCGACCTTGACCGCGGAGGCGTGCAGCCCGGCCTTGTGCGCGAAGGCCGAGACCCCCACGTACGGCTGCTGCGGGCCGGGCGTGATGTTGGTGACCTCGGAGACCGCGTGCGCGATCCGGGTCATCTCGGCGAGCTGCGGGTCGGTCACCACCCGCATCCCCCGCTTGAGCTGGAGGTTCGCCACGACGGTGAAGAGATTGGCGTTGCCGCTGCGCTCGCCGTAGCCGTTGGCGCAGCCCTGGACGTGGGTGGCGCCCGCCCTGACGGCGGCCAGGGTGTTGGCCACCGCGCAGCCCGAGTCGTCGTGGCAGTGGATGCCGGCCCGCGCCCCGGCCGACACCACCTCGTGGACGACCTCGGCGAGCTCGTCGGGCAGCATGCCGCCGTTGGTGTCGCAGAGCGCCACCACGTCGGCCCCGGCCTCGGCGGCGGTGCGGACGACCTCCAGCGCGTACGCCCGGTTGGCCTTGAAGCCGTCGAAGAAGTGCTCGGCGTCCAGGAAGACCCGTTGGCCCTCCGCACGCAGGTGGGAGACCGTGTCGCGGATCATCGCGAGGTTCTCTGCCAACGTCGTGCGGAGGGCCAGTTCGACGTGCCGGTCGTGGCTCTTGGCGACAAGGGTCACGACCGGCGCGCCGGATTCGCGCAGCGCGGCCACCAGAGGGTCGTCCGCGGCCTTCATCCCGGCCCGGCGGGTCGCGCCGAACGCGGTGAGCTGCGCGTGCTTCAGGTCGAGCTCGGTGCGAGCCCGCCGGAAGAACTCGGTGTCGTTGGGGTTGGCTCCGGGCCAGCCGCCCTCGATGAACCCGACGCCCAGGTCGTCGAGGTGCCGGGCGATGGCCAGCTTGTCGCCGACGGAGAGGTTGAGCCCCTCCTGCTGGGCCCCGTCGCGCAGCGTCGTGTCATAGACGTGGAAACCGTCGTCGAGCATCGAGCTCCCCTGTTCGTGTCGGGTGGGTGGCGACCGGGCGCGCCGGGCAAACAAAAAGACCCCTCACGGACGTGAGAGGTCTGCGCGCCGGCGGTGTCCCTTAGCTACCGGCGCGCCAGCCGATAATGAGCAGGCTGTGGCGCATGATGCGAGCCAGTCTGCCACACGCTCATCTTGTGGTCACATCTGTCTCAGCATCCGAGATGGCCGCGGGACCGACCACGGTCCCGCGGCCCGTGGATCAGTCCGAGGTGATCTCGTGGATCCAGCCGTAGGGGTCCGGGCGGGTGCCGTACTGGATGCCGATCAGTTCCTCGCGCAGCCGCATCGAGACCGGGCCGGGCTCGCCGTCGCCGATCGTCCACGCGCGACCGCCGGCGCCCTTCACCCCGCCGACCGGGCTGATGATCGCGGCGGTGCCGCAGCCGAACACCTCGGTGATCTCGCCGTCGGCGCAGGCGCGCTCCCACTCGTCGATCGAGATGCGCCCCTCCTCCACCGGGAGGCCGAGGTCGGGGGCGAGCTTGAGCAGCGAGTCGCGGGTCACCCCGGGCAGCAGCGTCCCGGTCAGCGCGGGCGTCATCAGCCGGGCCTGCGCCCCGCTGCCGTGCACGAAGAACAGGTTCATCGAGCCGACCTCCTCGACCCACCGGCGCTCGGCGGCGTCGAGCCAGACCACCTGGTCGCAGCCGGCCTCCAGGGCCTGGGCCTGGGCGACGAAGGAGGCCGCGTAGTTGCCGCCGCACTTGGCCTCGCCGGTACCGCCCGGAGCGGCCCGGGTGTAGTCGTCGGACGCCCACACGGTGACCGGCTTGATCCCGCCGGAGTAGTACGAGCCGGACGGGGAGGCGATCACCAGGAACAGGTACTCCTGCGACGGGCGCTGCACCCCGAGCGCCCGGCTGGTGGCGATCATGAACGGCCGCAGGTAGAGGCTGTGGCCCTCCTGCGTCGGCACCCAGTCGCGGTCGGCGCCGACCAGCAGTTCCAGCGCCCGGACGAAGACCTCCTCGGGCAGGGTCGGCATCGCCATCCGCTCGGCCGACCGGTTGAACCGGGCCGCGTTCATCCGGGGGCGGAACATCACCAGCGTCCCGTCGGGCTGAAGGTAGGCCTTCATGCCCTCGAAGATCTCCTGCGCGTAGTGCAGGACCTGCGAGGACGGGTCGAGCGGGATCGGCCCGTAGGGCTGGAGTTTCGCGTCGTGCCAGCCGCGGTCGGGCGAGTAGCTGATCGCGATCATGTGATCCGTGAAGTGCTGGCCCCAGCCGGGGTTCGCCAGGATCGCCTCGCGCTCGGCCGCCGGCACGCGCCGGGCGGAGAGTTCGATGTCGAAGTCCAGGGTGCTGCTCATTGTGCGGATCCTCTCCCGGATCATGCGGCCCGGCCCCTTCGCCGTCAGCCGGTATCCCTATTGTCGTCCTTCATCACCAGGGGTCGGGTGCACACGAAAGACCGGGCGCACCCGAAGGGCGCGCCCGGTCACGTTTCCGCGCGCGCCTAGCCGACTACTCGCTTGGCGATGGCGTCACCGATCTCGGCGGTGGAGCGGGCCGGCGCGCCGGCGCGCTCGGCCAGGTCGGCGGAGACCGCCTGCTCGACCCGGCGGGCCGCCTCGGCGAGCCCGACGTGGTCGAGCAGCATGGCGACGGACAGGATCGTGGCGGTCGGGTCGGCCTTGCCCTGCCCGGCGATGTCGGGGGCGCTGCCGTGCACCGGCTCGAACATCGAGGGGGCGGTGCGGTCGGGGTTGACGTTGCCGGAGGCGGCCAGCCCGATGCCGCCCGCGATGGCCGCGCCGATGTCGGTGATGATGTCGCCGAACAGGTTGTCGGTGACGATCACGTCGAAGCGCTGCGGCTGGTTGACGAAGAACATGGTGGCCGCGTCGACGTGGCAGTAGTCGACGGTGACGTCGGGGTACTCCTCGGCGACCCGCCGCAGGGTGCGCTGGTAGAGGTCGCCGGCGAAGGTCAGCACGTTGTCCTTGTGCACCAGGGTGAGCTTCCGGCGCGGCCGGGCCTGCGCCTGCTCGAAGGCGTACCGGATGACGCGCTCGACGCCGAACGCGGTGTTGACGCTCTCCTGGGTGGCGACCTCGTGCGGGGTGCCCTTGCGCAGCACGCCGCCGACCCCGGTGTAGGGGCCCTCGGTGCCCTCACGGACGACGATCATGTCGATGTCGTCGGGGGTGGCGCCCGCCAGCGGGGTGGTCACGCCCGGGTACAGCTTCACCGGGCGCAGGTTAACGTAGTGGTCGAGTTCGAACCGCAGCCGCAGCAGCAGCCCGCGCTCCAGCACCCCGCTCGGCACGGTGGGGTCGCCGACGGCGCCGAGCAGGATGACGTCCTGCCCGCGCAGTTCCGCCAGCACCGAGTCGGGCAGGACCTCGCCGGTGCGGTGCCAGCGGGCGGCGCCCAGGTCGTACGTCGCCTGCTCGATCGCCAGGTCGTGGGCGGGGGCGACGGCGTCGAGGACCTTCAGGCCCTCGGCGACGACCTCGGGGCCGATGCCGTCACCGGCCACGACGGCGAGGCGGATAGTGCGGGATGCCATGGGTGAACCTTAGTCCAAACGTCTCAGCTGTTGAGCGGCCTTCTCGGCTTCTGAGACTATCGCGGGCCGCCGCCGTCTCGGCGGTCGAGCGCGGTCTGCAGGGCCTTGGCGGCCTCTTCCTGGGGGTCCGGGGTGCTCATGGCCGCCCATCGTAGGACATCCGTCTCGTTTTTTGAGCACCCTTCTCACATGTCGAGACAAACGCGCCCCGATCTCTCCGGAGACCGGGGCGCAGCGAGCGGCTTCGCTCAGTCGTCGGCGAGGTCGACGCGGCGGCCGACCTCGGCGCCGATCGCCCCGACGATCTGGTCGAGCACGTCGGGGGTGATGGCCGAGTCGACGGTCAGCGCGGTGAGCGCCCTGCCGCCCTTGGCGTCCCGGCCCACCTGCATGCCCGCGATGTTGATGCCGAGGTCGCCCAGCAGCTTGCCGACGATGCCGACCACGCCGGGCCGGTCGACGTAGCCGAAGAACGCCATGTGCGCGGCGGGCACCAGCTCCATCTGGTAGCCGTTCACCTCGACGATGCGCTCGATCTGCTTGGGCCCGGTGAGCGTGCCGGAGATCGAGACCACGGCGCCGTCGGCCATGGTGCCCTTGACCTGCACCACATTGCGCCAGTCGGGGCTGTCCTCGCTGGTCGTGAGCGTCACCTCGACGCCCCGGTCACGGGCCAGCAGCGGCGCGTTGACGAAGGTCACGGCCTCCTCGACCACGTCGAGGAACACGCCCTTGAGCGCGGCGAGCTCGAGGACCTTGACGTCGTGACCGGTGATCTCGCCACGGACGATCACTTCCAGCCGGACCGGCACCCCGCCGGCCAGCGCGGTGAAGATGCGGCCCAGCTTCTCGGCCAGCGGCAGCCCCGGCTTGACGTCCTCGGCGACCGCGCCGCCCTGGACGTTGACCGCGTCGGGCACGAACTCGCCCGACAGCGCCAGCTTCACCGAACGCGCGACCTGGGTGCCGGCCTTCTCCTGCGCCTCGTGGGTGCTGGCGCCCAGGTGCGGGGTGACCACCACGTTGTCGTGGTGGAACAGCGGGCTCTCGGTGCACGGCTCGGTGGTGAACACGTCGATGCCGGCCCCGGCCACCCGGCCGTCCTTGAGCGCCAGGTCCAGCGCGGCCTCGTCGACGATGCCGCCGCGGGCGGCGTTGACGATCCGGACGCTGGGCTTGACCTGCTGCAGCTCGCGGTCGCCGATGAGGCCGAGCGTCTCGGCCGTCTTGGGCAGGTGCACGGTGATGAAGTCACTCTCCCGCAGCAGCTCCTCCAGCGGGACGAGCTTCACGCCGAGCTGCGCCGCGCGGGCCGCCTGGACGTACGGGTCGTAGGCGATCACGTCCATGTCGAAGGCGGCCAGCCGCTGCGCGACGAGCACGCCGATCCGGCCGAGGCCGAGCACGCCGACGGTCTTGCCCTGCAGCTCGACGCCGGTGTACTTGGAGCGCTTCCACTCGCCCTGCTTGAGCGCGGAGTGGCCCTGTGGCACGTTCCGCGCGGTGGCCAGCAGCAGCGCGATGGCGTGCTCGGCGGCGGTGACGATGTTGGAGGTCGGCGCGTTCACGACCATGACGCCGGCCTTGGTGGCGGCCTCGACGTCGACGTTGTCCAGCCCCACCCCGGCGCGGGCGACCACGCGCAGCTTGCGGGCGTGCTCGAACACCTCGGCGGTGACCTTGGTGGCGCTGCGGACGATCAGCGCGTCGACGTCGGCGACGGCCGGCAGCAGCGCGGCGCGGTCGGCGCCGTTGACGTGGCGCACCTCGAAGTCGGCTTCGAGGACCGCGATGCCGGCGGGTGACAGTTCTTCTGCGACCAGGACGACAGGCTTACTCAAGGAAGAGTCCCTTTGAACGGTGCGGATGTTCGGGTCAGATCGCGAGACACACCCCCTCGTGCCCTCGCCCCGGGATACGAGTCTAGTCGCCCTCCGGGCACGGCTCGACGCACTCCGGATCGCCGCCGGATCCGGAGTGCGCCCGGCAGCGCCTATCCGGTGGCCCGGCGGACGAGCGGCAGCCGGGACCGGGTGAACAGCCCCGCGACCAGCGCCGCCGCGAGCGGCACCGCCACCCCGAGGACGCCGAGCAACTGCCAGGGGACGTCGACGATGACGCCGTGCGGCTCCCCCGCCCCGTACGTGTCTCCTCCGGACGTCAACGGCACGGCCACCGCAACGCCGGGGACCAGCCCGGCGGCGATGCCCAGCCAGCAGCCGAGCGCCGCGACGAAGCCCGCCTGGCCCATCATCAGCAGCCGGCGGGTGCGCGGGCGGGCGCCCACCGCGGCCAGGGTGACCAGGTCGGGCCGGGCGTCGGCCGCCGACAGCCCGGTGGCGATCAGCGCGCCGCCGAAGGCCAGGACCGTGCCCACCGCACCGAGCAACAGCAGCGGAAGGGCGAAGGTCTCGGTGAATCCCCGCTCCACGTAGAAGGGCGGCCCGTGCTCGTCGAGCGCCGCCATCCGCTCGCCCACCCGGGCCTCCTCCGCGGGGGTCGTCCGGTGCTCGGCCCGGTCTATCGAGTAGCCGAACAGGCCGGTCTCCACGCCCAGCCGCCGTGCCGTCTCGGGCGGGAGCAGGGCCCGGGCCGGAGCCTGCGCGGCGACCCCGAGGGCGGGGATCTTCACTTTCCGGAGCAACCGCTCCTCCTCGCCGCCGGTGCGGAACACGGACACGGTGGTGGTCCCGCCGGGCAGCGGGCGGGCCCCGAAGACCACCGCCCGGCCCGCCGCGAGCGCGGCCGTCACCTCGGGCTCCTCGCGGCCGAGCAGGAACCGGGCCTCGGCCACCCCGCCCACCACGAACTCCAGGAGGTTCGACCGCCCTGGTGACGCGCCGCCGAGTTCCAGGCGGAGGCATCCCGTGGCGGAGTCCGCGCAGTCGGCCGACTGCTCCCGCACGGTCCGCACGGTGCCCACCGGCGCTCCCGGCAGTTCCGCCGCGAGCGCCGCCCGGGCGTCCTGGGGCGAGACGTCCGGACCGACCTGGAGCAGCGCGGAGCCCCGGGGCAGCTTGTCGGTGTACTCCGCGCGCCGCTGGGCGAAGTCGCTCGCGCCGCCGATGGCGAGCACGGTCAGCCCCGCCACCGCGGCCAGGATCGCGGCCACCACCGGTGCCGTCCGGCCGCGGTTGCGGGCACCGTCGCGAACCGCCAGCCGCAGCGGCAGCGGCAGCGGCCCGGCGCCGCGCCCGGCCAGCGCCACGGCCCACGGGACGGCGAGGACCGCGCCCAGGATCAGCGCGACCGCCCCGGCGGCCGGCCCGTACTCGCGCAGCGGGCCCGCTCCTCCGGCGCACACCAGCACGCCGACCACGATGAGCGCGATCCCGGCGACCGGCTTGCCGCGGACGGCCCGGGCGCCGTCGCGGCGGCCCGCCAGGGCGGCCACGACGTCCATCCGGGCGGCCTGCCGGGCGGGCAGGTACGCGGCCAGCAGCCCGCTCGCCGTGCCCAGGACCATCGGGATCGCCACGAGCCGCCAGGGGATCTCGAAGGGGCCCAGTACGACGTCCGTGAAGTGCTCGACGACCGGCACGGCGAGCGCGGCCAGGCCGATCCCGGCCGCCGCTCCGAGGACCGCGGCGGCGGCGCCGACCACGCAGCCCTCGGCGAGCACGACCGTCCGCAGCCGGCGCCGGTCCCCTCCGTTGGCCGCGACCAGGGCGAGCCTGCGGCGCTGCCGGCGCAACCCCACCGCGAAGGCCGGGCCGGCGAGCAGCACGACCTCCAGCATGATCATCGCGATGGCCAGGGCGACCACCGCCTGCTCGGCCCGGTTGCGCGTCAGGCCGTCCTCGGCCGCGGGGGGCGGGTCCTCGGCCACCGCGCGGGAGAACACCGAGATCCCGATCCGGTTGAAGGCCAGCACGTCGTTCCAGCCCACCGGGCGTCCGGTGGAGACCAGCCAGGTCGCCCGGCCCGCGGAGCCGCCCGGCAGCGCGCCCGGCAGGGTCTGGAGGAGTTCCCTCCCCGGGGCGCGGGGGTCCTCGACGTGCCCGACGACCAGTTTCCGGGTGCCCTGGCGGTCGACCTCGATCGTCGTGCCGATCCCGAACCCCCGTGTGCGCAGCGGCACGGAGACGGCCACCTCGCCCGCGGTGGCCGGCGGCCGGCCCGCGGTGACGCGCAGGATGCCGCGGGCCATCGGGTCGCGCAGGTCGAGCTGTGTCACCTCCGCGAGCAGCCGGCCGCGCGGGGTCTTGACAGCGGTCCGGGGGCCGTCCAGCACCGGCAGCACCCGGGCCCCCGGCCCGTACCGGGCGGCCACCTCCCGGCCGACCCGCTCGGTGGTCCACGGCTCGTCCCGGGGGTCGCCCCGGTTCTCGACGATGCTGTAGGTGGCGCCGGCGTCCTGCTTGATCGGGCCGCTCCCCCAGCCCTCGAGCCGGGCGTCGGCCCGGCCGAGTTCGTAGGGGGCCGCCTCGGCGGGCGTCCATTCGTGGGTCCGGAACAGGACGGCCAGCGCCACGATCGCCAGCACCGGCAGGCCGATCATGCAGAGCGCCAGGGCGCTGCGGCCCTTGGCCCGCCACACGTTCCTGCGGGCCAGCCGGAACACCGCGCGCGACCCGCTCACCGGCCCGCCTCCAGCAAGGTGTCGGGACCGGGCCGGGCACCGGTGCCGTCGACCAGCGCGCCGTCCCGCAGGAAGACCACCCGGTCGGCCCAGGCGGCGTGCCGGGCGTCGTGCGTCACCATCAGGCAGGCGGCCCCCGCGTCGCAGCGGGTGCGCAGCAGCCGCATCACCTCGTCGCCCGTCTGGCTGTCGAGCGCCCCGGTGGGCTCGTCCGTCAGGACCAGCCCGCGGTCGCCGACCAGCGCCCGGGCGATCGCCACCCGCTGCTGCTGGCCGCCGGACATCTCGTCGGGGAACCGGTCGGCCAGGTCGCCGACGCCGACTTCGGCCAGCGCGGCGCGGGCCTCCCGCCGGGCGGCCCGGGTGCGGACGCCGTCGAGTTCGCGTGGCAGCATCACGTTCTCGGCCGCGGTCAGCCCGGGGATGAGGTTGAGGTCCTGGAACACGTAGCCGATCCGGCGGCGGCGGAGCGCCGCCAGCCGCGCCGGGCCGAGGGAGCCGAGGTCGTCTCCGTCGACCAGCACCTGGCCCGCGGTCGGCGTGTCGAGACCCCCGGCCAGGGTGAGCAGGGTGGACTTGCCCGAGCCGGAGGGGCCCATCACGGCGACGAACTCGCCGCCGGCCACGCTCAGGTCGATGTCGCGGAGCGCGCGGACCAGCCCCGCCCCGGAGCCGTGATCGCGGCCGACCGCCCGCATCCGGAGAACGTTCATCGGCGCGCCTCCTTGGGGGCGTCGGCGGGGGCGGCCGCCGGCCGGGCGGGCGGGGTGACGCGCACCATGAAGGACTCGCAGTGGTCGAGCCAGCGCACCTCCGCCTCGGCGTGGAAGACCATGGACTCCAGGACGAGCCGCCACGCCTGCTCGCCGGGGTCGGCCGGGGCGGCGGACGCGCCGGCCTTCAGCCGGGTGAGGTCCTGGAGGGCGCGGAGCGTGGCGGTGCGCTGCGTCTGCACGACGTCGGCCACGTCCACCCCCGGGGTGGTCACGGCCATCGCGAGCTTGATGGCCAGTTCGTCGCGGGGCCGGTCGGTGCGCTCCACGGGGGTGGCGAACCAGTGCCGCACTTCGGCCGTCCCCTCGGCGGTGATGCTGTAGACGAAGCGGCCCTCCTCGTCGGCGTCCCCGCGCAGCACGAGTTCGTCCCGTTCGAGCCGGGACAGCGTGGAGTAGACCTGGCCGATGTTGAGGGGCCAGGTCGAGCCGGTGGAGGACTCGAACTCGGCCCGGAGCTGGTAGCCGTAGCGGGGGCCCTGGGCGAGCAGGGCGAGCAGGCCATGACGGATCGACATACCTACGCAGTATGCATACCGCGTATGCACAAGGCAATACCGCGTATGCATCGAGAGGGCGCGACACGCGCCGCCGGGTTACCGGACGGCGGGCCGAGCAGGCCCTACCCTGCCGCATGTCCCCGGTCTAGGAGAGTCCCGTTGCCGCCCGCGATCGACGCCGTGCACGACGCCCTGCGCGTCTACGACCAGCGTTTCCTCGACCTGGCGCCCGACGAGCGGAGCCGGCTGGTGCAGGGCACCCGGCGGGTGCTCGGGAGCGGGCTCGACCCCGGGGTGCGGGCCGCGCTGCCCGCCGCCTACCGGCTGCGCGCGTTCTGCATCCAGCACGGGATGGACGAGGAGCTGGAACGGCTGATCCGGGACGAGCTCGCCGGGCACCGGGAGGGCGCCGTGGTGGTGGGCGGCCGGGCCTACGTGATGTACCCGTACCTGCGCGGCGTGCCCCGGCAGGACGCCGACATCACCGCCGAGGTCGACGTTGAGCACCGGCTGGACGCCTTCGGCTGGCACGGCGGGCTGCTGCGCGTCCGCGGCCACGCCTCGATCGCCCGGGTCGAGTCGCCCCGGACCGCCGTCACCCTGCTGCTGCGCGCCGGCGAGACCGAGCACCGCTTTCCCGCCACGGCGGACGGGCCGGACTTCGAGGTGCCGGTCGACCCGGCCGGGCTCACCGCCGGCCGGTGGGAGGCGCACGTGTCGGCACGGACGCTGGGCCTGACCCGCGAGGCCCCGTTCGGTGCCGTCCGCGGCCCCCGGCTCGGGCGCGGATCGCGCAAGGGAGCCGCGGCCACCGCGCGGCTCGCTCCCGACGGCCCGCTGGTCGTCGAGGTGCACGGAGCACGCCGCATCGTGCCGCTGCTCACCCGGCTGCGCGGGCGCGTGCGCTGAACGATGCTCCGGCCGGCTACGGACGCGCCGACCGGGTGCACCGGTGTCCGGGCGGCGGCCCCGTCTCGGGGCCGCCGCCCGGAAACGCTCAGTCGTTCAGCCAGCTCATCATCGGGCGGAGCTTGGCGCCGGTCTCCTCGATCGGGTGGCCGGCGAGCTCCTCGCGGTACTTGCGGAAGTCGGCCTGGCCGCCGTCGAACTCCGCGACCAGCTCGCGGGCGAACTCGCCGGAGCGGATCTCGGCGAGGATGCGCTTCATCTCCTCCTTGGCGGCGGGGTTCACCACGCGCGGGCCGCGGGTGTACCCGCCGTACTCGGCGGTGTCGGACACCGACCAGTACATCTTGGAGATGCCGCCCTCGTACATCAGGTCGACGATCAGCTTCACCTCGTGCAGGCACTCGAAGTAGGCCACCTCGGGCTGGTAGCCGGCCTCGATCAGCACCTCGAACCCGGTCTTGATCAGCTCGGAGAGGCCACCGCACAGCACGGCCTGCTCGCCGAACAGGTCGGTCTCGGTCTCCTCGGTGAAGGTGGTCTTGATACCGCCCGCGCGCAGCCCGCCGATGCCCTTGGCGTACGACAGCACCAGCGGCCACGCACCGCCACTGGCGTCGTTCTCCACCGCCACCAGCACCGGGACACCCCGGCCCGCGGCGAACTGGCGGCGGACCAGGTGGCCCGGGCCCTTCGGCGCGACCATGGCGACGTCGACGCCCTGCGGCGGCTCGATGAGGCCGTAGCGGATGTTGAGGCCGTGCCCGAAGAACAGGGCGTCGCCCTCGACCAGGGCGGGCTTGATGTCCTTCTCGTAGATCCCGCGCTGCAGGTGGTCGGGCGCCAGGATCATGATGAGGTCGGCTTCCTCGGCCGCCTCGGCGGGTGTCACCACGCGCAGCCCGTCGGCCTCGGCCTTCTCCCGGCTCTTGGAGCCCTCGGGCAGGCCGATCCGCACGTCGACGCCGGAGTCGCGCAGCGAGAGCGCGTGCGCGTGGCCCTGGCTGCCGTACCCGATCACGGCCACGTGCCGACCCTGGATGATGCTCAGGTCGGCATCGTTGTCATAGAACATCTCAGCCACTTGCTTCTGCCTCTTTCTCGGATAGGGAATGAACCGGCCGTGACCCGGTCGTCAGGCGCTGCGCTCCAGCGCGCGCAGCGAGCGGTCGGTGATGGAGCGGGAGCCGCGGCCGATGGCCACCATCCCCGACTGCACGAGTTCCTTGATACCGAACGGCTCCAGGACCCTGATCAGGGCCTCCAGCTTGTCGCGGTTGCCGGTGGCCTCGATGGTCACCGCCTCGGGCGCCACGTCGACGACCTTGGCCCGGAACAGCTGGACGGTCTCCAGCACCTGCGACCGGGTCTCGGCGTCGGCGCGCACCTTCACCAGGACCAGCTCGCGCTGCACCGACTGCGC
Source organism: Actinomadura craniellae (assembly GCF_003289645.1). GTDB lineage: Bacteria > Actinomycetota > Actinomycetes > Streptosporangiales > Streptosporangiaceae > Actinomadura_D > Actinomadura_D craniellae. Next base: position 65,949 of record NZ_QLYX01000013.1, on the reverse strand, counting down.
CGGATCGAGCTCGACGATCTTGAGCACGTTGACCAGCTTGTTGAGCTGCTTGGTGACCTGCTCCAGCGGCAGTTCCTCGACATTGACCACGATCGTCATCCGGGAGATCTCCGGATGCTCGGTGGTGCCGACCGCGAGCGAGTCGATGTTGAACCCGCGGCGGGAGAACAGGGCCGCCACCCGGGCGAGGATGCCGGGCTTGTTCTCGACCAGCACCGAGAGGGTGTGTCTGCTCATGTCCCCTAGTCCTCGTTCTCCCACTCGGGCGCCATGTCACGCGCGATCTTGATGTCGTCGTTGCTGGTGCCGGCCGCGACCATCGGCCACACCATCGCGTCCTGGTGGACGACGAAGTCGATGACCACGGGGGCGTCGTTGATCTCCATCGCCTTGGCGATGGTGGCGTCGACGTCCTCGGGACGGTCGCAGCGGAGCCCGACACAACCGTAGGCGTCCGCGAGCTTCACGAAGTCGGGAATCCGCCGGGAATGCAGGTTCGTGTTCGAGTAGCGCCCGTCGTAGAACAGGGTCTGCCACTGCCGGACCATCCCCAGGTTGCCGTTGTTGATCACGGCGACCTTGATCGGGATGCCCTCGATGGCGCAGGTGGCCAGCTCCTGGTTGGTCATCTGGAAGCAGCCGTCGCCGTCGATCGCCCAGATCGCCGCCTCCGGGGCGCCGACCTTGGCGCCCATGGCCGCCGGGACGGCGTAGCCCATGGTGCCCGCGCCACCGGAGTTGAGGAAGGCGCCGGGCCGCTCGTAGCCGATGAACTGGGCGGCCCACATCTGGTGCTGGCCGACCCCGGCGACGTAGTAGGCGTCCGGCCCGACGAGCCGCCCGATCCGCTCGATCACGTACTGCGGCGACAGGGACCCGTCCTCGGGCAGGTCGTAGCCCAGCGGGTACGTCTCGCGCCAGGCGGCCAGTTGCTTCCACCAGGCGGCGTAGTCGCCCCGCCGGCCGGCGTCGTGCTCGGCCTGCACCGCGACGATCAGGTCGGCGATGACCTCGCGGGCGTCCCCCACGATCGGCACGTCCGCGTGCCGGTTCTTGGAGATCTCGGCCGGGTCGATGTCGGCGTGGACGATCTTGGCGTGTGGGGCGAACGTGTCCAGCCGGCCGGTCACCCGGTCGTCGAACCGGGCGCCCAGGGCGACGATCAGGTCGGCCCGCTGCAGCGAGCCCACGGCGCCCACGGTGCCGTGCATGCCCGGCATGCCCATGTGCTGCGGGTGGCTGTCAGGGAAGGTGCCCTTGGCCATCAGGGTGGTGATGACCGGGGCCCCGGTGAGCTCGGCGAGCACCCGCAGCTCGGCCGACGCGCCGGCCTTGAGCACGCCGCCGCCCACGTACAGCACCGGGCGCTCGGACTCGACGATCAGCCGGGCGGCCTCGCGGACCTGCTTGGAGTGCGGCTTGGTGACGGGCCGGTAGCCGGGCAGTTGCAGCTGCGGCGGCCAGCTGAACTCGAAGGTGGCCTGGAGGGCGTCCTTGGAGATATCGACCAGGACCGGGCCGGGGCGTCCGGTCGAGGCGATATGGAAGGCCTCGGCGATCGTCCGGCCGATGTCGGCCGGGTCGGTGATCAGGAAGTTGTGCTTGGTGATCGGCATCGTGATGCCGGCGATGTCGGCCTCCTGGAAGGCGTCCGTGCCGATCGCGGCGCTGGGCACCTGGCCGGTGATCGCGACCATCGGCACCGAGTCCATGTAGGCGTCGGAGATCGGGGTCACCAGGTTGGTGGCGCCCGGGCCGCTGGTCGCCATGCAGACGCCGACCTTGCCGGTCACCATCGCGTAGCCCTGCGCGGCGTGCCCCGCGCCCTGCTCGTGCCGCACCAGGATGTGCCGCAACTTCTGGGAGTCGAAGAGGGGGTCGTAGGCCGGAAGGATCGCTCCCCCCGGGATCCCGAACACGGTGTCGACCCCGACGTTCTCCAGCGCGCGGACCAGCGCCTGGGCTCCCGTCATCTGCTCGGTCATCTGCAAGTTCCTTGGGTGGGAGAAGGATCCGGCCAACAAAAAACCCCCCGTGCCCGAGGGCGATCGAGGGGAGCGCGCAAGCCGACTGCTCGGGTCAGGCCGCGCGCCTGCCGAGTACTACAAGGATCATGGGACTGCTCTGCACGCGTCCACAGTGGCCGACTTCCGGCCACCGGTCAAATCCGTGGACGGTTTGTCTCATCATCCGAGAACCACGCCCTGCAACGGGATCCCCGCGCCGCCCTGCAGGCCCGTCCGGACCAGCGACTCGGCCCGGCCGGCGGCCATCGGACGGGCCACCAGGAAGCCCTGGCCGCGCGGGCAGCCCATCTCGCGGAGCAGTTCCAGTTGCTCGGGCCGCTCGATGCCCTCGGCCACCACGGTCAGGCCGAGGTCGCTGCCGAGCCGCACGATCGTCCGGGTGAGCAGGGTCAGGGTCTCGTCCCGGCCGAGGCCGGCCACGAACGACGGGTCGATCTTGATCACGTCCACCGGGAGCTGCCCGAGGTAGGCCAGCGAGGCGTAACCGGTGCCGAAGTCGTCGATGGCCAGCCGCACCCCCAGCTCGCGCAGGGCCGACAGCCGCTCGACGTTCTGCCCGCCGTCCTCGACCAGGACCTCCTCCTTCACCTCCAAGGTGAGGGCGTGCGGCGGGAAGCCGGTCTCCTCCAGCGCCTCGGCCACCGACTCGACAAAGCGGGGGGCCGCGATCTGCCGGGCGGTGAAGTTGACCGACAGCCCGACCTCCCAGGACTCCTGTCGCCAGCGCGCCACCTCCCGGCACGCCTCGCGCAGCGCCCAGTCGCCCAGCGGGATCATCAGCCCCGACTCCTCAGCCGGGCCGATGAACTCCCGCGGCTGCACCGCCACGCTGCCGCGCCACCAGCGCAGCAGGGCCTCCACCCCGGTGACCCGGGAGGTGGCCAGCTCGACGACCGGCTGGAACTCCACCGTGAACTGCCGCTCCGACAGCGCCCGGCGCAGCTCGCTGCCCAGTTCGAGCCGCTGCACGACATCGGTGTGCATGTGCGCGGCGAACACCTCGACCCGGCTGCCGCCCAGTTCCTTGGCCCGGGCCATCGCCAGGTCGCCGTTGCGGATCAGCTCAGCACCCGCCTTGGCGGGAGGGTCGGCGTCGTCCTCCGGGCAGCCGCCGGCCGCGAAGGCGATGCCGAGCGAGGCCGACAGCGCGATCCCGCTGGTGCCCACCCGGTACGGCTCCTCCGAGAGCACCCGCAGCAGCCGCTCGGCCAGTTCCACCACCGGCTGCGTCTCGGCCCCGTGCGGGTCGCGGGGGTACTGCACCAGCACGGCGAACTCGTCGCCGCCCCAGCGCGCCACCGTGTCGTCGGCCTGGACGGTCGCGCGCAGCCGCCGCGCGGCCTGGGCCAGCACCTGGTCGCCGGCCGCGTGCCCGGCGGAGTCGTTGACGGCGGTGAACCCGTCGAGGTCGACGAAGACCACCGCGATCCCGGCCTCCTCCTGCCGCCGCGACAGCAGTTCCCGGGTGCGCTCCTCGAAGTAGGCCCGGTTGGGCAGCCCGGTCAGCCCGTCGTGGAAGGTCAGGTGGGCGACCTGCCGTTGCAGCGCCACCTGCTCGCTGCGGTCGCGGGTGGTGACCAGCAACCGCTCCTCGCCCTCGGGCCCGCGGGCGTACCGGGTGATGGTGGACTCGGTCGGCAGCCAGGTGCCGTCGGTCCCCCGAACCCGGCAGGCCACCCGGAGCACCGGCTCGTCGCCGCGGATGAACGCGCGGAAGGCGCTCTGCACCCCCGGCAGGTCCTCGGGGTGGATGATCTCCTGGATCGGACGGCCCAGCAGGAAGTCGGGGGCCATGCTGTAGGTCCGCTGGGCGCCCGCGCTGGCGTACTGCACGATGCCGTCCGCGTCGAAGATCAACACCACGTCGTTGATGTTCTCGGCGAGCGTGCGGAAATGCGCCTCGCCGCGGTCGGCGGCGCGGCGCAGCCGTTCGTTCTCGGCCAGCACGTCGACCAGCCGGGTCAGCAGGACCAGCGCGGCCGAGGCCGCCACGATCGGCACCACCGGTTCGAGCCCGTTCGCGTCGGTCAGCGAGCGACCCGCGATGAAGATCGCCGCCGCGGCGGCGCCGGCGGCCGTGATGATGCCCGGGCCGACCACCCGGCCCCGCTCGTCGTCGCCCCCCGGCCGGGGCTTGGCCGAGCCCGCCCAGGGCACCAGCCCGAGCAGCAGCAGCCCGCCGACCCGGGCGATGTCGCCGGGGTCGTCGGCCGGTAGCCCGCCGCCCAGCCGCTGCACGGTGGTGATGATGTCGGCCGTCGCGAAGGCGAGCAGTGCGAGGTAGGCCAGCCCGCTGCCGCGGCGCAGCCCGCGGGCCGCACCCAGCACGAAGGACAGCGCCGCGCAGACCAGCACCGTGTCGATCAGCGGGTACAGCAGTTCGAGCAGGAACTCCGAGGGCGACTCCGCCGAGAGGCCGTAGAGGCGCCCGAACTGGGTGACCCAGCCGAGCACGAACAGCGCGCACACCAGGACGTAGGTGTCGGCGACGTACCGCAGCCAGGTCCGCGCCTCGCGGGGCGGCCGGACCGGCACCACGAAGCCGGTGGCCAGCGCGATCATGCCGGCCAGGTAGAACAGGTCGGCCAGGGACAGCGCCACCGCGGCCCGACTCAGCACGATGGCCGAGACGGCGTTGACGGCCGCGCCCGCGCACCAGCACAGCGCGGAGACGCCGAACCAGCGCCACGAGTCGCGCCAGACGCCGCCGACCGCGCCTCCCGGCGGGCGGCGGGCCGCGTAGAAGAACGAACCCGCCGCGGACGCGGCGGCCACCACCTCGGCCCAGGCCGTGAACGAACGGCCGCCCCAGCCGGACAGCGAGGCCACCGCGTAGAGCACGCCCGCGAGCGCGGCCACGCCGATCGGCACCGCCCGGAGCGGCAACCGTCTGGTGGTCTCGTCGCTCATCTGAACTGCGCGCTCCTGTTCACTCGCCCGCACAACGCCTTGTGGGTGAGGAATCATGCCCGATCGGCGGCTCTGCCGCGGGGCTCACCCGTCCCTGGACGGGACGTGGTGCGGCGTCGATGACGGTCCGGTGGTGGGATCACCGTGCTGCTCAATGTACGTTCCGTAGGTCACGGACCGATTGAGGCTCAGCGTCCTCCCGGCCACGTGGCGTGATCGGGCCCGGGGTTTCGTCGCCTTGGTGGGGAAATATCACGATCTTGAGATCACCGAACCCGGTTCCATGGATATGCGAGGGTGAGCGGTATGAGACGGCGTTCGTTGCTCACCGCGACCGCGGCCGTGCTGCTCCTGGCCGGTTGCTCCGACAGTCCCCCGACCGGTGGTCCGACCACTCCGCCCCCGCTGCCCTCGACGTCCTCCCCTGGTCAGCGGCTTCCCCAGGTCCGGGTACTGGCCACCGGGCTGGCCGTGCCGTGGGCCGTGGCGTTCCTCCCCGACGGCGACGCGCTCGTCACCGAGCGTGACAGCGCCCGTCTGCTGCGGGTGACACAGGGCGGGCGGGTCACCCCGGTCGGCCGGGTCCCTGGGGTCGAGCCCGGCGGTGAGGGCGGGCTGATGGGGGTGGCGATCTCGCCCTCGTACCCGCAGGACAGATACGTCTACCTCTACTTCACCGCCGCCTCGGACAACCGGGTCGTCCGGTTCCGGCACACCGACGGCGGGCTGGAGAACGCGACCCCGATCGTCACCGGCATCCCCAAGGGGGGCAACCACAACGGTGGCCGGCTGGCGTTCGGGCCCGACAAAATGCTCTACATCGCCACCGGAGAGGTGGGGGACGTCCGGCTCGCCCAGGACCGCGACTCGCTCGGCGGCAAGATCCTCCGGGTCACGGCCGAGGGCCGCCCCGCCCCCGGCAACCCGTTCGGCACCCGGATCTGGAGCTACGGCCACCGCAACGTCCAAGGCCTGGCTTGGGACGAACGCGGCCGGCTGTACGCCACCGAGTTCGGCCAGGACCGCCTCGACGAGATCAACCAGATCACCAAGGGCGCGAACTACGGCTGGCCCGAGGTCGAGGGCTCCGGCGGCGACGACCGCTTCACCGACCCGCTGCTGACCTGGACGACCGACGAGGCGTCGCCGTCCGGGCTCGCCTACACCTCCGGGTCGCTGTGGGCCGCCGGCCTGCGCGGCCGCCGGCTCTGGCAGGTGCCCGTCGGCGCCGACGGCCGGGTCGGCCGGTCGGTGGCACGCCTGGAGGACCAGTACGGCCGGCTCCGCGCGGTCGTCCCCGCCCCCGACGGTTCCCTCTGGGTCACCACCAGCAACAAGGACGGCCGCGGCGACCCCACCGCGGACGACGACCGCATCCTCGTCATCCCGCCACACTGACCCGCCGCACCCCGCGGGTGATCCTTCGGGATCACCCGGACAGGGCGAGCGGCGGGTCAGGAAGCGCCGAGGCGGTCCAGGATGAGTTCGCGGGCGCGGGCGGCGTCGGCCTGGCCACGGGTGGCCTTCATGACGGCGCCGACCAGGGCACCGGCCGCTGCGACCTTGCCGCTGCGCACCTTGTCGGCCGCGTCGGCGTTGTCGGCGATCACCTTGTCGACGATCGAGGCGAGCTCGCCGTCGTCGCTGACGACCTTGAGGCCGCGGGCGGCGACGACCTCGTCCGGGCCGCCCTCCCCGGCCAGCACGCCCTCGAAGACCTGCCGGGCGAGCTTGTCGTTGAGTTCGCCGGCGGTGATCAGCTCCTGGATCCGGGCGACCTGCCCGGCGGTGATCGGCAGTTCGGCCAGCTCGACGCCCTGCTCGGTGGCCCGGCGGGACAGCTCGTTCATCCACCACTTGCGGGCCGCCGCCGGCTCGGCGCCGGCCGCGACGGTCTCCTCGATCAGGTCGACCGCCCCGGCGTTCACGACGTCCCGCAGCTCCAGGTCGCTGAGCCCCCACTCGCGCTGCACCCGCCGGCGGCGGGCGGCCGGCAGCTCGGGCAGCGTGGCCCGCAGCTCCTCCACCCACGCGCGGGGCGGCGCCATCGGCACCAGGTCGGGCTCGGGGAAGTAGCGGTAGTCCTGTGCCTCTTCCTTGCTGCGCCCGCTGGTGCTGCGCCCGGTGTCCTCGTGGAAGTGCCGGGTCTCCTGCACCACGCGCCCGCCGGCGGCGAGCACCCCGCCCTGCCGCTCGATCTCGCTGCGCACCGCCCGCTCGACCGACCGCAGCGAGTTCACGTTCTTGGTCTCGGTACGGGTGCCCCACTCGGTGGCGCCCCGCGGCATCAGCGACACGTTGACGTCGGCGCGCAGGGAACCCTCCTCCATGCGGACGTCGGAGACCCCCAGCGTCCGGATCAGCGCGCGCAGCTCGGTGACGTACGCCCGGGCCACCAGCGGGGCCCGGTCACCGGTGGCGGTGATCGGCTTGGTGACGATCTCGACCAGCGGGATGCCCGCCCGGTTGTAGTCGACCAGCGAGTGGTCGGCCCCGTGGATGCGGCCGGTGGCGCCGCCGACGTGCAGCGACTTGCCGGTGTCCTCCTCCATGTGGACCCGCTCGATCTCGATCCGGTACGTCTCGCCGTCCACCTCGACGTCGAGGTGACCGTCGATGCAGATCGGCTCGTCGTACTGCGAGATCTGGTAGTTCTTCGGCATATCCGGATAGAAGTAGTTCTTCCGGGCGAACCTGCACCACTCCACGACCGAGCAGTTCAGCGCCAGCCCGATCCGGATGATCCCCTCGATCGCCGCCCGGTTGGTCACCGGCAGCGACCCGGGCAGCCCCAGGCAGACCGGGCACACCTGGGTGTTCGGCGGAGCCCCGAACGCGGTCGGGCACCCGCAGAACATCTTCGAGGCGGTGCCCAGCTCGATGTGCGTCTCCAGCCCCAGCACCGGCTCGTACCGCGCCAGCGCCTCGTCGTAGCCCATCGGCGTCTCGACAGTCACAGGTATCCCAATCCCTTACAGCTCGGGGGCCTTGGCCAGCAGCGGGCCGTTCCAGCGGGACTCCAGGGCCCGCTCGACGGCGGCGGCGACGCGGTAGACGCGGTCGTCGGCCAGCGGCGGGGCCATGATCTGGAGGCCGACCGGGAGGCCGTCCTCATCGGCCAGGCCGCACGGCACCGAAATGGCCGCGTTGCCGGCCAGGTTGGACGGGATGGTGCACAGGTCGGCGAGGTACATGGCCATCGGGTCGTCGGCGCGCTCGCCGATCGGGAAGGCGGTGGTCGGCGTGGTCGGCGACACCAGCACGTCGACCTGCTCGAACGCCGCCTCGAAGTCACGCGTGATCAGCGTGCGGACCTGCTGCGCCTTGCCGTAGTAGGCGTCGTAGTACCCCGACGACAGGGCGTAGGTGCCGAGCATGATGCGCCGCTTGACCTCGGGGCCGAAGCCCTCGGCCCGGGTCAGCGCCATGACCTCCTCGGCCGAGCGGGAGCCGTCGTCGCCGATCCGCAGGCCGTACCGCATGGCGTCGAAGCGGGCCAGGTTGGACGAGCACTCCGACGGCGCGATCAGGTAGTACGCGGGCAGCGCGTACTCGAAGTGCGGGCAGGACACCTCGACGACCTTGGCGCCCAGCGACTCCAGCAGTTCCACGGCCTCGTCGAACCGGGCCGTCACCCCGGCCTGATAGCCGTCGCCGGCGAACTCCCGGACCACGCCGACCCGCAGGCCGGCGATCTCGGCGCGGCGGGCGGCCTCGACGACGGGCGGCACCGGCCGGTCGATGGACGTGGCGTCCATCGGGTCGTGGCCGGAGAACGCCTCGTGCAGCAGCGCGGCGTCGAGCACGGTCCGGGCGAACGGGCCCGGCGTGTCGAGCGAGGAGGCGAAAGCGATCAGGCCGTACCGCGACGAACCGCCGTAGGTGGGCTTGGCGCCGACGATGCCGGTGACCGAGGCGGGCTGGCGGATGGAGCCGCCGGTGTCGGTGCCGGTGGCCAGCGGCGCCTCGTACGCGGCGACCGCGGCCGACGAGCCGCCCGACGAGCCGCCCGGGATCCGGGACGTGTCCCACGGGTTGCGGGTGGGGCCGTACGCGCTGTTCTCGGTGGAGGAGCCCATCGCGAACTCGTCCAGGTTGGTCTTGCCGAGGATCACCAGCCCGGCCGCGCGCAGCCGGGCGGTCACGGTCGCGTCGTAGGGGGGCCGCCAGCCTTCGAGGATCTTGGACCCGGCGGTGGTCGGCATGTCCCGGGTGGTGAAGACGTCCTTGTGCGCGATCGGCACCCCGGCCAGCGGGCCGAGTTCCTCGCCCGCCGCGCGCCGGGCGTCCACCGCGCGGGCCTGCTCCAGCACCCCCTCGGGGTCCGTGTGCAGGAACGCCTCGATCCGGCCGTCGACGGCGGCGATCCGGTCGAGGTGGGCCTGGGCGACCTCGACCGCGGAGGTCTCGCCCGCGGCCATCAGGGCGGCCAACTCGGCCGCGGTGCGCCTGGTCAGCTCGGTCATCAGGCCTCCTCTCCGAGGATCCGCGGGACGCGGAAACGCTGGTCCTCGGCGGCGGGCGCGCCCGCCAGCGCCTCCTCCGGGGACAGCGACGGGCGCACCTCGTCGGGCCGGTAGACGTTAGTCAGCGGCAGCGCGTGCGAGGTCGGCGGGATGTCCTCCGCCGTGACCTCCTGCACCCGCGCGACCGCGGAGATGATCACATCGAGCTGGGCCGCGAGGTGGTCGAGCTCGTCCTCGCCGAGCGCCAGCCGGGAGAGCCGGGCGAGGTGTGCCACCTCGTCGCGGGTGATGGCGGACATGTCGGAACCGTTTCTGCGAGCGATGGAGTCCCCGCCATCCTATGGGTGCTCCGCACCTTCCCCTGACTCGTTTTCACCGGTGGCCGGGGGCGCGGGCCGGGCGCTTTGCCAGTTCTTTGTTTGCGGCCCGCTCACCGGGAACCCTCCTCCCTACGTTTTCAACCGACGAGAGAGGAGACGGCCGTGACCATTGGAGGCAGCCTCGCGCTGATCATCATCGGGGCGATCCTGGCCTACGCGGTCGAGTTCTCGATCAGTGGCCTCGACATCGAGGTGGTCGGCGTCATCCTGATGATCGGCGGACTGGTCGGTCTGGTCTTCGGTGTCGCCCGGCTGGCGAGCACGCGCCGCCGTACGGTGGTGCGCCCCGCGCGCCCGGCGCACTACGAGGAGGAAGTGACCTACGAGGACCGCCGTCCCCGCTACTGAGCGGCGGGGGCCGGGGCCCGCTCCATCCTGCGGCGCAACCACGCGGTGGCCGCGGCGGCGTCCATGGGCCGGCCGAAGTGCCAGCCCTGGGCCGCGTCGCAGCCCATCTCGTGCAGTGCCCGGGCCGTCTGCGCGTCCTCGACGCCCTCGGCCACCGAGCGCAGGCCGAGGGTGCGCACCAGGTCGATGATGGACTGGATGATCACCGCGTCCTCGGCCGAGTCGGTCAGCCGGCGGACGAACGAGGCATCAATCTTGATCTCTTCCACCGGCAGCCGTTTCAGCCGGACCAGCGAGGAGTACCCGGTGCCGAAGTCGTCGAGGCTGAGCGGGATGCCCAGGTCGGCGAGCGCCACCACGGTGTCACCGGCGTAGGCCGGCTTGTTCATCAGGACGCGCTCGGTGATCTCCAGTTGGAGCGCGCGGGCCGGCAGGTCGTGCCGGCTCAGCCCGGCCTCGATGGTCTCGCTCAGCCCGGTGTCGAGCAGGTCGCGGCCCGAGGCGTTGATCCCCACCTGGACGGTGAGGCCGGCGCGCCACCACCGGGCGGCCTGCGCCAGCGCCGAGTCGACCACGTACTGGGTGATCGCCCGCATCAGGTAGGTCTGCTCGGCCACCGGCAGGAACTCCTCGGGGCCGATCAGACCCCGGGTGGGGTGGTGCCAGCGCAGCAGCGCCTCCAGGCCCACCACCTCGCCGTGCCCCAGCCCGATCTTGGGCTGGAAGAGCAGTTCCAGCTCGTCGCGGTCGACGGCCCGGCGCAGGTCGCCGAGCATCCCGAGCCGGGCCGGCGAGTTGCGGTCCTTGGCCGGCGAGTAGAGCTCGACCCCGGACCGGTTCTCCTTGGCGACGTACATCGCCACGTCCGCCCGCTGCAGCAGCAGTTCGAAGTCGGAGGCGTCATCGGGGTACAGCGCGATGCCGACGCTGGCCTCGATGTCGAAGGTCATGCCGTCGAACCGGACGGGCTCGCTGAGCGCGGCGCGCAGCCGGGCCGCCACCTCGCGGGCCGCCTGCGCGTCACGCACCGACGGCAGCAGCACGGCGAACTCGTCGCCGCCCAGCCGGGCCACCAGGTCGCCGGGGCGCACGCTGTGCGTGAGCCGGTGCGCCACCAGTTGCAGCAGCCGGTCGCCGGTGGCGTGCCCGAGGGTGTCGTTGACCTCCTTGAACCGGTCGAGATCCATCAGGAACAGCCCCACCCGGGCCGCCCGGCGCGCGGCGTCGGCCAGCGCCTCCTCGGTGCGGCCGATGAGCAGCTTGCGGTTGGGCAGGCCGGTCAGCCCGTCGTGCAGGGCCTGGTGCTCCCTGCGGACGGAGGCCGAGGCGTTGAGGTAGACCGCGATGAACGGCAGCACCATCAGCGGCATGAAGGCGGCCGAGCGGTGCATCGCCACGACCACCAGCGGCGCCAGGCCCAGCAGCGCCAGGTGGACCAGGACCTGGTAGCCCAGGTCGCCCCGCAGCGCGCGCAGCAACGAGACCCGCTCGTGCAGTGCGACCGCCGAGCAGACCAGGATGTCGTTGCCGAGGAAGTAGACCGCCCCCGCCAGCGCCACCACCGGCAGGTCGCCGCCCTCGGGCACCCACAGCCCGGACGGCGCCGGCCCGGGGTCGATGCCGAACAGGGCCAGCACCACCGCCGCGGCACCCAGGCTCAGGGTGAACTGCGCGACGTTGAACGCGGTGCGGTGCACGGCCCGGCGGCGGAACACCCCGCAGATCACCACCGCGAAGGCCTGGAGCAGGGCCGCGACCGGCAGCCCGGCGTACAGCAGCGCGGCAAACGCGAAGGTGGTGGAGGTCTTGGCGCCGTTGTTCTCGGTCAGACCGGGGGTGATGATCGGCCGGAGCTCACCGAACACGATGAAACAGCCCAGGGTCCAGAACACCGGGTTGCCGACCAGCGCGTCGACCTCCGGGCCCGTCAGCCCGCCGAGCGCGTAGGCCAGGGCGGCGGCGCCGACGGCGATGACACCGACCAGGTAGATCCACAACGGCGATCCCCGCCGCGGCATGGTGTCCCGCGTGTTGTTCGGGTCCTTCATCTGGATCCTCGGGGGGTTCCGGCTGCGTTCTCGTGGTCAGGGGCAGGAGGGACGATTGATTCGATGAAGAGGAGAGTACGGCCTTTCCTCAACTTCGCGGAACCAGTTGCGCACGTTGCGTTACACCAGTTCTCCGCCACCGACCACCGGTGGGTAATGAAATAATACCCCTCGGTAATTTCCCGCTGGTCGAGTACGCCGTGGGCGCGGGCGGTCATTCCTCCGGAACGGGGATTGCGGCCTTGGCCGCATCCGGACCTTTGGACAGCAGAATTCGGAAACCGTCCTCGTCGAGGACCGGCACCCCGAGCTTGACCGCCTTGTCGTACTTGGATCCGGGGCTGTCCCCCGCCACCAGGAAACTCGTCTTCTTGGAGACCGCACCGCTGACCCTGCCGCCGAGCTCCTGCACCGCCTCGGTGGCCGAGTCACGGCTGTAGCCCTCCAGCGACCCGGTGATGACCACGCTGACTCCGTCGAGCGGGCGCGGCCCGGTGTCGGCCCCCTCCTCCGCCATCCGGACCCCGGCGTCCCGCCACTTCTGGATGATCTCCAGGTGCCAGTCGACCTCGAACCAGGATCTGATCGAGGCCGCGATGGTCGGGCCCACCCCGCTGACGGCGGCCAGTTCCTCCTCGGTAGCGTTCATGATGGCGTCCATCGAGCGCAGTTCACGGGCCAGCTCCTGGGCCGCCCGGGGCCCGACGTGCCGGATCGACAGGGCCACCAGCACCCGCCACAGCGGCTGCTGCTTGGCCTTCTCCAGCTCCTCGAAGAGCTTCTCGACCGTCTTCTTCGGCTCGCCCTCCTTGTTGGCGAAGAACGTGACGACCTTCGGCTCGCCGGTCTTCTCGTCGATCTTCGGCATGCCGGTGCGCATCTCGCGCACCTGGCTCTTGATCGGCAGCAGTTGCCCGACCGTGAGGTGGAACAGGTCGCCCTCGTTGCGCACCGGCGGCTCGGCGGGTTCGAGCGGCTGGGTCAGCGCGGTCGCGCCGACGTACCCGAGCGCCTCGATATCGAGCGCGTTCCGGCCGGCCACGAAGAAGAGCCGCTCGCGCAGCTGGCCCGGGCACAGCCGGGCGTTGGGGCACCGGATGTCGGCGTCGCCCTCCTTCTCGTACGCCAGTGCGGTGCCGCACTCGGGGCAGGTCGCCGGCATCTCGAACGCGCGCTCGGAGCCGTCGCGCATCGCGGGAACCGGCGCGACGATCTCGGGGATCACGTCGCCGGCCTTGCGCAGCACGACGGTGTCGCCGATCAGCACGCCCTTGCGCCGGACCTCTCCGGCGTTGTGCAGCGTCGCGTAGGCGACCGTGGACCCGGCCACCGTGACCGGCTCCATCACGCCGTACGGGGTGATCCGCCCGGTGCGGCCGACTCCGACCTTGATGTCGAGGAGCCTGGTGTTGACCTCTTCGGGCGGGTACTTGAAGGCGATCGCCCAGCGTGGCGCCCGGCTGGTGGAGCCGAGCCGGCGCTGCAGCGCGAGCTGGTCAACCTTGATCACCACGCCGTCGATCTCGTACTCGGGGTCGTGCCGGTGCTCGCCGTAGTAGGCGATGTACTCGCGCGCCGCCGCGATGTCGTCGACCGCCCGGTAGAGGTCGCCGACCGGCAGCCCCCAGCCGCCCATCAGCTCGTACGCCTCGGCCTGGGTCTCGGGCCGGGCGCCGCCCCGCCAGGCGCCGAAGCCGTGCACGATCATGCTCAGCGGGCGCTGTGCGGTGACCCTCGGGTCCTTCTGCCGCAGCGACCCCGCCGCCGCGTTGCGCGGGTTGGCGAACGGCTCGCTGCGGCCCTCGACCAGGCTGGCGTTGAGCCGCTGGAACGCCTCCACGGACAGGTAGACCTCGCCCCGCACCTCCAGCAGGTCGGGGACGCCCTCGCCGGTGAGCTCGGTGGGCACGACCGCGATGGTGCGCAGGTTGTTGGTGATGTCCTCGCCGGTACGGCCGTCGCCGCGGGTGGCACCGCGGACCAGCCGCCCCTGCTCGTACAGCAGTGCCACGGCCAGGCCGTCGATCTTCGGTTCGCAGATCAGCCGGGCGTCCGCCACGCCCTCCCGGACCAGCCGGTCGGCCCAGCCCAGCAGCTCGTCCTCGTTCATCGCGTTGTCGAGGCTCTGCATCCGTTCCAGGTGCTCGACGGTGGCGAAGTCGGTGGTGATCGGGGCACCGACCCGCTGGGTCGGGGAGTCGGGCGTCACCAGCTCGGGGTGGCGCTCCTCCAGTTCGTGCAGCTCGCGCATCATCCGGTCGTAGTCGGCGTCGCTCAGGGTCGGCGCGTCGAGAACGTAGTACCGGTAGTTGGCCTCGTCGATCTCCCGGCTCAGCTCGGCATGCCGCTTCACCGCCGCATCGGGTACCCCGGGAACGCCCGCACTCAGACTCATGACGTCATTTTCGCGCGCCCCACCGACAGTTTCGCGGCACGCCGCGCCTGGTGAGAGGCCATCAGTCCGGGGATTCGTGGAGCATCCGGGCGACCTCGCGGCAGCGCCCCAGGGCCGCGCGCGCGTACCCGGGGGACGCCCCGGCCAGCCCGCAGGCGGGGGTGACCACCACCTGCTCGGCCAGCCGCGCGGCCGGGAAGCCGAGCCGCCGCCACAGCGCGCGGATCGGGGCCGCGGTGGCGGCGAGCGGGGGGAGCGCGGTGTCGGTCGCCGGCACCGCGCCCAGCAGCAGCCCGATCCCGGCGTCGATGGTCTCGCCGATCTCGTCGTCCTCGCGCCGGGGCACCAGGCTCAGGTCGATCGCGATCGCCTTGGCCCCGGCCCGCCGGAGCAGCGCGTACGGGACCCGTGGGGCACAGCAGTGCACCAGCGGCCAGGCGTCCGTCGCGGCCAGCATCCGGCGCAGCCCGTCCTCGGCGACCGGCGCCTCGACGGCGGGCAGCCGGGCGAATCCGCTGGCGGTGGGCACCGTCCCGGCCAGCGCCGCGGGCAGCCCCGGCTCGTCAACCTGGAGCAGGACCTGCGCGCCGGGCACCCGCTTGCGCACCTCGGCGACGTGCCGCGCCGTGCCCTCCGCCAGTGAGTCGATCAGGTCGCGTACCGCGCCGGGGTCCTTGAGGGTCCGGTCGCCGTGCCGCAGTTCGACCGCCGCGGCCAGGGTCCACGGCCCGGCCACCTGGATCTTGAACGGCCCTTCGTATCCGGCCGCCAGTTCCTCCAGTGTGTCGAGGTCGCGGGCGAGGTGGTCGCGGGTGCGGCGGGCGTCCCGGCCCGGCCGGTCGGCGAACCGCCAGCCGGAGGGCTGGAGTTCCACCGGCAGCTCGACCAGCAGGCCGGCGGTGCGGCCGATCATGTCGGCGCCGGGGCCGCGGCCGGGAAGCTCGGGCAGGTACGGCAGTTCGGGCAGTTCCCCCAGCACCACGCGCTGCGCCTCCGTCGGGTCTCCGCCGGGATGGGAGCCCAGCCCGGTCGCGGTGCCGGTCGGCCAGGGGTGGCTCACGCGCTCTGTCACGACCGGCAGCCTACCGGCGGGTATGGCTCCTGCCTGGGCTTCGGCCCTAAAGTGACCGCCCATGGGTCCCTGGCACCGGACGACCGGCTCGCTCCTCGCGCTGATCTGCGTTCTCATCCCGAGTGCGGGATGCTTTTCGGGCACGCCCGGTGCCGCGCCGGTCACACCCGGCGCCCGGCGGACCCCGCCGGCGCCCGACCTGTGCGCCAAGATCGACCAGAAGGTGGTGACCGCCGCGCTGCGCGGCAAGGCCGACCGCTGTGCGGGGGCGCCTGGGAAGAGTGTGTTCACCGTCACGTTCACGGGCACGGCCCGGCTCTCCGCCGAACGGATCCCCGCCGTCCTGACGGTCTCGTACGCCCTCCGCCGGGACCCTGAGTCCGGCGAGGACCTCTGGCGCATCGCGGGCGGGACGGGTGGCGACCGGGTGACCCTGTTCGGGGTCGGGGACGACGCCGTCTTCAACGCGCGGGCCGAGCCGCAGCCGCAGTTGGTGACGGTCAAGGGCGACCTCATGGTCGCGGTGGGGCTGGACTTCACCGGGCGGGACGTGCCGCAGGCAGGGCTGCCCGACCGGTTGATGGAGGTCGCCCGGCAGGCGCTCGCCGCGACCTGATCCGGCCCTTCCTCCGCACGTCGCCTTTCACGCTCCGCAACGGGCCAAACGCTTCTCCTGGGGTACCCGCTAGAGGTGCGCCGATGTTCGCGACCGGGACACGAGGCGATCATTCGGCGGTAAAGTGTTTGCCCGACGACAAATACCTGCGGACGACCGCGTAACAGAAGGTGACGATCCCGATGACGGCGCTTGCGACGGTGACTCGGCCCGGTCACGCGAGCAGTTCGTTGTACTCTCCGGCGTCCTCCGCTGCCGCGCGGAAAGCCGTCAACCCCTCCAACAGCGCGGCCTGCGACGTGGGGGTCATCCGGGCCAGAATCGCCGCCAGGTCGTCCCGGCGGCGCCGGCCGAGCTCGGCGAGCAGGTTGCCGCCGGCCGTGGTCAGCGAGACCGACACCTCCCGCCGGTCGTGCTCCCCGGTGCTGCGCACCAGCAGCCCCGCGGCCTCCAACCGGTCGCAGAGCCTGCTGGTCGACGACGGGATCGCACCCAGGTGCTCGGCCAGCCCATTGATGGTGAGCGGCCCCGCCCGGGCCACGATCAGCAGCACTCTGAGCTGGGGCGCGGAGGCGTGCGTGCCCAGCGCCTCCTGGGCCCGCCCCCAGAGCACAATGAGCGCTTCGGCGGAAGCCTCCACCGCCGCCGGAAGGTCCGGCGGCAGGCGCGGGGAATGTCGCATCACAGGCACCCTCCCACCATGGCACACTCGCGCAGCGGCGCCACGGACTTCCTCGCCCGGCAAGAACGACTCTCTCCCCCATGAGGAAGGCGCCATTCATGTCTCATGATGACCGATTGTGGAAAATCCGCTCGGCGCTCTTCCAGGTCCCGGCCACCCGTCTGGTGGAGGAGTTCCGCGCCGCCCTGACCTCCCACTTCGGTGTCCTCGGCGTCGAAGTGCTGCTCGCCGACTACCGGAACACCACGCTGCGTCCCGTCGACTCCCCGGTGCCCAAACCCGCCACCGTCCCGGTGGACGGCTCGGCCCAGGGCCGGGTCTTCGCCGCACAGGAGCCGCTGCGCCCCAGCCCCGACCGGCTGCTACTCCCGCTGACCTCCCGCGGCTCCCGGCTGGGCGTGGTGGAACTCCGGCTGCCGCCCGGCGCCGACCCGCAGCCGATCGACGACCTGATCGCCGCGATCGGCGTCTGCGCCGAGGCCCTGGAACTCGCCGACCGGGAGACCGACCACTTCACCAGGGCCCGGCGACACCGCCGGATGACCGTCGCCGCCGAGATCCAGTGGGACCTGCTGCCGCCCACCTCGTTCGCCCGGGACGAGTTCGCGCTCGCCGCCCGGCTCGAACCCGCCTACGCGGTGAACGGCGACTGCTTCGACTGGTCCGCCGACGGCGACCTGCTCACCGTCACGGTGACCAACGGGATGGGCCACGGCGTGCCCGCCGCGCTGCTGACCGCGCTCACCCTCGGCGCGCTGCGCAACGCCCGCCGGTCCGGCGCCGACCTGTCCGAGCAGGCCGGCCAGGCCAACGACGCCGTGCACGCCCGGTACGGCGGCAAGGAGTTCACCGAGACGCTGCTGCTGGAGATCGACATGCGCTCCGGGGTGCTGCGCGCGGTGGACGCCGGCTCACCCCTGCTGCTGCACTACCCGGCGGACGCCGACCGCCGCCCGGGCGTGCTCGCCGAGCGGATGACGCTCGCCCAGCAGCTTCCGCTGGGCATGTTCCCGGGGACGGCCTACGCCGTCCAGGAGTTCCGGCTGCGGCGCGGCGACCGGCTGGTCGCCATCAGCGACGGGCTGAACACCGCCACCTCACCGGCCGGGGAGCGGTTCGGCGAGCGGATGCTGGACCGGGTGCTGCGCGCCACCCGCAGGCTGTCGGCCGCCGAGACGGTGCGCTCGCTGATCCGCGAGCTGGTCACCTACCACGCCAGCGACGACCTCTCCGACGACGCCGTCGCCATCTGCGTGGACTGGACGGGGGCCTAGACCGCGGCGCGCTCGGCGGCGGCGATGGTGACGGAGCCGAGCACCCGCTCGCCCGCGTAGAGGACCGCCGCCTGCCCGGGCGCCACACCCCGGGCCGCGGCGTGCAGGTCGATCCGCAGCACGGCGCCGTCGAGCACGGCGGTGCAGTCGTACACCTCGCCGTGCGCCCGCAGCTGCACCCGGCACTCCAGCGGGCCGTCGGGCGGTGGGGCCAGCCACACCGGCCGCTCCCCCACGATCTCGCGCACGTCCAGCGCCTCGCGGGGGCCGACCGTGACGGTGTTGGTGACCGGGGAGATGTCAAGCACGTACCGGGGCCGGCCGTCGGGGGCCGGCCGGCCGATCCGCAGGCCCTTGCGCTGGCCGACCGTGTAGCCGTGCGCGCCCTGGTGCTCGCCCACGACCTGGCCGTCGGTGTCGACGATCGGGCCGGGCGCCGAACCCAGCCGTTCGGCCAGGAACGCCTGGGTGTCGCCGTCGGCGATGAAGCAAACGTCGTGGCTGTCGGGCTTGTCGGCGACCTGCAGGCCGCGCCGCGCCGCCTCGGCCCGGACCGCGGCCTTGGTGCTGTCGCCGAGCGGGAACATGGCGTGCGCGAGCTGCTCGGGCGTGCATACCGCCAGGACGTAGGACTGGTCCTTGTCGGGGTCGACGCTGCGCCGCAGCACCCCGTCGGACAGCCGGGCGTAGTGCCCGGTGCAGACCGCGTCGAAGCCCAGCGCCCGGGCCCGGTCGAGCAACGCGGAGAACTTGATCTTCTCGTTGCAGCGCAGGCACGGGTTGGGGGTGCGGCCGGCGGCGTACTCGGCCACGAAGTCCTGCACCACGTCGCGGTCGAACCGCTCGGCCAGGTCCCACACGTAGAACGGGATGCCGATCACGTCGGCGGCCCGGCGGGCGTCGCGGGAGTCCTCCAGCGTGCAGCAGCCGCGGGCGCCGGTGCGGTAGGACTGCGGGTTGCGGGAGAGGGCCAGGTGCACACCGGTGACGTCGTGGCCGGCCTCGGCCGCCCGGGCGGCCGCGACCGCCGAATCGACGCCGCCCGACATGGCGGCGAGTACGCGCAAAGTCATAACCCTTCGAGGGTACGCGCAACCGGAGGCCGGCACCGACCGGTTATCCGCGCCCCCCTCCTGCGGAGTGCGCGCGTTTCGTGCTGCCGACCTGCGGCGCGTCCGCGTACGATGATGCCCGCTATGGGAATCTTCCGCCGCCCTCGTGACGCGTCCTCCACGACCACGCCCGCGATCGCCGAGTTCTGGGAATGGTGGGAGCGCGCCGGACCCGCCGTCGCACAGACGCTCGGCGACGGGCCGCCGACCGAAACGATCGAGGAACTGTCGCTGCGGATCCACAAGATCCACCCCGAGCTGCAGTGGGAGCTCGGCCCCGGCAGCGGCGACGCCGGGCCGGTGCTGACGGTGACCGGCGGCGGGCGGCCCGAACTGCGCGGCCTCACCGAGCGCTGGCGGCTGGCCGCCCCCGCACGCGGCGACTGGACCTTCCACTCCGCCCGGCAGGCCGACCCGGAGATGCTCGGCCAGCGGCTCTCCCTCGAAGACCACGAGTTCGACCTGGAGTACGTCCGGCTGGGCATGCGGGCCGACCCCGGCCGGGCCCGCATCGACGTCACCGCCTACCACCCCGACTTCCTGTTCGTCGCCGAGGAGGCCCGGTTGCAGGTGGCCTACCACGTGCTCGACTGGGCGCTCGGCGAGGACGACGTGGCCCGCTGGATCGGCGAGGTCACAACGGTCACCGAGGCGCCGATCGACGCGCTGCCGCCGGCCATGCTGCCGGCCGTCGCCGGCCAGGTCTCCGAACCGTTCCGGGAGCCGTCCTGGCTGAGCGGCGAGGGGCGCACCCCGCGGGGGCACCCGGCCCGGCTGGGCGCCCGGTTCCCGCTGCACCGGCAGGACTACCCGCTGTGCGACCTGCACGTGGCCGTATCCGTGCCGTACGCCCACAGCAACCCCGACCGGCTGCCGGTCGAGCCGTCGGCGTCCGCGCTGCGCAAGTTCGAGAAGCGGCTCACCCAGCTCGGCGGCCGGGCCGTGCTGGCCTTCCGGGAGACCGGGGACGGGTTGCGGGTCTTCCACCTGTACGCCGACCCCGACTCCGGCGTGGTCGGCGAGCTCGACCAGCTGGCCGCCGGGTGGTCGGAGGGCAAGGCCAAGGTGTCCTCGACCCCCGACCCCGGCTGGCGGGCGCTGGCGCCCTACCGGCCCTGACCCCGGCCCACGGTCTCCACCTTGCGCCAGCGGGCCTCGCACAGCGAGTAGAGCCCGAAGACGACCAGTCCCACGGCGACCGCGACGAGCAGCCAGGGGCCGGCGGGCGTCTGCGCGAACTCGCGCAGCGTGCCGTCCAGGCCCTTGGCCTTGTCGGGGTCGAAGGTGATCGCCGCGTGGGCGATGAAGACCCCGGCGGCGGCGAACACCGCGCCCCGCGCGATGTGGCCGACGACACCGAGCGACTTGACGATCTGCCGGGTCCGCGGGTCCATCTCGCCGGTCCGCAGCGTCTCCAGGAACTTGTGCCGGACGCCCGTCACCACCTTGGCCACGCCGTAGGCCAGGAGGACCAGTCCGAGGGCCAGCACCGCCCAGCGCCCGCCGGTGTGGGACATCGCCTCAGCGCTGAACGTTTTGGACTGCTCGTCGGTCGTCTGGGTCTTGCGGCCGAGCACGTAAGCCAGCGCGCCCGCGAAGACGGCGGTGTAGACCACGCCGTGGACCAGCGACTCCAGCCGCTTGACGGGCTTGTCGCCACCCGGCACCGGCTGCCCGTACAGCGCCTCGGCATAGCGCCACAGCGCGAGCCCGGCGAATCCGACGACGAGCAGCCACAGCGCCACGGTGCCGCCGGGGGTGTCCGCGACGACCTGCAGCGCCCCCTTCTTCTCGGCCGTCTTGCCTTCGTCGCCCAGGCCGATCTGGACGGCCAGCGCGCCGATCAGGATGTAGTTGACGCCCCGCGCCGCCAGCCCGGCCCGGCAGAGCCGGTGGAACATGGGGTGGCCGGCGGCCCGCCGGCTCGCCCGCCCGACGTCGTTCCCCGCGAGGTTCGCGGCCATGTGACACCTCCTCGAAAACCGGCTGGGGCCTGCCCTGAGGGGTGAAGGTCAAACTTTCGCCAAGCGGCTCAGCTCAGGCCGGCGCGGCGGGCGCGCTCCACCACCGGGCCGATGGCCTGGGCGAGCGCGGTGACGTCCGCCTCGGTGGAGGTGTGGCCGAGGGAGAACCGCAGCGAGCCGCGCGCCCGGTCACCGTCGGCCCCCATCGCCAGCAGGACGTGGCTGGGCTGGGAGACGCCGGCCGAGCACGCCGATCCGGTGGAGCAGGCGATGCCCCGCGCGTCCAGCAGCATGAGCAGGGAGTCGCCCTCGCAGCCCGGGAAGGAGAAGTGCACGTTGCCCGGCAGCCGGTCGGCCGGGTCTCCGTTGAGGATCGCGTCGGGCACCTCGCGGCGGATCGCGGCGATGAGGGCGTCGCGCAGCCCGGCCAGCCGGGCGGACTCCGCGGCCCGGCGCTCGGCCATGATCTGCACCGCCGTCGCGAAGCCGACGATGGCGGCGGTGGCCAGCGTGCCGGAGCGGACGTCCCGTTCCTGGCCGCCGCCGTGCAGTACGGGGACCGGATCGACGCCCTTGGCCAGCAGCAGTGCGCCCACTCCCGGCGGCCCGCCGAGCTTGTGCCCGCTGAGGCTGAGCGCGACGGCTCCGGACGCGGCGAAGTCGACGTCGAGCTGGCCGGCAGCTTGCACCGCGTCGGTGTGCAGCGGGACGCCCTCGGCCGCCGCGGCCAGCGCGGCGACCGGCTGCACGGTGCCGACCTCGTTGTTGGCCCACATGGCGGTCACCAGCGCCACGTCCGGCCCGATCATCTCGCCCAGCGCGGCCGGGTCGATCAGGCCGCGCTCGTCCACGGGGATCAGGTCGACCCGGGCGCCCTCGTGGTCGGCGAGCCAGTGCACCGCGTCGAGGACCGCGTGGTGCTCGATCGCGCTCACCAGCACCCGGTCACGGCGGGGGTCGGCGGCCCGGCGCGTCCAGTAGATGCCCTTGACGGCGAGGTTGTCGGCCTCGGTGCCGCCCGCGGTGAAGATCACCTCGCTGGGGCGGGCGTTGAAGGCCGCCGCGATGATCTCCCGCGACTCCTCCACGGCGCGGCGGGCGCGGCGGCCCGGCGCGTGCAGGGACGACGGATTACCCAGCTTGCCCAGTTCGGCCGTCATCGCCTCGATGGCCTCAGGCAGCATCGGGGTGGTGGCCGCGTGGTCGAGATACGTCACCATGGCGACTCCAGCCTAATCGCGCTCTCGCCGGAGATCGCGCCCCGGTTGGCGACTGTACCGTCCGGACGGTACAGTTGGGGCGTTATGACCCGGAATGCCCTTCTTGATGCCGCTGAGTGCGTCCTCTTCGAGGACGGCACCCAGGCGCTCACGCTCGCCTCGGTGGCCGAGCGCGCCGGCGTCAGCAAGGGCGGGCTCCTCTACCACTTCCCGACCAAGGAAGCCCTGCTCACCGGGTTGATCGAACGGGTCATCGCGGAGTTCGACGCACTCGTCGCCCGCCACGACGACGGCACCCCCGGCTCCTACACCCGGGCCTATGTCGAGGCCACGTTCGAAATCCTGACGGACGGTGAGAACGCGGGCTCCCGCCGACGATGGTCGGCCATCACCGCGGCCGCCACCGGCCCCGAGCTGGGCGCCCCGCTGAACGCGGCAATGACCCGCTGGCATCGCCGCGACCCGGCCGAGGATCCCGATCCGCTGGCCGCACTGGTGGTGCGGCTCGCCGCCGAAGGCCTGTGGGAAGTGCTCAGCCACGATCCCGATCTGCTCGACGCGGACGGCTGCAGGGCGCTGAAACAACGCCTGCTGAGCATGCTCGACTCCTAGCCCCACCCCCCTCTCCCGCTCCACCCTGCCGCGCCCCGCCCTGCACGGGCGCGCGCCAACCCCCCGCGAAAGGAATGAGAAGTTGCTGCGTCGTGCCCGTTGGGGGACGTTCCTGACCTACGCCCTGGCCGGCCTGCTGTGCGGCGTCTGGGTGACCCGGCTGCCCGCGCTGGCCACCGAGTTCGGCATCGCGGAGGGGCGGGTCGGGGTCGGCGTCCTGGTCTGGGGGCTGGGTGCCCTCGCCGCCATGCAAGGGCTGCGCGGCGTGCTGGCCCGGGCCGGCAGCCGCGCCTCGCTGCGAACCGCGCTGCCGCTCACCGCGGTCGCGTTCGCGCTCGTCGCGCTCGCCCCCGGCTACGGGACGCTGCTGGTCGCGCTGGCGCTGTTCGGCATGGCGTTCGGCGTGACGGACGTCGCCATGAACGCCCAGGGCGGCGCCGTCGAGCGCGCCTACGGGCGTCCCGTCATGAACGGGATGCACGCGGGCTGGTGCGTCGGCGCGATGACCGGCGGGCTGTACGGCTCCCTCACCGCCGCGCTGGGGCTCGGCTTCACCCCGGCCATGCTCTCCGTGGCGGTCACCGCGCTGCCGGTGGCGCTGGCGCTGCGCTCCACCTACCTCGCCGACCCGGGCGACGCCCAGGCGACCACGGAGGGCCGGCGGGCCCGGCTGCCCCTGGCCGTCTACCTGATCGGCGCGCTGGCGTTCATCGCGTTCATGGCCGAGGGTTCCATCGCGGACTGGAGCGGGCTGCTGCTGCACGGGGAACTGGGCGCGAGCGAGGCGCTGGCCGCGCTGGGCTACCCGCTGTTCGAGACGGCCATGCTGATCGGCCGGCTGGTCGGCGACCGGCTGCGCACCGCGCTCGGCACTCGCCGGCTGCTGGTCGCGGCCGGGCTCGGCACGGCGGTCGCCATGACGGCCGTCGTGCTGGCCCCGGCCGCCCCGATCGCCCTCGCCGGGTTCTTCCTGGCGGGGTTGGCGATCTGCACCGTGGTGCCGATCACCATGTCGGTGGCCGGGACGATCGCGCCCGGCCAGGCGACCGCGGCGATCTCGCAGGTCGGCATGATGGGCTACGGCGGGCTGCTGCTGGGGCCGGTGGTGGTCGGCTTCCTGTCGGAGGCGACCTCGCTGCGGGCCGGGCTGGCCGTGGTGATCGGGCTGGCCCTCATCGTGGCGCTCGGTGCCCGGTTCGTCCCGATCAACCGCCGGGCTCGCATCTCCGTCGCCGCGGCGGAGCCGGCCGCGGCCGAGCGCGCACCGGTGGCGGCCTGAACACGACGGAACGGCCGGGACGAGCGCTCGTCCCGGCCGTTCCGCGCGGTGCTACTTACGCTTGTTGATCTCCTCGGTGAGCTGCGGGGCGACCTGGAACAGGTCACCCACCAGCCCGAAGTCGACCAGCTCGAAGATCGGCGCCTCGGGGTCCTTGTTGATGGCGACGATCGTCTTCGAGGTCTGCATGCCCGCCCGGTGCTGGATGGCCCCGGAGATGCCGACCGCGACGTAGAGCTGCGGCGACACGGTCTTGCCGGTCTGGCCGACCTGGAACTGGTGGGGGTACCAGCCGGCGTCGGTGGCGGCGCGGGAGGCGCCGACGGCCGCGCCGAGGGAGTCGGCCAGGTCCTCGATGATCTTGAAGTTCTCCGCGTTGCCCACGCCGCGGCCACCGGAGACGACAATCGCGGCCTCGGTCAGGTCGGGGCGCTCGCCCTTCTCCTGGACGACCTTCTCCACGACCTTGGCGGCCTTGGCCGCGTCGGACAGGGCCACCGACACCTGCTCCTCCGCCGGGGTGCCCGGGGCGGCCTCCGTGGCGATGGCGTTGGGGCGCACGGCGATGATCGGGGTGCCCTGCCGCACCTTGGCGTGCGACACGATGGCGCCACCGAAGATCGAGTGCTCGCCGACGAAGCCCTCGGTCACGTCCACGACGTCGGTGAGGACGCCGGAGCCGGTCCTGACCGCCAGCCGGCCGGCGATCTCCTTGCCCTCGCCGGTCGCGGAGACGAGCACGGCGCCGGGCGACTTCTCGGCCACCAGTTGGGCCAGCAGCTCCACCTTGGGGGCGACGACGTAGGAGGTCAGCTCCTCGTCGGCGGCGACGTAGACCTTGGCCGCGCCGTACTCGGCCAGCTTGTCCTTGGCGTTCTCGTAGCCGGGGCCCACCCAGACCGCCGCGGCCTCGCCCAGCCGGCGCGCCAGCGTGAGCAGTTCGAGAGTGACCTTCTTGACCTCACCGTCGACGTAGTCGACGAGGACGAGAATCTCCGCCATGTTCCTGTTCCCTTCCTCGCTCAGACGAACTTCTTCGACGCGAGGAAGTCGGCGACCTTCACGCCGCCGTCACCCTCGTCGGTGACGATCTGGCCCTGCGCCCGCGGCGGGGCCTCGGCGAAGTCCACCACCTCGGTGGCGGCGTTGGCCAGGCCCACCTGGGCCGCGTCGATGCCGGCGTCGGCGACGCCCAGCGTCTCGACGGGCTTCTTCTTGGCCGCCATGATCCCCTTGAAGGAGGGGTAGCGCGGCTCGTTGGTCTTCTCCACGACGCTCACGACCGCGGGCAGGCTCGCCTCGACCTTGTCGTAGCCGTAGTCGGTCAGCCGCTGCACCGTGATGCTGGAGCCGTCGATGTCGACCTTGTTGGCGAGGGTGAGCTGCGGGACGCCCAGCCGCTCGGCCAGCATGGCGGGGAGCATGCCGGTCCGCGCGTCGGTGGACTCGGCGCCCAGGACGACGACGTCGAACCCGGTCCGGCCGAGCACCTGCTGGAGGGCGTACGACGTCTGCAGCGCGTCGGAACCCACCAGCGCGTCGTCGACCAGGTGGACGGCCTTGTCCGCGCCCATGGCCAGGGCCTTGCGGATCGAGTCGGTCGCCTTCTCGGGGCCCATGGTGAGGACGGTCACCTCACCGCCGTGGGCCTCCTTGATGCGCAGCGCCTCCTCGATGGCGTACTCGTCGAGCTCGTTGATGACACCGTCGGCGGCGCCACGGTCGAGCGTCTTGTCATCGGACTTCAACTTGCGCGGGCTCTCGGTGTCGGGAACCTGCTTCACGCAGACGACGATGTTCATGGCCGGTGGCCGACCTCCCTGCACTCAGTTGGCCGTTGCGATCACGGCCGGGGCGCCGCCCGAAGCGGGTCGACGCGGGCTGGTTGCGTTTCGTTCCCCACAGCCTCCCAAACGCCCGAACCGGCTTCGGCTCCGGGTCCTCGGTTGGCTATGAGACCTAAATGTTACCGGTGAGTAGCCATAGCGCAAATCGCCCTTCACCCGCCGGGGCCGAGGGTCAGCCGACGGCCTCCTGGAAGCGGGTCAGCGAGCTGTCGAGGGAGTTCTGCAGGCCGTACATCGGAGCCAGGCTCGGAGTCAGCGAGACCGCCCCGACCACGGACAGGAAGGCCAGCGTGCCGAAGGCCACGCCGACCAGCCCGATCCGGCGAGGGCTCGCGGCCGCCCCGCCCAGCAGCCGGCGCAGCCCGCGGGCCGGGCCGCGCACGCCGGGCCCCGCCCACAGCACGTACACCCCGGCGCCCGTCCCCCAGGCGCAGGCGCCCACCGGGTCGGTGGCGGCGCCGACGGCCACCAGGGCGGCCAGCAGCACGGTGACGACCAGGGTCACCACGGCGGCGTACGGCACCGTGGCGGCCGTCCGGCCCAGGGCGTGCACCAGCGCGCCCGGCGAGACCGGCAAGGCCGCGCCCGCCCGCAGCGCGAAGACCGCGCCCAGGGAGAGCACGACGCCCACCACCGGCATCATGATCGTGACCCCCACCGCGGTGGTCACCACCATCGCCGACAGCAGCCGGGTCCAGGTCGGCGCCACGGCCAGCCGCGACGGTCCTGGCAGACCTTCGCCCGGCCCGGCGATCCGGGTGGGCGGGGCGGCGGAGACGGGCCGGGCGGGCTCGGCCGGTGGCGGGACGATCGCGGTGGCCTGGATGTCCGGGGCCGGGGCGTCCGGGGCCGGGGCGTCCGGCACGGTGACCTCGGCCGGGCCCAGGTCGAGCGCGGTCGCGGCCTCGATCAGCTCGGCGGCCGTCGGCCGCGCGGCGGGGTCGCGGGACATGGCCGAGCGCAGCAGCGGCAGCAGCGGCTCGGGCACCCCGTCGAGCTGTGCCCGGCCGTTCAGGATCCGCAGGAAAACGGCCTCCATCGCGCCCTGCCCGAACGGCGGGAGGCCGGTGGCGGCGAAGGCGACCGTGACGGCCCAGGCGTGCACGTCGGACGCCGAGGTCGCGCGCTCGTCGTCGAGGATCTCCGGGGCGAGGTAGCCCGGCGTGCCGGTGAGCATCCCGGTCTGGGTGAGCCGGGTCGAGTCGATGGCCTGGGCGATGCCGAAGTCGATCACGACCGGCTCGCCGTCGACCAGCAGCACGTTGCTCGGCTTCAGGTCGCGGTGAACGATGCCCGCCTCGTGGATGGCGGTCAGCGCCTTGGCCAGCCCGATCGCCAGGCGGCGCAGCGCGGGGCCGGTCAGCGGGCCGTGCTCGGCGACGACCTCGTCCAGCGGGCGGCCCGGGACGAAGCGCGTCACGATGTAGGGGTGGTCGGCGGTCACGTCGCCGTCGAGCACGTCGGCCACGTGCGGGCTGAGCACCCGGCGCATCATGTCGACCTCGCGCGCCAGCCGGCGCAGCGCGGTGGGCTCGCGGGCAACCTCGGGCTTGAGCACCTTGATCGCGACATCACGGCCTGCCGGGTCGGCGCCCCGGTAGACCACGCCCATGCCGCCCTCGCCGAGCCGGGCGAGCTGCCGGTACGGGCCGATCTGTCGCTGCTGTCTCACGTCCCCGTCCATCGCGCTGGCCACCCTACCGCCGGGTCATGGAGCGGTGCGGGGACAACGGATCACCAGGGCAGCAGGCTGCGCAGATCGCCCCGGACATCGCGCAGCGTGCCGCTCTGCTCGCCCAGCGGCCGGAGGTCGGGCTCCTGCTCGGGGGCCAGCCCGATCAGGACCACCGCGAGCACCCCCAGGACCAGCGCCATCGCCATCGCGGGCTCGCGCCGGGGCAGCAGCGCTCCCCAGAAACGGGCCAGTTGCCGGCGCGGGCCGACGCTGCCCGGCCCCAGGGAGAGCAGCAGGACGATCGCCATCACGGCGTAGGAGAGGGCCCGGGCGGTGTCCGTATCCGGCCGCATCACCGCCAGCGTGAGCACCACGGCCAGGCCGAGCAGCACCCCGATCGGGACCAGCAGGGTGGTCGTCAGCAACGCCCTCGGCACCGCCAGCGGGGACCTCACCACAGCGCCGACGACGTCGCCCGAGCTGGGCCCCCGGCGGGTGCGCCGGGACTCCAGCTTGCTCGCGGCCCGGTCGCCGATCCGCAGCAGCAGGACCCCGGCCAGGGTCGCCAGCAGCGCCACCGTGGGGGCCAGCGCGGCGAGGCCGAGCAGCCCGGCGAGCACGGCGAGGCTGCACAGGCGGTACCAGCCGAACGGCTTGCGCTCCTCGGCGCGGCGCGTGTCGGGGCGGCGCTCCTCGGGTGGCGGCGGGGCGGGCCGGTACTGCTCCTGGGGCGCGTACGGGTCGTAGGGCACCGGCGGCGGAGGCGGCGGGTACTCGGGGCGCCGCTGCTGCTGCTCGTAGTGCGGCCGCTCGTACGGGGCCGGCGCGGGCGGCGCCGGAGCGGGGGCCGGGGGCGGCGGTGGGGCGGCCGGCGGCAGCATGCCCTTGAAGTCGCGCGGCTGGGCCGGCACCGGCTCCGGGTGCGGGGGCGCGGGGGCGTACATCTGCATCGACTGCGGCCCCTCGGCGGGCCGGTCGACCCGCCGGATCGTGTCGATCCGGGTCTGGTCGGTGATGGTCGCCTCAAGGCTGAGGCGCCGGCTGAGCTGCACGAGCTTGACTGCGGTCGGTCGCTCGGCCGGGTTGCGGGCCATCGCCGTCCGGATCAGCGGCAGCAGGGCGTCGGGCACCCCGTCGAGGTCGGGGGTGCCCTGCATGATCTTGTAGAAGATCGACTCGAAGGTGCCGGAGCCGAACGGCGGCCGGCCGGTCGCCGCGTAGACCAGCGTGCTCGCCCAGGAGTGCACGTCGGACGGCGGGCCAGCGTCCTCACCCTCGATGATCTCGGGCGCCAGGTAGCCGGGGGTGCCGATGACCATGCCGGTGGCGGTCAGCCGGGTGGCGTCCATGCCCTGCGCGATACCGAAGTCGATCACGACCGGCTCGCCGTCCAGGAACATCACGTTGCCCGGCTTGAGGTCACGGTGGATGATGCCCGCGCCGTGGATCGCCGACAGCGCCTTGGCCAGCCCCGCGGCCAGCCGTTGCAGGGCCGTTCCGGACAGCGGGCCGTCGTCCTCGACGGCCTGTTCCAGGGTGCGGCCGGGCACGTACTGGGTGATGATGTAGGGCCGCTCGGCGGTGACGTCGGCGTCGACGATCTCGGCCACGTTCGGGCTGTGCACCCGGCGCATCGAGTCGACCTCGCGGGCCAGCCTGCGCAGCGCGGTGGCGTCGGCGGCCACCGAGGCGCGCAGCACCTTGATGGCCACCTTGCGCCCCTCGGGGTCGACCCCGAGGTGCACGACGCCCATACCGCCTTCCCCGAGCGTCTCGAGCAGGCGGTAGCGGCCGATGCGTTCCCCGGACGTGGCAACCCCCTTCATCGCTGCCGCAACCTTACCCCCGCGGGGGCGCCCGGCCCGAGGGCTCGGAACATCCCGCTGAACGGGCGTGGTGGGCACTTCTGCGGTCGGTCGGCTCGCGCCATGCTCCCGTCCCCGTCAAGATCCGCCTGCGGCTCCGGTCTCTAGGACGGTGGAAGGAACGCGGAGGTTCCCACCGAAATGCGATGATCTTGCACAGATCGCCAGGGATCCGCGCAAGATCATCACAAGTCGGCGCAGGTCAGCCGCGGGCGGCCTGCCGGGCGCGGCGCTCCTCGCGGCGGGTGGTGAACTTGGTCGCGGCCTGGTCGAGCTGCTCCATGAACTCGGCCAGCTCCTCGCGAGCCTTCTCGCCGTCGCCGCCGAGACCCGCCATGTTCCAGACGTCCCACTTGCGCAGGATCGGGGCGAGCACGTCGTCGTGGTGCAGCCGCAGGTCGTAGATGCCGGCGTTGGCGATGATGACCGACTTCCGGAGGAACCCGTCGATGGTGTAGCCGGGCATCTGGAAGTTCTTCACCACGTCGGTGACGGCCCGCATGGTCCCGTCGGGGTCGACCTTGAAGGCCGCGTCGAGCAGGTTGCGGTAGAAGATCATGTGCAGGTTCTCGTCGGCCGCGATCCGGGCGAGCATCTGGTCGCACAGCGGGTCGCCCGAGGCCTTGCCGGTGTTGCGGTGGGAGACCCGGGTGGCCAGCTCCTGGAACGAGACGTAGGCGATGCCGTGCAGCATCTTGTCGCCGTGGTCGGCCGCGTAACCGATCTTCATGTGCTGCATGCGGGCGCGCTCCAGCAGCACCGGGTCGATCGCCCGGGTCACCGTGACGTAGTCGCGCATGACGATGCCGTGCCGGTTCTCCTCGGCGGTCCACTGGTTGACCCAGGTGCCCCAGGGGCCGTCCATGTTGAAGACGGTGCCGATCACCCGGTGGTAGCCGGGCAGGTTGTCCTCGGTGAGCAGGTTGACCAGCAGGGCCTCGCGGGCCTCCGGGGTCACCTTGGACTGCTCGACGTCCCAGGCCTCGCCGTCCATGGGGCCGTCGAAGTCGCGGCCCTGGCTCCACGGCACGTACTGGTGGGGGAACCACTCCTTGGCCATGGAGAGGTGCCGGTTGAGCTCCTGCTCCACCACCGGCTCCAGCTCCCGGAGCAGTGCGATCTGGTCCTTCGGTGCGGAGGACGACATGTCGGACCCCTCGTGCAGACATTACAACTTTCGGGACAGTAACTTACGGCTCCGTAGGTAAAGCGTCCAATGGCGGGGACCACAAAACTCGCGGCTCAATGTTTGTCGGCATGCGTGGCCACCGCGCGGCCCCACATGCGTTGCACCGCCGCCCGCAGCACCGGCCGCGGGACCAGCTTCAACGCCGGCAGCGCCGTCCGGTACTGGGCTCCGGGAACGCACAGCGCCCGGCCCCGCGCCACCGCGTCCAGGCCCGCCCGCGCGACATCGGCCCGGCGCAGCCACAGCAGGTTCGCGCCCACCGTCTCATCGGTACGGGTGAAGCCCGGGCAGAGCGCGGTCACGTGCACGCCGCGGCCGGCCACCTCGGCGTGCAGGCTCTCGGAGAAGGCGGTCACGTACGCCTTGGTCGCCCCGTAGACGGCGCTGCCCGGCGAGGGCACGAACCCCGCCATGGAGGCCACGTTGAGGACGCCGCCCCGGCCCTGGTCGAGCATCGCGGGCAGCGCGGCGTGGGCCAGCCGCATCAGCGCCACCACGTTGAGCTCAACCTCCTTGAGCTGGTCGTCCAGGGAGATCTCGGCGAAGCCGCCGAACGCGCCGTAGCCGGCGTTGTTGACGAGCAGGTCCACGGGCTCGGCGCGCAGCAGGTCCTCCACCGCGCCGCGCCCGGCCGGGTCGGTCAGGTCCGCGGGCAGCACCTGGACCGAGACCCCGTCCCGGGCGCGCAGGCCGGCCGCGAGATCGGCCAGCAGGTCGGCCCGCCGGGCCACCACCACGAGGTCGGTGCCGCGGCGGGCCAGCAGCCGCGCGAAGGCCTCGCCGATGCCGCTGGACGCGCCCGTCACCAGGGCGCGCCGGTACGCATGTCGTCGCATGCGCGGGATGTTACTGACAAGTCGTCCACATCACCGGCCGGCGAACTTCGCCTTCCCGGGGCCCTCCTCGACGAAGCTCCGCATGCCCGTCTTCTGGTCCTCGGTCGCGAACAGCGCGGCGAACTGCACCCGCTCGATCTCCAGCCCGGTGGCGAGATCGACCTCCAGGCCGGCGTTGACGGCCTGCTTGGCGGCGCGCAGCGCGAGCGCCGGCCCGGCGGTGAACTCCGCGGCCCAGGCGCGGGCGGCGGTGTAGACCTCGGCGTCCGGGACGACCCGGTCGACCAGGCCGATCGACAACGCCTCGGCGGACCCGACGTGCCGGCCGGAGAAGATCAGGTCCTTGGCGCGCGCCGGGCCGACCAGCCGGGCGAGCCGCTGGGTGCCGCCCGCGCCCGGGATGATGCCGAGCTTGATCTCCGGCTGCCCCACCTTGGCGCCCTCGCCCGCCACCCGGAAGTCGGCGGCCAGCGCCACCTCCAGCCCGCCGCCCAGGGCGTAACCGGTGATCGCGGCGATCACCGGCTTGGGGATGGCGGCCAGCGCGGTGGTGAACTCCTGGAGCAGGGTCGAGTGCGCGGACATCTCGGCATACGACATGTCCGCCATCTCTTTGATGTCGGCCCCGGCCGCGAACACCCGCTCGCCGCCGTACACGATCACGGCGCGCACGTCCGCGTCGCCGGTGACCACCGTGGCCGCCTCGATCAGCTCCCGCTGCACCTGGGCGTTCAGCGCGTTCATCTTCGGCCGGTCCAGCCGGATCGTCCCGACCCCGTCCCCGACCTCGACCCGCACGAACTCGCCCACGACGCCTCCTCGATCGACTGCCTCTCCCGCTGACACTAACGGGCACGATCACGGCCGAAACCCCCGCACCCCGACCCACCGGCCGCTACGCTTCGGAGCGAAACGGACACCGACCGTCCGATGCAGCCCGGCCGTATCATCGGACCAAGGGCTCCGTAGCGGACGGCCGCCCGGTCAGGTTCCTGGAGAGGTGCACCGCGATGACAGCGCTTCCCGACTGGATGCTCTCGGAGATCACCGCCGAGGAGTACGCGAACCTGCCGGAAGAGGTCTGCCGGCGTATCGAGATCGTGGACGGGAGAGTCCTGGTGAGCCCCTCGCCGACTCCGCTGCACAACGATGTCACTTCGGAGCTGCGACGGGCCATCAAGTCACAGTGCCCCGCCGAGTGGCAGGTGACCACGGAGACCGACGTGCGCATGCACGAGGTACCGCTGCACGACCGCAAGCCCGACGTCATCGTCTACAGCGCGTCCGTCCCGCGCACCCGGGTGCCGATCCCCGTCACCGAGGTGCTCCTCGCGATCGAGGTCATGTCGCCCGGCTCGATCATCACCGACCGGATCGACAAGCCCGCGCAGTACGCCCACGCGGGAATCCCGCACTTCTGGCGGGTCGAGATGGACGAGAACGGCGAACTGGTGATCCTCACCCACCAGATCACGCCCAGCTCCCGGCGCTACGAGCAGACCGGCGAGTACCGCACCCTGCTGAAGACCGAGACGCCCTTCCCTCTGGAGATCGACGTCCAGAGCCTGCTGGACTGATCCGGCGGCTCGCTACCGCCCGCCCAGGCCCAGCAGATCGGCCGGGACGACGGTGATCTCGAACGGTTCGGTGACCGTCAGCGCCTGGTCGTCGACCGCTATCTGAGTGGTCTCGTAGACGCCCTTTTCGTTGCGTTCGAGCACCTCGATCCGGGGCACCGGCCGGAAATCCACGATCCAGTACCGGGGCACCCCGCTCCGGGCGTACTCGGCGCGCTTCACCACCCGGTCGTGGGCCTCGCTGCCGCTGTGCCGAGAGACCACTTCCGCGACCAGGAGCGTGTCCGCGGGGTCCAGCAGGATCTCGTCCGCCGCGCAGGCCGCGTGGATGGCATCCGTGTCGATGACGAAGACATCGGGCTTCCGAACGCCCGAGGAGACGGCGAACTCGTACTCGCTCCCATCCACGAACACGTCGGCGCCCGCTTGTCGTGCGGCCGCGATGAAGACCTCGCGCAACGCTGAGGAGACCGCGTTGTGCCGGACGGAAAACGCCTTCTTCTCGATCAGCCAACCGTTCCAGAGCTCGAAACCCTTGCCGTCCTCGGGTGCCTCGTGCAGGTCCTCGATGGTGTACGGCCCCCAGCCCTGGAGGGGCTCGTACGCGACGCTCATCTTCTCCTCCTGCAGGGCGGCTACTTCCGAGCGTAGGCCGGATGCCGGGTGCCGTTGGTAGGTTCTGAGCGGCCGTTTCGTCGAAATGTTCGGGGGATCCTTCGTGCTCGTCGCGCACGCGCTCTGGTACGGCGGGGCGCTCTGCGTGTGGGCGGAGGGCTCCGATCTCAACCTGGGCGACGGGCATCCGTTCGCCACCCGGGACTTCGGCGGGACCTCCTACGAGCCGCTGGTGCGCGGGGCGGGGCGCGTCGCGCTGGACGTGCTGCTGCCGTCCGCCGGCGGGCGCCCGCTGCCCTCGCCGGAGCTGGGGGCGGTGGCTCCCGAGGGACGGCCGGAGCTGGTCTCCTGGCGGGTGCCGGCGCTGGTGCTGGAGCCGTTCCCGGCGATGGCGCTGCTGTGCGCGGCCGAGGGGGCCGCCGACGTGGTGCCGGGCACCGACCTGCGGTTCCTGGCGCTGCTGGCCGCCGAGGCGCTCGACCTCACCGCCCGGGGGCGGGTGCTGCCCACGCTGGTCCGCGAGGACGGCGACCTGGCGGCGCGCTGGCGGCCGGTCTTCACCGACCCCGAGCGGTTCCGGCGGCTGGCCCGCGCGATGCCGCCCGCCTGCCGGGCCGCCGACCCCGGGCGGCCGGTCGGCGAGGTGCTGCGCGAGGCGCTGTCCGGGCTGGCCGACACCGCCGTCCGGGGGGTGCTCCCGCACCCGCTGCTGCCGTCCCGCACCGGCCGGGCGCCCGACCGGCTGCCGCTGGCCGAACGCTGGGCGGCGGCGCTGGCCGGGCCCGATCCGGCGATCTCCCGGGAGCCCGGTGACGACCCCCGGGAGCTGGCGGCCGAGCTCGACGCGTGGGCCGCGGCGGCGGTCCGGCCGGTCGGGCCGGTGCGGCTGTGCTTCCGGCTGACCGAGCCGCCGGAGGCCGAGCCGAAGGGGCCGTGGCGGATCGAGTTCGCGTTGCAGGGCACCGACGACCCGAGCCTGCTGGTGCCCGCGTCCCTGGTCTGGGCGGGCCGGGCCGGGCCGGTCGAGGACGCCGAGGAGACCCTGCTGGCGGGGCTGGGCCGGGCGTTGCGGATCTTCCCCGGGCTGGTCGAGGCGCTGCGCGACCCGGCCCCGGCCGAGCTGCGCACCGACGCGGCGGGGGCGGCCGAGTTCCTGCGCGGGACGGCGCCGCTGCTGGCCGCCGCGGGGTTCGGGGTGCTGCTGCCGACCTGGGCGGGCACCGCCCGGCTGGGCATCCGGCTCGCCCTGCGCGGCGGTGACGAGGAGGCCAGTTCCGGCTCGGCCGCCTCGTCCGGGTTCGGGCTGGGCGACCTGGTGCGGTTCCGCTGGACGCTGGCCGTCGGCGACGAGGAGGTCGACGAGGGCGAGCTCGCCGAACTCGCCCGGCTGAAGGCGCCGCTGGTCCGGCTGCGCGGGCGCTGGGTCGAGCTCGACGAGGAGCGGCTGGCCGCCGCGCTCGACTTCGTCCAGCAGCGCAGGCATGGCACCATGACGGCCGGCCAGGCGGTCCGGGCCGTCATCCACTCCGGGAGCGTGGCGCTGCCGCTGGTGGAGGTCACCGCCGACGGGCCGCTCGGCGACCTGCTGTCCGGCGACGCCGCCCGGCGGCTGGTGCCCGTC
Organism: Actinomadura craniellae; assembly: GCF_003289645.1. Taxonomy (GTDB): domain Bacteria; phylum Actinomycetota; class Actinomycetes; order Streptosporangiales; family Streptosporangiaceae; genus Actinomadura_D; species Actinomadura_D craniellae. Next base: position 30,319 of record NZ_QLYX01000013.1, on the reverse strand, counting down.
CCGGCCCCGCCCGGGGTGGAGGCCACGCTCCGCCCCTACCAGGAGCGCGGGCTGGCCTGGCTGTCCTTCATGGACGGCCTGGGGCTGGGGGCGCTGCTCGCCGACGACATGGGCCTCGGAAAAACGATCACCGTGCTGGCGCTGCTGGAGCACGAGCGGACCGGTGGCTCCCCGGCCGGGCCCACGCTGGCGGTGCTGCCGATGTCGCTGGTGGGCAACTGGCGGCGGGAGGCGGCCCGGTTCACCCCCAAGCTGCGGGTGCACGTCCACCACGGCGGCGGCCGGCACCGCGACGACGACCTCGTCCGGGCCGCGACCGACAGCGACCTGGTGCTGACCACCTACGGCACCGCCGCCCGGGACGCCGAGACGCTCGCCCGGGTCGAGTGGGGGCGGGTGGTCTGCGACGAGGCGCAGGCGCTGAAGAACAGCGGCACCAGGCAGGCCCGGGCCGTGCGGAGCATCCCGGCCCGCACCCGGATCGCGCTGACCGGCACCCCGGTGGAGAACCACCTCACCGAGCTGTGGTCGATCATGGAGTTCGCCAACCCGGGGCTGCTCGGGCCGCGCCCGGCGTTCCGGGAGCGGTTCGCCATACCGATCGAGGCGCACGGCGACGAGGCCGCCGCCGCCGCGCTCCGCCGGGCCACCGGGCCGTTCGTGCTGCGCCGACTCAAGACCGACAAAACGATCATCTCCGACCTGCCGGAGAAGCAGGAGATGAAGGTCTACTGCAACCTGACCACCGAGCAGGCCTCGCTCTACCAGGCCACGGTCGACGACATGCTGGAACAGATCGCCGAGAGCGACGAGCGGCAGCGGCGCGGGCTGATCCTCGCCACCATGGCCAAGCTCAAGCAGGTCTGCAACCACCCCGCCCACCTGCTCAAGGACGGCTCCCGGCTGCCCGGCCGCTCGGGCAAGCTGGAGCGGCTGGAGGAGATCTGCGCCGAGATCACCGAGCGCGGCGAGAAGGCGCTGGTCTTCACCCAGTACGCGGAGTTCGGCACCATGCTCCAGCCGTACCTGGCGACCCGGCTCGACCGCCCGGTGCTGTGGCTGCACGGCGGCACCCCGCGGGAGCGGCGCGACGAGATGGTGGCGTGGTTCCAGTCCGACCCCGGGCCCGCGGTGTTCCTGCTGTCGCTCAAGGCGGCCGGCACCGGGCTCACGCTGACCGCCGCCAACCACGTCGTGCACCTCGACCGCTGGTGGAACCCGGCGGTGGAGGACCAGGCCACCGACCGGGCCTTCCGGATCGGGCAGACCCGCGACGTCCAGGTCCGCAAGTTCGTCTGCGTGGGCACCCTGGAGGAGCGGGTGGACGACATGATCGAACGCAAGAAGGCGCTGGCCGACAGCGTGGTCGGCACCGGCGAGGAGTGGCTGTCGGAGCTGTCGGTGGCCGAGCTGCGCGACGTGCTGCGGCTGTCCCCCGAGGCGGTGAGCGCCTGATGTCGCACTCCGAGCAGGCCCCGGGGTGGACGCGGCGGTTCGTCGCCCTGATCGAGTCCTATCCCGACGTGGAGCGGCTGCGGCAGGGTCTCTCCTGCGCCCGCGAGGGCCGGGTGCTCGACCTGCGGGTCGGCCCGCACGAGGTGACGGCGCGGGTGCGGGGCTCCGGCCCCGACCCGTACCGGGTCGCGATCGGCATCGACGCGATCGACGGCGCCGACTGGCGGGCGATCGAGGCGGCCCTGGCCGGGCGGGCGGTGTTCCGGGCCCGGCTGCTGGCGGGCGAGTTCCCGCCCGAGATCGACGACGTCTTCGCCGAGTTCGGTGTCCCGCTGCTGCCCCGCTCGCCCCGCGACCTACACCTGATGTGCGACTGCCCCGGCTGGGGCGATCCGTGCGAGCACGCGGCGGCGGTGCTCTACCTGCTGGCCGGCTCGTTCGACGACGACCCGTTCCTGGTCCTGGCCTGGAACGGCCGCACCCGCGAGCAACTGCTCACCGCCCTGCGCCGGGCCTCCTCCGCCACGGCCGACCCGCTCGCCGTCGAGGATCTCCCGCTCACCGCCGACGGCTTCTGGTCCCCCGGCCCCGGCCTGGCCGCGCTCCGCGAGCGCCCGCCCACTCCCCCCGCCCCACCCGACCTGCTGCTCCGCCTGCTCGACCCGCCCGCCGTCAAGGTCCGCCGCCGCCCCCTCACCGAGTTCCTCACCCCCGCCTACACCGCCCTCACCCAGGCCGCCGACACCCCGCAGGAATGACCCGCCCGGCCGCGGGACGCAGGGCGCTGACCAGCGCGGGGAGGCCGGCCGTATACCGGTTGACCGTAACCGCGGCGTGGGGAAACACTGCCCCGTGACCTACGCACCGGACGAAACCCCCTCACCCGAACTCGTCCGGGCTTGGGGGGTCTGCGATTTCCCGCTGGCCACGGACCGGGTGCCCTGGTGGGCCGCGCAATGGCTCGCCGACGGCATGGACGGCGTGGCCCTGCGCACGCTCGCCGGACTCGACGGCACCGATTCCCGAGATGTCCGGGACCTGCTCCCCGACGTCCTCGTCGAGACCGACGCCCGGGTCCTCGATCTGCCTGCGGCGATCGACATCGTCTACACCGACCTCGCCCGCCGTCACCTAACCGGCCGTCTCAGCGCCCCGCGCACCATTACCGCGGTCGAAGCCCTCGCCGTCGGTGCCCTCGCCGCCGACGCGGATTCAGCGGAGTGGGATTTCTACACCGATCCGCCACTCGGTCAGATCTACGGCATGGGGGACGAATGGGGATGGGCATGGGGCCGTAGCAGAGAGGAACTCGAAAACGCTCTCCGCACCGCCTGCATCGAGCAGATCCACGCCTCCTCGGCACGGGGCAGCGCCATCGGCGCCATCCCGTCCCAGGACGATGCCGGCACCGCCTGACCGGGAGTGCGGGTCCGCGGTCCACGTTCATGTCGTTCGGCTCGCCGGAGCGGGCGCGGAGCTTCCTGGGGCGGCTGGCCGACGTCCGGCTGGTGTGGGTGGACCGGGCATCTGCCTGAGCGGTGGGCGGAAACCGGTGGTGCGGGCGGATGCGGACCGCCAGTATCGGCGGCATGGACGTGGGCGAACTGGTCGCGCTGGAGGCCCGGGGCGGGTTGCCGGAGTTGCTGCTGTTCTGGGGGCACCGGCCGCCGGCGGGCGGCGGGCTCGGCAAGGGGTGCCTAAGCCAGTGGTACCCGGCGCCGTTCACCGCGGACGGGGTCCGGTACCCGACGGCCGAGCACTACATGATGGCGGGCAAGGCCCGGCTGTTCGGGGACGAGGCGGGCGTCGGGCGGGTGCTGGCCTCGCCCGACCCGGACGCCGCCAAGGGGGCGGGGCGGAAGGTGCGCGGGTTCGACGAGGAGACCTGGGCGCGGCACCGGTACGAGATCGTGGTGGCCGCGAACCGGGCCAAGTTCGGCACGAACCCGAGGCTCCGGGACTTCCTGCTGGCGACCGCCGGCAAGGTCCTGGTGGAGGCCAGCCCGTACGACACCGTCTGGGGCATCGGCCTGTCCGCCGACCAGCCGGAGGCGCGGCGACCATCGGCCTGGCGCGGTCTGAACCTGCTCGGGTTCGCGCTGATGGACGTCCGGGACGAACTCGCCGCCGGCTGAGCCCCCCGATTCACGCTCCCGGTGCACGGCGTCCCCCGACCACCCTGCCGGACGGCCAGCACACCGCCCACCCTCCCTGGGCCGCCGTGGAACTTCCGAGGCGCTGCGACACCTCGGATTCCGGTGAGAGCGCACGCCAGTGATCCTGGAGGATTCAGGGGGCTGGAGCCCCCTGAATCCTCCAGGATCACCCGGGGCGTCAGCCTCCGCCGCCGATCGAGCCGGACGATCCTCTCGCGGCGCGCAACGTTCCGCGGGGGCTCGGCGGTAGTAGTCGGCGACGGACCGCCGGCCGAGGGGTGAGAGATGACGGGCAGACCCGAGTTCGGGGAGTACGCCGCGGACAGGTCCACGCGGCTGCTGCGCACCGCGTACCTGCTCTGCCGCGACTGGGCGACTGCCGAGGACCTGGTGCAGACCGCGCTGACGAGGGCGTGGCTGGCCTGGCACCGGATCGGCGACGACCCGGACCCCTACGTCTACCGGATCCTGGCGAACTCGCACGTCTCCTGGTGGCGGCGGCGCTGGCACGGCGAGGTGCCGACCGAGCGGCTGCCCGACCTGCCGGGGCCGCAGAGCACCGAGGTGGAGGACCGCGACCTGCTGTGGGACGCGCTGGGCCGGCTGGGCCGGCGCGAGCGGGCCGCGGTGGTGCTGCGGTACTACGCCGACCTGGAGCACGTCGCGATCGCCGAGATCCTCGGCTGCTCGCCGGTGACCGTGCGCAGCCAGATCAGCCGGGCCCTCGCCAAGCTCCGCGCCGACCCGGCGGTCGCACCGATACGGGAGAGGACCTGAACAGCGCCATGTCACGCCCGCACGAAAAAGAACCCGAGATGTCACCGATCGAGGAGCGGCTGCGCCAGGTTCTGGCCGAGCACGTCGCCGCCCGCTCAGCACCGCCCGACCTGCCCGACCGCGCGGAGCGCCGCGGCCGGCGGGCGCGGCGCAACCGGCGCGGCGCGGGCGCCGCCCTGGCCGTCGCCGCGGTCGCCGCCGCCGGGCTCGGCACCCTCTGGACACCGGACCGGTCCGCACCGGCCCAGCAGGTCCAGCGGGTCGTCGCCACCCCGACAGGAGTCGCCATCCCGAGAGGAGAGGACGCCCGGCCGTATCCCCCGGCCGCCCTGCACTGCCTGCGGCTCGCCCACACCCGGTCCACAGCGGCCGACGGCCGCAAGGAGGTCCGCATCGTCGTCATGGACTGCTCGCGGCAGGCCGATCAGAGAAGGATCGACGAGGTCGAGGCCGGGCTCGACCGGACGTGCCCGGGAGTGGCCGAGCGGCGGCGGGACGGCACGAACACCACGATCGTCCTGCGCGACCTGCCCTGCACCGACAAGGCACTGCGGGCCATCGGGATCGTGGTCCCCCCCTCACCCGGCTGACCGACCGTCCCGAAGCCCAAGGCCGCTGTGCCCGCGCCCGGCCCCTCGCCGACATGATCGTTGAGGATGGGTGGGCCTGCAGGCCCACCCATCCTCAACGATCATCGGCGCAGGCGCTTGTGGCGGGCTTCTGGTCAAGTCGACGGGGTGAGCCGGGCCGGTGCCGGCGGCCCCGGCGGCACGTCACCTGCAAGGCACTCCCGCCAGGACGGCCGAGTCCTGGACGAGCGAACGAGGACCACCGGCAACCCGGCCACTTCGAAACACGCCTCACTGAGTGGCACTGGCCCGAAGCCCCGTTCCCGGGCCGCCTGCGCGGCCCGGGGACGGAAGGGCTCAAGCCCGCGCGGCCCGGGGAACGGGTGGGCTCAGCGGAGGTCGCCGGTGGTCATGCCGTGCGGGGCGGACGGGAGGGCGACCAGGCCGAGTTCGGTGCGGCTGGCCAGCAGCGGGTTCCGGGGTACCACCCGGACGCTGTAGCCGAAGGCGCCTGTGCGGTCCAGCGGGACCTCGCCGACATAGCGCCGCCGGCCGTTCTCGGTCGTCTCGACGTCCACCAGTTCCCGGTAGACCGGCTCGACCAGGGTGTCGCTCTCGTCCACCCGGCCGTAGGCCACCTCGACCGCGGCGTCGTCGGGCGACAGGTCACCGAGTTGGACGAGCGCCTGCACGGTCAGCCGGGCGCCCACCTCGGGGCTCTCGGCGCCCGAGGTCTCGACGTGGTCGACCACCACACCGGGCCAGGACTTGGCCACCCGCTGCTTCCACTCGGCCAGCGCCCGGGCGCCGGCGTAGGAGTCGGCCGCCATCACCCGCGCCGCCCGGCCGGCGGGGGCGTACAGGGTCTCGGTGTAGTCGCGCAGCATCCGGGTGGACACCACCTTCGGGCCGAGCGAGGCCAGCGTGTGCTTGACCATCTCCAGCCAGCGCCGGGGCAGCCCGGACGAGTCACGGTCGTAGAACATGACCGAGACGTGGTCCTCGATCAGTTCGTACAGCGCGGCGGCCTCCAGGGTGTCGCGGCGGTCGGCGTCGCCGAGCCCGTCGGCGGACGGGATGGCCCAGCCGTTCTGCCCGTCGTACCACTCGTCCCACCAGCCGTCGCGGATCGACAGGTTGAGCCCGCCGTTCAGCGCCGCCTTCATGCCGGACGTGCCGCACGCCTCCAGCGGGCGCAGCGGGTTGTTCATCCACACGTCGCAGCCCTGGACGAGCATCTGCCCCAGCGCCATGTCGTAGTCGGGCAGGAAGACGATGCGGTGCCGCACCCCCTCGCGGTCGGCGAACCGCACGATCTCCTGGATCAGCCGCTTGCCGCCCTCGTCGGCAGGGTGCGCCTTGCCCGCGATCAGGATCTGCACCGGCCGCTCGGGGTCCAACAGCAGCGCGCGCAGCCGCTCGGGGTCGCGCAGCATCAGGGTGAGCCGCTTGTAGGAGGGCACCCGGCGGGCGAACCCGATGGTCAGCACGTCGGGGTCGAGCGCGTCGTCCACCCAGGTCAGCTCGGCCTCCGCGGCGCCGCGCTGCCGCCAGGACTCGCGCAGCCGGCGGCGGGCGTCGCGGACCAGCCGGTCGCGCAGCACGCGCCGCACCCGCCAGATCTCGCCCTCGGGCAGTGCCTCCGCGCCCGCCCAGCCGCCGCGCGCGGACCGGGCGACCAGGTCGAGCATCTCGCGGGCCACCCAGGTGTCGGCGTGCACACCGTTGGTGATGAAGCCGATCGGTACCTCGTCGAGGTCGAACCCGCCCCACAGCCCGCCGAACATCTCCTGGCTGACCCGGCCGTGCAGTTCGCTGACCCCGTTCACCCGCTGGGCCAGCCGCATGCCCATGACGGCCATGTTGAAGACGGTGCGGTCGCCGTCCTCGTAGGTCTCGGCGCCCAGCCCCAGCACCTGGTCCACCGGTACCCCGGCGGCCTCGACGTCGCCGCCGAAGTACTTGTGGATCAGCTCGCGGGGGAACCGGTCGATGCCCGCCGGAACCGGGGTGTGGGTGGTGAAGACGGTGCCCGCCCGGATGGCCTCCAGCGCCTCGTCGAAGGACAGGCCCGCCTCGGCGATGAGCTCGCGGATGCGTTCGAAGCCGAGGAACCCGGCGTGCCCCTCGTTGGTGTGGAACACCTCGGGGGCGGGGTGGCCGGTGATCCGGCAGTAGGCGCGGATGGCCCGCACCCCGCCGACGCCCAGCAGCATCTCCTGGAGCAGCCGGTGGTCGGTGCCGCCGCCGTACAGCCGGTCGGTGACGTCGCGGGCGGCGGGGTCGTTGTCCTCGACGTCGGAGTCGAGCAGCAGCAGCGGCACCCGGCCGACCTGGGCCACCCACACCTGGGCGTTCAGGTGCCGCCCTTCGGGCAGGTTGATGGTGACGCGCACCGGCGACCCGCCGGGTTCGCGCAGCGGGGTGAGCGGCAGCCCGTTGGGGTCGATCGGCGGGTAGTGCTCCAGTTGCCAGCCCTCGCGTGACAGCGACTGCGAGAAGTAGCCGTGCCGGTAGAGCAGGCCCACCCCGACGATGGGCACGCCCATGTCGCTGGCGGTCTTGAGGTGGTCGCCGGCCAGGATGCCGAGGCCGCCGGAGTACTGGGGCAGTGCCGCGGTGATGCCGTACTCGGGCGAGAAGTAGGCGATCGCCGCGGGCGCGTCGGCCAGCGACTGGTACCAGCGGGGCGCCGTCAGGTAGTCGCGCAGGTCTTCGGCGTCGTGGCGCAGCCGGCGCAGGAACTTGCGGTCGGCGGCGAGCGCCGCGAGGCGGTCCGGCGAGACCTCGCCGAGCAGTTTCACGGGGTCGTGCCGGACGGCCTCCCACAGCTCGGGGTCGACCGCACGGAACAGGTCCAGCGTCTCGTGGTGCCAGGACCAGCGCAGGTTGAGGACGAGCTCTTCCAGCGGCCGCAGCGGTTCGGGCAGAACGGTTCGTACGGTGAATCGTCGGATGGCCTTCACGTTCAGTCACGCTATGCGGTCACACCCGCTGCTCGCGACCGCGGGGGGCCATCTGGCCCCATGGGGTTAGCGAAGAGTGCCGCCCAGGTTCGATCTTGCGGCCTGTTGCGGCCATCCGGGCCGTCGCCACCAGCGTCGCTGTGGAACGGACCACCGGTGGTGGAGACGTTGCCCAAACTTAACGAACGGTACGGGGCGGTAACGGCCGGATCCCGGGCATGGTCACGTCTGGAGCACACCGACCGGGGTGAACCACAGCAGCTATTTAATCCGTTTTGACGCCTTTGGAGCGGTTAGAGGTGAGGCATGCCAGTTGAGTCGGGGACCGGGTCGGGTACGAGGAACCAGCGGACACCCAAGTCGAGAGCGAAGCCGCGGCCGAAGAAGCCTCCCGCGCCGGAGATCATCGGCCGGATCCCGATCCTCGACGTCGAGCCCACCGTCCAGTGCGGGCGCTGGCCGGCCAAGACCATCGCCGGTGAGACCGTGGAGGTCTCCGCCACCATCTTCCGCGAGGGGCACGAGATGCTCGGCGCGGCCGTGGTGCTCCGCTCCCCCGACGGCGAGGCCGGCCCGCTGATGCACATGGCCGAGGTGACCCCCGGCACCGACCGGCTGGCCGCCGAGGTCACCCCCACCAAGCCGGGCGACTGGCAGTTCCGGATCGAGGCCTGGGGCGACCCGATCGCCCACTGGCGGCACGACGCGGAGATCAAGGTGCCGCGCGGCCAGGACGCCGACCTGATGTTCCTGGAGGGCGCCCGGCTGTTCGAGCGCGCCGCCGCGCAACTGCCCGGCAAGGACCGCCCGACGCTCACCCGGCTCGCCCGCGACCTGGTGGACGAGACCATCCCGGCACTCGACCGGCTGGCCGCCGCCGGCTCACCCGACGTCCTCGACCTGCTGCTGCGGCACCCGCTGCGGGAACTGGTCACCACCACCGACTGGTTCCCGCTGACCGTGGACCGCGAGCGCGCGCTGTACGGCTCCTGGTACGAGTTCTTCCCCCGCTCCGAGGGGGCGTCCTTCGACCCGATGGGCCGCCGGGGCCCGATGTCGGGGACGTTCCGGACCGCGATGAAGCGCCTGCCCGCCATCGCCGACATGGGCTTCGACGTGGTCTACCTGCCGCCGATCCACCCCATCGGCCAGGTGTTCCGCAAGGGGCCCAACAACACGCTCAAAGCCGGTCCGTACGACCCGGGCTCCCCCTGGGCGATCGGCTCGGCGGAGGGCGGGCACGATGCGATCCACCCCGATCTGGGCTCCCTGGAGGACTTCGACGCGTTCGTCGGCTACGCGGGCGACCTGGGGATGGAGGTGGCCCTCGACCTGGCGTTGCAGTGCTCCCCCGACCACCCCTGGGTGACCGAGCACCCCGAGTGGTTCACCACCCGCGCCGACGGCACCATCGCCTACGCCGAGAACCCGCCCAAGAAGTACCAGGACATCTACCCGCTCAACTTCGACAACGACCCCGAGGGCATCTACCAGGAGGTGCTGCGGGTCGTCCGACACTGGATGGACCACGGCGTACGGATCTTCCGCGTCGACAACCCGCACACCAAGCCGGTCGGGTTCTGGCAGCGGCTGCTGGCCGAACTGCACACGACCGACCCCGACGTGCTGTTCCTGGCCGAGGCGTTCACCCGGCCGGCCATGATGCACACCCTGGCCAAGGTCGGCTTCCACCAGTCGTACACCTACTACACCTGGCGGAACTCCCGGGACGAGCTCCAGGACTACCTCACCGAGCTGAGCGGCGACGCCGCGAAGTACATGCGGCCCAACTTCTTCGTCAACACCCCCGACATCCTCAACGAGTACCTGGTGCACGGCGGCCGGCCGGCGTTCGAGATCAGGGCGATCCTGGCGGCCATGCTGTCGCCGACCTGGGGTGTCTACTCGGGCTACGAGCTGGTGGAAAACACGCCGGTGCGGCCGGGCAGCGAGGAGTACCGCGACTCCGAGAAGTACCAGTACCGGCCGCGCGACTGGGAGGCCGCCGAGAGCGAGGGCACCTCGCTGGCCCCGCTGCTCACCCGGCTGAACGAGTTCCGTCGCAACCACCCCGCCCTGCAACGGCTGCGCAACCTGCGGTTCCACCACGTCGACCAGGGGGAGATCATCTGCTTCTCCAAACGGCTGGTCGACGACGTCGTCCTCGTGGTGGTGAACCTCAACCCCCATCAGGTACGCGAGGCGACCGTGTACCTGGACATGCCCGCCCTCGGTCTCGACTGGTCCGACGAGTTCACCGTCGTCGACGAGCTCAGCGGGGAGTCCTACCAGTGGCGGGAGGCCGACTACGTGCGGCTCGACCCGCATGTCCAGCCGGCCCACATCTTCACCCTGCAAAGAGGCGAGAGTTGACGACTTCCCACTCCTCACCGCCGGGCCCGGCGGCGCCCTACCCGGGTGCCGGCGCGCCGGGCGGGCTCGACGGTGTACCCCGCCCCGACGACCCACCGGCCGAACCGCCGATCGAGGCCATGCCTCCGCTGGTCGAGCCGGTACCCGACACCTTCAACCAGGACACGCCCGGCGACCCGTACTGGTACAAGCGGGCCGTCTTCTACGAGGTGCTGATCCGCGGGTTCCGCGACTCCGACGGGAACGGTACAGGCGACTTCCGCGGCCTGATCGCGCAGCTCGACTATCTGCAGTGGCTGGGCATCGACTGCCTGTGGCTGCTGCCGATCTACGAGTCGCCGCTGCGCGACGGCGGGTACGACATCAGCGACTACACCCGGATCCTGCCGGAGTTCGGCGACCTCGGCGACTTCGTGGAGCTGATCGACCAGGCGCACGCCCGGGGCATCCGGGTCATCGCCGACCTGGTCATGAACCACACCAGCGACCAGCACGCCTGGTTCCAGGCGTCGCGGTCGGACCCCGAGGGGCCCTTCGGCGACTTCTACATGTGGGCCGACACCGACGAGGGCTACCCGGACGCGCGGATCATCTTCGTCGACACCGAATCGTCGAACTGGACCTACGACCCGGTGCGCGGCCAGTACTACTGGCACCGGTTCTTCTCCCACCAGCCCGACCTCAACTACGACAACCCGGCCGTGCAGGACGCCATGCTGGAGGTGCTGCGGTTCTGGCTGGACCTGGGCATCGACGGGTTCCGGCTGGACGCGGTGCCGTACCTGTACGCGCGGGAGGGCACCAACTGCGAGAACCTGCCCGAGACGCACTCCTACCTCAAGCGGGTGCGGGCCGAGGTCGACCGGCTCTACCCCGACCGGGTGCTGCTGGCCGAGGCCAACCAGTGGCCGGCCGACGTGGTGGAGTACTTCGGCGACCCGGCCACCGGCGGCGACGAGTGCCACATGGCGTTCCACTTCCCGGTGATGCCGCGCATCTTCATGGCGGTCCGGCGGGAGCAGCGCTACCCGATCTCGGAGATCATGGCCCAGACGCCGAAGATCCCCGAGAACTGCCAGTGGGGCATCTTCCTGCGCAACCACGACGAGCTCACGCTCGAAATGGTGACCGACGAAGAGCGCGACTACATGTACACCGAGTATGCCAAGGACCCGCGGATGAAGGCCAACGTGGGCATCCGCCGGCGGCTCGCCCCGCTGCTCGACAACGACCGCAACCAGATGGAGCTGTTCACCGCGCTGCTGCTGTCGCTGCCCGGCTCGCCCGTCCTCTACTACGGCGACGAGATCGGCATGGGCGACAACATCTGGCTGGGCGACCGGGACGGGGTGCGTACCCCGATGCAGTGGACGCCCGACCGCAACGCGGGCTTCTCCGGCTGCGACCCCGGCCGGCTCTACCTACCGGTGATCATGGACCCGATCTACGGGTACCAGGCCATCAACGTGGAGGCGCAGCAGAACAACCCGGGCTCGCTGCTGCACTGGACCCGCAAGATGATCGAGATCCGCAAGCGGCATCCGGTCTTCGGCCTGGGTTCCTACGTGGAGCTGTCGGCGTCCAACCCCAGCGTGCTGGCGTTCGTCCGGGAGTACGGCGACGACCGGGTGCTGTGCGTCAACAACCTCTCGCGTTTCCCGCAGCCGGTGGAGCTGGACCTGCGACGGTTCCAGGGCTCCACCCCGATCGAGTGCATGGGCGGCGTGCGGTTCCCGGCGGTCGGAGAGCTGCCGTACCTGCTGACCCTGCCGGGGCACGGTTTCTACTGGTTCCTGTTGCCCCCCGCCCCGCCGACCGCCCCCCGTGGAGAAGAGGTGAAGTGACCCGTGCGGGCGCCCGAACGACTCGAAGAGTCGCTGGCCCGATGGCTCCCCCAGCAGCGCTGGTACGCCGGGAAGGGCCGCGAGATCGGCGATGTCACGATCGTGTCGGACACCGAACTGGTGATCGGCGACCCGGGGCTGCGGCACCTGATACTCGCCGTCCGCCAGGGCGACGTCGTCGACCACTACCAGATGCTCCTGGGCACGCGGTCGGAGCTGCCGCGCCGGCTGGAGTACGCCGGGATCGGTGACGAGGGGCCGTTCTCCTACGACGCGGTGCACGACCCCGAACTCACCCGGGTGCTGCTGCGCCGGCTCGCCGAGGAGGCCCGGTCCGGGCCGCTGGCCTTCCGCCACTCCCCCGGGTCGGAGATCGAGACGGACCTCGACAGCCTGGCCAGCCCCGCCGAGCAGAGCAACACCTCGCTGATCTACGGCGAGACCTACGTCTGCAAGCTGTTCCGGCGGATCAGCCCCGGGCTGAATCCGGACCTGGAGCTGAACCGGGGGCTGGCGGAGGCGGGCTGCTCGCACGTCCCGCAGCTGCATGGCTGGATCGAGATGGAGCTGGCCGGTGAGACGACCACGCTGGCGATGTTGTCGGAGTTCCTGCGGGCCGCCACCGACGGCTGGCAGCTGGCCACCACCAGCGTCCGCGACCTGTACGGGTCCGCGGAACTGCCCGCCGACCAGGCCGGCGGTGACTTCTCCGCCGAGGCCGAGCGGCTCGGCGCGGCCACCGCCTCCGTCCACAACGACCTGGCGGCGGCCTTCGGGGTGGCCGAACTGCCGGTGGGCGAGGTGCGGGAGATGGCCGAGCGGATGCACGACCAGCTCGCCGAGGCGTGCGCGGTGGTGCCGGCGCTGAAGCCGTACGGGGAACGGATCGGCGCGGCCTTCGACGACCTGGCGAAACGGGCCGAGCCGATGCCGGTGCAGCGGCTGCACGGCGACTACCACCTGGGCCAGGTGATGCGCACCAGCAGCCGGCCCGGCGCCGACTGGGTGCTGCTCGACTTCGAGGGCGAGCCGGCCCGGCCGCTGGCCGAGCGGCGCAACCGCGGCCACCCGCTGCGGGACGTCGCCGGGATGCTGCGTTCCTTCGAGTACGCCGCGCGGTTCCTGCTGCCCGGGTACGACGACGAGGACAGCGGGCTGGAGGCACGGGCGCACGAGTGGGCCGACCTCAACCGGTCGGCCTTCTCCCGGGGGTACGCCGCGGCGGGCGGGCCGGATCCGGCCGCGCACCGCGCGCTCACCCGTGCCTTCGAGTTCGACAAGGCCGTGTACGAGGTGCTGTACGAGGCGCACAACCGCCCGGACTGGCTGCACGTCCCGCTCGGCTCGCTGGCCCGACTGACGGCATGAGACTGCATACCCGCAGGTAACCCGATGGGCGTCCGGGGGACGGGTGGCCGGATCCGGCCACCCGGAGACGCCGACTCCGCGTGACCGGGCCGTGCCGCCCGGTCGCCGGGCCGGTGATGGCGCTCTAACCTGCTGGAGCGGTACCAGGTGCGTAGTAACCCCTGCGTCACCTTAGGGAGTGCTCCCGCACATTCACCAAAACATCATGAGACGACCCGACATCTAAGTGGTCAAGCCAACAACGTCCCACGGGGGCTCCCATGCACACTCCTGATCCGCTAGTGCGTGCCACCAGCGGCGCGAGGACCACTCCCGCACTCCACCGCCACCGATTGGACCTGTCCCGGCGCCGCACCCAGTGGCCGACGGTGACGGCAATGATTCCGACCCTTAACGAAGCCGACAACCTGCGCTGGCTGCTGCCGCGACTGACCGCCGTGGACGAGATCGTCATCGTGGACGGGGAGTCCACCGACGGCACCGTGGAAATCGCCCGGCTGCTCCGCCCCGACGCCCGGATCATCGTCGAACCGCCCACGGGGAAGGGCACCGCCATGCGGACGGGGATGGCCGCGGCGACCTCCGACGTGATCATCATGCTCGACGCGGACGGCAGCATGGACCCCGCCGAGTTCGACGCCTTCCTGGCGCTGATCTGCCGCGGGTTCGACTTCGTGAAGGGCACCCGGTACGGCTGCGGCGGCGGCTCCGACGACCTGACGGGGCTGCGCCGGCTGGGCAACTCCCTCCTCACCCGGCTCGCCAACCTGCTGTACCGCCAGCACTGGTCCGACCTGTGCTACGGCTACGTGGCGGTGCGCCGCAGCGCGGTCGACCGGCTGCGGCTGGAGTCCACCGGCTTCGAGATCGAGACCGAGATGTGCGTCAACGCCGTCCGTGCGGGGCTGCGCATCGCCGAGGTCGCCAGCCACGAGACCGAGCGCCGGTTCGGCGAGTCCAACCTCAACACCTTCCGCGACGGCTGGCGGGTGCTGCGGACCATGGTGCGGCTGCGCTTCGCCGGGCCACTGGACCGCGAGCCCGCCCGGACCCCCTCCGGCCGGCGCTTCACCACGCTCGGCACCGATTCGCGGGGCGCGGAATGAAGGTCACGGCGATCCGGCCGGACGACCTGGGCGCCGCCGAGATCGAACGATGGCGGGCCATCCAGGCGACCGACCCGGCCCTGGCGAACCCGTTCCTGGCGCCGGAGTTCACGCTGGGAGTCGGCCGGGTGCGTCCCGCCGTCCGGGTGGGTGTGGTGGAGGACGGCAGTGACATCATCGCCTTTCTGCCCTTCGAGCGGGGGCCGCTCGGCGTCGGCCACCCCGTCGGGTTCGGCCTGACCGACCTGCAGGGCGTCATCGCCCCGCCCACCCTCGGCTTGAACGCGCGGACGCTGCTGAAGGGCTGCGGGCTGTCCGTGTGGGACTTCGACCACGTGCTCGCCCACCAGCCCACGTTCCGTCCCTACCACACGGTGCGCCGGGTCGAGCCGATCATCGACCTGAGCCCCGGTTTCGACGTCTACCTGGAAGAGGCGCGCCGGGCCGCGCCCAAGACGCACAAGACGATCCGCTACAAGGAGCGCAAGCTCGGCCGGGAGGTGGGCGAGTTGCGGTACGAGTTCTCCTCCGCCGACCCCGCCGACCTGCGCCGGCTGATGGACTGGAAGTCCGACCAGTACACCCGCACCGGCCGCACCGACCGGTTCGCCCGCCCCTGGATCGTCACGCTGGTCGAGCACTTCCACCGCACCGGCTTCGGCGTGCTGAGCGTGCTGTACGCGGGGGACGAACCGGTGTCGGCGCACCTCGGGCTGCGCAACGGCGGCGTGATGGCCGGCTGGTTCCCCGCCTACGACCCGCGGTTCGGCAAGTACTCCCCCGGCATGATCGGGCACCTGCGGCTGGCCGCGGGCTGCGCGGCGGACGGGATCACCGAGATCTTCATGGGCCGGGGCGGCAAGGAGTTCAAGGAAGGGCTGAAGAGCCGCGAGATCCCGATCGCCGAGGGCCGGGTGGCCCGGCCTTCGCTGGGCGCCGGGCTGCACTGGGCGCGCACCACCCCGCTCAACAAGGCCCGCGACGCGGTCCTGAAGAACCCGAAGCTGTACGCGCGCGCCGACCGGGTGCTCAAGACGTACGCCCGGCTGCGCGGAGCCCGATCATGAACGTGACGCCGCTGCACCCGGTGACGATCAGCGTGGTGATCTGCGCCTACACCGACCGGCGCTGGGACGACATCCACGCCGCGGTGGCCTCGGTCCGGGCGCAGACGCACGCCCCGCACGAGATCGTCCTCGTCGTCGACCACAACCCGGCGCTGCAGGCCCGGCTGGCCGACTCGCTGCCGGACGTGGTGGTGGTCGCCAACCGGGAGGACCGGGGGCTGTCCGGCGGCAAGAACACCGGTGTCGCGGTGGCCCGCGGCGAGGTGGTGGCCTTCCTCGACGACGACGCGGTGGCCGCCCCCGGCTGGCTGGCCGCCTTCGCCGCCGGCTACGACGACCCGGCGGTCGCCGGGGTCGGCGGGCTGACGCTGCCGCTGTGGCCCGGCTCGACCACCTCGGCCGAGCTGGTCTCCGCGCCGGTGCCCGCCTCGACCGGCCGCCGGCCGCGCTGGTTCCCCGAGGAGTTCGACTGGACGGTCGGCTGCACCTACCGGGGCCTGAAGCCCGGCCCGGTGCGCAACGTGATGGGCGGCAACGCGTCGTTCCGGCGCGAGGTGTTCGCCGTCGCCGGCGGGTTCAGCAGCGGCATCGGCCGCACCTTCCACAAGCGTCCCCTCGGCTGCGAGGAGACCGAGTTCTGCATCCGGCTGCGGCAGCGCAGGCCGGCGGCGGAGCTGCTGTACGACGACCAGGCGATCATCTGGCACCGGGTGCCGGTCGAGCGCGCCCGGTTCGCCTACTTCCGGGAGCGCTGCTACGCGGAAGGGCTGTCGAAGGCCCTGGTCACCCGGAGCGTGGGCGCCCAGGACGGGCTGGCCAGCGAGCGTGCGCACGCGCTGAAGACCCTGCCGCTGGGCGCGCTGCGGGGGCTGGGCGCCACCCTGCGCGGCGATCTGGCCGGCGCCGGCCGGGCCGCCGCGATCACCGTCGGGCTGGCCTGGACCGCCTGGGGGTACGGCATCGGCAGCACCGCCGGCGCCCGGACCGCGAGGGCCGCCCGGTGATCCCCGTGCTGATGTACCACTCGATCCACGCCCGGCCGCCGGCCGGGACCGCTGATCTGGCGGTGCATCCGGAGGCGTTCGCCGACCAGATGGCGCTGCTCGCCGAGCGGGGCTTCACCCCCGTCCCGTTCTCGGCGCTGGACACGCCCGCCCGCAAACCGATCGTGATCACCTTCGACGACGGCTACGCGGACTTCCACGACCACGCGCTGCCGGTGCTGGCCGGGCGGGGTTTCCCGGCCACCGTCTTCGTGACCACCGGCTGGCTGGCCGACGCCGGGGCCGACGCCGCGGGCCGGCCGCTGGACCGGATGCTCTCCTGGGGGCAGGTCCGCGAGGCCGCGGCGAGCGGCATCGAGATCGGCGGCCACAGCCACAGCCACCCGCAGCTCGACCAGTTGCGCGACGCCGCGCTGCGCGAGGAGCTGACCCGGAGCAAGGGTCTGCTGGAGGACCGGCTGGGCCGCGAGGTCGCCACCCTGGCCTACCCGTACGGGTACTCCAGCGCGCGGGTGCGCCGGGCCGCCCGGCGGGCCGGGTACACCGCGGCCTGCGCGGTGGCCAACGCACTGGCCGGTGCGCGGCGCGACCCGCTGGCCGTACCGCGGCTGACGGTGCGCGCGACGACCTCGCCGGAGACGTTCGCCCGGGTCGTCGAGGGCCGGTCGGTGACCCGCACCTACCTCAGGGACCGGATGCTCACCAAGGGATACGCCGTGGTCCGGCGGTCCCGCTACGCCGCCGGACGGGTGACCAGCCGATGACCGGGAAGACCGCCCCCGCGCCGCCGTCGGCGGCCGCCCGCCGGTTCGCGTCGCTGCGCGGCGAACTGGACAACCCGCTGTTCCGCAACGCCTACGCCCTGATGATCAACGGCGGGCTGACCGGGGTGCTGGGGCTGGGCTTCTGGGCGGTCGCCACCCGGCTGTACCCGCAGGACGTCATCGGCCGCAACACCGCCGAGATCAACGCCATCATGTTCATCGGCGGCCTGACCATCCTCAACTACATGCTGCTGCGGTTCATCCCGCAGTCGGGCCGCTCGACCGCGTCGCTGGTGCTGCGCACCTACGCGGTGGGCTCGGTGGCGGCGGTCGTGCTGGGCACCGGCTTCCTGTTCACCCTCGACTGGTGGGGGCCCAACTACGCGCACCTGGACGGGCCCGTCCCGGGGCTGCTGTTCCTGGTGTTCATCGCCGCTTGGAACGTCTTCACCCAGCAGGACGGGGTGTTCACCGGGCTGCGCCGGGCCGGCTGGGTGCCGGTCAAGAACACCGCCTACGGCGCCGCCAAGTTCGCGCTGCTGGCCGGGACCCTGGTGATCATGCCCGCCGACGGCATCGTGCTGGCCACCATGATCCCGGTGCTCATCGCGATCATCCCCGGTGACCTGCTGATCTTCAAACGGCTGATCCCGGAGCACGTGCGGCGCACCGACGGCATGCACCGCACCCCGACCGGCCGGGAGATCAGGCGCTACCTGGCCGGCGACTACGTCGGCACGATGTTCTCGCACGCGGCGTTCAACTTCATCCCGGTGGTCGTCGCCGTCCGGGTCAGCGACACCGCCAACGCCAGCTTCGCGATGGCCTGGATCCTCGGGCTCATGCTGGAGCTGTTCGCCCTGAACATGGCGATGTCGCTGACCGTCGAGGGGGCGTTCGACACCACCCGGCTGGCCGAGACCTGCCGGGCCGCGCTGCGGCGGACCGTCATGCTGGCGGTGCCGGCGACGCTGGTACTGGTGCTGATCGCCCCGTACGTACTGCAGATCTTCGGGCCCGCCTACGCCGACCAGGGCGGGCCGGTGCTCCAGTTGCTCGCCCTGGCCACGCTGCCCAAGGCGCTGATCGAGCTGTACATCGGGGTGCTGCGGGTGCAGTCACGCACCCATGTGGTGGCGCTGTTGCAGGCCGTCCGGTTCCTCGGCGTGCTCATCCTGATCCTGCTCTTCCTCGACAGCGATCATCTGGCCGCCGTGGGCTGGTCCGTGCTGGCCGTGCAGAGCGCGGTCGCACTCGCCGTGCTGCCCGCATTGCTGCGGGCGGCCCGGATTCCCTCTTCCGCTGACGACGCAGGCCGGGGTATGTCTTGATCGTGACGGTCCGCGAAGCGCCGGACGCCGAGTCCGCGCCTCCCTCCGCGACACCCACCGCGGCCCGCAGCCGGCCGGTGGTGCTGGTGGGCCTGCTGGTGGCCCTCGGCCTGGCGCTGTACTGGGCACCGCTGCGCGGGCTGGACCTCGACGCGATGAACGGGTACGGCCTGATCTCCATCCTGCCGCCGGCCACGCTGGCCGGGCTGGTGGTCCTGATCGCCGCCTACATGATGACGCTGGCGATGAGCCGGCCGCACCGGCTGCTGCTGCTCGCGCAACTGGTGCTGGCGGTGTTCGCGCTGCACGGCATCACCCAGGTGGTGGAGCCGTACGCCCGGTTCCCCACCGCCTGGACGCACGCCGGGTTCATCGAGTTCATCACCCGGACGCAGACGGTCGACACCGGGCTCGACGCCCGGTACAGCTGGCCCGGCTTCTTCGCCCTGGTCGCGTTCCTGATGAAGGCGACCGGCCAGCAGGACATCGAGCCCTGGCTGCGCTGGGCGCCGCTGGTGATGAACCTGGCCTTCCTGGCGCCGTACTACCTGATCCTGCGGGTGATGCGGGCGACCTGGCGGGCCAAGTGGTTCGCCGCCTGGCTGCTGGTGGTGGCCAACTGGGTGGGCCAGGACTACCTGGCCCCGCAGGCGTTCGGGTTCCTGCTCTACCTGCTGTTCGTGGCGATCCTGGTCAACTGGTTCCGGCACCAGGACGACGTCCGGCGCCGGACCTTCCAGGAGGGCCGCCGCCGCACCGCCGAGACCCGGGAGCGCACCGGGCCGCGCTGGGCCGTCTACAACACGATCTTCGGCTCCAAGGACCCGGGCGAGCTGCCGCCCCGGGAGGTCGGGTACCGCGAGCACGTCATCCTGCTGTTCCTGGCCACCGGCCTGCTGCTGGTCGCCACCGTGAGCCACCAGCTCACCCCGTTCCTGATGATCATCGCCTGTGCCGGGCTGGTCGTCATGCGCCGCTGCTCGGCCCGGGGGCTGCCCATCCTGGGCGGGGTGATCTTCGTGGCGTGGGTCAGTTTCATGACCGTCGTCTACTGGGCGGGCCGCAAGCAGGAGCTGTTCGGCAGCCTGGGCAAGGTCACCGAGAACGTCGGCGGCAGCGTGGCCGGGCGGCTCAACGAGGTCAACCCGCAGGTGACCCAGGTGCAGCAGCTGCGCATCGCGCTGTTCCTGCTGGTCTGCGGGCTGGCCGCGCTCGGGCTGCTGCGGCGCCGGCACCGGGGCATCGACGACCGGGTGGCGCTGGTGCTGTTCGTGGTGCCGGTGACCTCCTTCGGATTGCAGAACTACGGCGGCGAGATCGCGCTGCGGATCTACTTCTTCATGCTGCCGGGGGCGTGCCTGCTGGCCGCGTACCTGTTCTTCCCGCAGCCGTTCGACACGCCCGCGGTGCGCGACCCCCGGGTGCGCATCCGGCTGGCCCGGCTGCGGGCGGGGCCGCGGCGGCACTGGCCGGCGGTGGCGCTGGCGACGGTCTTCGCGTTCCTCCTGTGCGGCGGCTTCATGGTCGTCCGGTACGGCAACGAGAAGTACGAGCAGATCCGCCCGGCCGAGGTCCGCGCCTACGACACGGTGCTGCGGCAGACCCCGCGCACCGTCACCCTGGTGTGGCTGACCGCCGACGACCCGTCGGTGAGCATCACCCCGGTCGCGCCCTGGGGTTACCGGAGCATGGAGCGGTTCGACTACCGGCCGGTGCGGGCGACGAACAACCCCACCGACATCGCCGCGATCGTCGCGGCGATGCGCTCGGTGGGGCCGCACGGCTACTTCATCACCACCCGCGGGCACGAGGCGTTCAACGAGCTGACCGGCGGGCTGGGCGGGAACCACGCCGACCGGATGCGGAAGACGATGGCCGCCTCCCCCCTGCTGCGGACGGTCTACTCCCACCCGGACGCGGCGGTGTTCGCGCTGCGCCGGCCCCCGAACTCGCCCGAACCGCAGCCGGTCCGGCCGCCCGAGGGGGTGCTGATCGGCTCCACCCCGTGGACGCCGGCCGGGCTGGTGTACGTCCCGGTGCTGCTGGGCGTGCTGGTCGCCCGGGAGATGCGCCGGCTGCGGCTGGCGCCGGGCGAGTACCACCGGCTGCGCCCGCTCACGGTCCTGACGATCCCGCTGCTGGTCGGCGTGCTCGCGGTGATCATCGAACGTTTCATCGTCATCAGCTGATCGTGGAGAAATGATGTCCGATGCCCCCGCGGTGACCATCGTGGTCCCCACCCGCAACCGCAGCGCGCTGCTGGCCGAGACCCTGGCCTCCCTCCTCGACCACGACTACACCGGCGACCTGACCGTGCTGGTGGTGTTCGACCAGAGCACCCCCGACCCGGGGCTGGTCCTCGACCGCCCGGGGCGCCGGGTGCGGGCGATCGCCAACTCCCGCACACCCGGGGCGGCGGGCGCCCGCAACACCGGGATCCTGGCGGCCCGGACGGAACTGGTCGCGCTCTGCGACGACACCGACCTGTGGCTGCCCGGCAAGCTGAACGCCCAGGTCCCGCTGTTCGACGACCCCGCCACCGAACTGGTGGGCTGCGGCCTGCGGCTGTTCACCGAGGACACCCGGTTCGACCGGGCGGTGGCGTCCACCCGGGTGTCGGAGGCCAACCTGCTCAACGGGCACCTGCCGGCGCTGCACCCGTCGGGGTTCGTGCTGCGGCGCTCCGCCGCGGTCGACGGGTTCGGGCTGTTCAGCGAGGACATCCCGGGCAGCTACGGCGAGGACTACGAGTTCCTGCTGCGTGCCGCGGCGAGCTCGCCGGTGCGCAACCTGCCGACGATCGGGGTGGCCATCCGGATGCACAAGGAGTCCTACTTCTCCGCGGCCGACAACGGGCCGGTCATCGCCGAGGCCGGGCGGTGGCTGCTGGACCGCTACCCGTTCCCCCGGGCGGGGTACGCGCACTGGGCGGGCAAGGTGGCGTTCGCCGAGGCGGTCAGCGGGGCCCGGGGGGCGGCGGTGCGCTGGGCGGGCCGGACCATGCTGCGCCGCCCCTACGACCCGCGGGCCGCGCTGGCGCTGGCGGTGGCGACCGGGGTTCCCCCGCGCTTCGTGCTGCGGCAGCTCGACCGGATGGGGCGGGGGCTGTGACGTTCCTGATCCTGCTGGTGATGCTCGTCGTGCTGACGGCGTGCTTCTCCCTGCTGCTGCCGGGGATGGACCCGGCGGGCCGGGCGATCGTCTCCGCGGCCGCGGCGGTCTGCATCCTCACCCTGATCGCCCAGGCCATGCTGACGTTCGGCCTGTGGTCCCCCGGGGCCGGGCTGGTCGTGGCCGGCGTGGTCTGCGCGCTGCTGGCCGGGACCGGCCGGGTGCTGCACCCGCGCTCGGCACGCCCGGCCGCCCCGTCCCGCCCGGCCGCTCCCCCGGCTCCCGAACCGCAGCCGGAGCCCGCCAAGATCACCCGGCATGACGGCGTCCCCCTGCCGAAGCGCTCCGAGGACGGCGAGGAGTGGATCTACCGCTCCTGATCCGCGGGGTCCTGCCCGGCGCGGCCCGGTGGGGCATCCGCCACGCGGTCACGCCGTGCCGGCGAAAGTTCACGCCCCGGCCGACCGAAGGCGGCCGACCTGGGAAGGTCCGGGAACGTGGAGTGGGACGTGGGCATGGACGCGGTGTACGTGCCGGCGGAGCGGTACGCCGCGGTGGCGCTGCTGCTCGGGCTGGTCGGCGGCTTCGGCTTCATCCGGACGAGCACCCGCATGATCCGCGCCCGGGTGCGCTGGTGGCCGGGGAACGTCTCGGCGGGCGGGGTGCACCTGCACCACGAGTTCTTCGGAATGCTGATCATGCTGGTGGTGGGCGCCGTCGAGTTCGGCGTGCCGCTGCCCGCGCAGTGGCGGGTGCCGCTGGCGCTGCTGTTCGGGATCGGCGCCGGCCTGGTGCTGGACGAGTTCGCCCTGCTGCTGCGACTGCGGGACGTCTACTGGACCAGGGAGGGCCAGGCGTCGATCGACGCCGTCGTGGTGGCGGTGCTGATCACCGGGATGCTGGTGGTGGGCGCGATCCCGTTCGGCATCGAGGACCTGCGAGGCACCCACGCCGCGGCCCGCTGGGCGGCGATCACCCTGGTCTGCGGGAACCTGGCGTTCACCCTGCTCACCGCCTACAAGGGCAAGCCCTGGCTGGCGCTGCTGAGCGTCGCCCTGCCACCCGCCGGCTGGGTGGGCGCGTTCCGGCTGGCGGCGTCCACCAGCCCCTGGGCCCGCCGCCGCTACCGCGCCCGCCCCCGGAAGGCGGCCCGAGCCGCCCGCCGCACCACCCGCTGGCACCGCCGAAAGGAACGCCTGGTCGTCCTCGTCGGCGGCGCCCCCGACGACCTGCCGGACCCCGACGGCGACGGGCGCCGCGGCACCACGGCCTCCCCTGACGGCGGGTGCCCCGAAGAGACGCCGTGAAGAACCCGCAAGCGGGTTCCGCCGCGTTCACCTGCCGGATCACAGCGCGCACCCACCGGAATTCGGGTTTGCCGAAATTGAGGTGATACGGCGGTCGCTGTCTGGGGCGGCTGCAATCATCGTGCGCATGTCGACACTTCCCGCCGATCCCTCCTCATCCGCGCTGTACCTCGACTGGGTGCGGGTCCACGCCCCGGAGTGGGAGAAGGACGCCGAGCGCCTCCTGGACAAGGTGCGCGAGGGAATCGGACGCGCTTACAGCAAGCCCGGGCGGTTCATCGACGACATGAAGATGCACGCCCGGCAGCTGCCCGCCGAGCATCTGCCCTGGTTCTGGGACACCGTCGGGCAGCGGCTCACCACGCGCACCCCCCGGCCCGCCGGAACCGCCTACGGGCTGGCCCGCGAGGCCGAGCGCGAGCACCGGCTGCCGATCGACCCCGACCACCACCTGGCGAACGCGCTGCGGTTCGCCCGGGCCGGGGCGCTGGCGGGCAAGGAACTGCGCGCCCACCAGCAGTGGCTGGCGGGCGCCTTCCCCGCCGGGCGGGCGCACGAGGAGTTCCTGCGGTTCGTCCGGGCGTGGAGCGCGAGCGGCGCGCCTCCGGCGGCCGACCTGCACACGCGGCTGCGCGCGTCCGCCAGGGCGGCAGGTCTGGGCGACGACGAGGTCGCACGCGTGCTGGCCGAAATGCTGGCCGGGGCCAAGGGCGTCGAAGTGCCGAACGGGCTGCTGGACGGCGCCGCCAAGCTGTTCGCCACATTCCCGGTCGACGACGGGGTGCGGCAGGCCCTGGTGGATCTGTTCCCGCCCACCAACACCGACGGCGCGGCGTTCCTGCGGCTGTTGCTGGCCAGCGGCACCGTCGCGGCGATGGCCGACGGCAAGGTGACCCCGGACGGCGGCCTGGCCCGCTGGCTCGGCCGCTACACCTACCACTACTCCTACCAGCGCGCGTCCGGCGGCGCCATGCAACGCTCGCTGCCGGACGAGCTGTACGAGGTGCTGCCGCGGCTGGCGCCGCGGCTGCGCGCCGCCGGCATCCCCGTGCGGCTGCACGAGAGCCGGTACCGGATCACCAACTTCGACGCCGACCTGGTCGACGCCTGTCTGGCCGAGGGCATCACGGTGGAGGATCCGGGGCCGGACGTGCGGCTGGACCTGTGGGGCGACCGCTCCCGCCGCGACCTGAAGGCGCTGGCCGCCCATCCCGTGCTGGGCCGGCGCCTGGAGGGCACGGTGCACGCCCGGCGGGGCCCCAGCGCGAGCGGCACGGCCATCACCCACCTCGCCGACACCCCGCAGATCGCCGACAGCGTCCGGGAACGCGTCACGCACCTGATCGGCCACGTCGCCGGCGGCGCCCTCGGCGCGGCGGAGCGGGCGGTCGACGCCCTGGACGGCCTGCTGGACACGCCGACCGCCCTGGCGCTGGACGGCATCGACGAGGCGCTCGACCCGCTCGACCTGACGGGCCCGCTGCTGCGCACGCTGCGCGCCGGCCTGCCGGACGAGCTGGGCTGGCCCGCGCTGGACGAGGCGGCGGCCGAGCTGACCGCCACGGGCGCCGACATCGAGGGGGTCACCTCGACCTGGCCCGTGCTGACGCTGTTCTCCACCGACCGGGCGATCGCCGTCGACCACCGGGGCAGGCGCGGCGAGTGCGCCTTCTCGGTGCCCGAGGACGCGGCCATGCGCGTGGTGTTCCACGTCGGCGGCGACTTCCTGGTCGGGTGGTCCGGGAAGGACCAGTCCCGCGCCGACCAGGCGTACTGGGCCAGCGCACCCCAGGCGGTGTTCGCGTCCGACGACCTCTGGGGCATGAGCCCGGCGTCCGGGCGGTACCGTGCGTTCCTCGGCCACCAGCCGGAGACCGCCGACGGCGGCGGGCGCCACGACGGCCGGCGCGCCCTGCGGCCCGGGGACCGGTCCGGCCCCGGCTGGCAGCCGTTCGAGCTGCTCGGTGACGGCACCGGCCTGTGGACGGCCCCCGAAAGCCTCGCCCGGGACGAGGGCTGGCAGGAGGTGGATCCGAAGACGGGCGAGACGCGCGAGGCGCGCTCGCTGCCCGCGTTCTTCGCCACGCCGCCGCCCGACGGCATGGCCTGGGCGTATGAGCTGCTGTCCCTGACCCGGCTCCCGGAGGGCGTGACCGGGTCGCCGCTGGGCCAGGCCGAGGGCCTGGCGGGGTTCCGTGTCACGCATCCCGAGACCGACCGCGGCCGCCACCCCGGCAGCCACACCCTGGAGGGCGTCGACGGCCGGCGCGCCCGGCTGCCGCGCACCAAGGACGGCGGGGACCCGTGGGGGATCATCCGGCTGCCGGACGGCCCCGACCTCGTCACCGGAACCGGCCGTGAGACGTCCCTGGAGGTGTCCTGCCGTGACGCCGAGGACGGCTCGCTGCTGTGGGAGGTGCGCGGCTTCGCGGGCGTCCGCCCGCGGCACGGCCGGACGGTGTTCCCGCCGCCCGCGTTCTGGCACTTCCTGCGGCCCCGCGACCCCGGCTCGTCGCGCGCGCTGCGCCGGGCGACCCCGGCGGCCGTGCGGGAATTGCTGGACGCCGCGCGGCACGGCACCACGGGCGTCCGGGAAGCCGTGGCGCGCGTGCTGCCCGAGGTCACCGACCGGCGCGTCGCCGACGGCGTGACGGCCTTCGTGGAACAGGCCGCCGCGGTGCTCCGGCGCCGCGAACGCCTCTCCCGCCGGGTGGCGACGGTCCGGTCCGGTGCGCTGGTACGGCCGCCCGCCGAGGCCCCTGACGCGCACCTGCTGGCCGCGCTGCGCGGGTTGATCCTCGGCAAGGTCCCGCACCAGCCGACGGCGCAACCGGCCCTGGTCACCGCCGTCGCCTCCGACGGCCGGTACCTGGACGGCGGCGTCGACGACCGGGTGCGGTGGCTGAGCCGCCCCGCCGCCACCGAGGACTGGACGGTGCTGCTCGGCCGCATCGACGCCGTGGCCTGGCGGCTGCTGGCCGCCCCCACCTCCGACCAGGACCGCGCGGCCCTCGTCGCGCTGCTGCGCACCTGGGCCGAGCAGCCGTTCGCCCGGCCGGGCTCCTGGCGGGTCGGCTCGGCCACCGGCGCCGCCCTGGCGCCGCTGGGCGAGGCGGGGCATGCTCTCGTGACCGGT
This sequence comes from Actinomadura craniellae, assembly GCF_003289645.1. GTDB lineage: Bacteria > Actinomycetota > Actinomycetes > Streptosporangiales > Streptosporangiaceae > Actinomadura_D > Actinomadura_D craniellae. Next base: position 3,985 of record NZ_QLYX01000013.1, on the reverse strand, counting down.
TCCCCGGCCGGCTCCCTCGCCCCCGACCGCTCCTACCGCTTCGCCCAGCGCGCGGACTCCCCCGTGCCCCCCGGCGCCGACGACGTGCAGACGGTCACCGTCGACCGCGACGACTCGACCCGGCTGCGGCGGCTGCTGGAACTGCTGGACGAACGCGGGCCGGTCCCGTTCGGCGAGGCGGCGGTCGAGGCGTTCGCGCGCCGCACCGGCGTGCGGCGGGCCGTGGCCGCGCTGGCCCTGGCCGGGCTGCCCAGGAAGGCCGAGTTCGGCGGCGACCTGGTCACCCGGTACGAGGCGCACAAGAAGATGCTGCGTGCCAAGCCGTTCCAGGCCACCGGGCAGGCCGCCGACGAGGCCGAGTCGCTGTCCCGCGAGCTCGGTGTCGCCGGGCGGCTGCGGGTGCTGGCCGCCGCGATGCCCGACGACCCCGCCGAGCTGTGGGCCGGCGGCGGTCTCGTCGCCGCCGCCGAGCGCATGGCCGGCGAGTGGGCGCGGCTGCTGGGCGCCCAGGCGGGCATCGACGAGGCCACGGCCACGCAACTGGAGAAGGATCTCGGGCTGGGCTCCGACTGGGCCGCCGCGCTCGGCGATCCCGCGGCCTCGCGGCTGGCGACCCGCGACGTCCGCCACGTCCTGGTGGCGAACACCTACGGCAGCCAGGAGACGCACCTGCCGGGCGAGGACGGCGAGATCAACCTCCGGACCCGTGACCGCGGCACGCTCTACCCCTCGCTGGGCGCGCTGCTGATCTGGGCGCTCACCCAGCGCCCGGTCGGCCATCCGGCCATCGCGGGGGTTCCCGAGCTGCACGACCGGCTGCGCGCCCGGCTCGACAACCCCGACCTCTTCCTGCCGCTCGGCCTGGTCCGGATCGGGAGCGGTCACGAACAGCTGCGTGCGCTGTTCGGCCCCCGCACCGTCCCGGTGCGTCCCGCCGACAAGCCGTTCAACGACCGGGCCCGCGAGCCGCTGGCCTACGACGACGGCCTGCTCGTCGTCGACGGGCAGTCCAACCTGCAGTCACCGTACCTGCGGCCCGCCGGGTTCGCCGACCCGGGCGCGGTGGAACGGGTCGCCCGGCTGTGCGCCGACCATGGTCTGCCCGACCTGCTGCGCCAGGTCAGGCAGTTCGAGGTCCTCTACAACGGCGGCCTGGCGCGCATGGTGGCGCGCGCCGCGAACACGCCGGTACCGCCCGGCGGCTACGAGGCCAACCCGCTGCTGAGCGTCCCGGACCTGGTGGACGAGGTGGCCAAAGCGCTGCGGGCGAGCCGGGACGCGGCCGCCCTCTACCTGCAACTGCTCACGCTGGCCCGGCCCACCGACCGCAACGTCCGCACCTGGAACGGCTGGACCGCGGCCCGGCACAAGGCCGCCCAGGCCGAACTGCTGGAACGCGAGGCGGTCGTCCAGGACAAGCGCCCGCGCGCCGGGCGCACCACGTTCATCCCCAGCGGCTGGACCGAGGTGAAGGCCCCGCACCTCCCGCTGGAGACCTACAAGCTCGACCTGCACCTGGCCGCCGTGAACTCGCAGAAGGAGGTCAACGCGCCCGTCACCCGCCTCCTACCGCCCAAGCCGCTACACGAGATGTTCACCGAGACCTGGCGCGGCCGCTGACCTTCGGTGACCGCGAGTACCCATGACACTCGGCTTAGGGCCTGTCTCGAAGTGAGGTCACAAGCCCCTGCGGTACCGCCAACGGCTGGGCCCGCCCCGCTCCCTTGCCGACGTGATCGTTGAGGATGTATGCGCCCGGTGACGGGCTTTTGATCAGGTCGGCGGGGTGGCCGGATCTTTCGCGAGTGAACCAGGGCCAACAGCACCCTGCCCACTTCGAAACACCCCTTAGCAGCGCATAACTACAACTTTCTTTTAGTTTCACGCCAGCCGTGAACATGAAACTAAAAGAAAGTTGTAGTTACACGTCGCGCTCGCCGTTCGGGCGCGGCCCTCGCGGGGACGAGCGGCTGTGCCAGAGGAGGCGTCAGGGGCGGTCGAAGGTGAAGGGGAGGTGCTTGATGCCGTTGTCGAAGTTGTTCGGGAGATCGAAGCTTGCGTTCGTGCTGCCGTCTCAAGGGGGAGGACACGACCGGCGGCTGATCCCTGATCGATCAGGCACGGTTCTCCCGGCTGCGGGTGTATTCGGTGGCGAGGCGGTCGAGTGGGAGGGCGGGCCAGCGGGTGAGGCGGCCGGTGCGTTTGTCCACGATGAGGACGTGTTCGCGGCCGGTGGGGTGCTGCCGGGCCTGGTAGTGCCAGGGGGCGGGCCAGGCGACGTGGCCGCCGGGGATCTCCTGGATGCCGACGAGCACGCTCGCGCCGCTTGCGGCCAGGGCGTTCTCGGCGCGGCGCCAGGCTTCGGCCCGGTCGAGTTCGACGGGTCCGGGCAGGTAGGCGGCCAGCACCTCGGCGATCCGGCGCACGGTGGGGCACACCCGGGACGTCCCGCAACTGCGGCAGACCGGGGTCCGGTGCGGGCCGGGCACGTACCGGTGGACCTCCAGCACGGCACCCAGCGCCACTGCGGTCGCCAGGAGGTTCCGCCGAGCGTGCCGCACCAGGTGGGCGGTGTACCGGTCGGCCGGGACGTTCGCCAGGACGGTCTCGGCGCCCGCCGGGTCGGCGCGCATCGCGGCGGCGGCCATCTGCTCCAGCGTGAGCCGCATCCGCTCGTGCAGTTCGGCCGGGGGCGGCGGCATCGCCCTCACTCCGCGAAGAACGCGGTCACGGTCCGGCCCGACACCCCGCCGCACCACCGCCACCAGGTGGCGTACGCCGCCACCGTGAGCAACCCCCGCCCGCCCTCGGCGAGCGCGTCCAGGGTCTCCCCCACCGTCCGGGCCACGGGCTCACCCGGCCCACCCTGATCGGTGACCGCGACCGCCACACCCCGCCGGCAACACCGCAACTCCACACCGACGGCCCCGCCCGGACCCCCGGACGCGGTATGCCGGATCGCGTTGGCCACCAACTCGGTCACCACCACCAGCACGTCCCCCAGCACCGGCCGCCCGTCCAGCAGCACCTTCGCGAAGTCCCGCGCACACCGCGCCTGCACCTCGACCCCGGGAAACGTCCGCCGCCAGCGCATCACCGCCGAGACGTCCTGAAGCACAGATGGGGCTCCATACCTCAGTGGGCTGATCCGAGCGGCTTGATCGTCCATGTCCACGGCATGACTCCTGCGAATGGGGGCTTTGATCCGCATGGCCACTGATCAAGTGACACACTGCGCTCTGTGTTGGAATCATCACCCTAGCCAGGACCATTTTGCAACTCCCACGAGAGAACTCCCATAAGATTCTTTGGCGGCGATCGCCGCAGCCATGCTTAGGAAGGAAGAGTCCCAACTTGATCAGCTACAGCCCGACTCTGCGCCGTCGCCGCCTCGCCACGCTCCTGCACCGCCTCCGGGAGGAAGCCGGGCTCACGGCGGAGGAGGCCGCCACGGAGCTGCGCAACATGGGAGGCCGGTGGTCAAAATCCAAGATCAGCAGAATCGAGGACCCGCGCTACCCGGCTCCCAGCCCACGTGACGTCCGCGACATGCTTGAGGTCTACGGTATGCCCGACGAACGTCGGCGCGACGCCTTTTTCCAGCTCACTGCCGATGCCGCCCAACAGGGGTGGTGGACCGCCTACAAGGACGTCCTTTCCGGAAGCTACATCGACTTCGAGGCGGAGGCATCCTCGATCCGGACCTTCGAGCCCCTGGTCATCCCCGGCCTGCTCCAGACCCCGGCCTATGCAGCCGAGATCATCAAGGCTGGTCTGGTACGTGACCCGGCAGAAATCGAACGCCGGGTCGGCCTCCGGATGAACCGACAGAAAATCCTCGACCGGACCAGACCACCCTGAGGTTCCCCCCGTTGCACGGACACCTGCGGTGAGGTCACTCGGCGGTGTCTGAGGGCAGGTTGAGCCCTTCGAACGTGACGGGGCTGTGCATCCCGATACTGGAATGACGCCTGTAGGGATTATA
>NZ_QLYX01000012.1 GCF_003289645.1 Actinomadura craniellae | reverse complement strand
ACCTCACCCAAAACCTCACCACCACCGACCACACACGCCTGGCCAACCTCGGCATCACCCCCCTCACCACCCACCAAGCCACCACCACCCTCACCCACACACTCACCCACCACACCCACCCCCACCTGCTCATCACCAACCACACCCCACCCACCACCCAACGCCGCACCGCCACCAACACACCCACCAACACCACCCACACCCTCATCCACCAACTCACCCGCATGACCACAACCGAACAGCACCAAACACTCCTCGAACTCGTCCAAACCCACGCCGCCGTCGTCCTCGGCCACCGCAACAGCCACGCCATCGACATCGACCGCGCCTTCAAAGAGCTCGGATTCGACTCCCTGACCTCGGTCGAACTCCGCAACCGCCTCAATGCCGCCACCGGCCTCAAACTCACCCCCACCGCGATCTTCGACCACCCCAACCCCCAAGCACTGGCCCACCACATCCACACCCAGATCGCGCCTGAGAGTCCTGCCGTTCCGAGCAGTACGGTCTTCGGGAACGGCAAGCCGGCCGCGGCTCTGGACGAGCCGGTGGCGATCGTCGGGATGGGGTGCCGTTTCCCCGGCGGGGTCGCTTCACCGGAGGAGTTGTGGGAGCTGATCCGGGCAGGCGGAGACGCGATAGGGGCTTTCCCGGCCAACCGGGGCTGGCCCAATGCGGACCTGTACGATCCCGACCCGGACCGGCCAGGCACCTGCTACACCCGGGCAGGCGGGTTCCTGTACGACGCGGACCATTTCGACGCCGAGTTCTTCGGCATCTCACCGCGCGAGGCGATGGCGATCGACCCGCAGCAGCGGCTGCTGCTGGAGACCGGCTGGGAGGCGATCGAACGCGCGGGCATCGACCCGGCCACGCTCCGCGGCTCCTCGACCGGGGTGTTCACCGGCGTGATCTACAACGACTACGCCTCCCGGCTGCAGCCGGTGCCGGAGGGGTACGAGGGGCATCTCCTGACGGGCAACTCCGCCAGTGTCGCCTCCGGCCGCATCGCCTACACCCTGGGGTTGGAAGGGCCGGCTGTCACCATCGACACGGCCTGTTCCTCGTCTCTGGTCGCGGTCCATCTCGCGGCCCAGGCCCTCCGCAACGGTGAGTGTGAGTTGGCGTTGGCGGGGGGTGTGACGGTGATGTCCACACCCACCGTCTTCGTGGAGTTCAGCCGCCAGCGCGGCCTGGCCCCCGACGGGCGCTGCAAGTCGTTCGCCGCCGCCGCGGACGGCACCGGATGGAGCGAAGGCGCCGGCATCATCGTCCTAGAACGCCTGTCGGACGCCCAACGCCACAACCACCCCATCCTCGCCGTGATCGCCGGGTCGGCGGTCAACCAAGACGGAGCCAGCAACGGACTCACCGCCCCCAACGGCCCGTCCCAGGAACGCGTCATCCGCCAAGCACTGGCCAACGCCCACCTCACCCCCGACCAGGTCGACGCGGTCGAAGCCCACGGCACCGGCACCACGCTCGGTGATCCCATCGAGGCTCAGGCCCTGCTGGCCACCTACGGGCAACACCGGCCCGCCGACCGGCCGCTACTGCTGGGGTCGATCAAATCCAACATCGGCCACACCCAGGCGGCCGCCGGCATCGCCGGCCTCATCAAGATGACTGCCGCGATGCGGCACGGCCAGTTGCCCGCGGGCCTGCACATCGACGAGCCGACTCCGCACGCCGACTGGGACAGCGGCAACATCGAACTCCTCACCCGGCCCACCCCATGGCCGCATGACGAACCCACCCGCCGCACCGCCATCTCCTCCTTCGGCATCAGCGGCACCAACGCCCACCTCATCCTCCAGAGCCCACCCGACGCCCCGGCCGGCGTGCAGGCCCCTCCGGAGCGGGCGGCCGATGGCGAGGGCGGTCCGGAGGCGGTTCCCTGGGTGATCTCCGCGAAGTCCGGGTCCGCGTTGCGGGACCGGGCACGGCAGCTTCGCGAGCTTCTCATCGCCGATCCCGCGGTCGCCCCGGACACGATCGCGCGCGCGCTGTCCGACACGCGCACCACGACTTTCGCGGAGCGGGCGGTGCTGGTCGGCCGCGACCGCGATGACTTCTCCGCCGGGCTCGCCGCTCTCGCCGCAGGCGTCTCCGCCGCCAACCTGGTCACCGGTACCCCGGCCCGATCGCCCGGTTCCAACGGTTCCGGCCGCACCGGTGCGAGCGGGCAGGGCAGGACCGCGTTCGTGTTCACCGGGCAGGGCAGCCAGCACCCCCGCATGGGGCGGGAGCTGTACGACCGCTATTCGGTCTTCGCCACGGCCTTCGACCGGATCTGCGACGAGTTCGCCGCGCATCTGGACGAGCCGCTGCCCGAAATCGTCTTCGCTGCTTCCGGCACCCCTGAAGCCGCCCTGCTCGACCAGACCATGTACACCCAGGCCGCGATCTTCGCGGTCGAGGTCGCCCTCTTCGAGCTTGTCACGCGGTGCGGACTGCTGCCCGACTACCTGATCGGTCACTCGGTCGGGGAACTGGCCGCCGCCCACGCCGCCGGGGTGCTCACCCTGCCTGACGCCTGCACCCTCGTCGCCGCCCGCGGCCGCCTCATGCAAGCCGCCCCCGCCAACGGCGCCATGATCGCCATCAACGCGTCCGAGGAACAGGTCCAGGCCGCCATCACCTCCCATGCCGACACCGGCAGCCGGGAAGCCCCGCACGACCAGGTGGCGATCGCCGCGATCAACGGTCCGGCCGCCACCGTCATCTCCGGTGACCATGACGCCGTCCATCAGGTCGCCGATCGGCTCCGTAACCAGGGACACCGCACCCGGGTCCTCAACGTCAGCCACGCCTTCCATTCACCCCACATGGACCACGCCGCCAACGAACTCACCCACCTCACCCGACAGCTCACCTGCAACCAGCCCACCATCCCCCTGATCTCCAACCTCACCGGCACCCTCGCAAGCGCCGGCGAACACGCCTCCCCCGACTACTGGAGCCGCCACCTTCGCCAGGCCGTCCGCTTCCACCACGGCATCACCGCCCTGCACCACCACGGCGTCACCACCTACCTCGAGCTCGGACCCGACGCCGCCCTCACCCCCATGATCACCGAAACCCTCGCCGCCGAAGACCCCACCGCCGACCCCACCGTCCTCGCCACGCTGCAGCGCGACCGGCCCGAAGCCGCCGGCCTGATCACGGCGCTGGCCACCGCCTATACTCACGGCGCCGCCATCGACTGGACCGGGCTGATCGCGCCGGCCGGGGCAGCCGATTCCGGCAGGGCCCCGCACGTGCCGTTGCCCACCTACCCGTTCCAGCGGCAGCGGTACTGGCTGGACGCGTCCGGCGGGCACGCTGAAGTCGCCGAGGGCGGCGGCGGGTTGTGGGAGGCCATGGCGACCGGGGACGCCGAGGAAGTGGCGGCGGTCCTGGAGTTGGACGAGGCCGACCGGTCGTCGCTGAACGCGCTGTGGCCGAAGTTCGCGGCATGGCACCGGCAGGGCGGGCTCTGGTACGAGTTCCAGTGGAAGCCGGTGGCCACCGACACCGATGCGGCGCTCACGGGGAAATGGCTCGTCGTCTCCCCGACCGAGGTCGCCTGCGACATCACGACCGCGGCGACCGATGCCCTGACGGAACGCGGCGCCCACGTCGTCCGGGCCGCGCTGGAGACCTCGGATGTCGACGGAATGTTCGCCGGGCGGATCGCGGCGGCTCTCGCGGACGGACCGGCCACGGGCGTACTGGCACTGCTTCCCTCCGCCGAGGACCGGTCAACGGGAGCCGGCCCGGACGTTCTGGCCGGCCTGCTCGTACGCGCCCTCGACGACGCCGCCCTCGACGCGCCGCTGTGGATTCTCACCAGGGGTGCGGTTCTGACGGGTGCGGCCGACCCCCGGTTCGACGAGTCACAGGCGGCGGCGTGGAGTTCCGCCGATCGGCACGTCCTGGAGAACTCGCGACGGTGTGGCGGTCTCATCGATCTGCCTGACGTCATCGACGGCCGTGCCCGGCGGCGTCTCGCCGACATGCTCGCCCGCCCCGAAAGCGAGAGCCGGATCGCGATCCGCGGTTCGGGGACCTTCGCGCTCCGGCTCGCCAGGGCCGCCAAGCCCCGGCCCGCCTGGCGCCCCTCGGGCACGGCCCTGATCTCCGGGGCCGGCTCCGAGGCCGGCGCGCAGGCCGCCCGCTGGCTGGCGAGCCAGGGAGCCGCCCATCTGATCCTGGTCGGTCTTCCGGATGGCGACGGGCTCGTGGGGGAACTCGGCGACCTCGGCGTCCAGGTGCGCAGCACCGCGGTGGATCTCACCGACCGTGCGGCCCTCACCGAACTGCTGAACGGCATCCCCGAGGAGCATCCGTTCACCGCCCTCGTCCATGCCGCGCCCATGCCGGGCGATGAACCGGAGGCCGCCATCGCCGCCGCGACCGCTCTCGACGAGCTCACCCGAGCCTTCGATCTCACGGCGTTCGTCCTCTTCTCGCCGGTCGCAGGCGCCCTGGACTCGCCCGTTCGCGCGGCCATGGACGCCGTGGCGCGGCGGCGTCAGGCGTCCGGTCTGCCCGCCACGTCCGTCGCATGGGCGACGGCGAACGCCGACGGCGGACTGCGCCCGATCCACCTGAACACCTCCGTGGTGGGCGCGGCGCTCACCCGCCGCGAAGTCTCCATCACGGTGGCCGATATCGACTGGCCGCATTTCGCGAAGAACCAGCCGGCGCTCGCTCGCGAAATCCGCGAAGCACAGCCATTTATCAATGCGGTCGAAGTCGATCAACACGGCACGGTCACCCAGCCAGAACAACTGAGGCAACGCCTGGCCGGTCTTTCCAGAAGAGAGCAGGAGGCCATCCTGCTGAATCTGGTGCTCACCCATGCGGCCGAGGTGCTCGGCCACCAATCTCCGGAGCAGAAAATGGACGCCGACACAGAGTTCGTTGACGTCGGTTTCTCCTCGCTCAGCGCCCTGGAACTCTACCGAAGGATGCGTACGATCACAGGGCTGCCGCTGCCACCGACGGTGGTCTACGATTACCCGAAGCCGGCCGCGCTGGCGCCGTATCTGCGGACCGAAATCCTGGCCGACGATATCGGCTGACCTGCCGCGAACCCGAAGGGACGGACGTGATGGCCCAGCCTCTGCCGACCATTGATTACGGACATGTCGAACCGATGCCCGTGTATTTCGACGACCTCGATCCCATGGGTCTTCTGCACAACAGCCGGTATGCGGTGATTCTGGAACGAACGCTGGCGACGTTCTGGTCGCAGCAGAGCCGCACCGAGGACAACGACCTGTTCAGCCATCCCGACGCGTTCCTCGCCGTCGCCGAATTCTCGATCACCTACCGCACGCCGGTACGCGGCGCCGGTACGGTCGGCGTCCATTTCTGGGTCGACAAGCTCGGCAGGACCAGCGCCGTCTACGGATACCGCGTGATCTCCCTTGACGGCGAGACCGTCCACGCTGAGGGCCGCCGGGTGCACATCCGCCTCGACCCTGAGACCATGCGCCCCGCCCCGTGGAGCCCGCCGACTCGCGCCGTCTTCGAGACCTTGTTCAAATGAGCCGAGGGGCGGGCGGCGCCGGTCGGAGAGTGAAAAGGACCTCTACCGGCGCCGGCCACTCCGCGGCTCTCGGCCATGAGATCATGGCTTTCTCATGGTTTCCCGGCCGAAGCCGGAGAACACGGCGTCTTGGAGAATTCAATGCCCGAACCCGCCGGTCCGCGTGATGTCATCGAGCGCCTGATCCAGGGAATCTCCGAAGGGCGATGGCAGGAACTCCACGAGTTGTACGCGGAGGACGCGGTGGTGGAGTACCCCTTCGCCATGCCCGCCGACCCGCCACGACTTGTCGGCCGCGCAAAGATCCAGAGGTACTTCGCCGCCGTCGCACGTCAACCGCTGGAACTCAAGGCTCATCACATCGTGTTGCATGAGACCGGCGACCCGGAGGTGGTCATCGCCGAGTACGACTATGACGGACTGGTCACCACGACCGGCCGCTCGTTCCAGGTCTCGAACATCCAGGTGTCCAGGGTCCGCAACGGTCAGATCGTGACCTCGCGCGACTATCACAACCATCCCGTGATGGCCGAGGCGACTTCCTCTTGATCCCACGGGTTCGGGTTCAGGTGGGTTCCTCCCAGGGCTGAGCGATCTGAGTGCCGCGGCGGTGGCCGGCGGCACCTGGGTGTCCGTCGCCGTTAGGCTTCTCCTGACGCGACCTCGTTTGCCCCTTTTGAGGAATGGCCTCGATGACCGGCACCCCACCATCCGCGCAGTTGCGCACCGACCAGCCGCACCCCGCGCGGGTCTACGACTTCTATCTCGGCGGCAAGGACCATTTCGGAGCAGACCGCGAGTTCGGCCAGCGAATTCTCAGCATCTGTCCGCAGTTGCGGCCGCTGGCACGGGCCAACCGCAGGTTCCTGGCCCGCTCCGCGGGGGTCCTCGCCCGTGACCACGGGATCCGCCAGTTCCTGGACCTCGGCACCGGACTGCCCACCTCGCCGAACCTGCATGAGGTCGCCCAGAGCGTCGCGCCCGACTCCAGGGTGGTGTACGTCGACAACGACCCGATCGTGCTCACCCACGCCCGCGCGTTGCTGACCAGCCGGCCGGAGGGCGCCACCGACTACATCGACTCCGATGTCATCGACATCGACCGCATCATGCGGCAGGCGGCCCGGACACTCGACTTCGACCGGCCGGTCGCCGTCAGCGCGCTGGCCCTGTTCCACTTCCTTCCCGACCCCCGGCCCGCCGACCTGCTGGCCCGCCTCCGCAGCCGGCTCGTCCCCGGCAGCTTCCTGACGATCAGCCACGTGCTCCCTGCCCTGCAGGACGTCGCCGCGGCCTACCAGGCGAAGATGGGCCTGGGCACCCTGCGCGACAGGGACGAGATCACCGCCCTGTTCGGCGACTTCGAACTCCTCGAGCCGGGCCTGGTCGATCCGTACCTTTGGAGACCCGAACTGGATCCCGTCGAGCAGGAACCCGGCGACGAGATCGCGAACCTGGGGGCCTGCGCGGTCGCCCGCAAACCCACGGACTGACCGAGAACACGCCCGGAGACCCGCAGCCCGAGTGCTCGGCGATACCCGCACCTCATGCCGACCGCAGCGCGCGGGACGGGGTCGGGTGATCAGATCCGTTCGATGGTGATGTCGGCGTGGTCAAGGGTCGCGGCGTAGGCGGCCAGGTCGCCGGGGTCGCTGGTCAGGATCTGGGCGGGAACATGCAGCCCGGCGGTCACGACGACGAGGGCGTCCACCCCATCAGGGCGTTTCTTGCCCGGCGGCACCGCCTTGGCGAGCATGGCCCCGGCCCGCTTGTAGGTGTCCAGTGTGGAAGTCTTCGCACAGGCCACGCACCCAGCGCTGGCGGCCGCCTTCCCCTGCATCGGCGCTGCGGCACCACGTGTTTGCGGAACCGTGCAGTCCTTGAGATATCCGCTGAAAGCGTGGACGGTCTTGGGATCCGGCCGCCATGCCTGCGCCAGCACCGGGCCGATGACGACCGGCCGGTGCGGCGCGGTCCGCAGTCCGTGATGCACCGTCAGGGCCACCGCGTCACCGCTCAACATCGCCAGCAGCATGCCCGTGTCGTAAACGACCGTACGAGCAGTCACGCGACATCCGATTGGTCCGAGCCGAGCGCTGCGGACAGGACCCTGCGCGCCAGCACCTTCTCCTCGGCCGTCAGGTCCTCGAAAGCAGGCAGGCCAGGTGTCTCGACAGCCACCGACTCCTCCAGAGCCATGGCGTTGTCGGCATCCAGTGGAGCGAAGATCGCTGCTGTAGCGTCATCCGCCGCCATCTGCGCCACCGCGGCGGCGATCATATAGCCGGACACATCCAGACCAGCGGCATCGGCATGCGCCTTGATCGCCGCATGGACCTGTGGGTCCGTCGAAATGCTGAACCGGGTATTCGCCACTCCGAAAGCGTAACACGCCGTATTACGCACTACGGGCCGCTTGCTCACCCTGCAACGCCAGGTTCGCCGGGCAACATCGGCATGGACCGGCCCCAACGGCCTCTTCCAGGAAGGACTCCTGCATGACCGACCGGTCGCCTGACCACCGCCACCACCCGCACCAAAACGGTCGCTCGCGACCGCCGCCCTGCACCTCGACGGTCCGGTCTGCCGGCTGTATCAGGCCCGGGTCGCGGCGGTGGTGGGGTCAGTGGAGGAGCGAGGTGGCTTCGAGGTCGAGGGCGTGGTGTGCGTGCCGGGTGGTCATGGTGCAGAACATCTCGTCGCCCCGGTCGGTGCGTTCGACGAGCATGGCGGCTCCGACGGACATGACGATGCCGTGGAAGGCGTGCCGGCGGTAGGCGTCCCAGCAGTCGTCCCAGGTCAGCCGCACGCCGCGGGCCGTTAGCGCGGAGTGGTACCGGTGGACGAGCACCCGTTCGTGGTCGCGTCTGGCCTGGACGGGGAGGCTCGAGCCGAGGAAGTACGCCAGGTCGGTCGGGCCGGGGCCGTAGGCGCAGGTCTGCCAGTCCAGGACGACCGGGCGGGGGCCGCCGAACAGCAGGTTGTCGGCGCGGAAGTCGCCGTGCATGAGGGTGGACGCGCCGTCCCGCGCGGCGAGGTATCCGCCCATGGCCGGCAGGAAGTCCTCGACCAGGCCGATGACCTCGGGTTCCAGCCGGGGCGCGTAGCGTTCCCTGAACCCGGCGTACAGGTCGGTCACCATCGCGGCGGTGAACGCGGCGGTCTCCGCGCTGTGCCGGTTCAGCCAGGGGAGGGCGGCGAGGCCCGGGTCGTCCCAGCCGGCGGCGTGCAGCACGGCCATCTCGTCGATCGCGGCGGCCGCCTCGTCCGGGGTGACGCCGGCGAGCTGGTCGCCGGGCGTGGCGGGCGCGAGGTCCTGCAGCAGGACGGCATAGTCGTCCCGCGCCGCGGCGTAGGCGGAGAAGTAGCAGGTGGGCAGGCTGGCGTCGAGTCCGCCCGCGATGTGCGCGTAGAAGCTCGCCTCGATCTCGTAGGTGCGGATCGCGCGGGCCGCGGCGCGGCTCGCCTCGGCCGCCGCGGGCACCTTGGCGACCATCGTGGCGGGCAGCCGGACCGGGCGGTCGTAGCGCAGGCGCAGGCGCAAGCTGTCGGACACCTGGCCGGTGCCGACCGGTTCGGCCGTGACGGCGGTGACCGCCGCGCCGTCCAGGTGGGGGGCGAGGGCGCCGGTCAGCCATGCCGCGGTGAGGTCGGCGGCACCGGCGACCGCGCCGCTCATGTCGGGTCGCCTTCCGCGAGGTGGGACCAGCCGTGGTCGCGCCAGCCGGGCGGTTGGTGCCATTCGGTCCAGCCGTGCCCGCTGCGTCCGTCCGCGGTGTCGAAGCGGCACAGGGCGCGCGGGAAGTGCGCGGGCACGCCGTCCGGCGAGACGACGGTGACGGGCGCGAACGCCAGCGGTGTCGCGGTCATCGGGAGGCCCGGCACCCGCAGGTGCGACGACTCGGGTGACCCGTCCGCGGCGAAGCGGGTCTCGGCGGAGAACCCGCCGCGGTGCTCGATCTCGCCGCCCGGCGGTACCGCGAACGACGGCCACGGGATCGCGAAGCCGATGTTGGCCTGCATGCCGTGGAAGAACGTGCCGTCGTCGAGGCGGCCGGACGACCAGAGCCAGGAGATCTTCCACCAGTCCCGCTCGCCCCAGCTGTGGTCGCGTTCGCCGGACGCGTCGATCGCGATCGTCTCGTCGCCGAGGGTGACGGTACCGGTGACGGTGCAGGGGATCTCGTAGCGGTTGAGGTCCTTGTACGGGTAGACGCCGCTGACGGTGTCCCAGCGCAGGTCGAAGGTGAGACGTGTCGTCCCGGTGCCGGACGTGCCGCCGTGGGCGGCGGTGGGGTCGGGCAGGACGGCGGCCTCGGCGTCCAGTCCGATCCGTACCGGGCCGAACGGGCTGACGACGCGCTGGGTGGCGGTGTAGGCGCCGGTGCGGATGTCGGTGCCGCCCGGTTCGGGGAGCGGCGCGTCGTTGTCGGCGACCAGGACGAGCGGACGGTCCTTGCCGGTGACGCAGGCCCAGTACCAGGCGCGGCCCCAGTTCGGGTACAGGCCGAGCCGGACGTATCCGGCGACCGACCCGTCCGGGGCGGCGAAGTCGAAGTAGTAGGACTCGTTCCACAGCACCTCGGGTCCGGGGTCGTGCAGCGACTCGTCCTCGGGGGTCAGCCGCCAGGTGCCGTGGTCAATGATCTTCGCCATGAGGGTGGATCCTCCGGAGGGGGTGGGGAGGGCCGACGCGGGGGCGAGACCGCACTCTGAAAGATCTTCCTCGCCGCTTCGGTCGGCTGGCAACCCCCGGACCGGGGCGCGAATTCGACGGCAGGGCCCGGCGCGCCGTGCCGGCACGTCGGGGCGCGGCCGGCTGCGTTCAAGGTGCCGGTGTGGTCCGTCGACGACGGGCTGCCGCGCGACCCGCCGGCAGGGTGCGCAAGCGCGCGACCGCCTGCTCGGCCGAGCCGGCGCACGCGGCCGCGGCGGGAACGGATCGGATCCGGACCCGCCGGGCCGGCGTACGCCGCGAACGGATCGACGGCTCGGGGCTCTGGCGGATGGCGGTGGGTTCTCGACCCGCCTACCGGGTGGTGCACACCCAGGTGATCGAGCGGCCGCCGCCCGCGTTGGAGATGGCGTTCCGCTGGGCCGCGGTCCGGCTGGAACCCTGGCCACCCCAGTACCTGTTGGTCCTGGAGTTGTAGGCGACGGCGCCGCAGCCGTTGACGAAAACCGTGAGGATCTTGCAGTTGGAGCGGGGGCACTCCCGCAACGCGCGCCGTTCGGCCTCAGCCCTGGTGCGGTAGTCCCAGGCCCTGCCGGTGCTGCCGTCAGGCGCCACGGCGATGGCTCCGTAGTACTGCGTCGTCGGCGGCTCGTACGCGGGCGGTGAGTACGGCGCGCGGGTGGGCAGCTCCGGCGGGCTGAAGCTGGGCAGCGGCGGCGGGGTGTAGCGGGGCGGCGTCGGGAGGTCCTGCACCGTGGCCACGGGGTCGCCGTCCGAGTCGTCGTCGCCGGCCAGCCACCACACGACGCCACCGCCGCCGATCAGCAGCACGAAGACCGCGAAGATGACGACGATGACCGCCCCGTTGTTGTTCGGCCGCCGCGGCGGGCCGGGCGGCCCCCAGCCGGGAGGTCCGGGCGGACCAGGAGGTCCTCCGGGCGGCCCCCACCCGGGAGAGCCGGGCGGCATCGGCGGGCCGGGCGGAGGCCCGTACGCGGGCGGCTGGCCGCCGTGCGGCGGTTGCGGCGGCTGCGGGGGTTGCACGGTGACCCACTCCCCAGATATGTCAATGTCCGGAAGATCGTAACGGTTGTCCGATCAGTGCGAAGCGGAACTGAGACGTGATTTCCGACAAAACGGTTCCAGGGCGTTTCGGTGGTCTACGTGGCAGTTGTCGCGCCGATCCTCAACCGGATCCAACGACCACCGGATGATGCCGCCGCGCCCGTTCCGGTCGATGGCCGTGACCAGGCCGCCAGGAGTTCCCCAGTGGTCAGCTCAGCAGCTCGCGGGCCAGGACGTCGCCCCACCATCGCTCGACGCGATCGGGTGGCCACCCGCGCTCCGCGGTGAGCATGGCGTAGACGTCGATGTTGCAGATGGCCGCGTAGACGTCGACCGCGGTCTCCACGTCCAGCCCGGCGCGCAGGGCCCCGTCCGGCCAGGAGGAGAACACCTGGCGGCGGGTCTGGTCGGCCCGGCGCCGGCCGTCGCCGTACACGGTCGCCAGGTCGGGCTCGGTGCGGCCCGCCTCGCGCACGAGCACGATGATGTCGCCGGCACGCTCGTACAGCCGGCGGTCGAAGCCGGCCATGGCGCCGAGCTGCCGCGCCGGGCCAGCCGCGGGGTCCTCCAGCTCGGCCAGCATCCGCTGCGCGTCACCGCGCAGGTCGACCGAGTCGGCCAGCGCCCGGGCCAGCCCGATCTTGTTCTGGTAGGTCGCGTAGACCGTCGGCACGGACACGCCGGCCTCGCGCGCCACGTCCCGCACCGTCGTGGCCGCCCACCCCCGGGCGAGGAAGAGTTCGCGTGCGGCGCGGGCGATCTCGGCCCGGGTCTCCAGCGCCTGGACGGTGCGGCGCAGCGAGTCGTAGCGGCGCCGCCCTCGTTCCTCGCTCATGACCCCCCTATCGGTTTACGCTACTTATAGTGAATATAGTAGCCGTCAAACAGCAGCGACGCGAAGCCAGCAGGAGGTAGTACGTGAAGCTCGTGATCTTCGGGGCCAACGGTCCGACCGGGCGGCTGACGACCGCACAGGCACTCGCCGAGGACCACACCATCACCGCGGTCACCCGGAATCCGGAGGCGTTCCCCCTCAGCGGCCCCGCACTGACCGTCGCGCGGGCCGACGCCCTGGACGCCGCGGCGGTGGACCGGGTGGTGGCCGGGCACGACGCGGTGATCTCGACGCTCGGTGTGCCCTACGGCTCCGAGGCCACCACCACGTTCTCCGAGTCCGCGAAGAACATCAGCGCGGCCATGGCCGCGCACGGCGTCCGGCGCCTGGTCTGCGTGACCTCGACCGGCGTGCCGATGAAGGCCCCGCCCGGCGAGACCCTCCTCTACCGCAAGGTGATCGTTCCGCTGCTGCTCAGGATGGGACGCCCGCTCTACAAGGACGCCGCCCGGATGGAGGAGATCGTGGCCGCCACCGACCTCGACTGGACCGTCATCCGCCCGTCGGGGCTGTTCGACGGCGGCACGGTCACCGGCTACACCGTCGGCCCGCCGCAGATGGTCGGCCGGTTCACCTCGCGCCGCGACCTGGCGGACGCGCTCGTCCGCGCGGCCGTCGACGATCGCCACGTCCGCTCCGTCGTCGAGGTCATCACCACCGAGGGCACGCCGAGCGTCTACCGGGTGTTCCTGAAGGAAGCGCTCCGCATCGGCGGCGGCAAGTGAGCGCGCGCCTGGCCGCGGAGCTGGCCCGCGCCGTCGCGGGGCCGGTGCGGCGACCCGCCGACCCCGGCTTCTCCGCCGAGCTGGCCGGCTTCCAGCTCGGGCTGCGGCACCGTCCCGACGTCGTGGTCGGGGCGCTCGACGCCGCCGACGTCCGTGCCGCCCTGCGCATCGCGGGTGACCACGCGATCCCGGTCACGGTGCACGGCACCGGGCACGGCATGCGATCCGCCGCCGACGGCGGCATCGTGCTCGGCCTCCGCCGGCTGAACGAGGTGGAGATCGACCCCGTCGCCGGAACGGCCCGGCTCGGCGGTGGCGCGACCTGGGCCGAGGTGATCGCGGCGACCGCCCCGCACGGGCTCCTGCCTCCCAGCGGCAGCGCCGCCGGGGTGGGCGCCGCCGGCTACGTCTTCGGCGGCGGGCTCGGCCTGCTCGCCCGCTCGGACGGCTGGGCCTGCGACCACGTCCGCTCCTTCACCGTGGCCACCCTGGACGGCACCGAGCGGGAGGTCGGCCCGGACGACACCGAACGGTTCGCCCGGCTGCGCGGCACCGGCCCGGTCCACGGCGAGGTCGTCACCGCGATGACCGTCGGGCTGCTTCCCGGCGGGCCGCTGCAGGGCGGCGGCCTGACCTTCGACCTCGGGCCGGCGACCGCCGGCGGCGACCCCGCCGTCCTCCAGGCGTACCGGGAGTGGACGGACGCCCTGCCGGACGATCTCACCTCCGCGCTCCGCGTGATGTCCTTCCCCGACCTGGACGTCCTGCCGCTCCCACTGCGCGGGCGGCGGATCGCCCGGATCGCGGTGGCGTCGCGCGGCACCGCGCCCGCGGCCGAACGGCTCGTGGCGCCGCTGCGGGACGCGGCACCGGTGATCGAGGACACGCTGGCACCGCTGCGGTTCACCGAGTCGGCCCGGGTCCACGCCGAACCGGCGGACCCCGGGGCGTACATCGGCGAGAACCTCCTGCTCGGCAGGCTGGACCCCGCCGCGCTGGACGCGCTGGCCGAGTTGTCCGGGCCGACCATGGTGATCATGAACATCCGGCACCTCGGGGCCGCGCTCGCCCGCCCCCCGGCGGTACCGGACACCGTGCGAGGGCGCGACGCGCACTACCTCGTCAGCGCGGTGTCCCCCGTCGATCCACGCGTCTCGCTCGCGGACCCCGCGGCCGCCCACGCCCAGGCGAGCCCCGTCTGGGCCCTGGAACCGTTCGCCGCGGCCCGGCTCGGCACCAGCCCCGCCTTCACCGCCGGCCCCCGCGGCTGAATCCACCACTCCAGCGGCCGGAGCACCGCACCGCGGCCGATCTCCACCACGTCAGCACATCCCCGTCCTACAAGCGCCTGCACCGGTGACTGGTAGCACGACGCCCGTCACGTACGACACGCGCTCGCTCAGCAGCCAGGCGCCTCAGGCGGGCTCGATCGCAATCAGATAGAGGTCGAGGTCACTCTCGGTGAAAACGATGATGTGAGCGCCCGTGCGCAGCGTCCATCTCCCGTCCTCACCGGGTTCCGCGTCATCGGGGATGCCCTGCCTGGCGAGCCGGACCACCGCCCTGGCGATCGCCGCCTGGGCGTCGGCGTCCAGCATGTCGTACGCCTGGGCGGCAAGCCGCTCCCACTCGATGTGGAACGACATCGCCCGCGATCAGCGGGTTTCGGGGATGGAACGCAGCTCGGCCTTGACGTTCTCGGCAAGCCCCGTACGTTCGATGAACTCCTCGACCGTCAAGCGCTCGGTCTCACCTGCAGCCTTCGCCCGCAGAAAGCGAGCATGCAACGCCGCACGCCGCAACCGCTGGAACTCCACCAGCGGAACGACCACCGCGGTCTGACCGCCCAGATGGATCAGATCGTGCTCCCCCAGCCCGGGGAAATCCTCTGGAACCTGCCTGGCCAGGGAGTCATCGGTCATGCCGCTCAGTGTACGCGGCGACCCCCGACCTGACCGGCCAACAGCACCTACAGCCGCAACCGGCGCAGGCCAGGCCCACCGCCGGCGCGTCCTTCGAGAGTGGGACGAGGTTCGGCGCCGCGTCGGAGACGGGTCCCTCCGCTACGCCGCAAGAGCCGATCCGGGCCGGGCCCGCACCGGCGGCGCTACTGGCGGCTGACGGTGCGGGTGATGCCGGTGGCGATCGTGGTGGCCAGGATCCACCCCGCCAGGATCAGCGTGTACGACAGCCACTGGTACCAGCCCTGGGGCTTGAACGCCTTCTCCTGCCCGAAGTCGATGATCGGCAGCAGCAGGTCGAAGGTGTAGAAGAGCGGGTTGAAGGTCGGGGCCTCACCCGGCTTCAGCGCGGGCGGCTGCTCCAGGCCGTAGATCACGGTGCCGATGACCAGCAGCGTCACCAGCCAGGACGCCGCGCGCACCGGGCGGAAGCCGTAGCCGACGGTGGCGTCTTGCAGGTGGCCCCAGGCCTTGGCGTACCAGGGAAGCGTCGAACGGTGGCGGCGCTGTTTGGCCAGTTGCACCGTGCGGGCCGCCGTGTCGTCGCCGATGCGCAGGTAGGCGGCTGCGAGTTGCTCGTACGCGTACGGAACGTAGCCGCCCTCCTCGCGTTCCAGCAGCGGCAGACGCTGTTCCGCGGGGAGATGCGGCGTGAGCGCGCCGTAGGTGAGGCCGTCGAACCCGACGACGTCCGGCCACACGTCCGGGGTGGCGTGCAGCGTTTCGAACTGGGAGCGGCGCAGGTTGACCGTGCCCTCGATGCGGGGCGTGTTCCGCAGCCAGAGCTCGCGGGCGATGACGCTGGTGGCCCGGAGCGCCGTCCCGCCAGGGTTGGAAAGCCGTGCTTCGGCAAGATAGATGCCCCCGGCGACCGTGGTGCCGCGGAGGTTGACGCGACCCTCGGCGCGCATTCCCACGGCCTGCAGGTCGGTGCCGACGACGAAGGACTTGGCGTCCAGCACCGTGCCCCCGGGGTTGAGCAGCACCGCTTCGTCGAGGTTGACGGTGCCGGAGACCTTGGTGCCGTTCAGCCGGATCTCACCGTGCACGGTGAGCCCCGGCGCCCACAGGTCGTCGTCGACGATGGCGTGGTTGAGGTGCAGGACGTCGTCCTCGTCCCCGTCCTCGTCGCCGAGCCGCGCCCGTTCCATGAACAACGCGCCGGACAGCCGCGCGCCACCGAGCCGGACCTGCCCCGGGATGACGCAGTCCGTGAGTCGCA
Source organism: Actinomadura craniellae (assembly GCF_003289645.1). Taxonomy (GTDB): domain Bacteria; phylum Actinomycetota; class Actinomycetes; order Streptosporangiales; family Streptosporangiaceae; genus Actinomadura_D; species Actinomadura_D craniellae. The sequence continues at coordinate 239,026 of NZ_QLYX01000012.1, read as the reverse complement.
GGACGCCGTCGACGTGGAGGGTGGCCGCCTCCAGCGCAGGCAGGTAGGAATGGCTCAGGTTGAGCTGGCGGACGCGCGCGCCGTAGAGGATGGCCGGGCGCTCGAAATGGCAGCCCCACAGCCGGATGGCGTGCTCGACGGTCGCGTACTGCAGGTCCAGCACGCCGGTGATCCGGGCACCGGCGACCCGTAGTGCCGCGACCTCGCCCTCCTCGGCGGAGCCGGAGAGCAGGAGGGCGCGGAGGAACTCGGCGCGGACGGTGCGTTCCGGGGCCCAGGCGTGGCCGTCCTCCGCGTCCTCGTCGTCGGATCGGCGGAAGTCGACGGTGCCGCCCCGGGGGAACGCCCGCCACACGCGGCGCTCGGCGGGCGACATTTCGGCGATCTCCATCGGCGGGACCTTCTCGCGGACCCCATGCACTGTCAAACGGATGCCATGAACCGCGTCAGGGCAGCAGGTGCTTGTCGTAGGCGGTGGCCACCGCCGCGGCTCGGTCCTTGACGTCCAGCTTCGCGTAGATGTGGGTGAGGTGGGTCTTGACCGTGGCCTCGCTGATGAAGAGTTCGGCGGCGATCTCCCGGTTGCTGGTGCCGCGGGCCACCAGCCGCAGGACCTCCAGTTCGCGGGTGCTCAGAGACTCGCCGCGGGGTTCGCGGACGCGGGAGACCAGGCGGGAGGCGATGGCCGGGGACAGGACGGTGCGGCCCGCGGCGGCGGCGCGGACGGCGTCGAAGAGGTTGTCGCGGGGGGCGTCCTTGAGGAGGTAGCCGGTGGCGCCGGCCTCGATCGCCGCGATCGTGTCGGTGTCGGTGTCGTAGGTGGTGAGGACGAGGACCTTGCAGGGCAGGCCGCGGCGGGCGAGTTCGGTGATGGCCGCCACACCGCCCCCGCCGGGCATTCGCAGGTCCATGAGGACGACGTCGGGGCGGAGTTCCGTGGCGAGGGCCACGGCCTGGTGGCCGTCGGCGGCCTCGGCCAGGACCTCGAAGCCGGTGGTCGCGGCGAACATGCCGCGCAGGCCGTCCCGGACGACGGGGTGGTCGTCGACGATCAGCAGGGTGATGTCAGCCATGGCGGATCAACGGTACGCGGGCGGAGACCGCCGTGCCCCCGCCCGGTTCCGACTCGATCTCCAGGGTGCCGGCGACGCGTTCGGCGCGTTCGCGCATGGCGGTCAGGCCGAAGCCGGAGGAGGGGCGGGTGAAGCCGCGGCCGTCGTCGCGGATATCGAGGGTCACCTCGTCGTCCATGTAGGAGAGGGTCACGCCGATGCGGTGCGCGTGCGCGTGGCGGGTGGCGTTGGCGAGGGCCTCCTGGGCGATGCGCAGGAGGGTGGCTTCGAGTTCGCCGTGCAGGGGTTCCACCGCCCCGGTGACGGTGAGGTGGGCCCGGCCGCCGGCGATCTTCTCCAGGGCCGCCGGGAGGGTGTCGTGTTCCAGGTGGGTGGGTGCGAGGTCCTGGACGGAGCGGCGGGCCTCGCGGAGGCTCTCGCGGGCGAGGGCGGTGGCGCGGCGGACGTGCTCGCTGTCGTCGGCGGCCTGGAGTTGGGTGATGATGCCGGTCAGGCCCTGGGCGAGGGTGTCGTGGATCTCGGCGGCCAGGCGGCGGCGCTCGGCGCTGACACCGGCCTCGCGGGCTTGGGCGAGGAGCCGGGCCTGGAGGCCGGCGTTCTCGGCGAGGGCCTGTTCCAGGCGGGCGTTGGTCCGTTCGAGTTCGGCGATGGTCTCCTCCTGGGCGCGGGCCTGCTTGGCCTCCCGTTCGGCGAGGCCGCCGATGATGAGGACGAGCACCGAGTTGAAGACCAGGAGGCAGCCGAAGGCGGCCACCTGGACGGGGCTGCTCGGCGAGAGGCCGCTCGACTGGGCGCCGGACATGATGACCACCGTGACGAACAGCCCGGCCAGGGCTTGGCGGCGGGTCAGGTAGCGCGGGGCGTCGAGGTACCCGAGCGCGGCGTAAACGCAGTAGAAGGGGTTCAGCCAGGAGAGGGCGAAGGCGAGGGCGGTGCGGGTCCAGAAGTAGGCCGGGCCGGGGACCTTCCCGGTGAGGTGGAGGACCTGGAGGGCCAGCGCGGTGAGGACGAGGAGCACGGCCACCCGTTGCTCCAGGGGCGACATGACGAGTTCCCAGATGAACAGCGCCAGGAGGGTCGCGAGGAACAGGAGGCCGAACGGTCCCCAGCGGTGGAACCGTTCCCACTGGTCCCGAGTCGTCTCCATCACCGTATTTTCCCCTATTCCCAGCGGAACCAGCGCACGGCGGCGGTGATCAGCGCGACGGCCCAGGCGGCGATGACGCCGAGGTTCGTCCAGTCGGGCCAGCCGCCCGCGGCGGCCTGGTTGAGGGCCTGGGCCGCGGCACCGAACGGGAGGTACTCGACGATGCGCTGCAGCACGTCGGGCATGGCCTGGACGGGAATCCAGACGCCCGCCAGGAACATCGCCGGGAAGATGATGACCGAGCCGGCCACGGTGGCGGCCCTGGTGGTGGGCGTGACCGCGGCGACCGCGGCGCCCAGCGCGAGCGCGCCGAGGGCACCGAGCAGGAGCGCCAGCAGGTAGCCGGACAGGTGCCCGGGCAGTGCCACGTCGTAGGCGAGCCGGCCGATGGCGATGACCAGTAGCGCCGAGCCCAGGGCGGCCGCGAAGTGCAGGACGATCTGCGCGGCCAGCAGCGTGACGGACCGTACGGGCGTGGTGGACATGCGGCGCAGGATGCCGTGCTCGCGGTAGCCGGACAGCACGGGCGGCAGCGCCAGGATCCCGGCCATGATCATGGCGAGCAGCACGTTGACCGGGACGTACACGTCGATGATCCGGTCCCCGCCGAGGCCGGAGTTCGGCTCCCGGAACGACGGGATCAAACCGAAGATCACCAGCAGGACGGTGGGGAAAACGACGATCCAGAACAGGTTGTACGGCTCGCGGACGAAGAGCCGGAACTCTGCTTTGAGGACGGCGGTGGCTGCGGACATGTCAGTTCTCCCGGTCTTCGGTGAGTTCGAGGAAGGCGTCGTCCAGCGTGGCGTCGGTGACCCGCAACTGGTGGGGGGTGATCTGGTGGCGGGCGAGCAGGGAGATGACCGCGCCGGCGGTCGTGTCGGTGCCGTGGATGGTGAGGCGGCCGTTCCGCCGTTCGAGGGTCCTGGCCTCGGGCAGGCCGGCCAGGTCGCCGTCGGCGAGGGGCCGGGACGGGGCGAACGAGATCACGGTGCCGCCGGCGCTGTGGCGGATCAGGCCGGCGGGGGTGTCGAGGGCGGCGACGCGGCCCCGCTTGATCACCGCGATCCGGTCGCAGAGCCGCTGGGCCTCCTCCATGAAGTGGGTGACGAGGAGGACGGTGACGCCGGAGTCCCGGACCTCCTCGATCAGCGTCCAGGTGTCGCGGCGGGCGCGCGGGTCGAGGCCGGTGGTCAGCTCGTCCAGGACGACGACCCTGGGGTTGCCGATGAGGGCGAGGGCGATGAACAGGCGTTGCTTCTGGCCGCCGGACAGCTTGCCGAAGCGGGCGGTGAGCCGGCCGGTGAGCCCGAGGCGTTCGGCGAGTTCGCGCCAGCCGACCGGGTTCGGGTAGCAGGCGCTGTAGAGCTCCAGGGCCTCCCGTACGGTCAGTTTCTCCTGGAGTTCGCTCTCCTGGAGCTGGACGCCGAGGATCCTGGTGAGCGCGTTGCGGTCGGCGCGCGGGTCGAGCCCGGCGACGCGGACGGCACCGGCGTCGGGCTCGCGCAGGCCCTCGATGCATTCGACCGTCGTGGTCTTGCCGGCGCCGTTCGGGCCGAGGATCCCGAAGATCTCCCCTTCCTCGACGGTGAACGCGACGCCGTCCACCACGGGACGGCCGCCGTAGGCCTTGCGCAGGCCGCTGACTTCGATGATTGGCATGCTTCGAGGATCGCCCCGGGCGGTGCCCGCCCGCATCGCCCGAAGCGCTCGTCCCGCCATCAGCCGATCGGTTGACGCCGCCCTACGACCGGCCGGATGCCCTCAGTCGGCGTGGAGGGCGGCGCGGAGTTCGGTTCGCGGGTCGATGGGGCCGGACCCGGGGGTGCGGAGGCGGACGGACAGGAGGCGGCCGTTCCAGGAGGACGGGATGCGGTAGCGGTCGGAGACGGGGAGGCCCGTGTCGTGGCCCAGGCGCAGGCCCGCGCCGCCGTGCTGGAGGGCCACGGGGAGGAGGCCGGCGAAGGTCAGGGCGCCCACCACGGTGTCGTCGTGGAGCAGGTGGAAGGCGGAGCCGCCGGGTCCGGTGGTGTGCAGGACGCCGAGGCTCTGCCGCCCGGCGGGGACGGGGCGGTCGGCGGTGACTTCGAGGGGTTCGCCCGCGCGGGAGAAGGTGAAGGTGAGGCGGCCTTCGGCGACGAAGAGGGCGAAGCCGCCGTTCCAGTCGCCGAGGGCGAGCAGGACGCCGTCCGGGTCGGCGGTCGCCTCCACCTCGGCGCTGAGGCGGAAGCCGCCGAAGAGCATCGGCAGGGACTCGTCGCAGACCGGCGAGGCGCCGGGACGGTAGGTGCGGTCGTCGCCCGCGGGCCAGGCCGGGCCGATGAAGGCGCCGAACCGCTCCACGAGGTTGTCGAACAGCGGCAGGACGTGGTTGCGTTCGGCCTCGCGGTCCCACAGCCGCCGGAGTTCGGCGACGACGCCCGGGTGGTCGGCGGCCCGGTCGGTGGCCTCGGAGAAGTCCGCGGACAGGTCGAACAGCGCCCAGTGGTCGTCCTCGAAGGAGCGGCTGCCGGTGAGCAGGTCTTCCTCGTCGAGAACGCCCGTGGAGACGTGGTCGGTGGTCACCTTCCAGCGCCCGTGGATGAGGGAGCGGGAGCCGAGCATCTCGAAGTACTGGGTGTCGCGGGGCGCGGGCGCCGCCGGGTCGTCGAAGGTGGCGCGGAGGCTCGCCCCGTCGATCTCCTGCTGGTCGATCCCGTCGACGACGTCCGGGGCCCGGACGCCGGCGGCGTCCAGCAGCGTCGGGAACAGGTCGTTGACGTGCACGACCGGGTCGCGGACCTGGCCGCGCGCCCGGATCCCGGCGGGCCAGTGCACGATGAGGGGTGTGCGGGTGCCGCCGAGCCAGGTGTAGCGCTTCCACAGCCGGAACGGGGTGTTGCCCGCCCACGCCCAGCCCCACCCGTAGTGGTTGTAGGTGCGCGGCCCGCCCCAGTCGTCGTGGTGGGCGAGGTTGTCGGCGAGGGACTCGCGGATCCCGGCGGTGAAGCGGTGCTCGTTGACGCTGCCGGCGACGCCGCCCTCGGCGCTGGCCCCGTTGTCGGAGAACAGCACGACGATCGTGTTGTCCAGCCGGCCCGTCTCCGCCAGGTGGTCGATCAGGCGGCCGATCTGCGCGTCGGTGTGGGTGAGGAACCCGGCGAACACCTCCTGCTGGCGGGCGTACATGCGGCGTTCGTCGGCGCCGAGCCCGTCCCACGCGGGCACCCAGTCCGGGCGGGGGGTGAGGGTGGTGCCGGGCGGGACGACGCCCGCCGCGCGCTGCCGCCGGAAGGTCTCCTCCCGCCAGGCCTCCCAGCCGTGGTCGAACCGCCCGTGGTAGGGCTCGACCCATTCGGGTGTCACGTGGTGCGGGGAGTGCATGGCGCCGGGGGCGAAGTACAGGAAGAACGGCTTGCCCGGGGCGGCGTGCCGCTGGTCGTCGAGGTAGCGGATGGCGCGGTCGGTGAGGTCCTCGGTGAGGTGGTAGCCCTGCTCCGGGGTGGCGGGCGGGTCGACGTAGTGGTTGTCCTGCACCAGGTTGGGCGCGTAGTGGTTGGTGTCGCCCTGGAGGAAGCCGTAGTAGCGCTCGAAGCCGACGCCCAGCGGCCAGTGGTCGAACGGGCCGGCCGCCGAACGCTCGAAGCGCGGCGTGAGGTGCCACTTGCCCACGGCGAGCGTGGAGTAGCCGCCGTCGCGCAGGATCCGCGGCAGGGTGGCGGCCGAGCGGGGGATCCGCGCGGTGTAGCCGTGGTGGTTCAGCGGGATGTCGGCGAGGAAGCCCATGCCGATGGCGTGGTGGTTGCGTCCGGTGAGGAACGACGCCCGGGTCGGCGAGCACAGGGCCGTGACGTGGAACCGGTTGTAGCGCAGGCCGCCGGCGGCCAGCCGGTCCATGTAGGGGGTGGCGACGTCGGAGCCGAAGCAGCCGAGCTGGGCGAAGCCGGTGTCGTCCAGGACGATGGCGACGATGTTCGGGGCGCCGTCCGGCGGCCGGCCGGCCCTGCGGAAGATCGGTTCGCTGGTCATGTGAGCGAGTCTGCCTTCGCCTGGTCCGGACCGTCGAGTACGAATATGTCGGATCGTTTCCGGGGATGATCGCAGCCCAGATTTTAGGCAAGGCTTGCCTTATATTCGTGGGGTGAATCCTTCCGAGATCCGCACGGTGACGACCGAAGCCGAACTCCGCGAGATCGTGAAAGAGCCACCCCAGACCATCTGGGACAAGGACATCGCCCGGATCGACGAGCACGCGCGCACGATCATCGCCCACTCCCCCTTCCTGACGCTGGCCACCTCGAACCCGGACGGAACCTGCGACGTCTCCCCCCGGGGAGACCCGCCCGGATCGGTCCTGGTCCTGGACGACCACCGGCTGGTCCTCGCCGACCGGCCGGGCAACCGCCGGGTCGACAGCTTCCGCAACGTCCTGCACAACCCGCACGTCGGGCTGCTGTTCATGGTCCCGGGAATGAACGAGACGCTCCGGGTGAACGGCCGCGCCACGCTCGTGGCGGACGCCCCGTTCTTCGACGACATGGTGGTCAAGGGCAAGCGACCGCAACTGGCCCTCCTCATCGAGGTGCAGGAGCTGTACATGCACTGCGCCAAGGCGTTCCTGCGCTCCTCGCTGTGGAAGCCCGAGACCTGGCCGGACCGCAAGGACCTCCCCACGTTCGGCCGGATCGCCAAGGACCAGATGGGCATCAAGGGAGTCCCCGCCAAGGTGATCGACGCCGGGCTCGCCATCGAGGCCAGAACCAACCAGTACTGAAGCGGCCCTCAGCGGAGTCCGGACCGGGAGTGGGCGGCGCGGTGGGCGGCCATGCGGACGGGTGCGTTGGCGGTGCCGTAGCCGGTGTAGCCGGCGGAGCGCTGGACGATCTCGAAGAAGATCCGTGACCCGAGGATCTCGGTGCAGAGGTGGAAGTACTCGGCGTCGCCGTCCCGGTCGTAGAGGACGTTGTGCTCGCGCAGGGCGGCGAGCAGGGCGGGGTCGAGGGCGAGGCGGGCGTCCAGGTCGTCGTAGTAGTTGGCGGGGACGTCCAGGAGCGGGGCGCCCCGGTCGCGCAGGGCCCGTGCGGTGCGGAAGATGTCGTCGGTGGCGAAGGCCACGTGCTGGGGGTCGGGGACGGCCGGCGCCCAGGCGCCGCGGCGCAGCAGGGTGCCGTCGAGCAGCAGGCGCAGCAGGCGCCCGGGGTCGGTGACGGCCCGGCTGCGCACCAGCCCGAAGGGGGCGGCGAGTTCGGCGTCGTGCTCGGGTTCGAGGCCGAACAGGGAGCGGTAGAAGAGGGTCGCCTCGTCGAACGCGTCGAAGGGCTGCGACAGGGCGAGGTGGTCGATCGCGGTGATGCCCGTCCGGGCCGGTCCGGGCGTGCCGGAGAGGATGAAGTCGCCGAGCCAGCCGTCCGGGGCGCCGGTGCGGCAGAAGAAGACGGCGGTGCCGTCGGGGGCGGCCACCGACGTCAGGTCGGCCTCGGCCGTGCCGCGGGTCCGTGGCAGGGCGGGTGCCAGCAGCGCGGTGGCGCGCCGCGCCGCGCGTTCGGGGTCGCCGGTCTCGACGGCGAACGCGCCGATGGCGGCTCCGGCCGTGCCGGTGGCGTTGAGCAGGACACGGGCCTCGCCCTGCTGCCAGAGCTGTACGGGTTTGGACCGGTGCTGTCCGATGTGCGCGAACCCCGTGGCGGCCAGGGCGCGGGCCGCCGCGGTGCCGGACTCGGCGTCGGCCGCCAGTTCCACGAAGGCGAAGCCCTCCGGTGCGGGCGCCGCGGGGGGCGGCGTGGCGTACCCGCGGGCGGGGCCGTGGCGGACGAGCCGCTCCTCCAGCGCGACCAGGGAACGCATCGCGTCGACGGCGGCCCGGTCGGGCGGCGCCTGGCGGAAGACGTCGTTGAAGACCTCCAGCGACAGCGGGCCGGGGTAGCCGGCCGCGAGCACCTGCGAGGTGAAGCCGGTGAGGTCGAAGGCGCCCTGCCCCGGGAAGAGCCGGTGGTGGCGGCTCCACTGGAGCACGTCCATGCGCAGGTGGGGGGCGTCGGCGAGCTGGAGGAAGAAGAGCTTCTCGGCGGGGAACCCCGCCAGGCCCGCGAGGTCGCCGCCGCGGGACAGCACGTGGAAGCTGTCGAGGCACAGGCCCAGCGCGGGATGATCGGCCCGCAGGACGAGGTCCGCCGAACGCTCCCAGGTCCGGACGAACCGCCCCCAGGCCAGGGCCTCGTAGGCGACGCGCAGCCCGTGTTCGGCGGCGAGGTCGGCGAGGGCGCGCAGTTGCCCGGCGGCCAGGTCGTCGTCGTCGACGGCCTCGGGCGCGACGGTCGAGCACACCAGGACGGTGCCGGCGCCGAGCCGCCGGGCCAGCGCGAACTTGTGCCCGGCCCGGCGCAGGTTGCGCCGGTGCAGCTCCGCCGGGACGGCCTCGAAGTCGCGGAACGGCTGGTAGAGCTCGATGGCCAGGCCGAGGTCGGCGCAGCGCGCGGCGACCTGTTCGGGGCTGAGCGGGCAGGCGAGCAGATCGTTCTCGAAGATCTCGACGCCGTCGAACCCGGCGGCCGCGGCCGCGCTCAGCTTGTCTTCCAGCGTGCCCGACAGGCACACCGTCGCGATCGACCGTCGCATGGGTTCCTCCCTCCGTTCCCGGGGCGGCCGGCTCATCGCCCGGCGTGGCCCGCCAGCCAGCGCAGCGCGAGCGCGTACCCGTCGATGCCGCAGCCCGCGATCACCGCGGCGGCGACCGGCGAGATGTAGGAGTGCTGCCGGAAGGGCTCGCGGGCGTGCACGTTGGTCAGGTGCACCTCGACGAGCGGCGCCGTCAGCATCGCGCAGGCGTCGCGCAGCGCGACGGACGTGTGCGTCCACGCCGCGGGGTTGAGCACCACGGCGGCACCGTCGTCGGCGGCCGCGTGGATCCAGCCGAGCATCTCGTGCTCGGCGTCGGTCTGCCGGACCGCCACGTCCACGCCCAGCTCGCCGGCCGCCGCATGGCAGGTCGCGACGAGCTGGGCGTAGGTGGCGGTTCCGTACTTGTCCGGCTCCCTTACCCCGAGCCTGCCGAGGTTGGGGCCGTTGAGCACGCGAACCTGCACAGATCGGTCCTTTCGGGGGTCAGGGCGCGGAGGAGCGGGCGGCCTTGTACAGCTCGGCCTGCGCACCGGTGAGGGAGCCGCCGAAGTACGCTCCGGCCTTCGTGATGAACGCGGTGCGGTCGACGTTCTCGACGATCGTGGGCTTGCCCTTGCTCTTCCACTCGGCGAGGATCTTCGCCTCGTCGTCCTCGATGCACTTGCGGTTGCCGGCGCGGGCGTCCGAGACGGCCTTCTGCAGCGCCTGCTGCTGCGTGGCCGAGAGCTTCTTCCAGCTCTCGGCGTTGATGACGATGAGCTGGGAACCGGTCTGGTGGCCGGTGAGGTTGACGTGGGTCTGGACCTCGTCGAGGCTCTTCTCCGCGATCGTCGGGATCGGGTTCTCCTGCCCGTCGATGATCTTGCGTTGCAGGCTGAGGTACAGCTCCTCGAACGCGACCGCGGTGGGCTTGGCCCCGATGGCCTTGGCGTTCTCCAGGTAGATCTTGGAGTCGGGGAACCGGAGCCGCAGGCCCTTGAGGTCGTCGGGCTTGCGGATCGCGGAGTTGGCGGTGAAGTGCCGCATCCCGAAGTACCAGACGTCCAGGACGCGGGTGCCGGTCGCCGTGCCGAACTCCCCCTTCAGGCGGGTGCCGTGCTGGCCGTCGAAGAAGGAGAACAGGTGGTCCGGCCCGTCGAACGCGTAGGCCATGTCCAGGACGCCGACGGGCGCGAAGCTCTCGGCCAGCGCGGACGAGCCCTGCACGTCCATGTCGATGTCGCCGGCCTTGACGGAGGTGAAGCGGGTGGCGTCGTTGCCGAGCTGGCTGTTGGGGAACGTCTTGACCTCCACCCCGAGCTTCTGGCCGTTGACCGCGTTGGCGACGGCCTGGATGCCGCAGCGGGTGTGCGGGTGGGCGGTGGTGTAGCTGTTGGCGAAGGACAGCGTGACGGTGCCTCCGTCACTTCCGCTGTTCATCGCGCTGCAGCCGGTGGCCAGGACGGCCGTCGCGGACAGGGCCAGCAGCGCCTTGTGGGGGGTTTTCGGCATGGACCTTGCTCCTCACGGGGGTTGGGAGGTGGGTGGTTACGGCTCGGGGCCGCTACAGGCCGAGCAGCCGGGGCAGGAAGGTGACGGTCGCGGGGACGAAGGTCACGATGAGCAGGACGATCACGAGCGGGACCAGGAACGGGAGGGTGCCGCGAAAAACCTCGTGGACCGGCGTCCGCGTGACGGGGCTCAGCACGTAGAGCACCGCGCCGACCGGCGGCGTGAGCAGGCCGATCATCAGGTTCATGATGATGATCACGCCGAAGTGCATGGGGTCGACGCCGAACTCGGCGGCGATCGGCAGCAGGATCGGCACCGTGATCACCAGCACCGAGATGCCCTCCAGGACGGCGCCCAGCAGGATCATCAGGACGTTGACCAGCAGCAGGAAGACGACGGCGTTGTCGGTGAGGCCGAGCATCGTCTCGGAGACCTGCTGGGGGACCTGCTCGCGGGCGAGGATCCAGGCGAGCAGCCCGGACGCGCCGACGATCAGGGTGATCGACGCGGTGGTGGCGGCGGTCTCCCGGGCGATGCCGAACAGGTCCCGCCAGGAGATGCGCCGGTAGACGGCACCGAGGGCGAGCACGTAGGCGGCGCCCACCGCCGCGGCCTCGGTGGGGGTGAACAGCCCGCCGAGGATGCCACCGAGGATGATCACCGGCGCGCCCAGCGGGCCCAGGACGCGCAGCCCGGCGCGGCGCAGCCGCGCCCAGGAGAAGGGCTCGCCGCGCAGGCCGCTCTGCCGGCGCGCCCACAGGTAGACCATGACGGCCAGTCCCGCCGCCATGAGGAACGCGGGGCCGACCGAGGCGGCGAACAGCGCTCCGGTCGAGATGCCGGCGATGCCCGCGTAGACGACCGCGGGGATGCTCGGCGGCATGACGGGTCCGAGCAGGCTGGAGGCGGCGGTGATGCCGACGGCGAACCGCTTCGGGTAGCCGTTGCGGATCATCGCGGGGACCTCGACCTTGCCGAGACCGGCGGCGTCGGCCAGCGCCGAACCGCTCATCCAGGAGAAGCCCAGGCTCACCCCGATGTTGACGTAGCCGAGGCTGCCCTTGACCCGGCCGAGCGCGGCGAGCGCGAACTCGAACAGCCGGTCGGCGATGCCGGCGCGGTTGGCGACGACGCCGACGAGGATGAACAGCGGGACGGCCAGCAGCGGGAAGCTGTTGATCGCCTCGGTGACCTGCCGGACACTCAGGCCCGCCGAGTAGCCCTCCAGGGAGACGTAGGTGAGGCAGGGGCCGAGCAGCGCGAACGCCACGGGGACGCGCAGCAGCAGGAGCGCGGCGATGGACGCGGCGAGCAGCACCATGCTCATGTCGGCCGCTCCTCTCGGTTTTCGGGACCGGCCTGGTCGTCCTCGTCCAGCTCGTTCATTTCGTCTGTCTCGTCTGTTTCGTCTGTTTCGGGTTCCGGCCGGAAGACGGCGACGGTCGAGCGGACGGCGGTGAGGACCAGCCCGGCGAGCGGGATCACGTAGAAGGAGTTCATCGGGATGCCGAGCGCGGGCGAGGTCTGCTCGCCGCCGGCCGTGACCAGGACCCACGCCTCGTAGGCGAGGTTGAGGCAGACGATCGCGACGGTGGCGTTGGCGGCGGCGCCGACGACGCGCAGCAGCCGGGGCCCGGCCACGATGTCGACCAGCTTCAGGGAGATGTGGCCGTCGCGTGCCGCGAGGTAGCCCGACATGGCGAAGGTGAGCCAGACGAAGGAGAACCGCGCGAGTTCCCCGGTCCACACCCAGCCGCCACCGGGCAGGTAGCGCTGCACGGCCTGGAGCAGCATCAGGGCGCCGAGCAGCGCCAGCAGAAGGCCGCCCACGGTGGCCTCGGCCAGGGACAGCCCCCGCAGGACGCGGCCGGGCCGGCGCCCCGGGGGCGGGGCGGTGCCATGGGTCATCGGTGGTCCTCCTCCCAGGTGGACAGGTCGATCCAGGACTTGCCGGGAGCCGTCCGGGCCTCGGCGAAGGCCCGCTCGGCCTCCTCCGGGGGCACTCCGGGACGCAGCAGGCCGGCGAGCCGGGGAGCCGCGCCGACGACCGCGGCGACGGTCGCGGCGAAGTCGTCCGGATGGTCGTAGATGAGGGAGCCGCGCACCTGGAGCTGCCGCCGGGCCAGCTCCATCGTCGACAGCCCGACCGGTTCGTGGCCCATCCCGATCACCATGACGGTCCCCCCGGTGGCGACCGCGCGGGTCGAGGTCTCCCAGGCGGCGGGGGTTCCGGCGGTGTCGAAGACGAACGGGAAGTCGCGCTTGCCGTCGGGCTCGGCGGCCCGGGCCCCGAGCCGTTCGGCGGTCGTGACCCGGTCGGCGCGCGGGTCGGTGACGGACACCCGGGCCCCGGCCGCCAGCAGCGACAGGCAGGTGAGCAGCCCCTGCGATCCGGCGCCGACGACCAGGCAGTCGGTGCCGGGGCGCACGCCGGCCCGCTGGACCGCCGACCGGGCGACCGCGAACGGCTCGACGCACGCCAGGACCTCGGCGCCGGCCGGGGCCGGCAGCGGCCAGGCGAACCGTGCGGGGACGGCGACCCGTTCGGCGAGCAGCCCCGGCACGGTGATGCCGGGGCTGAGCCTGTTCTCGCAGCCGGAGGTCATGCCGCGGGTGCACGGCGGGCAGGAGAAGCAGCAGTAGTTGGGCTCGATCGCCACGTGCTGCCCGATCCGGCGGTCGCGCACGGCTGAGCCGGTAGCGACGATCCGCCCGCCGCCCTCGTGGCCCATCACCCAGGGCAGGGCGGGCGTGGGGCGGGTGCCGTCGTAGACGCCGAGGTCCGATCCGCACAGGCCGACCGCGCGCATCGCGACGACCACGTCATGTGGCCCGGGTTCCGGCTCCGCCCAGGAGTCGATGACCTCGGCGCGCCGGGGTCCCGTCAGGACGATTGCCCGCATGTGGTTCGTTCCTCGCTCATGAGTGACGGGGGTCACTGTGACCCCCGCCACATGTCCGGAATGTTCCGTTGACACTAGATCTGCCGTTCAGCGCATGGCAAGCGGTTGCCAAAACTTTCCATCATGGGAAACTGTCCTGTGCGCTGACGGGTCGAGCGGAGGTCACATGGCAACGGGAAGAGCGGGCAGCGGGCGGCCCACGATCTACCACGTGGCCAAGGAGGCGGGAGTGTCGCCCTCCACGGTGTCGCGCGCGATGTCCAACCCCGGACGCGTCAACGCCGCCACCGTCGCCCGGGTGATCGAGGCCGCGACCCGGCTCGGCTACCGCACCAACCCCCTGGCCCGGGCGCTGCCCTCCGGCCGGACCGACACCCTGGCGCTGTTCGTCTCCGACATCACCAACCCCCACTTCTTCGGGGTCATCCGCGGGGCCGAGCACCAGGCGCGCGCCGCGGGCTGCACGCTCATCGTCGGCGACACCGAGGAGTCACCCGAGGTCGAGGCGCGCAACATCGAACGGCTCGGGCCGTCCGTCGACGGGTTCGTCATCGCGGCCAGCCGCATGTCCGACGAGGAGATCACGAAACTCTCGGCCGGGCACCGCCTCGTCCTCGTCAGCCGGCAGGTCGCCGAAGTGCCCAGCGTCATCGTCGACCACGCCGAGGGCACCCGCCAGATCGTCGAGCACCTCGCCTCGCTGGGGCACCGCTCGATCGTCTTCCTCGCCGGGCCGCCCCGCTCCTGGCTGGGCGCGCGCCGCTGGGAGTCCCTGACCGCCGCCGCCGGCCGGCACGGCGTCTCCGCCCAGCGGATCGGCCCCTTCCCGCCCACCCTGGCCGGTGGCGGCGCCGCCGCCGACGCCGCACTCGGCACCGGCGCCACCGCCGCCGTCGCGCACAACGACCTGCTCGCCATCGGCGTCCTGCGGCGCTGCGCCGAGCGGGGCGTGGCCGTGCCGGAGGACCTCAGCGTCGTCGGCTACGACGACATCTTCGGCGCGGACTTCTGCTCCCCGCCGCTGACCACCCTCGCCGGCCAGTTCCAGGAGTCCGGCCGCACCGCCGTCGACATGCTCCTGGCCATGCGCGACCGCCACGGCGCCCGCCCCGCCCGCAACCAGGTCGTCCTGCCCTCCCACCTGGCCATCCGCCGGTCCACCGGCCCCGCCCCGCGCTGACGTACGTCGCCGGATATGGCCTTTTGCCCTTTTCGTTGCGCTGAACTGGGCCGGGCCGGGGGAGGTGACCGGCAGCGCCGCCGGCACGCGTCCCGAGGAGAAGCCGTGAACGTCCAGCCACCACCCGAGGACCGGACCGATGCCGAGAACGCCGACCGGGGCTTCGTCGGTTCGGCGGCACACCGGGAGATCAAGGACGCCGCGGGCCGGGTCGTCTGGGACCTGGACGCCTACGCGTTCCTCGCCGCGGAGTGCCCGGAGACGGCGAACCCGAGCCTGTGGCGGCAGTCCCGGCTCACCGCCAAGCACGGCCTCTACCAGGTCACCGATGGTCTCTACCAGGTGCGCGGCTTCGACCTGTCCAACGTCTCCTTCATCGAGGGCGACCGGGGCGTCATCGTCGTGGACCCGCTGCTGTCGACCGAATGCGCGGCGGCGGCGCTGGCCCTGTACCGCGAGCACCGCGGGCGGCGCCCGGTGACGGCGGTGATCTACAGCCATTCCCACGCCGACCACTTCGGCGGGGTCCGCGGTGTCCTCGACGGGACCGAGGACGTCCCGATCGTGGCCCCGGCGGAGTTCATGGAGCACGCGGTCTCGGAGAACGTCTACGCCGGCACCGCGATGAACCGGCGCGCGATCTACATGTACGGCACCGAACTGCCCAAGGGACCGGCCGGGCAGATCGGTACCGGGCTCGGCCAGACCACCTCCGCCGGCACGATCTCCCTGATCGCGCCCACGCTGTCGGTGCACGAGACCGGCCAGGAGGAGGTGATCGACGGGGTCCGGATCGCGTTCCAGCTCACCCCGGGCACCGAGGCGCCCGCCGAGATGAACTTCCACATCCCCGGGCGGCGCGCGCTGTGCATGGCCGAGAACGCCACCCACAACCTGCACAACGTGCTGACGCTGCGCGGCGCCCCGGTGCGCGACCCGCGGGTGTGGGCGCGCTACCTCACCGAGGCGATCGAACTGTTCGCCGCCCGCTCCGACGTGCTGTTCGCCTCCCACCACTGGCCGACCTGGGGCACCGCCGAGCTGACCGGCTTCCTGCGGCAGCAGCGCGACCTGTACGCCTACCTGCACGACCAGACCCTGCGGCTGCTCAACCAGGGCCACACCGGCACCGAGATCGCCGAGCTGATCCGGTTGCCGCCCGCACTGGAGGGGGCCTGGCACGCCCGCGGCTACTACGGCTCGGTCTCCCACAACGTCAAGGCCGTCTACCAGCGGTACATGGGATGGTTCGACGGCAACCCCGCCCACCTGTGGGAGCTGCCGCCGCAGGAGTCGGCGAGGAAGCACGTGGAGTTCATGGGCGGCGCCGAAGCCGTCCTGCCCAAGGCCCGGGCGGCCGCCGCGGCCGGCGACCTGCGCTGGGCCGCCCAGGTGCTCAACTACCTGGTGTTCGCCGACCCCGGCGACACCGCCGCCCGCGACCTCCTCGCCGAGGTCTACGACCGGCTCGGCCAGGGCAGCGAGAACGGCACCTGGCGGAACTTCTACCTCCAGGGGGCGGCCGAACTGCGCGGCCACAAACCTGTCAGCACCATCGACAGCACCAGCCCGGACGTCCTCCAGGCCCTCGGCACCGACCAGATCTTCGACTCCCTGGCCATCCGGGTGAACGGCCCGCGCGCCTGGGACGTCCACCTGATCATCGACTGGAACCTCACCGACCTCAAGGAGGAGGTGCGGCTCAGCCTCGCCAACGGCGTCCTCACCCGGACGCGCGCCCACGACGGCACCCCGGCCGACCTGACCGTGACCCTCACCAGACCGCAACTGCTCGCCCTGGCCACCACCGGGAACCTGGACGGGACCCGGCTCGACGGCGACCGGCAGGCACTCGGCACGCTGCTCGGCCTCCTCGACCGCGGCGACCGCGACTTCGACATCGTCACCCCCTGAGCCCCCCGGGCGTCGTGCCCGCGGAACCGCCCGCCCCGAGGATCCCGGGCCCGAGACGGAAGCGACATGCTTGCGCAGGTACGTAGCCGGCTCGTTCCCGTGGCGCAGCGGCGGACGCTGGAGGAGCTCACCGACGATCTCGATCTGCGCACCGGCGACCGCGCGTCCAAGCACTCGGCGTTCTGGACGATGCTCGTCCTGTCCTCGGTGATCGCCGCCGCCGGTGTGCTGTCCGACTCGACCGCGACGGTCATCGGCGCCATGATCATCGCCCCGCTGTCGACGCCGATCATGGGGGTGGCGCTGGGGCTGGTGAAACGCTCCAGAACCGGCGCGGGGCGGTTCGCCCTCGGCGGCGCGGCCACGGTCGTCGCCGTGGGGCTGGTGGCGTCCCTGGCCGTGCCGAGGTCGTACGAGCTACTGTCCAACGCCCAGATCTCCGGGCGGACGTCACCCGGCCTGGCGGACCTGCTCTCTGCACTGGCGACCGGCCTCGCGGGGGCCGTCGCCCTCGCCCGCCGCGACGTGGCCGCGGTCCTGCCCGGGGTGGCGATCGCGATCTCACTCGTGCCGCCGCTGGTCGTGGCCGGCGTCTGCCTCGGAGACGGCGCGCCGATGCTCGCGGCCGGCGCGCTGGTGCTGTTCCTGTCCAACATGCTATCGCTCGTGCTGGCCGGGACGTTCGTCTTCGCCGCCCTCGGCTACGCCGTCCCCGCCCCCGCCGTCTCGCGCACCCGGACCGTCCTGGCGCTCGGCGGGCTCGGCCTGCTCGTGGCGGTGCCCCTGGTCCTGAGCACGGCGGCGAACTACCTCTTCGCCGTCTGGGAGACCCGGGTGGAGCGGGTCGCGACCGAGTGGCTGGCGGCCGAACCGCACGCCACCGTCACCGACGTCCAGGCACGATCGACGACCTTCCACATCTCCGTCCGCACCTCCGCGGCGCTGCCTCCGATCCCGGACCTGCGCGCCCGCCTCCGGGGCGTCGTCCCCGCCGGCTCGTCCGTCGTCGTGGAGACCACCTGGGGCCGCACGATCGACGCCGGGCACGTGGGACCCTGACCAGGCCGGTTCTACCGACCCACCTCCACCGTGCGACCGGAGAGCCTAGGTTAAGGCTGGCCTTGAGTTCGAGGAGGAGTGACCGTGCCCAAGCGCATCCCGCAGGACTGGGAAACCCTGGAGCGGGAGCTCCATGACGCCGGCGTCTCCCCCGCCGAAATCGAGGCCGGCGCACGTGAGCTGCTCGCCGTGGCTGATGTCGCCGGTCCGGGGTGCACCGCTGAAGCCGGTGGACGGTCAGGCGGAGAGCTCAGGTCCGGTAGGGGTCGATGAGGCTCATCGGGGTCCGTGCCACCTCCAGCGCCCCGGTCGGGAAGCGGGGGCCGGGGGTGTAGTAGCGGGCTCTGGTCCGGCCCACCGATTCGAGTACCTCCGCGGCCACGAGGTCGCGGAGGTCTCGTTGTGCCTGTTGTTTGCTCAGCCCTTCGGCGTGCTCGTACCGGAGCCGCCGGACCCGGCCGCTCAGCGCGACCTCGTGGAGCGCCGAGATCACGCGTTCGTCGAGGCGCCCGCCCGCGGCGAAGTCCGCGAGGGCCGTCCAGACCTGGCCGGATCTCCGCAGGCGGTTGCGGACCGTCTGGGCCTGCTGGTGGTAGGCGACGAGGTTGAAGCGGATCCAGCCGGAGACGTCCTGGTCGGGGCGGTAGGCCGGGCCTCGGGCGCCGAGTTCCCGGTAGTACTCCCAGGTGTTCCCGGGGCGGCCGAGCCACGCTTCGATCGAGGAGAACTCCGGTGCCAGGACCCCCTCTCTGGCGATCATGAGCGTCTGCAGGGAGCGGGACATCCGGCCGTTCCCGTCGCTCCAGGGGTGGATCGACACCAGGTGCAGGTGCGCCATCGCGGCGCGCACCAGCGGGTGCGCCTCGTCGGCGGCGTTCAGCCAGTCGACCAGTTCCGCCATCAGGCCGGGCACCTCGTGCGCGTCGGGCCCCGTGTAGGCGGCGATGCTCGGATCGCGGGCATCGGTGACGTACACCGGCCCCCTGCGCCACTGCCCGGCGGGTTTTCCCGCGGTGTGGCGATGCCCTTGGAGCATCCAGTGCAGGCCGTTCAGCAGCCCCTTGCCGTACGAGAAGTCCGGCACGTCATGCAAGGTCTGGATATAGGTCATCATGCGCTGGTAGGCGAGTGTCTCTTCCCGGTTCTCCTCCGAGACCTCGACGTCGCGCTCCCCCTCCATCAGGTCCGCGACGTCGACCGTGGAGACCCGGAACCCCTCGATGGAGTTCGACGCGGCCACCGCGTCCGCGGTGAGGAACTTCCGCAGCCCCTCCGCCCACTTGACGGGCACCGCACGTACCTGGTGCCGCAACTCGTGCCGCATCGACTCGACCTCGTCGAGCACCCGGCGGTCGGCGGCGTCCAGGCTCGGGACGGGAAACAACATGACCGAACGATACGATGACGCAATCACCACGTCAAAGTGTGTCGCCGGACGTGCAGCAGGTGCGGCGAGCGTGGTCCGTCGAGGGCGGCTCGAAGCGGTCGGTCCAGTCATCGTCAAGGGTGCTGCGAGAGCCGTTGAGCAGGTTTGACCCGTCGCTACCGCATTGTCACTGCAAAGGGTGGGTCGGAATGTCGACCGATGGCGCCAACACGAGTGGCGAGGTCACTTTTGTGAACAGATTCACCGTCCACGCCTCCCCCGAGGAATTCGAGCGCGTCTTCGCGGAGGTCTCGGAGTTCATGACGCGCCAGGACGGCTTTCTCCGCAACACACTGCTCCAGCACGTCGATGAGCCGCACAGTTTCATCAACATCGCGCACTGGCGCGACGCCGCCAGTTTCCGGAAGGCGCTGGCCCATCCGGCATTCAAGCCGCACGCCATGACACTGCGTGGGCTGAGCGCCAGCGAACCCAACCTGTACGCGCCGCGCCGGAGTTTTTCCGCGGGGCCCGCGGGCGACGAAGCCGGTCGAGACCTCCCATGAACCATCGCGTGGTCATCACGGGAATCGGTGTCGTCGCCCCCGATTCCATCGGCACCAAGCGGTACTGGGAACTGCTGGCCGCCGGCCGTCCGGCGACCCGGCGCATCACCTTCTTCGACCCCTCCCCGTTCCGCTCGCAGGTCGCCGCGGAGTGCGACTTCGACCCGCTGCGCGAGGGGCTGTCCCCGCAGCAGGTCCGGCGCATGGACCGGGTCACCCAGCTGGCCGTGGTGAGCGCCCGGGAATGCCTCGACGACAGCGGCCTGGACCGCGAGGACCTCGACCCGGCCCGCACCGGGGTGGTCATCGGCAGCGCGGTGGGATGCACGATGGGGCTGGAGGAGGAGTACGTCGTCGTCAGCGACGGCGGGCGCAAGTGGCTCGTGGACGAGTCGTACGCGGTACCGCACCTGTTCAACCACTACGTGCCCAGCTCGATCGCCGCCGAGCTGGCCTGGGAGGTCGGCGCCGAGGGCCCGGTCTCCACGGTCTCCACCGGCTGCACCTCCGGGCTCGACTCGGTGGGACACGCGGTCGGGCTGATCCGCGAGGGGTCGGCGGACGTGATGGTGGCCGGGGCCAGCGACGCGCCGATCTCGCCGATCACGATGGCGTGCTTCGATGCCATCAAGGCGACCACGCCCCGCAACGACGAACCGGGACGGGCGTCCCGGCCGTTCGACCGCACCCGGAACGGCTTCGTGCTGGGCGAGGGCGCCGCGGTGTTCGTCCTGGAGCGGCTGGAGCACGCCCGCCGGCGCGGCGCGCACATCTACGCGGAGATCGGCGGGTTCGCCTCGCGCAGCAACGCCTACCACATGACCGGCCTGCGCCCCGACGGGCGGGAGATGGCCGAGGCCATCGACGCGGCCCTGGCGCAGTCCCGGCTCTCCCCTTCGGACCTGGACTACGTCAACGCGCACGGCTCCGGGACCAAGCAGAACGACCGGCACGAGACGGCCGCCTTCAAGCGCAGCCTCGGCGACTACGCCTACCGGGTCCCGGTCAGCGGCATCAAGTCGATGATCGGTCACTCGCTCGGCGCGATCGGCTCGCTGGAGATCGCGGCGTGCGCGCTGGCGATGGAGCACGGCGTCATCCCGCCCACCGCCAACCTGCACGAGCCCGACCCGGAGTGCGACCTCGACTACGTCCCGCTGCACGCCCGCGCGCAGCCGGTGCGCGCCGCGCTCACCGTGGGCAGCGGCTTCGGCGGCTTCCAGAGCGCCATGGTCCTGACCCGGCCGGAGGTATCGGCCGCATGACCGCCGCCACCGTGGTGACCGGGATCGGCGTCATGGCGCCGACCGGCATGGACGCCGGCCGGCACTGGGCCGCGACGGTACGCGGGGACGCCGCGATCGGGCCGATCACGCGGTTCGACCCCGAGCCGTACAGCAGCCGGCTGGCCGGCGAGATCGCCGGGTTCGAGCCGGGCGACCACCTGCCCAGCCGGCTGCTGCCGCAGACCGACCACATGACGCGGCTGGCGCTCGTCGCGGCGGACGAGGCGCTGGCGGACGCCGGTGTCGAGCCGTCCGAACTACCCGAGTACGCGGTCGGCGTGGTCACCGCGAGCACGGCCGGCGGCTTCGAGTTCGGCCACCGCGAGCTGGAGAAGCTGTGGAGCAAGGGGCCCGAGCACGTCAGCGCCTACCAGTCCTTCGCCTGGTTCTACGCGGTCAACACCGGCCAGATCTCGATCCGGCACGGCCTGCGCGGGCCCAGCGGCGTGCTGGTCACCGAGCAGGCCGGCGGGCTCGACTCCCTGGCGCAGGCCAGGCGGCAGGTACGCGGCGGCATCCCCTTCATGATCGGCGGTGGGGTGGACGGCTCGCCCTGCCCCTGGGGCTGGGTCGCCCAGCAGTCCACCGGCCGGGTCAGCACCGAGCAGGAACCGGACCGGGCGTACCGGCCGTTCCACGCCGGCGCGACCGGACACGTCCCCGGTGAGGGCGGCGCGCTGTTCGTGCTGGAGAGCGCGGACGGGGCCCGGGCCCGCGGCGCGCGGACGGTGTACGGGGAGATCTCCGGCTACGCGGCCACCTTCGACCCCCCGCCCGGTACGGACCGCCCGCCGACCCTGCGGCGCGCCGCCGAACTGGCCCTGGCGGACGCGGGCGTCACGGCCCGGGAGGTGGACGTGGTCTTCGCCGACGCGGCGGGGGTGCCCGAGCTGGACGCGATCGAGGCGGACGCCCTGCGGGCGCTCTTCGGCCCGTCCGGCGTGCCGGTCACCGCGCCGAAGACGATGACGGGACGGCTCGGCGCGGGCGGCGCGGCGCTCGACCTGGCCACGGCGCTGCTGGCGATCCGGCACGGCGTGATCCCGCCGACGGTCAACGTGCCGCGCCCGGCCCCGGAGTACGAGCTCGACCTCGTGTCGGCCCCGCGGCGGGCCCGGCTGTCGGTGGCGCTCGTGCTGGCCCGGGGGCACGGGGGGTTCAACGCCGCGATGGTCGTACGCGGGCCTCGATGAGGCGAGGCCCCGACAGAGAGGCAGGTACCGCAATGACGAAGCTGACCGTGACGGAGCTCATGGAGATCATGCGCGAGTGCGCCGGCGAGGGCGAGGGCGTGGCGGCGGCGGGCGACGGCCTCCCGGACACCACGTTCGAGCTGCTGGGCTATGACTCGCTCGCGTTGCTGGAGACCGCCGCCCGCATCGAACGCGACTACGGGGTGCGGCTGGACGACGACCAGGTGACGGAGTCGGAGACACCGCGGGAGCTGCTCTCGCTGGTGAACGGCGCCGTCACCGAGGTCGCCTGAAATCCCGCCGAAGTACGTGACCGGCCACGTCTCCGGCGCCTCAGGAGAGGTTCGCCAGCACCTCGCGGAGGGCGCTGATGACCTTGTCCTGGGTGTCCGGGGACAGTGCCGGGTACATCGGCAGCGAGAAGATCTCCCCGGCCAGTTCCTCCGTCACCGGAAGCGAACCCCGGGCGTAGCCGAGGTGGGCGAAGCCGGTCATGGTGTGCACCGGCCACGGGTAGCTGATGTTCAGGTGGATGTCGTAGGTCTTGAGCGCTTCGAGGATGGCGTCGCGCCGGGGATGGCGCACCACGTGGACGTAGTAGACGTGGTCGTTGCCCGGCACGGTCTTCGGCAGGACCAGGTCGGTGTCGGCCAGGGCCTCGGCGTAGCGCTGGGCCACGGCGCGCCGGCCGGCGACGTAGTCGTCGAGCCGGCGGAGCTTGCGGCGCAGGATCTCCGCGTGCACCTCGTCGAGCCGGCTGTTGTGCCCCGGCGTGGCGACCACGTAGTAGCGGTCCTCCATGCCGTAGTAGCGCAGCCGCCGCATGTTGCGGTCCACCTGCTCGTTGTCGGTGATCGTGGCGCCGCCGTCGCCGTACGCGCCGAGCACCTTGGTCGGGTAGAACGAGAACGCGGCGGCGTCGCCCATGGTCCCCGCGAGCCGGCCGTGGTGCCGGGCGCCGTGCGCCTGGGCGCAGTCCTCCAGGATCACCAGGTCGTGCTTGGCGGCCAGCGCCGTCAGCGGCTCCATGTCGACGCACTGCCCGTACAGGTGCACGGGTAGCAGGCAGCGGGTGCGCGGGGTGATGGCGGCGGCCACCTGGTCGGTGTCCATCAGGTAGTTCTCCCGGTGCACGTCCACGAACACCGGGGTCGCTCCGACGGCGTCGATCGCCACCACGGTGGGCGCCGCGGTGTTCGACACGGTGATCACCTCGTCGCCGGGGCCGACCCCCAGCGCCTGGAGACCCAGTTTGAGCGCGTTGGTGCCGTTGTCGACGCCGGCGCAGTGCGACATCCCGTGGTAGGCGGCGAACTCGGCCTCGAACTCCCGCAGGCTTCGGCCGAGTACGAGCTGCCCCGAGCGGAACACCGTCTCGACCGCGTCGAGGATGTCGTCGCGTTCATTGGCGTATTCGTCGAGATAGTCCCACACCCGAGTCGTCATAAGCGTTTACCACCATCCTGTGATCCCAGGCGATCCCTGTGATATCGCGCGAGCTGGAAGTCAGCACAACGTATCTGACTCGTAGCCCTCTCGATACCTCTTCAATTCCACGATATCGGCCTTGTCCCGCGTGCCCGTGGCTCCATAACCTGAAGCCATGAAGGGGATAATTCTGGCCGGCGGAACCGGCAGCAGGCTGTACCCGATAACGCTCGCGGTTTCCAAGCAGTTGCTGCCGGTGGGCGACAAGCCGATGATCTATTACCCACTCTCCGTGCTGATGCTCGCCGACATCCGCGATATCCTGGTCATCACGACACCGGGCCACCTCGCGCAATTCCAGGAGCTGCTCGGGGACGGGTCGCGGCTGGGGCTGAACATCTCCTACGCGACGCAGTCCCAGCCGCGCGGAATCGCCGAGGCGTTTATCATCGGCGCGGACCATATCGGCGACGACCAGGTCGCCCTGGTGCTCGGCGACAATATCTTCCACGGCAATTCCTTCTCCGACGTCCTGCTCCGCGAGAGCGCCGGCCTGAGCGGCTGCACGCTCTTCGGCTACCCGGTCAACGACCCGCAGCGCTACGGGGTCGGTGAGACCGACGCGGACGGGAAGCTCCTCTCCATCGAGGAGAAGCCGGCCCGGCCCCGCTCCAACCGCGCGATCACCGGGCTGTACCTCTACGACAACGACGCGGTGGACATCGCCAAGAACCTGCGCCCGTCGGCCCGCGGCGAACTCGAGATCACCGACATGAACCTCGCCTACCTCCAGCGCGGGCGGGCCAGGCTCGTCGACCTCGGCCGCGGGTTCGCCTGGCTGGACACCGGGACCCCGGAGGCGCTCCTGCAGGCCGGGCACTACGTGCGGACGCTGGAGGAGCGCCAGGGCGTGCGGATCGCCTGCATCGAGGAGGTCGCGCTGCGCATGGGGTTCATCGGGGCCGAGCAGTGCCGGCGGCTCGGGGCCGAGATCGGCAACTCCGACTACGGCCGGTACGTCATGACCATCGCCGACGAGCTCGTCGGGGCGTGAGCTCGCGGATCATTCTCGCCGCCCGATGAACAGGCCGCGGGCCGTCCAGCCGGATTCCACGTATTCGGCCGGGCAGCCCGCGTCGGCGAACGCCGACAGGTACTCCTCCAGGGTGAACAGCGTCAGCAGGTCGACCTCGGTGAACTCGGTGATGCCCTTGGCGTCGCCCACCAGGAACCGCACCTCCATGCGCGTCGTCCGGCCCTCCCGGGTGGAGTGGGACATCCGGGCGACGGTGCGTTCCCCGTCGCCGCCCAGGTCCCCCGCGACGTAGCCGTCGATGAACCGGTCGGGGAACCACCAGGGCTCCACGACCATGACGCCGCCCGGCACCAGGTGCCGGGCCATGCAACGCACGGCGGCCCGCATGCCCGCCAGCGTCGGCAGGTACCCGATGGCGGTGAACAGGCAGGTCACCGCGTCGAACGTGCGCCCCAGCGAGAAGTCCCGCATGTCCATCTCGTGCAGGGGCACGCCGGGCAGCCGCCGGGCCGCCACGTCGAGCATGTCCGGGGACAGCTCCACTCCCTCGGTGTGCCCGAACAGCGTCCGGAAGGTCTCCAGGTGCGCGCCGGTACCGCACGCCACGTCCAGCAGCGAGTCCGCCTCCGGGTACCTCTCCCTGACGATCCGGGCGGCGTCCGCCGCCTCGGCCGCCCAGTCCTTGCCGCGGCTGCGGTAGATCAGCTCGTACACGTCGGCGAGCTCGGCACCGAACATCATGTCTCCCTCGAACTAGTCGTCGACGAGGGCGACCGCTCGGGTCCAGCCGGCCCCACCGCCAGTGATCTTGACCGGGAAGCAGGCGACCCGGAAGCCGGTCGGCGCGGGCAGCGCGCCGAGGTTGCCGAGGCGTTCCACCTGGCAGTACTCCCGCTGCCGGCCCTCGAAGTGCGCGGGCCACAGCACCGAGCGGTCACCGGTCTTCCGGTAGCGCTCGATGATGTTCCCGAACGGCGCGTCCAGGCTGAAGGCGTCGGTACCGATCACCTTGACCCCGAGGTCGAGCAGCATCCGCACCGCGGGGCCGTCCAGCCCGGCGAAGTCGGTGAAGTACCGCCGGGTGCCGAGGTGGCGCTCGGCGCCGGTGTGCAGCAGGACGATGTCGAGCGGCTGCGGCGTGTACCCGATCCGCGCCAGTTCCTTCTCCAGCCGCGCCGCACCGACGGCACCGGTGCCGGCGTCGGTCAGGTCCAGCACCACGCCCGGGCGGAAGAACCACTCCAGCGGCATCTGGTCGATGTTCCGCGGCACGCCGTCGCCGTACGCCGCCCGCGACCCGTAGTGCGAGGGGGCGTCGACGTGTGTGCCGGTGTGCGTGGTGAGGGAGAGCCGGTCCAGCGACAGGAACTCGCCGTCGGGCAGCTCGTCCGGGTCGAAGTCGATGCCGAAGTGCTCGCGCATCTCCTCGCTCATGTGCACCGCGCCCTCGCGCGGCGTCAGGATCTCGTGCCGCACCGGGTCGGGCTCGTCGAACGCGGCGTCCACCGGCGACGACAGGTCAATGAACCGCACGCCACATCTCCCGAAGCCGACGTCATGGATCACCTCGATCGTGACCGGGGGCGCCGGAGAACCGGTGGGCATCGGCTCGACGGCCCCGGCGGTCAGGGCGGCGCCGCCTCTAGCGGCTCTCGACGGCTCCGCCGCAGCATCGTCGGCAGCAGCGACGATCGCCCAGAGGGAGAAGGCCGTGTCGGTCCAGACTGAGAACCCGCCGTTCGCGACGCTCTACGCCGAACTCCAGCAGTTCTACGCCCGGCACATGCACCTCCTGGACACGGGGGCGGCGGAGGAGTGGGCGGAGACGTTCACCGAGGACGGCACCTTCCTCTCCCCGTCGCTCACCGAACCCGTCCGCGGCCGCACCGCCATCGCGGCGGGCGTGCGCGAGTCGGCGGCGCGGCTGGCGGAGGCCGGCGAGACGCACCGGCACGTGCTCACCACGGTCGACGTGACGCCGCGGCCCGACGGCTCCCTGTTCGCCCGCAGCTACACGCAGGTCATCGCCACGCCGCACGGCGGCCAGGCCCGCCTGCACCTGATGTGCGTGTGCGAGGACGTGCTGGTCCTGGCGGGCGACGGGTTCCGGGTCCGCGAGCGCCGCGTCACCCGCGACGACATGCCGTGACACGACGACGTGACACGACGACGCGGGCGGGCCGCTCACGGCCCGCCCGCGTCGCGTTCCCCGGTCAGCCGAGAGATTCGGCGGAGACGACCGTGGGAGTGGGGAACGGCACGATGAACCGGCCGCCCGAGGCCAGGAACCCGGCCTCCTTCTGGAAGATCTCGGTGGCGTAGTTCCAGGCCAGCAGCAGGAAGTAGTCCGGTGGGCGGACCTCGACGTGGTCGGGGCTGTGCACCGGGATGTGCGTGCCCGGCAGCACCTTGTCCTGCTTGAGCACCGTGGTGTCGATGCAGAACTCCACCTCGGCCGGGCCGAGCCCGCAGATGTTCAGGATCGTCGTGCCCTTGGCCGACGCCCCGTACCCGGCGACGCGCTTCCCCTCGGCCACCAGCCGGCGCACCAGGACGGGGAGTTCCCGCCGGACACGGTCGGTGTGCCGGGCGAAGTCCCGGTAGGCGGCGTCGTCGAACAGCCCGGCCCGCTCCTCCAGGGAGATCAGGTCGGCGACGGCGGGGCCCGGGGTCAGGCCGTCCTCGGAGCGTCCCGCGAAGACCAGGATCGAGCCGCCGTGGACCGGGAACCGTTCCACGTCGAGGGCGCACAGCCCGTGCCGCTCGAAGAGGGTCGCCAGGGTGCGCACCAGGAAGTACGACAGGTGCTCGTGGTAGATCGTGTCGAAGGCGGCCTGCTCCAGCAGGTCCACCGCGTACGGCACCTCGATCGCGAAGATCCCGCCCGGGCCCAGCAGGGCGCGCGCGCCCGCGAGCACCCCGGCCAGGTCGTCGATGTGGGCGAAGACGTGCCGGCCCAGGATGAGCCGGGCGGGGCCGTGTTCCGCGCGTACCGTCCCGGCGCTCTCCGCGGAGAAGAACTCCGGCAGCGTCGGTATGCCGCGCTCGCTCGCGACCTCCGCCAGGTTGCGGGCCGGGTCGACGCCCAGCACGCGCATCCCGGCCCGCCGGAACTCCGCCAGTTGCTGGCCGGTGTTGCTGCCGAGCTCCACCACCAGGTCGCCGGCGGCCAGCCCGCCCCGCTTACAGCAGGTCTCGGCGACGCGGCCCATGTGCCGGGTCATCGTCTCGGAGTCGGAGGTCACGTACGAGTAGCTGCGGTAGAGCACCTCGGGGTCGACGACGTGGGTCACGCTCATCAGCCGGCAGGAGCGGCACGAGATGACGCCGAGCGGGTAGTAGGGCTCGTCCTCGTACGACTCCGCCGGCGGCAGGAACCCGTTGGCCAGGGGCACCGGCCCGAAGGAGACGACGTCCTGCCAGTCCGACCCTCCGCACACCCGGCACCCGGTGACCTGCCGGGCGCTCTCTCCCACGTTCACGAGCGGACCTCCCTCTCGGCGGCCGGCGCCTCGTCCGGCGGCATGAGCAGGCTCTGCAGGCATGCCACGAGGCTGCGCGCCTGGATGTTCAGGTAGTGGCTGTGCCGCAGCAGTTCGACGAGCTGCTGCACGGTCATCCAGCGGAACTCGGGGTGCTGGAACCGGACGTCGACGTCGGACTCCACGATGAGGTAGCGGTTGCGGGCGTGGTAGAAACGCCCGCCCTCCTCCGAGAGGACGGTCTGGAACCGGATCTGCTCCGGGGCGGCGTCCAGCACCGTGTCCAGGAACAGCGGCCGCGCCTCCGGCGGCAGGTGCTCGTAGCTGTGGGGAGTGCACTGGACGGTCGGCGCCAGCTCGACCACGTCCATGTAGCCGGCCTCGATCCGGGTGTTCATCAACACGTGCAGCACCCCGCCGATCTCCCGGACCAGGAAGGCGACGACCCCCATGCCGATCGGGTCCACCATCGGCTGGGTCCACCGGCCCACCTCGCGGCCGCCGGCCTCCACGCGCACCCCGATGACGTCGAAGAAGGCCCCGCTCTCGTGCGAGATCCGACCCTCCTCGCGGCGCCAGCCGGGCAGGCCGGCCAGCGGCACCCGCCGGGTGTGCACCTCGGCCCGGGTGCGGGCCTCGGTGATCCAGCTGAGGATGTCGCCGGTGGAGTGCAGGCTGCCCCCGCCCGGGTCGCACGAGCGCAGCAGCGCGGGGTGGAAGTCGCCGGCGGCCGGCTCCAGCACCGAGGCCAGTTCGCCGTGCGCGAAGGGCAGGCAGGACAGCACCGTGCGGGCGTCCATGTTGATCAGGTCCTCGGCCGCGAGCAGCCGGTGCAGCTGGCCCAGCGTCAGCCAGCGGAAGCCGTCGGCGACCTCGACGTCCTCGGGGACCTCGACGACGATGTTCCGGTTGCGCTTGCGGTGGAAGGCCGACCCCTGCTCGGACTGCCGGACGTCCGCCAGCACCCGGCGCCGCGCCGGGTCCTGGAAGTACTCCAGGTAGGGCACGGGCCGGCCGCCGTGCACCCGGGTGTAGTTGCTGCGCGTCGCCTGCACCGTCGGGGAGAGCTGGAGGCCGTTGCTGTTGCCGGGCTCCACCTTGGCCTGCATCAGGCAGTGCAGGACCCCGTCGAACTCCTTGACCAGGATCCCGAGGACGCCCACCTCCGGCTGGTTGATGATGGGCTGGCTCCAGGCCCCGACCCGGTTGGCGGGGATCCGCACCTCCAGGCCCTCGACGGTGAAGAACCGCCCGGTGTGATGCCGGATGTTGCCGGTGCCGGGGTCGGTCTCCCACCCGGTGAGCTCGTCCAGCGGGACGCGGTCCACCCGCGCGTACGAGCGCTTCCCGACGTCCTCGTACCAGCGGTGGAAGTCCGCCAGCGAGGTCACCCCGTCGTCGCCGGCGCGCACGGACTCCGCGATCCGCAGCGGCGTCGGGCTGCTCTCTGACGACAGGAGCGCGGAACGGTCCGTCATGAAGGCTCCTCGGTGTCCGCGGACGCTTCCCACATGTCCTTCAGCGAGTCCGGCAGGCCGATCCGGGGCTCCCAGCCCAGGACCTTCCCGGCCAGCGTGATGTCGGCCAGCACCCAGTCGCCGCCCCTGGACTCGACCCGCCCCGCCCGCTCCCGCACGCCGTCCGCGGGGAACCCCGCGGCGGTGAACAGGAGGGCGATGATCTCGCGCATGGTCGGTGCCTCGCCCCGGCCGACGTTGATGACCTGGCCGGTGACCGGCAGGGTGGCGGCCTTCACCGCCGCCGCCGCCAGGTCCCGGACGTCGAGGAAGTCGCGCCGGGCCCGGACGACCTCCAGCTCGACCGGCTCCCCCGGCGGCGCCGCGCGCAGCCGGCGCACGACCGCGCCGAGGAAGCTCGCCGGCGTCACCGCGGGCCCGCAGATGTTGACGGCCCGGAGCACCACGCCGTCGATCCGGCCCGCCCGTGTCGCCCGGAGCACGGCCTCGGCGCCGGCGAGCTTGGTGCGCGCGTACGCGGTTTCGGGCCGGGGCTCCACGGACTCGTCGATGGGCCTGCCCTCGGGCACCGGGCCGTACTCGTGGATGGAACCCAGCTGCACCAGGCGGACCGGGCGCGGCAGCAGGGCCAGGCCCTCGATCAGGTTCTCGACGAGCCGCACGTGGGCGTGCTCGTTCTCCGCGTCCCCGGACAGCCAGCCCCCGGTGGCGTTGACCACGGCGTCGACGCCCTCGGACTCCAGCAGCCCGGCCAGGTCGCCGGGCGCCGCCGCGGCGACGTCGAGCGGGACGAACGTGTCGGCGCGGGCCACCGGCGCGCGCCCGCGGGCCACGGCGACCACGCGGTGGCCGGCCCGGGCGAACGCGGCCGCCGCCCCGCCGCCCACGCAGCCCGTGGCGCCCAGCACCGCGACGGAGCCCATGCCGCTCACCGGTCCGGCGGGTACAGCGCCCGCTCCAGCTCCAGGCACCGGGCGTAGTCCGGCAGCGTGCCGTCCTTCTCGATCATCGCCAGCGTGGGCGCCGCGCGGTCACGCTCGGACATGATCGGGTCGATGTCGTCCGGGATGGGCAGGTCGAGCGCCGGGTCGAAAACCGACAGCGCCAGTTCGTTCTCTTTGACGTATTCGCCGGAGAGCATGTACGACATCACCGTGTCGTCCTCCAGCGCCACGAAGGCGTGCGCGACGCCGACCGGGAAATAGACCGCCCGGAACTCCTCGGTGTCGAGCAGCACGGAATCGGTACGCCCGTACGTCGGCGAGCCGGCCCGGATGTCGATGATGATGTCGAGGGCCTTGCCGCGCGCGCAGTAGACGTATTTGGCGGTGCCCGGCGGGGTCAGCGTGTAATGGGCGCCGCGGATCGACCCCCGGCGCGAGCGGCTGTGGTTGGTCTGGGCCACCGGGAAGAGACCGTGCCCCAGCGCCTTGCGCGCCGCCGTCTCCTGGAAGGGCGACGTGAAGATTCCGCGTTCGTCGGCAAAGGTCTGCGGCTTGAACTCGAATGCGCCGTCCACGGCGAGCTTTCGCGACTGCACTGGGGCCGTCCTCACTGATGCTCGTAACGGGTCACGGTCAGACGATGTGGACCTTGGGAACGTACAGAATCCAGCGGCCCCCGGAATCGTGGAAGGCGCGCTCCTTCGCCATGATCTCTTCCGCGTGGTTCCACGCGAACAGCAGCGCGTAGTCCGGATACGGCTCGGCCAGGGCCTCGGGGGGACGGACCGGGATGTGCGAGCCCGGCATCAGCCGCCCGTGCTTGGCCGGAGTGGTGTCGCAGACGAACGAGACCAGGTCGGGCCCGATCCCGCAGTAGTTCGTCACGGTGGCGCTCTTGGCCGTCGCGCCGTAGCCCACGACGCGCTTGCCGTCCGCGCGCAGCTCCCGCAGCAGCTTCATGAGGTCGGTGGAGATGCTCTCGATGTTGGCGGCGAACGGCGCGAACGCCGCGGGCGTGCCCAGCCCCCGCGCCTCCTCCTCCGCCAGCAGTTCGGCCACCGCGGGGGTGGGTTCGCGGCGGCCGGCCCGGGCCAGCGTGTAGCGCAGCTCGCCGCCGTGCACCGCGAGCCGCTGCACGTCGGCCACTTCGAACCCGAACCGGAGCGCCGCGGCCTGCACCGAGCGGACCGTGAAGAAGAAGAAATGCTCGTCGTAGATCTGGTCGAAGGTGTTGCGCTCGAGGATGTCACCCAGGTACGGGTCCTCGAAGACGAAGACGCCGTCGGGTGCGAGCAGCGCGTCCACGCCGCGCAGCACCGAGCCGATGTAGGGGATGTGGCAGATGGTGTTGGCCGAGTAGATCAGGTCGGCGGGCCCCTCGGCGGCCACGATCTCGGCGGCCACCGACTCCTCGAAGAAGTCGATGCGCACCCGCACCCCGTTGGACCGGGCGAGCTCGGCGACCCCGCCCGACGGCTCCACGCCCAGGTGCCGGACGCCCGCCTTGGCGAGCGTCCGGAGCATGACGCCGTCGTTGCAGCCGATCTCGACCGCGAACGGGTCGGGGCCGCTCAGGTGCTCCTGGAGGAAGGCGCCGGCGGTCTGCTCGAAGTGCCGGCGCATGTGCTCGGAGCCGGACGAGTGGTAGGGGTAGTCGGCGTGGAACATCCGGTCCCGCGCCACCTCTTCGAGGAGCTGGGTCATCGTGCACGAGTCACAGACCCCCACGGCGAGCCGGAAGAAGAACTCGTGCTCGATGTCGTCGGGGCTCAGGAACGCATCGGACAGGGGCTGGCGCCCGAAGTCGAAGAGCTGGGTGATGGATCCGTCGCAGACACGACAGCGCATGGACTCTTCCCTCGATTCGTAGGGCCTGGCGTTCTGGCTCACTTACCGGAGACCGGGAAGCGAAGGACCCCGGCCGTGATCGCCGAGCGCAGGCGGCGCAGCACGTCGCCGGTGCGGGCGATCTCGGGCCAGGCGGCCGCGATGGCGCGCACGCCGGCGGCCGCCTGCATCCGGACCATCGGAGCGATGATCCCCGGGTAGAGGTCGTCGCCGGACAGCGACAGGTGCTCGGCCCGGGACGTCCGCTGGATGTCGAAACGGTCCGGGTCGGTGTGGACGCGGGGGTCCCGGTTGGCGGCCTCGACGACCACGACCAGCTCGTTCCCGGTCTCGACCTGGCGGCCGGCCAGCTCGAAGTCCTCGGTCGCGTACAGCCGGCGCAGCCGGATCGGCGGCGCGTACCGCAGCGTCTCCTCGACGGCGGCGGGGGCCAGGCCGGGGTCGTCCCGCAGCAGCTTCCACTGCGCGGGGTCGTCGAGCAGCGCGGCCAGCGCGTTGCACACCAGGTTCGCCGCGGTCTCGGCGCCGACCACCGCGAACAGCATGGACGCCGCGAGGACGTCGCCCGGCTCCGGCGACGGCAGCCCGAGCAGGCCGTCCCGCCCGGGTTCGACGTGCTCTTCGAGCAGCTCCGACATGCCGGACAGCGCGGCGGTCAGCGCCCGGGCCGAGCGCAGGTTCGGCGGGATCAGCGTGGCGTCCAGCAGGCCCACCGCCCCCTCGTGCAGCTCGGCGAACCGGGCGTGCCGCTCCGGGGGCAGCCCGAGCAGGGCGCCGGCGAACGCGGCGGCGGCCGGGCGGGCGAGGTCGGTCATCAGGTCGAACCGCTCGTCCAGGCCGGCGGCCAGCCGCTGGTAGGTGTCGGTGACGTCCGCGGTGCGGCGCTGCGCGGCGTCCCCGCCGGCCAGCGGCTCGACCAGGCGGTGCAGCCGGGTGTACTCGGCCCGGTCCCGCTCGACGGGCAGGCCGCCGAGCGGGAGCACGTCCCGGAGCACGGGCACGTCCCAGGGCATGGGCTCGTCCTCCGCCTCGCCGGCGGGCGGATCGGGGGTCGGCGGCCGGGAGCCGAGCCGGGAGTCCCGCAGCGCGGCCGCGCCGAGCTCGTGGTCGGCCGTGACCCACACGCCGGCGCTGCTCCAGTACAGCGGCCCGCGGTCCCTGATCTGCCGGCCGAGCTCGTGTGGGTCGTCGCTCGCCACCCGGAGCAGGAGAGCGTAGGGGTCGCCCTTGGTACCGATGATCCATTGGATGCCGCGGTAGGTCAGCAGCGCCCGTCCCAGTTCGCTGTCGGTCTTGGTCGCCATGTGCCGCAGCGTGGCAACCGCCGCTCGCGGTTCGCTCGACCTGGTGGCCGGGCCGCCGGGCCCCGTTCGACCGCGCCGCGAGACGTCTCCGAAGCGGGGGCTCAGCCCGTGGCGGCGCGGTGTTCCGCGGCCAGCCTTTCGAGCTGGGGAACGATGCCGGCCGGGGTGGGCATGCCGCGCATCTCGGTGCGCAGCCGGGCCGCGTTCCGCGCGAACGAGGGCTCCGCCAGCACCCGCTCCAGCATGTTCCGCAGGTGTGCGGCGGAGACCTCCCCGGCGGGGAGGTCGGTCCAGGCCAGCCCCGCCCCCGACTCCTGGAGCCGCCGCGCCTTCAACGCCGCGTCCCATTCCCGGCTCGGCACGACGACCTGCGGGACGCCGTGGACCGCGGCGGTCTGTGCCGTGCCGAAGCCGCCCTGGTGGACGATCGCCGAGCAGCCGGGCAGCAGCTCGTTCAGCGGGACGAAGCCGACCGCGCGCACGTTGTCCGGCACCCGGGCGACGGTGGCCAGCTGCCCGGCGTCCAGCGTCGCCACCACCTCCACGTCCAGGCACGCCACCGCTTCCAGCAGCTCGCCGACCGGCACCTGGTCCCCGCCCATCACCTCGCGGAACGACAGGCCCAGGCTCAGGCACACCCGGGGGCGCTTCGGCGGTTCACGCAACCACCCCGGCAGCACCGACGGCCCGTTGTAGGGCACGTAACGCACCGGCACATAGTGATGGTCCACCGGGAAACGCATCGACCCCGGAAAGGAGTCGATCGTCCACTGCCCCATCACCAGGTCCTCACCGAACCCGCCGCCGTAGCGGCCCGCCAGCCAGTCCAGCCACTCGGCCATCGGATCGTCGCGGAGCTGCGCCGGGCGGTCCGCCGCCGCGCGCAGGTACCGCTCCCGCATCCGCCCGATCAGGTCCAGGCCGTACAGCATCCGGGCGTGCGCCGCGCCGCACGCCCGCGCCGCCACCCCGCCCGCGAACAGCAACGGATCCCAGATCACCAGGTCCGGACCCCACCCGCGGGCGAACTCCACCAGCTCATCGGTCAGGTCCCGCCCCGACATGTCCTCGAAGATCATGACCCAGGTGGCGAACAGGCCCTGCATGTGGTCGTAGGTCAGCTTCTCGGGGCGGAACTCGTCCAGCGGCATCTCGGTCGCCGGATCCAGGATCTCGCCGGTGAACTCCTCGGCCTCGTCCTGCGGCTCGGGCTCCGCCCCGTCCTGGATCCTCGTCTCCAGGTCGGCCGGCACGCCGATCGGCACCGCGGTCAGGCCGGCCCTGGTGATGTCGTCCACCACGTCGGGCTGGCCGACCACGCACACCTCATGACCCGCCGCACGCAGCGCCCACGCCAACGGGACCTGCGGATACGCATGCGCCTTCTCCGCCACCGTCAGGAACAGGACCCGCATGACCCCTCCGGACGCGAGTGTTCCGCGGTCAGCTTCTCGAGCAGGGGGACGATGTCGGCGGGGGCCGGGGTGCCGCGCATCTCGGTGCGCAGCCGGGCCGCGTTCCGCGCGAACGAGGGCTCCTCCAGCACCCGCACCAGCATGCCCTTGAGCCGATCGGCGGTGATCTCTTCGACCTGGGACCGGGGTACGCAGAGCCCCGCGCCCGCCTGCTCGATCCGCTGCGCCCTGACCTCGATGTCCCACACCTCGGACGGCAGCGCGATCTGCGGGACACCGTGCGCCAGAGCGGTCTGCGAGCTGCCGAAACCACCATGGTGGACGATCGCCGAGCAGGTGGGCAGCAGCTCGTTCAGCGACACGAAGTCGACCGCGCGCACGTTGTCCGGCACCCGGGCGACGGTGGCCAGCTGCTCGGCGTCCAGCGTCGCCACCACCTCCACGTCCAGACCCGCCACCGCCTCCAGCAGCTCGCCGACCGACATCCGGTCGCCGCCGAGCGACTCGCGGAACGACAGGCCCAGGCTCAGGCACACCCGGGGGCGCTTCGGCGGTTCACGCAACCACCCCGGCAGCACCGACGGCCCGTTGTAGGGCACGTAACGCACCGGCACATAGTGGTGATCGACCGGGAAACGCATCGACCCCGGAAAGGAGTCGATCGTCCACTGCCCCATCACCAGGTCCTCACCGAACCCGCCGCCGTAACACTCCGCCGCCAGATCCAGCCACTCGGCCATCGGGTCGTCGCGGACCAGCGCCGAACGCTCGGCCAGCGCCGCCACGAAGCGTCCCCGCATCCGCCCGATCAGGTCCAGGCCGTACAGCATCCGGGCGTGCGCCGCGCCGCACGCCCGCGCCGCCACCCCGCCCGCGAACAGCAACGGATCCCAGATCACCAGGTCCGGACCCCACCCGCGGGCGAACTCCACCAGCTCATCGGTCAGGTCCGGGTTCGACATCTCCTGGAAAATCATGACCCAGGTGGCGAACAGGCCCTGCATGTGGTCATGGGTCAGCTTCTCGGGGCGGAGCTCGTCCAGCGGCATCTCGACCGTGGGGTCGGGAAACTCCTCGGCGTCCTCCGCGGCCTCGACGCCGGCAGGCTGCCCGGCGTCGTCCTGCCGCTCGGCGGTCGAGCCTTCCTGGACCCGCTGCGCGAGGTCGAGGGACGCGCCGATCGGCACCGCGGTCAGGCCGGCCCTGGTGATGTCGTCCACCACGTCGGGCTGGCCGACCACGCACACCTCATGACCCGCCGCACGCAGCGCCCACGCCAGCGGGACCTGCGGATACGCATGCGCCTTCTCCGCCACCGTCAGGAACAGGACCCGCATGCGCCCACCCCACCTCCCGGAAACGATCCATCCGAGGATCACGGTCCCCTCTGGAGAAGCCGTGGAGCACTGATGGACGCCGCGCCGGAAGCCGCGCGAGCGGACCTCGAACCGCACCGGACAGCATCGGGACGACCGCGATCGCAGCGGGCGATCGGACAGCCGAGGGGGAGCCATGGGGCGGGTGGCGGTGGTCGGCGCGACCGGTTGCGTCGGACGCCAGATCTGCCCCGCCTTCGCCCGCCGCGGCCACGAGGTCCTCGCCATCGCCCGGCACCCGGCCCGGCACATCGCCAGCTACCGGTTCCTGCCGCTCGACATCGCCGCCCTCGAACCCGAGGAGACCGCGCGCACCCTCCAGGCCGAGCGGGTGGACGTGGTGGTCAACGCCGCGGGCCGCTGGGGGCCGACCGAGGCGGAGATGGTGCACTCCCACGGCGGGCTCGTGGAGCGGCTGGTGGCGGCGATGGACCTGCTGCCCGGGCGGCCCAGGGTGGTGCACCTCGGCTCGGTGCACGAGTACGGCCCGGTGCCGGCCGGCACGCTCATCGACGAGTCGATCGCGCCGAACCCGAGCAACGCGTACGCGCGGACCAAGCTGGCGGGCTCCACGGCCGTGCTCGACGCCACCCGCGCGGGCCGGATGGACGGTGTCGTGCTGCGCGCGGTCAACATCTACGGACCGCACCCGCCGCAGGAGACCTTCCTGGCCGCGTTGCTGCGGAAGCTGCACGGGGCGACGTCGGGCGGCGTGATCGAGGTGAGCATCGCCCCCGCCCGGCGGGACTTCGTCGATGTGCGGGACGTGGCCGAGGCGGTGGTGAAGGCCGCGGCGGCCCCGGTCGTCGGCCGGGTCGTCAACATCGGCCGGGGCGAGGCCATGGAGATGCACGAACTGGTCACGCTGCTGTTCAGCGCCGCGGGCCTCCCCCTCGACATGCTGAAGGTCAGGGACGAGCAGGTGCCCAACAGGGGTGGCGGCGGCGACTGGACCAGGGCCGACATCCGGCTCGCGGCGGAACTGCTGGGCTGGCGGCCGGAGATCAGCCCGTGGGAGTCGGTGCGGGCCATGTGGGACGCGTTCACCTACTGATCGCGGTCAGCCTTTCGAGCACCGGGACGAGGTCGGCGGGGCCCAAGGTGCCCAGCGCCTCGGTCCGCAGCCGCGCCGCGCTCTCCTGGAAGGACCGCTCTTCCAGCACGCGTACCAGCAGGTCCCGCAGCCCGGCGGCGGAGATCTCCGCGGTGCGGGGCAGGTGGAGCGCCGCGCCCGACCGGTGCATCAGCTGCGCCCTGGCCTCGGTGTCCCACAGGTCGGCGGGGATGATGACCTGCGGAACCCCGTGGGCCAGGGCGGTCAGGGTGGAACCGAACCCGCCCTGGTGGACGATCGCCGAGCAGGTGGGCAGCAGCTCGTTCAGCGGGACGAAGTCGACCGCGCGCACGTTGTCCGGCACCCGGCCGGCGGTGGCCAGTTGCTCGGCGTCCAGCGTCGCCACCACCTCCACGTCGAGGTCGGCCGCCGCGCCCAGCAGCTCGCCGATCGACACCTTGTCGCCGCCCATCACCTCGCGGAACGACAGCCCCAGGGTCAAGCACACCCGGGGGCGCTTGGGCGGCTCGCGCAACCACTCCGGCATCGCCGCGGGCCCGTTGTAGGGCACGTAACGCACCGGCACGTAGTGGTGGTTCACCGGCAGCCGCAACGACCCCGGCATCGGGTCGATGGTCCACTGCCCCATCACCAGGTCCTCGCTGAACTCGCCGCCGTAGCGGCCCGCCACCCCGTCCAGCCACTCGGCCATGGGGTCGTCGCGGAGCAGCGCCGGGCGATCCGCCACCGCCGCCAGGTACTGCCCCCGCATCCAGCCGACCAGGTCCAGGCCGTACAGCATCCGGGCGTGCGCCGCACCGCAGGCCTGCGCCGCCACCCCGCCCGCGAAGACCAGCGGATCCCAGATCACCAGGTCCGGGCCCCACCCGCGCATGAACGCCACCAGCTCGTCGAGGGCGTGCTCCTCGGTGACGCTGTCGAAGGCCAGGCTCGCCATGACGGTGAACATGCCCTGCATGTAGTCGAGGGTGATCTTTTCGGGTTGGAGCTCGTCCAGCCGCATCAGCAGTTCCGGGTCCGGCTCCTCGCCGGGCTCCAGGGCGAACCCGGCGCCGGACTCCCGGTCCCGCTCCTTGGCCCGTTCCTCTTCCTGGATCCTCTCCTCCAGGTTGAGCATCTCCCCGATCGGCACCGCGGTCAGGCCGGAGCCGGTGATGTCGTCCACCACGTCGGGCTGGCTGATCACGCACACCTCGTGGCCCGCCGCGCGCAGCGCCCACGCCAGCGGGACCTGCGGATACGCGTGCGCCTTGGCCGGATACGTCACGAACAGGACCCGCATGACTCCTCCTCTGGGACGACGGGCCCGATGCTCGCGACATCTTCTCGCGGCTCGCTCGACCCGGCCGTTCGACCGGGGCGCGAGGATTTCGCCGCGCCGCCACTCTTAGCTGGAGGCCGTGACCTCGATGGGACGTCAGGTTGGCTGAATGGAGATCATCGGCAGCGGGTTCATTGCGCGCCACCTCCGGCCGCTGCACGGCGCGCATCCCGACACGGTCGTTCTGGCGGCCGGGGTACCCCGGCAGAAGCTGCCGGACTCCGAGCATCGCCGGGAGGCGGCGCTGGTGACCGAGACGATCCAGCGCTGCCTGCGGGAGCGCCGGGTGCTGGTCTTCTTTTCGACGGCGAGCATGTACGGCGGCCCCGGCTGCCAGGGCCGGGAGGACGATCCCGTCGTCCCGTCCACCCGGTACGGCCAGCACAAGTACGACCTGGAGACGGTGATCCGGGAATCCGGGGTCGACCATCTGATCCTGCGCCTCAGCTACGTGCTGGGGCCCGGCGGGCCGGAGTTCCGGCTGATCCCGGCGCTGGTCAGGCAGATCGTCTCCGGGCGCGTCCGGGTCCAGCCCGGGTCGCGCCGCGACATGCTCTACGTGTCCGACTTCGTGACGATCATGGATCGGCTGCTGGACGCCAAGGTCCGCAACCAGATCGTGAACGTCGCTTCGGGCGACTGCGTGGACATCGTCCAGATCATCAAGTACATCGAGTACCGGCTCGGGGTCACCGCGGAGCGGCAGACGGTCGCCGACGACAGCGTCTCCCACTGCCCCTCCGTGGCCAAGCTCCGCGAGCTGATCCCCGAGGTCACCGAGATGGGTTTCGGCCCCGGCTACCACCGGCACGCCATCGAGCGCTACCTGAACGAGACGGGCCCGGTGAAGGAGACCCACCCCTGATCGCGGGCCCCGGGCCGCCCGCTGGAGAAGCCGTGGAGCATCGCTGGACGCGCGGCCGGAAGCGGCACGCTAGCGGACCTCGAACCGCGCCGGACAGCATCGACGTCGACCGCGATCGCACCAGGCGACCGGGCATGTGAGAGGAAGACGGGGAACGCAATGGCGGTGCACAGCAGCGACCCGGCGGCCGTACGGGAGTTCCGCGAGCCGGTGACTCCTGCCGGCCGCGCCCTGCTCGACCTCCTCGCCGGACACTTCCAGCAGATCCGGGACGAGGCCGAGGAGCACGATCGCAACAGCACGATGCTGGTCGACGTCTTCACCGGCCTGCAGAAGGACGGTGTGCTCGGCGCCACCGTCCCGGTCGAGCTCGGCGGCCTGGGCGTCGACTCCCTGTACGACGTCTGCCTCGCGCTCATGTCGGTGGCCGAGGCCGACGCCTCCACCGCGCTCGCCCTGCACATGCAGCTCAGCCGCGGGCTGACGCTGACGCACGAGTGGCGGCACGGCGGCGACACCGCACGGTCGCTGGCCGAGCGCCTGCTGCGCCCGATGGCCTCGGGCGAGGCGGTCGTGTGCACCACGGTCAAGGACCCCGGCGGCGGTCGCGTCGTCACCCGGCTGACGCCCGCCGAGGACGGCGGCTGGGTACTGTCCGGCCGCAAGATCCTGGCGAGCATGGCGCCGATCGCGACGCACTTCGTGGTGTCGGCCAGGGCGGAACCGGCGGAGGGGCCGCACCGGTCGGCCGCCGCGATGCTGACCCGCCAGACCCCCGGCCTCACCGTCACCGACCGCTGGGACGGGCTCGGCATGCGCTCCTCCGGCAGCGTCGACATCGTGCTGGACGAGTGCCCGATCGCCGCCGGCGACGTCTTCCTGCGCGGGCCCGTCGGCGAGCGCGACGACGCCACCCTGGCGGGGCAGACGGTCAGCTCGATCACGATGCTGGGGATCTACACCGGCATCGCGCAGGCCGCACGGGATTTCACGGTCCACGCGCTGCGGCGGCGGGGCACGCCCGGCGCGGCGACGCGCACGCTCGTGACGGAGATCGAGGCCCGGCTGTACGCGCTGCGCACGACGGTCGCCGCCACGCTCGCCTCCGCCGACTACTACAACAGCGAGTTCACCGGCGATCCGGCCGAGCGCGGCCGTCGCATGATGTTCGACTTCCAGCGCGCCAAGCTCATGGTCAACCACCTGGCCCCCGAGATCGTCAACAACTGCCTCACGGTGATCGGGGGCGCCTCGTACGTGGCGAGCAACCCGCTGTCGCGGTACTACCGGGACGTGCGCGCGGGCGCTTTCATGCATCCCTTCACCTACCCGGACGCCGTGGACTACCTGAGCGACACGACGTTCGATCACGCCGGGTGAGCGCCCGCTCGATCCCGCAACCTGACGCAACCCGAGCAGCCGACCGACGGTGAAGGGACACCACGATGACCGTGCCGCGCAGCGGCGCAGACCACTACCTGGGTCTGCTCAAGAAGGTCCTGACCAACGTCATCTACGAGGATGACCGCTTCCCGCACTGGGGCCTGCCGGACCCCGGTTACGAGCGGGAGGCCAGGGTCACGGGCTTCGACTGGCCGACCGTCGCCCACACGATGGTCGGGCTGGCCCGGCTCGACAACGTCCAGGAGTGCCTGGAGTCGGTGCTCGCCGACGGCGTTCCCGGCGACTTCGTCGAGACCGGGGTCTGGCGCGGCGGCACGTGCATCCTCGCCCGCGGGGTTCTCTCCGTGCACGGCGTCACCGATCGCACCGTGTGGGTCGTCGACTCCTTCGAGGGCATCCCGACGACCGACGAGGGCAGCAACTCGCTCGACCAGGAGATGAAGCTGCACGAGCACAACGACGTGCTGGCCGTGCCGATGAAGGAGGTCGAGCGGAACTTCGAGCGCTACGGCCTGCTCGACGACCAGGTGCGGTTCCTGCCCGGCTGGTTCAAGGACACGCTGCCGGACGCGCCGATCGAGCGCGTCGCCGTGCTCCGGCTCGACGGCGACCTCTACGAGTCCACCATGGACAGCCTGACCCACCTCTACCCCAAGCTGTCCGTCGGCGGTTACGTCATCGTGGACGACTACATCCTTCCGGCCTGCGCGCAGGCCGTGCACGACTTCCGCGAGCGGCACGGCATCGAGGACGAGCTCACGCCCATCGACCAGGTCGCGTGCTACTGGCGGCGCAGCGCCTGAACCTCCGGGCCGGTCATACGAAGACCACCGCGCACCCGGCCGGGTGCGCGGTGGTCTTCGTATGCGGCGCCCGTCAGACGGTGGCCGCCTCCACGTGGGCCTTGGCGTGGTTCATCGTCGCCGTGCTGTTGCGGCCGAGGGCGTCGCGGACGAACGCGCGGGCGTCGGCGACCGTCTTGCCCTCGCCGAGGACCGTGGTGACCGCCGCGGGGGCGATGACGACCGTGTGGGCCGAGGTGATCAGCGTTCCGTCCGCGTCCTCCTCGAACGTCCACTGCCCGGTGTGCACGGACAGCAGCGCCGGCGTCCGGAGCTGCTTGTAGACGATCTTCTCGTGCGGGAAGCAGATCCGCACCGACATGGTGGTGTGCACCGAGCCGTTGGGGGCCCGGGTGTCCATCTCCAGCGACTGCACGTTCGGGGTGTCCTCGCCGAGCACCACCCGGGAGACGTGCGGCAGCCGCTCCTTCCAGCGCGCCGCGTCGTAGACGAAGTCGTAGGCGTCCTTGGCCGGCCCGGCGACCCGCACCGAGTCGGCGAAGGACAGCAGCAGCTCGTCGGGCCCGTTCCCCTGCTCGGCCGCCGACCGCAGCGCGGCCAGCTCGGCGTCGCTGTTGCGGTCGATCGCCTGCCGGATCCAGGCCACCTTCTCGGGGTCGTCCCCCACCGCCCGGAAGTCGTGGAGCAGGCGGACGCGGGACTGCGTCTCCCCCACCGGTTCGATCACCCACTCCCCGCCCATGCTCGCCACCGGGGGCTGCGAGACCTCCTGCCGGAAGCGGACGCTGAGCCCGCCGCGGTCGAGGTGCCGGCGCGAGGTCCAGCCCTTCACCTCGCCGTTGGCGGTGGCCCAGATGCTGATCCGCTCCTCGGTCTCGCCGCGCTCGACGTGCTCGATGTGCACGGTCGGCGGGAAGACGCGGGGCCATGCGCCGACGTCGGCGACCAGGTCGAAGACCCGTTGCGCCGGCGCCGACACCATGATCTGGTGTTCGGCCTCGTGGACTTCGGGTTGCACCATGTTCTTCCGTTCCTCCGTTCGGAGCCGGACTCAGTTGGACGGGCGGATGGCCAGGGCGTGCCGGAAGGCGTCCCGCGGATCCCAGTGCGCTTTGACCTGCTGGAGCCGCCGGTAGTTGTCCCGGTAGTACAGGGCGTGCCAGGGGACGCCCGAGGTGTTCCACTCGGGATCGGCGAGGTCGACGTCGGGATAGTTGATGTAGGCGCCGCTGTTCACCGGGCCCGGTGCGGGGACGCCACCGGTCCCCGCGTACATCTCCTTGTACAGCCGGCGCATCATCGCCAGCTGCGGGTCCCGCTCCGCGGCGTCCACCCACGCCGTGTCGTAGAGGGCCATGAACAGCGCGTCGCGATGGGCCATCGCGGTGGCGGCGGACGGAACAGTGTTGATCTTTCCGCCGAAGAGGCTGAGCGACACCAGCGTGCCCCAGCGGGTGCCGCCGCCCTCGGTCAGGAAGCGGTGGACGGCCCCGATCTGCGCGTCCGTCCAGGCCTTGCGCTGCAGGGCGGCCTTGGTCTTGAACTCGACCCTCCCCCAGCTGGATCCCTGGTACAGCGCGGAGTCGATCCACTGCTGGGAGCCGAACCCGGACTGGTGCGCAGCGCCGACGTCCTTGGTGACCGCCTCGGCGTAACGCCGCAGCAGCCGGTCGGCGTCCGGCACGGCCTCGTCCAGATGCACCCAGACCATGATCGGCTGGCCGCTCTCCCGGTGGCTCAGGGTGATGCCGCCGCCGAGGCCGTCGTAGGGGGAGGGGCCCGCGGCGTCCTTCTCGTGCCAGGCGCCGAAGTTGCGGACGAGCCGGCTGAAGTCCGCCTCGTTCATGTCGTCCCACTGCCAGGTGATGGAGCAGTAGCGGTACGTCCGGGGGGGCTTGGGAAGGAGGTCGGCGGGGTTGCGGCCACGGGCCTGCGGCGACCGCAGCAGGTAGCGGGTGACGATCCCGAAGTTCCCGCCGCCGCCACCGGTGTGCGCCCACCACAGGTCCCGCTCGGGGCCGGTGGAGTCACGTGTCGCCACGACCCGCCGGGGGTTGCCGGACCGGTCGACGACCACGATGTCCACCCCGTAGAGGTGGTCGGCGACCACGCCGTGGCTCCGGGAGAGCGCGCCGTAGCCGCCGCCCGCGATGTGCCCCCCGGCTCCCACGCTCGGGCACGCGCCGCCGGGGATCGTGACCCCCCACCCCAGGTAGAGGGTCCGGTAGATCTCGCCGAGCGTGGCGCCGGTCTCGACGGCGAAGGCCTGGTACCGCGGGTCGAAGTACACCGCGTTCATCTCGGACGTGTCGATGACGACGCGTACGGCCGGGTCGTCCACGAAGTTCTCGAAGCAGTGGCCGCCGCTGCGCACCGCGACGCGCCCGCCCCCGCGCATCGCCTCTCCCACCACCTGGACGACCTGGTCGGGTGATCCGACCAACCGGACCGAGTCCGGCCGTCCGGTGAACCGGCCGTTGGCGCCGCGGGTGGTCAGGTAGCCGTAGCGGGGGTCGTCCTTTCCGATCACGACGGGCCCCAGCGGCGGGGATGCGCCGCCGGCCCGCACGCCCGCGGGCGCGGCCAGCGCCGGTCCGCCCAGCAGCGCGGCACCGCCGGTCCCGGCCATGCCTCCGATCAGCGCACGGCGCGATACCTCCACGTACACCCACCACCCATCATCCCGCGGGACCTGCGGAACACAGCGTGGAGGTGGCGTCTCGCGGCGGGCTCGAAGGCCGCTGAACGGGGTGCCGCAATGGGTGAGAAACACTTGTCAGGCTTCCTGACAGTGACGTATGAAACCGCCTTAGCCTTGTCCAGTCAAGCCCTCCTTCCTGATTTCGGGAGGGCCATGTCCGTCTGCCAAATGTGAGCTTGGAGCGGATTGCATGATTCACACGCGCAACCTGACCCGGAGCTTCCGCGTCAAGCGGAAGAAATCCGTAGAAGCCGTCCGCGGCCTCAACATCGATATCGAGCAGGGGGAACTGGTCGCCTTTCTCGGGCCGAACGGCGCGGGCAAGTCGACGAGCTTCCGGATGCTGACCACCCTGCTGCCGCCGACCTCGGGAACCGCGCTCGTGGCCGGGCGGGACGTGCAGGCCGACCCGGTGGCCGTGCGCGGCCGGATCGGCTACCTGGGCCAGGGCAACGGGGCCGGGCGCGACTACCGGGTCACCGACGAGCTCCTCACCCAGGGACGCATCTACGGGCTGAGCCGGTCCGAAGCCCGCCGCCGCAGCGGTGAGCTGCTCGAATCGCTGGACCTGGGGCCGCTGGCCAACCGGGAGGCCGGCAAGCTGTCAGGCGGCCAGCGCCGCCGGCTCGACATCGCGATCGCCCTCGTCCACCGGCCCGGACTGCTCTTCCTGGACGAGCCGTCCACGGGGCTGGACCCGCAGAGCCGCGCCGACGTCTGGGGGCACATCGGGCGGCT
This sequence comes from Actinomadura craniellae, assembly GCF_003289645.1. GTDB lineage: Bacteria > Actinomycetota > Actinomycetes > Streptosporangiales > Streptosporangiaceae > Actinomadura_D > Actinomadura_D craniellae. The sequence continues at coordinate 194,033 of NZ_QLYX01000012.1, read as the reverse complement.
GCACGAGGAGTTCGACACGACGATCTTCTTCAGCACCCACTACCTGGAGGAGGCCGACCAGTGGGCCAAGCGCGTGCTGGTCATCGACCAGGGACTGGTGATCGCCGACGACACCCCCGAGAACCTCAAGGCGAACCTGGCCGGTGACCGCATCACCATCACGGTCGGCACGCCGGAGGACGCCAAGAACGCCGCGGAGATCGCCGAGCGGATGGAGGCCCCCCGCGAGGTCACCGTCGACGGCACCAAAGTCACCCTGCGGATGAGCCGCGGGGACGCGGTCCTGCCGGAGTTCGTCCGCGCGCTGGACGCCGCCGGCGTCAAGGCGCTCACCGCCGAGCTCTGGCGGCCCACGCTCGACGACGTCTTCCTCGCGCTCACCGGCCGGACACTGCGGGAGAGCGAGCTGGAGGACGACCAGGCCGACACCTCCGACTGGCAGGGAGCCTGAGATGAGAAGACTCGTCACCGACACCGGGATCGCGTTCACCCGGGAGATCACTCCCGAGCTGCGGTACCCCACCACCATCGTCCTCAGCATGATGACGCCCCTGATCTTCCTTGGGCTGTTCGGCCCGCTGCTCACCGGCGTGCCGGGACTGGAGGTCGGGCTGCCGGGCGCGTCGCCCTGGCAGTGGTTCCTGCCGGGGATCGTGGTCCTGCTCGCCCTGACCGGAACGGCGGGGGCGGGCGCCGGCCTGCTCAACGAGTCGCTCAGCGGGTCGTTCGAGCGGCTGCTGGTCACCCCGATGAACCGGCTGGCGATGCTGCTCGGGCGGACGCTGAAGGAGATCGTCACGCTGAACGCGCAGGCCCTCCTGCTCATCCTCATCCTGCTGCCGACCGATTTCCGGCTCTACTTCCTGGGCACCCTGGTGGGGCTGGTCATGCTCTCGGTGTTCGCGGTCGGGATCGGCGCCCTGTCCTTCACCCTGGCGGCCGTCTCCAAGAGCCAGACCGTGTTCTACGGGGTGCAGCAGATGACGAACTTCCCGCTGGTGCTGCTCTCCGGCGTGCTGCTGCCCATGGACGTCGCGCCGGGCTGGCTGCACACGATCAGCCGCTTCAACCCGGCGACCTACCTCGTCGAGGCCGAGCGGGCCCTGTTCGTCGGGGACTTCGGCGACAGCTCGGTGCTGTACGGGGCGATCGCCTCGGTCGGCATCGCGGCGGTCGGCCTGTACCTCGGCGGCCGCGCCATGACCCGCGTGACCCTGTGAACCGGCGGGACCGGGGTGCCCGGCACCCCGGTCCCCCGGCCCGCTCAGTAGTTGCCCAGCCCGCCGCAGACGTTGATCGCCTGCGCCGTGATGGGCGCGGCCGCCTCGGTGATCAGGTAGCCGACCAGGCCCGCGACCTCTTCCGGCGTGGTGTACCGGCCGAGCGGGATCTTGGCCTCGAACCGTTCGAGCACCTCGTCCGTGGTGATGTCCCACACGCCGGCGTAGCCCTGCCGGACCCGCTGGGCCATCGGCGTCTCGACGTAGCCGGGGCAGACCGCGTTGACCGTGACGCCGGTCTTGGCCAGCTCCAGCCCGACCGCCTTGGTGAACCCGACCACACCGTGCTTGGAGGCCGAGTACGGCGCGCCGAGCACCACACCCTGTTTCCCGCCAGTGGAGGCGATGTTGATGATTCGACCCGTACCCCGCTCGATCATGCCGCCGGTGGTCAGCGCCTCCCGGGTCATCCGCAGGACGCTGTTGAGGTTGGTGTCGATGACGTCCAGCCAGAGCTCGTCCGTCAGCCCGGCGGCGGGGCCGCCGCCGCTGCGGCCCGCGTTGTTGACCAGCACGTCGATCGGCCCGAAGCGGTCGACCGCCGCCCCGACGAACCCGCGCACCTCCTCGGTGGATCGCACGTCGCAGGCCTGCCCGTCGGCCTCGACGCCCTGGTCGCGCAGCTGCTTGACGGTGTCGGAGACGTCGTCGGCGCTCCGCGCGCACAGGAAGACCCGCAGGCCGCTCCCGCCGAGCAGGCGCGCGACGGCCAACCCGATCCCGCTGGTGGCGCCGGTGATGACAGCGTGTCGCCCGTCCGTCTTGGACATGGCCCCTCCCGGAACGTTACTTTCGGCAAAGCGCGTGATCCGCCTGAGGGTGACAGCGGCCGCTCAACACGCGCTGGACCCCTCCTTTCGAGTGTTTCGAGACCGCGGGACGGAAGTCTCGGCAGACTGCAACGTCAAGATCGGGATGGAGTGGTGGCGATGACCGTGCTCGTGACAGGAGCGACCGGGAACGTGGGACGGCACGTGGTCGCCGGGCTGCTGCGCGCGGGCGAGCAGGTGCGGGCCATGACGCGGGCACCGGAGAGGGCCGGCCTGCCCGCGGCGGCCGAGACGGTCCGCGGCGACCTCACCGAGCCCGACACCGTGGCGACCGCCCTCAACGGGGTCGACCGGGTCTACCTCTTCCCGCTGCCCGGTACGGCCGCCGACTTCACCGGGCTGGCCAGGAAGGCCGGGGTGGAACGCATCGTCACCCTGTCGTCGGTGTCGGCCGAGTACGCCGACGGCGACTACAGCGGTGACTACCACCGGGAGGTGGAGCAGGCGGTGGAGGGTTCCGGGGCCGAATGGACCCACGTCCGCCCCGGCGAGTTCATGGCCAACCTGCTGGGCCAGTGGGGGCCGTCCGTCCGGGCGGACGACACGGTCCGCGCCCCGTTCGGCGGCACCAGGTGCACGATGGTGCACGAGGCCGACATCGCCGATGTGGTGGTGACCGCGCTGACGGAGGACGGCCACGCCGGAGCCGCGTACACCTTCGCCGGGCCGCAGTCGCTGACCAGGCGCGAGCACGTCCGGATCATGGGCGAGGTGCTCGGGCGGGAGATCCGCTTCGAGGAGCTGACGGTGCCGCAGGCCCGGGAGCTGTACCTCGCGCAGGGCATGCCGCCCGAGGCCGTCGACTGGCTGCTCCAGGACCCGGTGGACGTGCCGGTGGGCCCGACGGCCGAGCGGGTCACGGGGCGGCCGGCGCGGACCTTCGCGCAGTGGGTGGCCGACCACCGAGCGGACTTCTGACCGCTTCAGCCGCGTTCAAGCCCGCGTCGAGAGGTCCCGCCCACGCTGGGCGGGACCTTTCCGCGGACCGATGGGGAAGCGCCGCCATGGTGGATGTTCGAACCGACCTGATCCAGCGACTGATCCGCGCCGGAACCGGCTCCGACGAGGAGATCGCCGTACTGCTGGACGACGTGGGCCTGCCCCGGTTCGTCCAGGCGCTCACCGAGGAGATCGTCTTCCGCTGCCCGGAACCCGCCAACACGATGCCGATCGACGTGGCGCTCGAGGTCACGTACGGCAAGGAGAGCCACACCAGCGTGCTGCGGGTGGCGCAGGGTGCGGCGGTCACCGTGGTCGAGGAGGAGTCCGCCACGGTGTGGTCGAAAATCGGCATCAGCGCGGCCGACCTGCTGCGCCGGCTGTTCGGGCCCGCCGACAGCCGGCGGACCGGGGACTTCCACAACTCCTTCGTGCCGGCGCCCGAGGACCGCGCCCAGTTGCAGGCGATGTACTTCAAGCTGGACACGCTGATGCGCGCGGCGGCCCAGGCGACGCACACCGTCATGTCCGGCTGCTCGGCACGGTGCGGGGAACTGGGCAACCTGTCGATCCGGTACGGCTCGGACAAGTGGGCGAGCTTCCACTGGTACACCCCCCACTACGAGCGCCACTTCGCGCCGTACCGCGACCGGCCCGTCCGGGTACTGGAGATCGGGATCGGCGGGTACGAGGACGACCTGGGCGGCCCGTCGCTCAAGATGTGGAAGCGTTACTTCCACCGGGGCCTGATCTTCGGCCTCGACCTCTACGACAAGTCGGCGCTGAACGAGACCAGGCTGACCGCGCTGACCGGCGACCAGGGCGACCCCGGCGCGCTGGTCGCGATGGCCGAGGAGCACGGCCCGTTCGACATCATCATCGACGACGGCAGCCACATGAACGACCACGTGCACACCTCGTTCCGCGCGCTCTTCCCCTACGTGCGCACCGGCGGGCTCTACGTGGTGGAGGACCTGCAGACCGCCTACTTCTCCGACTTCGGCGGCAGCTCCGGCGGGGTCGCCGAGCCGCACACCTCGATCGGCCTCCTCAAGGCCCTGCTGGACGACGTGCACTTCCAGGAGCACGCGACGGAGGACGGCGCCGAGCCCAACCTGACCCAGAGCACGGTGACGGGCCTGCACGTCTACCACAACATCGCCTTCGTGGAGAAAGGCGTCAACGGCGAGGACACCCTCCCCGCGTGGATGCACGCCGACGCCTGGGAGGCGCTGGGCGCCAAGTAAGCCGAGTAAACCGACCGGAAACCCCGCCGGAAACCTGGAAGGAACCGCCGTGCGCGTGCTCTTCACCGTGTCCTCGTGGCCCACCCAGTACTCGGCGATGGTGCCGCTGGGCTGGGCCCTGCAGGCGGCCGGCCACGAGGTGCGGGTGCTGTGCGCCGCCTCGCAGGTGGGGCCCGTCAGCCAGGCCGGCCTGCTCCCCGTCCCCGTCCTGGACGGCATGGAGGAGGTCATGCGGCTCCGTCTCCAGTACTACTGGGAGGCCGTGACGGGCATCTGGCCGTACACGTGGCTGCCGCCGCACCCGCTGACGGGCGAGCCCATGGACGACCTCGCCGACTTCGACCCGGCCGGCTTCGACGCGGACGTCGCCCCGGCCCTCGCCGAGCGGGCGGACCGGTCCTTCGACGCGGCCGTGGAGTTCGCCCGGGGCTGGCGCCCCCAACTCGTCCTGCACGACCCCGGCAGCCTGGAAGGGCTGCTGGCGGCCAGGGCGACGGGGGTTCCGGCCGCGCTGTGCCTGTGGGGTCCGGCGAGCGTCCACGACCCCGAGCACATGCGCATCGTGCCGACCGACCACAGCGGCGCCTTCCCCCGGCACGGCCTGGGCGAGTTCGCGCTCGACATGATCGAGAACGTGGTGGACCCGAACCCGCCTTCGCTGGACGTGCCGGTGCACGCCACCCGGCTGCCGGTCCGGTACGTGCCCTACAACGGGTCCAAGCCGGTGCCGGCCTGGACGCTGGAGCCGGCGCGCCGGCGCCGGGTCTGCGTGACCTGGTCGACCGCGCTGTCAACGGTTTCCGGACCCGGCTCCTACCTGCTGCCCGCGATCCTCCAGGGGCTCGGCGACCTGGACTGCGAGGTCGTCGTCACCGCCACCGCACACGACGTGGCCGCCCTCGGCGACGTGCCCGCGAACGCGCGCGCGGTGGAACACGTACCGCTGGCGACCTTCCTGCCCGGCTGCGCGGCCGTCGTGCACCACGGGGGCAGCGGCAGCTCGCTGACCTCCCTGTGGTCGGCCGTCCCGCAGCTCATCGCGACCTTCGCCGCCGAGCAGGCCGTCACCGGCAGGCGGGTCGCGGCCTCGGGCGTGGGCCTGCACCTCCCGGGCGACCAGGCCGACCCGGAGCGCATCCGCGCCGGGGTACGGGCCCTGCTCGACGACGACTCCTACCAGGCCGCCGCGGGCAAGCTCCGCGAGGAGATCATGGCGGCCCCCACCCCCGCCGAACTCGTCGGCACCCTGGAGCGCCTGGCCGCGGGCTGAACGCCGTTCACCGTATCCGGTGCCGCTCGCACGGTGCTCGATCCCCCGTCGCGCGGCGCCCGTGGCCGGACCACCCCGGCTCCAGTGCCCGCGCCTACGGTGCGGGCATGACTGCGACATCCGAGGACCCCGCGGCACGCGGCGTGATCGTCACCGGTGGCGGCACCGGCATCGGCCGGGCGACCGCCCGGGCCTTCGCCCGGCAGGGCGCCCAGGTACTCATCGTCGGGCGCACCGAATCGACCCTGATCGAAACCGCCAAGGAGCATCCCGGCATCCGGGTGCTCGCCGCCGACATCACCGACCCCGAGGTCCCCCGGCTCGTCGTGGACACCGCGGTGCGCGAGTTCGGCCGGCTCGACGTCCTGGTGAACAACGCCGCCGTGCTCGGCTACCGGCCGCTGCCGCACATCGACCGCGACCTGGCCGACCGGCAGCTGGGCACCAACCTGGTCGCGCCGATCTTCCTGACGCAACGCGCGCTGGACCCGCTGGAGGCCACCGGCGGGACCGTGGTGAACCTCAGCACGGCCGGCTCGCTCGGCCTGCGGTCCTGGCCCAACAACAGCCTCTACGGCGCCGCGAAGGTCGCGCTCGACTTCCTCACCCGGACCTGGGCCGTCGAGCTGGGGCCGCGCGGCATCAGGGTGGTGGGCATCGCCCCCGGCGTCATCGACACCGCCTCGGGCCCCCAGATGGGCATGACGCCGGAGCAGTACGCGGGCTTCCTCCAGCAGATCAGCACCCAGGCGCCGGCCGGGCGCGTCGGCACCCCCGAAGAGGTCGCCTGGTGGATCGTGCAGCTGACGAGCCCGGAGGCCGCCTACGCCAACGGGATGGTGCTGCCGGTCGACGGCGCGCTGTCCCTCACCTGAGCCGATGCGGGTCCTGTTCCAGCCCTTCGCCGCGAGCACCCACGTCAACACGCAGGTCCCGTTGGCGTGGGCGCTGCGCAGCGCCGGGCACGAGGTGTGCGTCGCCGCCCAGCCGGACGTCGTGGACGACATCACGCGCGCCGGCCTCACCGCGGTGCCGGTCGGCGAGACGCTCGACGTGGGCGCCAAGATGAACCCGGACGACGGCGACGAGATCGAGGAGATCCGGGACCAGTCCTGGCTCGGCGTCCTGGACCCCGGCCGGATCGGCCTCGACCCGCCGCCGCACGACCATCTCCAGGCCCTCTTCGCCGCGTGGACGCCGATGGTGTACCAGAACACGATCCCGGACGCGATGATCGACGAGCTGGTCGACTTCGCCCGGCGCTGGCGTCCGGACCTGGTGGTCTGGGACACGATGACCTTCGCCGGGCCGGTGGCCGCGCGGGCCTGCGGCGCGGCGCATGCGCGGCTGATGTTCGGCCTCGACCTGGTCGGCCTGATGCGCGAGCACTACCGGGGGCGGCTGGACCGGCTGCCGCCGGAGCTGCGCGACGACCCGCTGGAGGAGTGGCTGGGCCGCGCGCTCGACCGGTACGGCCTGGAGTTCACCGAGGACATGGTGGTCGGCCAGTGGACCATCGACCCCGTGCCGTCCTCGCTGCGGCTGCCGGTGCGGCACCCGTACCTGCCGGTCCGGTACGTCCCGCACAACGGCCGGACCACGGTCCCCGGCTGGCTGCGCGAGGCGCCCGGGCGGCGCCGGGTCTGCCTCACCCTGGGCGTCTCGTTCCGCGAGGTCGCCGGCGGTGACCGGGCCTCGGTCAACGAGTTGCTGGAGGCCGTCGCCGACCTGGACGTCGAGGTGGTGGCGACCCTGAACGCCGAGCAGCTCGACGCGGCGCGCGGGCTCCCGGACAACGTGCGCGCGGTCGACTTCGTCCCCCTCGACCTGCTCCTGCCGAGCTGCTCGGCGATCATCCATCACAGCGGTTCCGGCACGTTCATGACCGCCCTGGCGCACGGGGTTCCGCAGGTCATCGTGCCGACCAGGATGTGGTGCAACGGGCCGCGGGCGGACCTGGCCCGGGACTCGGGGATCGCGTTGTGCTGCGAGCCGGAGGAGCTGACGGCCGACCGGCTGCGGACCATGGTGACGCGCGTCCTGGAGGAGCCGTCCTTCGCCCGGAACGCGGCGCGGGTGCGCGCCGAAATGCTCGGCACCCCGTCGCCGCGCGAGCTCGTCCCGGTGCTGGAGAGGCTGACGGCCGAGTACCGCTGAACGCGGCGCCCCCTCCCGTGGGGGCGCCGCGTCCGGCGGTGTTCCGCGGTGTTTCAGAGCTGGCCGGGCCACGCCCCGTCCTCGCGCAGCAGGGCCCGCGCCAGGTTCTGGTAGAAGAGCAGCACGCCCGGCTCCTTGGGGCTGAGGTGGCCGCGGCCGGCGAACCGCGAGCCCACCGAGCGCTGCACGGCCTCCAGCCCGTGCCGGTCCTCGGCGTTGATCATGGCGGCGTAGCCCTCGCTCTCCTTGCGGATCGTGTCCCGATCGGCGCCCTCGATCAGCGCGGCGGGCATGAGCACGCCGCCGCGCACCTGGGTGCGGTCGATGGACTGCGGGATGAGGCTGAGCCAGACCACCATCTCACCGGAGGCCGCGAGGCTGCCGGACGGGAAGACGAAGAAGGCGTACAGATGCGCCTTCTCCTCCTCGGTGAGCGGCAGGATCGCCGCCTCCAGGGGCTCGGTGTAGCGGACGCGCATGATGTTCGCCCAGGGCGAGTCGGCCCGCACCGACGTCTCGGCCCCGCCGGGGGTGGACGGTTGCAGGGTCTCCGGGTGGAAGCCCAGGACGTGGTAGTTCTCGTGGGCGTTCTCGACGGCGACCTTCCAGTTGCAGTTCCACTCCTCGACCCAGCCGCCGACCTGCACCATCTCGTCCAGCCGGTAGTTGGCCAGGTCCTCGCCGACCCGCGCCAGGTGCGGAGCCAGCGGCTCGGCGCCGGCATCCAGGTTGACATGCACGAACCCCTGCCACTGCGCCACCGCGAACCGCGGCAGACGGCAGGTCTTCGGGTCGAAGTCGGGGTTGCCCTTCATGAACGTGGCCCCGATCAGCCGCCCGTCCAGCCCGTACCGCCACAGGTGGTACGGGCAGGTGAACGAGTCGGCGCGGCCGGACCCCTCCTCCACCACCGGCATCATCCGGTGCCGGCAGATCGGGGACAGCGCGTGCAGCTCGCCGTCGCGGTCCCGGGTCACCACCACCGGTTCACCGGCCACCGACAGGGCCACGTACGAGCCCGGCTCGGCCAGCTCGTCGGCGTGCGCCACCAGCACCCACGACCGCCCGAACACCCGCGTCCGCTCCAGCTCCCACAGCTCCGGCGACACGAACGCCTCCGGCGGCAGGCTCAGCGCCGGCGCGTCCTCCCGCAGGTAGTCCCCCAGCTCGTCCAGCAGCGCCGAAGTGTCCGCAGCGGTCATGGCCGGGCTCCCCTCGTGGGCTCGGGTTCGGTCCGCCGCCGACACTGCCCGCCGCCGCTGGTGAACCGGTGCAGGATCGCTGGAACGCCCTCCACCGGATGCCCGGGCGTCCTCCAGCCGGACGGCGCACCGTCCCCCTCATGTACGGCACCGAAATCACCGAGATCTACGAACTGATCCACCAGGGCCGCGGCAAGGACTACCAGGCCGAGACCGAGGAGATCGCCCGGCGGGCGCGATCCCTGCTGCCCGGGGCCCGGTCGCTGCTGGACGTCGCCTGCGGCACCGGCGCGCACCTGCGGCACTTCGCCGGGCTGTTCGACCATGTGGAAGGGCTCGAACTGTCGGACCCGATGGTCGAGGCGGCGCGCGGGCGGCTGCCCGGCGTCACGGTCAACGCCGGTGACATGCGCGCCTTCGACCTCGGCCGGACCTTCGACGTGATCACCTGCATGTTCGGGTCGATCGGTTACACCGCCGGCGTCACCGAGCTGGAGTCGACGCTGCGCGGGTTCGCGCGGCACCTGGCGGCCGGCGGGGTCGTCGCCATCGACCCCTGGTGGTTCTCCGAGACCTACCTCGACGGATACGTGTCCGCCGACGTGACGACCGTGGACGAGCGGACCGTCGCCCGGGTCTCCCACTCGACCCGCGAGGGCGACGCCTCCCGGATGAACGTGCACTACGTCGTCGCCGATGCGCGGTCGGGCGCGCGGCACTTCGCCGAGACGCACCTCATCAGGCTGTACACCCGGGCGCAGTACGAGGCGGCCTTCGACGCCGCCGGGTTCGCCGTGGAGTACGTCGCGGGCCTGCACTCCGGCCGCGGGCTGTTCGTCGGTGCCCGGCGGTGACCGGGTCTCCAGCGTCCGTCGATCCCGGTGAGAGGGCCGCCTGGCACGGTGACGCGGTGTCGGAACCAAGGCGTCTTTTTGGTGGGGCAATCATGCGTGCACTGTTCGTCACCTCTCCCGGGCTCGGCCATCTCTTTCCGACCGTGCCGCTGGCACAGGCGCTCCGCGCGGCGGGGCACGAGGTCCGCTACGCGACGGGCGGGCTAAGCCTGGCCGTCTCGGACGCCGGGCTGGACGTCATGGACGTCACGCCCGGGCTGGACTACCTGAAGGTCTACATGCCCGACGAGGCGGACGGCGAGGCCGATGCCGCCAACCCGATGTTCGCCGACGACCCCGACGACCTCGCCCTGGCCAAGCTGTTCGGCCGGGTCTCGGGGGTCATGGTCGACGGCACGCTCGCGGCGGCCCGGTCCTGGTCTCCCGACCTGGTCATCTCCCCGCCGCTCCAGGGGGCGGGGCCGCTCGTCGCGGCCGCGCTGAACCTGCCGCACGTCGAGCTCAGGCTCGGCTCCTACGACAGCGGCGCGCGGCTCGCCGAGACGGTCCGCGCCGCCATGGCCGCGCACTACGACCGGCACGGCGTCACCGGCGAGCCGCGGGCGCGGGCGCAGATCACGATGTTCCCGCCCAGCTTCCAGGCGCTGCTGCCCGAGCAGCGGCGCTCGCCCGGCGCCTGGCCGATGCGGTACGTGCCCTACAACGGCGGGGCCGTCCTGCCCGACTGGCTGCTGCGGCCGGCCGAGAAGCCGCGGATCGCGGTCACCCTCGGCACCATCGAGGCCCAGTGGGGCGGCATCGCGATGCTGGCCCCGCTGCTGGCGGCGGCCGGCGGGGTGGACGCGGAGTTCGCGGTCACACTCGGCGGCGGCGACGCCGCGCTGCTGGGCGAACTGCCGCCCAACGTCCGCATCGTGGAGTGGGCCCCGCTCGACGTCCTGCTGGAGACCTGCTCGGCCGTCATCCACCACGGCGGCAGCGGGACGACGATGACCGCGGTGGCCGCCGGCATACCGCAGTGCGTGCTGCCGCGCGGCTCCTACCAGCAGACCGGCGGTGACCTGCTACCCCGCCGCGGCATCGGGATCGTCTCCGAGCCCGAGTCGGTGGGGGTCACCGAATGCCAGACCCTGCTCAAGGACGAGGCGCTGCGGGACGCGGCCCGGCAGGCGCGCGACGAGCTGCTGTCGATGCCGGCCCCGGCCGACCTGGTGGCCCGGCTGGCCGGCCTGGCCCGCTGACGCCCGCCCGGTACGCCCACGAGACATCCACGAGACACCCCACAGGACACCCCACAGGACACGAGGAATGAGCGACATGGTGGCCCTCGGCGACCCGACCACGGCCGAATCCCTGACCGACGAGACCGTCCGCAGTTACCACGACCGGGGGTTCGTCCACCTCCCCCAGGTCCTCTCCCCGGAGGAGGTGGCGACCTTCCGGGCGGCCGCGGAGGAACTGCTGGACAAGGAGGGCCCGGAGATCTGGGGCGCCTCGGCGGAGGAGACCCAGGTCCACTACGTCGAGGCGGCCTGGCTCAAGCACCCGGACCTGCGCCGGCTCGCCCTGCACCCGGTGATCACGGAGATCGCCGAGCGGCTCTCCGGCGGGCCGCTGCGCCTCTACGGCACCGACGTGCTGAAGAAGGACCCGCACGTGCACCTGCCGACCGTCATCCACGACGACGAGCCGGGCCTCCCGCTGGCGGGCCTGTCCCGGACGCTGACGGCCTGGACCCCGCTGGTCGACGTCCCGGCGGACCGCGGCAGCCTCATCTACGTTCCCGGCTCGCACCTGCGCCCGGAGACCGAGCGGCAGGTGCACCTGGCGGGCTTCGAGCACTACCGGCCCATGGAGGAGGTCTGGCCGGACTTCCCGTACGCGCCGCGGGTCACCGTCCCGGCCCGGGCGGGCGACGTCATCTTCCACCACTTCCGCACCGTCCACCTGGCCGGGGTCAACACCGACTCCGAACGGCGCCTGGCCTACGGCGTCGTCTACATGGACGCCGACGCCACCTACCGCCCGGGGGTCCAGGACCATCCCGTCGCGCACCTGCGGCCGGGAGAGCCGGTCGCGGGCGAGAAGTTCCCGCTCATCCGCCCGGCCTGAGGTCAGGATGAGAATCCTGATCACCTCGCTCGAAGGCAGCCATTTCCAGCTGCTGGTGCCGATGGCCTGGGCGCTGCGGACCGCCGGCCACGAGGTCAGGACGGCCTGCAAGCCCGAACTGGTGGAGACCGTCACCCGGGCGGGGCTGGCCGCCGAGCCGATCGAGTGCCCGCCGTGGCACGAGCTGCTCGGCGAGTTCCACCACGAGGCGATCGCCTACTACAACACGCTCGACACGACGGGGGTCGACGAGGCCGAGGAGAGCTGGGAAGACCACCTGGCCTACGAGACCATCATCACCCCGGCGCTCAACATGCCGCTGAACTCCGACGAAATGATCGACGAGCTGGTCGGTCTGGCCCGCGCCTGGCGGCCGGACCTGGTGATCTGGGAGACCCTGTGCATCGCCGGGGCGGTGGCCGCGGTGGCCGTGGGCGCGGCCCACGCCCGCCTGGTCTCCGGGCCCGAGCAGGCCATGCAGATCACCACCAGGCGGCACTTCCTCCGGCGGGCGCTGGAGCAGGAGCCCGAGCACCGCGAGGACCCCACCGCCGAGTGGCTGGACTGGACGCTGGAGCGGCTGGGGTCCGCGCGCCGGTTCGACGAGACGATGCTGACCGGCCAGTTCACGATCGACACCAGGCCGCCGAGCCAGCGCGAGGACCTCGGCCTGGAGACCGTGCCGGTGCGGTACCTCCCCTACAACGGCCGCAGCGTCGTCCCGCGCTGGCTGCGCGAACCGCCGGCCAGGCCCCGCGTCTGCCTCACCCTCGGGGTGAGCATCACCGACGAGTACCGGCTGTGGGACCTCGGCTCCCTGCTCGCCGCGATGTTGCGGACGCTGGCGGAACTGGACGTCGAGGTCGTCGCGGCGATCGCCGCCGAGCAGCGCGAGCACCTCCCCGAGCTCGGAGAGAACGTCCGCGTCGTGGACTTCGTACCGATGAACGACCTGCTGCCCACCTGCGCTCTCGTGATCCACCACGCCGGTTACCAGACCAAGGCCACCGGGGAGTTCCACGGCGTCCCGCAGGTCGTCCTCACCGGCTGGGAGTGGGTCTCCGAGGCCATGGGCCACGCCTACGAGGAGCAGGGCACGCTGCTGGCCATCCCGCTGCGCGAGTTCAGCGCCGAACTGTTCCGCGAGAAGGTCGTGCGGGTGCTGACCGAGCCGTCCTTCACCGAGAACGCGCGGCGGCTGCGGCAGGAGATCCTGGCCATGGACCCGCCGAACGACGCCGTCCCGGCCATCGAGAAACTGACCGCCGCACATCGCGAGGAAACATGACGATCATGACCGCGGAGACCTCGGCGCTCCTGGCGGAGCTGGGACGTTACCGCGAACCCGGCGCGCCCGCGCTGAGCCTGCCGCCGAGGGCGTTCGTCTCGGCGGAGCTGTGGGAGCTGGAACGGGCCCGGGTGTTCGGGCGGTCGTGGGTGCTGGTGGCGCACGCCGACGAGCTCGCCGCCCCCGGGTCCCGGGTGGCGCTGTCGGTGGCGGGCGAGCCGGTGGAGGTCGTCCGCGGCGACGACGGCGCGCTGCGCGGAACGCCGCCCGGCCGCCGCCGGCCGGCACCCCGGGTCGAGCAGTGGAACGGGCTGGTGTTCGTGAACCTCGACGCCGGCGCCGAACCGCTGGCCCCGCACCTGGCGCGGGTCGGGGCGGAGCTGGCCGGCCACCGGCTGGACGAGATGGTCCAGGTCGGCGGCTGGCTGGAGGAATGGCGCTGCAACTGGAAGCTGGCCGTGCAGAACGCGCACGAGAACTACCACGCCATGGGGCTGCACCCGAACACCGTGGCGCTCCTCACGCCGCCCGGCGCCGACATGGCGGTGCGCGCCGACTCGCGCTGGGTGACCCGCCTGCTCAGCCCGTTCCGGGAGCCGATGGAACCGGTGGTGCTCGCGCTCGACGACGAGTACAAGGCCAACATGTACAACTGCTGCGTCTTCCCCTGCGGCAGCGTCGCGGCCTTCGGGGACTCGGTCATCTGGATCAGCCTGATCCCGCTGACCGCCGACCGCACCCAGGTGCGCGGCGGGGCGCTCCTACCGGCCGCGATGGTCGAGGGCGCGGACCGCGCGGCCCTGCGCGCGGAGAGCGAGGAGGGGGCGGCCGTGGTCAACGACGAGGACCGGGCGGGCATGGAGGCCGTCCAGCGGTGCGCCGGGGCGCGGTTCGCCGGGCGTGGCCACCTCAGCCCCAAGGAGCCCGGGGTCCTGGCCTTCTACCGGAGCCTCGCGGTGGCCATGCTCGGCGAGTGAGGGCGGGCTATTCGGGCTCGCCCGCGGTGTTTTCGGTGTTTGCGGTATTTTCGAAGGCCCTCGGGTCGAAGCCGCCGACCACGGCCAGCGGAATGACCTCGAACCTGAGGTGCGGGCTGATCGGGTTCTCGTACAGCAGGGTGTTGAGCCGCTCGTGCGACTCGACGTCGTAGATGAGCAGGCCCCCCGACGCCCCGACGCGGATCCAGTTGTGCTTGATGATGCCCTTGTCGACCAGGTTCCGGGTGTAGGCGAATCCCTCGGGCAGTCGGCGCCGGAACTCATCCGCGCTGATCCCGGTCGGTGCCTGCGTCGCCAGCACGGCGAACAATGCCATTGGCTCCTCCTGCGGTGGAACGGGTTCACCGGTATCCGAGGGTCACCGCCCCCGATCGTCAACGCGTCGAGATCCGGTGGAGCGGGCGCGCCCCCCGGGACCCCACCCGTTCTCAGATGGTCTTCGACGGGGCTCCGGCAACCTGCCTGGTGTGAACCTCCTGGTGACCGGAGCGGCCGGCTTCGTCGGTTCCGCCTATGTCCGGATGATGCTCGCCGACGCGCGCGAGCCGCAGATCACGGTGCTGGACAAGCTGACCTACGCCGCGAACCCGGCCAACCTGGCCATCGGCCATCCCCGGCTGCGGTTCGTACAGGGCGACATCCGCGACGCCGAACTGGTCGACAAGCTGATGTCGGAGGCCGACCAGATCGTGCACTTCGCGGCCGAGTCGCACGTGGACCGCTCGATCGAGGGAGCCGAGGACTTCGTGCTCACCAACGTGCTGGGCACCCAGGTCCTGCTGGACGCGGCGCTGCAGCACGGCGTCGGCCCGTTCGTGCACGTGTCGACCGACGAGGTCTACGGCTCCATCGCGACCGGCTCGTGGCCGGAGGACCATCCGGTCCAGCCCAACTCCCCCTACTCGGCGTCCAAGGCCTCCTCGGACCTGTTCGCGCTGGCCTACCACCGCACCCACGGGCTGGACGTGCGGGTGACCCGCTGTTCCAACACCTACGGCCCGCGCCAGTTCCCCGAGAAGATCATCCCACTGTTCGTCACCCACCTGCTGGACGGGCGGAAGGTCCCGCTGTACGGCGACGGGTCCAACGTCCGCGAGTGGCTGCACGTCGAGGACCACTGCCGCGGCGTGGAGCTGGTGCGCACGCGGGGGCGCGCCGGCGAGATCTACAACATCGGCGGCGGTACCGAGCTGACCAACCGCGAGCTGACCGAGCTGCTGCTGGCGGCCTGCGGGGCCGGCTGGGACAGCGTCGAGCACGTACGGGACCGCAAGGGCCACGACCTGCGCTACTCGGTCGACTGCCGCAAGGCGCGCGAGGAGCTCGGGTACCGGCCGCGGCAGGACTTCCGGCGCGGGCTGGAGGCCACCGTCGCCTGGTACCGGGAGAACCGGGACTGGTGGGAGCCGCTGAAGGCGCGCGCGAAGCTGCGCACGCAGATCCAGGCGGTGCGGTGAGGTGGCTGGTCACCGGGGCGGGCGGGCTGCTCGGGCGCGACGTGGTGGCGCGGCTGGCGGGCGACGCGCCCGGCGGTGACCCCGACCGTGACCCCGGCGGTGACCAGGTCGCCGCGCTGGACCGCGCGGGGTTGGACGTCACCGATCTCGCGGCGGTGCGCGCGGCCTTCGCCGAGCACCGGCCCGAGGTCGTCGTCAACTGTGCCGCCTACACGGCCGTGAACGACGCCGAGTCCCACGAGTCGCTGGCGTTGCGGATCAACGGTGACGGGCCGCGGAACCTGGCCGTGGCCTGTGCCGAGCACGGCGTGCGGCTGGTGCACATCTCCACCGACTACGTCTTCCCCGGCGACGCCCGCACCCCCTACTCCGAGGATCACCCGCCCGCGCCGCGCAACGCCTACGGCCGCGGCAAGCTCGCGGGCGAGCGGGCGGTGTCGGCCCTGCTGCCCGGTTCGGCGGCGATCGTCCGTACCGCCTGGCTCTACGGCGCCCACGGCCGCAGCTTCGTCCGCACCATGATCGACCTGGAGTCCCGGTGCGACAGCGTCCACGTCGTGGCCGACCAGTACGGGCAGCCCAGCTGGTCGGCCGACGTCGCCGGGCGGGTCGTCGCGCTCGCCCGCACGCCGGGCGCGGCCGGGATCTTCCATGCGACCAACTCCGGGGAGGCCACCTGGTTCGACCTCGCCCGCGAGGTCTTCCGGCTGGTCGGCGCGGACCCCGCGCGGGTACGGCCCACCACCAGCGAGGTGTACCGCACCCCGGCCCCGCGCCCCGCCTACACCGTGCTCGGGCACGACCGCTGGAAGGACGTCGGCATGGAGCCGCTGCGCGACTGGCGCGGCGCGCTGCACGAGGCGCTGAGCCGGTTCGGCCAGGCCGCGGCCACGGCGGGCCGCGGCGCCTGACGGTCAGCCGCGGTGCCGGGCGGTCAGCTTCTCCAGCAGCGGGACGAGGTCGGCCGGGGCCGGGGCGCCGCGGACCTCGGCGCGCATCCCGGCCGCGGCCCGGGCGAACGACGGCTCCGCCAGGACGCGCACCAGCGCGTCCCGCAGCTCGGCGACCGCGGGCGGCCGCCCGTCGTCGGACACGCACAGGCCGGCGCCCGAGCGCTGCACGCGCTGCGCCCTGGCGATCGCGTCCCACATGTCACTCGGGACGATGACCTGGGGGACGCCGTGGGCCAGCGCGGTCTGCGCCGTCCCGAACCCGCCCTGGTGGACGATCGCCGAACAGCTCGGCAGCAGCTCGTTCAGCGCGACGAAGTCGACCACCCGCACGTTGCCGGGCACCCGGTCCACCGTGGCGAGCTGGTCGGCGTCCAGCGTCGCGACCACCTCGACGTCCAGGCCCGCCAGCGCCTCCAGCAGGGCCCCGATCGAGGCCTGGTCGCCGCCCATCACCTCGCGGAACGAGACTCCCAGGGTCAGGCACACCCGGCGGCGCGCGGGCGGCTCGCGCAGCCAGGACGGGATCACGGCACGGCCGTTGAAGGGCACGTACCCCATCGGCACGTAGTGGTGGTCCACCGCCAGCCGCATCGACGACGGGATCGGATCGATGGTCCACTGGCCGACCACCAGGTCCTCGCCGAACGCGCCGCCGTACCGGGCCATGGTCCAGCCCAGCCACTCGGCCAGCGGGTCCTCGCGCAGGTCCGCGGGCCTGCGGGCCACCTCCGCCAGGTACTCCTCCCGCATCCGGCCGACGAGGTCGAGGCCGTACAGCAGCCGGGCGTGGGCCGCGCCGCAGGCCCGCGCGGCGACCGCGCCGGCCATCAGCATGGTGTCCCAGACGACCAGGTCCGGCCGCCAGTGCCGGGCGAAGCCCACGAGGTCATCGACCGTCTCCCTGGCGGAGAAGTTCTGGAAGATCGCCGACGTCATCACGGTGACGGTCCCGTGCAGCCGGTCGTAGCCGAGCCGGTCGGGGCTCAGGTCGCCGACGCGCATCAGCTCCTGCGCGTCGGGCGGCTCGCCGTCCAGCCGCCGCGCCTCCTCCTCCCGCCGCCGGCGCAGCTCCTCAACCGACCCCTCCTGGTCGAGCGGCGGGCCGACCGGCACCGCGGCGAGCCCGGCGGCGACGATCTCGTCCTCCAGGTCCGGCTGGCTGGCGACGCACACCTGGTGGCCCGCGGCCCGCAGCGCCCAGGCCAGCGGAACCTGGGCCCCCAGATGCGAGCCGGCGGCCACCGTCACGAACAGCACCCGCATGGTCATCGCCCCGTCACGTCGGCCGTCATGCGCGCCAACCTAGGCGGCGGTGCTCGAACCGCTCTCGCGGCGGGGTCGCGGGGACGGGTCAGCCGTCCGACATCCAGGTCTCGTCGTCGGTGGCATGGGCCAGCAGCCGCCGCAGCAGCAGGCGCAGCGTCTCGACCTCGTCGGGGTCGAGGCCGCCGAGCAGGCCGGTCTCGGCGCCGTCCAGCGCCCCGGACATCCGGGACAGCAGGTACTGCGCGGTGTCGGTGACCTCCAGCCGCCTGGTCCGGTACGACGCCCCCGGCAGCCGGCGCAGGTGGCCCGCCTGCTCCAGCTCGTTGATCAGCTGGTGCACGGACTGCCGCGCGATGCCGAGCTGCTGGGCGAGCTCGGACATGGTGAGTTCCGGTTCGAGCCGGAGCTGGTGGAGCAGCCCGAACTGGCGGATCGTCAGGCCGTGGGGCCGGAGCTTCTCGTCGGCCCGGCGCGCGGCCAGCGTGCTGGCGCAGGCGAGCAGGTACGCGATGGGCGGGGCCGGCTGGTGCATGGAGGTCATCCGCATGGGGCCGCTCGCTGTCAGGGCTCCTGACGGTAACACGGGCGGGCCGGCTCAGAGCGGGATGTTGCCGTGACTGCCCCGCAGTGCCGGGGCGGCGGCGAAGGCTTCGGCGAGCCGGCGGCGGGTCCGCGCCGGGTCGATGACCTCGTCGACCGCCCCGATCGCCACGGCCCGGCGCAGCCCGCCGGAGGTGCGCTCGTGCTCCTCGGCGAGCCGCGACCGCAGCGCCTCGCGCTCCTCCTCGGGGGCGGCGGCGAGCCGCTTGCGATGCAGGATGTCCACCGCGGCGGTGGCCCCCATCACCGCGGTCTCCGCCTCCGGCCAGGCGAGCACGGCCGTCGCGCCGAGCGAGCGCGAGTTCATGGCGACATAGGCGCCGCCGTAGGACTTGCGCGTCACCAGCGTCACCCGGGGCACGACGGCCTCGGCGAACGCGTGCAGCAGTTTCGCACCGCGGCGCACGACGCCCTCCCACTCCTGGCTCACGCCCGGCAGGTAACCCGGAACGTCCACGACGACCAGCAGCGGGACGCCGAACGCATCGCACATGCGCACGAACCTGGCCGCCTTCTCCGCCGACAGCGAGTCGAGGCAGCCGCCCTTGCGCAGCGGGTTGTTCGCGACCACGCCCACGGTGCGGCCGCCGAGCCGGCCGAGGCCCACCACGACGTTCGGCGCCCACTTGGCCTGGAGTTCCTCGAACGCCGCGGCGCCGTCCGCTCCCGGGTCCAGGATCCGGCGCACCAGCGGCTTGACGTCGTAGGCGCGGGCGGGCCGGTCGGGCAGCAACCGGCGGAGGTCGTCCTCGCCGCCCACCGCCCGCAGGTCGAACGAGCCCTGCCGGCCCAGCAGCCCGGTGATGCTCCGGGCCCGGCGGTAGGCGTCGTCCTCGGACGCGGCCACCACGTGCACCACGCCTGACCGGCGCCCGTGCGCCTCCGCTCCGCCGAGCTCGGCCATGTCGACCTGTTCGCCGGTGACCCGGCGCACCACGTCGGGACCGGTCACGAACACCCGCCCGGCCGGAGCCATGATCACCAGGTCGGTCAGCGCGGGGCCGTAGGCCGCGCCGCCGGCCGCCGGGCCCACCACGACCGACAGCTGCGGCACACGGCCGGAGGCCCGGACCATCGCGGCGAACACCTGCCCGACGCCTTCGAGCGACTCCACTCCCTCGGCCAGCCGGGCGCCGCCGCAGTGCCAGACGCCGATGACCGGGCGGCGCTCGGCCACCGCCGTGTCGATCGCCGCCGCGATGCGGCGGCAGCCGGCGGCGCCCATGGCACCGCCCATGACGGTCGCGTCGGTGCAGTAGGCGACGACCTCGATCCCGCCCACCAGCCCGCGCATCGTCAGCACGCCGCTGCCGTCCGGCTGGTGCAGCGGCACACCGGTGCCGGTGTCCAGCAGCCGTGCCAGCCGGTGGAACGGATCGCGCGGGTCCACCTCCGTGGCGGTCCCGGTCATCGGTACGGTCATCGTTCACCCCGTTCCCGTCGCTGTGCCCGTCTGCTGTCTACCGGCCCGCACCGCACGGCGGGTCGATCCCCGCTCGAAGGAGCGTCCGCTATCCGGCGATCCGCTCGCCTCCTCCCGGCCGGACGGACTCGTGGCCGGGCACGGGCAACTCCTGCGGCACGCGTGCCAGCGTCGAGGTCAGGCGCTCGCGGGCATAGGCCAGCGTCAGGGTGGGGAACCGGTAGCGGATCTCTCCGTCGCCGCGGGGCACCACCACGATCAGATGCCCGTCGGCGAGGCGTTCGAGGACCGGTCGTACGCCGTCGGGTTCCCAGCCCAGCAGCCCGGCCGCCTCTTCCGTGGTGAAGCCGCCCTCGGGCAGCATGCTCAGCAGCCGGAAGACGCCCTGCTCCATCGGGCGGAGCCGGTCGTAGCCGGCGTCGTAGGCGGCCCGGATGTCCAGATCCCCGATGCGCAGCAGGTCCAGGGGCGCCCGTTCCAGTTGCCCGGCCACCTCGTCGAGCGCCAGGCCCGGCATCATGGCGATCCGGCTGCCGATGCAGCGCAGCGCGAACGGCAGGCCGCCGCCCAACCCGACCAGGCGCCGCGCCGCGTGCGGCGCCTGTTCCAGCCGGTCCCGCCCGGTCATGTGGGCCAGCAACTCGACGCCCTCCGCCGGGGTCATCGCGTCCAGGCCGAGGTCGCGCACGCCGGCCATGCCGTGCGGCCGGGGCCGGCTGGTGACGACGACCGCGCAGCGCGGGTCGCCGGGCAGCAGCGGCCACAGGTCGGCCGGGCGCGCGGCGTCGTCCAGGACCATCAGGAGCCGGCGGCCGGCGGTCATCGAGCGGAGCAGGGCGGCGCGTTCCTCCGCCCCTTCCGGTATCTGCGCCTCGGTGGCTCCCAGCGCCCGCAGGAAGCCGCGGAGGATCCCGGTGACCTCCCGGGGCGCACCGGTCGAGCCGCGCAGTTCCGCGTAGAGCTGCCCGTCCGGGAAGCGGCGACGCAGCCGGTGGGCCAGGTGGATCGCCAGAGCGGTCTTGCCCACGCCCGGCATCCCCGAGATCACCACGATCGGGGTGGCGGTGCGGGCGGCCGCGCCCTCCTCCGGTGCGAATCCGGCCAGGACCTCGTTGATGATCCGCTTGCGGCCGGTGAAGTCCGCGATGTCGGGGGGCAACTGCGCCGGCGGGGCGAGGGCGCCCGCCGGCGGTTCGCCCCGGGCCTGCCCGGCGGCCGGTGGCGCGGGTTCGACCCGGGCCCGCGGTGCGGGCGCTGCGGGCGCGGGACGCGGGGCGGGAGCGGGGCGTGGGGCGGGAGCGTCCAGGCCGGGTGGCCCGGGCGTGGCGGGCTCTCCGTGGTCGAACGGCTGTCCGGGTGGAGAGTCGGTCAGCAGCGCCTGATGGAGCCGTTTGAGCTCCCGGCCCGGTTCGAGCCCCAGGTCCTCGATCATGTTTCCGCGCAGGGTCTGGTAGACCTCGAGCGCCTCGTACCGCCGTCCCGAGCGGTACAGGGCGATCATCAGCGAGGCGTGCAGGTGCTCGTGCAACTGGTGGGTCAGGACCAGGGACTTGAGCTCGCTGATCAGCTCGCGGTGGCGCCCCAGCCGCAGATCGGCTTCGATCCGCAGCTCCAGCGTCCGGGATCTGAGCTCTTCGAGCCGGGTCGCGTACGAGGACAGCAGGGGTCCCTGCTCGACATCGGCCAGCGCCTGGCCGCGCCACATGGCCAGCGCACCACTCATGATCCGCGCGGCCTCGACGGGCTCACCGGCCTCCAGCAGTTCCTGACCGGTGGTGACGTCCTGCTCGAACCGGTGCAGGTCAATGGCGGAATCCGGAACTGCCAGCAGATAACCACCTGGCCTGGTGCCCAGAATTTCCTCGGCACCATGATCGAGCAGAATTTTACGGAGCTTGTAGATGTAGGTCTGGAGGGTTGTCATCGCACTTACCGGAGGGCCGCCCTCCCACAGCTCGTCGATGAGCTCGTCGGTGCGGACGACCGTGTTCCTGCGCAGGATGAGCAGCGAGATCACCTGGCGGGGCTTGGGCGCGGAAGGGATGATATTGCGTCCGTTGGCGAGTACTTCTGCAGGGCCGAGCACACGGAAATCCATAAGGTCCCCAAAACTCAAGATCCGGTGCAGATAAGGTCGAAACTAATCATTGCGACGAGCAACCGGCAAGACACGTGGCCCAAGGGTCGCGCCCCACTAGCCGGAGGGTCGAGTCAGGCGATCGAAAGTTATCCCCGTCGGTATCACACGATCCGCAGGCCACATTCCGACCGGAGGGCCCCTCCAACGAAACGCGAGCGTGCACCGACAGCCTGTGACGTCCAGCTCAAGCAGACAGTGGAGATGACCAGAGGTAACAAATAATGTCAGAGCGTGTGCGGAAATCGGCGATCTACCGCTCCGGGACGGGCTTCGGCACGCTCGCGCTCACCGGTGCCTACGGTGCGATCGACGACGCCGCCAGCGTACGGGTGATTCGCAGCGCGGTCGAGACCGGAACAATCATGGTCGACACGGCCGACTTCTTCGCCGGAGGCAGGGTCGAGCGGCTCGTCGGCCGGGCGATCGCGGGGCGGCGGGACGGCGTCGTTCTCGCGACGCGCGGCGGGATGCGCCTCGACGACGGCGGCAGGCCGATCGGCGTCGACGCGGACCCGCGCAACCTGCGCCGGGCCTGCGAGGCCTCGCTGCGCAGGCTGGGCGTGGACTGCATCGACCTGTACCACCTCGCCCGCGTCGATCCGCGCCGGCCGGTGGAGGAGAGCGTGGGAGCGCTGGCCGAACTGGTCACCGCCGGCAAGATCCGCCAGATCGGCCTGACCGGCGCGTCGGCAGGGCAGCTGCGACGCGCGCATGCCGTGCACCCGATCTCCGCCCTGGCGGTCGAGTACTCGCTGTGGGAACGGAGCGCCGAGCTCGACCGGCTGCCGGTCGCCCGGGAGCTGGGCGTGCCGCTGATCGCCTGCCGCCCGCTGGGCCGCGGCTTCCTCACCGGTGCGATCACCTCGGTCGACCGGCTCGCCCAAGGCGACCTGCGGCGCTCCGACCCCCGGTTCCACCACGGCAACATCGAGCCGAACCGGCAGCTGCTCTGGGCGGCCAGGGACGTGGCCGCGCGGCTGGACATCGGCTTCGCGCGGCTGGCCCTGGCCTGGCTGCTGAGCCAGGGGCCGGGCGTCCTGCCGGTCCCGAGCACCCGCAACCCCGTCCACGTGGAGATGAACGCCGCCCAGGTGGACCTCACCGCCGAGGACCGCGAAGCCCTGCGGCTGCTGTTCTCACCGGGGGCCGTCGCCGGGCGCGCGCCCGCGTTCGGTGCTCCCTGACCGGAACCGCCCCCGCCCGGCGGGCCCCGGATGGTCGGTGCCGGTCGCGACGTAGCGGTGCCCGATCTCCCTCCGTCCGGGCATGTGCGCCGGATCGACCGGCCGCGACTGCGCGGCGGACCCGGTGACCCCCACGATCAGGGAGGCGGCCACGGCCTTGTTCACCGCGTCGATCCTCGAAACGGCCCCCAGCTTGCCGAAGATGGCGCGCAGGTTCCGCTTGATGGTGGCCTCGGTGGTGGACAGCCGCGACGCGATCTGCTTGTTGCTCAGCGCCTCGGCGGTGAGCTGGAGGATCTCGCGCTCGCGCTCGGTCAGGGTCTCCTCCGCGGGGCCGCGCACGTAGGTGAGGCTCTCCTTGGAGACCGAGAAGACGACCCGGTGCTCGTCCCCGGCGACGCTGCGGATGGCGGCCACCAGTTCCTGCCGGGTGACGGTTTTGAGCAGGTAGCCCCGGATTCCCGCCTCCATGAGCTCGTGCAGCAGCCGCGGCCCCTCGAACATGCTGAGGATGACCACGGCGGACTCCGGCGAGACCTCCCGGATCCGGCCCACGTTCGTGATGGCGCCTTCCCCCGGGATCTCGATGTCGAGCAGGACGACGTCCGGCCGGAGTTCGGCGGCCAGCGCGACGGCGGTCGGGCTGTCGCCCGCCTCCCCCACGACCCGCATGTCCTCCTGCGCCTCGAGGATCTCGCGCACGCCGTCGCGGACCAGCACGTGATCGTCGACGATCAGAATCGCCGTGCGGGTGGTCTCAGGCATCGTCCTGCCCGGGCAGCGGCACGAAGAGCTCGACGTGGGTTCCCCGCCCGGGAACGCTGGAGACCGTGAGCGTCCCGTTCATGAGCTCGGCCCGCTCGCGCATGCTCGACAGGCCCAGACCGCCCGACACCCCACGCCTCGCCACGTCGAATCCGCCGCCGTCGTCGTCGATGAAGACCCGCAGCTCCTGGGGCGCGATGTGCACGCCGACGACGACGAGCCTGGAGCGCCCGTGCACGACCGCGTTGCGGACCGCCTCCCGGATGATGAGGAACGTTTCGTCCTTGACCGTGTGCGGCGCCCAGGCCTCGTCACCGTTGATGTTCACCCGGAGCGTCACCTCGTCGTTCGACAGGGCCGACAGCGCGATCAGCAGCGCGGTCTCCAGGCTCTTCATCGGCTCCTGCAGGCGCAGCTCGGACGTCACCTCCCGCAGGCTGTGGACGACGTTCCCGACCGCCTCGCGCACCTTCTTCAGCCGCTCGGCCTCCCGGCCGGAGATCAGCGACTGCTCCGCGGCGGCGTCGAGCAGTTCGAGTTGGTGGGAGGCGGTGTTCAGCCAGAACCCGGCCCGGTCGTGGATCTCGCGTGCGATCCGTGCCCGCTCGCTGGTCTGGGCCTCGTGCACGTCGCTGAGCAGCCGGCCGGAGGAGGCGATGAACTCCTCCGAGAGCCGCATCATGAGGCTCTGGTGCAGGGCCACGATCGCCAGGATGACGCCCTGGGCGGACTCCTCGTCAACGCGGAGATGGCCGATCAGCTTCCGCAGAACCATGTCGAACATGGTCGAGCCCGCCACCAGCGACTCCCGCGGATGCGGCTCGTCGGCCGCCTTCCGGTCCTCCTCCTCAGAAGCGGCGATCTTGTAGCTCTCGGCTACCCGTACCCGGTCGGCGCGCAGGCTCTCGACCACGTCGGTGAGAACCTGGTCCGCGGTCGCCGCCACCCGTCTGAGCGCCGCCGGTTCAGTGGCGACGGGCCCCTCGGCGGTCTCCATCGCACGCCCGTAACGTGCCAGCAGATTGGCCCGGTCCATCTCGATGAGGGTCGCCAGGTCGGGCGTGGTCCACTCCTGCAATTCAGGAATTCTTTTCGGCACGATATTCCCTGTCTCGAGAGAACGCTGGCGGACCACTCAACTCGGGAAACGAGACAATCTCGGCGCATTTGAATAGCCGCACCACGACGAGATGGGACGGAACGTAGCAAGCTCGTTACGTTAGGCACGCTCGGGAGTAAAACGGAAAAGACTACGCTGAGTAGTCTCGTGGACATACAGTCACCCGTTTGATCCAGCGACGACATCGGCGAGGAGACCTATCCCGCATCACCAGGCCACTCGGCCCGGCAGCCCCCACCCAAATATAACTGCAATTGACCCGGCATGGTTCCGTGAACACCGGCCCCCGCGGCCAGACCCCCGAACCATTGATTATTCAACTAGGCGTCCGGCCGGCAGATGCCCCGCCACCTGCAAACCCCTCGCAGCGCCCACGCCCCCGGCACCGGACGGATGCCAGGGGACGACCAGGAGCGGCCACTTCCCCCGCCGCACTTGCCCCGCCCGAGCGCGCTCTTCCAGCATCGCTCTAGCAGATGTTTAGCGTCGCACCCGGACCGACCGGAGAAACCACCAGTCAGAGAGGCCCGGATGGTATGGCACAGCCAACCGCCAACCCATCACCGGCCATTTCTTCACGACCCGGTGACATGCATCACAGTACGGACGGCCCGCCCATACCCAAGGTGTCTCACCTTACACACCAGCCCCTGTGAGGCGCAGGTATTACCAACGGAGGCACCGAGCGGTCAGGGGCGCCGAAAATCGTGTCGCGTTATGCAATATGCGAGCACTCGTAAATGATTCCACCGAGCCCGGGCTCCCGGGGCCGGTGTCAGCGGCCGATTCAGCGAGCCGGCGGTTCCAGCATGGGCACGAGGAATCGCCGGGCCAGCGCGGCCAGTTGCTCGTCGTCGTCGAGGTCGATGAGGTGGCTGGGGATGGCCAGGAAGGAGGCGGAGATCCGGACCATCAGCTCGGCCACATGATCGACGTCCAGGTCCTCCGGCACGTTGCCCGCGTGCTGCTCGTGGCGGAGCTGGCCGGCGAGGAACTGCCGCACGGTGGCGAGGGTCCGCCCACCGTCGTTGATCATGGAGGACACGAGCAGGTCGGGCTCCGTGTCGATCAGGCCGCCGATCATCGGGTTGCTCCGGATGGCGCGCAGCGAGCTCACGAAGCCCAGCACCACGCGGTCGGCGACGGTCTCGGCCTCCTGGATCTCGACGAGGAACTGGTCGAAGTACCGGCGGAACTCCCGGCGGACCACCTGGGCGACCAGCGCGTCCTTGGTGGCGAACCGCCGGTAGAGCGTGACCCGTGAGATCCCGGCCCGGCGGGCCACGTCCTCCATGGTGGACCGTTGCACACCCAGGCGGCAGAACTGCTCGTACGCCGCGTCGAGCACGCGCACCCGGGTCTCGTCGGTGTCGTCGACCTGTTCGACGGCGTCGATGTACGCGCGTTCGAGGAGTGACTCCTGGCCCGAGATCGGCATGAGGAAGGGCAACGCAGGTTCCACGGTCTCCTCCTGAGACGACTGATTCTGCCGTAGGCGCTCACAGCCGTCAGCACAAGAGGGCTTGTGACGACCGACACGGTGTGCTCTTATTGACGAAGCGCCAATGATACACAGACACCCTCCGTGTATCAGAGTATCAAGAGGGCGCGCTCTGCCCGAGGAGGAACGAAGCATGGAGAAACCCAGTAGGCGCAACGTGTTGGTGGCGGGGGGAACGCTGGGCGCGGTAGGTGCGCTGGGCGGCGTCACATCGCCCGCCGGGGCGGGCATGCTGTGGACCTGGTCTCCGGAGGGCTCGGTGGCCGGCGCGGGGGCCGGCGCCGACCCGCGCCAGGTGTGGGACGCCGAAGCCGACGAACTGGTCGGCTCGCTGCTCGACCGGGGCGTCGTGCCCCAGGTCAACAAGCTGCTGCGGACCTGGACCAAGAACGGCCAGCCGCTGCCGGCCGGGCTGCCCGCGGACCTGCGGGAATTCATGGAGCGGGCCAGGCAGATGCCGTCCTGGGCCGACCAAAGCAAGCTCGCCACCGCGGTCAACTTCAACGAGAAGCGGGGTCTCTACCTCGGCGTCACCTACGGCTTCGCCAGCGGGATGATGAGCACGGTCATCCCCCGGGAGGCGCGCGCGGTCTACTACTCCAAGGGCGGTGCGGACATGAAGGACCGCATCACCAAGACCGCCAAGCTCGGGTACGACATCGGGACCGACGACGCCTACAAGCCCGACGGCTCGATGATCGTGACCTGCGTCAAGACCCGGCTGGCGCACGCGGGCGTGCGCAACCTGCTGCCGAAGTCCCCGGCCTGGTCGAAGGTCGCCGACGAGGAGATCCCGATCAGCCAGGCGGACATGATGGTCACCTGGCACAGCCTGCCCACGACCGTCATGCAGAACCTGATCAAGTGGAAGATCCCGATCCCCGCCGCCGAGTCCGAGGCCTTCCTGCACTCCTGGCAGCTGGCCGCGCACATGCTCGGCATCAAGGACGAGTACATCCCCAAGTCGTGGAGCGAGGCCAACTCCCAGGCCGCGCAGGTCCTCACCCCGATCCTGGCCCCGACGCCCGAGGGCATCAAGCTGGCCGACATGCTGCTCAACCTCGGCTCCTTCCTCGACGGAGGCCTCCTCACCAAGCCCATCCTCGGCTCGCTGACCCGCTACGTGCTCGGCGACGAGATCGCCAACTGGCTGAAGATCCGCAAGGACCCGTTCTGGGACTCGGTCTTCGAGATCGCCTGGGAGCCCTTCATCGCCGTCCGTGAGGGACTGCTCTCGCTGGAGAGGGCGCCGGGGATCCTGCAGAAGGTCTACTGGGCCTTCGACGAGATCCTCCGCCTGGGCGCCCTGCTCGTCCTGTCCGAGGGGGACTTCCCGATCAGCATCGAGATCCCCGTCGCCAACAACCCGAACTTCCCGTAACCAACGGCCCCGGCCACGCACGCCGTGGCCGGGGACTCCGCAACGAATCTCGGGCTCGGAATCCGTCAGGTTCCGAGCCCGAGCGCCGCCATCCGGCCCGCCCCGGGACGGATCGGCGCAAAGGTAGGACGGGACCGCCGGGAGGACCGCCATGGAACACGAATCGAACGAACCGGACGAGGGGCTGCGGCGCAGGCACTTCCTCGGCTACCTGGTCACGGCGCCGACACTGGCGGTTGCCGTGCAGTGGACCGGTGACCCGGCCGCGGCGGACGTCCCGTCCCTGCCCCAGCTGGAGGAGATCTTCGACGTCGGCGACCTGGTGAAGATCGCAGCGTCGCCGACCGCCGGGCTCGTCACCGTCCAGGTCCACGAGGACGGGACCGCGTCGTACGCGCTCCCCCGGGCCGAGGTGGGGCAGGGCATCACCACCGCCATCGCGATGCTGATCGCCGAGGAACTGGACCTGCCGCTGGACAAGGTCAAGGTCACCCTCTCCGACGCCCGCCCCGAGCTGCTGTTCAACCAGTTCACCGGCGGGTCCACGTCCGTCCGCTCGCTCTACACCCCGGTGCGCACCGCCGCCGCGGTCGCGCGGCGGCGGCTCGTCGAGACCGCCGCGCGGGCCTGGAAGGTGGACGCCGCCAAGGTGACCACCGAGGCCGGCTTCGTGATCCACGGCGACCGGCGGGCGAGCTACGGTTCGCTGGCGAAGGCTGCCGCGACCACCAACGTGATTCCGGTCCTGGTACCGCTGAAGGACCCCGCGAAGTTCACCGTCATCGGCAGGCCGGCGAACCGCGTGGACGCCCTCGCCGCCGTGACGGGCCGCAAGACGTTCGCCATGGACCTGGACGTCCCGAACGCCCTGCCGACGATGATGCGGCGCCCGCCGACCATCGACGGCACGGTGGCGTCCGTCCGCAACGCCGCCGCCGTGACGGCCATGCCCGGCATCACCGACGTCGTGGTGCTGAAGCACGGGGTGGCCGTGCGCGGCCGGACGTTCGGCCAGTGCATCGACGCGCTCCGGGCGCTGGACGTGACCTGGCGGCCGGGGCCGGTGGCCGGGGAGTCCGACGACACCGTGCTGGCGAAGCTCAAGAAGGCGGTGCCGTCACCGGCCGGGCCGCCGCTGTTCAGCAAGTCCATCGACGCCGAGTTCACCTTCATGTTCGCCTCCAACTCCCCGCTGGAGCCGGAGGTCGCGATCGCGGACGTGCGGGCCGACCGCGCCGAGATCTGGTCCAGCCTGAAGGTCCCCGGGGACGCGCAGAACCAGATCGCCGGGCTGCTCGGCCTTCCGGTGACCGCCGTCAAGGTGCACGTCGTGGAGGGCGGCGGCTCGTTCGGGCGGCGGCTGCACACCGACGCCGCGGTGGAGGCCGCGGAGATCTCCAAGAAGATCGGCAAGCCGGTCAAGCTGTCGTGGTCGCGGACCGACTCCGTCCGGCAGGGCCGCGCGCACCCGATGTGCGTCTCCCGCATCCGCGCCACCTACCGGGGCGGGGACGTGCTCAGCTACGAGCAGCGGCACGTCAACGTCGAGACCAGCTTCAGCCACGGGTTCGGCGACATCGTCACCGCCAACGCCGCCAAGCTGCCGGTCGTCGGGAACCCGATCGTCTCCCAGGTGTTCTTCATCCTGAGCCAGTCGTCCCCCTACAACTTCGGCTCGACCAAGCAGACGCTGACCGAGGTCCCGCTGAAGTTCAAGACCGGCAGCATGCGCAACGTCTACTCGCCGAACCTGGTGTGCGCGCGGGAACTCGTCGTGGACCGGCTCGCCGCCGCGATGAACAAGGACCCGGTGAAGTTCCGCCGCGAGTACCTGAAGAACGGGCGGCTGCGCACCGCCCTGGACCGGGCGGCCGCCGAGGGCGGCTGGGGGCGGGCCCTGCCCGACGGCGTCGCCCAGGGCATCGGCCTGCACGCCGAGTACCGGGCCGCCTGCGCGGTCCTCGTCGAGCTCGACTGCCGCCCCGAGACCGTCAACCGCCCCATCCGGCACGGCGTCGCCGGCCCCCGCGTCACCCGCGCCCTGGTCGTGGTGGACGCGGGGCTGCCGATCAACCCGCGCGGCCTGGAGGCGCAGATGATCGGCGGCCTGAACGACGGCATCGCGATGGCGCTGACCGCCAGCCTGCACATCAAGGACGGCATCCCGCTCGAAGGGAGCTGGGACAACTACTTCTACACGCGGCAGTGGAACACCCCGCCGCAGACCCGCGTCATCGTCCTGCCGCCCACCGGCGACGAGCCCGGCGGCGCCGGCGAGCTGGCGGTGGCCCCGTCCCTGGCCGCCGTGGCCTGCGCGTACGCCCGCGCCACGGGGACCATGCCGACCCGTTTCCCCCTCAACCACTCCACCCTGGGCTTCGAGCCCTTCCCGCTGCAGCCGTCCACCCCCCAGTCCCCCACCGACGGCCTGGACCGCGCCTTCTAGAGGAGCCCTGACGTGCCGACCCACTCCTTCAGTCTCAACGGCAAGAAGATCACTGTGGAGGTCGAGGACGACGTCCGCCTGCTCTGGGTGCTGCGCGACCTGCTCGGCGTCACCGGCCCCAAGTACGGCTGCGGCATCGGTGTCTGCCAGGCCTGTACCTCCCATGTCAACGGCAAGGCGGTCAACGTCTGCTCGGTGCCCGTCGCGCAGCTCGGCCCGGACGACGAGGTCGTCACCATCGAGGGCCTGCCCGGCACCGTCGGCCGCGACCTGCACCCCATGCAGGAGGCCTGGCTGGAGTACGACGTCGCCCAGTGCGGCTACTGCCAGCCCGGCCAGATCATGTCCGCCGTGGCCAAGGTCCGCCAGGCCCGCGCCGAAGGCCGCGAGATCACCGACGCCGACCTGGACGAGCTCCGCAACATCTGCCGCTGCGGCACCTATGCCCGGATCCGCGAAGCCATCAAATCCGCCGCCACGAAGATGTGACGCCCCCTCCGCGCCCGGGGGCTGCGGAATCCGGTCCAGGGGTTTCCTGGACCGGATTCCGCTCGCGTGCCGACCGATATCGGCCATAAATTCATGCATTATCTCGTGCTCCGATATCGCTATGCTGCGTGATCGAATACGCGCATTGCCCTTACCGGCCGGCGCCATCAGCCCCGGCCGCAGGTGCGGCGCCCGTCCCCAGCACGTGACAGCTCGCAGCGCACGATCCGGCCGACACGGCGGTCGACGCTCCTCCGCCCGAGCCCTGGAGGCACGCAGGTGAGTACCGACGGCGCGATCTACTGGGATCCCTACGACCTGGCCCTGACCGCGGACCCCTACCCGACGTACCGGCGGATGCGGGAGGAGGCGCCGCTGTACTACAACGACAAGCACGACTTCTACGCGGTCAGCCGGTTCGCCGACTGCGAGCGCGGCCTGCCGGACTGGCGGACGTTCTCCTCCGCCAAGGGCGCGGTCCTCGAACTGATCAAGTCCGGCATCGAGATCCCGCCGGGCACGCTGATCTTCGAGGACCCCCCGCTGCACGACGTGCACCGCCGGCTGCTCGTCCGCGTCTTCACCCCCCGCCGGATCGCCGCGCTGGAGCCGATGGTGCGCCGGTTCTGCGCGCGCACCCTGGACCCGCTGGTCGGCGAGCGGTCCTTCGACCTGATCTCCGAGGTCAGCGCCGAGATGCCGATGCGGGTGATCGGCATGCTGCTCGGCATCCCGGAGGCCGACCAGGCGGCCATCCGCGACACCACCGACGAGAGCCTGCGCACCGAGGCCGGCGGGCCGATGGACTACAGCGCGGGAACGCACTTCACCAACGAGACGTTCGCCGACTACATCGACTGGCGTCGCGACCATCCCTCCGACGACCTGATGACCACGCTGCTGACCGCCGAGTTCGAGGACGAGAACGGCGTGACGCGCACCCTCACCCGCGAGGAGGTCATCACCTACGTCACCGTGGTCGCCGGCGCCGGCAACGAGACGACCGGGCGGCTCATCGGCTGGGCCGGGTCCACCCTCGCCCGCCACCCCGACCAGCGCCGCGAACTCGCCGCCGACCCCGCGCTGATCCCCGGCGCGGTCGAGGAACTGCTGCGCTTCGAACCCCCCGGCCCGTTCGTCGGCCGGTACGTCACCGAAGACGTCGAGTTCCACGGTGCGACGGTGCCGGCCGGCAGCGCCATCCTGTTCCTCGTCGCCGCCGCCAACCGCGACGAGGCCCGCTACCCCGACGGCGAACGCTTCGACATCCACCGCCGCGCCGGCCAGCAGCTCACCTTCGGCCTCGGCGCCCACTACTGCCTCGGGGCGGCACTGGCCCGGCTGGAGGGGCGGATCGCACTGGAGGAGATCCTCAAGCGCTTCCCGGACTGGGACGTCGACTGGGCCGGCGCCAAGCTGGCGCCGACCTCCACCGTCCGCGGCTGGGAGACCCTGCCGCTCGTGATCGGTCATTGACCGGCGGCCCGGAGCCCGTTCCGCCGGGCGGCCGGGCCGGCGGGCGCCGGACCGCCGGAGAGCCGCCGGCTCCGCGACCCGCCGTGCCGGCCGGTCGTGGCGTTCCGGTCCGTCGCCTCACCCGGCCTCGTCGCGGGGCACCGGGGTGAGGACGACCACCGGGATGTCGCGGTCCGTCCGCGCCTGGTAGTCGTCGTAAGGGGGCCACACCTCGTTGACGATCTTCCACAGCCGTGGTTTCTCCTGCTCCCCGGCGGTGCGCGCGACGACGCTCAGCCGCTCGGCGCGCACCTGGATGCGCGCCTGCGGGTTCTCCCGCAGGTTGAGGTACCACGCCGGATGCGTCGGCGCACCGCCCTTCGACGCGACCACCAGATAGTCGTCCCCGGCACGGGCGAAGATGAGCGGCGCGGTGCGCGGCCGGCCGCTGTTCCGGCCGGTGGTCGTCAGCAGCAGGATGTGCGCGCCGTTCCAGCGGTAGCCGACCTCCCCGTCGGTCTCCTGGTAGCGGCGGACGTGCTCGGCGCCCGCCAGGCTGAGGTCGGGCCGCAGGTAACTGCCTTCGGTCATGACAGAACTCGTTTCATCCGGTGGGGTGGCGCAACCGCTCTACCAAAACGCATCCGCCGGGCGCAAGCGCGGACCCGGCCCCGCGCCGGTTCACCCCAGGGTGGTGATCGGCACAACAACCCCAGGATGGGATATTCGGTCGGGTGATCTTCAAAGCAGGTTGGACCGCTCGCAGCGGACCGCGCATCCGGTACCTGGACAACGCGCCGGCCGATCCCGTCGGGCTGCCAGTGCTGTTCTCGCCCGGCCTGTCGGACACGGCCGATGAATACGGCGGGATGCTCGAGTTCTTCGCCCCCCGGCGCCTCCTGGTCGTCGAGGTGCGCGGTCGCGGCGGCAGCGAGGCCCCACCCTCGGGCTATACGGCGGCGGACCACGCCGCGGATCTGAGAGCGGTGCTGGACGAGGAAGGGATCCAGCGGTTCCACCTGGTGACCTTCTCGCGGGGCACCACCTGGGGACTGGACCTGGCGCTGTCGTGCCCCGAGCGCGTGGCGTCGCTGGCCATCGCGGACTACCGCGCGATGGAGGTGCGGCTGAGCCCGTCGCTGGTGGAGTCGCAATGGCAGACAACGTTCCGCGGCCGGCCGATGAGCGACCGCATGCCGCGGCACGTCTTCGACCAGCTCGCCGCGCACTCGACGCCGCGGGAGCTGTGGGACGGTCTCGGGTCCCTGCCGTGCCCGCTCCTGGTGGCCCGGCCCGGCGGCCGGGGCGGGATCCTCACGGACGAGGACATCGCCCGCTACCGCGACGTCCGGCCGGACGTCGAGGTCGTGGTCGTCCCCGAGGCTCCGCACGACGTGTTCCGGCCGGACCGCCTCTTCTTCCCGCGGGCGGTCACCGCGTTCGTGCAACGGGCGGAGCACTGACCATGCGCTCGCCCGATGTCCGCTCGACGGAACGACCGTGGCCGGGCCCGGTCCTGGGAGCGGACCGGGCCCGGCCGACCTCTGCGAGGCCGCCGCGTCAGCCTCGGCCGGACACGGCGGCGGGCTCCGGTTCGGGCCGCCGCGGGACGTCGCCGGCGCCCTCCAGGCCGAGGTGGGGCAGCCGGCGGTCGAGCCGGCGGGGCAGCCACCAGTTGGCCCGGCCCAGCAGGGCCATGGCCGCGGGCACCAGCACCATCCGGACGATCGTCGCATCCAGCACGATCGCCGTCGCCAGCCCCAGGCCCAGCATCTTGACCAGCGGCGACGGGTTGGCGACGAAGCCGAGGAACACCACCGTCATGATCAGTGCGGCGGAGGTGATCACGCGGCCCGTGCCGGCCATGCCGCGGGCCACCGACTCGACGGTGTCACCCGTGGCGTCGTAGCTCTCCCGGATCCGGGAGAGCAGGAACACCTCGTAGTCCATGGACAGGCCGAAGAGGACCGCGAAGAAGATCGTGGGCAGCGGGGACGCGATCAGGATCGTCCCCTCCAGGCCGAACACGTCCTTGAACCAGCCCCACTGGAACACGGCGACCACGACGCCGTACGCGCCGCCGATCGACAGCAGGTTCACCACGGCCGCCTTCAGCGGCACCACGATGGACCGGAACACCACCATCAGCAGCAGGAACGACGCGACCAGGATCGCGGCGATGAAGATCGGCAGGGTATCGCTGAGCTGCTCGGTGAGATCGTCGGTCATGGCGGTCAGGCCCGACACGGACACGTTGGCGGGAACGAGGTCGCGGACGCGGGCCAGGGTCTCGGACGTCGCGGCGTCCGTGGGCGCGGTGGTGGGGATCATGGGCAGCACGACCGCGTCCCCGGCGGGAGAGGTACGCGGCTCGCCGACCATGGCGATGCCGGGGTCGGCGGCGACGCGCGCGGACAGTGCGGGGATGTCCTGGGCGTCCACGCCCGGGGCGCGCAGGTCGGCGACGAGCAGCAGCGGGGCGTTGAAGCCCGGACCGAAGCCCTCCGCCAGCAGGTCGTAGGCGCGCCGGTGCGTGGTGCTCGTCGAGTCGTCACCGGCGTCCGGGAAACCCGTCTCCATCGACAGCGCCGGGGCCGCCAGCACGAACAGCGCCGCCGACGCGACGATCAGGTACGGCCACGGCCGGCCCGAGACGCGGTGCGCGAAGCGCCACCAGGCCGTGTTCTCCACGTCCTTCGCGTCCTTCGCGTCCCTCGCGTCCTTCGCCCGCCTGGCGGGGCGCCGGCGGCCGATGAGCCGCCCGGCGTCGATGCGGTCACCGAGCAGCGTCAGCACCGCCGGTAGCAGCGTGAGGGCGGTGGCCACGGCGAAGAGCACGACCAGCGCGGTGCTGAGGCCGACCGAGATCAGGAAGCCCAGACCGGTCAGCGACAGGGCGGCCATCGCCACGACGATGATGCCGCCGGCGAACAGGACGGCGGAGCCCGCCGACCCCATGGCGCCCGACAGGGCGGTGGGGTTGTCCTGACCGGCGGCCCGGTTCTCGCGGTAGCGGGCCATGATGAACAGGGCGTAGTCGATGCCGACCCCCAGCCCGATCATCGCGCCGATGGTCGGCGCGGCACCGGAGACGTCCATCGCGCCGGCCAGCAGCATGATGCCGCCCATGCCGGCGGCGACCGTCAGCAGGGCGAGCGCGACCGGAACCAGCGCGGCGACGACCGTGCCGAACGCGACGAGCAGCACGACCAGCGCGGCCAGCACGCCGGCCGCCTCGGTGCCCGAACTTATCGGCTCGGCGTTGATGAACGCCGCGTCACCGCCGACCTCCGCCGTGATGCCGGCGTCCCGCACGGGCTGCAACACGTCGCCGATCGCGGCGATCGAGTCCGGGCCGAGCTCCGTCGCCGGCACGTCGAAGGTGATCTCGGCGAAGCCGACGCGCCCGTCGGGCGACACCGTGCCGGCGGCGAACGGAGCGGCCACCGCGGTCACGTGCTCCACGCCGCCGATCCGGGCGACCGCGGCGTCGATGGCGGACCGGTGGCGCTCCAGCCGCTGCCCTTCCGGTACGGCGAACACCGCCATGGCGCTGCCGCCGGCCGCTTCGGGGAAGCGCTCCTCCAGCAGTTCCATCGCCTGCTCGCTCTGGCTGCCGGGGGCGACGAAGTCGTCGACGAACGTGCCGCCGGCGACACCCGCCGACCCCAGGAAGATGAGGGTGGCGGCCACCCATATCCCGATCGTGGCCCACGGTCTGCGCGCGCTGGCGGCGCCGATACGACGGATGATGCGATGCATGACGGTGCTCCTTCGGTGGTCCGTCCGGACGGCGGGTGCGCCGGGGACGGCGCCGTGTTCAACCGTGCATGCCGGGACCTGGCGCGGTCGCCCGCCCGTGGACGGGCCGGCCTTCCGCCGCGCGGCGGGTCGTGTTCGGCCGCCGGTGCGGGCCGTTCCCCCCGGGCGGCGGAGCCCGCCTCCGCCTGCAGGCGGATGACCGCGCGTACGGCCTGGCTTACGGTGGGGCCGTTCCCGCCGCCGAGTTCACGGCGGGCCGCCTCATATCCCCCCGTGGAGCGATGGTGAACCGTACGGCACCGCCCGCCCGGACCCCTCTCGGGCACGCCCCGAGCCTGTTCCGGGGCCCCTTCGCCCGCTGGCCGCGCGCCGCGGACGCCGCTCTCGCGCTCGCCGTCTTCCTGGCGACGGTGTTCGTGATGGATGCGCCCGGCGACGAGCTGGCCATCCGTCCCCTCGACGACATCCCGGTCGCCGCCGTACCGGTGTTCGCCGTGGCCGCCGCGGCCCTGTACTGGCGCCGGCGCGCACCGCTGCCGGTGGTGGGCGTGGCGGTGGCCGCCTGGGCCGTGACGCTCGGCGGCCTCGCCGACAAGGACCTCACCGGGGTGGTGACGATCATCGCCCTGTACAGCGCGGGCCGGTACTCCACCGAAGACCGGCGGGCCCAGGTGGGAGTCGCCGCGGCCCTCCTGGTCCTCAACGTCGAGGGCCTCATCGACCCGGCCCCGTGGCAGGAGGCCGTCATCTACGGCAGCGCCTTCATGTTCGGGGCGTGGTACGTCGGGCACCGTTTCCGGCTGCGCGAGCAGCGCATCATCCAGTCGCGGCGGGAGCAGGCCGCCGAGTCCCGCCGGATCGTGGCCGAGGAACGGACCCGCATCGCGCGCGAACTGCACGACGTGGTCGCCCACCGGGTGAGCCTCATGACCGTGCAGGCGGGTGCGGCCAAGGCCGTGGCCGCCGCGGATCCCGACGGCGCCCTGCGCGCGATGGGGGCGGTGGAGGAGGCGGGCCGCCAGGCGCTCGACGAGCTGCGCCACCTGCTCGGGGTCCTCCGGCCGGAGACCGACCTCGACGGGCTGGGCCCGCAGCCCAGCCTCACGGGCCTCCCCCGGCTGGTCGAGCAGATC
The DNA here is from genome assembly GCF_003289645.1 of Actinomadura craniellae. Taxonomy (GTDB): domain Bacteria; phylum Actinomycetota; class Actinomycetes; order Streptosporangiales; family Streptosporangiaceae; genus Actinomadura_D; species Actinomadura_D craniellae. The sequence goes on along the minus strand of NZ_QLYX01000012.1, from coordinate 156,781 downwards.
CGCGCGGCCGGAGTGGAGGTGTCGCTGGCGGCGGACGGGACACCGGCCGGGCTTCCGGCCCGGGTGGACCTGTTCGCGTACCGCATCGTCCAGGAGGCGCTCACCAACGTGCTCAAGCACGCCGGGCCCGGTGCGCGCGCCGAGGTGCGGCTCGGCGCCGACCGGAGCGGGCTCGTCGTCGAGGTGCTCGACGGCGGTCCCGCCGCCCTACCCGGCCCGGGCGTCGCCCCGAACGGCACCCGGGGGCACGGGATCATCGGGATGCGGGAGCGGGCGCTGCTGCTGGGCGGCACCCTCGACGCCCGGCCACGCCCGGACGGCGGGTTCCACGTCGTCGCCCACCTGCCCACCGGAGGCGAGCCGAAGTGAGCGAGACGACGGGCCCGGCGAAAGCCCCGATCCGGCGGATGTGCTCCCCGGCCGCCGAGCCGCCGGGCGAGAAAGGAACCTCGTGAGCATCCGTGTCGCGGTGGTCGACGACCAGGCGCTGGTCCGTGGCGGCTTCGCCATGATCCTGCGGGTCCAGGACGACATCGAGGTCGTCGCCGAGGCCGGAACCGGGGTCGAGGCGATCGAGGTGGCGCGCCGGCACCGTCCGGACGTGATCCTCATGGACATCCGGATGCCCGACATGGACGGCCTGGAGGCGACCTCCCGGATCCTGGCCGCCGCCGACTGGAACGTCCGGGTGCTGATCCTGACCACCTTCGACCCCGATGAGTACGTCTTCAAGGCACTGCGCGCCGGTGCGAGCGGCTTCGTGCTCAAGGACATCCCCACCGACCAGCTCGCCAGTGCCGTCCGCACCGTGGCCGACGGCGGGGCGCTGCTGGCCCCGTCGATCACCCGGCGCCTCATCGGCCAGTTCACCGAGCGCCGCACCGTCAACGCCGCCGCCGCGGGCCGCCTGGACCGCCTCACCGACCGGGAGCGCGAGGTGATGGCGGCCATCGCGCGGGGCGCCAGCAACTCGGAGATCGCCAAGGAGCTCTTCATCGGCGCCGCGACCGTCAAGTCACATGTGTCGGGCATCCTCACCAAGCTCGGCCTGCGCGACCGCACCCAGGTCGTGATCTTCGCCTACGAGAGCGGGCTCATCGAGGCCGGCGACCGCGACATCGGCTCCTGATCTCTCGCCCGGGCACACCTCTGGGCGTGGCCGGGCACGGCGAGCAGGTGAACTTACGCTTTCGTTCACATTCAGGTGAAGATCGGGACATCTCACCTCTCTAGCGTTACTGCGCTTCTGACCTCGGCGAACCCGCGGTCCACGCTCATGGCTGGAGACCATCTGTGCATCCCGACAACGCTGCTTCACCTTCGATCTCCGAGTTGGTCCAGCGCCGCATGTCCCGCAGGACGGTGCTGGCCGGCGGGCTCGCCACCGCCACCGCGTCGTTCTTCGGCGCCGCGAACCCGGCCGAGGCGGCGGCCGCCACCCGGCCGGGAGGCGGGCACGGGGGGCACGGCAAGCCGCGGCTGCTCGGGTTCCCGGCGATCCCGCCGAGTGTCGCCGACCAGGTCATGCTGCCGCCCGGGTACCAGTACCAGGTGCTCTTCCCCTGGGGCCACCCGATCGAGCCGTCCGGGCCCGCGTTCGCCGAGAACGCCGGCAACAGCGCGGCGGAGCAGGCCCGGCAGGCCGGTGACCACCACGACGGCATGTGGTTCTTCCCGCTCCGCGGCGGGCGTTCCGGCCTGCTCTGCGTGAACCACGAATGCACCACCGAGCAGTTGCTGCACACCGACGGCCGGGCCAACTGGTCGGCGGAGAAGACCGCCAAGTCGCTCGCCGCGCACGGCGTGTCGGTCATCGAGATCGAGCAGAACCACCGCGACGACCGGTGGCGCATCGTCGAGTCGAGGTTCGCCCGCCGGGTGACCATGACCACCCCCACCGAGGTCACCGGTCCCGCGGCGGGCCACCGGCTGCTGCGCACCAGCGCGGACCCCAGCGGTGTCCGGGTGCTGGGCACCCTGAACAACTGCGCCAGCGGCCCGACCCCCTGGAACACGTACCTGACCTGCGAGGAGACGATCAACAAGTACTTCTACTACGGCGAGCAGCCGCCGCCGGCCGGCTCGGCCGAGGACCGCTACGGCATCGGGTCGGAGAGCCCGTACCCCTGGTACACCACGGACTCCCGGTTCGACATGCGCAAGGAGCCGAACGAGTACAACCGGTTCGGCTGGGTGGTGGAGGTCGATCCCTTCGACCCCTCGTCGAAGCCGAAGAAGCGGACCGCCCTGGGACGCATGGAGCACGAGAACGCCGTCGTCGTGCGCGGCAGGCACGGCGAGGCCGTCGTCTACATGGGCGACGACACGCAGTTCGACTACTTCTACAAGTTCGTGGGCGCGGAACCGATCCACCAGGCGCTCAGGCACCGGCGCAGCCCCCTCGACCGGGGCACCCTGTACGTCGCCCGGTTCGAGGAGGACGGCTCCGGCACGTGGCTGCCGCTGGTGCACGGCCGGCCGGGCCTGACCGAGGCCGACGGGTTCGCCGACCAGGCCGAGGTGCTGATCCACGCGCGCCTGGCCGCCGACGCGGTGGGCGCGACCCCGATGGACCGCCCGGAGTGGTGCACGGTGCAGCCCCGCACCGGCGCGGTGTTCTTCACCTGCACGAACAACACGGCCCGGACCGAGTCGGTGAACGCGGCCAACCCGCGGCTGAACAACCGCTTCGGCCACATCATGAAGATCGACGAGGGCGGGAACCCCAGCGCGAAGACGTTCGAGTGGGACATCTTCCTGCTCGCCGGGGACCAGGCCAGCGGCGCCACCGTCCCCCCGGACCAGGCGTTCGGCTCGCCCGACGGCCTCTGGTTCGACGCCGCCGGGCGGCTGTGGATCCAGACCGACGGCACCCAGCCGATGGTCAACGGCGCCCCGCAGAACAACCAGATGCTGGCGGCCGACACCCGCACGGGCGACATCCGGCGGTTCCTGGTCGGCCCGCCGCGCTCGGAGATCACCGGCATCACCGCCACGCCGGACGGCCGGTCGCTGTTCGTGAACATCCAGCACCCCGGTGACTCGGGCACGCCCGACAACCCGCGGGCGAGCTCGAACTGGCCCGACTTCAGCCCCACCGGCCGCCCCCGCTCGGCCACGATCGTCATCACCCGCAAGGACGGCGGGGTGATCGGCGGCTGACCGCGCGCCGCTCCCGTCCGACCCGGCAGGGCGACACGCCGGGCCGGGCGGGAGCGGTGTCACAGGCCCACGGCGTGGGGGCGTGCCTGCGCGGCGGCGGAACGGCGCGGGGGTGCCGGTCACGCCCGCCCCCATCGCGGGCTCAGCGGGCCCAGGCCGGTCCAGGACCGCTGGACGTAGTCGAGGCAGTCCTCGTGCCCGGCGGGCCCGTGGACAGTGGTCCACCCGGCGGGGACGGGTGCGAACAGCGGCCACAACGAGTGCCGTCCCTCGTCGTCGACCACCACGAGGAAGACGCCGTCGGCGTCGTCGAACGGGCTGCTCATCGGGTTCCTCCGAGGATGTCGGCAACGACGGCCCCGATCACGGCCGGCGGGACCGGGAACCCTCGACTCCCCTGCCCTGAGAGCGAGGGTTCCCGGAGTCTCCTGCCGTGATACCGGCCGCGCGGCGGACACGGCCGGCCGACGCGCGACACAGACGACGCCTTACTTAGGCAAGGCTTACCTAAGATCCAACCAGACGGCGCGCCTGTCAAGTGAGCCTGAACACCCTTGACGACCACCCGTCGCCCCTGAAATATAGGTATGCCTAACCTAACTTAGGCAGATCTAATCAGGGATGAGATGATGCGCAAGAGCGTGGCCGCCGTGACCGGCGCCGCCGGAGGCATCGGCTGGACCGCGGACCCCTCCCGTGCCGTGCTGCTGATCCACGACCTGCAGAACCACTTCGCGGACGCCTTCGCCCGCGACGTCCCCCCGATCCCCGAACTCGTCACCAACATCATCGCGCTGCGCTCGCACTGCGCCACGCTCGGGATCCCGGTCGTCTACGGCGACTTCCAGCAGACCCCGCTGGCCAGGGTCATGGCCGACCTCGGCCGCGACCAGCTCATCATCACCGGGATCTACGCCCACCTCGGCTGCCTCATGACGGCCCGCGAGGCGTTCATGCGCGACATCGAGGTGTTCTTCGTCGCGGACGCCACCGCCGACCTCTCCGCCGACCACCATCTCTCGGCCACCACCTACGCCGCCGGACGCTGCACCATGGCCCTCACCACCGATCGTGTCCTGTCCATGTTGCCCCTCGCCCCGCCGCCGGCAGGGCGGCCGGTCGCGGCGGGCTGAAGGCCGTCGTGGGCCGGTGCCCCGGAGCAGCCGTGACCGCCCCGCCGTTCAGTACAGTCGGTACGAGGTGGAAGGGGGCGGGGTGCGGCGCCACGGCTGGTCCGGTGATCTTCCGGGGGACGACGACGAGGCCGTCCGGCGGATCCTCGCGGCGACGCGCGCGTGCATCGACCGGTCCGGGACCGACACGAGCCTGGCGGAGGTCGCCCGCCGGCTGGGCGTGACACGGCAGACGATCTACCGGTACTTCGCGAACACCGACGAGCTTCTCGTGGCCACGGCCTTCGACGCCGTGGACCCCTTCCTCGACCGCATCGAACGGCACCTGTCCCGGCGGGGCGGCACGCCGGCCGAGGTCGTGGTGGAGGGCGTGGCGTTCACCCTCGAACAGTTGCCGTCCGAACCCTACGTCGGGCTGCTGCTGTCCGCCGAGCGGGGCAGCGCGGTCGCGGGGGGCATCACCTCCGAGCACGCGCTGGCGCTCGGCCGCGGGTTTATCGAGCGGTTCCCCGTCGACTGGCCCGCGGCCGGTTTCGGCCCGGCGGACCTCGACGAGCTGGTCGAGCAGATGCTGCGCACCATGCAGTCCTTCGTGATGGACGCCGGTACGCCGCGCCGCACCGGTGCCGGCCTGCGCGACTACCTGATGCGCTGGCTGGCCCCCTGCATCACGGTCCGGGCGGACGCCCGTCGGGTACCGGTCCCCGACGGCTGACCGCCCGGGGCAGCCGGACGGCGGCCACCGCCGGTTCGCACCGGCCGTGACCGCGTCCGTCAGCCGGCGACCGGCGCGACCGGGCGTCCGGCGCGGGCCCGGACGAGCACGAGCACCCACCCGCAGACCACCGCGCAGCCCGCGGCGTAGAAGGGGTTGCCGACGGGGTTCCCGTTCCCGGTCACGCCGTGCTCGGCGGCCAGCAGGTCCGGCAGGGACGCGGCCCACAGGACGGCGAAGACCGCGAGGTACACCCCGCCGTGCAGCAGGGCGTAACGGTGGGCGGAGGGGTCGCCGGTCACGGCGGGAGCGGTGTCCGCGCGGCGGGCGAGGGCGGGCAGGGCGACCGCCCCCACGACCACGACGGCCGCGTAGAGCACGACGGACATGACGGTGTCGTTCGGGTTTCCGGCGAGCGTCAGGTAGGACACCGGGGCGCTGAGGACCGGCAGGGAAAGCGTGGTGAGGACCGCGACCGCGACGGTGCCGGCGGCCGTCCGGCCGCCGCCGAGCGCGCCGCGCTCGGCCGGCTCCGCGATCAGCAGCCGCCACCAGAACGCCAGCAGCCCGGGCGCGATGATCCCGAAGATCACGGTGCTGACCAGTGGCACCGAGCCGAGCATCGGGCCGTTGACGGCGGCGTCGGTGTTCCAGGCCCACCAGCGCAGCTGCGGCCCGAGGTGATCGAAGATCTCGTAGAAGCAGTGGTTGACGAACCCGACGCACACGGCGCCGAGCACCCGGCCGTGCCGCTGGAACACCCCGAGCGCGGAGACCAGCGAGCAGGCCAGGTAGAAGGAGGCCGGGTAGAGCGCGACGATGTAGAGCGGCATCCGGTCGTAGAGGAACTGGACGCCGAACACGTTGTGCACGAACAGCACGTCGAGGTGTTCGCCGATGCCGAACTGCCGGGGGAAGTACAGCGGTGGTTCGAGGATGAGCACGAACGCCACGGCCGCGCCCCAGAAGGCCAGGGCGGCCGGGTTCCCCGACCGCCGCCACAGCCGCACCGCGTGGACCAGGGCGAACAGCGCGCCACCGATCATGAGCGTCTCGACCACGGGCAGGGTCCAGTTGTCCAGGTTCCAGGGGGCCCGGACGGTGCCGACCGGGTCGGCGTCGCAGGAGATGCCGCCGAGCCGTTCGGCCATGGTGCGGAAGGCGGCGTCGCACGGGCCGCTCATCTGCCGCTCCCCAGTGGCGTGCCCTCGAACCGGGTCATGTCCGTGCCCTTGCCGTAGGCGTCGAACCAGGTGTCCGCCCAGGCCGGCAACGGTTCGTTCACCGGCCTGTGCCGGGGCGCCTGGGAGAGCAGCAGGCGGACCAGGGTCGTGCAGAGCTGCCTTATGGGCACCTGCTGGAAGGCCGTGGGGTACTGGTCGGCGGTCAGCCGCCGGCGCAGCAGCGGCAGCCGCGCGCTGACCTCGCGCAGCCAGATGCTCCTGGGCAGCATCCGGCGGGTGTCGACGAGCCGGTCCGCGAGGGGGACGTGCCGCTCGAAGCCCTCGATGATGCCCGCGTAGACGCTCACCGCGTGGGCGAAGACCCGGCGGGCGACCCGGGTGCGGTACCGGGGGTCGTCGATGAGGCCGTGGTAGATCAGCAGCGCGGAGCTGCGGTGCTCGATCTCCTCGACGAAGTGCCAGGCGAACAGGGACGCCACCCGGTCGTCACCGTTCGTGAACAGGCTCTGCCGGTTGTCGAGCATCATCTTGAACAGGGGCGTGAACGTCGCCTCCAGGGCGGCGATGTAGGCGACGTGGTACTCCAGCGGCTCCCGCTCGCGCAGGCGGTCGTAGTCGGCGACGGCCTCGTCCAGGGTCGCGCGCAGCCCGGGGTGTTGCTCGATGAGGGCGTTGATGTGCAGCCGGTGCGCCCGCGCGTGCTGCGCCTCCTGCCGCAGGAACGCCTCGGCCTCCTCGGCGAGCGCGGGATCGGTGAGCAGCGGGATCGCCTGGCGGGTGACGGCCACGATGTACTTCTCGAAGGCGATGGCGAGGACGCCGATCGCGTTGGCCATCAGCCCGAAGTCGGGATTGGCGCGGTTCCACTGGAAGGGAACCGACGAGTCGAACTCGAACTGGATCCTGCGGATCTGCAGGTCGGTCATCCCGTTCACCTCCTGTAACGGTGCGGGCCACGGCGGCAGGCCGGGTGGACGCCATGCGCTCGCGCACCCTGACCATACATATAGGTGGATATGTATGGTCAAGACCCCTGGTGCGGGCCCGGGACCGCCGGACGGGACGAGCCTGGCGAAGCTAGTCACGCCGGTGCGCAGACAGCCGCGGAGCCGGTAACGGATCATGGGCTGGACGGGCCGCGGCGGCCGCGCCGTGGACGGGACCTGACCGAGGAGGGAACCGGTGCCTGCCGCGAGCGAGCCGACCACCGATCCGACGGGCCGCGCGCCGGGAACGGCGGCGAGATGACGGCCGGACCGCTCACGGGCGTGCGCGTCGTGGAGGTCGCCTCGCACGTGTTCGTCCCCATCGCCGGGGCCGTCCTCGCCGAGTGGGGCGCGGACGTCGTCAAGATCGAGCACCCCGAGACCGGCGACCCGTACCGCGGGCTCGTCACGGCCGGGCTGCACAAGGAGTACAACGGCGTCGACGTCCAGTTCCAGGCGGCGAACCGGGGGAAGCGCTCGGTCGGCCTCGACCTGAAGCACCCGGGCGGGCGGCGGCTGCTGTCCCGGCTGCTCGCGGCGGCGGACGTGTTCGCGACGAACCTGCGGCCCGCCGCGTGCGAGCGGCTCGGCATCGACGTGGCGGGCGTGCGGGCCGACAACCCGTCGATCATCTACGTGAGCGGGTCCGCCTTCGGGCCGCACGGGCCGGACGCCGAGCGGGGCGGGTACGACGCGGGCGCCTACTGGGCCCGCAGCGGGATGCAGCAGATCTTCCGGGGGTCCGCCGGCGCGTGGCCGGTGCCGCCGCCGCCCGCGTTCGGGGACGTGGTCGGCGGGCTCGGCGTCGCCGCGGCCGTCGGTACCGCGCTGTTCCGCCGGCTGGCGACGGGGGAACCGTCCGTGGTCGACTCCTCCCTGCTCGCCTCGGGCATGTGGCAGATCCAGATGGACCTGGTCAACGCCTGCATCGACGGGGCCGGGCCGGTCCGGCGAACCCCCGACCGGCACGAGGCCGCGAACCCGCTGATGCAGGCGTACCGCACCGCCGACGGCCGGTTCATCGTGCTGCAGATGCTCGCCCCCGACCGGCACTGGCCGGAGCTGTGCGCGGCGCTCGGCCGGCCGGAGATGGCGGCCGACCCCCGCTTCGCCGACCTGGCCGCGCGCCGGCGGAACGCCCGGGCCTGCGTGGAGTGGCTGGACGGCGTCTTCGCCGAGCGGGACTTCGCGGCGTGGCGGCAGGTGCTCGCCGGTTTCGCGGGCACCTGGGCGCCCTCGCTGCAGCCGCACGAGCTGGCGGACGACCCGCAGGTCCGGGCCAACGGCTACCTCGCCGACGTCGACCTCGGCGGCGGCCCCCCGCTGCCCATGGTCGCCGCACCGGCCCGGTTCGACGGGCGGCCCGGGCGGCCGGCGCGCGCCCCCGAGCACGGGGAGCACACCGAGGCCGTGCTCCTGGAACTGGGCCTGACCTGGGACGAGCTTGGCGCGCTCAGGGACGACGGGGTCATCTGATCCCGGTCGCCGCGCCGCTCGTCCCGGGTCAGGCCCAGGCCGCCAGCAGGTTCCCGTCAGGGACGGGTCACTTGAGATCGTTCATGCTCTTGCCGACGTCGGCCAGGGTGACGGGCTTGATGTAGGTGCCGGTGAACTTGTGCGCGGGGGCGCCGCACCGGTACGCACCCTGGTTGGGCTTGAAGTCGGCCGGCTTCCAGCCCTGCGACGACGCCTTCTCGACGTTGAAGCAGGACAGGGGCGCGTCCTGCTTGGTGAAGTCCACGGGGGCCATCAGGCCGCCGCCGGTCCACGCGGCCTCCTTGCGGGCCGTCTCGTAGAGGCACTTGCGGGTCAGCGCGTCACCGCACGCCTTGGCCGACTTGGCGAACAGCAGCCAGGACGAGAAGGCGCGCACCGCCTGCAGCGTGACCTGCCCCTTGGGGGCGTACCTGGCGAACAGGTCCAGCACCTGCTTGGTGGCCGGGTTCGCGGACGCGTTCTCCAGCGGGTACACCCCGCTGAGGTCGGCCAGGGCGTTCTGGAAGTCCAGGGACGTGCCGGCGAGCTTGACGAACGCCGGGCCGTAGGAGTTGCTGTTGGCGTCGATCCAGTCGAGCTTGTAGTTGATGTTGGTGAGGGCCTGCGCGAGCTTGGCCAGGTCGGCGAAGCTGCCGAAGAACACCAGGCCCTTGACGCCCTTGCTCTTGACCGCCTGGGCGTAGGGCGCCCAGTTCGTGACGCCCTGGGCCGGGAAGAGGCCCTCGTAGACGACCTTCCCGCCGATGGCCTCGAAGGTCTCCTTGGTCTGAGCGCCCAGGACCTTGGTGGCCGGGGAGTCGCCGACGGCGATGCCGACGGCGCCCGCCGAGGACGGGTGGGCCTCCTTCACCAGCCAGGAGAAGTAACCGGTGTAGCGGTTGTAGGACGCGCCCCCGATCTGGCTGAGCTGCAGGTCCGAACCGTTGTTCTCCAGTTGCACCACCTGTGCCGGGAGGGCGGGCAGCAGGCACGACAGCCGGTCCTTGACGCCCAGGCCGTCCAGCCCCGCGCTGCCGCCGACGAGGGCGAAGTCCTCCCGGCAGGACTCGATCATCCGCTGGCGGACCTCCATGAACTTGGCGTCCCGGATGTTGGCGACGAGCTTGCGGCCGTTGATGCCGCCCGCGGCGTTACACCAGGACGTGAACACCTTGGCGGTGTCGAGGTACTCGGGGTTCTTGGTGAAGCCGACGTCGCTGAAGACGCCGAGTTCGATCTGGCTCGCGGTGACGCCCTGTGCGGGTGAGCTCGTGACCTTGCCCGGCCCGCAGACGTCCTTGAGGTCGCCGAAGTCTCCCGACACGACCTGCCCGGCGCCGCCGGTGGGCTCCTCCTCGGCGCCGGAGCCGCTGCGACCGCATCCGGCGGCGAGCAGGGCCAGCGCCACGAGGGCGACCACACTGGTTTTCGGTTTCACGGAGTTCCTCCTCGATACTCCCCCGAAGAGTGAGTGAATGCTAACTTTCTACATGGGCGAGAATCAAGTATGCGCCAGAGGAGAATCAAAGATCCCTGGATGTGCCGCATTCGCCTTGATCAATCGCGCCGAACACTCGCGTAGACCGGTAGTGCTACACCCTCCAACAGCCCCAGACCTGCACTCATCAGGAAAGATGGTTCTCGACTACAGAGAAGATGGTTATGAACGGGCGCTGGAGGAGCCCGGAGCGCACGGATTCCCCCGGCCACGGCCGGGGAGCCGCAAAACCAGGCATGTGCGGAACAGAGTTGGCGGCTTCATCGCATTACACCAACTAGTATGAGAGTATGCGCACACTTACTATGCGGGCTTCCAGTAGCGGGGAGACGTCGTGACCAGTCCGGCCGCCCCCTCGCCGCCCGAGCCCGAGCCCGCGGCACCGCGACCGCGCCGGCGCCTCACGGCCGAGGCTCGCAGGAGTTCCATTCTGGCCGCCGCGCGGCGTGCGTTCACCGAGACCGGTGACATCAGCGGCACGACCATCAAGGTGATCGCCGAACACAGCGGCATCAGCGAAGGTGTGATCTACCGCCACTTCGAGAGCAAAGACCAGCTGTTCTACGAGGCCGTCGTGGAGCCGCTGAAGCAGGCCGTGGACGACCTCGTCGCCGCGACGGCGACCGTCGACCGGGACCAGCCGATGACGCCCGAGCTGCAGCTGCGGACCATGACCGGGCTCTACCGGCAGCTCATCTCGACGCTGGAGGAGATCCTGCCGCTGCTCGGCCTGGTGCTCTTCGGCGACCCCCAGGTGGCCCGGCGGTTCTTCCAGGAGAACTTCGCGGTCGCCATGGACCGGCTGGCCGAGGCCTGGCGCGAGGTCGAGAACCGGTACGGGTTCCCGTTCGAGTCGCCCGACATCTCGGCCCGCGCGGTGATGGGCATCGCGTTCATCCTGGCCCTCGAAAGCCACCACGGTAAGGGCTTCGACCGGCACCGCGCGGTGTCCCTGATCAGCGAGGGCACCGTCAAGGGCTTCTTCCCGCCACTCGAACCGACGCGCAAGCGACGCTAGCCCGTGCCCCGAAGCGAGGCCGGCACCCTCCCGCGGCCTCGCTTCGAGGCAGGGCTCGGCGCGCCGGCGGGAAGTCGCGTCGCCAATGAACGCTCTGACTAATGAGTGAGCGTTTCCTTATAGTTGGCTTCGTAGTAACGTCCGGCCCATGGCGACGGCGAGGGTGAACGGTCTGACGGTCGGCTACGAGGTGATCGGCGACGGGCGGCCCTGGGCCATCACACCCGGCGGGCGGGAGAGCAAGGACTCGCCGGGCGTCCGGGAACTCGCGACCGCGCTCGCCGAGCGCGGCAACCAGGTGCTCATCTGGGACCGCCCGAACACCGGCGAGTCGGACGTGTGCCTCACCGGCTCCTCCGAGTCGGCCATGCAGGCCGACACCCTGGCCGCGCTGCTGTCCCACCTGGACCTGGCCCCCGCGGTGCTCGCGGGAGGGTCCGGCGGCTCCCGGATCTCCCTGCTCACCGCCGTGCGCCGGCGCGACGTGGCCGCCGGCGTCGCGCTGTGGTGGATCAGCGGTGGCGTCTTCGGCCTGGTGTCCATCGGGCACCACTACTGCTCCGGCTCGATCAGGGCGGCGTGGGAGGGCGGCATGGAGGCCGTCGCCGCGCTGCCCGAGTGGGCCGAGGTCATCGACCGCAACCCGGGCAACCGGCGGCGGCTCATGGAGACGGACCCGGCCGAGTTCGTCGCGACGTTCGAGCGGTGGCTGGCCGCCTACTGCCCCTGCGGCGACGAACTGGTCCCCGGCCTGCCCGCGGCGGACGCGCGGGCCTTCGACCTGCCCGCCCTGGTGTTCCGCAGCGGTGCGAGCGACATCCACCACCGGCGCGAGACGTCCGAGGAGGTCGCCCGGCTGCTGCCGCGCGCCCGGCTGGTCGAACCGCCGTGGGGCGACACGGAGTGGCGGGAGCGGCAGGCGGCCCGCACGGCGGGGCGGGCCGCCGGCCTGTTCGTGCGCTGGCCCCTGCTCGCCCCGATCCTGCACGAGTGGGCGAGCACCGAGATCCCCCTGACCGCGGAGACGTGACGAGGTCCCTCCGGCCGCGGAGGCAAGCGGAGCGATCACCGATCCTGCACGGGTGGGCGAGCACCGAGATCCCCCTGACCGCGGAGACGTGACGAGGCCCTTCCGGCCGCGGAGGCGGGCGGAACAATCACCGGCCCGGCGGGGGCGGGCCCGCGACCGGCCCGGCCGCGTCCGGGGTTCGCCGGGTGCGCTCGGCCGGCCCGTCCCGGTCAGGCGTGGGTGACCAGGCGTCCGGGACGCTCCCCGGTCAGCTCGTCGTGGGCGACGACGACCGTGCCGTTCACGATCGTGTAGTCGTAGCCGCGGGCGCGCTGGACGAAGCGGTTCGCCCCCAGCGGGAAGTCGGCCGCCATCTCGGGCGTGTGCAGGTAGAGGCCGGCGAGGTCCAGGACGTTCACGTCGGCGAAGGAGCCCGGCCGCAGCACGCCCCGGTCGGCGAGCCCGAAGAGGTCGGCGCCGTCGAGCGTGAGCTTCTTGATGGCCGGGCCGATGTCGAGCAGCCCCTCGTCGCGCACCCAGTGCTTCAGGAAGTAGGTGGAGTTGCCGGCGTCCATGGTGAGGGCCACGTGCGCGCCCGCGTCCGCGACCCCGATCACCACATCGGGGTTGGTGATCATCTGGGCCACCGCGTCGAGGTCCTGGTTGAGCACGGGGTAGTAGAGCAGGCCCAGGCCCTTGGTCTCCACGGTGTAGTCGAGGAAGGCGGCGGCCGGGCTCGTGCCGCGCCGGGCGGCCTCGGCGGCCAGGCTGTTCTCGGCGCGCACGTCATAGTCGGCCGACCCCGGGGGCATCAGGTAGAGCTTGGCCGGGTCCTTGGGCGCCAGCGGGCCGGACGTCTCGGCGGGCCGCTCCGCCTCCGCCACCAGGCGCCGCCGCCGCTCCGGGTCGCCCAGCGCGGCCAGGCGGGCGGCGAACGGCTCGGCCATGAGCTCGGACCACGCCGGCAGCGTGTCGTAGGGCGTCCGGCCGACGAGGCCGTAGACGATGGCGCTGCCCCGGACGGCCGTCATCGGGCGCACGTCGGCGCCGCGGCCCCGGGCCTCGGCCACCCGGTCCATCACCCAGGACCAGAGGCCGGGGCGGCGGTCGCTCTGCATGATGGAGAACGCCAGCGGCCGGCCCGACGCGCGGCTCACCTGCTCCATCCAGTCCATCTCGGCGATGGAGTTCCGGCGCTCGGCGCCGTCGCGCTCGCCGATGCGGGGGACGACCTGGAAGGTGCCGCGGCCGCGGGCGGCGAGCACGTCGGCGATGGCGCCGAGCTCGGCCGGCAGGGCGAAGGTCCCCGGCACCGGCCGGCCGTCGGGCACCGTGTGCATGAAGGTGCGCGACGTCGAGAAGCCGAGGGCGCCGTGGTCGATGGCCTCGGCCACGACGGCCGCCATGGCGGTGATGTCGTCGTCGGTGGCGGGCGCCTCGTCGAGGCCGCGCTCCCCCATGACGTAGTGCCGCAGGGCGCAGTGCCCGATCAGGCCGCCGGCGTTCACCCCGAACTCGCGCCGGCCCAGGGCCTTCAGGTAGTCGCCGTAGGTCTCCCAGCCCCAGTCGAGCCCGGCCATGATGGAGTCGGCCGGGATGTCCTCGACCGACTCCATCATCGCGGCGAGGTAGCCCTCCTGCCCGGGGCGGACGGGCGCGAAGGTGACCCCGCAGTTCCCCATCACGACGGTGGTGACGCCGTGGTGGCACGACGGGGTGGCCGCCGGGTCCCAGAAGAGCTGGGCGTCGAGATGGGTGTGGACGTCGATGAAACCGGGGGTCACGAACCGGCCGGCGGCGTCGATCTCGTGCCGGCCGCGGCCGTCGACCTCGCCCACGGCCGTGACGCGGTCGCCGTCGATGGCGACGTCGGCCCGCACCGGAGCCGCTCCGGTCCCGTCGACCACCTCGCCGTTGCGGATCACGATGTCATGCATGGTTCACGTCCTTCCGGCCGGAACGGTGGCGGGCGCGGTGCCGTCCCCGGCACACCCCGGGACACAACAGAGCGTTCACTCACTTACCATAGCCGCCCGCATCGTCCGCGTCACCCGAGCAGCCAGAGAGAGTGTGCACTCACTTTGCTAAAGTGGTTCCGGTTCGGGAGCACCCGCCCCGACCGCACACTTCGGGCTTCGGGAGTGCTCATGGGATCCATGGACGGCCGCGTGGCACTCGTCACCGGTGCAAGCCGCGGGATCGGGCAGTACATCGCCGAGCGATTCGCCGCCGAGGGCGCGGCGGTCGCCCTGGTCGCGCGGACGGTCACCCCCGGTTCGTCATCGCTTCCGGGGTCGCTCGAAGAGGTCGTGGAGCGCATCCGCGCGAACGGCGGCCGGGCCGTGCCCGTACCCGCCGACCTGACCTCGCCCGATGACGTCGAGACGATCGTGGCCCGGGCCGAGGCGGCGCTCGGCCCGGTGGACACCCTGGTGAACAACGCCGGCGTGAACTTCTACGGCCCGGCGCTCGACATCCCCCCGCGCCGCTACGCGCTGATGTTCCAGATGATGGTCCACGCCCCGTTCCGGCTGTGCCAGCTGGCCGTGCCCGGCATGGTCGAGCGGGGCCGGGGCTGGGTGCTCAACATCACCTCCAAGCAGGCGCGCCACCCCATGGGCCCGCCGTACCCCGACTGGGCGAGCGACGGCTGCGTGCCGTACGGGATGTGCAAGGCGGCGCTCGACCGGCTCACCACGGGCCTGGCTGCCGAGGTGCACGGCTCGGGCGTGAGCGTCAACTCCCTCGGGACGTCCGGGCTGGTGATGACGCCCGGGGTGGCCGTGGTCTCGCCGCACACCCCCGACAACGCCCCGGTCGAGGACGACGACACCATGGCGGACGCCGCGCTCGCGCTGTGCGGCGCGCCGCCCGGAACCGCAACCGGCCGCGTCGCCTACAGCATGGAACTGCTCGGCCAGCCCTTCCCGGAGGGCCCGTGGGCCCTGTCGGCCACGTTCTGACCCATACCGAGACGCCCGAGACGCCCGAACGAAGGAGACGGCCGATGAAGGTCACAGTGGACCCGGACCGCTGCCAGGGGCACGCCCGCTGCTGGGAGATCTGCCCGGAGGTGTTCTCCCTCGACGAGGAGGGGCACGGGCTGGTGCTGGTCGCCGAGGTGCCCGCCGGTCTCGAAGCCAAGGTGGCCAGCGCCGTGGCCAACTGCCCCGAGCGCGCCATCACCGCGAACTGACCGTGCGGCGACTCCGCCGCCCCGCCGGAGGTGAAGCGGGGCGGCGGCGCGCAGGGCGTCAGGACGCGGTGATGATGGTGGCGGGGTCGGCCGGGGTGAAGTCGTAGACCCGGGCCGCGTTGCCCACGGTGATCTTGTGCTGCACGTCCTCGGGCAGGTGCCCGAGCCACTTGTTGGCCATCTCGATCGTGTCGGGCCAGGTCGAGTCGGAGTGCGGGTAGTCGCACTCCAGCATCACGTTGTCCTCGCCGATGATGTCCAGCAGGCGCAGGCCCGCCTGGTCCTCGATGAAGGTCCCGTAGACGTGGTCCTTGAACAGCCGGCGGATGTCGGTGTCCAGGTCGAACCGGGCCGCTCCCTTGGCCTCGCCGCGCTCGTGCGAGGCGTTCATGTCGATGTCGAAGCGGGACGCCCAGAACCGCTGCTTGTCGACGACCTGCTCGGCCCGCTCCAGGAAGTACGGGATCCAGCCGATCGAGCCCTCCGAGAGGGCGATCTTCAGGTTGCCGTACCGCTCGAAGTTTCCGCTGAACAGCCAGTCCAGCAGCGTGCCCGCCTGGTTGGCCGCGGCCGAGTACGCCATGAACGCCAGCGTCGGCATGTCCGGGGAGGTGCGGATCAGGTTGGACGACGACCCCACGTGCATCGACACGACCAGGCCGGTCTCGTCGCAGGCGCGCAGCACCGGGTCCCAGTGGTCGGTGTGGATCGACGGCAGCCCCAGCTTGGTGGGGTTCTCCGAGAACGCGATCGACTTGGCGCCGCGGGCGGCGGTCCGCTCGATCTCGGCCGCGGCGGCGACCGGGTCCCACAGCGGGATGATCATCATCGGGATGAACCGGCCCGGGTAGGCCTCCGCGAACTCCTCCAGGATGAAGTCGTTCCAGGCCTGCACGCCCAGCAGCGCGAGCTCCTTGTCCTTGGCCTCGTGGAAGACCTGGCCGCAGTACCGCGGGAAGGACGGGAACAGCATCGAGGACAGGACGTGGCCCTGGTCCATGTCGGCCACGCGGGCGGCCGGGTCGTAGCAGCCCGGCCGCATCTCGTCATAGGTGATCGGTTCCGGTGAGAACTCCTCCCGCCGCTTGCCCGCCACGGCGTTCAGGCCGGTGGTGACGATCTGACGGTCCTCGTAGACCCAGAACTCCGAGTCTCCGTCGCGGACGATCCGGGGGCCGCGATCCCGCCAGCGCGTCGGCAGCCGTTCCTGCCACAACCGCGCCGGCTCGATGAGGTGGTCATCGACCGAGATGAACCAGGTGAACGACATGAGAATCTCCCAACCGCCTCGCCGGAAGGCGGAGACATGAAAGCGAACGCTCACTATCATCGTACGTAGCCGGTTCCCCGGACGCCAGAGGCAATCGGCACGGCGGGCCGGTACGGGCCGCCGGGCGAACGGATCGAGAGGTGGTCGGATGCTCGACGACGCGATGGTGGAGAAGCTGCGGCGGCACTGGGACGAGGGGTGGAACGCCGGCCACCTCGCCACGATCATGGAGCCGTTCGCCCCCGGCGTCGTCTTCAGCTCCCCGTTCGTCCCGCGGCTGACCGGCGACCCGGCGAAGGCGTCGATCGAGGGGTACGCGGCACTGCGCTCCTACGTCGACCACGCGCTGCGGCGCACCCCGGGCATCCGGTACACGCTGGAGGCGACCTACGCGGGCACCGACGCGGTCGTCCTCGTCTACACCTGCCGGGCCCCCGACGGGACCGTCCGGCGCGGGGCGGATTCCATGCGCGTCGACGCGACGGGCCAGGTGGTCGAGTGGCGGTGCCACTACTCCCACGACTCGATGGGGTGAGGGCCCGGGCCTAGGAAGACGCCTGGACGATGACGGTCCGCACGCCCTCAGCCCGGGCCACCGTGTCGATGCCGTCCTGGATCTCGTCGAGCTTGATGCGCTTGGAGACCATCGAGCCGAGATCCAGCCGGCCCGCCTCGGCGAGCCGGATGAACCTGGGGAAGTCGCGCAGCACCTGGGCCCCGCCGACGACCGACCCCGCCAGCCGCTTTCCCGAGAACACCGCCTGGATCGCCGGCAGCGTCAGGGTCTCGCCCACGGCCGGCATCCCGACGAGCGTCACCGTGCCCTGCACGCGTGCCATGTCGAACGCCTGCCCCATGAGCTCGGGGCGCCCGACGACCTCGAAGGCGTAGTCGACGCCCTCCCCGCCGGTCAGCGCCCGCACCTGCTCGACCGGGTCGCCCTCGGCCGGGTCGATGGTGTGCGTGGCGCCCGCCTGGACGCTCACGGCGCGCCGGCCGGGCACCGGGTCGATGGCGATGATGGTCGCGGCGCCGGCGATGCGCGCCCCCTGGATCACCGCCTGGCCGACACCGCCGCAGCCGACCACCGCCACGCTGGACCCCGGGATGACGGCCGCGGTGTTGAGGGCGGCCCCGAGGCCGGTCGTGACGCCGCAGCCGAGGAGGGCCAGCTCCTCGTCGGCGAGGTCGGTCTCCACCGGGACCACCGACGCCTCGTGCACCACCATGGCCTCGGCGAACGTCCCGCAGCCGCACACGGCGGGGGCCCACCGGCCGTCGCCGAGATCGAACCGGGGCATCGCCTTGACCACCGGGTTGAGCACGCAGTGGTTGGACAGGCCGTTGAGGCACCGCTTGCAGGTCCCGCACGCGGGGGTGACCGAGGTGAGGACGCGGTCACCGGGCCGGGTCCGGCGCACCTCGGGACCGACCTCCGCCACGACCCCGCACCCCTCGTGGCCCAGCGCGATCGGGAGCGGCAGCGCCGACAACCCGTCGATCACGTTGAGGTCGGTGTGGCAGATGCCGCTGGCGCTGATGCGCACCAGAACATCCCGCGGGCCAATGCTCGGGACCGGCAGGTCCTCGAGGACGGGAGGCCGACCGGCCTCGTACGCGACGGCGACTTTCACTGCTGCATCCTTCGGGTCCGGTCCGGCGGGGAGCGGGGTCTCGGCGAGCGGTCAGCGCCCGCCGGCACGGGGTTCCGGCAGCCGCACCGGCGATGCGGGCGCCCGGTCGGGCAGCCCGAGGAGCCCGGCGGTGTTCCCGCGCAGCACCTTCCGGGTGATCTCGGCGTTGCAGCCGGCGAGCCGGGGGATGTAGTCGCGGGGTTCCCGGAGCCCTTCGGGGTGGGGGTAGTCCGACCCGAACAGCACGTGGTCGGCGCCGATGGCGTCGATGAGCTCGTTCACGTCGTCCTCGGGGAACGGGCAGACCCACAGGTGCTCGGCCAGCGCCCGGCTGGGTTCGCCCGGCAGCTTGCCACCGATCATGGGACCGCGGCGGCCCAGCGCCGCGGCCTTGTCGATCGTCTTGAACAGCGGCTTCAGCCAGCTGGAGCCGTTCTCGATCGAGACGACCCGCACGTCGGGGTGCCGGCCGAACAGGTTGTGCAGCGTCAGCGCGATGAGCGTGTCGACGACCGGCCGCTCGGTGTTGCACAGGGCCCACTGCAGCGGGGACTGCAGGTGCGAGGGGTTGGTGGGGTTCTCCGACCAGTAGGTGCCGTAGAAGTGGTTGTAGCCGCTGTTCGACACGTGGAACACCACCGGGATGCCCGCCTCGGCGACGGTCGCCCAGAACGGGTCGAAGAGCGGGTCGGCCGGTGAGCGGCCGCCGATCGGCCCCGGGCACAGGTGCACCAGGCGGGCGCCGGCGTCGATGACCCGGTGCAGCTCGGTCATGGCCCGCTCGATGTCGAGCAGGGAGAGCATCGGCACGGCGAAGATCCGGCCGTCGTCGCCGTACCCCCAGTCCTCCTCCAGCCAGCGGTTGAACGCCCGCAGGCTGGCATAGGTCAGCTCGACGTCGTCCCGCATGTCGTATTCGACCGCGACGCCCAGGGTGGGCAGCATGATCGTCGCTTCCAGCCCCTGCTCGTCCAGCAGGGCCAGCCGGGCGGGCTTCTGCGTGAACTCCGGGTAGTCCCTGGCGTTGATCACCTCGCGGTGGGTGAAGCCGTCGGCGACCCCGCCGGCGAACAGCCCCTCCAGGGCGCCGGGCGCGGAGGCGTAGTCGCCGGGCATCACGCTCATGAAGGTGCGCCCGCCCCGGAGGAAGACGCGCCCCAGGCCGTCGGCGCCCCGCTCGACGCGCACGGTCTCGTCCTTGAAGCGCGCCTCGATGTGCCGGGAGAAACAGTCGTCGGGCTCGTAGTAGTGCCCGTCGGCATCGATCAGCGGGTACTCCACCACCGCAACCTCCGAGGGGCCTCGTCGACGGAATCGAACGCTAAGAAAGTGAGTGCCCAGTTACTAATGTTCCACCGGCTGCTTCGGCGTGTCAAGGCGCGGACCGGCCGGCCCCGGGCTCGTCCAAGGTGGCCAGCAGCGCGTGCGTGTCCTGCTGGAAGACCCTGATCTCCGCGATGCGCCCGTCCGCGACGGAGAACAGCTCGACAACGTCGACCGTCGCCGCCCGGCCCGAGGACTTCGCCGTCCACGTCTGCGTGGTGATCTGCACCGCCGCCGAACCGCCGCAGTCCAGGACGCGCGGTTCGCCGATCGCGCGGTCCCAGTGCCGCGCGAACTCCGCGCCCATCGCGACCATGCCGGCCCGGCCGTGATGCCAGCCCCCGTGCGGCAGCGACTCCGGCTGCTGGATGCGGAACTCCGGATGCAGCAGGTCGAACGCGCCGTCATGGTCGCCGGCCCGGAACCGGCGCGCCATCTCGTTCACCAGCTGCACGGCCCCGTCCCGCGCGATCCCGGT
Source organism: Actinomadura craniellae (assembly GCF_003289645.1). Lineage (GTDB taxonomy): Bacteria > Actinomycetota > Actinomycetes > Streptosporangiales > Streptosporangiaceae > Actinomadura_D > Actinomadura_D craniellae. The sequence goes on along the minus strand of NZ_QLYX01000012.1, from coordinate 136,699 downwards.
CATGCCTGTTCGCTCCTCACGGTCAGTCGGACTTCATCTGCCGGGCGACCTGCGCGGCGAGCAGCGCGTCGATCTCCTCGCGGCCGAACCCGAGCTCGGTGAGGATCTCCACGCTGTGCTCGCCGACGCCCGGAAGCATCAGCCGCGGACCGCCGCCGGCCGCCGGGCCGCACCGCAGCAGCGGGCCGATCTGCTCGAAGCGCCCCCAGTCGGCGGTCTCGTAGGACACGACCCGGCCGAGCACGCGGTTCACCGGGTCGTCGAGGACGGCGCGCCGGAAACCGTCCCGGTCGAGCGGCTCGACGAGCTCGGCGAGCAGCCCCGCACCGCGCAGCCGGCCGACCCACCCGGCCGCGGGCCCGGCCGCGAACGCGGTTTCGAGGACCGCCTCCGCCCGCCGGGCGGCGTCGTCGGCGGCACCCCCGCGCAGCGGCGCGTACACCTCCGGGAGCGACCCGTCCGGCACCAGGGCGGCCAGCCGCCGCCAGGCCGGCTCGTCCGGGACGACCAGCGCGAACCACCGGCCGTCGCCGCCCTCGTAGAGGCGGTAGCCGGGCCCGTACCCGGTCTGCCGCGCGTCCAGTTCGGGACCGCGGACCAGCTCGCCATCGCGTTCGAACACCCCGCTCTGCAGCAGCATCCCGGAGCCGAGCAGGCTCGTCACCACGTGCTGCCCGCGACCGCCGGCCGACCGCGCGTAGAGACCGGCCAGCACGCCGACGGCGGCGACCCAGCCCCCCGCCATGTCCAGCGGGATCCAGGTCGCGGCCAGCGGATCGTTGCCGGCGCCGCCGACGGCCCGCTCGAAACCGGTCACCGCCTGCATGAGCGCGTCGTTCGCCGGCAGGGCCGCCCGGGGGCCGGTGGCGCCGAACGCGCTGGCATGGCAGTACACCGCGTCCGGGTTCAGCCGGGCGACGGTCTCCTCGTCGATGCCGAGCCGCTCCGCCACCCCGACCCGGAAGTTGTGCAGGACGACGTCGGCCCCGGCCAGCAGCCGCTCGACGACGGGCCGGGCCGCCGGCGCGCCGATGTCCAGCGCCAGGCTGCGCTTGCCCCGCTGGCACGCCGCCACGGCGTACGCGGCGGCGCGCATCGCCTCGCCCTCCGGTGGTTCGATCTTGATGACGTCCGCGCCGAGGTCGGCGAGGACCTCGGCGGCGAGCGGGCCGGCCACGAACGCGGAGAAGTCCACAACGCGGACCCCGGCCAGCAGGTCCCCGCTCGCGGCTCCGGGCGGCGCCGCCGTTCCGTCCCGCGGGCCGAGCGGGCGCATCGAGATCGGCGAGCCGACCACCACGTCGCGGTGACCGGCGTCGGCGCGCGGGACGGCCAGCCCGATCTCGGCCAGGTGGGGATCGGCCAGCGCCTCGCCGGGGCCGAGCACGGGCTCGCACGCCACGCCCACCTCCCGCAGCCGGCGGATCCAGACGTCGCGCGGTTCGGTCGCGAAGAACGACGTCCACCGGGCGGCCCGCTCGCCGAGCTTCCCGGTCATCTGGTCGGTGTAGTAGCCCTGGGCGCTCGGCTCGTCGCCGAGCACCTCGATCAGCGACCGGTACATCCCCTTGCCGCCGAACCACACCTGGATCAGCTCGCCGTCGGCGCAGCGGTACAGGAAGTTCGGGAAGGTCGACCCCTTCTCCCAGTACCCCTCGATCTCGGGCGCGGCCCGCTCGGAGCGGCCGATCATGCAGCCGAGCGTGGCGAGCATCCCGTCGTACAGGGAGGTCTCGGCCCACCCGCCGGCGCCGGTCCGGGCCCGGCGGCCCAGGAGGGCGAGCACGGACACGACGAGCAGCGACGCGGTGCCGATGCCGGACGCCCGGACGTCGACGAAGATCGGGCCGGGCCGGTGGCCGGCCAGCTGGGTGCAGAGTCCGGCGTTCGCCTCCACCAGGAGGCCGTAGTCCTCGACGGTCCCCGCGGCCGTCCGGCTGGGGCGGCAGCGCGCGTAGACCAGCGACGGGTTCGCGGCGCACAGGTCGCGGTAGCCCAGGCCACGCGCCTCCACGAGCGCCTCCGGCCCGTACACCAGCGCGACGTCCGCGTAGCGCAGCAGCGCGAACACCTCGTCCCGGTCGTCGGTGGCGACGAGGCGCTTGTCGCGGTGCCACGCCCGGCCCCAGGGCACGTCCCGGTCGATGGGCACCGGCTCCGCGCCCACCACCCGGACGACGTCGGCGCCGAGGTCGGCCAGGAGCATGCCCGGCACTCCCCCGGCCGCCCCCAGCCCGAGGTCGCCGGCGCCGACCGCGACCTCGACGACGGACAGCCCGGCGAACGGCAGCCTGGACACAGGAGCGATCACGGCGTCCCGCCCCGGACCGGCAGGGACAGCCTCGGCAGCACTTCCCGGGCGGCGAGGGTGACCACCTCCAGCGTGTCGGCGGGCGCGGCCGGGGCGATGACGAAGTGCCGGACGCCGGCGTCGACGTACTGCTGGAGCCGGGCCGCGACCTCCTCCGGCGTGCCCGCCGGGGCGATGCGGTCGAGCATGGCGCCGGGCTTGTCACCGTAGGCGGAGCCGAGGAACCCGGCGACGTCGTCGCGGGCGCGGTCGCCGTCCCGGCGGATGGAGCAGTACAGGTACATCATCCACTCGAATCCGGCCAGGTCACGGCCGGCCTCCCACGCCTCCTCCTCGATGGCGCGCACCGAGCGGGCGTACGCGTCCGGCGACACCAGGTACGGCATCCACCCGTCGCCCAGCCGGGCGGCGCGGCGCATGGCCGGCCGTTTGCGGCCGGACACCAGCAGCGGCGGGCCACCCGGCCGCATCCCGGGTGCGCCGGCCCCGGGCGGCCGTACCGGCCGGAGCTCCACGTCGTCGAGCCGGAAGAACCGGCCGCGGTGCCGGGCCGGCCCGCCCCGCCAGAGCAGCCGGAGCACTTCCATCGCCTCGTCGGTCCGGGCGCCGCGCTCGTCGAGCGGCACGCCGACCGCCTCGAACTCCTGGCGGAACTCCCCGCCGACCCCGAGGCCGACCGAGACCCGGCCGCCGGAGCGGGAGTCGAGGTCGGCGAGCTGCTTGGCCACGACCACCGGCTGGTACAGCGGGAGCGGGAGCACGCCGGTACCGACCCGCACCCGTTCGGTCCAGGCGGTCATCAGGGCCAGCCGGGTGATCGCCTCGCCGGTCTGGCTCGGCGGCAGCACGTGGCCGCCCTGCCATACCGACGCGATCGGCAGGCGCTCGACCGCCGCCAGCCAGTCCTTGTCCGGCTCCGGAATCGCCGCCGCCCCGAGGATGATGCGATCGTCGGACACCCCGCCTCCTTCGCGAGAGCGCCGACGCCGGACGGCGCCGACGGCCCGAAGATAGCAAAGGCTCACTTTCTTACGGTAGAGGTATAGTGAGCGAACACTCTCTTGCGTGGCGCGGGAAGGGGAAGATGGACGCAACCGTAGGGATACCGCCCGCCGTCACCGAGGAGACCGAGGCGTTCTGGGCCGCCGCCAAGGAGGGCCGCCTGGTCGTCGAGGGGTGCTCGTCCTGCGGCGCCGAGTCGTTCCCGCCGCGCGGGATATGCCGCTCCTGCCGGGCCAGGACGCCGGTCCCCGTCGAGATCACCGGCCGGGGCCGGGTCTACAGCCTCACCGTCAACCACCAGCGCTGGCTCCCCGACCTCCCGGTGCCGTACGCCGTCGTCCTCGTCGAGTTCCCCGGCCATCCCGGGGTGCGGGTGGCGGGCCGGCTGCGGGGGTGCCCGCCGGAGCGGGCGGCCATCGGCATGGCGGTGGACATCGGCTTCGAACCCGGGCCGGGCGGCTTCGCCATCCCGAGCTTCGTGGCCGTCTCCCCCGCGGACGGGGCGGCGGCGTGAGGGGAACCGACCTGTTCGAGCGGCGAGCCGTGATCTCCGGCATCGGCCAGTCGGCCATCGGGCGCCGGCTCGGCCGCTCGGGCCTCCAGCTCACCATCGACGCCGTCCTCGCCGCCGTCGAGGACGCCGGGCTGACGCTCGACGACATCGACGGCCTGGCCATGTTCCCGGGCGGCGGCGCGGCGAACCTGCCCGGCTACGCCAACGGGAACCTCTACGAGGTGCAGGACGCGCTGCGGATCACCACCACCTGGCGGCAGGGGCTCGTCGAGGGGATGGCGCTGCCCTTCTACGGGCCGGCCCAGGCGGTCGCCACCGGCCAGGCCCGCCACGTCGTGATCTGGCGGACCGTCAAGGAGGGCAGCGCGAGCCGCGCCGCCGGCGGGCGCCCGGCCTACGGGTCCACCAAACCGGTCGCCGAGGGCCCGCTCGCCTGGCTGCTCCCCGTCGGGATGCTGTCGCCGGTCTGCCAGGTGGCCCCGTACGCCGCGCGCTACATGCACGAGTACGGGGTGACCCGCGAGCAGCTCGCGTGGATCCCGGTGACGCAGCGGGCGCACGCCGCCCGCAACCCGGACGCCGTGTACCGGTCACCGCTGACCGTCGAGGAGTACCTCGAATCGCGGATGATCTCTACGCCGATGTGCCTGTACGACTGCGACGTCCCCGTGGACGGCGCCACCGCGATCGTCGTGTCGGCCGCGGAGACGGCGCCCGACCTGCGGTCGCCGGTCCGCATCGAGGCGATGGCGGGGGTGGTCGAGGGCCGGCCGTCCTGGGAGCAGTGGGAGGACATGGGCCGGGTCGGCCACGGCGCCGCCCGCGCGATGTGGGCGCGGACCGACCTGCGCCCCGGCGACGTGGACGTGGCCCAACTCTACGACGGCTTCACCATCGAGGTCGTCTGGTGGCTGGAGGCGATGGGCTTCTGCGAGGTCGGCGAGGCCGGCGCGTTCGTCGAGGGCGGCAAGCGGATCGCCCTCGGCGGCGACCTCCCGCTCAACACCTGGGGCGGCCAGCTGTCCGGCGGCCGGTTGCACGCCGCCTTCGGCCACACCGCCGAGGCGGTGCGCCAGCTGCGCGGGGAGACCGGCGACGGGCAGGTCGCGGGCGCGCAGGTCGCGGCGGTGACCAATGTCGGCGGCTTCGAGGCGGGCGCGGCACTGCTGACGCGCTGGTGAACGGCACACGGTTCGCACGAGGAAGGGAGAACGCGATGGTGGAGCGCGCCGGGCGGGTCGAGGGCAAGGTCGCGATCGTGACGGGCGCCGGTTCGACGCCGGGACCGGGGATCGGCACGGGCAAGGCGACCGCGGTCGTGCTCGCCCGGGAGGGGGCGAGCGTCCTGCTGGCCGACCTGTACCCCGAGCGCGCCGAGGAGACCCAGCGCATGATCGAGGAGGAGGGCGGCAAGGCCGAGGTGTTCGCGGCCGACGTCACCCGGGCGGCGGACTGCGCGGCGATGGTCCGCGCGGCCGTCGACGCGTTCGGGACGGTCGACATCCTGGTGAACAACATCGGCCGCGCGGCGCTCGGGACGGTCGTCGACACCGACGAGGACGCCTGGGACCAGGCCATGGACATCAACCTGCGGACCGCCTTCCTGGCGTCCAAGTACGCGGTGCCCGTGATGGCCGGGCAGGGGGGCGGGTCGATCGTCAACGTGTCCTCGATCTCGGCGCTGCGCGGCGACGGCACCGTGGCCTACTCGGCGGCCAAGGGCGGGCTGATCGCCATGACGGTCGACATGGCGTACTCGCACGGCCGCCAGGGCATCCGGGTCAACGCCGTCGCGCCGGGGCACATCACCACGCCGATGGTGCTGTCGGTCTCCGCGCCCGGCGCCCGCGCCGAGTTCATGAACACGATGCGCTCCGAGGCGGGCCTCCTCGGCACGCCCGGCACCGGCTGGGACGTCGCCTGGGCGGCGACGTTCCTGGCCAGCGACGAGGCGCGGTGGATCACGGGCGCGACCCTGCCGGTGGAGTCGGGCGTGCTCAGCGTGACCCCGCTGATGATGGCCTCGCACCTGCGCGGCGTGCCCGAGCCCGGCGAGTGAGGCTGTTGCGCATCGCCCGTGGCACACCTAAGGTAAATAAGTAAGTGAGCACTCTCTAACGAGCCAGAAGGAGCCCGCGCGGATGGCTGACCAGGACACGACCGAGGTCGCTCTCTGCGAGCGGTACGCGGTCGCCGACGTCGACTCCCACATCATCGAGCCCGCCGATCTGTGGACGTCGCGCATCTCGTCGAAGTGGGGCGATCTCGTCCCCCACGTGCGCTACCACGAACGGCGGCAGGAGGACTACTGGTACATCGGCGACAAGAAGCTGTACGGCGTGGGCGCCTTCGCCCAGGCCGGCTGGCCGGAGTGGCCGCCCTCCCACCCCAAGAAGCTCTCCGAGGCGCTGCCGGCCGCCATCGACCCCAAGGAACGCCTCGCCTACATGGACCAGGTGGGCGTCTACTACCAGGTGATGTATCCGAACATCCTGGGGTTCCACAGCCACCGGTTCCTCAACCAGATGCCGCGCGAACTGGCGACCGAATGCGTCCGGGCCTACAACGACTGGATCACCGAGTTCTGCTCGGCCGACTCCCGGCGACTCATCCCGATGACCATGCTCCCCTTCTGGAACATCGACGAGTCGGTCGCCGAGATGAAGCGCGCCCACGAGATGGGCCACAAGGGCGTCCTGTTCGCCGCCCGCTACGACAAGGCCGGATTCCCCCGCCTGATCGACGACTACTGGGAGCCGCTGCTGGGCCTGGCCCAGGAGATGGGCCTCAGCATGAACTTCCACGTGGGCTTCCTCGCCACCGACGACGAGCTCAAGGGCGCGGTCGACCAGTCCAAGAAGCTCGACTTCACCCGGGAGAGCGCGCTGGTCCTGCTCGGCAACGCGCAGAACGTCGCCGAGGTGGTGCTGAGCGGCGTCTGCCACCGGTACCCGGACCTGAAGTTCGTCTCGGTCGAGAACGGCGCCGGCTGGCTGCCGTTCCTCGGCGAGAGCATGGACTGGCAGTGGCTGAACGTCGGCGCCCACAAGGAGTTCCCGGAGCGGATGCTCCCCAGCGAGTACATGCGCCGGCAGATCTACGGCATGTTCTGGTTCGAGCGGCAGTCGGTGCGCGCGGTGATCGACCAGCTCCAGGACAACCTCATGTTCGAGACCGACTTCCCGCACGCCACCAGCCTCTCCCCCGGCCCGGCCTCGGAGTCGCCGAGCCCGCGCGTGGTCATGGAGCAGGCGCTGGGCGGCCTCCCCGAGGAGACCATCGGCAAGGTCCTCCAGCACACCGCCACGAAGCTCTACAACCTGGAGCCCCCGGTCCGGAACTGACCCCGCAGACCCGAGGACGCCGACGCGCACATCGGGGGGCGTCGGCGTCCTCGCCCAACTTCACCCGCCGTCTCGGGCGACCGGGGTGAAGGTGATCGGGACGGTGTGCGGGGCCCGGTTGAAGGTGGAGTGGAAGCCGATGTCGACGCCCGGTCGGAGCTTGATGTCGTCGAGCCGGCGGACGATCTCCTCCAGGGCGACCCGCAGGTTCATCCGGGCCAGGTTGGAGCCGACGCAGCGGTGCGGGCCGGCGCCGAAGGCGATGTGCCGGTTGCTGGTGCGGTCGAGGTCGAAGGTGTCGGGGTCGGGGAACTCGACCTCGTCGCGGTTGGCCGACGCCCAGTAGAGGATGACCGGCTCCCCGGCCTTGACCTGGTGGCCGTCGATCTCGGTGTCGTGCCGGGTCGTCCGGCCGATGCAGATGAACGAGCCGTCCAGACGCAGCAGTTCCTCGACGGCGGCCGGGATCAGGTCCGGCCGCTCGCGGAGCAGGGCGGGGATCTCCGGCTGCGCGCAGAACCGCAGCATCGCGGCGCCCAGCACCCCGGCGGTGGTCTCCAGGCCGCCCAGCACCAGGAGCTGGACGGTGCCGACGACCTCCGCGGTCGTGATGGGCCGGCCTTCGATCTCGGCGCCCAGCACCGCGTCGACCACGTCTCCCCGCGGTCCCTCCGCGCGCCGCCGCTCGACGAGCGCGCCGATCCACCGGGCGAGCTTCATCATGCTCTCCCGTGACTCCGGCAGGTGCGGCAGCGCCGCCTGCATCGCGTAGCCGTTGACCTCCTCGAAGTCGTCGGCGGGGGCGTGCAGCGCCAGGTCGAAGAACGCGAGGCCGGGGAAGGGGCGGGCGAAGTCCGCCATGAAGTCGCACTCGCCGCGCTCGATGAAGGCGTCGATGAGGCGGTTCACCAGCGCGCGGGTGGGTTCCTCCCACGGGCCGACCTTCGCCGGGGTGAACTGGGTGTTGATCAGCCGTTTGAAGGTCCGTTGCAGCGGCGGGTCGATGGTGACCGGCAGGATCTTCATCGTCGGCCCGTTGTTGGGCACCGTGATGCCCAGCTCGGAGCTGAACGTCTGCCAGTCCTGCGCGATGCGCAGCACGTCCTCGTACCTGGTGGTGACCCAGAACCCGCCGTACTGGTCGCTGCGGGTCACGGGGCAGCGCGACCGGGCGCGGGCCAGCGTGGGGTGGAACTCCCGGGCCAGCTCCGGCGAGAGGTGATCGAAGTGCTGCTCGATCCATTCGTCGGTGATCGGTCCGGTCGGCTCGCTCGTCTCCATCAGATCTCTTCCTCGACAGGTGGTGGGGGTCGTACCGAATGCCGCGGGGGCTGCGGCGAAGCCCACCGTCGCGAAGTTTCTCCGGCTGGGATCCGGCTGGGAAGGTCAGCCACGGATGAGTCGTCCGGGGGCGGCTCCGGCGACGTCCTTTCCGCCGGTTCGCGTCGCCACCCCGTTGACCCACATGTGCTCGACCCCGGTGCTGCGCACGACGAGCCGGTCGGCGCCGCCGGGCTGGTCCTGTACCCGCTCGACGGGGGTGGTCCCGACGGTGGCGGGATCGAAGGCGACGAGGTCGGCGTGGAAGCCCGCCCGCACCAGGCCGCGGTCGGCGATGCGGAACGCCCGGTGGGGGTGCCCGGTCAGCCGCCAGACGGCGTCTTCGAGCGAGAGGGCCGCGCGCTCGCGCACCCAGTGCCCGAGCAGGTGGGTCGAGTAGCAGGCGTCGCACAGCTGCGTGGCGTGCGCCCCGGCGTCGGACAGGCCGAGCAGCGTGCGCTTGTCGGCGAGCAGGTCGCCGACCTCGGCGTCCCCGTCGTTGTCCAGGACGATCCGGAACCGGGTGGCCATGTCGTCGCTCAGCGCCAGGTCGAGCATCAGGTCGAAGGGGGTGGTGCCCCGGTCGGCCGCCAGCCGGTCGAGCGGGATCCCGACCACGTCCTGGTGGGCGCGGGTCTCCTCGACGCTGGTCTTGGGCCAGCGGTGGCTCCAGGCGTCGAGCGTCGCCGGGCGCGCCCGCTTCCGCCAGTCCGCGTCGCGGTAGAGGCCGGCACGCTCGCCGCGGGGAACGGCCAGCACCTCCTTCCAGACGTCGATCTCGCCGAGTGGGGTGGGGTCGGCCATGCCGATCTGCATGACGATCGGGCGGCACGCGATCTGCGGGTAGACCTCGCCGGGCAGCGCGGCGCCGCGCTCGACCGTGCGCAGCGCGGCGCCGGGCTTGTCGGCCCGGGCCACCAGTGCCGTCCAGGTGACGGGGATGCCGTAGCGCACCGCGAGCTCGGAGAACTGGTCGACGAACATCCCTGGCCCGATGGACACCTGCATGACGCCCTTGCCCAGCTCGCCGAGCACCTCGGCGATCGAGTAGATCTCGTCGGTCTCGGCGAACCGGCTCGGCACGGGCCGGCCGTAGGCGCCCTGGTGGGCCGGCTGCCGCGAGGTCGAGAACCCGATGGCGCCGGCCGCGACGGCCTCGCGGACGAGGCCGCGCATGGTGTCGATCTCCGCGGGGGTGGCCGGCCGTTCCTCGCCGCCGGTCACGAACAGCCGCAGCGGGGAGTGCCCGATGAAGGCGCCGACGTTGAGGCGCTTGCGCCGCCGGTCGATGGCGGCAAGGTAGTCGGGGAACGTCTCGAAACACCAGTCGATGCCCGCGTCGAGCGCCTCCATCGACATCCCCTCGACGTTTTCGAGGGTGCGCACGATGATGTCGCGGTGTTCCGGGCGGGTCGGCGCGACCCCGAACCCGCAGTTGCCCATGACGACGCTCGTCACGCCGTGCCAGCTCGACGGGGTGAGGTCGGCGTCCCAGAGGATCTGCGCGTCGTAGTGCGTGTGGACGTCGATGAAGCCGGGGGCCAGGACCAGGCCGTCCAGGTCGACGACCTCGGTGCCGGGGCCGGGCGCGAGCTCGCCGGGGGCGCCGACCGCCGAGATGCGGTCGCCGGCGACGGCCACGTCGGCGGCCCGGGCCGGTTCGCCGGTGCCGTCGATCACCAGGGCCCGGCGCAGGAGCAGATCCATCGACACTCCGATCGGTAGGGGGCACGGCTCCACAAGCCGTCGTGCCACGGTGGCCGCGGTGGGCCGCCCCGTACAGGGTTCGCGTCCTTGTGCACGTACTCCTCAGCATAGCGAGCGTTCACTCACCATGCTAGGTTGAGGCCCCTGGGCGAGCGCGGGAGGCGGCGTGGACGACCGGCTGATGTACCGGCGGGAGTTCTTCATCGGCGGCGCCTGGACACCGCCCGCCGGCGGCGACCGGCTGGGCGTCATCTCCCCCTCGACCGAAGAGGTCGTCGGCGAGGTCCCCGTCGCCACGCCGGCCGACATCGACCGCGCGGTCGACGCGGCGCGCGCGGCGTTCGACGACGGCCCCTGGCCGCGGCTGGCCCCGGGCGAGCGGGCCGCGATCCTCGCCCGCGCCGCCGCGGTGCTGCGCAAGCGCGAGGCCGAGATCGCCCAGGTCACCGTGGACGAGATGGGCTGCGCGATCAGCCAGGCACCGCGCGCCCAGACCGGGATGGTCGCCGCCACGTTCGACTACTACGCCGATCTCATCCGCACCTTCGAGTTCGAGCGCGAGGTGGTCGCCGGCGACCGCACGGGCCTGGTGACCAGCGAGCCGGTCGGTGTGGTCGGCGCGATCGTCCCGTGGAACGCCCCGGTCACCCTGTCCTCCTGGAAGGCCGCGCCCGCGCTGGCGGCGGGGTGCACCGTGGTCGTCAAGCCGCCGCCCGAGGCCCCGCTGAGCAACTTCATCCTGGCCGAGGCGCTGGCGGAGGCCGGTGTCCCGGCCGGCGTGGTGAGCATGGTGCCCGGCGACCGCGCGGCGGGCGAGCACCTGGTGACGCACCCCGGCGTGGACAAGATCGCTTTCACCGGATCGACGGCGGCCGGCCGGCGGATCATGAGCCTGTGCGGCGACCAGGTCAAGCGCGTCTCCCTGGAACTGGGCGGCAAGTCGGCGGCCGTCGTCCTCGACGACGCCGATGTCGCCGGCGTCATGCCCACGCTGGTGGGCGGGGCCATGCACCTGTCCGGGCAGGTCTGCGGCGCCCACACCCGGGTCCTACTGCCGCGGGCCCGGTACGCCGAGGCGGTCGAGGCCGCCGCGGCGGCGGCCGCGGCGATACCGGTCGGCGACCCGCACGACCCGGCGACCCTGGTCGGGCCGCTCGTCGCCGAGCGCCAGCGCGACCGGGTGGAGGGCTACATCGCCCTGGCCGTGGCCGCCGGCGCCCGGGTCGCGGCCGGCGGCGGCCGGCCCGACCACCTGCCGAAGGGGTGGTACGTCGCGCCGACAATCCTCGCCGACGTGGACAACTCCATGCGGGTGGCCCGCGAGGAGATCTTCGGACCGGTGCTGTGCCTCATCCCCCACGACGGCGAGGACGACGCCGTCCGCATCGCCAACGACTCCCCCTACGGGCTCTCGGGCGGCGTGTGGACGGGCGACCCGGCGCGGGGGCTGCGGGTCGCCCGGCGGGTGCGCACGGGCAGCATCGCGATCAACGGCAGCTACCCCCCGTTCCCGGCGGTGCCCTTCGGCGGGTTCAAGATGTCCGGGCTGGGACGCGAACTGGGCCCGGAGGGGCTGCGGAGCTTCCTGGAGACGAAGAGCATCGGGCTGCCCGCCGCGCTCCGCTCGCCGGCCGCCCGTTCCTGAGCCCGCCCACTGGCCCACGGCACCGATCGGTGTTACATTCTAAATGAGTGAACGCTTACTTGATTGGTGGGATCATGTCGCATGCGCCCTCCGGATGCGCTCCGCAGCCGACGGATTCGTTGATACCGGCCACGCTCGAACTCGTCCACCCCTGCCCCGCCCGGGCCGAGTACATCGAGCTGCGCTTCACCACCCCCGAAGGCCCGTTCACCTGGTGCTTCCCCGAACCACCGCCGGGCGGGGAACCACCCGGCGGCCCGATCGCCCTGGTGGTCGGACCGTACGGCGTGCAGGCCCGCCAGTTCCACGACGGGGTGCTCGGCACCGCCCTGGAGAGCTCCACGGCGCTGCCGATGATGCTGGCCGGGGCGAACGTGCACGTCGCGCGCCGGCTGGTCGCCATGAGCCGCTGACCCGGGCCCGCCCTCACTCCATGAGCTCGTAGAGCGTGACGACCGGCGGCGGGTCCAGCCGTACCGCGCCGCTCTGCCGGATCTCACCCGCGGCCGAGCGGGCGCGCAACTCCTTGACGGGATCGGTGAGGTCGTCGGCCTCGATCTCGTAGATCGCCAGGTACCCGGGCAGCGCCGGATCGGCCCCGGAACGCGCCCGGTAGCGGCGGGCCGCGACGAACCCCGGCACCGCGAGGACCTGGGGCAGGTGCGTGTTGTCGTACCAGTCGTTGTACTCGTCCTCGCGTGCGGGCTCGATCGGACCGGACTGCACGACCATGAGGCCTTTTCGCATGAGCCGCCTTCCGTGTTCGGTCACCGCGGCTAGGCGGAGACGATCCGTTCTCGTACGGCCAGGAACCACGACCGGCCGAAGAGCCCGTCGCCGCCCGGCTCGGGAAGGTTCTCGCGGAACCACTCGATCCGCGCCCGCAGGTCCGCCCCGTCGTCGAAGTAGACCTCGTTGACGGCGTCGTAGGCCCACTCGCCGCCGCTCCGCGGGTGCGGGTGGTTCTGGACGTAGGCGCACCCCCGGGCGTGCTCCGGGATGGCCACCGCGCCCGCCGCGCCGACCCGGCCCGCGTGGCCGCGCCACCGCGCGGAGAACTCGGCGGGGGTCAGGCCGTCGGCCCGCCGTGCGAGGGCCATGTGCTTGAGCCTGTCGCCGCCGTCCCGCCAGCGCCGCCCCAGCCAGTCCGCGCCCCGCAGGACGGACTCGTCGGCGACGACCACCGGGCTCCGCGCGCGGTCGAGCACGCCGCCGGCCCGCAGCGTCAGCGCCCGCCCGGGCGGGGTGTCCAGCCACTCGGCGAACCGGTGCAGGTGCCCGGCGTCGGTGAACCACTCGACGCCGATCCCGTCGTGGCGCGGGGCGGGGCCGGTGAACTCGCGCAGGTTCGTGCACACCGCGACGCGCGCCGGCCGGACGCCGGGCGGTGCGTCCGCCGCGGCGGCGACCACGCTCGTCCAGACCCGCGGAAAGGTCCCGGGCGGCACGTCCCCGCGCCGGGTGGCGAACCGGATCCGTTTGATCATTCGTCCGGCCCCGCGGCGACCGGCTCTCGCCGCCGGAGCCCGGCGACCTCGTCCCGCCACGCGGCCACGGCCGCCTCCTTGATCGGGCCGTAGCCCTTGATCGAGATCGGTGACGCGGCGACACGCACCCGCACGTCGTAGGGCAGGGCGGACGACGGCGCGAGCGTCTCGCCGATCAGCCGCTCGTACTCCCCGACGAGTGCCCGTTCGGTGCGCCGGTCGGGATCCCAGCCGAAGACGTCCACCGGCGTTCCCCGCAGCCACCGCAGCCGGCGCAGCACCCGGAACCCCAGCTCGTACGGCTTGCCCAGCGGCAGCTTCCGCTTCAGGCCGAGCCGGCGGAGGGTGGGCGGGTGCAGGTGGTACGTCACCGAGTACGGCCCCTCGATCCCGAGTTCACGGGCCACCCGGTCGTAGTCGACGTTGAGGTGCAGCCGGGCCACCTCGTACTCGTCCTTGTAGGTGAGCAGCTTGAACCACGACCCGGCGACCGCCTCGGTGAGCGCCCAGCCGTGCCCGGTGTCGTCGGCCGCCGCCGCCCGCTCCACCAGGTCCAGGAACCGCTCGGCCCGGCGGACGTTCTGGTAGTCGATCGCCTGCGCGGCGCGCCGGGTGAGCAGGTCGCCGAGCGCGGGCGGCAGGGTGCGGCCCGTGACCAGCCGGGCCGCCGTCGCCAGCGCGCCGGGCGACGGGTCGAACGGGTCGGCCGGGCCCCCGCCGGCACCGCGCTCGGCGGCGGCGAGGGCCGCCTCGACCGCGGCCGGGTCGTGCGCCGCCCAGCGGCCCCAGGTGAACGCCGCGCGGTTGTCGTCCGCCGCCCGGCCCTGGCGCCGCATCGCCGCCTCGAGGTGCGCGAGCGGGATCGGCAGGCCGCCGAGTTGGAAGGCCGCGCCGAGCAGGACCACGTTCGCGAGCAGGTGCTCGGCGAAGACCACTTCGGCGATGCGCCGGGAGTCGAGGAAGACGGCGCGGCCCGCGCCGACCCGCTCCGCCACCGCCTGTTCGAGGCTCGCCAGGTCGGGTGGCGCGGCGTCGCTCTGCAACATGTTCGCGGTCGGGGTGAAGTGCCGGTCGACGACGGCGACCGTGCGGCCGGGCCGGACCTTCGCGAGGTGGTGCGCACCGGCGGCCTGCAGGATGTCGCCGGACAGGTACAGGTCGGCGCCGCCGCCGCTCACGGTCGCGGAGCCCAGGGCGCTCCGGTCACCCGCCAGTTGCAGGTGCGACACGACCGCGCCCGCCTTCTGCGACAGGCCCGTCTGGTCCATGCCGCCGACCACCAGCCCCGCGGCCTCGGCCGCGGCCGCGATGATGCGGTTCGCGGTGACGACGCCGGTACCGCCGATCCCCGTGAAGTAGACGCCGTACCGGTCGCCGACCGGCGGGAGCTCGGGCGGGGGCGGTTCCCCCGGGGGGAGCGCCGGCCGCGCGGTGACCCGCTCGGGCGCCGCGCGCCGGCCGCGGCGCTTCGGCTTGATGGTCACGAACGAGGGGCAGTCGCCGTCCAGGCACGTGTAGTCGCGGTTGCAGGACGGGTCGTGGATCTGCCGCTTCTCGCCGAACTCCGTCGCGTGCGGCAGCACCGAGAGGCAGTTGCTCTGCACCCCGCAGTCGCCGCACCCCTCGCACACCGCCTCGTTGATGACGACCCGGCGGGGCGGCTCCGGCAGCAGCCCGCGCTTACGCAGCCGGCGGGCCTCGGCCGCGCACCGCTGGTCGTAGATGATCACCGTGACGCCGGGGACGTCCCGCAATTCCTCCTGCACCTGCTGGAGCCGGTCGCGGCCCAGCACCTTGACCCCGGCGGCCCACCGGGCCCGGCGGCCGTAACGCCGGGGGTCCTCGGCGCAGACGACCGTCCGGCGCACCCCCTCGGCTTCGAGCGCCCGCGTCATCGCGGGGACGTCCATCAGCCCGGTGACCTCCTGGCCGCCGGTCATGGCCACGGCCTCGTTGTAGAGGATCTTGAAGGTGATGTCGGCCCCGGCGGCGACGGCCGCCCGGACGGCCAGCGTCCCGGAGTGGCTGAGCGTGCCGTCGCCCAGGTTCTGGATGAGGTGCGGTTCGGCGACGAACGGCGCCAGGCCGATCCACGGGACGCCCTCGGCGCCCATCGGGGTCGGCGGGAGGCTCCGCAGGTCCTGGTGGCGCGCCTCGAAGTACATGATCCCGTGGCAGCCGACGCCGCCGCCGACCAGCGCGCCCGCCGGGACGACGGTGGACCGGTTGTGCGGGCAGCCGCTGCAGTACCCCGGCGGCCGGGGCGGCAGCACCAGCGGCAGCGCGGTCCGCTGCGGCGCCGGCTCGCGGCGCGGGGCGAGGTCGGGCAGCAGCCGGGCGAGGACCGCGGCGACCGCCCCCGGGTCCAGTTCGCCGGTCGAGGACACCAGGCTCCGGCCGGCCCGGTCGCGCTTGCCCGACACCGGGACCCGGCTGCCCGCCTCGTGCAGGATGCCGCGCAGTTGCGTCTCGACGAACGGCCGCTTCTCCTCGATCACGACGAGCTCCCCGACCGACTCGGCGAACTCGCGGACCGTCTCCTCCACCAGCGGGTAGGTCATGCCGAGCTTCAAAATCCGCACTCCGGCGCCGGCGAGTTCCGCCGCGGGGACGCCGAGGTCGGCGAGAGCCTGGATCACGTCGAAGTAGGTCTTGCCGGCGCAGACGACGCCGAGCCGCGCCCTGGGGTCGGCGCCGGCGACCCGGTCGAGCCCGTTGTGCCGCGCGTAGGCCCGGGCGGCGCGCAGCCGGTGCTCCACCACCAGCGCCTCCTGACCGGGCACGGCATGGGGGCCGATCATCGCGAGTGGCCGGTGCCGCCAGGGGGTGCCGTCGATGACGACGCCGGCGGGGTCGCTCGGGGCGTGCCGGGCGGGGTCGAGATCGACGGTGCCGACCCCGTCGGCGACGGCGGTGACGACCTTCAGCCCGGTCCAGGTGCCCGCGTACCGGGACATCCGGAAAGCGTGTACCCCCAGGTCCAGCACGTCCTGCTGGTTCCCCGGGTACAGCACGGGGACGCAGGCGTCCTCGAAGGCGTGCTGGCTGTCGCACGCCAGCGTGGACGACTTGGACGCAGGGTCGTCGCCGCAGAACATGACGGCGCCGCCGTTGGGGCCCGCGCCCATCGCGTTCGCGTGCTTGAGCGCGTCGCCGCAGCGGTCGAGCCCGGGGCCCTTCCCATACCAGGCGCCGGCGACGCCGTCCACGCCGTCGTACTCGATGGCGGCGCCCATCTGGCTGCCCCACACGGTCGCGACGGCGAGTTCCTCGTTGAGCCCCGGCCGGTGGACGATCCGGTGCTCGGCGAGGAGGTCGCCCAGGCGCTCCACGGTCAGGTCGAAGCCGCCCAGCGGTGACCCGGGGTATCCGGACACCATGGTGGCCGTCTTCAGCCCGTCCCGCGCGTCGAGTTCCTGCCGGAGGATGAGCAGGCGGGCGAGCGTGTCCACCCCGGACAGGATCGTCCCCGCCGGGGTCTTCGCGGTGTCCGTCACGGATGGACCTCGGGGTTGACGTAGCCGAACTTCCCGTCCTTGATGACGGCCCGGCGCAGGTCGGGCCGTTGCAGGACGGTCACGTCGGCGGCGGGGTCGCCGTCGACGATGAGCAGGTCCGCGAGGTACCCCGGCCGGACCTGCCCGGTGTCGGACCCGGCGGCCGGCCCCAGGTTGCGGGTGGCCGTGTGGATCGCCTCCACCGGCGTCATGCCGCCGAGCTCCACGTACCGTTGCAGCTCCGCGGCGTAGGTGCCGTGCCGGGTCCACTGGTGCCCGAAGTCGCCGCCGGCCAGGATCCGGATGCCGGACTCCCGCAGCCGGTGCAGCCCCTCGACCTGCGACCGGAACTCCTCGTGGTAGCCCGACGCCTCGATCTTCTCCGGCGTCATGCCCCACGGCTCGGCGTGGCCGCTCACCATCGCGTACAGGTAGTGCAGCCCGGGGCACACCCAGATGTCGTCGCGCCGGGCCTCCAGCGCCTTCAGCGCGTCGTCGTCGAGGAAGCAGGCGTGGTGAACGATCCTGACCCCGGTGCGCGCCGCCATGGCGACGCTCGCCGACCCGCGGGCGTGGACCGTGATGAACGCGCCGTGCCGGTCGGCCTCCTCGACGGCGGCCGCCAGCATCTCGTCGTTCATGTACACGTCGTCGGACGGGAACTGCGGCACCACGCCGTCGCCAGAGATGAACAGCTTCAGGGCCCGCACCCCGGTGTCGCACTGGCGGGCGACGACCTCGCGGAGCTCCCTGGCGTCCGCGACGACGTCCATCAGGCCTCCGTCCGCCCCGAGCCCGCCCTGCTCGGCGACCATCGGGCCGCTCGGGACGATGCGCGGGCCCGGGATCAGCCCGCGGTCGATCGCGTCCTTGGCGAGCAGGTCGTCGAGCGGCTGGGTCACCCCCGCGCCGATGATGGAGGTGTAGCCGCTCTCCAGGAACGTCCGCGCCACGGCGGCGACGTCGAGCATGTGCCTGCCGGGGGGCGTCTTCGCGATGGCGGCGTGGTCGAACACGAAGTCCAGCGGCCAGCTGATGTGCACGTGCGCGTCGCCCAGCCCGGGCAGCACGGTGGCCCCGTGCAGGTCGACGACCCGGGTGGACGCCGGGTCGACGTCGATGCGGTGGGCCGCGACCTCGGCGATGCGGTCCCCCTCGATCAGGACGTCGCCGTCCCGCGGCCTCTCTCCGGTGTCACCGGAGCAGGTGAGCACGCGGGCGTTCTGCAGGAGTGTCCGGCCGGCCATCTGCGACCTCCCTGATCGAACCTGAGCAAACCTGAACGAACCGGTACGGGATGAGCGCTAGGAGGGCCCCAGCCGCGGGCCGGGGGTGAACGTGATCGGCAGGCTGAGCGGCGAGCGGGTCAGGCCGCGGTGGTATTCGATCTTCGCGCCGTCCCGGAGCCGGATGTCGTCCAGCCGCCGCAGCAGTTCTTCCAGGGCCACCCGCAGGTTGAGCCGGGCGAGGTTGGAGCCCGCGCAGCGGTGCGGGCCGGCGCCGAAGCTGAGATGCCGGTTCCGCTCGCGGTCGAGCTCGAACCGGTCGGGGTCGGTGAACTCGCCGGCGTCGCGGTTCGCCGAGGCCCAGTGGATCAGGACCTTGTCGCCCTTCTTGACCTGGCGGCCGCCGAGGTCGGCGTCGCGCATCGCGGTGCGGCCGACGGAGACGAAGGAGGGCTCCAGCCGCAGCAGTTCCTGGATCGCGCTCGGGATCAGCTCCGGCCTGGCGCGGAGCAGCGCGGGGATCTCGGGTTCGGCGCAGAACCGGGCGACCATCAGCCCCAGCGCGCCGGCCGTCGTCTCCAGGCCGCCGAGGATGAGCAGTTGCACGGTGCCGATGATCTCGTCCTCGGTGATGGGACGGCCGTCGATCCGCGCGTTCAGCACGGCGTCGACGACGTCGCCGTGCTCCGGCCCGCCGCGCCTCGCCCGGGTGAAGTCCTTGATCCACTGGTAGAGGCCGAGCCAGCACTCGCGCGCCTCCGGGTCGTCGGGGACTGATGACTTCGAGGCGAGGTAGGCGACCTTCTCCAGGTCGTCGGCGGGCGCGTTGAGCGCGAGGTCGAAGAACGTCAGGCTGGGCAGCGGGCGCGCGAAGGCGTCCATGAACTCGCAGCCACCGTCCTCGATGAAGTCGTCGATGAGGCGGGTCACCAGTTCGCGGGTCGGCCGCTCCCACGGCGCCACGGCGGCGGGCGTGAAGAAGGGGTTGATGAGGCGCTTGAAGATGCGCTGATCCGGCGGGTCGGCCTGCACCGGGAGGTTGCGGACGACCGTCGGCGCCTTGGACACCCCCAGGCCGTGCGCGGAGCTGTACACCTCCCAGTTCTGTGCGACGCCGAGGACGTCCTCGTACGTCGACACCACCCAGAAGCCGTCGTGTTCCTCGCTGCGGGCCACGGGGCACAGCTCTCGCATGCGCGCCATCGTGTCCGGCATGGTGGCGGCCAGGTCGGGGGACAGATGGTCGAAATGGCGCAGGCACCAGTCGTCGGGCAGGGCGCCGGATTCCGGTGTGGACTTCTCCATCACTTCCCCATCCAATTCCGACATACAGCCCATCTCGCCAACCGGTCGCACTATAACAAGGTGAGCAATCACTTTCTAGCGCCGTAGATGCCTGGAACGCGCCACCACCCCGCGCTCCGGACCCGCGCTCCGCACCCCACCAGGTCCGCGACCGCAGGGTTCCCTCCTTAATAAGTAAACGCTCTTTTATCTTGGCACGGGCGTCGTTACAGTGACGTCATCCGTGACCTGCTCGGCGCCATCCGACGAGGAGTTCCCATGTCACCCCGCACCCGCCCCGACACGCCGACGTCGTCCTTCCTCGCAGGCGGCCCCAAGAACCTGCTGATCGGCGGCCGGTGGGTCGCGGCGGCGTCCGGCAAGACCTTCCCGAGCGTCAACCCCTCGACCGGCGAGGTGATCGCCGAACTCGCCGAGGCCGACACCCGGGACGTCGACCACGCCGTCGCCGCCGCCCGGGCGGCGTTCAACGGCCCCTGGCGGCGAATGGCGCCGCGCGAGCGCCAGCGCCTGCTGTGGGCGCTCGCGGACGCGGTGCAGGCCGACTACGAGGAGCTCCGGCTCCTGGAAGTGCTCGACATGGGCTCGCCGATCGGGCGGCGGCGCACCAAGCCCGCCCCGGCCTGGGAGGCGGAGGTACTGCGCTACTTCGCCGGCTGGGCGACGAAGATCCACGGCGAGACCATCCCCAACTCGATCCCGGGGTCGGTGCTGAGCTACACCCTCAAGGAACCGGTCGGGGTGGTCGCCGCGATCGTGCCGTGGAACCGGCCCATCAGCAACGCGATCTGGAAGATCGCGCCCGCGCTCGCCGCCGGCTGCACGGTCGTGCTGAAGCCCTCCGAAGAAGCGAGCCTGCCCGCCCTGCGGCTGGGCGAGCTGATCGGCGAGGCCGGCTTCCCCGACGGCGTCGTCAACATCGTGACCGGATACGGCGACCCCGTCGGAGCCGCGCTCGCGGAGCACCGCGGCGTCGACAAGGTGGCGTTCACGGGATCCACCGCCACGGGGCAGAGCATCGTCCGGGCCGCCGCGGGCAACCTGAAGCGGATGTCGCTCGAACTCGGCGGGAAGTCCCCCGACATCGTGTTCGCCGACGCCGACCTGGCGAAGGCCGTCCCCGGCGCGGCCATGGGGGTGTTCTCCAACTCCGGCCAGATCTGCTGCGCGGGCACGCGCATCTACGTCGAACGCCCCATCCACGACGAGTTCGTCGCCGCCGTCGCGGAGTTCGCCGGCAACCTGAAGGTCGGCGACAGCCTCGACCCGGAGACCCGGATCGGGCCCGTGGTGTCGGCGCGGCAGCTGGCGCGCGTCACCGACTACCTGGCGGTGGGACGCGAGGAGGGCGCGCACACCGCCGCGGGCGGCCACCGCATCGAGACCGGGGACCTGGCCAGGGGCTACTTCGTGGCGCCCACCGTCCTCACGGACGTGCGGGACGACATGCGGGTGGCCCGGGAGGAGATCTTCGGCCCGGTCGCCTGCGTGCTGCCGTTCGACACCCTGGAGGAGGTCGCCGCCCGGTCCAACGACACCGACTTCGGGCTGTCCGGCGGCGTGTGGACCCGGGACGTCGGCAAGGCGCACCGGATCGCCCAGGAGCTGCAGGCCGGGACGGTGTGGGTCAACACGATGCTGCTCT
This sequence comes from Actinomadura craniellae, assembly GCF_003289645.1. Taxonomy (GTDB): domain Bacteria; phylum Actinomycetota; class Actinomycetes; order Streptosporangiales; family Streptosporangiaceae; genus Actinomadura_D; species Actinomadura_D craniellae. The sequence continues at coordinate 115,696 of NZ_QLYX01000012.1, read as the reverse complement.
TCGACCCCGCCGTTCCCTTCGGCGGCTACAAGGCGAGCGGGTGGGGCCGGGAGATGGGCGAGCACTCGCTCGACGAGTACCTCAACGTCAAGTCGGTCTGGATCGACACCGCCTGAGCGGCGCCCGCCGCCGCCCGGTCAGCCGCGCTCCGCCGCGGCGGCCAGGGCGGCGGCGAACCCGCGGTGCAGGTGCTGGGGCGCCGGCTCGTTGCGCCCGAACACGACCGTGTCGAGCAGGCCGGTCCGGACGCCCGGCTCGGTGCGGCCGGCGACCCAGAAGTCCTCCCCGTCGACCACGGTCTCGCAGATCCACGGCGCCATCTCCACGGCCTTCGCCAGTTCCTCCTCGCTCAGGTCCGGCCGGAAGTAGGAGGTGTGCACGACCTCCGAGGTGGTCTCGTCGACCGGCAGGATCTGCCACAGCTCGATGTGCCGGCTGTCGAAGGTCAGGCTGGTGTTGGGGAAGAGCGCGTACTGGTAGCTGAAGTGCTGGGCCGCGTCGTCCCACCGCTCCTCCGGGAGGTCGCGCAGCGCCTTGATGGACTTCAGCGCCGAGCAGTTGCGCAGGTGCGGCCCGAACGCGTCGAAGGTCAGCACGCCGCCGTGCGCGTAGGTCGCCAGCGTCCGCCGGTGCAGGACCTTGAAGTGGTAGTTCTCCCGGAAGGTGTCGAGCGTGACCTTCCAGTTGGCCTGGACGGGGTGGACGTGCGGCTCGCCGTGCGGCGCCCAGTCCGCGAAGTCGAACATGGCCAGCTCGTCGGTGAGCCCGGGGCCGAGGTAGTCGTCGACGTCCAGGGGCGGCCCCGGGCGCAGGCGGCCGATGATCAGCCCGTACCCCTCGGCGACCGGCAGCTCGACGAGGCCCTTGTCCTCCTTGCACATCCCGGTGAAGGCGTCCTCGGTGGGAACGTGGGTGAGCTCGCCCGACAGCTCGTAGGTCCAGGCGTGGAAGGGGCAGGTGAGCCGCTTGGCCGTCCCCGCCCCGTCGACCACCCGCACCCCCCGGTGCCGGCAGGCGTTCGCCAGCGCCCGCACCTTCCCGCCCGCGTCGCGGGTGAGCAGGATCGGCGTGCCGAGCAGGTCGACGGTGCGGTACGTCTCCGGCCCGGGCAGGGCCCCGGACAGGCAGAGCACCAGTGGCTGGTCCCGGAACAGGACCTCGACCTCCCGGTCGTGGTACTCCCGCGAGTAGACGTCGGTCGAGAGCTCCATCACCTCGTCGGCGAGGTCCGTCGTGCGCTGCTCGATGTGGTCGAGCAGCCGACGTGCCAGGCTGCGCTCCAGGGCTTCCCTGTCCACGGTGGTCCTCCTCCCGGCCGATGGCCGCTCCGCTGGGGCACTAGAGAGTGAACGCTTGCTCTACTTTATGAGAAAACCATATTCTCAGCGATATGTCGAAGGTCGCACCGAGCCCGGTGCGAACGCCGCGAGCACGGCACCTCCGGCAGCACACCCAAGGAGAGGGCGCAGCATGAGGCGGATCTCGCACTGGATCGGCGGCAAGGCCGTTCCCGGCACCTCCGGCCGCTCCGGCCCGGTATGGAACCCGGCGACCGGAGCGCAGCAGGCCACCGTGGACTTCGCGTCGGCCGACGAGGTCGATCACGCGGTCGCGGTCGCGCAGGCCGCCTTCCCGGCCTGGCGCGCGACGAGCCTGTCCCGGCGGGCCGAGGTGATGTTCGGCCTGCGCGAGCTCGTCGCCGCGCACCGCGAGGAACTCGCGTCCCTGGTGTCGGCGGAGCACGGCAAGGTGCTGTCGGACGCGCTCGGCGAGGTGGCGCGCGGCCTGGAGAACGTCGAGTACGCGTGCGGCGTCCCGAACCTGCTGAAGGGCGGCCACAGCGAGCAGGCCGCCACCGGCATCGACGTGCACAGCGTGCGGCAGCCGCTCGGCGTGGTCGCGGGCATCACCCCGTTCAACTTCCCGGCGATGGTGCCGATGTGGATGCTCGCCAACGCGCTCGCCTGCGGCAACACGTTCGTGCTGAAGCCGAGCGAGAAGGACCCCTCCGCCTCGCTCCTGCTGGCCGACCTGCTGCGCCGGGCGGGCCTGCCCGACGGCTGCTTCAACGTCGTGCAGGGCGACCGGGTCGCCGCGGAACGGATCGTCGAGCACCCCGACGTCGCCGCCGTCAGCTTCGTCGGCTCCACCCCGATCGCCGAGTACGTCCACCAGGCCGGGACGCGCGGCGGCAAGCGCGTCCAGGCCCTCGGCGGGGCCAAGAACCACATGCTCGTGCTCCCCGACGCCGACCTCGACCTGGCGGCCGACGCGGCCGTCAGCGCGGCGTACGGCTCGGCCGGCGAGCGCTGCATGGCGATCAGCGTCCTCCTCGCGATGGACACGGTGGCCGACGCCCTCGTCGCCAAGATCCGCGACCGCATCCCGGGCATCGTGGTGGGCCCGGCCGACGACCCGGGCAGCGAGATGGGGCCCCTCATCACCGCCGAGCACCGGGATCGGGTGGCGGGCTACCTGGCGGGGGCGGCCGCGGAGGGCGCCACCGTGCTCGTCGACGGCCGCGACGGCGTCCCGGCCGACGGCTTCTTCCTCGGGCCGAGCCTGATCGACCATGCCAGGCCCGGCATGCGCTGCTACGACGACGAGATCTTCGGGCCCGTGCTCACCGTCGTCCGGATCGGCAGTTACGTCGAGGGCCTGCAGCTCATCAACGACAACCCCTACGGCAACGGCGTCGCGCTCTTCACCCGGGACGGCGGCGCGGCCCGCCGGTTCGAGTTCGACGTCCAGGCCGGCATGGTCGGCGTCAACGTGCCGATCCCCACCCCGGTGAGCTACTACAGCTTCGGCGGCTGGAAGGCCAGCCTCTTCGGCGACCAGCACATCTACGGCCCGGAGGGCATCAGCTTCTACACCAGGACGAAGGTCGTCACGAGCCGCTGGCCCGACCCCGCCCTCTCCTCGATCGACCTCGGCTTCCCGCAGACCCGCTGACACCCGGCCCGGCGCGCCCGGCGGGCCGTCCGGGTCGGGCCGGGGCGGCCGGACGTGCGGAACCCGTCGCGTGAGAGCTCACGCGACGGGCCGGACGAGCACGCGCCGACCGCCCCGGGGCCGAGCCGGGGCGGCCCCGGGGCGGGTCAGATGCGGTAGAGGGCGGCGGCGGTCTCGCCGAGGACCTTGCGGCGGGTCTCCGGCCGCAGCGACATCATCCGCTCCTCGACCGCCGTCAAGGGGTCGGGGTAGAGGCAGGTGGGGTGCGGGAAGTCGGTCTCGAACATGACGTTGTCCTCGCCGACGCTGTCGATCAGGGACTGGAGGTCGCCGCGGTTCTCCTCGAACCAGAACGTCGCGTACCAGTGGTCCTTGAAGTACTCCGACGGCTTGCGGGACAGCTCCGCGGCCTGCTGCGGGGCGTTCTCCAGGATCTCGTAGTCCGCGGTCTCCAGGATGAACGGGACCCAGCCCATGCCGCTCTCGACGGAGACCATCTTCAGCCCGGGGTGCCGGTCGAAGATCCCGGCGTAGATGCTGTTCAGCACGACCCGGGCGTTGTTCAGGAACAGCATCGACCCGCCGACCGCGGGCTTGAGGTTCTGGTGCAGGGACGGCCAGAAGTACTTCCCGTAGAAGTTGAGCGACGTCAGGCTGGCCCCGATGTGGAAGTGCACCGGCAGTTGTAGGTCCGCGCACGCCGCCCAGAACGGGTCCCACTCGCGGCTGGCCAGGTCGGGCGCGCCGGTCTCCTGCGGGTCGGAGGTCATGTTCACGCCGCGGAACCCCGCCGCGGCGGCGCGCTGCGCCTCCCGCACGCACTCGTCCACGCTCCACGCCGGCATGACCGCCATGGGCAGGAAGCGGTGGCCCGACCAGTCCTGCAGCTCGCCCAGGTAGTCGTTGAAGATCTCGATCGTCAGCCGGCGCAGCACCGGGTCCTGGACGTTGTTGGAGATGCCCTGGCCTCCGATGCCGATGGCGTTGGGGTAGAGGACCTGGGCGTGGAAGCCGTTCTGGTTCATGTACTCCAGCCGGGCCTCGTGGTCCCAGGCGGCCCGGTGCACCCAGTCGATGCCGTTGTGCTTGCTCTCCTCGAACGGGAACTTCTCGCCGTTCACGTTGACGACCCCGCCGCCCCGGGCCGGGCCGAGCTGCCGGTCCTTTTCCACGACCCACCATGGTGAGCCGTCGATGTCCACGACGCGAGGAACCCGGTCCTCGTACCCTTTCGGCGCCCGGGTGGTGAACAGGTCATGACGTTCCGTGAGATGGGTGTCCGCGTCGATGACCCGCACCTCGTCGGCCAGCTTCACCATCTGCCCTCACCTCTCCGCACCACGCGGCCGCGGACGGCCACAGGTGAAGTTCCATCGCGCTTCGCGGCTAGCTCGTGGCCATGAAACTAAACTCGCGGAGTATAAAAAGCAAGTGCTCACTCTCTCAGCCGCCGGCGGCCACGCGCCTCGCCGGAGCGCTGGAGGGGACTCGTGGCGGGTGGCCGGACAACGTTCGTGGACGCCGCGGCAGGGCGCGTCCGCCCGGTCAGAAACCGTGCAGGACGAGATCCGCCTCCACCATCCGCGAACGCCGCCGGCCGCGGGAACCGGCGCGGGGGCAGGGCGCGGTGGCGTGGTGATGCGGCCGGCGGGAGAGCTCGTTGGCCTGGATGGCCAGGCTGACCAGGGACTGGAGAAGGAAGAGGTCGCCGTCGGTGTCCAGATGCACCTGGACCCAGCCGGTGTCGGGGAAGATGTCGACCCGGCCCGAGTCGGTGAGGGTCGCGGTGATGCGGCAGACGACCTGCCGGGTGAGGAAGACTTCGGCCAGGTCGCCCTGGTGGAAGTGGACGATCTGCAGGTCGGGCAGGGCCAGCGCGCGGCCCGGGGAACAGTCGGCACGGCACACGTGCAGCGGCCAGTCCCGGAATTGTTCGATCGCCAGGTCGGTGTACGCAACGGAGTGGTGACTGCGTCCTCGGCTCATGAACTCAGCGTGGCGGAACACCGGGCCAGGTGACCGATCAGCCGGTGTCCTAGTGGGTTCCCGGGCTTCCTGGTTCCTTCCAGGAAGCCCGAAACCGTTCCTGGAAGGTACCCGGGCGGAACCGCCAACCGTACAGATGGCCACTAGAGGGCGAACTTACGGACAACTCACACCCATGGCGCCCGTCCGCACCGCAAGATAGATGATCACCTCGGTGTAGACGCCTGTACGGATATTAGGACACGGACGGAGCGGGCGTTGAACTCCTATCTCGGCCGGAAGGCGGACTTCACCCGCGCCCTGGCCGCCTGTATGGACGGGAACGAGCCCGCCGTGCTGGCACGGCACACCGGACTGCAGGAGGTGACGGTCCGGGCGCTGCTGGCCGGGGACGGCGAGCTGATGTCCTGGGAGGTCGTCAGCGCCTGCCTGACCGCGGCGGGGGTCGACGGCGCCGAGGCCGCGGCGGCGCGGGACGCGTGGGCCGCGGCCGAGCAGGCCCTGTGGGACGAGCGGGGAGACGACCTGAACGCCGCGTTCGAGCGGAACAGGAGCAGCAAACCCGCGAAGATCGTCGAGACCCACCGGGCGAAGGTCCCCTGGCGGCGGCTGACCTCACGGCATCCCGTGTCCTTCGAACCGTGGGCCGTCCCGACGTTCGCCGCCGAGCGGAAACTGCCCGACCTGGCCGAGGCCGGCGACATCCGGGACTTCTACCGGTTGCTGGCACGGCTGCGGGACTGGGCGGGCCCACCCAGGCAGTCGGAGATCGAGCGGCGCTCGTGGGGCACACTGCCCGACGCCACGATCAGCGCGATGCTCCAGAAGGACCGCTGGCGCACGACCAGCGACCGGGAACGCGTCAGGGTCGGCTACTTCGCGGCGGCCTGCGGGCTGCCCGAAACAGAGGTCGCGCTCTGGGTCGAGGCGTACGAGCGGCTCCGGGGCATCGCCCCGCCGGACGACCTCGCCCAGGCCCGGGCCGAGGCGGCCGGACTGCGGCAGCGGCTCGCCGCCGCCGAGGCCGCGGCCGCGGAACTGCGCGACCGCCCGGCGGCAACCGAGAGCCGGCCGCCCGCCGAGCCGTCCCCTCCGGTCGAGGCCCCCCTGCGGAATCGGAAGCGGTGGGACCTCCGCGGGCGGAGGCCGGCGGCGGTGGCCGCCGCCGCGCTGGTGTTCGTGGCCGGCGTCGTGGTGGGCGGAGCGATCGGCGGAGACGAGCCCGCGGCGCACCGTCCCACCTGTTTCAGCGGCACCCTCCGCCTGGTCGGTTCCACCGCCTTCGAGCGGACGGCCGACGCCGTCCGGCGCGGCTACGAGGCCCTGTGCGAGGACGCGGACATCGAGGTGAGACCCATCGGCTCGAACGAAGGGGTGCGCGCTCTCACCGCCGCCAACGCCGCCTCGACGATCGCGATGCACGACGGGTACCTCCGGCCCGACTCCGACGAGATCAGGTCGCGAGGTTTCCGCGGTTTCCCGGTCGCCCTGGTCGCCTTCGCCGTCATCGTCCACAAGGACACGAAGGTCACCGACCTGTCGATGGCGGAGCTGCGTTCCGTCTACGCCCAGGACGGCGGCCCCACCAACTGGCGGCAGTTCGAGGGCGGCGCCGACGTGCCGGTCCGGCTGGTCAGCAGGACCGAGGGCTCGGGCACCCGGACGATCTTCGAGGAGCAGGTGCTCGGCGGGCCCGAGCCGGAGCTGTCGTCCCGGAACTGCCAGCGCAAGGACGAGCTCCGCGCCGCCGCCCGCAGCATCCGCTGCGAGCGCAGCAGCCAGGGGCAGGTCCTCGACGCGGTCAACCAGATCCCCGGCGCGATCGGCTATGCCGAACTGCACGTCGCCACGGACACCCGCCGCTACCCCAACGTGCGCGTGCTCACCCTCGACGGCGTCAAGGCGGACGCCTCCCCGGCGGGGAGCAACTACCCGTTCGTCGCCCCCGAGGTCTTCTACACCCTCGGGCCGCCCCCGAACCACAGCCCCGCCGCGGCGTTCCTCACGTTCCTCGTGGGCGACTCCGCCCGGCGGATCCTCCGGCAGGCGGGTGCCCTCCCCTGCCTCGCCCCGGGCGCACTGCTCGTCACGGCCTGCCAGGCCGGCTCGGCCTGATCTCCGCCCTCCGGTCCGGCGCCGCGCCACCATGCTCTCCACCTGTGCGAACGCGGCGACCGTGCCGGCACGTGGCACGCTCAACACCGCAGGCCACCTGGTGTGACCTTGACCACCGAAGCGGCGGGTGCTAAGCAAGTGCACAGCATTATTTGGCGACCGCTCAGCAACGAGGACGGGCAGCCGCCGGGGTGCGCGTCGACCGATCGCGCGCCGGGGTTCGAGGAAGGCCTGGACAAGTGAGCAGTGAAAACCCGGTTTACTGGGATCCCTACGAATCCGAATTCGCGAAGGACCCGTATCCGATCTACCGCCGGATGCGGGAGGAGATGCCGCTCTACTACAACGAGAAATACGACTTCTACGCGGTCAGCCGGCATGCCGACATCGAACGCGGCCTGCCGGACTGGCAGACGTTCTCCTCGGCCCGCGGCGGAATCCTGGAAATCATCAAGGCCGATATCGAACTGCCTCCGGGCACCCTCATCTTCGAGGACCCGCCCATCCACGACATCCACCGCCGGCTGCTGGCCCGCGTCTTCACCCCGCGCCGGATCTCCGCCCTGGAACCCCGGGTGCGGGAGTTCTGCACGCGCACCCTCGACCCGCTGGTGGGCACGGACCGCTTCGACCTCGTCGCCGCCGTCGGCGCCGAGATGCCGATGCGCGTGATCGGCATGCTCCTCGGCATCCCCGAGGCCGACCAGGCGGCCCTCCGCGACTCGGCCGACGAGAGCCTGCGCACCGAGGACGGCGGGCAGATGGATCTGCGGGACGGCGCGATCCTCAGCAACGAGATGTTCGGTGAATACATCGACTGGCGCCGCAAGAACCCCTCCGACGACCTGATGACCGAGTTGCTGAACGCCGAGTTCGAGGACGAGAACGGCGTGACGCGCACGCTCACCCGGGACGAGGTCCTGACCTACGTCACGGTCGTCGCGGGCGCCGGCAACGAGACGACGGGCCGGCTCATCGGGTGGATCGGGTCCGTGCTGGCCCAGTACCCCGAGCAGCGCCAGGAGCTCGTGGACGACCCGTCGCTGATCCCCAACGCGATCGAGGAGATCCTGCGGCTCGAACCGCCCGGCCCCTCCATCGCCCGCTACGTCACCAAGGACGTGGAGTTCTACGGCCAGACCGTGCCCAAGGGCAGCGCCCTCCTGTTCATCGTGGCGGCGGCCAACCGGGACGAGCGCCGCTACGCCGACCCGGACCGGTTCGACATCCACCGCAAGCTCAACCAGCAGCTGACCTTCGGCCTCGGCGTCCACTACTGCCTGGGTGCGGCGCTGGCCCGGCTGGAGGGCCGGGTGGCGATGGAGGAGATCCTGCGCCGGTTCCCGCGGTGGGACGTGGACTGGGACAACACGAAGCTGGCGCAGACCTCGACCGTCCGCGGCTGGGAGACCCTGCCGATCACCATCGGCTGACCCGCCCGCGCCGCGCACGTCCTGCCGCCGATGCCGGCCGTACGGCTCGCGTGCCGTACCGGACGGCGCCGTGGCCCCGGCGGGTGCCGCCGGGGCCACGGCGCGAGGCCGGCCTGGACTCACCCCGGGACCGGCCTCGGAATCACGGCTGGGTGAAGACGTAGGAGGCGGTGATGGTGGCGGAGGAGGGGCAGAGGAAGTGGCCGCTGACCCTGCTGACGGTCTGCTCGGTGAAGGTGACGGTGACCGGGAAGGATTCGTCCTCGCTGACGTAGCTGCCGACCAGGCTGCCGCCGTAGGTGCAGCCCATGCCGCTCACCCGGTAGCCGCTGATGGTGGCGACGCCGCCGGTGAGGCTGCCGCTCCAGGGCAGCTGCGAGGGGGTGATCGCGACGCCGCACTCGGCGGTGGCCGAGGTGATGGTGAGATCACCTGCGGCGGTGATGCTTCCGCCGTACGTGGCGGAGGTGCAGGAGGCGGGAATGCCCGCGTCGATGATCATGGGCCCGGAGAGGGCGGCGGAGACGGGACCGGCCGTCCAGGCCATGGCGGGCGAGGCCGGCACCGCGACGGCGGCGGCGGCGATCACGGCGGTCACGGCCAGTTTCGTGGCACGGGACATGGGAGTCCTCATTTCGGGGACGGTGGGCGCCATTCCTGGCGCCCGGGTAACGGGGCGGGAAGTCCATGCATGGAATGGAGCGCGCTCTATTTCGAAGGTAGGCAATGACCTTTTTGGCGTCAATGCACAAAAAGTAGTCTCAGCACGACCAAATCGCTCTACTGCCTACAAAAATGCCACTTGACTAGGCACATCCACTGATGTAATGCCAGAAGTTGTGCCCGCCCCGCACCGGAACCCGCCACATACAAAGATCACTTCGATACCGAAGATCGGTATAGCGGAAAAATGCAAACAGAAAAATTCAGCCGGCAACAGCCGTAAGTCGCACCGGGCCGGCGAAACCGACGGCGGGTGGGAGGCACCGCGACCGGCGCCTCCCACCCGCCGGGTGGATCACAGCTGCGTAGTGACGGCCTTGACCTCGGTGTAAGCGTTGAGGGCCTCGTGGCCCATCTCCCGGCCCCAGCCCGACTGCTTGTAGCCGCCGAACGGCAGGGCCGCGTCGAAAACGTTGTAGCAGTTGATCCAGACGGTGCCCGCGCGGATCTTCTTGGCCAGCGCGTGCGCCTTGGAGATGTCGCGGGTCCAGATGCCCGCGCCCAGGCCGTACTCGGTGTCGTTGGCCTGTGCCGCGATCTCGTCCAGATCGCTGAACGGCTCGGCCACCACGACCGGCCCGAAGATCTCCTCACGGACGATCTGCATGTCGGCGCGGGTGCCGGTGATCACGGTCGGCTCGACGAAGTAGCCGCGGTCACCGTGCCGCCCGCCGCCGACGACGGTGGTCGCCCCCGCCACGCGGCCCGACTCCAGGTAACCGGTGACCCGGCGCAACTGCTCGTCGGAGACCAGCGGGCCCATCTGCGTGCCGGGGTCCAGGCCCGGGCCGAGCTTGATGGTCTTGGCGATGTCGGCGACGCCCTCGACGACCTCGTCGAACCGGCTCCGGTGCACGAACAGCCGCGACCCGGCGACGCAGCACTGGCCGTGGTTGAAGAAGATGGCGTTCGCCGCCCCCGCCACGGCGCCGTCCGCGGCGTCCTCGAAGACGATGTTGGGGCTCTTCCCGCCCAGTTCCAGCGTGAGCTTCTTCAGGTTGCCCGCCGCCGCCTGCACGATCTGCTTGCCGACCTCGGTGGAGCCGGTGAAGGCCACCTTGTCCACCCCCGGGTGGGCGGCCAGCCGCGCTCCGGCGGTCTCCCCGTATCCGGGCACGACGTTGACCACGCCGTCCGGGATCCCGGCCTCGGCGATCAGCTCGGCGAGCCGCAGCGCGGTCAGCGGTGTCTGCTCGGCGGGCTTGAGGACGACGCAGTTGCCGGTGGCCAGTGCGGGCCCCAGCTTCCAGGCCGCCATCAGCAGCGGGAAGTTCCACGGGATGATCTGGCCAACGACGCCGACCGGCTCGCGCAGCGTGTAGGAGTGGAAGGACGCGCCCGGCATGTAGGGCACCGAGATGTCGATCGTGTTGCCCTCGATCTTCGTGGCCCACCCGGCCATGTAGTGGAACAGGTCGGCGGCCAGCGGCACGTCCGCGGCCTGGGCGACGGTGAAGGGCTTGCCGTTGTCCAGCGACTCCAGCCGGGCCAGCTCGTCGGTGTGCTCGAGGATCAGATCGCCGATCTTCCAGATCAACCGGCCGCGCTCGGACGCCGTCATCCGGGACCACGGCCCCTCCTCGAACGCCCGGCGCGCGGCGGCCACGGCCCGGTCGATGTCGGCCGCGTCCCCCTCCGCGACATGGGCGAGGGTCTCCCCCGTGGCAGGGTCCGGGGTGGCGAACGTCCGGCCCGAGACCGCCTCCACCCACTGCCCGCCGATGAACATCCGCCGCGGGGTCGCCACGAAGCCGTCGATCGCTTCCTGCACTGTCGCCGTTGACATGAAGAGTCATCCCCAATCCGGACTGCCCGGTAGGGCCCCGGCGAACGGGCACCCAAACACCCAGAACCGCCAGAGCTTGGTCATAACCATCAGACGACCGAGTTCACATGAACGCAACCCCACAGCAGCCGGTGGTGTTCGCCCCTAGAAAGCAGATTGAGTGCAACAAGTTGCATTCTAAGTGCGACCCGGAAGTATGATCGGTGTATGGCAGCAGAGACCAAGGGGCACAAGACCAGGAGCTCCCGCCGTCCCGGCCGGCGCCAGGCGCAGACGCTGGGGTTCTCCGTCCAGGCCGAGGACCGTCCCACGCTGGACGAGCTCGTCGAGTACTTCGGTGATGGGAACCGGTCGGCCTACCTGCGCGCTACCTACCGCGTAATGAAGTCGATCATGATTGCGGAGCAGCTGCGCGAGCTCCAGGCGTACGGCCAGCAGCGCACCGCCGAACTCGGCATCGAGCCGGCCGACGTCCCCGACCGGGTCCGTGAGTTCCTGAAGGGCAAGGACGGCTCCTGACCCATGTCGGTACCCATCGTCTATGACGTCAACGTGCTGGTGACGGCCGCCGCGAGCGGGAACAGCCCGTTCCGCTCCTGGCCCTCACCACCGCCCACCTCGGGCAACGCCTCGGCCGACTGCGTCGGCGTCGCCAACGACGCAGCCGAGTTCTCGCTGTGGCTCTCCCCGCACATCCTGTCCAACACCGACCGGGTCCTGTCGCAGCTGTTCAAGTGGGAGCAGGATCGGGTCGACGCCTACCTGGCCGCGCTGGACGCGATCGTCGAGCAGAGCGGAGGCGAGGTGATCGACCCACCCCGCACGGTCCACGACTGCCCCGATCACGAAGACAACCTGGTCCTGGACCTCGCCGCCGAGGTGGGCGCCCTGCTGGTCGTCAGCAACGACGCCGATCTCATCTCGATGTCCCCCTGGCGGGGAACCCCGATCGTCACCCCGGAGGTCTTCCGCCAGAAAGTGGACGGGATGCGCCGCCACACCCGCCGCACACGCTGAATCTCCCAGATCTAGGATCAGGTGCGCCCCGCCCGTCGAGCCTGGGACCATCGATACCGTGACCGTCGTCTGGCCTGAACCGCAGCACGCGCCCATCACCTGGGAGACGTTCCTCGACATCGACGAGGAGGTCCGGCGTGATCTGGAGATCGTCGACGGGTACGTCATCCCGCGCGAGCAGCGTGGCCGCGACCACCAGAAGGTCGGCACCCGGCTGTCACTGGCGCTGGAGCGGGCCGCGGTGACCGAGATGCGCCGCACCGGCAGCGCGAGTTGCTACGAGACGAACACCGAGGTGGACGTCCTGCTGTGGGAGGTGCCGCCCACGGCGCGCAAGCCGGACGCGGTGCTGCATCGTTGCCTGCCGGAGTTCGAGCAACTGGCCGCCGAGCACGTGGTGATCGTCGCCGAGGTGCTGTCCACCTGGTCGGAGCGGCGGGACCGGGTGCACAAGATGAGCGACTACGCCGACGCCGGCATCCCGCACTACTGGCTGGTCAGCTTCGACAAGGTCGGCGCCGTGGTCATCGAGCGGTACGCGCTCACCGGCGGGTCCAAGCCCTACACCCACATCGGCACCACGCACCGCGACATGGGCCCCGTCGCGGTCACCGCCACCGACCCCTTTCCCATCGAGATCCGCTGGCAGGACCTCGAAGTCGCCCCACCGCTATGACCTCATGTCGGCAGGGCGACCTGCGCCGAGGCCGTCAGGGTGGCTCCGAGACGTACCGGCCGGTCAGGGACAGGCGAACCGCCGGAGTTCCGCTGCTTCAGGATCCGCCGTCGCGCTCGGGTGACAGTTCGCCGGGGAAGTCGCCGGCGCGGCCGAGCAGCGCGGGTAGCCGCGCGCCCAGCTCGCCCTCGATGAGGGCGGCGGCGGTGATGAGCCGGTCCAGGTCCAGGCCGGTGTCCAGGCCGGACCGGCGCAGCATGTAGGCCAGGTCCTCGGTGGCGATGTTGCCGGTGGCGGCCGGTGCGAACGGGCAGCCGCCGATGCCCCCGCAGCTGCTGTCCAGGGCGGACGCGCCGGCGGCGATGGCGGCCAGGGCATTGGCGTACCCGGTGTTGCGGGTGTTGTGGAAATGGAAGCGCAGCGGTAGGTCGGTGACCTCGCGTACCGCCTCGACCAGGCGGTGCACGTCGGCCGGCACCCCGACGCCGATGGTGTCGGCCAGCGCGATCTCGCCGGCGCCGGCGTCGGCGCACTGGCGGACCAGTTCGGCGACGCGGTCCGGGCCGACCTCGCCCTCGAACGGGCAGCCGAAGCTCGCCCCGATGGTCGCGGTGACCTTCAGGCCGCCGTCCCGCGCGCCCCGGCTGATCTCGCCGAAGGAGCGCACGGCCTCGGCCACGGACATGCCCTGGTTGCGCTGGCAGAACGTCTCGGTCGCCACCACCACGGCGTTGACCTCGTCGACGCCGGCGGCCAGCGCGCGATCCAGCCCGCGCCGGTTGAGCACCAGGCCGGCATAGCCGACCCCGGGCAGGCGCGGCACCCCGGCCATCACCTGCTCGGCATCGGCCATCTGCGGTACCCGCCGGGGGTGCACGAAGCTGGTCGCCTCGATCCGGGTGACCCCCGCGTCGATCAGCGCCTGGATGTATGCAATCTTCGCGTCGGTGCGTACCGTGACCGCTTCGTTCTGGAGCCCGTCGCGCGGGCCGACCTCGATGATTTCCACACCTGCGCGGACCGTGTTCGCCACCATGGGCCCCTGTCTACCAAGGAAGGCAACATGTATGCAATGCCTAAGAAATATTCACATCAACCCTTGTCAATCCCCGCGGACTCCTACTAAATGTACACATCTCATCAGCGAAGGGCAGGGCGGATGACAGCGGCAAGCGACCGCGCCGTGGACGCGCTGCGGGAGCGGATCCTCCGGGGCGAGTACGCCCCGGGCGAGCGGCTCGGCGAGGTGGACCTCGCCGAACGGCTCGGGCTGAGCCGCACCCCGGTGCGGGAGGCGCTGCGGCGGCTGTCGGCCGAGGGCCTCGTCGAGATCATCACGAACAAGGGCGCCCGGGTGGTGGAGTACCCCCGGCAGGACCTGGACCAGATCTTCCAGATCCGGGCGCACGTGGAGGGCCTGGCGGCCCGGACCGCCGCCCAGTCGGCCTCGGACGCCGACATCGACGGGCTGAACGACATCGCCATCGCCCACAAGGAGCACGCCGAGGCGGGCCGGCTGGACGACGTGTACCGCCTCAACGCCCAGTACCACTCCACCCTCAACGACCTGGCCGGCAGCCCGGTGCTCACCGGCACGGTCAGCTCGCTGATCCACGCCTCGGTCCTGATCCGGACCCTGCACGCGTTCGACGAGGCGGCGATGCGGCGCAGCGTCAACCACCACCTGGAGATCGTCGCCGCGCTGCGCGCCCGGGACCCGGACTGGGCCGAGGCCGTGATGCACGCACATCTGCTGTCCGCGCGCGCGTCCCTGCTCGGGCCGCGCCCGGTACCGGCAGCCACCCCTCTGGAGGAGAAACCATGACCGAGGCCCCTCGCCCGCTGCCCCTGCGGGACGTCCGAGTGATCGAGCTGGGACAGTTGCTCGCCGGCCCGTTCTGCGGGCAGCTGCTGGGCGACTTCGGCGCCGAGGTCATCAAGCTGGAGGACCCGGGCAAGGGCGACCCGATGCGGCAGTGGGGCCGGGAGAAACCGTACGGCAAGTCGCTGTGGTGGCCGGTCGTGGCCCGCAACAAGAAGTCGGTGACCTGCGACCTGCGCACCTCGGAAGGCCAGGAGCTGGTGCGGCGCCTGCTCGCCGAGTCGGACGTGCTGCTGGAGAACTTCCGGCCCGGCACGCTGGAACGCTGGGGCCTGGCCCCCGAACGGCTCTGGGAGATCAACCCGCGGCTGGTCGTCACCCGGGTGACCGGCTTCGGGCAGACCGGCCCCTACTCCGGCCGGGCCGGGTACGGCTCGATCGGCGAGGCCATGGGCGGCATCCGCCATGTCACCGGCGACCCCGACCAGCCGCCGTCCCGGGCCGGCATCTCGCTCGGCGACTCCCTCGCCGCCACCTACGCCGGCATCGGCACCCTCGTGGCGCTGCACGAGCGCACGCTGTCGGGCAAGGGGCAGCTGGTCGACGCGGCGATCTACGAGTCGGTGCTGGCGATGATGGAGTCGATGCTGCCCGAGTGGCAGCAGGCCGGCTACCAGCGGGAACGCACCGGCCCGGTGCTGCCGAACGTGGCGCCGAGCAACGTCTACCCGACCGCTGACGGCGACTCGATCCTCATCGCCGCCAACCAGGACACGGTGTTCACCCGGCTGGCCGCCGTCATGGGCCGGCCGGAGCTCGCGGCCGACGAGCGCTACGCCACGCACAGCGCCCGCGGCGCCAACATGGCCGAGCTGGACGCGCTGATCGCCGAGTGGAGTGCCACCCTCCCGGCCGAGCGGTTGCTGGCGACCCTGCACGAGGGGGGCGTCCCGGCGGGCCGGATCTACCAGGCCAAGGACATGTTCGACGATCCACACTTCGCCGCCCGCGAGGCGATTGTCAAGGTCGCGCACCCCGACTTCGGGGAGCTGGCCATGCAGAACGTGTTCCCCAAGCTGTCGGCCTCGCCGGGCTCGGTGCGCGGCGCCGGGCCGGCGCTCGGCCAGCACAACGACGAGATCTACCGGGGCCTGCTCGGCCTCGACGACCAGGAGATCAAGCGCCTGCACTCCACCGGAGTGATCTAGCAGGCAGAACGGCAGCACCGGCGGGCGCTGTGGAACAGGAGGCCTTGTGCGCTACAGATTGGGTGTGGACGTCGGCGGGACGTTCACGGACATCCTTCTCATCGACGAGGAGACCGGGCAAACCTTCCGGGCGAAGACGCCCTCGACGCCGCACGACCAGTCGGTCGGCGTCCTGGCCGGAATGCGCAAGGCCGCCGCGGCGGCCGGGATCTCCCCGGCCGAGATCGGGCAGGTGCTGCACGGCACGACGGTCGCCACCAACGCGATCCTGGAGGGCAAGGGCGCCCGGGTCGGGCTGGTCACCACCCGCGGCTTCCGGCAGGTGCTGCAGATCGCCCGGTCCTACGTCCCCGGCGGGCTGGCCGGCTGGATCATCTGGCCCAAGCCCGAGCCGCTCGCCGCGCTGGAGAACACGATCGAGGCGGTCGAGCGCATCGGCGCCGACGGCTCGGTCATCACCCCGCTGGACGAGGACGACCTCCGCGCCGGGCTGCGCCGGCTCGCCGGCAACGGCGTGCAGGCGCTCGCGATCTCGCTGATCAACTCCTATGCCAACGGCGCCCACGAGCGGCGGATCGCCGAGATCGCCGCGCAGGAACTGCCCGGCCTGCCGATCTCGGTCTCCTCCAGCGTGCTGCCCGAGCTGCGCGAATACGAGCGGACGATCACCACGGTGGCCAACGGCTACGTCCAGCCGCAGGTCGCCCGCTACATGGAGAACCTGGCCGCCAAGATCACCGAGGGCGGGGTGGACGGCGGCCTGTACATCCTGCGCAGCGACGGCGGTCTCGCCAGCGCCGCGACGGCCGCCGACAACCCGGTGTCGCTGCTGCTGTCCGGACCGGCCGGCGGCGTCACCGGCGCGATCTGGGCCGCCGGCCAGGCCGGGTTCAGCGACCTGCTGACCTTCGACATGGGCGGCACCTCCACCGACGTGGCGCTGGTGCAGGGCGGCACCGCCCGGATCGGCCGGGAGACCAACGTCGGCGACCTCACCGTGCGGGCCGCGTCGGTGGACGTGCGGACGGTCGGCGCCGGCGGCGGCTCGATCGCGCACGTCCCGGAGCTCACCCGGGCGCTGCGGGTCGGCCCGCAGTCGGCCGGCGCCGAACCCGGCCCGGCCGCGTACGGCAAGGGCGGCACCGCACCGACCGTGACCGACGCCAACGTGGTACTCGGCTACCTGCCCACCGAGCTGGCGGGCGGCGAGATCACCCTGGACCGTGCCGCGGCGCGGACCGCGGTCGCGACGGTGGCCGACGCGATGGGGCTGCCCAGCGTCGAGGCCGCCGCGCAGGGGATCATCGACATCGTCAACGAGAACATGTTCGGCGCGCTCCGGCTGGTCTCGGTGCAGCAGGGCTTCGACCCGCGCGACTTCGCGCTGGTGGCCTTCGGCGGGGCCGGGCCGCTGCACGCCAACGCGCTCGGCCGGCTGACCGGCGCCTGGCCGGTCATCATCCCGCCGTCGCCGGGCGTGCTGTGCGCCTACGGCGACGCCACCACCAGCCTGCGCGACGAGGCGGCGCGGACCTACATCCGGCGGTTCTCCGAGCTCACCGACGCCGAGCTGCACGGCATCCTGACCGAACTCGCCGAGACGGCCGCCGCGACGCTGGAGGCCGAGGGCGTGCCGCGGGCCGACCACACCGTCACCTTCCAGGTGGACCTGCGCTACCACGGGCAGGGCTTCGAGATCCCGGTGCCGGTCGACATCGGCACCTTCGACCTCGCGGCGGACGGGCAGGGCAGCGGGCTGGCCGCGCTCGGGAAGGTGTTCGACGCCGAGCACGAGCGGCTGTTCTCCTTCCTGCTCGGCAACGAGCACGAGCTGGTCAGTGCCCGCGCCGCCGTCAGCGGCCCGCGCCCCAACGTCCAGGCCGCCCGGTTGCCCGAGGGCGACGGGGACCCCGCGGCCGCCGCGACCGGCACCACCCTCCTGTACGTGGACGGCGCCGAGACCGAGACGCGGGTCTACGACCGGACGCTGCTGCGGGCCGGCGACGTGATCCCCGGTCCCGCGATCGTCACCGAGATGGACTCCACCACCCTCGTCCTGCCCGGCCACGCCGCGACGGTGCACGTCGGCGGCAGCCTGCTGATCCGTCCGGAGGCCTGACCATGGCACAGATCATCGAGAGCAACCAGGAACCGCGGGCCCGGGTCGACGTCGACCCGGTGACCGTCGACATCATCGAGAACGCGCTGCGCAACGCCCGGCACGAGATGGACGAGGTGCTCTTCCGCACCGCCCTGTCCCCCGGCATCCGCGAGCAGCACGACGAGTTCCCGCTGATCGCCGACCCCGAGGGCAAGATGGTGGTCGGGCAGTTCGGGCTGTCGATCCCGGCGTTGCTGGATCGGTTCGACGGCACGATCGAGGAGGGCGACGTCCTGCTCACCTCCGACCCCTACTCCTGCGACGGCGCGATCAGCCATGCCAACGACTGGCTGGTGGTCATGCCGGTGTACGTGGCCGGGCGGGTCGTCGGCTGGGCGTCGATGTTCGGGCACATGTCCGACGTCGGCGGCAAGACCGTCTCCTCCATGCCGACCGACGCCCACACGATCTTCGAAGAGGGCGTGATCATCCCGCCGTTCAAGCTCTACGCCAGGGGGGTGCTCAACGAGGACGCGCTGAACATCATCCTCAACCAGGTCCGGCAGCCGGACTGGAACCGGGCCGACCTCAACGGCATCGTCGCCGCCTGCCGCACCGCCTCGCGCCGGATCCAGGAACTGTGCGCCCGGTTCGGCGCGGACACCTACCTGTCCACGCTCGACGCCCTGCTCGACCGCAACTACCAGGCGATGAAGGTGCTGCTGACCACGCTGTTCGAGGACGGCGAGACGATCAGCTTCTCCGACTACATCTGCGACGACGGCGTCGGGAACGGCCCGTACAAGCTCACGCTGTCGCTCACCCGCACCGGCGACAAGGTGCTGCTCGACTTCAGCGGCAGCGACCCGCAGTCCCCCGGGCCGATCAACTACTACATCAACGCGAACCTGGCCCGGATGTTCTTCGGGATCTACATGATCACGGTCGCCGACCCGCAGATCCTGTGGAACGACGGCTTCTACCCGCTGGTGGACGTGCACATCCCGGACAAGAGCTTCTGGAAGCCGGAGTTCCCCGCGGCCCTCAACGCCCGCAACCACGGGGTCGGCCGGATCTTCGACCTGTTCGGCGGGCTGCTCGGCCAGAAAACGCCCGACCTGCTCAACGCGGCCGGCTTCTCGTCCTCCCCGCACTTCATGTACTCCGGCCACTACGCCGACGGCGACCGCAAGGGCGAGTGGTTCCAGCTCTACTCCATCGGCTTCGGCGGCATCCCGGGCCGGCCCATCGGCGACGGCCCGGACGGGCACTCCCTGTGGCCCTCGTTCGTCAACATCCCCTGCGAGTACCTGGAGTCCTACTACCCGCTGCGGATCGAACGCTGGGAGACGGTGCCGGACACCGGCGGTGTCGGGCTGCACCGCGGCGGCAACGGGGTCGACGTGACCTACCGGTTCCTGGAGCCGGGGACCATCGCGATCCACGACGACCGCTGGCTCACCTACCCGTGGGGTGTCAACGGCGGTGACCCCGGCGCCCGGGGCCGCAAGTGGATCGAGCGGGCGGACGGCACCGTCGAGGTGCTGCCCAGCAAGGTCCACGACGTGCCGGTGGCCCGGGGTGACGTGCTGCACTTCGTCACCTGGGGCGGCGGCGGCTGGGGCGACCCGCTGGCCCGCGACCCGGAACTCGTCGCCCTGGAGGTGCGCCGCGGCCTGGTGTCACCGGACGGCGCCCGGCGCTACGGCGTGGTGGTGTCGCCGGACGGCGCGCTGAACGAGGCGGCCACCGCCGGGCTGCGCGAGCGGCTGCGCGCGGAGCGGCCCGCCGACCTGCCCGTCTTCAACATGGGCCCACCGCTGGCGGAGATCATCGCCAACTGCGAGGCCGAGACCGGCCTGCCCGCGCCCAGGCCACCGGTGCCGTCGTGACCGACGCCGCCCGCCCCGGTGCGGACGACCTGGCCGGGGACTACGCCTCGGCCGGGTTCGGCCGGACCCTGGAGTGGGGCACCTCCCCCGCGGTGATCGTCATCGACATGGTGCGGGCCTACTTCCAGCCCGGCGCCGAGCTGTACATGGGCAGCCGGGACTGCCTGGAGTCGGCGGCCCGGGTGGTCGAGGCGGCCCGCACCGGCGGGGTGCCGGTGCTGCACACCCGGGTCTCCTACGGCCCCGGCGGGGTGGACGGCGGGCTGTTCTTCCGCAAGGTGGCGGCGCTGCGCCACTTCGTGGCCGACGCCGGCGGCGACCTCGGGGAGATCATGCCCGAGGTCGCCCCGCGCCCGGACGAACTGGTGCTGGTCAAGCAGTACGCGAGCGCCTTCTTCGGCACCTCGCTGTCGGCCACCCTGGCCGCCCGGCGCATCGACACCCTGGTGATCTGCGGGGTGAGCACGAGCGGCTGCGTGCGCGCCACCGCGGTGGACGCCATCTCGCACGGCTACCTGCCGGTGGTCGTGCGCCAGGCCGTCGGCGACCGGGACCCCCGGCCGCACCACAGCAGCCTCTTCGACCTGGCGGCCAAGTACGCGGAGGTCTACGACGAGGCCGAGACGATCGACCGGCTGAAGGGCACGCCGCCATAGGGAGGCCGTCCCGCACCGGCCGGGCGCGGGACGGCCTCGTCCGCACCGCGGCGGGGACCGGCCCCGCCCGGTCATCCCGTGGCGGTGCCGGCCTGTGGTTGCTGCGCGTAGCGGGGGTTGGTGGCGTGCCATTCGACGCCACCGCCCATCCAGGCGCGCAGCCCGCGCAGGAACCGCTGGAGTTCCGGGGAGGGGATGGCCGCCAGCTTGCGGTGGGCGGCCTCGAAGTCGCGCACGATGTCGTTGTGCAGGGCGACGACGATCTCGGTCGCCTCCTGGACGGAGCAGCCCTGGTCCGCGGCGACCAGCAGGACCAGGTTGCAGACCGGCTTCTCGTCGGCGGCGTCCTTCTCCACCGAGTGCAGATCGTTGACGATCACGCTCGCGGTGCCCGCCTGGAAGGCGGCGTTGCGGACCCCGGGGTCGTAGTAGAGGTTGGCGGGGACCTCGTAGCCGCCGACGACGTCGATCAGGGTCATGGAGGTGTAGAAGCTGTCGTGCTGGCGGGCCGCCAAATACTCCCAGGCGGGCGGGTGCTCGCCGGCCTCCCGCCAGGCCGCGTAGGCGGTCCAGCTCACGAACATCGCGAAAGTCGAGTAGCAGATGCGCTGGACCTGGGCGGGGGTGGCGTGGCGGCGCAGGTGGGCGACGGCCGAGTCGAGCATCCGCAGGACCAGGTCGTCCTGCAGGGCCTGCTGGAGCGGCGGGGTGAGGTCGCCGGCGGGCGGAACGGGGTCCATCGCCGACATCGCCAGGGCGAGCCGTTGCGGCAGTTGCGCCGGCACCGCCCCCAGCGCGGTGTCGTCGGCGTAGTAGTCGTCGGCCGCCCACCAGCCCGCGTTCATCTGCGCGGCGACGAGCAGGGCGTCGGGGTCGTCGGTGTCGGGGTGGGCGAGGGTGACCAACTGCCCGAACCTGGCCTTGCCCAGCGCGTCGAGTTCGTGCTCCTCGAACCCGCACTCCCGCGCCCAGGAGACCAGCAGAGCGTCCACGACCTCGGCGAGGCCGTCGTCGATGCGCTCGGGGGTCGGGCAGTAGAGCGGGGTGTGCGACCCGTCGCCCCACGACCGCTCGACGTAGACCGAACCGCCCCGGACGGAGCCCGGCCGCGCTCCGGAGGGGAGCGGGACGACCGTGTCGCGGCTGGGACGCGCGGCGGCCAGGTGCGCGGGCACCAGCGCCGCGGCGGTCCCCAGGCCGGTCGGTCCGGGCGGCGTTCCCCGCCACGCGTCCGCCGGTGCGGCGGGCAGGGGACGCCTGCCGCCGGCCCCGCACGGTCCGTGGTGTGTCGTGGGCATCAGTCTTGTCCACCTGCTCTCTGGTCGGGCTCCGCCCCGAGGGCGCTCCGGGGAGGGACGTGTGCGGGATCCGGCGGCCGTGCGGTCTCAGACCCGGTCGGCGGCGATGAGCAGGTACTGGAAGCTGCCGTCGCGGTACGCCTCCAGGAAGGTGTCCTCGATGCCGGTGGCGACCGCGGCGTTCCGGCGCAGTTCCCAGTAGGGGATCGTGTCGGCGGTCAGGTCGATGACGCTGGCGGGCACGAGCCGGTTGGCCGCCATGGCGCGGAAGTAGGCGCTGCGCGGGTGGATGTCGCACACGTAGTGGGCGTTGATGGCGGAGACCGCCTTGGACGGGAGCCCGTACACGTCGTTGTAGCAGCCGGTGATGGTGACGTACCTGCCGCCGCGGGCGAGCAGCCGGGAGTGCTCGGCGAAGAGGTCGTCGAGGACGACGTACATCGTCGACTCGTTGTTCCAGATCGCCTGGAAGGCCCCGGTCTCGAAGCCGGTGTCGAGCATGTTCTTGAAGTGGAACCGGACCTTGTCGGCCACCCCGCGCCGGGCCGCCTGGTCGTTGGCGAAGTCCACCTGGGACTGGGAGATGGAGATGCCGTCGACCTGGCAGCCGAAGGCGGCGTTGGCCATGATGCTGGAGCCGCCCCGGCCCGAGCCGGCGTCCATCAGGCGGTGTGCGGGCCGGATGCCGCCGAGATGGCTGAGCAGCAGGTTGGCCTGGGCGTTCTCCAGCCGGTGCAGCTCGGTGATGATCGCTTCTTCGCGGATCTCGGGGGCGGCGTCGAGGACGGACCGGTCGGCCTCGCCGATGCCGTAGTGGTGGTGGTAGATCCCCGACACGTCGCCCAGCCGCAGGTTGACCGGGTTGCGCTCGGCGTTCCAGTAGTTGGCCACGTCGTTCTGGTAGTTGCTGACGATGGTCATGCTCGATCCCTTTCCGGATGCGGGGGTTTGTTCATTCGCCGGTCGCAGCGACGTCGACGTTCTCCAGGACGCCGACCGCGTCGGGCACGAGGACCGCGACCGACGCGTAGGCCGAGACCAGGTACTTGATCAATGCGTGCTCGTCGATGCCCATGAACCGGACGTTCAGCCCCGGTTCGTACTCGTCGGGAAGGTCCGCGCGGTACAGGCCGATGACGCCCTGCGCGTCCTCGCCGAGCCGCATCGCGACGATCGAGGTGGTGTTCGCCTCGCTGATGGGGAGCTTGTCGCAGGGGAAGATCGGGACCCCTCGCCAGGCGTGCAGGGCGTGCCCGTCCTCCTGGAGGGAGCCGGGATACAGGCCCCGCCGGCTGCACTGGCGCATGAACGCGGCGATGGCCCTGGGGTGGGCCAGGAACATCCGGGTGCCGCGGCGGCGGGTGAGCAGGTCGTCCATGTCGTCGGGGGTCGGCGGGCCGGTCCGGGTGCTGATCCGCTGGTCGTAGTCGGCGTTGTGCAACAGCCCGAACTCGCGGTTGTTCAGCAGCTCCCACTCCTGGGTCTCGCGGACCTCCTCGACGGCCAGCCGCAGTTGCTCCCGCACCTGGTCCATCGGCTCGCTGTACAGGTCGTGGACGCGCGAGTGGACGCGCAGGACGGTCTGCACGGCCCCCAGCTGGTACTCCCGCGGGGCCGGCTCGTAGTCGACGAACGTGCCCGGCAGCACCGGTTCGCCGTGGTGCCCGGAGGCCAGCGCGATCTCGGCCTCGCCCTTGCGGTTGGCGGGGCGGCCGGCCGCGGCGGCGCGGGCGGCGATGTGCGCGCGCAGCTCCGGCGCCTCGTCGAGGAGCCGCTGGAGGTCCGGCCAGGGCAGCGCCAGGAGGGTGCCGGCGGTCGCGGCCCGGTAGGTGTGCGGCCACACCGGGTCGGGCCGGTGCAGCGCCCCGTCGCCCAGATGCGTTCCGCCGACGAACACGCCGAGGCTCTGGGCGTCGCCGTACTCGCCCGTCCCCAGTTGCTCGATCCGGCCGTGCGCGACGATGAGCACCTCGGCCACCGGGGACCCGGCCGCGGCGATGGTGTCGCCGGGCCGGAAGTCGCGGGGCGCGAACCGCCCGGCCAGCGCGGCGAGCGGTGCCGGGTCGGCGAAGCCCCGCAGCAGCGGGAGTTCGGTGAGGGTGCCGGGGATGATCCGCACGTCGTCGGCGCCCGTCTGGACGAACTCGACCCGGCCCCGCCCGGCGGTCAGCGTGAGCCGCCGGTTCACCCGGTAGGTCCCGCCGGGGACGTCGACCCACGGCAGCTTGCGCAGCAGCCACCGCGGGGTGACGCCCTGCATCTGCGGCACGGTCTTGGCGGTGGTGGCCAGTTGCTGCGCCGCCCGCGTGCCAAGGCTCAGCCGGCCCTGGTCGTCCGGTGACTGGGCGGTGGCCTCTCCGGTCATGCAGAACTCCCCTCTGGCGGGTTTCCCAGGCCAGGACGAACGGTCACGCGACGAACACCCGGCGTCACGGAAGTGGACACTAACCGCCAGGCTTCGCCCCGGAAAAGGAACCGATCACCACAGAAAACAAACGCCCCGCTAGGGAAATTGTCACGGCAGGGATAGGTCGAGTCAAGCGATCGACCCGAACGGCAGGAATGCCACAAATAGACATTCCTCCACATATGCAGATCAATCCAGAACCTCGCCGCCACCGGCCATGAGCTGCGAACTTCGCGAATCACCTGCGGGCGCACCCAGGCCCACCCCGCAAAGATGACGCACCACTTTAATCACCACAAATAGGATATAACCCTTAGCCCGCCACACCAAAAACCGATAAAACCGAATTCTCGCCTTTCCCTCGCCCGGCAGGACGGCGCGGAAACCGCCGCACCAGGCGGGTGCGGCCGCCACGGCGAGCCCCGCTTCGAGCGCTGCAACGATCACTCCCGGTGGGCAGGACAGGAGCCTGGAGACTTCTCCAGGTTGGGAGTACCCTCCGGGCATGGTGCGAGAGCCCAGGGGGCACCCGACCGGGGCCCGCGGTTCCGGCGGCCGGGAGGACACGCGATGACCGATCAACCACTGCGCACGGGCTGACCGAGCCGGATGCGACGGCACCCCCGGAGCCACGATGCGGAGCCGGACGACGATGCGATGCGGGCCCGGCATGATCGCCGAACCGCACCTGTAACCCATAGCTTTCCGAATTAGATTCTAGTACTAATAGCTAGAAACGGATTCGGTCTTATCGGTGAGGAACACGGCATGGGCGACCCTCGCACATGAGCGTGTTCGCCGGGATCTGTCACGGGTGCCCGAGTCAGGGGCAGGCTCGGGCCTCCTTGAACAGCTTCGGTAGGCGCGAGCCGAACCTTCGTTCCCCCCCACCTCTCGACCCGAGGAGGCACCAGTGCAAACCCGAGCAGCGATCCTGTGGGAATCCCACACCGACTGGAGCATCGAGGACATCGAACTCGACGACCCGAAGGCCGGCGAGGTCAAGATCAAAATCGCCGCGTCGGGCATGTGCCACTCCGATGAGCACATGGTCACCGGCGACATGGTCGTCCCCCCGGAGTTCGCGGAACTGGTGGCGCTGGAGCAGTTCCCGGTCATCGGCGGGCACGAGGGCGCGGGCGAGGTCGTCGAGGTCGGCCCCGGTGTCACGACGCTGCAGGAGGGCGACCACGTCGTCCTGTCGTTCATCCCGGCCTGCGGCCGCTGCCCCTCCTGCGCACGGGGCCAGCAGCACCTGTGCGACCTGGGCGCCGTCCTGCTGGCCGGGCGCCAGATCAGCGACTTCACCGCGCGGCACCACTCCAAGAGCGGCAAGGACCTGGGGACCATGTGCTGCACGGGCACGTTCTCCCCGTACACCGTCGTCAACGAGTCGTCCTGCGTCAAGATCGACGAGTGGATCCCGATGGACAAGGCCGCCCTCGTCGGCTGCGGCGTCACCACCGGCTGGGGCTCGGCCGTCAACGCCGCGGACGTGCAGGCCGGTGACACCGTCGTGGTGATCGGCGTGGGCGGCATCGGCATGAACGCCGTGCAGGGCGCGGCCATGGCCGGCGCCCGCCATGTCGTGGCGGTCGACCCGGTGGAGTGGAAGCGCGAGAAGGCGGTCTCGACGTTCGGCGCCACCCACTCCGCCGCCTCGATCGAGGAGGCGATGGCCATGGTCGGCGAGCTCACCTGGGGCGCCAACGCCGACAAGGCCATCCTCGCCACCGGTGTCGCCACCGGCGACCTCATCGCCCCGATGATGTCGATGGTCGCCAAGGGCGGCCGCGGGGTCGTCACCGCGGTCGCGCCGATGACCCAAGAGGACGTCAAACTCAACCTGTTCGAGCTGTCGATGATGCGCAAGGAACTGGTCGGCTGCATCTTCGGCAACGCCAACCCCCGGCGCGACATCCCGCGCCTGCTGCACCTCTACCAGGACGGCCGGCTCAAGCTCGACGAGCTGATCACCACCACCTACACCCTGGACGAGATCAACCAGGGCTACCAGGACATGCGCGACGGCAAGAACATCCGCGGTCTGATCACCTACTGAGCCGGCGGGCGGGGCCGGGGCGGAAGGAGTGGCCGTCCCGGCCGCAGCCCGGCTCGACGACGACGGGGCCCGCCCTACCGGCGGGCCCCGTCGAACGCCAGGCCGTTTCCCGTTGACAACCCCGCAGCACACCAATGGCTTAAAACACAACAAACAGTCGGCCACGATTTGCGATCTAGCAAATGACCAGCTTTGACACTCCGAATATCGGCACCAGCAACACCGGCTCCAAAGCCAGGAGCAGAACCTCCCAGCAGCCCCGCGCACTTCCGCCCCCTACTGTGGCCATACAGCCAAAACATGCGATTCCCGGCTCAGAGAAAAACTCGATCTTGAATTGATGGGCCCTTGACAGGGCCCAGACAAAGGACCGGGATAGGGCCCAGGACCCTGGCCCCTCAGGACACCCAAAAGAAAACTCTTCTTCATGGGATTGTCACGAACAGGCACCCGGGGAGATCGGGGAGATCGCGGGGAATCGGCACTGGCGTACATCGCCGTCATCGTCCTGTTAGCCGGGACGCTCGTCGGCGTCGGCCAGACCGGGATAGGCCAGCGCGTCACCTCCGCCCTCACCTGCAGTGTCGGCAAGGTCCTCACCAACGGGAGATGCGAGACGCCGGGCGTCACCCCGATTTCGCACAGTCCCACCCCGGTCGGGTCGCCGGCGCCCGACCCCGAGGACTACTGGGACATGCTCTGCCGCGAGCTCGGGCTGCACTGCGACGACTGGGACACCAGCCGGGGGCTGTCGTGCAACGACCACAACGTGGTGACGGTCTACGAGTACTACTCCGACCTGTACATGCGGCATCCCGAACTGCAGTGGGCGGGCATGGCCGCGCTCGCCGGCGGGCACGTCTACGGCGGCATGCAGGACATGCACGTGTTACGGAAGGCGTCCCGCGACGTCCGGGAGCAGATCCTGCGCCGGCACTTCCCCCAGATGCCGGCGGTCCTGCTCGACGCCCTCGTCGGGGCCACCGAGGCCGAGTTCGAGTTCTTCGAGGACAAGTTCGTCTCGATGCACAAGCAGATCTTCCGGGACCTCGGCTGGCAGCACATGGCCTATGACCGGGGCGGCATCCAGGAGATGCGCCGGCTGGCCGCGGCGGGCCAGCTGCCGCGCGCCGAGCTGGACGCCTGGGAGGACATCGCGTCCGGCGACCCCGAGCGCATCGCGAACGGCAACGAGGCGCTGCTCTACCGGGAACAGAAGATCATCTTGCAGGACGACTACGACGAGATGAAGGGCCACCACGGGCTGGTGGGGCTGGCCATGACGTACATGATGGGACAGACCACCGAGTCGCCGATCCCCGGTGGGAAGCCGTTCCGGGAGGTGGTCAACGAGGTGGGCACCATCAACCTGCCGGACGAGATCTGCCTGACCCCGTGGGGCCCCTGCCAGAGCCTGGGCGACATCACGGTGCGCGCCCCGTTCGCGACCGGCAACATCGCCACGTTCGACTCGCGCTGGAAATGGATCACCGAGGACATGCTGCCGCGCTACCAGTACCTGCTGGAACACGAACCCGACCGGATACGCGAGGAGATCGGCCGGCCACCGCACGAACTCGCGGACGAGTCCCGGCTGATCCCCATCGGCTACGACCCCGAGGACGGTGTGTGCTGATGAACCTCCGCGCACTGTGCGCCCCGCTGCTCGCCGGGCTGCTGGCGGTCTCCGCGACCGGCTGTGACGGCGGCGGCGAGGCGGCCGGAACCCCCACCCCCGGCGGCCCGGTCCGGGGCGGGCTCGACTGGGACCTGAGCAAGGGCCACACCACGAAGAACGTGCGCTGGCCCAACAAGCTGTCCGCGTTCGAGATGTCCGGCGGGGTGCGGGTGCGCCTCACCCTGCCCGCCGGCCGGAGCTTCGACGGCCGGGTCGAGCGGGTCATGGGCCGGCGCGAGGACGAGACCGTCCGTAACCTCGACCTGTTCTACAAGGCCACCACGACCGAGGACGCCTACGCCCAGGCGAAGCGGCTCGGCGCGCAGTGGGCCGTCGACCTGCGCAACATCGACGCCTGGTACCAGCGGCGCATGGAGCAGCGGCGCAAGGGCCGGGAGGATCTGTCCGACACGGCCTTCACCGGCGACCCGCACAGCAGGCCGCTGGGCGGGCCCGACGGCCCGGCCCCCGCCATCGAGGTGCTCAACTCCTTCGACGACAAGCGCCCCGTGGTGGTGAACCTGTCCTTCGTCTGGCCCCGCCAGGGCTGAGCCGCCGCGCCGGGTGACGTCCCCGCGCGCGGAACGTCCCTGTTCCCGTTCGGTCAGCGGCCCGCGCTCGGCGTGACGTCCCCGTGCGCGGGACGTCCCGGCGCGCGGCCCAGGGTCGGGGCCCGCTGGTCGTGACGTCCCCGCACGCGGGACGGCCGGTCAGCGGTCCAGGATGTGGTCGATCCAGGCGTCGGACCGGTCGAGCAGGAGGTGGCCCGCGCCGAGGATGCAGGCGTCGCGCCCGGCGCGGGAGGTGGCGATCTCCAGGTTGCGGGTGGCCAGGGGCAGGCAGCGCTCGTAGATGACGCCCCGGATGGTGGAGACCAGGGTCTCCGCCTCCGAGAGGCTGCCGCCGATCACCAGCGCGTCGGGGTTGAAGAAGTTCACCAGGCCGGTGAGCACATCGCCGATGAGCCGGCCCGCGGTGCGCACCGCGCTGGTGGCCTGCGGCACCCCGTCGGTCACCAGGTCGACGATCTGCGCCGGCCGTTCCACCTCGATGCCGTGCGCGCCGAGCGCCGCCGCGAGCGCGGCCCCGCTGGCGTGCGCCTCCAGGCAGTCGGGGTGCCCGCAGGAGCAGTCGACGGTCGCCTCCGACAGGATCCGGACGTGGCTGATGTCGCCGGCGGCGCCGCGGCCCCGGTGCAGCCGGCCGTCCACGATGACGCCGCAGCCGATGCCGCGGCCGAGCTTGACGACCATGAGGTTGTCGAGCGCCGGCCAGGAGTGCCGGTGCTCGCCGACGGCCATGAGGTTGGCGTCGTTCTCGATCAGGGCGGGGACGCCGGCGTGGTCGGCGACGAAGTCGCGGACGGGGAAGTCGTTCCAGCCGGGCATCCGCGAGGGTGAGACGACCTGCCCGGTGGCCGGGTCGACGGGGCCCGGCAGCCCGATGCCGACGCCGCGGACGGGGACGTCCCGCAGGCCGTGCGCGTGGGCGAGCGAGCGGAGGCTGGCGATGACCGCGGTCAGCGTCTCCTCGGGGCCGACGGCGATGTCGCACGCCAGTTCGTCCAGCGCGAGGGGGGCGCCGGCGAGGTCCACGACCGACAGCCGCGCGTGGTGCGCGCCGAGGTCGGCGACGAGGAAGGCGCCCGCCTGGCGGGCGAGCCGCAGCCGGCGGGGGCGCCGCCCGCCGCGCGAGGCCCCGGCGCCCTCCTCGGCGAAGAGGCCGGCCTCGATGAGCTGTTCGACCCGCAGCGAGACGCTGGAGGGGGCCAGCCCGGAGAGCCGGGCGAGCTCGGCCCGCGACTCGGCCTGGCCGGTGGCCACGAGCCGGAGCAGCGCGGCCGGTCCGTCGTCTCTGCTGGTGCGCACCCCAGATGAATAGCACGGACCAACTTACTTCATCAATACGTTGACTTACGTTGATTTGACGTTCTATCGTCCCGTTTGACTTCGAAATCAAAGGAAGTTAGATCGTGGATGACCTTATGATCGCGGTTCGCGGCCTGCACAAGCGGTTCGGCGACCAGACCGCCCTCCGCGACGTCGACCTGGACGTGGCCCGGGGCGAGGTGGTCGTGGTGATCGGCCCCTCCGGGTCCGGGAAGTCCACGCTGTGCCGGTGCCTCAACCGGCTGGAGACCCCCGACTCCGGCGAGATCCGCGTCGACGGCGCGGCGCTGCCCGCCGAGGGCCGGGCGCTGGCCCGGCTGCGCGCGGACGTCGGCATGGTGTTCCAGTCGTTCAACCTCTTCCACCACAAGACCGTCCTGGAGAACCTGACGCTCGGCCCGACGAAGGTGCGCGGCGACTCCCGCGCCGAGGCCGAGCGGCGGGCGCGGGAACTGCTG
This sequence comes from Actinomadura craniellae, assembly GCF_003289645.1. Lineage (GTDB taxonomy): Bacteria > Actinomycetota > Actinomycetes > Streptosporangiales > Streptosporangiaceae > Actinomadura_D > Actinomadura_D craniellae. Next base: position 85,534 of record NZ_QLYX01000012.1, on the reverse strand, counting down.
GACCGCGTCGGCATCGGCGACCAGGCCGGCAAGCTGCCCGCCCAGCTCTCCGGCGGCCAGCAGCAGCGCGCGGCGATCGCCCGCGCCCTGGCCATGCGGCCCAAGGTGATGCTCTTCGACGAGCCGACCTCCGCGCTCGACCCCGAGATGGTCGGCGAGGTGCTGGACGTCATGACGGGCCTGGCCCGCGACGGCATGACCATGGTCGTCGTCACCCACGAGATGGGCTTCGCCCGCCAGGTCGCCGACCGCGTGGTGTTCATGGCCGACGGCGAAGTCGTCGAGACCGGCACCCCCGCGGAGTTCTTCGCCTCCCCCGCCACCGACCGGGCCCGGGACTTCCTGGCCAAGGTCCTCAGCCACTAGCGACGCAACACCCGAGAAAGGTTGATGATCATGACGCTTGTCCCCACGGGGGTGCGCCGGGCCGCGGTCGCCGCGGTCGCCGCGCTGGCGCTGACCGGCCTGGCGGCCTGCTCCAGCGACGACGCCGACCCGGCCGTGCCCGGCGCCGGCGGTACCGCGCCGGCCGACGACCTGGTCGCCGCGGCGCCGGTCGCCGCGAGCCTGATCCCCGGCTCCACCATGGAGAAGATCAAGCAGCGCGGGCAGCTCATCGTGGGCGGCTCGCTGGACGCCCCCCTGCTGTCCCAGCAGAACCCCGCCACCAAGAAGGTCGAGGGGCTGGACGCCGACTTCGGCCGGCTGCTGGCCAAGTACATCATCGGCAAGCCGAACGTGAAGATCGTCAACTCGGCGTCGGAGACCCGCGAGGCGCTGCTGGCCAACGGCACCGTGGACGTGGTGTTCCAGACCTACAGCATCACCCCGGAACGCGCCAAGCAGGTCGCCTTCGCCGGCCCGTACTACAGCTCCGGCCTGGTCATCGCCACCAAGAAGGACGAGACCGGCATCAAGGCCCCCGCCGACCTCAAGGGCAAGACGGTCATCGCGGGCGCCAACACCCCGGCGATCCCCGCCATCAAGCAGGCCGCCCCGGACGCCAAGATCGTGACGTTCGGCACCGACCCCGAGTGCGTCCAGGCGCTCAAGCAGGGCCGCGGCCAGGCGTACGTGCAGGACGAGGCGCTGCTGCTGGCCACCGCCAAGCAGGACCCGACCGTCCAGATCCAGGGCAAGCCGTTCACCAGCGACCCGTACGGCATCGGCCTCAAGCACGGCGACGCGCAGATGAAGGCGTTCGTCAACGACTGGCTCAAGCAGATCCAGGCGTCCGGCCTGTGGGCCAAGGTGTGGAAGAACTCGATCGGGACGGTCGTGCAGGGCGAGGCCCCGCAGCCGCCGGCGATCGGGTCCGCCCCGGGCTCCGAGTGACCCCCGGCCTCGCCCTGCCATGAACGTCATCACCGACCACCTCGCCGAGTTCGGCGACGGCCTGCTGCTGACCGTCGGGCTGACCCTGCTGTCCCTGGCGGGCGCGCTCGCGGCGGGAGTCGTCGTGGCCGCGCTGCGGGTCAGCCCGGTGCGCGTGCTGCGCGCCGCCGGGATGGCCTACGTCGAGGTGCTGCAGAACGTGCCGCTGCTGGTCTGGCTCGTGCTGGCCGTCTTCGGGCTGCCCGAGGTCGGCGTCATCGCCGGGCTGTTCACCACGGCGGTGGTCGTGATCGCCCTCTACCAGGGGGCGTACGCGGCCGAGGCGATCCGCTCGGGGATCAACGCGGTACCGGCGGGGCAGGGCGAGGCCGCCCGGGCACTCGGGCTGACCTTCACCCAGTCGCTGCGGCTGGTGATCCTGCCGCAGGCGCTGCGGACGGTCATCCAGCCGCTCGGCAACATCGCGATCATGACGCTGATGAACACCGCGCTCGCCGCGGCGGTCGGCGTGGTCGAGCTGACCGCCGCCGCGAACCGGGTCAACCTCGCCGAGGCCCAGCCGATCTGGATCTTCGTCACGGCGGGTCTGGCCTACATGGCGCTGTCGGCGGTCTTCGGCCTGGTGACCGGAACGCTCGAACGAAGGCTGGCGATCCTGCGATGAAGAACCTCCCGGCCGCGCGCCTGCTGTTCGACGAGCCCGGGCCGCGGGCCCGCCGGCGCATCCGGATCGCGACCGCGCTCGCCGTCCTGGCGGGTGTTGCGCTCGTCGCCCTGGCGCTGCGGCAGTTCGCCGACAACGGCCAGCTCGCGGCCGACCGCTGGCGCCCGTACGGCACCTGGCCGATGTGGCGCTACCTGCTGGAGGGGTTGCGCTCCACCGTGCAGGCCGCGGTGGTGGCCATCGCGCTGTCCGCGGCGGCGGGCGTCGCGCTGGCGCTCGGCCGGATGTCGCCGTCCCGGTGGCTGCGGCTGCCCTGCGCCGCGTACGTGGAGGTCGTCCGGACGATCCCGGCGCTGCTCCTGGTGTACGTGGTGCTGTTCGCGCTGCCCCGGTACGGCGTGGACCTGCCGCTGTTCTGGAAGCTCGTGGTGCCGCTGACGGTGTCCAACTCCGCCGCGTTCGCGGAGATCTTCCGGGCCGGCATCCGGTCGGTGGAGCGCGGCCAGCTGGAGGCGGGGCTGGCGGTCGGCCTGACCCGCGGCCGGGCGATGCGGCTGATCGTCCTGCCGCAGGCGGCGCGGCGGGTGCTGCCGTCGCTGGTCAGCCAGTCGGCCGGGCTGCTGAAGGACACCTCGCTCGGGTACGTCGTCAGCTACGCCGAGCTGCTCTACAGCGGCAAGGTGCTGGCGAACTACAACCACCTGCTCATCCAGACCTACATCGTGATCGCGCTGATCTACCTGGTCATCAACGCGACGCTGGCCAAGATCGCCCGGACCCTGGAGGCCCGGCAGCGAACCCGCCCGGCGCGGGCCGCCACCACCTCCTCCTGACCCCCACACCTTCGAGGAACGAGATGTACGACGTGCTGGCCGAGGTCGTCCGCAACGGCTTCGTCGAGAGCCGCCACTACGGGAGCGTCGCCGGGCTGGCCCCGGACGGCACCCTCGGTTACGCCCGCGGCGACGTGCACGCCACGGTGCTGCCGCGGTCCACGACCAAGCCGTTCCAGGCGCTGGCCTGCCTGGCGGCGGGCGCGCCGCTGGCCGGGGAGCACCTGGCGATCGCGGCGGGCAGCCACACCGGGGAGGACTTCCACGTCGCGGCCACCGCGGCGATCCTCGCCGCGGCCGGGCTCGGCGCGGACGCCCTGCAGTGCCCGCCGGCCTGGCCGGAGGACGCGCCCACCCGGGCCGCGCTGATCAGGGCCGGCGAGGGCGAGTCGCGGATCCGGATGAACTGCTCGGGCAAGCACGCCGCCATGCTCGCCGCCTGCGTCGCCGCCGGCTGGCCCACCGGCGACTACCTCGACCCCGGGCACCCGCTGCAGCGGGGCGTCCGGGCCGCGCTGGGCGACGCCGCGGGCGAGGAGCCGGCCCCGGTGGCCGTGGACGGCTGCGGCGCGCCGCTGTTCGGGCTCACCCTCGCCGGCCTGGCGCGCGCCGCGCAGTCACTCGTCCTGGCGGCGGGCGGGCCGGGCCGCGCGGTTGCCGACGCGATGCGCGCCCACCCCGAGTACGTCGCCGGGACGGGCCACGTCAACACCGAGTTCATGCGGGCGCTGCCCGGCTCCGTGGCCAAGGGCGGCGCCGAGGGCGTGCTCATCGCCGCCACCGCGCAGGGCCACGCCGTCGCGGTGAAGGTCATCGACGGCAGCCCCCGCGCCACCACCGCCATCGCGCTGCGCGCGCTCGCCGCGCTCGGCGCCGACACCACCCCAGCGGAGCCGCTGGGCACCGTCCCGGTCCTCGGCGGCGGGCGCCCGGTCGGCGAGATCCGCGTCACCGAAGGGAAGTAGAAGTTCCGTGAGCCTCACCTACGAGATCTGCATCGACAGCGTGGCGGGCGCCATCGCCGCCGAGAAGGCGGGCGCGCACCGCGTGGAGCTGTGCGCGGCGCTGTTCGAGGGAGGGCTCACCCCGAGCCTGGGCACGATCCGTGCCGCGCTCGCGGCGGTGTCGTCGATCCGGGTGCACGTCATCGTCCGGCCGCGCGGCGGCGACTTCATCTTCGACGCGCACGAGATCGCGGCCATGGAGCACGACGTGGCCCTGCTTCGCGAGGCCGGGGTGCACGGCGTGGTCGTCGGGGCGCTGACCCCCGACGGCGACATCGACGAGGCCGTCACCGGGCGGCTCGTCGCCGCGGCCGGCGGCCTGTCGGTCACCTTCCACCGGGCCTTCGACATGACGGCCGACCCGTTCGCCGCGCTGGAGACCCTGGTGGACCTCGGCGTGGACCGGGTCCTCACCTCCGGCCACGACGTGAGCGTGCTGGAGGGCGCGCCGCTGATCGCCCGGCTGGTCGAGCAGGCGGGCGACCGGATCGCGGTGATGCCCGGCGGCGGCCTCAACGCGCGCAACGCGGCCCGGGTCGTGGCGGCCACCGGCGCCCGGGAGTTCCACTTCGCCGCGCTGAGCGAGGAGGCCAGCCCGGCCGTCTTCCGCAACCCGTACCCGTTCATGGGCGGCGAGCTGCGGCGGCCGGAGTACCAGCGGCTCGTCACCACCACCGGCGGGATCGCCTCGGTGATCCGCGCCGCCGGCTGAGCCGCGATCGGGGGCGCGCGGGGTCCCGGCGCCGGGACCCCGCGCCACATCCCCATATAAAAATGGAACAGGTTCTATTAGGCTCCGGTGTCATGCGGTTCACCTATGCCGAGGCCATGACCGACCCCTCCTACCACCTGCCGCTGGCCCGGGCCGCCGAGGCCGCCGGGTACACGAGCATGGCGGTGGCCGACTCCCTGATCTACCCGAAGGAGTCGGACGCGACCTACCCGTACACCGCGGACGGCAGCCGGGAGTTCCTGGAGGACAAGAGCTTCATCGAGACGTTCACCCTGATCGCGGCCATGGGGGCGGTGACCTCGACGATCAGGTTCACGCCGTTCGTGCTCAAGCTGGCCGTCCGCCCGCCGGTGCTGGTCGCCAAGCAGGCGAGCTCGATCGCCCACCTGACCGGCAACCGGCTGGGCCTCGGCGTCGGCCTCAGCCCGTGGCCCGAGGACTTCACCGCGATGGGCGTGCCGTGGGCGCGCCGCGGAAAGCGGATGGACGAGGCCATCGAGATCCTGCGCGGCCTGACGGGCGGCGGCTACTTCGAGTACCACGGCGAGTGCTACGACCTGCCGCCGGTGAAGATGTCCCCGGTCCCCACCGAGCCGATCCCGATCCTGGTCGGCGGGCACAGCGAGCCGGCGCTCCGCCGGGCCGCCCGGCTCGGCGACGGCTGGATGCACGGCGGGGGCGGCCCCGAGGAACTGGACGCGCTACTGACCCGGCTGGCCGCGCTGCGCGCCGAGGAGGGCACCGCCGACCGCCCCTTCGAGATCCACGCCATCTCCCTGGACGCCTACTCGGTGGACGGGGTGAAGCGGCTGGCCGACAAGGGCGTCACCGACCTGATCGTCGGGTTCCGGATGCCGTACATCAAGGGGCCGGACACCGAACCGCTGGCCAAGAAGATCGAGAAGCTGGAGCGCTTCGCCGAGTCGGTGATCGCCAAAGTCGGCCCTTGACCAGAAACGAGAACAGGTTACATTTTCCATATGATCGACTCCCCCGCCATCAGCTGGGACGCCCCCGACGCCGACCACCCCGCGCGCCGGGCCGGGCAGCGGTCCATGGCCACGGTCGCCGCCGGCCGCAAGGCGGACTGGCTCGCCCTGTTCGCCCCCGACGCCCTGATCGAGGACCCGGTCGGCCCCTCGATGCTCGACCCCGAGGGCAAGGGTCACCGCGGCCGCGCGGGGATCGAGGCGTTCTGGGACGGCCACTTCGGCGTGGTGAGCGAGTTCCGCTTCCAGGTCACGGACTCCTTCGCCAACGGCCCGTGCTGCGCCAACGTCGCGTCCATCGCCATGACGTTCAACGGCGGCGGCACCATGACGGTCGACTGCGTAATCATCTACACGGTCGACGACGAGGGCCTGATCACCTCGCTCCGCGCCCACTGGGACCCGGACCGCGCCCTGGCCACCATGACCAGGCCGTAGCTCCGACGCCAGCCGTACCGCCCGAGCCGGCGGGCGGATTTATCGACTCAGGGCTCCATGCCCCGGCCAGATCACATGCCGCTCCCCTGAAGGTCGTTGCCAAGGGACAGCCACGAAGAGGTGTCCACCCAAGACGTAATTGTCCATAGCGTTCAATAACGAGCTCTCATGGCGGCGCCGTTCGCAACCCCTGCCCTTGACCGATCATGGACAGCCGACCGTGAGCTGGATGAATGGCTCCCATCCGCTCCCGGCCAAGCCCCACCCCCTTTCCGATCTTCAAACATTTACGTAGCTTCTCCCTGCAAGCTGCATATGCCTCTTTTGTCGCAGTGGCTTGTCCCGCTTCTGTCACCAAGGTCCCACCGAACGTGCGTTAGGGAGGGCAGATGCTCGGCCGCTGGTCGTTGGCACTGGTACTGGTGATGACGATGCCTTCACTGCTGGTGGTGTCAGGGAATCCCGCCCTGGCGGAGCCGAAGCCGAAACCTCGAAGCACGCAGACCGTCAAGGGTCCCGAGCCACTGCAACCGCCCGCCTCGATGCTCACTCCCAAGCCTTCCAAGAGTTCACGTCCCCGCGCTGGGAACGTGCCATCGGCACCTGCTCCATCAGCCAAGCTGGCCGAAGGGACGGGCCAGTACGTGGGTGGCCTCAAGGTCCGGGTGCTGAGCAACGTGACGATCGCAGCCGGCGCCACCTCGACAGTGAAAGTCACCGATGTGGGATCGGTGCCGGCCACAGGGGTATCGACCGTCGCAGTCAACTTCGCCATCGCCGGCACAGGCGGGACGGGCGGCATCATCGCCTACCCGTCCGAGCAGGCCACCGCCCCCGGAGTAACGGGAGCGCGGTACCGGTCGGGCGTGTGGGAGGACCATCTGCTGATGCTCAAGGTCGGCACCGACGGTCATATCAAGGTGAGGAACACCGGAACTGTCCCGGTCGCCGTGTACATCGACATTCACGGCTACTTCACGACCGCGGGGACCGCGGCGGGCTCGAACTACGTCCCGCTCCCCACCGCGCGGATCATCGGCGGCCAGACGATACCGGCGAACTCCAGCGCCGCCTTCACCGCAACGGGCGTCGGCGGTATCCCCGCCACCGGCGTCGCCCATGTCGCCTTCACTCTGGTCGTGAGGAGCACGGGATCAGGCCAGGTGATGGCCTACCCGTCAGGGACGACCGCGCCGACCGCCAGCAACATCAACTACCGTCCCCCGGATTTCCTCTCCAATCTGGTGATCGTCCCGCCGGGATCCGACGGGAAGGTCGCCATCAGGAACTACGGCTCCACGCCACTGACGGTGTACGCCGACGTCACCGGCTACTTCGCGGACCCGTCGGCTCCGGTCGCGGCGTCCGCCGCGACGCCCGTCACGCCGTCCAGGATCGTCAACAGCACGCCGGTCGCGGCCGGCGCGACTTACGTGGTGGCACCGCGCGGTAAGGCGGGCGTTCCCGCCACCGGTGTCGGCGCGGTGGGCGTCAACCTCAGCGCCGCCAGCAGCACCGCCAGCGGCCTGTTGCGGGTCCATCCCACCGGCCAGGCCAACGTCCCTGGCGGGGGATCCATCGCCTTCCAGGCCGGCACCTGGGCCAACTTCGTACCGGTGAAGCTCGGGCCCGACGGCACCTTCACCGTGCGGAACACCGGATCCGCCACGGTCAACCTCTCAGTCGACACCTTCACCTACTTCACCACGCCCGGCCCTCCGGGCGCCCCGACGAGCGTCACCGCCGCCGGTGGGGACAGGTCCGCGACGGTGCAATGGCAGCGGCCCGCCTCTGACGGCGGCGCCGCGATCACCGGGTACACGGTGACCGCCAGTCCCGGCGGCGCCCGGGTCACCACCGACGGATCCACGCTCGAGGCTACCTTCACCGGGCTGTCCAACGGCACGGCCTACACCTTCACCGTGACCGCGACCAACGTCGCGGGCACATCGGCCCCCTCGGCCGCGTCCGCCCCGGTGACCCCTGCCCCAGGGAACGTCAGACCGGGAGCGCCCACGGACGTCACCGCCACACCGGGGGACGCCACCGCCACCGTGCGATGGCAGAAACCCGCCGACGGCAGCTCACCGATCACCAGCTACACCGTCACCGCCAGCCCGGGCGGCGCGTCCGTCACTGTCAACGCCCCCGCCCTGCAGGCTCAGGTACCAGGCCTGACCAACGGAACCTCCTACACCTTCACAGTCGTCGCCACCAGCACCGTGGGCGGCTCTGACCCGTCCCAGCCCTCCGCGGCCGTGGTGCCGGGACGCGTCCCGGGAGCACCAACGAACGTGATCGCATCGGCTGCGGACAGGAGCGCCAGCATCACCTGGACGGCTCCGGCCGACACCGGCACCTCACCGATCACCAAGTACACCGTCACCGAGGTCACGTCGGGGGACAGCGTCACCACGGCGGGCGAGACCTGGGCCGCCTTCACCGGTCTGGACAACGGCACGCAGTACAGCTTCCGCGTCAAAGCCACCAACGCCACAGGCGAGTCCGCCTGGTCGACCGTGTCCAACACGGTGACGCCACAGGAGTCACCCGTACCGGGCCGCCCGTTCATCACCGACACCGTCGCCGACGATGGCGAGGTGGAACTGGCCTGGGCCCCGCCCGACACCGGTGCCCGGGCGGTGACCAGGTACCGGATCACCGTGCAGCCCGGGAACCGCACGGTCGACACCCCGCCCGAGACCAGGACCGCCACCATCGACGGCCTGGACAACGGCACCGAGTACACCTTCACCATCGTCGCGTCCAACGCCAACGGGGCGGGACCTGCGTCGCTGCCGGCCAAGGTCGCCCCGCGCCCGGCCATCGCCCCGCTGCCGCCGACCGTCCTCCAGGTCCTGCCGTCCGGCGGGCGGGTCACGGTGCGCTGGCTGCCTCCCCAGGACGGAGGCTCGCCGATCACCGGCTACACGCTGGCCGCCGATCCCGGCGGCGCCGAGGTCACGGTGCCCGGGAATGCGACGGAGGCCACGCTGACCGGGCTGACCAACGGCACCGCCCACACGCTGCGGCTGACCGCCATCAACCGGCGGGGCACCAGCACCGCCGCCACCACGCCCAACGTCACGCCCGCCGCGGATCGCGTTCCCGGCCAGCCGACCAACCTGGAGGCCACCGCCGTCGCCGCCGGCCAGGCCGAGATCTCCTGGCAGCCGCCCGCCGATCCCGGAACAGCAGCGATCACCGAATACATCGTCACCGCCTCCCCCGGAGGACGGACCGTGACGGTGAACGACTGCGACCCCCAGCAACCGAACTGCACCGGCACCCTCACCGGCCTCGACCCCGACACCGATTACACCTTCACCGTGACCGCCCGGAACTCCGCCGGCACGGGACCGGCCAGCCAGGCGACCCAGCCGATCCACCTCCGCCTCACCGCCAAGGCCACCCCGCGGAACCTGTCGGTGCCCGCCGCGAACACACTCACCGCCGTGCGTAGCGACGGCACGCTGGTGTTCAGCAGCCCACCCGCCGAGGTCACCGACCTGACCGCCGGGCAGATCCTGATCGCCCCCGCGACTCCGGCCGCGCCGGAAGGCCTACTCAAAAAGATCGTCAAGGTCAGCACGGTCGGGACCCGCACCGTCATCACGACCACCCAGGCGAATCTGACCGACTTCATCACTGACGGAGACTTCACCGGCCAGGTCACGCTGGACAGGAACGACGTCTCCGGGGCCGCCGGCTTCCTCGCCCCACCCCCCAGAGCGGGCAAGCGCAGGGCGGAGACACCTCTCGGCCCGCCGTTGCACTTCCCGCTGCACCAGAGCATCGGCTCCCACGGACGCTTCGACGCCGACTTGATCCTGCGGCCCACGCTGGTCTACAACCTGCGGATCCGCGCCGGCAGGATCTCCGGCCGCGTTGCCGTGCAGAACAACCTGTCGGGCCACATCCAGGTCACCGCGACCCGGCAGGACAAGTGGAGCAAGCAGTTCACCCTCGGCAAATGGAAGCACCTCAAGTACGTCAAGGCGGGCAGAGCACGCATCCCGATCACCTTGACGACGTCCCTGACCGCCAATGCCGAAGCGCGTGCCTCAGGCAAGGTGACGTTCGGTGCCAAGCCCAACGTCGACACCGGCGTGGCCGCTCAGCTCGACGGGTTCAGAACCAGTTGGACGCCCTTCCACCAGGACCGAACCACCGCGGACCGTCCCATCCTGGACGGTACGGCCCTCGCCCGCGCCGGTCTCACGGGCGACCACTTCGTCGCGCTGGCCGGCACCGTCGGGCTCGGCGCCGAAATCAACTCCCACGTCACGGCACAAGCCGACGTCAACGCCAACCCCTGGTGGACGGTCCGCGCCGACTCCTCCATCCGCGGCTGCGTCTCCTGGTTCGACCAGTGCACGCCCGCCGGCGTCTCCAGGGACTTCTCCGTCACCCTGCTGAGCGCCGACGGGCCCTTCCGCGGCCTGGTGATCGAACCCGCCCACGCCCGCACCCTGCGCGGCCGCGCGGTCGACTTCAACGCCGCCGCGTTCGGCATCCCCCAGCCGCAGGTGCGGTGGAACATCGTCTCCGGCCCGGGAAGCATCGACGACAACGGTGTCTACGTCTCCGACACCCCCGGCGTCGCCGTCGTCCGCGCCACGGCTCAGAGCGGCGGGCTGGAGGATCCGGACGCCGAGGCCCAGATCGTGGTAGACCCGAACATTCCCGAAGCCCCGACCGACGTCAGGGCCACGCCCCTTCCGCTGGCTGCCCATGTGAGCTGGCAACCCCCCGCCGACACCCTGGTCGGCATCACCGGCTACACCATCGTGGCGACCCCGCGGGAGCCGGAACACCCCGAGGTCACCGGCAACACCCCGGCCTCGGCCCGGACCTTCGACCTGCCCTACATGGAGGCGGGTGTCTCCTACGACGTGCGCGTCTACGCCACCAACGCCGGCGGCTCCGGGCCTCCGTCCCCGCCCGCCACCGTCACTCCGAACCAGGGGCTCTCTCCCGAGGGCGGCGCCGTCAACGCCGCCGTCGATGTCAACGGCATCCCTGACAGCACCGGCAACTCCCAGGACTACATATCCAGCATCTCCGCGGACGGCAGGTACGTCTTCTTCCTCACCACCGGCAACAGCAACCTCATGCCGCCAGAGGCCGCCGACCCTAACAGCAGCGCCTATTACATCCTCCGCAAGGACATGGAGACCGGCGAGCTCGTGCTCGCCTCACGTCAGGCCGACGGCCGCACGCCGGCACCTGTCGATCCCCTGTCGTTCGCTTACGTCACTTACGAGGGCGCCCGGGCCGGCACCAGCGTCGCTTACGTCACGCTGTCGTCGGCGGGCACCACCGACGGTGACCTCATCGTCAACGACGTGGACGGAAATAGCGCTTGGCTGGTCATGGACGGCAGCGCACACGCCTATCCGTACGTCTCCATCAGCCTGAGCGACACCGGGGATTCCATCGCTTACCTCGTTTACTACCCCGGAGGGATCCCCGAGTATCAAATGTTCCACGCCCAACGTGGTGGCGACTACACCCTTGTCAACCGGGGCCCCGGGACTTTCCATAATTTCTCCCTGAGCATGGACGCCGACGGCGACCTGATCACCTACAGCAGTGCAGTCTCCAGTGGTGGCGCCCTGCGATCAGAAATGCGGGTGGCTCGTATCAGTACGGGAACGTACGAAGTGGCAGCCACGCTCGAACCGAACCACCCGACCTACGAAAACCCCATCCTCCCGAAAATATCCCCTGACGGAACTACGATCGCCTATTTCCCGCTGCGTCGCGATGGCGGCGGGCGCGACACACTCGTCAAGAAAATTCCCGACCTCGGCATCGGTACCCGGGTGGGCCCCATCGCCTGGGAGGCTCACAACCTCAGCAACGAAGGACGCTTCGTCAGCGGCGGCATGCGCACGCCCTCGGCCACACCCCAGTCCGGAATCTATGATCGGCTGACTGGCGGTTTCCTGGCGACCTACGGGCCAACCCGCCTCGCCCATGACGGAAGTGCCGGCGTCCATGCCAACACGGCCTGCGGCGGGCCCTGCCCACCAGGCGTGTGGTATCAGCGCTTCCACATCCCGCGGGGAAACTTGGGCACGCAGGTGTGCAATAACCCGGATTACGGCTCGATTGGCCAATATGGCCGACGCACCGGCGCACGGGCCAAACTGTGCCGCCCCCTTCCTGAAGACGGACAGACTGCGGGCGATCGCAAACCTCCCGGATGGCCCCTGAGGACCTACAGGCCAGAATGGAAGGTGCCCAGTTCTTGGCCAACCAGAAATACACCGGGATCTGACAATAATCACATCTTCCAGCGAGGCCACCTTATCGGAAAGCAATTCGGAGGAAAAAGAATATTCTCCAATCTAGTCACACAGTTCGGATACTCCAACAATAATCTCCAGAACCCATTCGAAGGTCAAATCGCCAGGCATATCGAGAGTTCAGGCGAAGAAATATATTATTACGCGATACCCGTTTACTCTGATCTGGACGCCCCGCAGACTCCCACCGTGGACACCGCGGGCGGCGCGAACTGGGTCGGGGCGTTCCCCAGCAAGGAATACCCCATGCCCAACAAGATCCACATCATTGCCCAGGGAACGGACGGTTATTTCGAGGACGTCTGCATCCCGAACACCCAGGATCGAACACTTACGGTGGTCCATGATGACCCTTGCCTCGCTTGAACGGATCATCGGCCCACCGACCGTTACTCCGGTTCAGCCGGACTGGAACACGATCGCCACCGAACACGGGATCGTCTTTCCCTCCGACTACAAGGCTCTGACCGAACGCTATACGGCGCTTGATATCCATGAGTTTCTTTTCATCTACCATCCAGCATCAGCATCGGGGAACTTACTCTCTGGCAGGAGGCCGCAGGCCGAGGACGTCAACTCGTACCTGGAGCGCACGCAGAAGTTCGCGGGAGGCTATGACCCCGAGACAGCAACGGTCATACCCGCAGACCCAACGATCCGCGTCGACTACACCATCTACCCCGAACCCGGCGGGCTGCTTTCATGGGGTGTGACAGTAAACGCCCAGAAATGCCTCTGGCTCACTCACGAGAACCCCGAAATGTGGACGGTGGTCATCGGAGACAACGTCTGGGGTTGGTGGCACTACCAAGGTTCCATGACCAGATTTCTCGTCGATGTCCTCGGTGAAAAATTCACATGCCCGCTACTCGACCCTTTTCCTGCAGAATGGTCGATCACCGACATCTACGAATGCCCCTGACGTCGATCTCCATACGGCACGTTCTCTCCGGTCACATCCGTTCCAGGACCCCGGCCGACCGCAGGGCGTCGAAATGCTCGGCCGCCCGTTCGGGGGCGGTGCCGCCGCGGACGAACAGGCCGGCCTCGATGTTGCTCTCGACTCCCGCCTGGGTGAGGTTCGCGCTGGAGACCAGCAGCTCCCGCCGGTCCGCCACCGCGAGCTTGGCGTGCATCTTCCCTTTCGCCTCGGCGCGCCGCCCGACCGGCCAGTGCCACAGCTCCACGCCCAGCCCGTGGAAGGCCACCGCCGGTTCCTCCCCCGAGAGCGCGCTCCCGGCTCCCTGCAAGGTCTCCACCACTACTCGCACGGTCACCTTCCGCGCGACCGCGGCGGCGAGCGCCTCCTGAAGCGGCGGGTGGGGCTTGGCCGAGTAGGTCATCAGCAGCAGCTCGCGGGCGGCGCGTCCGACGATCTCGGTGAGCACCCGGGCCGTGGCGCGCACCGGCACCGCGTGGCTGGTCGGCCCGCTCCACACCGTCTCGATCCGTACCGCCGCCTCCTGGTGGGCGAGCGCCATCGCCACGCCGCGCAGGTAGGCGGCGGCCGCGTGGGCCGAGAGGTCGTCCTCGTCGAACGCCGCGTTGACGATGGCGTTCACCTCGTCGGGAAAGTCCGGCACGCACTGCCGGAGCCGGTAAAACCTCTGCTGCTCGAAGCGTTCGGCGAAGGTGCGCAGCCGGGGCGGCCTCAGCCGTATCCGTGTTCGGCGACGGTCGCCTCAAACCGGTTCAAATGACGAACCGACCCGGTCTGGCCGTCCTCCGGGGCGACCAAGTCTCCCGCATGCAAGTCAGTAAGCTACGAAAAAACCAACTTGATAGGCATATAATTGCGCCATGTCGGCGCCCAACCGCTCCTCACACAGGGGCGACCCTGCGCACTGTTTCGGGCAGCGCAACATGGAGCGCGGCAGGACGGCCGAGGAGGCATCGTGGACGGCGAGCAGGCACCACCCGGCGTCGACGTCGCCACGCCGAACACCGCCCGCATCTACGACTACTACCTCGGCGGCAAGGACAACTACCGGGCCGACCGGCAGGCGGCGGAGCAGGTCCTCTCCGTCGCGCCGGAGACACCCCGGCTGGCCTGGGAGAACCGGGCGTTCCTCGGCCGGGCCGTCCGGTACCTGGTGGGCGCCGGGATCCGCCAGTTCATCGACGTGGGCAGCGGCCTGCCCACCCGGGAGAACGTGCACGAAACAGCGCAGCGGGCGGCGCCCGACGCGCGCGTGGCGTACGTGGACCGGGACCCGGTGGTGCTCATCCACAGCCGGGCGCTGCTGGCCACCGACGCCCAGACCGCCGTGGTCGAAGCGGACATGCGCCGGCCCGACGACATCCTCGACGACCCGGAGCTGCGCCGGCTGATCGACTTGGATCGGCCGGTGGCGGTGCTGTTCGTCGCGGCCCTGCACTGCCTCACCGACGACGACAAGCCCGCCGGGGTGGTGGCGCGCTTCCAGGAGCGGATGGCGCCCGGCAGCCACCTCGTCATCTCGCACATCACCGCCCAGGAGGACGCCGAGACGGCCCAGCGGGGCGCCGAGGTCTACCGGCGGGTCGGCGCCACGACGCAGATGACCCTGCGGGACCGGGCGCAGCTCATGAACCTGTTCGACGGGTTCGAGCTCGTCGAGCCGGGGCTCGTCCCGCTGCCCGACTGGCGGCCCGAGACACCGTTCGGGGCGACCGTCGCCCCGCCGCCCAAGCCGCGCCGGGGACCCCTGCCGATCTGGTTCCTGTGCGGTGTGGGCCGCCTGCCCTGACCCGGTACCACCAGCGATCCGATCCACCACCCGGGGCGTGCCCGGCGGACGAGGAGGGCCCCATGCCCGAGAACCCGATCCCGACGATCGACTTCACTCCCGTCTCGGGCGAGCAGGCGGCGGGCACGTCGCACGCGAACCTCGACGAGCTGCGCGAGCGGCACGCGGCGTTCCGCAGCGACGCCGGGCAGGGGTTCTGGGTGCTCACCCGGCACGACGCGATCCTGGCGGCGTACCAGGACCCGGAGCTGTTCTCCAGCCGGGCGATCACCGTGCTGGACGCCGACCCGCCCTACCAGTGGATCCCCGTGATGCTCGACCCGCCCGAGCACACCACCTGGCGGCGGCTGCTGCGCCCGCTGTTCACCCCGGCCCGGGCCACCGCCATGAGCGATCAGATCCGGCGGCGCTGTGCCCGGCTCGTCGACGAGCTCGCCGAGCGGGGCTCGTGCGACTTCGTCACCGACTTCGCCCGGGTGTTCCCGACCACGATCTTCCTGGAGACCATGGGCCTGCCTACCGAACGGCTCCAGGAGTTCCTGGGCTGGGAGTACACCATCCTGCACCAGCCGCCCTCCCCGCAGTGGCTGGACGCCCGGCGCGCGGCCATGGGCGAGGTCGCGGCGTGCTTCACCGAGCTCATCGCCGAGCGGCGGCGCGCCCCGCAGGACGACATCGTGAGCGCCGCCCTGGACTTCGAGATCGACGGCCGGCCGGTCACCGACCAGGAACTGCTGTCCCTGTGCGTCCTCCTCTTCCTGGCCGGGCTGGACACCGTCACCGCGGCGCTCTCCTACTCCTTCTGGCACCTGGCCCGGCACGACGCGGACCGGGCGCGCATCGCGGCCGACCCCGGCGTCGTCCCCGCCGCCGTGGAGGAACTGCTGCGCGCCCACTCCCTCGTGCTGCCCGGCCGAAAGGTCACCCGGGACGTGGAGTTCCACGGCTGCCCGATGAAGGCCGGCGACATGGTGCTGCTCCCGATCAGCTCCGCGACCCGCGACCCGCGCGCCTTCCCCGACCCGCAGGCGGTGGACTTCGACCGCTCCCCCAACAAGCACATCGCCTTCGGCGCCGGCCCGCACCGCTGCCTCGGCTCCCACCTGGCCCGCCAGGAACTCCAGATCGCCCTCCAGGAGTGGCACGCCCGCATCCCCGACTACCGCATCCCCGACGGCGCCCCCGTCACCGAACACTCCGGCCAGGTCATCGGCCTCGACACCCTCCCCCTCACCTGGACCTGAGGCCTGTCTCCAAGTGAGACCGACAGCCCCCGGCGGTACCACCAACGCCCGCCTCCACCCCTTGCTCGCGTGATCGTTGAGGATGGGTGGGGCCCGGGGTGGACGTCAGGCGGAGTCGTGCAGGACCTCGTCCGGGGTCGGGGCGCTGAATTCCACGGGCGTTCCGAACTCCCGGAAGTCGACGACGACCGAGCGCAGGCTGCCCTCCCAGCGTCCGAATCGGAGCATGGTCCAGCTTTCCCGGAAGCCCGTCAGCCGGCCCTCGGCGTCCAGCCAGACGTCGTAGATCACCCGGGCTGTGTAGTGATACCGCAGATGTTTGTACAGCTCGGCGAGCATCGGATCGGATGCGCTCTTACGCGGGCGGATGAGGAAGGTGTAACGGTCGTTCCCGGCTTCCACCGCGTGGGCGACGGGTCTGGCAACGGTGCGGAGGGCGACGATGAACCCGGCCCACTGCCGCTCCCAGTGCGGGCAGTACGGGCACTCCACCGGGACCTGCCGCCAGATCCGCCCGGTCTCACGCTGCTCCTGTTGCGTGAGTCGGTGATACACCTGCCCGCCGGTCTGCAGTTGTTCGAACTGTTCGCCGTTCGTCTCCACGATGGAGAACCTGGTTCCGGCGCGGAAGTCCACCAGGGTCGTCAGCCGCATCTCGACAGGGCGGCGCCAGCGCCCCTCTACGAGAGCCGTCTCCTCCAGCCGGGCGGTCGTGAGGTCCGCCAGCTGGTCGGCGATGTCGGCGAAGGGCACGTCCACCCGGCCTCTCGGCCTGCGCAGCAGGGACATGAGGCGGAGCATAGACGCAGCAGGCCCGAAAGATCACGAATCTTTGCAGCGGGACGGGCGGACCTCGCCAGTCGGGCACCGACGGCGGTGGGGTCAGGAGGGCGGGGAACCGTACCTGATCCGATCCAGCAGAGCGGTGAACTGGGCGGCGGTCAAGGTCAGGTGACCGCCGGACGGGTTCTTGGAGTCCCGGACCCCGATCCCCGGCGCGAGACGTCCCGCCTCGACGCAGTGCTCGTCGTCCGCTCCGCCGCTGTGGGAACTCTTACGCCACTGCACGGTCATGCGCACCAGCGTAAGTGCCGGTGCGCTTCGCACGAAGAGCGGCGTTCGCCCGCTCCTGGCCGGGTCCGGCCAGGAGCGGGCGTGGAATGGCAGGCGGGGAGGTCAGGGGGCTGGGGAGGTGTGCTTGATCTGGTCCAGCAGAGCGGAGAACTGGGTGGCGGTCAAGGTGAGATGACCGCCGGACGGATTCTTGGAATCCCGGACCCCGACCCCCCGCACGAGACGCCCCACCTCAACGCAGTGCTGATCGTCCGCTCCGCCGCTGTGAGAACTTTTACGCCACTGCACGGTCATGAGTATCGCTCCAGGTACCGCTTGATGATGTCGCGAGAGGCTTCCTCGGAGGCAGCCTTTGCACCTATGCGATCGTACTTAACGGACAGCTCTCTCACCTCGATCGGCCCTTCGATCAGCCGTCCACCGTTCTGCGCCCCGGAGTAGGCAATGTCGCGAGTCTCCAAACTGAGGATTTGCAGAGACCCGTCAACGCCCAGGTGCGCGCCCGAGGAGAACGGGATGACCCGCAGAATCACCTGGGGCATGTCCGCCACCGTGAGCAGATGCTCAAGCTGCCCCCGCATCACCTGGTTGTCACCGACGACCCGAGCGAGCACGCTCTCATCGATCACGGCCCAGATCTCGACGGAGTCTTTCCTGCTCAGGAAGGCATTGTTCTTCCGGGCGATCCTCTCCGCCATCTCCGCTTCGAAGTCCTTAGGGGTGCCGGACTTAACGTACGCCCAGGTGTAGTCGTCGGTCTGGAGTACCAGGGGGACCACCTGGCCGTGGTACATCTTGATCAGGTTGGCCTGTTCCTCGTACTTGACGAGCTGGCGGCCCCAGTCGGGGTCGTGTGCCATGCGGGCGTACCAGAGCAGTAACTGGAACAGGATCCCCGTTCCGTACCTCTCGTCGAGTGCCCGCATCTGGTCGTCCTGCGGGCGCTGCCTGCCGGCCTCCATGTTGGAAACAGTCGAGCGGGCCACGCTGATGATCTTCCCGCACTGCGTCAGTGACAGCTCTTCCTTCTCCCGCCAGAAGCGTAGATAGAAGGCCAGGAAGTGCCACATCGAGATCTTGGGATTGAGGGGATCGCGAACGATGGGCATTTGCACTCCTTGTTTGGCGCTGTTACGACAACAGGTAAACCCTAGAACCAACCCGTCACTCTTGGTGAGGAAATCGGAAACTCGCCAAGGACGGTACATCGGTGGCCACAACGACTGACGCCCTGCTCATGTCCCTGCTCGGATCGCCGGCGGCTGCCGGACTGGCGCGCACCCTTACCGACCAACGACTTCGCAAATGGGACTGTTTTCGCATTTTGGACGACACACTTCTCGTCGTCACTGAATTGATCACTAATGCGGTCAAAGAGACCCCGCGCAGGGAGATCCGGTTCCGGCTCGCCCGCGAAGCGGGGGACGTCGTGGTCGCCGTCTGGGACTCCAGCCCCCGGCTGCCCCGCCCCCGGCCCGCCGTCGAACTCACCCTGGACACCCTCGACCTCGCCGAGGACGCCTACGACGACAACGGCGGCCGTGGCCTCCTCATCGTCCAGTCCCTCACCAGTGCCTGCGGTTGCACCCGCGACCCGAGGGGCGGCAAGTGGACCTGGGCCCGCCTCGTCCCCTGAGGACGCACCCCTCAGCGCACCCCGCGGATGGGGAACACGAAGACGATGCCGAGCAGGCTGATCAGCGCGGCGGCGATGTACAGGCCGGAGTACCCGAACGGGGTGGCCAGGATCGCCGCCGCCGCCAGGGGGGCCGCCGTCTGGGGGGCGGCGTTCGCCAGGTTCATGATGCCGAGGTCGCGGGCGTACGTGGTGGGGTTCGGCAGCGTCTGGACGCAGAGCGCCTGGTCGACGGACAGGTAGACGCCGTAGCCGAGGCCCAGCACGGCGGCGGCGAGCAGCGTGGTGTTCCACGTGTGCAGCACGCCGAGCAGCAACGCCGCGACCGTCATCAGCAGGATCGCCCAGACGACGAAGACCTTGCGCCGGCCCGAGCGGTCGGACAGCCTGCCGCCGAGCAGCGTGCTGAAGATCAGGAAGACCGCGGCGACGCCGATCAGCAGGCCCTGACGCCGGGTCGCGTCGGGCAGTTCCAGCACGTCGGTCAGGTAGTAGAACAGGTACAGGAAGGCGATGGCGTTGGAGAAGGTGACGATGAAACGGGTGGACCAGGCCAGCCAGTAGTCCCGGTAGGACCTCCCGGGGGCGGCCGGCCGGTCCGGGCCCGCCTGCACCGGTGCGGGCGCGTGCCCGTCCGACTGCGAGATGGCCGACGGGAGCAGCAGCAGGAAGTAGAGGCCGGCGAGCAGGACGAACCCGCCGCCGGTGTCGTCCTCCGTCAGAACGAGGGAGCCGGCGCCGAGCACGATCCCGATCACCTGCCCCAGCCCGACCAGGGCCGAGACCTCCGCCATGTGCCGGGCGGGGACGTGGTCGGGGATGAAGGCCGAGAGGGCGGCCAGCGCGCAGTTGGTGCCCGCCTGGGTGACGGCCCAGGTGACGAAGATCCCCGGGACGGTCTCCTGGACGGACACCGCCACCAGGCCCGCGGCCCCGACCAGCGACCCGGCGATGATCCAGGGCCGCCGCCGGCCCAGCGGGGTGCGCCACCGGTCCGACGCCCAGCCCACCGCCACGTTGGACAGCATCGCGACCACCGCGCTGACCGCCGTCACCAGGCCCAGCACCACGACCTTGTCCGAAGCCCCGGCGATCTCCTCGATCTTGCGCGGGAGGAGGTTGGCGAGCCCGGCGTAGAAGACCGCCACGACGCCGACGTTCGCCGTCACCAGGGACAGCACCCGCGGCCCCCGGACCCGGAAGGGCGCGGGGGCCGCCACCCCCTCGGCCTGTTTCACCGGGCGGTGCCCGGTCTCTTCGCGGCCAACGCCGAACGGTAGACCTCGGCCACCCGGCCGGCGAACACCGCGGGGGTGTAGGCCAGCGCCTGCTCGCGGGCGACGTCGCCCAGCTTCTGCCGCAGCGGCTCGTCCGACAGCAGCCCGGTGATCCCGTGGCCGAAGGACTCCAGTGTCTCCGCGACGATGCCGGTCTCGCCGTGCCGCACCGTCTCGCCCAGGTCGGTGTCCATGACGATGGCGGGGATCCCGGCCAGTGCCGCCTCGGTGAGCACGATGCCCTGCGTTTCGGTCAGCGAGGGGTGCGCGAGGAGCGCGCAGTCGCGGAGCAGCGCCCGCACCACGGAGTTCGGCAGCGCGCCAAGGAACCGCACGGTGTCCTCCAGGCCCATCTCGGTGGCGAGCCGCCGGTAGCGCTCGTCCCCCCGGTAGGAGCCGATGACGGCCAGTTGGATCCGCGGGTGGGCGGGGAGCACGAAGCGTTGCAGCGCCTCGAACAGATCCTCCAGGCCCTTCTCCGGGGACGGGCGGCCGACGAAGGCGATCGTCGTCCGGGCCGGGTCGAGTTTCGCCTGGGCGGCCTGGTAGGCGGGGAGGTCGGCGGCCGTCATCGGCACGTCACCGGCGACCGCGGTGGGGATGACGGCGGCCGGGCGGTCCGTCTCGTGCAGCGGCGGGCGCAGCAGGCACTTGCGGGACGGGACGATGACCTCGTCGAAGAAGCCGACGGCCGAGTCGAGCATGCGCACGTGTTCGGGGGTGACGTCGCGGCCCGCCAGCGACTTCGCCGCGACCGCCCCCACCTCGGCGGCGGTGCGCCCGGGCCGTTCCCGCCAGTTCCAGAGCCCGTGGAGGGCGGGGATGGCGAAGTTCAGCGCCCGGTGCGCCGTCCGGTACTCGATCACGTCCGTGTGCCAGCTGAGGACCGCGGGCACCCCGTACCGGCGGCAGTACACCGCGGCGGCGAACCCGAGCGGGGCCAGGGTCTGGATGTGGACCACGTCCGGTCGGAAGCGGTGTCCCAGCGGCCGGAAGCCGCGGGGGGTGATGAGGCTCAGCGGGTAGTCGGCGATCACGGCGGGCACCGACCGGACGCGGTGGACCCGCGGGGAGTCGTTCGCCGTGTTCCGGTGCGAGGGGGCGACGACGGCCGCCTGGTGCCCTATCTCGGTGAGGCCCGCCAGCAGCGCGGCGGTCGACTGCGCGACCCCGTCCGGGAGCGGCGGATAGCTGTCAGAGACGATCAGTACGCGCATGGGGTCGTTCATTCCACGCTTTCGTGGTCGGGTCTGCACCGGGGTCAACCGGAGGGACATCGAGATCAGCGCCGGGAACCGGCTCATCCTGAGCGGCCCGTGGGCGTGGCCCACACGCTCTGGTGAATCACCGGTACCGAAACGTATCCCGGACAGATCGTCCTATTCCTTGCCCCCTCCCGTCTTGGAGATGTCCAATACCGTTATGTAGACAGTCGTGACGAGGGGCGCTGGAGGGTCGATCGCACCCGCCGCCGGAGCCCCGCGAACGACCGCGCCCGAGCCGGCTCGACCGGCCGGGCGGAGCCGCGGCGGAGGCGGCGGGACGGTCCCGGGAGCCGGCCGCCCCGAAAATCAGCCGCCGCGCGGCGTTTAACGTTCGCCTGACGGAAGGCTATGAATCATCTGAAGTCACCCCGGTTGAAGGCCGGGGCGGGCGAAGGTAGTTTCTTCTACTGTCCGCCGTATTCGTGACTTCGTTTTCTGATCCCGGTTGATCGATCGAGCGAAAGTCCCGGCCGGACTTCCCGCACTGGGCAATGGACCTCAATCTGATGTGAGGAGGCTTTGCCGTGCCCGAGACATCCACCCTTCCCGGCCGGGAGAAGGTCGCCCTCGGATTCCACCATCTGGGAATCCAGACCGCCGACCTGGAGAACTGCCTGGCCTGGTACCGGGACTTCTTCGGGGCCGAGCCGAACTGGTCGCTGGACCGGTTCTCTGAGCTGACGCTCAGCCGGCTGCCCGGCATCCGCCGGCTGGTCGAGGTGGAGGCGGGCGGCGTCCGCTTCCACCTGTTCGACCGGGACGGCCACACCCGCACGCTCCCCGACGGATGGGGGACGCTGTTCCAGCACGTGTGCGTCGAAGTGGATTCACCGGCGGAACTGCACGAGGTGCGCGAGCGGTGGATCGAGCTGTTCCGCTCCGGCCGGTACGCGTTCGCCCGCCCCGACGGGCCCACCGACATCGTGACCGATGCCGAAGGCGTGCAGAGCCTTTACGTCCTCGACGTGAACGGCCTGGAATTCGAGTTCACCTATATTCCGGGCGGCGACTGATGGGAATCCGACTCGACACCACGTTCACCGAACGCACCAGCCTGGAGTCCTGGGACTTCGGCGATTTCCCCTACGCGCTGGAACCGCTGACCCTGCCCGTCCCCGGAATGGCGCCGCTGGCCGCGGGCGACCCGCCGCAGGGCGACTTCGCGGCGGTCTGCCGGGAGTTGCGGGCGTTCACCGGCGCCTGGGACACCCCGGTGGAGGCCGACCCGTTCCAGTCCTACGACCGGTTGTTCTGGTTCCGCTGGATCACCGGCCACCAGCTCACCTTCGCCGTCTGGCAGCTCATGGGGCGGCTGATCAAGCCGGTGGCCGAGCGCGGCCAGGCGAGCGCCGCCGAGCTGGACGCGCTCACCGCCTACACGCACGGGTACTGCGCGATGCTGCTCTACACCGGCTCCTGCCCGCGCCCGGTCTACACGGGCCTGATCAGGCCGAGCATGTTCCTCCAGCACCCGGGTTTCAGCGGCACGTGGGCCCCGGACTTCGGCCCGGTGCGCGCGCTGTTCCGCGGCCGCCCGCAGCCGTGGACGGACGGCCCGGAGGCCGCGGGGCTGCGCGCCGCGGTGGAAACACACAAAACGATCCATGACGGCATCGCGGCCAAGCTCGTGCCGAGCGGGCGGTCGCTGCTCCAGCAGTCCATGTCGGAGACGTCGGTCAAGAGCTCCGCCAAGACCGCCGTCCTCTACGACAACTACTTCCTCACGCTGCGGGCCCCGACCCGGGCCGACCGCATCGTCGACCAGTTGCTGCGCCGGCTGCGGGCGGTGGCCCTGGACGTCGCCGCCAACGACCTCTACCCGCTGGGCCACGGCGTCCCCCGGATGCCGGCGGAGTACGGCCAAGACGAGGTGATCGCCTGCGAGTACGGCCTCTTCAAGATCCTCTCCCGGGTCGGGGAGACCGCCGCGGGGCTCGTGCCCGCCCACACGTAGGAGGCGAACGAGATGCGTCACGGCGTGGTGATCCTGCCCGAGCACCGCTGGAGCCGGGCCCGGGAGATCTGGTCGGCCGCCGAGCGGCTGGGCTTCGAGCACGCGTGGACCTACGACCACCTCATGTGGCGGTGGCTCGGTGACAAGCCCTGGTTCGCCACCGTCCCGACGCTGACGGCGGCGGCCACCGCCACCTCGACGATCAAGCTCGGCACCCTCGTCGCCAGCCCCAACTTCCGGCATCCGGTGAACCTGGCCAAGGAGCTCATGACGCTGGACGACATCTCCGCGGGCCGGCTGGTCTGCGGGGTGGGGGCCGGGTCGCCGGTCGGCTACGACGCCGAGATCCGCGGCGACGCCGTGCTGTCGCCGCGCGAGCGGGGCATCCGGTTCGCCGAGTTCGTGGAGTTGCTGGACCGGCTGCTGCGCAGGCCGGTGACCTCCTACGAGGGCGTCCACTACCGGGCCGTCGGGGTGCGCATGGAGCCGGGCTGCGTCCAGTCCCCCCGGGTGCCCCTCGCCGTCGCGGCGACCGGGCCCCGCGGCATGGCCCTGGCGGCCCGCTTCGCCGACATCTGGGTGACCAGCGGGAAGCCCAACGCGTTCGAGGCCGAGCGCTACGACCAGGCGCTGCCGCTGCTGAAGGAGCAGAACGCGGCGGTCGACGCGGCGTGCGAGGCCGCCGGCCGCGACCCCACCGAACTAGACCGGCTGCTGATCACCGACGCGGCCGTCGGCGGGGTGCTCGACTCGGCCGAGACCTACCGGGACGCGGCCGGGCTGTTCGCCGGGGCCGGCTTCACCGACCTCGCCGTGCACTGGCCCCGGCCGGAGTTCCCCTACCAGGGGAGCCTCGACGTGCTGGAGGAGGTCGCCGCCACCGTGGTGCGCCCGCAGGGAGGTGCGAAATGATCCGCTTCACCATCGTCAACATGTTCGCCGAGCGCGCGTGCGCGGGCAGCGCGCTGGGGGTCGTGACCGACGCGCGCGGCCTGTCGGACGAGCGCATGCGGCAGGTCGCCACGGCGCTCGACACCGACGAGACCGCCTTCGTCCTGCCACCGGCGGCGCCGGGCGCGACGCACCGGGTCCGGATCTTCACCCCGGGCGGCGAGTCGCCGTTCGGCGGCCACTCCTGCATCGGGACCGCGGTGACGCTGGTCCGCGACGGGCTGCTGCCCGCCGGGGACGTGGTGCAGGAGTGCGGCCCCGGGCTGCACCGGCTGTCCGCGGACCGGACCCGCGCCACGATGTCCGCCGCCGGGCCGCGGCCCGGCGGCGAGATCGACCCGGAACCGCTGCTGGAGGCCACCGGGCTGGCCCGCGCGGACCTCGCCGGCACCGCGCGCGCGGCGGGTTTCGGCCCGCTGTTCCACTACCTGCCGGTCCGGGACGAGGCGGTGCGAGCCGCCCGGCCCGACCTGGGGAGGATGGCGCGGCTGGACCTCCCCGACGTCTTCGTGTTCGGCTGGGACGCCGCCCGGCGGACCGCGCACGGGCGGCTGTTCGCGCCCGGCTACGGCATCCCCGAGGACCCGGCCTGCGCGGGCGTGGCCCTCGGGCTCGGCCTCTGGCTGGTCGCCGAGGGCGCGCTTCCGGCGGACGCCGGCACCCATGGCTACGGCATCGACCAGGGGGCCGAGATGGGCCGGCCGGCCCGGCTGGACTGCGCGCTCACCATCGGCGGGGACGGGTCGGTGACCGCCTCCGTGACCGGGCGGGTGGTCCCGGCCGTCCGCGGGAACCTCGTCCTGCCGGCGCACCCCGGCACCGTTCCCGGCCCGAGATGACCCGAGACGACCCGAGACGAGAGGCGGTCTTCCATGCTGTTCCGGCCCGAACTCCACGGCACCCGCGCGGCGGTCGCCAGCACCCACTGGCTGGCCTCGGCGGCCGGCCTGGCGATGTCCGAGCGCGGCGGGAACGCGTTCGACGCGGCGGCGGCCGCCGCCTTCGTGATCCAGGTCGTCGAACCGCACCTCAACGGCCCCGGCGGGGACGTCCCGATCATGGTGTACGACGCCCGGCGCGAGAAGGTCGAGGTCATCTGCGGGCAGGGGCCGATGCCGCGGGCCGCCGGTATCGAGCGGTTCCGCGAGCGCGGCCTGGACGCCGTTCCCGGCTCCGGCCTGCTGGCGGCCTGCGTCCCCGGCGCCGTCGGGGCGTGGCTGCTGCTGCTGCGGCGGCACGGCCGGCTGCGGCTCGCCGACGTCCTCGCCCCGGCGATCAGGTACGCCGAGGAGGGCTACCCGGTGCTGCCCAAGGCCGCCGCGATGATCGAGGCGATGGCCCCGCTGTTCCGCACCGAGTGGGCCGAGTCGGGGCGCACCTACCTGGTGGACGGGCGGGCCCCGGCGCCGGGCGAGCGGCTGCGCAACCCGGTGCTGGCGCGGACGTACCGGCGGCTGGTCGCCGCGGCGCGGGCGGCCGGGGACGACCGGGAGGCCCAGATCGAGGCCGCCCACACCGCGTTCTACGACGGTTTCGTCGCCGAGGCCGTCGACAAGTTCCTGGCCACCGCCGAGATGATCGACGCCACCGGTCGGCGCAACGGCGGGCTGCTCACCGGGGACGACCTGGCGACCTGGCGTCCCGCCGTCGAGGAGCCGTGCTCCTTCGACTACCGGGGGCACGTGGTGCACAAGCCCGGCCCGTGGTCGCAGGGCCCCGTCTTCCTCCAGCAGCTCGCGCTGCTGGAGGGGTTCGACCTGGCGGGCATGGGGTTCGGCAGCGCCGACCACCTGCACACCGTCGTCGAGTCCACCAAGCTCGCGTTCGCCGACCGCGAGGCGTGGTACGGCGACCCGGCGCACGCCGACGTCCCGCTGGCGGAGCTGCTCGACCGCGGGTACGCGGCCCGGCGCCGCACGCTCGTCGGCGCCGAGGCGTCCGGCCGGCTGCGGCCGGGCTGGCCCGGCGGCCTGCCGGCGCGGCTGCCGCGGGTCCCGGAGGGGGTGGCGCGGCGGCGGGAGCACGGCTGGCTGGAACAGCTCGACAACGGGATCCCGATGGTGGTCAGGCGGACCGCGGCGCGCGGCGACACCTGTTGCGTCACCGCCGCCGACGCCGAGGGCAACATGGTGGCGGCCACGCCGAGCGGCGGCTGGCTGAAGAGTTCCCCGGTGGTGCCCGGCCTGGGCTTCCCGCTCGGCACCCGCGGGCAGATGGCCTGGCTGGACGCCGCGCACCCCAACGCGCTCGCCCCCGGCAAGCGGCCGCGCACCACGCTGAGCCCGAGCCTGGTGCTCCGGGACGGCCGCCCGCACCTGGCGTTCGGTACGCCCGGCGGCGACCAGCAGGACCAGTGGACGCTGCACGCCTTCCTCAACCACGTCGACTTCGGGATGAGCCCGCAGGCCGCGGTGGAGGCGCCGGCCTTCCACACCGACCACGTCCCGTCGTCGTTCACGCCGCGCCGCTCCCGCCCGCGCTCCCTGGTGGCCGAGCGCGGCTGGGACCCCGCGGTGCTGGCGGAACTGCGCCGCCGCGGGCACGAGGTGGAGGACGCCGAGCCCTACTCCCTCGGCAAGGTCTGCATGGCCGGCCCGACCCCCGACGGCGGCGCCCTGGCCGCGGCGAGCCCCCGCGGCGCCCAGGCGTACGCGGTCGCGCACTGAACGGCCCGCTGGAGGGATCGGCCCGGCTCTTGGGGAGCCGGGCCGATCCGCTGCGCGGGCCGGGGTCAGTGGCGGTGGACCAGGGTGCGTTGGACGTCGGCCGCGGCGTAGTAGGCGCGGCCCGCGCGGCGGTGCCTGCGCCAGCGCTGTTCGCTGGCCAGGCGGTAGACGCTGCCTCGGGGGATGTCCCACAGGCACTCGATGTCGGCGGGGCTGAGCCAGCGAGGGGCCTCGGTCGGCCGGTCGCCCAGGGCGAGCCATTCGTGGCCCGTCCAGGTGTGGGCGGGGTCGGCGTCGCAGCGGATCTCCGCCGGGCGGTGCCGGTCGCGGGTCACGAGGGCGGTGAGCGAGCCGGTGCAGCGGGGCTCGACGCAGGGGCCGACGGGGAGGCGGCGGGTGGGGTCGGGGCTCGTCACCCGGTGGGCCGCGCGTTCCAGGGCGGCCACCTCGGCCGCGAAGTCGCCCGCGCCGGGGTGGCGGGCCAGCCAGTCCAGGTGGCGGCGCAGGAACGTGCCGAGGTGCGGGGCCGCCCGGCGTGGTGGCGCCACCCCGCGCTCGTCGGCGACCAGGGCGGACCAAGAGGACAGGACGCCGACGATGGCCGAGCGGCAGTCGGCGGCGGCGGTGTTGAACGGCATGTCCGGTCGCGGGCCGCCGGGGATCTCCCGCCAGGGGGGCGAGGGCGAGCCGCCGAGCCGGCTCGCGCAGTCGTGGTGGAGTGCCGGCAGGCGGCGCAGCGCGCCTTCCAGGGCGGTCCGGCAGGGTGGGCACAGCCGGGCGCCGGGGAGCGGGCGCCGGGGGGCCGTCCCGTCGAGACAGGCAGGTCCGACGCACGAGACAGGTCCCGCCATGGGTGATTGAGGTAGATTCGTGTGGTGTTTCATTTCGGCGGAGTTCCCTGCTTATCCATATTCATGTGCTCACATGCTGAATAAACATGGCAGCACGGCGCAGCACCACCGGCTGAGCTGGCCAGATCGCCCGCCTCTGACGTTTCCCTGACACATATCTACAGGTCTTATGACATCGCACTGGTTGACGCCCATTAGGACCGAAGATAGTTTTTCCTATAGTGCGCCTGATTTGTGCGGTGTTTGTGTGACATCACGAATTGGGGTGCCCCGAACAATGCGACCGAGCAGCGCGCTGGCGAAGAGCCTGGACGCCGCCGACCCCCTCGCCCCGTTCCGCGCCGACTTCGCGCTGCCCGAGGGCGTGGTCTACCTGAACGGCAACTCGCTCGGCCCGCTCCCGGCGGCCGTGCCCGGCGTCATGGACGACGTCGTGCGGCGGCAGTGGGGCGAGCGGCTGATCCGGGCCTGGAACGACGAGGACTGGTGGTCGGCGCCGCTGCGCGTCGGCGACCGGATCGGCCGCCTGATCGGAGCCGCGGCCGGGCAGACCGCCGTGGGCGAGTCCACATCCGTGCAGATCTTCAACACGCTGGTCGCCGCGGCCCGGCTGCGCCCGGGCCGGCGGGTGCTCGTCACCGAGGCGGGCAACTTCCCCACCGACCGGTACCTGGCCGCCTCGGCGGCCCGGCTGCTCGGCCTGGAGGTCGTCGAGACCACCGCGGACACGCTGGCGGCGGCGCTCGACCGGCACGCCGGCGAGGTGGCCGTGGTCTTCTACCCGGCCGTGGACTACTGCACCGGCGCGCTGTGGGACGTCGCCGGGATCACCGACCTCGCGCACCGGGCCGGCGCCCTGGCGATGTGGGACCTCAGCCACGCGGCCGGCGCCGTACCGGTCCAGGTGGACGCGGACGGCGTCGACCTCGCGGTCGGCTGCACCTACAAGTACCTGTCGGGCGGCCCCGGCTCGCCCGCCTACGTCTACGCCGCCGCCCGGCACCAGGCCGCCCTCGACCTGCCGCTGACCGGCTGGCACGGCCACGCCCGGCCGTTCGACATGGCGGACGGCTTCGAGCCGGCCCCGGACATCGCCCGGACCCGCATCGGCACGCCGCACGTGCTGTCGCTGCTGGCCCTGGAAGCCGCGCTGGAACCGCTGGAACGGGCCGGCGTCGCGGCGGTGCGCGACAAGAGCCTCAAGCTCGGCGAGTTCTTCCTGGGCTGCGCCGACAGCATGCTCACCGGGCTGGGCTTCGAGGTGGCGACACCACGCGACCCGCTCCGGCGGGGCAACCACTTCGCGGTGCGCCACCCCGAGGCGCACGCGGTGATGGCCGCGCTGAAGGCCCGCGGGGTCATCGGCGACGTGCGCTCGTCCACCGTGCTCCGGCTGTGCCTGAACGGGCTGTACGTGTCCTACACCGACGTCCACACCGCCGTCGCGGCGATGCAGGAGGTCGCGAGCACGGGCGCGCACCGCGCCCCGGACTTCCAGGTGCGCGAAGTGGTCACCTGAGCCGAACCCGAGCGAAGGAGTTCATCGTGAGCAACGCCGTGGCAGACCGGCGGGCGGAGTACGTCAGCTACGCGCGCATGGACGAGCTGCACGACCTGCAGGACACCCGGACGGGCTCGCCCTTCGAACTCTCCTTCATCCTGCTGAGCCAGGTGAAGGAGCTGCTGTTCCGGATGGTGCATCTGGAACTGGACCAGGCGCGCGGTCACCTCCGCGCCGACCGCGCCGGCGAGGCGTGCCGGGCGCTGGCCCGCGCCACCCGCACCCAGCGGGTGCTCATCGCCTGCTGGGAGAGCATGAACGGGATGCCCGCGGACGAGTTCGTCCGGTTCCGCGACGTCCTCGGCCAGGCGTCCGGCACCCAGTCGTTCGCGTACCGCGGCCTGGAGTTCGCCATGGGCAACAAGAACCCGGTCATGGTCCGGCCGCCCGACCTGCGCCGCTACCCGCAGCTGCGCGCCGAGTTCGAGCGCCCCAGCCTGTACGACGAGGCGCTGCGCTTCCTGGACCGGCACGGCCTCCCGCTGCCCGCCGCGACGCTGGACCGCGACGTCACCCGGCAGTACGAGCCCGACGAGCGGGTCGAGCGGGCCTGGCAGCAGGTCTACGCGGACCCGGCCGGGCACCCGGAGCCCTACCGGCTCGCCGAGCACCTGATCGAGGTGGCCTACCAGTTCTCGCACTGGCGCGCGGCGCACCTGCTCGTCGTCGAGCGGATGCTCGGCGGCAAGCGGGGCACCGCGGGCACCGACGGGGCCCGCTGGCTGCGCGAGGTCAACGAGCACCGTTTCTTCCCCGAGCTGTGGACCGCCCGCACCCTGCTCTGACCGGCCCTGAACGGCCCGCTCCTGGAGAGGAACCCCCATGCACAATCTCGGCTACGCGATGGCGCTGGAGGCCTACGACCAGGTCACCCGGCGCACCGACCACCAGGCGACCTTCACCCAGCTGGACCTGGAATGGGACCAGCTCGACGACGTCCTCGGCGGCGACTACAACCAGGCCGCGGGCCTGTTCGCCTCCTGGCTGCCCTACCCGGCGGGCGGGCGCTTCCTGGAGATGGGGTCCGGCTGCGGCGTCGCCTCGGTGCTGGCCGCGCTGCGCGGCTGCGCGTCCGTGACGGCCCTGGACATCAACCCCGCCGCGGTGCGCAACACCGCGATGAACGCGCGCCGGCACGGCGTGGCGGACCGGGTGCGCGCGCTGCGCAGCGACCTGTTCGGCGCGCTCGGCGACGACGAGACCTTCGACCTCGTCTACTGGAACTCGCCCTTCATCGAAGCCCCCGCAGAACGCCCGATGGACTCGATCGTGGAGTACCACTTCTTCGATCCCGGCTACGCGATGCACCGGGAGTTCTTCCGCACCGTGCCGCGGCACCTGACCGACACCGGCCGGCTCTTCTTCGGCTTCAGCAAGGCCATGGGGAACGCCGGCCTGCTGGAGGACCTCGGCCGGCAGGCCGGGCTGCGCTGCCGGGTGCACCGGCAGGAATGCTTCGCCGCCCCGCCGGACGAGCTGGGCTCGGACCCCGCGCTGGCCGGCTACGCCGACGACACCGGGATGGTGCAGCTCGACTTCACCCTGCTGGAGTTCGACCGGGCCCGGTGACCGCGGCCCCTCATGCCGGCGCCGGTGGACGCTCCGTCCACCGGCGCCGGCCCGTTTCCGACCCCAGGTGCGTGAACCATGACCCTCATTACGCAAGCGAGTCCCGAAACCGTCCCGCTCTACGTTCCGTACGTCGGCGCGCGCGAGGAGTCCTACGTCCAGGAGGCGATCGCGTCCAGGAAGCTGGACGGCCCCGACGGCCCGTTCGCGCGGCGCGCCACCACGCTGCTGGAGCGATACACCGGGTCGCCGCACGCGCTGCTGGCCCCGTCCTGCACGCAGGCCCTGGAGATCGCGGCCTTCCTGCTGGACCTGGAGCCGGGGGACGAGGTCATCGTCCCCTCCTACACCTTCCCGCCGACCGCCAGCGCCTTCGTGCTGCGCGGCGCGGTCCCGGTGTACGTCGACTGCCGGCCCGACACGCTCAACCTCGACGAGCGGCTGGTCGAGGCCGCGATCACCGAGCGCACCCGGGCCATCGTGGTGATGCACTACGCGGGCGTGGCCTGCGCGATGGACGAGATCGGGGAGATCGCCGGGCGGCACGGCCTGCCGGTGATCGAGGACAACGCGCACGGCCTCACCGGCTCCTACCACGGGCGGGGGCTGGGCTCCCTGGGCGCGCTGGGGGCGCTGAGCTTCCAGCAGACCAAGAACGTCCAGTGCGGCGAGGGCGGCGCCCTGCTCGTCAACGACCCCGCGCTGCTGGAACGCGCGGAGATCGTCCGCGACAAGGGCACCGACCGGTGCCAGTACTTCCGCGGCGAGGTCGACAAGTACCGGTGGGTGGACGTGGGGTCCAGCTACCTGCTGTCGGACATGCTCGCCGCCTTCCTGACCGCCCAACTGGAGGAGCTGCCGGACATCCAGCGGCGCCGGCTGGGCGTCTGGGACACCTACCACCGGGAGCTGGCCGGCTGGGCGGAACGCACCGCGATCAAGACGCCGTCCGTGCCCGCCGGGTGCACCCACCCGGCGCACATCTACTACCTGGTGCCACCGGACGCCGCGACCACCGGGGCCCTCCTGGACCACCTGGCCGGCCACGGCGTCCGGGCCGCCATCCACTTCCAGCCGCTGCACACCTCCCCGGCGGGCCGCCGGTACGGCCGGACCGCCCCGGGCGGCTGCCCGGTCACCGAGCGGGTCGCCGAGTGCCTCATCCGCCTGCCGCTGTACGCCGGGATGACCGGCGCCCAGGTGGCGCGGGTGGTGGACGCCCTCACCTCGTTCGAGCCGCGCGGAAAGGAATCCCGATGACCGACCTCACGACCCGTACCGCGGCCCGGCCGGTCACCCGCTGCCGCACCTGTAGGGCCGACGACTGGCAGGACGTCGTCTCCTTCGGCTCCGTCCCGCTGGCGAACGGGTTCCTGGACCCGGCCGCCGCCTACCCGGACGAGCCGCGCTACCCGCTGGGCGTCGTGTCCTGCCGCTCGTGCCGGCTGCTGAGCCTCACCCACGTGGTGGACCCCGAGATCCTGTACCGCGACTACGCCTACGTCACGTCGGGCTCCGACACGATGGTCCGGCACATGCGCGGGGTCGCCGAGACCTGCCGGCGGCGGTTCGGGCTCGCGCCGGGCGACTTCGTGGTGGAGATCGGCAGCAACACCGGGCAGCAGCTCGCGGCGTTCCAGGACACCGGGGCGCGCGTCCTCGGCGTCGATCCGGCGCGCAACCTGGCGGCCGTCGCCGACGCCGCGGGCGTCCCGACGCTGCCGGAGTTCTTCTCCGCCGGCACCGCCCGGCAGGTCGCCCGCGACTTCGGCCGGGCCGACCTGGTGCTCGGCCGGCACGTCTTCGCCCACATCGACGACATCTCCGGCGTCGTCTCCGGCCTGCGCGAGCTGCTCACCCCGGACGGGGTGTTCGCCGTGGAGGTGCCGTACGCGCTGGACCTGGTCGAACGGCTGGAGTTCGACACCATCTACCACGAGCACCTGTCGTACTTCCTGATCCGGCCGCTGTGCGCGCTGTTCGAGCGGCACGGCATGCGCGTCTTCGACATCGAGCGGCTGCCGGTGCACGGCGGTTCGATCCTGGTCTTCGCCGGCTTCGCCGACGGGCCCTGGCCGGTCCGGCCGGTCGTCTCCGAACTGCTGCGGCTGGAGGAGTCCGCCGGGCTGTACGGGGACGCCGCCTACCGGGACTTCGCCCGGCAGGTCGAGCGGACCAGGGACGGGTTGCGCTCCCTGGTCCGCGGGCTGGTGGCCGCCGGCGAGCGCGTCGCCGGGTACGGCGCCTCGGCCAAGGGGACGACGCTGCTCAACATCTGCGGGCTCGGCAGCGCCGAGCTGGAGTTCTGCAGCGACACCACCGACCTCAAGCAGGGGAAGGTGCTGCCCGGCACGCACGTCCCGGTGCGCTCGCCGCAGGCCGCGGCGCAGGACCCGCCGGACTGCTACCTGCTCCTGGCCTGGAACTACGCCGACGAGATCCTGCGCAAGGAGTCGGCGTTCCTGGACTCCGGCGGCACGTTCATCCTGCCGGTCCCCGAGCCGTCGATCGTGGCGGCCTGACCCCGCCCGGAGGGACCCATGACCGATCTGACCGTCCACGAGCCGCCCGCCACCGGATCCGACCTGGCGGAGCTGGTGCCCATCCTGTTCGGGCACGCCGCGTTCCAGCAGCTCAACGCGGCCTGCGAGCTCGGGCTGTTCGAGCTGCTGCACGAGCGCGGCCCGCTCGGCGCGGCCGAGGTGGCCGAAGCCCTCGGGCTCGGCCGCCGCCCGGCCGGCATCCTGCTGCTGGGCACCACCGCGCTGCGGCTCACCGCCGTCGAGGGCGGCCGGTACCGCACCGGCCCGGCCGTCGCCGCCGCGTTCGCCCAGGGCAGCTGGCCCGTCCTGCGCGACATCGTGGAGTTCCAGGCGCGGGTGTCCTACCTGCCCGCCGCCGACTTCGCCGAGTCGCTGCGCACCGGCGAGAACGCGGGGATCCGGCACTTCCCGGGCGACACCCGCGACCTGTACTCGCGGCTGGCCGGCGTGCCGGGCCTGGAGGAGCTGTTCTACCGGTGCATGAACTCCTGGTCCGAGCTGTCCAACCCCGTCCTGGTCGACCAGGTCGACCACACCGGGACGCGGCGGATCCTCGACGTCGGGGGCGGCGACGCGGTCAACGCGATCGCGCTGGCCCGGGCGCACCCGCAGCTGCGGATCACCGTGCTCGACCGGCCGGGCGCGCTGGAGCCCGCCCGCCGCAACATCGAGCGGGCCAGGCTGGCGGACCGGGTCGGCACCCACGCCGCGGACATCTTCGACGACCCCTACCCCGGCGGCCACGACTGCGTCCTGTTCGCCCACCAGCTCGTCATCTGGTCGCCCGAGCAGAACCTGCGGCTGCTGCGCAAGGCGCACGACGCGGTCGAGCCGGGCGGCCGGGTGCTGGTCTTCAACGCGTTCTGCGACGACGACGGCGCCGGCCCGCTGTACGCGGCGCTGGACAACGTCTACTTCGCCACCCTCCCGTTCCGCGACAGCACCATCTACCGCTGGTGCGAGCACGAGGAGTGGCTGCGCGCGGCGGGCTTCACCGGCCTGCGGCGCGTCGCCGGCACCGGCTGGACGCCGCACGGGGTGGTGGAGGGCAGGCGGGCCCCGTGACGTCCCGGCAGGAGCTGGACCGGGAGTACTCGCCCAGCCGCCTGGCCCGGGACGCCGCCGGCACCCTGGCCAGGTACCGCGACGAGAGCGCGGCGGCCCGCCGCCGGCTGGACTGCGAGCTCGACGTCCCCTACGGGCCCTCGCCCGACGAGCGGCTGCACTGGTTCCCCCCGCTGCTGCCCGGCGCGCCCCTGCTGGTGTTCGTCCACGGCGGCCACTGGCAGGAGTCCAGCAAGGAGGACGCCTGCTTCCCCGCCCCCGGCCTGATCGCGGCCGGGGCGGGGTACGTCGCGCTGGGCTACGGGCTGGCCCCCCGGCGCGGGCTGCCCGAGATGGCGGCGTCGGTGCGCCGGGGGCTGCGCTGGGTGCGCGCGCACGCCCGCGACCTGGGCTCGCGCCCCGACCGCGTCCACGCCGCCGGCAGCTCGGCCGGGGCGCACCTGGTGGCGCTGGCCGTCACCGGCCCCGAACCGGCCGAGGTCGCCGGGGCCTGCCTGCTCAGCGGCGTCTACGACCTGGAGCCGGTCCGGCACAGCTACGTCAACGACGCGCTGGGGCTCGACGCCCGGGCGGCGGCCGACCACAGCCCACTGCGGCGGCTGCCGCTGCGCGTCCCCGACGTGCTCGTGGCCCGGGGCCGGCACGAAACCCGCGAGTACGCCCGCCAGCACGCGCTGCTGCTGGGCGCGCTGCGCGCAACCGGGCAGCGGGCCACCGGCCTGGTGGCCGCCGACCGTGACCACTTCGACCTGCCGCTGGACCTCGGCCGCCCGCGCACCCCGCTGGGCCGGGCGGTGCTGGGCCGGCTCGGACTGGAGGACGGATGAAAACCCGACGACTCGCCGTCGAGGGGGCCCTGGAGTTCACCCCCCGGGTGAACCGCGACGACCGCGGCCTCTTCGTCTCGGTGTTCCACGAGACGGCCTTCGAGGACGCGCACGACGGGCCACTGTTCCCGGTGGCGCAGACCAGCCTCAGCGCGTCCCGCAGGGACGTGGTGCGCGGCGTGCACTACACCGCCACGCCGCCGGGCACCGCCAAGTACGTCCACTGCGTGCGGGGCCGGGCGCTGGACATCGTGGTGGACCTGCGCGTCGGCTCCCCCACGTTCGGCCGGTGGGACGCCGTCGAGCTGGACGCCACCGGTTTCCGGGCGGTGTACTACCCGGTCGGCGTCGGCCACGCGTTCGTCGCGCTCGCCGACGACACCGCCCTGGCGTACCTGCTGTCGCGCACCTACGACCCGGCCGACGAGCGGTCGGTGGACGTCCTGGACCCCGAGCTGGGGCTGCCGATTCCCCGCGACGTCGCGCCGGTGCTCTCCCCGCGGGACGCCGCCGCCCCCACCCTGGCCGAGGCCCGGGAGCTCGGGCTGCTGCCGGACCACCACGAGAGCCACGTCATCGAGAAGCGGCTGTCCGCCCCGGGAGGCACCTCATGAAGGGCATCATCCTCGCCGGTGGCAGCGGCACCCGGCTGCGGCCGCTGACCGGCGTGCTGTCCAAGCAGCTACTGCCCGTCTACAACAAGCCGATGATCTACTACCCGCTGTCGGTGCTGATGCTGGCCGGCGTCCGGGACATCCTGGTCATCTCCTCGCCGCAGCACCTCGGGCTGCTCCGCGACCTGCTCGGGGACGGCTCCCGGCTGGGCCTGCGGATCGACTACGCCGAGCAGCCGGAGCCCCGCGGCATCGCCGAGGCCCTGATCATCGGCGCGGACCACATCGGGGACGAGCCGGTGGCGCTGGTGCTGGGCGACAACGTCTTCCACGGCCCCGGCTTCTCCTCCGTTCTGCAGTCCAGCGCCGAGCGGCTGGACGGGTGCACCCTGTTCGGCTACCCGGTCCGCGACCCCTGGCGTTACGGCCTCGGCGAGGTGGACGACCGGGGCCGGCTGGTGGCGCTGGCGGAGAAGCCGAGCGAGCCCCGCTCCGACCTCGCCATCACCGGCCTGTACATGTACGACGGCGACGCGGTGGACATCGCCCGCGGGCTGGCCCCGTCCGCCCGCGGCGAGCTGGAGATCACCGACGTCAACCGGGTCTACCTGGAGCGCGGCCGGGCCCGGCTGGTGGAGCTGGGCCGCGGGTTCGTCTGGCTGGACACTGGCACCCACGACTCGCTGCTGGAGGCCGGGCAGTACGTCCAGCTGCTGGAGCAGCGGCAGGGCCTGCGGGTCGCCTGCCTGGAGGAGATCGCGTTCCGGATGGGCTTCATCGGCGAGGAACAGTGCCTGCGGCTCGGCCGCGAGCACGCCGACACCGACCACGGCAGGTACCTGATCGACCTGGTGGAGCGGAGCATCACCGGGCGGCGGGTGCCGACCCCGCTGCGCTACGACCTGATCGCCGACTCCGGCGAACCGCCGGTGGAGTACGCGGCGGTCCCCACCCTGAGCACGTCCGGAAACGGAAGGAGCAGATGATGCGCTACCTGTTCACCACGATGTCGGCATCCTCGCACCTGATGCCGCTGATCCCGCTGGCGCACGCCGCGCAGGCCGCCGGGCACGAGTCGCTGGTCGCCACCAGCGGGTCCGCGCTGCGCACCGCCACCGCCTCGGGGCTGATCGCCACCGACGTTGGCACCAGGAACGACGTGGTGCGGCCCTACGCCGAGCTGGTGCGCAAGCTGAACGAGACCTCGCTGGGCGCGGACCTGTCCGACGAGGAGATGCTGGGCGTGTACGGCACCGTGTTCGGCGAGGTCGGCGAGCTCATGCTGGACGAGCTCGTGCAGGTGGCCCGGGAGTGGCGGGCCGACGCGATCGTCTACCCGTCGATCCACGCCGCGGGGCTGCTCGCGGCCCGGATCGTCGGCGTCCCCGCGATCCTGCACGGCTACGGCACCCCGCTGCCCACGTTCGGGCCCGCGCTGGAGTACCTGGCGCCGACCGCCCGCAAGGCCGGGATCGACTCCCTCCGGGAGGCGGAGATCGAGATCGACGTGTGCCCGGCTTCGCTGAGCGACTTCGTGCAGCTGCCCTCGGAGATCGAGCAGCCCGGGCACACCCTGCCCATGCGGTACACCGCCTTCAGCGTCGGCTCGTCGCTGCCGGAGTGGGCGCGGGTGCCCGCCGACCGGCCGCGGGTGGTGGCCACCTGCGGGTCGGTGACCGAGATGTCCCGCGGTGGCAGCATCTACCGGGAGATCGTGCAGGGTACGGCCGACCTGGACGTGGAGGTGGTGGTCCTCACCGCCGGCGCCGACCTGCCCGAGCTGCCCACCCCGCTGCCCGACCACGTGCGGACGGTGGACTGGATCTCGCTGCGCGCGCTGCTGGACACCAGCGACGTGATCGTGCACCACGGCGGTTCCGGCACCGTGCTCACCTCGTTCGTCTCCGGGCTGCCGCAGATCGCGATCCCGCTGGCCGGGACCGTCAACTGGACCAACGCGCAGACCGTCGAGGCGCGCGGGGCGGGCATGACCCTCGACATGGCGGGCATCACCGCCCCCGACGTGGCGCGGGCGGTCGACGCCGCGCTGCGCAACCCGTCCTACCGGAAGGCCGGTACGGAGGTGGCCGGGGAGATGGCGGCGCTGCCGTCCCCCACGGCCATCGTCGGCCGGATCGAAGAGCTGATCGGCTGACCGGAGAACCCACCCACTGCCGGGAGGTGAGCACACGTGCGGATCGCCGTTGTCGGTGGCGGCCCGGGCGGGCTGTACTTCGCCGCGCTGGCGAAGGAACTCGACCCGAGGCACCACGTGGAGGTCTGGGAGCGCAACCCCGCGGACCGGACCTACGGATTCGGGGTCATCTTCTCCGCCCCGGCGCTGGACGCGCTGCGGCGGGCCGACCTCGCGCTGGCCGGCGCCCTCGCGCCGGACCTGGTCGGCTGGAACGACGTCACGGTGCATCACCGCGGCGGTTCGGCCACCACGACCGGCCTGGGGTTCGCGGCCATCGGCCGCCGGGCGCTGCTGCGGCACCTGCGGCGGCGGTGCGACCGGCTGGGCGTGGCCATGCACCACCACCGGGCGGCCCCGCCGGTCGGGCGGCTGCGCGCCGCGGCCGACCTGGTGGTGGCCGCGGACGGCGCCCACTCGGCGATCCGCGCCGCCCACCTGGAGTCCTTCGGCACCACCGCCACCCCGTGCGCGCTGCGCTACGCGTGGCTGGGGGCGGGCGGGTCCTTCGACGGGCTGAGCTTCCTGGTCGCCGAGACCGCGTCCGGGCCGGTGCTCGCGCACGCCTACCCCTACGAGCCCGGCCGCAGCACCTTCCTGGTCGAGGCGGGCCCGGGCGCGCCGACGGCGGGCGGGCGACCCGACCTCGACGGGCTCGCCGGCCTCTTCGCCGAGCACCTGGACGGCGCGCCACTGCGCTCCAACGGGTCGCGGTGGCACCACTTCACCGTGGTCCGCAACGCGACCTGGCGGGCCGGCAACGTGGTCCTGCTCGGCGACGCGGCGCACACCGTCCACTACTCCATCGGCTCGGGCACCAAGCTGGCCCTGGAGGACGCGCTCGCCCTCGCCGCCGCGCTGCGCGGGGCGGGCACCGTGCCCGACGCGTTGGCGACGTACGAGGCGGCGCGCCGCCCGGTGGTGGAGGACGCCCAGCGGGTCGCGCAGGCCAGCCTGGAGTGGTTCGAGAACGTGGGCACCGCCCTGGACGCCCCGCTCCCCGCCCTGATGACCGACCTGCTCACCCGGGGCGGGCGCGTCTCGCTCACCGATCTGCGGGTGGCCGACGGCCTGCCCTGGGCGGCCTAGCCCGGTGTCAACCCCCTTGTCAGGGGAAGGCAACGTCGGCAAGAAGCAACGTGACCCCGGCCGCGACATCCGAGGAGAAGTGAACGCACGATGAGCGGCAACAACGTCCATATCGTCGTCACCGGTGCCCGCGAGAACAACCTGAAGGGCATCACGCTGCGCGTCCCGCACGGCAGGCTCACCGTCGTGACCGGCGTGTCCGGATCCGGGAAGTCGTCGATCGTCTTCGACACCCTGGCGGTGGAGTCGCAGCGGCAGCTCAACGAGGTCTTCCCCGCCTTCATCCGCAACCGGCTGCCGCGGCACGAGCGCCCGAAGTTCGACTTCATCGAGAACCTGACCCCCGCGATCATCGTCGACCAGAAGCCGGTCGGCGGCGGCTCGCGCTCCACGGTGGGGACGATGACCGAGGTCAACCCCATCCTGCGGGTGCTGTTCTCGCGGTACGGCGCCCCCAGCGCGGGCCCCTCGCACCTGTACTCCTTCAACGACCCGCAGGGGATGTGCCCGACCTGCGAGGGGCTGGGCAACAAGCTGCAACTCGACCTCGACCGGCTGCTGGACAAGGAGAAGTCCCTCAACGAGGGGGCGATCCGGCACCCGTCCTTCGCGGTCGGGACGAACTACTGGAAGCGGTACGCCCAGATCAGCCGCTACGACCCCAGGAAGGACATCGACCACGTCGGCGAGCCCGTGTTCGACGCCGACAAGCCCGTCGGCCGCTACACCGACGCGGAGATGCACCTGCTGCTGTACGGCGAGGGGTTCCAGACCCGCCGCCCGGACGACCTCGGCAAGGTCGCCATCAACGACTACGAGGGGCTGGTGCACCGCTTCACCCGGCGCTACATCAAGCCGGGGCTGGAGTCGCTGAACGCCCGCGACCGCAAGGCCGTCGAGGACCTGGTGTCGGAGCGGCCCTGCCCCGAGTGCCACGGCGCCCGGCTGAACGGGGCCGCGCTGGCCACGAAGATCGGCGAGCACGACATCGCCGACTACTGCGCCATGGAGATCAGCGACCTCATCGGCGTGCTCGAAGGCGTCACGGGCGTGGCGGCCACCGCCGTGGTGCCGGCCGCACTGGCCGCGCTGCGCCGCATCGAGTCGGTCGGGCTGGGCTACCTGAGCCTGGCCCGGCCCACCCGGACCGTGTCCGGCGGCGAGGGCCAGCGCCTCAAGACGGTGCGCCACCTGGGCAGCGCCCTGACCGGGATGACCTACGTCTTCGACGAGCCCAGCGTCGGCCTGCACGCCCGGGACGTCGACCGGCTCAACGGGCTGCTGGCCGCGCTGCGGGACAAGGGCAACACCGTGCTCATCGTCGAGCACGACCGGGACGTCATCGCCATCGCCGACCACGTCGTCGACGTCGGGCCCGGCGCCGGCACGCACGGCGGCGACATCGTCTTCGAGGGGACGGTCGAGCAGCTCGCGGCCAGCGACACCGAGACCGGGCGGCGCTACCGCAAGGTGCTCGACGTCAAGGGCGGGTACCGCGAGCCGACCGGCGCGCTGCCCCTCCGCGGCGCGGACCTGCACAACCTCAAAAACGTCTCCGTCGACGTCCCGACCGGCGTGCTCACCGCGGTCACCGGGGTGGCCGGGTCCGGCAAGAGCACCCTCATCTCGGGTGTTTTCGCTGTTGAGCACCCCGAGGCGATCGTGCTGGACCAGTCGGCCATCGGCATCTCGCCGCGCTCCACCCCGGCGACGTACACCAACGTCTGGGACATGGTGCGCAGGCTGCTCGCCCAGGAGCACGGCGTGGACGCCGGGCTGTTCAGCTTCAACTCCAAGGGCGGCTGCCCCGAGTGCCAGGGCCGCGGCACCATCACCATGGACCTGGCCTTCATGGACCCGGTCACCACCGTCTGCGAGGTCTGCGAGGGCCGCCGGTACCGGGACGAGGTGCTGCGCTACAAGCTCGACGGCAAGAACGTGGTGGAGATCCTCGCCCTGACCGTGGAGGAGGCGCTGGAGTACTTCTCCAACCCCACCATCCTGCAGCGCCTCGCCCCGCTGCACGAGGTCGGCCTGGGCTACCTGACGCTCGGCCGGCCGCTGTCGATGCTGTCCGGCGGTGAGCGGCAGCGCATCAAGCTCGCCCACCGGCTGCACGAGCAGGGCAGCGTCTACGTCTTCGACGAGCCCACCACCGGTCTGCACATGGCCGACATCGACACCCTGCTGGCCCTGCTGGACCGGCTGGTGGACTCGGGCAACTCGGTGATCGTGGTCGAGCACGACCTGGACGTCATCAAGCACGCCGACTGGATCATCGACCTCGGCCCGGACGCCGGCGAGCAGGGCGGCGAGATCGTCTTCGCCGGGACGCCCACCGAGATGGCGCGGACCTGCGACTCGCACACCGCCGAGTACCTGCGCCGGTCACTGCCGGACGGCAGCCCGGCGGCGCACCGCTGACACCCACCGCATCCCGAAGGCCCCCGGCACCGCGCCGGGGGCCTTCGCGTTCCCCCCGAGACCCCCCGAGCCCCCGAGGAGGCACCCCGTGCGGAAACAACACGACCTGCAAGGAGTCCCGAGCCTCTCCGACGCCTTCGAACGCGCCGTGCGGCGGGCGGCGGACCGCACCGCCCTGGAGTACGGCGACGTCACCCTCACCTACCGGGAGCTGAACGCCCGGGCCAACCGGCTCGCCCGGCGGCTGCAACGCGAGGACGTCCGGCCGGGGACGCGCGTCGGTATGCACGTGTCCCGCTCGATCGAGCTCTACGTCACGCTGCTGGCGCTGCTGAAGGCCGGCGCGTGCGTGGTCCCGCTGAACCCGGCCCACCCGCTCGCGGTGCGCCGGGCGGTCGCCGCGGAGGCGGCCCTGCCGCTGGTCGTCGGCGACGGGCCGATCGACCTGGGCGAGGGCGTGACCGTCCGGGACGCGGCCGGCCTGCTGGCCGGGAGCGCCGGCCTGGCCGACACCGACCTCGGGCTGGCGGCGGACCCGGAGAGCACCGCGTTCATCCTGTTCACCTCCGGCTCCACCGGCCGCCCCAAGGGCGTGCGGATCGCGCACCGCGGGATCTCCCGGATCGCCGACCACAACGGCGAGGTCGCCGTCGGGCCCGGCGACGCGTTCCTCCAGCTCGCCGCGCTCTCCTTCGCGGCCTCCACCACCGACATCTGGCTGAGCCTGCTGCACGGCGCCCGGCTGGTGGTGGCGCCGCCGGAGCTGCCCTCGCTGCCCGACCTGGCCGCGACCATCACCGAGCGGAAGGTCACCTTCCTGAACCTGCCCTGCGGGCTGTTCAACCTGCTGGTCACCCACCACCCCGACGCGCTGCGCGAGGTGCGGACGATCATCATCAGCGGGGAGTTCGCCTCGCCGCCGCACCTGGCCCGGGCGCTGCGCGCCACCGACGCGACGATCTACAACGCGTTCGGGTGCACCGAGAACTCGGCCCTGACCGCGGTGCACCGGGTGACCGAAGACGACCTCGGCGGCGGCGCCGTCCCCGTCGGCCGGCCGCTGCCGGGCGTGACGATGCACGTGCTGGACGGCTCCCTGCGGCCCTGCCCGCCGGGCGAGGTGGGCGAGCTGTGCATCGGCGGCGCCGGGGTGGCGCTGGGCTACCTGAACGCGCCCGCCCTGACCGCGCAGAAGTTCGTCGACGACCCGCTGCGCGGCTCGCTGGAGATCCACACCGGTGCGGTCGACCACCCGGTGCTGCTGCGCACCGGCGACCTGGCCCGCACCACCCCCGGCGGCGAGATCGCGCTGGTCGGCCGGACCGACCAGATGGTCAAGATCCGGGGCTTCCGGGTGGAGACCCGCGAGGTGGAGCTGGCGCTCAGGCAGGCCGCGCCGGTGGACCAGGTCGTGGTCAAGGCGTTCGACGCCGCCGACAACCTCAAGGAGCTGGTGGCGTTCTACACCACCGGCGACGACGCGCCGGTCCCGGTGGGGGACCTGCTGGCGGGCCTGCGCGAGCGGCTGCCCGACTACATGCACCCGGCGCGCTTCCACCACCGCACCGAACTGCCGGTGAACCTCAACGGAAAGGTCGATCGCATGGCACTCGAAGAACCGCGCGACGCCCGCCCGGCCGCGGCCGGCGCCCCCGTGGACGACCCGCTGGCCTCGGTCATCGCCGGGCTCTACCGCACGATCGCCGGGGTGCCCGAACTCGGTACCCGGGACTCCTTCATCGCCGCGGGCGGCAACTCGCTGCAGTTCATCCAGCTCGCCGCCGGCCTGCGCCAGGTGCTCGGCGTCACCGTGCAGGCCGAGGACGTCTTCCAGCACGACACCGCCGAGTCCCTGGCCGCCCGCGTCGAGGAGATCCGCGCCGGCGTGCCCGCGCGGACCGGCTGACACCCGATCGGAGGTGTTCGAAGGTGAACGATCTGCTGCTCGCCGTGGTACTCCAACGGTGGCGGGCGGTGACCGGAACGGCCGCCCCCGCGGCCGGAGACCGGTTCGCCGACCACGCCCCGCCCGCCGAGCCCCCCGCCGCCCTGGCCGCTGATCTGGCCGCTGATCTGGCCAGGGACCTGGCCGCTGATCTGGGGAGCGTGCTGGGCGTCCCGCTGACCGGGGACGACGTGGCCCGCTGCGGGACCGCCGCCGCGCTCGCCGAGCACATCGCGACCGTCCGGGACGACCGGGACGACCGGGCGCGGGAGGCCGACCTTCCGGAAGACCGCCTGCACCCGGCCTCGGACGGGCAGGCCGGCATCTGGTTCATCGGCCAGTACGCGGCCGACCCGACGGTCTACAACTCGCCGATCTCGATGCGCGTCCGGTCGGCGCTCGATCCCGCCCTGCTGGAGCGCGCGCTGCGCCGGGTGGTGGGCCGGCACGAGAGCCTGCGCACCACCTTCGAGCTGGTCGACGGCACGGTGATGCAACGCATCTCGGCCGAGCCGGAGGTCCGGTTCGAGGTCGCCGACGCCCCGGCCGGGGCCGACCTGAACCGGCTGGTGGACGACGTCGCGCGGACCGACTTCGACCTGCGCCACGGCCCGCTGCTGCGGGTGGTGTGCGCCCGGCGGGGGCCCGGCGACACCCGGCTGCTCTGCAACGTCCACCACGCGGTGTT
Source organism: Actinomadura craniellae (assembly GCF_003289645.1). Lineage (GTDB taxonomy): Bacteria > Actinomycetota > Actinomycetes > Streptosporangiales > Streptosporangiaceae > Actinomadura_D > Actinomadura_D craniellae. The sequence goes on along the minus strand of NZ_QLYX01000012.1, from coordinate 41,058 downwards.
CGACGGCTTCTCCTGGCAGGTCTTCCTGCCCGAGCTGTTCGCCGCGTACCGGGACCTGGCGGAAGGGCGGGAGCCGGGCGGCACCGACCGTCCCTGGCAGTTCCGCGACGTCCAGGACCGGCCGGGCGGGCCCGCGGCGGAGGAGTCCCTGACCTACTGGAAGGACAAGCTCGGCGGGGTCGCTCCCCTGCTCGACCTGCCGCTGGACCGGCCCCGGCCGCCGGTGCAGGCGTTCGCGGGCGGGGCGGTGCCCTTCGCGGTCCCCGAGCGGACCCTGCGCGGGCTGCGGGAACGGGCCCGCGCCGAGGGCGTCACCCCGCTGATGTTCCTGCTCGCCGCGTACGCGGTCTTCCTGCACAAGCACACCGGCCGGCGGGAGCTGCCGGTGGGCATGCCGGCCTCGCTGCGCGACCGGCCGGAGGCCCAGACGGTCGTCGGGCACCTGATCAACACGGTCACGCTGCTGCCCCGCGTCACCGGCGACATGCCGGTGCGGGAACTGCTCGGCCAGGTCAAGACCGAGGTCGTGGAGTCGATGCGGCACCGGGCGCTGCCGTTCGAGAAGGTCGTCGAGGCGGTCAACCCCGGCCGGAGCACCGGCCACGCCCCGATCTTCCAGACCATGGTGACCCACCTGCGCAAGGACCGGCGCGCCTACCGGGTGCCGGGGCTGGACGTCGAGCCCTGGCGGCACGTCAGCCACGGCGCCAAGTACGACCTGGTCCTGCTCCTGGAGGAGGAACCGGACGAGGACACGGACCGGCTCGGCGGCGTCTTCGAGTACGACACGGCGCTGTTCCTGCCGGAGACCGTGCGGGCCATGGCGGAGCGGTTCCTGAACCTGCTGGCGGAGATGGCCGACCGGCCGGACGCCACCGTCGCCGACCTGCGGCTGCTCACCCCCCGCCAGGAGCGGGAACTGCTGGCCGCCTGGGACGCCCCCGCCGACGAGCGGGTGGGCCGGGAACCGGTCGCTGAGATCTTCCAGCGGCAGGCGCGGCGGACGCCCGACGCGACGGCGGTGGAGTTCGAGGACCGTGCCCTGACCTACCGGGAGCTCAACGAGTCGGCCAACCGGCTGGCCCGGGCGCTGCGCGGGCGCGGTGCCGCCGCCGGGGCACGGGTCGGGATCTTCCTGGACCGCGGCCCGGAGATGATCGTCGCCCTGCTGGCGGTGCTCAAGTCCGGCGCGGCCTACGTCCCGCTCGACCCGGCCTACCCGCAGGACCGGATCGAGTACATGCTCGCCGACTCCGCGGCCTCGGTCGTGGTCACCTGCGGTTCCCTGGCCGGGCGGCTGCCCGTCGGGACCTGCGTCTTCGACCTGGACGCCGGGGCGGGCCCGCACCCGGCGACCGACCCGCCGCGGTACAAGTCCCCGCGGGACGAGATCTACGTGGTGTACACCTCGGGCTCGACCGGGCGGCCGAAGGGCGTGATCATCAACGATCTCACCGTCGCCAACCTGGTCCACCGGCAGATCGACATCTCCGGCGCCAACGCCGCCGCCCGGACGTTGCAGTACATGTCCCTGTCCTTCGACGTCTCGGTCGAGGAGATCCTGGGCACGCTGTGCGCCGGCGGGACGCTGGTGGTGGTCGGCGAGGAGTTGCGGACCGACCTGCACCGGCTCGTCGCGTTCGTGGACGAGCGGCGGATCGCCCGGCTGTTCCTGCCCTACATCGCGCTGCACCAGATCGCCGGCCTGGTGGCGCGCAACCGCACCCCGCTGCCGCACCTGGCCGAGGTCTACTCGACCGGGGAGCAGCTGGTGGTCACGCCCGCGCTGCGGGAGATGTTCGCCCACCACACCGGCGCCCGGCTGTTCAACATCTACGGCCCGTCGGAGAGCCACCTGTGCACCGTCCACCGGCTGCCCGCCGACCCCGCCGCCTGGGGCGAGACCCCGCCCATCGGGCACGCGGTGACCGGCGTGAAGCTGCCGGTACTGGACGAGCACCGGCGGCCCGTGCCGTTCGGGGTGCCCGGCGAGCTGTACGTGGGCGGGGACATCCTGTCCCCCGGCTACAACGGCCTGCCCGAGCAGACCCGGGAACGGTTCCTGGCCGACCCGTTCGACCCCGGCGCCCGGCTCTACCGCACCGGCGACCTGGTCAAGTACACCGCCGACCACGAGCTGAACTACCTCGGCCGGGTGGACGACCAGGTGAAGGTGCGCGGCTACCGCGTCGAACCGGCCGAGATCGAGGCCGCGCTGAACGGGCTGGACTTCGTCGAGACCTCGGCGGTGGTCGCGGCCGACTTCGGGCCCGGCGACCGGCGGCTGATCGCGTACCTGGTCGCGGCGCGCCCCGCCCCGGCCGCCGAGCTGCGCCGGCTGCTCGGCGGGACCCTGCCCGACTACATGATCCCGTGGCGTTTCGCGTACCTGGACGCCGTCCCGACCACGCCCAGCGGCAAGATCGACCGCCGGGCGCTGCCCGCACCGGCCGACACCGCGCCACGCGGCCCGCGGGAGCACGCGCGGGAGCCGACCGCGACCGAGCGCCGGCTACTGGCGATCTGGAGCGGGCTGCTGGAGAGCGAGGACGTCGGGCTCGACGACGACTTCTTCGCCCTCGGCGGCCACTCGATCCTGGCCGTGCGGCTCATGCAGGCCGTGCGCGAGGAGTTCGGCGCCGACATCGCGCTGGGCACGCTGCTCGGCGCGCCGACGGTGGCGGGCATGGCGGCCCGGCTGTCCGGGGCCGGGGACGACCCGGGCGAGCCCGACCTGTGGGCCGACGTCCGGCTGCCGGACGGCCTGACGGCGGACGGCACCGCCCCGGCGGAGTCGCGGCACGTGCTGCTGACCGGCGCGACCGGCTTCCTCGGGATCTACCTGCTGCGCTCGCTGCTGGCCGCCGGCCGCACCGTGCACTGCCTGGTCCGGGCCGGCGACGCAGCCCAGGCCCGGTCGCGGCTGCTGGCCAACGCCCGCCGCTACGGGCTCGAAGCCGACCTGGACCCGGCGCGGATCGAGGTGGTACCCGGCGACCTGGCCGAGGACCGGTTCGGCCTGGACGCCGCGGCGTACGCGCGGCTCGCCGGGGAGGTCGGCGCGGTGTACCACGCGGCCGCGCACATCAACTTCGCCGCCCCCTACGCGTCGGTCAAGCCCACCAACGTGGACGGCTTCGTCCGCGTGCTGGAGTTCGCCGCCGAGCGCACCCGCAAGCCGGTGCACCACATGTCGACGCCGGCGGTGTTCTCCCCCCGGCAGCCGTCGGGGGTCGTCACCGAGGACGGCGTCCCGGCGGAGCCGCGCGGGCTCGGCATCGGCTACGCGCAGAGCAAGTGGGTCGCCGAGCGGCTGGCCCTGGCCGCGCGCGAGCGCGGGGTGCCGGTGACGATCCACCGGATCGGGCGGATCGGCGGGGACTCGGCCACCGGCGCCTGCCGGGCCGACGACTTCTTCTGGTTGCAGCTCAAGAGCTTCGTCGAGCTCGGGCTGGCCCCCGCCGAACCCGGGCCGCCGGTGGACCTGCTGCCGGTCGACTTCGTCGCCGACGCGGTCACCCGGCTGTCGCTGGCGGAGTCCGCACCGAACCGGACCCTGCATGTCTTCCACCCCGAGGGCCTGAGCTGGGACGCGGTGTTCGCGGCGATCCGGGCCGCCGGCTACGGGCTGGACCTGGTCCCGGCGGACGACTGGCTGGCCGCCCTGGCCGACCGCAGCGGCGAGGACGGCGGGTACTCGCTGGCCAGCCTCGTCCCGCTGTTCGAGGAGGGCGTGCTGGAGCTGGGCGACCACCTGTACACCAACGAGGCCACCGCCCGGGAGCTGCGGGCGCTGGGGACGGAGTTCCCCGCGGCCGACGGGGCCTGGATCACCGCGATGATCGGCTACTTCCGGGCGACCGGAGAGCTCGCAACCGTCCCGGCTCCGTGATCGACCGGAAAGGACCGCACCGTGCCACACGCCATCCGCAAGCCACGAGCGATCATCGTCGGAGCCGGTCCCGTCGGGTGCCTCACGGCCATCGAGCTGCGCCGGCGGAACTTCGACGTCAGCCTGTACGAGAAGTGCCCGGCCTTCGACGAGGGCCCGGCCCCCACAGGGCATTCGTTCAACCTGACGCTCACCTCCCGGGGGCTGAACTGCCTCGGCCCGCAGCAGCGCGCCGCGCTGTACGCCGCGGGGGTGGTGCTGTCCCAGCGCATCGTGCACCACCGGGACGGCGGCGTCTCCTACCAGCCCTACGGGGTGCACCCCGACCACCACCTGCTGTCCATCCCGCGTTCGGTGCTGCACCGGACGCTGCTGCGGCAGGCCATGGCGGAGGGCGCGCGGGTGCATTACGGCCACACGTGCGTCGTCGCCGACTCGCGCCGGGCCGAGGCCACGTTCGTCACCGCGGACGGCGGCGTGTGCAGCGTCTCGGGCGACCTGCTCGTGGGCTGCGACGGAGCGAACAGCCTGCTGCGGCACGAGCTGTCCAAGTCCGGCGCCCGGATGCGGATCGAGCAGGGGTACATCCCGCACGGGCACGTCGAGATCGCCCTGGACACCGCCGACGAGCACCGGATGCGCTGGCGGCTGGGCGAGCCGGGGCGGCCCGAGAGCGGCCGCGCCGGCATGCACCTGTGGCCGCGCGGCGACCACTTCCTGCAGGCGCAACCCAACCGCGACGACACCTTCACCACCACGCTGTTCATGCCGCTGGAGGGCGGCGGGCGGGACCTGCGGTTCCGGTCGCTGGGTGACCGGCCGGCGGTGCGGGACCTGTTCGACCGCGAGTTCGGCGACATCGCGCCGGCGCTGCCCCGGGTGGCCGAGGACGTGCTCGGCACCCGCCCCGCCCAGCTCAAGGTCGTCCGGTGCACCCCGTACCACGACGAGCGGGCCGTCCTGCTGGGCGATGCGGCGCACACGATCGTCCCGTTCTACGGGCAGGGCATCAACTGCTCCTTTGAGGACGTCTCGGTGCTGTGCTCGCTGCTGGACCGGCACGCCGCCGGCGACCCGGTGGCGGGCGTCACCCGGGCGGTCGCGGAGTACAGCGAGCTGCGCGTCGCCCCCGGCCACGCGATCACCGACCTGTCGCTGGCCAACCTGGAGGAGCTGAGCGCCCGGGTGGACGACGAGCGCTTCCACGCCCGCAAGCGGCTGGAACGCCTGCTCGGCCGGCGCTGCCCGGGCGACTTCATGCCGCTCTACCAGATGGTCGCCTTCACCCACATGCCCTACCACGAGGTCGTCCGGCGGCAGGCGTGGCAGGACGACATCCTCGACCGGCTCTGCGCGGGGCACGACCTGCGCACCGAGATCGAACGGATCATCGCGGCCTACCCGGCGCTGGCCCGCGGCGACCGTTCCGGGGCCTACTCCGTGCCCGCACCGCGAGAGCGGTCGGCGTGACCGTCCGCAAGGAGAGGAGTTCTCACATGGCGAAGGAACCGTTCGACGTCGAGCTGGACCTGCGGTTCAGCAGGGAAGGCGCGTCGGCCGCCCCGTGGAGCGAGGGGCGCCGGCTGCTGGCCGAGGCGGAGCTGTACTGGCTGACGACCCTCCGCCCGGACGGGCGGCCGCACACCACTCCGCTGGTCGCGGTCTGGCACGCCGACCGGATGTACTTCTGCTCGGGGCCGGGCGAGCGCAAGGTCGGGAACCTGTCGGGCGACTCCCGATGCATCCTGATGACCGGGTGCAACCGGCTGCGCAGCGGGCTCGACATCGTCCTGGAGGGCGACGCGGTCCGGGTGACCGACGACGCCGAGCTGGGGCGGGTGGCCGAGGTGTACCGGGCCAAGTACTCCGAGGAGTGGCACTTCAAGGTCCGGGACGGGGCCTTCCACGGCATGGTCGGCGAGACGTGGGTCTACGCGCTGGCACCGGTGACCGTGTTCGGCTTCGGCAAGGACGAGTTCTCCCAGACCCGGTGGCGGTTCGCGGCCTGAGCCGAGCCGGTCGGGGCCGCCGACCGGGCGGCGGCCCCGACCGGCTCACGGGCCGCCGAAGCGGAACCCCACGCCGCGGACGGTGGTGATCCAGCCGCCCCCGCCCAGCTTGCCGCGCAGGCTGCTGACGTGCGTGTCGATGGTTCGGCTGGCCTGCGGGCTCACGTCCGCCTCGGCGGGGTGGTCCCAGATCTCGGTCATCAGCTCCTCGCGGGAGAAGACCTTCTCGGGCTCGGCCGCCAGCAGGCGCAGCAGGTCGAACTCCTTGCGGGTGGTGCCGACCAGCCGGTCGTGCAGGCGGACCTCGCGGGCGACGGAGTCGATCGACAGCGGGCCCAGCGAGAGCCGCTGCCCGTCCTGCCGTCCGGGCTCGCCGTCGGTGACCCGCACCCGCCGCATGACGGCGTTGATCCGGGCGACCAGTTCCCGGGAGCGGTACGGCTTCTCGATGCAGTCGTCACAGCCGGCCTCCAGGCACAGCACCTGGTCCAGTTCGGACGGCTGCGAGGTGAAACCGATGATCGGGATGTCGCTGGTGGCGCGGATCGTCCGGCAGACCGCCAGCCCGTCGAGGTCGGGAAGGTCGACGTCCAGCAGGAGCACGTCGTAGTCGGCGTACTCCTCCATCGCTCCCGTTCCGGACTTGGCGGCGTGCGCGTCGAACCCGTGCCAGCGCATGTCCTCGACCAGGTAGGCGACCGCGGAGCAGTCCGCCACCACGAGGATCCGGATCGGCTGTTCCACGGCCTCGGTGCCGGCCGAATGATTGAAGAGTGAACCATTTGATCCGATGACCGGAGTGAATGGTTCTTCGGTCCGGTGTGGGGCACCCCGTTTCGGCTCGGATCCGTTCGATCGCACCCCTGCCTCCCCTCGTCGCCTTCTTTTCGCGGAGCGCTCATGTCGAGTGGCCGCGGTGCGGACGCGGCCGCTCGGCATCCGGCAGGGGTACCCATTTCATATTGTCTTACAACAAAACGGTAAATCGTCACCCGGCGTGCTTGAGCGGAGCCCACCAGTCATGGTGCTCCCGGTACCAGGCGACCGTCTCGCCGAGGCCGGCGGCGAAGTCCGTGCGCGGGCGGTAGCCCAGCTCGTCGCGCGCCTTCGTCCAGTCGGTCGAGTACCTCAGGTCGTGCCCGAGCCGGTCCGGCACGTGCTCCACCATGTGCCGGCCCGCCCCGCACGCCGCCAGCAGCATCCCGGTCAGCTCGCGGTTGGTCAGTTCGGTGCCGCCGCCGAGGTTGTAGATCTCGCCCGGGGAGCCGCCGGTGCGCACCAGCTCCACCCCCCGGACGTGGTCGCCGACGTGCAGCCACTCCCGGACGTTGCGGCCGTCGCCGTACAGCGGCACCTTCCGCCCCTCCAGCAGGTTGGTCACGAACAGCGGGATGACCTTCTCCGGGAACTGGTGCGGCCCGTAGTTGTTGCAGCACCGGGTCACCCGCACGTCCAGACCGTGGGTGTGGTGGTAGGACAACGCGACCAGGTCGCTGGACGCCTTGGACGCCGCATACGGTGAATTCGGCTGCACGGGGTGGTCCTCGGTCCAGGAGCCCGCCGTGATGGACCCGTAGACCTCGTCGGTGGAAATGTGCACGAACCGTTCCAGGCCATGCCGCAGCGCCGCGTTCAACAGGGTCTGGGTGCCCAGCACATTGGTGCGCACGAACGTGTCCGCGCCGAACAGCGAGCGGTCCACATGTGATTCGGCGGCGAAGTGCACCACCTGGTCGGCCCGCCGGACCAGGCCGTCGACCAGGCGCGCGTCGCAGATGTCACCGCGCACGAAGGTCAGCCGCCGATCGTCGCGGACCTCCCGCAGGTTGTTCGGATTACCCGCGTAGGTCAGTTTGTCCAGCACGGTCACGCGCACTTCTTCATGCTTCCCTTCGAGCACCGAGCGCACGTAATGCGAGCCGATGAAACCGGCTCCTCCGGTGACCAGTATTCTCGTGACCATAAGCGATCCGCACCGCCCGTCCATATCCTGGTGTCAGGTGTTTTCCACCCTTGCGGACTGCGCGATCCGCAGTCAACTCGGCAACTACAAGAAATGTATAATTCAGCCGGCGCACAATACGGTACCGAGCCACACCCATTGGTGTGAGAATCTTTCGGGCACGCCGTGGCCGGCCCGGTTCCCGGCGGCGCTCAGCCCGCGGTGAGGTGGTCGAGCGCGGTCGATGCGGCGTCGTCGGCCGGGAGGTAGACGACCAGGCGCTGCTCGTCGGCGTCGGGCAGTTCGAGGCTCTCGTAGGCCAGCCGCAACTCGCCCGCCACCGGGTGCGCCCACCGCTCGACGCCGGTGTACCCGGGGAGGGCGCCCGGGGCGGTGAACCGGTCACCGAACGAGGCGCCGGCCGCGGCCGTCAACTCCTTGGCGAGGTCCGCGGCGTACGGGTCGCCGAGCGCCGCCGCGGCCCGCAGCGCGGCCGCCCGCTCGTCGGCGACCCGCTCCCAGTCGGGGTAGACGGTCCGGGCCCGGTCGTCGGTGAACACGAACCGGGCGAGGTGCGGCGGCCGGACGTCCAGCAGCCCGACGGGGGCGGCGAGCCGCTCGTACCCGGTCGTCCAGGCGAGCACCTCGCCCAGCCGGTCGGCCACGATCGCCGGGGCGGGTTCGAGCCGGTCGAGCAGCGCCCGCACGGTGGGGCGCACCGTGCGAGCCGGCGGCCCGGCCCACTGGCAGCGGCCGTCGCCCGACTTGACCAGGCGGTGCATGTGGACCGTCTCGTCCGCGGACAGGCTCAGCGCCTCGGCGAGCGCACCGATGATCTCGGGCGAGGGGCGCCGGTCGCGCCCCTGCTCCAGCCGGGTGAGGTACTCCACGCTGACCCCGGCGAGCGTGGCCAGCTCGGCCCGGCGCAGCCCGGGCGTGCGGCGCCGCGACCCGTTCGGAAACCCCGCCTCGGCGGGCGCGACGGCCTCCCGCCGGGAACGCAGGAAGGCCCCCAGCTCACTGCCTGCCATGCCGGGCAGCCTACCCGCCACGGAGCCGGTTCCGGCGATCATGGCCCTGGGAGGACCAGTCTCACCGCGGCCTCCCTCCGCGCTGCCCCGACCGGCAGGCTCGGCTGCCATGAGCACCTTCACCGAAGGCTAGGAGGACCCGTGCGTTACCGACTGCTGGGCCGGACCGGGCTGCGCGTGTCCGAGCTGTTCTTCGGCGCGATGACCTTCCACGACCGGGAGAACGCGGACGCGGTCCGGGAGTACCGCGCCATGATCGACACCTATGCCGACGCCGGCGGCAACGTCATCGACACCGCCTCGGCGTACGGCGACAGCGAGAGCATCCTCGGCGAGCTGCTGGACGGCCGCCGCGACCGCTTCGTCCTCGCCACGAAGTACTCGATCTCCCGTGACCGGAGCGACCCGAACGCCGCCGGCAACCACCGCAAGAACCTCACCCTGTCCCTGGAGCGGAGCCTGCGGCAGCTGCGCACCGACCACATCGACCTCTACTGGGTGCACTTCTGGGACCGGCACACCCCGATCGAGGAGACGATGCGCGCGCTGGACGACGCCGTCCGCGCCGGGAAGATCCTGTACGTGGGCATCTCCGACGCCCCCGCCTGGGTGGTCAGCCGCGCCAACACCCTGGCGGAGTGGCACGGCTGGACCCCGTTCGCGGGCCTCCAGGTGCCCTACAACCTGCTCCAGCGCGACGTGGAGCGGGAGTTGCTGCCGATGGCGGAGGCGCTCGGGCTGAGCGTGGCCGCCTGGGCCCCGCTCGCCCGCGGCGTCCTGTCGGGAAAGTTCCTCGACCCCGGCGGCGCCGGCCCCCGGACCGACCCCGCCACCCTCACCCCCCGGGACCACGCCGTCGCACGCGCCGTCCGGAAGGCCGCCGCCGACCTGGGCGTCCCCGCCGCCCAGGTGGCGCTCGCCTGGCTGCGAACCCGGTCGAGCGCCGTGCACCCGCTCGTCGGCGCGAGCAGCGTCGCCCAGCTCACCGAGAACCTCGGCTCGGTCGACGTCGCCCTGCCCGCGGAGACGGCCGAGCAGTTGGCGGCGGCGGCGGAGTTCGACCTGGGTTTCCCGGGCGCCTTCCTCGCCGAGTGCGAAACGAACCCCTGGGTGGCCGGCGAATCCTGGGCGAGGCTCACCGGCCGCTGACCGGGTGGCGGCCGCCTCGCGCCGGCCGCCACCGGTGGGAGCGCGGATCAGGTGTGCGGGCAGGTGCTGTGGTACTCGACGAGGTCGCTGCCGGAGGGCGTCGGGCACAGGAACTGGTCGTAGCGGGTGTCGTCATCGACGAAGCGCTTCAGCCAGGACAGGACGAACTTCCCGACCACCGGGGTTCCCGTGCCGACGTTGACGTGTCCGGTGCCCACGGGCCGGAGGTAGGCCTTCTCCGGGGCCTGGGTGATGCTGGTGTAGAACCGCTGGGAGTGCTGGTCGTTGGGCGCGATGAAGTCGTTCTGGGCGCCGATGACCATGGTGGGGACCCGGATGTTCGACCAGTTCTTGTTGGTGTGCCAGCCGCCCAGCGGGATGGCCGCCTGGAGGTCGGGCCGGCTGTCGGCCGCGCGCAGGGCGCCACCGCCGCCCATCGAGTGCCCGATCACCGAGAGCCGGCCGGGGTCGAGCCGCTGGCGCACGGCCGCCGGGCTCTGCGTGGCCAGGTAGTTCAGCGCGGCCAGAAGCTGCTCGCCGCGGCTGTCGGGCTGGTCTCCTGGGTTATTGGTCGAAATGGTGATGACCACGAAGCCGTTCGAGGCCAGTTTTGGCCCCAGCCAGGCGATGAGGATTTCGGGCGAGAGGAAGCCCGGTGAGACCGCGACACCGCCGAAGGTGCCCTGGCCGGTGTCGGTCGGGTAGTAGATCGTGCCCGAACCGAAGCCGGCGCCCGGCACGCTCACCTGGGCGTACTGGAACGGGCCGGTCGAGGCCCGGACGCTCGTCTCGGTGGGGGCGGGTCCGCGCTCGTAGGGGCTCTGGGCGGAGTGGGCGGCCGGAGCGGCGACCAGACCGAGGGTGAGGACGGCTGCGGACTGCAGCGCCATGAACCATTTTCGTGGACGTCTCGAACGTGTGCGCATCGGGAAGGCCGGCCTTCCTGTGGGGGGCGGGAATGTGCAGCGATTGTCGCTCTGTACCGTCCCGGATGCGTCAGACGAATATTCAATTCAAAAAGCGCGAATTATCAGGTAGGTACAACCCGTTGCGCACCGCGCGGGGCCGCCCGGGTGCATGCACCCGGGCGGCCCCGCACTCCGTTCAGCCGGCCGCCGTGATCCGCTCGGCGACGTTCCGCGGCACTTCGGCGTAGGAGTCGAACTGCATCGAGTAGGCGGCGCGACCCGAGGTCGCGCTGCGGAGGTCTCCCACGTACCCGAACATCTCCGACAGGGGCACCAGGGCCTCGACGACCCGGGCGCCGGAGCGCTCCCGCATGCCGCCGACCTGGCCGCGGCGGGCGTTGACGTCACCGACGACCGCGCCCAGGTACTCCTCGGGGGTGATGACCTCCACGGCCATCACCGGTTCGAGCAGCGCGGGCGAGGCCCGGCGCACGGCCTCCTTGAAGGCCTGCGCACCGGCGATCTTGAACGCGAGCTCGGACGAGTCGTACTCGTGGTGGGCACCGTCGAGCAGGATGACGCGCACGCCCGTCATCTCGTAGCCGGCCAGGACGCCGAACTGCATCGCCTCCTGGCAGCCCGCGTCCACGGCGGGGATGAACTCCCGCGGGATGCGGCCGCCGGTGACCCGGTTCACGAACTCGTACGAGGCCTCGCCGCCCTCGATCGGCTCGACCGAGATCTGCACCCGGGCGAACTGCCCCTTGCCTCCCGTCTGCTTCTTGTGCGTGTGGTCGACCTTCTCGACCGCCCGGCGGATGGTCTCCCGGTAGGCGACCCGGGGCCGGCCGACATCGGCCTCGACCCGGAACTCCTCCTTCATCCGGTCGATGAGGATCTCCAGATGGAGTTCGCCCATGCCGCCGATGACGGTCTGGCCGGTCTCGGCGTCGGCGTGCACCTGGAAGGACGGATCCTCCTCGGCCAGCCGCCCGATGGCCTCGGCCAGTTTCTCCCGGTCGCCCTTGGACCTGGGCTCGATGGCGACCTCGATGACCGGGGCCGGGAAGTCCATCGACTCCAGGGTCACCGGGTGCCGCTCGTCGCACAGCGTCTCACCGGTGGTGGTCTGCTTCAGGCCCATGACGGCGACGATGTCGCCGGCGCCCGCCGAGCCGATCTCCTCGCGCTTGTCCGCGTGGATGCGGTAGATCTTGCCGATCCGCTCCTTCCGTCCCTTGATCGGGTTCAGCACCGCGGTGCCGGACTCCAGGCGGCCCGAATAGATCCGGACGAACGTGAGCCTGCCGAGATGCCGGTCGCTCATGACCTTGAACGCCAGCGCGGACAGCGGTTCGGCGTCGGACGGCTCCCGCCGCACGGCCCGCCCCGCGGCGTGCCCCTCGATCCCCTCGACGGCCCCGATGTCGAGCGGGGACGGCAGGTAGCGCACGACCGCGTCCAGCAGCGGCTGCACGCCCTTGTTCCGGAAGGCGGTGCCGCAGAGCACCGGGGTGATCGTGACGCCGGTGGACCCGCCGGAGGCGATCGTGACCCGGCGGATCGCGGCGTGCAGCTGTTCCGCGGCGGGCTCGGTGCCCTCCAGGTACAGCTCCATGATCTCCTCGTCGTGCTCGGCGAGCGTGTCGACGAGCCGGCCGCGCCACCGGGCGGCGGCCTCGGCGTGCGAGGCCGGGATCCCGACGGCGTCGTAGGACCGCGTGTGGTCGGCGGGCCAGACGAGCGCCCGCATCTCGACCAGGTCGACGACGCCGGTGAAGCCGGCCTCGGCGCCCAGCGGAAGCTGCACGACCAGCGGCACCGCCCCGAGCCGATCGACGATCATGTCGACGCAGCGGTGGAAGTCGGCCCCGGCGCGGTCGAGCTTGTTCACGAAACAGATGCGCGGGACGCCGTAGCGGTCGGCCTGCCGCCAGACGGTCTCCGACTGCGGCTCGACTCCGGCGACGCCGTCGAACACCGTCACGGCACCGTCGAGCACGCGCAGGCAGCGTTCCACCTCGATGGTGAAGTCGACGTGGCCCGGGGTGTCGATGATGTTGACGGTGTGTTCGGTGCCGTCCAGCGCCCAGTGGCAGGTCGTCGCGGCGGAGGTGATGGTGATGCCGTGATCCCGCTCCTGTTTCATCCAGTCCATGGTGGCGGCGCCGTCGTGGACCTCGCCGATCCGGTACGAGACCCCCGTGTAGAACAGGATGCGCTCGGTGGTCGTCGTCTTCCCTGCGTCAATGTGGGCAATGATCCCGATATTGCGGACATGGGTCAGGTCCAGGAATGTGGCGACCATCGTGCATCATCCTCCTTCGGTTCTCGATCGGCGGTGGCCGGCGCGGGTCCGCACCCGGCGGCCACCCGAACTCGATCTCTCTACGGTGATCGCGACAGTAACCGGACATCCCGGAACGGTGCGAAGGGTTTTCCGGGCACTCGGGAACCCTCGACTTTTCATGATTTGAGGCGGTTCCACCGCGACCGATCGAGCACACCAACGAGAGAGGGGGACGCGACCTCAGGGGATCCGGGGGATCTTGAGGGGGGATCTGTCATGACACTGCCAACGCAGCCGCTCGGTACCACCAAGATGGACATCACCCGGGTGGGGTTCGGCGCCTGGGCGATCGGCGGCGCCGGCTGGACCTTCGGCTGGGGGACGCAGGACGACACGGAGTCGATCGCGGCGATCCGGTACGCGCTGGAGCACGGCGTCAACTGGATCGACACGGCCGCGGTGTACGGGCTCGGGCACTCCGAGGAGGTCGTCGCGCGGGCGCTGCAGGGCGTCCCCGAGGCCGACCGGCCCTACGTGTTCACCAAGTGCGGCATGGTCTGGGACCCGGCCGACCGCTCCGCCGAGCCCCGCCGGATCGGGGCGCCGGAGAGCATCCGGCGGGAGGTGGAGGACTCGCTGCGCCGCCTGGGCGTCGAGCGCATCGACCTCTACCAGATGCACTGGCCGCCCGACGACGGAACGCCGCTGGAGGACTACTGGGGGACGATGCTGGGCCTCAAGACCGAAGGCAAGATCCGCGCGGCGGGGCTGTCCAACCACGACGTCTCCCGGCTGGAGACCGCCGAGAAGATCGGGCACGTCGACTCGCTCCAGCCGCCGTTCTCGGCGATCCACCGCTCCGCGGCCGCCGAGATCGAGTGGTGCGCCGCGCACGGCACCGGCGTCATCGTCTACTCGCCCATGCAGTCGGGCCTGCTGACCGGGGCGTTCTCCCGGGAGCGCGCCGCGGCCCTGCCTCCCGACGACTGGCGTTCGGGCCACCCCGACTTCACCACCGGGCTGGACGCCAACCTGGCGCTCGCCGCCGCGCTGCCGCCGGTCGCGGAGCGGCACGGTGTCCCGGTCTCCGCGGTGGCGGTCGCGTGGACGCTGGCGTGGACCGGTGTGACGGGCGCGATCGTCGGTGCCCGCCGGCCTGACCAGATCGACGGCTGGCTGCCCGCCGCGGCGCTGCGGCTCACCCGGGCGGACCTGGACGAGATCGCCGCGGCCATCGAGCGCACCGGCGCGGGAGAGGGGCCGGCGCTCCCCTCCGGTTGATCATTAACCGGGCCGCAACAGCGGTGTAACGGTCCACAGCACGACAACCGGTCTTATTCGAGTGCAAATTGCACCAAACCCACCCGCAACGGGTGCTACCCGCGGGTGGGCCTCTGGGTGCGTGGCACTCGAAGGGATCGAACATGCCCCTGCACATCCGTGCCTGGAAGCGGGCCCTGGCGGGAGGGACGCTGGCCGCGGCGGTCCTCCTGGCCGGGCTCTCCGGGCCGGCGCACGCCGACCCGGAACCCACCGCCGACTGGACGGTCCAGCCCGTCCCCGGCGGCCACCGCATCACCCTCCACCTGGACCAGCCGCTACCGGTCCGCGCCGCCGTGCCCGAACTGGCCGTGGACGGCGCCTCCCTCGGCCCCGCCCAGGAGTCGCCCGACGGGAAGACCCTGACGCTCGTCACCGCCGACCCCCGAGCCGCCAAGGCGACATCCGTACAGGTGGCCTGGAACGGCGAAGTCCCCTCGAACACCACCCCGCGGGCCAGGCCCGCTCCCCCGGCCACCACACCGAAGAAGAAGCCCCACCTGCCCGCCGACCCCGCCACACCCGGCAGGTACCAGGTCGAGAAGACCGCCTACGACTTCGGCGACACCGCCGTCACGCTGTCCGGGATCGGCGGGCGCCCCGCGGAGGTCCGCGCCGTCGTCTACCAGCCCAAAGCCTGGGGCAAGCGTCCCCTGGTGCTGTTCCTGCACGGCCGCCACTCGGCCTGCTACAACCCGGACACCCGGCGGACGTCCAACTCGCAGTGGCCGTGCCCGGCGGGCGAGCTGCCCATCGACAGCCACACCGGTTACAGCGGGCCCGCCGAGGTGCTGGCCAGCCACGGCTACGCGGTGGTGTCGATCAGCGCGAACGGCGTCAACGCCACCGACAACCCCTTCAGCGAGGACCGCGGCGCGCTCGCCCGCGGCGAACTCGTCATGCACCACCTCGACCTGCTCGCCGCCGCCGCCAAGGGCTCCGGCGACCCGGCGCTGACCAAGCTGTTCAAGGGCCGCCTCGACATGAACGACGTCGGGCTGATGGGCCACTCCCGGGGCGGTGAGGGCGTCGTCAAGGCCGCCCTGCTCAACGACGGCCGTGCCAAGCCCTACGGGATCAGGGCGGTGCTGCCGCTGGCGCCCACCGACTTCGCCCGGGCCACCCTGCCCAACGTCCCGATGTCGGTGTTCCTGCCCTACTGCGACGGGGACGTCTCCAACCAGCAGGGCCAGCACTTCTACGACGACACCCGGTACGCCGCGCGCCGGGACAAGGCGGCCCGCTCGGCGCTGATGATGATGGGGGTCAACCACAACTTCTTCAACACCGAGTGGACCCCGGGCGTGGCCGTCGCGCCCGCAGGCGACGACTGGTTCAACAACGCCGACCCGGTCTGCGGCAACACCGCCCCGACCCGGCTGAGCGCCGCCGAGCAGTACGCGCTCGGCACGACCTACATCTCCGGGTTCTTCCGGCTGTTCCAGGGCGAGGAGGACGAGTTCCTGCCGCTGTTCGACGGCAGCGGCGGCACCGCCCCGTCCGCCGGGCGGGCCGAGGTGCACACCGTCGCCCAGGCGCCCGCCGACGAGCGGCTGGACGTGGCCACGTTCACCGCGCCGTCCCGGTCGGTGACCGTGACCGGCCCGGGC
Organism: Actinomadura craniellae; assembly: GCF_003289645.1. GTDB lineage: Bacteria > Actinomycetota > Actinomycetes > Streptosporangiales > Streptosporangiaceae > Actinomadura_D > Actinomadura_D craniellae. The sequence continues at coordinate 24,907 of NZ_QLYX01000012.1, read as the reverse complement.
ACCGGCGTCATCTGCGCCGGCATGCTCGACCGGTCCCTCGACAGCGGCCTCCCGTCCTGCGCCACCACCCTGACCACCTCGCAGGCCCCGTCCTGGACGCCCGCCACCTACGCGCCGAACGTGGCGTCCACGCCGGTGCTGCGGTTCTCCTGGACCGGACCGGGCGCCCGGGTGCGGGCCGTGCTGCCGCACGGCGCGGGGAACGTCCGCGGCTACGACGCGCTGACCTTCCGGGCGGCGCTGGACGAGGCTTCCGGGGACGCCGACCTGGACGTCACCGTGGTGGACCGGAGGGGACGCGCCCAAACGGTCCGGGTGTCGGCCATAAGCGACGCGCTGACCCGGTTCCCGGGCCTCAGCTCGCCGCTGCCCAAGACCTGGCTGCGCACCGTCCGCATCCCGACCGGCTCCCTCAAGCACGTCGACCTGCACTCCGTCAGCGAGATCCGCATCTCGGGTGCGAGCGCCACCGGCGGCGTCTACCTCGCCGACCTGGCGTTCGCCGACGACGACGCGGGAAGCGCGCGGCTGTCGGAGCTGCCGCAGATCTCGGTGCAGAGCCTGACCGTCCCCGAGGGCGACGGGCCCGGCGTCGCGACCATGAAGCTCACGCTGTCGCGCCGCACCGACGAGCCCGTGACGGTCAACGTCCAGTCGATCGTCACCGGGGCCACGCCGGTGGCCACCCAGCTCGCCCGGCAGGTCGTCATCCCGGCCCGGGCGACGTCGGCGACGTTCCAGATCCCCATCACCGGGAACACGACGGTGGCCCCGGCCGCCCAGTCCTACCAGGTGGTCGCCTCGGCACCGACCAACGCGGTGATCGGCAGCGGGTTCGCCCGGCTGGTGGTCACCGACGACGACCAGGAAGGCTGATCCCGACCGCCCCGCCCGCCGGACCCGGACCCGGCGGGCGGGGCCCTCAGGTGTCGATCAGGGAGTCGAAGGCCAGGCCGCTGGAGCCCTCGCCGCGGCCGGTGCCGCGCCGGGCGCTGAGCCAGAGCACGACCCGGCCGTCGGTCCACCGGGTGCGGTTGTAGGCGACGGTGACCACGGTGCCGGACTGCGGCACCTCCTCCTCGTTGACGAAGTACGGCTGCCCGGCGTCGAACCCCTCACGCAGCAGCGCGGTCCGGGGCCGGACCGGGACGCCGTCGATCGCGCCGGGCAGCGCGGCGCGTTGCAGCTGGATGCTCCGGTTGTCGCCGGGGACGTGCACCGGGATGAACGGGATCCAGTTCTCCGGGATCGAGTTCATCGCCTCGTAGGCGACGGCCGCGCGCGGGTCGCCCGGCGGCTCCGGCGGGAACAGCCGCCTGCGGTGGGCCAGGACCTCGGCGGCGACCTCGCTGCCCCGGCGGCCCTCGCCGGTGGCCTGCCGGACGGTGCGCTCGATCCCCCAGACCAGGTTGGCGTTCTCGTCGCGGATCAGCGCCACGTCCTCCAGTACGGGCCCGTCGGCGACCTTCGGCACGACCGGCGGCAGGAACAGGCCGGTGTCCGCGGGCACCGACTCGTCGCCGATCGTGTCGAGGGTGAACATCGACCAGCGCTGCCAGTCCTGGTCGTCCCCGGCACCGGCCGGGGTGATCCACAGTTGCTGCCCGAAGACGTCGGTCACGGCCAGGCCCCGGATCTCCGCCAGCGTCCCCGCCGGCAGGTCGCAGGGCAGGTGGAACCAGTCGTTGCTGTAGACGAGCGCGAACTCCAGGAAGATCAGCCGGGCCAGGTCGGTGCTGTCGGGGCGGACCGCGGCGAAGTTGGTGCGCCCGTCCTCGACCGCCCACCAGCGGGGCAGCGGCATGCCGGAGAACCGTACCGGCGCGGGGAACACGGTCCGGTTGATGGGCGGCGGCGCCGGGTCGGTACCGCCGAGCGGGCCGCCGGGGTCGATCGAGAAGGCGTGCCAGTCGAGCCGCCCACCGGGGTACTCCTGCGCGGTGAGGACCTTCTCGCCGCCGGCCGGCCCGGTGGCCGCCACCGAGAACCGGTGTTCGAGCCGGCGCGGGTCCCAGGCGTCGTCGCCGGCGGGCTGGTCGATCAGCGCCTCGAACCAGGCGACCAGCCGGGCGCCGAGTTCGGCGAGCGCGGGACGGTGCAGGTTCAGCAGGCCGGTGATGCCGTCGGCGGCGTGCCCGCCGCCCTTGAGGTGCTGGTAGAGCAGGTAGCCGTCCATCCGCCGGCCGGCGACCGCCTGCATCGACGCCCAGACCTCCGGGTGCGCCACCCGCGGGGTGTCGGCGTCGCTGGCCGGGTTGGGCAGCGCGATGGGGTAGCGCGTGACGTACTGCTGGCGGATGTTGAGCAGGCGGAGCAGCGGCGACCGGCCGACCAGCTTCAGCCAGCGGCGGCCGATGGCCAGCCGGAGGTCGAAGGAGATCCGGTCGGCGCCGAACGCGAACGGCACCGGCCGCCGCTCGGCGACCGCCTCCAGCGGCCGGTCGGCGGGCAGGTCCCCGGCCGCGCCGCCGCCCGGCCGGAACCGGGTGGGCGGGACGGTGGCGACGGAGTAGGTGGCGGTGACCGGCGAGCCCCCGTCCGTGCCGCGGAACTCGCCGAGCTGCCACTGCCGGGTGAGCATCCACAGCGGGTCGCGCACCTCCACCCGCAGCGCGCGGGCGAAGTCGGTGGTGCGGGGCCGGCCCTCCAGCCGGTTCCACTGGCCGACCGTCGGGAACGCGCGGCCGGCGAGGGCCGCGGGGAGGTCGTCGATACGGGGCGGCTCACTCATGGGCGGCCTTCCAGCGGAGGTTGGCGATCGCGAGATCGGTGCTGATGGTGATCGGCCGCCGGGTCGCCGACATGACCGTCGCCGGTAGCAGTTGTGCGTACGCCGTGTCGTCCAGGTGCCCGGGTTCGACGGCGCGGGACTGTGCCAGGTCGTAGGTCTCGTTGATCGCGGCGACCAGGTCACCGGTGCTCCAGGTGCCGGTCTTCACCGGCGGGACGACCAGCAGCATCGCCTGCGGCGGCTCGGAGTCCGGGCCGTCGTAGTGGACGGCGATCCCGGTGGTCTCCCGCTCGGCCGGGATGACCTCGGTCCACTCGTCGAGCAGCAGGCCGCACCGCGCGTCGCCGATCAGCGGCATCGCGCCGGCGGCGTAGTGCGCGGTGAACAGCAGCCGGTCCTCGGTGATCGTGGTCCCGTCGGCGAACTCCATGCCCAGCCAGTGGTCGTTGTTCCGGTAGGGCAGCTGGACCGGCTGCAGTTCGGGCTCCTGCCAGCCGAGCAGGTTGCCCAGCAGGCCGCCGGGCCCGCGCAGCGCGTCGCTCAGCACGACGGCCTTCTCCCACAGCCGGGGCTTGTCCCGCACCCGCGCGATGCCGTGCAGCCAGTCGTCCACGGGGAAGTCCCGGTCGAAGTCCTCGGCGAGGTGCTCGACGAGCTCGCCGCTGTCGTTCAGGGACTTCTTCCAGTCCGCGGTGACCGGGGCGGGCGGGGTGAACTCCGGCACCGCGAGCACGTCCTCGCCGAGCAGCGCCCGGAGCGCGTCGGTCGCGGCCTGGACCCGGTCCGGGCCGGTCACCGCCTGGTCGTATTCGGCGAGCGCCGCGGTGGCGGCGGCGAGCCGGGCGGCGATGTCGGTCCGCAGCGCCCGCGCCCGCGCCAGCAGGTCCCCGGCATGGGCGACGACCCGGTCCTCGAACGGTGTCAGGTCCAGCCCGGTCGGGTCGAAGGTGGTCAGCGGCAGCAGGTCCGCGACCTGGTCCAGCAGCCCGCTCAGCGTCGTCCTGGTGGTGTCGTCCACCTGCCGCAGCGCCTGCAGCCTGCCGTGGAACTGCTGGCGGCGGACGGCGACGATCGCGCGCAGCTGCGCCGGCTGCGCCGGGCGGGGGGTGGTCGGCTGCGTGGTGAGCAGCCGCTCGGCCTGCTGGAGCAGCCGGAACCGCTGCTGGGCGGGGGTGCCCGAGGGCAGCGCGTCGTACTGGGCGATGAGCGCGTCGGCCGAGGCCAGCGTCTTGGCCATCCGGTCGGCGGTCACGGCCACCGCGGCCAGCACGTCCGCGTACACGCCGCGGCGCCAGCCGGTCGCCTCGCCCCAGCCGCTGCGGACCATGCCGAAGCCGCCCGCGGCGGTGACCAGCCCGGCGTACCGGCCGAGGAAAACGTCGATCCCCTCGACCAGGTCGGCCCGGTCGGGCTGCCCGGGCGGGTCGGGCAGCAGCGCCGCCAGGTCGGCGACGTAGTCGTCGACGTCCTCGCGCAGGTCGTCCAGCAGGTCGCGGACCGCGGCCGGCCGCGCCTTGGACAGGGCGATGGCGTCGTCGGCGCCCCGATCCACCGGCGCGGTGCCGGCGGCGGGCACCAGGTCGGTCGGGCGCAGCGGCCGGGACGCCGTCAGCAGCGACCGCAGCGCGGCGACCAGCGGGGAGAGCTCGAAGAAGGTGACCTTTCCGGGCACCCGCTGGGTGTGCCGGATGGTCAGCACCGCATCCGGGCGGGGATGGTCGCGGTCGAGGACCGCGCCGATGATCCGGTCGTCCAGGTCGGTCATCGCCGCCTCGCCGGCGGGTCTGACCGCCCACAGCAGGTCGATCGGCTGCAACCCGACGTCGACCTGGGTCACCACGCGGCTGCGCCCCTGCCCGCTGACGGGGTCGGTCCAGGTGACCACGGCCGCCACGTCCTGCCGGGACGGCAGCAGCTTGGGCAGCCAGTCGTCGACCGCGGGCTCGGCCTTGGCCCGGGGGCCCTGCGCGAGGGCGGGGCTCCGCCCGGGGTTCAGCAGCAGGCCCAGCCGGTGGGTGAGGGTGGTCCCGCCGCGCGGGGTCTCGACCACCGCGGGCTCGGGCGGGAAACCCTCCTTGGCGTACGCGTCGAGGGTGGCGGAGGCCCGTTCGGCGTTGCCGAGCAGCGCCTGGTGGGCGCCCTCGGCGACGGCGAGGTCGGCCAGGGCGTCGTGGACGTCCAGCAGCCGGACGACCTCCCCGGTGATGACCGCGGCCTGGTCGGGGTCGGCGTCCGGCAGCCGGTCGTCCAGGCCGAACGGGTAGCTCTGCGGGACGTCGTTGCGGGTGAGGTGCCGGACCAGGGCCAGCCCGTCGATGACGTTGCGGGCCTCGACCTGCTCGATCGCGACGGGCTCCACGGGCCGGGTCTCCGGGAGCTTGCCGGCCCGCAACGGGAACTCGCCGCGCAGCGCGAGGATGAAGGAGTCCACCTCGGCGTCCGGGTGCCGGTCGTGCAACCCGCGTTCCAGCCGGTAGCCCAGCAGCGCGCCCAGCGACTGCCCCTGCCGCAGCCCGTCCAGCATGGTGAGCGCCACCCGGACGCGCTCGGAGCTCAGGTTCACCGCGAACGCGCCGGGGTTCTCCGGCGAGCCGTTGGCGATGTAGCCGGCCCGCAGCACCGCGGCGGTGGTGGCGTGGCCGGGCGACGGGGCGTGCACGTAGCCGCCGTTCTTCGGGTCGTGCAGCAGCGGGCCGTCGAAGACCTCGTCGAGCCCGGCGGGCGGCTGCACCGGGGTGGGCTGTCCGGCCGCGGGCCGCGGGCGGACGTCCTCCAGCCACCCGTAGGCGCCCAGGTGCACCCCGCGCCGGGCCGGGGCGTCGCCGGCGGGGCCGTAGCGCAGTTCGGCCAGCCGCTCGTTGGCCAGCCCCAGCCGCCAGGCGTCCAGCCGGTAGGTCGCGCAGTCGAGGTGCTCGGCCAGCACCCGCTCCAGCCGGGCGGTGGGCAGGTCGGCCAGCAGGGCGAGCGCGCCGACCTGCTCGGCGAGCGGGGCGGTGGCCGGATGCGTGTCGATGACGGTCGGGATGTGGTCGACCACCAGCGTGGCGGGGTCCCCCGTGATGGCCGGTTCCGGGGAGTACAGCCGCCGGAACCGGCTCTCGCTGGGCGGCGGCGGGTCGCCGAGCTTGATGTGGATGAACGGCGGGTCCGCGGCTGGCAGGGCCGGCAGTCCGGCGGCGACCGCGAGGCCGCGGGCGGCCTCCTCCCAGCCGAGCAGGACCGCGTGCCGCAGCAGGAGGTAGAGCAGCGCGGCGGGCGGGCCGCCCGCCGCGAAACCCTGCTCCAGCCGGACCGTCTCCAGGTCGGTGCGCCCGTGGTCGGCCAGCCAGCGCAGGTAGTTGCGCTGGTCGGCGGTGTACTCCCGGAGGGGGTCGGTCTCCGAGGGCGGGCGGTCGTCGACCAGCGGGCCCAGCAGGGGGTGCTGGTCGCCGACGAACAGCCGGCGGATCAGGTCCGGGTCGGCGCCGGTGTGGCCCAGCCGGGCGAGCAGCGCGCGGATCGGCTGCGGCATGTTCAGCTGGGCCAGCGCGGGCAGCACGGTGCCGCCGAGGCCGCCCAGGTGCTCCCGGTTGTAGACGTCCTCGACGCTCTGGGCGTACCGCTGGTGGTACTCGGCCGAGGTGGGGTGCAGCGCGAGGATGTCCAGCAGCGTCTGGTGCGGGTCGTCGGTGGCGGCGCCGAGCCGGGCGACCTTCGCGACGGCCGCGGCCCAGTCCTGCGCGGCGGCGTCGAGCACCCCCTTCAGGGCGCGCCGGTGCGCGGCCGGGTCGGGCCAGGCCAGCCGGGAGAAGGCGGTGGTGGGGAGGATGCCGTACGGCTGCCTGCCGATCTTGACGGCCGGGATCGGGCCGCGCCCGGACACGTGCCGCAGGAAGAACTCGCGGGTGCGCGCCACCGCGTCGGGGGCGAGGATCGGGTGCAGCGCGGTCTGCAGGTGGTAGCCCCAGGTGGCGGGCCACAGCGCCGTGTTGAGGGCGCGGGCGTCCCGCTGGTCGGTCAGGTCGGCGTTCGGCACCCCGGTCAGCGTGGCGGGGTCGAGGCCGAGGAGTTCGGCGAACCACTGCCCGTCGGTCTTGGCCGTCCAGTCGCCCGGGGTCGCCGCGGCGGCGAAACCGAACGCCGTCCGCAGCCCGGCCGCGGTCTCCGCGGCGGCGTCCTGGCCCGCCGGGGCCCGTTCGGTGTTGTTGGTCGGCGTGCCCTGGGGCAGCAGGCCGAACCCGGCCGGGCTGCGGTGCTGGCGGGTGAGCAGGTCCGCCAGGTCGGTGGCGGCCTGCGCCGGGGCGGCCCCCTGCCGTAACCCGAGCACCACCAGCCGGTCCAGCCCGTCGCGGGTGCCGTCGTCCAGCGGGATCCGCAGGCCCATCCCCACCTGGACGGCGCGGTCGAAGTCGGTCAGCCAGCGCAGCGCGTCCGGGACGTGCAGGGCGCCGGTCTCCTCGTCCACCTCCAGCTGGTCGGTGGCGCTCGGGTCGGGGCTCACCGCCAGCGTGGCGGGGATCGCTGCCCCGGTCGCCGACAGCACCTGCTCGCCGGCCACGTAGCCCAGGACGGTGAACCGGTCCGGCAGCAGCCGGGCGGTGGCCGCCCGGGTCCACGACTGCGGGGCCAGGTCGGCGGCGGCCGGCGGCGGCAGCACCAGGAACGCCACCGCCACGGCGTCGCCGGGGGTGACCGGGGCGGCGTCCACCCCGGCGGGGCGGCGGGCGCGGATGGTGCCCGCGCGGGTCGCGCCGACGGCGGCGAGCAGCGCGATGTCGGCGGCGCGGATCTCGGCGCGGTCGCCGTGCGCCCGCCAGATCGAGGTCCAGTAGTTGATCGTGGGCTGCCGGTCGTTCGCCGGCACGGCCTGGCCGGTGACGACCACCAGCACGGCCGTGCCGGCCGGCACCGCGGTCGGCCGCTCCCCCGGGTTGGCGGGCCGCCGGCTCTGCAGCAACCAGCTCGCGCGGCCCGGCGCGATCCGCCCGGTCAGCTCCTGCCAGGCGGCCTGCTCGCCGGCCAGGTCGCCGGCCGCCCGCCAGAACGCGGTCCAGTAGGCGTCCAGGGCGCTGATCTCGGCCCGGGTGGGCCGGGGCTCGAACGCGTCGATCGCCCACTCGTCCGGGAACACCCGGACCAGCAACTCGGTCGGGGTGAACCGGGTCTCGATGCGTACCGGGCCGAGCAGCACCGGGTAGTCGTCACTCAGCTGGTCGGCCATTGCGGCAGCATCTCCTGTGCGTGTACGGCCATCAGGACCGGTGCCTGGAAGAGCATGTAGGCGATGTCGGCGGCGCTCAGCCCCGCGAACCAGACCGGCAGGGACAGGTCCTCCAGGTGCTGCTCGCGTTTCTCCTGGTCGTCGATCGGGTCGTCGAACTCCTGGAGCGGGACCGGCGCGGTGTTCGCGTCGAGCCGGATGAAGCCGTGGCCGGCGGGGTCCACGTCCGGCCAGGACAGGTCGTTCCAGACCTCCACCCGGGTACTCGGCCCCACGTCCAGCCCGAACCGGGGGTCGCCGGGCCGCTCCTTGATGACGAAGAACCAGCCCGCGTCGCCGTTCTCCCCCTCGGCCTCGGCCGCGGTCAGGTCGAAGCCGAGCAGGTGGATGTCCGGATCGACCTTGGCCTCGTACAGCGGCAGCCGGATCTCCGCCAGGGTCGGGTGCTCCGGATCGACGAGATCGACCGGGACCCGCTCCTGGTCCGGATCGGGGTGGGCGTTGTCGGGCTGCCAGCGGGCCCGGTGCGCGTAGATCGCCGCATTCGGGTACTTCTTCAGTAGGTCGCCCCGGATGACCAGCACCAGGTCGTCCTCCTGCGCGCCGCCCTCCTCCCGGTTGTCGTTCTCGCCGAGCCCGGACTCGGGAGGCCAGCGGTGGATCGGCCGGATGTCGTACAGCCGTTCCCTGCGCTGTTCGGCCGTCTCGCCGGGCGGGGACAGGGCCGTGCGGGAGTCCCAGAACTGCCGGAACGGCGTGCCCCGCTGGTCGGTCGGGTACTCCCGCCACAGCAGCTCGCGGGCCAGCTCGTGGTTCAGCCCGACGAGGTAGGACTCGATGAACTCCTGGTTGGTCTCCAGCAGGGTGATCGTGTTCGGCGGGATCAGGGTGAGGTTGGGCACGAACACGTCCACCGAGTCCTCCAGCAGCGCCCGGTACATCGGCAGGTCGATGACCGGGTAGGCCATCGCCTCGATGAACCGTTCGGCGAACGACCGCACCCGCTGGGGCAGGTTCACCGCGTCGAGCATCGCCTGCGGCACCGTCCGGTCGGCGCGCAGGCCCTGCAGCACCGCGGTCGCGGCCTCGTCCACGAGGAGCCGGTCGCGCGCGTCGGCCCGCCCGCCCACGGCCGCCGCGTCCCGGCCCTGGTAGAGGTCGCGGAGCGCGGCCTTGAACTGCTGTGCCTCCGGGCTGTCCGGGCCGCCCGGTGTGGGGACGAAGGGGTCGCCGGGCAGGGTCAGCACGAAGTCGCTGCTGGTGGGCAGCTCGCCGACCGGATCGCCGGCCGCGGCCAGGCCCGGGCCCGGCGGGTGCAGGACCTCGTCCAGCTGCTCGGGTGTGACGACCGCGTCCGGCACGGTCTTGGGCGGCGCGGCGGTGACCGGGCCGGACTCGGCGTCCATCCGCGACACCAGCGCCTCCGGGGGGCTGCCCGCGGGGAACTCCAGCGACCGCATCAGCCGCGCGCCCGGCCGGACGATCCGGCGCATCGCCGGGGACAGCGGCGCGGCGGCGACCTGGCTGGTGGCCACCCGGTGGCCGACGGCGACGGTCCCGGCCAGGCCGGCGAGGAGCCCCTGCCCCGGCCCGGACGATGCGGAGACCGTCACCCGCGAGTGGGCCGGCGCGGTCAGCGTCAACGACTTCCCTGACGGGAACGCCGCCAGCCGGGCGGTGGTCGCCGGCGGTTCCAGATGCCTGGCCTGCAACGCGTGCCCGACCTCGCGCGCGAGCTGGGCGGCGCGGATCCTGCCGTTGAGGGCGAGCACGTCGCCGATCTGCGCCCAGGCGGCGGCCATGAACTCCTCCTGCCGCCGCTGGACGACCCGGACGCCGAAGCCCGCGGCGACCCGGAACCGCGGGTCGAGGTTGAGCCGGTGCACCCAGTTCCGGTCGAGCGGAGCGGGGATTGGCGTGCCGTCCCGCTCGGACAGCAGCCGCGAGGTGAGCGCGTGCCACCGGCCGTACAGCGGGGGCGTGATGACGGGATCGACCTGATCGCCCTCGGCGGCCTGGGGGACCGCCGCCCGGGCCGCCGGGTCGGTGGCGGCCAGGGCGGCGTGGGCCGCGGCCGGCTGCTGTCCGGTGTAGTCGTCGGCCAGGTTGATCAGGCCGGACAGGGCCTGCTGGAACGGGTGCGGGTAGGGGGTGTCCCAGGTGTCGAACGCGTCCGCGGGGCGCTTGGGCACCTGCAGGGCACCGCCGAGGCGCAGCACCCCGCCGATGGCGTCCGGCGTGTTGATGCCGGGCAGGCCGAGGCCCGGCGAGCGGTGGACATCGACGTCCCGGCGGCCGACGCGCGGGTCGGGGATCCGGGGCTCCAGCAGCCGGACCAGGTACTCGAAGTCCCCGGCGCCTCCGGTGCCGAAGAACCAGCGGTGGTAGTAGGGCAGCGTTCCCGCAGCCTGCTGCCCCTGGTACGTCGCGCCCCAGGCGGGGAACAGCGCGCCCGGCGAGCCGGCGGGGTCCAGGCCGAGCCCGGCGAGCCGTCCCGTCTCGAACGCGGGCACCAGGAAGGCGTGGTACCCGGTGTCGGGGTCCAGCCGCCGGGGGCACATCAGCCGGGAGCAGGCGTTGTCGGCGTTGTGCCGCAGCACTCCGTCGAGGTTGGGCAGCGCGGCGGACAGGTCGTCGGTGGCGACCGCGGCGTCCAGCCCGCCGTTGACGTGGACGTGCGCCCACGCGCCGAGCTGGTCCGCCGGCGGCAGCGTGGCCGCCGGGTCGGTGACGGCGATGAACGGCAGCGGCCGGTCCGGGAGCACGCCCTCGGTGAACTCGGCGCCCGCGCCGTCCGGGCCCTCCCCCGCGGCGAGCACGACCAGCGCAAGCCAGGGCGCCAGCCGCCGGGTCGTGCCGTCCGGGACGGCCGGGCTGTAACGCCACGGGAAGTCCTCGTCGTAGAACTCGAGGTGCGCCAGGTAGTTGGGCTCGACGTTGGTGACCCACGGCGCCGGCTCGGTGCGGGAGATGGCTCGCGGGTCCACCCCGATGACGTCTCCCGGCCCGTAGATCTGCACCTGCTGCTCGACGTCCCGGGGCGGGAGCTGCCCGCCGGCGATCGCCTCACCGGTCAGCCGGAGCGTGACCGTGATGCTCGCCCGGTCGGCCGTACCCGGATCGGCGGTGATCTTGGTCGCGATGCCGGTCCGCAGCCAGGGCAGAAAGGAATAGGCGTTCGCGCTCACGGGATGCCCCCTCCGGTGATGCTGAAGACCTCCGTGCCGGCGGTCAGCTCGACGGCGTCCGGAGTCGAGGCCGCCAGGCCGGACCGGGTGATCCCGCCGGTGACGAGGACCTTGCCGTCCGCCAGCGCGGTGGCGGCGAAGGCCCACCGGCCGTCGGCCGGTCCGCCGGCCGGGGTCCAGGTGTTCGCGGCGGCGTCGAAGATGAGCGCGCTGCGGTAGCCGACGCCGTCACGGACGTCGTCGGTGCCGCCCACCACCAGGACCTTGCCCGCGCCGAGCGGGACGGCACGGTGCAGGCCGCGCCCGCCGGGCATCTCCGGGGTGAAGGTCCACGCGCCGGTGGCCTGGTCGTACACCTCGGCCGTGCGCCGGCTCAGCGGGTCGAACGTGCCGTCGGCGGCGGCCCCGGGAGCGCTGCCCCCGGTGACGAGCACCCGGGTCCCGGACACCCGGACGGCCTGGTGCCGGGCGCGCGGGACGCGCAGGTTCCCGGTCGGCGTCCAGGTGTCGGCGACCGGGTCGTACAGCTCGCAGAAGGCGAGCGCGGCCTCGCCGTCCCGACTGACCGGCGCGGTGCCGCCGGCGACGAGGACCTTCCCGTCGTCCAGCACGACGGCGGTGTGGCCGCTGCGGGCGTCGGTCATGTCCGCGGCCGCGCTCCAGGTGCCGGCGGCCGGGTCGTAGCGGGCCGCCGAGCGCAGGGCCCGCACCGACTGGCCGGACCGGACCGTCGTGCCGCCCGCCACCAGGACCTTCCCGTCCTCCAGCAGCACGGCGCTGTGCCCCCAGCGGGGCCCCGGCATGGCGCCCGTCGCCGCCCACGTTCCGGTGGCCGGGGTGTAGACCTCGGCCGCCGCGAGGCCCGGCGCCGGGAACTGCGCGGACCCGCTGATCCCGCCGGCGACGAGGACCTTCCCGTCGTCCAGCAGGGTCGCGGAGTGCCGCCGGCGGGCGGTCTGCAGCGAACCGGTGGCCTGCCAGGTCTGCGCGGCCGGGTCGTAGAGCGCGGCGCGGGCCAGTGCCGCCGACGCCGCGTCGGCGCCGCCCACGACGAGGACCTTGCCGTTCTCCAGCAGGACCGCGCCGTCGTACTGCCCGTCCCAGCTTCCGGGCGCGGGCAGGTCGTCGGTGGCCGTCCACTGCCCGGTGGCCGCCAGTGTCGGACTGGTCATGGCGTCGAACCCTTCGTGGTCGCCCGGTTCACGGGGTGAAGATCTCTGTGGTGGCGGTTAGCACGTCCGCGTCGGGGTCGGGTGCCGCGGCGCCGGAGAGCACCCGCCCGCCCGTGGCGACGACCCGGCCGTCGGCCAGTTCGACGGCCGCGAAGTCGTACCGGCCGGTGCCGAGGGGGCCGGTGGCCGTCCAGGTGTCGGCCGCCGGGTCGTAGCGCACCGCGCTCCGGTAGCCCCCCGCGGTGGTGGGGCCGCCGGTGCCGCCGACGACGAGCACCCCGCCGGACCGCAGCAGGACGGCGCGGTGCCCCCGGCGCCCGCCGGGCATGGCGGCGACCGGTGTCCACACGCCCGTGCCGGGGTCGTACCGTTCCGCGGCGGCCAGCGCGCCGGGGTGGTACCCGCCGGTGGCGGGTGTTCCGGGGGCGGCGCCGCCCGTCACCAGGACCGAGCCGTCGGCCAGCAAGGTCGCCTGGTGTCCCCGGCGCGGTGTGACCAGGCTTCCGGTCGGGGTCCACTCGCCGGTCTCCGGGTCGTAGATCTCGCAGTGCGCGAGCGCGGCGTCGGCTCCCCCGGTCGGCAGCGCGCCGCCGACGACCAGCACGCGGCCGCCGGGCAGCGCCACGGCGCGGTGGCCGGAGCGGGCGTCGGTCATCGGCGCGGCGGCGTCCCAGGTGCCGGCGACCGGGTCGAACAGTTCCGCCGACGGCAGCGCCGCGCCGCGGGCTCCGGTACCGCCGGCGACCAGGACCGTGCCGTCCGGCAGCGGCGTCGCCGAGTGCGCGAAGCGCGCCGTGTCCATGCCACCGGAGGTCACGGACCAGGTGCCGGCGACCGGGTCGTAGATCTCGGCGGCGGCGACCGGCGCCGTGCCGCCCAGCCCCCCGGCGACCAGGACCCGGCCGTCGGCGAGCCCGGTGGTCGAGTGCAGCCGGCGGGCGGTCGCCAGCGCCGGGCCCGCCGCCCAGGCGAGCGCGACGGGGTCGAACAGCGCCGTGCCCGCGACGGACTGCCCGGTGGCGTCCGCGCCGCCGGCCGCCAGGACCCTGCCGCCGGGCAGCCGTGCCGCCGGGTCCGTCGCCGCCGCCCAGGACACCGCCGCCGGGAACGGGTTCGCCGCCGCGGTCCAGGTGCCCGGCACCGCGGGCGGGGCGGCCGCCTCGGACTCGGGGATGACGTGCAGCGTGCCGGCCAGGGCGGGGGCGTCGGCCACCCAGTCCGCGAGGGCGTCCTCCGCGGCCGTCTGGCTGCGGAAGCTCGCCGGGCCGCCGGGGCCGGTGCCCGGCGGGAACGCCTGGAGGTTGTTGCTGGCATGGGCGACCACGTACCGGCGCCCGGTGATCTGGACGGTCTCGGCGGCGGTGAACGGCTGCCTGCGCTCGGCGTCCTGCCGGGACAGCGGCGAGCGGCTGGTGCTGCTGCCGTCGAGCAACCGGTTGAACACCGCGGGGCTGACGGTGGTGAGCCGCTTGCCTCCGCCGGCCGGGGCGGCGGCGGTGGCCCGCAGCGTCGTGCCGCCGGCCTGGCGTGCCCTGCTGTCGATGACGATCTGCTCGTAGCGGGCGCTGCGCCGGACCACCCGGGCGGACGCCAGCGCGCCCTGCGCGGCGGCCAGTTCCAGCCCGGCGTCCTGGTCCTCGTAGGCGGGCCGGGACAGCTTCGCCGCGTCGTCCATGTCCTGGAACTGGGCCATGGCGAACTTGTCGTCGGTGACCGACCGCTGCACCAGGCCGCTGCCCGGGGCCGGCGCGACGCCGAAGCGCCGGCCGTCGGCCGGCCGCTGGGCGCCGACCCGGTCCAGGCGGACGCCGAGCGGGATCGACCGCTGCCGGACGAACAGCGTGCCGAGCGGGTGCAGCACCAGTTGGTCGGTCTCGGCCAGGGGGCGCAGGCTGACCAGGGCCTTCGCGCCGCCGGCGGGCGGCAAGGTCTGCCAGCCCTCGAGTTTGGCGATCTCGCTCGCCAGCAGGGGCAGGACGTCGACCGGCGGCAGCGTGGTGTCGCGCTCCTCGCCCCAGGTGATGTCGAAGTCCGCGGAGATCTCGAAGAACAGCAGGGAGATCGAGCCGCGGCCGCGGGCCCGCCACGGCGCCGGGCCCTCCAGCCGGAACCGCAGGTCGATGCCGAACAGGCCGACCCCGAACGCCTTGAGCGAGACACCCGCGGAGATCTCGATGATGAACATGAACGGCGAGAACCGGAACAGCGCGTCGAACGCGAGGTGCCCCTCGACGCCGAAGCCGCCGAAGCCCAGCCGCAGTTCCGCCCGGGCGCCGAACTGCACCGTGTTGCTGGTGATCGCGAAGTAGCCGGACACCCGGATCAGCCGGCCCGGCTGGTTGAGGATGTCCACCGACAGCCGGTTCGGCACCGGGAACGGCAACGGCGGCGGGGTGAAGGAGGGGTGGAACCCGCCGACCGTCAGCACCAGGTCGGGGTCGTCGCCCCAGGCGACGAGCAGGCCCATCCCGCCGTCGAGGGTCATCATCAGGACGCGCGAGTCGAAGAGCTGGGCGAAAAACCACAGCCGCGACCTGTCGAACTCGACCGCGCCGATGAAGCTCACCTGCAGGACGAGCAGCGGCAGGTGCTCGGTGGGCAGCACGCACTTGAGGACGCCGAGGATCGCGAGGTTCCCCGGAATCTCGACGATCACCCCGAGTGACACGCTGACCAGCGTCGGCGTGCCCCAGCCGATCTTCGCCATCGGGCCGACCAGGAAGGTGCCGTCCTCGGGCGGGAAGAAGGCGCGCAGGTCGCTGAGGATGCGCGGCGCGTTCGCCACCACGTCCCGCGGGAACATCACCGACTCGATCGAGCCGGTGCGCACGCCCTCCACCAGCGCCTGCAGGTTCATGCCCCGGTTCAGCCCGATCAGGCCGCCGACGGCGAGCAGGGTGAACCCGTAGCCGAGTTGGAGGCCACCCCCGCCGAACTCGGTGGTGATCACGATGAGCAGCGAGAACCCCGCGGAGCCGTCCGGCATCCGGGTGCTGATCAGCCCGATCGCCTTCAGCTCGACGAAGTTCGCGAACTCCAGTTCCAGCGCCCCGGCGTACTCCCCGCGGTCCGCGTCGGCGAACAGGTACCCGCCGCCGGACACGACGCCCGCGTCGACCGCGAGGCCGACCCCGTCGGGCGGCTTGAACCCGAACTTCGTCTTGACCGGGCCGAGGTCGCCGCCGCCCGGCGGGAGGCTGAGGTGGACCAGGCCGCCCACCCGCTCGACGGTGGCCTGGACGGGACCGAGCTGGGCCCGGAACCCGGCCGACAGCTCCAGCACGACCCCCGGCCCGTCGACGCGCGCCGCCAGGTGGACCGCCTGCACCTCCACCGGCCCCAGCTCCACGTGCACCGGCAGCTGGACCTCCAGCCCGCCGCCGCCGCGGAACCGCAGGCCGTGCTCGGGGTCGATGGTGATGCCGGCGTCGAGGTCGGCCTCGATCTTGGCGCCGCCGAGCAGGGTGGCGAGGAAGCCGTCGCCGGAGGACAGGTCGATCACCAGCTTGCCGCCGTCCACCGCGGCGTCGAGGACCGGCCGCGCCTGGATCCCGCCGCCGTCCGCGGCGAAGGACAGGCCGAGCCCGGCGCGGATGGCGTCGGCGGCCAGCCGGGTGCCGGTGGCGCTGCCGAGCAGCACGATCGGCCCGGACCCGGGCGGGGGGACGCGCTCGAACGACACCGTCACCTCGCCCCGGACGCCGGGCGCGGGCGCCTGGGGGCGCAGCGTGGCGGGCGGTTCGATGCGCAGCACGGCGCCGAGGTTGAGCGTGCCCGCCGCGCGCAGGTGCGCCTTCCAGGTGGTGCCGAACGGCAGGTCGACATCGACTCCGGTGAGGTCGAACTCGTCCAGCACCAGGTCCAGCGGGGTCGGCGTGCCCGGCGGGAGACCGGTGACCTGGTCGATCCGGAAGAGGAACGCCGCCAGTTGGAGCCGGCCGTCCGGGCCGGTGAGCACGGTGACCGGGATGCCGGCCGCGTGCGCCAGGTCGCGGAGCCTGGTGAACAGTGCCTGCACGTCCAGCGGGGTCGCCGGGTTCCCCCAGCCGTAGACCTCGGCGAGCGCCTGGAGCGGGTCGCGCAGGAACGTGCCCAGCCGGTCTGTCCGGAACCCGCGGCGCAGGTAGCCGGGCCGGTCTCCGTCCGGGGCCACCTGCACGTTGTCGACGAGGCCGAACAGGGCCAGCGCGTTGCCGAGCGCGGGGCGCTGCTCCAGCAGGTAGGTGGCGGCGGTGAAGTCGATCAGCCGCTGGGGCAGGTCGGTGAGGATCTGCTGCACCGGCGGGCTGACCGGGCCGGCTCCGGTGACCGCGGTCCGGACCGCGGTCGCCAGCGCGCGGCTCGCGCTGAACGCGCCGGGCAGCACCTGCAGCAGCCCGGTCAGCGCGGCGGCGACGGCGCCGTCGTCGCCGTCGGCCACGGCGTCCACCAGCGCGCCGATCTTCGCGGGAAGCGCGACGAGGACGTTGTTCGCGGAGCTCGCCGCGTCCTGGACGGCGGGTGAGTTCGCCACCGCCGGTGGCAGCGGCAGCCCCAGGTCGGCGAACAGGTCGACGAGCTGGCCGGAGGCCAGCCGTTCGGTGATCGGTTCGAGGAGCTTGCCGACCTCGATCGCGAGCCGCTCGACGGTGCCGGTCATCGGCGACCTCCCTTGCCGGTCCCCAGGGCGCGCCGCAGCACGGCGACGAGGGGACGGATCACCAGCAGCCGGACGGCCGTCCGGGCCCGGGGGCGCCCCTCGATGTACCGGGCCACCGCCGGGCTGAAGCTGTAGTAGACGCGGTCGAGCAGGTCGGCGAGCCGGGCGCCGCGCGGGGTGGCGCGCAGCCGCTCGTCGCGCAGGGCGCGCAGGAACACCACGTCCGGGTGGCCGGCGTCGCCCATGGTGGCGGTCGCGATCAGGCACGGCCCGCTGTTCGGGGGCCGGGGCGAGGGTGCGGGCGGGGCCAGCGGCGACGCCGCCGCGACCTTGAGCAGTGCGAGCAGCGCCGCGTGGACCTCCCGGTTGATCTTCCGGAAGTGCCCGGGCGGGTTGGCGTAGTTGCAGTGGAAGCCCTGCTCCTCGGGGTGCCCGGTCTCGATCGTGTAGGCGAAGATCGGCTTGCGGGCGGGATTGACGAACTGCCGGCTGCACGCGTAGTCGTCGGCGCAGCCGGGGGTCGGGCCGCCACCCACCGGCAGGTACAGGAAGGCGCTCGGGCCGACCTCGTAGTCCGAGTGGTTCTGCTGCGGGCTGGAGGCGGCCGGTGGGGTCGCGCCGCCGTTCGCCGCGCGCAGGATCTCGTCGCGCATCGCGTTCGCGATGAACACGGCCCGCGAGCGGATCTTGTGGGGTGGGTCGTCGGGCAGGTACTCCTTGTAGTCGGTCCGTCCCAACGGCAGCGCGGGGTCGCCGGCGATCATCCCGTCCCGCTTGTTGTTGAAGGCCGGGTTGGTGAAGCTCATCGCCGGGTCGTTGCCGTTCCCGTCCAGGCCCCAGGAGTGCAGGATCTTGCGGCCGAACATGTGCACGTCGACGTAGTAGTGGACGGGCAGGGTGTCCAGCAGCGACTCGACGTTGCGGGTCTCCTGCTCGGAGTGTTCGTTCGGCCCGCGGTAGAGCTGGTTGATGTCGCCGACCGGTGTCCGCTTCGCCGGTTCCTCGCCGTAGCGCGAGACGTACAGCGGCAGGTCGTAGTAGTCCTCGAACTTCCAGGCGATGTTGAAGTTGCGGTTCAGGTCGACACCGATGTCGCCGCCCGCCGGTGGGGGTGGTCTGCGGTTCTTGCGCCAGCCGATCGGGTCGATCGGCGGGGTGAGGTCGAACTCCCGGCCGTCCGGGTTGACCAGCGGGAAGATGTATAAGTCGACCTTGTTGAGGATGCCGGCGACATCACTCGCCTTGATCTTCCACGGGCGGTAGCGCACCGGCGGCCCGGTCAGCGGGGTGACCTCCATCGCCGGGATCGTGATGTCGGTGCCGCTCTGGAAGGACACCAGCAGGTTGCGGGCGAAGGTCACCAGCGCGTCCGGTGGAGCCCATTCCCGGGCGTGCACGCCGCCGGTGACGAGGACGGCCGGCCGCTCGCCGGTGCCGTTCGCGATCTTGAGGTAGCTGTGCGAGCGGCCCTCGTGCGTCTTGCCGGTGAAGACGGTCCGCGTGCACAGCGTGGGGAAGGTCGTGGCGAGGTCCGCCAGGGCGTCCTCGATCTGCTGCGGGCGCAGCGGCGCCGTGATCTCGGGATAGGGCGGCGGCATCTCAGGACTCTGGGGGGGTGTCGTCCGGCGGGGCGATGGCGGTCGCGACGTCGTCGTTGAAGTGGTCGATGTCTTGTGAGGTCATCAGCACCTGGACCGTGCACCCCCGTGCCTCCAACTCCGGGATCACCGTCTCGGGTGCGTAGCCGGAGATCCGGTAGCGGTCGTCTCCCATCCGCTCGATGCTGGAGCGAACGAGATAAAGGTCGTCGATGTCGCGCAGGCCGGGCAGCACCTCGGCGCTCGTGTCAATGAGCAGGAGACCCATCTTGTCCCCCTGGAATACCCGATGGGAAAAGGAGATCTTGACATACGGAAGGCGAATAATTCCCCGTCACATGCGGTCCGCTTTGCGGAGGAGTGCATGCGCTTACGCAGCTCAGGGTGACTCTCTACCGAACCGAAGTCAACAGTCCGACCCGCGAAATATTTCGCGGGATAGTCCCACCCGAGTAAAAATCCGACAATAGCCACATATCCCACCAGTACCGGAGCGGCGAATCCGGCACCCATAAAGATCATCGGAAATTGCGGACAGCGGAATGTATGCACTCACGGATTCGGTCCGCCCGAATGCGGCCTGCCCCGGACGGGCCGCGCCGCCAGGGGCACCGCCCGCCCGGGCGCCGTCAGTCCACGATCGACGAGTAGACCAGGTTCTTGAGCTGTCCCCGGAAGTCGAACGTCCGCGAGGGCATGACCTGGGTCATGAACACCACCGTCAGGTCCTCCACCGGATCGACCCAGAAGATCGTCGAAGCCGCGCCGCCCCAGTAGTAGTCGCCCGCGCAGATACCGCCGTTGGTCACCGCGTCGAGAGTGGTGGCGAAGCCCAGGCCGAAGCCGACGCCCTCGTTGGCGGTCTCGGAGAAGGAGGCGATGGCCATCTGGGCGAGGTCCCGGCCGCCCTTGAGGTGGTTGCGGTGCATCAGGGCCAGGGTGCGGGGGCCCAGGACGCGGGCGCCGTCGAGCTCGCCGCCCCGGCGCAGCATCTCGCAGAAGCGCAGGTAGTCCGCGGTGGTCGAGGTGAGACCGCCGCCGCCGGAGAAGAAGTTCGGCTCCCGGAGGTAGCGGCTGGTCCCCGGCGCGTCGGCGAGCACGAGGGACTTGTCGGGCGCGCGGTGGTAGTTGGCGCAGAACCGGTCCACCCGGTCGGCCGGGACCACGAAGGAGGTGTCCGCCATGCCCAGCGGCTCGAAGATCTCCTCCCGTAGGTAGCGGTCGAACCGCCGGCCGCTGATCCGCTCCACCAGGGCACCGCAGACGTCGGTGGAGAAGGAGTACATCCACCGCTCGCCCGGCTGGTAGCGCAGCGGCACCTCGGCGAGCTTGTCCATGAACTCCGTCAGCGTCTCGCCCTTGCCGCGCCGCACGCCCACCTCGTCGTAGGCCAGGTCCACGGGGTGGTCGGTGCCGAGCGCGCCCACGTCCGCCAGGGCCGTGCCGTAGGTGATGCCGCCGGTGTGGCACAGCATGTCGCGCATGGTGGGCGGGCGGACGGGTTCCTCGGTGACCATGTCGGGGCCCGCTCCCGACACCCAGACGCGCTGCTTGCGCCAGGCCGGGAAGAAGCGGCTGACCGGGTCGTTCAGCTGGAACAGGCCCCGCTCGTAGAGCGTCATCAGCGCGACCGAGGTGATCGGCTTGGTCATCGAGTAGATGCGGAAGACGGCGTCGTCGGCCATGGCCTTGCCGGTCTCGCGGTCCATCTGGCCGAACGAGCGGAAGTAGGCCAGGTGCCCGTGCCGGGTCACCGCGACCTGGCAACCGGCGATCTTGCCGGGCTCGATGTAGGCGCGCTCGAAGTGCTCCGTGATGCGCTCCAGCCGGGCCGGGGCGAACCCGGTCTTCTCGGGGGCCAGCTCCATGAATGAGCCCTCCTGCGCCTTGGGTACCGAACACCGTTCAGCGCTTTTCTACCGCACGCCGGGGCGCGGCGCCGCCGCGGACTCCCCGGCCCCGCACCGGCACTGCGCGGCCCGGCCGGCGAACCGGCGTCTCCCCTGGTCAGCGCCGTAGTGTCGCGGAGGGCGACTCCCCGAAACGCTCCCGGTAGGCGGCCGAGAAGCGGCCCGCGTGGAAGAACCCCCAGCGGCACGCGACGTCGGTGACGGTCGTGACCCCCGGGTCGGAACCGACCAGGTCCGCCCGGACCCGGGTCAGCCGTACCTCCCGGAGGTAGCCCAGCGGGGTGGTCTCCAGGTGCCGCCGGAACCCCTCTTGCAGGGCGCGCACGCCCACCCCCACCGCCTCGGCGATGTCGGCCACCGTGAGCGGTTCGGCCGCGTGCGCCTCGATCAGCTCCATGGCCCGCTTGACCGCGGGCGGGGCCATCCGCGGCTGCTCCCCGAGCAGCGCCGCGGTGTAGTTGCTCGGCTGCGCCAGCAGCAGCTGTGTCATGAGCAGTTCCTCGAACTGCTTCACGACGAGCGGCTGGTCCAGCATCCCGCCGTCCCCGTCGGCCTCCCGTCGCAGTAGGTCGACGGTCCCCAGCCACGAGCGGGCGGCAGGCAGGGTCAGGTCCATGCCCAGGGAGAAGTCGATCGACCGGTGCGCCGGCCGGGCCAGCAGCCTGCCCAGATGGGTTTCGAGGGCGGGCCGGTCGATCCAGACGATGAGCTGCGGATTCCCCGCCCCCCAGCGCATGGACAGCGGGTCGGTCGGCGACGGCACGGAGGCGAGTTCGGGCGTGGACACGATCTGCTCGCGCCCGCAGCTCACCTCGGCCGCGCCGGCCAGCGGGATCTGGACGAGGAAGAAGCTCTCCAGCTCACCGGGCGTGATGCGCACCTCGGCCCCGTAGTCGAGGTAGTGCAGGCCGGTCCGCTCGAAGGTGGTCGAGTGCAGGCGCGCCGCCAGCCTCGCCCCGCGGCCCACCAGGCTCAGCCCGTGCGGGCAGAAGGCGCGGCCGACCTCGGCGCGGGCCTCGTCGAGGTCATGCGTGTGGAACCGTTCGTGGGCGGCGAGCGGCAGCGGCCGATCGCTCATGTCCACCTCCACGGACCGGGGTGCGCAATCCGGATAGGACCCCGCGTTGCGCGGATGGCGGCGGCGTCGCGCCGGACCTACGTTGTCCGTAACTCCGCCACATAAAAGGAGACACCACGCAGGGGCCGCCGGGCAAGACCGCCATTCCCACAAGCGGTGCGCCCGGCACCGAATTACCTTTTTTATCCCGACCGATATTCGGGTTCGCATCCGCCACCCGTAACCGTCCGAATACCGAGCGACCGGAGGTCGTCCCCCATGCGCAAAATCACCATCATCGGAGCCGGCCAGGCCGGACTGCAGCTCGGCATCGGCCTGGTCGACGCCGGATACGACGTGACCCTCGTGTCCGACCGCACCGGGGGGCAGATCCGGGACGGCAGGATCATGTCCAGCCAGTGCATGTTCGGCACCGCGCTGGGCCACGAGCGGGCGCTGAACCTCGACCTCTGGGGCGAGACCTGCCCGCCCATCGAGGGCCTCTCCTTCGCCGTGCCGGACGGCTCCGGCGGCCGGGCCATCAACTGGGCTTCACGCCTTGACGCCACCGCCCGCTCGGTCGACCAGCGGGTCAAGATGCCGGCCTGGCTGGCGGAGTTCGAACGGCGCGGCGGCAAGGTCGAGCTGCGCGAGGCCGGTGTGGACGACCTGGAGGACTACGCCCGCGACTCCGACCTGGTGCTGGTCGCGGCGGGCAAGGGCGCGATCTCGGGCCTCTTCGAGCGGGACGCGCAGCGATCCCCGTACGCCGTGCCGCAGCGCGCCCTGGCCCTCACCTACGTCACCGGCATGGCCGCCCGACCGGAGTACTCGGCCGTCAGCTTCAACCTCATCCCCGGGGTGGGCGAGTACTTCACCTTCCCCGCGCTCACCACCACCGGGCCCTGCGACATCATGGTCTTCGAGGGCGTTCCCGGCGGCCCGATGGACTGCTGGAGCGACGCGACCACACCCGAGCGGCACCTGGAACGGTCGCTGCAGATCCTCGCCGACCACCTGCCGTGGGAGGCGGAGCGGTGCCAGGACGTCCGGCTCACCGACCCCCAGGGGACCCTGGCCGGCCGGTTCCCGCCCACCGTCCGCAAGCCCGTCGGGCAGTTGCCCTCCGGCGCGCTCGTGCTCGGCGTCGCCGACGTGGTCGTGCTCAACGACCCGATCACCGGCCAGGGGTCCAACAACGCCGCCAAGTGCGCCGCCTCCTACCTGGCGAGCATCCTGGAGCACGGCGACCGGCCCTTCGACCAGGTCTTCATGCAGGAGACGTTCGAGCGGTACTGGGACTACGCCCAGTACGTCACCACCTGGACCAACGCCCTGCTCGCGCCGCCGCCCGAGCACGTGCTCCGGCTCCTCGGCGCGGCCGGTGCCGGCCCGCGCATCGCCCACCGCTTCGCCAACGGCTTCGACGACCCGCGCGACTTCTTCCACTGGTTCATGGACCCGGCGGACGCCGAGGCGTACCTCGCCTCGGTCGGCGCCTGAGCCTCCGGAGGCCACTGACATGCGAAGCACCGCGGTGACCGGCACCGGACGGCCGGTGTCCTTCAACGGCCGTGACTTCCGGCGCGCGCTCGGCCAGTACACGACCGGCGTGGCGGTGGTGACGGCGCGCGCCGCCGGCGGCCGCCGGGTCGGCATGACGGTGAACTCCTTCACCTCCGTCTCCCTCGACCCGCCCATGGTCCTGTGGTGTCCCGGCAAGGACGCCCCGAGCCTGCCGGACTTCGCCGGTGCCCCGTACTTCGCGATCAACGTCCTCGCCGCCGGCCAGCACCCGCTCTCCCGGCGGTTCGCCACCCCGGCCGAGGACAAGTTCGGCGGCGTCCCGACCGCCGACGGCATCGGCGGGGTGCCGCTGCTGCCCGGGGCCGTCGCCCGGTTCGAATGCCGTACCGCGCGATGCATCGACGCCGGAGACCACGTGATCATGCTCGGGGAGGTCGTGCGGTACGACGCCCCGGGCGGGGCACCGCTGGTCTACCACTCCGGCCGCTACCACGTCGTCAGCGGGCACCCCGAGCTGTGACCGCCCCGCGCCTCCTGGCCGGACGGGCTCCTGGCGGGCGCCGGCTCAGGGGGCGGCGGGCTCGCTCTCGGCGGCACCGGGCCACAGGAGTTCCACGAACTCCTCCAAGGAGATCAGCCCGTCGCCGTTGGTGTCGGCCTGCGCGAAGATCTCGGCGAGCCGGTCGGGGGTGAGGGCGCCGCCGGTGCGCTCCCACAGCCGGGTGAGCTCCTGCGGGTCGATCATCCCGTCGTGGTCGGTGTCGACGACGGCGAAGGCGTCTGCGGCGTCCTGCCGGCTGAACGACATCGGGTCCACCTCTCCTGGCCGGGCCGGACGCAGGCCCGGCGAGTACACGTCCGGCCACGATATCGGCTCTCTCAAGGAGCGGCCCCCGAGCGTCACCCGCCCCCTCCGGACCACCCGGCCCGCGACCATCACTAGGAGAAGTTGACCGGTTACTGAAGGAGATGCCCGAACGGTCGGGTAGGGGATCGGCGTCGAGGTGGTCCGATCCGGGGACGGGCGGTGGGGATGTCGCAGCGGGAACGGCCGCCGCAGGCCGTGGTCTCCTGGCGGCCGCCCCGGGTGGCCCTGGTGGTACTGGCGGTGGTGGCCGCCGGTGCGGCGCTGATGTCCACCCTGGTCATCGCCTCGATGAACGCGGGCCGGGAGGCCCGGACCTCCCCGGAGCCGTCCGCGCGGCAGCAGCCCCCGGGCGCCCCCGCGCGCATCGAGACCCCGGAGAGGCCATGACCCGGACGACCGAAGAACCGATCTCGCCGCCCGGAGCGGCACGGCGGCCGCTGGGCACACGGCTGGCCGAGTGGCTGTCCACCACCGATCACAAGAAGATCGGCTACCTGTACCTGGTCACCTCGTTCGCCTTCTTCCTGCTGGCCGGGCTGATGGCCATGCTGATCCGTGCGGAACTGGCCGCACCGGGCCAGCAGGTGGTGAGCCCCGAGCAGTACAACCAGCTGTTCACCATGCACGGCACGATCATGATGCTGCTGTTCGCCACCCCGCTGTTCGCCGGGTTCGCCAACGTGATCATGCCGCTGCAGATCGGCGCCCCGGACGTGGCGTTCCCCCGGCTGAACGCGCTGAGCTACTGGCTGTTCCTGTTCGGCGGCCTCACCGTCATCAGCGGCTTCCTGAGCAGCAGCGGCCCGGCCAGTTTCGGCTGGACCGGGTACGTCCCGCTGTCCGCCGAGTCCTACTCCCCCGAACTGGGCGGGGACCTGTGGGTGCTGGGCCTGGTGCTGTCGGGGTTGGGCACCATCCTGGGCGCCGTCAACTTCGCCACCACGATCCTGGGGATGCGCGCCCCCGGCATGACCATGTTCCGGATGCCGATCTTCACCTGGAACGTGCTGCTGACCA
>NZ_QLYX01000011.1 GCF_003289645.1 Actinomadura craniellae | reverse complement strand
CCTTGGCGGGCCAACTCGACCGCGCGGCGCCGGAACTCGGGCGGATGTGGTGAGGGCATGGCGAACATCCTTCCTGATCATCGCCGGTGACCTCAGGCTGAGCGTCCGGAGAACGGGGGGAAGCTCAATCCTTACCTATCAATCCCGGGGCAGGCGTGTGCCGACGTCAGGCGGCTTTTCGGCGGCCACCTCGGCTTTACCAGCGGCGGGCGTAGAGCGCCTGCACGTGGACCAACCGCAGGTCAGCGGCACTATAGGCAGATCGTGAGCAGGGGTTGAGCAGCCTCGCGCGCCGAGAAAACGCTCATGATCTGCCTACCCCTCGGTGGATACCTGGCGGCACCGATCAACCTCCACCTTCGGGAGTCGCCATGACCCGCATCCACACCAGCGACCGGAACGCCACCGCCCCGGCGGAGACCGACGGCCACGGCAACGCGCTGGCCATCGCCGAACGGACCTTCAAGCTCCTGGTCACCGGCCCGTGCCCGCTGGCGATCGACGGCCGGGAGATAGGACACGGCCTGCCGGCACGGCCGATCGACCTGGACGAGCTGAAGACGCTCCTGCTGGCGCCGGGCACGGCCGACACCCTCAAAGACGCCGTCTGGGCCGAACTGGTGCACCGGGCCCGGACCGGGGACCCGGCCTGGGTGGTCGGCTGCGTCGGGGTCGCGATGCCAGGGCTGAAGAACGTCGCGGCCCGGGTGATCCGCACCAGCCCTGCGCGCCTGGCCGAGGACATCGTGTCGGAGCTGCTGACGGAGTTCGTCGCGCAGCTGCACCGGATCGACACGGGCCGCCCGCGCATCGCCGCCCGCCTGCTGCTGTGGGCGCGCAAGGGAGCCTTCCGCGTGCGTGGCCGGGAAGCCCGTCACGTCCCCTGCGACCCCGGGGAAATGCTCGTGGGCCCGCCCCTGCTCGACACCGATCCGATGAGCTTGGTGATCGATGCCGTACGGCAGGGGCTCATCACCCCGGCCGCCGCCACCGTGGTCATCGAGACGCGGCTCGGCGGCGTGTCCTTGCAGGACTTCGCCCGGGGACGGGGCGTTCCGGCCGACCGGCTCTACAAGCAGCGGCGGGCCGCCGAGGCGCGCCTGGTCGCGGCGATCAGGGACGGCCGGCTTTCAGCGCTCTCTGCCGGCCATGTCTCCGAAGCCGGCCCATGAGGCGGAGCCCTGCCCGTTCCGCACGGGCGACCGGCCCCGGTTCGTTCTCCAGGGGTCCGCCGGTCCTCCAGCAGGTCTCCCGCCGCTTTCCGGACGTGCGTGCATGTCGCACGTCCGGAAAGCGCGGCCCACTCGACAAGCGAACATCCATGCCACCGGAACGCGCCCTTCGAAGTGAGCTTTCCCGCAATACGCATAACACGCCATATCTTCCTTATTGGTCATATGGCGCATACGCTCAACACTCGAAAAATCTTTGTTGGTTCACTCTCGGATATTTACTCTCACAAGAGAGTAGAGAGTTCTCGGACTCGGCCTTGCGGTCCTACCATCAAACGAAACCCCTGACGCCTCAAACATGCCCCGCAGAGGTGTCACCAGAAATGCCCACTGCTGGTGATCAAGTTTTTGGGAGCCCAGCTTGAGCACGACCCTCCGAAGATTGACCGTGCCCACTCGTCCACCCCGGCTCGGCACCGCGATCGGGATGCTGTGCGTCATCCTGCTGTCGGCGAGTTGCAGCGATAAGGGCGCCACGGTGGCCCTGCCACCGCAGCACACCTCGACCCCCGCGCTCCCTTCCGCCACTCCCCCGAAGCCCGACGCCGATGCGGTCAGGGACGCCTACCAGCGGTTCGTGGCCCTGCTGGACCGGGCGGACACCCTGCCGGCGGGCAACCGCACGCAGCAGTTGTCCAGGTACATGACCAACCCCCAGCTTTCGCAGGTGCTCGATCGCATCAAGGCACTGCACGCGAAGAAGCTCACCTCTTACGGGGCCTCGGTCGTGCACATCAAAGACGTGAAGGTGGAGGGCGACAACGCCACCGTGCACGATTGCCAGAACTCATGGAACTCGGGGCTGATGAACGCCACCACCCGCAAGAAGGTGAATCGCGGCGTCAAGGAAGAGAACGTCGAGGCATTTCTGATCAAGGGCACCGACGGGCGGTGGCGCGTCCGCAAGTACGTCGTGCTGGGCGAAGGCTGCTGAAAGCATGAGCGTCGCCGCTGCCGGCCTCCTGATCGGTGGGCTCATTCTCGCCCGTCCGGTCATCGCCGCGCCTCCACAGGACCCCATTCCACCGGTCCTGAATGAGCACGGCTACGGATTCGGCGCCCGCACCGAAGGAAACCCGGGAAGCAGGCGGAACGGCCGAAGGCCGGAGGCGAGGAAGCCCGCCCCACCCGCCGGCGCCACCGACCGGATCGAGCCCCACGAGTGCCGCCCGTGGGCCGGGGGCTGGAAGATCTGCACGCCGGTCCGCTCGGCCGAACGGAAAGCCGCCGTCTCGCCGGCGGAACTGGCGATGACGAAATGGGAGCGGCTGCCGATCCCCGATCCGGTCGTGCGAACGGCTCCACCTCGTGGCACCGACGGCCTGGTGGGGCTGCCGCACTGGTTCTGGGTCGTCAACTGGCATCCGCTGACCGACCGGGCCAGGGCCGGCCGGGTGTGGACCGACGTGACCGCGAGGCCGCAGAGCATGACGATCGATCCCGGCACCGGCCGCCGGGCGTTCCGCTGCTCCGGGCCCGGCACCGCCTACGACCCGCTGCGGCCCGCGGTTCTGCAGCGAACGAACTGCTCGCACACCTTCCCCCGCTCGTCGGCCGGGCGGCCGGGCGGTGCCCACCGGGTGCGGGTGACCGTGGTGTGGAGCGGGACGTGGGTCGGCTCCGACGGCACCCGAGGGACGTTGCCGCCGCTGACCCGTTCGACGAGCTTCCCGGTGCGGGTGGCCGAGGCGCAGGGCCTCTACAGGTGAAGGTGGGGGAAGGCATGACGCGAACCGTCCGGGCTCTGCCCAGGCCGAGGCTCTCCCGGGACACGGGTGAGAGCGGAACGGAGCGGCGCCCGCCCGGGCGGCTCGCGCGGCAGCACCGGCGCGGATGGATCGCCGCCGGGGTGATGCTCATGTGCCTGGCGGTGCTGGCGAACGTGTACCTGTTCCAGAGCGCCGCGCACCGGGCGCCGGTCGTGCGGGTGGCTCGGGACGTCCCGGTGGGGCAGCAGATCGGCCGCGCCGACGTGGACGTCGTCGAGGTGGCGGTGGATTCCGCGGTGCAGACGGTCCCCGGCCATCAGCTGGACGAGGTGGTCGGGCGCAGGTCCGCGGTCGATCTGCGGAAGGGAACGCTGCTGGCGGCCTCCCACATGGCGACCCGGATCACTCCCCAGCCCGGCCAGGCGCTGGTGACGGTGCCGATGAAGGCCAGCGAGGCGCCGCAGGGGTTGGCCCCGGGCTGGCAGGTGCGGGTGGTGTCCGTCCCCGGCATGCAGGGCTCCGGCGGCACCGCCGCGCAGGGCTCCGGCGCGACGACGGCGCCCCGGGACATCCCGGCGGTCGTCGACCAGGTGACCGGACCCGACGCCGAAGGCACGCTGACGGCGTCGCTGCTGGTGGCCGACGCCGACAGCAGCACGGTGGCGCGGCAGGCCGCCGCCGGGACGGTGACGCTGGTCGTGACCGCGAGAAGGGGCTGACCGGTGGCGCTGTACTGTCTGATCTCGCCCGGTGGGGCGCCGGGGGTGACGACGACGGCGCTGGGCCTGGCGCTCACCTGGCCGGGCAAGGTCGTGCTGGCCGAGTGCGACCCGGCCGGACGCCGCGTCCTCCCCGGGTTCATGGCGGAACGGCTGCGTCGTCCGGCCGGTCCGGGACTGCTCGGGCTGGCGATGGCCGCGCAGCCCGACCCCGAGGCCGCCGTCGCGTCCCTAGGCGAGTACACCCTCCCGCTGTCCGGGAACGGGGAGGCCAAGCTGCTGCACGGGATCCGCGACCCCCGCCACGTCCGGCAGCTCGCCGAGTCGTGGCGGCCCCTCGCCGAGACGTTCACCGCGATCGACGGCGACGTGATCGCCGACCTGGGGCGCTTCGGCGGGTCCGACACCCCGACCCCGCTGCTGACCGTGGCCGACGCGGTCATCGTGGTGGTGCGCTGCACCCTGGCCCAGGTGGACGCGGCCGTACCGCGGCTGGACGTCCTGCGGGACCTGCTCGACGACCGGGTGCCGGTCGGGTTGTGCGTCGTCGAGGACGGCTCGTACGGCGCCACGGACGTGCGGCGGGTGCTGGATCTGCCGGTGTTCGCCGAGCTGC
Organism: Actinomadura craniellae; assembly: GCF_003289645.1. GTDB lineage: Bacteria > Actinomycetota > Actinomycetes > Streptosporangiales > Streptosporangiaceae > Actinomadura_D > Actinomadura_D craniellae. The sequence continues at coordinate 252,279 of NZ_QLYX01000011.1, read as the reverse complement.
CGCACTCGGCGGCCGACGCCCGCGTGCTGTCCGACGGCGCCCAGCCGCGCCTGACCTTCAAGACCTCGCTGCTGATGCGGGCGATCGACGGGCTCGGCAAGCGCGTCCGCAAGGCGGTCGAGGAACGCGCCGTCCTGGACCTCCTCGACGAGGAGCCGGACGTGCCCGCGTCGGTCGCATCGGAGGCCGGCCGATGAGCGATCACAGCCGGGCCGGGATCGACGCCACCGGCACAGGTCACGCCCTACCTTCCGCCTTCGCCCCGAACGGGCCGCCCGGTGCCCAGGCCGACCCCTGGGCGGCCGTGCGCGAGGTGTCCCAGCGGCTGGTCGACGTCCTCGGTGACGACATCGACCGGGAGCAGGCCCAGCAGATGATCGCCGACCAGGCGAGGACGTGGGCGCACGAGCAGATGGCGGCCGGCCGTCCGGTGCCCTCGGCCGAGGAGCAGCGGCGGGTGGCGCGGGCAGTGTTCGACCAACGGTTCGGGTTGGGGCCGTTGCAGCCGTACCTGGAGCGCTCGGATGTGGAGAACATCGTCGTCAACGGCTGCCACCAGACCTGGATCACCTACACCAGCGGTGCCAAGGAAGCCGGGCCGCCGGTGGCCGAGACCGACGAGGACCTGGTCGACTGGATCCAGCTGCTGGCCCGGCGCGGGAACACCGGGCGGGAGTTCTCCCACGCCAACCCGCTGCTGGACGTCGCGCTGGCCGACGGGGTGCGGCTGGCGGTGGTGCACTGGGTGTCGCGGCATCCGCATCTGGCGATCCGGGTGCACCGCCTGGTCGACATCACCCTGCGGCAGCTGACCGGCCTCGGCACGCTGACCGAGGCGCTGGAGGAGTTCCTGCGGGCCGCGATCCGGGCGCGCCGGAACATCATCGTGTGCGGGGAGGTCAACACCGGCAAGACCACCCTGGTGCGGGCCCTGGCCAACGAGATCCCGGCCGATGAGCGGATCATCACGCTGGAAAGCGACTTCGAGCTGTTCCTGGACGATCCCCGGCTCGCGCACCGGCACCATGACGTGGTCGCGCTGGAGGCCCGGCAGGCCAACTCCGAAGGGGCCGGGCTGGTGCGGCTCCAGGATCTGGTGCCGGCCTGCCTGCGGTTGAACCCGGACCGGGTGATCGTGGGCGAGGCACGGCACGGGGAGCTGGCACCGATGCTGGAGGTGATGTACAGCGGGGCCCGGGGCTCGATGTGCACCCTGCACGTCCACCGTCCCGAGCACGTGTTCAACCGGGTCGTGCAGCTGGGCCGCCGCGCCGACCTCGGGCTGAGCCCCGAGGACCTGCATCTGATGTTCGGGCTGGCCGAACCGCTCATCGTGTACGTGCAGCGTGACCCGGTGACCAATGACCGGTACGTGTCGGAGGTGATGGAGGCCGGTCCCCCGGCGGACTCGGTCGAACCGACCCGCAACCACGTCTTCGTCCCCGGTTCTGACGGCCGGGCCACTCCGGCGGGCGGGCACATCAGCACCGAGCTGCTGGCCGAGCTGTCGGAATGCGGGTTCGATCCGGAGCTGCTGGCGCCCGAGGCCGGTTCCGGTGGGGGGTGGCGGTGATGGTGCTGCTGGCCGCGTGTGCGGGGGGCTGCGCCGCTGCCGCCGTCCTCGCCGTCTGGGCCGGGCTCGCCGGTGTTGCTCCGCGTGCCCGGGAGGGGCGTCCGCCGTCCCGGTTGCGGGTCCTGGCGCGGACGGCGGTCTCGTCCGGGCGCCGTAACCGGCTGCTGGGGGCGTTGGGGGCCGGGTTGGCGGTGCTGCTGGTGCTGCGGTGGCCGGTCGCCGCCCTCGCGGTCGGGGCGGCGGTGTACGTGCTGCCGCCGATGCTGTCGGGTCGCGCGCCGCAGCGGCGGATCGCGAAGCTGGAGGCGCTGGCCCAGTGGGCGCGGCGGCTCGCCGAGGTCATGGGCGCCAGCCGCGGCCTGGAGCAGGCCCTGGCCGACAGTGCCCGCGTCGCCCCGGAAGCGATCCGCGCGCCGGTCGGGGTGCTGGCCGACCGGCTCAACAACCGTGCCAACACCGAGCAGGCGTTGCGCGCGTTCGCCGACGACCTCGACGACCCGATCGGGGATCTCATCGGGTGCGCGTTGATCCTGGCGGCCAAGCGTCGCGGGCCCGGTACCCGGGAGGCCCTCGGCCTGCTGGCCCATGCCGTGGAGCAGGAGGTCATCGTGCGGCGGGACGTCGAGGCCGAGCGGGCCAGCCTGCGCACCACCCTGCTGGTGATCGTGCTGTCGGTCGTGGCGTTGAGCGCCCTGTTCATCTCCTCGCAGACGCTCGCCGATCCCTACGGGACTCCGCTCGGGCAGGCGGTGCTCGCCGTCGTCGCCGCGATCTACGCGGTCGGGCTGTGGTGGATGAAGCGGCTGGCCGTCCTGTCCACCGGCAGCCGCTTCCTGCACACCGGCCGGACGCGCCCGGCCGATCAGGGGGTGACGTCGTGACCGCGCTCGCCGCCGTGGCCGGTTTCCTTGCCGCGCTCGGGGCCCTCGTCATCGTGCGGGAGCTGCGGCCCGCCCCGCCGCGGTTGGACGCGGCTCTGGCGCATATTCAGGCGACGCCGCTCCAGCCCGTGCCGTCCGGTGGTGTCGTCAGCGGTCGCGACCGGCTCGGGAAGTGGCTGGGCGAGCGGGTCGCCCGGCCGGCGGGGCTGCTGGCCGTCCCGCGGACTGATCTGGCGTTGCTCGGCCGGTCGGTCGAGCGGTTCATGGTGGACAAGCTGGTCCTGTTCGTCACCGGCATCGTCGCGCCTTCGGGGTTCTTCTTCCTGGTGGCGTTGGCCGGGGGCTCTCCGCCGTGGGCACTTCCGGTGCTGGCCGGTCTGGGGTTGGGGCTGGTTCTGTCGTTCACGCCGGACTGGAACGTGCGCGCCCAGGCCCGTCAGCGCCGTAAGGACTTCCGGTACGCGTTCTCGTCCTACCTGCAGCTCGTGATGCTGGAGCGCGAGGCGGGGGCCGCGCTGAACGCCGCTCTGGAGGAACCGGCCAAGGTCGCCGACGGGTGGCCGTTCGCCCGCGTTCACCAGGCGCTGACCCGTGCCCGTCACGCCCAGCAGCAGCCCTGGCGGGCTCTGGCCCGGCTCGGTGAGAACATCGACGTCCGTGACCTGATCGACCTGGCCCATACCGCCGAGATCGCCGGGGGTGAGGGCGCCAAGATGCACGACGTCCTGGTCGCCAAGGTCACGGCCATGCGCCATGAGGCGTCCGCCGCCGCGCGGTCGGAGGCCAACGCTCGCACCACCGCGATGTGGGTGCCCACCTCGTTGCTCATGCTCGGCTTCGTGATCCTGGTCGGTTTCCCGTTCTTCTCCCGGCTGCTCGGATCCGGCTGACCCTATGTCTCTAGGAGGAACGACCATGCAGCGGTTCCGCCGCGTCTCCTGCACCGCGTTGGCGGTCTCCGTCGTCTGCCTGATCCTGCGTATGCAGGAGGCGGGCGAGGAGTTCCGCAAACGATCCGATCGCGGCTCCAACGTGGTCGAGACGATCATCATCGTTGCGGGCTTCGCCAGCCTGGCCTTCATGATCTATCTCGCGGTCTCCGGCAAGGTCCGCGGCTGGATCAACAAGATCCCCGGCACTGTAGGGCCGTGAACGCGCGCCCGCACCAGGCCGGCGAGACGGGAAGGGACAGGGGCTCGGCCGCCGTCTCGATCGCCATCGTGTTCCCGGCCGTCGCCCTGCTGTTCCTCGCCCTGGTCCAGGCGGTCATGGTGTCCGTCGCCCAGGACGTGGCGTTGGCGGCGGCGGAAGAAGGGTTGCGGGTTGCCCGCGCCCACCGCGGCACGCATGCCCAGGGGCATATCGCGGCCGCCGGCTTCGCCCGCCGGGAACCGGTTCTGCTGTCCCCGGTAGTGACGGTGTCGGGAACCACCACCATCGCCGTGCGCGTGGCCGGTCATGCCCCCTCGGTACTGCCGGGCATGCGCATAGCCGTCACGCAGACGGCGCGTGGTGCCCGGGAGCGGTTCACCACCCCACGGCAGCCATGACTAGGCGCGAACCGTTCAAGCCCGGTGGTCCCGAGGCGGGGAACGCCGTCGTCGAAGGGGCCGTCCTGGCGCCCTTGTTCGTCACCTTCCTGGCTGCGCTGCTGGTCGCCATGCGCGTCCAGCACGGCAGCGCCGTCGTCAGCCAGGCCGCCGCCGACGCCGCACGTCACGCCTCCATCGCCCGCACCGCAGGCCAGGCCCGCGCCGATGCCACCGCCAGCGCGCTGACGACTCTGCGCGGCAGAGGGCTGCACTGCACGCCGCGGGTCACGCTCGACCTGTCCGGCTTCAACCGTTCCGTCGGTCAGAACGCGACCGTGACCGCCCGAGTCACCTGCGCCGTCCGGCTCGCCGATGTCGCCCTGCCCGGCATGCCGGGCTCCCGCAGCGTCACCAAGACCCACCGCTCCCCCATCGACCCCTACCGAGGTCGCTGACCGATATGACTTCGCGAACTGCGACCGTGAATCATGGGCGCTGCCCAGACGAAGGTGGGCTCAGCGTCTTCGCCGTCATCATCACCCTGGTCGTGGTGGTGTTCTTCGGCGCCGTCGTCGACTTCGAACGCAAACTGGAAGCTCTCCATGACGCGAGCATCGCCGCCCAGGAGGCCGCGCGGGCGGGTGCTGGGCAAGTGGATCTCGATCGCGCCTACTCGCGTGGTGGCTTCGTCGTCGACCGTCCGGCCGCGATCCGTGCCGCGAAGGCCTACCTGCGGGCTGGCGGCTACAGCGGCTCGGTCACTTCCGAAGGCGCCCGGTCCATTCGCGTGCGCGTCACGGTCGTCAAGCCTGCGCTGTTCCTTCCCTTGGTGGGGATTTCCGCCCTGCACGCCGAGGCCGTCGCGGTCGCCGACCTGACCACTGGAGTGGAAGGACCCGATCGACCATGACCTCTCGGCTGCCGACCCGTGCCACCGAGATCTGGCGTGGACTCGGGGCGCTTGCCGCCCTAGGGCTGCTGCTGGTGGCCGTTCCCCTCGTCTTGTACGCGGTCGGCGGCTCGCCGCTGCCCAAAGACGTACCGGCTTGGTCGCAGGTCACTGGAGCATTGATGCGGCCGGACACCGACCACAGGCTCTTCCTGGGAGCGGTACGCCTGATCGGATGGGCGGCCTGGTGCCCGCTCGTGATCATCATCGTCGCTGAAACGGCCGGTTACCTGGCCGGCCGCCCGACCCTACGCCTGCCCGCACCGGCACGCCCCATGCAGTACCTGGCCCGTGACCTGGTGGCCATGGTCGCGCTCCTCTTCAGCACGACCACCGCCGTCACCAACCCGGCCGCCTCATCCACCACCCACGCGGCAACCGCCGAGACCACCGCTGTCCCTTCAGCAGCGACTCCGGACGGGCAGAACACAAACCTGCCCGCGCCTGGACGTGCCACCTCCGCCTTCGCGGCTAGCGGGTCAGAGCACCGGCGGTGGCGTTTCCAGGTCGTCAAGCAAGGTGACACGTTGTGGGGCATCGCTCGCCGCGAACTCGGTTCTGGCACGCTCTACCCCAAGATTTTCTTGGCGAGCAGGGAACTCCACCAGCCGCAAGGTCTACCTCGTCTGGTCCGGCCGGATCGGATCTTTCCTGGCCAACGTGTGCGCATCCCCCAGCGTGCCCGGAAGAACGAGCCCCGACCGCCCGCGCCCTCTCTGCATACGCCGCGGGAACAGCCCCAGCAATCAGTGCCTGCCCCGACCACTGAAAGCTCCGTACCGCCCACCGCCACACCAGCGCCGTCACAGCCGCCCCGACAGTCGGCGGGCGAAACGGGACAGGAGCCGGGTGATCGTGATGCGGCACTCGCCATCGCTCTTCCCACCGGCACTTACATCGGCATAGGGCTCGCTGCAGCGATCAGCACCGCCTGGGCAGTCACCCGCCTGCACCGGCGCCGACGACAGCCTCATCTCAAGCAGTGGCCCCAGCCTGTCGAGCCCGAACCGATACCTCCGACGGCTATCTCCAATGCCCGAAAGGCTCACCTGGACACCTACATCGAACGCGGTGAGTCGATCCCCACCGACGCCGACCTCATCGCCGCAGACCTGGCGATGCCAGCCCCAAGCCAGATCACGGTCGGCCTACGCGACGATCGCCCGGTCATCTTGCCACTGTCCGGGCTGAGCCTGGGCCTGCACGGGCCGGGTGCACCCGCAGTAATCCGGGCTGTCGTCACCGAGCTGGTGGCCAGATCACACCGCGCCCGCGCAGAAGTCGTCATCCCTAGCGCCGACGCGAAGGCTCTGTTCACGGAATCAGAGTGCGATTTGATCGGCTTAGCCACCTCCCTGCCCGGCTTGACCATCACGTCTTCGCTCACCGCGGCCATCACGCATCTGGAGGCCGAGGTCATCCACCGCGCCCGTCTCATGCAGGCCACCGACGAACCTGACGTCCCCAGCCTGCGCACCGCCGACCCCAGCGAACCCCTCCCCGCCCTCCTCATCGTCGCCTCCACCCAGGGCAACAGCAACCATGTCCTCCAGGCCCTCCTACAGTTCGGACATCGCTACAGCATCGGCGGGTTGATCCTCGGCTCCTGGCCCGCCGGAACCAGCGCGCACATCGCCGTCGAAGGAGCCGTAGCCCGTGCTGAAGGCCCCCACAGCGGCTCCCTGATCGGGGCACGTCTGTTCCACGTAGAGACCGACGATGCCGTCGACATGCTCCGTACCGTCCGCACTTCCCAAGGTGCCGCTGAGCCCTCCGCCACCGTCAGGCCCACAGACGCTGAAGTTCCCGAGCTCGGTGATCACACCAGCCTGCCCGCCGAGCGCAACGTCGACATGCCAGAACTCGAAGCACCGATGCCGAGGGAACAAGGGCGACCGATCCGGCTATGCCTGCTCGGTCCCGTCCGCCTGTACGCAACTGGCATGCCCGTCACCACCGGATTGCGGCGTAGCGCCCATGACCTACTGGCGTACCTCGCCCTACACCCGAACGGCGTCACCCGCGAACAAGTCATCGTCGACCTGTGGCCCGACCACGACCCCCAAGCCGGCACCACCGCGTTCCACACCGCCAACAACAACATTCGCAGAATCCTGCGCCAGGCCACTGGCCTGCGTGAACCCATGTTCATCATCCACGCCGCAGGCCGCTACCGCCTCGACCCCTACCTCATCACCGTCGATCTGTGGGACCTCACCATCGCCCTCGACAAGGCCCGCCAGGCAGACAACGATGCCGAACGACGCCATGCCCTACAGCCCGCCGCCGCTCTTTACACCGGGGATTTCGCCGCCGACCTGACCCACGAATGGGCCGAAACGCACCGTGAGTACATCCGCCGCACCACCACCGACGCCCTCACCCACCTCGCCGACCTCACCCAAGCAGAGCACCCTGAACAAGCATTGGCGATCTTGGAGCAGGCGCTCGACCACGACCCCTATTCCGAGCCCCTCTACCGAACGATCATGCGCCTGCAGGCCGACCTCGACCGTCCCGACGCTGTACGCCGCACCTACCAACTCCTCGAAAGCCGCCTCGCCGCCATCGACGCCGAACCCAACAACCACACCCACCAACTCATGGCCGTCTTACTGAACCACCGCCAGAGGTCGCGGTGAGTACCGGTAGGCCACTGGCGAGGTGCCCGCTTTTGCGGGTCCTTTTCCAGCAGCCCCCGGCCCGAGTCGGACGGCATCTTTTCGATGCGTCCGGCTCTCCGGAACTTAGCGCGTCATGTGTCCTGGGCCGGGAGGATTGCCATCCAGCACACCAGGTGCACATCGTCTTCAGTGATCGCGGGCAGTGGCTCCGGTGATGGCTGGGGGGTTAGACCGAGCCGATCCGCGAGTTCGGCTAGGTGGTTCACGGTGCTGTGGAACGCGCTGGGTTCAGTGAGGACGTTGCGAATGGTACGAACGATGCGAGGGCTGTAGGGGGCTTCGAGTCGTTCGATCAGGGCGTCTTGGTCTGCTCCCAGGTGGGCGCCGTGCTGTCGGACCAGTTCAGCCGCATCTCGCATGGCCTTCGGGATCTGGGGGGTGAGGTTGGCCGGGTCAGCGTTGTGCATCCAGGCTGCGGCGATGTGCTGTCGAGCGCATGCCCAGCCGTCGTAGGCGGCCTGATGAATGGCCTCGTTCAGCAGCGGCGGGGGGTCGTTGGGGCCGGGATCACCTGCAGCGAGGCAGGCGAGGGTGTCGTCGACGACGATGGGCTGGTTTTCTTCGTCGTGGGTGATGGCGTACTCGTCGGTGAGCGGGACGTAGCGGAACCATGGCCGAGGATGGTCCCCGATCTGGGCACAGAACACCAGGCCAGGCTGGGTTCCTCCGGTACGGGCGAAGCCGGATCCGCTTCCCCAGGGCAGGCGTGTCACCGAGTCCCGCAGCAGCGGATTGCCAAGGTCGTTGTGGAGCCGGCGCCGGTACTCCTCACCGGACAGGGCGGAGGCGCCTCCTTGGATGAACAAGGCGGCGTCCTCGCGGCGGAGTCGGTCGATCTCCGCTCTGGTCTCGGTGAGGTTTACTTCCCGGCCGGTGAAGCCGGGCAGGACCTCTCCGACTCCGGTTGCGGCCGCAGCACGTTTGAGCTTGCTTTGCAGCCGTTCTTCCAGGCCAAGGAAACGTTCGAGTTGCTGATCGGGGAAGAAGCAGCGTAGGAAGACTTCACGGTGCTCAGAACCGATGCGGTCGATGCGGCCGTGCCGCTGAACGAGCCGCATCGGGTTCCAGGGCAGGTCGTAGTTGATGATGTGCCGAGCCTGCTGGAGGTTGACGCCCTCGGCGAGGACGTCAGTGGCAATGACGAGGTCGTAGCGGTCCTCATCGGTGGGTCCGCCAGCGGTGCGAGGGGCGAACCCGGCGATAGTCTGGGAACGGCCCTCGCGGTCCGGGCCTGCGGCCATGGAGATGCGGCCTTGATAGGCAGCAAGGCGCGGGTCTGTCTCGATCGCCTGGACGAGGCGGCTGTGGACGTGGGTGACGGTGTCCGCATAGTAGGAGAAGACGAGCACCTTGCGTTTGTCGCAGGTGTCCTGCGGGGTGATGCCCTCGGCTTGTGCCTGCTCGACGATCTGAGCGAGCTCCTCGACCAGGGCTTCAACCTTGGGGTCGGGGCCGACTTGATGAGCTCGGACCTCATCGCGGAAACGGGTCAGCAGCCGGTGGTCTGCCTCGACGGCGCTCTTCAGCGCCGGGATATCGTATTCATCAGCGTCCTTGACGCCGTCGGTGGCGTCATCGTCCATAGACTCGATAAAGGCGTCGAGGTCATCGCTGTCAGAGGTCGACCATTCCCGCAGGGCATCACCGGTAAGAACTCTGCCCTGGTCCAAGGCCTGTAGGAACGCCTCATGGCTGGCCAACATCTTGTCCAGGGTGCGCTGGAAAGCATAAGCGGAGGACTCGAACCGCTTGAGCAGGGCAGAGCGCAGCAGCCCGGCATTCTGTTGCTCGAACTGTTCCTCGGCGCCACCGCGGCGGAAATGCGAGGGCACGTACCGGGCTAGGGTGAGGACCTCCCCAGGAGCCTGGAGGGACACCGCCAGCCCATCATCGGAGTCCGGGCTAGTGTCGGTGCCCAAGGCGACGGCGAGCCGATCGAACATTCCCGGGAACGCGACGTCGAGGTTGTAGTCGACCCGACGGACCCGTGGGGTGGGAAAGGCGATCTCGCGTTCAACCCCATTGATGACGACCCGGTCCCCCACGTAGTGGTTGCGGATGAAGCGGCGGGTGCGACGTACCGCCACCTTGTCCAAGACATCGAAGAGGTGCTCCGGTGACAGGTCATCGGGGTTGATCGCCATGGCCCGGTCGAAGTAGGCCCGCAGCGACGGAACCCCAGCATGGGCGAACGCCGCATCGTTGGTGACGAAGTAGGAGATCAGGTTGTACAGGTCGTAGAGGCTGTTGTTGACTGGCGTCGCGGTCAGCAGAACCAGTTTCTTGGGGCTGCTGCCCTCGGTGAGGGCGCGCAGCGCGTCGGCGCGGCGGGTGGCGGCATTCCGCAGGGCATGCGCCTCATCGACGATGACCAGGGCGTACTCGTCTAGGTCCTGCAGGGCCGACCCGAGCTGGCCGGCGTCACTTACCCCGCGGGTCAGCTCCTCATAGGAGACCACGTCGGCCCGCAAGTTTACTTGCCGCAGGAATGGACCCCAGGTGGAATCCCGCAGCGTGGCCGGCGCGACGACCAGGGCCTTCTGGCGGTTGATGATGACTGCTTCATGGATGATTTCACCGGCGATGTAGGTCTTACCAAGTCCGACCTCGTCGGCGACGATCACGCCGTTGAGCTGTTCCAGGATGCGCCGAGCACGCCATACCCCGTCGGCTTGGAAGCCGGTTAGGCCGAGCCGAGACCGGTCCCGAGCGGAGGCTTCCTCCTCCACCTCCGCCCCGTACAGTTCGTACAGCATGCGGAGAAACACCACGCGTGGTGGATGCGGCTCCCACCTTGACTCATAAATCGCTGCGAGGTCGAACGGCTTTGCCACCTGCCATAGGTCCTCAAACCAGTTCTGGACGGCACGCACCGTCTCGGGCTGATACTGGCCCAGGTTGAGTTCCCTGTTACGGGCTAGTCCGGCGAAGGTGAAGTTGCTGGAACCCGACACCACCCCCGGCAACGGGCCATCGACGATGAAAGCCTTGCCGTGCAGGAATCCCGCCTCATAGCGGCGAACCTCAACGTTTCCCGAGCGTAGCCAATCGACAAGCCGACGAGCCGCACGGTCCGCTTCGATGGTGAAGCCGAGCAGGTCACGGTCCTGCTCCAGCCGCCGATGGTGCCCTTCCAAGGCTTGGCGTACCTGATTGCGTTCGGCGTGGGCTCCCAGGCCCGCCGACAGCGGTCGCACACCGCGTTGCTGCCGGTCCGGGTCGGCCCCCAGCAGCAGCTGCACCGGTCCCAGACGTTCCAGTTCGTCGGCCAGCAACCCAAAACCGCCGGGGTTGAAGTAGGCGGACGCGATCGACACCCCGGGGGCGGTGACGAGATTGGTCCGCATCCCCTGGAGCAGGGTATTGATCGCGGCGGCGACCGTCTGCTCATCCGGGCGGTTGGTGGCGAAGGTCGGTCGGAAGTCTCCGGGGGGTATGACGCTCACTCGCTGCTCTTCCCTCCTGGCCGCGGTCGAGACTCAGCACGGCATGCAGGTCATATGTAAGGAAGAGATGATATCGACTGATGCCACCTATTTCTTAATTCGAGGCGGGACGTGGGCGATACCGAGCTTCTCCCGCAGAACCTTTGGTAGTCCGGTCTCGTTGAAGTCGGCCACAATGACTTCGAGGTCAGCCTGCTCCAGTCCATAGCCGTGCAGGGCTAGCTGTTCGAGGTTAGCCCGCAGCGCTACCTCGTCGTCGCTGTGGGAATCGGTGACGGTGATCCCTCCGGCCAGGCGGGTGTAACCGTTACGGGCCAGGAGGCTGCTGGTGATGTGGGCGGCTTCCTTGATCTGCGCTGGCGTCCAGTCTGGTAGCGGAATCTGGTTGACGACTGGGGCGGTGACGTGCCGGTCGACAAATCGGCGGGCCCACCAGTCCACCGTGAGAGTGTTCAGCAACCCCAGTAGTGCCAGACGTTCCCATTCACCCGAACCGGGATCGTGCATGACGGCATGAATATAACCCTTGTTGTGCAGTATCCCGGCCTCGGGTAGTGCGGCAGCGATGACCGTCCGTGAGTCGTCACTACGGCTAACGCGCCGGAAGAGAATCAACGGATGCTGGTTGGTGAGGACAACAGCCCTACCTTGCCTCGCGACACCCCGAGGCTTGGCAGTGAGGCTGTCAAGGTTCGTGACGAACTGCTTGAACGGCTCATCTACATCGAAGCCAAACTGGTCGACGTGCGCAGTCATCAAGATCTTCCACGCTTCCTCGCCGCCCCGCCGATCCACGAGATTCTTGTGGGGGCCGCTACCGGTGAAGTCCCAGCGAGCATCGTGGGTAGCTTTAATCCAACCTTTGCCCGAGGACAGTCGCGGTCCTGTGCGCATGGTGTCGAACACCTGACGGTCGGCTGCACCGTTGAACCAGGGGATGACGTGCGTTTCGGAGAACGAAGCGAGGTCGTCCTGGGTGAGCAAGATGGCATTCTCATCGTTCGCGGCCGTAACCTCAGCGGGGGTGTTGGCGACCCAAACTTGGGTGACCGGCGCGTCCGCTCGTGAAGCGCTGAGCAACACTACGGCATACCGAGGATCCACATCCTCAAAGATCCATTCGCCGTGGTTGCGGCCCTGCACGATTCGCAGATCACCTACTGTGGTGAGTTCTTCACGCAGTTTCTTCCATCCGGCTAGGACCATGCTCTGACGTGGTAGGACCAGCCCGAGGTAGCCAGATTTGCGCCGCAGCCGGATGGCGCGCTCCAGCATCAGCTGTGCCAGCTCTAGGTGCGTGCCGCCGCGTAGCGTGTACGACTTCTTGAACAGGTCCTGCAGGACGGCTCGTTGTGTCGCCTCCTGCCTCTCCTGCTCTGCTTCCACCGGATGCGTAGCGCGCAGCTCCTGAATCTTTTTCTCGCGTTTGTTGTCCGGCAAGGCCATGAGGCCAGGGTGGACACCGGCCCAGAACGGTGTGGCTTCCCAGCGGACCTTCTCCCAGGGAGGGTTTCCGAGAATGACATCGAAGCCTGGACGTGATCGCACGAACACCTCAGGGAACCGGTATGGCAGGTGCACCACCGCGAACTGTTCGAGTGCTCGCCGAATCTTCTCGGCCTTCTCTTCGGAACTGGTGACTGCGGCGATCGCGTCGTCGGCGTCTTGTGGGGGCGAGGTCAAACCCATGCGTACGGCGACCGCAGCGTCAAAGATGTGCTTAGCATCCTTCGCCTCGGCCAAAGCCTGCCGGTAGGCGCGTGCCGCGTCCTGAACCTCGGCCTTCTTGGCCTCGTCGGTACGGGCCACGCGCCGCAGCCGCTCCCCGGCTGTGTGCAAGGCTTCTTCGATCTTGTCTGCGAACAACGACATCTGCCCAATGCCGGCCTTGGGTTCCAAGACTTCTAGAGCCTCGGAAAGCGTTCCGATGCCGGTGAGGCTGTTCCCGACGATCAAGCCGTGTTCCAGCGACGACATCGGCAGACCAGGCACGAAAGTATGAATCCAGATGCCCAAGCGGGCCAGCTCTACCGCCATGAGGTTGAGGTCCAACCCATACACGCACCGCCGCGCGATCTGGCGGCGCAACAGGGCCGATGTCTCGATTTCGACCGTGGGAGCCTGGTCAGCGAGGGCTTCTCTGGCTGCCTGGGACAACCGGCTGAGCTCGTCGGCGATGGCTGCGATGGGGCGCTCTGCGAGGAAGGTGGTGAACCGAGTCTCGATTCGGTCGATCGCCGCGACCAGAAAGTGCCCGGAACCCATCGCCAGGTCGGCGATCCGGAAGTCGAAGAACAGTTCCGCCGCCGCCGCCTCATCCTCCTGATCGAGCAGATCACCCACCTGGGCCAGGTGGGCTTGCAAGGCCGGTTCCAGCGCTGTGTTCAGCAGGTGCTCCACGGCAAACGATTTGGTGAAGTACGAGCCTGTCGCTTTCCGGTTCCCGGCGTTGTTGTGGAAGTACACCTGCCCCGCCAGCACCTCCACCACGTCGCCGTCCTGGACAGGGACGAAGGCGTCGTCTTTGTTCGTAGTGAGTGGCACAGGCGCGATGGATAGCGAGGACTCCAATAGCCCCTCATAGATGGTGCCGAACTCGCGTACCGACAGCGACCGAAAGTCCACTGGGCCCTGCGTACCGTCGGGGCCGACATCAACCAGCAGGGCGCGCAGGGCGGGGCCGAACTCGGCGTCGGTGAGGTGCATCTGTGTCAGGGCGGCCCCGGAAGGACTCACCGTGGCGTCGTGGGTGAACAGGCCACCGTTGTAGGCGGGGACGTCCCAGCCACGGTTGCCGCCGTCAACCGCCGACCACACAGTGAGCATGTCGTCCCACAGCGCCGTGGCGTTCGCGTCGAAGGCTTGCTCAGGGTCGGCGGCGAAGTCCTTGGCCAGGGTCTTGATCGCGTGCCGGTCGTATCGCGGATTCCGCCCGTATGGCAGCAGCTGCCGGTCTTCCGCATAAGCCAAGAACAACAACCGGAACAAGATCATAAGAGTGCGGTGGTACGCCTCCTGCAGGTCGCTGTCAGACCTCACGCGCATGTGCTGGGCAACCGCGACAGCCAGGCCAGGCACGACATCGTTATAGATACGTTCACGAAGCCGGATCCCAAGATCGGCGGCGAAGTTCGTGGAGGCTGCCAGGACCTGGCCAGCGCTTCCGTTGGGCATCAGCGCGGCGGCGGAGAACAGCAGTGGTAGATAGCCGGCGGTGTCATCGGTGAGCAGTTCAAGGTCCAGTTCGACGAATGTCTCTCCCTGGCTCTTGGCACCGGTCCCAACGGCCGGCTGGGCAGGGTGGAGCCTAATCTGACTGCCGCGCACGACGATGACCCACGGGATGTTCTCCTTTGTCGCCGTTGCAATCCCGTGGGCGACAGGAGACACAGCCCCGAAGCGTGGAGAGGGCCGGTCGAAGACTTCGGTGTCGTCCAGCAGAACAGCGACGGCCCTCGTCGCCTCCTCATGGGGCAACACAAACGCGGCTGAACCTCGGGGTGCGGGTCTGTACCCCAGCCCCTGGACCAACGGGAGCCCCCGCAGACCTCGCAAGGACCGCGCTCGATCACACGCGGCGCCCCAGTCGCTCCTACGAGGAACACCCGTACGTAGCTCATGCGTGGCGAACAAGCCCTGATTTTGCAGTCCCGGGGTGAGCTGGTCCTTAACACCCGCCAGCAGGCGTTCCAGCGCACGGCGTGCCGCATGCCGGTCGGGCTCCCGCAACGCAACGTCGCAGACCCGCGCTACCTGCTCCACGTCCAAGCCCGCCGCGATTGAGGGATCTCCCTGCGTCCCGCACGTCGCCGCCTTCACCTGATGTCCCGCTTCGCTGTAAAGGACAACAAGCAACACCGGAGACGGCCGGTTAGCCTGCCGCAACTTCCAGAGGCGACGCACATCGTCCGTCTTCGGCCGCCCTGACGCACCCCAGGCAATAGCAACTTCCAAAGCGGAGTCACCGTTGCCGAACAGGACCCGGTGCGTACTCAGCGACGCTGGCGCCCCCTGAGGCTTGGTCCATGGCAGGGTCCGAGCCTCGCTGTACTCCAGGAAGCGGTCCACATCATGCTGAAACACACCCAAACCCTCTCACTTAGCGCTCATCATTGACGAGACCAACCAGAAACCCTGCCGTATGCCGGGGACGCCTAGGCGGGTCCATCCTTCACCACGCTGCAGCGGCCAGCAGCTCGGATGGCTGTACATGTCCTTCATTGCATCGTTCCGCCACCGGATCATTTACCTGACACCGACCCGCCGGGGGAACGCTCCTCGCGTGATCGCACGCTTCTGCTTCCCCGAGGACGCCAACCCTCAATCGTGATCGTCACGGGCGTCGACTCCGCAAATCAGCCAGTGACCCCGTTGGGTTGTCCCGCACCATCTCCAACATCAGTCGACGAGTCCCTGCGGAAGCAGAGGATGAGAGGGCTCGGGGCAGCTGTTGAAGTAGTCGATGAGGCGCAGCCGATCTGGGGGTAAACATGATCTCGCTCTTGGGCTTGAGCCGGTTGCGATCCTCGCCTGCCAGCGAAGCGGGCGCTACCCGGCCGCGACGCGGTGAAAAGTGGACTCTCGCCGTTTATTTAAAGCCGGGCGTTTTCTTCGTCGAGCCCAGCGCGCTGTGCTCCTTTGGCGGTATGCCGGTGGGAGTGGTCAGCCGTCGGCGACGCGGCGGGTGGTGAGGGCGGGAATCCACTGGCTGGGCAGGGTCCGGTGGGTACGTAGAAGCCGTTCGATCTCCAGGGCGGCCTTGTCAGGGCCAGTGCCCTTGGTTTGGGTGCGGATAGCACCCCAGCAGGTGATGAGCCGTTCGGCGAGATCCCTAATCTGGTCGAGGCTGACCAGGTAGAGGCCTGCGTCAGCGACGCGGGCAGCGGCAATGTCGACGCGCTGTTGCGGGGTGACGAGCAGGGTGATCGACCCGGAGGGTGCGGCGGCGATGCCCTGCTCGGAGGCGGTGAAATTGAGGTGGCCGCAGGCCTGGGTAGCGTCGGACGCAGGGACTTCCTTGGCGGGGTTGGTGTCGGACTTGGCTTCGCAGGCAACCCAAAACAGGTCGCTGAACAGCCAGACCGAGTCGGGCTCGGCGTCGGCCTTGGTGCGTGTGCGGCAGCTGGTGGAGCCCGCGAGCCGTCCGAGGCTGTCCAGGGCACGTTCGAACGGGCTGGCGTCGGTCTGGCCGAGCCCAGTACGGATGTCCTGGGCGAGGGTGATGAATGGTTTAGCTGGTCCTGTCCGTAGCGGGCTGACGACGATCTGCTCGACGACGAGGGCGTCTAGGGCGTCGCCGCTGGACAGGGTGAGAACGGTAGTGGGGGAGATCATCTGGGCCGCGTCGGTGAGCAGGTCGGTGAGCCAGCGGGTGCCAGCCGCCGCAGCCCGGGCAGCGGTGTAGTGCTGCTGGGCAACCTCAATCCAGTGGTTGCCGTGACCGGTGCGCGCTGCCAAGACGGCCCAGGATCCGGCCAGGTAGTTCCACAGTGCCTGGTAGCGGCGGATCTCCTTGCCTCCGGCGAGCCGTTCCAGTGCCTTGCCCGTGAACTCGACGGCACGTTCCCATTCGCCGCCCCACGCAGCGTTGAGCGCCTCGACCTCATGGCGGGCGCTGGCCGACAGCTGCGCAGTGCCGGGCAAGCTGGTACGGGTGGTGGCGTCCCGGTCGACGCGGATCTCGCTGTCGGCCTCCTGCCACTCGGGATCCTGGCGCCGGAAGTACTCAAGGTTCTCGCGGGTCTCTGCCGCAGTGATGTCGGTGGAGTAGGTCAGACCGAAGGCGACCTCGGCTCGCAGTTCGGGATGCATCGCGGCCTGGACGGCGGGGTCAGCGCAGAAGTTGACGAGTTCGCGGGATAGAACGATGACGGCGGCGAAGTCGCTGCTGTTGCGGGTGGCGCGGCCGGCGCCCTGGGTGAGGCGGGTGCGGATCCGTTCGCGTAGCGCCACGACAGCACCAACGCTCTCGTGCAGGAACCGCTCCTGCAGGTGGGCGCCGGATGGCAGGCCGACCAGGACGATCATCCGGCAGGAGTCGCCGGGCAGGTCGATGCCGTCGTAGCGATTGGCCAGCGCGAGCACCCCGGCCTTAGCGCCTTCGAACCCGTCGGGCGCGTCTTCAAACTCCTCTGCGGTCCACTTCTCCATCTTGCCGGGCACCAAGACTTCGACGGCGTGATCGCGGGTGCGGCCGTCGGGCGCGAGCAGCACAGCCTTGCCGTAGGAGGAGATCGCGTCGGACACGAACGCCGTCTCGGCGTCTTCGGTCTGCAGGTCGTCGACCAGCCGGGGGAAGACGAAGAACCGCCGCCCGGTGCCTTGGGTGGTCGAGGCGGCGGGCGCTGCGATGTGCTCGATCTTCTTGCGGCCGAATCCACGCAGCAGTTCACCGCCGTCGCCAACAGTGGCCGACAAGTACAGTCGCTGTTCGGCGGTCTCAAAGGCGGGGTGGAAGGCAGTGGGGGCGATGAACGGCCGGATCAGGATCTGGCTGGCGCTGACGAATACCAGGCACGCGGGCAGGCTGCCTTGGATCTGGGAGAACGCGAAGTTGGCATTACGCGACATCCATTGATGGGCTTGGGCTTCGGACAGGACCCGCTCGATGTCGGTGGCGGCTGCAGCAACCTGCGGAAGTCCCGCCAAGTACACCGTCCGTGCGGCATCCTCCTCGCCTTCGCGGAGCCGGGCGGTCACCGAACCTGCCAACGCCCCGCAGCCGTGCAGCGCTTCCAACAGGTGGTCGTAGGCCAGTTCGGAGCGGCGGATGACAACGCTCCAGTTCGCTGCGACGAAGCCCTCCGCAGCGTGCGCGTCGTCCAAGACAAGCATGGTCGGGTTGAGCTTGGGGTCGGAGTTGAAGATCGCCGAGTAGGTCACGAACGCGACCGACTTACCTTGGATGAACCGGGTCTCCGCCGTGCTGTCCCACAACTTGTGCGAGCCAGTGAGAAGCGAGGTCGGAACGCCATAGGACGCGGCGCGGTCGGCGGCCTGCCGGGCCAGTTGTCGGGTCGGCGCTAGGTAGGCGACCCGATCGCCGAAGGTCCGGCGCCGCCACTCAGCGATCAGCGACCCCACCAGCGTCTTCCCGGCACCGGTCGGCAGCTCTATCGCGACGTCCGGCACCTTGGTGAAGGACTCGTGGTAGGCGCGTAGCACCTCGGCCTGCCGTACCCACAATTCTCGAGGCGCGCCATCGCCATGCTGAAGCAGCGGGTACAGCTCCTCCGCCGTCCCGGCCGCCGCCTCGATCACCCTGCGCTTCTGGAATGCCACGACAGAGAGCCAACCACGAAAGCCACCGTGAAGCATCTGGATTCCCTGGCATGGCAGCAGCCTCTAGCCGAGGCTCACACACCAGTGTCATCCGCTCAACCAGGCAACCGGTAGGACCACGTCATGCAGCCGTCGGCCGCCCTTAGCAACCCGTGCCTAGCGAACGTCCGCGTGCCGGTCTCAGTCACGAACCCCTTCGGCAGCGGCTCCTGGCATCTCCTCCCACCGGCGCATGCACGGAGAAACAGCCTGTGGGAGAACCCAAGCACTTCTCCTCCAACCGGGCGACCGCATCCTGCGCACCGGGTCTGGTCAAGTCCCAGTACCGGTGGGCGTCAATCATGTCAACCAAGTACTCGCCGCAGTTCAGTGCCTGCTCGCTCTCAACCTCGGCGCGGAGCCCTGACTCGCTGGTCCCGACGTAGCTCTGGAACATCTGAAGCCCGATTGGTGCGTCCGGCTAGCTCTACGAGCACCTATTCAAGCCCGGCGTGCAGCGCGCGTTCGATCATCAAGGCACCGGTCGAGTTCGCCGTTCACCGCTGCGTGCCCGGCAATCCACTAGTCACCAGCCTCCTTGGCCCGAGAACCTTCTCCGACCGCTCTGTCCCTTAGGAGAGCCACTCGTCGGCGTCGATCGGGTACGACCAGTCATATGACCCTCCCCACACACGCGGGCCAACTCACGGCTCTCCAATCGGTGACCTGATATCCCCGATCGCTCCCTACACGCGTGGGGCCGACGAGTAGCGGGGGCGGTACCCGCCGGTTGCTCTCAATCACTCCCTACACGCGTGGGGCCGACTCTCGTCACCCTCAGGTTAGGACGGCAGGGCCCGATCGCTCCCTACATGCGTGGGGCCGACGCCGCCACCGCGCTCACCATGTCGGGCCTGGACCGATCGCTCCCTACACGCGTGGGGCCGACACTGACCTGGACGCAGGTGAAGCAATGGTTCGCGATCGCTCCCTACACGCGTGGGGCCGACGAGCGCCCCCGCCATGCGGAGGCGCCCTGTGTCGATCGCTCCCTACACGCGTGGGGCCGACGGCCGCGAGGTGGAATGCAAAGAGCCCCAGCCCGATCGCTCCCTACACGCGTGGGGCCGACACTCCTCGTGGCGCCCACCCTGGGTGCTCGTACGATCGCTCCCTACACGCGTGGGGCCGACAAATCCAGGCGAATCGCGAGCGTCGTAGCCGACGATCGCTCCCTACACGCGTGGGGCCGACCCTTATTGACCTGCACCGCTATGGAGGCGTTGCCGTTTCGTTATTCAAGGTTGGGAGCGTCAGCAGATCACTCTGCTGAGGTGACTCAGGCCGAGCGCCGGAGCCTTCCCGCTTCGATGCGTCGTGCCTACCGCCCCGAGA
Organism: Actinomadura craniellae; assembly: GCF_003289645.1. Lineage (GTDB taxonomy): Bacteria > Actinomycetota > Actinomycetes > Streptosporangiales > Streptosporangiaceae > Actinomadura_D > Actinomadura_D craniellae. Next base: position 232,559 of record NZ_QLYX01000011.1, on the reverse strand, counting down.
GGTGGTTGGTCTTATGGATGCTCCACGGGCGTTTAGCGTCTCCCGCCTATCGCAGGCGACGTTTCGATCGATCAGCACTGCGTGGCGTTCGATGTTCCGGGCCGCGTTCATGTCCCGGTCCATCACCAGCCCGCAGTCTGTGCAACGAAACACCCTGTCGGACAGCTTCAGGTGTGGGTTTTGCCATCCGCAACCCGAACAGGTCTTACTCGAGGGGAACCAGCGGTCTGCGACCGCCAGCTCAGATCCATACCAGGTGGCCTTGTAGTTCACCTGGCGACGCAACTCGGCTGGAGCGGAGTCCAGGATGACGCGGTTCAGGCCTGCCTTCTGCCGCACGTTCTTTCCCGGCGCTGCCACTGTTCCCCGCGCTGACCTTGTCATACCGGCCACGTTCAGATCCTCAAGCGCGACGACCGCGAAGCCGGTGGTCAGGCGCTTGGTGATCTGATGGAGCGCAGCATGCCGGCGCACAGCAACCTCGTGATGCGCGCGACCAACTCGCCGCTTGGCCTTCTCGCGTCGGGCTGAACCTTTTTGTGTACGCGCCAACGCCCGCTGAGCCTTCAGTAGACGCCGCTCGGCCTGCCGCAGATGCTGCGGATTCCGCACCAGGGCACTCGACGGGTCGTCGACCACCAGTGGCTTGGACAAAGCCGCGAGGACCTTAACGCCAAGGTCCACCCCAACAGCGCCTCGTTCCCGCTGGCGCCGTGACGGCCGATCCGGTACCTGCACGGTGACCTTGCACAGCACAGACGCATACCAGCGATGGCCACCCCGCGACACCGTCACCGACTGCACCACCGCGTCACCTCGGTCGATCAGCCGTGCCAGACGCTTCCCCGAGTCATGAAGCCGGACTTCCCCGATCCTCGGCAGCCGCAACCGCCGGTACCCGGCCAGCCGGATGCTTGGCTTCTTCACGTCGTGGTGCAAGCGAAACGAGTCGCGGGCCCGCCCCTTCTTCTTGAACCGCGGGTACCCCACCCGGCGGCCGACCCGCTTCCCCGACAACGAGTCCAACCAGTTCTTCCACGCCTGGTCCGCGTCGATGAAAGCGGACTGGAACGCGTAAGTGTTGACCTCATGCCACCACGGGCACGCACCATCCAAGCCCTTGCGAGAGTCACCCTTGACCGCGTTCAACGCCTTCTGGATCGCCGGCTTCATCGGAACCGGGACGCGCACCTGCCTACGAGCCTGCTCCTCAGGAACACCGTCCCCGACAAGCTTGGCTACCTCCGCCCGCCACCGCTCATGCGCGCCGACCTTGGCCGCGAGAGCATGGTTGAACGCCCACCTGGCCGCACCAGCATGCCGGGAAAGGGCAGCAACCTGCACAGACGTCGGATCCAACGCAAACCGAAACGCCTTCAGGATCTCCGTCTGCACCACTACCTCCTCCCGTAGAAACAAGATAGGGAGCGCCCCCGACAAAACGCAGCAGGCGGGCGAGAGCAGCAGAACAGCAACATCCCCCATGCCTCTGCACCCGCTGTCAGCCCCACGTGGGGACACTCCCTCCACCCGGCACCCCAGGCAGGCGGACACCCCCGCTCGAGCAAAGAGAACATTCACAGGCACCATGTTCAGCGTGGTCGTACGGCTCTTGGTGCCGCCCACGGAACCTAGTGGACATGCCGACGCACCCGCCGTGCGCAGTTACTCGGCCGACTGGGACTGCCCAATGACTGGCGAGCCCTCTCCCCGCCGAACCTGGTCGCCCGGTGGAGATCCGCCTGGGTGCCGGGTGCAGACGCCTGAGCAGCTAAGCCAGCTGATGTTGCGACGCTTCACACGATGCCTGGCCTTGTTCAAGGAAACCCATGGGGTGGCGTGGCTCCTGCCCGGGTGTTGCTGACATGACCACCCTCCTAGTGGGGATGTCAGCCCCGAGGCGCATACTAGAACTAGTGTTCGAAAGTGTGGGGTGATGAAATGTGTCTTCAGCCGCAGGCGGGTGGGCCCTACCATGAGCCCATGACAGTATCGGCTCGGGATGTTGCCGCAGCCCTGCGGGACCGGCTCCCTGGGCTGTCTACGACGAAGCTGCACAAGCTTCTCTACTACTGCCAGGGACACCATCTCGCTGCGTTCGGTGAGCCACTGTTCTCGGAGTCGATCGTCGCTTGGGACTTGGGCCCGGTCGTGTCAGCCCTATGGGGCGAGGAGAAGTACGCCGTACAGATCCCAGACGCCACGCTTCTACCCAAAGAGCTCGATGAGGCAGAACTCAATACGGTCGGGTACGTGATCAGTCGGTACGGCACGCTGAGCGCTGGCGACCTCGTCCGCCTGACCCACAGCGAAGTCCCCTGGAAGGCCGCCGACAACATCCGGCAGGTCACGGGAGAAAAGCGCGCAAAGATCGAACTCGACTGGATCAAGAAGTACTTCGAGGACAAGGAAGCTCAAGACGATACTGAGGAGCGTCCCCACCTCGATGAGGCGAAGCTCGCCCAGTGGTTGGCCGGCGCCGAAGCCCGCCGCGATCGATCGCGCCAGCGTGACAGCCGCGAGGAGATCCGAGCGAGGCTCACCAGCGGTGGTTAAGCGACCGGAGGAGTGGGAGCTCGAAGGCTTCCTCGAAGCATTTGGATGGTGGGTCCAGTCCGACTCCCCGCCTGAGAGCGTTCAGCAAGGCGTGCTCCGCTGGATCCACGGAGTTTTCGACGACCCTTACATGTTCGCCAAGCGCGTGCCCGACTTTCCCAATTTTTGGCAGGCCCGCATTCCCGGGTCCAGGGATGGTCAGGGTCACATAGTCGTCTGCTCGTACTGGGTCTACGAAGGCACTCAAACCGTAAAATGTGATCTGTTTGGAACCTTCTGGGAAGAAACCCTTGAGTAACTCCATCAACTCCGGGCAGTAGCAAGATTGGTCGATGACCCAGCGGTCCGCTGCCCGGCTTGGGCACCCCGAACAGTGAGGCGGGCTGGCGCATAGTCAGGTTCGTGCGCCAGTAAGCCGCAACCAGCAGTGCCCGGTCCCTCAGCGGAAGGCCCCACGACCGGCCCTTGCGAACCGCGTCCGCACCCTCACGCCGCAGAACCGTCACCAGCTTCTCGAACGCGCACGGGCTCAGCCCGGTGAACGGGGCTATCCAGAACGGCTTCGACACCGTGATCACACCGGCCACAGCAAGATCATCGGACCATAGCGTGCCCTACCAGTAGATCTTCCCGCCTCAGCGGAACTCGTGGACCACCTGGATCTCGCCGACAATGTGGGCGTTGAAGTCATCCAGTTCCTCGGCCGGAACCCAGAGCTCGAGGATCGTCTGCCCGCCGGCCTGCTGGATGGGGTACCGGCTCAAGAACTCCGACTCGACCTCAAAACGGGTGACGAAACCGGCGCCATCGTGCTTCACGTTCCAGGACCGCGAGCGTGTAGCCGCCCCGAAAGCGGAGGGCGGGGTCCTTGACCTTCTTGTGTTTGTCGAGCCCTTGGACGACACCCGCGGCCACGGCCAGCGACCCACCGAGGAATTAGGGTCAAGCCTCCAGGGAGCTTTCGGGGCTATCTTTACTTTCGGCCATTACCCTGCCGCCAACAAAGGCCACGCCTAGGGCAACTACAACACCAGCGCCAAGCATCATCTTCCTGGACATCCCATCCAAGAAATGCTTGTTCTCGCTATCCTTCTGAAACTCTAGTCTTCCAGTTTCCTGGATTTGCTCGATGAGGTACTTCTTCTGTTTCCAACTCAGGTCACCGTTGCTGAGCTCAGCCTTGAGAATTTCCCTGATCTCCTGGAAGGCCCGATGGACGTGCTCTTGGCTTTGATTATTAGCCGAGAGAGTGGACTCATGCGCTCCCTCCATCGCATCTACAGCATCTATGGCGAAATCCTTGAACACGGGGAACTGCTCAACGATCTTTAGGGCCACCTCAGTTCCCATGTCAGGCATCATGGCCACGAACCTGATCATCTTGTCTTTGGAGAGGTTCCTCCAGGACTCGATCCCAAGCGCCTGCTTGATTTCAGCTTCGTTCTTGTAGCCCATGTCACGGTTCCGTCCACTGCTCAGTCTTGTCTCTTCAAATCCTATCGGCGATCTTCCGATAGCCAGCAGCTGATCCGAGATCTGGCCCGTCTGATCAAACGCAAGCTCAAGAAGATCGAGTATCGACCTAATGTGCTCCTGGCTGCCTCGCGGCCGCCGGCAGTTGGGCACACACGCCGCTCAGCCATCGCCAGCCTCCCCACAAGCTGCAACGACCGGTCTGCCTACCTTGATCCTTTCCAGACACCCTCTAGCTCGATATTCGAGGCGGAGCTGGGCGCACGCTCATGCGGGCTCGGAGACGTTGACCAAGGATCACAAAGAGGATCCCAACCGGCAGCCCGGGCCTTGCCGGCTAAAGACCATCACTAATCACCAAAATCAGCCGCACATAAATCAATTCACGATCTTGAAAATGAGACAATTTGGATATATGCGACATTCCAACACTTACCTTGACTTGCCCCTACAGCCCGCCTGTGCTTCAGTAAATTGTCATACCCGAACGGTAGGCTGCGGCCTCATGACAGAAGTCTCGCAGAGGCCACGCGACCCGCGTCGAGTGTTCAACAGTTCCGAGCACGTTGCTCTGTACCTCGCAGCCGATGGACACTGTGTCAGCTGCGGCCAAGAGCTAGAGCCCGGGTGGCACGCTGACCACGTCACGGCCTGGTCCAACAGCGGACCCACTGATGTGGTCAACGGGCAAGCAACCTGCCCAACATGCAACTTGAAAAAGGGGAGTGGGCCCATGGCAAATGCGTTCGGCCTGCGAGACTGGCAGCAAGAATGCCGTGAGCGGTACCATAGCCGTTCAGGCGGCACCGACGGCAACTTCCTCGTCGTCGCAACTCCGGGCGCGGGGAAGACGACCTTTGCCCTCACTCTGGTGCAGGACCTCATCAGCCGCGGTGAGATTTTCAATACGATCGTCGTCGTACCGAGCGCGCACCTACGTCGCCAGTGGTCGGAAGCCGCGTCCCGAATGGGCATCCAACTTGATCACACCTTTGTCAATCGTAACGCTGTCGTAAGCTCGGACTTCGACGGAGTCGCGGTTACCTACCAAGCTGTCGCTACAGAGCCGACGCTCTGGCGCACGTTGTGCTCCCGCAAGAGGACTCTCGTGATCTTCGACGAGATCCACCACGCTGGCGAAGGAGACGAGCAGAGGTGGGGGCCAGCGCTGAAGAGTGCGTTCGAGCCTGCGCACCGTCGACTACTCCTCTCCGGTACCCCTTTTCGCACCGACGGGACACCAATCCCGTTCGTTGAGTACCATGATCGCAAAGCAGTTCCTGGCTACAACTACGACTATGGCATGGCCTTGGCCGACGGAGGCGTAGTCCGGCCCGCCGTCTTTCCATCCATGGACGGCGAGTCCAAGTGGCGCCGTGCGGGCGACAGGGCCATCACATCGATTGCGTTGACTGACACAGATGAGCAGACTGTTCCGCCGGCTCTTCGAGCAGCACTTGACCCGGCCGGCCAATGGATTCCATCCGTCCTACGGGAAGCGAACAACGCGCTGACCAACGCCCGGATTGACACCCATGACGCAGGCGGTCTTGTCGTCGCATTCGACCAAGATGCTGCCAGAGCGTATGCTCAGATTCTTGAACAAATCACAGGCGAGAAGCCCGCAATCGCAACGTCTGACGATCCGACGGCTTCCCAAGTGATCAAGAGTTTCACATCGTCCACAAGCCGATGGATCGTTGCAGTACAGATGGTCGCCGAAGGCGTGGACATCCCAAGGCTCGCGGTCGGGGTTTACGCGTCCCGGGTTCGCACCAAAATGTTCTTCATCCAGGTCGTCGGAAGATTCGTCAGGATGCGGGGAGAGGAGGATGAAACCACTGCCCGCCTGTTCATCCCATCCGTCGAACCTCTTCTGTCACACGCTCGGGAGATTGAGAAGACAGTAGACGCGGTCATCGCCGACCAGGAAAAACGAGTCCGGGAGATACAAGACAGCGACGGAGATACCGCCGCGCAGACCTCCCTTCTACCAGCCTTCGAAACCGTCGGCTCATCCGAGGCGGTCCATCATTCAACCATCGCAAATGGAGAATTCGTTACGCCGGATGAAATGAACTATGCACAAACTGTCATGAGTCGGACGGGCCAGCCACCGCGCGGCATGACCGTCGAGTACGTAGCACTCCTTCTCCGAACCGCCGGAGCACAGCTTCCAGAGCAGAGGAAGGATTCGCGGGTTACGGAGAAGCCCCTAGCCGACCAAAAGCAAGAGGTTCGCCGGCTCCTACAGCGAAAGGTCGGCAAGTACTCAATCACAACGGGCAAGCCACACGAATACATCCATGCAGCCCTCAACCGCCACTTCGGCGACATTGTGAAAACCGCCAAGATGGATACGCTTATGAAGCGTATCCAGTTGATCGATACCTGGCAGAGAGAGGCAGAAGCATGAACACCTCAGACGGCAACGCGGTTCTAGTCAACGCCCTCAGCTCGTCACTACGTTCCACATTGAACGGGCTGGACTCCATACCTGGACTTATCCGACAAGTTCTAGAGGAGGGTTCGTGGCGGAACTTCACAACTCCGCGGGGTGAACAGGTTAGTCACTCAAACTTTGAGTCATTTCTAACAGAAGCCCCCTCAAGAGGGCTCGGCAAGACCGTCAACGAGCTCGTGCGTATTCTTGAAGGGGATATTGAGTCATTGGCCCTCCTGGCAGATGCACTAGGCACATCAGCCACAAGGCTCCCAGCCTCAGACCAGGGCAAAGTTGATCCAATTACTAAAGATGCACAAGATTTCGGCACCTATGCGCGAAACGGAGGATGGATCTTCGGCCTAATGGTCGCCCGTAGCGTTCGGCCTAACAAGCGAAGCGGTCGAAGCAGATCAGGCAAAGACGCAACTGCGACGGAAACTTCGGATACATACAGCAATGAGAAGGTCTCTGCAGGAGAATTCGCCCTCAAAGCCGGATGCTCCCGTGAAAGAGTCATGCGTTTCTACCGTGCCTGGGCTCGTGCTGCGGACGCGCAGGTGGTCCAGCCAGCAGAAGATCTAGTACCGGGTCAGGTTGTCGAACTACCAGATCCGGAGGGATGGGCTGAGTACTTCACGATGTATGAACAGAGCACTGATCGTCGCGAGAACATCGCGCAGCAAGCTGAAGCTTCAGGAACAAGCTACACCGAGGCTTTGAAGGTCACAAAACACCCTTCCGCAATGCGGACAGCAATTCTCGCCGATGCCAAGACCGCAGAAGCAGCCAGAGCAGCCCTCGCCGACCGGATGCAGGATGATTCGGATCTACGAAAAAGCATGGCCATGACTATGGCAAAAAGCCCAGAGTTCCGCAAGGATATTTCTACTCAAACTCGACGAGCGGAGCAAGTAGAATATATCCGCCAAGCAGCTGAACTGGGGAAGGCGAGAACTCCAGGAGGACAATTTATTGAGCTGACCAACGAAGCCAAAAAGGAGGCCACAGAACACCTTTCAAAAGTCAACGACCTGGATATTGCGGAAGAAGAAATAGAAGCCGCCTACGGTGCTGTTCGTGAAATTATTTCTTCGACCATCGAAGCAGATCCAGAAATTCTTACCCGCGAGCAGCGAAGCAAGTTTCGCAAAACTCTCAATAGCGCAGTAAAGAATATTGAATCAATCGACCCTGGCGACCTTATCGTGGTCGCTGACGACGAACTGCGTGCATCAATAGCCGCTGTGCAGAAAAAAATCAACGAGCTTGCCGACTTGCTTGGACACCAACAAGAGAACCACCTACGTGTGATCTAATCCCGCGGAACCCGCAGCAGGCCCCGCAACGCCGCCAGTCAGCCCGTCTAGCAGCCCATACACCGCGCGTTCTCCGCCCGCTGGATGAGCCGGCCTGGTGTTCTTGGTGCGGGGGTGAGCTTCAGAAGCGCTACACCACCCCTGCCCATGACACGACCTGTACTGCATTACTTCACCGTGCCCGAACGTTTGCGATCAACGTGGACGGCGCCCGTTAAGCTTGGACGCCACCCGCAACCGATCAGCCAACCGCCAACCGGTACACATCGCCGATGGGGTAGCCGGGAACATGTGCGATTGGTTGTGATCGCCCCTCGGACACGTACCGTTCCCCCATGGTGGTGATCATGGGTAGGGGCCAACCGATCCGGATCGAGGTTCACTTCGGTCCGGATTTCGTGTTTTCCCAGGTCGTAGGTGAGGCGTAGGGCGAGGCTGCGGTACAGGTCCTGGCGGTCTTGGTGTGCGGAGTCGTGATCGGTTGGTGCGGAGCCTCCAGCCCGCTTGTCGGCGTGGGGTGAGTTCACGTCCGGCTGCCGGTGGTCAGGCGCCGGATCAGGGTGGTCGCCGCCCTCCGGGTGCCGGCCCCAGGCGCAGGGCGAGCATTGACCTGTTTCGGTGGTGGCGCGGGAAGGTCGCGTAGCCAGCGCTCGTAGCGGTTATCGAGCTCGTTGGGCAGGGAGTCCCGGTCATCGCCGGGGGTCGCTTTCCTTGGCTTCGTTGGCCCGCGCGTCGTAGCGGCACTCCGGTAGACGAACTCCACGAACCGGGAGTCGGGTCGGTCGATCTGGCAGATGATCGTGGCGACGACGATGATGTCGATCTCATGACGCCAGTACCGGCGCGGCCCGGACCCCTCACCGCCCTTGTCGGTGCCCATCCGGAAACAGGTCAGCAGTCCTTTGTCCGCCCACCGGGCCAGCGCTGCCACCGACGCCCCTGTCATGACCGACGCTTCTCCCGGGCGCAACCACTTGAACTCCCCAAGCACAAAATCACCACGCATGAGAATCCACGAACTCCTTCCAGAAAAGGGGGGTGAGCCAGGGCCGGACGAGCGCCGGCATGGGGGTCACCTGGAACCGTGCCGGCCGTTCCTGCCGGTTACTCCCTGAGCCGGGCCCACACCCATTTACCCGTGGGCGCGGTGGGCGTGTGGCCGCACTGGTGGGCCAGGGCGGTGATGATGCCCAGGCCGTGGCCGCCGTTGTCATCGAAACGGGCCGGGTCCAGGTCCAGCGCCGCCAAAGACGGCTCGGCCGTCGGCCGGCGGACGGGCACCGCCGGGCTGGCGTCCCATACCGCCAGCAGGACACCGGTCGACTCCCGGTCGATCCTGACCGTGATGCGGCCGCCGGGGGTCGCGGTGACGGCGTTGGTGGACAACTCGCTGACCACCAGCAAGGCGTCCTCGACCAGGGAGTGGGATGCCTTCCAGCGGGTCAGGCGCACCTGGGTGAGGTCACGCACCAACCCGACCGAGGCCGGCACCGCCGCAACACTCCTTTCGAACCGGTACGGGTGATGCGGTCGGGTCATGGGGGTCTGCGTCATGATGGGCCATCACTTCATCGTGGGGACATCTACAGCGGGACCGGTGAACAGCCCGCCCTGGGGGTTCGCTGGCACGCAGCCGTCCGGGTTCATTGCGGTTGCGGCCAGGTCGACCTGGCCGGGGGCACTCACGTGGCTCGAAGGGGCACGCCCAGGAGGCCGGTCTCATCGAGGTGCTTCTCCAGCGCGGTTTGCTTGGTGAGCCGCTGCTTCAGGTCATCTGGGGTGGTGGAGAACAAGGTCTCCTCCAGGCCGTGCTTGTTGTCCTGGACGGTCAGGGGCCGGCCGAGCCGGGTCGCGGCCCATCCGGGGAACTCGCCGTCGAACACGCGGGGCCGCCAGACCTTCCACCCGGGAAACTGCCCGGCCAGGTCACGCAAGGCCTGCGCGGGGTCCAGGGGCAGGTTGATAGCGCGAGAGATCATTTGCTCGGCTCCTTCGGAGCTTTTCGGAGGTGAGGCGCAGCAGGGCCGGAGGCGCAATCCCGGCAGGGAATGCGTCGGGGCTGCGCGGGGACAGCGGAGCTCACTGCCGGATCAGCAGCGGTTTCTTCATGACGCCCTCGCCGGTGAGCACCTGCTCCAGGGCGTCCTGGCCCTTGACCAGGGCCTCCAGGGCGTCGGCGGTATCGGCGTGCACCGTTGAGCGAAGACCGCGGCGGTGTTCCTCGCGGGTGGGAAGCCGCTGGGCACCACCCCGCGTCGCATACCAGGGGACGGCGTCCCCGTCGAACACGAGGGGCAGCCAGAACCGCCAACCGGGCCACCGCTCGACCAAGCCGCGCAAGGCTGCGTCAGGTTCATTGGAGGGAACAGTGTGGTAAGAGGTCATTTTCGGTTGCTTCGTTCAGGAGTTGTCCGGGACGGGACTTGACAGCGTGTAAGCGGTGCCACTGATCCATCACGCGTTCCACCGGTGAGTTGACTGTGAGTGACTACGATCTAACGGCTTCAGCCCGGTGCGGCGCGTCCCCAGGGGACCAAACCGTTTGTCACCCGCCTCGTGGACTCTGACCTGGCCTGATGCCATGAAGGCGATGGAAAGTACTCACGCGGAGCGCTGTGAGACCTCAATGTTCAAGGTAGGGGCGGGTCACACTGGCCAGTAGAAACGCTCTTTGAGCCAGCAGGGGGTACAGATGAGTCCGCCGAAGCCGGGAAGTCGCCCTTACCTCAACCAACTACAGGCGCGCCTTGTCGTACTGGGGTTCGATGATTCGCACATCGCCGAGCAAATCGCCCAGGATCTCATGGTGCGGTGCGGGAAGCGCCCACGTGAAGCATGGCGCCTCGCCTGTGGCCTTACCTTGGAGGCCGTCGCCAGCCGGTTCAACGCCATTCGAGGTGATGATCGCGCAGCAATGCGCAAAAGCCGGATTTGGGACTTCGAGCAATGGCCCCGCAGCGGAGCACGCCCAACGATCATGACCTTGCGCCTTCTGGCGCAGATCTACGGCACGACCTGGGACCGGCTGATCGACCTACATGATCTCGATCAGATGCCCCCCGAAGACCGCGACGCCTACCACGGCGTGCTCGCGGCGCGGCACCGCAATGCCACGTCCCTGGCCGCCAAGCGCGTGCTCGTCCCGGAGCGGGAGCCGGCCTATGAGGAGTCCTCGCGGGAGAGCCTGTTGGAGCAGGCCGCCGAGGAATCGGCCGATCTCGCCGCCTGGGCTGGAACGAGCAACGTCGATGAGGAGATGCTGGCCGAACTCAACCGGCGGCTGCGCTCGCTGGCGCACGCCTACGTCTGCGGGCAGCCGTTCCCGCTGCTGGTACGCACCCGGCAGCTGCGTAATCGCGTCTCGCGGTTACTCCAAGGGCGCCAGAACTGGCAGCACACCCGAGATCTGTACCTGCTCAACGCGCGGTCCTGCACGTTGCTGGCGTGGATGACGGGCGACCTGGGCAACTACCTGGCCGCCGGTGACCATGCCAGCGCGGCGTGGCTGTGCGCCCAGCTGGCCGACCATGACGGAGCCCGAACGTGGGTGCGCGCCACCCAGAGCAAGCTGGCCTACTGGAGCGGGGATTTCGTGGAGTCCGCGCGGCTGGCCGCTGACGGCCTGACCTACCGCAGCTCTGACTCCTCCCAGGTACTGCTCGCGCTTCTCCAGGCGCGGACCAACGCGCGTCTTGGCCGGGTCGCCGAAGCCGAGACGGCCCTCGGCCTGTGGCGTGACGCGCGTGAGCAGGTTCCCGGCCCGGACGAGGTGGGTGGCGTGCTGGGGCTCACCCAGGCGCAACAGCACTATCTCGCCGGGAGCACGCACCTGGAACTCCGTCAGCCGGCCGAAGCCCTCGCCGAAACCACTCGTGCTCTTGAGCTGTTCGAGGGCACCCCGGTGGAAGAGAGGTTCTACGGCGCGGAAGTCCTCGCCCGCATCGACGGCGTGCAGGCGCATCTCCAGGGCGGCGAGCTCGACGGAGCAGCCGACGCGATGGAACCGGTGTTCACCGTGGACCCCGATCAACGCCTCGACACGTTCGTCCAATCCATGAAACAGGTACGGCTCCGCCTCGCGCACCCGCAGTACCGAGGTAGCCCGGCCACCCAGAAACTGCAGGAACGCATCGAGGAATACGCGGTGACCGCCATCGGCCGAAGCCTGGAACTGCCCCGATGACCCATGTCCTCATCGTCGGCGCAGGGATCATCGGTACCGCTCTGGCCGACCGGCTCGCCCCTCATGCGCGCGTCACCGTCATCGACGCGCACCTGCCCGGCCAGGGAACCACCGCCACCAGCCTCGCCTGGTTGAACGCCAACAAGACCATCGACCCTGGTTACTTCGCTTTCCGCATCGAGGCGTTGCGCGCATGGTCCCGCCTGGCGATCGAATTCGGCGACCCGCCGTGGTACGTCCCCACCGGAAACCTCACCTGGGCCCAGACCGAGGAGGCGGTGGCCGAGCTGTCGGCCCGGGTCGAACGCCTGCAAGCACGCCGCTACCCGGCCCGGTTCCTCACTCACGACCAAGCACACTCGATCGAACCCGGGCTGGTGATGCCCGCAGACGCGCTGATCGCCCACTTTCCCGGCGAGGGTTTCGTCCACGGAGCCCAGGCCGCCCACGCCCTCATGGGCCGAGCCCAGGCTTCAGGCGCCCGGCTGCGTACCGGAGACCGTGTCGTGCATATCGTCGGGGACGGAGGCCAGGTGCGCGGTGCGCACCTGGCCTCGGGCGACACCGTCGCCGCCGACATCACCATCTGCGCGGCGGGTTGGCGTACCCCTGACGTGCTCGCCACCGCGAACACCGGTGTCCCGCTGCTGGACGCCAAAGAGCCCGGGTCGGCCGCCCCTTGCCTGGTCGCGACCACCACCCCCATACCCAAGGCGCTGCGCGGAATCGTCCACGCTCCCGGCATCTACGCCCGGCCGGCCTGGGACGGCGGCCTTCTCCTGGAAGCCGGTGACCTGGACGCCATCACAGACATGAACACCCCTCAAGCCGACCTCGACACCAGCGCCGCCGATCTACTCACCCGCGCCCGTGAGATCATCCCCGCCCTCTCCCAAGCCCAGATCTCCCACGCACGTCGCTGCATCAGACCCATGCCCACCGACGGGTTCCCGCTCATCGGCTGGCGCCAAGAAGGGCTCTACGTCGCCGTCACCCACAGCGGCATCACCCTCGCCGCCCACCTCGCCGAACTGATCACCCGCGAAATCCTCCACGGAACCCGCCCCGACGAACTCGCCCCCTACCGGCCGGACAGAACAGCCAAGCTCCCCTGACAGGGAACCCGCCGATTCCTCATCACCTCCAGACCTGGGCACCTCAGAAACTCTCCCTCCAAAGATCCGATTTCATAGAGGCGAAGATGCGCCACCTACTCGCCGCTGAACCGCCCGTTCCCGAAAAGTTGGCTACTTACCAGATCATGTGTCGGATGCCCCGCTATGACACGCACACTCCGTCCGACCTGAATGCGTATTGTCTTCACTCCAACCCGGCCCGGAAACGGGCAGTTAGAGAGTTCACCGATTACATGATCGACCTGATCGGTCTACGGCCTCGTTGACAACAAGAAATCGGCCTGTGGTGGCTCGGCAACATATGCGAACACCCAGTTTCCAGGAGAGCCCCGATGACCCGACTGAGCCAGTCCGTCGACCGCGCCACCACCCTGCTCAAGAGTGCGGATCTCTCGGTCGACGCCACCGTGCGCGAGTTGCTGGCCGAGACCACGCAGCGCCGCGGCCTGGACCTGTCGGACCTGCCTCCGGCCGAACAGGCGGCCCTGATCGCCGCCCGCTCCCAAGAACTCCAGCCCTCCGCCGACGCGCTGGCCGAACGGATCACCAAGGCCGGCGAGCAGGGCCGACGGTTCATCGCCAAGTTCGGCATCGACCCCACCGGGCACGAGGTGCATCTGGGGCACACCGTGCCGATGCTCATCCTCAGCCGCTTCCAGCGGATGGGCCACTAGGTCGTGTTCATCGTCGGCGACATGACCGCCAAGATCGGTGACCCCTCCGGCCGCTCGGACGACCGTCCGGCGCTGACCGACGAGGACATCGCCCGCAACCTCGCCACCTACCGCGAGCAGGTCACCCCGTTCTTCGACTTCGAGCGCGCCCAGTTCCGCCACAACGGCGACTGGCTGCGTGAGATCACCCTGCCGAGGATCATCGAGATCACCGCGCAGATCCCGGTGTCCATGCCGCTGCAGCGCGAGGACTTCCGCAAACGGCTGGACGCCGGACAGGGCCTGTCGCTGGCCGAGCTGATGTACTCGGTGGTCATGGCGCTGGACTCGGTGGAGACCAACTGCGACCTCGAAGTCGGCGGGATCGACCAGTTCCTCAACATGCAGATGTGCCGCAAGGTCATGGACATCTGCGGCCAGGTCCCCGAACTGGTGGTGGCCACCTCGCTCATCGAGGGCACCGACGGCACCGGCGTCAAGATGTCCAAGTCCAAGGGCAACTACGTCCCGCTCACCGCCCCCGCGGCCGAGATCTTCGGCAAGATCATGTCCGTGCCCGACCGGGTGGTGGAGCAGTACTTCCGGGCGCTGTCGGAATGGCTCGACTCGGAGCTGGCGGTCGTCGGCGAGCGGGTGCAGGCCGGATCGCTGCACCCGATGGACCTGAAGAAGGTCCTCGCCGGCGAGGTCACGGCCGCCGTCCACGGCGTCGACGCGGCGATGAAGGCCCGCGAGGAGTTCGTGGCGCGTTTCTCCAAGCGCACCTTCGGCGAGGTCGAAGACCTGCCCACGGTCGCCGACCTCGGGCAGCCCGTGACCGAGGTGGTCAAGGCGCTGGGCTTCGCCAAGAGCAACGGCGAGGTCCGCCGCGTCGCCCAGCAGAACGGCCTGCGCCTGGTGGTCGAATCGGCAGGCGACCAGGAACAGGTGACGCTCAGCGCCGACGAAGCCCGCGAACCGCTGGCGACCGTGGTCAAGGACAAACTCGACGGCCGGACCGGTGAGGTCTACCTCAAGGTCGGCCGCAAACTCGCCCGCATCACGTCCACCTCCTGACCGGCCCGTGGACGCGGTGGTACTCGACCTCTTCGGCACCCTCGTCGCGGCCCCCACACCCCAGGAGCGGGCCCGCGCGGCCGCAAGGTTGGCCGCGGTGGCCGGCTGCGACCCGGCGGCGGTCGAGCGTTACTTCCGCGCCACCTGGCTCGTCCGCCACGACGGAACGCTGCCCACACCGACCGACCTCGCCACCCACCTGATCCGAGCCGTCCACGGACCGGATCAGGCGGTCGGGCCGGTCACAGACGAATTGCTCGCTCTCGGGCAGGCTCGCCTCCGGCCCGCCCCTTCGGTCGTACACGCGTTGGAATCGCTGCGCGGCAGGGGGTTACGGCTCGGCATCCTCAGCGACGCCAGTGCCGAGATCGCCGCCGCCTGGCCGAAAAGCCCGCTGGCCGCGCTAGCGGACGCGGCGGTGTTCAGCTGCCAGGCCAAAGCGACCAAGCCCGACCAGCGGCTCTACAGCCGCATCCGCGCCGAGCTGGGCGTGCCAGCGCATCGAACGCTGTACGTGGGAGACGGCGGCGGAGACGAACTGCATGGCGCGCTCGCGGCGGGCATGGCCGCCGTCGCAGTCCGCCGCAGAGGACCCGCCAACGCCCTCGCCTTCGGAGACACCGACTGGTCCGGCCCCATCCTGGACAGCGCGGAGCACGTGCCCGCCTACCTCGCGGAGCAGGCATGAAGGCATGGGAGATCCGGGCCAGCGAACTGAGCCTGCGGGAAGTCGAACCGGTTCCCCCGGCCGAGGGCGAGACCATGGTCCGCGTCAGCCACACCGGCCTCTGCGGCAGCGACCTACCGAAACTGGTCCATCCCAGCGGCTTCGCCCTGCCAGAACCATGGCGGCCCGGCCACGAGATCGTCGGCACGGACCGCACCGGCCGCGCCGTGGTCGTCGACCCGCTCGTGCCGTGCGGCACTTGTCCGCGCTGCGCGCAGGGCAACACCCACCTCTGCTCCGGCCTACGGCGGCTCGGCTGGGACCTTCCCGGCGGGCTCGCGGAACAGGTGGTCGTGCCCACCACGAACACGCACCCGTTACCGGACGGCCTCGACCGGCTGCACGCCGTGCTCACCGACCCGGCCGCCGTCGCCGTCCACGGCCTGCGCTGCAACCCGATCGGGGCGCCCGGACGACTGGCCGTCATCGGCGCGGGCACGATCGGCCTGCTCACCGCGCTCTACGCCCACCGGCAAGGCTGGGAAGTCACCATCGTGCACCGCGACGGACGCGCACCTCGCCCGGTCGTGGCCGACGCCGTGCCCGCTGCGTTCCGCTCGCCGACGACTCTGCGCACCGACGAGACCTTCGGCGTGGTGGTGGACGCGGCCACCGGAGCCGACCCGGCACCGCTCGACCTCGCCCTGCGAATCGTGGACGACGGCGGAACCATCGTCGTCCAGAACGCCTACCACCCCGGCGTCCGCCTGCCGACACCGCTACGTGATGTCTTCCGCCGATCGATCCAAGTGACCGGCTCGTTCTCCCACTGCCGCCGCGCGCACCCGGACGACTTCACCCTGGCCCTGAACCTGCTACGCGACCACACCTCACAAATGGCGAACCTGGTCACCGAGGCCGGCCGGCTCACCGACCTGCCCACCGTGCTCTGCGGCCGGTCGGCGCACTCCATCCGGCAGGCTCTCGCCGCTCCTACCTCATGATGTTCGGTCCGAATCGGCCCGCTAGACCCGGGGCGATGAGGACCGGGTCCTGGACGCTCAACACTTCGGAGTGACCCATGTTGCGACCCCTCGCAGGGGCGATGAGGACCCGGGGACGAGCCCGCGGACGGGCTGGTGGACCTGTAGTCGATCACGTCGCCGTCGGTGGCCGTGATCCATCGTCCTCATTGCCCCTGCGAGGGGTCGCAACCGCCGGGCGGTTCCCTCACCCTCGTCGTCCGGCGACGTGTCGGGCGGCGAGAAGGTTCCGCAGGAGGACCACTGACCCTGTTGCGCAGCCACCATCCATCACCGTTCTCCTGACCAGAGGCCTTCATGGGACTGTCGCCGCCACCTGATCGTCCGACCGGGGAGCAAGTCGGGGAGCAAGTCTCCGAACGATCCCGGGACCCGCTGCTGGAAGGCGACGACGCCGACGCCTTCGGGTGCGGCGGCCGGAACTCCTATTCGACATCGGTGAACGGCCTGCGGTCTCTTACTGGTTCTTGCTCAGCCACGTCTCCAGGGTCAGCAGCTCCGGGTATCGCTCGCGGAGCATGGCGATATCGGCCTGGTACCCCTTCTCGTTGAACCAGTCGAACATGTTCGCCACCTCCTCGGCCTCGACTCGCAGCTCCTCGATCGGCTGTCGCTCGAAGCGAGTCGGGATGCTGTCGACCTTGGTGAACACCTCGGCGATCTGCCGCGCGGTCAGCTCGTCGCCGGCGATCTCGATCTTCTTGCCGATGAAATCGGCCGGCTTGTCGAACGCGTCCGCGGCGATCCGGCCGATGTCGACCAGCGCGATCATCTGCAGCGAGGTGTCCGCGTCCAGCGCGATCGAACCAACCCGCTCACCGTTCTCCGCTTTCGGCACCATGTACAGCCAGTTCTCCATGAAGAACACCGGCCGCAGCACCGTCGCGGGCACGCCGATGGCATCGATGTGCGCCTCGATCTCCTCCTTGCTCTCGAAGTGCGCGACGCCGGACTCGCACCCGGCGGCGCCAACGGAGCTGTAGACCAGGTGCGCGACGTTCGTGGCTTTGGCCGCGTCGGCGACGTTCTTGCCCCGCAGCACCTCGACTCCGGGGTGTGGGTCGGCCAAGTCGGCGGGCTGCACGCTGAAGACGCCATGCACGCCCTGCGCTGCCGCGCGCAGCGAATCGAGGTCGTCGAGGTCACCGGTGACCAGTTCCGCGCCGAGTGCCTTGACGTCCTTGGCCCCCTGCTTGTCCGGGTCACGGACAAGGGCGCGCACCGCCCAGCCGTCGTCGAGCAGCCTGCGGGCAACGGCGCCGCCCTGGCCGCCAGTCGCGCCCGTGACCAGGATGGTCTCCTTGTTCGACACTGCGAGATCCTTCCGATGATGTCATGGTGAAGCCGGTTCCGTGGGAGCCGACGGATGGGGGCATGCTTCGAGTGAGCCGATCAGAGGACCGCCCCGCGGCGCATCACCCCGGTGACCTCGTGGCCGCGCGACAGTGCCTCGACCACCACTCGGCTGCCCGTGTTCGCGACCGCTCCGAATACGGTGACACGCATAGTTCTCAGCTCCCTCGGCGTTCCAGCGCCCACAGCACGAACATCCCGCAGGCCAGCACTCCCCCTAGGACGCACACTGCCGTCCAGCCGCCACGCACCCACGCCACCGCGGCCAGCGCCGAACCTGCGGCGCCGCCAGCGAAGAAGGCTGTCATCAACGCGGAATTGAGCCGGTTGCGGATCTCCGGGCTCAGCGCGTAGATGACGTTCTGGTTGCTGTTGAGCACCGCCTGGTGCGCCACGTTGAGAACGATCACCCCGCCGAGGAGCCACCCAAGCGAGCCGTCGCCCGCACCGATCAGCAACCAGGACGCGGCCAGCGCGGCGCTGCCGATCCCGGTGACCCATTGCACGTAGCCGCGGTCGGCCAGTCGGCCGGCGACCGTCGTCGCCACCGTGCCCACCACACCCACCAGCCCGAGCAGCCCGATGGCCGCCTCGGACCAGCCGTACCCTGGGCCGGCGAGCAGGAAGGTCACCGCCGTCCACAGCACGTTGAACGATGCGAGCGACAGGGCGGCGATGCCGGCCCGCCACCGCAACACCGGCTCGTGGCGGAACAGCGCGATCGTCGAACGCAGCAGTGCCAGGTACGACAGCCCGAGCGGGGTGTGCAGGGGCGGCAGGAAGCGCCACAGCAGCACTGTCACCCCAGCGACGAGGATCGCGCTCACCCAGTAGACCGTCCGCCAGCCACCGAGTTCGGCGAGGCCTCCCGCGACCGTACGGGACAACAACGCGCCCAGCATCAGCCCGCTCGTCACCGTGCCGATCACCCGGCCGCGCTGCGCCGGTGCCGCGAGCGTGGCGGCGTACGGCACCACGACCTGGGCCGCCACCGAGGTCAATGCGGTGAGCGTGGTCCCGGCCAGCAGCAGGGCACCGTTGGGCGCGGTCGCCGAGACCAGCAGGAACACCGCGGTGGCCGCGTACAGCACGACGGCGAGCCTGCGGCGTTCCACCAGGTCGCCGAGCGGGACCAGCAGGATCAGGCCCAGCCCGTAACCGACCTGCGCGGCCGTCACAATCATTCCGGCCCTCGTGGTGCTGAGCTGCAGCTCCCGGCCGAGCAGGTCCAGCAGTGGCTGGGCGAAGTAGTTGTTCGCGACCGCGAGCCCCGTGGCCGCGGACATCAGGAGCAGCAGCCCGCGGCTCAGCGGCTTGCCGCCGTCCGGCTTCTCGGTGGCCTCGTGGTGCGCCGTAAGGCGCGGAGTGGCTGACCCGGCCGTGTTCGTCATGCCCTCTAGCCTCGGACAGTGACGATCAATGAGTCCAATACATACTTGTCACACCAGCGATCGTGATTCACGATGGACTCGTGGAGCTACAGCAGATGCGCTATGTGGTCGCGGTGGCGGAGACGGCGAACTTCACCCGTGCCGCCGAGCGCTGCCGGGTCGTCCAGTCCGCACTGAGTCACCAGATCGCCCGGTTGGAACGGGAGCTGGGCGCCCGGCTCTTCGACCGCACCAGCCGCCGGGTCAGGCTGACCCCCGCCGGCGAAGCGTTCCTGCCCGCCGCGCGGCAGGCTCTCGACGCCGCCGAACGGGCTCGCGCCGAGGTGGCGGCGGCCTCCGGGGAGCTTCGCGGCCGGCTCGCCATCGGCGCCATCCCCACCGTCACGGCGGTCGACCTGCCGAACGCGCTGAAGAGCTTTCACGTGCGCCATCCGCAGGTGCGCATCACGCTGCGCGTGGGGTCAAGCGACGAGCTGGCCGAACAGGTACGGCAGGGCGCGCTGGACATCGCGTTCCTCGGGCTGCCGCCGAGCGTACAGCCGAAGGGCGTCCAGGGGCGCGCCCTGGCGCGGGGTGAGCTGGTCGCGGTGGTGGCGCCTGGCCATCCGCTGGCCGAC
Source organism: Actinomadura craniellae (assembly GCF_003289645.1). Taxonomy (GTDB): domain Bacteria; phylum Actinomycetota; class Actinomycetes; order Streptosporangiales; family Streptosporangiaceae; genus Actinomadura_D; species Actinomadura_D craniellae. The sequence goes on along the minus strand of NZ_QLYX01000011.1, from coordinate 212,648 downwards.
ATGGCCGGCGTGGATCTGCACCGGCTGGCAAAGGAGGTGTTCGTCGACTTTCCCGCCGGTACGGCCGCGCGCGCTCAGTCGGACGAGGCGTTCGCCGCTGCCGGCGTCAGCCGTGAGGTGGCCTTCGAGATAACGAACGCCGACCTCATGGCGCGACTGGTCCGGCTGGGCCTGGGTATCGCCATGATGCCCGCCGCCTTCGCGCCCGAACTCCGCGACGTGCAGGCCGTCGAGCTCAGTGATCCACCCACCCGGGTAGAGCACCTGATCTGGAGCCGCCTGCGCCCCTCACCGGCCGCCGCCGCGTTCCTAGGTGTCCTGGACATACGGGAAGATCAACTGCCCGAGGGACAAAGGCCGCACGATCGCTCAGCTCTTGAGGGGTAGATCGGGCATCAAGCCGGCCATGCGCGGTCGGGTGCAATCCCCAGGGGCGCGAACCAACCGCACATGTCGACGGGCAGGCATATGCGCTGCTAGACAGCGGGCACGAACGGCAGCACGTCGGCGATGGTAACGGCGTTTGGGGTTTCGGTTTTCGGACACAAAAGTTGTACATATCCGGATGTTTCCGGGCAGGGTCGATCGTCACCCGAGGTCAGCTCCGGCTGAACTCGGGTGTTTGCTTTTCGCGGGTGCGCCTCGCCTCCTCTCACCTAGTGCGTCGTGGTGATTTAACTGGTCTGGCGGTCGACGATGACCCGTGTCGCTCCAGGGAGGTCGGCTCCCAGGGAGCGGGCCTGCGGGTCGTAGACGAGTTCGATGTGGCGGACGCGGAGCCATCCGATGATGTCCTCAATACCGGGCATTGGTGCCTCCGACAGGTCGGCCGGATCTGCGGCCAGGAGCAGGTACAGGGCCGGTAGGCGGGCGAGGAGATGGCCCTCGCGCACATAGAGGTTCTTCGGCCGCCCATCCGGTCGGGAGGCGCTGGTGTGGCCGTGGCGGCGACGGTAGGCGGCCCGGTCGTTGGACCAGCAGGACTCCAGCCGCCGCTCGCACAAACCGCAGCGCAGCAGGCCGGCCAGGAGATAGCGACGGCCGGGATGGCCTCGGCGGGTGCGGAGGTCCTGGACGGCGACGAAATCAGCTTCGCTGACCAGAGCCTCGTGAGCAGGGTGGGCGGAGATCGCCCAGTCCTCGGGCAGGCTCCAGCGCTGCACCTGGCGGTGGCCCAGACCGGTGTTGCCCGGGTCGATCAGGTCGTGGGCGGCGGGCTGGCGGTTCCCTACCTCGCGGCCGGTGTAGCGGGGGTTGGTCAGGATCGACCGGACCGTGGTCACCGTCCACCTCTCGCCGGAGCGGTGCGGGTTGCGCGCTGGATCGGCCGCGGACGGGCAGGGGACCTGCATGTCGTTGAGTGCGCGGGTGATCCGGGCCAGGCTCTTCCCCGCCAGCCGCTGGGCGAACATCCATCGCACGATCGGCGCGGTCTGCGGGTCCGGTTCCAGTCGATGTGCCCGGCGTCCCCACGCTGCATGAGCCCGGTTCGGGTGCGGGCCGGCATCGGCCAGCCGATACCCGTATGGCGGACGACCGCCCTGATAGCGGCCCTGGGCTCTCACCTGGGCGGCCATGGCGGTCATCACCCGCATCCTGGTCCGGGTGATCTCCCGCTTCGATTGCACGCCCAGCGAGACCATCAACTGTTCGTGGCCCTCGGCCTGGAAATCGACCCGGCCTCCCGCCTCCGGCAACCACAACTGAACCCCGTAATGCTCGAACAGCGGAGCCATCAGATCGAACTGGCCGCCGTAGAACGCCCGCTCGTACTCCCCCACCACGATCGCGTCGAACGCCCGATCGGGATCGGCCATCGCCAACACCAACGCCGCCGCCCGAGTACGCCGCGCCCATGGCAGCACCCGGCTCTCCCCCACATCGAAGAACTCCGCCACGATCCGCCCGAGCCCCGCCACCAGCGTCTCGGCCTGACCACGCTGGCGCACCCGGGACGTCACGGGGTCCTGGTAGTCCTCCGTCGAGACCCGACCGTAGAACGCGAACCGCAACCCGCCTCGCCCGCGCAACGGCGCCGGCCGACTCCTCGAACGCTCCACCCACCCCAGCAGCCCACCACCCGCACTCACCTCAGGCAGCACCACGACTTCTCCTTTCGGAGCAAAAGCACCCACCTTCAAGATGACCAGAACAGAAGAAACAAATTCGGTAAAATCACGAAGTTCCACCCATGTCACCACCACGCCACATGGACAACCTGCCATAAATCGCCACATAGATGGTCATATCAATTTTGCGCGTCGCGTCAACGTTTCGGTCACTGCAACTCTTCCTTGGGCAGCGTCATCAAGGTGGCGGTGAAGGCGATGGCGAGTAGGCCGAGTCCGAGCACGGACGGATTGACATAGGCGGGGATGACCGCCTCGATGGTGCGGCCATCGCTGGTGCGGCAACCGAAGTGGAGCGGGATGAACGACGGCTCGTAACCGGTCAGCCGGCCACCGACGGCGGCGCGGCATTCCTGGGCCAGCGCGTAGTCGTCGAGGAGGAACAGGTGCAGAGTTCCCCAGGTGTACATGCCGACCGTCGCGGCCCAGGCCAGGCTGGCCGCGGCCTTGACCATCGGCCTGTCACCCTTCGTCCGGCACGCGCGGATGAGCAGCAACACTCCGTACAGCACCAGGAAACCGGTGGCGATGACGCCGAACCCGATCACCAACAGCAAAACGACGGGATTGTGCGTCGCGTAGGGTTCATCGCCGGACACTGTTCTCCCTAGGCTCAATTCTGTGAGATCGAATTACATTTCTCCATCACATAGTATGGGCCCAGCTGTTTGCGCACTTCGGCGAAAGTGGGCTCAGCGGGTCCTTGATAGCGTCGGAGAACCTGGTAAATCTCGGTGTCGGTGTAGTTTAGACTCGGCCGTCGTAGGGCCGGTGACATGCCTCTCGTCTCGTACATCGTGATCACGAGTTCCCAGGCTGCCTATTTTCGTTTGCAGGAACCGGCCATGCCGGCGACCTGCTCATCAGAGAGAAATTCAAAGGGCATAACCCCAGAACGTACGGGCCCTCACCAGGGCAAACCCGCCCTATCACCGAAACGAAGATCGGCTCCCTACCGCTGATTTCTGCACTCAGCTTCCTTGCGGGCCGTACACGACCACCGACACCGACCTGGCGAACCCATGCGGTCACAGCGCCGGCTCGGCCCCGCACGGCTGCATCAGGCTGGCGGGCCGAGCTCGGCGGTGACCATGTCCGAGAGGCGTTGCGCGGTGGCGAAGTCGGGGGTGAGGCGGTTTTTGGTGACTGCGAACGACGTTCCCGTGGTGGGGTTGGCGTAGGCGTAGCTGCCCCCTCCGCCGGGCCAGCCGAATATGGTCGGCGCCTCGTCCGATGGGGCGCCGACGCGACCAAGCGGGTAGCCCATGGCCAGCCGTGCGGGGTTGCCGGAGACCTGGTCGGTTCCCTCGAAGGCGACCTCCGACAGCTCCGCCAGCTGGTCCGCGGCGATCAGCCGGCCGTCCAGGATCGCCGCGTACACGGTCGCGATCCCCCGTGCGGTGAAGATGCCCACTGACGGGACGTCGGCCTGGAGGAAGTCGGGGCTGTTGCCCATCGACGCCCGGGGTTGCCGTTCCCACGGCGCCAGGATGCGGTCGTGCTCGGCCGGTTCGGCCGGATGCGGCTCGGCGTCCTCCAGCCGGGCGATCCGGGCGAGCTCGGTCGGGGGCACGCCGAAGTACAGCTCACCGGCGATCCCGAGGGGCACGGCGACCCAGTCGTGCAACAGCCGCCGCACCGGCTGCCCGGTGACCCGGCGCGCGATCTCGCCGACCAGGAAGCCGAAGGTGAAGGAGTGGTAGCCGGTCCGGGTGCCGGGTGGCCACCGCGGTTCCGCCCCGGCGATCGCCGCGCAGGCCCGGGGCCAGTCGGTCAGGTCGGTGAGGCCGAGTCCGCCGGGCATCGCCGGCACTCCCACCGTGTGCGTCAGCATCTGCCGCAGGGTCGCGGTCTCCTTGCCGTGCGCCCCGAACTCCGGCCACACCTCCGCCACCGGCGTGTCGTAGCCGATCAGGCCGTTCCTGACCAGCAGGTGGGCGATCAACGCGGCCACGCCCTTGGCGGTAGAGAAGCTGAAGAACAAGGTCTGCGAGGTCACCGGCCGTCCGGTCGTGCCGTCGGCAACGCCGGCGACGACGTCGACGACCCGATGGCCCCGGTGGTGGACGGCGACCTGCAGGCCGGTCTCGGCCCCGGTGGCGACCAGTTCGTCCAGGACGCCCTGGACCCGGTGCTGGAGGGTCATCAGAGCTCACCGCGCAGCACGGCGTGGCCGGTGTCGGCGTCGAAGGGCACCGACGCGTGCTCGTGAACGATCGTCCAGGCGCCGCCCTGCCGGCGGAGGCAGCTCGTCGCGCGCACCCACATGCCGACCTCGGTACCATCCCGCATCGTGCCGCTGATCCGGACCAGGAAGTGGCAGAACGCGAGATCGGCTCCGGCGGTGATTTCCAGGTCGCGGATCTCGTGCCCGATCCCGGTGCGGTACAACGCGATCCACCTCTCCAACCGGCCGGTCGGGTCCTCACCGCAGCGGACGAACGGGCCGACCACGTCGTACAGCACGAGGTCGTCGTCGTAGTCGGCGGCCGCGGTCGCGGCGTCCCGGCGGCCAAGCGCCCGGGTGCGGGTCTTCAGCAGCTCGCGGATCTGCCGGTCGCTGTCCGCCATCATCGCCGGGCCACCTGACAGCCGAGGGCGTCCAGCCAGTTGCCCGTGCCCTGCTCGCGCCACTCGGGCTGTTCCCGGTCGTCCAGGAAGGTGCCCTGTTCGGTGAGCACCAGGCGGGTCCCATCGCCGTCGCGGGCGAACCGCACGGTGGTCAGCGACACGGTCGACAGAATCCCGTCGGTGAACAGGGACGTGGTGTAGACGATGCGCTCGTCGGCGACGATGTCGTGGTATTCGCTCCTCGCGACGAGGTCGACCCCGTCGTCGCCGTGCACGGCCTCGGTGCCGCCGACCCGGAAGTCCAGCGAGTAGCGGCCGTCCTCGGCCGCGAACCACTTCGCCTTCGTGTCGCGGTCGGACCAGGCCGCAAAGACCTCGGCGGGCGAGACGGCGTAGGTCCGCTCCAGTGTGAACGTGCTGTGTTTCACCGAGTGGTCGGTCATGATCCTTGCTCCTTCGTCTGGTCATCGAGGACTGCGCCAAGGCGGTCCAGGCGGTGCTCCCACGCCGTGCGCTGGCGCTGCAACCACGCCTCTGCGTTGCGGAGGCCGGCCGGATCGATCTGGCAGGTGCGAACCCGCCCGACCTTCTCCGACCGCACCAGCTCGCTGTCCTGCAGCACCCGGAGGTGCTGGACCGTCGCGGCGACGGTCACCCCGAGCTGGGCCGCCAGCTCGCTCACGGTGGCCGGGCCGCGGGTCAGGCGCTCGATCACCGCCCGCCGGTTCGCGTCCGCAAGCGCGTGGAACACCCGGTCCGCCGCCCCCACCTCATGCTTAAGCATGCACTTAACTTTAATCGCCGGGCGCACAAAGTCAAGTAGAGACTTAAGTTTCTGGTCCATCCGGTGCCCGCCGCAGCCGGCGCGGCCGCCACCCGCGCTGAGCTTCTGTCGGCCCTGCGCACGCGGGCATGCTCCCTCAGCGATCCCGTACGCGCTCTCCCATGCCTGGTTGGCCCCGTGCGTACGGGTGCTCCCTACTCCCGGGTGATGCCGTCCGGCTTGCCTCTGCCGGGGTCCTCGCCCGGCTCGCGCAGCGGCGGCCTGGCCCGCACGCGGGGATACCCCTCCCGGCCACCACACCGCCCCCGCCTATGGCACGAGCCCGTGTTGCGTCACTTCACCGTGACCGACCATTTGCGATCAGCGCAGACAGTGCCCATCAAGCTCCGACGCCGCCGCAACCGATCAGCCGACCGCCAACCGGTACACGTCACCGATCGGGCACCACGTCGGCCATGTGCGGTCGGGTGCGCTCGCCCTCGGACACGTACCGTTCCCCCATGGTGGTGATCATGGGGTGGTGGCCAGCCGAACCGGATCGAGGTTCATTTCGGTCCGGATTTCGTGTTTCCGGGGTCATAAATTCGGTGTGCTGAATCGTGATCGGTCGATGCGCAATCTCCCACCGCCCCAGCAGCACCATGTGGGTTCATCTCCGTGTGCCGGTGAGCAGGCGCCGGATCAAGATGATCGCCGCCTTCCAGATGCCGGCTGCGGGTGCAAGGCCCCTTGCTGTGGTGGTGGGGGATGCCGCGTAACCAGCACTCGTGCTGATGAGCGGATATCAGAGAGCGTCGATGGTCGAGAGCAGCGGGATCGTCATGGGCACATGGTGGTCGGCACATGCGATCCGCAGTCGATGCTCTGTCTGCTACCGCGAGCGGGTGCGTTCTCTTCCTCGCCGCGGCAGGAGTGGATTCCCCTCGAAGTAGGAGTCCCTGCTGAGGACGACGATCTACCGGAGGCCGGGCATCATTGACCTGAGATCGATCACTTCGATGTTCGCGGCTGTGGTGAACTCGGAGACCGTCATGGTCTCGGTCAGTCCCGGCGCGTCTCGGATTCGAAGTGGGCCCTTCGACAGCGTCTTGACCGCGTTGCGCTTGCTTGTCGTGAGGAAGGCGACCGGCAGCTCGCCAATGACGAAGACCTGGCGTCGCCGATCGGTCGCGTCGAGAGACAGCCCGACAACGTCGGCGAACAGTCCGCGCTGGCGCGTGCCGTCGTGGCCTTTCCACGACGAGAGCTTGAACTCGGCGACTCGATGGGTGGTCTCCAAGTCGAATACGCGTCCGGGGTCGTTGCCTGCACCGAGCGATGGCCGCTTCGTGACCACCTCGTCGTCCTCGAGAATCATCGCCAGCGCCTGAGTGATGACGGCGGCATGGATCAGTGTGTCGAGCATTCCCACCCGCTCACGCACAACGAGCGCGGCGTCAACCAGGTCCTCGTCGAATCCGGTGGTCTGGACGAGATCAGCGGCGGCCGCTTTGCCGATCCCGTCCAGCTTCGCCTCCAGCACTGCGAGCGTCGGTGTCAGGGCGTTCGACGCGAGGAAGAGGTCCAGCCGGCGAAAGGCTTCGAGTGCATCCTCGCCAGTGTGTGGTGTCATTGGGCTTGGGACAACCTGCTGCGGGACCTGCGGGATCTTGCCCGGAATCGAGCTTGTCGCGAATCCTAGGCGCTGAAAGACGCGCAGCGCGAAGTGGCTGATGAAGGGCTCGTCGGTCAGACCAGTGGCGACCCGAAAGGCTTGCTTCGGTGGCCAACGCCGGCCGTCGATCTCGACCCAATGAGTACGAATCGGCTCAGGCAGGTTCGGCCGGACCCGGGCCCGCACGGTAGCGGCATCGAGTTCGACGATCCGGCCGTTGAGAACGAAGTTCATTCGCCATCGTCCCAGTGTCGGAGGTTCTCGGGTAGAGGCAGCCCGTACTTCTCGGCCAGATAGAGGGTCTGGGCGTAGAGGCGAGCCTGATGCACGATGTCGCCAAGGACGTATGCGTTGGTACCTGCTCCGGCGAACACGGCAACCACCGGCATGGCTTTCGTGACTTTTTCGACTGGAACCGCGCGCCCGTTCGCGAACTGTTTCATGAGTTTCTCGACCGCTGCCATCATCTTGTGGTCGTCTCGCAACTTCTGGCTCCATCGCACCCGGTCCTTGGCGGCGTTGAACGCCGCGCCGGCCTTCCGAGCGGCCTCGGCCTTCGGTGCTTGGTTTCGGTAGGCGCGCATGACCATTCGATCGACAAGGTGGCTCATCTCGTCGTCGGTCACATCAAAGCCGTAGGCGTAACAGACGCGCGTCGCGACGGCCGTGCTCAGCACATGCATCGCCACCATGTCCAGGGTGATGGCTGCGAGGCCGCCCGCATACGGGACCATCGCGAGCACACCCATTGCTCCACCTTGAAGCGCCCCGCTTGTGCGCCACTTCAGGGCCATCGTCCGGGTGAAGTCGTCGAGATGTTTGAGGTCGAGCTCCTTGAGATCCTCCAGCTTCGCAACGTCGCGTCCCGCTGCCCGGTGATGCTCTAACACCTTCTCGGGATCCATGAGCTCAGTCGTCCAGTCGGTCACGAGTTCGAGCAGGTGAACTGCTCCCTGGACGGCAGGGGTCAGTGCCGCATCGGTCACCTTCTCCATGCCGTCCTTGATGACCGGAGGCGTTACATTCGAGACAGCCTTGCCGGCCTTCCGGGCGGCATCCTTGACTTGGTCACCGGCTTCACCGAGCGCGGCTCGGGCCTTCGGGGGGAGCAGTTGGCGGCGCTCGGCCTTCTTCGCCCAGTGTCGCTGCAGATCCCCCCAACGCCGCTCCTCGTATGGGGACATCGCGCGGACTTCCTCGGGAATTTCATTCACACCTGCAAAGGCTAGGCGAGAGAGCCGACATTAATCGCCGGTTCGGGCATCACCGCTCGATTTCCCGGGCGAGGTCGGCTCGGGAGAAGGCGTCGGCGTGGTTGGGTAGACGCATCGGTCTGCCAGGTGGCGGAAATCGCCTTACGAATCATTGATCAGGTCACCCTGGACACCCCGCTCCACGGACGTGCGGAGTTGAGTGTGCTGGAGTGGCTCCCCGATGGGGCCGTTCGTAGGGTGAGCGGGTGATTGATACCGATCATGTTCGGTTGGGGCGGATCGAGCGCAAGCTCGCGGTGGCGCGTGCCAGGCCCCTGCCAGCGAATGCCTTCGGTGTGGAAGCGCATGGGTTCGAGCTGGGGGCGCCGCTGCCCGAGGCCGTGGTGGCCGAGTTCGAGGAACGGCACGAGGTGACGCTTCCCCCGGCGTATCGGCTGTTCATCACCGAGCTGGGCAACGACGGTGCCGGGCCGGGCGTCGGGTTGTGCAACCTCAGCAAAGCTTGCCCTGCGCACTGCCGGTCGCCGCACCTGGCCCGGCCGAGTACCTACGTACCCGGACCGCGTTACCTCGACGACTGGGAGCAACGCTACGAGGACCCGCCTGACCCGCGTCGGATCTTCCTGCCGGGCACGCTGGAGATCGCCCATCACGGCTGCACCCTCGTCACCCGGTTGGTCGTGACAGGACCGGCGCGAGGACGGTTGCTCAACCTCGACTGCGACGGGTCGCTCGGCCCGTACGTGGTCGAGGACCCCGACTTCCTGGCCTGGTACGAGCGGTGGCTGGACGAGGCCCTCGCCGGTTACGACATCGGCTGGTTCGGCGAGCAACTCCCGCTACAGGAGCCCGAGCTGGTCGCCGCACTCACCGATGATCCCTCCCCGGAGCGGCGGTCTCGCGCCGGGAAATCGCTGCTGCAGCTACCGGCCCTCGGTGACAACGCCTGGGACGTACTACTCGACGCCATGACCACCGACGCGGACCCCACCGTACGCGCCGAGTTGTGGGACCTGCTGAGATGGAAAAGACACCGGCACCCGCGTCTGCTGGACAACGCCGAAGCGATCGCGGACGAGGTCGCGCGGTACGCCAGGTCATGCACCCCAACGGGAATCACGGCACTCAACATCCTGCGCAGGCTCACCTTCACCGACGTGCTCCCGGAACTGGCGAGCCCCGATCTCGAACGGCGCCGCAGGGCGGCCTACCAGCTGGCCTGGCCCTGGGGGTTCATCGAAAGAGACCTCCCGCAGGATCTGCTCAACGAGGTGACCAGTGCACTCCTGGGGGACGCGGACGCGCTCCTCCGTTCGCACGGCGTCGCCGTCGTCCACCAGTTCGGCCTGACCCGCCTTCGCCCCTTGCTGCGCGAACTGCACAAGACCGAAACCGACCCCTGGGTCCGGCACCGCCTCGGCTGGGACCCGTCCGAGCAACCGAACCCTGTCTGGGACGACCACCTGGCCTCAGCAGCGTGGAACGCAACGGACGACCCCCCGTTCTGAGGCACGCATCCCCAACGTCGGCGCTGAACTCGGCGCGCAGAGAATACGCCCTGACAAAGTCACAGAGGGTCACCTGCGCACACGGATCGCCGTCGCGCCACAGGATCGCAAGTTCATGAAGAAAGCTGGCGGGCAGAGCCGGCCGACGCCGGACACCATGACATTGCGCTCTCCTCTTCGGTCAGGGTGCAGGACGACCATGACCAGGTCGTCCAGGTGCGGTGCGGGGCAGGGTTGGCACGGCGATCGGTCGTGAGCAGGTAGACCTCGCCAGGGCGGTGAGCCGGTTCACGGGGAAGGCTGGATCTCCCAGCCTGCGCCGGTGACGGCGATGGCCTGGTCGTCATTGATCGAGATCATGGGCCATGGCAGGTCGGGCCGGTCGGCCTGCCGGTCGTGCCGTGCGGCGCGTCCCCGGTTGCGGTGGGCCAGCACGACGAACGGCACCAGACCGAGCCCGGCGGTGGAAACGGGCGCTCCCGGATCCTCCTCGTCCTGGAAGGTTCGCAGGTCCGGGCCGGCCAGAGCCGCCCCGGCCGAGAACCCGACGTAGGCCAGGGCACCCTCGCGGACCGCCGATACGGCGAGACGATCGAATCCGCTGCGCCGGACATGCTCCAGCAGGAACATGGCGTAGCCGCCGGCGACGAAAACGACCTGTGCCCGCCCCAGCACTTGCCGGACGTCCTGGTACGCGGCGCCTTCCAGATCCAGGCGATCGACCGCCAGGCCTTCGGCCTCCAGCAGGTCGGCCGCGGCCTGAAGGTAGGGGGCCGACGGGAGAGGGTTGGCCGCCGTGGGGACCAGCACCACCCGGCGTGGCGTAACGGGCAGCGAGGCCAGCCACGAAGGCAGCGCCCCCAACCCTGCAGATCCCAGGAACAGTCGCTGGGGTCCGGGCGTCACGCGCCGAGTCTGCCAGCCGGAGTCTCCGTGGTGTGGCGGTCGGTGCCCTGGCCTTCCGCGCCAGATTGCAGAGGGCCAGTTGACCACGAAGCCGGCGCTGGCGCGGCTGCCCGAGGTCCGCCAGCCGTGGTTGCGGGAGATCTACGACCGCGTGCAAGACTTCTCGCACGCTTCCCCGTTCTAGGTCGTTGATCGGATGCGACCGCCCTCGGACACAAAGGCTGTACATATCCGGATGCTTCCGGGCAGGGTTGGCTGCTCTGCTGCGCCCGTTCCGGTCATACGCCTTCTGTCAAGCCAGGGATCGCGGACGGAGTGGGAGGGGTGAAGGTGCAGGGCAGACGCTTGTATCCGTTGATGAAGCCGGACATGAGCCGGTCGGGCTCCCCTGCGGTGATATCGGGCAGGCGGGTGAACAGCTCACGGAACATCACAGTGATCTCTCGCCGCGCCAGATTGGCGCCCAGGCAGAAGTGCGGGCCGGGGCCACCGAACCCGGCGTGCGGATTCGCTGGACGCGTGATGTCGAAGCGCTCGGGTTCGGTGAAGACCGACTCGTCACGATTGGCGGACCAGTAGAACAGCGTCACCCTGTCGCCCTTGCGGAAGGTGTGACCGTTCATCTCGTAGTCGCGGGTCAGGTTACGGCGCATGAAGATGACCGGGCTGCTGTAGCGCACGATCTCCTCGATGGCCCCTGCGATGCGCCCGTCGAAATCGGCCAGCAACAGTTCGCGCTGCTCGGGGTGATCGGTGAACAGCTTCAGGCCGTGCGCGATCGCGTTACGGGTGGTCTCGTTCCCGGCCACCACCAGCAGCAGGAAGAACGTGGCGAACTCGCGCGGGGTCAGGCGCTCACCATCGACGTTGGCGTTCACCAGCGCCGAGGTCAGGTCACGGGTGGGGGTGGCCCTGCGCTCCCGGCCGAGCCGGGCCGCCAGCCGGTGCAGCCGCCATCCCGCCGACGCCACCGTGCCCAGCATGCGAAGCGTGCCGAGCCGGCCCAGCTTCGGGGTACCGCCGCTGTACTCCACGGTGGCGCCCACGTACTCGGGGTCGCTGTAGCCGACGATGATGTTGGTCAGATTCACCACCCGCTGATGGTGCCGCGCGGGGATGCCCAACATGTCACAGATGACCTCGACCGGCAGCCGTGCCGCGGCCCGGGACACGAAGTCGCCGCCCCCGGCCTCGACCAGTTCGTCCACGATCCGGGCGGCCCGCCGCACGATGTCGTCTTCGGCCTTGGCGAGCATTTTCGGGCTGAACGCCCGGGAGACGATCCGGCGGATCTTGGCGTGCCGCGGATCGTCCATGTCGATCATCGAGTTGAAGTACTTGTCCATCCAGCGCGGCATGTCGGCCGGGCTGGTGGCGCTGGGCTCGCTGCTGAACACCTCCGGGTGGCGGCTGGCCTCCAGCACGTCGGCATGACGGACCAGGGCCCAGGATCCCGGGCTCTGCCCCAGGAAGGGAAGCTTGGGCAGTGTGAAGAACACCGGGCCCGGCTGGGCGCGCAGCACCGCGAACGCCCGTGCCCGTTCCTCCAGTGGCCGAGCCCAGAACCGCAGATCGCTCAGGTCGATGTCCGCCAGCGTCAACGGTGGGGGGTTCTCCATGGCCACCGGACCTCACGCTCCCGTCTCACCTCGACCAAGATTTCTGGTGAACCGACACACCAGAAATTCTGGTGTGTACCGTCTCCAGATTTGTGGGCGAAGTCAAGGGATGCGGCACAATCGGGGCTGTGACGCCGCAGACCCCTCACGCACGCCCCTACCGCGGCGTGCCCGCCGATCAGCGTCGGGCCCGCCGCCGCGCTGCGCTGCTGGCGGCGGGGCTGCAACTACTGGGCACCCAGGGGTGGACGGCCACGACCGTACGGCGGGTGTGCGCCGAGGCCAGGCTCAACGACCGCTACTTCTACGAGAACTTCCCGGACCGGGACGCACTGCTTCTGGCGATCATCGATGACCAGGTCGCCCAGGGCACCGCCGTGATCCTGTCCGCCGCCCGCGAGGCCCCCCGCCACCCACAGGCCCGTACCCGCGCGGTGGTGACCGCCGTGTTCGATTTCCTGACCACGGATCCGCGCCGCGCCCACATCCTCACTCACGCGTTTCCCCTGTCGCCCCTGCTCCAGGAGCGACGAGTCGAAATCATCCGGACCATGGCCGCGATCTTCGCCGCCCAGACTCACGAGACCCTGGACCAGGTCACCCTCTCCGACACCGACCTGGAACTGACCGGTCTGACCCTCACGGCCGGTCTGTGGGAACTGTTCACCACCTGGTTCCGCGGCGATCTGGACATCGATCGCGACCGCCTCATCGACTACACCGTCGCCCTGCTCCTGACCACCACCGAACTGGCCGCGCCTCTTCACCACCGGCTCCGCTGACAAGACAGCCGTTGCCCGACCGAGCGTCCGGGACTACGGGCGCGTCCGGCATCGGCCGCGCGACGCCCGAGACAGCGACATCGACGTGGAGGTCCTGGGTGGCCTCGGCACCCCTGGATCAGTCGACCGTGATGACGAGCTTTCCGGGTGCGTTGCCCGCTGCCAGGTCGCCCACCGCGGTGGGGGCTTCTGCCAGGGGGTACGTGCGTCCGACGGCCGGGCGCACGGACCCGGCCTCGATGAGGTCGCGCAGCGCGTCCAGGTCGGCGGTGCGGGTCAGCACGATCAGTGCGTCCAGGCGGTGGCGGGTGAACGGGGTGATCAGCCGGGCGGCCAGGGGGCGGCCGAGGCCGCCGAACCACCGGCCGCCGCCCTCGCCGCCGACGAGGGCGAGCCGGCCGCGCTCGGTGAGCAGCCCGCGCAGCTGGGTCAGCGGCCGGATGCCCGCGATGTCGATGATCAGGTCGTATGTCCCGGTGAGCGGCTCGCGCGTGTAGTCGATGACGGCCTGGGCGCCCAGCGACCGGACGAGGTCGGCCTTGGCCGTGCTGCACACGCCGGTGACGTGGGCGCCGCCGGCGGCCGCGAGTTGCGTCGCGAAGCTGCCCACTCCGCCGCCGGCGCCGATGACCAGCACCTTCTCGCCGGCGGTGACCTGGCCGACGGCCCGCAGCGCGGTCACCCCTGACACGGGTACGGCCGCCGCTTCGGTGAAGCTCAGGTTGGCGGGCTTGCGGGCGAGCTTGCCCGGGCGGGCGAGCGCGAACTGCGCGTACGTGCCGGTCGCCGCGCCGTACACCTCGTCGCCGGGGCGGAACGCGGTCACTTTGGTGCCGACGGACTCCACGACGCCGGCCACGTCCATGCCCGGCACCCGGTTGCGGGGGCGGCGCAGGCCGAAGCCGAGGCGGCCGATGAGCGGCAGCCCGGTCATGATGTGCCACACGCCGTAGTCGACGCCGGCCGCGTGCACCCGGATCAGCACGTCGCCGGCACCGGGCGTCGGGGTCGGGACCTCGCCGAGGCTCAGCACGTGCGGCGGGCCGTACTCGTCCTGGACGATCGCTTTCATGAGGGGTCTCCTTCGGTGTCGGGGTACTGGAAGACGTCGTCGAGTCCGACCCGGAACACCCGGGCGATGCGGAACGCCATCTCCAGCGAGGGGGAGTAGCGGCCCTGTTCGATCGCGATGATGGTCTGGCGGGTGACGCCGACCCGGTCGGCCAGCTCGGCCTGGGTCATCTCGTCGTGCGCGAACCGGAGGGCCCGGATCACGTTGGTGACCTGCGTCGGCTTCACCACGTCTGGAAGCCGCCCTGGCGGTACGCCATGATCTTGGCGAACGAGCTGAGCACCGCGGACAGCACGAACGCCAGGTAGACGGCGTTGGCGATCCAGAAGTGGTGCAGCTCGGCGATGGCCATGATCAGTACGGCGAGCGCGCCGATGACGACGACCGACTGGCCGATGCGCTCACTGACATGGTTGATCTCACGGTCGCGCTCGTCGGTGCGGTCGGCGCCGTGGCCGCCCGCGATGGCCATCGCGATGTGGGCCACGATCGCGGTGACGATGGCGCCACCGATGGTCCACAGCAGGGCTCCCGCGTAGGCGACGTCGGCGAGCGGGGCGTCGCCGGCCCGGCTCAGGACGGTCGCCACGTAGATCGCGTACGCGCCGACGGTGACCACGATCATCACCCAGGCGCGTTTCTCCTCGAAGGCCATGGCCGCTCCTCATGTAAAACAAAGCTGACATCAACCAATGTAAAGAGCACCGGACACCGTGTCAAAGTTTTTTTACATGATCGGCGACGTCACGGCGCCCGGCGCGGCGGCTGAAGATCTGTGCGCCCAGACATGAGGACGTGTCCTGGGTGGACCGCCCGGATTGGCCGACGGGCGGCGATCCGTGTGTGGCGCAGGCTGTTCGAACCCTGGTCTAGTCGCCCAGAGCCCGGCCTGACCGGAGGCCGGATCCTGGCGTCCGGACGGCGTGGAAGGGCGGCGGACCGCCATCGGCCGCCAGAGCGCCGGGCTGCCTGGGTGCGGGCGCGGCCGGGGCGAGCCAGATCCAGGCGGGGGCGTAGGTTTCCTTGGCGGTGATGGCGATCTGGGTGAAGGCGCCCGGGTCCAGCGGGCCGGGGTTGTCGTCGATGAGCTCCTGGTAGAGGTAGTGGGAAGTGATCAGTCCGAGGTCGGTGGGGTGTTCCTTGAGGATGCTCTTGAACAGGGGTGCGTCCAGGAGCCGGTACAGGTGGATGAGGGCCCGGCCGCAGGCTCCGTGGTCGTCGATGTGGACGTAGCCGGCGTTGACCCCGGCGCGCAGTTGCATCTGTGCGGGAGGGCTGGAAAGGCGGTTGTGGCGGCGGAGCCCGGCGTGCAGATGGGCCGGTAGCGGGCCGAGGAAGAGTTCGGCGCTGACCGAGGCGGGCGCGATCACCAGCAGGCCGTCTCCGCGGTCCTCGTGGTGGCAGGTCGCGAAGGGCACGCCGATGGCGGTGAGGGCGTCGGTGACGATGCGGTAGAGGGCGGCGCGCAGGTGGAGGTGGACGCTGGTGTTCCGGCGGCCGAAGCCGGTGATGTCGATGGCGAACATCGCCCGGTGCAGGGGGCTGGATGCGGGTGCCGCGGGCTGGGGTGAAGCGGGCGGCCAGGTGTCGGGGTCGTGGAAGGCCATGGTGCGGGATTGCCTTTCTGAACGTTGTGGATCCGGTGGTCATCGGCCCAGAAGTCGATCAGCTGTTCGGGGGTCAGCTCGTGGAGCAGCCAGGCTTCGCGCAGGCGGCGACCGCTGATCAGCTTCCACAGGGTGGTCAGCGTGAGGGCCAGGACGACTTCGTCGGCACTTCGCGGGCCGTGGGGACGCGGCCGCCCGATCGTGCGGCTCTGCCGTGGCGTCACCGTGCGGTTCACCTGGACGAGTAATGCGGTCATCAGCTGGCGGCTCCCCGGAGACAGCAGGTCGGTGTGGCGTCTGGGAAACGGTGACGCATCATCGGGCGCCTCTTGACCAGGGGAAACGAAACCGATCAAAGACATCGGGCTTCGGGCGCGGATGATCAGAACACCTCGAAGAGAACCGGCGGACCGCCGTCTGGCGCAACCGGGTTCGTGTTGGTCAGGTTCCCGCAGTTGCGGTGGGTTTCGTTCGCTGATGTTCGCCAAACGTTCAGGGCCCACCGGGACTGCTCTCCGGTGGGCCCTGCGGCCGCCCGGCAAGGGCGAACCGTGACGGTGATCGAACAACTCCTGCCGCCAACAGGTTTCCGTCGTTCGTTCTCACCGCTTCCAGGTGAAGCCGCCCGGTCCTGGACAACCCTCCCGGATAAATCACCACAATATCGACACATGTGTCATGTGACGCGGTGACTCCACACTCGATTATTCCCCGAAACAACTCCTAGCGACTGTTTGTCAGCAGAATCGAACACGGGTGAACATCTCACTGACCCCGCCGATACAGTGACCACCCGGCCAGGGTTGCCATGCAATGGGAACAATTGGATACCGGACAGTGTTCAGTTTCGTACACCCTGCACTGAGTGGGCCCAAACCTCAGGCGCTCACCAGCCCCCATAGGCCATGATTTCTCCGTAAGCCGCCCTCTGACCGCCAATCGTTGGGCTGGCTGTACCCAGATCGTTCCTATCCGCCCGGTCCTGAACCAGAACCGCTCTCGAAAGTGAAGCGACCGCAAATGGACAGCGCCGTCTCCTGCATGCCTGGCTTCCGCACCAGAGCCGCCAGAGCACGACCCACCCATACCGCCGCGCACACCGCCAGCTTCAAGATCGGTTGAGGTGAGTCGCAATGAGGTTGAGGTGGAAAAGCAAGAAAAACGGCAAATCACCCGAAACTGCTCCTATCACCAAGGCTGCCATGGAGAGATTCCTGGAGCTGAATTACCCCGGCCAGGGCACCGAGCGCGAGAAGCTCAAGCTGATCATTTTGTACGTGCTGCTGCACGGCCCCGACCGGGACCAGGTCATCGCGCACGCTCGCCGCTGGGACATCAACCCCCACAAGGCGGAGCAGTTCATGCGCGGGGACGTGGAGTTCGGGTTCCGGTGGTACTCCATCGAGGGCACCCTCACCGACTGCGGAGCCGGGCCGGCCGTCATCGAAGTCGCCAAGAAACTGTTCGACGACTTCTCCCGCAGCGAACCGGCCCAGCAAACCCTCCCCACTCGGGAACCCGACCAGCCCCGCGCCGACGGCGACCCCGGGCACTACCCCGGCCGGCCCGACGAAGACCCGTCAGGAGAGACGGCGACCGAGCCCCGGCCCGGACGTGGCCTCAAACCCGACCCGCTCACCGCCACCACGGCAACCGAACTGATGACCTTGATGAGCGCCTACCGGGTCTGGAAAGGAAAAGCCAGCTACCGCAAGATGGCGAACGCGGTCGGCAACCGGTACGCCGCCTCCACCTTCTCCACCCTCAGCAACCGCCCCACGCTGCCCAGCCTCGACCTCGTGCGCGCCTACATCGAAGGCTGCGGAGCCGACCAGGCCGACCTGGAGATCTGGACACGGGCCTGGCAGCAGATCGCGCTCACCGAACCCGACCAAGCCCACTAGGGCTTGCGAGGTTCCCCGTGTCACGGACGGCCGACCCGAGCACCGGTGCGGTGCCCCCGGTCCCCGGCGACGCGCACGATGCCGCCGGGGCGGGCCGGCGGGTGCACGCCGGTCCCTCCTTCCTGACCGCGCGCCGGCGGCCAGCGTCCCCGGAGCGTCCGGGGAGCACTGGCCGCGTAGCGCCGCGGGCGGTACCGCAGAGCGGATCGTCAGGAGCGTTGGCCGGGCCCGGAGACGAAGGTCGCCTCGAGCAGGGCGCCCCAGCCGATGGTCTGGCCCTGCTTGACGGGCGGCACCCCGGCCTCCCGGTGGTCCTTGATGGCGACGACGCGGAAGCCCATGTAGCCGTAGGACCTGGGGTTGATGATGATTTCACGGCGCAGGTAGCCGTTGTCGACGCGGTAGAGCGTGACGCCCGCGCGACCGGCGACGTCGGTGGCTTTGGCCTCGTAGCGGATGCCGGGGATCTTCGCCGCGGCGCCGTACAGAGCCGCTTGGATCTTGGGTGGCAGCACCGCGTCGCGCATGTAGAGCGTGATGAGTTCGAATGCCCTGGCGTTCCGCTCTTCGGCCGTCGGCGGGATCGGCTTCGACTTCCTCATCAGTTCGTACTTCTCACGTGTCCGGTTCGACGCGTTCGCCGGGATCGGCTTTTTCCAGTTCGCGAAACTCCTGGCGTACTCCGCGTCGACCGTCTTGTAGACCTGGGCGAGCAGCCCGTCAGGCCGGGTCGGCAGGGACAGCAGGTAGGGGTAATCCATGCGGTTCACGCCGGTCGGCAGGGACTTGGAGCCGTTGACGACCCGGAGCCTTCCCCCCTCGGTGAGGGCGAACTGCCTGTCGTCGGTTCGACGCCACATCTCCTGGGTCCGGGTCTTCTTCGGGGCGCCGAACAGCGGCGGGCCGCCACCCTCCTGGGTCGGGACGAAAACGGTCTTCAGGTACGCCCACCGGGTGGGACCGGCCTTCCCGGCGGGCTCGTTCGCCGCCACCAGGGCCGCGTTGTGGGCCAGGTCCTGGGGGGCGGCGACCGGCCGCAGCGTGATGGGCCCGGGACCGCCGCCCTCGCCCGGGTCGCCGCCCTGGGCGGCCACGATGACGCCGGCGGTCAGCGCCGCGGTGAGGCCGACAGGGGCGGCGAGCCGCCATCCCCGTCCGATCTGCGGGCGACGTCGCCCGCGGGCGGGCACGGAACCGGCGTCGTGCGCGGCGGCGAGCAGGCGGCGGCGCCCCGCGACCACGGCCTTCTCGTCCGGCGGCAGTACCTCTGCGTACATACGCTCAAGCTCTTTCATGAACGAACTCCTCATTGATCTCCCGGGGGTCGGCCCCGCCCAGTACGTCGCCTGTTCTCTTCCGGGCCCGGCTCAGCCGGGAATGCACGGTCCCCTTGGCTATGCCGAGAGCCGATGCGATCTCCTCAGTGGTCAGGCCACCGGCCGCGGTGAGCAGCAGCACGTCCCGCTGGCCGCGCGGCAGTTTGGCGAGCGCGGCCGCCAGTTCCCGTCGCAGGCCCTGTGCGCTCACCCGGTCGGCGACCTGGTCGCCGGGGAACTCCACGACGTGATCGACACCGGTCCGCGCGATGAACCGCCAGAACCGGCTCTCCTCGCGGTGATGCTGGCCGACCAGGGTCGTCGCGATGCCGTACAACCAGGGCCGGGCATCCGAACGCGTCAGGTCATAGCGCTCCCGCCGCCGGAAAGCGACCAGGAACGTGTCCGCCATCAGGTCATCGGCCAGATCCCGACCGAGCCGCCGCGCGATGTACCGATGCACCATCTGGTGGTGCCGGTCGTACAGAACCGCGAACCGCTCCGGCTCACGCAAGGAACTCTCGATGAGCTCGGCGTCGGTGGTCGTTCCGCCCCTCACAGACGGTTCGTTTCTGTCATACGGCCCTCTCAAGTGCGGGGGATGTCACCTGTTATCCGCACCGCGCCCCGTCCCGCTTCCCGCGGCCTGCTCGATCGCGCGGCGCCGAGAGCCGGGCGCCTCCGCGGGTGCGTGATTCCTCAGCGGGCGTCGCGTAGCCGGAGGAGGTAGGTCGCGGTCAGCGCGATGGCGCGGTCTTCGTCGTGGGACAGGTCCGCGAGGGCGCGTGACGTCGTGGTTCCCGGGATGTCCGCGAGCGCCTGTGTCAGCCGCCGGCGGGCGGGCGATCCGACGGTGCCGTCGGCGAGGCGGTCGACGAGCCCGGTGGCGATCCGGTCCGCCAGCGCGGGGTCGCTCGCCAGCGCGCCCAGCGCGTCGGCGGCGTCGACGTCGCTCGCCCCCTCGACGATCATGTCGATGAGCGTCGGGACCGCGTCGGCCGTTCCCCGTGCCCCGAGCGCCAGGGCCGCGTGCCTGCGGACCACGAGGTCGGGGTGCGTGAGGGCGTCCCGCAGCAGGGCGGTCGCCGCGCCGTCCGGCATCTCGGCGAGGGACTGGACGGCGCGTTCGCGTACCTCGGCCGCCGGTGCGTCCAGTCCCTCCGCCAGCAGCGCCGATCCGCCCTCGCCCGATCGCGCCAGCGCCCAGCGGAGGGCTCCGGCGACGTTCGGGTCCGCCTCGCTCAGCACCGCCTCGACCAGTGCTTCCACCGGAACCTCCCGGGCCGAGGCCAGGGCCGCGCGCTGGCGTCTCCCGGCGCTCTCCGAGCCCAGGCTCCGCAGGAGCGCGACGATCTGGAGGACGTCCTCCCAGCCGGCGGGTTCCGCGGCACCGATCCGGTGGAGCCGGGTGAGCAGCTCCGTCTCGCCGGCGATGCGTTCTCTCGTCCGGCGGATGAGGTCGTCGACGAGTTCCGCAGGTGCGAAGCCGGGGTCGTCGAGCGCGCGCCCGACTTCACGCAGCGACAGCCCCAGCGACCGCAGGCTCTCGATGTGGAAGATCCGCCGGATGTCCTCGCCGGAGTACTCCCGGTAGCCGGCCCCGGTACGGCCCGTCGGCCGCACCAGGCCGAGCGAGTCGTAGTGCCGGAGCATGCGGGCGCTCACCCCGGACAGCCGAGCCACATCGCCGATCAGCACCGCCTGTCATCCCTCCTGCCCGGTCGTGCCGAGGGCCACGGTGCGCTTCGCCTCCTCGATCGCGAACTCGAATCCGGCGTCCGGGTCGCGCAGCAGCCGTTCCGTGGCGACCGCGTGCCGGCGCACGCGAGGGTCGGGGGCCGTCCTCGCGGCACGCAGGACCGGCATGATCACCTCACCGAGCGCGATCAGCGCCCGGCTGAGGCTCAGCTGCGTCTCGCGCTCGCCGCGGCCGAGCTGTGTCGCCAGCGTTTCCGCCAGCTCGGGTCCTTCCCCGTCGGGCACGAGGACGACCGCCGCCCGCCACGCGCTCCGCGCCACCTCGTCGTCGGCGTCGGTCAGCAGCGCCCGGGTGATCGCCGGCCATGCCCGCCGGTCTCCGATCTTGGACAGCGTGTGCAGCGCCTGGCTGCGTGCCTGTGCCCGCTCCGAGCGGAGTTCGCCGATGAGCCTGGGGACCGTCAGTGCCGCCGGGTGGCGGGTGAGTGCCCACGTGAGCATGTCGCGCACGTAGAAGTCGGGCTCGATCGCGCATCGTTCGACGAGCTTGCCGACGAACCGCGGGTCCGGGGTCGTGCCGACCGCCAGCACCGCCTGGAGCCGCACCGACGAGCTGCTGTTTTCCAGCGCCCGGAGAGCCCGCATCGTGTTCGTGTCCTCTTCCGGCATGGTCATCGGAACCACCTCCTCGGCCACAGTGAAGACCTTGTCACCGTGTCAAGGTCAAGCGGGACCACGGCGGGAGATGGCCGGACGACCTCCACCCATCGGGTCCGGTGCCCGTCACGCCGGACGAATCGACTGGAGCCGGGACCTGCTCGCCGAACCCGAACGGGCGGTCCTGCGCCGGTCGTCCGTCCACGCCGAGGGGTGCGCCGACGTCGGGCCCGACCACCGTCCGCACCGGCTGACCGCCGACCGGTGCACGTCACCGATCGGATACCGGCGGGGAGCGGACCTCGGTCCGCCGGGCGCCCTCCGCGCGGCCCCGCTCGAACTCCGTGCGGTACGCCGGTTCGCCGAGGCCGGCGCGGGCCGCCGCCTCGGCCCGGGCGACGTCGGTCCGCTCGGCGGGCGGAAGGGGTGCGCCGACCGACTCGCGGGCCGCCGCCGCCTTTCCCAGCAGGTACGCCGCCTCGGCCGCCCGGCCCTGGAGCGCGTGCGCCCCGGCGATCCCCTCCAGGGCCAGTGCGATCGCCCTCGGGTCGCCGGTGGCCCGCGCGGCGTCCAGTCCTGCGCGGTGCCTGCGCAGCGCCTCCGCGGCGTCCCCGCGCTGCTCGGCGACGTACCCCAGCTCGGCCAGGGCCGGTGCCACCGCCGCCGGTCCCCGCGCCGTCCCGCCGTGCTCCAGCCAGCCGGACAGGTACCGTTCGGCCTCGTCCAGCCGGCCCTCGCGGCGCGCGCCGAGGGCGAGCCCCAGCTCGGCCAGCCACTCGCCGAACCGGTCGCCCCGCTCGGCCGCCGACCGCCGCGCCCGCTCGTGCAGTTCCGCCGCGGCCCGGTGGTCGCCGGTCAGCAGCGCGACCCGGCCCAGCTCCGACAGCCGGTAGGACATCTCCGACCACAGCCCGAGCTGCTCGGCGAGGTGCAGCCCCTCCCGGTGGTGCCGGGCCGCCGTCGCGTAGTCGCCCCGGATCTGTGCGCGGTGACCGAGCATGGGCAGCGCCTGCAACTGCCCCCACCGGTCGCCGAGCTCGCGGAACAGCTCCAGCCCCTCCCGGGCGTCGGCCTCGAACCGGGTGAGCCGTCCCCTGGCCTGCGCCAGCCACGCGCGGGTGCACAGGGCGGCGGCGACGCCCCACCGGTCGTCGCCCGCGCGGAACGCCGCCAGGGCCGCGGCGAGCAGTTCCTCGCTCAGCGACAGCTCGCCGAACTCCAACGCGGCGCCGGCGAGGAACCACTGCACGTGCGCCCGCCGGGGAGCGGCCGCGCCCGCCAGGAGGTCCGCGGCCTGCCGCGCGGCGGCCACCGGGTCCCGCGGCTCTCCCACCTTCAGCTCCAGGGCCGCCCGCCAGGCGGCGGCCTCCGCGCGCAGCTCCGCCGGCCCACCGTCCAGCGCCAGCGCCGCGCCGAGCGAGCGGTGGGCGTCGCGCAGCTGCCCGCGCAGGCACCGGTGCCACAGCGGGCCGAGCGCCAGCCGCAGGGCGGAGGCCGCGTCGCCGGTCCGCACCGCGTGGTCCAGCGCGACGCGCAGGTTGGCGGCCTCCAGGTCGAGCCGCCGCAGCCAGCGCGGCTGGTCACGGCCGCGCAGGCCGGGTGCGGACCGCTCGGCGAGGTCCCGGTAGAAGCACAGGTGCCGGTGCCGGGTGGCCGCGCCCTCCCCGGACTCGGCCAGCCGTTCGGCGGCGTAGGCGGCGAGGGTTTCCAGCATCCGGTAGCGGACGCCGTCGGGGCCGTCCACAGCGGTCAGCAGCGACCGCTCCACCAGCTGGGACAGGGGGTCCAGGACGCCGCCGGGCAGGTCGTCGCCGCCCGCGACCGCCTCGGCGGCCGCCAGGTCGCACCCCTCGGCGTGGACGGACAGCCTGCGCAGGACCGCCCGTTCGGGTTCGGCGAGCAGGTCCCAGCTCCAGTCGATCACGGCGCGCAGCGTCCGCTGCCGTGGGGCGGCCCCGGCGCCGGCCGCGGTCAGCAACCCGAAACGGTCGTCCAGCCGGGCCGCGAGCTCGTGCACGCCGAGCGCGCGCACCCGGCGGGCGGCCAGTTCCAGCGCCAGGGGCAGGCCGTCCAGCCGACGGCAGACGGCGGCGACCGCCGGGGCGTTGTGCTCGTCCAGGCGGAAGCGCGGCGCCGCCTCCGCCGCGCGGACGGTGAAGAGACGTACCGCGCCGGAGGACGCGGCCGACGCCGCGGAGATCGCCTCGTCCGCCGCCGGGACGTCCAGCGGGGGCACCTCGTAGACGTGTTCGCCGGGTATGCCGAGCGGTTGCCGCCCGGTGGCCAGCACCCGCAGGTGCGGGGCGGTCCGGGTGAGCGTCCGGACGAGTCCGGCGGCCGGGTGGACCACGTGCTCGCAGTTGTCCAGGAGCAGCAGCATGCGGGCGCCGCGCAGCACCTCCGCCAGCCGGTCGGCGGCGGCGCCGGGCTCGTCGTCGCGCAGGCCGAGCACCGCCGCGACCGCCTCGGCGACCCGGGCGGGGCCGGCCCCGCCCGCCGCGGATCCGGCGCCCAGCGCGCCCAGCTCCACCAGCCACAGCCCGTCCGGGAAGTGCTCGCGCAGCCCCGCCGCGGCCTCCAGGGCCAGCCGGGTCTTGCCCACCCCGCCGGGGCCGGTCAGGGTGACCAGGCGCGCCTCCCGCACGAGGGCCCGCACCTCGGCGGTCTCGCCCTCCCTGCCGATGATCTCCGTGAGTTCCGCCGGCAGGTTCGACCGGGACGGGCCGGCGGGCCCGAGGTCCGGGTCCTGCCGCAGGATCGCCTCGTGCAGCCGGGTCACCTCGGGCCCGGGGTCGACGCCCAGGTCCTCGGCGAGGCCCCGCCGCAGCCGCTGGAACGCCGCCAGCGCCTCGGCCTGCCGTCCGGCCCGGTACAGCGCCAGCATCTGCAGGGCCCGCAGCCCCTCGCGCAGCGGGTGCTCGTCGGCCGGGCCCGCCAGTTCCCCGGCCAGCAGGTGGTGCTCGCCGAGGTCGAGGCGGGCGCGGCTCCGCTCCTCCAGCGCGGTCAGCCGCTCCTCCTCCAGCAGCGCGGCGGCCGGGGCGGCGAAGGGGGCGTCGGCGAGGCCGGCCAGGACGGGGCCCCGCCACAGCGCCAGCGCCTCGCCGAGCAGCGCGGCCCGCTCCCGGGGGCCGGCCGCGGCGCGGGCACGCCCGGCCAGGGAGCGGAAGCGCGCGGCGTCCAGGTCGTCCGGCCCGAGGTCGAGCCGGTAGCCGCCGGGGCCGTGGGCGAGCCGGGCGCGGCCACCCGGTTCGGCCTGCTCCAGGACGCCGCGGAGCCGGGACAGCTTCGAGCGCAGCACCCGCTCCGGGCGGGCCGGCGGGGCGGCGCCCCACAGGTCCTCGACGAGGGTGTCCGCCGGGACGGGGCGGCCCTCGCGCACCAGCAGCGCAGCGAGGAGAGCGCGCACCTTGGCCTCGGGGATCCGGATCGGCCCGCCGTCGGCCCGCCACAGTTCCAGCGGGCCCAGCACCCCGAAGCGCATGGGCCTCAGGGTAGTGCAGCGCCTCCCGCCGGCCCGGGCCCGAACGGCGCCGGAACCTTTCCGGAACCCCCGCGCCGCAGGGTGGCGAGGACACCTCGCGGGCCGCTCGCCGTCCCGTCCAACGAAAGACCGGAAAGGAGCACCGCCCATGGCCTCCGCCGCCCCCAGGGCCGGGACGCGCGAATGGATCGGGCTCGCCGTCCTGGCGCTGCCCACGATCCTGCTCGCGCTCGACTTCACCGTGCTGCACCTGGCGCTGCCGCAGCTGTCCGCCGACCTGGGGCCCAGCAGCACCCAGCAGCTGTGGATCCTGGACGTCTACGGCTTCATGATCGCCGGTTTCCTCATCACGATGGGGACGCTGGGCGACCGGATCGGCCGCCGCCGGCTACTCATGATCGGTGCCGCGGCCTTCGGCCTGGCCTCCGTCGCCGCGGCCTACGCGTCCGACCCGGCGATGCTGATCGCGACCCGCGCCCTGCTCGGCGTCGCGGGCGCCACCCTGATGCCGTCCACCCTGGCTTTGATCACCAACATGTTCCTCGACCCGAGGCAGCGCGGGTTCGCCGTCGCCGTCTGGCTGAGCTGCTTCTCCGCGGGCGGTGCGGTCGGGCCCCTGATCGGCGGGGTGGTCCTCGAATGGTTCTGGTGGGGGGCGGTGTTCCTGATGGGCGTGCCGGTGATGGTGCTCCTGCTGGTCGCCGCACCGTTCCTGCTGCCCGAGTACCGGGACCCCCGGCCGGGCCGGCTCGACCTCTTCAGCGTCGCCCTGTCCCTGGCCACGATCCTGCCCGCCATCTGGGCTTTCAAGAAGGCCGCGGAGGACGGGTGGAGCGCGGCCGTGCTCGTCGCGCTCGCCGCGGGCGCGGTGTTCGGCTGGGTCTTCGTCCGCCGCCAGCGCACCCTGACCAGCCCGCTGATGGACCTCGGCCTGTTCCGGTTCCGCGCCTTCAGCATCGGCCTGGGCGCCCTGCTCCTGGGCACGCTCACCCTGGGCGCCTTCGTCCTCCTGTTCGCGCAGTACCTGCAGCTGGTCCTGGAGCTGTCCCCGGCCCGGGCCGGGTTGTGGATGGCGCCCTACGCGCTGGCCAACATCGCGGGCGCGATGGTCGCGCCGGTGCTGACGGCCCGGATCTCCAAGCCCCGCGTCATCGCGGGCGGCCTGCTCGTCGCCGCCGCCGGCTACGGCGTGTTCTCCCTGGTGGGCGTCGAGACGGGACTGCTGCCGGCGGTACTGGGCAGCGTGCTGATCACCGTCGGGCTGAGCCCGCTGATGGTCCTGGTCATCGACCTGGTGATCTCCTCCGCGCCCAAGGAGAAGAGCGGTTCGGCCTCCTCCCTGTCGGAGACCTGCAGCGAGCTGGGCATGGCGCTCGGCGTCGCCACGCTGGGCGCGGTCGGCACCGCCGTCTACCGCCACACCGTCACCGGCGACCTGCCGTCCGGGCTGCCGGACGAGCTCCGTACCGCCGCGCGGGACAGCCTGGCCTCCGCCGCGGCCGCCGCGGAGCCGGCGCGCAACGGCGCCGCGGCCGGAGCGCTGGAGACGGCCAAGGACGCCTTCGCCACCGGCTTGGTCTCGGTGAGCCTGCTCAGCATGGCGGTCGTGCTCGTACTGGCCGCCGTCGTGGCGCTGTTCCTCGGCCCCGACGGCGAGGCGGTTCCCCCGGAGGGCGACTCCGCCGCCGAGGCCGCACACGGCTCACCCGGGTGACGGCCGCGGCCCGGGCGGCCGGGCGGTCAGGTAGCGCACGAGCATGGCGACCAGTTCGTTCTCGAACGCGTCGACGTTCTCCAGCCCGGCGTCGGCGGTGAAACGATGCACCTGGGATTCGATGGACGTCACCACGAGGCGGGCCGCCATGGGGATGTCGGCCACGGTGACCTGCGGGTCGGCGCCCAGCAGTTCCTCGGCGGCCTCGGTGGCGCGCAGTTGCGCCGCGTGCAGGAAGTCCAGCAGTTCCGGCGAGCGCGGCGCCTCCTCGAACAGCACGCGGTGCAGGGCCGGGTCGTCCCGGTGGTTGTCGATGGCCGCGCGGACGAACAGCCTGATCTTGTCCTCCAGGCGGTCCGGCAGTGCCCCGCCGTCCAGGAGCCGCTCGACGGCGGCGATCCCGGCCCGGGCGTGGGCGGTGGACAGCTCCACCAGAATGGCGTCCTTGTTGGGGAAGTACTGGTACAGCGACCCGATCGAGTGCCCGGCGGCCTCGGCGATCCGATTGGTCGTGCCCCTGCGGTAACCGTGTTCGGAGAAAACGCGAGCAGCCGCGTCCAGCAGCCGCTGCCGGGTCTCGACGGCCCGCTGCTGACCTGGACTTTTCCTGGGCCGCAGGCGTTTGTCCGGCACGAGCACGACCTCCTGAAAAGCGAGTAGCCGCCGCATTGGGCCGCCACCCACAATCGTTGTTAGGTCACCCTAATCCCCAGCCTGGAGGCGGCGTGAAGACCGTCCACATCCATACCGAACTGCCCACCACCGCCGACCGGGTCTGGGCGGCGATGCAGCACCCCTCGTCGTTCCTGTTCGTCACGCGAGGGCTGATCGGCTTTCCCGCCCTGGTCGGCCGCACCGACCCCTTCCAGGAGGGTGAGTGCGGGACCGGATGGATCCTGCTGTTCCATCTGGTCCCGCTGTCGCGCCACACCATCCACCTGGTCGAGATCGACCCGGCCACCCGGAGCCTGCGCTCGCGCGAGCACGGCGGCTTCCTGCGGGCCTGGAACCACACCCTGCATGTCGAGCCGACCGGTGAGCGCACGTGCCGCTACAGCGACACCGTCGATATCGATGCCGGTCCGCTCACCGGTCTCGTCGCCCTCGCGGCCACCGGGATCTACCGCTACCGCCAGCGGCGCTGGCGCAGGCTCGTCCGCCGGCACCTGCTCCTCACCGGCCCTCACTACGCCCATCCGGCACCCGCCTGACAGGCCACGGCACGGGCTTCCGGCGGGGCGTCACCTCAGGGTTTCCCGTCCCGGGTGGCGGGACGGGAGCCGTAGGGCAGCAGCGCCATCTCGCGGGCGTTCTTGATGGCCCTGGCCAGCTGTTTCTGCTGCTGGACGGTCACCCCGG
The DNA here is from genome assembly GCF_003289645.1 of Actinomadura craniellae. Lineage (GTDB taxonomy): Bacteria > Actinomycetota > Actinomycetes > Streptosporangiales > Streptosporangiaceae > Actinomadura_D > Actinomadura_D craniellae. The sequence continues at coordinate 184,673 of NZ_QLYX01000011.1, read as the reverse complement.
TGACGCGGCGGCTGCGGATCTTGCCGCGGTCGGAGATGAAGCGCCGCAGCAGCCCGACGTCCTTGTAGTCGATGTACGTGACGCCGTGCAGGGGGTTCGGCTTGCGGCGCCGATCGACGCGGCGGGAGGTGCGCATGCGCGCGTTCCTTTCTCTGTGTTCGGCCGGTGGCGCGGGGGCCGCGCAGGGCGCGGCCCCCGCGCCGCCCGGTCACGCCTCGTCGGTCAGCAGACCGTCCTGGTAGGCCCGGACGAGGTAGCGCGGGACGAGCGTGCGCTTTCCGTCGACGGTGATGGGCACCAGGTCCGGGCGGGACGCCTTCCACTGCGCCCGGCGCTTGCGGGTGTTGCTCCTGGACATCTTGCGTTTGGGGACGGCCATGGGTGCTCCTACCAGCTCGACTTGGTGATGCCCGGGAGTTCACCGCGGTGCGCCAGGTCGCGGAAGCGCACCCGGGACAGCCCGAACTTGCGCAGGTGCCCGCGGGGGCGGCCGTCCACGGCGTCGCGGTTGCGGATCCGGGTGGCGCTGGCGTCGCGCGGCTGGCGGCGCAGTTCGCGGACGGCCGCCGCGCGGGCGTCCTCGGCGGTGTGCGGGCTGCGGATCAGGCGCTTGAGTTCGGCGCGGCGCTCCGCGTGGCGGGCCACGACCTCCTTGCGGCGCTCGTTGGCGGCGATCTTGCTCTTCTTGGCCATCAGACCTTCTCTCCTCGGGCTCGGATGCGCGCGACGGCCGACTCGATGCCGATCTTGTCGATCGTCTTGATCGCGCGGGCGGACAGCCGCAGCCGGACGTACCGGCGTTCGCCCGGCAGCCAGTACCGCTTGGTCTGGATGTTGGGGTCGAACCGTCGTGAGGTGCGCCGGTGCGAGTGCGACACCTTCTTGCCGAACGACGGCTCGGCGCCGGTCAGCTGGCAGCGACGGGACATCTGAACTCCTTCCGGTCAGGGAGCGTGCGGGGACGATCGGGCTCGTTCCACCGGTTCCGGGAGCCGTGTACGCGGCTGGTCTCGCCGCGCACCGCGGCCCAGCGTCCGGTGGCAACGCGTCGTGGGCGCCCCTTCGGCATGCAATGATAGCGATAACCGTTTTCATTTGCAGAGGGGGTCCGATGTCCGTTCCCGTCGTGCTGGTGGCCGGGCTGCACGCCACGGCCCGCACCGCAGTCGTCGACCGGCTCCTGCGCGAGCACCCCGGCGCCCTGGCGATCCACCACGACCTCCGCGACTCCGCGGACGGCTTCGTGACGCGCACCGTCCGGGACGCCGGCACGACGCACGACCGGTCCCTGCTCCGGCTCGACGGCGACTGCGTGACCTGCACCGTCCGCAACGACCTGGTCCGCGAGGCGCTACGGCACGCGAGCCTGGCCCCGCTGCTGGTCCTGGACCTGTGGGACTGCGTCGAGCCCCGGTCGATCGCCGAGGCGCTCCCCGTCCGGGACGGCGACCTGCGGCTGACCGGCGTGCTGACCGCGGTGGACGCCGAACTGATGCCCACCGACATCTGCCGGGGCGAACTACTGGCCGAACTCGGCAAACCGGGCACCTCCGGCGACCAGCGCTACCTGGCCGAGGTGCTGGCCCACCAGATCGAGTACGCCACCGCGCTCGTCGTCGCGGACCCCCTGCCCGCGCCACTGCCCCCGATCGACGAGGACGATCTCCAGCTGTGCCGGGAACTACTCGGGCACCTGGCACCGATGACCCCCGTCACCATGCCCGGCGAACCGCTCCCCCCGGTCACCGGCCCCGGCTGGTGCACCCGGGAACTCGCGGCCCGCGTCGACCCGGCCACCGCCCAACTCCCCTGCCCCACGCACACCCCCGCGGCGGACACCGTGGTCTGGCACCGCACCGCCCCCCTGCACCCGGCCCGGTTCTTCGACGCCATGGACACCCTCGCCACCGAGTCCGTGCGCAGCCGGGGCCGGTTCTGGCTCGCGAACCGGCCCGACCGAATGCTGGCCTGGGACGCCGTCGCCGGAATCGTCACCGTCGCCGACACCGGCCCCTGGCTGGCCGCCCTCCCCGAAACCGGCTGGGACGCGGCCCCACCCGCCCGCAGGCTGGCCGCCGCGCTGGACTGGTCCCCCGACCACGGCGACCGCGTCCAGCACCTGGTGCTCACCGGCCCCCAACTGGACCAGGACCGGATCGGCGCGCTGCTCGACTCGTGCCTGCTCGGCCGCGACGAGCCCACCACCGGCCTGGACGACCCCTTCGCCGACTTCCTGGACCTCGACCCGACGACCTGAGCCCGCCCTCGGCGCACCGCCCCTGGACCCGACCCGACCCGACCGCATGAGCCCGCCCCCGGCCCGCCGCCTCCCGAACCCCGACTCGACCGCATGAGCCCACCCTCGGCGCGCCGTCTCCCGGGCCTCGGCCCGGACGGCATGAGCGCGTCCGCGCCTCACCCGCACTCGCGGGCGCGCCGGTGGCGGCCGATCGGCGGGAGGAGGCCGTTCACGGCACCTCCAGCGGCGGTTCCGGCGGCAGGCCCAGTTGCGCCCAGACCGTGTGGCCGCCGACCGGGTCCCCGTTGTAGCCGGTGGCCAGGGCCAGCTCGGCGACCGCGGGCAGGCCCCGGCCGTTCTCGCGCAGCCCGTTCACCGAGCCCGCGGGCACCACCGCGGACGGGGTCCTCCTGCCGCCCAGGTCGCGGACGCTGATCCAGGCGTGCATCGCGAGGGAGACCTCGACGCCGAACCAGCCGCGCCGCGCGCCCGACAGGGTGTGCAGGATGGCGTTGGAGGCCAGCTCGGAGACGATGAACTCCGCGTCCTCGCACCGGCCGGTCCCGGCGAGCATGGAGCGCACGAACCGCCGGGCGTGCGTCACCTGGTCGGCCCGGCCCGGGTAGATGCGCCGCCAGGTCAGGGCGCTCTGGTACAGCCACCGATCGGACGGGGTGCACAGGTCCGTCCATTCACCCATCGTTCCGGTCACCTCCTGGAATCGGTGCGGGCACGGGGCGCCTCCCCGGGCGGGACCGTCCGGCCGTCTCCGCCCGGGGAGCGGCGGCGCGGCCCGTCAGCCGGGTGATGCGGCAGAGGCGGGACAGCGCGTACCTGGCGGCGGGCCGGTACAGCTCCCAGACGGCGATCGTGCAGGCCATCCCCAGGAACACCACCGCGACGGCCTGCCCCGCCAGGGCTTCGAGGCCGGGCATCACATCGCGTCCGCGGCCAGGACCCGCTCGATCGCCCGCACGGCGGCGGGCACGTCCCGGGCGGGACCGAGGTCGTCCCCCCAGGACCAGGTGAACCGGTGCCCCCCTCCCCCGGCCCGGCAGCCGATCTCCTCGGCCAGGTGCCCCGCGCCGGGGTTGACCACCCGCAGGACCGGCCCGCCGCAGTCGCCGGGCCGCTCGGCCACCCGGGCCCGGAGGGCGGTGCCCGCCTGGACCGCCGCGCACAGTGCCCGGAGGTGGGAGAGCGCCGGCTCGTCCGCGCCCTCCGGTCTGCCCTTTCCCGGGGCCGGGAGCGAACGGTGGGTCGGTTCCGCGGCCGGCATGGGGGCCTTGCGGGGGTTTGTGGACTGCATCGGTTCCGCCTTGTCAGGGAGCTTGTCGAAGTGCCCTCCCATCCTCGGCAGGGCTGGTTACTCTCGGCCACAAGTCCGTCTCCACACGTGAATCGGACCTCGCACACCCCCCAGTGCAGAGAGGAAGGCGACCCCGATGCCTCCCGCACGACCCGACGAATCCGTCCGCGGCTTCTTCGCCTACCACCTCAAGCAGCAACGCGAGAAGGCCAAACTGTCCCAGCCCGCCCTCGGCCAGCTGCTGCACGTCTCCGGCAGCCTGATCAGCGGCATCGAAACCTGCACCCGCACCCCCGGCTTCCGCCTCTGCCAGGCCATGGACGGCGTCTTCGGCCTGGACATGTTCTTCGAATGCCTGCACCCGCGCCTCATCGAGGAAACCGGCCTACCGGCCAGCTTCCCGGAATTCACCGACGCCGAAGCGAACGCCACCATGGTCCGCCTCTACGAGAATTTCGTGATCACCGGACTGTTCCAGACCGTGGACTACGCCCGGGCGGTCCTGCGCGCCGGACAGCGCGCCGACAAACTCGAGGAACTGGTCACCGCGCGCATGGACCGGCAGGAGATCCTCACGCGGGAAGAGCCACCGATGATCGTCGCTCTGCTGGACGAGTTCGCCGTACGACGATGGTTCGGCGACCGCGACATCATGCGCGCCCAACTGGAACACCTGCTGGAACTGGCACGCAGGCCCAACATCACCATCCACATCGTGCCGGACCGCGCCCAGATCTGCCCCGAGGGCGCGTTCACCATCCTGAGCTTCCCCACCGAGCCCGACGTCGCCTACATCGAAAGCATCGGCGGCTGGGGCCGGATGATCGACACAGGTACGCGAGTCGCCGAGCTTGGCGTAAAGTTCGAACGCATCCGATCCCTCACCCTCTCGGCCTCAGACTCCGAGAAGCTGATCCAAGACATCCTGGAGAGCCTGTGAACAGGATCGACCTCCCCACCACCTGGCGCAAGAGCAGCCACAGCGGCGGCCAGAGCGGTGACTGCGTCGAAGTCGCCCAAGCACCCGGCGTCGTCGGCCTCCGCGACAGCAAAAACCCCGCCGGCCCCATCCTCATCGTCCACCGGGCATCATTCGGGACGCTGATCCAGCAGGTCAAGACCGGAGAACTCGACCTGCCGTAACCCCCCTCCTCCCTGGAGAGCCTGTGCACACCAACAGCGTTTCCTCCACCACCTGGCGCAAAAGCAGCCACAGCGGCGGCCAGTCCGGACAGTGCATCGAAGTCGCCCAACTACCAGACGCCATCGGCCTCCGCGACAGCAAGAACCCCACCAACACCGCCCTTTCCATCGACCAACCGGCTTTCAGACACCTGATCCACCAAATCAAAGCCGGAAAACTCGACCTGGCGTAGACCCGCCCTACCCCGCTCCCTGAGGTGCTCCGGATCTTCCGGAGCACCTCAGCCCTTTCATCCGCCCAAGACACAAACGAAGTTACGTCCTCTCCAGGGATAATCCGCGACCCGGCCGCCGGCGCGTTCATGTTCCGGGTCACCTTCAGGTTGCTATCCCTCCAGGGATGATCTGCGACCATCCGGGAGCAGGACGCCCACCGCCTCACCCTGGCGTTGCTATCCCTCCAGGGATGATCTGCGACCCGAGGGTAAAATCCCAGGTCGAGGCCCGGTTCGGCAAGCCGCTGGAGCTGATTTTTGCAGCAGTCCGGCGGTAGTGCATCACCGCAGGTCAAAGCGGTGCGGTTTCGGCTCCTCCTATGGCCTGTTCCGCAGCAAGGCCAAAGCCTCCCTGTAGTACCGGTACCGCTTGCGCTTCCCCCTCGGGGCCTCAGCCGACTTGATCCTTCAGCATCCGAGGCGCTAGAGCGCACTAAAAGCTGAAGGATCTGTGAGTGTGTGGTTGGCGCTGCTGCTGGTAGGGGCCCTCAGGAGGGTGGGCGCAGTTGGTGCCGATGCCGTGGGGAGGCTGTTTACCTTGCTTCGAGACATGCCTTAGCGTCACGTGCGCTCCGCCACGCCGACACCCCGGGACGGTCGACCATGTGGGATCACCTCGCACGCCTGCACTCCGGCTTCCTGGCCGGCATCGACGAACAGACCCGCATCATGAAGATCGCCGAGGAGTTCGGCGAAGCCGTGCAGGCCTACATCGGTGTCACCGGCCAGAACCCCCGCAAAGGCGTCCACGGCACCCGTGACGACGTGCAGAAGGAACTCGCCGACGTGATCATCACCGCCGGAATCGCCATGATCGCCATAGCCGGAGGCGACACCGAGGACGCCCGTGCGCACCTCGAAAAGCGCCTCGACACCGTGATCGAACGCGCCGGCGGATGAGAAAGAGCGGCAACGAGGCATCCGGCGGCTCACGTGCGGCGATCACTTCGGCCGCTACCCGAGCGAGCAGAGGAGAAGCCTCGGCGGGGACATAGGGGCGAGCGAGGGCGGCGACGGTCAGGCCGAGAAGACCGCGCAGACCCGGGCCGGGTAGTGCGACCCAGCCGGTACAAGGTCTGCTCGACGAGCTGACGTGCCCGTTCGTATGCCCTTTGAGCCTGGTCGGGGTGCTACGACGGGTCCATCACGATGAACTGCAGATCCTGGGTGGTCTCTATGCCCTCCGGGTCAAACGAGGCGTTGTGACGTCGACAACGCGATCGACTGCGCCGTGGCGCTCTACCTGTTTCTATGCCCTTCAAGTCGGGCGGGGCGTCGTGACCTGTACACGCTGGACGCCCATCTGAACGGCCACACGTTTCTATGCCCTCGGGTCGGGCGGGACGTTGTGACACGTGACGGCCTCGTACGACGGGTTCGAGAACCACGGGTTTCCATGCCCTCCGAGTCGGGCGGGGCGTTGCGACGAGCCGATCACCAACGAGCGGCTCTGGAACGAGGAGTTCGTTTCTATGCCCTTCGAGTCGGGCGGGGCGTTGTGACGGGGGGCATCTACAAGGCCAACAGCGAGGGCCTCGTCTTGTTTCTATGCCCTTCGAGTCGGGCGGGGCGTTGCGACGGGTCGGGGTTCTTCGGGGTGCTGACCTGGGGTTTCGGTGTCCGTTCCGCCATCCTCGGCCGTAGCCGGGTTCGAGCATAACTGCCGAGTGATGCGGCCACGAGGAAACCCGCTCTGACCTGATGATTCACCGCCGCGCCGACCGGGGCGTTCTCCGACCGATCCGGTGACCGCTGTACCGGCTGCCGGGCGCCGGGTGGTCAGGCCGGGGAGGCCGGCCTGTGCAGGGTGGCGGTGGTGGCGCCGAAGCCGTGGGTGGTGCGGGCGCCGGTGCCGCTGTAGGGGGCGAAGCTCAGCAGGGCGGTGAAGGCGGCGCGCAGTTCGGTGGGGGCGTCGGGGGTCAGGGCGAGGGCCATGTGGCCGGTGAAGCCGGTCACGGGGTGGCCGTGGCCGCCGTCGCGGCGGACGGTGCGCAGGTCGTAGCCGGTGAGTTCGACGGCGCGGTGCAGTTCCCGGCCCAGTTCGTCGTCCAGGTGCAGCGGGGAGCCGGTGGGGAGATGTTCGTTCCAGCGGCGCCGGTACCCGCCGAGGACGAGCCGCAGGTCCGGGGTGACGGTGCGCCGTCCGTTGGCGGCGAAGTAGGCCGGGGAGCGGAAGGTCAGTTCCGCGGTGGACGCCGGTGCGGTGGTGGCCAGGCGGGCGCGGGAGGTCCGCACGACGTCGGCGGCGGCCACGGGGCACCGGCGTGACCCGAACCGGACCTCGGTGAGCCGGTCGGGGTCGAACGGCAGGGGTTCCTCGGCCAGCCAGCTCGCCCGTAGCAGCAGGCCGGTGTCCGGGTCGACGGGGTCGGGCGCCACCGGCCAGACGGTGAAGGGTTTGCGCTGCGCGCGGTGGTCGGTGGAATTCTCGAACAGCGCGCACGCCAGCCCGTGGAGCTGCCTGGTGTCGGGCCGGGCGGGGCGGTCGGGCACCAGCCGGAGGGTCAGGGCGGCCGGCATCGTCAGCCGCCGGGCCGGCGGAAACCGCGGCGGCTCACCAGGTGGGTGTTCGTCACTGCACCGGCTCGTTTCCATGCCCTTTGGTCGGGCGGGACGTTGCGACGGGGCCACCGACACCAATTGGTTCCGTCAGCACATGGGACCGTTTCCATGCCCTTCGGATCGGGCGGGGCGGTGCGACCGGAGTCAGCGTCAAGGGCCTGCTGGGGACCACCGTCATCTGGTTTCCATGCTCTTCGAGTCGGGCGGAGCGTTGCGACGCGCCCTAGAAACAGGCGAAACGCCAAGGGGCTTCTATGCCCTTCGAGTCGGGCGAGGCATTGCGGCGGGTCCACTTTTCGGGGGGCGTGACCTGCGGTTTCGATGTCCGTTCCGCCATTCTGGCGTTCGGGACACGCCCAGGATAACGCCGGGCAGGCCCGGATCCGCTGCTGCCAGGGCGGTTCTCAGCCGGCCGTGGCCGATCCGGTGCCGTCGGCGTTGCGGATGTTGGGGCCGGGGCCGTCGATGTTCCAGGCGATGATCCGGCGGGGGTGGACGCGGATCACGTCGCGGCTGAAGCCCGGCAGGAGTTCGTCCTCCAGGACGAGCAGTTCGGCGGTGCCGCGGATCTCCAGGCCGCGGCCGGTCTGGCCGCCGGGGCCCACGGGCTCTTCGGCTTCGTCGTCGAGAGCGAAGGAGACCCTGGGGTCGGCCTGGATGTTGCGGTACTTCCGCGAATCGGTCAGGTTCGGCCCGCCGATGTCGATGGCGTCGCCGGTCAGGATGTAGGCGATGGGTTTGACCTGCGGTGCTCCGCCGGGCCCGATGGTGGCCAGGTGCCCGCGCCGGTGGATGCCCAGGTAGTCGCGCTCGGCTGCTGTGAAGACCATGCCACCACTCTGGGACCTCAACTCGACTCGAGGTCAAGAGGCCGCCGGAGCGGACGCCGCGCCGGACATCGAATGCCCGCCCGGCGAAGCCGCCCAGCCCTCCTGGTGGTGGTCGTTCGACGAGTTCTGTCAGTGCACCGGTCTAGGTTCGTGCCGGCACGGACCGGAGCGCGAGGAGAACCCCATGGGCACCATCCACATCGACCTGTTCGCGACGCTCGACCTGGTCGGCCAGGCGCCGGGGAGCCCCGAGGAGGACCCGGACGGCTTTCCGTTCGGGGGGTGGCAGGCGCCCCTGTTCGACGAGACGGTCGGCCGGCACGTCGGTGCCGGAATGGAGGGCATGGACGCCCTGCTGCTGGGCCGCAGGACCTACGACATCTTCGCCGCGCACTGGCCGAACCAGGCCGACGGCGTCGACGGCGGGATCGCCACGCTGTTCAACAGCATCCCCAAGTACGTCGCCTCACGCGGCAACCCGGACCTGGGCTGGGCGGGCTCGACCCAGCTCGGCCCCGACCTGGTGGGCGCCGTGCGCGAGCTGCGCGACAAGCACGAGCACGTCCACGTGATCGGGAGCCTGAACCTGGTGCAGACCCTCCTGCGCGAGCGCCTCTTCGACCGGCTCGACCTGTGGGTCTTCCCCCTCGTGCTCGGCGTCGGCAAGAAGGTCTTCGACGGTGGTGCGGTCCCCGCCAACCTGGAACTCCTCGAACCGCCCGTCGCCTCCGCCAAGGGCGCCGTGCTCCTGCGTTACGGCCTGGGCGCGGGAACCCCCGGCACGGGGGACATGGCACGCGAGGACCGCGGCGCCGGTCCGAGCTGAAGTCCGACCCGCGATCGCCGGTCGTGGCGGGCCGATGTTCTCCGAGGTGGCCGGACGGCGGGCGCTGACGTCACGCAGTACCAGGTCCCGCCTGTCCGGCATCGTCGCCGTGATCCCGGCTGGGCGGCCCGCTTCGTGCGGGCACGTGGACGCCGACGACCGCAAGAGCCAAACGGTCTTCGTGTGCACGGCCTGCGACCACGCCGACCTGAACATCCTCAGCGCCGCAGGACATGCGGCGCCGGCCTGTGGAGACCTCGCCGTCAGGCGGTCCGCGAAACAGGGACCCCGCGAGGCCGTACCGGCCCAACCCGCTCTCAAGCCGGTGGTAATCCCCCGGCTCAGCCATGGGAGGAAGTCAACAGGTGGGAACCTGGCGGGTGTCCGGCCGCGCCCCGGCCGCCGCTCCACCGAAGGGAACGCCGCGATGCCGCCACAACGCTGGGAGCATGTGATCGACACCTACAATCCCCACCAGCCGGACTCCTGGTCCTCCCCTGACGAGCTGCTGGACGCCTACTCCGCCGACGGCTGGGAACTGGTCAGCCATTCGGAGAACGGCCAGACGCTGACCTTCGTGTTCAAGCGGCCGGCGTCCGCCAAGCGCTCCTCCCGGCGGTCCGGATGAACTCACCCGCGCCGTGGCCGGAGAGCACGCGTCCGTCCGCGCCGCGAAGGACGTCTTCGCCACCGGCCTGGTCCCGGTGAGCCCGTCCGGCGTGGCGGTCGTGCGTCATCCACCACGGGCCGCTCGCCCGCCCCGGACCCGGCGCCGCGTCCCGGCATCGCCGGGGCGGTACTCCGCAGTGTTTAACCTGGGAGAATGACCAGGTCCATCATGCGGGTCGTGCCCAGGCCTCGATGCGTGGTCGTAGGCGTCGATGGTTCGGCCAACTCCATCGCCGCGCTTCGCCGCGCCGCCACCGAGGCCCAGCGGCGCCACGCCGTGCTCGACGTGATCCATGTCCTCGACTCCCGCGGTACCGTCCCGCGTCCGGTGCGCGCCGTCATCGAATGGTTGCGCCTGCGGCGGCTGGCCGCACGTGTCGTCCCGCGCTCCCGGCATCTCACCACCCGGCTGCGGGTCGTCTTCGGTGATCCCGGCCAGGTGCTGGCCGCCGCGGGCGAGCGTGCCGAACTGATGGTCGTCGGCGCGCGCAGGCATTCCGAGCACGGCAACCCGCTCGGCGGCGACACCGTGCCGGTGGTGCTGCGGGACGCCGGCTGCGAGGTGGCGGTCTGCGCCGACCACGCCACGGACCGCCGGACGCCCTGACTTCTCCGCGGCGAGCGCCAGGATCTGGTGCCCCACCCGGCCGGCGGATCCCGCCTCCGCCCGGCACGATCATTGAGGATGGGTGGGGCCCAGCCGGTGGCCATCACCGTCGTCCAGAACGCCATCGGGGTGATCGTTGAGGATAGGTGGGGCCCCAGCCCCACCTATCCTCAACGATCACCGGCGTGGGTACTGGTGGGCCTCTGGTCAGGTCAGCGGGGTGAGCCGGGGCGGTATCGGCGGCACGTCACCTGCAGGACACACCCCGCCAGGGCGGCCGGGCCTGCGTGAGCGAACCAGGACCATCGGCACCCGGCGCACCCGGAATTCGAGGCACGGCCTAATGGTCGGCTCGTTGCCACCAGAGGGCGGTGGTGGCGATGCCGGCCGCGGCCGTCGCGGCGACGGTCGCCAGGCCGAGGGGCGGGAGGGACGGTGTGCCGGTGAGTCCGCCCAGGGCGGCCGGGACCGCCCAGGGGAACCAGGTGGCTCCGCCGGTGGTGGCGGTGGCGACGCCGGAGACCAGGAGGGCGACGGTGGCGGCGACGCCGGGGAGGTAGCCGCGGCCGGCGCTGGCGGCGAGGGCGACCGGGAGGGTGAGGGCGACGGTGAGGGCGAGCAGCAGGAGCAGGTCGGGCAGGCCCTCTCGGACCGCTCCGGGGCCGCCGGGCAGGTCGAGGAGCGTCCCGGTGGCGAGCCACGCGGCCGTCTGGAGGGCGCCGAGCAGGAGCAGCCAGGTCGTGGTGACGGTGAACTTGGCCAGGACGATCGCCGTGCGGGAGGTGGGGAGGGCGAGCAGGTCCAGGAAGGTGCGGTCGCTGAACTCGCGGCCGAACATCCAGGTGACCAGGACGCCGAAGAGCAGGAACCCGCCCGCGGCGTCGATCTGCAGGAGCGCGGTGTGGAAGCCGGGCCAGTCGGGGGTGATCCCCAGGGCCTGGGACTTGCCGGCCAGGGTCGCGTCGTCAGAGGCCGTCACGAACAGCGCGGCAAGCAGGACTGGGAGCAGGAAGGCCACGCCCGTCGCCCAGGGCGCCCGGGAGCGCAGGAACTTGACGGTCTCGGTCCACAGCGCGGCGCTCATGCCGCCGCCTCCGGCCGGTGGTCGGTGAGCAGTCGGAGGAAGACGTCCTCCAGGTTCTCGGTGCCGCAGGTGCAGCGGGGCAGGTCGGTTGCGGGGAACTCGGTGAGCAGGCGGCCCCGGTCGATGATGCCGATGCGGTCGGCGGTGCGGGCGACCTCGGCGAGGATGTGGCTGGAGACCAGGATCGCGGTGCCGTCCTCGTGGGCGAGGCGCCGCAGGGTGCCGCGCAGTTCCACGATCCCGGCGGGGTCGAGGCCGTTGGCCGGTTCGTCCAGGATGAGCAGGTCGGGGCGGTGGAGGACGGCCTTGGCCAGTCCGAGGCGCTGGGCGTTGCCCTGGGACAGGGTGCCGGCCCGCCGGTCGCGGTGGGGGGTCAGGCCGAGCAGTTCGATGGCCCGGTCCACGGCGGCGGGGACGGGTTCCCGGCGCAGCCGCCGGGTGAGTTCCAGGTTCTCCCGGACGGTGAGGCCGGGGTAGGCGTGGGCTCCGTCGACGAGGTACCCGACCCGGCTCCAGTCCGGTTCGGCCCGGTCGAACAGGCGGACGGAGCCGCCGGTGGGGCGGGTCATGCCGAGCAGCATGCGAATCGTGGTGGATTTTCCCGCGCCGTTGAGGCCGAGGAAGCCGTACACCTCGCCGGAGGCGACCCGCAGGGAGAGGCCGTCCACGGCGGTGGTGCGCCCGTAGCGTTTGGTCAGCTCGCGCGCCTCGATCATCGGGTGACCACCGCCAGCGCCTCGGCCATCAGTTCCCGCAGGTCGGCGTGGCCGTCGGTCTCGGCCCAGCGGACCATCACGGTGGTCGCGACGGCCAGGCAGGCGCTCGCGGCGACCTGGACTTCGAAGGGGTCGTCGTCGGGCAGGGCGGCGACGATGACCTGCTGGGTGGCGTGGTTGTTCTCCCACACCCGGGCGCGCAGCGCGGGGGTGTACAGGATCAGCCGGGTGCGGGCCAGCAGCAGCCGCGGGTCGGGCGGTAGTTCCGCGAGGCCGTCCAGGATGCTCGCCGCGATCCGGTGCAGGACCGGCTCGCCGGCGGGGCGGTGCCGGAGACGGTCGGCGATCACCGGGTCGTAGTCGTCCTGGAGGACCAGGTGCTCCTTGGTGGGGAAGTGCCGGAACACCGTCATGGACGACACCTCGGCGGCCTCGGCCACCTCGGCGACCGTGGTCCCCTCGAAGCCGCGCTCCAGGAAGAGGCGCATGGCCTGCTCCTGGATCGCCTGCCGCGTCCTGCTCCGCTTCGTCTCCCGCAATCCCACCGTTACACGGTAACAATTGTTAGTGACTAACACAATGGGATGCCGGGCGGGCCGGAGAACCGGGACCCGACGGCCGGGGCTCAGGGGCCGAAGTGGAGGTGGCTCGCCCACAGGATCGGGTCGGCCGGGTGCCGGTGGCGGAGGGCGCGTGCCGCCTCGTGCAGGGCCAGGGCGGCCCGGGCCGGGTCCAGCGCCCCGGCGGTGTGCATCCGGTCGTACATCCGCGCGGTCATCCAGGCGGCGACCTCGTCCTCGACCGGCCACATCGTGGCGATCACGTGCTGGAAGCCCGCGAGTTGCAGCGCGCCGCCGAGATGCAGCGCCTCGTCGGGCAGCCGGAGGCCGCCGCGCGCGGTCTCGCAGGCTGACAGGAAGGCCAGCCGGGCGTCCTCCAGGCGCAGCCGGGAGATGTCCAGAACGGTGAACGGGGCGGCCTTGTGGTCGTGCAGGAAGATCCGTCCCCGGCTCGGGTTCAGCGGGTCCTGCGCCGCGTGGCAGGAGAAGTGGGCCCACGGGTGGCCGGCCAGGGCACCGCGGACCGCGTCCCGGGTCGCGCGGTCCCCGGTGAGCGTCGTGGCGGGCACGGGCAGGCCGGCCAGGTGGGCCGACTCCCGCCGGGCCCCGGGCAGCGGTGGCAGTCCCGGGGTGTCCGGCAGGGACACCACCAGCAGGGAACGCGCGGGGGACGCGGGGTCGGCGCGCCGGGTGACCGCCCGCAACATGCGCAGGCTGATCGTGTAGGAGGAGGCCACCCGGTCCAGCACGGCGGCGCCGGTGTCGCGGGACGCGGCCGCGTGCAGGGGCAGGAAGCCCAGCAGCCAGGTCGGGCACCAGTGCACCCGAGGCCACGGCGCGCCGGGGGCGGGGGCGCGGGTGTGGCCCAGGTCGGCCAGGATCGGTTCGGCGGTGGTGTGCCACAGCCAGTCCAGCACGGCGGTCATCGTGTCCGCGGCGGCCCGCCGCTCCCGGTCGTCCGCGGCCCGGACGCGGCGGTCGATCGCGGCGTGGAAGGTCTCGACGTGCTCCCGGACGCCCCCGGTGGTCAGGGCGGGCAGCGCCACGGTGCGGACGCCGGCGTCGGTGGCGACCAGCGCGCAGGAGCCGAAGTCGGCGGGGTTGACCATGACGACCGTCTGCCCGGGGGCCGGGCGCAGCTCCGCGTGGCCGGGGGGACGCAGGAAGCGCGCGAGACCGGGGCGCGACCGAATCTCGGCGACCAGCGCGTCCCACTCCGCCGCGAGCGCGTGCCGCCGGGCGTGGTCACCGGTCCGCTCGATCGCGGCGTCGATCCCGTCGAGCCGCCGGGCGAGGTCCGGGTGCTCGTCCCTGAGCCGGGAGGTGTCGCCGCGGGTGTCGAGCGCCTGGTGGGACAGGGACGCCCGGCCCTGTTCGAGCAGTTCCACGGCGCGGCCGGGGTCGCCGGCCCGGACCGCGGCGGCGGCCGCCTCCTTCGTCGCGTCCGCCCACATCACCAGCGCCTTCTCCTGGGACGGACGGTTCAGCCCGCGCCAGGTCAGGCGGGCCACGAGCGCGACGCCCCGGGCGAGCACCTCGGTGGCCGCGGGCCAGCGGCCGGCGTCCGCGGCGAGCTGCGCGGCGATCAGGGCGCTCGCCAGCCGTTCGAGGACCCTGGCGGCGGAGGCGTCGACCACGCTCCGCAGGGCCGCCATGCCCTCCCGGTAGGAGTCCTCGTCGCCGGTGAGCAGGTAGCGCTCCCGTAACGCCGCGCCCAGATTGCCGGCGGCCAGGTGCCGGGAGCCGGGGTCGTCGGTGCCGGCCGGGTCGGCGAGCCGGTGGCGCAGCAGCGCGATCGCGCGGTCGAGATCGGCGGTGTCCCGGCGCAGCCGGTACCGGTACAGCAGCATCCAGCCGAGTTCGCCGCGGAGCAGCCGGTACTGCTCGCTGCCGGCGGGGATGCCGGCCAGCGCCTCCTCCAGCAGGGTGAGCCACTCGTCGCTGTCCGGTGTGAAGGAGCCCCGCGCCGTGTCCACCGAGATCAGCATGGTGACGAACACGGAGAGCTGGTCCGCTCGTTCCAGCGGGCTCAGCGAGCGGACGCTCTGGAACAGCTCCCGGTAGCGGGCCAGGGCGCGGTCGAGCGCCGCGTCGCGCACCGGCCCGGGCGTCGAGAGCAGGGCTTGCTCGCGCAGGGTGCCTGCGTCAAGGAGATGTTCGAACACGGCGAACGCCGCCGACGCCAGCCGGCCGATGTCGTACAGCGAGGTTCCCGCGGGCATCCGGGCCAGTATCCGGTCGAGCTCGGCCCTGCTCTGGCGCGCTCCGCCCGCGTCGTTGACGGAGGTGAAGTAGTTCATCTCCGCCGTGATGCCGGCCATGGCCAGCTCGGTCCGGCCCGGGGTGCCCTCCGGGATCAGCGGCATGAGCCGGCGGAACTCCCGCATGGTCTCGGCGGCGACCTCCATCCCCGTGTTCCACCCGCTCCGAACGCCGTGCGCTCCCGCGAGAACGCCCGCCACCAACGCCGTGTGGGGATTTCCGGTGTCGGCCGCCTCCACCACGGGACGGAGCAGGTCCATCGCCTCCTGCAGGGCGGCGGGGTCCCTCCTGGTGTCGGCGACCTGCATCAGCGCCCGGCCCAGGACGACCAGGCGGATGAGCCGGTCGCCGTCGTCCGGCGGGGTCCGCGCCACGGCCGCCCGGGCGTGCTCCACGGCCTGGTCGAGAACGGCCTGGTCGCCGGTGTGGTCGAACCCGTCCAGCAGGGCACCGGCCAGCGCGGCGTGGGCCAGCGGGCCCGGGTCGGCGAGCCGTTCGACCAGTGCCGCCGACCGGGCGGTGAGGCCGAACGCGTACTCCAGGAAGCGGCTGGGCGGTGCGTCCTGGCCGGGGACGGCTTCCGCCCCGGCGTAGTCGAACAGGTCGACGGCCCATGCCGCCAGGGCCGCGGCATCCCCCTCGTCGCCGTGGGCCCCCCACCCGAAGCCCGGCTCAATCAGGACCCGCAGCCCGTTGGGCACCACCTCCGGGGCGGCCACGTGGAGGTGTTCGTACAGCGCGATCACCAGGGCCAGGTCGGCGCCGGTCGTCTCCGCTCCGTGCTGGTAGCGGTACCAGCGGACGTCGGCGAGCGTCTCCAGGAGGGAGATCTCCCCCTGGGCCGGGTTCGCGGCCGCGCGCTCCGCGTCCCGCGACCGGATCAGGGCGGCGCGCCGGTCCTCGATCGTGCCCGTTCCGTCGCCGGTGAGCCCGCCGAGCAGGTCCGGTTCGAAGGAGGCGACGAGTTCCTCGGCCTCGTCCAGCAGTTCATGGTCGTCGGTGATCCCGAAGAGGTGGAGCAGGGCCGTGGCCAGCATGGCCCGCACGTCCGCCCCGGTCGGCGTGCCGAGCCGCCGGCCAAGCGTCCTGGCGCGCGTGGTCAGGCCGCGGGCGTGGTCGAGGAACTCGCGGCGCGGCTCCGCCCCGTCCGCGTAGGAGAACAGCCGGCACGCGCACAACGCCAGCACCCACACGTCCTCCTCGTCCGTCCCGGTCTCGTGCAGGCCCGGGTCCAGCGACGGCCGGAGGAGTTCGGGGACCGAATCCCGGTGCACCGCGGGCAACCGCTGGAAGAGCGCGACCGCGAACGCGAGCTTCCCGTCGGGGACGTGGTCCGGCCAGGCCAGGAACCGGTCCCAGCAGAGGTCCGCCACCTCCGTGGCCACCGCCAGGTCGGACGTCGGGTGGCCGTCCCGCCCGAAGTGGCGGCCGAGCCGGCTCTCGATGGTGTGCCGCAGCTCGCCGGGCTCGGCGGCGTCCTCGGGTTCCAGGACGTGGTAGGCCGCCGCGAGCAGGGCGTCCCACAGGGCCTCGGCGTGCTCCGGGGCGTCCTCGGGGACACGCTCCACCGCGCGGAGCACCTCCGCAACGTGCTCGTGGGGGACGTCCAGCCCGTCCCGCAGGGCCGCCAGGGTCGAGCTCGCCAGGTCCCGGACCACTTCCGGCAGGGACGGGTTCTCCGGGGCGGCCGCGCGCACCTCCGCCAGCAGGAGCGCCAGCGTTCCGGGCAGCGGATGCGCCGGGGGCTCGGCGTCGATCTCGGCCGCCAGCGCGACGAGCGCCACCACCCACCGGAGACGGGCGTCGTCGTCGCCCGGCGTCCGCGCCACCACCACGCGCATCTCGGCCAGGGCGCGCTCGGTCAGGCCGCATTCGGCCAGCGTCTCGGCTAATTCGGCGCGCTGGTCCACGGAGACCTCCGGCAGCCGGCCAGCCAGCCCGGCGGCGGCCAGGGCCAGCGCCGTCGCGTCGTCGCGGTGCTCGTCGCCGCAGGCGATCAGGTCCCACGCGGCCACCGTCAGCACGTCCAGGTCGTCCTCGTCCCGTCCGGAGTCCGCACCGGGGTCGAAGGCCGGGACCAGGAGGGCGGGGACCTGCCGGGGGTCCTCGGCGTGGACCTGGCGGAACAGCGTGACCGCGGAGGCCAGTTCCGCCGGCGGTATCCGGTCCGGGAGGAAGAGGTGGCGGTACCAGCTCAACCGGGCGAGCGCCGTGGCGACGCGCAGGTCGAACCGCCCCCCGTCCAGGTGCCGTTCCCGGAGCCGGCGGGCCCTGGCGTCCAGGTCCTCGTCCGCGAGCATGGCGTGCAGCGCGTCCACCAGCTCGTCGTACTCCTCCTCGGGGAGCGAGCGGATCGAGGCCCACTCCTCGTCGGCGCGCCGGGCGAGCTCGACGGAGGCGGTCACCTCGCGGAGGTGGAGCCTTCGTTCGAGGCGGTGCCACACGCCGGCCTCCGGGTCAGAGCGCGGCCGTCACAACCAGGACGGCGAGGACGGCCAGGACACCGGCGAGCGCGACGGCCCAGCGCCGTCGCGCGAAGGGCACGGCGGGGCGCGGGCGAGGCCCGGGCGCGGCGGCGGGCCGGTCGACGTAGGCGGCCGCGATCGTGCTGATCTCGGCGCCCGCGACCACCATCACCTGCCAGCTTCCCGCCAGCGCCGTGGCCTCCTCCGCGCCGGGACGCCGCATCGTCAGCGGTGCGGCGAGCATCAGGTCGCGCCGGGCCGGATCGGGTTCGGTGGAGTACCCGGCCGCGTAACCCATGATCGTGGTGCCGTCCCTGAGCTGGACGCTGAGGAAGGCGCGGGCGCGCGGGCCGGGCAGCCGGCCGAACGCGGTGTGCCACACGGTCTCGTGCGCGATCCGCCGTGCCGTGGGCGCCGTCAGCAGGTCGTGCGCGGCCACGCCGTAGAGCAGCGCGACGGCCAGGCCGGCGGCGAGGGTGCCCACGACCAGCGCCGGGTGCCGGTCGACGTACCGTTCGCCGTCCCGCAGCAGCGCGAAGAGGTCCACCGCGGCGCCGGGGACCAGTGCCTCGACCGCCATCAGGGTCGCGATCGCCGCGCCGCTGAGCAGCACCCCGGTCAGCAGCACCCGGCTGATCTCGATGAAGGCGCTCTCGTCCCGGCGCGGGCGGGTGCGCTGCCACAGCAGTTCGAACGCCGCGCCCGGGGTGACCAGCAGGAGGAAGACGACGACCGAGCCGACGGACGAGGGGACCATGCCGTCAGCGCGGCTCGGGCCCGGGCGGCTGCGCGGGCTCCGCCGGGGGTTCCGCCACCGTCTCGATGTCGTCGGCGGGGTCGAGGACCACGCCGCGGAAGTCACCGACGCCCGTCGGGGCCTCGGCGGGGAGCGCGGGCTCCGGTGGTTCTGGTGCGGGCCGAGGACGGTTCCGCTCGCTCATGGGAACTCCGGTAGCTCAAGAAGGGGGACGCACCGGTTCCGGCGCCAGCATCGTCCCACGCGCCCTCGCCTCCCGTCATGTGGCCGCCCGGGACTCCGGCCACCCCGCCGGCCGCCGCCGGGTGGAACCGCGGCCCGGCGGCCTGTGGTTCCGCTCGGCGGCGGCCGGCAGGGGATGCCGATCGCCGGCCGACGTCGGCGCCGTCACCTGCCGGCCGCCGGGCCGGACGGTGCCGTCGCGCACCCCGGGCGGGCGTCACCGGAACGCGGTCACCCCTTGGTCAGGGGCGTCACGTACGTCCGCACGTCGTTCATGATCTTCCCGGCGGCCGTGACGCCGATGCCGGTCATCCAGGTCTCGTCGTCCACGACCTGCACGTGCCCGGCCTGCACGGCGGCGAGCTTCTTCCACAGCGGGCCGGCGGTCACCGTCGACTGCCGCTCGGCCGCCTTCTGGCCGAACGCGCTGACGAAGATCATGTCTCCGTCGGCCTCGGCGATCCGTTCCGGGCTGAGCGCCGCGAACCTGCGGTCGTCCGCGCCCTCCAGCAGTTGGGCCTTCGGGCGGCCGAGGCCGATGTCGTTCAGCACGATCCCGGCGAACGACTCGGGCCCGTACTGGCGGATCTCGTCGGGGCGGAAGCGGACGAGGCTGATCTTCACCTTGGCCGGGTCGCCGAGCTGCCGGCCCAGCTCCTTGGCCTGCGCCTCGTAGGTCTGGAGCTTCTGCCGGCCCTCGTCCTTCTTGCCGGCCGCCTCGGCGTCCAGCAGGAAGTTCTCCTTCCAGGTGATCCCCACCTTCTCGGTGAACACGGTGGGAGCGATCTTCGCCAGCTCGGCGTAGAACTTCTCCTGGCGGAACTTCGACCCCAGGATGAGGTCGGGCTTGAGTGCCGCGATCGCCTCCAGGTCGGGTTCCTGGAGCGTTCCCACCTTCTTCACCTTGGCGAAGCCGGGGCCCAGGTACTTGGGCATGCCGGACGTCTGGTCCGGCAGCGCGGCGCCGACCGGGGTGATGCCGAGGGTGTAGAGGCTGTCCAGCTTGTCCTGGTCCAGGACCACGATCCGCTTCGGGTGCTCCGGCACCTCGGTCTGGGCCATGGCGTGCTTGACCAGGCGGGTGGGCCCGGTGGCCGTCGCGGAGTCACCGCCCCCGCACGCGGTCAGGGCCAGCCCGCCCGCCATCGCGACGGCCACGGTCAGCCCCAGCCGTCGCCTGAGCCCATGGAACTTCACAGTCGTTCTCCGTTCGTTTCGTTCATGCCGGGGCGTCCGGCACGACCATCGGCGCCCCCGTGGCGGGACAGGGCACCACGACGCCGGCCAGGCCGAACACGTCGGCCAGGCACTCGGCGTTCATCACCTGGGCGGGCGGGCCCTGGTCGACCACCCGGCCCGCCTTCATGACGACGAGGTGGTCGGCGTAGCGGCACGCCTGGTTGAGGTCGTGCAGCACGGCGATCACCGTGCGCCCGCCGTCGCGGTTCAGCCGCCGCAGCAGGTCGAGGACCTCGATCTGGTGGGCGAGGTCCAGGTAGGTGGTCGGTTCGTCGAGCAGGAGCGCGTCGGTGTCCTGCGCGAGCGTCATGGCGATCCACACCCGCTGCCGCTGCCCGCCCGACAGGGCGTCCACGCCGCGGTCCCGCAGGTCGGTCAGGCCGGTCAGGGCCAGCGCCTGCTCGACCGCGGCGGTGTCCTGCGCGCTCCACTGCCGGAACCAGCGCTGGTACGGCTGCCGGCCGCGCGCCACCAGGTCGGCCACGCTCATCCCCTCGGGGACGACCGGGCTCTGCGGCAGCACGCTGATCCGGCGGGCCAGCTCCCGGGTGGGCAGGCCGTGCAGGTCGGCGCCGTCGATGAGCGCGGCACCGCCGCGCGGGGACAGCAACCGGGCGAGCGTCCGCAGCAGCGTCGACTTCCCGCAGGCGTTCGGGCCGATGACCACCGTGAACGCGCCGCCCGGGAGTTCCAGGTCGAGGCCCTCGATGACCAGCCGGTCGCCGTATCCGGCGCTGAGGTCGCGGGCGGCCAGCCGGACGGGGTGGCGCGACCCTCCCTTGGGCTGGATCGTCATCGGGTCCTCCGCAGCAGCAGCCAGAGCAGGTAGGGGCCCCCGAGGACGGCGGTCAGCACGCCGACGGGAAGCTGGACGGGCGCGAACGCGGTGCGCGCGACAAGGTCGGCGACCACGGTCAGCAGCGCTCCGGTGAGCGCGGAACAGGCCAGCGGCGGGCGCTCGGCGCGGACGGTGCGCCGGGCGAGCTGGGCCGCGGCCAGCGCCACGAAGTCGACGGCACCCGCCTGGGAGATGGCCAGCGCGGCGAGCAGCACCGCCACGGCGCCCAGCGCGAGACGCCGCCGCTCCACCCGGACGCCCAAGCCGCGGGCGACGTCGTCGTCCAGCCCGGTGGTGTCCATCGCCCGGCCCGCCCACAGCAGGACCGGCAGGAGCACGGCCAGCGGGATCAGCAGGACGCGGGCCTCGTCGTACCCCGTCCCGGCCAGGCTGCCCGCCAGCCAGACCTGCGCCCGCTGCCCGTCGATCGGGTCGGCGCCGGCGATGAAGACCTCGGTGAGCGCCTTCGTCGCCAGGGCGACGGCGATCCCGCAGAGCACGAAGCGGTGCGCGGCCAGCCCGTACCGCCACGACAGCGCGAGCACCGCGGTGGCCGCCGCCAGCCCGCCCAGCAGCGCGAGCGGCCCCAGCCAGGCGGCGCCCAGACCGGCGCTCACCACGATCGTGGCGGCGAGCCCGGCGCCCTGGCTGATGCCGACGACGTCCGGGCTGGCGAGGGGGTTGCGCGCGATCGACTGCAGGAGCGCCCCGGACAGCCCGAACAGGGCGCCGACGGCGAGCGCCACCACGACCCGGGGCAGCCGCAGGTCCTGGACGACGACGGTGAAGGGGCCGTCGCCCGCGAGGGCGCGGACGACGTCACCGGGTGCGATGTACGTGCTGCCGACGCCGAGCGAGAGCACCACCGCGGCCGCGGTGAGCGCGGTCAGGACGAGGAACGCGGCGGCGGCGCGGCGGCGCAGCACGAACGTCGTCGCGCCGGCGGTCAGGACCGTGCGGCCCGCCGCCGGATGGGCCGTTCTCACGCGGTCACCGTCCGGCCCCGGCGGACGAGCAGAATCAGCAGCGGCGCGCCGAGGAGGGCGGTGACGATCCCGGCCTTGACTTCGGCAGGCGGGACGATCAGCCGGCCGATCACGTCCGCGGCGAGCAGCAGGGCGGGGCCGAGCAGCAGCGAGACCGCCATCACCCAGCGGTGCGCGGCGCCGACCAGCCCGCGGGCCAGGTGCGGCACGGCGAGCCCGACGAACCCGACCGGCCCGGCGGCGGCGACCGCGGCGCCGGCGAGCACGATCGCCGCGACGGCGGCGACCAGCCGCACCCGGCCGACGTCGTGGCCGAGCCCCCGGGCGACGTCGTCACCGAGGGCGAGCGCGTCCAGCCCGCTCGCGACGGCGAAGGCCAGCAGGACACCGGCGGCCACGAACGGCAGCACCCACAGCGCGACCTCGCCGGACCGGCCGGCCAGCGACCCGACCGCCCAGAAACGGTACTGGTCGAAGGTCTGCGTGCTGAGGGTGAGCACGGCGATCACCACGCCGGTGAGGGAGGCGTCCAGCGCGGTGCCGGTCAGTGCCAGCGTGACCGGTGAGGCCCCGTCGCGGGTCCGTGCCGCCACCGCGTAGACGAAGGCCCCCGCCAGCGCGGCGCCGGCGACCCCGAACCAGATGTAGGACGGCAGCGTGGTCAGCCCGAGGACGCTGATCGCCACGACCACGCCCAGCGAGGCCCCCGAGGAGACGCCCATGATCCGCGGGTCGGCCAGCGGGTTGCGGGTGAGCGCCTGCATCAGGACCCCGGCCACGGCCAGGCCGGCGCCGACGGCCACGCCGATGACCGTCCGGGGCACCCGCAGGGAGCGCACGATCAGGGTCTCGTCGTCGTCGCCGGCGTGCAGGAGGGCGTGCAGCACGTCGCCGGGCGCGATGCCCCGGCTGCCGGCCGCCAGGCTCGCCAGCACGGCGGCCAGCAGCAGCACGGCCGACCCCGCCAGCACGGCGAGCCGCCTGGGAGTCCCCGCCACCCGCCGCCACCTGCCGTTTCCCCGTTGATCACGCTGGTTCGGGTTAGGCACGCCTAACCGGAGCGTGAGCCTAGAGGACGGCGGTTACAACCTACAAGTCCGCAATGTCCAGATCATCGGGCGGGTTCGGTGCCGCGGCGCGCCGGCGGTCAGCCCGGGACGCGCCCGAAGACCCGGCTGCCCGGGGCGGCGGGGTCGTCCCCCGCCCAGAACTCGTACCAGTGGGCGGCGAACTCCTCCCGGGAGATCGCGCCGTCGCCGTCCGAGTCCAGCAGGGCGAAGGTGTCGCCGACCTCGGCGGGGCCACCGCGCCACGCCTCGATCATCCGCCGGTACTCGGCCGGGGAGATGAGGCCGTCCCGGTTCTCGTCCACGGCCTCGAACATCGTGTCGGCGGTCGCGGTGACCGCCTCCGGCATGGCCTTGAGCAGGTCGACGACGGTCAGGACATCGTCGATCGCGACCGCGTCGGCCGTCCGGGAGTGCCGGGCCAGGGTGCTCCACCAGCCGCGCATGACCGCCAGGAGCCGTTCCTCGTCGCCCGCGACCCGGACCGCCGCCCACCGGCGGGCGAGGGCTTCGAAGTCCGTCTCGCGGAGGGCGCCGTCCCCGTCGCCGTCCATGGCGTCGAAGACCAGCCGGACCTTGTCTCGCTGAAAGGGGCTCGCCATGCCCCTCTCGTCCCCGTATTCCCGATAGGGGACTCTGCCCACACGGCGCCCTTGGCCTCACAGGAAAGTGACGCGTTGGTTGCCTGGAGTCACGATCAGTGGGCCCGGCGGCGGCGAGTCGCCCCCTTGAGCGGTGGTTTCGGGCGAATACGCCCTGGTGGGACGCCTCCGAGCCGGCGCTTGGGCTCTGCCGTCCCGGGAACACCAGTAACCGTCCGCAGGGCGCCGCCGGGGGGTTCAGTTCGGCGCCGGGCGTGCCGGCCGACGACGGCCGGCTCCACGCGACAACGAGACCCGGCGGTGGCGTCCACCACGTCGAACACCATGGTGCGGGAGCGCGAGATGGCGACGAGCCGGCAGCCGGTCCTTTTCCCCTACGACGATCCGGCGTTCATCGCCGATCCGTTCCCCTTCCTCAACACGCTGCGGGAAGCGGGCCCGATCCACCAGGTGGTGCTGGCCGGCGGGATGCCGGCGTGGCTGGTCACCCGGTACGAGGACGCGCTGGCGCTCATCTCCGACCCGCGGATGAGCAGCGACATCGACGACGCGACGGACCCGATGCTGCGCGCGCAACTGGAGCCGTTCCCGCGGGACATGCTCCGCCGCAACCCGCCCGACCACACCCGGCTGCGGCGGCTGGTGTCCAAGGCGTTCACCGCGCGCCGCACCGCCGAGCTGCGCCCCCGCATCCAGAAGATCGCCGACCAGCTGCTCGACGCGGTCACGCCGCTGGGCCGGGCCGACCTCATCGACGACTTCGCGCTGCCGCTGCCGGTCACGGTGATCAGCGAGCTGCTGGGCGTTCCCGCCGACGACCGCGACCGCTTCCAGGCGTGGACCGACGTCATGCTCGACCAGCGGGACGGCGGGCCGGACCGCGAACGGCTGCGCGAGGCCTGGTCCCACATGCGGGCCTACCTGGAGGGCCTCCTCGCCGCCAAGCGGGCCGATCCCGGCGAGGACCTGATCAGCGCGCTCATCACCGCCCACGACGACGAGCAGCGCCTCGACGGGGAAGAACTCCTCGCCATGACGTTCCTGCTGCTCGTCGCCGGTTACATCACCACGGTCAACCTGATCGGCAGCGGCATGGCGCACCTGCTCGCCCACCCCGACCAGTTGGACCTGCTGCGGGCGGACCCGGAGCTGCTGCCGGCCGCGGTCGAGGAGTTCCTGCGCTACGACGGGCCCGTCAACCCCGGCATGACGCGCTTCCCCACCGAGGACATCGAGCTGGCGGGGGTCCGGATCCCGCGCGGCGACACCGTCGTCCTCGCCCTGGCGGTCGCCGACCGCGACCCCGCGCGCTTCCCCGAGCCGGACCGGCTCGACGTCTCCCGGACGGACAACTCCCACCTGGCCTTCGGGCACGGCATCCACTACTGCCTGGGCGCGCCCCTGGCCAGGCTCGAAGGGCAGATCGCCATCGGCACCCTGCTACGGCGGCTGCCCGACATCGCGCTGGCCGAGCCGGCCGCCCGGTTGCAGTGGCACTGGGGCGGCCTGCGCGGGCTCAAGCACCTGCCCGTCACCTTCACCCCGAGCTGAGCGCCGATCAGACGGTGATGGCGACCTTGCCGCGGGCGCGCCGGCGTTCGAGGTAGCGCAGCGCCTCGGGGACCTCGGTGAACGCGTACGTCCGGTCGATGACGGGCGTGACCCGTCCCGCCTCCATGAGCTCCGCCAGGAACCGCAGGTCCTTCGCGTTGGGTTTCCAGCTGACGGAGACGACGCGGTGCCGGACGAAGCGGGCGACGAGGGCACCGCGGAGTATCTGCGCCGCGGGGCCGAGCAGCCGGTTGCTCGCGGCGATACCGCCGACGATCACGAGCGTCCCGCCCGGCGTCAGGACGCTCCGGAGCTTCGCCAGGGACCGGTCGCCCACGATGTCCATGAGCAGGTCGTACCGCTCTTCACGCTGCGTGAAGTCCGTGCTGGTGTAGTCCACGACGTGGTCGGCGCCCAGGGAGCGGACCAGTTCGAGGTTGCGGGTGCTGCAGACGGCGGTGACCTCGGCGCCGAACGCCTTGGCGAGTTGGACGGCGAACGTGCCGATGCCGCCGGAGGCCCCGTGGACGAGGACCCGCTGCCCGGCCTCGATCTGCCCGACGTCCCGCAGCCCCTGCAGGGCGGTGTGCGCGGCCATCGACACGGCCGCCGCCTGCTCGAAGGAGAGGCCGGCGGGCTTGACGGCGAGCCTGTCCTGCGGGACGGCGACGGTCTCGGCGAAGGAGCCCAGCGGGACCTCCCCGAAGACCTCGTCGCCGGGGCGGAAGCCGGTCACCTCGTCGCCCACCCGCTCGACGACGCCGGCCAGGTCGGCGCCGAGGATCAGGCCCGCCTTCGGCCGCCGCAGGCCGTAGCTCAGCCGCACCAGGTACGGGTCGGCCCGCAGGTGCCGCCAGTCGTAGGGGTTGACGGAGGCGGCGCGCACTCGCACCAGCACCTCGTCGGGGGCGATGGCGGGCTCGTCGACGTCCCGGAGGGTCAGTGTGTCGGGCGAGCCGTAGCGTTCCCAGGTCCAGGCCTTCATGGGGCTTCCTTCCGTCGTACGCCGTAAGGCTGTCATACGCCGTAAGGTTATCGTACGGCGTAAGGCAGTCAAGGGGCGCAGCGGAAATCGGCCTACCCAGTGACAGAAGGTGACAGGGCGTCCGGCGGGCTCACGCCCCGGCGCGGCGCCGTTCCAGCCCGTCGAGGATCAGGTCGAGCGCGAACTCGAACTCGAACTGGTCGTCGCAGAAACCCAGGGTGCCGTCCGGGTCGTTGTGGACGGCGTCCGCCAGCATCCCGACGAGGTGCGGGAACCGGTCGGCCATCTGCTCCATCATCTCGCTGGAATCCGCGTCCGCGGCGCCGTCGGGATCGAACAGCTCCTGGGCGAACCCGAGCGCGCGGCTGCCCAGCACGTGCAGCGCCCGGTGCGCCAGGTCGAAGGAGAACCCGCCCGCCCGGAGGATCCCGACCACACCGTCGTAGTAGCCGATCACCGCCGGGCTCATGCTGGGCCGCGACTCCAGTACCCGCGGGGCCCAGCGATGGCGCAGCAGGACCTCGCGGGCAGCGAGGATCCGGGCGCGCAGCGCCGCCCGCCAGTCCTCCTCCGGCGCCGGCGCCGCGGTCGCCTCCACCGCCTCGAAGATCTCACCGAGGATCACCTCGATGACGCCCTCCAGCACCGCCTCCTTGTTGGCGACGTGGTGGTACAGCGACATCGCCTCGACCCCGAGCTCCTGCGCCAGCCGGCGCATCGTGAGCGAGTCGAGGCCGTCACGGTCGGCGATCGTCACGGCGGCACGCAGCACCCGCCGCCGGCTCAGCGGGATGCGGGGCTGCTCGGCGGCGGCCGTCTCCGCGTCGATCCGTGGGTCGATCCGTGGGGCCATGGTCGTCCTCTCCGGCCGCACTCTACCCGTACGGAACAAGCCTCCCCGATCGACCGAGCGGTCAGGGCAGCGAAGCCTCCGGTCCGTCGGATGCCGGTGACCGGAGGTGCCCCGGCCCGGGGCGCGTCCGGCGGTAGCGCAGGTGGAGCAGCAGGGAGTAGAGCACCCCGAACGCCGTCCAGCCGAGGTAGAGGCCGGTGAGGCCCAGGTCGAGGTGGACGCCCAGCAGCCAGGCGAGCGGGATGAGCGCGACGTAGTCACCGGCCACCGAGGCGATCATGATGGCCCGGGTGTCCTCGGCGGCCCGCAGCACGGCGGCGTAGGCCATGCCGGCCAGCAGCGGGGCCAGGCTGAGCAGCGCCAGCGGCGCGATGGACCAGGCGAGGTCGGCGACGGCGGCGTCCGTGGTGACCAGGGAGATCAGTGGCCGGCCCGCCAGGAGCACGGCGGCGAGGGGGACGGCGAGCAGGACGACCAGCAGCCGCAGCCCCGCGCGCCGCCAGGCGTCGGCCCGCTCCCGGTCCCCGGCGCCCAGCTCCTGGCCGGCCAGGACGGTGACGGCAGTGGTGGCCGAGACGAGAACGGTGAACAGCACCAGGATGAGGTTGTCGACGATGCGGTAGGCCGCCAGGTCGTGGGTGCCCATCCGGGCGGCGAACCCGGCCAGGAGCGCCTCGTTGAGGTACCCGATGCCCATCGTGCTCATCTCGGGCCAGCCGATCCGCCACAGGCCCCGGGCCGTCCGGGCGGCGGCGATCGGGCCGTCCGGAACCCGCGGCAGCCTGGCCCTGCCGTACCCGAGCAGGTAGGCGGTGCCGGTGCCGGTCGCGACCAGGGTGGCGACCGCCGCACCGGTGACGCCGAACCCCGCGCCGAAGATCAGGGCCAGGCCGAGCGGCAGGTTGACGGCGTTGACCAGCAGGGCGTGGTACATGGCGACCCGGGTGACCCCGACGCCCGCGCAGGCCCCCTGGACGGTGAAGGAGACGGCGGCCAGGGGGACGGCGAAGGCCAGGACCCGCAGGTAGCCGGCACCCGGCCCGACCAGCTCCGCGGAGGCGCCCAGGACGGTCAGGAAGGGGGTGGCCGCCGCGTACAGGACGGCGCCCACGGCCGTGCCTGCGGCGAGGGAGACGAGCACGCCGACCCGCACCACCCGGGCGACCTCGCCCGGGCGGCCCGCCCCGTGGTGCCGGGCCACCTGGATCTGGACGGCGGTGGCCCACCCCCGGACGACGACCAGGGCCACCAGGTACACCGGCGCCGCCAGCGCGAACGCCCCCAGCGCCGCGGTCGACAGCCGCGCGAGCATGACCGTGTCGACGACGTTGAGGATGATCTGGGTGAGCCCGGCCACCATCAGCGGGGCGGCCAGCCGCCAGATCCGCCCGGCACCCGCGAAGGAGGAGTTCCCTTTCCGGCTCCGGCGATTCCAACGTCCGCGATACCGGCCTTCCCGTGCACGGCGATCGCGCTTGTGCGGAACTCTCGAACACATGGCCGCGACCACCGCTAGACCAGCGCGCAGTCTTCACACTTCACCCCGTCGGGGACCCGGTAGTACAGGCAGCAGCTACGGCGCCGGAACGCCAGGTCGTCGTCGATGACGTCACCGGTCCCCGCCAGCCGCCCGGTGTCCAGCAGCCGGCCGGTGAGCCGGACGAGGGGGTCGCGCAGGTCCGGCCGGGCCGCGAGGATCGCGCGCGCCGCCTCGACCAGCGCGGAGGCCGCGTTCCCGTACAGCAACCGCGGCGCCACCTTGACGTGCAACCCGGCCGCCAGCGCCTCCAGGTGCTCGGTCACCACCGCCCGGTAGAGCTCGCCGGCCGGCGGTTCGGACGCGGGCACGTGCCGGCCATGCGCGGCGGGAACCCGCAGGTGGGGCCCCTCGTCGGCACGCTGCAGCCCGTCCAGGTCGGGCACGACGCCGTGGACGAGCGCGCAGGCCAGGACGGGCGACCAGAGGCGGGCGGCGTGCCCGAGCTGCACGACCGACGCGGCGATCCGCAGCTCGCCGGTGCGGTAGCGCCGGGCCGTGGCCGCGACCAGATCCTGCAGCCCCGCGGCGTAGGAGGCGGCCATCGGATGCCACCCCGGGTCCGGGCCGCCCACCGTGATCGAGAAGAACGGGCCGAGTTCCGCGACGTCGGCGAGGGCGGTCGCGACCAGGCGGGAGGGTGCGGGCCGGAGGGCGGTCATGTTGGCGATGCTCCTGTCCAAAGGCGGCGGCCTGAATTAAGTCGACCATTTCGGCCATCAAAGAACTGCCGGGCGAACCTGGGGTGCCACGCGCACGCCCGTGCCAATAGAAGGCGACCATAAAAGCGGCATCTCATTCCCGCGAACGGCGTGCCGCTGTTCCAGGCAGGCACCGGCACGCCGTGACATTTCGCCCGGCGGCGACGCCCGTCCTGCGTTCTCCGCTCCTCGGTGAATTCAGGCCGTGGGCTCCCTCCCCTCCGGTCCGGCCGGCGGTCGCGCGGTGTCGAGCGCGACCGGCCGGGCGCTCGGGCCGCCGGTCAGGACGGTGATCTGGGGGGCGCCGGTGCGCGGGTGCTCGGCCACCTCGGCGTCCACCTGGTAGACCTCCGCCAGCAGCCGCGGGGTCAGCACCCGGCCGGGCGGGCCGGTCG
The DNA here is from genome assembly GCF_003289645.1 of Actinomadura craniellae. Classification (GTDB taxonomy): domain Bacteria; phylum Actinomycetota; class Actinomycetes; order Streptosporangiales; family Streptosporangiaceae; genus Actinomadura_D; species Actinomadura_D craniellae. The sequence continues at coordinate 155,393 of NZ_QLYX01000011.1, read as the reverse complement.
CGACGACGCGCCCGCCGTGCAGCACGCAGATGCGGTCGCAGAACGCCGCCGCGAGGTTCAGGTCGTGCAGCGCGATGACCGCGGTGACGCCGAGCCGGCGGACCAGCCGGAGCGCGTCGATCTGGTGGCGCAGGTCCAGGTGGTTGGTCGGCTCGTCGAGGACCAGGGTCCCGGTCCGCTGGGCGAGCGCGCGGGCGATCAGTACCCGCTGCTTCTCCCCGCCCGACAGCCGGTCGAACGGTGCGCGGGCCAGCCCCGCCACGTCGAGTTCGCCCAGCGCGGCCGTGATGATGTCGCGGTCGGTGGCGTCGTCGCCCTGGAAGGCGCGCTTGTGCGGGGTGCGTCCCATGGCCACGACGTCGTGCACGGTGAGCTCGAACTCCCCAGCGGTCTCCTGCAGTACCGCGGCCAGCCGCCGGGCCAGGCGCTTGCCCGGCATCCGCCAGACGTCCTCGCCGTCCAGCAGGACCCGCCCCGAGGTGGGGCGCAGCGCCCGGTAGAACGTGCGCAGCAGCGTCGACTTCCCGGCGCCGTTGGGGCCAACCAGGCCGACGACCTCCGCCGGCGCCACGTCCAGGGAAACCCCGTCCACCAGGGTGCGGCCGCCCGCGACGACGGACACCGCTTCCGCCCGCAGGGCTCCGGGGGTCGTGTCGGGGATCACCGCGCCGCCTTCCGCCGCATCAGCCACAGGAAGAAGGGACCGCCGACCAGGGCGGTGAGGATGCCGACGGGGATCTCCTCGGGGGTGATCAGGGTGCGCGCGGCCAGGTCGGCGGTGATCAGGAAGGCCGCGCCGAGCAGCGCCGCCGCGGGCAGCGCCCGCCGGTGGTCGGCGCCGACCAGCAGCCGCACCACATGCGGCATGATCAGCCCGACGAACCCGATCGAGCCGCTGACCGCGACGATCGTCCCGATCATGAGGGCGACCAGGGTGAACAGGGCGGCGCGGAACCGGTGCACGTCCAGGCCGAGGGCCGCGGCGGCCTCCTCCCCGGCGAGCAGCAGGTTGAGCGGGCGGCACACGCCCAGCAGGACGGCCGTCCCGAGCAGGACCGCGGCGGCGGGGATCCACACCACCGTCCAGGTGGTGCCGGCCAGCCCGCCGAGCATCCAGCGCAGCGCGGCCTGCGTCTTGTGCGGGTCGTCGGAGGTGACGACCAGGAAGCTGGCCACCGCCGACAGCACCTCGGCCATGGCCACTCCGGCCAGCACCAGGCGCACCGTGGTCATCCGCCCGCCGGAGCGGGCCAGGAAGTAGACCGCGACCAGGGCGGCCAGCGCGCCGCAGAACGCGGCCAGGGGCAGCGAGAACATCCCGAACAGCGTCAGGTTGAACACCACGACCAGCACCGCGCCGACCGTGGCGCCCGAGGACACCCCCAGCAGCATCGGGTCGGCCAGCGGGTTGCGCACCAGCGCCTGCAGCGCCATGCCGCACACCGCCAAGCCCGCGCCGACCACCCCGCACAGCAGGACGCGGGGCAGCCGGACGTCGATGACGATCGTCTCGCGGACCGGCGACCAGGTCGGCTCGGCCAGCGCCGGGTGCAGCCGGTGCAGCAGGATGCCCCAGACCTGGTCGGCCGGGATGCGGATCGAACCGGCCGCGATCCCGGCCGTCGCGGCCACCAGCACCAGGGCGCCGAGCAGCACCAGCACCGGCAGGTACGGGATCCCGTGATGGCGGGCCGCCTCCGGTCCGGCCCTGCCGGTCACCTCGCCGGTCGCCTCGGTCAGGCCGGTCACCGGAACCGGTCGGGGTGGAGCTGGCGGGCCAGCGCGTCCACGCCGGCCGGGACCCGCACGCCCAGCACCGTGGAGGACAGCGGCAGCACCGCGAACCGCTTGTTCTTGATCGCGGGCACGTCCTGCAGTGCGGGGTTGGCCAGCAGGAACTTCTTCTTGTCCTCGGCGGGCTGGTCGCCGTAGTCGTAGATGACGATCACTTCGGGGGCGCGCTCGGCCACCTGCTCGAAGGACACGTCACCGAACGCCTTGTTCAGGTCGGCGAACAGGTTCACCCCGCCCGCCTGCTTGATCATCTCGTTGCCGATGCCGGCGCCGCCCGCGGTGAAGGCGGTCTTGTCGCCGCTGTCGTAGACGAAGAGCTTGACCGGGGCGACCCCGCCGAGCTTGGTCTTGACCGTGTCCAGCGTGGCGTGCAGCCGCTTGACCTGCTGCTCGGCCCGGTCCGGCACGCCGAAGATCTTGGCGATGGTGCGGATCTCCTCGTCCATCATGGCCATCGTCACCGGGCCGGACGGGCACTCCTCGATGTTGAGGTGGGTGTTGATCCCGGCCTTGGTGAAGGCGGCCCGGGCGCGTCCCTCCTTCTCCTCGAAGGTGCTGGCGAACCCGCCGTAGACGAAGTCCGGCTCGGCCGCCAGCAGCGTCTCGTAGGAGGGGTACTCCTTGGCCAGCACCTTGATCCCGGCGTAGGCGGCCTGGTACTCGGGCAGGATCCTGTCGTCCAGGTACGCGGTGCCGACCATCGACTTCTCCAGGCCGAGCGCCAGCATGACCTCGGTCGCGTGCTGGTTGAGCGACACCGCGCGCCGCGGCGGCTGCCGGTAGGTGGCCGTCACCTTGCAGTTCGTCACGGTCACCGGGAAACCCGCCGCGGCGGCCCCCTGGTGCCCGGCGTCGTCGCCGGCGGTGCCACCACAGCCCGAGACCAGCAGGGCCAGGGCCAGGAGCAGGGACAGCGGGCGTCTACCCGGCATGGCGAGTCCTCTCACGAAGGTGCCGAAAAAAGGGGGGTCAGCGCGCGGCGCGGCGCGGCGGGGTGAAGGCGTACAGGTCCAGGACCTCGGGCGGCGTGGCGACACCGGGGCCGCCCGCCCGGACCCAGGCGACGATGTCCTCGGTCGCGGCGGGGTCGTTGACCATGCCGAGCCAGACCGGCCGGCCGCCGGCGGCGCGGCCGGCGGACGAGGGCTGCACGACGATCACGTTCGCCCGCTCGCACACGTCCAGGCACGCGGAGATCCGGACCGGCGCGTCCCTGGCCAGGCGCGCGGTCTGCGCCACGTGATCGATACCGGTGACTTTGGGACTGCCACAGCAGCAGTCGCGGCACACCGTGACCCGGCACGGCGCCGGGTCGGTCGGCTGCACGGGCATGCCGGAACGCCCTCCTCTCTGGGGAGATCCGCCCCAGCTTCATCGAGGAGGCGACCGCGTGAGTCTCCTGGCTCTCGGGTCGATGCTCGTCCCGGCCTTCCCACCCGTGTCCGGGCAGTGGCGTGGTTCGGGATCCGCTCGCCGATCACAGTGGCGGGACCGCGCCGGATTCACACCGGCTTCCTCGTTCCGCCGTCGCCTACACCGCACATAGTGACATACGTGATCAATCGCCACTAGTCACCCCCCGGTTCCACTACCGGCACTCGAGGTGAGCGCGCCCTCGGGCCGTCTCCGGCCCGAGGGCGCGGCTCAGAACGCCTCGTCGAAGGCGACCGTCCCCTCGACGGCGACCTGGTAGGCCGAGACGCGGCGCTCGAAGAAGTTCGACAGCTCCTGGACGTCCTGCAACTCCATGAAGGCGAACGGGTTGGCGGTGCCGTACCGCGGCGGCATGCCGAGGCGGGCCAGCCGCTGGTCGGCGATGTTCTCCAGGTAGGCGCGCATGTCCCCGGCGCTCATCCCGGGCAGGCCGTCACCGCACAGGTCGCGGGCGAAGGCCGTCTCGGCGGCGACGGCTTCCTCCAGCATCACGGTCACCTGCTTGGTGAGCTCGTCGTCGAAGAGTTCCGGCTCCTCGGCCCGGACGGTGTCGATGACGGAGAAGGCGAACTCCATGTGCATGGACTCGTCGCGGAAGACCCAGTTGGTCCCCGAGGCCAGGCCGTTGAGCAGGCCCCGGGAACGCAGCCAGTACACGTAGGCGAAGGCGCCGTAGAAGAACAGGCCCTCGATGCACGCGGCGAAGCAGACCAGGTTGAGCAGGAACGCCCGCCGGTCCGCCCGGGTCCGCAGCGCGTCCAGCTCGCCGAGGGAGTCGATCCAGCGCAGGCAGAACTCCGCCTTGTCCCGGATGGAGGGGATGTTCTCCACCGCGGCGAACGCCTTCGCCCGCTCGGCCTCGTCGGGCAGGTAGGTGTCCAGCAGGGTCAGGTAGAACTGGACATGGACGGCCTCCTCGAACAGCTGCCGCGACAGGTACAGCCGCGCCTCGGGGGCGTTGAGGTGCTTGTAGAGGTTGAGCACCAGATTGTTGGCGACGATGGTGTCGCCGGTGGCGAAGAACGCCACCAGCCGGTTGACCAGGTGCAGCTCCCCCGCGTTCAGCCGGGCCAGGTCGGCCAGGTCCGAGTGCAGGTCGACCTCCTCGACGGTCCAGGTGTTGCGGATCGCGGCGCGGTAGCGGTCGTAGAAACCCGGGTAACGCATCGGCCGCAGGGTCAGGTCCATCCCCGGGTCGAGCAGCGTGCCGCGGGCGCTCACTGGCACGCCTCGCAGATCTCGGGGTTCTCCAGGGAGCACGTGACCGCCTCGGTCGGGGTGACGGCGAGCTGCGCGGCGGTGGTCTGGGCGACGGTGGTCTGGGCGATCCGGGTCGCCGGGCGCGAGCGCAGGTAGTAGGTGGTCTTCAGGCCGCTGCGCCACGCGTAGGCGTACATCGACGACAGCTTCCCGATGGTCGGGTCGGCCATGAACAGGTTGAGCGACTGGGACTGGTCGATGTACGGGGTGCGGGCCGCGGCCAGGTCGATCAGCGCCTTCTGCGGCAGTTCCCACGCGGTGCGGTAGAGCGCGCGCAGGTCGCCCGGGATCTCGGCGATGCCCTGCACGGACCCGTCGGCGCGTTTGATGGCGTCGCGGACGGCCTGCGTCCACAGGCCGCGCGCCTTGAGGTCATCGACGAGGTACCGGTTGATCTGCAGGAACTCCCCCGAGAGGGTCTCGCGCTTGAAGACGTTCGACACCTGCGGCTCGATGCACTCGTAGCAGCCGGCGATGGACGCGATGGTCGCGGTCGGCGCGATGGCGATCAGCAGCGAGTTGCGCAGCCCGGTCCGGGCGACCGTGCTGCGGAGCTCGTCCCACCGCTCGGGGTGCCGGGAGAGCGCGTCGGGCCAGTGGTCGGGGTGCAGCACCCCGCGCGCCGCCCGGGTGCGCTCGTAACCCGGGTGCGGGCCGTACTCGACGGCCAGCCGGGCCGACTCGGTGTAGGCGGCGAGCGAGATCTCCTCGGCGATGCGGGTGGACAGTTCCAGCGCGGCCGGCGAGTCGAACGGCAACCGCAGCCGGAAGAACACGTCCGCCAGCCCCATCACGCCCAGCCCGACCGGGCGCCACCCGGCGTTGGCCCGGGCCGCCTCCGGCGTGGGGTAGAAGCCCCGGTCGATGGTGCGGTCCAGGAACCGCACGGCGGTGCCGACGGTGGTGCGCAGCCGCTCCCAGTCGAGGTCGTCGCCGGTGAGGTGGGCGGCGAGGTTGACCGAGCCGAGGTTGCACACGGCGGTCTCGGCGTCGTCGGTGACCTGGAGGATCTCGGTGCACAGGTTGGACAGGTGCACGACGCGGCCCGGCTCGGCGGTCTGGTTGCAGGCGCGGTTGGCGGCGTCCTTGAAGGTCATCCAGCCGTTGCCGGTCTGCGCCAGCGTCCGCATCATCCGGCCGTACAGGGTTCGTGCGGGCACCCGCCGCACGTACCGCCCGGCGTCCTCGGCCGCCCGGTAGGCGGTGTCGAACTCCGCCCCCCACAGGTCGGTGAGCTCCGGCACCTCCTTGGGGTCGAACAGCGACCAGTCGGCGTCGGCCTCGACCCGGCGCATGAACTCGTCGGGGATCCAGTTGGCCAGGTTGAGGTTGTGCGTGCGGCGGGCCTCCTCTCCCGTGTTGTCGCGCAGCTCCAGGAACTCCTCGATGTCGGCGTGCCAGGTCTCCAGGTAGACGCAGGCCGCGCCCTTGCGCCGGCCGCCCTGGTTGACCGCCGCCACCGAGGCGTCCAGGGTGCGCAGCCACGGCACGATCCCGTTGGAGTGCCCGTTGGTGCCGCGGATCAGCGACCCGCGCGACCGGATCCGGCTCCAGGAGATGCCGATGCCGCCGGCGTACTTGCTGAGCCGGGCGACCTGCCCGTACCGCTCGTAGATGGACTCCAACTCGTCGCGGGGCGAGTCCAGCAGGAAGCACGAGGACAGCTGCGGGCGGCGGGCCCCGGAGTTGAACAGGGTGGGCGAGCTGGGCAGGTAGGCCAGCCGCGACATCGGCCCGTACAGTTCCGCTGCCTCACCGACGGTGTCCGCCAGCCCGCAGGCCACCCGCAGCAGGAAGTGCTGCGGGCGCTCCAGCACCCGGCGGGACTCCGGGTGCCGCAGCAGGTACCGGTCGTGGACGGTGCGCAGCCCGAAGTAGGTGAACCGGTCGTCGGCCCCGTGGTCGACCAGTTCCTCCAGCTCGGCGGCGTGCGCGGCGACGAACGCGGCGGTCGCGTCGTTGAGCAGCCCCTCGGCGTGCGCCACCGCGATCGCCTCGGCGAAGGTCGGTTCGCCGGCCTCCTCGGCGATCTGCCGGGCCAGCAGCCGGGCCGCGACCGTCGAGTAGGCGGGCTCGGTCACGATCAGCGCCGCGGCCTCGCTGATGGCCGCCGCGCGATCGGCCGGCAGCCGGTCCGGGGTGACGCCGGGCAGCCCCGCGCAGGCCCGCCGGATCTCCTCGGCGTCCGTGACCGGCGGCGCGATCAGTTCCTGTGTCACGTGCTCTCTCCCTCGCAAGCCGCCCCGGGAGAGGACGCGGCGGGAGCAGGGGCACGACGCACCGGCACCCACGCGCCCTCCCTCGAGGCCGTGGACGAACAACGCGCTGGCAGGTCTTCGGACTCGCGGGCGCCACACCTGACCAGGCGTGTCCTACTGGCCGTCGCTTCCCGGACCTGGCGGCCCAGTGCTCGATGACGGCGGTCGTTCCCACTCACCGCTGCGGGGCAGTCCCGGACTCACACCGGGTTCCCTCTTACGACACCCACCCCGGCAAAAGGGCAGGCGAACCAGCACCAGAAGACCATACATCTGGTGTCACCCCAGCCCCACCAACCCCACATCTTGAGTGTCGGAAGACACTCGGTCGAGATGGAACCAGCTCTCGGGACCGCGAAGCCACGAACGCCGTGGCCGCACGGCTCGCCAGGGTCGAACGATGCGGTACGTGCCTCTTCTTCTTTGCCTCTGAGGGCATGAGTGTGCTCTACTGAGGGCAGAAACCTTCTTAAGGTGCCTAGGGGAGACCCGAACACCACATCCTAAGGCCGCCCCACGGGGCGGCCTTAGCGCTATCTTGACCAGGTGTATGTCTGTTACCTGGACGAGTCAGGCGGATACGAAGCCCCTGACAGCAATCGATCGGCCACCCCTGTGATGGTGATCCTCGGCTTAATTGTGGACGCCGCTTCGATACCTGCCCTGACGCGCGACTTCCTGGCACTCAAGCGTCGGCACTTTCCAGGTCGCTACGCCGCAGGACATGCTCTTGATCACATCCTTACAGAGGTGAAGGGCAGCGACATCCTGCACATGACTCGGAGCTCTGGCCGTAACTCTCGACGCCAAGCGCAGAGGTTGCGCCAGGAACTGGTAGATCTCGCCGAACGATACGACTGCCGGATTGTCGGACGAGTTTGGGTCAAGGAACCTGGTAAAGGCCTGGCTCCCGATTCCAGCTATTGCTACGCAGTGCAGGACATCGCCAAACATTTCGCCCAGTACCTGGAGGCACAGGACAAAGTGGGCGTAATGATTGCGGACAGCCGCAGGCACCATACGAACATGAAGGTCGCTCACTCGATCTTCACCCAGAAGTGGCGGACCGGCGGCGATCCTTATCCCCCGCTACAGGAGGTTCCTCTCTTCGCAGCGAGTGACAACCACGCAGGACTGCAGATCGCCGACCTGATCGCCTCTACCTTGATCTTCCCCATGGCAGCGAGTGCTTACTGTCCACGTCAGCCAGGCCCGCACTACTCACCGAAGTACGCAGAGGTCCGTGCGATGTTCGGCCTTCGAGTGCGAAGCCGCCAGTACCGATACCGGGATGAGGCCGGACGGTGGCGTGGCGGGTTGGTCGTCAGCGACCGCATCGGAAAGCAGCCTGGGGCACGGCTTTTCGCCTGACACCGGGCCGGCCCCGGTCGAGGTTCAAGACGGTCGCCGTGGGTGGCCAGATGTTCCCCCTCATGGGAACTCCAGCCACCGCACGGCTTCGGGTGTCCAAGCTGTGGACGGCGTCCCGCCGGGCCTGTGGCGTCGGCGGTTCATGGCTTAGACTCGCGGGCGCGGATGGTTCGCCCGCCCCTGCCGGGGTGGGTGTCGTAAGAGGGAACCCGGTGTGAGTCCGGGACTGCCCCGCAGCGGTGAGTGGGAACGACCGCCGTCATCGAGCACTGGGCCGCCAGGTCCGGGAAGCGACGGCCAGTAGGACACGCCTGGTCAGGTGTGGCGCCCGCGAGTCCGAAGACCTGCCTCCGCCCGCGCGCCGACCGGCGTGCGGTGGTCTGCGGCCTCGCGGGAGGGCCCCCGGACGCGCACCCGTGGTGCGCCCTTTCCTCCTGCGCGGCCGCGTGATGGCTACGCGAGGGAAGCTGCCATGAACACCACGATCCTCGGATACCCCCGTATCGGGGCGCGGCGCGAACTCAAGTTCGCCACCGAGCGCTACTGGGCCGGGAAGATCGACACCGCCGAGCTGGAGAGCACCGCCGCCGAGCTGCGCCGCCGGACCTGGACGGAACTGCGCGACGCCGGGCTCGCCACGATCCCGTCCAACACCTTCTCCTACTACGACCAGGTGCTCGACACGAGCGTGCTCGTCGACGCCGTCCCCGAGCGCTACCGGCCGCTGCGCGGCCTCGACCGCTACTTCGCCATGGCGCGCGGCGAGCAGGACGTCCCCGCGCTGGAGATGACCAAGTGGTTCGACACGAACTACCACTACATCGTGCCCGAGCTGGGGCCCGGCACCGCGTTCAAGCTGGCGCTCGGGGAGGAGTGCAAGCCGCTGGCCGAGTACCGGGAGGCGAAGGCGCTGGGGATCGAGACCCGGCCGGTGCTCGTCGGCCCGCTGACGTACCTGCTGCTCGCCAAGGCCGAGCCCGGGGCGCCGGCCGGCTTCCATCCGCTGGACCTCGTCGACGGGCTGGTCGAGGTGTACGCCGAGCTGCTGGAGCGGCTGTCCGGAGCGGGCACCCAGTGGGTCCAGCTGGACGAGCCCGCGCTGGTCGCCGACCGCACGCCCGAGGAGCTGGCGGTGCTGGCGCGCGTGTACCGGCGGCTGGGCGAGCTGCCGAGCAGGCCGCGCCTGCTGGTCGCGACCTACTTCGGGACGGTCGGCGCCGAGGCCCTGCGGGTGCTCGCCGCGACCCGCGTCGAGGGGGTCGGCCTGGACTTCGTGACGGCGCCGGGCAACCTCGACGCGCTCGCCTCGGTCGGCGGCCTGCCGCGGCGGACCGTCGTCGCCGGGGTCGTGGACGGCCGCAACGTGTGGCGGGCCGACCAGGAGCGGGCCAAGGCGACCTGTGCCGCCCTGCTGGGGCTGGCCGGCGAGGTCGTGGTGGGCACGTCGTGCTCGCTGCTGCACGTCCCGGTCGACCTGGACGCCGAGACCGCGCTCGACCCGGCGGTGCGCGCCCGGCTGGCGTTCGCCCGGCAGAAGGTCGCCGAGGTCGTCGCCGTCGGCCGGGCGCTGCGCGAGGACGTCCCGGCCGCCGCCCCCGCGCCCGCGGCGGCCGCCGGGATCGACCACCGGGTACGGGCCCGGCTCGACATGCTCGGCGACGCGCGGCGCGGCGACCGGGCGGCCCGGTTCGCGGCGCAGCGGGCGGTGCTGGGCCTGCCGCCGCTGGCGACCACCACCATCGGCTCGTTCCCGCAGACCGGGGAGATCCGCAGGGCGCGCGCCGAGCACCGGGCCGGCCGCATCTCCGGCGACGCCTACACCCAGGCGATGAAGGACGAGGTCGCCCACGTCATCGCCCTGCAGGAGAAGCTGGGGCTCGACGTCCTGGTACACGGCGAGCCGGAACGCAACGACATGGTGCAGTACTTCGCCGAGCAGCTCGACGGGTACGCCGCCACCGAGCACGGCTGGGTGCAGTCCTACGGTTCGCGCTGCGTCCGCCCGCCGATCCTGCACAGCGACGTCGCGCGGCCGGCGCCGATGACCGTCGAGTGGGCCACCTACGCCCAGTCGCTGACGACCAAGCCGGTCAAGGGCATGCTCACCGGCCCGGTCACCATGCTCGCCTGGTCGTTCGTCCGCGACGACCAGCCGCTGGCCGACACCGCCCGCCAGGTCGCGCTCGCCCTCCACGACGAGATCCACGACCTGGAGGCCGCCGGCATCTGCATCATCCAGGTGGACGAGCCCGCCCTGCGCGAACTGCTGCCGCTGCGCCGGGCCGAGCAGGCCGCCTACCTGGACTGGGCCGTCGCCGCGTTCCGCCTCGCCACCTCGGGCGTCGCCGACAGCACCCAGATCCACACGCACATGTGCTACTCGGAGTTCGGCGAGATCATCGGCGCGATCGGCGACCTGGACGCCGACGTCACCAGCGTCGAGGCCGCCCGCTCGCACATGGAACTGGTCGGCGACCTGCGCGCCGCCGGGTACGAGAACGGCATCGGGCCCGGGGTGTACGACATCCACTCCCCCCGCGTGCCGTCCGCCGGGGAGATGGAGGAGAACCTGCGGCGGGCGCTGCAGGCCATCGAGCCGGACCGGCTGTGGGTCAACCCCGACTGCGGCCTGAAGACCCGTGCCTACCCCGAAACCGAGGCCGCGCTGCGCAACCTCGTCGCCGCCGCCCGGAGCGTGCGCGAGACCCCGTAGCCGGCCCCCGGTGTGCCCCGCCCTCCCGCTTCTCCGGGAGCGCGGGGCACACCGGCCCGGCCCGACTGCGCGGATGCACCTCCCGCCCTCAGGGGACATCGCTCGCGCGGGGCCTTCGGTGCCATCATGTTGCGACCGATGCTTGATTCGCGGATCGGTCAGGAGGCCCAGCGCGTGGACCCCTCGTTCCCCCTCACTCCCGCCGGCTCCGACCCTCCGGCCCCACGTACCGGTGGCCTGGCGCGATCGCAGGGCGGGCACACCCCTTTCCACCCCGCCGGGGAGATGCGGCTCACCTCGGAGGCGCGGCTGCGGATGGAGTGCTGGGAGACGATCGGCGGTCGTACCCGGGAGCGGCTGCACGAGCTCGCCGGCAACGTCATCGACTGGTTCGCGCGGGTGGACGCCTCCAGCCCGGACGGGCGGTCGTACGCGGTGGTCCTCGGCGACCGGGGGCTGAGCATCGCCGAACCCCGGGTCGACACCGCTCACCGTCCGGTCTACGTCATCTCCGCGTTCGTCTTCGACCCCGCCTCCCTGCGTCACGTCCGGGTGGATCATCGGCCACCGCCCACCGCGCACACGACCTCCGGGCCGGCCGCCGGTGCCGGCCCGGACCTCGGGCTCAGCCAGGACGCCCGCGGGTTGCTCGGCAACCTGCCACCGCGGGCGCAGCACCTGCTCCAGGCCCCGTTCGCCGCGGGGCAGCGGATACTCCAGTGCCACTGGGCGTACGAGGGCTTCGACCACCACCTGGACATGTTCATGGTCTGCCTGGCCGGACCGCGGAACGTGACGGCCGCCACCGGCACCAAGATCATCCCCGCCGGCCACTCCCCCGAGACGGCCCACTGGTCACTGACCTGCCACCAGGCCTCGGTGGTGCGCAGGATCGGCAGGTGACGGTCACGGCGCGGTTCCCGCCACCGCCCACCGGCACATCTCCGCCGGCCGGTCACCCGGCGCCATCACCCTCGCCCGCCCCGGGCGGGCCCAATCCGGAGCGCGGCGCAGACCCACTTCCCGGCGGGCGTGCCCGGGTCCACCCAGCACCGGGCGGCCAGCGCCGCCACGATCGACAACCCCCAGCCGCCGTTCGCGTCGAAGTTCCGCTCCGAGACGTCGAGCGTCGCCAGGTCGAGATCGACCTGGCGGTGCCGGGGCGTTCCCGGGCCGTTGTCGTGGACCGCGAGGATGATCTCGGTGCCGGAGTTGCGGAGGTGGACCGTGATCTCCTGCCCCGCCCGCGAGGCGCCGACGGCGTTGGTCGCCAGCTCGCTGATCACCAGTACCGCGTCCTCGGCGAGGTCGGCGAGGCCCCAGCGGCCGAGCGTGTTGGCGACCAGATCCCGGCTCATCCCCACCGACGACTTCGCAGCCGCCAGCCGCCGTGTCAGGGTCTCCCCGGCCATCGCTGAGATCACTTCACCACATCCCTTGTGGACGTCCGAAACCGTCCGATCAGAGGCCGCTCTTTTGGAGCCCGCGGAGCATCGTCGGGTTCCGTGCGACTTCGGCCGATTGCCTGCTCATCCTGTCCGCGGACGACTACGCTCTGCCACACACCGAGGGCAATCACGGTCCAACCCCGAGCGCGGCAACGGCAACCGGCGAGGTGCGACATGACCATGGAACCGACCCCCGCGGAATTCACCCGCGACCCCCTCCTCAGAGCCGTCGGTGCACTGCTCCGCAGCTACCGGGAGGGCGCCGACCTCAGCCGCCCCAAGCTCGCCGCGGCCCTGGGCTGCACCCCGCAGTGGCTGGAACTCATCGAAACCGGCAAGAAACCGATCAGCGAGCAGACCGCCCGCGACCTGGACACCTACTTCAAAACCCCGAACCAGACCTTCTGGACCATGTGGCGCGAGGTCAAACGCGAGGGCCGCCACCTCACGTCACCACCCGGCTTCCAGGGCTTCGTCAGGAAGGAGGCCATCGCGACATGGATGAACTGCTTCGAGGCCCAACTCATCCCCGGGCTGCTACAGACCCGTGAGTACGCAGACGCCCTCATGAATGTAGGCCAGCCCGCCGACGACCTGGATGCGCTGATCAGCCAACGCGTGGACCGTCAGGCGATCCTGAACCGCGAAACACCGCCCCGCCTATCGTTCGTCGTGGACGAGGCGGCCCTACGGCGCCCGGTGGGAGGTCCCAAGGTCATGCGCGAGCAACTCGAACACCTCTTGGACGTCGTCAGCTCTCATCCGAACGTCCAGGTCAGAGTTCTGCCCTTCGACTCGGTCACCTGGGCCGGTCTCGACGGGGCGTTCACCGTCCTCGGCCTACCAGACTCAACCAAGCTCGCCTACCTCGAATCCATCGGGCTCGGCCAGCTCATCAGTGACCCGCACACGGTGGAGGCGACCCAAGTACGCTTCGGCCTCGTCACCGGTGAGGCGCTACCTCGTAACGCGTCCCGCAAGATGATCTCGCAAGCGCTGGAGGGCTACACATGAGCAAGACCAACCCACCGACGACCACATGGCGCAAAAGCAGCCGCAGTAGCGGTCAGGGCGGGCAGTGCGTCGAAGTCGCCGCCCTCACCTCAGCCGTAGGCATCCGCGACAGCAAGAACCCCACCTTGGGACACCTCACAATGCGCACCGAGGACTTCGACGCCCTGATCACCCGCATCAAGCGCGGAGAACTCGACCGCGACTGACCCCAACCCCTGACGAGACCAGGGTTCACCGCAACGCACCCCTCAAGATGATCTCGCAAACGCTGGAGGGCTACGAATGAGCGAGACCAACCCGCCAACGACCACATGGCGCAAAAGCAGCCACAGCGGCGGCGGAGGCGGGCAGTGCGTCGAAGTCGCCGCTCTAACCTCAGCCGTGGGCATCCGCGACAGCAAGAACCCTGCCTTCGGACACCTCACGGTACGCGCCGAGGACTTCCACACCCTGATCACCCGGATCAAGCACGGCGAACTCGACCACCCCTGATCCGACCTCTGACGAAACCAGGCCCGCCCACCTCGAATCCTTCGAGTTCGGCTGGGCTCCGCCCTGCTTCTAAGCGAGAGCAGTAACTTCCCTGCGGGGTATCGGTACCGGCTGCGCCCGCCCCTGGTGCCTCTACCAGCGTGATCCTTCAGCATCCGGTGCGCCATGGCGCCTCGAATCCTGAAGGATCACCTGGTGAGAGCACATACGGCCGTGATCCTTCAGCTCTCGGTGCGCTATAGCGCCCCAGATCCTGAAGGATCAGCCACGCTACGGCGGGCTCCGGTGGCGCACCAGGCGGCGAAGCCTCCTTCAGCATCACCTGGTGCAGGCGTACACACAGGTGATCGTTGAGGATAGGTGGGGCCATGGCACCACCCATCCTCAACGATCACGCTGGGAAGGGGCGGGGCCTGGAGTGCGCGGAGGTGGCACGGCCTCCGCATCGCTCCGGAGTCGGGGTGATCACGGTGCCGGTCAGGAGGGCTGCTCGGGGGTGCCGGGTTCCTGTTCTCGTTCGACCTGCTGGTTCCATTCCTGTTTGCTGGCCTGCCAGCCGTCCTCGTCGTGGCCAAGGCGCCAGTAGCCGGAGATGGAGAGCCGTTCCCGGGGGACGCCGCGGTCCACGCGGAGCAGGCGGCGGAGGTCCTTGACGAAGCCGGCCTCGCCGTGGACGAACGCGTGGACGGTGCCGGCGGGGAAGTCCAGGTCGGTCACCGCCCGGACCAGTTCCTTGCCGACGGGGGCGCCGTCGCGGGGCAGCCAGGTGATGGAGGCGTCCCCAGGGGTGTGCAGTTCCTGCTCCTCCCCCGGGTCGCCGATCTCGATGAAGACGTGGGCGGGGGCGCCCGGCGGGAGTTCCTCCAGGGCCGCCGCGATGGCGGGGAGGGCGCTCTCGTCGCCGGCCAGCAGGTGCCAGTCGGCAGCCGGGTCGGGGGCGTAGGCGCCGCCAGGGCCGATGAAGCGGATCTCGTCGCCCGGTCGCGCGTTCGCCGCCCAGGGGCCGGCCAGGCCCTCGGCGCCGTGGTAGATGACGTCGATCGTCAGCTCGCCGGCCTCGGCGTCCCAGTTGCGGACGGTGTAGGTGCGCATGCGGGGCCACTGGTCGCGGGGCAGTTCGGCCCGGATCCGCTGGATGTCGAAGGGTTCGGGGTAGGTGACCCCGGCGGGCGGGAACAGCAGCTTGATGTAGTGGTCGGTGTACTCACCCGCGGTGAATCCGGCCAGGCCCGGCCCGCCCAGCACGACGCGGATCAGGTGCGGGGTGATCCGTTCGGTTCGCTGGACCCGCCCGAGGAGGGCCTGGGGGCTCCTGCGTTGTGGACGTTCTGCCATGGGGCGTTCCTTTGCGCGGGACGGTGGTCGCGGAGCCGGTGCGCCGGATCCGTCCGGGGTGGGTTCTCTACCTGCACGGCGAACAGGCATCCCCTGCCGGGGCCGGCGGTCCCGGTCGCCCGGGCGGCTCCTTCACCCTGTTCAGGGTAATCCCGGTGATCTCGGCGAACCCCGGCGGGGACCCTGGGGTGGAACATTCGTCGCCCACACGACCCCAGGGCAGAACGTTCGCCACCCGCACGACTCTGTGGCGGAACATTCGCCAACCGCACGACCCCAGGGCAGAACATTCATCGCCCGCACGACCCCAAGGCAAAACGTTCGCCACCCGCACGACCCCAGGACGGAACGTTCGCCACCCGCACGACCCCAGGGAGGAGCATTCATCGCCCGGACAGCTCCGAGGCGGAACGTTCGTCGCCCGCGCAACCGTGCCGGGCCGGATACCGCCCGGGGCCGGCCGGCGCCCTGGTCGCTGGGCACCGTTGCCTGGTCCGGGAAGCGACGCCAGGCGGGCCCAGCGAGTCCGAAGACCTGCCCCGGCCCTGAGAACTGCACGGCCGGAAGGGCAGGGGCACCTGCGAGCCCGAAGACCTGCCTCCACCGGCGGCCGGCGCCCGGTTGGGGATCTACGCCGCTGCGAGCCCCAAGCCCTTCCCTGCCGGGTGACCTGGGGAGGCCCGGGGGTCACCCCGTGGCGGGGGTCAGGTCCAGGCGGACGCGGGTGAGCTTCGACGACGCGATCCGCCAGGTGCCGTCGATCTTGCGGTAGGTCTCGTGGTAGTGGCCGTAGCCGCGGAGCTCGCCGCCGTCCGCCCACTGGATCAGGTCCTCCATGGCCCAGATGCCCGTGGCGGTCGTCGCCGAGGTCAGCTCGATCTCGGGCATGTGGCCGTGGTGCACGGTGGTCTGGTCGGCGAGCGTCTGCCGGAGGAACGCCATGAACGCGTCGGCGCCCTCGATGACGCTGCCGCCGGAGTCGACCGTGTCGATGACCACGTCGTCGGTGAAGACCTGCCGCATCCCGGCCCAGTCCTTGGTGTCCATGGTCCGGAAGTAGCGGGCCTTGAGCTGTTTGATCGCTTCGATGTCGTCCACGGCACGGCCTCCGTATCCGGTCCTGGTGGTGCGGTCGGGGCGGCGGGTCCGCGGCACGCGCTCCGGCCCGATCACCGGGAGCGGGTCCGCGGCGGGACGGCCGGTCCGCCGGGGCGTGGCGGGCCGGCCGTCCCGGTTCAGCCGCGGCGGGCGTGGCGGGACGACTGGGTGGGCAGGTCCGCGTAGGTGACGATGCCGGGGCGCGCGGCGACCACGGCGGGGATGGCGTTGACGACGGGCATGGCCGTGATGACCGACCCGATGGCGAGCATTTCCTCCAGGCTCATCGAGGTCATGTCCTGCGGCAGGACCTCCACCCGCAGGTTGACCTGCGGGTGGCCGCGGACCTCGATGAGGTAGGCCATGGCGACCTCCCAGGCGGGGTCGAGTTCGGGCGTCACGGTCCAGCGGACGTGCGCCTCGACGACGTCCACGCCGCCGGAGACGCCGAACCACCGGACGTCCAGCCCGGCGACGGTCCCGCTCTTGACGGGGCGGCCGGGGAGGTCCAGGTCCTTGGTGGCGTGGGCGAAGTCGACCTCGCAGCGGACGTCGTCGATGGTCGCGTCGAGCAGTTCGGCGAGGGCTTCGACGGCGTCGCTGAAGGGGGCGGTGGCTTTTCTGACGTCGTCGGCGTGCCCGGGGTCCCCGGCGGGGCGGCCCCAGCCCAGCTCGTCCTGGTTGGCGTCCCCGGCCCACATCCCGATGTCGAACGACTCGAAGACCTTGACGTAGTCGACCTGGCGGCAGACGCCCGAGGCGACCGCGGCCAGCTGGTCGGCGTAGCCGGGGTTGACGCCGCTGCCGAACAGGCTGGCGTTCCCCGCCTGCGCGGCCTCCTCCAGGGCGGCCCGCGCCGCCTGGCCGTACGCGCGCCCGGTGAGGAACGAGGCGGTCGTGAGGACGTTGATTCCCGCGCGCAGCAGCCGCGTCAGGTGTTCCATGTCGGGGTGCAGCGGCATGTAGAGGACGCAGTCCGGCGCGAGCCCGATGATCGCCTCGATGTCGTCGGTGGCGAGGACGCCGAGCGGGCGGTCGAGGCCGGCGAGCTCGCCGACGTCCCGGCCCACCTTCTCCTTGCCGAAGGCGTAGACACCGACGAGTTCCAGCTCGGGGCGTTCCGCGATGGCCACGACCGACTGGCGCCCGACGTTGCCCGTCGTCCACTGGACCACCCGGATGGGACGTTCGGACGTGCGTTCCACTGTGCCTCCCTGGTCAGGGGGTCGCCTGAAGAGTGGCGTGCGCACCCTTCTCCGCCGGCCGGGGCCACGGCGTGCCCCGGTCGTGCGGAGCACCCCGCCGTTCGCCGGTGCCGCCGAGACTAAGCCGAAATTTTGACCAGGGTCAACATTTTGTCGATCATCAGTTTCGGTAACCTGCGAGGTATGCAGGACGGCATCCCGGCGAACCGCGCTGACCAGGGTCAGCGCCGCGCCAACCTGGCGCAGTCCCGTTCGCGGGAGAAGAAACGCGCCCTGCTCCAGGCCGCGATCGCGCTGTGGCGCACCAAGGGGTTCGCCGACACCACGGTGGCCGACATCTGCCAGGCCGCCGGGGTCTCCAAGGCGCTGTTCTACTTCTACTTCCCGCGCAAGGAGGACGCCCTCATCGAGGCGGGCTTCCTGTCCACCCGGCAGGCGCGGCGCACATGGCGCGACATGGTCGCCGGGCCCTACGACCTACCCGAGGTGATCACCGCGGTCCTGGCCACGCTCGAACAGCCGATGCGGCACACCCCGCCAGAACTGATCATCGAAACCGCCCTGGAAGGGCACCGGGCCGAGCACCGGGCCCTGGCCGAGGGCCGCTCCGCCGAGCACCACGCAACCCGGTTCCTCTTCCTCGAACTGCTGCAACGCGCCCAGGCGGACGGCAAGCTCCCGCCCGGCCTGGACGCGCTGCACGTGGCCCGCGGCGCGCAGGCCCTCCTGGAGACGGGCACCCGGCACTGGGCCGCCGGCGAGTACGGCGACCGCGGCTTCGCCGAGGTGGTGGGCCGCGACATCGCGGCGTTCATCGCCGGCCACAGCCGGCTCGCCACCCCGACCGGCCGCACCTGAGGGCGCGGCGGGCGCCCGGCGGTCAGGGCCGGGGGGCGCGGCGGTCCCGGCGCCGGACCAGTTCCTCGTCGTCCACCAGGGTGAGCATCGGCCCGCCGGGGGCGCCCAGCATCGTGACGGTGAAACGGAGCGGGACGTCGTCGCGGTGGTTGCCGTCCTGGTAGTGGATGACGTCGCCGCCCGGCTCCCAGAATGTCTCCCCGGCGCGCACGACCCGTTCCGGGTCGCCTTCGATCTCCAGCAGCATCTCGCCTTCCAGCACGTAACCGAACGCGGGGCCGGTGTGCCGGTGCGGCGGCGTGCCGGGATCGCCGGGCGGGTACTCGATGACGAGGGTCATCGCGTGCGCTCCCGCCGGGACGAAGGGCGGTTCCACCTCCTGCAGCACGGTGACCGCCGTCTGCCACACGGTCGACTTCGGATGCTGCCCGGTGTGCGGCAGATCGGTGTCCGGCATGGCGATGACCTCCTCGACGAAGGGCGGGCTGACCAGCGCGTATGTACTACCCGCCGGTCGCGGTCCGACCCGGCCAGTCGGCGTACTTGACCTCGCCGAGGGTCGCGCCGTCGTCCGGCACCAGGGACCGCTCGCCCAGTTCGGTCCCGAAGTAGCGGGCGTGCGGGTCGGTGACCACCTCGCGCGGGTCGTTCCAGGCGGCCAGGACGTCCCGGAAGAACTCGTCCATCCGGAACCGCTCGGGCCCGGCGACCTCGACCGTCCCGTTCACCGGCGACCCCACCGCGATCCGGCCGACCGCCCGGACGACCTCGTCGGCGGCGATGGGCTGGAAACCCACGGGCGGCATCCGCACCGTGCCGGCGTCGGTGGCCTCGTCGGCGATGCGCCGGGCGAACTCGAAGAACTGCGTCGCATGCACGATCGAGTACGGGATCGCCGAGCTCTCGATCATCTTCTCCTGGGCCATTTTCGCCCGGAGGTAGCCGCTGCCGGGCAGCCGCTCGGCCCCCACCACCGACAGCACGACGTGGTGGCCGACGCCCGCCGCCGCCTCCGCGGCCAGCAGGTTGCGGGTGGAGGTCTCGAAGAACTCCAGCACCGCGGCGGCCTCAAAGGACGGCGCGTTCGACACGTCGACCACCACGGACGCGCCGGCCAGGGCCTCGGCGAGCCCTTCGCCGGTGAGGGCGTTGACGCCGGTGTTCGGGGCGGCCGCCACCGCCTCGTACCCGTGCTCGCCGAGCTTCGCCACCAGCTTCGACCCGATCAGACCGGTGCCGCCGATTACCACGATCTTCATGACAACCCTCCTGTCCGCCGGAGGCACCCGTCGCCCCCCGGTCACCGGCTAAGACAGGACGCCCTTCCCGGTCGTGACGGTCCGGGCGCAAAGCTTCGGTCATGAATCCCGGCCGTGGTGGCAGGCCGGTCGGCACGACGGTCTTCACGCCACCGGCCCCGCGGTGCCCGATAATCGGCCCGTGGCGCAGGCGTGGCAGAGCTGGGGTCAGGTCGTCCTCGTCTCCGTCCTGTGCCTGCCGCTGTGCGCCGCCCTCGTCTGGTCACGCATGGTGGTGGGCGGCCGCCGGTGGCGGGACCCGATCGCCGAGGTCGGCCTGGTCGCCGGGACCCTGCCGTGGCTGTGGATGGTCATGTCCCCGGTCTCCGCGCCCGGCGGAGTGCGCCCGGTCCCGCTGATCGACCTGTACGACGTGCTCCACGGCTCACCCCAGACGGCCGTGGTCCAGGTCATCGGGAACCTGCTGGTGTTCGCCGCCCTCGGGTTCTTCCTCCCGATCCGATGGCCGCTCGGCCCGGCGGCGGTCGGCGCGATCGCCTGCGCCGGCTCGCTCACGATCGAAACGGCCCAGTGGACGTTCGACCTCGGCCGGGTCTCATCGACCGACGACGTCCTGATCAACGCCCTCGGCGCCGTACTGGCCGCGCTACTGTCCCGACCGTGGTGGCGCCGGCGAGCGGCCACCCGGCCCCGCCGGGGAAACACCACGGCAGACGGACAGTGATCCATCAGCGTCCGAGGCGCCCCACCAGCAACGCCAACCACACACTCACAGATCCTTCAGCATTCGAGGTGCCACAGTGCACTCAAAGCTGAAGGATCACCTGGTGAGAGTACATGCGTCTGTGATCCTTCAGGATCCAGGGCGCTGTGGCGCACCGGAAGCTGAAGGATCACGCGCCGAAGGCGAAGTGCGGTCGGCCCTTCGGCTTTCAGGGCGCTCCAACATCCCGGAAGCCGAAGGGCCACGCCGGTGGCGGCCCAGCAGGGAGGCTGCCAGCCGCACTTCGTGGAACGCCCAAGGCGTGTTTCGAAGTGGGCCGGGTGCCGATGACCTTGGTCCGCTCGGGCGGGACCCGGCCGCCCTGGCGGGGCACGCCTTGCCTGCGCCGGTGATCGTTGAGGATCGGTGGTGCCAGGGCACCACCGATCCTCAACGATCACCGGGCAAGGGGCCGGAAGCCGGCGTTGGTGTGCCGCGCGGGGGCGCCGGCCGCGCTTCGTGGGACGTCCTAGTCGGCGACCTTCGCTCTCGCCTTCTGGACGGTGACGGGTTCGGCGAGCCGTTGCTCGTCGCAGACCTGCTGGAGGGTTTCCAGGGTCTCGGCGAGACCGGGGCCGAGGCGGGGGCCCGGGGTGAAGGTCGCCGGGAGGAAACGCATCCCGTTGATGACGGAGATCGTTTCGTAGTGCACGGTGCCCTCGGGGTCGCAGACGTAGTCCGGCATCCGGTCGAAGACCTGCAGGAGCATCCGCTTGAACACGGTGCGCGCGACGTTCGAGCCGATGCAGCGGTGGATGCCGAGCCCGAAGCTGTTGTGCCGGTTCCCCTCGCGGGCCAGGTCGATCTGGTCGGGGTTGTCGAACGCGGCGGGGTCGCGGTTGGCCATCGCCCAGGACACCCAGAGCCGGTCGCCTTCCTTGAACTGGGTCCCGGCGAGTTCGCAGTCGGCGGAGATGGTGCGCCCGTTGCCCACCACGGGGGCGTAGAAGCGCAGGAACTCCTCGGTCGCGGAGTCCAGCAGCGTGTCCCGCTCCCGGCTCAGCCGGTCGCGTTCCGCCGGGTTCTCCGAGAGCCATTCGATGGCGTGCGCGGTGAGCGCCGTCGTGGTGTCGAAACCACCGCCGATGAGCAGGCCGAGGACGCCGCGGAGTTCCTCGTCGGGCGGGTTCTCGCCGTTGATCTCGGCGTTGATCAGCCCGTTCACCAGGCCCGGCCGGGGGTTCTCCCGGATCTCGGCGAGCCGCCGGATGAGTTCCTGCTGCATGGCCATGTGCAGTTGCCCGACCCGCATGATGTCGGGGGAGGTCAGCGGGGTGTACATCACCGCGTGGGCCGGCTCGCTGTAGGTCCGCCAGTCCTTGATCGGGATGCCCATCATGGCCAGCGTGAAGACCGCCGGCACGACGTTGGCGAGGTCCTCGACGAAGTCGATCCGGCCTTCCTCGATCTTCTCGTCGAGGCAGGCGCGCACCACTTCGTCGATCCACGGGATCCACCGGTTGATGGCCGCCGGGGACAGGTACGGGTTGAGCGCCTGCCGGTAGTGGCGCTGCTCGGGCGGGTCCATCTCCAGGAACCCGCCCCGGTTCCCCCGGCCGCGCTGCGGGGCGGGGATGGAGATGCCCTGGTAGCCGCGCCGCTCTCCCTTGACGTCGTGGTCGTTGGAGATGTACTCGGCGGACCGGGCGATCTCGAAGACCTCGCGGTTGCCGGAGGCGACCCAGTGGCCGCCGTGGGTGTCCGTCCAGGCGACGGGGCACTGGGCGTGCAGTTCCCGGGTGATCTCTTCGGCCCGGTCGCGGTAGTCGGGGGCGTGCCGGTCGAAGTGGTACCTGTTCTTCTTGCGCTCTTCGTCGCCGATGGCGTCTTCCACGCTCACGACCTGTCCTCCACAAAGATCGCCTGCTCGGGGCAGGACCTGACGGCATTGATCACATGAGATTCGTGGCCGGCGGGGACGTCTTCGCTGACCGCGGACGCGTGGCCGTCGACGTCGTCCAACTCGAAGATCTCCGGAGCGTTCATCGCGCAGAGCGTGTGCCCCTGGCAGCGTGCCTGATCGACCTTGACCTTCACGGTGCTGTCTCCTCTACGGTCTGGACGGAGAAGGCACGCCGCCCGAGGCGGCCACCGGCATCGCCCCGCCACCGCACGCCGGTCACGCGGCGGGACCCGGCGAGGGCGAGGAACGTACGGTGGCGCCGATGTCCGGCGGCTCGATGCGAGAACCTCTCACCGATCATGGAATAGCCTTCTCCTTTGAAGAAAGCTCTAGTTCCGAATGAGAGAACAGTACTATCACCCCGGTTTGAGCACCAGACCGGATGAGCGACCGCTCACTTGAGAATCATCCCTGAACTGCACTGACGGCATGTGGTCCAGCGCACGCACCCCGCGACCCCCGCCCACCGCCGACCGGCAACCGGATGGCAACCCCCCGGGCGGAGACTCGCCGGCACGAGGCCACGAGCGTTGCCGGCACGGACGGCGACCGCCGATGGGGGAAGGCGAAATCCACGTCATGGGTGAACGGGCATGAGAGAAACGCTGAGCAGAGGAGCGGCGGTGATGGCCGCGGCGATCGTCACCACGGTCGCCGTGCCGCCGGGTGCGGCCGCGGCCGACGACGGTACGGGAGAGCTGTCCTACCGGACGGTGGGCTGGGGCGCAAACGCGTACGGCCAGGTCGGCAGCGGGGTCGTCCAGGCACAGCACGGAACGCCGGTGGAGGTCACCGGATGGCCGCAGTCCAGGTACAGCCAGGTCGCCACCGGCGAAACGCACAGCCTGGGCATCGGGCCGAACCGGATCCTGCAGTCGTGGGGCGGCAACGCCTGCGGTCAGCTGGGCACCGCCGGGGGTTCGCGGAGCACTCCGGAGCCGGTCCACGGGGCGCCGTCGAACCTGTACGGGGTCGCCGCCGGCCGTGACTTCAGCCTGGCGCTGACGGGCACGGGCCGGGTCTACGCGTGGGGCTGCAACGACAAGGGGCAGCTCGGCCTGGGCACGGTCGGCGGGCCGGTGCGGTCGCCGGCCCTGGTGCCGGGACTGGAAGGGGTGGTCCAGCTCTCCGCCGGCTACGACCACGCGCTGGCGCTCACCTGGGACGGGAAGGTCTACGCCTGGGGGCTGAACGACGACGGCGAGGTCGGCGACGGAACCCCGGTACCGCGCCCCGCCCCGGTGCGGGTGTCCGGGCTGACCGAGATACGCGCGGTGGCCGCCGGCATCCACCACAGCCTGGCGGTGAGCAACGACGACAAGCTGCTGGCCTGGGGCCGCAACGCCGCCGGCCAGCTCGGCACCGGCCCGCCCTACCAGGACCGGCTGACGCCGGTGCAGGTGCCCGTCCCGGCACGGGTGCAGAACGTCGCGGCGGGCGGTCATCACAGCCTGGCGCTGACGGTGAACCGCCGGGTCTACGCCTTCGGCGACAACTCCTACGGGCAGCTCGGGCTCGGCGACCAGGTCAACCGCGGCACTCCCACCCTGATCCCGTCGCTCGGCGTCGTGCACAACGTGTCGGCGGGCGTGGACTTCAGCCTGGCCCAGACGCCTCCGCCCTTCGTCTCCGGCAAGCTCTGCGTCCACACCTGGGGCCGCAACAACACCGGCCAGCTCGGCACCGGCGGCACCGCGCCCGCCGATCCGCTGCCGAAGCTGGTCTACCACGCGGCGGACGAGCCCCCGCTCCTGATGGTGGGGGCCGTCGCCGGGTCGTCGTCCAGGCACGCCCTGGCGACCCAGGTCACCGCCTGGTGGATCAACCCCTGACACCGGCCGGCGCGGCGGAGCGGGACGGACGACCACCCGTCCCGCTCCGCCGTTTTCCCGCGCCCGGCATCCGGCCGGTCCGGGACGCCCCGTTCCCTTCCGGACGGCGGACGATCCCGGGATCATTGCGGCAGATGCCCCCGAGCGGGAGGTCGGCCTGGTGGAGTCCGGGACCGTGCTCGACGGCCGGTACCGCCTCGAACGGCGGCTCGGCCAGGGCGGCATGGGCGAGGTGTGGTCGGCCCACGACCTCCGCCTGGAGCGGCAGGTGGCGCTGAAGCTCGTGCTCGCCCGGCTGGCGGCGCCGGCCGAACTGCTCGCCCGCCTCACCCGGGAGGCCCGGACCGCCGCGTCCTTACAACACTCCGGGATCACCGTCGTCCATGACGTGAGCGAGCACGCGGGAACGCCCTTCTTCGTCATGGAACTCCTGGCGGGGACGGACCTCGCCACGCTGATCCGGGACCGGCACCCGGGCGGGATGCCGGTCGGCCGGACCGTCGAGATGGCCCTCGCGGTGAGCGAGGCGCTCGCCCACGCGCACGACCGGGGCGTGGTCCACCGCGACATCAAGCCGGAGAACATCATGGTCCTGCCCGACGGCACGACCAAGATCTGCGACTTCGGGATCGCCCGGTTCGCGGACGCCACCACGCTGACGGCCGAGGGCCGGCCGCTGGGCACCCCGTCCTTCATGGCCCCCGAGCAGTGGCGCGCCGAGCAGGCCCGGCCGGGCACGGACCTGTACTCGCTCGGCTGCACCCTCCACGCCATGCTCACCGGCCGCCCGCCGTTCTCCGGCAACCAGCACGCGCTGATGTACCAGCACCTGAACGCGCCCGCACCCGAACTCGACCCCGAGCGGCACGGCTTCCCGCCCGACCTCTGCCGGCTCGTCGGCGAACTGCTCCGCAAGGAGATCGGGAACCGTCCGAAGAGCGCGGCGGCCGTGGCGCGCCGGCTGCGCGCGATGCGCCATCCGGCGCCCCCGGCCCCGCGGCGACCGCCAGCCCCGCCCCTACCGGAACCGGACGGCCGCGCCGGATCCGCGCACCCGGACTCCGGGACCGCGGCCGGAAGGCCAGGCCCCCGGCGGCCGGTGAAACCACCGGACCCCACCGTGCCCGGGCCGGTCCGGGAGCCGACCGTCCGGCCGCCGAAACCGTTCCCGCGACGGCGCGCCCTGCTGGTTGCCGGGGGGACCGTCGCGGCGACCGCCCTCGGCGTCCCCGCGGTCTGGGGGATCGTGTCGGAGGCGCTGCGCGGAGATCCCCCCGAGGTCCCCCACCCCGCCCCGGCGCCCGGCGTCATCGTTTCCGGCGCCCACCTGTGGTGCCACGCGCTGAGCCCGGACGGCAGGACGCTCGCCGCGGGCTGGGAGAACGACCTCCAGTTGTGGGACGTGGCGACCAGCAGGCTCGTGCGGACGATCCCCACGGGCCATCCCGACGACGTCGTGGACGCGGCGTTCCATCCGAAGCGCCCGCTGCTGGCGACGGCCGGGGGCTCCGGCGACCGCGCGGCCAAGCTCTGGGACCTCACCACCGGCCGGCTCCTCAGGACGTTCTCCGGCCACAAGAGGTCGGCCGGACTGCTGGCCTTCAGCCCCGACGGCGGAACCCTGGCGACCACCGGTTACGACGACCCCCCGAGAACCTGGGACGTCGAGTCGGGCCGGCTCCTCGCCACCTGCGGAACGGGCGGGCGTGACCGGATCCTCTTCAGTCCGCGCGACGGCTCCCTCATCAGCTTCACCGAGCTCAGCTCGCTGCTCACCGCACACGACCCGAGGAACGGCCGGCTGCTCTGGGAGGACAGCATCAAGAGCCCCGGCGGCGACACGATCACCTCGATAGCGCTCAGCCCCGACCGGAGCACCCTCGTCGTGGGCGAGGGCACGGGGATCACCTTTCGCGACCCGAGGACGGGCGAAGTCGTGAGATCCGGCCGGCTGGACTTCTACGGCCGGCACCTGACCTACAGCCCGAACGGCAGGCTGCTGGCCGGCTGGTCGATAGACAGGGTCATCCGGCTGCTCGACGCGACCTCGCTCAAGGTCGTCAAGACCTTCACCGGCCACACCGAGGACGCCGCCCACCTCCTGGCGTTCACCCCGGACGGCAGGCACCTGGTCAGCGCAACCTCTGACAACAGCGCCCGCCTGTGGAAGATCTGAGCCGTCCGCACTCCCACGGCGATCGCCGACGCCGTTCCACCACGCCACCGGAATCCGCGACCCGCCGATCGCCCTCGACGAGCCGCTGTGCCGGCGTTCAGCCGATGGTGCGGTGGACGTCCTCCCGGTGGCTCGGCCCGGGTTCGGCGGAGGCGATCCAGGGGCCGGGGATGGACGGGTCGAGCGCGCCCTCCTCCTGCCAGGCGAACTCGCCCGCGAGGACCCGCTCGGCCAGCCTGCGGTCGGGCGCGTCGGTGTTGTGCCACAGCCCGTCGAACAGTTCCTCGACCCGGATCCGCGACTGGCGGCAGAACGCGTCCGCGAGCCGCAGCGCCGACCTGCCCGGTCGCCGCCCGTCGCCGTCCGCGCCGAACATCGGCCCGTGCTCGACGTCGGCGCGGGCCCGGACGCAGACGGCGCTCATCGCGAACAGTTCGGCGCCGATGTCGACCATGCGGCCCAGGAAGCCCTGCCGGCTCTCCAGCCCGCCCTGCCAGCGGCCCGCGGCGTAGAACGTCGACCGGGCGAGTTTGCGGGAGGCGCGCTCGACGTACCGCAGGTGCCCGGCCAGCGGCCCGAACCCGGCGTACGCGCCGGGCCGCTGCCCGGGGCCGGTCACCAGCGTGGGCAGCCAGCGGGCGTAGAAGCCGCCTGCGCGCGCCGCGGCCCGCGCCTTGGCGCGGGGGGACGCGTCGGGGTCGATGATGTCCCCGGCGACCGACAGGTGCGCGTCCACCGCCTCCCGCGCGATCAGCAGGTGCATGATTTCGGTGGAGCCCTCGAAGATCCGGTTGATCCTCAGGTCGCGCATCACCTGCTCGACCGGTACGCCGCGCTCGCCCCGGGCGGCCAGTGACTCGGCGGTCTCGAAGCCGCGGCCGCCGCGCAGTTGCATCAGCTCGTCGGCGATGCGGCAGGCCATCTCCGAGGCCCACAGCTTGGCCAGCGCGGCCTCGATCCGGATGTCGTTGCGCTCGTCGTCGGCGAGCTGGCTGGACAGGTCCAGCGTCGCCTCCAGCGCGTAGGAGGTGGCGGCGATGAACGCCACCTTCTTGGCGATCGCCTCGTGCTCGCCCACCGGGCGGCCCCACTGCACCCGCTCCCGGGACCACTCGCGAGCGATCTTGGTGGCCCACTTGCCGGCCCCGGCGCACATGGCGGGCAGCGACAGCCGCCCGGTGTTCAGCGTGGTCAGGGCGATCTTCAGGCCGGCGCCCTCGGCGCCGATCAGGTTCCCGGCGGGGACCTCCACGTCGTGGAAGCGGGTGACCCCGTTCTCGATGCCGCGCAGGCCCATGAACGCGTTGCGGTTCTCCACGGTGATGCCAGGCGCGTCCGCCTCGACCACGAACGCGGAGATGCCGCCCCGGTGCCCGGCGGACTCCGGCACCCGGGCCATGACCACCAAAAGGTCGGCGACGACCCCGTTGGTGGTCCACAGCTTGACGCCGTTGAGCACGTAGGAGTCGCCGGCGGGCACGGCGGTGGCGCGCAGCCGGGCGGGGTCGGAGCCCACGTCGGGTTCGGTGAGCAGGAACGCGCTGATCTCGTTGACGCAGCGCGGCAGCCACTTCTCCCGCTGCTCGGCGGTGCCGAACAGCTTGAGCGGCTGCGGCACGCCGATCGACTGGTGCGCGGACAGCAGCGCGCTGATCGCGGGGCTCACCGAGCCGACGAGCATGAGGGCGCGGCAGTAGTACAGGTGGCTGAGCCCGAGGCCGCCGTACCGCTGCGGGATCTTCATGCCGAACGCGCCGAGCCCGCGCAGCCCCTTGACGACCTCGTCCGGGATGCGCGCCTCCCGCTCGATCGCCATCGGGTCGATCCTGGTCTCGCAGAAGTCGCGCAGCCGGGCCAGGAACTCCTCGCCCGCGCGCCGCGCCTCCGCGCCCGGCCGTGGATGGGGATGGATCAGGTCCAGGCGGAGATCCCCCATGAAGAGCCGCTTGCCGAAGCTGGGCAAGCGCCACTCGGTCTCGCGGGCCTCCTCGGCCACCCGCCGGGCGGCGCGCTCATCGACGGCGCCTGCCGGGGCGGGGGCGGAACGGGCGTTGTGACTGCGCTGGCTCATGTCGGCTCCCTCCGACCTGCTTCCACGCCACCTGGGAAAGTCACTCCCCCGTTGCGCCCCGAGTAGTCCCCGGCCGTTCCGGGACGCCCGCCGGAGCCGGGCCCGGCCGGGCTACTCGAACAGCGAAGGGTCTCCGGCGCCCCTGCGGACGATCTCCGCCTCGCCACTGGAGAGGTCGACGACCGTCGTCGGCTCGGCGCCGCACTCGCCGGAGTCGAGCACGGCGTCCACCGCGTGGTCGAGCCTTTCCTTGATCTCCCAGCCCTGGGTCATGGGCTCCTCCTCGCCGGGCAGGAGCAGGGTGCTCGACAGCAGCGGCTCGCCGAGTTCGGCCAGCAGCGCCTGCGCGACGGTGTGGTCGGGAATCCGGACGCCGACGGTCTTCTTCTTGGGGTGCAGCAGCCGGCGCGGGACCTCCTTCGTCGCCGGCAGGATGAACGTGTAGCTGCCGGGAGTCGCCGCCTTGATCGAGCGGAACAGCGCATTACTGATCTGGACGAACCGTCCAAGTTGGGCGAAATCCTTGCAGACCAGGGTGAAGTGGTGCCCGCTGTCGAGATGACGGATCTCCCTGATCCGGTCGAGGCCCGCCTTGTTGCCCAACTGGCACCCAAGCGCGAAACACGAGTCCGTCGGGTACACGATCAGGCCGTCCGCGCGGATGAGGTCCGCCACCTGGCGGATCGCCCGGGGTTGCGGATCGTCCGGATGCACATCGAAATACCTCGCCATGCATCGGAGCTTAGAAGCGAACGGCGGCCGGCGAGATCTCCGGGACGCGTTTCCCCTGGATCTCCCCCTGGCGGGACACCGCGGCCGCCGCGTCCGGCGAGGGCCCGGATTCCGGCGAGTTCCCGCCCGTGCGGACCCGGGGGACACCCGCGGTCGGAGAAACTCTCCGTCCCGATTGAACGGACTTCGGCACAGCCCGCAGAAATCATTGACCGGGCGCCCCGGAACTGTTCTCGGCAGCCGGCCGATTCACCGCGAAAAGCCTGACACCGTTTGGCGACCGCCCTGAATTTCATGGCCGACCTCGATCCGGAAGATCGTTGTCGAAGTTTCACAATTCCGGTATGTGACGCGCCGAGCACAGTGCGCATAAGTGCATTTCCGCATGTCACACCGGCCGATGATGCCGAGGCGGAAGCGTCCCCCGGAGTGCCCGGCAGCGCTGCGGAGAGCCGGCCCCACCCCCGATCCTTGACGGTCGGCGGGAACGATGCTAAACAGTCGCTCAGCACCCATGCTAAGCAATCGCTCAGCATGAGTGCCGGTGGCCGGTGCCTTGAGTGCCGCGCGTCTCGGTCGAAAGGGGCTGGAGAAGAGACGCCACCGCCATGTAATGCTGCGCTGACCCGTTCTCTCCCGCCAGATCCGAGCCGAATGGAGGGCCCGCTCGATGGCACGGATCGAGCCTCCCCCACCCCGGGAACTCCCCACCGCACCGGTGCGCCGATGAGCGCCCCCGAAGCTCCGGAAACCGCCGGTTACGCCGGCACCCGCGTCCCCCGAGTCGAGGACGCCCGGCTGCTGACCGGCCACGGCACGTACGTGGACGACGTCACCCGGCCCGGCATGCTCCACGCCTGTTTCGTCCGTAGCCCACTGGCCCGGGCGAAAATCCTCGGCATCGACACGGCCGGGGCGCTCGCGCTCGACGGGGTCCACGCCGTCCTCGTCGCCGAGGACCTCAACCCGGGCGTGCACGAGCAGTGGTACACCCTGATCGGCCGCGACAGCCCGGACACCCCCCGGCCGCCGCTGGCCGAGGACGAGGTGCGCTTCGTCGGCGACCCGGTCGCACTGGTGATCGCCGACGACCGCTACATCGCCGAGGACGCGGTCGAGCAGGTCGTCGTGGACTACGACCCGCTGCCGCCGGTCGTCGACTACGTCACCGCCCGCGAGTCCGGCGAGCTGGTGCACGCCGCCTACCCGGGCAACCTCGCGGGCGAGCTGGCCGGCCCGCCGCTGGACCAGCTCGCGCCGGCCTTCGACGAGGCGGCGCTGGTGGTGCGCGAGACGATCTACCAGCAGGCCTACGCGCAGGTGCCCATCGAGACGCGCGGGCTGGTGACGGAGTGGTCGGCGGCCACCGGCGAGCTGACGATCTGGACGGCGACCCAGTCCCCGCACGAGGTGCGCCTGTTCTGCTCCCGGCTGCTGGGGCTGCCCGAGCACCGGGTGCGGGTCATGACGCGCGACACCGGCGGCGGCTTCGGCCAGAAGGTCGTCCCGCAGCGCGAGGACATGTGCATCATGCTGGCCGCGCTGAAGGTGCCCGGCGCGCTGAAGTGGATCGAGGACCGGCAGGAGAACCTGCTGTCGGCCGGGCAGTCACGGCACGAGCACGCCGACGCGCGGATCGCCTTCGACGCGGACGGCGGCATCCTCGCCGCCGCGATCGACTACACCCAGGACGTGGGTGCCTACCCGGTGCCGTGGCCGGTGGGGACGGCCGCGGCCGTCGGGATGTTCTTCCCCGGCCCCTACCGCATCCCGCAGGCCACCTGGTCCACGGCCTGCGTGTTCTCCAACACCACCGGCCGTAACGCCTACCGCGGCCCGTGGCAGTTCGAGTCGGTCGCCCGGGAACTGCTGCTGGACGCCGGGGCGCGCCGGCTGGGGCTGGACCCGGCCGAGCTGCGCCGCCGGAACCTGCTGCGGCGGGACGAACTGCCGTACTTCAACCCCAACGGCATGCCCTACGACGACATCACGCCACTGGAGACGTTCGAGCAGGCACTGCAGATGCTCGACTACGAGTCCTTCCGCAAGGAGCAGGAGCAGGCCCGCGCGCAGGGCCGCTTCCTGGGCGTGGGCACCTGCACCTACGTCGAGCCCACCACGGCCGCCATGGCGCTGCACGCCACCGAGGGCGCGACCATCCGGATCGAGCCGTCCGGCAAGGTCAACGTCTACGTCTCGGGCGGGTCGGCCGGGAACAGCATCGAGACCACCGTCGTGCAGCTCACCGCCGACGCGCTGGGCGCGGCCATCGAGGACGTCAACACCATCCAGGGCGACACGGCCGTCACCCCGTTCGGCGGCGGCACGGGAGGCAGCCGGTCGGGGTCGATGACCGCGGGCGCGATCGCCGACACCGCGGCGGTGCTGCGGGAACGGATCACGGCGATCGCCGCGCACCGGCTGGAGGCGGACGCCGGGGACGTCGAGCTGACCGACGGGTGGGCCAGGGTCCGCGGCACGCCCGACAGCGGGGTGTCCTTCGCCGAGATCGCCAACCTCGCCTACTTCCAGCCCGAGGCGCTGCCACCGGGGGTGCCGGCGGGCCTGGAGGCCAGCGGCCGCTACCGGCCGGAGGCCCCGATCATTTGGGCCAACGCGTCGCACGTGTGCACCTGCGAGGTGGACGTCGTGACGGGCAAGGTGACGCTGCTGCGGTACATCGTCAGCGAGGACTGCGGCCCGATGATCAACCCCAACGTGGTGGAGGGCCAGATCGCGGGCGGCACCGTGCAGGGCATCGGCGGCGTGCTGTACGAGCACCTGGCCTACGACGAGGACGGCAACCCGGTCACCACGACCTTCATGGACTACCTCCTCCCCACCACCACGGACGTGCCGGACATCGAGTACGGCCACATCGAGACGCACAGCCCGGGGCCCGGCGGTTACAAGGGCGTCGGCGAGGGCGGCGCGATCGGCGCGCCACCCGCGGTGATCAACGCGGTGGCCGACGCGCTCGCCCCGTTCGGGGTGGAGATCACCCGCCTGCCGCTGTCGCCGGCGGCGATCGTGGCGCTGGTGGACGAGGCCCAGAGCCGCCAGACGGGAGAGAGCGCATGAAGCCGGCGCCGTTCGAGTACCACGCGCCCGCCGGCCTCGAAGAGGCCGTCGGCCTCCTCGCGGAACTGGGCGACGAGGCCAAGGCCCTCGCCGGCGGGCAGAGCCTGATCCCCATGCTCGCCCTGCGCCTGGCGGTCTTCGACCACCTCGTCGACCTGCGCCGGGTGGCGGGCCTGCGCGGCATCGAGCGCCGCGACGGGTCGCTGTGGATCGGTGCCGGCACGACCCAGGCCGCGATCCAGCGGTCCGCGGAGGTCGCCGAGGCCGTCCCGCTGCTGGCCCGCGCCACCCCGCTGATCGGCCACTTCCAGATCCGCAGCCGCGGGACCATCGGCGGGTCCATCGCCCACGCCGACGCCGCCGCCGAGTACCCGGCGGTGGCGCTGGCCCTCGGCGCGGAGTTCGAGGCGATGTCGCCGCGGGGCGGCCGGACCATTCCCGCCGCGGAGTTCTTCACCGGCATGTGGACCACCGCCCTGGCCGACGACGAGCTGCTCACCGGCATCAGGTTCCCGGTGCGGCCGGCCCGCAGCGGGTACGCGATCGAGGAGTTCGCCCGCCGGCACGGCGACTTCGCCCTGGCCGGCGCCGCCGTCGCGGTCGAACTCGACGGCCCGCGGATCCGGCGGTGCGGCATCGGGCTGTTCGGGCTCGGCCCGACCGCGCTGCGGGCCGCGGCGGCCGAGGCGGAGCTGGCCGGCGCCGATCCCGCCGGGGTCGACGCCGAGGAGGTCGGCCGGCTCGCCGTCTCGGCCCTCGAATCCGTCCCGGCCGACCTGCACGGGTCCGCCGGCTACCGCAAGCGCGTGGGGGCGGCCATGGTGGCGCGCGCCTGGCAGCGAGCCGTCCAGGAGGCGGGCGATGACTGACGTGGACATCCAGCTCAAGGTCAACGGCACGGTGCGCCGGGCGACCGTGCCGCCCCGGCTCGTCCTCGCCGACTTCCTGCGGGTGAACTGCGGGCTGACCGGCACGCACCTCGGCTGCGAGCACGGCGTGTGCGGCGCGTGCACGATCCTCCTCGACGGGGAGGCGGTGCGCGCCTGCCTGGTGTTCGCGGTGCAGGCCGACGGCTCGGAGATCACGACCATCGAGGGGATCGCCGCGCCGGACGGCGCGCTCTCCCCCGTCCAGGCCGCCTTCCGCGACCACCACGGGCTGCAGTGCGGCTTCTGCACGCCGGGCTTCGTGATCTCGGCGACCGCGCTGCTCCAGGAGAACCCCGCACCCACCGACGAGGAGATCCGGGAGGGGCTCTCGGGGAACCTGTGCCGCTGCACCGGCTACCAGGGGATCCTCAACGCCGTCCGCGCGGCGGCCGACCCAGGCACCGACTAGGCACCGACTAGGCACCGACCTGCTCGCTGGTGGATCCCGCCCCGGCGGCGTCACCACGATGGAGACCGCATGAAACTCGACAACACCCTGAGCATCCCCGTCCCCGTCGAGGAGGCCTGGCAGGTCCTGCTCGACATCGAGCGGATCGCCCCCTGCGTGCCGGGGGCGACCCTCACCGCGCACGACGGCGACCAGTTCCAGGGCAAGGTCAAGGTCAAGCTGGGGCCGATCGGCCTGACCTACAACGGCACCGTCACCTTCGTCTCCCTCGACGAGGCCGCCAAGGTCGCCGTGCTGGAGGCCAGCGGACGGGAGGCCCGCGGCGGCGGCACCGCCAAGGCGGTCGTCACCTGCCAGCTGGTCGAGAGCGGCGGCGGCACCGACGTGCTCGTCGAGACCGAGCTCGCCATCACCGGCAAGCCGGCGCAGTTCGGCCGCAGCGCCCTCTCCGACGTCGCCACGACCCTCATCGACCAGTTCGCGGCCAACCTCGCCACCGAACTCGCCGCGGCGCCCGCCCAGCCGGCGGCCGCCGAGCCGTCCGCGCGACCGGCGGCCGACGCCCCGCCCGCCGGGAGCCCGCCGCCGCGGCCGGCCGCGGCCGCCCCTCGCCCGGCCGCCGAACCGATCGACCTCTTCCAGACCCCCGGCGGCGAAGTCGTCAAGCGCGCCGCCCCGATCGCGGCCGTCGTGACGCTCCTCCTGATCGTCCTGCTGGGCCGCAGGCGCCGCCGCTCGGCCCGGCACCTACCCACCGGCATCTGACCTACCAATGAGGAAATGAGGCAACGATGGCTGGAAGAGTCGAAGGCAAGGTGGCCTTCATCACCGGGGCGGCACGCGGCCAGGGCCGCAGCCACGCGGTGCGCCTGGCGGAGGAGGGCGCCGACATCATCGCCGTCGACGTCTGCCGCCAGCTCGACGGCGTGCCCATCCCCATGTCCACGCCCGAGGACCTGGACGAGACCGTCGCCCAGGTGAAGGCGCTGGGCCGGCGCATCGTCGCCGCGCAGGCCGACGTGCGCGACTTCGAGGCGCTGAAGGCGGTCGTCGACGACGGGGTCACGCAGCTCGGCCGGCTGGACATCGTGCTGATCAACGCGGGCCTCGCGGCCAGCGGCAACGCGATCCACCAGCTGGACGAGACGCTGTGGCGGGACTCGATCGACGTCAACCTGACCGGTGCCTACCTCACCGCCAAGGCGGCCGTCCCGCACATCATCGAGGGCGGCCGCGGCGGCTCGATCGTGCTGACCAGCTCCGTGGGCGGGCTGAAGGCCCACCCGTTCGTCGGCAACTACGTCTCCGGCAAGCACGGCATGGTCGGGCTGATGCGCACCCTGGCGGTGGAGCTCGCCGAGCACAGCATCCGGGTGAACTCCGTCCACCCCACCCAGGTGAACACCCCGATGCTGATGAACGACCTGACGTACCGCATGTTCCGTCCCGACCTGGAGAACCCGGGCCCGGACGACATGGCGCCGATCTCCCAGATGATGCACCTGCTGCCGGTCCCCTGGGTGGAGGCGGTGGACATCAGCAACGCGATCCTCTTCCTGGTCTCGGACGAGGCCCGCTACATCACCGGCGTCCCGCTGCCGATCGACGCGGGATCCATGATCAAGTGACCGGCCGAACCCCGTGGCGGGCCCACAGGGCGCGAGCCCGCCACGGGGTTCTCCGTTGCGCTACGGGGCCGGGGTCCAGTCGGCGACGGTGCGGACCTCCGCCTGCATGGGGAACACCTTCTCGGTCAGCACCCGGTGCACCTCGGGGTCGGAGTCCAGGCAGCCGTCCGCCAGGACGGTGAGGCCGTAGTCCAGGTCGGCGGCCTGGCGCAGGGTGGACAGCACGATGCCGCTGGTGGCGATGCCGGTGAGGACGAGGTGGTCGATGTCGCCGGCGCGGAGCACCAGTTCCAGGTCGCTGCCGGAGAAGGCGCTGACGCGCGTCTTGGTGACGACGGTGTCGCCGGGCTCGGGGGCCACCGCGGGGTGGATCTGGAGGAGGTCGCTGCCGGCGGGGAGCCCGCCGGACTGGGCGAGCGCGCCGAAGATCTTGTTGCGGCCGCTAGCCCCCAGCGGCCCGGAGCGGACTCCGACCACCGGGTAGATGACCGGGAGGCCGGCCGCCCGGGCGGCGTCCACGGCCGTGCGGAGCCGCGGCAGGTACTCGGAGTCGGGGAACTGGGACACGACGACGTTCTGGACATCCATCACGAGGAGAGCGCTCTTGGCCACCGTCGTCCTTTCGCAGGCTGCGTGGCGACGCGCATTCGCCGCCCGTGAAACAGCAGGAAACGCCATTCTCGGCCGAACGTATCACCCTGTTTCGGACAGCAGGGTGAGGGGTGCCGAGGCCGTGGGCGAGGAGTGGTCCACGGCCCCGGCAGGTCTGGTCACTCCTGGAGCCGCTTGGCCGCCAGCTCCCGGAGATCACTGGACTTGATCTTCGCGCTGCCGGTGAGCGTGATCTCGTCCTCCCGGAAGAAGAGCACCTGCCGCGGCACCTTGTAGCTGGCCAGCCGCTCCTTCAGCGCCGCCCGGATCCCCTCGGCCGTCAGGCTCGCGCCCTCGTGCGGCACGATGCAGGCGACGACGACCTCGCCCAGCGTCTCGTGCGGCACGCCGATGGTCTGCGTCATCTTCACCCCGGGCTGGGCGGCGAGCACCTCGTCCACCTCCAGCGGCGAGACGTTCGCGCCGCCCGTCTTGATGACGTCGGTGAGCCGGCCCTCCCAGAAGAGCCGGCCGGCGTCGTCGAGGTAGCCGCCGTCGCCGGTGCGGAAGAAGCCCTCGGCGTCGAGCGTCTCGTCGAGCGGCGTGCCGAGGTAGCCCAGCATGAGCGTGGGCCCCTTGACGCAGATCTCACCGCGCTCGCCCCGCGGGACGACGACACCGGTGAGCGGATCGACGATCTTCACGGTCACGCCCGGCAGCGGCTCGCCACTGCTGCCGGCGTGCACCTCCTCCGGGGTGTTGGCCGGGAAGCACGTCACGATCGTGAAGGTCTCCGTGGCGCCGAAGGCGTGCCCCGGCTCGAACCACTTGGCCGACACCGTGGGGTGGCGGGCGATCGGGGTGGTGAAGTCCGCGAAGCGCATGCTGCTCAGGTCGGTGTCGGCCCAGTTGTCCGCGCCTTCGAGCTGCGCCCACTGGTGCGGCCAGGCGACCGGGAAGTTCACCCGCTCCTGCTGCATGAGTTCCAGCGCCTCGGCGGCGTCGAAGGTGCACTGCAGCACGAGGCTGCCGCCGCTGGCCAGGGTCGTGCCGAGCGCCATGCCGAAGTTGCCGGACCAGAAGAAGCCGTTGGCCGTCCAGCAGCGGACGCCGTCCTCGGGGCCGACCCCGTACATCCGCCGGAACCGCCACAGCTGGGTGGTGACGCCGCGGTGCCCGCTCAGGATGCCCTTCGGCTTGCTCGTGGAGCCGGAGGAGAAGAAGAGCACGGCCGTGTCGCTCGGCCGCGTCGTCGCGGCCGTCGCCTCCACCTGCTCGCGCGGCTCGCCGGCGCCCCGGGCCAGGAAGGCGTCCCAGCTGTCGATCCCCGGCGCGGCGTCCCCGACCGCCGCCAGGTGGCGCAGGAACGGGTACTTCGCGGACTGTAGCGCGCCGGGCCCGGCCTTGCCGATCGCCGGCTCCAGTTCGGTGAGGACGGCGGCGAAGTCCTTCTGCAGCACCCGCCGCTCGAACAGCAACACGGAGACACCGGAGACACCGAGCAGGTGGTCGAGCTCCGCCGGCGTCGAGAACGTGCTGAGCGTGACGGCCACCCCGCCGGCCAGCGAGACGCCGAACACCGCGGACACCCATTCGGGGCGGTTCGTCATCAGGACGCCCACCCGGCTGTCCCGGCCCACCCCGCACGCGCGCAGCGCGCGGGCCACCTCGACCGCGCGCTCCCAGAGCTCGGTGTAGGTCCACCGGGTGGCGCCCTCGTCGGTGTGCAGCACGAGCGCCTCGCGCTCGGCGTACAGCGCCGTCACCTCGCGCAGGAAGCCGGGCAGCGTGAGGGTGCCGAGCCCCGGCTCCTCGTCGGCCGGCGGGCCCGAAACGACCGACGCGGGTTTCTGCTCAGTGCCCATCGCGCGCATTCCCTGTCTCTAGAGCGGCAACTCGATCTCGGCCATGCAATGAACCAGCACGTCGCCGTCCTGGTTGGTGAGGCGCAACCTGACCTGGACGAGCGGCACGCCCCAGGCCGACTCCGTCTCCTTGCCGACGACCTCGGCGTCGAAGTAGGTCACGTCACCCTCGAACGCGGGCCCGCGGAAGTCCGCCTTGGAGTGGCGCACCATGCCGTCGTGCCCGGCCCAGTAGGCCAGGTAGTCGGTGCACCAGGCGCCCATCGTGGCGCCGTACCCGTAGGCGCGCGCCATGCCCACCTCGCCGGCCTTCTCCTCGTCGATGTGGCCGCGCGAGGGACCCACGTAGAGCCCGTCGCGCTTGCGCGGGTCGATCCTCGCCCCCTCCTCGTCGAAGCCGAACCCGTCCACCCAGCCCGGGTCCTGGTTGATCCAGGGGTCCTCGATGCCGGGCGGGGCCGTCCAGTGGAAGGTGCCCCAGATGTTGAAGAGGAAGGCGCGGTACTCGGTGGTGAAGCTGGCGATGCTGTGCGGGCCGATCACCCGGCGCGGCAGCCGGTCGCCGACGCTCACCTCCTCGAAGCGCGGCGAGACGCCCAGCCGGTTCGACAGGATCCACTCGTGGCGGACCTTCTCGATCTCGTTCAGCTCGGTGGCCGTCCACCGCCGCACCTCGCCGAGCTGGTTCTCGTACATGCCGCGTTTCTCGGCCTCGGCGGCGAGGTAGCGGATCGCGGTCGACCGCTCGCGCGCCACCAGGACGCCGTCCTGGTTGGTGTGGACCGTGTCCCCGCGGGAGAACATCGTGGGCCCGGCGAACTTGGTGTTCGCCACCTTGTAGTCGTGGAAGCGCCGCTCCTGGAAGAGCTTGTCGCCCACCCGCACCCGGGCGCCGTAGAACCACCACTCCTCGCCGCCGAAGATCAGGTGGCTGCCGGGGATGTAGCCCACGCAGGCGGGCTGCGCGCCGTGCCCGTAGTCCAGCGCCACCGCGATGGACTGCGGGGCGACGATGCCGCCGAACTTGGAGTCGCGGGCGAACTCCTCGTCCCAGTGCAGCGGGTTGGGGTAGTCCATCGCCATCACCCAGCGGCGGATGTCGGACGTGCTGCACGGGTCCCACAGCTGGCCTCCGCCGACCGGCTTGCCCACCCGGTGGTCGACGTCGGAGAGATCGAGTTCGACGGGCTTCTCGCTCACGTGTGCTCCCGGGGTCAGCGGTTGACGTCGACGACGATGCGGCCGCGCACGGTGCCGTCCAGGAGCCGGCCGGCCGCGGCGACCGCGTCGCCCAGCGCGATCTCCTGGGCGATCGCGTCGAGCGCGGACACGTCCAGGTCGCGGGACAGCCGCGCCCAGGCGGCCACCCGCCGTTCCCGGGGCGCCATCACGCTGTCGACGCCGATGAGGCTCACGCCGCGCAGGATGAACGGGGCGACGCTGGCCGGGAAGTCCATGCCCTGGGCCAGGCCGCACGCGGCGACCGTGCCGCCGTAGCGCGTCTGCGCGCAGGCGTTCGCCAGCGTGTGGCTGCCGACGGAGTCGACGACGCCGGCCCAGCGCTCCTTCTGCATGGGCTTGCCGGCCGCGGCGAGGTCGGCGCGGTCCAGCACCGTCGCGGCGCCGAGCCCCTGGAGGTAGCCGGCCTCCGCGGCCTTCCCGGTCGCGGCGGCCACGGTGAAGCCGGCCTTGGCCAGCAGCGCGACGGCGATGCTGCCGACGCCGCCGGTCGCCCCGGTCACCAGGACCTCGCCCTGCTCGGGGTGGACGCCGCGGTCCAGCAGGGCGTCCACGCACAGGCTCGCGGTGTAGCCGGCGGTGCCGATCGCCATGGCCTGGCGGGTGGTGAAGTTCTCCGGCAGCGAGACGAGCCAGTCGCCGTTCAGGCGGGCGCGCTGGGC
This sequence comes from Actinomadura craniellae, assembly GCF_003289645.1. GTDB lineage: Bacteria > Actinomycetota > Actinomycetes > Streptosporangiales > Streptosporangiaceae > Actinomadura_D > Actinomadura_D craniellae. Next base: position 115,973 of record NZ_QLYX01000011.1, on the reverse strand, counting down.
GAGGCCGCCCCAGTGCTTCTCGCCCACGCCCCAGCCGTTGAGGACGACGCGGTCGCCCTGCTTCCAGTCGGCGTGCGCGCTCTCGGTGACGACGCCGGCGAGGTCGATGCCGGGCACCATCGGGAACGCGCGGACCACGGGCGACCTGCCGGTGATGGCCAGGCCGTCCTTGTAGTTCAGCGTGGAATATTCCACATCGATGCTGACGTCGCCGTCGGGGAGCTTGGCCTCGTCCAATTCGGTGAGCGCGACCGTCTGCCCCGCGTCGCCTTTCTCAATCAAAAGAGCCGAGAACATCGGAGAATATTCCTTCCCAGCCTATCGAAAACAACAATCTCATAAGCGAGAATCATATTTCCATAACGAGGTTGGGCCGTCAACCCCAGCACCGCGACCGCGGGTGGCCCGGCCGGGCCACCCGCGGTACCTCAGGCGAGACCGATCACTCCGCCGGCCGGCCGCCGATCTCCGACGCCCGCGCCGCAGCGACGAGCAGGGCCGCGTCCGCCGGGCGGACGAAGCCCGCCGCGACACCGGACGCCGTGGCCGCCGACCAGCGCGCGACGAAGTGCGCACGGGTCGGGTACAGCGTCGCCAGCTTGGCGGCACCGAAGGGGGTGGTCGTGCCGAACAGGAAGCAGAAGACCGACCCGGTCTGGCCGAGCCCGGACAGGGTGGCGACCGGGGCGTCGACCGCCGGGGTGCGCAGGCCGCCCTTGACGTTGCCGTGCGCGTCGAGCACGAAGGCGGGCAGCAGGCCGGACGTGTCCACCTGGAGGCGGGGCGCCCGGGGCGGCGCCTGCCCGGTCGCCACCCACCGGTTCAGCCAGTACTGGGCCGTGTTGAGCACGTAGTGCTGCTGGCCGGTGTTGATCGGGGAGGTGCAGCTACCGGCCTCGCCCAGTTCGGTGGGGGGATCGAGCATCAGGTTCAGCTCGCGCAGGGCCGTCTCCCGGGTGCCGGTGTCGCCCCGGCCGACGATGGTGATGTAGCTGTCGGCGTGCGCCGTACCGGCCAGTTCCCAGAGCCGGAAGCGGGCGGTGTCGTCCTGCCGGGCGCCCAGCGAGCCGAACATGACGTCGGTCTCGGTCTCCAGGGACAGGACGGGCACGTCCAGGTCGGTCCGGGAGCGGACGACCGACGGCGGCAGGACGATCTGCTGCGGCGGCTCCGACAGCGGCGCGCCCCGCCCGCCCCGGCTGTGCACGAAGTACCCGTCGTACACGTTCACCAGGGGGTGGACGGCGTTGATGTACGTGGCGAGCCGGAAGCCGGACTGCGACTCGCCCTCACCCAGGACCCTGCGGGGTTCGAGACCACCGAGGACCTTGGCGGCGGAGTCCCGTACGGCCTGGCCGGCCTGGGAGAAGATGTCGTAGGAGTAGCTGTCGCCGGGGTGGGACACGGCCGCGTACCGGGCCGGGTCCAGGGACTTGGTGTTGTTGGCTCCGGCGGCCTGGGCCGAGACGCCGACCCAGGCGTAGCCCTCCCGGATCAGTTCGGTGTGCGAGAAGATCCATTCCGCCCCGGCGTCGGCCCCCGCGGAGACGTTCAGCCATTCGACGACGACGGTCCCGTTGAACCGGGCGGCGTCCGCGGGCCGGTAGACGACGATCCGGGTGGTGTAGGGCGCCGTGGTCGCGGGCTCCGCCTGCCAGCGCCCGTCAGAGCCGAGGGGAACCGCCGCCGTGTAGGAGGCGGCGGTGCCGGAGACGAGGAACTCCGACTGCGTGTAGCCCACGGCACCCAGGTCGAAGGTGGTGGTCCCGGGCAGCACGATGGCGCCGTTCCCACCGGTCACCGGGCCGGTCACGGTCGGGCTGGCCGCCGAGGGGGCCGGCCGCCCCCCGGCCTGCGCACCGGCCGCCGGGGCGGCCCCGAGCAGCGCGAGGGGGAGGGCCGTCACCGCCACGACCAGTGCGACCAATCTTCGTCCGAGCGGGGTCGGGGACATGCGTCTTGATCTCAAAGCCGCCACCTTTCAGGACGGGCCCGGCCGCGGCGACGCGGCCGGGACAGGTGCCCAGAAGGTAATGCCGGCCAACTTAAGCATCAATAGCGATTCTCACAACTGCCATATGTAATTCTCACAAGCCAAACAAGTGGTTTTTCGCGCCAGATGGAGAACTGCGTGAACTCCTGGGCCGATGTGGCACGCGCCGGAGCCGGGTCCGGCCGGGGCGTGTCGTGAACCCCGGCCGGACCCGGCCGGCGTGCCTCAGGCCCGCCGTCCCAGATGCGCGAGCAGGGCGGTGAAGGGGGCGGCGGCCGGGTCGACGGGCACGGCCGCGGCGAACATGCCGTCCCGGCGCCGGTCGTCGCCGACGGTGTCCCGGGCGAACGCCCAGGCGGCCGCGACGACCTCGTCGTCGGCCGGATACCGCAGGCCCGCCCCCCGGGCGATGTCCCAGCCGTGGACCAGCGATTCGAGCAGGCTGACCGAGGCGAGCGTCGCCCCGCTCGCCGGCCCGGTGATGAAGGGGAACTCCCGGTCGAGCGCGCCGGGCTCGCCGAACACCGCCAGGGAACGCCCGGTCACCGCGCGGAACGCCGTGGCCGGGTCGGCGCCCAGGTGGTCGGTGTCGGCCTGGTACTGGGCGTCGACCTCGGCGGGATCGACGGTCTCGCCCGCGGCGATCCGGGCGATCAGCAGCAGCGCGCCGGTCAGGTGGTCGGCGGCCTGGCGCACGGTCCAGCCGGTGCAGGCGCTCGGCGCCGCCCAGCCGTCCGCGGTGATCCGCCCGATCAGTTCGGCCGTCGTGTCGTGGCTGCGGCGGAGCAGCCGGACCACGTCCGCGGAACCGGCGATGGTACGGGCATCCATGTGATCTCTCCTGGGTTCGGGCCGCGGCGCGGCCGTCCACCCCCTACAGATCCCGGGCCGCCCGCCGACTCATCGGTGCCACCCGGGGAAGGCCGAACCGGTCGAAGACGTCGGCGTCGGCAAAACCGATGATCTCGGCCACACCCGCCGGCTCGATCGTCAGGACCATGACGCCGTAGCCGTGGCAGGCGCCCGTGGTGTCGGGCAGGTAGGCGGCCAGCGCGGGCTGGCGATTGGCCGCGGTCTCGACCAGCCGGATCCGGTCGAGCCGCCCCTCGGCGGGCACAGTGGCGAAGAACTCGGTGACCGCCGCGCGCCCGACGACCTCCAGGGGCTCGGGCGGCATCCGCAGGATCGCGTCCTCGCGCAGCAGGGCCGCCAGCGCGCCGAGGTCGCGGTGCTCCCAGGAGTGGACGAACCGCCGGACGATCTCCTGCTCGTAGGAGGTCAGTGCCCGTTGCCGCGGTGCCGCGTGGGCGCGCAGCGTGGCCCGGCCGCGCTGCAGGGCGCTGTTGACGGCGGGAACGCTGCTGCCGAGGTAGTCGGCGACCTCGGCGGCGCTCCAGCACAGCACCTCGCGCAGCAGGACCACCGCGCGCTGGGTGGCCGGCAGCAGTTGCAGGGCCGCCACGAACGCCAGCGCCACCGCCTCGCGCCGCTCCACCACCACGGCCGGGTCGAGCTCGTCCAGCCACCGGTCGGGGTAGGGCTGCAGATGCCCGACCTCGGCCACGGTGGCGGGCGCGCGGCCACGCCGCTCGATGGCCTTCAGGCAGGTCGTCGTGGCGATCCGGTGCAGCCAGTGCCGCAGCGGCGCCCGGCCCGCATAGGTGTGCAGGCCGCGCCAGGCCCGCACCATCGTCTCCTGCAGGGCCTCCTCGGCCTCGTCGAGCGAGCCGAGCATCCGGTAGCAGTGCAGGTGCAACGCCCGGCGATGCGGTGCCAGCAGCGCGCCGAACGCCGCCTCGTCGCCGGACCGCGCGGCGGCGAGCAGCCCCACCGCCGGCTCGGCCACGTCCACGCCCGCCACCCTAGCGACCGGCGGGTTATCCACCCATGCGGTTGTGCAGCGCTCGCAGCGGCTCCGGCAGGGTACGGCGCACGTCGACCAGGTGCGCGACCATGGTGCGGGCGGACGGGTGGTAGCGGGTCATCTGCGGCGCGGTGCGTTCCGCCGACAGCAGCCGCTTCAGCGCGGGCCGCATCGCGGGTTCCCGCCCCGCCCCCGCCGCCGTCCGAAACGGAGACGGTCGATCGACCGATGAATCAGAACAGGTCCGCCAATAACGCCACAACGGTAGGACCTGCTGACTCAGGGTGGGCGCGGGCAAGGGGGACGAGGGTGGTTTCCGGCGGTACGAGGCCCAAACCCCGGCCTCCCGCTTCGGCCAGGCGGTGGTTCCAGGAACGGACCTCCGACTACCCTCACGAGCAGGAAGCGCTCGACTACATCGAGCGATTAGTACCGAAGAACGAGCCGTACCGGGCCTGGGCGACCTTCTCGTTCACCGCGCGGTCCGGGCGCGTCAACGAGTGCGACCTGTTCCTGGTCACGCCGAGCGGGCTGCACCTCGTCGAGTTGAAGGCGCACCCGGGGCGGGTCGTCAACAACGGGCGGACGTGGCGGTTCCACACGCCGCACAAGCAGATCCTCACGATCCGGTCCAGCCCGTTGCACCTGACGGACCTGAAGTCCAAGGAGCTGAAGGGGCAGCTCGAATGGGCGGCCCGGCAGCTCGGCCTGACCGGGCTCGTCATCCCCCGGATCGAACCGTCGGTCTTCCTCACCGACCCGAACCTGCTGTGCGAGCTGGACGAGGTCCAGCGGACCCGGGTGTTCGGGCGGGAGCCCGGCTCGGGGCTCCCGACGTTCCTCGACGGGATCCTGCTCAAGTCGCCGCCGCGGAACGCCCAGCCGATCCCGGCCCGGCTGTCGCAGCAGCTCCCGCAACTGCTGAAGAAGATCGGGATCTCGCAGTCGCAGCGGCACCTGCGGTTCGGTGACGACTGGCAGCTGGAGCCCGACGTCCTCGACGCCGGGCCGACCTGGGAGGACCGGTTCGCCCGCAAGTCCGGCATCGTCTCCGAGGAGGGCCGGGTCCGGATCTACCTGGTGAACCTCCAGGCGACCGACGAGGACCGGGCGTCGGTGAACCGGGCGGCGCTGCGCGAGTACCAGGTGCTGCAGGGCATCGCCCACCCGGGCATCGCCCAGGCGATCGACCTGCGCGACCACATGGGCGGGCCGGCGATCCTGTTCCGGCACCGGCAGAGCGACCTGCGGCTGGACTCGTACCTGGACGTCCACGGCCCGTCGCTGTCCCCCGAGACCAGGCTCGACCTGGTGCGGCAGCTCGCCGAGGCCGTCCGCTACGCCCACGGCCGCTCCCTCTACCACCGCGCGCTGTCGGCGCGGTCGGTGTACGTCGCCGCGCACGCCGACGGCTCCGACCCGATCCTGCGGATCGTCGACTGGCAGACGGCCGCCCGGGACTTCGACACCACGACCAGCCGCTCCTCCCTCGGCAACAGCCCGGTCGCCGACGACCACGTCGAGGACTCCGCCCAGGTCTACCTCGCGCCCGAGTTCGACAACGACTTTCCCGACCCCGTCGAGCTCGACGTCTTCGGGCTCGGCGCCGTCTCCTACCTGATCCTCACCGGCCAGCCCCCTGCGGTCGACCGGGCCACCCTCATCGACCGGATCACCGCCGACCGCGGCCTGCATCCGTTCGCGGTCGCCGAGGGCCTGTCCACCGACCTCGACGACCTGGTCTTCAGGGCGACGCAGGGCGAGGTCACCGACCGTCTCGAATCGGCCGAGCGGTTCCTGGAGGAACTCGACCGGGCCGCGCTGCCGGTCGAGGAGGCGGCCGCCACCTGGGCGGGCGGCGACCCGCTGGCGGCCGAGCCCGGCACGGTGATCGACGGTGACGCCCTCGGCGCCTGGACCGTGGAGCGGGTTCTCGGCACCGGCTCGACCGGCCGGGCCTTCCTCGTGACCCGCCCCGTCGAGGACGAGGACGGCGACGCCTCCCGGGAACGCCGCGTGTTCAAGATCGCCCTCAACGAGGACCGGGCCGCCGCGCAGCTCCGCAAGGAGGCGCAGCTGCTCGACCAGGTCGGCGGCGGCGCGATCGTCCGGCTGCTGGCCGGCCCCCGCGAGCTGAACGACCGCACCGTCCTGGACCTGGAGTACGCGGGCGACCGGTCCCTGCGCACCTGGCTGGACACCGAGGGCAAGCTCACCTACCACCAGCTCAACCAGTTCGGCGCGGACCTGTTCCGGGCGCTGGACCAGCTCGCCGGCAAGGGCCTGCGGCACCGCGACATCAAGCCCGAGAACCTGGGCGTCTTCCAGCGGGTCGACCGGGTCTGGGAGCTGAAGCTGTTCGACTTCTCCCACGCCGCCGCCTCCGACCGGGACGTCCGCACCGGCACCCGCGGCTACCTGGACCCCTTCATCGGCACCACCCGGCGGCCCGCCTTCGACGACCACGCGGAACGGTACGCCGCCGCCGTCACCCTGCACGAAATGTCCACCAAGGAGCGCCCGACCTGGGGCGACGGCCAGTCCGACCCCAAGGTCATCGACGACCCGTGCCCGAAGCTGTCGGCGGACCTGTTCGAACCGGCGCTCCGCGACGGCCTGACCGCCTTCTTCCGGCGCGCCCTGCACCGCGAGGTCGCCGAGCGGTTCGACACGTTCCGGATGATGGAGGAGGCCTGGCGCGAGATCTTCCGGGCCGCCGACGCCACCGCCCCGCCCGGCGCCCACTCCGACGAGACCCTGGAGGAGCAGCGCGAGTCCGCGGCCGAGGCCGCCACGCTGGAGACGAACCTGCGCGAGTCGGGCCTGTCGCCGCGCGCCGTCTCGGTCGCCGACGGCTTCAACGCCACCACCGTCGACCAGCTGCTGAAGGTCGCCCCGCACGAGCTCGCCCGGGCCCGGGGCGCGGGCTCGAACGTCCGCCGCGAGCTGCTGCGCCGCCACAAGCAGTGGACCGCGGCCCTGCTGTCGCCCACCGAGCCGCCGCCCGTCCGGGAGGACGCGCCCGCGACGCTCACCAGGTCCGGCTTCGACGCCCGGCTGCGCGTGGACGAGCTGGCGCGCCTGCTCACCCCCGCCCCCGGCCGACGGGGTTCCAAGACCCCGAAGGTCATCCGGCTGACGCTCGGCCTGCCCGTCGACGACGCCGAGCCGTTCCCCTCCTGGCCGACCGGGACGGAGATCGCAGACCGGCTCGACATGACGTCCGCCGGCGTCTACCAGGCCCAGGGCAAGAGCTACAAGCTGTGGTTCGAGGCCCCCTGGCTGCGCAGCGTCCGCGACGACCTGGTCGCGGTCCTCGCCGCGGCGGGCCGGATCATGACCGCCACCGAGCTGGCCGCCGCGTTCCGGGTCCGCCGCGGCGGCGCGGACGGCTCCCAGGAGCAGGCGCTGGCGCAGGCCACCACGGTCATCCGCGCCGCGATCCTCGCCGAGACCTGGTCCGGCGCCGACCGCCCGGCCGACGACGAGCCGCGGCTGGAGGTCACCCGGCTGCGCGGCCACGTCCTGGTCAGCCTCGAGTCGCTGCCGGGCACCGACGACCCGAGCCCCCGCGAGCTGTCCGACTACGCGGTCAAGCTCGCCGGCGAGGCCGACCGGCTCGTCGCCGCCGACCCGCTCCCCGGCAAGTCCGAGGTCACCCGCGCCCTGCGCGAGGTCGCCGCCCCGGCGGGCATGCCCGCCCTGGCCGAGACCCGCCTGCTGTCCCTGGCCGCGGCGGTCTCCGGCACGGCCGTGGCGTCCCCCCGCCTCGACCTCTACCCCCGCGACCTCGACCTGGTCCGCGCCCTGCGCATCTCCCAGGCCGCCGCCGGCGCGCGCCCCGACCGCGGCATCAAGCACGCCGCGCTGCTGGACCGGCTGCGCGCCTGGTTCCCCGACCTGGCGGCGCTCGACCCCGAGCCGACCTACTTCGACCTGGAGGAGGCGCTCCGCGAGGCCGGCTTCCAGTTCTCCTACGACCCGAAGTCCACCGAGTTCCGCCCGCCGGCGCCCAGCCCGCAGTGGACGTCCACCGGCACCGACCTGCTGTCGGGCCCCCTCGCCCCCGCCGACACCGTCCCCGAGCACCTGCGCCGCCCCGCCCACCGCACCGCGGCCAACCTCGCGCGGGCCCTGGCGGAGGGCGGTTTCGTGGCCCTGACCGTCGACCAGCGCCACCTGCCCGGCACCGCCGGCCTGCTCGCCCGCACCCACCCCGTGGCCGAGGTGGACGTCACCGCGGCCTTCCTCGACCAGATGCGGGCCCTGGCCGAGGAGAACTCCCAACCCTGGCCCGGGCTGCTCCGCGCCGACGAGAAGTACGCCCGCACCGCGGTGATCCCGGCTGGCCTGCGCTCGTACGTCTCCCTGGCCTGGGAGCGCACCACCGCCGCGATCACGGCCCTGGCCGACGCCCCCCGCAAGATCCTCCTGCTGCACAACGCGGGCCTGCTCGCCCGCTACCACGAGGACGGCGGCCACCGGACCCTCGTCTCCCTGCAGCAGGCCGCCCGCGGCCCGGAAAGCCTGCCGTACGGCCTGTGGCTGCTCTGCCCGTCCGAGGCCCCGAAGTCGATCCCCCACCTGGACGGACGGACCGTCGAGGCGATCGACGCCTCCGAGTGGTCCGTCCTCGACCGCCCCTACCTCGACACCCTCCGAAAGGCCTGACACGTGGCCCGCCGCAAGTCCGCAGAGCGCACCCTTGTCACCGACCTCCGCCACCAGGTGACGCTCCTGGTCGACGACCTCCGCGCCCGCTCGGACACCGACGAGTCCCTTCGGGACAAGCTGGTCGAAGAGCACCAGCGGGCCCTGAAGGCCGAGCGCATCGCGGTCAACTACACCGACTGGCGCGAGGACCGGCTGACCCAGATCGCCGTCGCCTGGATCCTCGGCACGGTCTTCGTCCGCTACTGCGAGGACAACGAGCTCGTCGAGCACCCGTGGATCTCCGGCCCCGGCGACCGCCTCAAGGACGCCGAGGACCGGCACGCGGCGTACTTCCGCGCCCACCCCGAGAAGAACGACCGCGACTGGCTGCTGGCCGCCTTCGACCACCTCTCCGCCGCCCACCCGGCGGTGGCGGGCCTGTTCGACCGGGCCCACAACCCGCTCTGGGAGGCCGACCCCGGCTACGAGGCCGCCGCGGACCTGCTGAAGTTCTGGCGCACCCCCGGCGCCGACGGAGAGATCCCCTACACCTTCCGGGGCGCGGACACCCGCTTCCTCGGCGACCTCTACCAGCACCTCAGCGACCACGCCCAGAAGACCTACGCGCTGCTCCAGACCCCCGAGTTCGTCGAGGAGTTCATCCTCGACCTCACCCTCACCCCCGCGCTGGACGAGTTCGGCCTCCAGCCGGTCTGGCCGCACACCCCCGCCAAGTGGACCGGCCCCGTCAACGACGACGGCGAGGCCATCGGCCTGCGCACCATCGACCCCGCCTGCGGCTCCGGCCACTTCCTGCTCGGCCTGTTCCACCGCGTCCTGGCCGCCTGGGCGGAGCGGGCCCCGGCCCTGCCCCGCTGGGACCTCGTCCGCTTAACCCTCCACTCGGTCCACGGCTGCGACAAGAACCCCTTCGCCGCCGCCATCGCCCGCTTCCGCCTCCTGATCGCCGCTCTCGACGCCGCCGGCGAGAAGCGCCTGGACCAGGCCCCCGCGTTCCCCATCAACATCGCGGTGGGCGACTCCCTGATCCACGGCCGTGACGCCTTGGGCGTCCAAGGGGACCTCCTGGAAACAGGAGAGCATTTCCATTTCGCAACCGAAGACGTAAAGAGATACATCGAGACCTGTGATGCGTTGGGGCTCGGAAGTTATCACGCCGTCGTTGGAAATCCTCCATATATTATCGTCAGAGACAAGCAGGAGAGCGATAACTACCGGCGCTATTATCCCGACGCCTGCGGTGGCGCATACGCGCTCTCCGCACCCTTTGCCCAGCGAATTTTCGACCTAGCGACTCGTTCCACTGACCCTAGTATCGCAGCAGGCTTTACAGGCCAAATAACCGCCAACTCATTCATGAAGCGAGAGTTCGGCAAAAAGCTCATCGAACGCTTCTTCCCCAAGATTCGCCTCACTCATGTGATAGATACCTCCGGAGCATGGATTCCCGGGCACGGAACACCCACGGCCATCCTCGCAGGTCGAAATAGTTTTCCCGACCAAAGCACGACGATTCGCGCGGTTCTCAGTGTTCGAGGAGAACCAGGTCAGCCCGATAACGCCGCCGATGGTTTTGTTTGGACTGCAATCGTCAATCAGGTCGATAGGCCTGGATCAGAATCGCCATGGGTCACCGTCTCCGATCTTCCACGCCCTACCCTGGCAAAGCACCCCTGGTCGCTGAGTGGGGGTGGCGCAGGCGAATTGTTCAACCATCTCGAAGGCGCTTCAGCATCCAAGCTCAGAACAATTGCATCCGAAACTGGCTTTGGTGCCACCACGAAGGAGGATGGCGCATACCTTCTGGGCGATGGAACCCTCCGCAGAGCAGGAGTTCCAACTGCTCAGCGCAAACCCTTTATCGAAGGCGTCATGGTCAGGGACTATGCCATCAGCCCGGAAGCAACGTTTGCGCTCTGGCCCTACCACGAGGAAACCCTGGAAGCCGAGGAGCTGGCGCCTATCCAGGCCCTCCTGTGGCCCTATCGGACCAACCTTTCCCATCGAACAGTCTTCGGCAGGCACCAAGAAGACCGGGGACTAACTTGGTTCGAATACTCAGAATTCGCCGCCAGACGTTTCCGGCTCCCCTTCTCGATCACATTTGCCTTCGTGGCGACGCACAACCACTTCGTACTCGATCGCGGCGGCAAGGTGTTCAACAGGTCTGCGCCTGTCATCAAGTTGCCGGAATCCGCAAGCGAGGATGACCACCTCGGGCTGCTCGGCCTGCTGAACTCGTCAACGGCCTGCTTCTGGCTGAAGCAAGTCAGCCAAGACAAGGGCAACCGAGGTGGCGAAAGAGGAACCGGTCGTTATGCATGGGAAAGCTTTTTCGAGTTCACAGGCACCAAGATTCAAAATTTTCCGGTGCCCACGAAACTCCCACTTTCCCTCAGTAAAGAACTCGATCAACTAGCCACACACCTTGCATCGGCCGAGCCTTCCTCCGTGATCGCAAAATCAACCCCCACTCGCGAATCGCTAGAGGCCGCAAAGCGCGAGTACACCAAAGCCCTCTGTCAGATGATCGCGCTCCAAGAAGAACTTGACTGGCACGTCTACGGGATCTACGGCATCCTCAGCGAGAGCGATCTGACAATAGCCATTAGCCCTGCAAACGAGCATCCACAAGATATTGCACTGGGTGAGCGGGCATTCGAAATCGTTCAAGCACGGCATGGTGCCGATGATGAGGCCGTCCGACAGTGGTATGTCCGGCATGGATCGAAGCCAATCCTCGATATCCCTGAAGCCTGGCCCTCCGAGTACGCAAAAGTCGTCCAAGCCCGTATTGATCTGATCGAGCAGCGGCCTAACGACATCGGCCTGTTGGAGCGGCCAGAGTACAAGCGGCGGTGGTCGACGGAACCTTGGGAGGCCAAGGAGCGGACGGCGCTGGTGGCGTGGATTCTTGATCGGTGTGAGCGGGAGGAGCTGTGGTTCGTCCGGCGGGACGGGCTGCTGCACCCGAGGACGATGACCGTCGGCGAGCTGGCCGACCGGTTCCGGGACGACGAGGATATGAACGGCGTGGCGCGGCTGTACGCCACCGACCACCTCGGGAAGCGGGACCTGCCCCTTGCCGGGATCCTCGCGGCGGTGCTGAAGGACGAGCACGTCCCCTACCTGGCCGCGCTGCGGTACAAGGACTCGGGGCTGCGGAAGCGGGCCGAGTGGGAAAAGACGTGGGAGCTGCAGCGGCAGGAGGACCGGGAGGGGCGCAGGCTCAGGATCCCGGTGCCGCCGAAGTACGCGTCGGCGGACTTCCGCAAGCCCGCCTACTGGTCGCACCGGGGGAAGCTGGACGTCCCCAAGGAGCGGTTCGTCTCGTACCCGGGCGCGGCGCGGCACTCCGACGACCCGCTGCTGCTGGGGTGGGCCGGCTGGGACCACAAGGACCAGGCGCAGGCGCTCGTCAACCTGGTCAACGACCGGGCCGAGGAGCAGTGGGTGAGCGCGCGGATCGTGCCGCTGCTGGCGGGGCTGGCGGAGGTCATGCCCTGGGTGCGGCAGTGGCACGGTGAGTACGACGCGGAGTGGGAGGGGAACCCGGCCGAGGAGTTCGGGACCTTCCTGGAGACGCAACTGTCGCGGCACCAGGTCTCCGCGCGGGCGCTGCGGGAGTGGCGGCCGTCGAAGGAGTTCCTGAAGGGAGCGAAGGCATGAGCAACCCGGCGGAACTCGTCCTGAAGGACATCCTCGACATCCCCGAGTCGGTGCACGCGGGGCAGTTCAAGGTGGAGCTGTCCGGCGGGTTCGACGCGACCCGGGAACTCGTCGGCAAGTACGTCGTCACCGACCAGTTGCAGGACGCCTTCCGCAGGGCCCTCGCGCAGGTCCGGGACGCCCTGCAGGGCAACGAGTCGCTCGCCGCCTACCTGCACGGGTCGTTCGGGTCCGGCAAGTCGCACTTCATGACCGTCCTGCACGCCGTGCTCGACGGGCACGACGCCGTCGTCGACGGGAGCAAGCCGAAGCTGCGGGAGGTGTACGCCGAGCACGCCGGCTGGCTGCGCGGCAAGAAGTTCATGATGGTGCCGTACCACCTGGTGGGCGCCACCGACCTCGACTCGAAGATCCTCGGCGGGTACGCGGCCGCCGCGCAGCGCCTCGGGCTGCCCACGCCCCCGGTGTACCGGTCGGACGCGCTGCTCGACGACGCCAGGAGGCAGCGGAAGTTCCTCAAGGACGACGCGCGGTTCGTCGCGTGGCTCGGTACCGGCGCCCCCGCGGAGGCCGACCCCGACGACGTCGCGCCCATCGGCGGGGTCTCCGGCTGGACCGGCGCGAGCCTCGACGCCGCGTTCGACGCGCCCCCGGGCTCGCCCGAGCGGGAGGCGCTCGTCACCGCCCTGCTCTCCGGGCCGCTGGCGTCCTACGCGGCGGGGCAGCGCGGCGCCAGGGACGCCTTCCTCCCGCTGGAGAACGGGCTCGCGGTGATGAGCCGCCACGCCAGGCAGCACGGTTTCGACGGGCTCGTCCTGTTCATCGACGAGCTGATCCTCTGGCTCCAGGCGCACATGTCCAACCAGGAGATGGTCAACGACGAGGTCAGCAAGCTGGTGAAGCTGATCGAGTCCGAGGACCCCGAGCGCGGCGTGCCGATCGTCTCCTTCATCTCCCGGCAGCGCGACCTCACCCAGCTCGTCGGCGACGACGTGATGGGGGCGGAGGTCAAGAACCTCGAACGGCAGGTCGCCTACCTCGCCGGCCGGTTCCAGGTCATCAGCCTCGAGGACCGCAACCTGCCCGCCATCATCAAGGAGCGCGTCCTCAAGCCGCGCCCGGGGATGGCGGGCCGGCTCGACGCCGCGTTCTCCGACGTCGAGTCCAACCACCCGCTCGTCAAGGACGTCCTCCTCGACAGCCAGGGCGCGACCCACGCCGACTGGCGGGACTTCCGCGACGTCTACCCGCTGTCCCCCGCCCTGCTGAACGTGCTCGTCGCGCTGTCGGGCGCGCTCCAGCGGGAGCGGACCGGGCTCAAGCTGCTCAGCGAGATGCTGCGGCTGCGCCGCGACGACCTGAAGGTCGGCCAGATCATCCCCCTCGGCGACCTGTGGGACGTGCTGTCGTCCGGTATCGGCGAGGCGTTCTCCGACCGGCTCCGGCACGAGGCCGAGGCGGCCACCCGGTTCCACGCGCGGGTCCGCGCCAACCTCCTGGAGGAGTACGGCTCCGAGGACGACGACCGGTTCAGGGCCGACGACCGGCTGGTGAAGACCCTCATCCTGTCGGCGCTCGCCCCCGACGTCACCGCGCTCACCCGGCTGACCGGAGCCCGGCTCGCGGCGCTCAACCTCGGCTCGGTGCGGTCGCGGGCGACCCCCGTCGGCGACCTCGTCGGCTCCCGGCTCAAGCGGCTGATCTCCAGCGGGTTCGGCGAGATCCGCGCCGACGGCGACCTCGACCCCGTCTTCACGCTCCACCTGACCGACCTGAACGTCGAACCGATCCTCGACCTGGTCGGCGGGCAGGACCACGCGGGCGCCCGCCGCATCTGGATCAAGGAGAAGCTGTGGGAGTGCCTGGGCGTCAAGGACAGCGGGGCGTTCGTCTGCGAGCGTGAGCTCGTCTGGCGGGGCAGCAGGCGCACCGCCGAGTTCGTGTTCGAGAACGTCCGGGACGCCCAGGCGCTGCGCGACGAGCAGTTCACGCCGTCCGTCGAGGGCCGGATCCGGTTCGTCATCGACTACCCCTTCGACGTCCAGGGCAAGTACCCCAGCGACGACGCCCAGCGGGTCGAGGACCTCAGGCGCGCCGGCCACGAGGCCGACACCCTCGTCTGGCTGCCCGACCACCTCTCCGCCCAGCGGGAGAAGCAGCTCGGCCGGCTACTGAAGATCAACTATCTGCTGGAGCGGGACCGGCTGCGCGACTACACCGGGGACAAGTCCTCCGACGAGCAGGCGCGCATCGCCTCCTACCTCGCCGCCCAGCAGGACACCCTCACCAACGAGCTGACGGTCGTCCTGCAGCAGCTCTACGGGGTCAGCAGCGGCGCCGAGGGCAACGTGGGCGTCGAGGTCCTCGACGGCAAGCACGTGCTGTCCCTCAACCCCGCCCACCCCGACCCGAGGCTGGAGGGCGGCGGCGGGTTCGAGTTCAACCTCGAGAAGATGGCCGACGGGCTGTTCTCCGTCCGCTACCCCAGGCACCCCGACTTCGACACGGCGGGCAACCGCAAGGCCGTCACCCCGGCCGAGCTGAAGACCGCGCTGCGCTGGATCACCCAGGCGATGGAGGACGGCGAGCGGCGCGTGGTCGTCGACCGCGACAAGCTGCCGCTGCTGCGCCGGATCGTCCACCCGCTCGAACTCGGCCAGGTCCACGACGGGCCGCTGAACGTCGGCACCGACTGGCTGCGGCGGATCGAGCAGCAGGCCGCCCAGCACGGGGTCACCGGCGACTACCAGGTCGAGGACATCCGCGGCTGGATCGAGGACCTCGGCTGGACGGGCATGGACCGGCTCGTCGGCAACCTGGTCATCGCCACCTACGCGCTGCTGTCCGACCGGGCCTGGGTGTACCAGGGGAGGCCGGAGCCGACCCCGGAACTCGACAGGATCGGTGCGGGCTGGGTCCTGCAGGACCAGGCGAAACCGTCCGACGCCGAGTACGCCGCCGCCCGCACCCGGCTGGCGAAGATCTTCGGGAAGACCGCGCCCGAGCAGCCCTTCGCCCGCAACGTCGGCAAACTCGCCGACACGTTGCGCGACCGGATCGACCGGATCGAAAAGCCCGTCCTCGACGTCCTGCACGAGTTGGACGGCAACGCCACCGCGCTCGGCCTCGCCCACGACGCGCCCCGGCTCGCGGTCGCCCGGCAGGCCGCCGGGCTGATGGCGGAACTCTCGGCCGCCAGGGAGGACTCCACCGCCCTCGCCCGGAAGCTGGCGACCGCCGCCTGCGAGGCGTCCGACGAGGAACTCGGCTCGGCGATCGTGAGCGCTCCGGGCGTCGCCGAAGCCCTCCGGGGCGTCACCTGGTCGCTGCTCGAACCGTTGCGCGGGTTCGCGGGCCGCGAGGACGACATCGGCAGGTCCGCGCGCACCCTGGTGGACAGGCTCGCGGAGACGGCCAACGCCCAGGAGTTCGCACGGCCGCTCGCCCCCGTGCTGACCGCGACGGTCGCCACGGCCGTCACGTTGATCACGCGGGCGGGGAAGCAGGCCGCGGAGCTCCCGCCGCCGCCTCCTCCACCGCCCCCGCCGGTCCGGCCCGAGGACACGTCCACCACCCCCGACCAGACCAGCCTCACCGACGACGGCTCCCCGCCGGTGTCGCGGGCGCCCCGGCGCCGCACCGTCCGCCAGGCGGGCCTCGACGGCCAGTTCGACGCGGTCCGCGCCGACGTCCGCGCCTACCTCGACGACCATCCCGGCGCCGAGGTCGAGATCGTCTGGCAACCGGTGGACCGGACCTGATGGCCACCGTCGTCGACCGGCGCATCCTGGAGGCGCTGCTGGAGACCGAGCTGGCCCGCCGGCCCGGCCACCGGCTGGTGCTGGTCCACGGCAGCTACGACCCCGCCTCGCCCGCCCGGTTCGCGGTGCGGATCGGCGACGAGCAGCGCCGGATCGAGGTCACCGACCAGCCGTCCGTGCTCGGGGTGGTCGACGCCTGGCAGCGGCACCGGCACGGCGACGGCACCGGCACCCTGGTCATCACCACGACCGCGCCGACCGGCCAGCTCGGCTGGGACCTGCGGGCGCACGCCCTCGGCCGCACCACCCTGACCGTCTCCCTCGATGAGATCATCCGCCGGCGGTTCGGCGCGGCCGAGATCGACCCCCGGATCAGGAAGTCGGCCTGGCTGGTCGAGGCGCTGCTCGCCGCGGAACCGGCCGGCGGGTGGCGCGAGTCCGGCGCGACCGCCGAGTGGCGGCGCAGCGGCGGGCGGCTGCTGAGCCTGGACGCCGCGGTGCGCGCCCTGGTCGAGGCGCGGTTCGGGATGGGCCGCGCGCTCGACCTCGACGCGCTGCTGGCCTGGTCGCGCAGCCCCGCGGGCCCGGCGCGCTTCCTCGAACTGGGCGAGCGGGAACGCGAGGGCCTGACCGAGTGGCTGCGCCGCAACGTCGGCGAAGCCACCGGGGTCCTGCTGTCCCTGGTCGTGGACGGGCGGGCCACCGACGCGATGGCGCTCGGGATCATCGGCGCCGTCCTCACCGACCCGGGCGCGCCGCAGAACGCGACGCTCGCGGTCGGCGGGCTGTTCGGCCCGGTGGCGACCCGCTCGGAGGAGCATCTCAAGGCGTTCAGCACCGCGGTGCAGGGCACCCTCGCCCGCTGGATCAGCGAGGCCGAGACCGACCGGTCGGAGCGCCAGGAGGCCCAGGGCCGCGTCCGGGCCGTGCTGGAACGGGCCGACGACCTCGCCAGGGCGGCCGGGATCGGCGCGGCGCTCGGCGGGAACCCGTTCCTGCCCTCGGGGCTGACGGCGCGGCTGCACGCCCTCGCCGACGCCCTCGGCCGGGACACCGCCGCCGCCGAGGCCGCGCTGCGGGAACTCTCCGCCCACCGACTCGCCGAGCTGCACCGCGACCGCGTCGAGGTGGCGCGGATGGCGGTGCGGATCCGGCGGTGGCTCGACTCCGACCCCGACCTGGCGGTCCCGTCGGTGGCGGCGGGCGTCCGGAACCACCTGACGTCGTGGGGGTGGGTCGACCGGGCGCTCGCGCTGCTGTGGACCGGCGACCCGGCCAGCGACCCGGTGGCCTGGCGCGCCTACCACGCGCTGATCGCCGAGGCGCGGGCCCGGCGCGCGGAGCTGGACGAGCGGTTCGCGGACCGGGTCGTGTCCTGGGCGGCGCACGCCCAGTCCGTCGCGTCCGGCGGCTGCCTGCTGATCGAGGACGTCCTCAAGGAGGTCGCGCGGCCCCTGTGCACAGCACGGCCGCCGCTCGTGCTCGTCCTGGACGGCATGAGCTCCGCGGTCGCCGCGGAGCTCGGCGCGGAGCTCGGCCGGGGCGGCTGGCTGGAGGTCTCCGCCGCCCAGGGCGCGCGCCGCGCCGCCGTCGCGATGATCCCGTCGCTGACCCGGATCAGCCGGGCCTCGCTGCTCGGCGGGGAACCCGCGGCCGGCGGGCAGAACGTCGAGGCCGCCGGGTTCGCGGCGTTCTGGAAACGGCACCGCAGGGAAGGCCTGCTGTTCCACAAGGCCGACATCGCCGGAACGGCGGGACAGCGGCTCGCCCAGCCGCTGATGGACGCGCTCGCCGGGGACGCCGTGGTCGGCGCCGTCCTCAACACGATCGACGACGCGCTCGACCACGGGCGGGCCCAGGCCACCTGGCGGCTGTCCGACATCGCCCACCTCACCGAACTGCTGAACGCCGCGCGCGCCTACGGGCGTCCGGTGGTGATCGTGTCCGACCACGGGCACGTGCTCGACCGGAACGACCGCCCGCCGGCGCCCGGCGGCACCGGCTCCGCCCGGTGGCGGACCGGCGCGCCCGGTGCCGGGGAGGTCTCGGTGACCGGGCCGCGCGTCCTCGAAGGCGGTGGGACCGTGACGGTCCCGTGGCAGGAGGAGATCCGGTACACGCCGCGCAAGGACGGCTACCACGGCGGGGTGTCCCTCGCCGAGCTGACCGTTCCCGTGCTCACCGTGCTGCCGTCGGCCGACCTGATGCCGTCGGGCTGGTCGGTGCTGTCCCCCGAGGCGGTCACCCCCCGGTGGTGGAACTCCGGAACGTCGGGGGCCGCCCAGGCGTCCTTCACCTACGAACCACGGGCCGAGGGGCCGCTGTTCGACGTCCGCGCGGGTCTCGGCCGGCAGGTCGTCGCCTCGGAACGCTACGCGGGGCAGAAGCGGTTCGTCCGGCGCGCCCCCGACAGGGACCAGGTCGCCGCGGTCATCGACGCGCTGGCCGGGGCCGACGGGAACCGGATGTCGCCCGCCGCGGTCGCCTCCGCCGCCGGCGGGCGCCCGCCGCGGGACGCCGCGCTGTTCGTCACCGCGCTGGAACGGCTGCTGAACGTGGAGGGCTACCCGGTGCTCGGCCTCATCGACGCGGGCCGGACCGTCCGGCTCGACGTCGACCTGCTGCGCGAGCAGTTCGGCGTATGAGCGCGGCACCGGCCGTCAGCGCCGCCCGGCGGCGCGAGGTGATCGACGCCCTGCGCCGCGGGACCGTGCCGCAGGCCGGGCTCGACCTGTTCGCGGTCGGCCTCGACCGGTTCGCCGGGGCGCTCGACGAGGAACTGGCGGTCGTCGCGAAGGGCGGGGCGGCGTTCCACGCCGTCCGCGGCGAGTACGGGGCCGGCAAGACCTTCTTCGCCCGCTGGCTGGGCGAACGCGCCAAGCGGGCCGGGCTGGCCGTCGCGGAGATCCAGATCTCCGAGACCGAGACGCCGCTGCACCGGCTGGAGACGGTGTACCGCCGGCTGACCGAGCGGCTCGTCACCGCCACCCACCAGCCGAGCGCGCTGCGCCCGGTCGTCGACGGCTGGTTCTACGCGCTCGAGGAGGAGGTCCTCGACGACGCGGGAGACCTCGACGACGCGGCGCTGGCCGTCGCGGTCGAGGACCTCATGGAACGGCGGCTGGCCGAGGTGGCGCGGACGACCCCGGCGTTCTCGGCGGCGCTGCGCGGCTACCGGCGGGCCCGGAACACCGGCGACGGCGCCACGGCCGAAGCGCTGATCGCCTGGCTGGGCGGGCAGAGGTCGGTCGCGGCGGCCGCCAAGCGGGCCGCCGGGGTGCGCGGCGACCTGGACCACTTCGCGGCCCTCGGCTTCCTCCAGGGGCTGCTGACGGTGCTGCGGGACAGCGGGCATCCGGGCCTGCTGCTGGTCCTCGACGAGATCGAAACCCTGCAGCGGGTGCGGAGCGACGTCCGGGAGAAGGGGCTGAACGCGCTCCGGCAACTGCTGGACGAGATCGACAACGGACGGTTCCCCGGGCTCTTCCTCCTGATCACCGGGACGCCCGCGTTCTTCGACGGGCAGCAGGGCGCGCAGCGGCTGCCCCCGCTCGCGCAGCGGCTCGCGACCGACTTCACCACCGACCCCCGGTTCGACTCGCCGCGCGCCGTCCAGTTGCGGCTCACCGGGTTCGACCTGCCGCGGCTCGGCGAACTCGGCCGTGCCGTCCGCGACCTGTACGCCGCCGGTGCCGGCGACTCCGAGCGGGTCATGAGCGTCGTCGACGACGCCTACGTGGCGGAGTTGGCGGCGGCCGTCACCGGGGGGCTCGGCGGCAAGGTCGGGCTCGCGCCCCGCGTGTTCCTGCGCAAGCTCGTCTCCGACGTCCTGGACCGGGTGGCGGAGTTCGACGACTTCGACCCGCGCCGGCACTACGCGTTGACGATCTCCGGATCCGAGCTGACCGAGACCGAGCGGAACGCCGCCTCCGCCGGCGAGATCGACCTCGACCTGTGAACGAGCTGTCGCCGGTCCTGGTGCACCACATCGTGAACACCCTGGGCTGGCGGTCCCTGCGGCCGCTCCAGCAGGAGGCGGTCGCACCGGTCATGGCCGGTTCGGACGCCCTGCTGCTCGCGCCGACGGCGGGGGGCAAGACCGAGGCGGCGGTCTTCCCGCTGCTGTCGGCGATGGAGCGGGGGCGCTGGTCCGGGCTGTCGGTCCTGTACGTCTGCCCGCTCAAGGCGCTGCTCAACAACCTGCTGCCCAGGCTGGAGGGCTACTGCGGCTGGGTGGGCAGGCGGGTCGCGCTGTGGCACGGGGACGTCACGTCGGCCCGGCGGCGGGCCATGCTCCGTGATCCGCCGGACGTCCTGCTCACCACGCCCGAGTCCCTCGAAGCCATGCTGGTCAGCGTCAACGTCGACCACACGCGGCTGTTCGCCGGGTTGCGCGCCGTCGTCGTCGACGAAGTCCACGCCTTCGCCGGGGACGACCGGGGCTGGCATCTCCTCGCCGTCCTCGAACGGCTCTCCCGGGTCGCGGGCCGTCCGATCCAGCGGGTCGGGTTGTCGGCGACCGTCGGGAATCCCGGCGAGCTGCTGGAGTGGTTGCAGGGCTCGGGACGCGGAAGCCGTCCCGCCGCGGTGGTCGCCCCGGCCCTCACCGCTTCCGCCGCTTCCCCGCCGGGCGAGATCGAACTGGACTACGTCGGTTCCGTGGCGAACGCCGCCACGATCATCGCGGCGCTCCACCGCGGGGAGAAGCGGCTGGTCTTCTGCGACTCCCGGCAACTCGTCGAAGAGCTGGGCGCCGCCCTGCGCGCCCGGGGCGTGACCACCTTCCTGTCCCACGCGTCGCTGGCCGTGGACGAGCGGCGGCGCGCCGAAGAGGCGTTCGCGTCGGGGCGTGACTGCGTCATCGTCTCCACGAGCACGCTCGAACTCGGCATCGACGTCGGTGACCTCGACCGCGTCATCCAGATCAACGCGCCCGGCACCGTCGCGGCGTTCCTCCAGCGGCTCGGCCGCACCGGACGCCGCCCCGGCTCCGCGCGCAACTGCCTCTTCCTCGCACTCGACCTCGACTCCCTGGTGTCCGCGGCGGCACTGCTCCTGCTGTGGAGCCGTGGCCACGTCGAACCGGTCACCGCGCCCCCCGAGCCCCGGCACATCGTCGCCCAGCAGGTGCTGGGGCTCAGCCTCCAGGACCACAAGATCGGCAGCGGCCTGTGGGGCGACGCCTGGAACGGGCTGGCCCCGTTCGACCGGAGCGCGGCACCGATCGTCGCCCACCTGCTGGAAGAGGGGTTCCTGGAACGGGACGGCGAGTTCCTGTTCGTCGGCCCCGCGGCCGAAGCCCGCTTCGGCCGGCGCCACTTCATGGACATGACGGCGGTCTTCACCGCCCCGCCGGAGTTCACCGTCCTGTACGGCCGCCAGGAGATCGGCCGCACCGACCCGATGCTCCTCACCGAGAAGCTCGACGGCCCGCGCGTGCTCCTGCTGGCGGGACGGAACTGGAAGGTCACCTGGATCGACTGGAAGCGCCGCCGCTGCTTCGTCGAGCCCTCCGACCTCAGGGGCAGGGCCCGCTGGTTCTCCCCCGCCCTCACCGGAGCCTCGTTCGACTTCACCCGGGCCTGCCGCGAAGTCCTCCTCGGGGCCGACCCGCCCGTCGCGCTCACCCGGCGCGCCGTCACCCACCTGGCCGAGGCCAGGGAGAACGCGCCGGCGACCGTCCACCCCGGCGGAACCGTCATCAGGCGCGACGGCACCGACACGCGCTGGTGGACCTGGGCGGGTTTCCGGGCCAACGCCGTGCTGGCCGCGACCCTCGGCGGCCTCACCGACGAGGTCCAGCGCGTCGACGACACCTGGGTCCGGCTGCGTTCCGACCTCACCCCGCAGCTGTGGAGATCCGGCACCGCGGACGCCGCCGACCGCCTCACCCTCCCCGATGTCGACGAGCGCGCGCTGCGAGGTCTCAAGTTCAGTGAAGCTCTCCCGCGCCGCCTCGCCATCGGCGCCCTCGCGGCCCGGCTGTCCGACCTCACGGGCGCCGGACAGGTGCTCCGCGAACCTGTCCGGATCGACATCGACCAGTAGATGCCAGTGGGACCTCCACGTGTCTCACTCGGCCGAGCCCGGGACGACCAGGCCCGACTCGTAGGCGACCACCACCGCCTGGGCGCGGTCGCGCAGGCCGAGCTTGGCGAAGATGCGGGCCACGTGGGTCTTGACCGTCGCCTCGCTGAGCTGGAGCCGGGCGGCCAGCTCCGCGTTGGACAGGCCGCCGCCGACCAGGCGCAGCACCTCCCGCTCCCGCGGGGTCAGGTCGTCCAGGCCCTGCGGCTCCGGGCGCGGGCGGGCGAACCGCTCGACCAGGCGGCGGGTGATGGAGGGGGCGAGCAGCGCGTCGCCGGTCGCGACCAGCCGCACCGACGCCACCAGGTGCTCCGGCGTGACGTCCTTCAGCAGGAACCCGCTGGCGCCCGCCGCGAGCGCGGCGTACACGTACCGGTCCAGGTCGAAGGTGGTCAGCATCAGCACCCGGCACGCCGGGTCGGCGGCGAGGACCCGGCGGGCGGCCTCCAGGCCGTCGATGCCGGGCATCCGGATGTCCATCAGCACCACGTCCGGCCGCAGCCGCCGCGCGGCGGCCACCGCCTCCAACCCGTCGGCGGCCTCCCCGGCCACCTCGATCCCGGCCCGGCTGAGGATCATCCGGAACCCGCCGCGCACCAGCGTCTGGTCGTCGGCGATCAGCACTCTGGTCATGGCCGCTCCAGCGGGATGCGCGCCCGCACCCGGTAACCGCCGCCCAGCCGGCGGCGCGCGTCCAGGTCACCGCCGTACAGCGCGACCCGCTCGCGCAGCCCGGCCAGGCCCCGGCCGCCCGCGCCCTCCGCCGGGGCGGGGCCCGTCCCGGTGAGCACGCTCGGGCCGGTGTTGAGCACCTCCAGCCGCAGGTTCCGCGCCCCGTAGCCCACCCGCACCTCCGCTCGCGCCCCGGCCGCGCCGTGTTTCAGCGCGTTGGTCAGCGCCTCCTGGACGACCCGGTACCCGGTCGCGTCGATCCCGGCGGGCAGCGGCCGGGGCTCGCCGGTCACCGTCACGTCCACCGGCAGGCCCGCGAACGCGACCCGGTCCACCAGGGTGCCCAGATGCGCCAGCGACGGCTGCGGGGCGAGCGCGTCGCCGTCCGGGGCGGGGGCGAGCACCCCGAGCAGGTGCCGTAGCTCGGTCATCGCCTCCCGCCCGGTCCGCTCCACCGCCAGCAGCGCCTCCTCGGCCTCCTCGACTTCACCGTCGAGGCCGTGCCGGGCCGCGCCCGCCTGCACCACCATGACGCTGACGCTGTGGCTGACGATGTCGTGCAGGTCCCGGGCCACCCGGGCCCGCTCCTCCTCGACGGCCCGCCGCGCGGCGGCCTCGCGCTCGCGTTCCACCAGCCAGGTCCGCGCGCCCAGTTCGGCGCGGCGCCGGCGCCGCTCCCACAGCGCCCACAGGCACGGGACCGCCACAAGCAGGGGCGCGATCCACGCGGGCAGCATCCCTTCATCCTGGACCGAACCCGGACGGAACGCATCATCCTGGCGGGCCACGGCGCTACATCCCTCGGATGACCCCGCCGCCTTCTTACATCCAGGGCCCGACGCGCGGGCCGCCGTCCGGCTTCTACCGTCACGGCCATGGAACTGATGGTCCAGCTGAAGGACGTGCGCAAGGAGTACGGCGAAACCGCCGCGCTCGCCGGGGTGAGCCTCGACATCAAGGCCGGTGAGGCCATCGCGGTGATGGGCCCGTCAGGATCGGGCAAATCCACCCTCCTCAACATGGTCGCGGGCCTGGACCGGCCCACCTCCGGCACGGTGGTGGTGCGCGGCGAGGACATCACGAAGATGGGCGAGGCCGCGCTCGCCAAGTACCGGCGCCGCCGCATCGGCATGGTCTTCCAGTTCTTCAACCTGCTCGACGACCTGCCGGTGCTGGAGAACGTGATGCTGGCCGCCCAGCTGCTCGGCACCCCGCGCAGGCAGGCGCGGGCCCGGGCGATGGAACTGCTCGACGAGCTGGGCGTCGCCGACCGCCGCAACGCCTACCCGGTGGTGCTGTCCGGCGGGGAGCGGCAGCGCGTCGGCGTCGCCCGCGCCCTGATGAACCGGCCCGCCCTGCTGCTGGCCGACGAGCCGACCGGCGCGCTCGACTCGCGGGCCGGGGAGCAGGTCATGGACCTCCTCCTGGACCTGCACCAGATCGGCCAGACCCTGCTCATCGTCACCCACGACGAGCGGCTGGCCACCCGGTGCGCCGACCGGGTCGTCGCGTTCGAGGACGGCCGGGTCGCCGCCGAGGTGACCCGGTGAGGGCGGTGTGGCGGGCCGCGCGGTTCGCGGTGCGGCGGCGCCGGATGCAGACGTCCATCATCGCGCTGGTGCTGCTGCTGTCCACCGCGACGGTCGTGCTGGCGCTGGGCCTGCTCGCCACCGTGGACGGCCCCTACGACCGGGCGTTCGCCCAGCAGCGCGGCGCGCACCTGACCGTCACCTACGACCCGGCAAAGGCGACGCCCGCGCAGGTGGCGGCGACGGCGTCCCGGCCCGGGGTGACGGCGGCGGGCGGGCCCCACCCCGCGCAGGTCATGAACGTCGCCGAGCCCGACCGGCCGGGGCCGGGGGTGCTCCCGCCCGGCCCCGTCACGATCACCGCACGGGCCGCCGGCGCCGGCGACACGGTGGACCGGGTGGCGCTCAAGAGCGGCCGGTGGGCCACCGCCCCCGGCGAAATCGTGCTGGGCGGCTCCTACACGCGGCTCCCCTTCGACCCGGTCGGACGGCAGGTGACCTTCGACGACGGGCGCGCCTTCACCATCGTCGGCGTCGGCCGGTCGATCACCCAGTCCGCCCAGGCGTGGGTGGCGCCGGGGCAGCTGACCGCCCCCGACGGCCTGCAGATGCTCTACCGGCTCGCCGACCCGGCCGCCCCCGCCGGCACGATCACCGCGGGCCTGCCGGTGACCGCGAGCCAGAACCACCTCGCGTCCCGCGACAAGGCCACCGAGGACGGGAAGGTCTCGATCCCGTTCCTCGTCGCGTTCGGGATCGCCGGGCTGATCGTCTCGGTGCTCATCATCGGCAACGTGGTCAGCGGCGCGGTCGTGTCGGGGTACCGGCACATCGGCGTCCTCAAGGCCCTCGGGTTCACTCCCGCCCAGGTCACCGGCGTGTACCTGGTGATGGTCGCGGTGCCGGGGGTGCTGGGCGGCCTCGCCGGGATCGCGCTCGGCAACGCCCTGGCCGGCGGCGTCATCTCCGCAACGAACGAGTCACTCGACCTGCCGGCCGCCAGCGGCGTCTCGATCGGGGTGGACGTCCTGGCCCTCGCCGGCGTACTCGCGATCGTCGTCCTCACCGCGCTGGTGCCGGCCGTCCGCGCGGGCCGGATCCCCGCGGCGGTCGCGATCAGTGCGGGCAGCGTGTCGCGGCGCGGCCGGGCCCTGCGGGTGCAGCGGGCACTGGCCCGAACGCGGCTGCCGCGCCCGGTCAGCCTGGGCCTGGGCCTGCCGTTCGCCCGGCCCGGCCGGACCGCCCTGACCATCAGCGCCATCGCGTTCGGGGTGGCGGCGGTGACGTTCGCCACCGGACTCAACCGGACCCTCACCTCCTACTTCGCCGACGCGGAACTCACCGAGACCGTCCACGTCATCGTCCCCCTCGAACCCGGCCGGACCGTCTCGCTGGCCGGCCGGCCCGGCACCGCGAAGGTCGCGGTCTCCCGGTTCGAGCAGGTCCACGTGCCGGGGTTCGACCGGGCGGTGCACGTGAAGGGCTACCAGGGGGACGTCACCGACCGGCACGGCCACCGGCTGGTGCACGGCCGCTGGCTGGCCGGGCCGGGCGAGGCCGTCGTGGGCGACCCGTTCCTGAAGGCGGGCGGCAAGAAGATCGGCGACACCATGACCCTGTCCAAGGGCGGCAAGAAGGTCACGCTGCGCATCGTCGGGACGGCCCTCGTGGACGGCGGCGACAGCGTCCTCACCGACTGGGCGTCCCTCACCGCGCTCCGCGACGACACGGCGGCGGCCCCCGGCGGCCCGGGCCGCATGAACATCTCCTTCATGGAGGTCACCCTCACTCCCGGCACCTCCCCCGAGGACTACGCCGCCGCGCTCAACGCGGAGGGCGTGCAGGGCGCCCATTCGGCCGCCGAGGGCGCCGAAATCGGCATGGTGATCATCATCGGCCTCATCTCCCTGCTGACGCTGGGGCTGGCCACGGTCGCCGGGCTCGGGGTGTTCAACACGGTCATCCTCAACACCCGGGACCGGGCGCGCGACTTCGGCGTCCTGAAGTCGCTGGGCGCGACACCGCGGCAGGTCCTGACGGTCGTGCTCGCCTCGATGGCCGCGCTCGGCCTGGTCGGCGGGCTCATCGGGGTACCGCTGGGCATCGCCGCCTACCGCGTGGTGATGCCGGCCATGACCGAGACCGGCGACCTCGTCCTCCCCTACGGCTTCACCGAGATCTTCCCCTGGCCGCTACTGGCACTGGCCGTCCTGGCGGGCGTCGCGATCGCCCTGCTCGGCGCCCTGATCCCGGCGGGCCGCGCGGCCCGCATCAGGACGGCGGCGGTCCTGCACTCGGAATGACCCGACCCGCGTCCCGCGGCCGTTCTTCGGCGGCCGCGGGACGGCCGCGGAACCACTCTCGGTACCATCAGTGGTACCAGCTTGCCATCCCGGACGAGGAGCCTGACATGGCCTTCGCAGCACGCCTTCCCGAGGAACTGGACGCCTGGCTCGACGAGGTCGCCACGGCCGAGCAGCGCTCCAAGAACGCGGTCCTGATCACCGCGCTGGAGGAGTACCGGCAGCGGCGCGAACTCGCCCACGTGCTGGAACTCGCCGACGAGACCGCCCGCGAACACCGCAGCCTGCTGGACCGGCTGGGCGACGCGTGAGCATGCGCTACCTGACGGCCGAGGAGATCATCGCCATCGGACGCCGGGTGGTGGGCGAGGGCCTCAACGTCCGCGACTTCGGGCTGGTCGCGTCCGCCGCCGCCCGGCCCGCCACCGTGACGTTCGGCATGGACCCCTACCCGACCCTGCTGGACAAGGCCGCGGCCCTGCTGCACTCACTCACCACGTCCCACCCCTTCACCGACGGGAACAAGCGGGTCGCCTTCGCCGCGTCCGACATCTTCATCAAGCTCAACGGCGCGCGCTTCGACCCCGCCGCCGAGGAGGAGCTGTTCGTCACCGTCCTGGACATCGCGACGCACGTCCTCGACGACGTCCCGGCCATCCTCAAGCGCATCGAACCGCTGATCCGTGCCAGCGGCTGAGGGCGGGAAGCACGGTAAGTGACCATTCTTGAAGCACGGTCCCGGATCGACACGCTGGCCGACCGGTTGGCCGCCGCCGACGACCTGACCGACCCTCGATGGCGGGACGCGCTGCACGCCGTCCCCCGGCACCTGTTCGTTCCCGACCGAGCCTGGCAGGCGCCCGACCCGGGTAGGACTCCCCGCCTGGTGGACCGGGCCGCCGACCCCGAAGAGTGGTGGGAAGCCGCCTACGCGGACGCTCCGGTGATCACCCAGTTCGACGACGGCGCCGGAGAGCCCGGCTCGGGCCGGTGGACCTCCTCGCTGTCGGCCCCCGGGATCGTGCTCCGCTTCCTGGAACTGCTGGGGCTGCGCGACCACGACCGGGTACTGGAGATCGGGACCGGGACCGGCTGGACCGCAGCCCTCCTGTCGCACCGCCTGGGCGCGGGCAACGTCACCTCGGTGGAGATCGACCCGTCGGTCGCCGCGCGGGCCGCCGCCAACCTCGGAGCGGCCGGGTTCGGCCCGCGGCTGGTCACCGGGAACGGCGAGGCCGGGCATCCGCCCGGCGCCCCCTACGACAAGGTGCACGTCACCTGCGGTGTCACCTGGATTCCACAGACATGGGTGGAGCAGGTCCGGCCCGGCGGGACCATCGCCTTCCCCTGGATGCCCGAGTGGGCCGGCGGGCACATCGCCCGGCTGACCGTGACCGGCGACGGCCGGGCGATCGGTTCCTTCCACGGCGGCGCGTCGTACATGATGCTCCGATCCCAGCGCGGCACCCCGCCCCCCATCGCGGCAACGGACGGCGGCGGGCGGGAGTCCGCCACCCGGATCGACCCGCGCACCATCCTCGGCGACTCCCACGGTGCCGACCTCGCCATCACCGCCCGGCTCCCGGACGTGATGGACGCCGAGCACACCACCGGCGACGGCCGGTACGCCCTCGTCCTCGCCGACACCGCCGGGACGTCCTGGGCACGGGTCGAGCACCGGCCCGGCGCCCGCGACAACCTCGTCGTCCAGGCCGGACCCCGGAACCTGTGGGACGAGGTCGCCGACGCGTACCTGCGGTGGGTGGGCCTGGGCTCCCCCGACCGCTCCCGGTTCGGCATGACCGCCGGCCCCGACGGCCAGCGCATCTGGCTCGACCGCCCGAAGAACGTGATCGAGCCGATGACCATGCCACCGTCCTGATCGCCGCGGCAGGTTCGGCGGGTACGTGACGGGCTTCTCTGGGACAATCGGCGGAAACCATCCCCGAGGTTCGGCCGGTGGAGAGCGATGGCAGGCAGACTCCGGCGGGGCCGTCCCGCCGTCGGCCAGTCCGTCACGCACTCCCGTGTCGGCAGGGACCTCATCCAGAACTTCACCGTCGAGAACGTCACCGCCGAGCCGGTGCAGCCGCTCGACGGGGCGGTGGAACTGCTCGCCGAGGCGGTCGGCGGGCGGCTGCGGCGGGAGACCGGGTACCGCGACATCTGGCGGCCCGCCCCGCTGTCGGTGCGGGTCCGTTCCACCGAGCGGCCGGTGCAGGCGCTGCCGGAGGTCCTGCTGGGCGGGACGGTGCCCGGGCGGCCGACCCGGTTACGGTTGCGCGGCGACGCCGGGGAGATCGCCGACCTGTTCCGCGGCCTGCCGCACCGGCAGCTCGTCATCCTGGGCGAACCCGGGGCCGGGAAGACGATCCTGGCCATGCTCCTCGCCCTCGACCTGCTCGATGACCGCGCTCCGGACGCGCCCGTGCCGGTGTTCTTCTCGCTGTCGTCGTGGAACCCCGAGGTACGGCTCGCCGACTGGATGGCCGACCGCCTCCTGGCGGACTTCCCCGACCTGCGGGAGCGGTACGGTCACGGCATCGCACAGCGGCTGCTGGACGCCGGGCTCGTCCTGCCGGTGCTCGACGGCCTCGACGAGGCCGGCCGGAGTTCCCGGAACCTCGTCAAACGCCTGGACTCGGCCTTCACCCGCCGTAGGGGCTTCGTGCTGACGTGCCGCACCGGCGAGTACTACACCACCGTCGAGGAGTCGGGGGAACCGCTGAGCCGGGCCGTGGCGGTGGAGATCGAGCCGGTCACCGCGGAGACCGGCGCCGCCTACCTGCGCGACGTGCTGGCCGACGCGCCCCGCTGGCGGCCGGTACTCGACCGGCTGCGCGCCGAGCCGGACGGCCCGCTGGCCACGGCCCTGGCGACACCGCTGATGCTGTACCTCTTCCGCGTCACCTACACGGAACCCGAGAACGACCCGGCCGAACTGCTCGACGAGTCCCGTTCGGCGACGCCGGCGCCCTGGAGCGTCACCTGCTCGACGCGTTCATCCCGGCCGCCTACTCCGAGCACCGGGATTCGCCCTACACGCCCCGGCAGGCCCGGCGGTGGCTCGGCACGCTGGCGCACGGGCCGCGTGACCTGCAGTGGTGGAACCTCACCTCCGGATCCGCGCACGGCTGCGCGGCGCTGATCCTCGCGGCCGGCTCCGGGTGGCTCAACCATCTCGTCCTCGGCCCGGTCTTCGGCCTGGTCATCGGGGTGGTCGGCTTCTTCGCCTACGTCAAGGCGCACAAGGGACTCGTCGCCGACCGGGTCGAGGTCGGCACCGGCGGGCGCACCTTGGGGATCCGCACCCAGTTACGGGTCTACCGGGCCCTGGCGACGTTCCTCGCGACCGGCGCCGGTGTGCTGACCGGCGGGCTCGTGGGCGCCGGGCTCGGCGGCGGGCTGGGCACGGATCCGGACACCGTGTGGCGCTACGCGGTGGGCTACGGCCTGCTGTTCGGCTCGACGACACTGATCACCACGGCCTGGGGGGCGTTCTTCCTCACCCGGATCGAGCTCGCGCTCAGCCGGCGGCTTCCGCTGCGCCTGCTGAGGTTCCTGGAGGACGCCCATCGGCAGGGAGTGCTGCGGCAGCCCGGAACGGCGTACCAGTTCCGGCACGCCCTGCTGCAGGACCGCCTCGGCGAGGCCGGCGGTTCCAGCCCGTTCCGGGCCACGTCCCACCAGGGCGACGGGAACGCGGCCCCGCCTTTGAGGATGTTCGGCAGGCTGCTCTACGTGCCGCTGTTACGGCTCGCCGTCCAGATCGCCATCGTGGTCCTGCCCGCGCTGCTTCTGGCGGTACTGCCGGTGGGCGAGAACTTCGACTACCGGTCCGGATACGAACCCGGGCTGAGGAGCGAGAGCGGGGGCTCCTCCATGCGCAGCTACACCTGGTACTGGGACGTGCCGCCCGCGGCGGGGGTCACCAGCAGGCTCCGCACCAATGACGCCCCCTTCATGAAGCTCGCCTACGGGAACCTTCGCGGAACCCTGTCGGTGAAGGGATGTCCGACCGCCGCCATCGAGATGACGGTGGTCACCGACGCGTCACCGGTGCGTTCGGTCCAAGTGCTGGACGGGCGCCGCCGCACCGCTGCCAGTGCCCTCGAATGGCGGCTTCCCCGGCGGTTCGACGAACTCTCCGTCACCTTCCGCCGCCTCGACTCCGCGCCCTGCAAGGCCAGGGTCGAATGGCGGAATCCCCAGCTCACGGTCGACCAGGTCTTCCATTTCCGGAGCCATTTCGGCTGAGCCGTCCGCTCAGGACGGCGGCCCCTGCTCCTGGACGAGGTCACCACCGGCCTCGGAGTCGGTGACGGACTGCTCACCGGACCCGCGCATGGTCTGCCTGATCGACCCGCCCACCCTGTTGCCGGCGGACCGCTGGGCTCCCGCGGGGCCCCGCTCGGAAACGGTGAGCCACGCCTGCAGGCCACCGCCGAGCAGGACCAGCACGCCGGCCGCCGCACCCCAGGCCGCGGTCCAGTGCTGGGTGAGGACACCCGTGGCCACGTTGACCAGCGCCGCCACCGCGACGGTGCCCGCCGCCGCCAGCGCTCGTGCGGTACCTCGGCTCATCGCCGCCCTCCCGGGGCCGATCCGACCGGGCCTTCGCCCCAGTATGGGCCTTCGTTCCGGCGCGGACCGGCGATCCGCCGCACCGGGCGGATTTCGGCTCCCCGGCCGCGCGGCGCGCCGGGCCCGGTCATGTCCAGGTCACCCCGCGCTCGATGACCTCGGCCGGGACAAGTAGGTCGCCGATGAAGCCGGCGCCCCTTGCCCCGCATCGTCGCGGATCCCTTTTCCGCCGTCCCGGGCATGTTCGCCGTGCGGTGGTTTCCGGGCTGCACGCCCGCGTCACCCGAGCAGGGCCCATACGACTTTTCCGTGGGGTGTGGGGGTGTGGCCGCATTCGGTGGCCAGGGCGGTGACGATGTGCAGCCCCCGGCCGGAGAGGCTGTCGGCCGTGAGCCGCCTGGTGCGGGGGACGCCGGGCGAGGAGTCTTCCACCTCGATCAGCAGCCTGCCCCCGTCCAGGCGCGCCCGCAGCTCGATCGGCCGGTCCGGCCGGGACGCCCGCGCAGCGTTGGTGACGAGCTCGGAGACGATGAGGACGGCATCCTCCACAAGGTGTGGACAACCCGCCGCCTCCAGGTGCCGCCGCACCCGGTCCCGCGCGATCCCCACGGACGCGGCGGCGGGCGCGAGCCGCACCCGCAACGGCATGAGGATCACGACGCGACCCCCGCCCTGACCTGACTGGCACGCCCGCCGCATCCTTGGCGCGGAATAGCCTTATTGCCCGATTCGGGAATTTCGATAGGAAATGTCCTGCACATTGGCACTCCCTGGTCCCACGAGGCAGCAAATCGTGCGTGCCTCGTTTTCCGATTTCAGGGACAAGGATCTGCCCGCTGGGGACACTTATCGCGTCTCGAAAAGACATTGAAGACGCCGAGGAGGCGGGATGGCACTCAGGGAGTTACTCGATCCGGACAACTCGCTGTGGGACTGGGTGGCCGTTGACCTGCACTTCTACCGCACCAAGCACGGACTCTCCTGCGCCCAACTCGGGCTGCACCTCAAGGTCAACCGACAAGCCGTCTCCAACATGGAGGCTGGCCGGGTCCGTCTCGACCAGACCAAGGCCAAGATCCTTGATGAACTCTGGAATCTCAACGACCACTTCCAACGACTCGTTCGCTACGCGAAGGCCGGCCATGACTCCAACTGGTTCAAGGCGCATCTAAAGTATGAGGCCAAGGCATCAGAGATCAGGGTCTACGAGCGTTCGGTGATTCCTGGGCTTCTACAGATCGAGGAATACGCCCGCGCGCTCTTCGCCCAGGGTGGTGCCAAGGATGTTGAAGACTCCGTCCGAGCACGGTTGGCGCGGCAAGAGGCGCTGAACAGGCCCGATCCTCCGCTGCTGTGGGTTCTTCTGGATGAAGACGTCGTAGACCGTGTGGTCGGAGGCGCCGCCGTGATGCGCAGGCAACTCTCCCGGCTTCTGGAGGTGTCTTCCCAGCCCAATGTGATGCTCAGAGTGGTGCCCAGGTCAGTCGGATTCCACCTGGGCCTCGAAGGATCATTCAAGGTCATGACTGTGGGACGCGAGACAGTCGCCTACGTCGAGGCGTGCGGGGGTGGGAGACTGGTCAAAGACCCTGCAGAGGTACATATGTACGGAATACGGTATGACCGGATCGGGACCGATGCCCTTTCCCGTGACTCTTCACGTGTCCTCATCAGCCGAGTATTGGAGTCGATGGATGAGCGTCCAAGTGATGTGGCGGAAATCGAGCCGTAGCGGCGGAAGCTCCGGGCAGACGGACTGCGTCGAAGTCGCTGCGCTCACCGGCAGCATCGGCATCCGCGACAGCAAGGCCCCTGAAGCGGGGCACCTCCGCCTCAGCAACGAAGACTTCGCTGCTCTGATCGCCAGCGTGAAGCACAACGAGCCCAGCGCCTGAGTACTTGATCAAGCAACTCATGGGGAGTCCCGCGATGAACACCCCCGAATGGCGGAAATCAAGCCGTAGCGGCCCGATCGACGACACCGACTGCGTCGAACTGGCCCGCCTCCCCGGCGCCATCGGCATCCGCGACAGCAAGGCCCCCGAAGCGGGGCACCTCCGCCTCAGCAACGAAAGCTTCGCCGCCCTGATCGCCAGCGTGAAGCACGGTGAACCCAACTCCTGAACAGCCGGATCAACCGCACTACCTGTAGAACTCTCACGAGACCTGATCCGCAAAACACGGAGACGAGATGATCCAGTGGCGCAAGTCCAGCCATAGCAACACCAGCGGCGGAGACTGTGTTGAGATCGCCGCGTTCCCTGGCACCATCGGCATCCGCGACAGCAAAGCCCCTGAAGCGGGGCACCTCCGCCTCAGCAACGAAGACTTCGCTGCTCTGATCGCCAGCGTGAAGCACAACGAGCCCAGCGCCTGAGTACTTGATCAAGCAACTCATGGGGAGTCCCGCGATGAACACCCCCGAATGGCGGAAATCAAGCCGTAGCGGCGGAATAGAGAACAGTGACTGCGTGGAACTTGCCCGCCTTCCCAACGTCATCGGCATCCGCGACAGCAAGGCTCCCCAGGATGGATACCTGTCCCTCTCACCCGAGAGCTTTGCGCACCTGATCGCCAGGTTGAAGCGCGATGAATCCAGCACCTGATCCAGGTGCGGCGGTGATCGTTGAGGATAGGTGGGGCTGCAGCCCCACCTATCCTCAACGATCACCGGACCTTTTCTGACAGCGGTTCGTTCGGGTGGCTTAGGTGTGGTCGTCCGTGTGGGGCTTTTCAGGTCAGCGGGCCTGATGGGGTGTGAAGACGAAGGTCGAGCTGCCGTCGTCCAGTCTGATGGTCAAGGCGGCGTCCAGGGCCACGGTGAGGCGGGTGAGCAGGGGCAGAGTCGGTGCGGAGTCGCCGCCTTCGACGTTGGAGATCTGCGGCTGGGTCATGCCCGCGCGGCAGGCCAGTTCGGACTGGGAGAGGCCGAGGGCGGTGCGGTGGCCGTAGACGGCCTGCCCGAGCGCCAAGGCGTGTCCGGCCTCCACGTAGGCGGGGGACTCCTCGACCGTTCCCTCTCGGAGCGTCTTGATGCGCCGGGTCTTCCACTGGGAGTGGTTCACTGCTCAACCTGCCAAAGAGCGCTCACGCACGATCGTACAGAGATCAATACGGCAGAGCTCGGGGAACAGCCGTCTCCACCGGATCGGCCGTACGAAACTAGCGTGTGCCGAAGGCCGGGCACATGCGAACCTGACGACTTCGCCCGCAGGGAACACCGATCGTCGGAGGCGCATGGTGTCGAAGGATCTCGCCGAACTGCTGCGGTCCTTCCCTGACGATGAACTGCTCCTCATACCTGACGACGTCGATGCCGAGGCTCGGAACAACATGACCGCCTACGGTTTCGATCCCGCCCGGTTCGATCTCGTGCCGGTCGCACATGCCCTCAGCACGGTCGGAGAACGGCTTCGCGAACGTTTCGCCGACGCGCCCGGCCCCGTCACCTTCTACGCCTGGTACGACGAGCAGGCCGGGCAACTGCGCTGCTCGGTGGCCTCGGCGCAGCCTGCCGAGCTTCCCTTCCGCGGTCTCTTCCGCCCGGTGGACCGCCCTGAAGAGGTTCTCGACCGCATGGCGGCCGACCGGCACCCGGGGTTCGTGATCTGGGACGGGCTGCGGAACGCCACCGAGATCCCCGACGAACCTGTCGAGTATCGCTTCCCGGTCTTCGCCGTCCAGGTCAAGACACCCTGACCGAGCCGCGGCAGCCCGGCCTGGGCGGCGACCGGCGGTCGGCACGTCATCGGTACCGCGGAAGCGGCCGGCCTCGGGTGCCCGCGCCGTGGAGGGGCGGGGCGGCCGAGGCCGGCCGGTTCCGGGTTGCGGTCCGGGGCGGTCAGGTGGTCAGGGACTCCCAGAAGGCGCAGTTGCTCTGCTCGTAGGTGTCCACCAGGCGGATGCCGTCCGTGCCGCGCTCGCCGGGGGCGAGGCTGAGCACGTCGCCGGTGGAGCGGTAGGCGGGCCAGCGGGGGGCGCCGTGGGCCTTCGGGCGGCCGGTGTGGGCGAACGAGGTCCAGTAGCCGACCATGGCGTCCGACAGGCGTTGCTGTTTGGCGTCCAGTTCACCGAGCAGGCCGGGGAACAGGTAGGTCAGCTCCGTCGCGTGCTGGGCGCCCTCCTCGTAGTCGGGGACCTCGATCAGGGGCGGGGCGTTCCGGTCGGCGAACTGGTAGGCGTACACCGGGACCCCGGTCTTCTCGAACAGCTTGAACCCGGTCTGGGTCAGGCAGCTCGACAGGCCGCCGCCGAAGTGGGTCTGCATCGTGGCCAGGCCGATCCGCAGGTCGGGGTAGTCCGCGGCGGGGTAGCGCGCGAGGACCTTGTCGGCGTTCGCCCCGTAGGTGGTGCGGACGATCTGCTCGTACTGCGCCACCGTGATGGGCCTGGGGTAGGTCCCGGCGACGTAGACCCGCATCTCGTCCAGGGTGTTGCCGTGCATGATCGGCACGCGGTGGAGCTTGCCCTGCTCCAGGGCGTCGCGGGGGCGTAGCGGCAGCACGTGGTCGCCGCCCGTGACGGGGCCGGCGCCCATGCCGGTGGACAGGAAAGTGTCCACCAGCGTCTTGGCCGGCAGCGCGCGCAGGCACGCGGCCGTCCCGGCGGGGGTGGTCTCCTCACCGCAGCCCACGGCCCCGGCGAAGTTCTGCGCGTTGGCCTCCGCCGTGGGCGCGGTGTGCGAGGGGGACGCGCACGTGCCGCTCTGCGGGATGGCCTTGTGGAACAGGCCCCTGGCCGGCGGTGAGGCGAGGTTGGCGCAGGTGTCCGCGGAGCCGGCGGACTCGCCGAAGAGGGTCACGTTGCGCGGGTCGCCGCCGAAGGCGGTGATGTTGCGCTGCACCCAGCGCAGCGCGGCCTGCTGGTCGAGCAGCCCGTAGTTGCCCGCCTGGTAGCGCCGCTGGTCGCCGGCCTCGAACGCGGGGTGCGCCAGCCAGCCGAGCGCGCCGAGACGGTAGTGGATCGTGACGACGACGACGTTCCCGTCCACCGCGAGCTTGGCCCCGTTGTAGCTGGAGCCGTTCCCGGTGGTGTTGCCGCCGCCGTGCAGCCACACCATGACGGGCAGCCTGGCGTGGCCCTTTCCGTGGCGGTCGCGGCGGTCCGGGGTCGTGACGTTCAGGTAGAGGCAGTCCTCCTCGTACGTGGCCGTGCCGCCGTACGCGGGGGCGGGCTGGGCGCACTGGCTGCGCGGAGCCGTCCCGTCGAGGACGCCCCGCCACGGGTCCGCCGGCCGGGGCTCGGTCCACCGCAGCTTCCCGACCGGGGGCTTGGCGTACGGGATGCCCTGGAACAACCGGTGGTCCTCCCGGACCAGGCCCCGCACCGTCCCCTTGTCGGTCCGGACGACGGCCGAGGACCCGGATTCGGGCGGTTTGGTGTGGGCGACGGCCGGTACGGCGGCGGCCATCGACAGGACGGACAGGACGGATGTGAGCAGTGCGATGCGCACGGGTCTCATGGAACCTCTTTTCCTGGTGGAGTCCGGCGGTCTCCCAAGAGCACACAACATAGAATCGTTTTCTAGAACACTCTTCAAGTACTTCTTCCACCCCACCGGCCGCGGCCACGTCAGAGGCGTTTCAGCGGGTTTTCAGGAGGGCTCGCCATGATGGGCGGGTCGGGTCCCGAGACGGCCCGTGTGAAGGGGGCCCGGATGAAGTTCTCGCTGTTCTACCCGGTGACGGTCGGGTCGGCCGACCGGCTCGGGACCGGGCTGCTCGGGCTGGAACCACAGCTGTACGGGTCGGCGATCGCCGAGTTGCGGGAGCAGGCCGTCGCCGCGGACGAAACCGGCTGGCACTCGCTGATGCTCGCCGAGCGGCACTTCGAGGTCGAGGGATACCAGGTGACGCCGAACCCGCTGCTGCTGAACGTCTACCTGGCGCAGCACACGGCGCGGCTGCGGCACGGGCAGCTGGGGCTGGCGGTGCCGACCTGGAACCCGCTGCGGCTGGCCGAGGACATCGCGGTCGCCGACCACCTCACCGGCGGGCGGCTGGACGTGGGGCTCAGCCACGCCGTCCCGGCCCGGGCGGGCGGCGTGCTGGGGCAGCACCACAGGGGCGCCGAAAACCGCGAGATCTTCGAGGAATGGTTCGAGGTGATGCGGATGGCGTGGACCGAGGAGCTGTGGTCCTACGAGGGCGCCCACATCCAGGTCCCGCCGCCGGGCATCGCCTGGCGGCACCCGGTCTCCGAGCGGCTGGGCGCGGGCGTCGAGGACGGCGCACTCACCCGGATCGGGACGGTGCCGCGCCCCCTCCAGTCCCCGCACCCGCCGCTCTACACGGTGCTGACCGGAGGGGACGAGACCGTCGAGTGGGCCGCCCGGGTGGGCAGCACCCTGGTGACCACGGCAACCGAGCCGGGACGGATCCGGCGGGTGGCCGAAACCTACGCCGAGGCCGCCAACCGGCACGGCCGCAACGTCTACCTGAACCGGTGGGAGCCCGGCGGCGGCATCGCGCTGTGCCGGTTCCTCGCCGTCGCCCCCACTCACGAGGAGGCGCTGCGCACCGGCCGGCAGGCCCTGCCCTACGTCCGCGACTGGCTCGCCGGGTTCGGCCTCTTCGACGGCCGGCCCCGCACGCTGGACGAACTCGTCGCCGACGGCGCGATGCTCCTGGGCACCCCGGAGCGGGTGGGCGAGCAGGTGCGGTGCCTCGCCGACGAGCACGGCATCGACCACCTGATCTTCGTCGCCTGCACGGGCTCCGCCGACCACGGCCGCATGCTGGAGACGATCGCCGCCTTCGGGGAGGAGATCATCGGCCGGTTGAGCCCCGCCTAGGTCGTCGCCGGGAGACGCGGGGCGTGCAACCGGGCCGCGCGCCCAGCGTCCAATCCTTGTTCTGCACGGCGAGGAGAGGGCGCGCATGGACAGGGTGAGGTCGATCGGCGTGGCCGCGGTCGCGGTCGCGGGTGCCGTGGCGGTCCCGGCGGCGCTGCTGCCCGGGGAGGTCGCGGTCGCGATCCTCGGCGGCGCGTTGCTGCTCGGCGTCGCGACGATGGCGGTCTGCCTGGTCATGCTGCGGGTGGTGGGACGCTCGCGGGTGCCGCCCCAGCACGGCACCGTGGACGTGGGCGGGGCACCCGAACCTGCCGTGATCTTCGGCGTAGCGCGCGGGCGCCTCGTCCTCGGCGCGGCCCTGCTCGCGGCCACGGTGCCGATGGCGCTCTTCATGGGCGGCGCCCCGCTGATCGTGGGGCTCGCCGCCCTGGACTCGGGCGAGTCCGGGTGGGGCGGCTTCCTGCTGGGGCAGGCGGCGCCGGCGGCGCTGTTCCTGGGGGCCGGGGTCTACCTCCTCGACCGCACGCTCGCGGCCTGGCGGGATCTGCGCCGGCCCGCGCACGTCGCCTGCACGCCCACCGTGCTGCGGCTCGAACTGCC
This sequence comes from Actinomadura craniellae, assembly GCF_003289645.1. GTDB lineage: Bacteria > Actinomycetota > Actinomycetes > Streptosporangiales > Streptosporangiaceae > Actinomadura_D > Actinomadura_D craniellae. The sequence continues at coordinate 77,444 of NZ_QLYX01000011.1, read as the reverse complement.
GGAACACCGGGACGACATCCCCTGGGGGGACATCCTGTCCGTCCAGTTCAGCGAGCGGAGGATCGCCGTCGCGGTGGTGGACGGGTCGCAGGTGTGGACGCGGCTGGGGCGGCGCGCCGGACGGAACATGCGCAACCACGGGTTCCCGATCGTGGCCTCGGCGCTGGGCATCGACCCCGACCTGCTCGGCCAGGAGATGCGGCGGTGGCTCGACCCCGAGCCACCGTCCTAGCGGGCCGCCCCGGCGAGGCTGCCGGCCGGCAGGACTCAGCGGGTCGTCTCGGTGCGGCCGGCGAGGCGTTCGACCAGGGCCGGGACGTCCTGCAACCGGCCCATGGTGTGCGCCCGCTCGAAGGGTTCGGCGCCGAGCCGGTCCGCGAGCGCGGCCCGGGTTCCGGTCAGGGCCGGGCGTTCACACGCGGGGACCGCCGCGCCCATCTCGTCCCGGAGCCGGGCGGCCGTCCCGAGGAGGGCGGCGGCCAGCGGGGCGTCGCGGGCGGTGAGGGCGCCCGCGAGCGCGTCGAGGACGCTCGCCAGCCGCCACCGGTCGCCCAGCTCGTGGTGCAGTTTCAGGCTGGTGACCAGGCGGCGCAGCGCCTGCCGGTCGCGGCCGAGCCGCAGGTCCACCAGGGCGAGCAGGTTCTCGGCCCAGGCGATGCCCTCCCGGAACCGGATCCCGAACGAGATGACCAGGGCCTCGTGCAAGTGGCGGGCGGCGGCGTCGGGGTCCCCCGCGTAGTACGCGGCGGCACCGAGGTCGATCCGGCACCAGGCCAGCCGTTCGCGGTCGCCGTTCGGCCCGAAGTGGTGGACGGCCTGCCCGGAGTAGCGGACGGCCGCGTCCCCGTCGCCGGAGAGCCAGGACACGAACCCCAGTAACTGCAGCGCGTGCCCCACCGCCCACCGGTCGCCGCCCCGCTCGGCCGCGGCCAGCGACCGCCGGGCGAGGTCCAGCGCCCGGTCGTAGTGCCCCAGCTCGCGGGCGATCGCGCCGAGCAGGGCGCGGGCCTGTGCCACGCCGGCGGGGTCGTCCTCCCGGGTGTACAGCTCCAGGGCCTGCCGGGCGTGGCCGTCGGCCTCCCGGTAGTCGCATTCGAGGGCGGCGAGCCGGGCCAGCGCCCACAGCGCCTTGGCCCGGGTGCGGGGCGGTACGCCGGGCGGGCAGGCCGCGAGCGCGGACGAGAGCCAGGCCCGGCCCTCCGCGTAGCCGCCGCACAGGTAGTGGTAGCGCCACAGGGCCGCGGCCAGCCGCAGCGCGCCGTCCGGGTCGTTGCCGGTCAGCCAGGTCAGGGCGGCCCGGACGTCCTCGTGCCGCTCGGCGATCCGCACCACCTGGGCGCCCAGGTGCGGGCCCTGCAACCGCTGCTCGAACCGCTCCGCCCAGCCCTGGTGGTGCCGGGCGTGGGCGCGGCGCGCCTGGACGTGCTCGCCGGGGCGGGCCGCGAGGCGGTCCAGCGCGTACTCGCGGATGGCGGGGAGCAGCCGGTAGCGCGTCCCGGTGGCCGTCCGCTCGACCTTCACCAGCGACTTGTCGACCAGCCGGCCCAGCGTCTCCAGCCGCGGCGTCTCCGGGTGCACGGCCCCGGCCGCCTCCAGGGAGAAGGTGCCGCTGAACACGCTGTACCGGCGCAGCGCCCGCCGCTCCTCGGCGGCGAGCAGGCGGTAGCTCCACTCGACGGTCGCCCGCAGCGCCCGGTGCTGCGGGCGGGCCCCGCGCGGGCCGTCGGTCAGCACCGCGAACGGGTCGCGGAGCCGCTGCGCGATCTCCGGCAGGGTGAACATCCGGGCCCGGGCGGCGGCCAGTTCGATGGCCAGCGGCAGCCCGTGGCAGCGGGCGCAGATCGTGGCGACGGCGCGCGCGTCCGCGGCGGGCAGTTCCGCCACCGGCCCGAGCCCGGCCCGGTCCGCGAACAGGACGGCCGCGGCGTGCCCGGCAAGGTCGGCGCCCGACCGCACCAGGGCGGGCGGCGGGACGCACAGCTCCGGTATCGGCCGGAGCACCTCCCCGGACACCCGCAGCGCCTCCTGGCTGGTGGCGAGGACCCGCAGCCGCGGGCAGCGCCCGAGCAGCCCGCCGATGATCCGCGCGCACTCCCCGGCCAGGTGCTCGCAGTTGTCGACGACCATGAGGAGCCGGTCGCGGCCGACCCGCCGGGCGAGCTCGCCGAGGTCCGGGAGCTGGTGCATGCCGAGCGCCTCGGCGATCGCCGCCACGACGCCCGCCCCGTCGTGCAGCGGTGCGAGGTCGACGAACGCGACGTCCTCGGCGGGCCGTGCCGCCGCGATCGCCAGCCGGGTCTTGCCGACCCCACCGGGTCCGGTGAGGGTCACCAGCCGGTGCGCGGCCACCAGCTCCCGGATCTCGGCGATCTCGCTTTCCCGGCCGATCAGCGTGCTGACCTGCTGGGGGACGGTCGAGGGCCGGAGGTCCGCGACGGCCCGGCCGGCCGGCAGGCGCAGCAGTTCCCGGGCGCTCGTCACCCCGCGCAGGACGCCCGCCTCGACCTGCCGCAACCCCTCGCCCGGGTCGAGCCCGAGCTCCTCGACCAGGCCGTGGCGGGCCCGCCGGTAGGCGTTCAGCGCGTCGCTCGTCCGGCCGCCGAGGTGCAGCGCGACGATCAGCAGTTCCCACAGCCGCTCCCGCAGCGGGTGCTCCGCCACCAGGCGTTCGAGTTCCCCCACCCCGGTCTCCGGCAGGCCCAGGGCCAGCCGGGACGCGAACAGCCCCTCGTGCGCCTGGAGCCGCAGTTCGTGCAGGTAGTCCACCTCGGCGAGCGCCCAGCCGTGCACCGGGCAGTCGGCCAGGGCCTCGCCCCGCCACAGCGTCAGGGCCGTCTCCAGCAGCCGCGCCGACTCGGCGTACCGGCCCTCGGTGACGTACTTCAGGCCGTCCCCGACCAGTTCCTCGAACCGGACCCGGTCCACCCGGGCGGCGTCCGCGGCCAGCAGGTACCCCGGTTCCCGGCGCTGGATGAGCCGCCCCTCGCCCTGCCCCGGCAGCAGGGCGGCCAGCTTCGCGATGTGGCTGTGCAGGGTGCGGACCGCGGTCGGCGGCGGGTCCTCGCCCCACAGCGCGTCCACCAGCCCGTCGACCGTGACCATCGTGCCCACCCGCAGCGCGAGCAGGGCGAGCAGGCTGCGGCGCCGTGGCGGCAGCTCGACGGACCGGCCGGCGCGCCGCACGTCGAGCGGCCCGAGCACGTCGATGTTCCATTCGCCGGGCTGAATCGCGTTGTCCCCCCGGACGGCGTACCGTACCGCCGACGACCCGTTCATGGCGTCATGGTAACTGCGCAAATTATGGCGTATTTCGCTAAGTCAGCACGGCTTCAGCGTCGCATCAGCGGCCCATTCGACAATCAAGCTGGGATTCTTCGGCCTTTTCCCGGAAGGGAGCCGAATGTCACCGGAAATCTCTGGGCGAAAGAGGTAATCTCTCAGCAGTTCCGTCGACGGCTGGTGGGGAAGCGATGTCGGTCCTCGTGCGGTTGCTGGGGCCGGTGGACGTCACGGTGGACGACGAGGTCCGGCCGGTGCCCGGGCTCAGGCGCAAGGCCGTCCTGGCCAGGCTGGCGCTGCGCCCGGGAGACGTGGTGGGCGTCGACCGGCTCATCGACGCGGTGTGGGACGGCGAGCCCCCGGCCACGGCGGTGAACTCGCTGCAGAGCCATGTCTCCTACCTGCGCCGCCTCCTCGGCGCCCCGGAGGCGATCGTGGCCCGGCCACCGGGTTACGTCCTCGGCGCGCCGGCGACCGACCTGCGGCTGGCCGAGAACCTGATCGAGCGGGGCCGCGGCGTCGCGGAACCCGCCGAGCGGCTGGCCGTGCTGGAGCGGGCCCTCGGGCTGTGGCGCGGGCAACCCCTGGCGGACGTCGCCGAGCTGTCCTGGTTCGGCCGGGAGGCCGAACGGCTGGAGCGGATGCGCCGGGCCGCCGAGCACGCGGCGCTGGAATGCCGGCTGGCGCTCGGCCGGCACGCCGAGCTGGTGCCCGAACTGGAGGAACTGACCCGCGGCCACCGGTTCGACGAGGACCTGCACGGCCAGCTGATGGTCGCGCTGTACCGCAGCGGCAGGCAGGCCGACGCGCTGGCGGTCTTCCGCACGCTGCGCGGCCGGCTGCGCGACGAGCTCGGCATCGACCCGAGCGGCCCGCTGCGCGACCTGGAGGCCGCGGTCCTGCGCCAGGACCCCGGCCTGGACCCGGTGCCCGTCCGGGCGGCGGGCGGCGGCGGGGCGGTCCTGGTCGAGCGGGTCGAGGAGACCGGCCTCATCGACCGGGCGCTGGACCGAACCGTGCACGACGGCGCGGGCCGGATCCTGGTCTTCGAGGGCCCGGCGGGCATCGGGAAGACCAGCCTGCTCGACCACGCGCGCAAGCGGGCGGCGGCCGTGGGGTTCACCGTGATCGCGGCCCGCAGCACCGACCTGGAGACCGACTACGCCTGGGGCTGCGCGCACCAGCTCTTCCAGCGCTACGCCGAGGCGGACGAGGTGCTCTCCCCCGCCGCGAGCGGCCCGGTCGCCGGCGAGTACGCGATCATCAGCGCGCTGTACCGGCTGACCGGCGACCTGGCGGCCCGGAACCCGCTGATGATCGTCATCGACGACCTGCACTGGGCGGACGCGACGTCGGCGCAGTTCCTGGCCTACCTGGCCACCCGCCTGGACGCCCTGCGGGCCGTCCTCGTCATCGGCATCAGGCCGGGCCACGCCCGCATCGGCCGCCTCACCTCGGCCATCGCCGGGCTGCCGCACACCACCACCCGGACGCTCCAGCCGCTCAGCCCGGCGGGCTGCGGGGAACTGCTCGCCAGGATGACCGACTCCGAACCGGACGCGGAGGTCGCCGGCCGGTACCACGCGCTGACCCGCGGCAACCCGTTCCTGCTGCGCGAGCTCGCCCAGGAGCTGGGCGGCGACGACCCCGCGCCGGCGGAGGGCTCGCCCAGCGTCACCCGGTACGTCGTCCGGCAGCTGCGGTACCTGCCGCCCGCGTCGCTCACCGCAGCGCGGGCCCTGGCCGTCCTCGGCGACGAGGCCGGCAGCGGGCCGCTCGCGCAGCTCGCCGGGGTCGCGCCGCGGGAGGCGCTGGACGCGCTGGCTCCCCTGGTGTCCGGCCAGCTCGTGACCGCCGAGGGGATACCCGTCCGGTTCTCCTTCGGCCACCCGCTGATCCGCGCGGCCGTCTACGACGCCATCCCCGTGGCCGAGCGGACCGGCCTGCACCTGCACGCCGCCCGGCTGCACGCGCACGACCCGATCAAGGCGGCCAGCCACCTGCTGCGGGTCCCGCCCGGCCTCGACGCGCCGGACCCCGTGGCGGTCCTGGGCGAGGCGGCGGAGCTCAGCCTGGCGCGCGGCTCGGTCAACGGCGCGGTCGCCTTCCTGCGCCGGATCCTGGAGGAGGACCTCGGCGACCGGCGGGCCGACATGCTGACCCGGCTCGGGATGGCCGAGGCCCTGGTGGACAGCGACCGGGCCATCGAGCGCCTGTCGGAGGCGCTGGCGGTGCAGCCCGACCCCGAGCGGCGGGCGCAGATCTCCTACTTCCTCGCCAGCACCCTCTGGCTGACCAGCCGGCCGAGGGACGCCGCCCGGGTGTGCCAGGCGTCGCTCGAACGCGAGAGCGGGACCTCCGCCGACGCGCGGCAGGCCCTACAGGGGTGCGTGGCGATGCTCTCCTACGGGGCCCGGAACGGCTCCGACCTCGTCGCCCTGCTCGACGGCTACGCGACCCAGGAGATCGACGACTCCCTGGGCGGCCTGGCGCTGGAGGCCGGGCTGGCCCTGCACGACACCCACCAGAACCGGCGGGAGGCCGCCGAGCGGCGGGCGCTGAACGTCATCGAGGGCGACCGGCTGATCGGCCACCCGATGGCCGAACCGCTGCTGACCTGCGCCTGGTACGCGCTGCGCCCCTGCGACTCGCCGCGCATGCTGGCATCCGTCGAGACCGCGATCGACCACAGCCGCCGGACCGGCTCGCTGCGCGGCCTCGCGCCCTCCCACTACTTCCGGGCCGAGCTCATGTACACGCAGGGCCGGCTGGCCGAGGCGCTGGACGACGCCCGCCAGGCCTCGGAGATCTCCGTCTACGCCATGATCGGTATCGGGGAGCTGTTCAACGCGGACGTGCTCCTGAAGGCGCTGGTGGCCACCGGCCGGACCGAGGAGGCGGCGGCCGTCCTGGGCCGGGTGAAGGCCGCGCAGCCGCCGGGCGTCACGTCGATCCTCTACGCGCACGGGGAGATCGCCGTCCACCTCGCCCGCGGCGACGTCCGGCGCGCGTTCGAGGTCGCCCTGGCGACCCGGGACGACTGCCGGTCGCGGCCGCTGGTCAACCCGCTGGTGACCGACTGGCGCGCGCCGCTGGTGCGGTGCCTGGTCTCGCTCGGCCGGGTGGCGGAGGCCCGGGACGTCGCCGCGGACCTGCTCGCCGTCGCGACGGCCTGGGACACCCCCCGGGCGGTCGGCCGCGCGCTCCGGTTCGCCGCCTCGGCCGAGTCCGGGCCGCGCGAACTCGAACTGCTGGACGAGTCCATCCGCCTGCTGGACCGCACCCAGGCGAACTTCGAGCGCGCCACGTCCCTGCACGCGTTCGGGGACGCGCTGCGCCGGGCCGGCCACCTCCAGGACGCGCGGGCCCGGCTGGAGGCGGCGCTGGAACTCGCGGCCTTCTGCGGCGCCCACCCGCTGGAGCGCGGCGTCCGGGCGGCCCTCCGTGACCTGGGCGGCCCCGAGCCGGCGGGCGCGGCCGCCCTGACCCCGATCGAGCGCAAAGTGTCCGAACTGGCCCGCGACCTTTCCGAGCGGGAGATCGCCGAGTCCCTGCACCTGACACCGGCCGCCGTGCGCGAGCACCTCGCGGCCGCCCAGCGGAAGCGGCCACCGGCCGCCGAGCCGTCGCCCCTGCCCTGAACCTCCGGATCAGCGGAGTTCGGAGCGGTTCCGTGGCCATCGCCGCGGACGTGTCAGCCCGCGCGCGTCGAACCGACGATCATCAGTGGGCCGTCGGCGGACGAGCCGGAGCCCAGCCAGACGACGTCCCGGGGCGGGTCCGGGACGGGGGCCCACCGGCCGCCGTCGAAACGCGCCAGGTCGCCGCGGCCACCCGCCACCCAGACCTGGCCGGTGGGGCCGGCCGCCACCGTGTTCACCGCGGGAAAGGGCGGGTCGACCGCCGTCCAGGCGGTGCCGTCCCAGTGCAGCAGCAGGCCGCCGCCCGCCGCCCAGACATCGGTGGCGGACAGCGCCGCGAGGCTGGTCAGCGGGCGGTCGGCGGCCCCCGTGGGCAGCGCCGGGCGGGTCCAGCCGCGCCCGTCCCAGTGCAGGATCAGCGGCCGGCGGCGGGAGCGGCCGGCGGACTCGCCCGCCGCCCACAGCCGGCCGCCGGCCGCCGCGACCGCGTGCAGCCGGCCCGCCACGCTCCCGGGCAGGTCCACCGGTGACCAGCCGGAGCCGTCCCAGCGCGCCACGAAAGCCCGTGGGCCGCGGCGGTCGAAGGCGTGCCCCACCGCCCAGGCGGCGTCCGGTGCGGGCATCGCGACGGAGGTCAGCACCCGGCCGGCGGGCAGGCCGGACGCCGCCGTCCACCGTGCCCCGTCCCAGTGCAGGGCCACCGGCGTCTCGGTGCCGGCCAGCCGGTCGTAGTGGCCCCCGACCGCGATCGCCGCGGCCGGGGACGCGGCGTCGACCCCGAGGAGGGCGGCGCCGACGGCGGCGGCCGGTGCGGGCGGCGGCCGGGAGGGCGTCCAGTCCCTCCCGGCCCGGTGCCAGAGCACCGGCCCGCCCGCCGACTGGCCCACCGCCCAGGCCAGGTCGGCCGAGGCGGGGGCGACGTCGTTGAGCAGGGTGTCGCCGTCGGCGGGCGGGTCGGCGCGGGTCCAGGCGGGTTCCGCCCCGGGGCGGACGATGGCGACCACCGGTCTGGTGGTCGCCGTGCGCCGGGCGGGTCCGGTCACTTCCCATGGCATGTCTCGGCGTCCCGACCTGTCGGCCGTTACCTGGCGGGGGCCAGGCAGAGCACGTAGCCGTCGCCGCCGGTCTCGCCCTTCCAGAAGGCGGTCTCGACGCCCGGGAAGGGCCGGCAGATGGACCGCGAGGAGGCGCTGAACTCGGCCTGGGTCTTGTCCTCCACCTTGCCGACGACCTTGTAGGCGCTGTCGGGGCTGGTGCACTCGACCACCCTGACGCTGTCGCCGGTTCCGCGGGCGATGCAGTCGCCCACGGTGGCGGTGTCCGGGTCGCTCTGCCGGGCGAAGTAGCCGGCGACGGCGATGAGCGCGACGATGACGCCTATCACGATCAGTCCGACCACCGTCCCGCGGTTGCCGCCGCGGGCCCGGGCGGGCTGCTGCGGCGGGCCGGCGTACTGCGGTTGCGGCGGGCCTTGCATGTAGGGATCGCTCATGGTTGTTCCCCCGGGGGTTCTCGGCTTCGGGCGAGGTCGCCTCTTGGTACCGAGCCCCGGTTGCCGCACGGTTGCCGGGCCGGTGGGCTCACCGGACCGCCGGGTCCGGCCTCCCGTCTCCGGTCCCGCCGGCCAGGCGGTCGGCGTGCAGGGCGAGCAGCATTTCGAACCGCCACTCCGGGTCGTGCAGCCGGTCGCCGAAGAGCCCTTCGATCTGGCGCATCCGGTAGCGGACGGTCTGCGGGTGGACCGACAGCCGGACGGCGACCTCGGGGTAGGAGCCGCCGCTGGTCAGCCAGGTGAGCAGGGTTTCGGCCAGGCGCTCGCGCTGCTCGGGCTTCAGGGCGGTGAAGGCCGGCAGGTGCCGCCGGACCAGCTGTCGCGCCACGTCCTCGTCGCCGAGCAGCAGCAGGGCCGGCAGGTGGTCGGCGCAGTGGACGCCGGCGGCCCCCTCCTGGAGCAGCCCGCGCTGCACCAGGGCCAGGGACCGGCGGGCCAGCCGCAGCGAGGTCCGGGCCTGCCGGAGGGGGACGGTGGTGCCGATGGTGAACCGGGTGTCGCGCAGGCCCCTGCGGAGCATGCGCAGGCGGCCGGGGCCGTCGGGGTCGGGGACCAGCAGGCAGGGGTCGGGGCGGGTCAGGTCCACCAGCACGTCGGATTCGAGGGCGGGGGGCAGCCGGTGCCCGGTGTGCCAGGACTCGTCCAGGGCCACGCAGGCGACGGTGCGCGGCAGGCGCCACTGCGCGGCGCGGGCGAGCTCGACGAGGGCGTCCATGTCGGTGGCGGGTTCGGCGAGCAGGGCTTCCAGCAGGTGCTTGCGCCTGCTCTGCTGAGAGTCGGCGCTGTCGGCCGACAGCTCGGTGTAGGCCGACAGGGAGTGCGCGCAGACCTTGTTGGTGACCTCGAAGAGGAGGTCGGTGAGCAGGCAGATCTGCTCGGCCGAGGCGCCGACCTCGTGGCCGATGTGGGTGAAGCGGCGCCAGGCGATCTGGGTGCTGACCCGGAAGGCGTTCTGCAGCGAGTCGAGGCTGATGTCCTGGTGGAAGGCGTCCCGGCCCAGCTCCCGGCACAGGGCCACCCGCTCCTGGCGGGGCAGCCGGGGGGCCACCAGTTGCTCGAACAGCAGGCGTATCCGCTCGTTGGCGGCGTTCCGGACGGCCGGCTCGCGGCGGCCGTTGATGACGCGCTCGATCTGCGGGATCGACCGCGCGACCCCCTCGACCATCTCCGCGGCGAGGAGGGGCAGCTCCGCCTGGACGCATCTGACGAAGGCGGGGTCCCGGGTGAGCGGGGCGACGGTCGAGGCGGCAGGGGTGTCAGTGGGGGCGGACGTGCTGGGTAGTCCGATCATTCCGACCTCGGCAGGCGTCGAAGCTCCGTTGATCGTGCCCATCGGCACGGCCGCCGGGTGGGATGCGCGTCCAGGGCCGGCGGACTCGCGAGTGCCGTCAGGTTAACCCCGCGTTTCTCGGCGGTCAACGAATCGCCGGTGGCACGCCGAGCGCCGCGTTGTGCGCCCGTCGATGGGCTTTGACCTGGGGTTATCCGGGCCGAGGGCGGTTTCGGCCGGGCCACCGCACTGCCGATTTGGGGAATCTTATATGAGATATACTGTAAAAGTTGTGCGATTTTCACCACTCTGATGGGCGGCGCTTCCCCGTGCGGCGGCGTTGATCCGGGCCCGTCGCCTCGTCCCGAGGCGGTCCCGTTCCGTCGCGCTTTCCGGGCCGATGGTGACGCTGGGCTAGTACTGCGGTGACAATCCGGACATTCCACAACGCTCACAGTCCCTACAAGCCCCGCTTTCCGGGTCACGCCTACATTCCTCCGGCAGAACGGTTCGCACAGGCGCCGGTCCCATCAGCCGGGACGGAGTGAGGTGGCTTGGTGTCCATGACCGATCCCTCCCGCGCGTTCTCCCCTCGCGACCCCCGTGACACGACACGCGTGGTGGTGACCGGCATGGGCGTCAAGAGCCCCGCCGGGAACACCGTCGAGGACGCCTACGCCACCGTGCTGTCGGGCAAGCCCCAGGCCGCGGTGATCCCCGAGTTCCTCGACCTGGGGCTGCCCGTCACCATCGGCTGCCCGGTGCAGGGCTTCGCCCCGGAGGAGTACTTCTCCAGGGCCGAACGGCGGCAACTCGACCGCACCGCGCAGCTCGGGGTCGCCGCCGCCGCCGACGCCGTCGCCGACTCGGGCCCCGGCCACACCGGCGACCCCACCCGCTCCGGCGTCTACGTGGGCAGCGGGGGCGTGAGCCTGGCGGCCGCCATGGCACTGGCCGACCCCTGGCTCGCCGGCCCCCGGGCCAAGGTCCCCGTCACCACCGTGCCGCTGCTCATGCCGAACTCGACGGCCGCCCGGATCGCGATCCGGCACGGGATGCACGGGCCCTGCCTGACGGTCTCGGCCGCCTGCGCGAGCGGCGCGATGGCCATCGGCGAGGCGGTCCAGGCGATCCGCGCGGGCGGCGTGGACCGCGCGGTCGCGGGCGGGACCGACGCGCTCCTCGCCCCGTTCTTCATCGCGGCCTTCGCCCGGCTGGGCGCGCTGTCGCGGCGCAACGAGGCGCCCTCCGCGGCGAGCCGCCCGTTCGACGACGACCGGGACGGCTTCGTGATGGGGGAGGGCGCCGCGTTCCTCGTCCTGGAGCGCGCCGAGGACGCCGCGGCCCGCGGTGCCCGCGTCTACGGCGAGATCACCGGCTACACGGCGACCACCGACGGTTCCCACATCGTCAGCCCGGAACAGGACGGGATCCCGCTCGCCCGCGCGATGCGGGCCGCGCTGGGCCAGGCCGGGCTCCGCCCCGAGGACGTCGGGCACGTGAACTCCCACGGCAGCTCGACCCTGGCCGGCGACCAGGCCGAGGCGAACGCCCTCCGCGCCGTCTTCGGCGCCGGGACGACCCCGCCGATCACCGCGCTCAAGGGCGTCACCGGCTACCTGCTCGGCGCCGGCGGGGCGTTCGAGGCGGCGATCGCGCTGCGCTGCGCCCAGGACGGGCTCGTCCCGCCCGTCCCCAACTTCGGCGGCGGCCCGGAGGCCACGGGGCTGGACGTCGTCACCACCGGCCCGCGCCGGGTGCCGCCGGGGCCGGTGCTGTCGTGCTCCGTCGGCTTCGGCGGCCACAACGCGGCGCTCGTCCTGTCCCCCGGCCGCCCCGGGCGACCCTGGTCGCCGTCCCCCGACATCACCACCATCAGCGTCGGCGGCGTGCTGCGCAGGACGCTGGAGCACTCCGAGCCGCAGCCCTGACGCCGCCGACCGGGACGCACGGAAGCGGGATCGCCGTCCAAGCTCCGCGGGCGCCGGCCGGTGGTCAGGTCAGGCGGGCCGCGATCCCGTCCAGCACGACGTCCAGGCCGAGGAGGAACCCGTCCTCGAAGTCGGCGTTGTCGAGCTGGGCGTGCCGGGTCAGCACCGGGTAGCGGTCGGCGCTCCGGGCGATGTGCTCCTCGGCGGCGCGGCGCAGTTCCGCCTCCGCCGCGGCGTCGCGGTGGCGGGAGCGCCAGGCCAGCTCGGTGAGGACGAAGCCGTTCACGTAGCTGGACAGCGCGCTCACCGCGCCGAGCAGGCCCGGGCCCGCCAGGCCCGCCCCGTGCAGGACGGCGTAGACGCGCTCGGAGCGGGCGAGCGCGTCCGGCCCCAGCAGCGGGCGGGTGCCGAGGAGGGCGGGGATCCACGGGTGGCGCCGCATGACCTGCCGGCTCTGCGACATGAGCCGGGTGAGCGTGGCCCGCCAGTCCGCCCCGGCGGCGTCGTCCAGGTCGATCTCGCTCAGGGCCGCGTCCAGGGCCAGGTCCAGGACGTCCTCCTTGGCCGCCACGTACCCGTAGATCGACATCGTTCCGCAGCCCAGCCGTGCGGCCAGGGCCCGCATGGAGAACCCCGCGACGCCCTCGGCGTCCAGCAGTGCCACGGCCGCCGCGACGATGCGCTCGCGGGACAGCCGCGGCCGGCCCTCCGGCTGCTCCGGCCGGAACCAGATCGCCATGGACGGCCCCCTTTCGTACGGCGTACGGAAAACCGTACAGCTAGCTTGACCGCACTTTCCTCCCCCCGAGAAAGGCAGCGGCGATGGCCGAGCCGACCCGCCTGTTGAAAACTCCGAACGTCCGCTGGTACCTGGGCGGGCTGGTGCTCTCGCTGCTGGCGAGCACCGCGCTGACGCTCGTCGCGGGCATCTGGGTGAAGACCCTGACCGGCAGCAGTTCCCTGGCCGCCCTGGCGACGTTCTGCGCCTGGCTGCCCCAGTTGCTGGCACCCGCGATCGGGGTGGCCGTCGACCGGGTGCGCCGCCGCGCCCTGCTGGTGGCGACCAACCTGGCGATGGTCCCGGTGCTGGCCCCGCTGCTCCTGGTACGCGGACCCGACGAAACCTGGATGATCTTCATCGTCATGGCGCTGTACGGGGTGTCCTTCACCCTCATCGGGGCCGCCGAACCGGCGCTGCTGGCGAGCATGCTCGAACCCGGCCAGTTGGGGCGCGTCAACGGGCTGCGCATGTCGCTGCAGGAGGGCATGAAGCTGGTCGCCCCGCTGATCGGCGCCGGGCTGTTCGGGCTCGCCGGCGGCCCGGCGGTCGCCGCCACGTGCATGCTGTGCTTCGCGGCGGCGGCCGGGCTCACCGCCCGCATCCGGGTCCGGGAGGCCGGGCCTGCCGGTGCGCGGGCGTCGTGGCGGTCGGAGATGGCGGCCGGGCTGCGCCACCTCGCCGCCCGGCCGGCCGTCCGGTCCCTGGTCGCGGGCTGTTCCGTCGTGATGCTGGCATTCGGGTTCATCGAGGCCGCCGCGTACTCGCTGGTCGCGGACGGGCTGCACCGGCCCCCGCAGTTCCTCGGCGTCGTGGCGGCCCTGACCGGCGCGGGCACCATCGCCGGGGGCCTGCTGGCGCCCAGGGTCATGGCCCGCCTCGGCGAGCCCCGGCTGACCGCGGCCGGCGTCTTCGTGTTCGCCGCGGGCGCCGCGCTGCTGAGCACCGGCCGGCTGCCGGCCGTCGTCGCCGGAGCGGTACTGAACGGGGCGGGCGTCCCCTGGCTCGTCATCGGAGTGATCACCTTCATCCAGCGGACCACCCCCACCGCGCTGCTCGGCCGCGTCCTGGCCACCGTCAACGCCCTGCTCTTCACCCCCACCACCCTCGGCATCGCCATCGGCGCGGGCCTGGTCTCGGTGCTCTCCTACCGCACACTGCTACTGACGATCACCGGGATCACCCTGTGCGCCGGCGCCTACCTGATCAGAACGCTGCCCGCACCACCCTCCCCCACCGAACCACCTTCCTGAGGGTCAGGGAGGCCGGGGCGGTCAGTCGCGGGTGGTGAAGGAGCGGAGGAAGAAGGTGAGGTTGGCTGGGCGTTCGGCGAGACGGCGCATGAAGTAGCCGTACCAGTCCGAGCCGTAGGGCACGTAGGCGCGGACCTTCCGGCCCTCCTCGGCCGCCAGGCGGCGCTGCTCGGCGGTGCGGATGCCGTAGAGCATCTGGAACTCGTAGGAATCGGGGGTGCGGCCGTGCCGCTCGGCCAGCCGCCGGGTCAGGTCGATGATCCGCGGGTCGTGGGAGCCGATCATCGGGTAGCCGTCCCCGGCCATGAGGACGGCCAGGCACCGCGCGTACGCCCGGTCCACGTCGGCCTTGCGCTGGTGCGCCACCGCGGGCGGCTCCTTGTAGGCGCCCTTGACCAGCCGGACCCGCGAACCCTCGGCGGTCAGCGTCCGCACGTCCCGTTCGGTGCGGAACAGGGCGGCCTGGAGGACCGCGCCGGTGCGGGGGAAGTCGCGGCGCAGCACGGACAGGATCGCCAGGGTGGAGTCGACGGTGGTGTGGTCCTCCATGTCGAGGGTGACCGTGGTGCCGATCGCCGCGGCGGCTTCGCACACCGCGCGGGCCCCGGCCAGGGCCAGGTCGTGGCCGCCCGGCAGCGACTGGCCGAACGCCGACAGCTTCACCGAGACCTCGGCCCGGTCGCCGAGCCCCTCGGCACCCAGCGCGGCGAGCAGTTCGAGGTAGGCGTCCCGGGTGCGGTGCGCCTGGGCCGGGTCGGTGACGTCCTCGCCCAGGTGGTCGAGGGTGACGTCGATGCCCTGGGCGGTGAGCGCCCGGACGGCCGCCAGCGCGTCGGGCAGCGCGTCGCCGGCGATGAAGCGGTCGACGACGGGCCGGGTCATCGGGGTGTGGCCGACGAACCGGCGCATCCGGTCGCTGCGCGAGGCGGTGAGCAGCAGAGGTCCTAGCATCGGTGACCTCCCAGGTGAAGCGGTATGTCCTCGCTTCGAAAGCTAGAAGCCGCGCCCCGCGGGCGCCATCGACAGCGGTCACGACCCGGGCCGGCCCGCCTTGTACATTCGTATGAGTGGCGGACTATCAGCGTCTGGTGGACGAGGTGTCGGCGCTGCTGCGCGCACCGGTGACGCTGGAGGACCGGGAGTTCGCCCTCATCGCCTTCAGCTCGCACGAGGACGAGGCCGATCCGGTGCGCACCCGTTCGATCCTGCACCGCCGCTCGTCCGCGCAGGTGCGGGCCTGGTTCGAGGGGTTCGGGATCGCCCGCGCGGCCGGTCCGGTGCGCACCCCCGCCGACCCCGGCACCGGGGTGCGCGCCCGGCTGTGCCTGCCCGCCCGGCACGCCGGCGGCACCTACGGCTACCTGTGGGTCCTGGACGACGGCGCCGTCGAGCCCGCCGACCCGCGGGTGGCCCGGGCCATGGCCCTGGCGGCCCGGGCCGGCGAGCTGCTGGCCGCCGACGCGTGGCTCGGGGAGGCCGCGCCGCGGGCGTTCGCACGGTTGCTGTCGGCGTCCGCCGGGGAGCGCGCCGACGGTGCCCGGATGCTCACCGACCTGCGGCATCCCGTCGCCTCGGCTCCCGTCGCCGCGGTCCTGGTGACTCCCGCGCCGGGCCCGGCCCGGGTCCCGCACGGCGTGCTGGCCCACCGGGTCCGGAACGGCATGGCGCTCCTCGTGCCGCTGCCGGATCCCGACGACACCGCTCCCGCGCGGGCCGCCGCCACCCGCCTGCTCGGTTCGCGCGAACCGCTCGCGGGGGTGGGCGGAGGCCGGGCGGAGTTGCAGGAGGCGGTGGAGTCCTGGCGGGAGGCCCGGCTGGCGGTACGGGCCGCCCGGGTCGAGCCCCGGTTCGCCCCGGTGGCCTGCTGGGACGACCTCGGCGCGCTCCGGATGGTCGGCGTGCTGCCCGCGGCGGCGCCCGGGGCGCCCGCCGACCCGGTGCTGCGCCCGCTGCTGGCAAAGCCGCACGCCGACCTGCTGCGCACCGCCGAGGCCTACCTGGAGCACGCCGGCCAGGTCCAGCCGGCCGCCGCCGCCCTGTCGGTGCACCGGCAGACGCTGTACTACCGGCTGTCCCGGATCGAGGCGCTCACCGGCCTGGACCTGGGCTCCGGCGAAGACCGTCTCCTGCTGCACCTGGCCGTCCGGGCGTTCCGCCTGGCCGCCGTCCCCGACCTCACCTCCTGACGGCCCGGAGATCGCTCGCCGGGCCGCCGTACGGAGGTGGATCCGGCTCCGGTGATCAGTCGACGAGCGCGCCGCAGGAGATGTTGACCTGGGTGGAGGTCAGGGTGCGGGCGTGGTCGGAGACCAGGAACGCGGCCACCCGCCCCACGTCGGCCAGGGTCGCGGTGCGCCCGAGCAGGGTGGCGTCCGCCATCTGCTGCTTGATGGGCGCAATCTCCGGGGTGTCGGGCATGCCCTCCGAGACGCCGCCGGTACGCATCGACAGCACCCGCACCGAGTGCGGGCCGAGCTCGCACGCCCACTGCCGGCGCATCGCCTCGATCATCTCGCAGCCGACCTGCACGGTCCCGAGGCCGGGCGAGGAGTTGGTGCTGTCGGAGCCGCCGAAGTTCAGGATCACCCCGGACCCCTGCTTGACCATGTGCCGGGCGGCCGCCTGGGTGGTCAGCAGGAACGTCCGGGCGACCTTCTCCATCGACCTCGCGAAACCCTCGACGGGCATCTCGATCAGGGGCGTGAAGATGGCATCGTGCGAGATGACGTTGACCGAGACGTCCACGCCACCGGCGACCTCGGCGACCGAGTCCACCCAGCCGTTGACGGCGGTCTCGTCGAGGGCGTCGACGACGGCGGTCTCGGCCAGGCCGCCGGCCTGCCGGATGTCCTCGGCCACCGCGTCGAGCTTGGCCGCGGTGCGCCCGGCGAGGAACACCCGCGCCCCCTCGGCGGCGAAGGCGCGCGCCATCGCACCGCCGATGCTGCCCCCACCGCCGTAGATCACGGCCGTCTTGTTCTCCAGAAGCATGTCGTCCTCCGTCAGTCGGTTTCGATGCACCCGAAGCTAGGACTGGCGCGGCACGGCCCGCATCGGTCGGGCGACGGGCGTTCGGGAACCGCCGATCATCGGCGTCCGGGCAGGTGGGCGGGCCCGCCACCGGACGGGCGGGCACGACCGGCGGCCATGCCCGGCTAAGTCGGTTGACGGATACGGCTCACAGCTCCAGCCGGGCGAGTTCCATCCGCCGGGTGACGCCGACCTTCGGGAACGCCCGGTACAGGTGGTGGCCGACCGTGCGGGGGCTCAGGTAGAGCTGGGCGCCGATCTCCCGGTTGCTGAGGCCGGCCGCGGCCAGCCGCACCACCTGCAGTTCCTGCGGTGTCAGCCGGTTGAGGACGTCCGCGTCGTGGGCGCGCGCGACCGGCCGGTCCCCGAGCACCTCCAGCTCGGCCCGGGCCCGCTCGGCCCAGCCCTCGGCGCCGAGCCGGGCGAAGGCGTCCCGGGCCAGGACCAGTTGCTCGCGGGCCTCCGGGCGGCGGCGCCGGCGGCGCAGCCACGCGCCGTGGGCCAGCCGGGTGCGGGCGGCGTCGTAGGAGCGGTGGGGGTGCCGGGCCAGCGCGGCGGCGTAGTGCCCGTCCGCCTCGTCCCCCTCGTCCAGCAGCGCCCGGCAGCGCAGGGCCAGGGCCGCCGCCACCGGGCTCGCGGTCGGCTCGGCCCAGGCCGCAAAGGCGGCGAACCGGTCCCGGGCCAGGTCCGGCCGGCCGGCGCGCAGCGCGGCCTCCACCAGGTCCGGGACGGCCCGCAGGAGGAGGTCGTGCCGGGCCGGCCCGGTGCACACCGCGTCGAGGTGCTCGACGGCCGCGGCGGCGCGCCCGGCGGCGAGGTCGAGCAGGCCCAACCCCCAGGACGCCAGCGCGGCGTTGGTGGGGTGCAGGTCGGCGTGCCCGAGCACCTCGGCGGCGAGCGACCGGCACCGGGCCTCGTCCCCGGACACCGCCGCCAGCCAGGCCGACACCCCTTTCATCGCGGTCACCTGCATGTCCATGCCGAGGTCGGCGGCCAGCGACATCCCCTCCGCCGCGGACGCCGCCGCGCCCCGCAGGTCGCCCTCCCAGAACGCGGCGATCGCCAGCGGCTCCAGCACGTACGGGAGCCAGCCGAGCGCGCCCTGCCCCCTGGCCTCGGCGGCCAGCGCCGACAGCAGCGCCAGTGCGCCCGCGTCGTCGGCCACCAGCAGTGCCGCGAACCCGGCGATGACGCGTTCGACGAAGTCCTCGATGGCTCCGGTGCGCGCGTCCGCCACCAGCGCGATCATCGGGGCGGCGGCCTGCCCGGGATGCCCCGCGGCGAGCCGCCCGTAGCCGATGAGGCCCGCCGCGACCCGGGCGGGCGGCGACCCAGGCGGCAGGCGGACGGATTCGAGTAGTTCGACGGCGCGCCGGAGCAGGTCGTGGGCGCAGGCGTCCCGGGCGGACCAGACGGCCTCGGTCAGCATGGACACGGCCCGCTCCGGGTCGGTCCCGGCGACGAGCGCCGCCGCCTCCAGCGCGAGCGCCGCGTCCGCGACCGGCGAGGTGCGCTCGTACTCCACCTGCGCCCGGACGTAGACGGCCTCGGCGACGACGGCGGGCTCGTCGGTGAGGGACGCCACCTCGGTGGCCAGCCGGGTCGCCCGGTCGGGCTGGCCGGCGTCGTAGGCCGCCCGCGCGGCGTGGACGATCCGGCGGGCCTTGCCGGCCCGGTCGGTGCTGAGCCGGGCCGCGCGCTCGTAGGCGGCGGCGACCGCGGCCGTCCCGCCGCGGTGCCCGGCCCGGCGCGCGGCCCGCTCCAGTTCGGCCGCCGCCTTCTCGTCCGGGCCGGTCACGGCGGCGGCCAGGTGCCAGGCCCGGCGGTCGGCGTCCTCGGCGGCGGTCAGCACCCCGGCGAGGGCGTCGTGCGCGGCGATCCGCTGGTGGTGGGCCGCGTTCTGGTAGGTGACCGCCCGGATCAGCGGGTGCCGGAACCTGATCTCGTCCCCGGACAGCACGACGAGCCTGGCCTCCTCGGCCGGGCCGAGGTCGGCCGCGTGCGCGCCGAGTACGTCGGCGGCGCGCAGCACGACGCCCAGGTCGGTGGTGCCGGCCGCGGCGGCCACCACCAGCAGCAGGCGGGTGGCCGGTGGCAGCCCCGCGAGCCGGCCGCGGAAGGAGTCCTGGATCCGGGCGGTGACCCGCAGCGGGCCGACCTGGGACGGGCCGGCGCCCCCCTCGGCGCGCAGCGCGTCCGCGAGTTCGGTGAGGGCGAGCGGGTTGCCCTCGGCCTCGTCCATCAGGCGCTCCCGCACCGGGACGGTCAGGCCGGGCAGCCGGGCGTCCAGCAGGTCCGCGGCGGTGGCGCGGTCCAGCCCGTCGAGCCGCAGGACGTCGATGCCCGGGGTGGGGAACGGCCGGGCCGAGTCGCGGACCGCGAAGAGCATGCAGATCGGGTCGGCGGTGAGCCGCCGGGCCGCGAAGAACAGCGCGTCCGACGACGCCCGGTCCAGCCACTGCGCGTCGTCGACCACGCACAGCAGCGGCCGGTCCCCCGCCAGCTCCGACAGCAGGGTGAGCGTGGCCGCCCCGATCAGGAAACGGTCGTGCACCGGGGCGTCGGCGAGGCCGAACGCGGACCGCAGCGCCGCCGCCTGCTGCCCCGGCAGCGCCGCGAAGCGATCGGCGAACGGGTGCAGCAGCAGGTGCAGCCCGCTGAACGGCAGCTCGCTCTCGGACTCGATCCCCACCCCGCGGACGACCTGCATGTCCCCGGCGTCCGCCATGACCTGGTCGAGCAGCGCGGACTTGCCGATGCCGGCCTCGCCCCGGATCACCAGCGTGCCGCTGCGCCCGGCCCGGGCCGCCGCGAGCAGCCCGGCCACGCGTTCGAGCTCGCCTTCCCGGCCTACCAGCACGCCGCAACGGTAGCAATTCACGACGTTCCCGGCGTGCCATCGCGCGGCACAGCCGAGGGCGAACTCCAAAGTCCCCGGGCCCGGCCTCCTCGGGCCCGGCGGGGCACGAGAAGGCCCCGCCGGGCCGGCGGGGCCGCTCGCTCAGCCGTTGATCTTCTGGACGGCGAACCGCGCGCCCTCGGCGACCGTGCCGTTGAAGAAGTAGAGCAGGTGGGCCAGCACCCCGCCGCCCTGCTGGCAGACGAAGTCGCCCGCGGCGCAGAAGTCCCTGATCCGGCTGGCGTAGGCGTCGAGGTCGCCCTTGCCGCGCGGCTTGTCGCCGCTCTTGCCCGGTTCCGGATTCCCGGCGTTGAACGGCTCACCGGCGACGAACCGCGGGTTCCCGTAGAAGACGACGGCGGCGATCCTGGCCGACGCGGCGGCCGACACCTCGCCCGCGCCCTGCCCGGCCAGGCGCTTGGCCGGCGGGACGAGGGAGTCCCCGGTCACCTGCGCGCCCTGGGAGTAGCCGATCAGGATGTACCGCTGGTCGGGGCAGGCCACCGCCTCGCTGTTGAGCAGCGAGACCAGGGCGGTCACCCCCGCGGCGGGGCTGGTGTCGAAGTTCGGCGCGGCCGGGTACGGCAACTCGGTGTACTTGGTCTGGCCCGGCAGCGCCGCGGCGATCTGGTCGCCGACCGGTTTCTGCAGCCAGCTTCCGCTCTGCGGCTCGAACGTCCCGCGCGCCGAGATGATGCTGACCGGCTTGCATTCGGCGGCCTGCGCCGGGGCGGCGAACGCGACACCCGCGAGCGTTCCGGCGACCAGGGCGGACGCGGCGACCAGGGCCGACGACCGGGCGGACGGGGAGTGGGGCATGGCACGACTCCTTAGCACTGGCACGGCACGGCGCCGTCACACCCTCCTGCGCCCGGCGGGCCGGGACTACCGTCGCGGGAACGGATTGCCCGGACCGGCTTGTCAGGGGCACGACAACCCGGGCGCGAGGCCCGTGGCCGAGCGCGTTTCCCCGCTACGCGAAGGCGGCCAGCAGGTCCCGCGGGCCGGGCCGGTCGGCGGGCCGGGGGGCCAGACATGCCTCGACGGTGCGGCGCAGCCCGGCGGGCAGCCCGTCGAGGCCGGCGATCCGATCCGGCGCCGTCTCGGGGCCGTCCGGGCCGAACGGATCGTCGCCCAGGGCCGCGAAGGCCAGCACGGCGCCGAGGGAGAACACGTCGCTCGGCGCCTCGACGGGCTCCCGCCGTGCCTGCTCCGGCGACATGTAGGCGGGGGTGCCCAGAACCATGCCCGGCCGGGTGAGCCCCGCCCGGTCGTCCAGCCGCGCGATCCCGAAGTCGATGATCCGGGGCCCGTCGTCGGCCAGGAGGATGTTCCCGGGCTTGAGGTCGCGGTGGACGAGACCGCACGCGTGGATGGCGGCCAGCCCCTCCGCCAGGCCCGCCCCCAGCGCGCGCACCTCGGCCACCGGCAGCGGCCCGCGCTCGGTGACCGCCCGGTCCAGCGACGGCCCGGGAATGTAGGCCGTGGCGATCCACGGCAGGTCGGCGTCGGGGTCGGCCGCCACGACCTGCGCGGTGTGGAAACCGCCGACCCTGCGGGCCGCCGACACCTCCTGGGCGAACCGCTGCCGGTACCCCGGCGAGCGCGCCACCCGCGGCCAGACGACCTTCACCGCGACCATCCGCCCGCCCGGGGTGCGGCCCAGGTACACCCGTCCCATGCCGCCCTCGCCCAGCCGCCCCACCAGCCGGTGACCGCCCACCTCAGCGGGGTCGCCCGCCCGCAGCGGGTCGGCCGGCGGGCCGGGCGCGGCGGGCCGCTCGGGCGCCACCTGTACGGGCTCCCCGCCGCTGACGGTGACGTTGTGGTTGCCGATGACGACCGACCCCCGGACGTCACCGCCGATGTAGATGCGGTCCCGGTCGGGTGTGTCCTGCGGCATCGCTGTACCTCCTGTGCCGTCCGTCAGCCGGGCGGCGGTGAACTGTACGGGCCGGGGGTGAACCCGGGTGGCGGGGTGGCCGGCAGTTTGGGCCACTGGCCGGCGGCGACGGCGGAACAGATGTTGCGCATCCCGGTCTCCTCCAGGCAGAGCACCCTGCCGGTGCGCACGGTGACGGTGCAGGTCGCGACGGCCGGCGTTTCCAGGGGGTTGGAGATGTCGTCGCAGCCGATGAGGGCGAGCCGTACGGAACCGGTGTCCTGGAGGTGGTCGGCGAGGGTCGGGTGGCGGTCTCTTCGCCGGGCCGTGAGGCGGGCCGTCGTACCGGCCGGCACGACGAACCGGCAGGAGAACACCACCGCCCCGCGCGCCGGGGTGTTCGGGCAGTACGGCTGGCCGGGGACGTCGATGGACACCCCGGCGGCCCAGCCGGCGGCCACGATGACCTCCAGCGGGACGCCCGTGGGCGGGGCGGGCCGCGCGTTCGGCCCGGGCGGGGTCCGCCGGGCGCACTCCTGCCGGGCGGAGGCGTCCCGGGGGCTGGTGGTGGTGATGCAGACGGTCTTCTCGCGGTCGGCCCGGACGGTGCAGGACGCGGCGGCCGGGCCCTGGTCGCAGCCGTAGTAGACGAAGCGGACACCGGTGGGCAGCGGCCCGTCGGGCTGCACGGCGACCGGGCCGCGCTTCCCCTTCGCCGGCTTGATCACGGTGGTGCAGTTCGTCCGGCTGGGGGCGCGGACGCAGCGGCCCTCGGGCTCGCCCGGCATCTGCACGCTGATGACGCCGGTGTCCACCCGCAGGTGCACGGGCACCGTGTCCGCGCCCGCCGTCCGCAGGCCGAAGGCCGTGCCTCCCGCGGCGACGGCGACCAGGCCGCCGCCGAGGACGAGCTTGCCCGTCAGCCCGAGCCCCGCCTTCCCCGCTCCGGCGATGCCGGCGTGCTCGACGCCGCCCGTGCCCGGCGGCGACATCATGCTCGCGGTGTCGGGGGCCGCGGCGCCCGGGTCGGCGGTGACCGGGTCGGGTGCGGTGAGGCCGGGGTCGAGCGCCTGCTGGGTCTGCTCGGTGAGGTCGGCCTGATCGTGGTCGCCGAGCTCGCGCCAGAGCGCGACGGCCGCGGCCATCCCGGCCGCGGCGGCGACCCGGCGGCCGGTGACCAGGTCGCGGACGGCCAGTTCGTGGGTGAAGTAGGCCAGCCCGCGCCGGTCGCCGGCGCGTTCGGCGGCGGCCTTGCCGCGGTCGAGGATGCGCCCCCAGGCCGCCATGCGCAGCGCGAGCGCGGCGCGGGGGGCCGCGGCCCGGGTCAGGGCGACGGCGTCCCGGGCGCGGTCGGCCGCCACCAGCGCGTCGGCCAGCCCGGCAACCAGCCCGGCGTGCTCGGTGATGTCGGCGGGTTCCCGGTCGGGTTCGGCGAACCAGGCGCGGAGCCGGTCGGCGAGGGCCGCCAGTTCGGCCGGGGCGGGCCGTAAGGCGTCGGCGAGCTCGGGCCCGGTGTCGGGGGCGAGCCGGTGCCCGCGCTCGGTCGGCACCGACACGCCGAACGCGGCGAGTCGCCGGCAGGCCGCGGCGAGACCGTCGGGGACCAGAGCGACCAGTGCCCGGCCGTCCACGCCGTTCGCCCCGGCGAGGGCGAGCACCGCGGCCACGTCCCGCTCGGCGGGGTCGAGGGTTTCGACGATCGCCGGGAGCAGGGAGTCCAGTTCGGCCGGCTTGGGCAGCTCGCCCGTCCCGCCTGGCCGGCCGGCCAGGGCGGCGGCGCGGACCAGCCGCAGCGGCACCCCCCGGGTCGCCTCCCACAGTGCCTGCGCGGCGGGCAGTTCCCGCGCGTAGAGCGGGCGGTTCAGGCCCCGTTCGAGCAGGGCGAACGCGTCGTCCCGGGCAAACCCGGCGAGCTGGAACGCCTGCCCCTCGCTCCAGGGCGAGGGCTCCCGGGCGGTGAACACCACCGTGGCGGCGGCCACGGTGTTCATGACGAGCTCCAGTTCCCCGGCCGGGAACTCCAGGTCGTCGACCAGCAGGCAGACCTCGACCGCGGCCAGCAGGCGCCGCAGCTCGGTGCGGCCGGGCCGGTAGCCCCCGGTGTCGTAGCAGGCCTCGAACACCTCCTGGAGCACGTCCTCGGCGTCGCGGCCCGTCGTGGGCACGTAGACCACGGTCCGCCCCTGGCCGGAGAGCGTGTGCGCGGCCTCCCGCAGCAGGGTGCTCTTGCCCACCCCGGCCTCGCCGTGCACCTGCACGGACCCGCCCCGCGACACCACCTCGGCCAGCACCCCGAGCTGCTGGGTGCGTCCGAACATCCCCTCCGGCCGCCTGGGCAGCAGCGTCGCGTCGCCGCGAAGCCGCGGCTCCGGCCGCCGGCCCGCCTCGACGACGGTGACCACCGACCGGTCCCCGGTGACGGTGATGTTCCGGTCGCCCACGACCACCGGGCCGTGCACGTCCCCGCCGACCCACACCCGTGTTCCGGATTCGCCCATCCGTACCCCTCAGGCAGGAAGCCGCCCCTCGGGGCAAGGCTAGATCGGGTTGATCCCGTCCATGCCGGTTTTCGCCGACCCGATCCCGTAGTGCGGAAAAGTACGCACAATCCAGGCCGGGGCGCCCCACCCCTGCCGTAGGTTCTGGTCGGGTGAGGGCACATCCCGTAGCGCAGGGCCGTCGGGTCGTCCTGCGGCGCGTCGTCTCGGAGGACTGCACCGAGTTCACCGCCCTGGCCCGCGCCAGCGCGGACCTGCACCGGCCGTGGATCCACACGCCGGCCACCCCCGAGGAGTTCGCGGACTACCTGGCCCGGTTCGACGGGGTCCAGGCGGTCGGCCTGGTCGCCTGCCTGCGTGACACCGGCGCGATCGCCGGCCTGATCAACATCAGCCAGATCGTGCGCGGGCCGTACCAGCGGGGCACCCTCGGCTACGGCGCGTTCGCCGCCACGGCGGGCCGGGGGTACATGGCCGAAGGGCTGGGGCTCGTCCTGGGCTACGCCTTCGGCGAGCTCGGCCTGCA
Source organism: Actinomadura craniellae (assembly GCF_003289645.1). GTDB lineage: Bacteria > Actinomycetota > Actinomycetes > Streptosporangiales > Streptosporangiaceae > Actinomadura_D > Actinomadura_D craniellae. The sequence goes on along the minus strand of NZ_QLYX01000011.1, from coordinate 52,905 downwards.
CCGGCTGGAGGCCGACATCCAGCCGGGCAACGAGGCGTCGCGCGGGCTGGTGGCCCGGCTGGGGTTCCGATTGGAAGGCTATTCACCCGGCCTCATCCGAATCGACGGAATCTGGCGCGACCACGAACGGTGGGCCGTCACCGCGGAGATGGCCGATACCGCCACGGGGCAGTACCGAGATCACCGTATGCACGTTTAAGGATCTTCCATATATGTGCATAATCGAGCGAAACGGATAATGCGCAGCGCCGCGCTCCCGTCCCGCCCCTGGGGGTAGATCTGCGTGGCATTCGGTGTCGAGCCGGGCGGCCATGCGTCCGAGTGGCCCGAGTCCCTCGACGTCCGCGCTTTGCTGGAGGCCGGTTGGCGGCCGACGCCGTTTCGCGAATTCGTCCTCAAGATCCATAGTCGCTGCAATCTGGCCTGCGACTACTGCTATATGTACGAAATGGCCGACCAGAGCTGGCGCAGCCAGCCCCGGCGCATGTCCCGCCCGATCGTCGACTCGGTCGCCGTCCAGATCGCCGAGCACGCCCGCACGAACGGGCTCTCCCGGATCGGGGTGACCCTGCACGGGGGCGAGCCGCTGCTCGCCGGGGTCGACCACATCCGCTACATCGTCTCCACCCTGCGGGCGGCCGCGGAGCCGGACGTGGAGATCTCCTTCCACGTGCAGACCAACGGGGTGCTGCTCAACCCGGTCTTCCTCGACCTGTTCGACGAGCTCGGAGTGCGCGTCGGGGTCAGCCTGGACGGTGACGAGAAAGGCCACGACCTGCACCGGCGCCGCGCCGACGGGCGGGGCAGCCATGCGGAGGTGCTGGCCGGCCTGGCGGTGCTGACCGCGCCGCCCTACCGGCACCTCTTCGGCGGCCTCCTCAGCACGGTCGACCTGCGCAACGACCCCGTCACCACCTACGAGGCGCTGCGCGCCTTCGACCCGCCCGGGATGAACTTCCTGCTGCCGCACGGCAACTGGGACACCCCGCCGCCCGGCCGGCCGGCCGGCGACACGACCCCGTACGGGGACTGGCTGATCGCCGTCTTCGACCGGTGGTACGGCTCGAAGGTCCCCGAGCCCCGGATCCGGCTGTTCATGGAGATCATGCGCCTGCTGGTGGGCAAGCCCTCGCGAAGCGAGTCGATCGGGCTGTCGCCCGTGGCCGTGGTCGTGGTCGAGACGAACGGGCAGATCGAGCAGGTCGACACGCTGAAGTCGGCTTTCGCCGGCGCCACGAGAACCGCCTTTCACATAGCCCGTGACTCGTTCGACAGCGCGCTGATGCTTCCCGCGATCGCGGCCCGGCAGATCGGAGTCCGGGCATTGTCCGAGAAGTGTCTCTCCTGCGGATTGCATCGCGTCTGCGGGGGCGGCCTGTATCCTCACCGCTACCGCTCCGGACACGGTTTCGCCAATCCCTCGGTGTACTGCAAAGACCTTTTCCGCCTGATCACACATATCCACCAGGTGATGGCGAGGGACGTGGCGACGCTGAAAGAGAAGGCCGCCGAGGCGGACCTCCCGTGAGCGCGGTGCCCGAAGAACTCTTCCTGGCACTGGCGGCGGGCGGCGGCGGGCCGGCGGCGGCCGGGCAGCTCGTCGCCGCGCAGGCCGGCAAGCGGCTGCTGCTGTTGCGCGGCGTGCCGGAGACGGCCGGCTCCGCCGGGCACCCGCGAGCCGCCTGGGCGGAACGGGCCTTCACCACGCTCGCGGAACTCCAGGAAAAGGCGCCCGACACGGTCGAGAAGGTCGTGCGCTACCCGACCGTCGGAGCCTGGGCCCGGCGCACCCTGCTCGTCCTGATGGGCCGCGCGCGGGGTGCGGCCGATCCCGGCGAACTCGCCGCGCTCCCCGCGGCCGCCATGATCGCGGCCGGACTGCCCGGTGAGATCGAGGTCCCGGTCCGGGACGGGGCCGTGGTGCTCCCCGCCCTCGGCCGGGCGCTCGTGCCGGGCGGGAAGACCGCGCTCGTCCGGTCGGACGGGACGGCGGCCGAAGTGGTCGCGGCCGGGACGCGGGTCCGCGTTCCGGCCGATCCCAGCCACGATGCCCCGGGCTGGGAGGCACTGCGCCCGCTGCGTGCCGTCCACGAGGGCTTCGAGATCGGGTTCCTGATCGACGACCACGACCCCGACCGTATGCCCGGCGCGGCCGTGACCGGGTGCAGGCTGGCCGGGCCGGAGGTCGAGCGCTGGCGCGCGTCGCTGACCGAAGCCTGGGAGATCCTGGTCGCCCACCACCGAACCACCGTCGCCGAGGTGGCGGCGCTGATCACGGTACTCACCCCGCTCGTGGCGGCACCGGGACGGCAGGCCAGCGGCACCCCCCGGCACGCCTTCGGCAACATCGGGCTGTCGGCGCCCCACGACCCCCTCTGGTTCGCGGAGACGCTGGCACACGAGGTGCAGCACACCAAGCTGACGGCGCTGCTCGACCTGGTCCCACTCACCCTGCCGGAGGACGGCAGCCGCTACTACGCGCCCTGGCGGGAGGACCCCCGACCCGCCGCCGGGCTGCTGCAGGGCGTCTACGCCCACCTGGGGGTGACCGGCTTCTGGCGCACGCAGCGCGAGCACGAGGCCGGGGAGCGGGCGCTGGCCGCGCACGGCCACTTCGCCCGCTGGCAGGAAGCCACCCACCAGGCGGCCCGGACCCTGGCCGGCAGCGGGCGGCTCACCCCCGCCGGCCGGTCCTTCGTCGCGGAGACGGAACGCACGCTGTGCGCGTGGAGCCGCGAACCGGTGCCCGCCGCGGCTCTGCGCCGGGCCCAGGACGCCGCCGACCGGCACCGGGCCGAGTGGCGGCTGCGCAACGAGGACTAGTTCGGCGGCGGGTCGAAGTCGGAGTCCAGGTATCGCCGCTCCAGCGCCACCCGAGCATCGGGGTGCTCCAGCCCCAGGGTGCGGGCATAGCCGTCCTGGACCCGCTGGAACAGGGTCTCCGCCTCCTCCTCTTCGCCGCTGTCCCGCAGGTTGGCCGAGAGGTTCGCGGCACAGACGAGCACCATCGGATGCGTCTCGCCCAGGAGCTGTTCCAGCCGCCGTAGCGTTCCCCGCCCGAGCCGGCACGCGTTCTCCAACTCGCCCAGGGCGGCCAGGTCGCTCGCCAGGTTGGTGGCCACGGTCAGGGTGTAGTGGTGGTCCCGGCCGAGCTTGGCCTCCAGGCCGACGAGGGCCCTCTCGTTGAGCTCCCGCCCCTCCCGCGCGTCGCCGAAGACCCGGCGCAGCAGGGCGAGGTTTCCGGCGCAGCCGTGGTTGTAGGGGTGCTCCGGACCGTAGATCCGCGGGTAGCGCTGGACGGTGTCCGCCGCGAGCTCGAGCGCGTCGTCGAGCCGTCCCGTGGTCCGCTGGATGTTCGCCAGGCACATCGCGGCGGCCAGCGTGTCGGGATGGTCCAGGCCGAACAGGCGCACGTAGCGGGCGTGGACGTCCTGCGCCAGGTCGAGCGACTGGTCGAACTCACCTGTCCGCCGCCAGGCGATCGAGAGGTCCTTCGCGGTGCGCAGCGTCCACGGGTGGTCGGCCCCCAGATCGCTCACCCCGTAGGCGTAGGCGTCCTCGCCCAGGTCGCACGCCTCGGCGTAGTCGCCGCACAGGCGCACCGCGCGGGCGAGACCGCTCCAGGCGACCAGCAGGCTCACCTTGTCGAAGTTCGGCTCGCCCTGCGCCAGGGCGAGGTGCGCGATGTACGCCGATTCGTGCAGTTTCTTGGCCCCCTGGTAGTCGCTGCTGAGAGCCAGGTCGAGGGCCAGGCTGTTCACCATGCCCAGCGTGATCAGATCGCTCTTCCCGAAGATCTCCTCGTAGCGGCCGAGCGAGTTCTCGTCATGGTCTCGGGCGGCCAGGAACTCCCCGTGCGTGCGCAGATCGGCGCCGATGCCGTTGAGCGTCAGCAACGTGCTCTTGTGGTCCGAGCCGTAGGTGGACTCCAGCTTCGCCAGGGTCTGCCGGTCGAGCTCGGCCGCGGCCCCGTACTCGCCGAGCTCGCGCAGGATGTTGCCGAGTTGCCGCTGGAGGTCGAGCACGTTGAGGTCGTGCTCGCCGGTGTCCTTGGTCCACTGCTCGATGAACTGCTCGGCGAAGGACCGCGCCGACGGGAAGTCCCCCGACCGGTGCAGGTATCGCACGAAGTTGTCAGCGAGCTCGCGCACATCGGGGTCGCGGCTGCCCGCGACCCCGGAAGGCTCGATATGCCCGAGCAGGCTCTGGTACCGGGGCCACTGGTTGGGGTCGGCCGGGCTGGACGGCGCGAACCCGGCGAGCAGCAGATGCACTTCTGACCCGATCTGCCGTTGCTTCGCCTCGGGCAGTTCCTCGCGCACCAGTGCCTGAATCAGCCGGTGTACCTGAATGGTGCGCTCGGCCGAGTCGATGCGCGCCAGCGCGTAGCGCCCGAGCTCGGCGACCGCGCGAGTCAGCCGGATCGGATCGGCGAGCAGGTCGGCGAACCGCTGGTCGAGACCAGGGCGCAACTGGCTGAACGCGTCCCGCGGAATGGGCTCCGGTCCGAAGAACGCGCAGTACCGGAGCAGTTCGACCGCCTCGGGTAGCTTCTCGGCGAGGCTGGTGACGGAGATCCCCCAGGCCGCCGTCATCGACACCGGGTACTCGGTCGGCTTGCCTTCGGAGAGCAGCTGGCCGGTGCGTTCCTCCAGCAGCCTGAGGTACTCGGAGACCGCTATCCCGGTCTCCGACTGCAGCGCTCCCGCCTGTTCCAGGGCCAGCGGCAGGTCGCCCAGTTCCTTGGCGAGCCGGTCGGCGTCGCCACCGCTGATCCTCGGTACCCGCTTACCCAGGAACTGCACGCTCTCCTCGCGCGAGAAGACGTCCACCGCGACGGTGTCCACGACCCCGTCCCAGCGGTGGTTGCGCGAGGTGATCAGGACGTGCCCGGACCCCTGCGGAATGATCTCATTGAGTTCCTCCGGCTGGTCCGCGTTGTCGAAGATCAATAACCACTTGGAATACGGATCGCCGCGCCGCAGGGCGTTGAGGACCGCGTACATGGCGTCTTCGATCCCGCTGGCCGTGGGCGACGGCAGGCCGAGATGCGGCGCGAGTCCGGCGAGCGTGGAGCGGACCAGGACGGGCTGGTCCGCGGGGATCCACCAGACCAGGTCGTAGTCGTCGCGGTAGCGGTAGGCGTACTCCACCGCCATCTGTGTCTTCCCGACACCGCCGAGGCCGTGCAGCGCGTGCGGAACCACCGCCGTCACCTGGTCGGCGATGCCCTTCCGCAGCTTGGCCAGCAGGTCCTCCCTGCCGGTGAAGTTCTTGTTACGGGGCGGGATCTTTCCCCACACCTCGGGGCCACGTCCTCGTGGCTGTCCGGTACCGATCGTCTGGGGAACAGCCACGCAAACCGCCTCCACGACCTGCTCGATCAAGGAACAGCCGGGATCCGACGAATTCCGGCCGGTGCGGTCATCCTAATCCGGGGACCGCTTGTTTCTCCATCGCCTGCCAGTACAAACCAAACCATGAACCAGCTCTGCGTCAGATTCCACAAACTACAGCTTTCCCGCGATACGGCCCCCGAACAGCCAGGTTCGGGCCGTCCACAACTCGCAGTAAAAATGTTGCAACACTGTGTCAACAGCAGCGACAAACCACCCTATGGCGCACATGAAAACGATCTGCCAAAATCTTCATGACATCCATAGCGCGCCTCCAATGACGCTGGCGCCCGGGAACGAAGCTCAGACGATCTTCCACCGGCTCAACATTGGAGAACACATGTCACAGCAGCCCGTCACCACCCTGGACGACTCCATCGACCTCATCGACCTCTCCGGCGTTCAGTTTCACGAGGTCGAAAAGCTCGACTCCCTGATCGGCGGGGGTGTACTGCTCGAAGTACTGGCCCCGGACATGTCGACAGAGGAGGAGTTCGCCAGGTTCGACAGCAGGTAGATTTCGCGATCAATCTCGACCAAGAGATGATCGACGAAACCAAGATCGAATATAGGGCGGGTTGCCGAATTCGGCCGCCCCCACGAGTTTCCTTACCTTCTCCGCCGCCTCCCTGACCATCACTCCACTAGAATGGCGCGGTCAGGCACTGGGAGTTCTGCGGAGTTCAACGTGGTACCGGATCTCGGCTTGAGTTCAAGGCCGGGCGAAAACTCGCACGGCCGGAGGAACGTCTCAAGCACTGAACCACGTCACCGTTCACGGCACCCGGTGGCCAGCGCATCGGCATCCGGAGACCGCCCATGACCGTTACTCCGCCAACCCACTATCGGTATCCGGCGCCCTATGTGGGCCTCCGTCCCTTCACCTCCGATGACAGGCACCTGTTCCACGGCAGAGATCGTGAAACAGAGGAGATCGTCGACCGCTGGCGTGGACACCGGATCACGCTCCTGCACGGCCCGGCCGGTGTCGGCAAGACCTCACTGCTCCAAGCCGAAGCGATTCCGCGGTTGGCGGCGGAGGGGAGCCGGGTGTTACCCGTGGCCCACCCGGGGCACAGGTCCTCGTTCCCCATGGCCGCGCTGTCCGAGCAGGACCCCCTGACCTTCGCCCTGCTCTCCTCGTGGTTCCCGGACGAGACACCGACCCGCGTCTCGGACCTCTCGGTCACCGATGTCTTCCGCCGGCGCACGCGGCGGGACCGGTTCGGCTCACCGGCCCGCATCTTCGCCGCCATCGACCAAGCCGAACTGATGTTCCGCGAATCCCCCCGGGGAGGACGGTGCAACGAACGGTTCCTGGAAGGGCTCCACCACGCCCTCGTCCGACAGCCGAACCTTCATCTCCTCATCTCCGTGCGCGACGACCTCCTCCCCGAGGCGCTGGCGTTCACCGAACGGTTGGACGCCGCCCATACCACCCGGTACGCGCTCGCCCCCCTCGAGCGGGAGCACGCGCTGGAGGCGGTGCTGAGGCCACCGAACGAGACAGGTCGTCCGCTCGATGGCAGGACCGCGGAGCTGCTCGTCGACGAACTCCGCACCCTGCGGGATTCCTCGGGCGGCAGGATCGCGGCGGGCCCGCTCGTCGACCCCACGCTGCTCCAGCTCGTCTGCGCCGAGTTGTGGCCTGAGCTGTCCTACGGAAGTGACATGCCCGCCGAGCGGCTCGTGCTGGAAATCGATCACATACTCGGCGGATTCTGCGCGCACGAACTCGCGACGGTCGCGGCCGACCACCGGTTGCCACCACGCAAGCTCGGCTCCTGGTTCCGGACTGCGTTCGTCGGCCTGGACGGCCGACACGATGTCGAAGAGGCCGCCGGAGAGGCGCACAATGTTTCCGACACCGTGCTGCGGGCGCTGGAGAATCGTCACGTGATCAAAGCCCACCGGCATTCGGAAAAGCGCTGGTACGAACTCCAGCACCCCCGGCTGACCAACCCGGTCCGCAAGCTCGGGGACCGGCCCGGCCCGGTTCGCCGGCCCGGCCCCGCCGCCCGGCTGCGAGCCGCCGGCCTGGCCCTCTCGGAAGGAAATCCGGAGCTCGCCAGGCACCATGCCGAAGGAGCGATCCGTGCCTGCGGCAAGGGTGATTTACGGATCCGAGCCGAAGCCGAATCCTTCCTCGGCAACATCGCGCACGAGGAGGGCGACGGGGAAACGGCGGCCGAGTGCTATCACCGGGCCGCCGAAATGTTCGAGACACTGCACGACACCACCGCGGTCGGCCGCCTGCTGGCCGCGGTCGGCAGGCTCAAACTGGCACAGGAGAGCGGCGCCACCGCAGCCGTGACGGAACTGCGGGCCGCGGCCGGCCGGGTGCCGCACGATCTCACCGTGCAGACCGGCCTGGGAGTAGCGCTCTGGCATGCGGGGCATCCGCAGGCCGCGCTGGCGGTACTGAACGGCGTCCTCAGCCATGATGGGAACGCGCCCGAGGCGCTGCGCGTCCGGGGAGAGATCCTGGCCGACCTCGGGGACGCCGAGTCCGCGCTGCGGGACCTCGAACGGGTCGACCGGCAGGCTCGCCCGTCGACCCGGGCCGCGTGGGCGCTCGCCCTCGCCATGTCGCACCAGATCGACACGGCCCAGGCCGAACTCAGCAGCGTGGTGATGGACGATGCGGACAACGGGCCCATGCTGCTACGGGCCGCGCGCGTACGGGAACTCGGCGGCGACCCCGAAGCCGCCGCCAGGCTGGCCACTCAGGCGGTGAGCGCCAAACACCCGCCGCTGCCGCCCCAACAGCGCGACACCGCAAACCGGATACTTCTCGCACAATGACCACGCCCCTATCACGAATCGGGGCAGCGACACCCCGCAGACGAGGACATTGTGATATTGCCGTGCATATAAATTAATATTAACGTTGGAGTACCAGGCTGCGGCTATGCTAGTCGAATCGGTAATATGCCGCGTGCGATATCGCCTGCAGGCCCCCGATGGCCCGCAGGGGCGCAGCTTGATCGGCCAGCATAAAGCTTAGCAAGACATAATATTCGTCCGTTTTTGGCTGTTGGTAGCTGAATGCATGGATCCGTCTGCATTGGATCAGTAAATCCCCTATTCGCATTGAGCCACCAACGTCGCGATCGGTCATCGCCGGCTAGGGGGAGCTCCGACGTTGGCCTCCCTCGACAGCGAGGAGCGCCCTGAGGCATCTCTCTGGCTGAGCGATTTCAGGCTCCTTTGGCGCGGGACCGCCGCTGCACAACTGGGCACGATGTCCACGACGATCGCGGGCCCGTTACTGGCTCTGTACCTGACTGAATCGCCAGTCTTCGCCGGGTGGGTCACCGCCGCCGGCACCCTGCCCGGCCTCCTCTTCTACATTCCTGCCGGGATCGTCGTCGATCACTTTGACCGACGCAGGATCATGCTCATCAGCCAGGGAGCGCGACTCCTCGTCGCCGCTGCGATGGTCCTCACCCTTCTCCTGATCGAGGACCCACCCCCAGAATTACTGATCCTCGCCGCTTTCGCAGACGGTGCATTGACCACTTTCTATAATACCGCAGAACTCACGATCATCCGACGCATCGTCCCCAAACCACACCTAGAGTGGGCGATGGCACGAAACGAATCAAGAGGACACTGCGCATTTATTTTAGGCCGACCGGCCGGTGGCGCGCTCTACGGATTAGACCGGTCCTTCCCGTTCGCCCTGGACATACTCTGCAGCCTTATTTCGATTTTCACACTGCTACGCCTGAAGACGAAGTCTTTCCTGCCGGAAAGAAATCGATCCACTGACCACACTTTCCCTCCGGGAAAAGGACTACTCAAGGGCATGACCTGGCTCTGGGGGCATGGTTACCTCCGAAGAGTGGTCTTCGTCTGCACCATCAGCAACTTCTGCTTTCAGACGATCTTTCTGCTGCTCATGGTCCAGGTGGAGGCTCAGCAGATCCCAAGCTGGCTGATCGGCACCCTTCTGGCGGCGACAGGCCTGGGCGGCGCGTTGGGATCGTTCTTCGCACCGCAGGTACTCAAGCACGTTTCCCCTTCGTCCGTCGTGGTGCTGTGCACCATTTTCTGGATCACCTTGCCATTGACGGTTCTGGTCAACGATCAGCCGTACGCGGGGATAGCGGCCTGGGCCGGAGCAAGCTTCATGGGCGCCAACATGAACGTGGCTCTGGGCATCTTCATGAGTACCTCGATTCCCGATCACCTGATGGGACGGGTTTCCAGCGTCAACGGGCTCCTCACTCGGGGCGCAACTCCACTCGGTGCGCTGTGCGGCGGCTATGTGATCTCCCACCTGAATACGAGGATCGCCGTCGGCGTCATCACGACCGTGATCGCAGCCCTCGCCCTCGGCCTGATCATCGCCCACTTAAGACCGTTCCGACAGAGCGGCCGGCTCTTCGGCGACAGAGTGCGCATGGCGATCGCGGTTCTCGCCACCGGCATGACGATCACCATTTCGCGTCCGCCCCTGCGGAACGACCGGCCTCCGGTCAGCCGAGCTCACATCAACCTTGCTCCCACAAAGAGATGCCCGATAATCAGGGTTTCGGTCCTTGTATTTGTACAACCACTTACCACTGCCGTTCCTGACGCAGGAGCGCCGCCCTATCCTGCCCTGACCGGCGCCTGTGGGGAAGGAGAGCACGCAACGGTGACAGGCTCGCTGAACATGAAAGATCGGAATCGCCTCGTGGACGCATTAATGCAGCTCAACAGCATGAGCAACCGCAGAACACGCGATCTCCTGATCCAAACGGTGCAGAACGAGCTGGAGATTCATCTGCCGGTCGAACGGCAAAACCAAGACCGACACGACGTGTGGGCACTGGTTAATGCGTGCCTGGCATACCCCGGCGCCGTCCACACACTGGTCACGGCGATCGCAGGCTTCCACAGGGGCAGCATGCCCATGGCGGAACTGCACGACCTCGTCGATGAACTGCTGCCCGAGCCCCTCCTCGAAAGCCACGAACGCCGGGAGCTCCGGCAACTCACCCGGGTGCTGGAGGCCAGCCACACGAACACAGCCCATCCCGCCCTGATCCCGGCCCTGTACCACGCGGCCGTGGGGCCGTTCGGTCCCCCTCTGCGCAGCACGGCCTGCGGGCTGGACTCCGTCATCTCCCGGCTGGAGGAAGTGGCCGTGGGGCCGGACGGCGTGCCCCCTCTGCTCACCTTCGTCCGGGATCTGGCCGGCCACTCCAGGGAACCCATCGCCGCCGCGCTCCGGAACTGGAGCAGTCGGATCCGCACCCGGCTCGGGCTGGAGCAATCGTGGCCGCTCGCGATCGCACCGCAAGTGGCGGACGCTCCGGAGAGCAGCGCCTACCTCGTCATCGAGTTCCGCCCCGATCTGGCCGATGACGACATGTTCCTGACCACCGCCTGGTTGCAGTTCGGCCGCGAGCCCGCCACGCCCCTGCACCGCGACGACGTCCCCGTGCCGAGGGAAGACCTACCCGCCCTCGTGCGGACCTTCCTTTTCGAGCATCCACAGGTCGTCACCCGGCACACGATGGAACTGGTCATCGAGTTCGTCCTCCCGCGCAGCCTGCTGAACGAGGACTTCGACCAGATGAAGCTCACGGTGGGCGGGGTACCACGCCGACTGGGCGTCGAGTACCCGGTGGTGTTGCGCAGTCTCGACCGGCTGCGCCAGCCGGCCCTCCATCACCGCTGGCGCCGCAAGTGGAACTGGCTCAGGGACAATCCCCAGTCCGCCAGGGTCTACCGAGTCGACGAGCCCAGCGAAGCCGACCATGAACGGCTTTACACCCGGCTGTCCGAGCCGTACTTCGTGTGCCTGGCCCTGGCGTTCCCCCCTTACGGCAAGGATCCCGCCCCCGCCGACGAGCACTGGGTGGGAGTACAGGCGGGTGTACCAATCATCGCCTGGTGCCGCCGGCCCTGGGACCCCGAACTCTTCGCCGCGGAGTTCCGCAAACTGCTCGACGCCGGTCTCATGGCGCTGCCGGACAGCGTCACCACCCTGCGCAAGCAGGCGGTGCTGATGGCGGACGCGGAGGCCGACCATCTCGGCTTGCACCTGTCACTGATCTTCGACGATGCCGACCGCATGCCTGAGCCATACCTCCGGCTCAGCGCGCCGGCATAAGACCATCCCAGGAGAGCCCATGACCCCCGCGAACACGGCATCCACCGGTCAAGACGGCGACTGGCGCATCTACCGGGGTGACAGCGAGCCCCACAGCGGCCTCGATCGCCTGCCGCCGCCACCGCCCTGGCGCCGGTTCGGGCAGAGCGGTTCCATCGCGGGCCGCAGGCTTGGCGGCTCGGAGCGCGCGATCTCCTACCGGGCGAACGAGGATGTCGTCGATAAGGTCAACACCGCGTTGCAGTTGCGCCGCCCGCTGCTGGTCACCGGGAAACCCGGCACCGGGAAATCGACCCTGGCGTACAACATCGCTTACGAGCTGCGGCTCGAACCGGTGCTCTACTGGCCGATCACCAGCCGGACGGTCTTGGGCGAAGGGCTGTACCACTACGATGCGATCGGCCGGGTGCACGAGAACAGCCTGCGCGAGTCCATCCCCCTGACCGAGGCGGTCGGCACCACGGACATCGGACGGTACATCCGGCTCGGACCGCTGGGGACGGCGCTGCTGGCCCGGGACCGGCCGCGCGTCCTGCTCATCGACGAACTCGACAAGAGCGACATCGACCTGCCCAACGACCTGCTCAACGTGTTCGAGGAGGGGTACTTCTCGATCCCCGAACTCGAACGCCTGCCCGACGAGCAGTCCGCGGTCTCCGTCATGACGGTGGACGGCACCGGCCGGGTACCGGTGGAGCGCGGGCAGGTCCACTGCACCGCCTTCCCGATCGTCATCATCACCAGCAACGGCGAGCGGGAGTTCCCACCGGCCTTCCTGCGACGCTGCGTCCGGCTGGTGATCGAGCCGCCGAGCGAGGAGCAGCTCGCGGACATCGTCAAGGCCCACCTCGGCGAGGCCGCGGCGGTGGCGAGCGCGGACCTGATCCGCGCCTTCCTGGAACGCAGTTCGCAGCGGGACCTGGCCACGGACCAGTTGCTCAACGCCATCTACCTGGCCACCTCCGGCACTCGCCCACCGGAGGCCAAGCTGAGAGATCTCGTCGACGCGATCATGCGCCCGCTGGACGGCGCCGGAGCAGAATGATCACCCAGCTGATCGAGACCCTTCGCCGGCTCGATCCCCCGCTCACCGCCGAGGAGATCGCGGACGCCCTCTGGCTGGCCCAACGGCTCCGCTCGAGCCCCGGCACCGACCTCGGCAGAGCGGCCGGTACCGAACGGGCCGGTCTGGAGAAGCCCGAGCCGCCCACGTCCCTCGCCCCCGACGTTCCTCCCGCTCCCCGCCCCGAACCGGCCCGGCCGGCGGCATCCCCGGGCCGGGCATCCGACGCCGGCCTCTACCTCGCCGGGAAGCACTCGACCACCCCTCATCTCATTCGCAGCCCCGCCCCACCGGCCATCCCCCACGCGCTGCTGATCGCCCGTGCGCTGCGACCGCTCCGGGTGACGGGAGCCTCGCCGACCCGGCGCTGGCTGGACGAGCGGGAAACGGCCAGGAAAGTGGCGGAGACGGGTGTCTGGGAACCGGTCATGCGACCGTCTCCCGAACGCTGGCTGGACCTGGCGCTCGTCGTCGACACCGGCCCGTCCATGATCATATGGCGGCAGACGATCGAGGAACTGCAGGCGATCCTGGAACAGCTCGGCGCATTTCGCGACGTGCGCGTCTGGCGGATGAACACCGCCGATCCCGCCCTGCCGCTCCACACCGGAGCAGGCGGATCCGCCAGGAACCCCAACGAGCTGATCGGCCCCACCCGCAGGCGAATGATCCTCGTGGTGAGCGACTGCATCGGCGCCGCCTGGCAGAACGGCCAGGCCGCGGCGCTGCTCGACCGGTGGGGCCGGGCTGGACCGGTCGCGATCGTGCAACCGCTGCCCCAGCGGCTGTGGTGGCGTTGTGCGGCAGCTCTGCATCCCGTGCATCTGGGGGCCAAACAACGAGGTGCGGCCAACCACCTGCTGGCGACGCGGGCACTCGACAGCGGCGCGAAAAGACCACCCGGTATCCCGGTGCCCGTGATGGAACTCGATCCGCGCTGGCTGCGCCCCTGGGCCCGCATGATCGGCATCGGAAACCGCGACATGCGCGGTGCCGCCCTGTTCACCGGTGACCCGGTGGCGGAACTCCCCGTGGACACCGGTGTCGAGGAGCCGGATCCGGTGGCACGGGTCATGCGGTTCCGTGCCGCCTCGTCGCCGCTGGCCTTCCGGTTGGCGAGCCATCTCGCCGCCGCCCCATTACGGCTTCCGGTGATGCGCCTGGTCCAGCACGCCATGTCGCCGGAACCGGAGCCGGCGCACCTGGCCGAGGTGTTCCTGGGCGGCCTGCTGCGCGGAGCGCACATCGCCGACGGAGCCGGGCAGGACGCCGTCGAGTACGAGTTCCATGACGGTGTCCGGGACGTCCTGCTCAGCGGGCTGGATCGCGGCGAGGCCCTGGGCGTTCTCCGCGCGGTCTGGGATGTCGTCAGGGCCAACATGGGGTCGTCGCTGGACTTCCCCGCCCTGCTCAAGGCGATCCAGCGGGACGAGAGCGGCCTGCGTCCCGACCAGCCCTTCGCCCAGGTCACCGCCCGGGTGCTGGCCCGGCTGGGCGGGCGGTACGGCGAGGTCGCCCGCCAGCTCGCCGCGGCGGCACCGGAACCCGGCACCAGGCGGGCGGCCTCGGCCGGCGCGCGTACCGGCGAGAGCGGCCCCGGTCCGGCAAATTCCGCCTCCGCACCGCGAGAGCTCGCCGAGACGGTGCTCTGGGGTGGCGTACCGGCCCGGAACTTCCGCTTCACGGGTCGTGAAGGCTTACTGCGCACCGTTCGCACGAAGCTGGACGAGGCGGTCACGGTGCTGCTGCCACAACTCGAACTCGGCAGCGGCGGTGAGGGCAAGTCCCAGCTCGCCGTCGAGTACGCGCACCGGTACTCGCACGAGTACGACCTGATCTGGTGGATCCCCGCGGAGCAGATGACCTCGGCGCAGGCGTCATTGGCGGCTCTGGCGCGCCGGCTGGGCACCCCGCTGAGCGACGACATCAAGTACGACATGGAGAACGTCCTCCACGCGCTGCGCACCGGTACACCGCGCTCCCGCTGGCTGCTGATCTACGACAACGCCATGGACCCCGCCGAACTCGTCCCCCTCATGCCCGTCGCTCTCCAAGCGGAGCGACGGCCGATGGGCACCCCGATCCGCACCGGCCACGTGCTGGTCACCTCGCGCGACCACCGGTGGAAGGAATCCGTGGCCGCGGTCCAGGTGGGCGCCTTCGAACGGCACGAGAGCGTCTCCGTGATCCTGCGGCACGCTCCGCACATGCCGACCGAGCAGGCGGACCTGCTGGCGGCGCGGGTCGAGGACCTGCCCCTGGCGGTGGAACAGCTGGCCGCGTGGACGGCCGCGACCCGCGCGACCGCCGAGGACTGCCTCCGTCGCTTCGACCGTAAGCTCGCGGACCTGCCCGTGGACGAACTGCCTGAGGGCTTTCCCGCGCACCTCGCGGCCGCGTTGGAGCTGACGTTCGAGCGGCTGCGCGAGGACGCGCCCGGCGCCGGGTCGCTGCTCGAGCTGTGGGCATTCTTCGGGCCGGAGCCGGTGACCGGGAGCCTGCTGGCCGCGGGCGCGGAACTGCCGGCCCCGCTCGGCCGGTTGCTGGCCGACGAGGCGATGCTGGAGACGGAGATGCGGAACATCGACCGTTTCGCCTTGGCCCGGTTCGATGCCGGGGAGGTCAGCCTCCAAGTGCACCGGCTGATCCGCACCATGCTCCGGGTCAGGCTCGCCCCGACGGACCGTGCCCGGGTCCGGGACCAGGTGCACCGGGTCCTGGCCGACGCGACCCCCGACGCGCCCGCGGACGACGAGACCACCTGGGGACGGCGCGCGGCGATCACGCCTCACGTCGTTCCGGCCGAGGTCTTCGACAGCGACGACGCCGGCATCCGGTGGGGTGTGGTGATCGACCAGATCCGTTACCTGTGGCGGACCGGTGACTTCGAGAGCAGCCGGGTGTTCGCCGAGATCGCCCTGGCTCGCTGGACCGCCCGGCACGGCCCGGACGACGAGCAGACTCTCATCGCGGGCCGCGAACTGGCCAACGCGCAACGCAGCCTCGGGGACATCGGAGAGGCGTCCCGGCTCAACGAGGAGACCTTTTCCCGGATGACGGAGCGGCTCGGGCCCGGTCACCCCAGCACACTCCTCACCGCCAACAGCTTCGGAGCCGACCTGCGGCTCCGGGGCGACTTCCGCCACGCGTACTCGCTCGACATGGACACCTGGCGCCGCCTGCGGCAGCGGTACGAGGACGACCATGAGTACACTCTGCGAGCCGCCAACAGCGTTGGCATAGACCTGCGGCTACTCGGCGACTTCCACCAGGCCTATGAGGTGGACAGCGACACCCTGCGCCGCCTGCAGGCCCAACCGGGCAGCCGGAAGCCGGCGATCCTGCTCACGACCGACCATCTCTCCCGTGACCTGCACGGGCTCGGCAGGTACGCGGAGGCGCTGTGGCTCCAGCAGAGCAGCATCGAGGAGCGCCGCCAGGTGCTCGGCCCCACCCACGCCCCAGTGCTCCGGGCGGCGGTCAGCCACGCGGGCACGCTACGCAAGCTGGGCAGGTACGCGGATGCCCGGCGACTGGCGGCGGAGACCCTCGACCTGCATGTGCGGCGATTCGGTGAACTCCATCCCGACACGCTCGCCGCCAGGCGCAGCCTGGCGATCGCGTGTCTGGTCACCGGGGACGCCCGGGACAGCCGCCGGCTCGGCGAGGAGGCGCTGGCCGGGTATCGTACGGTCCTCGGCGCCGACCACCCCTTCACCCACGCCTGCGCCGCCGGGCTCGGGCTGGCCCTGCGCGCACTCGGCGAGTACCAGGCCGCGCTGGCCATGGACCAGGCGGCCCTGGACGCGCTGAGCGACAGCCCGCTCGGGCCGGACCACCACTACGCGCTCTGCTGCTTGGTGGGCCTGGCCAACGACCTCTACCTGCTGGGCGAATTGGACGCGGCGTACGAGCACTCCAAGCACGCCCTGGAGCGCTTCCGCTCGAGCTTCGGGCCAGATCACCCCTACACCCTGGCCTGCGCCCACGATCACGCGGTGATCTGCCGGGCCGCGGGACAAGTGACCGATACCGGGCTGGAACGCCCCATAGCCGCGCTGCGACGAGTACTCGGAGCCGACCATCCCGAAGTGGGTGCCGCCGCCGACGGAGAACTCCTCGAATGCGATATCGAGCCCACGTCACTGTGAGCGGAGGTCAGGCCAACCCGACCGAAGAGGTCCAGTCACCGGCTGGGGCCGCCAGCACGGGCCCCAGCCAGCGCGCCAGTTCCAGCGGTTCCGGCGGGTCTCCGCCGCACCGGACGATTTCCCGGTGGACCGCGGCGACCGTCTCCGGCAGCGTCACCAGCACCTCGGCGGCCGGCCCGGCATCGACCCGCCGGGCGCAGACCGCGAGCGCGGCCCACTCCTCCGCCGAGGCGGGACCGACCGCGTAGTGCCCGAGGGCCTCCTCGTAGTCGCCGGCCACCTGGGCCCGGTCTCCCGGATGCCCGGTCGCCCGCGCGAACTCCGCCGGCCGGCGCAGCCACAACCGCCGGAGTTCCGCCCTGGCCCCGCTCGGTCCGGATCCGGCGGCAGGGGCCAGTACCGGTGGCCCCGCCGGTGCGGGGACCGTTCCGCCAGGCCAGGCCGCGGCCGCGGGCTCGAGCCAGCCCGGGTCCGGGCGCAGGTGCCGCAGCCGCCAGGTGAGCGTGTGCTCGGCGGCGGTGTCCTGGGCCAGCCGGCGCGGCATGGCCGGTACCGGCACGTGCGCCCACTCTTCCAGGGCGGCGTACATTCCGGCCACAAAACGGGTTCCGGCCTCGGTGATACCGCCGGAACGCCGAATCGAGTCGATCGCTCGCCGTGTCTGGTCGCGCCAGAGCGCGAACGTGTACTGGGCGTAGGACGCGTCAGGCCCGGTGGACTCCGCCTGCAGGCGACCCCAGAAATCGGTCACCCCGAGGTACGCGTACGCCCCCTGGAACAGGCCGCCCAGTGGCCTGGGGTCGTCCCTCCATGGGGCGTACAGCCGTTCCTCCGGGTCGGCCCGGTGCAGGGGGACGAGGTCCAGCAGGGCCGACAGGGTGTCGTGCTGGAACTCGTGCACCAGCGTCTCGGCCAGCAGGAGGGGGTCGCCCGGCAGGGTCGCGGCCAGGGCACCCGGCGCGTCCGCACTGCTGGCGCTGCGTTCTCGCCCCCCGCCCCGGTGCTCCAGCGGGGTCACGACTCTCAGCCCGGCCGCGAGCGCGGCGGCTCGTTCGGGATGGTGGCGGGTGAGGATCTCCCACGCGCCGTCCAGCGCCCGTCGCCAGTTCTCGACGGCCGCGGTGGGCAGCCGGACCGCCGCGCCGAGCCGGTGCGTGTCCCGGAAGGGGTCCAGGTCGTCCAGCAGGACGACGATGGTCCGTCCTCCGTGGGTACTGCTGAGCCGGCGCAGGCCGTGCCAGCCCGGCGCGACGGCCTCGGGGTCCGCGGGCAGGACGACGGTCCGGTGGCCGGTAGAGATCTCCGCGCCGCCGCCCGCCAGCGGGCGGACCCGGGCCGTGCCGTCCACCGACTCGGTTCCGATCTCGGCGCAGCCCAGACCGGGCAGTGCGACGAGCCCGCGGCGCACTGGGACGGTCGCGGGCAGATCCAGGCCACCCGAGAGCACGGCGGCGGCCGCGATGCCGCCGAGGTGCGTGAAATCGGCGGCGACCGCCATACGGTCCGCCGATGAGCCATACGACCGGCTGAGGCAGGCGGCGGCCCATGCGACCACATTCGGGTAGAGCAGCACCTCGGCTACGGCCTCCGGGGCCTTTCGCTGCACTTCTGCGAGCAGGTCGAACGCGGAGCGATCGAATGACTCCGACGATTCCAGCAGCACGTGGAGCCGAAGCATCTGCTTGCTGAGGGCCGCGTTCCGCAGGGTCCGCACGGTCTCCGGATCAGGGCGTCCTACGGCGAGTGCGTCGAAGGCACGGATCGGCAGGCGGTGTTTGTCGATCATCGGCTCCGGCCTTGTAGCGTGGCGAGGTCGCGGCGGATCCGGTCACCGATGTGCTCGATCAGCTTTCGGAGGTCGGCGCAGTAGACCGAGGGGTTCTGGAAACCCCGTCCCGCCTGGTGGCGATGCGTGTAGGCCCCACCGCCGCAGACGTCCCGGACGGGGCAGCCCATACAGGTGTCGCAGAGTGCGGCCAGACCGATCTGCCGGGCGACGACCCCGGGATGGCGGAGTGCCGCGTCGAAGTCGTGGTCGTGGACGGAGAGCCCTGTCTCCGGGGCCCCGGCGAAAGATGTCTTGAGCGTGTCGACCTGCTGCATGGTGCCGTCGGTGTCCACGACGACCAGGGCGACCGGGGAGAGGCCGATGTTCTCGCTGCGACTGTGCCCGCCGAGGAGCAGGTTGATGATCTCTTCGAAGTACCGGATCCCCGCTCGCCGGGGCCGGTTCCCGTACCAGTGGTCGAACACGGTGATCAGCCAGTCCGCATAGGGTGTGCCGGTGCCGTGCGGTTCCCGGCCGGGCGGGGGCTCCGACCAGGTGCCGTGGGGGAGGAGGAAGTCGATTCGTGGCGGTTCGGACTCCAGCAGCGCGTCGAGCGTACGCAACGGGTCGTTGGCCAGGTCGATCGTGCAGAGCAGGCCGCGGTACAGCGGACGGTAGGGCCCGGCGAGCAGGTCGAGCGCCCGCATGACGGCGGCATGGCTGCCCCGGCCGTTAGCGTACCGGCGGTGCCGGTCGTGCCCGGTGCGATCGCCGTCCAGGCTCACGGCGATGCCGACGTCGTGCCCGCCGAGCAGGTCGAGAGCCCGCCGGGTCAGCAACACCCCGTTGGTCTGCATGGTCACGCCCACCCGGCAGCCCGCGGGCGCCGCCGCACGCATCTCACGTACCGCGGAATCGATCAGGTCGAGACCGGCCAGCATGGGTTCGCCGCCGTGCAGTACGACCTCGACCTCGTCCAGCCCGTGCGCCGTGGCGTGCCGGGCGATCCGGTCGGCGACCCGTCGGATCGTCTCGGCGGGCATCGCCGCGGGCCGTGCCCGCCAACTCTGGTCGGCGGACTCAAACACATAGCAGTAGTCGCAGGCGAGATTACAGCGGCCATGGATCTTGAGGACGAATTGGCGGAACGGCACAGGCCGCCAGCCCGAAGCCCGAAGGCCATCGACGTCCAGTCCCTGATCTGGCCATTCGCGCGCCGAGAGTTGGTGGCCTAAGAGCATTGTGCGAGGCTACGTGGTCGGCCGGGCCCCTGCCAGGGCACTCAGATGATGCTGTCGAAACCCGATACCGCCTTGCCGGGCTTTTCCGCTTCCGCCTGCACTCGTTCCAACGCCGCGCCCAGCACGGTGTCATCGAGCTCGCGCAGCCGGTCCAGAGGAAGAGCGCTGAGGTCGAACAGTTCCGATTCGATCTCGTCACGCATAGTACGCACGGAACGGTCCCTCTCTGAGCAACATCGGACAACGCCCCGGGCAGAGGAGACGCATCCAGGTTGTTCGGTGGTGCCGTGGATCGCACCAATAACTCGCTGATCATAACCACCAGCATCCTCCCAGCGCTGGATTTGCTCCGGTGTCACAGCAGGCCGCGCCCACGCTGCCCCGTATGTGTCATACGCCCTTTTTCGCAGGTGTCCGGAGTCTCACAGTTGGGACTGTCGTCCCCGACGAGAAGGCGGTCCGTCATGCCCGAACCGGTGAGCAACGCCGCCGCACGGTGGCGACCGTCCGGAACGTGCACCATGTTCGTCTGTGACATCGCCGCGTTCGGCGACCGGCGCCGGACCGACGAGGCCCGAACCCACATGCGGCACGTGCTTTACGCGAGTCTGGAGCACGGCTTCGACAAAGGAGGCGTCCCGTTCGAGGAGTGTTACCGGGAGGACCGGGGCGATGGCGCGATGCTCGCAGTTCCACCGCAGGCGGATACGGGCCTGCTGCTGTCGTCGGTGGTCGATCTGCTCCGGGCCGAAGTGCGGCGGCACAACGACTTCTCCAACGAGGCCGCGCAGTTGCGGCTGCGCGTCGCCGTGCACACCGGTGCGGCGCACTCGGACGGCAACGGCCTGGTGGGCACGGCCGTCAACCACACCTTCCGCATCCTGGACGCCACCCCGTTCAAGGACGTGCTGCGCGACTCCGGCGCGCACCTGGCGCTGGCGGTGTCGCAGCGGGTGTACGAGGACGTGGTCCGGCACGGCCGGGGGCTGGTGGACCCGGCCGACTACCGGCGGATCGAGGTCCAGGTGAAGGAGACCTCGGATACCGCCTGGGTCCGGGTGCCGGGGATGCGGCTGCCCGGCACCGCCCCGGGCGGGGCGGTCGTCGCGCCGAACGGGTCGCCCGCTGTGCCGCCGCGGCGGGCTCCGCGACCCCGAACCGCCAACCAGATCCTGTTCGAGCTGGTCGACCTGATGCTCGACATCCCGGTGATGGCGATGGAGCGCAACCGGGAGCAGGTGGTGCGCATGCTCGCCCCGGAGATCGCGGGGGTGATCCCGCGGCATGGCGAGGCGCGCGCCGACACCCTCGCCATCCTGCGCACCTGCCTGGACTACTCCGACGGGCTGCCGGAACTGCTCATGGCCATCCGGGGATTCACCGGCGACTCGGTGCCGATGCGCCGGCTGGAGCAGGCCGTCGACGATCTGACGGCCGGCCCCTGAAGCCGGCGCGTCGGATCAGTGCGCGAAGTCCGCGGTCAGCCCCATCCCGCTGAGCAGGGTGGCCCGGTCGTAGTACTCCAGCCACTCGGTGACCAGGCCGTCCTCGATGGTCAGGATGCCGACCACCGGCACCTCGCCGTGGTTGCCCCGCACGTCGAAGACGTCGAGCCGCTCGACGAAGACCCGGCCGCCGATGACGCCCACCGCCTTCGTCCGGATGTCGAGGGACTCCAGCCCGTCGGAGAGCACGGCCAGCCGCTCCCGGATCGCCGCGTGGCCGACGACCGGGGCGGACATCACGCTGTGCAGCACCCCGTCGGGGGCGAACAGGGCGACCACCCGCTCCCAATCGGTGGCGTTCCAGGCGTCGATCATGTCGGTGACGACCTTGATCTTGGCGGCGTCGTCCATGGTCAGGCTCCCTTGCCGAGTTCGGCGCGCAACTCGCGCTTGAGGACTTTGCCGAGCGGGCTGCGCGGCAGGACGGTGCGCACCTCCAGCCGCTCGGGCAGCTTGAAGGAGGCGATCTTCCGTTCGCGCAGGTGCGCGACGAGCGAGTCGAGGGTCACGGTCGCGCCCTCGACCGGCACCACCACCGCGCACACCCGCTCGCCGAACGTCTCGTCGGGCACGCCGATCACGGAGACCTCGGCGACGTCCGGGTGCGCGGCGAGCAGGCCCTCCAGCTCGGCCGGGGCGATGTTCATGCCGCCCCGGATGACGAGGTCCTTGGCCCGGTCGACGTACTCCAGGAACTGGTCCCGATCCCCGGCGATCATGAACACGTCGCCGGTCTTCAGGAAGCCGTCCTCGTCGAACGGGCTGGCCAGCCGCTCCCCGCCGACATAGCCGGGGAACACCATCGGGCCCTTGATCCGCAGCTCGCCGGGCACGCCCGGTTCGGTGATCTCCGCGCCGGTCACGGTGTCGACCAGCTTGACCTGGATGGACTCGGCGGTCCGGGAGCTCCAGGTGATGCCCGGCACCCCGTACCGGGGGAAGTAGCGGGCCCGCTGCTCGGGGTCGGGGACGTCGCGCGGCGCGGTGAGCAGCCCGATGCCCTCGTTGGAACCGAAGAAGTTGATCACGCCGATGCCGTGGGTCTCCTGCCAGCCCCGCACCATGGCGGGGGCCAGCGGGGCCGACCCGGAGCCGATCAGCCGCAGCGAGGAGATGTCGGCGGCGGCCAGCAGCTCCTTCCTAGCCAGCAGCAGGTTCAGCAGCGGCGGCGGGGCCACCGTGTAGGTCGCCCGCTCGGCGGCGATCTGCCGCAGGAACGTCGGCAGGTCGAACGGGTGGTGCTGGACGAGCACCCCGCCGACCCGCAGCCAGGGCAGGAACATCCCGTTGATGCCGGCCATGTTCACCATCGGGAACGGGTTGAGCAGCACGTCGTCGCCGGTCAGGCCCGGGGCGTCGATGGTGTTCCAGCTCATCGCGATCCAGTCGTGGTGGGTCCGCGGCACGCCCTTGGGGGTGCTCTCGGTGCCCGACGTCCAGCAGATCGTGACGCAGTCGTTGGGGTCGGCGGGGTGCGCGGCGGCGTACGCCTCGACGGTCTCGCGGTCGGCGGGCGTGCCGTCCACCGGCACCGCGCCGGCGGGCAGGTCCGTGCCGTAGGACAGCACCGGGACGCCGGCGGCCAGCGCCTCGGCCGCGAGTTCCCGCTCGCCCATCCGGGCGAGGGTCAGGAAGGCGGTGAAGCCGGCCACCGCGCCCAGCGCCTTCACCTCGTGCTCGCGGTACTGCACCGGCAGCGGCGAGATGACGACGCCCAGCCGCCAGCAGGCCAGGTAGGCGCAGACCAGCTCGATCGTGTTGGGCAGCTGGACGGCGAGCACGTCGCCCTGCCCCAGGCCGTGCCGCAGCAGCGTGCCGGCCAGCGCGACGACCTCGTCATCGAGTTCCCGCCAGGTCAGCCGGCGGGGGTCGGTGCCGACCAGGTCCCGGCGGTTGGCGGGGTCGACCACGGCGAGCCGGTCGGGTGCGGCCGCCACCCGGGCGCGGAACAACTCGTCCAGCGTCTCGCCGGTCCACCAGCCGCGGGCGGTGTACTCCTCGACCCGCTCGGGAGGGTGCAGGCCCCGGTGGTTCATGCCTTGGCTCCTTCCTGCCGGGCCGGCCGGCGCGTTTTCGGGCGTCCGGGGGTCGTCCCCCAGGTGGGTGCGGGGCCGGGCGTCCCCGGCCCCGCGTGTGAGCGTTCTTACTTGTAACGGCTGGACATGTCGATGACGTCACCGGTCGGTTCGAAGACCTTCTTGCCGGCGTTCCAGGCGAACGGGCGGAACGACACGATTCCCAGCGACTGGGCGGGGGTCATCGTCCACTTGACGCCGTCGATGAACATCGGCGGCTGGTAGCTCTGGGTGCGCGCCACCTTCATGATCCCGAGCTTGCTGAGGCCGTCGGGGGACTGCGCGGCCTTGGTGAACGCGTCGATCATCAGGTCGCCGATGGCCCAGCCGTTGACGGTGTAGTTGTTCAGCGCGTGCTTGTTGCCGTGCTTGGCGGTGTCGGCGAGGTACTGCTTGACGGCCGCGTCGCCGGCGTAGAGCGGGTTGCCCGGGTCCTTCAGCCAGACCATGATCTGCTGCCCGTCGGCGGCGGCGCCGGCCGGCTCGTAGAGCATCTTGCCGTCCACGCAGTTGGCGGGCTGGAAGACGGCCTCGGGCTTCCAGCCGGAGCGGCCCAGCGCCTGGGTCAGCGGCAGGCAGTCGCCGGTGATGACCGCGTTCACCAGGACCTTGGCGTTGCTGGTCTTGAGGGTGGTGATCGCCGCGTTCGGGTCGGTGCTCGGCGCCTCTTTGGCGATCTTGATGTTGGTGCCCTTGATGGCGTTCTTGAAGCCGGTGGCGTAGCCCTGGCCGGACTCGGTCTGGTTGACCGCCAGCGCCACCTCGGTGCCGTTCGGGTACTTCTTCTTGATCTGCTCGACGATGGCGGCCATCTCGATGTCGGACGAGGGCAGGTACTCGGTGGTCCACGGGAAGTTCTTGGCGTCCCGGTAGGCCGGCACGGACGCCTGCCCGAACAGCAGCGGCACGCACGCCTCGTTCTGGTCGTCGGCGACCGCGTTGAGCTGGCCCGAGCCGAACGTCTCCAGGACGTGGACCTTGTCCTTCTGGATCATCTCGTTGACGTTGGTCTTGGCCTTCTCGGGGTTGAAGGCGTCGTCCTTGACGACCATTTCGAGCTTGACCCCGTTGACCCCGCCGGCCGCGTTGGCCACCGCGAACCGGGTGCGCATGCCCTCGATGACGAGCCCCACGGCCTGGGCCAGCGGGCCGGAGGTGGCGCCGCTCCAGCCGACCTTGAGGGTGCCGGTGATCTTCTCCTTGGCGGCGGCCGGGTCGGCGCAGTCGTCGGCGGTGACGACTCCGCCGCCGGCCGCCTGCGGCTCCTCGTCACCGGAGGAGCCGCAGCCCGCCAGCAGCAGCACGGCGGACAGGCCCAGTGCGGTCAGGTATCTGGGTTTCATCGGGGTTCTCCCTCTTTCTCGGCCGAGTGCGCGGCGGACCGCCCGGCGTCGGAGCCGGTCTCGGCTGCTGTGGTGATGCGGACGATCCGCCGGCCGAGCCGGTTGAGCAGTCCGACGGCCCCCTCGGGCATCAGGAAGACGATCAGGATGAGCACCGCTCCGAAGACGATCCCGGACACGTGCCCGGACGCCAGGTCGGCGCTGTAGTAGGGGATGAAGACGACGGCGAAGGCCCCGACCACCGGGCCCAGCAGGGTCGCCGCGCCGCCGACGAACAGGCCGGTGATCAGCTCGATCGACTTGAGCAGCGTGAACGACCCGTCGGGCGACAGCGCCCCGATGTACATCGCGAACAGCCCGCCGGCCAGCCCGGTGATCGCGCCGGAGAGCCCGAACACGGCGGTCTTGACGACGGCCAGGTCCACCCCGGAGGCCGCGGCGGCGATCTCGTTGTCCCGGGTGGCGACCATCGCTATGCCGACCCGGCTGCGGGTCAGGTTGCGCACGGCCAGCAGCACCAGGATCAGGATCACCGCGCTGAGCCAGTACAGCCACAGGTGCCGCTGCCCCAGCCGCAGGCCCGTCCAGTCGGGCGGGGCGAGCTGCCGGGCCCGGATCACCAGCCCGGCCGCGCCGCCGGTGAAGTCGGCGAACCGCTTGACCAGTTCGGGGAAGGCCACCCCGACCGCCAGCGTGACCAGGGCCAGGTACAGGCCGCGGATCCGCAGCGCGGGCAGCCCGACGACCACGCCGATCAGGAAGGACAGCACGACCCCCACCGGCAGGGTGGCCAGCGGCTCCCAGCCGTAGGACACCACCAGGATCCCGGTGGTGTAGGCGCCCAGCCCGAAGAAGGCCGAGTGCCCGATGGACAGCAGCCCGGTGTAGCCGGTGGCCAGGTTCAGCCCGCTGATCGCGATCGCGAAGATCAGCACGCTGGTGAACTGGCCGACCCGGAACGGCTCCGCGCTCGCCCCGGCCAGCAGCAGCAGCGCCACCAACGCGACCAGGCCGAGCTGCCCGGCCCGGTACCGCCCGGACCCCCGGACGATCGTGATCGGGAACCGTCCCGCCGGTGCGGGCTTCTCGACCGGAACGTCCACTGTCTTCGTGCTCACAGGCGCTCCATCTGACGGGAACCGAACAGGCCGGTCGGCCGGAACAGGAGGATGAGGACGATCACGACCAGCGCCGCGGTCTGCGGCAGGGTGCCGCCGATGAACTCGACGTAGCCGGTGATCATCATTTCGAGGACCCCGATGACGAGCCCGCCGACGACCGCGCCGATCGGGCTGTCGAGCCCGCCGAACAGCGCCGCCGCCGAGGCGTAGATCAGGATCGGGAACATCGTGGTCAGGCTGAGCTGGTGCGGGGACAGCGGCGTGACCAGGACCCCGGCGAGCGAGCCGATGATCCCGGCCAGCCCCCAGCCGAGCATCAGGATCCGCCCGGTGGGCACGCCGCTGAGCGCCGCCGACTCGGGGTTGTCGGCCACGGCCCGCATGTGCAGGCCGAGCCGGGTCCGGTTGAACAGCCAGAACACCGCGCCGATCACCAGGATCACGAACAGCCAGACGCCGAGGGCGTCCCAGTACAGCCGGGCCCCGCCGACCGCGACGTAGTCGCTCTCCCCGCCGGGGAACAGGCTGGGCATGGTCTTGGTCTCGGAGTTGAACAGCAGCCCGGCCAGCGCGTTGAACCCGGTGAACAACCCCAGCGCCACGACCAGCGTGGCCATGTCGTTGCGCCGGCGGACCGGCCGGATCAGGGTGCGTTCGGTCACCGCGCCGAGCACGAACCCGATCGCGGCGGCGACCAGCGCCGCGATCCAGACGGGCACGTCCTGGGTGGTCAGCGCCCAGGCGACGTAGGTGGTGAACAGCGCCATCTCGCCCTGGGCGAAGTTGATCGTCCCGGTGCCGCGGAAGACGACGACCAGGGCCAGCGCCATGATCGCGTACACGGCGCCGTTGGTGACGCCGTCGAAGAGGCGCTCCAGAAAGATGTCCATCGGCTTCTCCTAGTCACCGAGGTAGGCGCGCCGGACCGACTCGTTGTCGCGGAACTCCGCCACCGGCCCGGCGGCGACGACCCGGCCGACCTCCAGCAGGTGGACCCGGTCGGCGATGCCCAGGGCCAGTTCGGCGTTCTGCTCGACGAGGAGCAGCGCGGTGCCCTGCTCGCGGTTGATCTCGGCGAGGGTGCGGAACAGCTCGGCCACGATGACGGGGGCCAGGCCGAGGCTGGGCTCGTCGCACAGCAGCAGCCGGGGCCGGCTCATCAGGGCCCGCGCCACGGCGAGCATCTGCTGCTCGCCGCCCGACAGGGTGCCCGCCTCCTGGCCGGAGCGTTCCCGCAGCCGGGGGAAGACCTCGCACCAGCGGTCGATGTCCGCGGCGATCTCCGCCTTGTCGCGGCGTCGGGCGGCGCCGACCCGGAGGTTCTCCAGCACGCTGAGGTGGGAGAACGTGCCGCGGCCCTGCGGCACCAGGCTGATGCCGCGGCCGACGATCGTGTCGGGCCGCAGCCCGGTCAGCGGGGCGCCGTCGAAGACGATCGAGCCCTGGTGCGGGATGGCCCCGGCCAGCGCCCGCATGGTGGTGGTCTTGCCGGCGCCGTTGGCGCCGAGCACCACGACGACCTCGCCGTCGTCCACCGTCAGGTCGATGCCGTGCAGCACCCGCGCCGGGCCGTAGCCGGCGGTCAGGCCGGTCACCTCCAGCAGGCTCATGACGCCTTCCCCAGGTAGGCGGCGACGACGCGCTCGGAGTTGCGGACCTCGGCCGGCTCGCCGTCGGCGATCTTGCGGCCGAACTCCAAGGCGACCACGTGGTCGGAAATGCTCATGACCATCCCCATGTGGTGCTCGACGAGCAGGACGCCGAAGCCGCGCTCGGTGGACAGCCGCCTGATCAGCCCGCCCAGGTCGGCGACCTCGGCGTGGGTGAGCCCGCCGGCGGGTTCGTCCAGCAGCAGCAGCCGGGGCCGGGCGGCCAGCGCGCGGGCCAGCTCGACCCGCTTGAGCGTGCCGAACGGCAGGCCGGCGGCGGGCCGGTGGGCGTCGTCGCGCAGGCCCAGGTCGGTGAGGATGTCCAGCGCCTCGGCCGCCAGCCGGCGGTGCCGGGCGGTGGTGCCGGGCCAGCCGAGCGTCGCGGCGGTGAAGCCCGCCGGGGTGCGGGAGTGCGCCCCGACCAGGGTGTTCTCCAGCACCGTCAGGGACGGGAAGAGCGCGAGGTTCTGGAACGTCCGGGCGATGCCGAGCCGGACGATCCGGTGCGGCCGGGCCCGGGTGAGGTCGGCGTCGCCGAAGGTGATCGTCCCGGCGTCCGGCCGGTAGATCCGGGTGACGCAGTTGAACAGGGTGGTCTTGCCCGCGCCGTTGGGGCCGATGAGCCCGCAGATCTCGCCGGGCGCCACCGTGAGGGACACCCGGTCCAGGGCGGTGACGCCACCGAACCGCAGGGTGACCTCAGAAATCCTGAGCTCGGGTGGCTGGTCGGGAGACGGTGACATCCGCAGCGATCCTCCGGTGAGTGACACTACAGTTACCAGTGTGTTGCCGGTCACATACTTGCTACAGCAAAAAGAGTGACCACGTCAACGGCTTGAAAGCGGCTCGTTATCTTCACTGGCACGAACCCCTTGGCCAAGTCACTCTCTTAGTTGTAGCTTGCCTGTGCGGAGGATCACCCGAAGGAGGCCAAGGTGAGCGACCGATACCAGGCGCTGCTGGACAAACAAGAGATCTACGAGGTGCTGGCGCGGTACCTGCGCGCCGTGGACCGCGGCGACGTCGAAGGCGTTCTCGCGTGCTACCTGCCGGACGCCACCGAGGACCACGGCGGCGTCTTCACCGGCTCCGCCCGCGACTACGTGGCCGGCATCGCCGACGTGCTGACGCACCCCCGCGCCCGCACCATGCACTGCATGACCAACGTGCTGATCGACCTCGACGGTGATCAGGCCCGGGCCGAGTCGTACGTCACCACGTTCAGCCGGGTCCGCACCCCCGACGGCATCGGGCACGCCTTCGTCGGCGCCCGGATCATCGACCGGCTGGAGCGCCGCGACGACCGCTGGGGCATCGCCCACCGCGCGCTGGTCTGGGAGTGGAGCCACGACGCCCCCGCGGCCGAGACCTGGCTGTTCGGCATGCTCGTCCCCGACCCGTCCGTCCTCGCCCGCGGCGGCAAGTACCCCGACGACCTGCTCTACCAGGACGGAGACACGCGATGATCGAGCTCAACGGGATCACCGCGCTGGTGACCGGCGGCAACCGCGGCATCGGCCAGGCCTTCGTCGCCGAACTGCTGGAGCGCGGCGCCGCCCGCGTCTACGCCGCCGCCCGCGAACCCGCCGGCATCGACGCCGGCCTGCTGGCGGCGGGCGCCGTCCCGATCCGGCTGGACGTCACCGACCCCGAGCAGGTCGCCGCGGCCGCCCAGTCCTGCCCGGACGTGTCCCTGCTCATCAACAACGCCGGGCTGTTCACCAACCAGCGCCTGGTGCTGACCGGCGACCCCGACGCCGCCCGCGCGGAGATGGAGGTCAACTACTTCGGCACCCTCGCCATGACCCGCGCCTTCGCCCCGGTGCTGGCGGCCAACGGCGGCGGCGCCATCGCCAACGTGCTGTCCGTCGCCGCCATGGTGCCCGCCCCGTTCATGGGCGGCTACTCCCCCGCCAAGGCCGCCGCGCTCTGGCTGAGCACGATCACCCGGGCCGAGCTGGAACCGCAGGGCACCCAGGTCACCGCGCTGATCGTCGGCTCCGTCGACACCCGGATGGCCGACCACGTGGACGGCACCAAGGAGGACCCCCGCGACATCGCCCGGGCCGGGCTCACCGCCGTCGCCAAGGGCGAACCGGTGGCCGACACCGACTGGATGGCCGTGGACGCCCGCGCCCGGATGGCCCGCGACCCGGCCCGCTACGAGCGCTCCCTCGCCAAGCTGCTGCACGCCCGCGAGCTGCGGACCGGCCGATGAGCGGGCCCGAGCTGATCCAGGCGACGGCCGCCGCCCGGGACCTGGCCGAGGCCGCCGGGCACGCCCGGACGGTGCTCGGCCTGCCACCCGGCGTCCCCGACCCCGAACTCGCCGCCTTCGGCATGGTCAACGAGATCCTGAACCTGGGCCGCAGCTACCTGGAGATCGTCGCGCCGTCCGGCGCCGGATCGCCGCTGCACCGGTTCCTCGCCCGCGGCGAGGGCGGGTACGTCGTCGCCGTCCGGGTGCCCGACACCGACGCGCTGGTCGCGCGGGCGCAGGGCCGCGGGGTGCGGATCGCGCACCGGCAGGACTTCCACGGCGCCGACATCGTCCAGCTGCACCCCGGGGACCTCGGCGTCCTGCTCGAAGCCGACCGGATCCCCGCCGGCAAGCACTGGCACTACGACGACTGGGCGATGCCGGACCCGCCCGCCCCCGCGCTCGACCTGCTCGCCGTGGACGTCGCGGTGGACACCCCCGCCGAGACCACCGCCCTGTGGGCGCACCTGCTGGACACCGAACCCGCCTCCCCCACGTCCCTGCGGGCGGGCGCCGGGACGATCCGGTTCGTCCCGGCGGCGGGCCGCCGCGGGCTCGTCGCCGCCGACCTGCGCGGCACGCACCCGGCCGAACACCGCATCGCGGGGCTGCTCGTCCGGATCGTCCCGGACGGAACGGAGGAGTCATGACCATCCGGGTGATCCAGTGGGCGACCGGCGCGATCGGGCGGACCTGCCTGCGCGCCGTCCTCGACTCGCCCGACCTCGAACTGGCCGGCCTGTTCGTCTACGGCGACCGCAAGGCCGGGCGGGACGCCGGCGACATCGCGCGCCGCCCCACCACCGGAGTGATCGCCACCCGGGATCGCGCGGAGATCCTCGCCACCCCCGCCGACGTGGTCATCCACACCCCCCGGCTCCAGGTGCCCTACGAGACGCACGACGCCGACATCTGCGCCCTGCTCCGCTCGGGCAAGAACGTCGTCACCACCGCCGGGCACCACTTCCCCCGCGCGCACGGCCGCGAACGCGAGGAGATGTTCCTCGACGCCTGCCGCGCGGGCGGGACCACGCTGTACGGCGTGGGCATCAGCCCCGGCGTGGTCGGCGAGCGCATCGTGCTGGCGCTCACCGGGGTGTGCCTGGACCTGGAGCACGTCGGCATCGACGAGGTCCTGGACGCCAGCCGGGTACCCGACCCGAACTTCGCCTTCGACGTGATGGGCATGGGCTCGGACCCGGCCGCGCTCGACCTGACCGCGGGCGAGCTGCCCGTCCTCTACGGGAAGCTCTACTCCGAGACGCTCGCCTTCATGGCCGAGCGGCTGGGCCTGCCCGTGGACCGGATCGAACCCGACCACCACGTCGAGACCACCCCCCGGGACCTGACGGTCGCGGCCGGGCTCATCCGGGCCGGCACGGTCGCCGCCACCGAGTGGCGCTGGCACGTGATCAGCGGCGGCCGGCGGGCGCTCACCCTGGCGATCGTCTGGACGATGGACCCCGAGCTGCCCCGGTACGCCGGCCGCGACCACTGGACGGTCACCGTCACCGGCCGGCCCGGCCTCACCATGACCCTCAACCTGATCGAGCCCGACGACCCGAACAGCCGCACCACCGCCGGGCAGTTCGTGACGTCCGGCCCGGTGATCCGGGCCCTGCCCGAGGTCGTCGCCGCCCCGCCCGGCATCTTCGAGCCGCCCGTCTTCGCCCCCTACACCGCGGGGGCCGCCCGATGACGGAGCGCCCCGACCCGCTGTACGCGCGGCACGCCGACGGCTCCCGGGTGGACCGGCTCGCCGACATCCTGCGCCGCCGGGCCGCGGCCACGCCCGACCTGCCCGCCGTCGTCGAGCGGGACCGCACCACCACGTTCGCCGAGCTCGACGCCCGCTCGTCCCAGGTGGCGCAAGCGCTGCTGGCCGACGGGGTGGGGCCGGGGGACCGGGTCGCCTACATCGGGGCGAACGCCCCCTCCTTCCTGGAGGTGCTGTTCGGCGCGGCCAAGCTCGGGGCGATCGCCACCGCGGTGAACAACCGGCTCACCCCCGGCGAGGTCGCCGGGATCCTCGCCGACGCCGAACCCGCCGCGCTGGTACTCGGTGCGGGCGACGGCCGGCTCGCCCCCGCCCCCGGGACCGTCCCGCGGGTGGTGACGCTCGACGGCGACCCCGGCACCACGCCGTACCGCGACTGGCTGGCCGGGCACCCCGGCACCGACCCCGGGGCCCGCCCCGACCCCGAGGACACCGCGGTGATCTTCTACACCTCGGGCACCACCGGGCTGCCCAAGGGGATCATGCTCGGCGGGCGCAACCTCGGCCGGGCGCTGGCCACCATGCACTACGAGATCGAGCTGGACGAGACGTCCGTCGCGATGGCGCCCATCCCCTACTTCCACATCTCCGGCTTCGGCCTCGCCCTGATCGCGGTGGTGAACGGGGCGGCGCTGCTGCTGGAGCAGGCCACCGAGGCCGGGGAGCTGCGGGACCTGCTGGTGCGGCGGCGGGTGTCGCACGCGGCGCTGGTGCCCACCCTGCTCCAGCGCCTGGTGGCGCTCCCCGACGTGGCGGACGCCGACTGGAGCGCGCTGAAGTACGTGGTCTACGGCGCCTCCCCGATCCCCCTCCCGGTGATCCACGCGGCGACGCGGACCATCGGCTGCAAGTTCCTCCAGTCCTACGGGCTGACCGAGTCCACCGGCGGGGTCACCATGCTCGCCCCCGAGGACCACCTCCCCGGCCCCGGCGAGGAGCACCGGCTGACCTCGGCGGGCCGGCCCATGCCCGGCGTCTACCTCCAGGTGGTCGATCCGGAGACGCTCACCGAACTGCCGCCCGGCACCCGCGGCGAGGTGGTGATCGGCGGCGGCCACGTGATGCGGGGCTACTGGCGGCGCCCCGCCGAGACCGCGGCGGCGCTGCTGCCCGACGGCCGGCTGCGCACCGGCGACGGCGGCTCCCTGGACGCCGACGGCTACCTCTACCTGCACGACCGCCTCAAGGACATGATCGTCAGCGGCGGCGAGAACGTGTACCCCGCCGAGGTGGAGAGCGTCCTCACCGGCCATCCGGCCGTCGCCGAGGTCGCCGTGGTGGGCGTCCCGTCGCAGCAATGGGGCGAGGCCCCGCACGCCGTGGTGGTGCTCCGCCCCGACGCCGCCCCCGTCACCGCGGCGGACCTGATCGCCTGGACCCGGGAACGGCTGGCGCACTTCAAGTGCCCCGCCGCGGTGACGTTCACCGACGCGCTGCCCCGCAACGCCTCGGGCAAGCTGCTGAAGAACCGGCTGCGCGAGCAGCACCGCTGACCCGGTTCCCGCTCGCGCGGCCCGACGCGCGCCGGTCGCGGCGTCCGTTCAGGCGGGGTTCCCCAGGTCGCCGCCCGCCAGCCGCCGGGCGGCGGCCCCGGCCCCGCCGGTGCGCACCGCACCGGCGACGGACCGGGCGCGGGCCGCCACGTCGGGCCGGAGGGCGTCCTTGAGGGCGGTCGTCAGCGAGTCGGCGGTCGGCGCACCGGGCGGGTGCGCGGCTCCGATGCCCAGCTCGTGGACGCGCCGCGCCCAGTAGGGCTGGTCGTACAGCTGGGGGACGACGACCTGGGGCGCCCCGGCCCGCGCGGCCGCGGTCGTGGTGCCCGCGCCGCCGTGGTGGACGACGGCGGCGACCCGCTCGAACAGCGCCTGCTGGTTGACCTCGCCGACGGACAGGCAGTCGGGCCCGTCGTCGATCGGCGCCAGGCCGGCCCACCCGCGGAGCACGATCGCGCGGCGGCCGAGCGCGCGGGCCGATCCGACCATCGCCTCGGCGAGGTCCGGCGTGGCGCGGATGCTGCCGAAGCCGAAACAGACGGGCGGCTCGCCCCCGTCGAGGAACGCCTCCAGCTCGGGCTCCAGCGGGCGCCGGTCCGGCCAGATCCAGGCGCCCGGCTGCACGACGTCGAGGTCCCCGGGCCAGGGGCCCAACGTCGGGTCGGCGGCCAGCCAGGGCCGATCGGTGAACAGGTGGCTCCGCACGTCGGCGACCGGGGCCAGGCCGGCCTCCGCCCGGTGGGAGTTGAGGGCGGCGCCGACGGTGTCGTTCCAGTGCCGCGCGTCCTCGGCCCAGAGCGCGCGGTTGTCCGCCGCTTCCCGCGGCGGCCCCCAGATGGGAATCGGCGCGTGGTGCGGGGACGGCAGGGTCTGCGGGCAGTAGCTCGCGTACACGTAGGGGACGCCCATCCGCTCGGCGATCGAGCGGGTGGCGAGCTGCAGGGATCCCCCCGCCAGCAGGACGTCGCAGCCCTCGGCCGCCGCCGCGATCGTGGTGAACTGGGTGGCGATCGTGGCTTCGAGCAGCTGACGCCGCTGCTCCGGCGTGGGCGGCGCCGGCGCGACCCGCGGGGCCGCCGACGCGGTCCGCCGCAGCTCGGGCCCGATGGGCACGACGGGGAACCCGAGGCCCTCGATCCAGTCCCGGAAGTCCGGGGGCACGCACAGCCGGACCTCCTGCCCGAGCTCCCGCAGCTCCGCGGCCAGCGCCACCAGCGGCTGGACCTCACCACGCGACCCGATGGTGGACAGCAACACACGCATTCGAACTCCCCCTATAACAGTTTCGGCCGCGGTCGAATGACCGCTTGGTGAACGTGAGCCCGCGTAGGCGTCCGGCCCCGTTTTCCGAGGCCGGCCCGGCACATGGGCCCCGATTCTGGACCGGCACCGGGGCCTTGCCGCAAGCCCCCCTGCCTGCTATAAGTTCAAAGTGGGATGAGGAATGCGCACCTTTCGGCGCCGCGCCCGAGCAGGCGGGACCCCTCCCATCGCGACATCCCGGTTCGCGCAGAACCAGCGGCTCGCATCAGGCACCGCCCCGCGCACGAAACCGGACGCCACGGTTCCCGGCCACCCATGGGCATGCCCTGAGATAAGGGCCAGGGCCACCGCCGCCTCATGAACACGGCGCACGGATATGCAGAATTCCCCCGCCACCCCTCCCTGTATCGTTGATTTGCAACGGATACCCGCCGGCCGCCATGAGGGGACGTGGAGAGGCCAATGATCGAGATCGTGTACCAGACCAAGGACTTTCCCCCGGCTGACCGATTCGACCGCTGGCGGGAATGGACGGGACATACGCACGCCCCGGTGGATGTAAGCAGCGAGCACGCCGCTGATTTCCATGCGCACAAACGCGCCCTGCTGCTCGGCCCGGTGACCGTGTGGCCGGCGACCGTCCAACCACTGGTGTCCCGGCGAACGGCGAAACTCGTCCGGCGCTCCGACCCCGAGGCGTACAACCTCACGCTCACCCTCCGGGGAACGGCGAGAGCCACCTGGGACGGCCAGGAGGCCGAATACCGCCCCTACGAGCTGTACAGCCAGAGCACCTCGCAGCCGTGCACGGTCTGGGTGGGGCGGGAAGAGGAGCGGACGGTCCAGTTCGTGGGGGTCGAGATCCCCAGGGACCTCGTGGCGTTGCCGCGGCGGAGCGTCGACCGGGCGGTCGGCCGGCCGCTGTCGGGGCGGGAGGGGGTCGGGGCGTTACTGGCCGGCTTCCTCACCCGCCTCAGCGCCGACACCAGCGCCTACGGGCCAGCCGACGGCCCCCGGCTCGGTACCGTCCTGGCCGACCTCGTCTCGGCCCTGTTCGCCCACGCCCTCGACGCCGACCGTGACCTGTCCCCCGAAGCACGGCGGCAGGCCCTGACCCTGAGCATCCGCGCCTTCATCGGCCGGAACCTGCACGACCCGGACCTGGCCCCGGACGGCATCGCGGCCGCGCACCACATCTCCACCAGCCACCTGCACCGCCTCTTCCAGGACGAAGACACCACCGTCGCCGCCCTGATCCGCCACCAGCGCCTGGAACGCGCCCGCCGGGACCTGGCCGACCCCGCCCAGCGCACGACCCCCGTCCACCAGATCGCCGCCCGCTGGGGCTTCACCCACCACTCGGCCTTCACCCGGGCCTTCCGCACCGCCTACGACGCCTCACCCAGCGACTACCGCCGGGCGACGCACCACCCGTAGTGGACCCGATGTCAAGAAACCGTGGAGTCGCCGTAAAGCCGGCCGAACGCCGCCCTGGCAATCTGACGAGATCACCCGACAGGAGCCGACGGTTCGGCTGAGCGGGCGCTTGATCTCGCGGGGGCACGATGAACAAGAGCGATCGGGGCGAGGGTTCCCTCAGCTACATAGGCGTCGTCCTGCTCATGGGGGCCATCGTCGCCGGCGTCCTGAGCAGCGATGTCTCCGGAGCGATCGCCAGAGGCTGTGAGGACGCCATCTGCCGGCTGACCGGGGGCGACTGCTCGAAGAACCAGCCCCAGGCCCGTAACCGTGGCTCCGGCGGCGGAATGGAGATAGATCCGCTCCTGAAGACCAGGCCAGGCGGCTCCTTGGACAACTTCCTCCCACGCCCGCCGATCCCCAAGCCGACCTGCAACCCCGATCCCGGGGC
Source organism: Actinomadura craniellae (assembly GCF_003289645.1). GTDB lineage: Bacteria > Actinomycetota > Actinomycetes > Streptosporangiales > Streptosporangiaceae > Actinomadura_D > Actinomadura_D craniellae. Next base: position 16,821 of record NZ_QLYX01000011.1, on the reverse strand, counting down.
ACGGTGGGCCGAGGGGCTGCACGCGCACAACGACTACGACAACGAGAATCCGCTCGATGACGCACTCGACAACGGCGCAACAAGCGTCGAAGCCGACGTGGTCATCGACCTGGACGGCCAACTCTCCATCAAGCACGACACCAACGGCAAATCCCAGGGAAGCCTCAAGAAACTGTATATCGACCCGCTCATGGAGCTCGCCAAGAAAAATGGTGGGCAGATCTATCCGGGTCGCGATCCCAGCAAACCTTTTCAGCTCGTGATCGAACTGAAAGAACCCCAACTGGAGACCGGAAAACATCACAAATGGCCCACGGATGAGGAGGCCAGGAAAAAAATTCTGGACCAGCGGCGCCTCGACGCATACTGGGCGGCCGTAAGACAGACGGAAATACTCCGGACCCGATACCCGAATGTGCAGGTGGTCTTCAGCGGAGGCACCCCCAAGGACATCGTCGTAGGCCAGCCCGACCCGCTGACCGGAAAGGTTCCGAAGAACGTCTTCTACGACATCTCTCCCGGAAAGAACTGCACGCTTCCTCCCCAGGTCGACCCACATGCTCCGCGCCTGCCCACGGACCCTCCCTACAATCCCAGTTACGCGAAGAACTTCGTCACCCTCAACGGCAAATGGTCAGAATGCGGCGACCGCAATGGCGACGGCAAGGTCAGCGACGAAGAGCAGCGGAAGCTGAACGAGATTGTTCAGCAGGCGCACGCCGCCGGACTCAAGGTTCGCATCTGGGGTGGGCCCGACGATAAAGACCGATTCCACTTCAAACCGTACCCCGAAAAGTTCATCCCCTGCTTTTACGGCAGAAGATGCCACTCCAGAAGCAGAGAGACGGCCTGGCAAGCGCAGCGGGATGCGGGCGTGGACTATCTCAACACCAACCACCTCACGATCGGGAGCGACTGGATACGACACTGCCGCACCAAAGCACCGGAGCCAACACCGAAGCCGACATCAAGCGCAAAGCCCCCACAGCACCCCGAACACAAGCCGACACACCAACCCGAGCCGAAACCGGGCCCCTCACCCCGTCCCTGAACCGATGCGATCAAGCGGTGATCCCGCAGAGGTAATCACCGCCAACGTGCACTGCGGCTCTGCATCTCGATGAGCTGCCAGAAGGCGTTCTCGTCCATGCAGCCGAGCATGACGCACGGATCTGACGAACTTGCGCGAAGCCCGACCGCAGCAGCCAGGGCTCTCGAATTCCTACGGGTCAGAGGGGCGGCTCATCCCGCTTCACGCGGGCGATCAGAGCGGCGAAATCGTCGGCCGAGAGGGTCAGGTGACCGCCCTCGGGAGCCTTGCTGTCTCGAACGCCGACCGCCAGCGGAAGACGCGCGATCTCGACGCAATCCGTCTGACCGGTGTCGGCGCTATGGCTGGACTTTCTCCATCGGGTCACCGAGGCCGCTCAGGGGGTGGGCTCGTCGTGCTTGAGGCGGTGCAGGAGGGCGGCGAAACCGTCGGCCGGCAGGATGAGGTGACCGCCGCCGGGGTTCTTGGAGTCCCTGAGTGCCACGTTTCCATCGAGCCGTGCGACCTCAACGCAGTCAGACTGGATCGTGGTGCTACCGCTCCGGCTGGACTTCCGCCACGTGATCATGAAAACCGCTCCATCGCTTCTTTGAGCAGGCGCAAGGATGCGTCTTTGGGTAGCGCGACATCTCCAATGAGGTCAAACCATACGCGGTACGAGGGTATCTCAGTCGCATCCTGGACAAGCCTCCCTCCTCCGGGCGCCTGGGTGTAGACCACATCAGAACCGTCAACAGTCATGATCTTGAAGGAGCCGTCCCGACCGACGTGGGCACCGACGGATCTCGGCACTATTCGTATGGTGATGTTGGGCTGCTGGGCCAACTCCACCAAACGCGCGAGCTGCTCACGCATGATCTCGGGGCCACCGACCGGTTGCTCCAGAACGCCCTCGTCCAAGATCACCCATATTCTCGGGCGGGGCTTGCGGTTCAGGCATTCTTGACGGCTCAGACGTGCCCGGACACCTTCTTCGACATCTTCCACTCCGGCCGCCTCGAACATCGCGCGGGCATAGCCCTCGGTCTGGAAGAGGCCGGGCACCCAGCCCAACTCCCAGATCCTCAGGTGCGAGGCCTTGCCCTCGTGCTCCAGGTGGGTCTTGAACCACTCGACGTCGTGCCCGGCCTTGGCGAACTTGACCAGGCGCTGGAAGAGCCCCCCGGTGTTCCAAGCCCTGTCGAGCTTGACCGCGTGCGCCGCCTGGAGCTTGGTGTGCCCGGATTCAACATGGGCGACCAACGACCGATCCCGGTTGATGATCTCACCGACAGCAGCCAGTGACAGTTCCCTTTCTTGCCGTCGTACACGCAGTTCGCAGGCGATAAGATCCCACAGGTTCCCGTCCGGATCGAGCCCGCTCCGCTGGTCCACCGCCGCCACCCTCTCGTTGAATTTGCTGAACTCGCGTAGTCAACGTATGGCAGGCAAGCCACCCTTGTCCCAGCGATTCAAAGACCGGGACGCCCCAGCCGGCGGATCCCCAGATCCGGGAGCGCCAATGCGCAGACGAGACCCCCTGCACCCCCTGCACGCCTTCCACCCGCCGACGACCTGCCGCCCGCCTGTCCGAACCGGCACCGCGAGCACGGCCACCAGGGTTCACACGGCGGCACGGGCATGAGTTCCCGGCCGCTGCGCGTCCGCCTCGCTCCGGTTCCGGCGTCGGTGGGCATGGCCAGGGACCGCACGCGCAACCATCTGGTGTCCCTGGGCTGCCCGCACCTGGTGGAGAACGCCGTCCTGGTCGTTTCGGAGCTGGTCAGCAACGCGGTGCGCAAGTCCCCGCCGGACCGGGCGGTGGAGGTCCGGGTGTACCTCGACGGCGGCAAGCCGCTGATCCAGGTGGAGGACTGCTCACCCGAGGCGCCCCGACGGCAGGACCCCACCGAGAACGACCTGTCCGGCCGTGGCCTGCGCATCGTCGAAGCGCTGTCGAGCGAGTGCGGCTACCACCCCACACCCACCGGAAAAGTGGTCTGGGCACGCTGCCTGTAACGAATACCTGGCCATGGCCACCACCGCCCTGGGGCACTCCCCATGATCCTGGAGTATTCGAGGTGCCATGGCCCCTCGAATACTCCAGGATCATCCACCGAGCCGCGCCCAGGAACAGAAACCTAACCCGATAGGTATAACGAAATTCCGTACCTTCCTTTCCTTTGTTGGAGAGCGAAAGCTAGCGTAATCTGCAGAAAATCCACAGAGAGGAGTTGCCGCATGGGGAAGCATGACACTCCAAGCAAAGAGGGCAAATGGGATAGGCCGATCCCGCCGCCCGAGAAGGAGAATCCTCCCGGTGGCGGTAAGCACGAGAAGGACGGTAAGTGAACCGGCTCGACGCCATGGTGGCGGGGCTGGAGCGGCTCGGGGACATCAGCAGGTGGCGGGCGCCGCTCCGAAACGCGCCTCGCCACCTTTTCGTCCCTGACAGGGCGTGGGCGACGCCGGACGGCGGGGCCGGATATCTCATCGACCGGAACCAGGACCCGGATGCGTGGCTGGATGCCGCCTACGCGGACATGGCGATCGTCACCCAGCTCGACGACGGGGCGACCGACGTGGCCACGGGGGCCGGTGAGTACACGTCTTCGCTGTCCGCGCCGAGCGTCATCCTCGCCGGTCTGTCGCTGCTGAACCCCGGTGCCGGATCCCGCGTGCTGGAGATCGGAACAGGGACCGGCTGGACGGCCGGGTTGCTGTCCAGCCAGGTCGGGGACGAGAACGTCACGAGCATGGAAGTCGATCCGGCCGTGCTCGCCGAGGCGGCCGTGAACCTCAAGAAAGCCGGGTGCGGCCCCCGGCTCGTCCTCGGGGACGGAGCGGAGGGATTGCCCGAGAAGGCACCGTACGACCGCGTCCACGTCACGTGTGGTGTGGCCACCGTCCCCTACGAGTGGGTACGGCAGACACGGCCGGGCGGAATCATCGTGCTCCCCTGGATGCCCTCCCCGGACACGGGCCAGCTCACCAGCCTGACGGTCAGGGACGACGGAACGGCCGTGGGCAGGTTCTACGGCGAGGTGAACTACATGATGCTTCGGGCGCAACGCGAGAAAGCCCGGCGGCACGGGAACAGCGCCGGAACCGGCCTCCTCGTGACCCCCGAGGGTCAGCGGATCTGGCTGGACGACCCGGACGATCTCAGCTGAGTCCGCCGGGACGGCGCCCGCCCCGCCCCGGAGACGGACACGTCGAAGCCGGCCCGCCCACCGGACTCACCGCGGCGACCAGAGCTCCTGACCGTGACCACCACTGCCCCGGACGACCCCATGACCCTTCGGCATCTGAGGTACCGCCGAGGCGTGACCGATGAGCGTCAGAGGGGGTTGAGGCGGGCCTTGAGCAGGCAGAACTCGTTGCCTTCGGGGTCGGCCAGGACATGCCACTGCTCCTCGCCCGTCTGGCCGATGTCGGCCCGGCGCGCACCGAGCGCCAGCAGGCGTTCGAGTTCGGCGTCCTGATCGCGGTCGGTGGCGTTGACGTCGATGTGCAGCCGGGACTTCCCGGGCTCCGGCTCGTCCCTGCGGCTGAGGATGATCGTCGGCTGCGGGCCGCCGAACCCCTCGCGCGGCCCGATCTCCAGCGTGCCGTCGTCCTCGCGGTCGAGCACGACGAAGTCCAGGACCTCGCACCAGAACCGCGCCAGCACCTCGGGGTCGCGGCAACCGAGCACGAGCTCACTGATCCGACACGCCATCGACGAAACCCACTCTCCGCCCGGAAACCACCGGGGAGGCCGCACACGGACCCCACCAGCGAAAACAACCCCGCGAGCGTACCTGACGAGGTGAGCACGGGCGAGATGATTTCAGGGGCCGCCACCCCGCCCCGGGCAGCCGAGGGCGAAACCTGGCTGATCCTTCAGGATTCGGTGCGTCAGAGCACCCCGAAAGCTGAAGGATCAGCAAGCCAAGGCTTTGGCCTGGCTGATCCTTCAGCATCCGGGGTGCTGGAGCGCCCTGGATCCTGAAGGATCAGCGTTGGCTGGGCCGGCTGGGTGCTGCCGGGCGTCCGGTCAGGGGTTCTCGTGCCAGGGGCGGCGGAGTTCGCGCTTGAGGACCTTGCCGGAGGCGTTGCGGGGGAGGGCGTCCACGAACGTCACGGCGGCCGGGCACTTGTAGTGGGCCAGGCGGTCGCGCAGCCAGGAGATCAGCTCGGCCTCCGCAACCTCGGGAGCGCCGGGGCGGCGGACCACCACGGCGTGCGGGACCTCGCCCCAGCGGTCGGACGGCACGCCGATCACCGCGGACTCCAGCACGCCGGGGTGGCCGGCGAGGACGCTCTCCACCTCCGCCGGATACACGTTCTCGCCGCCGCTGATGATCATGTCTTTGAGGCGGTCGTGCAGGTACAGGTAGCCGTCGGCGTCCAGGGAACCCGCGTCGCCGGTGCGCAGCCAGCCGCCGGGCAGGAACGCCTCGGCGGTGGCCTCGGGGTTGCGCCAGTAGCCGGTCGTCACGCACGGGCCGCGGACCACGACCTCGCCGACCACGTCGGGGGCGGCGGGCTCGCCGGTCTCCAGGTCCACGACGGCGACCTCCATGCCGGGCACCGCCTTCCCGGCGGAGCGCAGCCGGCCGGGCACGGGGTTGTCGGGGCGGTGCTGGTCGGGGCCGAGCAGGGTGGTCACCCCGATGGTCTCGGTCAGCCCGTAGGACTGGAAGAACTCCGCGCCGAACAGCGCCACCGCCCGGGCCAGCAGCGGCTCGGAGATGGGCGACGCGCCGTACACGATCTGCCGCAGCGCCGAGAAGTCGGCGTCCCGGGCGGCGGGCAGCTCGCACATCACCTGGATGACGGCGGGGACCATGGCGGTGTGCGTGACCCGGTGGTCCACGAGCTGGGCCAGCATCGACCCGGGGGTCGGCTCGCGCGACTGCACCAGGGTGCCGCCGCGGGCCAGGGTGATCAGCGCCCAGCCCGCCCCGGCGATGTGGAAGTAGGGGATCGGTACCATGCTGACCGAGTCGGGGCCGACGTCGAAGCACGCGCCGAACAGCTCGACGCCGGCGGCCAGCCCGGCCGCGGTGATGTGCACGCCCTTGGGCCGGCCGGTCGTCCCGGACGAGTACATGAGCACCAGCAGCCCGTCGCCGGGCGCCTCCCGGCGGGGGTCGCGCGGCTCGCCACTGGCCAGCCAGCGCTCGTACGGCTCGCCCACGGCGATCACGGGGACGTCCAGGTCGGTGAGCGAAGAGGCGTGCTCCGGCCCGGCGACGACCAGGGACACGTCCGCGTCGGCGATGATCCAGCGCATTTCCTTGGCGGCGAGCCGGAAGTTCAGCGGCACCAGCACCACTCCGGCCTTGGCCGCCCCGAACAGCAACTCGAAGTACTCGGTGGCGTTGCGGTCCACGTAGCCGACCCGGGCGCCGGGCGGCAGCGCGGCGAGCAGGTCGGCGACCCGGTCGGACCGCTCGTCCAGCTCCCCGTAGCGGATCGCCCGGCCGTCGCCGGTGACGGCGAGGACGTCGGGGGCCTTGGCGGCGGAGTCGCGGAGGAGGTCAGGGACGGACGGGGGCATGGCGTGAGTCTCCCCTCCCCGCCACCAGGGGCGGAGCGTGGCTGATCAGGCGCCGGGTTCCACGGACACCTCGGTGCCCCGCAGGAGCGCGGAGCACTGGTTGCAGGACAGCCGGACCTGGAAGTCCTGGCCGCACTCGCGATGCGTGTAGACCAGCGCGGGGCCTTCCGCGGCCCGGAACCAGCGCTGGCCCCAGTCGATGGCGGTCATGATGACCGGGTAGAAGGCGCGTCCCTTCTCGGTGAGGTGGTAGCTGAGCCAGTCGGCCCGCTCGGCACCGGGCGACTGGGCGAAGACGCCCAGCTCGCAGAAGACCCGCAGCCGGTCGGAGATGATCGTCGGCGGGGCGCCGAGCCGCTGCTCGAAGTCCCGGAAGCGGTGCGCGCCCTGGAACGCGGCGCCCAGCAGGGTCGCCGACCAGCGGTTGCCGATCAGCGCCATCGTCTCGGGGAACAGGCCCGCCCCCTCGGTCGACGACGACCTGCGCCGGGTGGTCACTTCGGGGACGGAGCGGTTCCAGCTCCCGCTCGGCCCGAAGCCGCCGTCGACGTCGCGGGGGTCCACCGCCCGGCCGCAGGCGGCGCAGCCGAACACCGGCCGGAACTCCTGGCCGCAGCCCCGGTGCACCATCCTGGGCAGCTGCTCCACGTGGGCGGTCACCCATCGCGACTCCCATGCCCAGATCGTCAGCAGCACCGGCCACAGGTCACGTCCCCGGCGGGTGAGGACGTACTCGAAGCGCCGGGCGCTCGCCTGGTACTCCACCCGCTCGAAGACGCCCATCTCGGTCAGCGCGGAGAGCCGGCGGGTGAGCACCGCGTGCGAGATCGGCAGCGCCTTGCGCCACTCCCCGTACCGGCGGACGCCCAGCAGCGCGTACCGCAGGATCAGCAGGTTCCACTCGTCGCCGATCAGCCCGAGGGTGAGCCCGACCGCGTTGGTCCCCCCGGCCGGCAACCGGGTCGGCCGGTCCGGAGGGTGGACGAGTGGCCGGGGGGAGCCGTCCGTGGAGACGTCGCGCTGGGTCAACGAAAAGGTCGCCTTTCACAGGTCGACCGCGGTGGCCGGGGACTCCGCGTCGGACCAGCCGGGCAGGGATGCTCCGGACGCCCACGTGGCGTGCGTACCGCTGGAGATCCGTTCCGGCAGCCGGACGCGGGCGATGGGTCCGTCCGCGAGCCGCGCCGCGTCGAAGATCAGACACTCGGAAAGATCTTCGTTCATGTCGGTGGTCAAAGTAACAATGTAGCCGTCGTCTTCACTGGTCGCGCCCACTCTGGGCGCCATCGCGGGCTCGCTGCCGTAGACGCCCTCCGGCAGAGTGAACCGCTCCTCCGCACCGGTCAGCACGTCGTGCCGGACCAGCCCGTTGAACAGGAACCAGCCCTCCACGCCGGACGTGGCGTAGGCGTACCGGTGCCGGCGGCCGCCGAAGCTGTTGTTCAGCACGCCGAACTCGGTGATCGAGTCGGTCAGCTGCTCCTCGGTGCACCGCCCGGTCACCAGGTTCAGCCGCCAGCGGTGCAGCCGCGTCTGCATGCGGTCGATCGCCAGGAAGCGGAACATCCGCCGGTACTTGTCGCCGAACCCGTCGTCCTTGGGTTCGGGGTCGCCCTGGAAGAAGCCGTCAAGGACGATCTCGTCGCCGTCCTCGTAGGCGTTCACCCAGTGCAGCACGTACGTGGGGGCGGCCTCGAACCAGCGGATCTCGGCCGCGCCGCCGCGCCGCGGCAGGACGCCCAGCCGGGTGGGCAGCTCCGGGTGGAACCGGGACGCGTAGGCGCCCTTGGCGAGCAGTTCCGGTTCCCAGAACAGCGGGCAGTCGTTGAGGATCGCGTAGTTCTCGGTGAACGCCATGTCGTGCGGCAGCCGGGGCCCGGGCAGCGGCACCTCGGTGTAGTGGACGAGCCGGTTGTCGGCGTCCACCACCCCGTAGTGCATGTAGGGGGCGGCCGTGCCGTAGTTGAAGAACAGCAGCTCGCCGGTGTGCTCGTCCACCTTGGTGTGCGCCGAGACGCCCTCGGCGGGGAAGGCGCCGCCCCAGCCGGACTTGCCGAGGTCGTCCAGGGTGAGCGGGTCGAGCCGGTAGAGGTCGCCGCACTGGTAGAAGCTGGTGAGCGCCGTCCCGGCGTGCACGACGACGTCGGTGCTGGAGGCGTCCTTCATCCGGCCGCGGGCGCCCCAGCCGTCCTGGCGGGGCGACTTGCTCGGCCGCTCGGCGATGCCGGCCCACAGCGGGCCGCCGGCCTCCCGCTCGGCCAGCAGGCCGTCGGTGCGGACGAACCGGTTGCGGTAGAACGCCTTCCCGTCCCGGAAGCCCACCACGTGGATCATGCCGTCGCCGTCGAAGGGGTGGTAGCGCTCCACCGCCGGGTGCACCGGGTTCTCGGTGTTGCGCAGGTAGACGCCGTCGAGGTCGGCCGGGATCTCGCCGGCCACCACCGTCAGGTCGTCGGCGCGCCACTCGGTGGTCTGCGGGCGCCAGGGGCCCGTCCGGTAGGGGTGGTCGTCGTCGCCCGGCAGGGTGGACAGCACCCGGCCCAGGATCTCCACGTCCATCGTGTCGCCCTTCAGTCCGTGCCGACGACGAAGCTGACGGCGGTGGTGGTGCTGCCGCCGATGTTGAGGGTGGCGAAGCGCCGGGCCCCGGCCACCTGGGTGTCCCCGGCGGTGCCGGTGACCTGGCGGGCGGCGTCCACGAGCATGCGGACGCCGGTGGCGCCCACCGGGTGGCCGATGCCGATCAGGCCGCCGCCGGGGTTGACCGGGATCCGCCCGTCGCGTTCGAGGTCGCCGTTCTCGACGGCCTTCCAGCCCTCGCCCGGTTCGGTGATGCCGAGGTGGTCGATCGCCATGTACTCGGACATGGTGAAGCAGTCGTGGGTCTCGACGCCGTCGAGCGCGCCGACGTCGGGGACCCCGGCGCGCCGGAAGGCGTCGAGGACGGTGTCGCGGACGTGCGGCAGGGCGTACCGCTCGGCGCGGGAGCGTTCGAGTTTCTGCTCCAGCGGCAGGCCCACGGTGCGGTGGCCCCAGCCCAGGATCTGGGCCCGCCCGCGCAGTTCGGGCCGGCTCTCCAGGTACCGGTCGCTGACCAGGACGACCCCGGCGCCGCCGTCGGTGATCTGGCTGCAGTCGTGCCGCCGCAGCCGCCCCTCCACCGGCGGGTTGGCCTGGTCGTCGGCGCTGAAGCTGGCGTCGCTGAGCTGCCAGCCGCGGGTCTGCGCGAGGGGGTTGCCCCGGGCGTTGCGGAAGTTGAGCTCGCCGATCGCGCGCAGGTGCGCATCGTCGAGGCCGTAGCGGCGGTCGTACTCCTCGGCCAGCTCGTTGAACATGTACGGCCACATGAACGTGGCCTCCTGCCCCTCGTGGCCGATCCAGGCGGCGGCGCCGAGGTGCCGGGCGGCGAGGTCGCCGGAGACGGTGCGTTCCAGTTCCAGGCCGAGCACCAGCGCGACGTCGTAGCGGCCGGACTCCAGGTCGGCCATGGCGGCGAGGGCGGCGATGCCGCCGGAGGCGCAGGCGGCCTCGTGCCGGCTCGCGGGCACTCCCCACAGTTCGGGCAGGACGGTGGCGGGCATTCCGCCGAGCTGGCCCTGGCCGGTGAACAGCTGGCCGAAGGCGTTGCCGACGTGGATGACCTGGACGTCGGCGGGCTCCAGCCCGGCGTCTTGCAGGGTCCCGGTCACCACGTCCTCGGTGAGGTCGGAGAACTCCAGGCCCGCGCGGACCCAGTTGCGGGCGAAGTCCGTCTGGTGGCCGCCCAGGATCGACACGGTCATCTCTTGCTCCCTCCCGGAGCGCGGCCCGTGGTGAGCCGTCCAGATCTCTTACTACAACAATGAGAGTAAGTCGTCAATGCGGAGATCACACAAGCCCAGCACAGCGCGGGAAGCAACGAAAGCGACCCTTGCCCCCACCGGCACAACCAAACTACATTTAAGAGAGTTATCGAGGAGGAGGGGAGGCGCCGCATGGCCGACGCCTACGTGCTGGACTATGTGCGCACGGCCCGGGGCAAGGGCTCGTCCCGCGGCTCCCTGCACGGCGTGAGCCCGGTCGACCTGGTCGTCCGGCTGCAACGGGCGCTCACCGAGCGCGGGCTCGACCCGGACCGGGTGGACGACGTGGTCGTCGGCTCGGCCTCGCAGGTGGACGAGCAGGGCGCCGACCTCGCCCGCACCGCCACCCTGCTGGCGGGCTGGGGACACGGCGTGCCCGGCGGCACCGTCAACCGGTTCTGCGCCTCGGGCATCGACGCCGTCGCCCAGACCTCCGCCCGCATCCGCGCCGGCGACCTCGGGCTGGCCGTGGCCGGCGGCGTCGAAAGCGTCTCCCGGGTGCCCATGTTCAGCGACCGCGGCCCGCTGTGGAACGACCCCGAGACCATCCAGCGGATCGGCTCGGTGCACATGGGCATCGCCGCCGACCTCAACGCCACCCTGGACGGCCGCACCCGCGCGGAACTCGACGCCTACGGGGTGGAGACCCAGACCAAGGCCGCCGCCGCCTGGGACCGCGGCGTGCACGACCGGTCGGTCGTCCCGGTCGAACTGCCCGACGGCACGGTCTTCGCCCGGGACGAACTCATCCGCCCCGGCACCACCCTGGACAAGCTGGCCCGGATGCCCGCCGCCTTCGCCGGGCTCGGCGCCGACGGGCAGGACGCCATCGCACTGGCCGCCCACCCCGAAGCCGGGAAGATCGAGCACCTGCACACCGTGGGCACCTCACCCGCCCTCGCCGACGGCGCCGCGCTGCTGGTCCTCGGCGACGCCGAGCAGGCCGCGGCCGCCGGGCTGCGCCCGCGCGCCCGGGTGCTCGGCTCCGCCACCGTCTCCACCGACCCGGTGATCATGCTGACCGCCGGCCAGCAGGCCATCGAGAAGGTGATCGCCCGGGCCGGCCTGACCCCGGCCGACATCGACGTCTTCGAGTTCGCCGAGGCCTTCGCCGCGCTCTGCCTGCGGCTGCGCGCCGACCTGGACGCCGGCCCGGAACGGATGAACCCCAACGGGGGCACCATCGCCATGGGCCATGCCTTCGGCGCCACCGGAGCGATCATGGTCGGCGGCTGCCTGGAAGAACTGGAACGCCGGGACGGCCGGTACGGGGTGGCCGCGGTCAGCGGCGCCGCCGGGCTGGGCGTCGCGGTCCTGATCGAGCGGATGGACGCATGAACTCCCTGGACGGACAGGTCATCGTGATCACCGGCGGGGGGCGCGGCCTCGGCCGGGCCTTCGCCCTGGACCTCGCGGCCCGCGGCGCCCGCCTGGTCGTCAACAACCGCAACCGGGTGGTGGACGACCAGGGCCTCGGCCCCGCCGACCACGTCGTCGCCGAGATCCGCGCCGCGGGCGGCGAGGCCGTGGCCGAACACGGCGACGTCGCCGACCCGGCCACCGCCGACCGGCTCGTCCAGCTGGCCCTGGACACCTGGGGACGGCTCGACGGCTGCGTCACCAGCGCCGCCGTCAGCGCCCCCGCCATGTTCCACAAGGCCACCGCCGACGGGTTCGCCGCGGTGATCCGCACCAACCTGCTGGGCAGCGCCCAGGTGGCCGCCGCCTGCTCGGCCGCCATGCGGGAGCGGCGGCACGGCCGCATCGTGCTGGTCGCCTCCACCGCCGGCCTGCACGGCGAACCGACCGTCTCGGCCTACGCCGCCAGCAAGGGCGCGATCATCGCGCTGGGCCGCACCATCGCGGTCGAGGGCGCCTCGCGGGGCGTGTTCACCAACGTGCTGCTGCCCTACGCCCTCACCCAGATGACCGACCAGGGCATGGACCCCCGGCACCGGGAACTGATGGAACCGGCCGCGGTCGCCCCGGTCGCCGCCGCGCTGTGCGACCCCCGCAGCACCCTCAACGGCGAGGTCATCGTCGCCGCGGGCGGCGGGCTGCGGATCGCGACCTCCGTCGAGTGGGGCACCGTCCCGCTGCCCGCCGGCGGCCCCCTCGACCCGGCCGAACTCGCCGCGCTGGTGGAGCGCAGCCGCAAGGGGCCCGCCCACGAGTACGTCCACGCCCAGGACGGTTTCCAGGACTTCGCCGAGGAGCTGAGCGCCCAGTGAACACCGTCCCGCTGCTGGTCAACCTGGCGGCCACGGCCGCCGCGGTGGCCCTCACCATGCTCGCCACCATGGCGTACGCGCTGCGCACCCGCACCCAGAGCGTCGTCGACACGGTGTGGGGGCTCGGCTTCGTCGTGATCGCCGTGGTCAGCTTCGTCGTGTCCGGCCTGCAGGGCGAGGGCCTGACCGCGCGCCGGGGCCTCGCGCTGGCCCTCACCGCGATCTGGGGGCTGCGGCTCGGCCTCTACATCCACTTCCGCAACCGCGGCCACGGCGAGGACCCCCGCTACGCGGCCCTGATGCGCAAGAACACCGGCCCCGTCGTCCCCTACGTGGTGCGCACCATCTACTGGCCGCAGGGCTCGATCATGTGGGTGGTGTCGCTGCCCGTCCAGGTCGCCATGTACCAGGAGGCCGCGCTCGGCGTGATCGCCTGGATCGCGGTGGCGGTGTGGGCCGTCGGCCTGCTGTTCGAGGCCGTCGGCGACCACCAGCTCGCCCGGTTCAAGGCGAACCCCGCCAACCAGGGCAAGGTCATGGACCGCGGGCTGTGGGCGTGGACCCGGCACCCCAACTACTTCGGCGACGCCACCGTCTGGTGGGGGCTGTTCCTGCTGGCCTGCGCGCACTGGTCCGGCCTGCTCACGGTCATCGCCCCGATCCTGATGACCCACATGCTCGTCAACCGCAGCGGCAAGGCCCTCCTGGAGCGCCGGATGGCCCGGCAGCGCGGCCCCGAGTACGCCGACTACCTGGCCCGGACCAGCGGCTTCCTGCCCCGCCCGCCGCGCCGCAGCCCGAGCTAGCCGCGGGACAGGCCGGATCGCCACAGCCCGAGCCGGCAGCGGGACGGGCCGCCACGGGAAGCCGCCGCGGCCCGGGTCAGTGCGGGACGGGCTCCTTCTCGGCCAGGGACGCGGCGGGGCCGTAGGCCAGCCCGAGCTGGACGATCTGCCGGGGCAGCAGGGCGTCCAGCGCCCAGTCGGCCGCGATGCGGGCCCGGTTACCCGGGATGACGGACAGGTGGTAGCCGCGGGTGAGCGCCTTGGCCGCCACCCCGGCCAGCGGGACGCCCAGCGGGTTGGCCGCCGCGTCGGCCCCGCCGAGGTCCACGACGAAGCCGAGGTCGCGGTGCTTGTACGGCCGGGCCTGGCCCCGGCCGTAGGAGGCGGCGACGTTGCGGGCCACCGCCTTGCCCTGCCGGTACGCGTGCTGGGCCGTCATCGGCGTCAGCTCGCCCGGCCGGGTGAGGTCGGGGACGGCGGCGGCGTCCCCGCAGGCGAAGACCTCCGGGTGGCCGGGCACCCGCAGGTACTCGTCCACCACCAGCCGGCCCTCGACGGTCGGCAGGCCGAGCCCCTGGACCACCGGATCGGGACGGACCCCCACGCACCAGATCAGCATGCGGGTGGGGACGAACTCGCCGTCGGAGAGCTCCACGCCCTCCTTGGTGGCGACCTTCACCGTCGTCCCGGTGCGCACGTCCATGCCGCGGCCGGTCAGGACGTCGTGGGCCGTCGCCGCGAGCCGCTCGTCGAGCCCCGGCAGCACCCGGGGGGCGAGGTCGACCAGCAGCCAGCGGAGCGGCTGCCCCCGCAGCCCCGGCAGGCGCGCGGCGGCCGCCCGGGTGAGCGACTGGCCCTGCGCGGCCACCTCGGTGCCCGTGTAACCCGCGCCCACCACCACGAACGTGCACCGCGCGGCGCGCTCGTCGGGATCGCGCGCGGCGGCGGCCAGTTCGAGCTGCATCAGCAGGTGGTCGCGCAGGTAGAGGGCCTCGCCGATGCTGCGGAAGCCGTGCGCGTGCTCCGCCACGCCCGGCACGGGCAGCAGCTTGTTGACGCTGCCCACCGCCAGCACCAGCCGGTCGTAGGACGTCCGCGAGCGGGTTCCCTCCGGGTCGGTGTGCACGACCTGGCGGGCCTCGACATCCACGCTCTCGACCTCGCCGAGCACGGGGGACACGCCGCGGCCGAGCGCGGCCAGCGGCACCGCCACCCGGCGCGGGTCAAGGATCCCCGCGGTCACCTCGGGCAGCAGCGGCAGGTAGAGGAAGTAGTCGGTCGGGTTGATGACGACGATCTCAGCGGCGCCCCGCGCCAGCCGGGCGAGGGTCCGCGCGGCCTGGAACCCCGCGAACCCCGCTCCGGCGACGACGATCCGCTGCCTGCGGGCCGTGGCCATGGGCATCTCCTCCCGGGAAGCTCAGCCCTGCCCTGCCCGGTGCAGCCACGCCGATACCTCGGTTCCCCGGCGAGGAGCCCGGGCCCGCCGCCCACTTTCCCGCCATGGATCCGCCACCTCGGTTCCCGGCACCGCCGCCGGGCGCGTAGCGTGCGGAAAGGACCCCCGGCCCACCGGGGCCCGGGCGAGGCCGAGGGGAGGCTCCGTGGCCGCCCCCGATCTGCTGCGCGGCCTGCCCGCCGCGCCCGGCTCCGCCGCGGGCCCCGTCCTGCCGATGGGGCGCCCGCCCGCGCTGCCCGCGCCCCGCGCCGTCACCGACCCCGAGCAGGAGATCGCCGCCGCCGTCGCGGCGCTGGACCGCGTCCACGCCGACCTGTCCGCCCGGTCCGCCGCGGCCCGGCCCGGTCCCGCCCGCGACATCCTCGCCGCGCAGGCCGCGATCGCCGCGGACCCCGACCTGCGGGCGGGCGTCCTCGCCCGCGTCATGGCCGGTGAGGACGCCGCGCACGCCCTGCGCCACGCCGTCGACGAGCACCGGCGGGCGTTCCTGGTGGCCGGCGGCAGGCTCGCCGAGCGCGCGGCGGACCTGGACGACATCGCCCACCGGGCGGTCGCCGGCCTGCTCGGCCTGCCGATGCCCGGCGTGCCCGACCCCGGGCACCCGTTCATCCTCGTCGCCGACGACCTCTCCCCCGCCGACACCGCGTCCCTGGACCCCGCCGTGGTGCTCGCGCTGGTCACCGAGCGCGGCGGGCCGACCTGCCACACCGCGATCCTGGCCCGCGCGCTCGGCCTGCCCGCGGTGGTGGGCTGCGCCGGGGCGCTGGCCGCCGCCACCCCGGCGCGCCTCGCCGTCGTGGACGGCGGCACCGGCCACGTCCGGTTCGGCGTCGCGAAGCACGAGATCGCGGCGGTCCGGGCCGCCGCGCCGCCGGCCCGCCCCGCTCCCGGCCGGGGGCCCGGCCGGACCGCGGACGGGCACCCCGTCGAGCTGATGCTCAACATCGGCTCGGCGGCGGACCTGGCCGGCCTCGACGTGACCGGTGTCCCGGGGGTGGGCCTGTTCCGCACCGAGTTCCTCTTCCTCGACCGGTGGACGGAACCCGCCGAGGACGAGCAGGCCGCCGCCTACGCGGAGGTCTTCGCCGCCTTCGGCCACGGCCGGGTCACCGTGCGCACCCTGGACGCCGGCGCCGACAAGCCGCTGCCGTTCCTCGACCTGCCCGAGGAGGCCAACCCGGCGCTCGGCCTGCGCGGCCTGCGCACCGCGCGCCGCCGCCCCGACGTCCTCGACACCCAGCTCAGGGCGATCGCCCGGGCCGCCGCGACGGCGCCGGCGGAGGTCACCGTGCTGGCGCCGATGGTCTCGACCCCGCGGGAGGCCGCCGACTTCGCCGCCCGGGCCCGCCGGCACGGGCTGGCCCGCGTCGGGGTGATGGTGGAGGTGCCGGCCGCCGCCCTGCTCGCCGACCGGCTGCTGGAGTCCGTGGACCTCCTCAACGTCGGCACCAACGACCTGGCCCAGTACGCCCTGGCCGCGGACCGGCACAGCGGCGACCTGCCCGACCTGCTCGACCCCTGGCAGCCCGCCCTGCTCCACCTCGTCGCCCGGTGCGCCGAGGCCGGGCGGCGCGCCGGCAAGCCGGTCTGCGTGTGCGGCGAGGCGGCGGCCGACCCGCTGCTCGCCCCGGTGCTGGTCGGGCTGGGCGTCACCCGGCTGTCCATGTCGGCGCGCGCCCTGCCCGCCGTCCGCGCGAACCTGGCCCGGTACGACCTCGCCGAGTGCCGCCGCATGGCCGGGCGGGCGCTCAGCGCCTCCGACGCCGCGCAGGCCCGGACCCGCGCCGGGTCCGGCTAGCTGTACTGCTCATGGACGTTGGTGACGGCGACACGGGCCGGATGTTGTTGAAATAGGGAGGACCTCCCAGGTGTGGTGTGGAGCTACCACACAGCCACTCCGCACCCGTAGGAGGTCCTCGTGCCCCA
>NZ_QLYX01000010.1 GCF_003289645.1 Actinomadura craniellae | reverse complement strand
AGGGAGCGGCGCCCGCGCCGTCTGGACTGAGGAGCGGTGAAGATCGTGAGGAACGAGCGATCTTCACCGCGACGAGGGAAGACGGCGCGCCGAAGGCGCCGCGACAAGCGAGCGAAGCGAGCCAAGCAAACACCGGACAAGCGCGAGGAACGAGCGCCAAGCAAGCACGCATTCTTATCACCAGCCCCCGGATGCGGGCGCCGCGGCGCCCGCGGCGCCCGGTGACGCAGGAGATCGACGAGCAGACCGGCCTGGGCGAGGCGTACATGCGCTCGCTGATCCGGGCCCAGCTCCGGCTGGCGCTGCGGGTGTGCGGGGCGCTGGGTTGTGTGATCGGCGGGCTGCCCCTGCTGTTCCTGGTGCTGCCGGGGGTGCGGGAGGCGCGGTTGCTGGGCCTCCCGGTGGCGTGGCTGCTGCTGGCGGGGCTGGTCTACCCGGCGTTCGTGGTCACCGGCTGGTGGTACGTCCGCCAGGCCGAGCGCAACGAGCGCGATTTCGCCGACCTGGTGGACCGCGCCCGGTGACCGGGGTCGGGCGAGGGCGTTGAGCACCGCGCATGGGGCGGTGGCGGTCGCGCTGGTCGTGGTGGCGACGGTGTTGATCGGCACGTTCGGGTTGCGGTTCTCCCGGACGACGTCGGATTTCTATGTGGCGTCGCGGACCGTCTCGCCGTTGCGCAATGCCTCGGCGATCGGTGGGGAGTATCTGTCGGCGGCGTCGTTCCTGGGTGTCGCGGGCCTGATCCTGGCGTACGGCGCGGACATGCTGTGGTTGCCGGTGGGTTGGACCGGCGGCTACCTGGTGCTGCTGGTGCTGATCTCGGCTCCGCTGCGCCGGTCGGGCGCGTACACGCTGCCGGACTTCGCCGAGGCCCGGTTGGAGTCGATGGCGGTGCGGCGGACCACCAGCGTCCTGGTGGTGCTGATCGGCTGGCTGTATCTGACGCCGCAGTTCCAGAGCGCGGGGCTGGTGCTGGGCACGGTGGCGGGCGCGCCGTCGTGGGCGGGGGCGGTGCTGGTCGCCGTGGTGGTGGCGATCAACGTGCTGTCCGGGGGGATGCGCAGCATCACCCTGGTGCAGGCGTTCCAGTACTGGCTGAAGCTGACGGCGCTGGCCGTGCCGGTGGTGTTCCTGGTGTTGGCGTGGCGGTTCGACGGCGCGCCGGGCACGTCCGGGGACGCCCCGCCGGTGTTCCCGGAGCGGACCGTGGTGACCGTCGGCACGGATGTGACCGTGCGGGTGGAGCGGCCGGTCGTGGTGACGGTGGATGGGCGGGTGGACGGCAGGGTGTACGCGCGGGCCGCGGTGCCGCTGGACCGGGGCGCGCACGTGCTGGCCCGCGACACGGTGGTGACGTTCCCGGCGGGCGCGGCGGTCCCGCACGCCGCGGGGCTGCCGGTCCGTACCGGCGGGCAGTGGGCGTTGCCGCTGGCCGGCCGGGACCACTCGCTGTACGCGACCTACTCGCTGATCCTGGCCACGTTCCTGGGCACGATGGGCCTGCCGCACGTCCTGGTCCGCTTCTACACCAACCCGGACGGGCGGGCCGCCCGCCGTACCACGGTGCTCGTGCTGGCCCTGCTCGGCGCGTTCTACCTGCTGCCCGCGCTGTACGGGGCGCTGGGCCGGCTCTACACCCCTGAGTTGCTGATGACCGGGCAGACCGACGCGGTGGTGCTGACCCTGCCGGGCCGGCTGGTCGGCGGGGCGGTGGGGGATCTGCTGAGCGCGCTGGTGACCGGCGGGGCGGTGGCGGCGTTCCTGTCTACCTCCTCGGGTCTGGCGGTGTCGGTGGCGGGGGTGCTCGGCCAGGACATCCTGCGCGGCGGGGTGCGGTCGTTCCGGGTGGCGACGCTGTTGGCGCTGTCGGTGCCGCTGGGGTTGGCGCTGGCCAGCGCGGCCCGGGCGCTGCCGGTGGCGGACGTGGTGGGGCTGGCGTTCGCCGTGGCGGCCTCGTCGTTCTGCCCGCTGCTGGTGCTGGGCATCTGGTGGCGGCGGCTGTCGGTGGCGGGTGCGGTGGCCGGGCTGGTCACCGGGGGCGGCCTGGCCGGTATGGCGGTGGTCTGGACGATCGCGGCTGGCCCGCCCGCCGGTCTGGCCGGGGCGATGCTCGGGCAGCCCGCGGCGTGGACGGTGCCGGCGGCGTTCGCGGTCATGATCGGCGTGTCGCTGCTTACCCCGGGTGGGGTGCCGGCGGGGGTGAGCCGGGTGATGGTGCGGCTGCACACCCCCGAGACGTTGGCCGTCGATCGCGGCACCTGGCGGCCCCGGCGGGTCTGACCGTCCGTTCGTCGCGGCGGATTGACCGTTCGTCGCGCCCGGCGCGGCGGTCGCCGCGGGTCGCCGCCCGCTCGCCGCAGCCGGGCGCGGTGCCCCTCCACGGGGCGTTCGTCTGTTTCTACCGTGTGGTGACCCCCGTCACAGCCGAGGAGGATCCACCGGTGAGCCTGCAAAAAGATGACGACCCGGGGGCGGCGCCCGCCCGGGCCGACGCCCTGCCCGGGGAGGTGTACGCGACCGTCCAGGCCGGCGAGGACTTCCAGGAACTGCGCCGCAGGTTCCGCCGCTTCGCTTTCCCGATGACCGCGGCCTTCCTCGGCTGGTACCTGCTGTACGTGGTGCTGTCCGGCTGGGCCCGCGACTTCATGGGGACCGAACTGGTCGGCTCCATCAACGTCGCGCTGGTCTTCGGCCTGCTGCAGTTCGTCTCCACGTTCCTGATCGCCTGGCTGTACTCGCGGCACGCCGACAACAAGACCGACCCGCTCGCCGCGAAGCTCCGCTCCGAACTGGAGGAGGCCTCCCATGGATCATGAGGCACTCGCCATCATCCTGTTCCTGCTCTTCGTGGCGGGAACCCTCGTCATCACGGTCTGGGCCAGCCGGAACACCCGCGACGCCGCCGACTTCTACGCCGGCGGCCGGTCGTTCTCCGGCGTGCAGAACGGGATGGCGATCGGCGGCGACTACATGTCGGCGGCGTCCTTCCTGGGCATCGCCGGCCTGATCGCGCTGTACGGGTACGACGGGTTCCTCTACTCCATCGGCTTCCTGGTCGCGTGGCTGGTGGCGCTGCTGCTGGTCGCGGAGCTGATGCGGAACTCCGGCAAGTACACGATGGCCGACGTGCTGGCCTTCCGGATGAGCCCCCGGCCGGTCCGGACCGCCGCCGGCGTCTCCACCATCACCGTCTCGATCTTCTACCTGCTCGCCCAGATGGTCGGTGCGGGCGCCCTGGTGGCCCTGCTGTTCGGCTTCACCAGCGACTTCGCCAAGGCCGCCACGATCGTCCTCGTCGGCGTCCTGATGATCGTCTACGTGGTGGTCGGCGGGATGAAGGGCACCACCTGGGTGCAGATCGTCAAGGCCGTGCTGCTCATGGGCGGCGCGACCCTGGTCACCGTGCTGGTGCTCGCCAAGTTCGGCTTCAACCTGTCGACGCTGCTGCGCGACGCCGCCGAGCAGAGCGGCAAGGGCGGCCAGTTCCTGGAGCCCGGGCTGCGGTACGCCACCGAGGCCCAGGGCCTGGCGGGCAAGCTCGACCTGATCAGCCTCGGCCTGGCGCTGGTGCTGGGCACCGCCGGCCTGCCGCACATCCTGATCCGCTTCTACACCGTGCCGACCGCCCGGGACGCCCGCAAGTCGGTGCTGTGGGGGATCGGCATCATCGGCACCTTCTACCTGCTCACCCTGGTGCTCGGCTTCGGCGCGGCGGCGCTGGTCGGCTCCGCGGAGATCGCCGAGGCCAACCCGGCCGGCAACACCGCAGCACCCCAGCTCGCCCAGCGGGTCGGCGAGCTGATCTTCGGGGACGTGGGCGGCACGATCCTGCTGGCGATCATCGCCGCGGTGGCGTTCGCCACGATCCTCGCGGTGGTCGCCGGGCTCACCCTCGCCTCCTCCTCGTCGTTCGCCCACGACCTGTACGCGCACGTCATCAAGCGCGGCCAGGCGACCGAGCGGGAGGAGATCCGGGTCGCCCGCATCTCCGCGTTCGTGATCGGCGCGGTGGCGATCGTGCTGGGCATCTTCGCGCAACGGCTGAACGTGGCCTTCCTCGTCGCCCTGGCGTTCGCGGTGGCCGCCTCCGGTAACCTGCCCGCGATCCTCTACAGCCTGTTCTGGAAGCGGTTCAACACCGCCGGAGCGGTGGCCGCGATCTACGGCGGGCTCGGCTCGGCGGTCCTCCTGGTGATCTTCTCCCCGGTGGTCTCCGGGACGGAGAAGGCGCTGTTCACCGACGTGGACTTCTCCTGGTTCCCGCTGGAGAACCCGGGCATCGTGTCGATCCCGTTCGGGTTCCTGTGCGGCTGGCTCGGCACCGTGCTGAGCAAGGAGCACAACGCGCAGAAGTACGCCGAGATCGAGGTCCGCTCCCTGACCGGCGTCGGCGCCGAGAAGGCGACCCCCCACTGACCCGAGAAAGGATCACCCCCTGAGCTTCGGCCCCGCTCCCGCGCCCGGTGGCGGGGCCGTTGTTTGCTTGGCTGTGTTTGCTTGGCGCTCGTTCCTCGCGCTTGTCGCGGCGCCTTCGGCGCGCCGTCTTCCCTCGTCGCGGTGAAGATCGCTCGTACCTCACGATCTTCACCGCTCCTCAGTCCAGACGGCGCGGGCGCCGCTCCCGGACCGCCTCGCTTCGCATCGGCACCTGTCTCGTCCTTCGCCGTCAGGCGGGGTGGTAGGCGTGAGAACGGGCGCCGGCCCCGGGGGGTCAGGGGATGCGGCGGGTGGAGATTTCCGCCCATTCCGCGGCCCAGCGGGCGTAGCGGTAGCGGTCGCAGCGGTGGCGGACCAGGCCGTAGAGGACCAGGGGCGGGAGCCCGGTGGCCAGGAGGACGCCGATCGCCGTGTAGGCGGTGTCGGCGACCGTCCGGGAGTGCGGGCGCGGGCGCAGGGTGGGGTCGCCGCGGTCGTTGACCCAGATGCGCCGCGTGTCGCCGGCCTTGGCTCCGCTCCAGGCGGGGATCGAGCCGGTGCGGGGCTCGCCGGCCACCTGCCAGCGGGCCTGGACGGTCTGGTGGACGTACTGGTCCGAGCCGCTGACCTCGCCGGGGCCCAGCACCGTCGCCACGACCTGCTGCCTGGCCTGTTTCTCGGCGCGTTCGGTGCGGACCCCGTCGGAGTACACGCCGCCCGCCACCAGGGTGGCGATGAGGGGTCCCACCGCCAGGAAGATCGTTACCAGCACGATCGCCACAGTCCACTGCACCCGGTCGACCCGTCGCCGCAGCGTGTTCCGATCGAATCCCAGGCGCCGCCGGGCGCGGCCGAGCCGGCCCGGCACCGCACACCCGTCTGCCCGTTTCATCGCATCCTCCCAGGCCCGCTTCGCCGACCATGTGGCGAACACCGGACCCGCACCGGTCGGGACCGGTGATACCCAATTTGATCCCTATTTGAGCGTTATTTCCAGGGATGCGGAGATATCACGGGCTGGAGACAAACTCACGGCAATGAGTCGTCAGCAGACTGCCCAGCCGGGGTCTGGACAGGGCCCACCGGGCCGTGCTTGGCGGCGGTACGGAGCTCGTCGAAACCCGTCTCGATCCCGGTGGCGAGCACGTCCAGGTCGGGCATGCCGTCGAAGTCGCCGGTCAGCCCGAAGTGGAGCGTCCCCTCGTAGGAGAAGACGGCCACGGCGACGCGGATGCCCATGGCCAGCGGCACGTAGGGGTAGAGCTCCACCATCCGGCGGCCCAGCACGTACAGCGGGAACTGCGGGCCGGGCACGTTGGTCACCACCGTCTGGATCAGCGGCTGGCTCTGGCTCAGCGCGGCCCGGGAACCCAGCGCCAGCAGCGTCGGCGCGAATCCGGCCAGCCGGACCAGGGCCTCGCCGCCGACGGCTTCGTGGGTGCGCTTGATGCCGTTCATCTGGGCGCGCAGCAGGAAGAGCCGCCGGGCAGGGTCCTCCTCCCCGGCAGGCAGGTTCACCAGCACCCCGGAGACCCGGTTGGCCAGGGCGCCGCCCTCCGCGAGGGTCCGCACCGACACGGGGACGAGCGCCCGCACCACCGTCGTGGGGGAGAGCTCGCCGCGCATCGCCAGCAGTTCGCGGAAACCCCCGGTCACCGCGGCCAGCACGACGTCGTTGACGGTGCCGCCGAGCGCGGTGCGCACCCGTTTGATCTCCGCGAGTTCGGCCCGCGCCCACAGCCAGCGCCGGTGCGGGCCGACCGGGCCGTTGAGCGAGCTCGACGCGGGACGGACCAGCCGGCCGATCGCCCGCGGCAGGCCCAACCCGAAGGTGCGCAGCGCCCGGCCGTCGAGCACCGCGCGGGCCGCGCCGGGCAGCCCGGCGAGCTGCCGCAACGGCTCGGTCGCCGCCCCGGCCAGCAGCGCCGCACCGGACGGGGCGGGCTCGGCGGGCGGCAGCTCCGCCGGTGCCGCGGGCGGCTCGGCACCGGGGTCCAGGTCGAACAGCGCGGTGAGCAGGTCCACCCCGCCGATGCCGTCCACCACGCAGTGATGGACCTTGGTGATCATGGCCCAGCGGCCGTCGCCCGCCAGACCCTCCACCAGCCAGATCTCCCACAGCGGGCGGTCCGGGTCGAGCCGCTGCGACAGCACCCGGCCCGCCAGGTTGCGCAACTGGTCGGGGCCGCCCGGGCGGGGCACGGCCGTGTGCCGGACGTGGTAGCGGATCTGGAAGTGCGGGTCGTCCACCCACACCGGCCGGCCCAGGTTCAGCGGGACCGTCCGGACGCGCTGCCGGTACCGGGGGACCTGGCCGAGCTTGGACAGCACCAGCCGGATCAGGTCGCCGTAGGTCGGGGCGGGGCCCTCGAACACGGTCACCGACGCGATGTGCAGCGGGTGGTTCTCGGTCTCGGCGAAGAAGAACCCGGCGTCCAGGCTGTTCATGCGTTCCATCTGCGCACCGGCTCCCTTCCGAATGCCGCGTCGGGCATGTCATCGGGACGTTCCCGGTGAACGCCCACTCATTCCGCCGGAGCGGGCTCCGCTTCCGGCACCGGAGCGGGGACGGAGCGGACCGCCAGCGCCGCCACCGCCCCCAGCACGCACAGCACCGCCGTGATGAGGAAGATCTCGCGGTACTCCGTCCGCAGCGCGGCGTTGACCGCCTCGGTGTAGACGGCCATACGGCGCGTGTACTCCTCCGGGGGGACCCCGAACGGCAGCGGCGTCTGCAGATCCGCGGTCAGCGACTGGAACCGGTAGAAGCCCCAGCTCGACAGCGCCGCGAGGCCCAGCAGCATGCCCATCATCCGGGCCACCACCACGGCCGCCGAGGCGACCCCGTGCCGGGCGGCCGGCACCACCTGCAGCACCGCCGCCGAGACCGGGGCGATCACCAGCCCCAGCCCGATCCCGGTGACGGCCAGGTCCACGTCCATCCGGGGGAGCGGGCCGTAGGAGGCCGCGGCCAGGTCCGCGGGCCAGCCCGCGATGAGCAGGTAACCCACCGCCGCGACCGCCATCCCCGCCGCCATCGGCGTCCGGTCGCCGAACCGGCGGGCGAGCATGCCGCCCAGCACGGCCGCCACCGGCAGCGCCACCAGGAACCGCGACAGCAGCAGCGCACCGCCCAGCGTGTCCTCGCCCAACTGGAGCTGCGCCACGAGCTGGACGTCCACCAGCGTGACCATCAGGGCCGCACCCGACAGCAGGCTGACCGCGAGCGTGGCGAACAGCGGGCCGCGCCGCACCCCGGACAGGTCCAGCAGCCGGGTCCGTGCCCGCACCTCCCAGCCGACGAAGGCCACCAGCACGGCCACGCCCGCGGCGAGCGTCACCGGACCCCAGGGCGGCAGCGGCGCGCGCTCCGGCTCCGGGTTGTGCAGGCCCGCCACCAGCAACCCCAGCCCGATCGCCAGCAGCACGCCGCCCACCACGTCGATGCCGGGGCGCTGCCCGCCCTGGTGCGCCGGCCGGCCGGCCGGGACGGTGAAGTGCACCGCGACCATGGCCAGCGCGGTCAGCGGAAGGTTGATCCAGAAGATCGCCCGCCAGTCGGCCAGCGCGGCGACCCCCGCCCCGTACAGCGGGCCGAGCACGCTGCCCAGCTCCTGCGCCGAGCCCACCGCGCCCAGCACCACCGCCCGGCGGGACTCCTGCCACAGGTCGCCGGCCAGCGCCATCGTGATCGGCAGCAGCGCGCCGCCCGCGATGCCCTGCACCACCCGGCCGGCGATCAGCGGGGTCAGCGTCGGCGCGAACGCGGTCAGCGCCGAGCCCGCCGCGAACGCCAGCAGGCACGCCTGGAGCATCATCCGGCGGCCGTACCGGTCGGAGAGCTGGCCGAGCAGCGGCATCGCCGCGACGTAGCCCAGCAGGAAGCCGGTCACCACCGGGGTGACCCGCTCCAGCCGGTTCACCGCCAGGTTCAGGTCCCGGACGATGTCGAACAGGACGGTGGTGATGACGTACGCGTCCAGCGCGGCCAGCAGCACCACCGCACCGCCGACCCCGATCGCGACGCGCCGGGTTCTCCTCTCCACCACGACCTACGCCGGGGCGGTGATCTTGTAGTTCTGGTTGAACTCGGTGAACGTCACCAGCACGGAGCCGGCGTCCGAGCCCGCCTCCTGGGGGATGTCCGCCCGCACCTTGAGCAGCCGCTTGTCGGTCGTGGAGATCCACACCTGGCCGGAGAGGTTCTTGGTGATGCCCGGCACCAGCGTGGCCGCCGAGCCCGCCGGCAGCGTCACCTTCACCCGGTGGGCGTCCTTGCCGCCGACCTTCTCGGTGGCCTCGCCCTGAACCCCGGTGGCCGAGGACAGCAGCTTCACGATGCCGCGCTGCGGATCGAGGACGGCCGAGGGGTCGTAGACGGAGGTGACCATGGCGCGGGGCAGCTTCTGGTACCCCCCGGTCGGGCCCTTGAAGTAGACGAGGTCGCCGATGAGCACGAAGTCGGTCTCCACCGCGTTCCCGGCCTGCTGGAGCTTCAACATGCCCTGGGCGTCGCCGCTGCGCAGCAGCTTCACGTCCCCGCCGCTGATCTGGATCGGCGGATTCCCCTCGGTGCCGATGGTGAAACCGATGCTGGTCAGGTCCTTCATCGCGGCGGCCGCGTCGCGGAGCGCCGCGGGCCCGTCGGGCTTCGGCCCGGAGTCGCCGGAGCACGCGCTCAGCCCGGCGGCCAGCAGGAGGGCGGTCATCATCCGGCTGAGGGAGATCATCCGGCTACGGGGTGGCAGCATAGGCGGACCCTACCGACGAGCCGTCCGATAGTCACTCACTCGGAGGGAGGAGAGCGAACCGGGCATACTACGAGAACTACAAACGAGTGGATACGCCAGTCGACGCGCCGCTATCATGGCGCCCGACGAGCCCCCCGGACCTCGCACGGCACACCGCTCGCCCGGGGTGGTAGCTCAGCCGGTCAGAGCAGTGGACTCATAATCCATCGGTCGCGGGTTCGAGCCCCGCCCACCCCACCACCCGGGGGTTCGTCCACTGGCGGACGCCGGTGCCCCCTCGCCTGCCCGGCCGTGTGCCCGAGTGGCTCAGGGAACCGTCTGCAACACGGTGTACACCGGTTCGAATCCGGTCACGGCCTCTTGACCACCGCTGCCCGCGGCGACGAGCGACCCGGGGCATCGGGCCGGTGCCGGTCATGTCCGGCTTCGGGCTTCCGGTGGGGGCGGGGCCTGGGGTTGGGTTGGGACGTGCGTGGTGGTGTGTGGTGGGGCCGGCTCGCCGTGGCGGGCACGGGAGTGGCGTCGGTGGCCGCGGGGGTGGCGACGAACCGGGTTTCCGGCCCGTGGTGGGCCCAACTGCTGTGGGGCGCCGGAGGCGCGGTCTCGTTCATGGCGGCGGTATGGCTGGGCCGGATGGGCCGGCCGGCGGACGAGGGTACGGGCGGCGCCCGGACACCGGGGGACACGGCACGCCAGGAGGTCACGGCCGGGCGGGACGGGTTCACCGCCGGCCGGGACATGACGGTCACCATCCAGGCCCCGGCGGTCGAACCCGCCGGTGGGCCGTCCGGCCGGGGCGCGCTGTGGCCTCCGCTGGGGCGGCTGCCCGGCCGGGTGCGGGGCCGGGATGTGCTGCTGGAACGGCTGGTCGCCCTGGCGGAGGCCCCGGACGGCCGGGCACACGTGCTGGCCGGGCTGGGCGGGACGGGCAAGTCGACCGTGGCGTTGCAACTGGCGCGGGTGGCGGCGGACCGGGGCGCACGGGTGTGGTGGGTGCCCGCCGTGGACGCTTCCTCGCTGACCGCGGCGCTGCTGGGGCTGGCGGAGGTGCTGGGGGCCGACGCCGGTCTGGTGGAGGCCGGCCGGGCGGGCCGGGTGAACCCGGCGGACGTGCTGTGGCCGGTGCTGGAGGACTCGCCGGGGTGGGTGCTGGTGCTGGACAACGCCGACGACCTGGCGGAACTGGCGGTGGGAGACCGCCCGGCGGGTGACGGCAACGGATGGGTGCGTGGGTCGGACGCGGGCCTGGTGGTGGTGACCAGCCGCACCGGCGACCCGCGGCGGTGGGGCGGGCACTGCGCGGTGCATCCGGTGGGGTGGCTCTCGGCCGCCGACGGGGGAAGCGTGCTGCTGGACCTGGCGCCCGGCGCGGGCGGCCGGGCCGAGGCCGAGGACCTGGCCGGCCGGCTGGGCGGGCTGGCGCTGGCGTTGCACCACGCCGGGTCGCAACTCGGTTCCCCCTTCGCGGCCATCGCGTCGTTCACCGGGTACCGGCGGGCGCTGGAGGAGCGGTTCCCGGCCGTGCTGGAGGCGGCGGACGGGCGTGCCGACCGGGCGATGGTGACCCGCACTTGGGAGTTGTCGCTGACCCAACTGGAGCGGGCCGGGGTGTCGCAGGCCCGCGGCCTGCTGGGGACGCTGGCGTGGTTCGCGGGGGCGGTGCCCATCCCGTCCGGCGGCCTGGACCACCGGGTGCTGGGCCGGGCGTGCGGGGACCTCGGCGCCGACGGGGTGGGACCGGGTCTGGCGGCGTTGCTGTCGGTGGGGCTGATCCAGACCGGACTGGCCCCACAGGAGGACGCGCCGGGACGCGGCGGTGTGCTGGTGCACCCGCTGGTCGCCCAGATCACCCGGCACCGGCTCACCGCCGCCGGGGAGACGCCGGCCGCCGCCGGAACGGCGGTCGCGGCGCTGCAAGCGGCGACCGGGGCGCTGCAAGCATCAGACCCCGAAGACTGGCCGCTGTGGGCCGCGTGGCTGCCGCACCTGGAGGAACTGCTGCGTACCGCGGGCTCGCAGGTCGGCGAGGTCGCTGTGGTGGCCCTGGCCCAGGTCGCGGCGGACGCCACGCTGGCCCTGGTGTGGGCGGGGTCCTACCCGGCCGCGCTGAGCATGGCCGAGACCGGCCTGCGGCATACTGGCCGGCTGGGCTCCGATCACCCCGACGTCCTCCACCTGCGGCACATGCACGCGGGCGCGCACTACCGGCTGGGGGACGTGGCCGAGGCCGAGCGCCTGTTCCGCGCGATCCTGCGGGACGACGAGCGGGTGCTGGGCCCCGACCACCCCCACACCCTGGCCACCCGGCACGAGGTGGCGCGGGCCGTGGCGGAGCGAGGTGACGCGGCCGAGGCCGAACGCCTGTACCGCGAAGTCCTGTCGGCCATGGAGCGGGTGCACGGCCCGGGCCACTCCCACACCCTGGCCACCCGGTACGAGGTGGCGCGGATGGTGGCCGAGCAGGGCGACGCGGCCGGGGCCGAACGCATGTTCCGCGAAGTCCTCGCCGCCGAGGAAGAGGTGCTGGGCCCCGATCATCCGGACACCTTGACCACCCGGCACGAGGTGGCGTGGATGGTGGCCAAGCAGGGTGACGCGGCGGGGGCCGGGCGCCTGTTCCGCGAGATCCTCCGCATCCGGGAGCGGGTGCTCGGCCCTGATCATCCCGACACCCTGAACAGTCGGCACGGGGTGGCGCAGATGGTGGCGGCGCAGGGTGACGCGGCCGGGGCCGGGCGCCTGTTCCGCGAGGTTCTCCGGGACAAGGAGCGGGTGCTAGGCCCCGACCACCCCAGCACGCTGCTCACCGCGGAGGCGTTACGGAACCTGTGAGACGCCCGGACGGCACGGTGATGCCGAACCCGATGGCCGGTTTTGTGGCCATGACCGCCGAAAGCCCTGGGGCGGCGGGCGCTGCGGCGCCACGTTCCCCGCCGTGCTCGTCCGGCGGGTCGAATTCGGGTCATCTGATCCGGCCGAGCAGCCACTTTCCGAGCACGCGGGCGATGATTGTCCCGAGCACTCCGATGGCGATTCCGGCGAGTACGAGAACGGCGGATTGATGCATGGTCTGAGTGACGGCTTCTCCGAGGGGGGAGGCCGGTCGATTCATTCCTGGTCGCTTTCATGCCGGGGGCGGAGAAAGCGTTCGACCTTCGCGCGATGGTAACGGCGGTGGCCGCCGAGGGTGCGGACACAGTTCAGTTTTCCCGCCGTCGCCCAGCGGGCGACGGTTTTGAGGTCGACGCGGAACATCCGGGCGACCTCGGCGGGGGTGAGCAGGTCGGGCGAGTCGGACATCGGTCTCCTTCTCGGACGGCTCAGGCGGCGGTCAGCGGGGGCCGAGCGCGGCCCAGACGACCTTGCCGCCGTCCCGGTGGGGGTGCCAGCCGTACCGGCCGCAGGCCAGCGCGGCGACGATGGCCAGGCCACGGCCGTGCAGGTCCTCGGGCCCGGCCGAGGTCGGTTCCGGCATGCGGGAGGCGTCGGGGTCGCGCACCGAGACCGTGACGGTGCCGTCGCCGGACAGGGCCACCCGGGCGTCGATCCGCCGCCCGGGGCAGGTCCGGACCGCGTTGCTCGCGAGCTCGGTCAGGGCCAGCCGCCCGGCGTCGCGCAGGTCCTCCGGCAGGCCCCACGCGTCCGCCGCCCGATCCATCAGGGAACGGACAAGGCGGACATTTTCGTTATATGCCAGAAATTGCTGGGTGAAGTGCGGGGGTGCCGCGCTCTCGGCCGTCGTCGTCATGTCGCCTCCGTTGATGCATCAATTCGCTGAATTTCCAGCGCGAAACCTTTGATTTGATCTTCCACTAAGGGTGACACTGTGTGCCGGCAAGCACACGAAGCGACGACCGCAATTGCGGGGAACCGAGCCATTACTTGTGGACGGTTGCGCCCGCTTGAGAGAGGATGCGCACATGCCCCCCAAGCGCGACCGGAACCGGATCTCCCCGGCCCTGCGGGCGTTCGGCAACGCCCTCAAGCGCATCAGGGAGTCCACGGGGCTGTCCCAGGACCAGGCGGGCGCCAAGGTGCCCGTCAGCGGCAGCTACATCGGCATGGTCGAACAGGGCAAGACCCGCTGCCGCCGCGAGATGGCGGTCACCCTCGACAAGGCGCTCGGCGCCAACGGCATCCTGGTCACCCTCTGGGACGACCTGGTCATGGACGCCGCCTACCCCACCTGGTTCGACTGGCCCACGATCGAAGGCCAGGCCACACACCTCCAGACCTACCAGTGTCTGGTGATGCCCGGCCTGCTCCAGCATGAGGATTACGCACGGGCCCTGCTGGGCGGCGACGAGGAGGCGGTCAAGGCCCGGCTGAGCCGGGCGGAGATCCTGACCCGGAAGGACCCGGAGCCGCCCCGCCTCACCGTCGTCCTCGCCGAGACCGTGCTGTACCACCAGGTGGGCGGCAAGGAGACCATGCGCGCTCAGCTCGAACACCTGCTGGCCGCGCCCCAGGAGCTGGTGACGGTCCAGATCCTCACCGGTCCGCTCCACCCCGGCGGAGTGCTCGGGGCCTTCGCCATCGCCACCCTGGAGGACCGGACCGAGGTGGCCTACGTGGAGACGGCCGCTCGCGGCCTGACAATGGGGGAGACCGAGGATATTCGTGCTCTTTCGGATGCCTTCGACAGGATCCGGTCGCGAGTGCTCCCCGTGGACCAGTCACGCGACCTCATACGCAAGGTGATGGAGGAACGATGGACGTGAAGGGCGCCGTATGGCGCAAGAGCACCCGCAGTGGTGACAACGGCGGCGACTGCGTGGAACTCGCCGCCCTGGGCGGCGAGGTCGGCGTCCGGGACAGCAAGGCGCCGTCCGCCGGGCACCTGACGCTCGCCCGTGCCGACCTGGCCGTGCTCATCGAGCGGATCAAGTCCGGAGCCCTGTGAGGGCCGGCCGATCGGCGTTGCGGCGCACCGTTCCGGGCGCGGCGGTGAGCCGTGCCCGGAACGGTGCGCTCAGCCGAGCAGGATGGCCAGGCTGAGGGAGAGGCCGGTCAGGGCGATGCCGAGGTGGAGGGTCACCCAGACGTACCTGAGCCGGACCTTCTCGATCCGGCCGTGCCGTGCGCTGTGCCGGCTGCGCGCGTCGGAGTACGTCTCGCGCAGGCGCAGGCGGCTGCCGGCGCGCGGATCACCGCCGGCGGCGTCACCGACGCGGCGGACGTCGCCGCCCGCGCGGCCGGGCGCGACGCCGCGATCAACGCGGCCGCGGGCCGGGGCGGGGTTGACGCGGGGTTGTCCTACCATCAGTATGAACAAAGTTCATGAACATTGTTCATAGGGGTTGGTGGTCGTGCTCAACACGGAGCAGTTCGAGGCGTGGAACGGAGCCGAAGGAGCGGCCTGGGCCGCCAAGGTGCAGGACACCGGGGACGGCCCCGAGGCCGAACTGCACCGCCTGCTGCTGGCGGCGGCCCGCGTCGGCGGGCGGGACCGGGTGCTCGACGTCGGCTGCGGCACGGGCGACCTCTCCGCCCTGGCCGCCCGGCGCGCGCCCGACGGTCACGTGCTCGGGATCGACCTCTCGGCGCCGATGCTCAGCCGGGCGCGCCGGGCCGCGGCCGGGGCCGGCCTCGGCAACGTCGCCTTCGAGCAGGCCGACGCGCAGACGTGTGCGCTGCCGGAGGACGGCTTCGACGCGGCCGTCAGCATGTACGGCGTCATGTTCTTCGCGGACCCGGTCGCCGCGCTCACCAACATCGGGCGGGCGCTGCGGCCAGGTGGGCGGCTGGCCTTCGTCTGCCCGCAGCCGCCCGCGGACTGCGCGTGGTACGTGATCCCCGTCGCGGCGCTGCTGGACGTTCCACCGCAGGCCGCGGTCGACGCCTATCCGGGTCCCGAGCCGGCGATGTTCTCGCTGTCGGACCGGGCGCGGCTCGGCCGGGTGCTCGCCGGCGCCGGTTTCGGCGACGTGTCGATCGAACCGGTCCACGTGCCGCACCTCTTCGGCCGGACACCGGCCCAGGCCGCCGACGGTTTCCTGGCCAGCGGGCCGACCCGCTACATCGTCGAGCAGGACGCCGGGCTGACCCGGGAGCGGGCGCACACCAAGCTCACGGCCGTGCTGGAGGCCTATGCCGGACCCGGCGGCGTGCTCCTGCCCGGCGGGCAGTGGTTGGTCGGCGCGGTGTGGCCGGGGGAGGTCCGCCTGTGAGCGACGAACGCTGGCTCACCACGATCTGGCCCTTCGTCCGCGAGCACCTGCCGCCCGCGCCCGGCCGCGTGCTGGAGGTGGGCTGCGGGCCCGCGGGCGGGTTCGTCCCGGCCCTGCTATCCGCCGGGTACGACGCCGTCGGGATCGACCCTGCCGCGCCCGGCGGGCCGGACTACCGGCAGGTCCCGTTCGAGGAGCACCCGGTGGACGTTCCGGCGGACGCGATCGTGGCCTGCATCTCGTTGCACCACGCCGCCGACCCGGACGGCGTCCTCGACCGGATGGCCGCCGCCCTCGCCCCCGGCGGGGTCGTGATCGTCGTCGAGTGGGCGCACGAGCGGTTCGACGAGCGGACGGCGACCTGGTGCTTCGACCGGCTGGCCGGCACCGGCGAGCCGAACTGGCTGCACCGGCGCCGGGACCGCTGGAAGGAGTCGGGCCTGCCGTGGGACGACCACCGGGCGGCGCGGGCGCACCAGGGGAGCCTGTACGACGGCCGGCGGATCGTGGCCGGGCTCCACGGGCGCTTCCGCACCCGGCTGTCGGAGGAGGGGCCGTACTTCTTCGCAGACCTGGACGGTGTCACCGCCGCCGACGAGCAGGCGGCCATCGACTCCGGCCGCATCCAGGCCACCGGCCTCCGCTACGTCGGCACACGCCTCGATTTCGCCGCCCCGCCCGGGAGCGCGCCGGGCGACGGATGAGACGGGCGCCGGCCGGGACGAAACCGCTCAGCCGAGCAGGATGGCCAGGCTGAGGAAGAGGCCGGTCAGGGCGATGCCGAGGTGGAGGGTCACCCAGACGTACCTGAGCCGGACCTTCTCCACCAGGCCGTGCCGTGCGCTGTGCCGGCTGCGCGCGTCGGAGTACGTCTCGCGCAGGCGCAGGTCCGGAACGAGGCCGTCGAGCCGGCGGGAGAGCGCGCGGGCGTGGGCGTTGTGGTAGGAGGCGCGCTCGGCGAGCTTAGCCGTGCCGATCGCGCCGTACAGGCCGATCACGATCAGGGGGAGGGTCACGGCGAGCATCGAGTTCTGCAGGCCCCGCTGCGCGACGAATCCCAGCCCCACCGACGAGATCACCAGGATCATGTTCGTCAGCGACGACCGCTGATCCTCCGAGTGGCGGGCCTTGGCCCGCTGGTCCTCCCAGTGCCTGAGCAGGATCTCGTTCATCTCCACCGTCGGTCTCCGTCCACGCTCGACCGTCTTTGCCGCATTCGACGTTTCGGGCGGTATATCGGTGCGGTAGCGCGCGGTGTATCCCCGGCGGCGTTCCGGCGCCGGCGGTGAGATCCGGCCGGGCCCGGTGAGTCCGGGCGCCTGCGCGGCGTGGGCGGGACTGCCGCTGTCCCCGCCGGGCCGGGCGCAGGCGCGTCAGGGGTGCGTCATGGGTGCGTCAGGAGGACGCGAAGCAGGCCTTCACCCCGCCGGTGCGGCCCTTGCCGAAGGCCTCGATGCGCTGGAGCGAGTCGCCGTGGTCGTTGGGATTGGTCCAGGGGGTGTTGTCGCCCACCGCCTTGAAGCTGTCCACCAGTTCGTTCACGTCGCCGGGCTCGATCCGCAGGGTGCCGTCCTCGGTCGCTCCGAAGAGGGTCGCCCCGGCGAGGCAGTCGGCCTGCAACTCCTTGGCTGCCGCCACGTACCGGTCCTGGAGCCGCTTCTGCACCGCGTGGCCCCACTCGTGGGCGATGATCAGGTACACCCAGGCGTCGCCCTCGGCGTAACCCATGCGCATCAGGTTGGTGTCCCAGGCGATGTAGTCCTCGGGGTTGCAGTAGAAGGCGTTGTTCTTGGTCGCCGGCTGCCCCCCGCAGGTGGGGGCGGTGGCCAGGTTGTTCCCGTCGTAGCCGCCGCGCACGGTCGGGGAGTTGTAGACGCCGGTGAAGTACTCGTTCCAGTGCTGCCGCCAGTAGCCGTCCACGATCTGCTGGGCGGTGCGGATGTCCTCCTGGAACTCGGTCTCGGAGTAGACAGGCGTCGCGCCCCCCGCCGGGCCGGGCCGGGCACCAGGGGTCCGGGTGCCCTCGGCGCTCCGCAGGTCGCCCAGGGTGGCCGCGCAGCCGCTGCCGGCGAGCAGGACCACGCCGAGGGCCAGGGCGGCCAAGGGCAGGTGGGAAGTGAAACGCATCGTGCCTCTCCGTCGATGTCCGAGGTCGCGCTGGGCGCGCGGGTGGCCGCCTGACGGGGGGCGAAACGATGGGAGGTTTCGTTCGAGACGATTGTGGCTGTGTGAAGATAACTACCCTGCTTTGCCCGAACAGATGCTTCCCTGGGGGTCATCAAACCTTTTGCCGAACGTGTAGCCCCAGATCACGCGAAGTCGGGGAACCGGAGCGCGGTCAACGATCGTTGATCGGCATGGTGGGATCCGTTTGGACCAGGCCAGCGGGGTAGGCGGGATTCATGCGAGTGCTGATAACGGGATGGCCGAGCTTCCTCGACGGCGAGGCGACGGCGGGCGACGTGCTGGCCATGGAGGCGGTGCACCGGGCCATCGCCACCACGGGGGTGCCCTGCGACGCGGCCTGGAGCCCGGTGTTCCGACCCGCCGGCCCGAGCCTGGCGGACGCCTCGCCCGACCGCTACACCCACCTGGTGTTCGCCTGCGGTCCCGTCCAGGGGGAGCAGATACGGCGCCTGCACGAGCGGTACCGGCACTGCCGGCGCATCGCCGTGGGTGTCTCCGTCATCGACCCTTCCGACTCCGCCGTGCAGGGCTTCCACACCGTGCTGGCCCGGGACGGAGACGGCACCGAACCCCGCCGTGACCTGGCCGCCGAGCCGTCGGTGCCGGACGTCCCGGTGGTCGGGGTGCTGTTCGCCCCCCGCCAGCCGGAGTACGGGCCGCGCCGCCGGCACGAGCGCGTCGAGAGCGAGATCATCTCCTGGCTCGCCGAGCGCGACTGCGCGCCGGTGCCACTCGACACCCGGCTGGACGGCCGGCCCGGGCTGAACGCCGCCACCCCCGCCCAGTTCGAGGCGATCGTCCGCCGGATGGACCTGGTCGTCACCACCCGGCTGCACGGGCTGGTGCTGGCGCTCAAGAACGGCGTCCCGGCGCTGGCGATCGACCCCGTCGAGGGCGGCGCCAAAGTCGGCGCGCAAGCCCGGGCGTGGGACTGGCCCGCCGTGGTCGTCGCCGGTCCGGGCACGCCCGCGCTGGACGTCGACGCGCTCGGCCGCTACTGGGACTGGTGCCTGTCCGGCGGGGCCGCGGCCCGGGCGTGGGAGTGCGCGGGCCCGTCCGAATCGGCGGCCGATCCGGTGTCGCTCAGCGCCGACCTGCTCGACGCCCTCGGGTTGCAGCCCGACCTGACCGGCTGAGCCGGGCCCCGGTTCGACCCGCGAACCGCGAACGGACGACGACGTCGCAACCCGACGACCTGACCGGCTGAGCCGGGCCCGGCGGTGAGGGTCTGAACACGGCTCCGTAACGCGGTGTGCGGCCCGCTGAAACCCGGCCCGCCTAGCGTCCGGGGGATTGGGCCGGACGGCTCTTCCGGAAACGAGCCCACGGCAGCGCGCTCGATGGTGAACTGGCCGTAGCACCCGAAGGAGAGCGATGAACCCGCCGTCTGACTCCGTTGTCGGATCGCTTCAGTTCGCCGCGCTGTCCCGGCGCTACGCCGCGGGCACGCTGACCCCCCTCGACGTCGTCGACGCCGTGCTGCGCCGCATCGACGCCCGCGGCGACGACCACGTCTGGATCACCCTGCGCGACCCCGCCGCGCTGCGCGACGAGGCCGCCGAGCTGGCGCTGCGCTGGCCCGACCCCGCCCACCGGCCACCGCTGTACGGCGTTCCGTTCGCGGTCAAGGACAACATCGACGTCGCCGGGCTGCCCACCACCGCGGGCTGCCCCGCCTACGCGCGCACCCCCGAGCAGGGCGCCCCGCTGGTCGAGCGGCTGGTCGCCGCCGGGGCGCTGCTGGTCGGCAAGACCAACCTCGACCAGTTCGCCACCGGGCTGTCGGGCACCCGCAGCCCGTACGGCGCGTGCGAGTCGCCGCTGGTGCCCGGGCTGATCTCCGGCGGCTCCAGTTCCGGGTCGGCGGTCGCCGTCGCCGCCGGGCTGGTGGGCTTCGCGATCGGCACCGACACCGGCGGGTCGGGCCGGGTGCCCGCGGCGCTCACCGGCACCGTCGGCCTCAAGCCCAGCCCGGGGCTGGTCAGCACCCTCGGCCTGGTCCCGGCCTGCGCCTCGCTCGACTGCCCGAGCGTGTTCGCGCTGTCGACCGCCGACGCCCTCGCCGTGCTCGCCGTCATGGCCGGCCCGGAGCCCGCCGACCCCTGGTCGCGCCCGCTGCCCGTGCCCGACCCCGAGCCGGTCGACACCGGTCCGCTGCGCGTCGGGGTGCCCGCCCGGCCCGACTTCTCCGGCGACGCCGCCGCCGCGGCGGCCTTCGCCGAGGCGACGGGGCAGCTCGCCGAACTCGGCCACCGGCCGGTCCCGATCGACATGGAGCCGTTCCTGGCCGCCGGGCGGCTGCTGTACGGCGGGCCCTGGCTGGCCGAGCGGCTCACCGCGATCGGCGGGTTCGTGGCCGACCGTCCCGACGACGTCCACCCCGTCACCCGCCGGGTGCTGCGCGACGGCCGCAACTACAGCGCCGTTGACGCGTTCGCCGGGATGC
Organism: Actinomadura craniellae; assembly: GCF_003289645.1. GTDB lineage: Bacteria > Actinomycetota > Actinomycetes > Streptosporangiales > Streptosporangiaceae > Actinomadura_D > Actinomadura_D craniellae. Next base: position 273,491 of record NZ_QLYX01000010.1, on the reverse strand, counting down.
ACCGGCTGCGCGGGTTGCGGGCCCGCGCCGACCGCGTCTGGTCCGAGATCGACGTGCTGGCGGTACCGACCGTGCCGACCACGTTCACGCTGGCCGAAGTGGCCTACGACCCGATCGGCCACGACCGGACGCTCGGCCGGTACGCCTCCTTCGCCAACCTGCTGGACCTGGCGGCGGTGGCGGTACCCGGCGGCACCACGGCGGTCGGCCGCCCGCACGGCCTCACCCTGCTGGCCCCCGCGGGCGGCGACGCCCTGGTCGCCGGCGTGGCCGCCGCCTTCCACGCCCGCACCGAACTGTTCGCCGGCGCCACCGGCGAACCCCTGGAACCGCACACCCCGGTCCGCGAGGAGGAACCGGGCCGCCTCCCGGCCCGCAACTGACCGCCCACCCATATGCCCCTTCTGGATCCGAGGGGCCACAGCGCCACGAAAGCCGAAGGATCAGCGTGCGCCCCGCCCGCCTACTGGAACGTGATCCTTCAGCATCCGGTGCGCCATGGCGCCCTGAAAGCTGAAGGATCACGTTCCAGAAGGCGGACGCACACTGATCCTTCAGCATCCAGGGCGCTGTGACGCCTCGGATGCTGAAGGATCAGCAAGCCAAGGCCCTGGCCCGGCTGATCCTTCAGCGTTCCATGGCGCCTTGGATCCCGGAGGATCCCGCGCCGCAGGCGGAGGACGGCTGATCCTTCAGCTTCCGGGGTGCCGTAGCACCCCGAAAGCTGGGTGCATCCGGTGTTTCCGCCGTTACCCGGCGCTCCGGGGGCGGGCGGCCGGGCGTACGAGGTGCTTGTCGGTTCGGGTGGGGCCGGTGGAGACCAGGGTGACGGGTGGGCCCAGCGCGGTGCCGATGGCGGCCGGCCAGTCGGCGGGGGCGGCGGTGTAGACGGGGCGGGCCGCCGACAGGGCGCGGGTCAGCGCGGCCTGGCGGTCGAGGTCGCCGGGCGGGCCCGCGGGCAGCCGCTCCACCCGTTGCCCGGCCATCTCGTAGGCGGTGCAGATCCGCAGGTCGGTCCGGGCCTGGGCCACGTCCAGGTGGGTGAGGGCCAGTGCGTCGGCGCCGCCCGCCACCTCCAGGGCGTAGCGCAGCGCCACCAGGTCCAGGTGGCCGACCCGGAAGGCGCCCTGCCAGCGGCCGTACCGGTTGTGCCGGTCGGGCAGGTCCTCGGTCAGTGCGGGGTCCTCGGTGACGAACGGGCCCGGTCCGTGCCGGGTGGTGTACGTGCGCAGCACGCCCAGCCGGACCGCCGCGGCGCCGGCCTCGGCGAGCAGCGTCGCGGCGTTGGCGAAGGTGGTGGTCGACCAGGTGGTGTGCGGGTGGAACCCGTGCCACTCGTCGAGCAGCACGCCCTGCGCCCCCTCGAAGACCACCGGGCCGGAGCGCAGCAGCCGGGCCAGGTGCTCGCCGCCGACCAGCCGGACCCGGGCGGCGAACGCGGCGAACGCGTCCGCGCAGTCGGCGACGTCCGGCAGCGGGCCGCAGCCGGGCACGGCGGCGCACCGGTCGCGCAGCCGGACGAGCAGCCTGCGCAGCCGGGCGGGCGACGCGCAGTCGCCCGCCCGGGGGGCGTCGGCCGGGTGCTCCAGCGCGTACGCGGCCGTCTCGCCGATGCCCATCCCGCACGAGCCGTGCCGGCCGGCGCCGCGGGCCGCCTCCCGGGCCCGGCCCGCGGCGCGGTGGTAGGGGGTGGTCAGCAGCGCGTCCCGGTCGACGGTGAGCCGGTCGAGGGCGTCCGGCACGCCCAGGGCGGCCAGGTGCCGGGCCTCGGCGGCCAGCGCCAGCGGGTCCACCAGCATGAACCGCGACAGGTGGGTGCGGACTCCGGGGGTCAGCGTGCCCGAGCCGAACTGGGCGAAGGTGTGGTGCCGGCCGTCCGGGGCGACGACGTTGTGCGCCGCCTGGGCGCCGCCGTTGAACCGCACCACCGTCCGGGCCGGGCCCCGGGCGCAGAGCCAGTCGACCACGGTGCCCTTGCCGGCGTCCCCGTACCCCAGGTCCACCACGACGACGTGCTCGTCCACCGGCGGCTACAGCCGGGTGGTGCCGGACGGGCCCGCGGCCAGGCCGGGCGGGGCCGCGGCGACCGCCGCCGGGGAGACGTCGAGCCGGGCCAGCGCCCGCGACACCGACGGGCCCGCGTCCGAACCGAACTCGCGCAGGTGGTCCAGGCCCTCGGCCAGGTCGATGGCGTCCTCGGCCAGCCCGATGGTGAGCGCGATGGTTTCGCAGACCGCGCCGAGGTCGTCGAGGTACAGGACGTGCTGGCCGAGCAGGTCGCGCCAGAAGCCGCGCAGCCGCGGGTCCCCGGCGTTGTACGCCCCGTCCGGGATGATGAAGTACACGTCGTACATCCGCCTGAGCTCGGCCATGATGTCGGCGGTCGGGATGTCGGCCGCCAGCTCGTCGCCGATCAGGTCGCGCACCCGCCGGCGGTCCACCTTCGGGTAGGCGAGCTCGTCGCCGATCATGAACAGGTAGCCGCGCCGGCCCCGCTTCTCGAAGCAGTCGAGCGCGGTGTGCCGGGCCATGAAGTACATCGCCAGCTCGTAGGACTCGGTCATCTGGCCCCCGCCGCCGCCCTCCAGCAGGACCTTGCCGAGGTCGTCGTCCATCCGGTTGTCGGACTCGAACTGCCCGACCTGCAACGGGGCCCGGTCGCAGGTCGCGTCGCCGATGCCGCCGAACAGGATCTGCGGGTGCTCCACGTAGCCCTTGCGCAGCAGCAGCCCGAGCAGGTCGGGCAGCTTGGTCTGCAGGGTCCGCGGCACAGAGCCCATCGAGCCGGTCACGTCGAAGAGGACGGCGACGGCCAGCGACTCGGGGTGCTCGTCGGAGTCGCGGCTCTCCCGCCTGGTCACGCCGCGGGGGTCGAGGTCGGGGTGGGTGGTGGTGGCGCCGCCGTCGGTGTGCGCGAACGCGCTGCGGCCGGTGGCGGCGCGGTAGTCCGCGGCGGCGGTGTAGACGTCGGTGGACCAGTGTCCGCTGCCCATGGGCATCTCCTTCTTTCAGGCCGTGCGCGCACGGCTCGGCATGGTGAACGGGCGGAAATGGCGCGGGCCGTACAGCCGTTCGAGCAGGTCGTCGAGTTCGGCCAGCAGCCGCCAGGCGTCGGCGGGCCGCCGGCCCGGGGCGGGCAGGGTGCAGCCCCGGGCGAACGAGCGCATCGCCTTCGGCGCCCGGTCGCCCATCAGGTGCTCCATGCACCGGGTGGCCAGGAAGACGTCGGTGCCCGGGCCCGCCTTTTGCCGGGCCGGGACCTCGGGCGGGTACCAGTCGGCGTACGCGCCGACCAGGGCCGGGACCCGGCCGCCACCGATCACCGAGGCGCACCAGCCGACCAGGCCCAGCCCGTGGTCGCCGGGGTGGATCAGCACGTGTTCCGGCAGTACCGCGCCGTGCACCACGCCCGCACGGTGCGCGAGGCCGATCGCCACCAGCAGCCGCCGCCACATCCACGCCGCGTCCCTGGGGTCGAGCCCGCCGGGGTGGGCGGCGCGCACCTCGGCCAGGTTGAAGAAACCGTCGAACCGGCTGATCACGTTGCTCCGGCGCCGCACCCCCGTGCCGGCGTCGTGGTGGGTGAACGACTCGACCAGCCGGGGGACGTACGGCAGGTACCGGGGGTCGCCCTCGGCGGCCAGCCGCCGCAGCGCCTCGGCCTCCCGCTCCAGCAGGTCGCCGTCGGCGGGGTCGCGCGGCATCTTGACCAGCACCTGCCGGGTCATGTCGTGGACCGCGGGGTACAGGTTGGCCAGGTCGCCGTGGATCGGGTCGCCGGAGAGCTCGTAGGAGTGCCGCCGGGTGACGATCGTGGTGCGGGCCGGGCCGCGGTGCTCGCGCCACAGCTCCGCCAGCCGGTCGAAGGCGGCGCGGGCCCCGTCACCAGCCCCGTCACCAGTACTGTCGGGGTGGACCAGCCGGGCCAGCCGCCGGTAGCGGCGGGCCGCCTGCGCGGGGTCGTCGCCGAACAGCTCCCGGGCGGTACGCGCCCGGGTGATCAGGGCGATCGCCTCCGCGGTGCCGGTCACCGGACCTCCTCCTCGCGGCCGGGACGCAGCAGCGCCGGATGCAGCAGCCGGGCGTCGCCGGCCCGGTAGAGCCGGGCCCGCGGGCCGCCGCGCCGCCCGCCCTGGTCGGTGCTGGCGCCGGTGCTCTCCACGAAGCCCGGCACCGAGAGCACCTTGCGGTGGAAGTTGCCGGCGTGCAGTTCCTCGCCCCACACCGCCTCGTAGACCGCGCGCAGCTCCGGGACGGTGAATTCGGCCGCGCAGAACGCGGTGGCCAGCGGGGTGTACTCGAGCTTGGAGCGGGCCCGTTCCAGCCCGTCCGACAGGATCTGTGCGTGGTCGAACGCCAGCTCGCGGGTGGTGCCCGGCCGCTGTGCGCCCGACGCGGTGAGGCCGAGCGCGCGCACCGGGCACCACCCGGCGTCGGCCGCGTCGCTGCCGGCGGTCGGGTCGGGCAGCCGCGGGGCGAACGCCAGGTAGGCCACCGAGATGACGCGCATCCGGGGGTCGCGGCCCGGGGCCCCGTAGGTGCCCAGCTGCTCGATGTGCACCCGGCCCAGGGCCTCCGTGCCGGCCTGTAGCCCGGTTTCCTCGGCCAGTTCGCGGGCGGCGGCCGCGGGCAGGTCCTCGGCGTCGCGCACGCCGCGGACGAAACCGCCGGGGAGCGCCCACCGGCCGGCGTGCGGCGGCCCGCCGCGGCGCACCAGCAGGACGTGCAGTTCGCCGTCCCGGATGGTCAGCGCCACCACGTCCACGGTCACGGCCACCGGGTCGTAGGCCCGGGGGTCGTAGCCGGCGAGGAAGTCGCGCTCGTCGTCGGTCATCGCATCCCTTGGTTGTTCTCAAATTGAGTTAATCTCGACCTGAGTAGAACATATCTCCTGTCACTGACGAAGTCCAGACTTTTCCGTCCGGCCGGAATCGGCCGGTGTGATCGATCAACCGGAGGGAACCCTGAGGGGCGTGCTCAGCGCCCGCCGCCGTGGAGGTTCCGTGTCCCGCCCGCCCCGCCGCCGCCCGGCGATCTTCTCGATCAGCCTGTTCACCGGACTCGCCACCGGACTCGCCCTGCTCGCCCCCGGCCGCGTCGCCGCCGCACCGGCCGCCCCGCCCGCTCCGGTCGCCACCGGCTGGGGCGGGGCGGTGGCCACGGTGGACGCCGACGCCTCGCGCACCGCGATCGAGGTGCTGCGCTCCGGCGGCAACGCGATGGACGCCGCGGTGGCCGCCGTCGCCACGCTGGGCGTGACCGAGCCGTACGTGGCGGCCCTGGGTGGCGGCGGGTTCCTGCTGCACTACGACGCGCGTACCGGCCGGGTGCAGACCGTGGACGGGCGCGAGACCGCCCCGGCGAAGATGGGGGAGCGCTCGTTCGTGGATCCCGCCACGGGCCGGGCCATCCCGTTCGAGGAGGCGGTGACCAGCGGGCTGTCGGTGGGCGTCCCCGGCACCCTGGCCCAGTGGGACCTGGCGCTGCGCCGGTTCGGCAGCCGGCCGCTCGGCACCCTGCTCAAGCCGGCGATCGGGGTGGCCGAGCGGGGCTTCACGGTCGACCAGGAGTTCCACGACCAGACCGCGGTGAACGCCGCCCGCTTCCGCGACATCGTGCCGACCCGTCGGCTCTTCCTGCCCGGCGGGGCGCCGCCGCCGGTCGGCTCGACGTTCCGCAACCCCGACCTGGCCCGCACCTACCGGACCCTCGCCGAGCGGGGGCCGGACTGGCTGTACGGCGGCGGGCTCGGCCGGGAGGTCGTCGCCGCGGTCCGCCGGCCGCCGGTCGACCCGGCGGCGACCCGCCGGGTCCGGCCCGGGCTGCTGGCCGAGGGGGACCTGGCCCGCTACCGGGCGCTCTCCCGCCCGCCGACCCGGGTGCGCTACCGGGGCCTGGAGGTCTACGGCATGGCGCCGCCGTCGTCGGGTGGATCCACCGTCGGGGAGGTCCTGAACATCCTGGCCGGCCTGCCCCGGCCCGGCGCGGACCCGGTGCCCGCCCTGCACCGCTACCTGGAGGCGTCCCGGCTCGCCTACGCCGACCGGGGCCGCTACATCGGGGACCCGGCGTACGTCGACGTCCCGCTGCGGGAACTGCTGTCGCCCGGTTTCGCCGCCGAGCGCCGCTGCCTGGTCACCGGGCGGGCGGCGGCGAGCCCGGTGCCGCCCGGCTCGCCGGACGGCCGGTACGCGGGCTGCCCCGTCCCGGCCGCCGCCGGCCGGCCGCTCACCGCCGAGGGCCCGCAGACCACCCACCTGGTGGTGGCCGACCGCTGGGGGAACGTCGTCTCCTACACGGTGACGATCGAGCAGTTCGGCGGCAGCGGCATCACCGTGCCGGGCCGCGGCTTCCTGCTCAACAACGAGCTGACCGACTTCACCCTGGAGCCCACCCCGGGCGACCCCAACCTGCCCGCGCCCGGCAAGCGACCGCGCAGCAGCATGGCCCCGACGATCGTGCTGCGCGACGGCCGGCCCTGGCTGGCGCTCGGCTCGCCCGGCGGCTCCACCATCATCACCACCGTGCTGCAGATCCTGCTGAACCGGATCGACCTCGGCATGGACCTGCCCGCCGCGGTGGCCGCCCCCCGGGCCACCCAGCGCAACACCCCGCAGACCCTCGCCGAGCTCGCGTTCATCGAGCGGTACGGGGCCGGGCTGCGCGCGCTCGGGCACGATCTCGCGGTCTTCCCCGGGCCGCCGGCGGGGCAGATCGGCGCTGCTGCGGCGCTGGAGTTCCTGCGCCCCGGGCTCGTCCAGGCGGTGGCCGAGCCCGTCCGCCGGCACGGCGGCAGCGCGCGAGTGGTCCACCCGGTCGTCGGTCCGGCGCGGTGACCGGGTGCTTTCCCGCCGCGCGGGGGCCCGCGCGACTACGATCCCATGGGGGAAGGGAGCCCGCGATGGCCCAGGCGTACCTACAGGTGACCACGACCACCGACTCGCGGCAGGAGGCGGCCGGGATCGCCAAGTCGGCCGTCCAGGAACGGCTCGCCGCCTGCGCGCAGCTCGTCGGCCCGATCGCCAGCACGTACTGGTGGGAGGGTGAGATCGAGTCGGCCGAGGAATGGATGATCTTCTTCAAGACGACCGCCGAGAGCTTCGAGGAGCTCGCGGACCTGATCACCGAGCTGCACTCCTACGACACCCCGGAGATCATCGCCACCCCGGTGGTCGCGGGCAGCACCGACTACCTGCAATGGATCACCGACCAGACCGCCGAGCTGGAGGAGACCGGAGAGTGACCGACCCTGATGTTTCGGTGAGATGACACCCGCGTTACGGTGGTGTGACGGCCGTCATATCGGGGCATAAGTCTTCAGTTACTCGGCTGCGTGTGGTTTCCTCGCGGTGGAACGCCGTTCGGTGGGGAGGCGGTGCACATGAGCGTCGACTACGGACTCTTCGGTCCCCGGTCGGTGACCTGGCGGGTGATGGGCGAGCCGGTGCTGATGGTGGGCGGCTTCCGGGCGCTGCTGCTCCAGGCCCTGCACCCGCGCACGATGTGGGGCACCGCGCAGAACTCCGAACTGATGGACCCCAGCGCCTCCTGGCAGCGGCTGGGCCGCACGATCGAGTTCGTCGGGGTGCGCACCTGGGGCACCACCCCGGAGGTCGAGCGCGTCGGCCGCCGGGTGCGCAAGCTGCACGCCAAGCTGAACGGGCTCGACATGGTCACCGGCGAGACCTTCCAGGTGGACGACCCGGAGAACCTGCTCTGGGTGCACATGGGCGAGGTCGAGTCCTACCTCGACATCGCGCGCCGCGCCGGGGTGCCGCTCACCGGCGAGGACGCCGACCGGTTCGTCGACGAGCAGCGCCGGGCCGCCGAAGTGGTCGGCCTGGACCCGGCGACCGTGCCCGCCTCGGTGGCCGAGATGAAGGACTACTACGCCGGAATGCGGCCGGACATCTGGGCCTGCAAGGAGGCCCAGGACGGGCTGCGCCGGCTGTTCAACCCCGCGGTGCCCCGGCAGTTCCTGCCGCTCAAGCTCGCCGCGCCCGGGATCGCGGTACTGGTGATCTCGACCCTGCCGCGCTGGGCCCGCCGGATGTACGGGCTGCCCGCGCTGCCGACCTCGGACCTGGCCGCCACGCTGACGCTCAAGGGGCTGTATCGGACCACGCACCTGATCCCGGAGCAGTACCGGTACACGCCGGAGGTCCGGCGCGCCCGCGAGCTCATCGAGCGGTACGAGACGGGGCTCTCGTCCTGGGCGCTGGCCTCCTAGCCGAGGCCGGGGTCAGCCGCGCCCCATCAGGCGGCCGACCGCGGCCATGAGCTCGGTCGCCATCTCGTCGGCCTTGCCCGCCTCGGCGCCCTCCTGCACGCAGTGCCGGACGTGGCCGTCGAGCAGGCCGAGCGCCACCTTGTCGAGCGCGGCCCGGATCGCGCTGATCTGGGTGAGGACGTCGATGCAGTAGCGGTCGTCCTCGACCATGCGCTCGACGCCCCGGACCTGCCCCTCGATCCGGCGCAACCGCGTCTGCAACTGGTCTTTGGTCGCGGTGTAGCCGCGGGTGGGAGTCGTCTGGCCGGTCGCCATCGTCGCGCCTCGCATTCCGGTGTTCCAGGGCCGTCCGCCGGCCGTGACCGGATCGCCTCCCGGCCCACCGGAACCCGCGGTCAGCAGACCGGAGGCGTGTTCCAGGAAGTGATCACGGGATGGCCGTGTTCGGTGCCCAATACCGACACGGTACCGGTGTCGAGGGCGAACAGGCGCCCGTCGGATGGAGGAAGTTCCAGCCACCGGGCGGTCAGGACGCGCAGCACGTGCCCGTGCGCGACCACCGCCACGTCGCCCCGCCCCAGGAGCGGCCGGAGCCGGTCGAGCACCGCGTCGACGCGGGCGCCGACCTGCTCGACCGTCTCGCCGGGATGCTCGGCGTCACCGGGGATCACGCCGTCCCGCCAGAGGTAGAACCCCGGCCGCCGCTCGCGGATCTCGGCGCTGGTGATGCCCTCGTAGCCGCCGTAGTCCCACTCCCACAGGTCGGGGTCCACCTCGGCGTCCGGCAGACCGGCCAGCTCGGCGGTGCGCCGGGCGCGGACCGCCGGGCTGACGACCGCGTGGACGGGTCGCCGGGCGGCGACGGCCGGCGCCAGCGACCGCGCCTGCTCCTCGCCCCGGTCGGTCAGCCGGAGGTCGGTCCGGCCGGTGTGCCGGCGGGCCTTGCTCCACTCGGTCTCGCCGTGCCGCAGGATGATCAGCTCGCCCATGGGACCTCACCCTAGGCGCTCGCCCGCACCGCCCCGTCGAGCACCTTGCCGACCGGGACGTGGCCCAGCCCGTGGGCGTGCGCCACCGGCTCGTTGGTGAGCGCCCCCTCGTGCGCGTTGAGGCCCCGGGCGAGGGCCGGGTCGGTGCGCAGCGCGTTCCGCCAGCCCTGCTCCGCGATCGCCACCGCGTACGGCAGGGTCGCGTTGGTCAGCGCGTAGGTCGAGGTGTGCGGTACCGAGCCGGGCATGTTGGCCACGCAGTAGAACACCGAGTCGTGCACCTGGTAGACGGGGTCGGCGTGGGTGGTCGGCCGCGAGTCCTCGAAGCAGCCGCCCTGGTCGATGGCGATGTCGACGAGCACCGAGCCCGGCCGCATCCGGGCGACGAGCGCGTTGGAGATCAGCGTCGGCGCCAGGGCGCCCGGCAGCAGCACCGCGCCGATCACCAGGTCGGCGCGCAGCGCGGCCTGCTCGACGGCGTAGGAGTTCGACATCAGGGTGCGGATCCGGCCCTGGTGGATCGCGTCGATCCGGCGCAGCCGCTCGGCGTCCACGTCCAGGATGGTCACGTCCGCGCCCAGGCCCACCGCGATCTGCGCGGCGTTGAGGCCCGCCGTGCCGGCGCCGATCACCACCACCTCGGCGGGGGCCACCCCGGGCACCCCGCCGGGCAGCACGCCCCGGCCGCCGTTGAAGCGCATCAGGTAGTACGCGCCGACCTGCGGGGCGAGCCGGCCGGCCACCTCCGACATCGGTGCGAGCAGCGGCAGCGCGCCGCTCGCCGACTGGACCGTCTCGTAGGCGATCGCGGTCGTCCCGGCGGCCAGCAGCGCGTCGGTGCACTCGCGGGAGGCGGCCAGGTGCAGGTAGGTGAAGAGGACCTGGTCCCGGCGCAGCCGGTGGTACTCGGCGGGGACGGGCTCCTTGACCTTGAGGATCAGCTCGGCCGCGTCCCACACGTCGTCGGCGTGGTCGAGCGTCTGCGCCCCGGCGGCGACGTAGTCCGCGTCGGGGATCGAGGAGCCCTCGCCGGCACCGCGTTCGACGAACACGCGGTGGCCGTGCCGGGTGAGCTCGTGGACACCGGCGGGCGTGATCGCCACCCGGTATTCGTGGACTTTGAGTTCGCGGGGAACACCGATTTTCACGCCTCCAGGGTGCTGCACCGGCGGCCACCTTGGCACGGGCGAGTCGTCGGATCCGCAGGCCGAATGTTTACACCGTGTAAGGGCCGGTGGTCTCGGCCCACCGGCGCTCGGCCGCGGCCAGCCCCGCCGGGGCGAGCTCGCCGAACAGCCGGAGCCGGGCCATCCCGCCGTCCGGGAAGACGTCGAGCCGGACCTGCTCGGCCGGGCGCGGGTCGGCGAGCACGAAGCGGTGCCGGGTGTCGGGCTGCAACCGGGTGCGCGGCAGCAGCGCGAACCAGGCGCCGGCGTCCGCGGGGTCCGCGCCGGGCGGCAGGCCGCGCAGCGCCGCCGCGCCCGGCGCGTTGCCGCGGAAGTGCGTGGTGTCCAGTTCGGCCAGCCGGACCGTCCCCGCCCCGGCCAGCCGGACGGTCACCCAGTCGTTGCTCTCGCCCCACGCGCCGGTGAACCGGCGCCGGGCGGTCTCCCACCCCTCGCCCATCACCCGGGCCAGGCCGGGCGAGATCAGGTTGGCGGGGGAGGAGTAGAACCGGTTCGAGCAGTCCGCCACCACGGCGCCGTTCTCCAGCGCGGCCAGGTCGATCGGCAGCCCCGCCCACAGCCGGGGGTCGGGCACCACCTCGCCGTGCACCCGCAGCCGGGCCACCCCGCCGTCGGGGTGGATCACCAGCCGGACGTGGGTGAATCGCCGCCCGTCGGTGACCGGGAAGGCGTGCGCGGCGTCGCCGGACAGCGGGGCGCGCGGCACGATCTCCACCCAGCCGGTCAGCTCCTCCGGAGTGGGGTACCCGTCCGCGGCGCACGCCTCGACCGCGGCGTGCGCGGGGAAGTTACCGGTGAAGTGCGCGGTGTCGACGACCACCCCGCGGATCACCCCGGGCAGGCCGAGCCGGACGACCGCCCAGTCATGGCCCGGCTCGCGCCGCCGCCGGGTCTCCCAGCCGTCGTAGACCTGGCCCTTGGCCCCGAAGGTGCGCGGGACGAACACCGGCGGGTCGGGGTTGATCAGGTTCTCCTTCTCGGCGAAGAACTCGTCGCTGGCGGCGACCACCGAGCCGCCCAGCGGGCGCACGGCCAGGTCGGGCAGGCGGGTGAAGTCGGTCATGCGGTACTCCGGTCGAGTAGCCGGCCGCGCGGTTCGTCGCCGGCCGGGAGGCCGCGCAGCCAGACCTGCCGGACCACGCCGGTCAGCGTGCGGCCCGCGTACGGGGTGATCGGGTGCCGGTGGTGCAGCGCCGCCGGGTCGACCGTGAAGGTCCCGGCCGGGTCGAACGCCACCAGGTCGGCGTCGTGGCCGACCGCGATCCGCCCCTTGCGCCGCAGGCCCGCCAGGCCGGCCGGTGCGGTCGCCGTCCAGCGCACCACGTCGGCGAGGGAGTGGCCGCGCTCCCGGGCGGCCGTCCACACCAGCGGCAGGCCGAGCTGGACCGAGGAGACCCCGCCCCAGGCGGTGTCGAACCCGCCGCGCTTGAGTTCCGGCGGGCAAGGGGAGTGGTCGGACACCACGCAGGAGATCGTGCCCCGGGCCAGCCCGTCCCACAGCCGCTCCCGGTTGGCGGCCGCGCGGATCGGCGGGCAGCACTTGAACTCGGTGGCCTCCGGCGGGACCTCCTCGGCGCACAGGGTCAGATAGTGCGGGCAGGTCTCCGCGCTGATGGGGACGCCGCGCTCCCGCAGGTCGCGCAGCGTCCGCAGCGAGCCCGCGTCCGACAGGTGCACGATGTGCGCCCGGCAGCCGGTCTCCTCGCTCAGCCCGGCGATCATGGCGATGGCGGCGCCCTCGGCGTCGGGCGGGCGGGACGCCAGGAACTCCGGATAGCCGGGCCCGGTGGGCTCCGACAGGCACCCGGGGTCCTCCGCGTGCACGATCAGCAGCCCGCCGAAGGTGGCGATCTCGGTCATCGCGGAGCGGATCCCGGCCTCGTCCAGGGCGGGGAACTCCTCGACCCCGGAGGGGGAGGTGAAGCACTTGAACCCGGTGACGCCCGCCTCGTGCAGCTCGCGCAGCGCCGGGACGTTCCCCGGGATCGCCCCGCCCCAGAAGGCGACGTCGGCGTGGACCCGGCCGGCCGCCGCGGCCCGCTTGGCCGCCAGCGCCGCCACCGAGACGGTCGGCGGGATCGCGTTGAGCGGCATGTCGACGATCGTGGTGACGCCGCCCGCCACCGCCGCGCGGGTGGCGGTGGCGAAGCCCTCCCAGCCGGTCCGGCCCGGCTCGTTCACGTGCACGTGGCTGTCGACCAGGCCCGGCAGCAACGCCACCTCGCCCAGATCGACGGACTCCTGCGCCGTGACGGGCTCGTCGTAGCCGGCGAGCGCCGTGATCAGCCCGCCCCGGACGCAGACCGCGCCCGGCCCCTCGCCGCCCGGTGTGACCACCCGCCGCGAGCGGACGACCAGATCGTGTGTCATGGGACCTCCCGGCCGGGCTGGTGCGGCGGCAGCCACTCGTCGGCGATCGCCACGGTGAGCTGTTCGAGCAGCGGGCCCGCCTGGCGCATGCAGCGTTCCACGTCCGGCTCGATGTCGGTCAGCGCGTAGGCGGCCTGGATCCGGGCCCGGCGCAGCTGCTCGCCGGTCAGCCCGCGCCGCCCGGCCACCGCGACCACCGGCACCCCGGCGCGGGCGCCCGCCCTGGCCACCCCGACCGGGGCCTTGCCGCGCAGGGTCTGGGTGTCGAGCGAGCCCTCACCGGTGATGATCAGCCGGGCGCCGCGGGCCCGGGCGGAGAAGCCCAGCAGGTCCAGCAGGAAGTTGATGCCCGGCTCGAACCGGGCGCCGAGGAAGGCCAGCGCAGCGAAGCCGACCCCGCCGGCCGCGCCCGCGCCGGGCAGGTCGCGGGCCGGGCGGCGGGACGCGGCCTCGGCGAGGTCGGCCCACCGGCGCAGCCCCGCCTCCAGCACCCGCTGCTCCTCCCGGCCGGCGCCCTTCTGCGGCCCGTAGACGGCGGTGGCGCCGGTACGGCCCAGCAGCGGGTTGTCGACGTCGCCGGCCACGATCACCTCGATTCCCGACAGGTCGGGCAGCCCGCGCAGGTCGAGCGCGTGCAGCCCGCGCAGCGCGGCGCCGCCCGGCGGGAGGTCGTTGCCCATGGCGTCCAGCAGCCGGCCGCCCAGCCCCTGGATCATCCCCGCGCCGCCGTCGGTGCAGGCGCTGCCGCCCAGCCCGAGCACGATGCGGCGGGCGCCCAGCCGGACGGCGTGGCCGAGTAGTTGCCCGGTGCCCGTGCTGGTCGCGGTGAGCGGCTGGAGGCGCCCCTCGGGGAGCAGCCGCAGCCCGGACGCCTCGGCCAGCTCGACCAGCGCGGTGTCGCCGGCGACGGCCAGCGCGGCGGTGACGGGCCGGCCGGTGGGGCCGGTGACCTCGACGCTCACCCGCCGCCAGCCCGCCGCGACGGCGGCGTCGGCGGTACCGTCCCCGCCGTCGGCGATGGGCAGTTCCACCACCGGTATCGCGGGTCTGGCCCGGCGCAACCCCGCGGTCAGATGCCGGGCGGCCTCGGACGCGGTCAGCGACCCCTTGAACTTGTCCGGGGCCACGAGCACGTGGCCGGTCGGAGGAAGCTCGGCGGGGGACTGGGCGGAGACCACGTCGACGTCCTTCATGCCTGGGGGGACCTGTGGGGATGACACAACGGGACTATTTGACACCCCGCACCAGGCCCGCCGCGGGCAGACGCGGCCGCCGGAAGAACACGATTGGGACAACTCGCGGGCGGCTCCGGAGCGCCGCGGCGCGGGGCGGGCGGCCGGCCTGGCGGATCAGTGAGCATGGGTCGTTACTCTACGTGCATATTACGTTCCGGTAATGTGTTCCGGCCGGATCGGGATCCGGGTGAGCGGGAGCCCGGCGGCGTCCCGCACCGCCGCCACGATCGCCGGGGTCGAGGACAGCGTGGGAGGCTCGCCCGCCCCGCGCAGCCCGTACGGGGCGAACGGGTCGGGGTGCTCCAGGATCTCCAGCCGCATCGGCGGCATGTCGAGGATGGTGGGGATCAGGTAGTCGGTGAAGGAGGGGTTGCGGATCTCCCCGCCGGAGACCTGGACCTCCTCCATCAGGGCCAGTCCCAGACCCTGCGCGGTGCCGCCGTGGATCTGCCCCGCCAGCGAGACCGGGTTGAGGATCTTGCCCACGTCCTGCACCGCGGCCAGCTCCACCACCTTGACCAGGCCCAGCTCCACGTCCACGTCCACCACCGCCCGGTGCACGCAGAACGCGAACTGCACGTGCGAGTTCCCCTGCCCGGTCACCGGGTCCAGCGGGAAGGTGCGCCGGTGCCGGTACTCCCGGGTCTCCTCGACCGCCTCGCCGGCGAGGATCTCGGCCAGCGGCACGGCCACGCCATCGGCCCGCAGCTCGCCGTCGCGCAGCGTGACCTCGCCGAGCGTCCGGCCGAGCCGGGCCTCCGCCAGCTTCACCACCTGCTCCCGCACCGCCGCGCAGGCCGCCTTGACCGCGCCGCCGGTCATGTACGACTGGCGGGACGCGCTGGAGGAGCCCGCCGAGCCGACGGCGGTGTCTGCCGGGGCCACCGTCACCCGCGCCACGCCCAGCTCGGTGCGGGCGATCTGCGCCTGCAACGTCACCAGGCCCTGGCCCACCTCGGCGGCGGCGGTGTGCACCAGCGCCGCCGGTTCGCCGCCGACCAGCTCCAGCCGGACCCGGGCGGTGGAGAAGTCGTCGAACCCCTCCGAGTAGCAGATGTTCTTGATCCCGATGCCGTAGCCGACTCCGCGCACCACGCCCTCGCCGCGGGTGGTGTTCGCCACCCCGCCCGGCAGGTTCCGCGCGTCCGAGCGGTCCGGCGGCGGGGGAGCGGGGAACGCCCGGGCGCGTTCCAGCAGGTCGGTCAGCGGGGCGGGCATGTCCACCACCTGGCCGGTGGCCAGCGTGGACCCCTCCGACAGCGCGTTGCGGACGCGGATCTCCACCGGGTCCAGCCCGCACGCCTGCGCCAGCCGGTCCATCTGCGACTCGTAGGCGAAGCACGCCTGCACGGCGCCGAAGCCGCGCATCGCCCCGCACGGCGGGTTGTTGGTGTAGACGCCGTAGGCGTCGATCGCCACGTTCGGCACCTCGTACGGGCCGGCGCCCAGGGACGCGGCGTTGCCCACCACGGCCGTGGTGGAGGAGGCGTACGCCCCGCCGTCCAGGACGATCTCGGCCTTGACGTGCACCAGCCGGCCGTCCCGGGTGGCGCCGTGCTCGTACCGCAGCGTGGCCGGATGCCGGTGCACGTGCCCGAAGAACGACTCCTCCCGGCCGTACACGATCTTGACCGGGCGGCCGGTGCGCAGCGCCAGCAGGCAGGCGTGCACCTGCATCGACAGGTCCTCGCGGGCACCGAACGCGCCGCCCACCCCGGCCAGGGTGAGCCGCACCTTCTCCGGCGGCAGCCCCAGGCAGGGGGCGATCTGCTCCTGGTCGACGTGCAGCCACTGGGTGGCGACGAACAGGTCCACCCCGCCGTCCTCGGCGGGCACCGCCAACCCCGACTCCGGGCCCAGGAACGCCTGATCCTGCATGCCGACCTCGTACTCGCCGGTCACCACCACCTCGGCGCCGGACGTCTCCGGGTCGCCCCGCCGGATCGGCTGGTGCCGGACGACGTTACCCGACTCGTGCACCTTCGGGCAGCCAGGGTCCAGGGCGGCCCGGCGCGCGTCGGTCACCGGCTCCAGCACCTCGTACTCCACCCGGATCCGGTCGCGCGCCCGGCGCGCGGTCTCCGGGTGGTCGGCGGCCACCAGCGCCACCGGCTCGCCCTGGTAGCGCACCTGGTCGACGGCCAGCACCGGCTGGTCGCGGCGGTCGAGGCCGTAGTGCTTCTCGCCGGGCACGTCCTCGTGGGTGAGCACCGCGTGCACGCCCGGCACGGCCAGCGCCGGGCCGAGGTCGATGCTTTTGATCAGCGCCCGGGGGTGCGGGGCGCGCAGCGTGACGCCCCACAGCATGTCGTCGGCCCACAGGTCCGAGGAGTAGGCGAACTCCCCGGTCACCTTGAGGACGCCGTCGGGCCGGGCGGCGCTGTCACCCACCCCGCCGGGGACGGTGCGGGACTCGACGCGCGACGGTGCCACCGGCGGTGTCATGGGCGGTGTCATGGGCGTCCTCCCAGCAGGCGGTCACGGGCCCGGACGCCGCCGGCGGCCACCGCGTCCTGCGGGGCGGTGCGCAGCTCGCCGTCCGCGACGACGGTCCGCCCGGCGACCAGCAGCCGGGCCAGTGGCGGGGTGGGGCCGAAGACCAGGGCGGTCACCGGGTCGGCGACCGCGGCGTGGAAGCCGCCGAGCCGCCAGATCGCGAGGTCGGCCAGCTTCCCCGGCGCCAGCGTGCCGATCTCGTCCTGCCGGCCCAGGCAGCGGGCGCCGCCCAGGGTGCCGAGCTCCAGGGCCTGCCGGGCGGTGAGCGCCCGGGGGCCGGACCGGGCGCGCTGGAACAGCAGCGCCTGCCGCAACTCGCCGGCCAGTGGGGTCAGCTCGCTGGAGGCCGCGCCGTCCACGCCCAGCCCCACCGGAGCCCCCGCCGCCAGCAGTTCCGCGACCCGGGCGATGCCCGCGCCGAGCCGGCCGTTGGAGCTGGGGCAGTGCGCGGTTCCGGTGCCGGTGGCGGCGAACCGGGCGATGTCGGCGTCGTCCAGGTGCACGCAGTGCGCGAACCACACGTCGTCGCCCAGCCAGCCCAGCCGCTCCATGTACTCGCCCGGCGTGCAGCCGAACTGCGCGCGGCAGTGCTCGTCCTCGTCCAGCGTCTCGGCCAGGTGGGTGTGCAGCCGGACGCCCCGCCGCCGGGCCAGCGCCGCCGCCTCGGTCATCAGCTTTTCGGTCACCGAGAAGGGGGAGCAGGGCGCCACCGCCACCCGCAGCATCGAGCCGGGCGCCGGGTCGTGGTAGGCGTCGATCGCCGCCTCGGTGGCGAGCAGCGCGGCCTCGGTGTCCTCGACGACCTCGTCCGGCGGCAGGCCGCCCTGGGAGCGGCCCCGGTCCATCGAGCCGCGGCACGGGTGGAAGCGCAGCCCGATCCGGCGGGCCGCGGCCACCTCGGCGGCGAACAGGTCGCCCCGCCCGCGGGGGAACACGTAGTGGTGGTCGGTGGTGGTCGTGCACCCCGACAGCGCCAGCCAGGCCAGCCCCGCCGCGGCTGCGTCGGCGACCACCTCGGCGTCCATCCCGGCCCAGATGTCGTACAGCCCGGTCAGCCACTCGAACAGGGTGCCGTCCGGGACGAAGCCCTGGGTGGCCCACTGGTACAGGTGGTGGTGCGTGTTCACCAGCCCCGGCGTCACCAGGCACCCGCCCGCGTCGATCCGCTCGGAGTACTCCCCGGGCGGCGCGGCGCCGGGCCCCACGGCGACGATCCGGTCGCCGTCGATCACCACGTGCCCGGCGGGATACTCGTCCCCGCCCACGGTCACGACGTGCCCGTTCTCGACGACGATCATTGCGACCCCCCGGTGCGGGCGGCGGCGAGCTTGACGGCTTCGATGATCTTTTCGTAGCCGGTGCAGCGGCAGAGGTTGCCGGCCAGGGCCTCGCGGATGTCGGCGTCGGCCGGGTCCGGGTCGTCCCGCAGCAGGGCGTGCGTCTGGACGATCAGGCCGGGCGTGCAGAAACCGCACTGCACCGCGCCCGCCTCGGCGAACGCCGCCTGCACCGGATCGAGCCGGCCGCCGTCGGCCAGGCCCTCCACCGTGCGGACCTCGCGGCCCTGCGCCTGCCCGGCGGCGACCAGGCACGAGCAGACCGGCACGTCGTCCAGGTAGACCGTGCACGAACCGCACTCGCCCTGCTCGCAGGCGTTCTTGGCGCCGGGCAGGCCCAGCCGCTCCCGCAGCACGTACAGCAGCGACTCGCCCGGCCACACGTCGTCGGCGACCCGCCGTTCACCGTTGACCGTCAACGTCACCCGCACCCGCGGTCTCCCTCCGGTAGTCGTCCCAGGCCCAGGTCAGCGTGCGGCGGGCCAGCACCGCCAGCGCGTGCCGCCGGTACGCCGCATGGCCCCGCACGTCGTCGATCGGCCGCGCCGCGGCGGCCACCAGCTCCCCGAACCGCCGCGCCACCCGCTCGTCCAGCGCCTCGGGGGAGGTCCAGTCCAGCTCGCCGGCCAGGAACTCCTCGGCCTCGGGAGCTTGCAGCGGGACGGGTCCCGCCGAGCCGATCCCGGTGCCGGCCGCCCGGTCCGCGGGCCGCAGGGCCAGCGCGAACGAGCAGACCGCGATCACCATCGCGTTCCGGGTGCCGACCTTGGCGAACTGCTGCGGTCCGGCTGCCGCCGGCACCCGGACCGCGCGGATCAGTTCGTCCGGCAGCAGCGCGCTGCGCTTGGGCCCGGTGAAGAAGTCGCCGATCGGGATCTCGCGCGTCCCGCGCGCCGACGCGACCTCCACCGCGGCGCCGGTCGCCAGCAGCGGCGGGTGGGCGTCCCCGGCGGGAGAGGCCGAGCCCAGGTTGCCGCCGACCGTGCCCCGGTTGCGGATCTGCGGCGACCCGACCGTGCGGGCGGCGCCCGCCAGGCCCGGCAGCGCGTCCCCGAGTTCGGTGATGATCCGGGTGTAGGGCACTCCGGCGCCCAGCCGGATCAGGCCGCCCGTCCGCTCCCACCCGGCGAGCTCGGGGATCGCGGTCAGGTCGAGCAGCGCGGGCGGGCGCGGCCGGTCGAAGTTCAGCTCGACCATCACGTCGGTGCCGCCCATGATCGGCCGCGCTGCCGGGTGCTCGGCCTTCGCCGCCAGCGCCTCGGCCCAGGTGGCCGGGCGCAGGAACACCGCGGGGTCCGTTCTCACCAGGCCTCCTCGGCGGGCGGGGCGTCGTCGCGCAGGACGGTGCCCTCGATCAGGCCGTAGGGGCGGTCGGCGGCGTAGAAGACCGCGCCGGGGTTGTCCAGGCCGAACGGCTCCAGGTCGGCCAGGAAGTGATGCCGGTTGGGCATCGACAGCCGGATCTCGCCCAGCCCCGGGCATTCCTCCAGCACCCGGCGGCCCATCGCGTACAGCGTCTGCTGGAGGGAGCGGCTGTAGGTGCCGGCGAACGTCTCCAGCAGCAGCCGCCGGACCTCGGTGAACGAGGCGTCCCAGGGCGCCTCGGGGGACGCCGTGGGGGAGAGGTGCCGCCATTCGGCGTGGACCTCGGTGGCGAGCACCCGGTCGAGGGTTTCGGGCAGGGTCGTGTAGGCGTCCTTGACGTACCCGCGGAACTCCGAGCCGGTGGAGTTCAGCACGGTCAGCCCGCGCAGGCCCGCCACCACGTGCGTTGCGGACCCGTCGTGCGTCACCCGTACGGTGCGGATCTCGCCGCCGCGCCGGACGAACGAGTGGCCGGTGACCGGGACGCGGTCCCAGGCGTACTCCTCGACCGTCACCCGGGCCCGCCGCACCGCCGGCTGCGAACCGACGAAGTGCCGGGCGAGCCGCAGCCCGAACTCCTCGGGCGAGGCGACGCCGTGCTCGCGGGCGAACGCGAACACGGTGTTCTTCTGCGCGTCGGTGGTCAGCACCGCCGCGTTGTCGCCGGTCAGGTGCACCGCGGCGAACTCGCCCGACAGCGCCACGGACACGTTGAGGTCGCGCAGGGTGTGGGTGTCGCCGCTCCGGTCGACCCGCACCACCCGCACCTCGGCCTTGCCGTACCGGTTGTCCCCCAGGACGATCGCCATCGGTCAGCTCCCCCGGTAGGTCGAGTAGCCGAACGGGCTCACCAGCAGCGGTACGTGGTGGTGTTCACCCGGGTCGGCGACGGTGAAGACGACGCTCACCTCCGGATAGAAAGTCGCGGTGCCCAGCCCCGCGAAGTAGGGGCCGGTGCCGAACCGCAGCCGGTAGGTGCCCGGCTCCGGGGCCGGCAACCCGGACAGCCGCCCGTCGGCGTCGGTCACGTCCTCGGCCAGCGGGCTCCAGGTGTCCCCCATGTGCCGGTCGAGCCGGACCGGCACGCCGGCGGCGGGCCGGCCGAGATGGGTGTCGAGGACGTGGGTGGACAGCGTCACCGGTAATGCTCCAGCAGTTTCTCCAGGCGCAGGCGCGCGATCTTGTGCAGTTCGTTCCGGACGATCTCACGCTCGGCGGCGGGGGCGTTGTCCAGCCGCCGGCGCAGCGCGGCGAGCATGTCGGCGGCGGACAGCCCCGTGGCGCAGATCAGGAAGACGTGGCCGAACCGCTCCTCGTAGGCCAGGTTCCCCGCGTGCAGGTCGCGTGCCACCCGGTGGCCGGCGGTGGCGGTTCCCGACTGCTCGCCCCGCGACCAGGCCGACTCGCGGTCGTCTCCCGCGGGCCGGTCGCCGATCCGCGGATGGCGGGCCAGCGCCTCGGCCACGTCCGGCCAGGCCAGGGCGGCGGACGCGGCCTCGGCCGCGGCGAGCGGCGCGGCCGGGTCGGCGAACGGCCGGGCCGCCGCGACCGCGCGCGCCCAGGCCGGCGCGCCGCAGCAGGCCAGCAACTCGCGCTCGGCGTCGGGAGGCGGCAGCCCGTTCAGCCACCGCACCCCGTTGTCGTCGGTCATTCCCCCAGTACAACAGGGTTCGGGCGGGCCCCGTACCGGCGGATTCGATGAACCGGCGGCCCGATCGTCGTCAGGCTTCACCATTCTCGCCCGGTTTTGACATGCTTCCGGGTGATCCCGCCTGTCTAGTCAGGTACGCAAGATTTTTCTGGTGGGCCATCTCGCGCTGGTCGACCACGGATGATTACGCTTCGTACCGGATCCGGTGAAACGAGAAGCCTTCGGCATGCGATCTCGACACACTGGAAGGATTCGGGCCGTGCGTTGAAGGTGGCGGTGAGTTCGTGATGGTCGGTCAAGAATCCCTTGGGCAGCGGATCCGGACGTTGCGCATCCGACAGGGGATCAGTCAGGCACAGCTCGCCTTCCCCGAGCTGTCCGACAGCTACATCTCGCTGATCGAGAGCGACAAGCGCGTTCCGGCGCCGAGCGTGATCGAGCTGCTGGCCGGCAAGCTCAACTGCTCGGCGACCTATCTGGTCAGCGGGGTCAGCGAAGAGGTCGTCGACGAGCTGCGGGTGACCCTCGACTACGCCGAGATCGCCTTGCAGAACGGGGCGGCGGCCGAGGCCCGCGCCCGGTTCGCCGAGGTGCTGGACAACAAGGACGCGGTGGCGCTGCCGGACCTGCTGCACCAGGCCCGCTGGGGGCACGCCCTGGCGCTGGAGGCCACCGGAGAGCTGGAGGCGGCCATCGCCGAGCTGCGGCAGCTCACCACCGAGGCATCCGCCGAGGCCGACCTCGACCACTGGGCCAGGGTGCACGTGGCGCTGAGCCGCTGCCTGCGCGAGCGCGGCGACCTGAGCGCCAGCGTCCAGGTCGCCGAGGAGGCGCTGCGGCAGCTCGCCACCATCGGGTCCGAGCACACCGACGCCGCGGTGCATCTGGGCGCCATGCTGCTGGCCGCCTTCATCGAGCGGGGCGACCTCGTCCGCGCCCACCAGCTCGCCGACCAGCTGATCGACCGGGCCGAGCGGCTCGGCAGCCCCAAGGCGCGGATGGCCGCGTACTGGGAGGCGGCCTACGTCGCCGAGATCCGCGGCGAGTACGAGGTCGGCGCCGCGCTCGCCGAGCGGGCCCTGCTGCTGCTCGGCGAGGAGGAGGACCGGCGCAACCTCAACCGGCTCCGCACCGCCTACGCCAGCCTGCTGCTGCGCGCCCGTCCCGAGGAGGCCGCGCAGGCCCGGGAGCTGCTGGTGCGGGTGCGCCGCGAGATCGCGGCCAGCGCCGCCGGCGAGATCGACGTGGCCTGGTGCCTGACCGAGCTGGCCCGCGCCGAGACCGCGCTCGGCCGCCCGGCCGCCGCCGCCGAACTCGCCGGAGAGGCGATCGAACTGCTCGGCGAGGCGCCCCGGCGGGCCACCGCATGGGCGCTCACCGTGTTGGGGGAGGCGCTGGTCCGGCTGGGCCGGCGCGACGAGGCGGTGTCCGCGCTGACCCGCGCGGCGACCCACCTGGAGGAGATGGAGGCGACCCGGGACGCGGCGCAGACCTGGTTCGACCTGGCGGAACTGCTGGGAGAGACCGAAGCGGGGGAGGAGCCCCGGCTGGCCGCCTACCGGAGGGCGCTCGCCTGTGCCGGATTGTGATCTCGCCCGAACCCAGAACCCAGGTGATGCGGTCATAATGCGCCGGACGGGGCCGAGGGGAGAACACAGCAGATGTTCGGTGTCATCCGCCCATGCCAGCACGGTATGTGTACATCGCTCTTCAAGGAATGGATGGCCCACCTCTGCGGCCTGTGCCTGACCCTGCGCAGGGAACACGGCCAGGCCGCGCGCCTGGTCACCAACTACGACGGCCTGCTGGTGTCGGTGCTCGTCGAGGCCCAGCGGCCGGGCGGTTCGGCGCACCGCACCGCCGGGCCGTGCGCGCTGCGCGGAATGCGCACCGCGGACGTGGTCGACGCCCGGGACGAGGGCGCCCGGCTGGCCGCCGCGGTCTCCCTGCTGCTGGCCGCGGGCAAGACCCGCGACCACCTGGCGGACGGCGACGGCGCCCACGCCCGCCGGCCGGTGGCGGCCGTGGCCGGCCGGCTGGCTGGCCGCTGGGACGCGGCCGGGGAACGGACCGGCGCGGCCGTGGGCTTCGACCCCGGCCCGCTGCGCTCCGCGGCACTGCGCCAGGCCGAACTGGAGGCGACCCCCGGGCTGGGCCTGCTGGAGCTCACCGAGCCGACCGAGCTGGCGGTGGCGGCGGCCTTCGCGCACACCGCGGTGCTGGCGGGCCGGCCGGGCAACGCCGAACCGCTCGCCGAGGCCGGCCGGTTCTTCGGCCGGCTCGCCCACCTGCTCGACGCGGTCGAGGACTACCACGACGACCGGGCGGCGGGCGCCTTCAACCCGCTGCTGGCCACCGGCACCACGGCCGGGGAGGCGCGCCGGCACTGCGACGACGCGCTGCACGGGCTGCGGCTGGCCCTGGCCGAACTGGAGCTGGCGGAACCCCGGCTGGTGCACGCCCTGCTCGACCGTGAGGCGCGCCGCTCCGTCGACCGCGTCTTCGCCGGGTACCCGCCGCACGGGCCCGGCGGATACCCGCCGGGACAGCCCTACGGCCCCGGCGGGTACCCGCCGCAGCAGCCCTACGGTCCGGGCGGGTACCCGCCGCCGCAGTACCCGCCGGGCCGCCCGCCCCGGCCGCCGTTCCCGGTGCCCTGCTTCTCCGGGACGCTGTCCTGCGCCAGCTGCGGGATCTGGCAGCCGCCGTGGAGCAGGTGGCACGGCAGGCGCTGTCGTGACCGCTGCCACTGCACTCGGCGCCGGGGGGACGGCGGCTCCGGCGACTCCTGCGCGAACTGCTGCGACTGCTCCGGTTCCTGCTGCAAGTGCGACTGCTGCGACTGCTCCTGAACCCCGCCTGGGTACCGGGCACCACAGGCAGTCACTATCGTTGAGGGGTTACCCCGCCCCTACCTGGAGATCGCGCAATGCCGCGCACCATCATGACCCGCACCCGCACGTTCGCCGTGGCCCTCCTGCTGGCCCTGGGCGCGGGCGTCCTCCTGGCCTCTCCGGCCGCCGCGCACACCCGGCTGATCAGCAGCAACCCCGCCAAGAACGCGAAGGTGGCCCCGCCGAGCGAGGTGCTGCTAGTTTTCAGCGACCGGATCCAGCACGCGAAGGTCCTGGTCAAGGACACCGCGGGCAAGGAGTTCCAGACCGGCGAGGCACGCCGTGACGGGCCCCGGGTGACGCAGTCGCTCAGCGGCGCGCTGCCGGCCGGCTCCTACACCGTCGCCTACCGGGTGGTCGGCGAGGACGGGCACCCGATCCCCGGCACCCTGGACTTCACCGTGACCGGCGGCGACACACCGACCAGCGACGCCGGGGCGACGCCGGCGCCGGGCACCACGCCCACCCTCCCGCCGGGCGCGGAGCCCGCCGGTGCGCCGGCCTCTCCCGCCGGCGCGCAGAAGGCCGACGACGGCGGCTCGAACACGCCGCTCGTGATCGGCGGCGGGCTGCTGCTGGGCGTCGGGATCGGGTTCGCCTGGGTCGTCCTGCGCCGCCGCGACCCGGCGGGGAACAGCGGTGAATAAGCAGGCCCTCGGGATCGCGCGGGCCGCGGCCATCGCCGCGGCCGCCGCCCTGGCCGCCCTCGTCGCGACGCTGGTCGCGGGCGGGGCGGTCACCGAGAAGGTCATCCCCGGATTGGGCGACGCGGGTGCGACGACCCGCTGGGGGCTGCCCGCGGCCCGGCTCGTGATGGACGTGGGCGCCGTCCTGACCGTGGGCGCGCTGCTGGCGGCGGCGGCGCTGCTGCCACTGCCGCAGGGGCGGCTCGGCCCCGCCGCCACGGGCTACCTGCGGGCGGCCTCCTGGACCGCCGTGCTCTGGGCGGCCGCCGCCGGGACCACCCTGGTGCTCACCGTCTCCGACGTGCTCGGCGAACCGCCCGGCAAGGTCCTCGCCGGCAACGAGCTGAGCAGCTACATCGGCTCGCTGCCGCAGGGCACCGGGCTGTTGCTCGTCATCCTGCTCACCGTGGTCGTCGCCCTGCTGGCCCGCACCACGGTCACCCCGAACGGGGCGGGCGGCCTGCTCCTGGTGGCCGGGATCGCGCTGCTGCCGCCGCCGCTGACCGGCCACTCCGCCTCCGCCGCCAACCACGGCGCCGCGGTCACCGCGCTGGCCCTGCACGTGGTGGCGGTCGTCCTGTGGGTGGGCGGGCTGGTCATGCTCGGGTTGCATGCCCGCCGCGACGCCGACGGGCTCGGCGTCATGGCCGACCGCTTCAGCCGGATGGCGCTGGGGTGCTACGTCCTCGTCGGGTTCAGCGGGCTGGCCAACGTCGCGGCCCGGCTGCCCGAGCCGGCCGAGCTGTTCACCAGCGCGTACGGGCGGCTGGTGCTGGCGAAGGCGGTCGCGTTCGCGGTGCTCGGCTGGTTCGGCTGGTGGCACCGCCGCCGGACGCTGCCCGCGGTGGCCGACCGGAAGCCGCGCGCGTTCATCCGACTGGCCACGGTCGAGGTGGCGGTGATGGGCGCGGTGATGGGCCTGGCGGTGGGTCTGGCCCGCACCGCCCCGCCCGTCGTCGCGCTGGAGGAGGACCCGGTCCGCTCGCTGCTCGGCTACGGCATGCCCCCGCCGCTCACGGTCGGCCGGCTGCTCGGCCTGTGGCGGCTGGACTTCTTCTTCGCACTGGTCGTCGTGGTCCTCGCCGGGCTGTACGTGGCGGGGCTGGTCCGGCTGTACCGGCGGGGCGACCGCTGGCCGGTCGGGCGCACCGTCGCCTGGTTCCTGGGCCTGATCACGCTCGTCGCGGTGACCCAGACCGGGGTGGCCACGTACGCGCCGATCCTGTTCAGCGTGCACATGGCCCAGCACATGGTGCTCTCGATGATCACGCCGATCTTCCTGGTGCTGGGCGCGCCGCTCACCCTGGCGCTGCGGGCGCTGAAGCCCGCGAAGGTCCGGGGCGACCGGGGGCCGCGCGAGTGGCTGACGGCGATCCTGCACAGCCGGGTCATCGCCGTGGTGGCGCATCCCGGCGTGGCCACGGCGATCTTCGTGACGAGCACCTTCGCGCTGTACTTCACCCCGCTGTTCGAGAGCGCGATGCGCGACCATCTCGGGCACATCGCGATGGAGGTCCACTTCCTGGCCTCCGGGGCGCTGTTCTTCTGGGTGCTCATCGGGGTGGACCCGGCGCCGCGCCGGCTGCCGCACGTCGGCCGGCTGCTGCTGCTGTTCGTCACGATGCCGTTCCACGCCTTCTTCGGGATCGCGCTGATGAACCTCAGCCAGCCGATCGCCGCGGGCTGGTACAACGTGGTCCGGCCGCCCTGGGGTACGTCCGTGCTCGAAGACCAGCACGCGGGCGGCGCGATCGCCTGGGGGTTCGGTGAGATCCCGACCCTCATCGTGCTGATCGTCATCGGCGCCCAGTGGTTCCTGGACGACCAGCGGCAGGCCCGCCGGCAGGATCGCAAGGCGGACCGAGCCGGGGCCGGGCAGGAGGACGACGAGCTGGCCCGGTACAACGCCCAGCTGGCGGCCCTCGCCGATCGCGACGCGCGCGAGCGCTGACACCGTGCCCGCGGTGCTCGGTCCTCGTTGACGATCACCCCTTGTACGAAACACCCGAACGCGGTTCTATTTGGCGTACGGTGAGGATCCTCACACCGACGCAGGTCCGAAACTCGTGGAAGGGCGATAACCATGGGCGCGACGTCCGGGACACACCTCGCACACTGGCCGGCCGGGCTGCCGCGCTCGCTGGAGTACCCGGACGTGCCGGTGGGCGCGATCCTGGCCGGCGCGGCCCGCCGGTTCGGCGCGCGCACGGCCTTCCACTACGCCGGACAGGACCTCTCCTTCACCGAACTCGCCGCCGCCGCGGCGCGCTTCGCCCACGGGCTGCGGGAGCGCGGCATCGGCCGCGGCGACGTGGTCGCCCTGCACCTGCCCAACCTGCCGGAGTTCCCGATCGCCTACTACGGGACCCTGCTGGCCGGCGCCACCTTCTCGCCCTGCAACCCGCTGCTGCCGCCGGACGACCTGGCCCACCAGCTCGACGACTGCGGGGCTATCGCGGTGGTGACGCTGGACTTCGTGGCGGCCCCGGTCGCCCAGGCGCTCGGCCGGACCAAGATCAAGACCGTGATCATCACAGGGCTGCTCGGGGAGCCGGACGTGCCGGGCCTGTGCGACGGAGCCTTCGCCGAGTGCGGCGTCGCCTTCGCCGAGATCGGCGCGGGCCGTCCCGACACCCCGCCCGAGGTGGAGATCGACACCGCCGACCTGGCGCACATCGCCTACACCGGCGGGACCACCGGGCGCTCCAAGGGCGTCATGATCCCGCACCGCAACGCGGTGCTCTGCTCGCTCCAGTACGGCTGCTGGGCCGCGGGCTCGGTGCCCGCTCTGGACGAGGCCGGCGGGCTGATCCTCGACCAGGTCGGCGCCCTGGAGGAGTACCCGACCCGGCTCGGCACCGGCGTGCTCGTCAACGTCGCCCCCTGGTTCCATGCCATGGGCACCATCGCCTACCTCAACATCCAGCTGCTCTCCGGCAACACCGTGATCATCCACCCGCGGCTGGACGTGCCGGCCTTCCTCGCCGACATGGAGAAGTTCCAGGCCACCAACCTGGGCGGCGCCCCGGCGCTGTTCTCCGCGCTGTTCGCCGACCCCTCCTTCGAGACCCTCGACCTGTCCGCGGTGCGCGGCATCTCCTCGGGTGCGGCCCCGCTGTCGGTGGAGATGCTCAACCGGCTGCAGGAGAGGTTCCCCGACGCGGTCATCGGCGAGGGGTACGGGCTCACCGAGGTCACCATGGGCCTGACCGCCAACCCGTCGAACGTCTCGGGGCTGCGCAAGGCCGGCAGCGTCGGCGTCCCGGTCTTCGACACCCAGATCAAGGTGGTCCCGGTGGAGGCCGCGACCGTCGACGACGCCACCCCCGCGCTGCCGGCCGGGCAGGAGGGCGAGGTGTGCGGCAAGGGCCCGCAGGTGATGGCCGGCTACCTGAACCGGCCGGAGGCGACCGCCGAGGTGCTGGGCGCCGACGGCTGGCTGCGCACCGGCGACATCGGCGTCATCGACGAAGACGGCTACCTGTTCATCGTCGACCGCAAGAAGGACATGCTGCTCTACAACGGCTACAACGTGTACCCCCGGGAACTGGAGGAGATCCTGTTCTCCCACCCGGCGGTAGCCAACGCGGCCGTGATCGGCCGGCCGGACGAGAAGGCCGGCGAGCTGCCCACCGCGTTCGTGGTGCGCTCGGGCGAGGTGACGGCGGAGGAACTGCTGGCCTTCGTGAACGAGAAGGTCGTGCCCTACAAGAAGCTCCGCGAGGTCATCTTCACCGACGAGATCCCGGTGTCGGCGGCCGGCAAGGTGCTCAAGCGCGACCTGCGTGATCGGCTCTGAACAGGGGTTATAAGGTGGAATGACTCCGCCTTATACCTCGTTTACCGGTTGTCCGTTACAAAGGTGGCAACGGGGGAGTATGCCATCTGATCGGGGGATCATGGACGCCGTAACCCTGTCCCAGCTTCGCAAACCGCGCACCTTCCCGGCGGTCTCGGTGCTGATGCCGACCAGCCGCCACGCTCCGGAGAACCAGCAGGACCCCATCCGGCTGCGCAACCTGCTGGCGGAGGTCCGCCGCAGGCTCCGCGCCGACGGGCGGATCAGCCCGGGCACCGCCGACGAGGTGGTGCACGGGCTGGAGGCCGCCGCCGGGGAGGTGGACCTGGCCCATGCCGGCGACGCGCTGGTGCTGCTCGCCGCACCGGCCGAGCACCACGCCTTCATGCTGGCCCAGCCGGTCGACGAGCGGGTGGTGGTGGACACCACGTTCGTCACCCGCGACCTGGTGGCCGAGTACACCCGGAGCCGCCGCTACTGGGTGCTGGCGCTGTCGGACCGCCGTGTTCGGCTGCTGGACGGCTTCGACGACGAGCTCGCCGAGATCTCCCTGTACGGCTTCCCGATGCGCCACCGGCTGCCCGAGGACGCCGCCGAGGGGGCGGGCAAGCTCGACCGGCCGCCGCGCACGTCGCCCGACGAGCGGCAGCGCCAGTTCTTCCGGGAGGTCGGCACCGCCCTCGACCGGGTGCTCGCCGAGGACCGGCGGCCCGTGGTGGTCGCCGGGGTGACCCGCCACCACGCCTTCTTCGACGAGGTGGCCGGCCCGGCGGTGACGGTCGCCGGCCGGATCGAGGGCTGCCACGAGACCACCTCGCCGCACGACCTCGCGGTGCTCGCCCGGCCGGTGCTGGCGGCCTACGAGGATCTGCGCGAGGTGGCCGTCCTGGCCGAACTGGAGGCGGCCCGCAACGCCCGCCGCTACGCCGCCGGGCTGGACGAGACGACCCGGCTGGCCGAGGAGGGCCGGGCGGCGCACCTGGTGGTCGAGCGCGGCTACTACGCCCCGGCGCTGCGGGACGGAGACACCCTGATCCTCATCGAGGGTGACGCGAGCCTCTACCACGGGGACGTGATCGACGACGTGGTCGACCACGTCATCGAGACGGTGCTGGACTACGGCGGTGACGTCACCTTCGTGTCCGACGGCTTCCTGATCGACCACGACCGGATCGCCATGGTCGTCCGCTACTGAAGGGCGCCGCCGCGCGGCCGGGCCTCAGGTCAGCCAGTCGGTGGCCCGGTCGCCCAGCGCGGAGCGCAGGGACAGCACCACGATCGCGAGGGTGAGCAGCGGGGCGATCACCCAGCGCTCGACCTTGCCGTCGGTACGGGGGATGAGCGGGACGCCGATCCGCTTCTTCACCGGCCAGAACACCGGGCAGCCGCGCGGGGTGAGGCAGTCACCGGCCACGTGCGCGATGCAGCCCAGGAACACGGCGTAGCCCACGAACCGCATGTCCACACCGTGCAGCAGGAAGACCACTCCGGCGGCCAGCAGGGCGTCCAGCGTCTCGGCGTAGACCTCGCGGCCCCGCACCTTGAAGTCGATCCCGGCGCCGCGCAGCCCCAGTGCCACGATGAGGAACAGCAGCACCCACCAGCCGTACACGAAGTGGGTGGCCAGCAGCTCGCTGGCGATGCCCATGGCGACCGCGAACAGGATCGAGTGGGTGGCCTGCCGGTGGCCGCCGGACGCCTTGGCGACCGCCTTGGTCAGCACCCGAGTGATCGGGCCGAGGGTGTTGGAGATCGTGCCCTTGTGGTGGTCGATGTCGGGCAGCATCGCCGCTCCCGCGCAGACCACGGCCCCGCCGGCGATCTGGGCCGGGGTCAGCGACACGGCGTAGGAACCCAGCAGGGGCTCGTGGGTCAGCAGCGGCACGGAGGCCAGCCAGGCGGCGGCACCGGAAAGCGCGTGGCTTTGACCCATCATGAGAATTTCCCCCGGGGTTGGTCGGTATGGCCGGACTTTAGCCTGATCTTGCTTCCCCGGGCGCGACGGCGCGCCGGACCCCCGTGTGGGATGGGACGCCGCTACCGCTCGCCGGGTTCCCGGATCAGGCAGCAGGTGGGGCAGGCTTCCGCGCCCGGCAGCGTCACCCACAGGCAGCAGGTCCGCCGGCGTAGCCCCGGCGGCCCCGGGAGGGGACGGACCAGCCCGGCGACCGGCGGGCCGAGCCCGTCCAGCAGGGCGGGCACGACGGTCTCGGCCGGCTCGGGCAGCGACTCCGCATGGGCCGCCAGCGGGTAGGCGAAGGCCTCGGCCACCGACCCCCACAGCGTGCGCTCGCCCACCCGGGTGCGCGCGTGCAGGGCGCGGATCAGCGGCGCGAGGTGGTCCTCCAGCAGGGTCCGGCGGACCATCGCCAGCAGCGCGGTCTCGTCGGCTGCCACCACGGTGCCGGGCCGTCCCGCGACCGGGTCCGTGGCGGTGACGGCCACCGTCAGGTCCCGCGGCCCCACGAGCAGGTGCGGCTCGTCGTCCAGCGGGAGCAGCATCGGCGGCCCGCCCAGCGGGACCCGGCGGCCGAGCGCCCAGCCGAGCGTCACCGGCAGGACCGCCCAGTAGGAGTAGGACTTCCACAGCAGCGCCGCTGCGACGTGCGGTGGGGCGTCCCAGCGCCGCGCCTCGGCCTCGATCAGCTCGGGCAGCCGGTCGGCGGGCCGCCAGCCGGGCTCGGCGCCGGCCCGCAACCCCGCCGGCACGCCGGCGGCGGCGTCCAGCAGGGCACTGAGCGGTTCGGGCAGCAGTTCCTCGCCTGTCGGGGCGGCCATGTCAGGCGGTCCAGGCTGGGAGGGGGCCGGCCGCGCCGGCCGGATCGTCGAGCTTCGGGGTGCCTGCCGCGATCTCCGCTGGTTGAGCCATAGGTTAAGTAAGCCTTCCCTAAGTTCGGTAGGCTCACCCTATATCGGAGTCTTTGTCGCTTTTTTGGGGGCGGTGTTCCGGGCGTCAGCGCAGGAAGAGCCCGTACTCGGCCAGGTCGGCGGTGAGGGCGGGCGGCAGCTCGGCCAGCGCCGACAGCTCCTCCGCGGACATGAACCCGCCGGTGTCCTCGCGCACCCGCACGATCCGCGCGGCCAACTCGGGGGTCAGCCCGGGCAGCAGGGTCAACGCCTCGGCGGGCGCGTGGTTGAAGTCGATCAGGCCGCCGTCGTCGTACTGCCGGGGCAGGTCAGGCCGGCCGATCCGCAGCTCGCGCGCCAGCCCCGGATCGGCGGCCGCCAACTCCCTGGCCTTCTGCCGCATCAGCCGCTGCCGCCGCACCCGCTCGATCGCCTTCTCGTTGCCGGCCAGCCCGGCCGCCCCGCTGGGGTCGAACACCCGGCGGCGGACGATGAACGCGTGCGCGCAGCCCACGATCGCCTGGAAGCCGGCCAGCAGGCCCGCGGTGCTCCAGCCGGACTCCCCGGCCTCCTGCGCGATTTCCAACTCGGGCGCGGCCAGCACCTGGAGTGCGAAGACGCCCGAGTAGACCAGGGCCGCCAGCAGCAGGTGCCAGGTGCGCCGCCACAGCGCCGCCGCGGCGAAGGTGAACGGCGTCGCGAGGCCGAACGTGAGGAACGGCAACGCCGCCCAGGTCACGCTCAGCGCCGCCCGCCCCGGGGGCATGCTGTCGGAGGGGACCCGCGGTTCGTACGGCGCCGGGACGTTCATGGCGAGGGCTGCCTCCGGCCGGAGGGGTTATGGACGTGGATCAAGCGTCGTCGTACCCGCCGGGCGGGTCAGGGAAGCGTCAGGATCTCGTGGCCATCATCGGTCACCAGAATGGTGTGCTCGAACTGCGCGGTGCGCTTGCGGTCCTTGGTGACGACCGTCCAGCCGTCCTTCCAGATGTCGTAGTCGATCGTGCCCAGGGTGAGCATCGGCTCGATCGTGAACGTCATCCCCGGCTCCATGGTCGTGCCGGCCTGCGGGTCGTCGTAGTGCGGCACGATCAGCCCGGAGTGGAACGTGGTGCCGATGCCGTGGCCGGTGAAGTCGCGCACCACCCCGTAGCCGAACCGCCGGGCGTAGGACTCGATGACCCGGCCGATCACGTTCATCGCCCGGCCCGGCGCCACCGCGCGGATCGCCCGGTCTGCGGCCTCCCGGGTGCGCTCCACCAGCAGCCGGGACTCCTCGTCGACGTCGCCGACCAGGAAGGTGGCGTCGGTGTCGCCGTGCACCCCGCCGATGAAGGCGGTGATGTCGACGTTGACGATGTCGCCGTCGCGCAACTCGGTGTCGTCGGGGATGCCGTGGCAGATCACCTCGTTGATGGAGGTGCACAGCGACTTGGGGTAGCCGCGGTAGCCGAGCGTCGAGGGGTAGGCGTCGTGGTCGAGCAGGAACTCGTGGCCGATGCGGTCGAGCTCGTCGGTGGTGATGCCCGGCCGCACGTGCCGGCCCACCTCCTGCAGCGCCTGGGCCGCGATCCGGCCGGCCACCCGCATCGCCTCGATGATTTCGGGCGTCTTGACATCGGGCTCGCCGGTACGCGGCCGCTTCTTGCCCACGTATTCGGGCCGCGGGATGTGCGCGGGGACTTTGCGCAGCGGCGAGACGCGGCCGGGCCGGAGTTGGGTTGTCATGTTCTGCGAGTGTAGTTGGCCCATCCTGGGCACGATGTCAGCCGTGAAAGAGGACGATGGTGACTGGTGGTTCTGTCTCAAGCACATGAAGGTCGAGCACGGCGTCGGCTGCCCCGGCAAGGACCGGATGGGCCCGTACGGCTCGGAACAGGAGGCGGCCGGCGCGCTGGAGCTGGCCCGCCGCCGCAACGAGGACTGGCGCGAGCAGGACAAGGAGTGGGGCTAGCCGGCCCGGTCCGGTCGACACGATTTAGTCGACCACCGGGCCGCTGATGGTCGCGAGCACCCGGGCGAGCCGGTCGCGCAGGCCGCGCCGCGGCTCCACCGGCCGGCCCGCCGCGGCGCTGACCAGGTGCTGCGCGCCGTCGAAGGAGACCAGCCCGTCGGCGGGCGGTACGGTCAGCGCCTCGTGGGCGAGCCCGGCCAGCTCGCGGTCGCCGCCCTCCAGCGCCAGCACCACCGCCCCGGTGCGCCGGGCGTCGTCCACGCGTTCCAGCAGCGGTGCCGGAGCGTCCTCCTCGGCGACCACGAACAGGGTCTCGCCGCGCCGTGCCGCGGCCAACCGGTCGAGCCCGACCCGCAGGTGCGGGGGCGCGTCCGGCGGCGGCTCCCAGCGCACCAGCGTCGGCGCCAGCCCGGGGACGTCGTTGTGGCGGCTCTCGTCGTCGAGGTGGGCGGCCAGGTGCCAGGGATCGTCCCCTGGGGTGCCCACCAGCAGCAGCCCGCCCGGCCGCCGGGCCGAGACCCGCAGGGCGCGGGCGAACTCGCCGGTGCGCTCCAGCCATCCCGTGGCGGACAGCACCTCGCGCAACATCGCCACCTGGTCGTTGTCCACCCGCCCATGGTGCCCCATCCGGGGCCGTGGCCACCGGGTTTCCGGGCCGGGAGCCCCGATCGTCATGGGGTAAGTGCGGCCTGGCAGGATTTGTCACATGACTCAGCAGACCTCGCCGCACGACCTCCCCGATGTCGCCGGGCTGACCCTCGGCATCCTCGGCGGCACCGGAGACCAGGGCAAGGGATTGGCCCGGCGGTTCGCGCTGGCCGGCCACCAGGTGCTCATCGGCTCCCGCGACGCCGAACGGGCCGCCCGCGCCGCCGCCGACCTGGACCCGGGGCTGCCGGTGCGCGGGGCCGACAACGCCACCGTGGCGCGCGAGGCCGACGTCGTGATCGTGGCGGTGCCCTGGGACGGCCACCGGGCCACGCTGGAGTCGCTGCGCGCCGAACTCGAAGGCAAGATCGTGGTCGACTGCGTCAACCCGCTGGGGTTCGACAAGCAGGGCGCGTACGCGCTGCCCGTCGAGGAGGGCAGCGCCGCCCAGCAGGCCGCCGCCGTGCTGCCGGACAGCCGGGTGATCGGCGCGTTCCACCACGTCTCCGCGGTGCTGCTGCTGGACCCCGGGGTCGCCGAGATGGACCTGGACATCCTGGTGGTCGGCGACGACCGGGAGGCGTCCGACATGGTGCGGGCGCTGGCGGCGCGGATCCCCGGGATGCGCGGCATCTACGGCGGCCGGCTGCGCAACGCCCACCAGGTGGAGGCGTTCACCGCCAACCTGATTTCCATCAACCGGCGGTACAAAGCCCACGCCGGGCTGCGGGTGACCGACGTCTGAGCTACCGTCGATCCGTGGTCGATGAAGGATCCGGGCGTCAGGCGAGGGTCCTGCTGCCCACACCGGTGGTGGGGCCGCTGCGTTCGGTGGCCACCCGGATCGGGTTGGCGTTCACGCTGCTGTTCGCGACGGTCCTCGTGGTGTACATCGGCCGCGCCGGCTACCGCGACTCCGCCGGCGGGCCGATCTCCCTGCTCGACGCCTTCTACTACGCCACGGTCACCATGTCGACCACGGGCTACGGCGACATCGCCCCGGTCAGCCCGGGCGCGCGGCTGATCAACGTCGTCTTCGTCACGCCGGTCCGGGTGCTGTTCCTGATCCTCCTGGTGGGCACCACCCTGGAGGTACTGGCCGCGCGCACCCGCCAGGACTGGCGGCTTTCCCGGTGGAGGAGCCGAGTGCAAGATCACATCGTGGTGGTCGGTTACGGCACCAAGGGCCGCAGCGCGGTCAAGACCCTGCTGAACACCGGGTGCGAGCGCACCTCGATCGTGGTGGTCGACCCCGACCCGCGGATGGTGGCCGAGGCCGCCGAGGCGGGCTTCGTCGGCGTGGTGGGCGACGCCACCCGCAGCTCCGTGCTGCGCCGGGCCGAGGTGGCGCGCGCCCGCGAGATCGTGGTCGCCGTGCAGCGCGACGACACCGCGGTGCTCGTCGCCCTCACCGCCCGGCAGCTCAACCCGGCGGCGGGGATCCGGGCCGCGGTCCGCGAGTCCGAGAACGTCCCGCTGCTGCGGCAGAGCGGCGCGGACTACGTGATCACCTCCTCCGAGGCGGCCGGCCGGCTGCTGGGGATGTCCACCACCCAGCCCAGCGTCAGCCAGGTCATCGAGGACCTGCTGGAGCAGGGGCGCGGCCTGGACCTGGTGGAGCGCGAGGTGCGCCTTGAGGAGGTCGGCAAGTCGGTCCAGGAGATGGGCGCTCCCGTGATCGCGCTGGTGCGCGACGGGAGGACGCTGCCGTTCGACAACCCGGCGTGCGCGCGGCTCGCCGCGGGCGACCGGCTGATCGTGGTCCGTTCCGCCGAGCACGCCAAGAAATAACGGCATCTCACCGGAGCGCGGGATGACTCCGGCGCGTCCAAGTGGTGCCATGGGGGTGGATGGCGGGCGGTTTGCCGGATTTCATCGAAACTGCTCCACACGGCCCGGAGATCGGCTACGACTTGGCAGGTGCGCATGAGGCAGAATCGGTCCACCGACCCGTGGAGTACGTTCCTGGGCCCGTCGGAGCGGCCCGGGGAGTCCGCGGCGCGGCGGTTCCCGGAGGAGTACCTGGCCGGGGAGCGCGAGCGGGGCACCGGTGACGACCTTGAAGACCTGCCCGAGTCCTGCCGCCGGGTGCTCGACGCGCTGACCGCGGCGCGCGGGCCGCTCTCCGTCGAGGCGTTGCACGACCGGCTCGGGCTGACCCTGCTGGAGATCGCCGACGCGGTGCGCGTACTCGACGGGCGCGGGCTGGTGGTCGTCCGCCGGGAGGGCGGCGAGGACCTGGTGGGCCTGGCCGGGGGCCGCGACTGATGATCGCGTATCTCATCGTGGCCACTTTGGGCGGCCTGGTGGGAATGGCCGAGCTGATCACGCGCTACCGCGACCGGCCGGCCTCACTGGTCCGGGTGCCGAGCACCTGGGCGTACGTGTTGCTGAACGCGGGGGCGGGGGTGGGGGCCCTGCTGCTGATCCGCACCTTCGGCTGGGACCTCGGTGCGCGCACCGCTTCGACGACGGCGGCGGCCCAGATGGTGGCGGCCAGCCTCGGCTCGATGGCGGTCTTCCGCAGCGCCCTGTTCACCGTCCGGGTCGGCGACGAGGACGTGGCGGTGGGGCCCAGCACGCTGCTGACCTCGCTGCTGGCCGCCGCCGACCGGGGGGTCGACCGGATGCAGGCCGAGACCCGCGTCCGGGAGGCCGAGAACTTCACCGAGATCTCGTTCGAGAAGGCGCGCCTGGCGCTGCCCACGCTCTGCCTCGCGCTGCTGCAGAACGTCTCGGCCGAGGACCAGGCGGACCTGCGTACCGCGGTCGACGCCCTGGCGGGCAGTGAGATGACCGACGCGCAGAAGTCGTTGAACCTCATCCTGCTGCTGATGAACGTCGCGGGTCCCGCCGTGGTCAAGGCCGCGGTCGGCCTCCTGGGCGACGAGATCGCCGTCGAGCCGGCAGGGCTCACCGCGGGCCCCGAGGAACTCCCGGCCTGACACCGTTCGGGGCGACACGACCCCGCGCGCACTTTCTGTAACTGTTCGACCTCGTGGTGTGATAGATAGGTGCCTGCTCTTCCCCCGACTCCCAGGAGAAGCACGTGCCTTCTACCAAGAACACGATCGCCGGCACCGGTGGTGCACTGCGCGGTGCGCTGGCGACCGCCGCTCTCACCGTGGCCGCGTTCGCGCTGACCGCGCAGCCGTCCGCCGCTTCGAGCGGCCCCCGGGCCGGCGCCCTGCCCATCGGGCAGGACGTCGGGGGCGGGAACGGCGGCCTGGTCAACCTCAGCGTCCTGCCCCATGCGTACAACGAGGACAACGACCGGCACACCGAGATCGGAAGCAGCCACGGCGAAGTGGACTCCGAAGAAGACTGACGGCAGCGCCTTCTCACCGGCTCGCGCGGCGTCACGGCGCCGCGCGAGCCGGTGAGGCGCTGACGGGGTCAGCGGTAGGTGTGCTCGGCGGTGGGGAAGGCGCCGCCGGTCACCTCGTCGGCGAAGGCGCGGGCCGCGTCCGACAGGACGGTGCCGACCTCGGCGTACTTCTTGACGAACTTGGCGGTGTGGGGGGTGAGCCCGGCCATGTCCTGCCAGACCAGCACCTGGGCGTCGCAGTCGGGGCCGGCGCCGATGCCGATGGTGGGAATGGACAGGGCCGCGGTGACGCGGGCGGCCAGGTCCTCGGGCACGCACTCCAGGACGACGGCGAACGCCCCGGCGGCCTCCAGCGCCTTGGCGTCGGACATGAGCTGCTCGCCGTCCTCGCCGCGGCCCTGCACCCGGTAGCCGCCGAAGACGTTGACCGACTGCGGGGTCAGGCCGAGGTGGCCCATCACGGGGATGCCTGCGGCGACCATCGCCTCGGCCTGGGGGAGCACCCGGGCGCCGCCCTCCAGCTTGACGGCCTGCGCGCCGGTCTCCTTGAGGAAGCGGGTCGCGGTGGCCAGCGCCTCGGCGGGG
This sequence comes from Actinomadura craniellae, assembly GCF_003289645.1. GTDB lineage: Bacteria > Actinomycetota > Actinomycetes > Streptosporangiales > Streptosporangiaceae > Actinomadura_D > Actinomadura_D craniellae. The sequence goes on along the minus strand of NZ_QLYX01000010.1, from coordinate 235,890 downwards.
CCGCTCTGGTAGGACCCGAAGGGCAGGTCGGCGACGACGAGGGCCCGCTTGGCGCCGCGCACCACGGCGGCGGTGAGGGGGATCAGGTCGTCGACGGTCACCGGGATGGTGGAGTCGTAGCCGTAGACGACCATCGCGGCCGAGTCGCCGACGAGGAGGACGGGGATGCCGGCCTCGTCGAAGACCCGGGCGGTCATGGCGTCGTAGGCGGTGAGCATGGGCCACTTCTCGCGGCGCTCCTTGGCGGCGGCGAGGTCTCGCACGGTGACCCGGCGCCCGGCCTGGCCGCCGTACAGGGCGGTGGGCCGGCTGGAGCGGGCGGGGCCGGAGACGGCAGGGCTGTCAGCGGTCATGGTGAACCTCCGGTCTCGAGGCGCCACGGTGGCGTACCCGGACGTGAAAGATGATCCCACGGCCCAAACGGATGGAAAACCCCCGAGATTCCCGTTTTCGGGGCCCCGGCTGATCCGGCCAGATATCGAAACGCTACCGTTGCGTATCGCAAGTGTCGGGCGTACGCTCACCCCGGAACTCGCCAACCATCCACCTATGGACTGACATTCCTCGCTTCGAAGGAGAACCGTGGAGCAGCCCCCCTCTCCCGCCCCCTCCCCACCCGCAGGCCACCCCCGGCGCTGGTACATCCTCGGCGTCCTCGTCTTCAGCCTGCTGGTGGTGGTGCTCGACAACACCGTGCTCAACGTGGCGCTCAAGACCATCGCCGACCCGGGCGAGGGGCTCGGCGCCACACAGAGCGAGCTGGCCTGGTCGATCAACTCCTACACGCTGGTCTTCGCCGGGCTGCTGTTCACCTTCGGCGTGGTCGGCGACCGGCTGGGCCGCAAGCGCGTCCTGGTCGCCGGCATGGTCGTCTTCGGCCTCGCCTCGCTGCTGTCGGCATACGCGCAGACCCCCGACCAGCTCATCTGGGCCCGCGCGCTGATGGGCCTCGGCGGCGCCGCGATCATGCCGCAGACCCTGTCGATCATCACCAACGTCTTCGAACCGCACGAGCGCGGCCGGGCCATCGGCATCTGGGCGGGCGCGGTCGGGCTGGCGGTGGCGATCGGCCCCGTCACCGGCGGCCTGCTGCTCGACCACTTCTGGTGGGGCTCGGTCTTCCTGATCAACGTGCCGATCGTCATCGGCGGCGTGACCGCGATGTTCCTGCTCGTGCCCGAGTCCCGCAACCTGCACCCGGGCCGGCTCGACCCGGTCGGGGTGCTGCTGTCGATCGTCGGCCTGGTCGCGCTGTCGTACGGGATCATCGGGGGCGGTGACCGGGCCTCCTGGCTGGAGCCGGCCGTGCTCGGCCCCATCGCGCTCGGCGTGACGGTCCTGGCGCTGTTCGTCTGGCACGAGGCGCGCACCGACCACCCGGCCTTCGACGTGCGGCTGTTCCGCGACCCGCGGATGTCGACCGCCGTCGGCTCGATCGCGCTGTGCTTCTTCGCCACCTCCGGCGTCTTCTTCTTCACCTCCTTCTACCTGCAGTCGGTGCGCGGGCTCAGCCCCGCGGAGTCGGGCGCGATGCTGCTGCCCTTCGCCGCCGCCCAGCTGATCTTCTCCCCGCGCAGCGCCGCGATGGTCCAGCGGTTCGGCACCAAGGCGGTGTGCGCCGTCGGCCTGCTGCTGGTGGCGGTCTCGCTGGTCGCCTACCGGTTCATCGACCAGGACACCTCGCTGTGGGTGATCGGCGCGATGTTCTTCGTCCAGGGCGCGGGCATGGCCAACGTCATGCCGCCCGCCACCGAGTCGGTGATGTCCGCGCTGCCGCGGGAGAAGGCCGGCGCCGGCTCCGCGATCAACAACACCGCCCGGCAGGTCGCGGTGGCGCTGGGCGTGGCGATCCTCGGCTCGGTGGTCGCCTCGATCTACCGGTCCGGCATGGACGACCACCTGGCCGCCCTGCCCCCCGGGGCCCGCGCGACGGCGACGGAGTCGATCGAGGGCACCCTGGCGGTGGCGTCCCGGCTGGGCGCGGCCGGGAACCGCCTGATCGAGCCCGCGCACGCCGCGTTCCTCGACGGCATGCACGCCGCGGCGCTCGGCTCGGCCGCGGTGGCCTTCATCGGCGTCCTGGTCGTCCTGCGCTGGATGCCGGGCCGGGCCCGGGCAGCCGAGGACACGCTGATCGAGGACCGCGAACCGGCCCAGGTGTGAGAGCGTGACGGGCCATGAGCGTTGAGCGGACGAGCGGTACGCGGGCGCCGGGTCGGCCGCGGAGCGAGCGCGCGGAGCGGGCGATCCTGGCGGCGACGCTGGACCTGCTCGCCGAGGCGGCCGGGGTCGCCGCCGTCTCCATCGAGGCGGTGGCGGCCCGGGCCGGGGTCGGCAAGACCACGATCTACCGGCGCTGGCCCAACAAGGAGGAACTGATCGTCAGCGCGCTGGCCGCCGCCAAGGGGCCGCTGCCCGACCTCCCGCCCGGGGAGTCCGCGCGCGAGAACCTGCTCGCGCTGGCCCGCGCGCTCAGCGCCGAGCAGGGCACCAAGCACATCCGGTGCTTCTGGAACGTGGCCGGCGGCGCGGAGAAGCACCCCGAACTATTCGCGCGCTACCGGCAGGTGGTGATCGAACCGCGGCGTGAGGTGTTCCGCGGGGTGCTCCGCCGCGGCATCGAGTCGGGCGAACTGCGGCCCGGCATCGACGTCGAGATGACGATCTCCGTGATCGTCGGCTCGATGACCATGCAGGCGAGGGCATCCGCCGCACGGGACGTGGCACCGGAGGATTTCGCCGAAGGGGTCGTGGACCTGCTGCTTCAGGGGATTTCCGCGGAGGGTGACGGGGCGGCCTCGCGGCGGTAATCGTGATCTTCCCCCTTGTGGGCTTGTGATACCCCATACTTGGCCAAGGGAGCGGTAGGACGACCGGTTGTCAGGAGCGCGACAGGTGAGATCCGTGATGGCGCCGGCGGGCGAGACGCCCGCCACCGTTTCGGCGTCCAGAACCCTGGTCTTCGGCATCGGCCACTCGGGCGAGATCATCCAGTGCGGGCAGAACGTCCCCGGGCTGCTCGGCTACGAGGCCGGCGACCTGCTCGGCAGGTCGGCCCGGGTGCTGGTGGACGAGGAGAGCCCGGAGGCCGGAGAGAAGGTCGACCGGCTCCTGGAGGCGATCACCGCCGGCCAGGAACGCTCCGAGACGCTGACCATCAAGGGGCGCGACGACGACGCGGTCACCGGGGCCGTCGCCACCGTCGAGCCGATGATGGCGACCGGCTCCGGCCCGGCCGGGATGCTCTACATCCGGGTGCCGCTGGCACAGAGCCAGCGCTTCCAGGACGCCAGCCACATGCGCCGCGCGCTGCTCGACGACGCCCTGCCCCGGCTGGGCGCCTCGCTCGACCTCGACCAGAGCGCCCGCGGGCTGATCGACGCGCTGGTCCCGCACTTCTGCACCACCGCCACCGTGCTGGTGCTGGAGAGCCTGGTCGCCGCCGACGAGGTGCAGAGCGAGAAGCGCGGCGGCTCGACCGTGCTGCGCCGGCTGGCCGTCACCTCCGACGACGGCAACCCGATGTGGGAGTCCACCTTCCCCACCGGGGAGGTGCTGGTCTACCCCGAGGGCACCCCGTACCGCGAATGCCTCGACACCGCCCAGCCGGTGCACCTGCCGACGGTCGACGCGGCCGAAGCCGCCGAGATCGCCAAGGTGTGGCGGCGCCCGCCGGTCGCCGAACTGCTGAGCGACGTCTCGATGGTGCTGCTGCCGCTGATCGCGGACGGCACCATGCTCGGTGTCCTCGTCTGCACCCGGGTCCAGGGGTTCCGGCGGTTCGACCCGTGGGACGTCAAGCTCGGCGAGGACTTCGCGCATCGGGCGGCGATCGTCATCGACAACGCCCGGAAGTTCAGCCGGGAACGTGCCACCGCACTGGCCCTGCAACGCAGCCTGCTGCCCAACCGGCTGACCGCGCCCACCTCGGTGGAGGTACGGCACCGCTACCTGCCCGGCAGCAAGCTGGTCGAGGTCGGCGGCGACTGGTACGAGTCGATCGCGCTGCCCGGCGCCCGGGTCGCCCTCATCGTCGGTGACGTGGCCGGGCACGGGGTCAAGGCGGCGGTCACCATGGGGCGGCTGCGCACCGCGCTGCACACGCTGGCCAACCTGGAGTACCCGCCGGCCGACGCGTTGCACGTGATGCACGAGCTGATGATCGACCTGGGCGAGCAGGAGCCGCACTTCGCCACCTGCGTGTACGCCGTGTACGACGCCACCACCGGCACCCTGGAGATCGCCTCCGCCGGACACCTGCCGCCGCTGCTGGCCGGGCCGGGCGGCGACAGCGAGTACCTGCAGATCCCTCCGGCGCCCCCGCTCGGGGTGGCGGGCGGCGCGACCATCGAGAGCCGCGAGTTCCAGGTCGAGGACGGCAGTCTCTTCGTCATCTACACCGACGGGCTGGTGGAGAACCGGGGCCGCGACATCGACGACGGCCTGTCCCGGCTGCGCGGGATCTTCGCGGGCGACACGCACGACCGGCCGATGGAGGACCTGGCCAAGGCCACCCTGGACGGCGTCTACTCCGACCAGCACCGCGACGACATCGCCGTGCTCATCGCCCGGCTGCGCCGGCTGCCCGACGACCACCGCGCGTCCTGGACACTGCCCGCCGACCCGGCGGCGGTCCGCCGCGCCCGCGGCCTGGTCCGCGACCAGCTCGACAGGTGGGAGCTGGGCTCGCTGTCCTACACCACCGAGCTGCTGACCTCCGAGCTCATCACCAACGCGCTGCGCTACGCGCCCGGCCCGATCGAGCTGCGGTTGCTGCGCGAACGCACCCTGGTGTGCGAGGTGCTGGACCGGTCCGCCGCGCTGCCCCGGCTACGGCACGCCGAGGACCACGAGGAGAACGGGCGCGGCCTGCTGGTGGTCAGCCAGCTCGCGCACCGCTGGGGTACCCGCCGCACCGCCACCGGCAAGGTCGTCTGGTGCGAGCAGGTCATCCCCGGCATCGACCCCGAGCCGATGGAGCCCCCCGGCAGCTGGCCCGGCGAGAGCCACCACCGCGAGTAGCGGGCTACTGGGCGGGGCCGAGATGCCGCAGCAGCGCGGCGAACTCGGTCCAGTCGCCGGGAGCGTCGTCCTCCAGGGGGTACCAGAGGGCCGGCTCGTCCGGGTCGCCGATCGGCCGGCCGCCCACCGGGGCGGCCAGCGCGTGCTCCAGGCCGACCTCCGCGACACCCGCCGGGCCGATCGCCAGTCCCACCGGAGCCGGGGCGCCGCACCACCGCGGGACGTAGGTGAGGTCGGCCGGGCCCGCGGTTCGCTGGACGGTCATCGTCTGCAGCGTCCCCCGGGCGGCGAGCTCCCCGGCGAGTTCCGCCAGGTCGTCGAGCGGGGACGGCTCGTCCGCGGCCCGCCCGGTGACGAACATGACCGCTTCCGTGACCCCCGAGGTCACCCGCGACACCTGGTGGGTGCCGATCAGGTTCGGCCCGGTGAAGACCAGCCGGGTCGGCTGCGGTGACCGGCGCCGGCACAGCTCGGTCACCTCGGCGGGCAGCCACCGCGACAGGGTGGGTTCGCCGGTGCCCCAGGCGGTCGGCTCCGTCCCGGCCAGCCGGTCGGCCAGCAGTTCGATCGTCTGGCCGAGCTCCAGCTCGGCGGCGGCCGGATGCAGCACCCGCAGATCGACGAGCAGCTGCGCGCCCAGGTCCGGCACCGGCCGGGTGAAGGCCGGGGAGGGGCCCGCCGAGCGGGCGGTCCCGGCGTCCACGGGGGCGAAGGCCGCGCCGTTCCACTCCAGCGGCATCCCGGAGAAGCCGTCGTAGTAGCCGGCGTCGCCGGGCTCCTGCACCACCCACCGGGAGCGGGAGATGTTCAGCGCCATCCGCAGCGGCAGCGTGATCCGGGAGTCGTCCGGGGTGAGCACCTGGAACGCCAGCCCGCCGCGGGCGCAGGCGGCCATGGCGTCGATCAGCCAGGACGACAGCGGGACCAGCGGGCGGTCCTGGATCACCACCGCCGTGCGGGCGGTGAGGATGTCGACCGCCGGATGCGCGCTCACCGGCCCCCCTCACCGGGGCCGGGGCCGGGGTCGGCCGGGGCGGGCCGGGCCGACCACACCCGGCCGCCGAGCCGCCGGACGAGGTCGTCGGCGAACCGGTGGGCGAGGGCGGCGGGCCGGTCCCCGTCCCCGGACGCCCGGACCTCGACCCACCAGTAGGGCACGGTCAGCCCGTCCGCCGCGCCGGGGCCGAGCAGCCGCTCCACCTCGCCCTCGACGTCGACCCGCTGCGCGGCCTCGATGTTGAGCAGCGGCCGGCCCTCGTCGTCGCAGAGCTGGATGACGGCGCCGGAACCGGCGCCGCGCACCCGCAGCGCCGGGCTCGCGTGCGCCATCGCGTCGATGGCGGCCCGGATGTTGGGGGCCTTCGCGGTCAGGGCGACCAGGTCGTAGGTCACGTTCCTCCCTCGGATCGCGCCAGCGCGGTCTGGACGAGCCGGGCCGCCTCGCCCCGCCGGATCCACTGGCCGCGCCCGGCCGGCTGGGGGCTGGCGTAGATCCGGCCGATCAGTTGCCCCTCGGTGCGGTCGCCGGACATCAGCAGCGACGCCGTGCCGCTCTCCCGGACGCCCTGCACCAGCGGGTCGTACAGGCCCCGGGCGGCGCCCGCGACCCGCCGGGCCAGCACGAAGTGCAGGCCGATGTCGGGCCCGCCGGCCACGAACGGCAGGAACGGGGCCAGCGGCTGCTGCCCGGCGCTGGTCAGCATGTCGTAGTCGTCGGCCAGCACCACGATCCGCGGCGAGGGCGGTTCCGTGGCGGCCTCCGGGTCGTCGGACAGCCGTCCCTCCAGTTCCTTGGCCACGCCGCCGGCCAGGCCCGCGGCCAGCCGGGCGTTGGCGGCGTACCCGCCGAGGTAGGGCTCGGGGACGACGTCGCGCAGCGTCCGGCGCGGGTCCATGACCGCGAACACCAGTTCACCGGGGGAGTACCGGTCGATCAGCCCGCCGACCAGCAGCCGCAGCAGGTTGGTCTTGCCGCACTCGCCGTCGCCCAGCACCAGCAGGTTCTGGTCGCGGTCGAACAGGTCGAGCAGCACCGGCTCGTGCGCGCTCTCGTCCACGCCGATCGGCACCAGCCGGGGCTGGTCGGCCGGGCCGGGCAGGGCGGCGGCGGGCAGCCGGTGCGGCAGCACCCGGACGGGCGGCGCCGCCTCGCCCTGCCAGGCGTTCCTGATCGCCCGGGCCGTCTTCTCCACGGCCTCGCCGAGCCGGGACGCGTCGGCCACCCCGTCCACCCGGGGCAGCGCCACGTGCCCGAAGAGCTTGGTGTCGGTGAGCGCCCGCCCGGGCTGGTCGGCGCCGATCGTCTCGGCCAGCTTCCGCTCCACCGTGGAGTCGGACGGGTCGTTGAGCCGCAACTCGACCCGCTGCCCGAAGTTGGACTGCATGGCGATGCGCACGTCGTTCCAGCGGAGCATCCCGGCGACGAGGTGGATCCCGTACCCGCCGCCGCGCTGCATCAGGTCGGAGACCATGTCGTCGATCTCCTCGAAGTCGTTGCGGATCGAGCCGAAGCCGTCCACGCACAGCACCACGTCGGCGCAGGGCAGCTCGGGGACCTCGCCCGCCGCGTGCATCGCGCGCAGCCGCTGGACGGAGTCGATGCCGCGGTCGCGGAACACCTCCTGGCGGTGCTCCAGCATCCCGCGGATCTCCTCCACGGTGCGCCGGACCCGCTCCCGGTCGGTGCGCCCGGCGACCCCGCCGACGTTCGGCAGGGCCGACAGTGCCTGGAGGCCGCCGCCCACCAGGTCGAGCGCGTACACCGCGACCTGGTCCGGCGTGTGGGTGAGCGCCAGCGACATCACCAGGGTGCGCAGCAGCGTGGTCTTGCCGGTCTGCGGGCCGCCGATGATCGCGATATGGCCGCCCGCCGCCGTCAGGTCCAGGTTCCACGTCCCCTGCCACTGCCGGCGGGCGTCGTCGAGCAGCCCGATCGGGACGTGCAGCGGCGCGAGCCGGACCGGCAGCCGCATGCCCCGCCCGGTGACCGCCACCGGGCCGGTGACGGCGTCCAGCGTGGTCGCGGCGGGCAGCGGCGGCAGCCAGATGTTCTGGATCCGCCGCCCGTGCCGGGCCAGCCCGCCGACCATCACGTCCAGCAGGGTGGGGCCGACGGTGCGCTCGGGCAGCGCCTCCTCGGCCTCCCCGGACCCCTCGGGACCCCCGGCCGTGATGCCGGGGGCCGGCCCGCCGGCCGAGCCCGCCGTGTTGTAGGCGGTGTAGGGCAGCACCGGGACGGGTCCGGCCGGCTCCTCCTCCTCGGCGGCCACCTGGCCGCGGTACGGTCCGGAGACGTAGCCCGCCTTGAACCGCTGGTAGACGCTGGTGTCGACCTTGAGGTAGCCGAAGCCCGGCAGCGCGGGCAGGTGGAAGGCGTCCGGGGTGTCCAGGACGGTGCGGCTCTCCTCCTCCGAGAACGTGCGCAGCCCCAGCCGGTAGGACAGGTAGGTGTCGAGCCCGCGCAGCTTCCCGCCCTCGATCCGCTGGCTCGACAGCAGCAGGTGCACGCCGATGCTGCGCCCGATCCGGCCGATGGACAGGAACAGCTCGATGAAGTCGGGGCGGGCGGTGAGCAGCTCGCCGAACTCGTCGATGATGACCAGCAGGTGCGGCAGCGGCGGCAGCTCGGGCCGGTGCGCCCGCTGGTAGGCGTAGTCGCCGATGTTGGCGATGTTGCCCGCGTCCCGCAGCACCTGCTGGCGCCGCTGCACCTCTCCGGCGAGGCTGGCGTAGACCCGTTCGATCAGCCCGGCGTCGTCCTCCAGGTTGGTGATCACTCCGGCGACGTGCGGCAGGTCGGCGAACGGGGCGAAGGTGGCGCCGCCCTTGTAGTCGACCAGCACCATGCTGACCCGCTCCGGGGGGTGCCCGGCGGCCAGGGCCAGCACCAGCGTCCGCAGCATCTCGCTCTTGCCGGACCCGGTGGCGCCCACGCACAGCCCGTGCGGGCCCATGCCGAGCTGCGCCGCCTCCTTGAGGTCGAGGATCAGCGGCCGGCCCGCGTCGTCGACGCCGATCGGCACCCGCAGGAAGGCCCGCTCGCCGCGCGGCGCCCACAGCCGGGAGACGTCCAGGTCGCCGGGGTCCCCGATGCCCAGCAGGGTGGGGTAGTCGACGCTGCCGCCCTCGGCGGCGGTCTCGTCGATCGACTCGCGGGAGAGCCGGAGCGGGGCGAGCATCCGGGCCAGCCCGGCGAGGGCCGGCGCGGGCACGTCGTCGAGGACGCCGGTGAGTGTCAGCGGCGTCTCGCCGCGCAGGTCCTCCACCCGCACCCGCTCGCCGTCCACCGTGATGCGGACGTTCACGTCGCCGGGCTCGTCCACCTGGTTCTCCACCAGGTGGATCACGGTGGCGGCGAGGTCGGCCGGGGCGAGGGCCGGGTCGGGGCGCATCAGGTCGTGCGCCACCGAGCCGTGGGTGTCGTGCACCACGACCAGGCGCCGCATCAGCCGGTGCGCGTCCCGCCGGCCGACCCCGCGCATCACCTCGGCGGCGAAGCCGGAGCGCTCGCGCAGGTCGTCGGCGAGCAGCGCGCCGAGCCGGGCCGGGGTGGGGGCGATCAGCCGGGCGCCGACGCGGCCGTCCCTGCGGTGCGGGTCGATCGCGTGCGGCAGCCACTTCAGCCAGTCCCAGTCGGCGGCGCGGTCGGCGGCGTGCGCGACGGCGAGCGCGGCGTCCTCGGCGGAGTGGAAGGCGGTGAACTGGGCCAGCAGCGCCCGCATCACCCGCATCACGTCGTCGCGGGAGCCGATCACGCTGATGTCGCCCGCCAGGTCCAGGGGGACGGTCAGCGGCATGTCCGGCACCGTCTCGAAGCGCCGGATCACGGCGTACGCCTCCGACCGCATGAACGGGTCGGTGGGGGTCAGCGCGGTGCCCTGCTCGCTGAGTTCCAGGGGCCGGCCCGGCATCAGCCCGGTGCCGATGCGCACCCGCAGGAAGTCGCGGTGCCGGCGGCGCCGCTCCCACAACCGGGTGGGGTCGCGGACCACGTCGTAGAGCGCTTCGGGCGGCGGGTCGAGCACTCGCGCGCCGGCCCGGGCGGCGCGCTCCTCCTGGCCGAGCTCGTCGCGTAGCCCTTCCAGGTAGTCCAGGTACAGCTCGCGCTGGGCGCGCCGCTGCCGGCCCACCTGGCCGCGCCGGGACAGCAGCATTCCCGCGCCGGCGACGACGGCGACGACCAGGACCAGCGCGCCGAGGACCAGGAAGGCCGGGTTGCGCAGCACCGTCATGATCGTCAGCGAGCCCATCATGCCGACCATGGGCAGGACGGCCATCAGCTGGTTGCCGCCGGCGTTGGCCTCGGGCAGGGTGGGCGGCGCCTCGACCTGGCGGGGGTCCCGCTCGGCCGGGGGGTAGACGGTGCGCGCCGGCCGGTGGACGATGCGGGTCGTCACCACCACTCCTGACATATCTCAGTTGAATGACACCCATATCTGGATATCTCGGGGTCCGAGAATGAGGGTATTGCTTTCGCCGCGGCGTGGGGCGTGTCAGACCTCCAGCGCGCGGCGAAGCGCTCCGGCGGCGAGACGAACGGCCGTGACGCGCGTGGCGTAGCCCATCAGCCGGGGGTCGAGGGCGGTGCCCACGGCCACATGGCGGTCGTAGCCCAGCCGCTGCACCCCCGCGCCGGCCTCGCCCAAGATCCCGGCGGCCCCCTCCAGGTCCAGGGCCTGCTTCGCCGCCGGGCTCTTGACCGTGAACACGACCAGGGTCCGGGCGGCCAGGTCGCCCAGCCCGCGCGACCGCTGCCAGTCCAGCACCCGGCCCACGGCGGTCGCCCCGTCCGGGGTGGTGGGGGCGACCAGGATCTGGGCGTGCGCCCCCGCCAGCACCGTACGGTTCAGCTCACTCAGCGGATCGGCGCCGCAGTCGGTGATGGTGACCCCGAAGAAACGGCTCAGCGGGACGGCCACCGCCTCGTACACGGCCGGCTCCAGGGAGCTGTCGCGCACCTCGCCCAGGGCGGCGGGGAGCACCCACAGCCGCTCCCCGCCGCCCTGGGCGAGGTAGGGCCGCACGTCCTCGAAGCCGCCCCCGACCACGCCGCCGCGGGCCAGGTCGTCGATCGCGTGCTCGGGGGCGGCACCCAGCCGCAGGGGCAGCGACCCCAGGTCCGGATCGACGTCCAGGGCCAGCACCCGGTCCTGCCGGTAGTGGGCGAACACGCTGGCGATCAGCGCGGTGACGGTGCTCTTGCCGGCGCCGCCGCGCACCCCCATCACGGCGATCCGGCGGCCGGTGGTGATGGGGCGCTGCACCTGTTCGCCGAACTCCGCGATCGACTGCACCTCAGCCGAGGGCTGGAAGGCGCGCAGCATCCCGTGCCCCACCCGCCGCAGCCGCGAGTCGCCGTGTGCCCGGCTCCGCACCAGGTCGCCGGGGACGGGCCGCTGCCCCGGCCGTTCCAGGGTCCCTTCCGCCGTGGCGTTCGCCGCCGGAGGAGCCGGCGGGCGGGGTGCTTCGACGGGCTCGTGGACCACTGGCCCGGGGGGTGCCGGGGGAGGTGGTGCCTCCGGTGGTGCGGGCGGTGCCTGCGGGACGTCGGCCGCGTCCGGTGGTGCGGTCGCCGGGGGACCGGCGGACACCGTGGGAGCCGGGAAGGGCGGTGCCGCGGGTGGCGGCGTGGCCGGGGGATCGGCTGCCTCGGTGGGCGCCGGTCGCGCCTGAGGGGCGGGTGCCGGCACCGGGGAGGCGGGCGGTTCCGCGGGCGCGGGTGACGCGGGAGGGGTCGGCGCGGGGAGGGCGGTCTCCGGCGGCCGGAAGGAAACGGTCTCCGCCGGCCGGGGCGAGGGTGCCTGGGGGCGGGCGGTCTCCGGCGGTCGTGGGGGAGCGGCGGAGGGCTTCCGGGGTGGGCGCGCGGGGGTACCGGACCCGGGGGTGACCCGCATGTCCTGGGTGGGGACGCGGGCTCCCGGCGGTGGAGTCGTGGGGGCCTGCGGCGGGGCGGGCTCGGCGTACCACTGCGCGGCGGCGGGGGACATCGGCTGCGCGGCCGGCTGGGCGGGCGGGTCGTTGCGGGTCGCCTCGGGATCGGGGGAGGGCTTCTTGCGGAGCGGCACCCGGGGTGGGTCGATCCGGGTGGCGTCGGGGTCGGGCCGGCGCTCGCCGTCCGATCCGTCCGGGCGGGGATCAGCCACTGCGCTCCCCTCAGAAGGTGCCGAGCAGGCGCTCGAAGACCCCGAAGGTCCCGATCGCCACCGGCACGATTGCCACCACCGCCATGGCCTCGATCCGGTTCATGATCCGTCGAAGCCGGGCCCGGACATGCTCGGGCTGCTCGGTGGCGAGCACGACGACCGGGATCACCAGGCCGGCCAGCAGCACGGCCAGCGCCGGGCCGAGCGCCCAGGACGCGTGCTCGGCCCACGCCCAGGCCACCCGCACCACGATCAGCAGCGCCGCGGCGAACAGCGCGGCCTTCTCCAGCACCAGCGGGAACATCCGGGCCCGCCCGGCCACCACCAGGGCGAGCAGCGCGGACAGCGCGGCGGTCCACCCGCCGAACCGTTCGGTGGCCGCCACCCCGGCGGCGGCGGCGGCCACCGCCACGGCCACGGTGGCGATCACCATGCTGTGGTGCGCTCCGGCCAGCGCGCTCAGCACGTCCCCCCGGGCCACCGTGGCGCCCGTGCTGCGCCGGTCGTCCAGCGACGTCAGCCCCGACAGGGTCAGCGCGGTGCGCAGCAGCAGGCTGAGCAGGACCACGCAGGTCAGCGCCAGGACCGCCGCGGTGTGCTCGGCCGCCAGCCCGAACGCGGCGCACAGTGCCGCGGCCAGGGCGAGCACCAGCGTCAGCACACCACCGATCAGCCCGCCGCGACCCAGCGGGGAGGTCGCTCCGAGACCGGTGACCAGCAGCCCCGCGACGAGCGCCGGGCCGGCCCAGCCCGTCCAGCCGGGCCACTCGTACAGATCTCCGGCGAACCACAGGGCGAGCCCCGCCAGCGCGCCCCCGCCGAGCGTGAGCGCGGTGCCGAGCGGTTCGCGGCCGAGTATGCCGAGCGCCGGGCCCGCGATCAGCAGCAGTGCGGCGGCGGCGCCGACGGCGGCGAGCCCGCCCGCGTGCGGCAGCCCGGAACGGACCAGAACGCCCATCGCGGCGAGCAGGACCACCAGGGTGCCGGTCGCGCTCCACCGGGCCGCGCCGGGGCCCCAGCGCCACGCCCGTCCGTCCAGCGCGTCGCCGACGGCCTCGGGGACCTCGTGCACCACCGGGGCGGGCAGCGGTTCGTCCGACCGGACCAGCCGGAGGACGGCGCCGTCGGCGATCCCGCGGTCGGCGAGGGTGCTGTCACCGTCCAGCACCTCGCCGGTGGCGGTGGCGAGGTGGCGCAGCCGGGGCGGCTGCTGGACCGGGTCACCGAGCAGTTGCAGGACGTCGGGCATGAGGGCGCCGACCGGTTCTCGTGCGGGGAGCACCACGTCGACCCGGCGCTGTTCGCCCACGAGAGTGACCCGGCTCCACGCGGCCATGGTGTCCCTTCGTTGTTGGTTTCGGTGGGTTTTCGGGAGGTCTGGCGCCGTGCTCATCGGGGGACGGTGGGCGCCGTGACGCGTTCAAGGTAACCGTTCCGTAGCAGCCAGCGGACGCTCGGCAGCACGGGCGGGCGGGGGAACAGTCCGGGGCTGACGGTGAGCCGCGCGGCGCCGCCGGTGGCCGGGATCGAGGCGGCCACCTGGAACGGCCGGGCCACCCGGTAGCGGCGGTAGCCCGACGGCACCCCCGGGTCCACGGTGGCGCGGGCCGACTCGGGCAGCCCGCGCCCGGTGAACGGGACGCCCGCCGGGAAGAGTGTCGACCCGCTCTCCTGACCGAACAGGTCGACCAGCCGCCCCTGGGTGAGCGGGTAGGTGACGGTGCTGCCGCCGCCCGCCGCGATCTTGGCCCGGACGTCCGCGGTGAGGGCGGCGCTCTGCCCGGGGAGCCCGGCCTCCTGGGCGGGGGTGAGGGCGCGCGGCGGGTTCTCCTTCACCACGAGCTCGCCGTACAGCCAACGGTACGCCTCGTCCTCGGTGGCGAACTCGGCGCCGGTCCGGCCCTGCCGGTACTCGACGATGCCGACGGAGAAACCGTTCTGGCCGCGGGCGAGCACGTAGTAGCTGGACGTCCGGTCGGCCGGCGGCCGCTGCCGGCCGGGCAGCACATAGAGGTCGCGCGGCACCTGCGCCTGGTCCAGCGCGTTCTGCAGCATCGGCAGGGTGACCTGCACGCCCACCCACTCGGCCGGGACGGGCGCGGCGCCGGTGTCCGGTGCGGGCCCCTGGGACTGCTGGGCACGGGCCTTGCGCTGGGTGTCGAGCTGGTTGCGCAGGAAGGACCAGCCGAGGGTGCCGGCGCACACGACCGCCGCCACGCAGAGCCCGGCGAGGATCTTGGTGATGTTCTCGTCGAGGGTGCGGCGGGAGCGCTCGGGGCCGAACAGCAGGGCCTCACGCAGCCGGCGGCGGCGCACGGCCACCGACTCAAGGAGCTGGGTGTCGTAATCGCGGGCCACCCATACCTCCTCTCGCCGCGACCCTGCGGGTGGACACACGGTAGCGGGAGGGGTGCGGTTCGCGCGCACCCCTCCCGGCTGGGGCCGATCAGATGGCCTGGACGGCCGCGCTGGCCCGGCTCAGCGCGGTGTGAGCCGTGTTGTCGTTGTTCTCCAGGGTGGTCTTGACGAGCCGGATGATCTCGCGGGTCTCGTTGGCCGCCTGGTGCCACTTGAGCTCCTTGGCGGAGTACTCGTCCTCGACCCCCGTGGCGGTGAAGTCGGCGAGCGCGGCGGACACGTCGGTGTCGTGCTGGCCGATCAGCGCCTCGAGTCGCGTGATGACGCTGTGGATGTTGATCTGGGCCTCCTGCGAGGCGCCGGTGTCGTAGCCCTGTCGTCCGTCGCCCATGGTTCTTCTCTCCCTTGCTGGCTCAAGCGTGTCTGCCGTCGCTCCGCCTCGTCGTTCGCTGCGCGGATCACTCGTTCCTCGCGATCCACTCCGCTCACTCCTCGGCTCAGGCGGTGTTGGCTGCCGCCTTCGCCTCGTCGTTCGCTATGCGGATCACTCGTTCCTCGCGATCCACTCCGCTCACTCCTCGGCTCAGGCGGTGTTGGCTGCCGCCTTCGCCTCGTCGTTCGCTATGCGGATCACTCGTTCCTCGCGATCCACTCCGCTCACTCCTCGGCTCAGGCGGTGTTGGCTGCCGCCTTCGCCTCGTCGTTCGCTATGCGGATCACTCGTTCCTCGCGATCCACTCCGCTCACTCCTCGGCTCAGGCGGTGCGGAACTTGGCTCCGTCGAAGTTGGCCGCGGCCATGTTGCGGCCGGCGTCGTCGGCCATGGTCTGGCCACCGGTGGCGAACGCGACGTGCATGCCGTGCTGACCCTGGTTCACCGACCCCAGCCCCGCCGTGAGGTCGGCGGTGATCTGGTCGGAGCGGGCCTTGAAGCTGTCGAAGGCCGCCTTCCCAGGACCGCTGAAACGGCCGGACAGGGGCTCGGCGGCGGCGATCAGCTGCTTGAGCAGCGTCGCCAACTCCTGGGTAGAGCCCCCGGTGTTCTTGGCGAGGGTGACCAGCGTCTGGTCACCGAAATCCCAACGTCCCATCTGCACCCACCTGTCGTTCGGCCTGGCGAGCGTCCCCGCTATCAGAGGACTTCTCCTGACAGTACTGAAAACTGGCGAAGAATGTCAGTCCACGGAGATTGCGCCGTTCAAGGGGCTCGGACGTACGGCCGGCTCCCCAGGTTCCACGGAACTTGGGTGTTTTTTCTAGCATTTAATGGCGCTTGGTGCATGTGTGCGAGTCGTGCATAATGCCGGTATTCGCGGGGTGTCGTGGGGTGAGGTCGTGAAGTTCGAGTTGGTGGACCCGGGTGAGGAGCCCGCGGCGACCGAAGAGCGATCCGACCTGGACCGACCCGACGGGGAGCAGGTTCCGGCCGACCCGGGCAAGGCCCTGGCGGCCTCGACGGCCCGGTTGGTCGCCGAGGTGCGCGACACCGCCACGCGGATCGACGACAGCGTCAACGGGCTCACCGAGCTGCTGGCCCGGAGGCGGGCGGCCCAGCTCCCGGCGGGGGACCCGCCGGTGAGCTTCCGCCCCGCGCTGTTCGGCGGACGGGACGACGAGGGGAGCGGCGCGTGATAGAGGGATGGGACATCGACCCACCCGGCGTGGGCAGTGTGGTGGCCAAGCTCGGCGGCCACGTCACCGGCGAGGGCGGCCTGATCAAGGAGCTGGAGAGCTTCGGCGGGCATGTCGAGGACGCCGCGGTGGCGGCCGCCAGCATGCCCATCGGCACCGCGCTGAAGGAGTTCGTCGAGCACTACTCGCCGGGCCTCAAGGCCATGGTGAACAAGACCGGAAGCGTGGTCACCGGAGCCGTCAAGGCGACCATGGCGTACCTGGAGGCGAACCGGGAGATGGCTGAGGAGGCGCAGCGCAACGCGATCAACGCGCCGGCTCCCAGGATCGGCAGGTAACGGTTCCCCGAACGCGTAGGGCATGGATCCGTTCTATTGGCATATGCGTCAAATGGCCGGAACCTCCGAGAGGAGAGGTCCGGGCCGTGATGGACAGGTGGGTGTGACGTGGGAGATGTGGTCGATCCGTCGAAGATCCCGGTTCCGCAGGCGCGGACACCGGAGGTCTACACCGCCGGCCTCGCGCTGAAGACCGACGGCACGAACATCGCCCAGACCGGCAATGACATCCATTCTGACTGGCAGGGCCTGTCGCCCTTCTACATATCCCCCGAGGCGAACCTGCTGCTGGCGGCCACCCGGCCGGTCGCCACCGCGGGCGACAACTTCAAGACGGCGCTGCACACCGCCGGGGACGCCCTCACCCAGTTCGCCACCGAGGCGGGCCCGATCCTGTCCCGGCTGCGGACGCTCAAGGGCGACGCCCAGCGCCTCCAGGACAAGACCCGGGGCGACGACGACTGGCGCAAGGACGAGGACGACGTCGACGAGAACAACCGGATCAACAACCAGGTGCTGGTGGAGATCACCCGGTACATGGCGGCCGAGCGCGAGTGCGCCAACAAGATCACTGCCCTGTTCGGCGGCACCACCTTCGTGGCCACCAAGCCCGGCGAGGACGCCACCCTCGGCCGCGGCCAGGTCGCGCACGGCTTCACCGAGGCCCCGCAGAACGTCGAGACCCCGTGGGGCAAGCCCCAGGAACACGACAAGCCCTGGTACCAGGACGTCTGGGACGGAGTTTGGGACTTCGGCGCCGGCCTGCTGGAGGACGTGGGCTCGCTGGTCGGCCTCTACGGCGAGAACGGCTGGGTCTGGGCCGGCGGCGAGTGGGGCGACTGGTGGGGCAACGTCAAGGACGGCTGGGGCGGCATGTTCCAGGGCTTCGCCGGCATGGTCGGCTTCTACGGCCCCGACGGCTGGGGCTGGCAGGGCTGGGGCAACCTCTGGAACAACTGGAAGGAACTGGGCCACTCCTTCGTCCCGTGGCGCGAGTGGGGTGACCGGCCCGGTTACGTGCTCACCCAGAGCGTCCTCAACATTGGCAGCATCTTCGTCGGCGGCGCCGGCCTGGTGAAGGGCATCGTCACCGCGGGCAAGCGAATCGGCCGCAGGGGCGACTCCGACGCGCCCGACGCGGACGCCCCCGACGACCCGGTGGACTCCAGCGACCTGCCCGACTACCACACCGACCCCAACCGGATCCCCACCGTCGGGGACCTGCAGGACCTCGTCGGCGATCTGGAACTCGACGACTTCGACCTGGGCGACTTCAACAACGCCCTCAACGACGCCGGCCGCTTCGACGACCTGCCCGGCAACCACCCCGACAACATCGACCAGCCCGGTAACGACCGCCCCGCCGACGAGCGCCCCCCACCCAGGGAACCCGCCCTGGTCGGCGCCGACCCCCGCCCCGGCGAGATCAACGGCAACGCCGACGTCCCCGGCGAGGACGGCAGGGTGCCCGCCCTGTCCGGCGCCCCCGCACGGGTGGACGAGATCGGGGGCAACGGCGGCAACGGCGGCGAACTGCCCCCGCGCGGCGGTAACGGCGGTAACGGGGGCTTCGGCGGCGAGTTGCCACCCCGCGGCGGTTCCGGCGGTACCGGCGGCTTCGACGGGGAGCTGCCGCCCCGCGGCGGCAACCAGCCCCCCGGTGGCGACACTCCGAACCCGCCGGGGGACGGCACCGACGGCCCGGGTACCCGGCCCGAACCGGTGGACCGCCCGATCGGGCAGGGCGACCCCCTGTCCCCGGACGTTGACCGGCCCTTCGGCGAAGGGCACCGCCTGGACCCCAACACCCGGTACGAGGTCACCGACGCCGACGGCCGGGACCGGGGCGTGTTCATCACCGGCCCCAACGGCAGGATCATCGAGATCCACACCAACTCCGGCCGCTCCGGCGAGTGGAACCCGGACCTGCGGAACCCGCTGCCGAACGTCACGTACCACATCGACGGCAGATACCACTACCGCACCGACGCCGACGCCCGGACGGTCCACGCCGAGGGCGAACTGCACCACACCGGGTCGGACAACGCCCGCCGGATGGGCACCGACCAGAGCAACGTGGGCTGGGACGGCCGCAACGAGTACCGGGCGCACAACGAACTGGTCGGGCGCGCGTTCGAAGACGTCTACGGGCGCCGTCCCGGCCCCGGCGAGTTCGACTTCTCCAACGACCCGGCGGTTCGCGCCGCCTACGAGGCCCGGCTCCGCCAACCACTCGCCGACTCCGATCCTTTCGGCTCCACCGACCCGGCGCTCCGGGACGCGTACGAGAACCTGCGCAACAGGCCGTTCAACCCCAACGACCTCGTCCTGTACGAGGACGTGCGCTGGAACGGCGGCCACCTGTTCGGCACCGAGAGCGGTGGCGCCGGCGAGCGGTTCAACATGGTCCCGATGCTCGAGAAGCTCAACCAGGGCCAGCGGAACACCGACCACCTGACCAACTACCGGCGGCTCGAGGAACACTGGCGCGCTCTGTTGAAGAGCGGCAAGAAGGTCTATGCCACCATCGACGTGGAGTACCGGCCGGGGACCAGCGCCCCGCAGTCCATTACGGTCGAGTACTCCATTGATGGGGTGCTCCAGGACCCCATCACCTACGAGAACGTCCCACCGCGTAGAACCTCGTGACGACTCCGAAAGCTGGACACCGATATGACCGAAGAGAATCGGATCAGCCCCATCGAGCAGGACGCGTTGTTCCGGGAGATCGGAAGCGCCCTGCTGGACGCCGTCGCCGGTGAATGGGAAGAGATCCGGTTCAACTACCGCGGTCTGATCAGCATCTCCACGGCCCGGCTGGAGGCGGTGCGTCCCGGCGGGGAGGTCGAACGGGTTCGCCCACCGCGTGACGCTTCCAAGCTGATGCGCGAGCTGCGCTCGGGGATGTACCAGACGGGCAAGGGCGCGTGGTACACCGCGCTCTACGTCATCACACCGCCCGGCCGGTACAACGTGGACTTTGACTACGACAACGAGCCCCGTTTCGACGTCCCGCCGGCCGCCGAGAGCTTCGCCCTGGACCTGGAGCACTTCCCCCGGGAGGAGCACAACATCCCCGACTGGCTGCGCGCCAAGCTCGCCGAGGCCCGCCAAGAGGGCGGGGAAGGCTGACCTCCTGCATCATCCCCGGTCCCGGCGGACTTCCCCGGCCCGCCCGCCTGAGGTCCGCGGGCCGGGGCGAGCGCTTCCGGCCGGACCCCGGAGAACCCCTTATATAGTGAGGGGCGCAAGTGATCGTGAGCGAGGGAGACGTACGTGGTGGTGGACGACGACATCTCCGGGTGATACCGGGGTGATCGGCCACAGGTAGAGCGCGCGGCGCTCCCGTGGCCATGCCGTCGTTCCATGACCCATGTTCCCCGCCGGGCGGCCCCGGCCCGCCCGCGTCACCTCACGAGGCCTTTCACATGTCCGACGCGTTCATCGTCTGCTCGAACCTTTCCTTCTCCTGGCCCGACGGCACTCCGGTCTTCCAGGAGCTGTCCTTCTCCGTGGGCGCCGGCCGCACTGGCCTGGTCGCCCCGAACGGTGCCGGCAAGAGCACCCTGCTCAAGCTGATCGCCGGCGAGCACCGGCCCGCCGGCGGGACCGTGTCCGTCCAGGGAGTGCTCGGCTACCTCCCGCAGAACCTGCCCCTCACCGGCGACCTGACCGTGGCCGAGGTGCTGGGGATCGCCCCGGTGATCAGGGCGCTGGACGCCATCGAGTCCGGCGACGCCGGCGAGGAACACTTCACCACGATCGGCGACGACTGGGACATCGAGGAGCGCACCCGCGCCCAGCTGGACCGGCTCGGCCTCGGGGACCTCTCCCTCACCCGGCGGCTGCACACCCTCAGCGGCGGCCAGGTCGTCTCCCTCGGCCTGGCGGCGCAACTGCTGAAACGCCCCGACGTCCTGCTGCTGGACGAGCCGACCAACAACCTCGACCTGGACGCGCGCCGCAAGCTCTACGGCGTCATCGAGGAGTGGAACGGCTGCCTGCTGCTGGTCAGCCACGACCGGGCGCTGCTCGACCGGATGGACCGCATCGCCGAGCTCGCCCGCGGCGAGGTCCGCTCCTACGGCGGGAACTTCACCGCCTATGAGGAGACCGTGCGCGCCGAGCAGGAGGTCGCCGAGAAGAACGTCCGCAACGCCGAACAGGAGGTCAAGCGGGAGAAGCGGGAGATGCAGCAGGCCCGCGAGCGGGCCGCGCGCCGGGCGAGCAACGCCTCCCGCAACCTCAAGGACGCCGGCCTGCCGAAGATCATCGCTGGGGGGTTGCAGCGCCGTGCCCAGGAGTCGGCGGGGAAGGCCAACGAGATGCACGCCGCCCGGCTCGGCGACGCCAAGGCCAGGCTCGACGAGGCCGAGCGCGCCCTGCGCGACGAGCAGAAGATCGCGCTGGAACTTCCCGGAACGGCCGTCCCGGTCGGCCGCACGGTCTTCTCCGGCGAGCGGATGCAGGTCCGCTATGGCGAGCGGGCGCTCTTCGCCGGGGACGGCACCGACCTGGAGGTCCGGGGACCGGAACGGATCGCGCTGACCGGCCCCAACGGGGCCGGCAAGTCCACCCTGCTCCGGGTGGTCAACGGTGACCTGGAACCGGAGGGCGGGCAGACCAGGCGGGCCGACGGCCGGGTCGCCTACCTGTCCCAGCGCCTGGACCTGCTCGACCTCGACCGCACCGTGGCCGAGAACATGGCCGCGTCCGCCCCCGCGATGCCGCAGGCCGAGCGGATGAACCTGCTGGCCCGCTTCCTGTTCCGCGGCTCCCGCGCCCACCTCCCGGTCGGGGTGCTGTCCGGCGGCGAGCGGCTGCGCGCCACCCTGGCCTGCGTGCTGTACGCCGAACCGGCCCCCCAACTGCTGCTGCTGGACGAGCCGACCAACAACCTCGACCTGGTCAGCGTCGGCCAGTTGGAGAGCGCGCTCAACGCCTACCAGGGCGCGTTCATGGTGGTCAGCCACGACGAACGGTTCCTCGCGGAGATCGGGGTGACCCGCTGGCTGCGGCTCTCCGCGGGCCGGCTGCTGGAGACGCGAGCCCCGGCCGATGAATGAGACCCGCCTGGACGGCTCCGGGCCACGAAGCGGCGTACGGGCCGCCGCCCGCCGCGACCGCGCGATCCGCTGAGCCCGCGACCGAACGGGCCACCGCCGCGCCCGTGCCCCTGACCAGGCCCGTGCCGTGATCAAGCCTGTGGCCCGAACGTGAACCCGAATCCGTGCCCACGACCGTGACCCTGACCGAGGCGCCGCCCGGCGGGCGGACGTCCCGACTCCTTGGGGATGTGACATGCCAGAACCGGCCCTGCTCGCCCATGACCTCGTCCGCACGCTCGGCGCCCGGCGGGTGCTCGACGGCGTCTCCCTCACCGCCGCCCCCGGCCACCGGATCGGGCTGCTCGGCGAGAACGGCGCGGGGAAGTCCACCCTGTTGCGGTTGCTCGCCGGGACGGACGAACCCGACGCCGGCACCGTCGTCCGCCCGCGGGATCTCGGCTTCCTGCACCAGGAGATGCCGTTCGACCCCGCGGCCACGATCGCCGACGTTCTCGACGACGCCCTGCGTGAGGCCCGCGAGGACCTCGCCGAACTCGACCGGCTCACCCGGGCGCTCGCCGACGCGCCCGACCACGCCGGCCTGCTCGCCGAGTACGGCGCCCGGCTCGACCGCGCGCAGGAACACGACTCCTGGGATGCCGACCGGCGCGCCGGAATCGTCCTCACCGGCCTCGGCCTCGGCGGGATCCCGCACGACCGGGCGCTCGCGTCCCTGTCCGGCGGCCAGCGCGGCCGGCTCGCCCTGGCCGCGCTGCTGGTGCGGCGGCCCGCCGCGCTGCTGCTGGACGAGCCCACCAACCATCTCGACGACGCCGCCGCGACCTTCCTGGAGGAGCAGTTGCGCGGCCTGCCCGGGGCCGTCGTGGCGGCGAGCCACGACCGGGCGTTCCTCGACGCCGTCTGCACCCACCTGGTCGACCTCGACCCGGCGGTGGACGGCCCCACCCGCTACGGCGGTAACTACACCGCGTATCAGGCCGAGAAACGCGCGGAGCGGGAGCGCTGGCAGCGGCGCTTCACCGAGGAACAGGAGGAACTCGCCGAACTGCGCGGCTCCGTCACCGTGACCGCGCGCCGGGTCGCGCCGGACCGGGAGAAGCGCGACAACGAGAAGATGGGCTACGGCCACTCCGGCGGCCGGGTGCAGAAGCAGATCTCGCGGCGGGTGCGCAACGCCGCCCGCAGGCTCGCCGAACTGGAACGCGACCAGGTCCCCGAACCCCCGGAACCGCTGCGCTTCCGCGCCGCCGCCCTCGCCACCGAGTCCCCCGAGGGCACCCTGCTGGCGCTGCGGGACGTCCGGGTGCCCGGCCGCCTGGAACTCGACCGCCTCGACGTGCCGGCCACCGACCGGCTGCTGGTCACCGGACCGAACGGCGCCGGAAAGTCGACCCTCCTGGCGATCCTGGCCGGACACCTGGAAACCTCCTCCGGCCGGGTCCGGCGCCGCCGCGGCCTGACGGTCGGCCTGCTGGCCCAGGACACGGCCTTCGACCGCCCCGACCGCACCGCCCGGGAGACCTACACGCTGACCCTCGGTCCCGACCGCGCCGAATCCGTCCCCCTGCACTCCCTCGGCCTGCTCGCCCCCCGGGACCTGGACACCCGGGTCGGTGAACTGTCGGTCGGCCAGCGCCGCCGCCTCGCCCTGGCCCTGCTCGTGGCGAACCCGCCCGCGCTGCTCCTGCTCGACGAACCCACCAACCACCTCTCGCCCCGCCTCTGCGACGAACTGGAGGAGGCACTGGGCCCGGGCCCCGGCGCCATCGTGCTCGCCAGCCACGACCGGTGGCTGCGCTCCCGCTGGCCGGGCCGCGAACTCCGGCTGCGCGGCACGTCTCACTGACCATTTCAGAACGTGGTGCGCAGCCGTATCGATCACCGGTTAATTCGGTGGCCCGTCCGGCGGGGCCGGGCTAGGTTCCGCCCATGGCCGAGATCCACGGCAGGTGCGACGACCGGTTCGCCGAACTGGGCGAGATGCTGGCCACCTCGCTGGACAACGACGACGTGGGCGCCGCGGTGGCGGTGCACGTGGACGGCGAGCCGGTGGTCGACCTATGGGGCGGGTACGCCGATGCGGCGCGCACCGTCCCCTGGGAGCGCGACACCATCACCAACGTCTGGTCCACCACCAAGACGATGACTGCGCTCTGCGCGCTGATCCTCGCCGACCGCGGCGCCCTCGACCTCGACGCCCCGGTCGCCGAGTACTGGCCCGAGTTCGCCGCCGCGGGCAAGGAGAACGTGCGGGTGCGGCACCTGCTCTCCCACACCGCCGGCCTGCCCGTCTGGGACGGCCCGACCACGGTCGAGGACCTCTACGACTGGCCGGCCGCCACGGCGCGGCTGGCCGCGCAGGCCCCGCACTGGGAACCGGGCACCGACGCCGGCTACCACTCGCTCACCCAGGGACACCTGGTCGGCGAGGTCGTCCGCCGCGTCACCGGACGTACCCTGGGTGCCTTCTTCGCCGAGGAGGTGGCCGGCCCGCTGGGCGCCGACTTCCACATCGGCCTGCCCGCCGAACACGACCACCGCGTCGCCCTCGTCATCCCGCCTCCCGGCGGCCCGACCCTGCCCGCCGGCTCCGACACCCCCGCCGAGTTCCTGGTCCGTCCCGAGGACGCGAACACCCGGGCCTGGCGCCGCGCCGAGGTCCCGGCCGCGGGCGGCCACGGCAACGCCCGCTCGGTCGGCGCCGTGCAGTCGGTCCTGGCCTGCGGTGGAGCGGTGGGGAACGTCCGGCTGCTGTCGGAGGCGGGCTGCGAACGCGCCCTGGAGGAGCAGTACAGCGGCATGGACCGCTACCTGGGCATGCGGATGCGCTACGGCATGGGCTACGGCCTGCTCGGCCACCAGCTCCCCAACCCGCGCACGTGTTTCTGGGGCGGCTGGGGCGGCTCCCTGGTCCTGGTCGACCTCGACGCCCGCATGACGGTCTCCTACGTCATGAACCAGATGCTCGACCAGGGCACCGGCGACGACCGCGCCCTCGGCATCCTCCTGGCCACCTACGAAGCGATCTCCACCTGACCGGCGGCCTGCCCCCGCTGGTACGACGAAGCGGGCCGCCGGTCGAAATCCGCCATGCCGGGTACCGGGCAGTCGTGGGTCCCTACACCTCCTGGATGGCCACCACAGGTGGTACGAGCCGTTTCAGATCCCCTACGTCGGAGGTGAGGACGGTCACCTGGCCCTTTTGCTCCCGTACGAGGGCGGCCAAGGCGGCGTCAATCGCGTACTTGTGACCATGCAGTCCGGCGTTGGCCAGCAGTCGGCGGGCCGCGCGGGCTTGTTCCTTGCAGAGAGGAACCACCTCCACCCGGGAGAGCACCCAGTCCCAGCGGCGTTCGGTGATTCTGCCGTCATATGCCTCGATCAAAGTCATCGGTGAAGTGACAACCTCCGCCTCACCGTCGGCGGCCAGTTCGAGTAGACCGAGCATAAGTCGGTTGCCTTTCACAGCCTGTGAGAGGGCTTCGGAGTCCAAGACGAAGGTGTTCAAGATCCCCGCCTTCGGGTCATGCTTGGTCAAGCCGCCTCACCTGAACCGCTGCCGTGCTCGGCCCTGAGACGGGCATGCTCAGCGTTGATTTCCTCCAGCTTGGCTCGGGCCGCCGCTCGTTCCTCATCGGTCAGTGGCCCGTACTCCTCCTGGAGCCAGTCGACCAGTTCCCGAAGCCTGTTCCGGGCCAGCTTGGCGCGGAGCGCCTCGGCCACGTAGGCGGACAGGCCGCGCTCGGCGGCGTCCGCCCGGATCTCTTCGAGGAGATCTTCGGGGATCGTCACAGTCACCTTCTTGGTCGCCATACTTTGCACCATACTCCCCACCGTTCGGGTCATACAGCTTGGTCGGGTGGTGTGATGGGTCAGCCTGCCGTTCAGATGTCGCGGAACGACAGGCTGCGCTCGCCAAGGGCCGTGCGGAGCAGGCCCATCGCCTTCGGCCCCACCCCGTCGTGCGGCGCCGGCACCTCGGCCTCGCTGCGCCCGGCGAGCTGCTCCGACCGTACGATCTCACACTCAGTGGCTGAATGACTCCGAAACGGGCGCGGCCTGAAACTTCGGGCCGCCGATCCTTCACCCGCAAGATTTTTCATCGGGCGCCCGAACCCGCACGTTCGGGCGCATCGCGCGACGAGCCTGTCTGTGACCACCGAAACGGAAGGGCTCGCCGTGAACGACGGCTCCGACGGCGCTCGCCTCCGCTTATTGGCGGACCTCTCCTCCCGCTGGGCTACCGCGAAGACGGCCCGCGCACCACCGTCTGGACGGAATACCACCGCGACATCTCACACCAAGCCGGTCCTTCGGCTTCCGGGGCGTACGGCACCCCGGAAGCCGAAGGGCCGGCGTGCGACCCTGACGGTCCCGGAGCCGTCAGTCGGCGGAGGGTTCGCGCCAGCGGCTGGTGATGGGCAGGCGACGGTCGCGGCCGAAGTTCTTCGGGGTGATCTTCGGGCCTGGCGGGTACTGGCGGCGCTTGTACTCGGCGCGGTCGACCAGGCGGATCACCCGCTCCACCAGCTCCGCGTCGTGCCCGGCCGCGATCAGGGCGTCGCGGCCCAGGTCGCGCTCCACGTAGTCGACGAGCAGCGCGTCCAGCACCGCGTAGTCGGGCAGCGAGTCGGTGTCGAGCTGGCCGGGGCGCAGCTCCGCGGACGGTGCCTTCTCGATGATCGCGACCGGGATCGGCTCGGTCTCGAACGGGAAGAGCCCGCCGCGGCCGGAACCCGCCTGGGCGTTGCGCCACCGCGACAGGTCCCACACCAGCGTCTTGGTGAGGTCCTTGATCGGGCCGAAACCGCCCGCCGAGTCGCCGTACAGCGTCGAGTAGCCGGTGGCCAGCTCGCTCTTGTTGCCGGTGGTCAGCACCAGGTGGCCGTGCTCGTTCGACAGCCCCATCAGGATCATGCCGCGCACCCGGGCCTGGAGGTTCTCCGCGGCCAGCCCGGTCAGCTCCAGCTCGGCCTCGAACGCGTCCACCATGCCGCGGATCGGCACCGTCCGGGCGACCAGCCCCTGCCGCTTGACCAGTTCCTCGGCGTCGGTGACCGAGTGGTCGCTGGAGTACCGGCTCGGCATCAGCACCACGTGCACCCGGTCGGGGCCGATGGCGTCGGCGGCGATGGTGGCGACCAGCGCCGAGTCGATCCCGCCGGACAGGCCGAGGATCACCGTCCGGAACCCGTTCTTACGGACGTAGTCGCGCACGCCCAGCACCAGCGCGTCGTACACCTCGCCGGAATCGTCCAGCAGGGGGGCGACCTCCGGCGGCTCGGGGGTGTAGGGCGGCACCGGCTCGGCGGTCAGCACCCGCCGGTCGACGGTGACGGTCGTGCCGTCGCTCGCCTCGACCTCGGCCGTGCCGGCCGGCAGCGCCGGGTCGGCCGCGGGCAGGTCCAGGTCGGCGACCAGCAGGTGGTCGGCGAACTGGGGGGCGCGGGCCAGCAGCTCGCCCGCGGCGCCCACGACCAGCGAGTCGCCGTCGAAGACCAGCTCGTCCTGGCCGCCGACCATGTTGACGTACGCGAGCGGGCATCCCGCCTCGCGGGCGCGCCGGGCGCACAGTTCGAGCCGGACGTCGTCCTTGCTGCGCTCGTAGGGCGACCCGTTGACCACCAGGAGCAGCCCGGCGCGCGCCGCGCGGGTCACCGCGACCGGGCCGCCGTCCTGCCAGAGGTCCTCGCAGATCACGGTGGCCACGTCGACGCCGCGTACCCGCACCACCGGCAGCCGGTCGCCGCGCACGAAGTAGCGGAACTCGTCGAACACCCCGTAGTTGGGCAGGTGGTGCTTGGCGGAGCGGACGAGCACCTGGCCGCCGTGCAGCCAGGCCAGCGCGTTCAGCGGGCGCCCGTCGGCCCGGCGGTCGAGGAAGCCGACCACCACGGGCAGCTCGCCGAGTCCTTCCTCGGCGAGCCGCCGGGCGGTCCGTTCCAGGACGCGCCGGGACGCCTCGGTGAACGAGGTGCGCAGGGCGAGGTCTTCGACGGGATAGCCGGTCAGGACCATCTCGGGGAACGCCGCCAGATGGGCGCCGCGGTCGGCGGCGCGACGGGTCCACTCGATGATCAGTTCGGTGTTGCCGTCGAGGTCACCGACGGTCGGGTTCACCTGAGCGAGCGCGATGCGAAGCTGTGCCACGCCCTCAGCGTAGGACGTCCTCAGGACAGGGACGTGTACCGGCCGGACTCCATCAGCCAGTCGAAGTGGGCGCGGGGCGCGGCCAGCAGCCGGTCGAGCACTGCGGTGACGCCCGCCCGGCGCTGCGGTTCGAGCCGCAGCCGCTCCAGCCCGGCGTGCAGCGTGCGGACGGCGGCCTCGATCTCGGCCGCCCGGTGGACGATGGCGTCGAGCACCCAGCCGGTGGCCTCGTGCCGGTCGAAACCGTACATGCCGCGGGCGAGGACCACGTGGTTGTGGATGTCGCCGTGCCCGGCCTCCTTGGGATAGGAGACCACGTCGTTGCACCAGGTGATCAGGTCGGCGGTGCCGTTCAGCACCGTGTGCCAGGCCGGGACCGCGACCACGTCGGACGGCAGTTCGACGCCCAGCGCCGGTTCGGCCAGGTCGAACAGGAACGGCGCGGCGGCCCGCCGGCGCAGTCCCGGGTACCGGTTCAGCGCGGGGATGCGGCCGGTGCGGCGGTTCACGGCCTCCTCGGCGCAGCCGGACCGGTGGTCCTCCATGTGCTCGAAGAACCGGCGCCGCCAGGTGAGGCTCATCTGGGGTGCGGTGTCGTGCCAGAGCCCGACGACCGCGAGTTCCAGCGGCCGTCCCTCGGGCCGGGCGTGGCCGCGGCGCATGGCCCGCAGCAGGTCGGCGTACAGGCCGTCCACGGCGGTAGCGGAGCCGCCCAGCGGCCCGTCGTCGAGCGCGTCGTCGAAGGCGAACACCCAGACCAGCCAGCGCGCCACCAGTTCGACCCGCTCCGGTGCGGACTCGGGGAACAGCCGGACGGCCAGCCGGTCGAACCGGCCCCGGGCCAGCGGCGAGGTGTCCCGGTCGCCGAGGACCAGTCCCTGGTCACGGGCCCAGGCTTCGACCCGCTCGCCGATCTGGTCGGCGGCGGGGTGCACGGCGGACGGGGTGGCCAGCGCGGCGACCCGGTCGGCGAGGGAGAGAAGTGAGGCATCCACGACGCTTCAACGTTAAGGATCTTTCGGCGTGGCCCAGGTGATGGAAGCGTCAAGTTCTGCCCATATGACTCGGGCGGACGTCCGGATCCCCCGCGGGGGATTGCGGGACCGATCTGGGGGCAGGGGATCGTCACGTTATGGCAGAGTCGGAGCGGGTGGTCCGAAAAGCTACTTTTGGGGTAGAACGCTTAGTCCATCCGGCCGGTAGGTCTGTAACGTCAAGGAAACAGCTGCCGGGCATACTGCAAGGTAACCAGACGTGTCTGCGCTGCGGGAACGTCGATGAGGCATCGAGGGAGATGGCTTTGGACCGTCAGCAGGAGTTCGTGCTGCGCACACTCGAGGAGCGTGACATCCGGTTCATCCGGCTGTGGTTCACCGATGTCGTGGGTGTCCTGAAGTCGGTCGCCGTCGCTCCCGCCGAGCTGGAGGGCGCGTTCGCCGAGGGTATCGGCTTCGACGGCTCGGCCATCCAGGGTTTTGCGCGGATCTTCGAGGCCGACATGCTGGCCAAGCCCGATCCCGCGACCTTCCAGGTGCTGCCGTGGCGGGCCGAGGCGCCCGGGGTGGCCCGGATGTTCTGCGACATCCTGATGCCTGACGGGACGCCCAGTTTCGCCGACCCCCGCTACGTGCTCAAGCGGGCCCTGAGCAAGGCTGCCGATCTCGGCTTCACCTTCTACACCCACCCCGAGATCGAGTTCTTCCTGATGAAGAACCTGCCCGACGACGGCAGCGAGCCCGAGCCGGTGGACGCGGGCGGCTACTTCGACCACACCCCGCACAGCACCGCGCACGACTTCCGGCGCAACGCGATCATGATGCTGGAGTCGATGGGCATCTCGGTGGAGTACAGCCACCACGAGGGCGCTCCCGGCCAGCAGGAGATCGACCTGCGCTACGCCGACGCGCTCACCACGGCCGACAACATCATGACGTTCCGGCTGGTCATGAAGGAGGTCGCGCTGGAGCAGGGGGTGTGGGCCTCGTTCATGCCCAAGCCCTTCACCGACCACCCCGGCTCGGGCATGCACACCCACATGTCGCTGTTCGAGGGCGACCGCAACGCCTTCTACGAGCCGGGCGCGGAGTTCCAGCTCTCTAAGGTGGGCCGGGCCTTCATCGCCGGGCTGCTGCGGCACGCCCCCGAGATCACCGCGGTGACCAACCAGTGGGTCAACTCCTACAAGCGGCTGTGGGGCGGCGTGGGCGCCTCCGCGGGCGCCGGCGGCGAGGCCCCCTCGTACGTGTGCTGGGGCCACAACAACCGGTCGGCGCTGATCCGGGTGCCGATGTACAAGCCGCAGAAGGGGCACGCGACCCGCATCGAGTTCCGGTCGCTGGACACCGCGTGCAACCCGTACCTGGCGTTCGCCGCCATCCTGGGCGCGGGCCTCAAGGGCATCGAGGAGGGCTACGAGCTGCCCCCCGGTGCCGAGGACGACGTGTGGGCGCTGACCTCCGCCGAGCGGCGGGCGCTCGGCATCGAGCCGCTGCCGCAGAGCCTGGACGAGGCGATCCACGCGATGGAACGCAGCGAGCTGATGGCGGACGTCCTCGGCGAGCACGTCTTCGACTTCTTCCTGCGCAACAAGCGGGCGGAGTGGGAGGACTACCGCCGTCAGGTCACCGAGTACGAGCGCAAGCGCCACCTGCCGGTGCTGTAGCCGTGCGGTCATCGCGCCGACTCCTCGAATTCACCGGGGAGTCGGGTGTTCGATGACAAAAAGCCACAAAGCGCCCGGGGCGGCCCGGTGGCGGTGCAACGTCCACGAAATAGAGATCCTTCTGAGTCCCGGTTAACCCACCGTCGGCGGGTTGTCCGGTTACGGTGGGGCCGTGAGCGAGTGGACACCGAACCGCCGTCCATCTCTGGCCGGGCGACTCGCCCGGCTGGGCTTCACCGACACCGCACGGGCCGAGAGCCTGCTGGCCGACGCCGAGCGCGAGTCACAGGTCGTCCTCGACGACGACCTGTTCGACGCGCTGGGCGCCACCGCCGACCCCGATCTGGCCCTCCGGGGGCTGCTGCGCCTGCTGTCCCGGCTGGACGCCGCCGAACGGGCCGCCCTGGCCGGCGACGGCGAGGCCCGGGCGCACCTGCTGGCCGTGCTCGGGGTGAGCGAGGCGCTGGGCGATCACCTGGTGCGCCATCCCGAGCACTGGCGGGTCTGGTCCGTCGGTGGAGCGGTCCAACGTCCGTCGGCCGAATCCCTGCGCGGTGACCTGCTGCGGGCCGTGGGCGCCGATCCGGCCGACCCCGGTCCCCGGGCGGCCGAGCCCGGCACCGACACGCTGGTGGCGCTGCGGGTGGAGTACCGCCGGCACCTGCTGCGCCTGGCCGGCCGGGACCTGATCGGCGTCGCCGACGTGAGCGAGGTCGCCGCCGAACTCGCCGACCTGGCCGCCGCGGCGCTGGAGGCCGGGCTGGCCGTGGCCCGCGCCGAGGTCCCCGAGTCCGACAGCTGCCGGCTGGCGGTGATCGGCATGGGCAAGTGCGGCGGCCGGGAACTCAACTACGTCAGCGACGTCGACGTGATCTTCGTGGCCGAGGCGGCGCCCGGCCAGGCCGAGGACCGCGCCCTGCGCACCGCCACCCGGCTGGCCTCGGCGGTGATGCGGGCGTGCTCGGCCAGCACCCCCGAGGGGGCGCTGTGGGAGGTCGACGCGGCCCTGCGCCCCGAGGGCAAGGCCGGCCCCCTCGTCCGTACCCTCGCCAGCCACCGGGCCTACTACGAGCGCTGGGCCAAGACCTGGGAGTACCAGGCGCTGCTGAAGGCGCGCCCGGTCGCCGGCGACGCGGAGCTGGGCCAGGCCTACCTCGACGCGCTGACCCCCCTGGTGTGGAAGGCCGCCGCGGGGGAGGACTTCGTCGAGGACGTCCAGGCGATGCGCCGCCGGGTCGAGGCGCACCTGCACCAGCGCACCGGCGAGGCCGACCGCCAGCTCAAGCTGGGCCCCGGCGGGCTGCGCGACGTGGAGTTCGCCGTCCAGCTCCTGCAACTGGTGCACGGCCGGGGCGATGACCTGCTGCGCCAGGCCGGCACCCTGGACGCGCTGACCGCCCTCTCCCAGGGCGGGTACGTGGGGCGCGACGACGCCGCGGTGCTCACGTCCGCCTACCGCTTCCTGCGCAAGGTGGAGCACCTGGTCCAGCTGCACCGGCTGCGCCGCACCCACCTGGTGCCCGACGACGACGAGGGGCTGCGCCGGCTGGGCCGGGCGCTCGGGCTGCGCACCGACCCGGTGGGCGAGTTCAGCGCGCTCTGGCGGCGGCACGCCCGCGAGGTGCGCCGCATCCACGAGAAGCTGTTCTACCGGCCGCTGCTGCGCGCGGTGGCCCGGCTGCCCGAGGACGAGGCGCGGCTCAGCCCCGAGGCGGCCCGCACCCGGTTGACGGCGCTGGGGTTCAACGACCCGGCCGGGGCGCTGCGGCACATCGAGGCGCTGACCGCCGGGGTCTCCCGGCGGGCCGCGATCCAGCGCACGCTGCTGCCGGTCATGCTCGGCTGGTTCGCCGACGCCCCCGACCCCGACGCCGGGCTGCTCGGCTTCCGGAAGGTCAGCGACGAGCTCGGCACCACCCCCTGGTACCTGCGGCTGCTGCGCGACGAGGTCACCGTGGCCGAGCGGATGGCCTGGGTGCTGGCCTCCAGCCGGTACGCCACCGACCTGCTGCTGCGCGCACCCGAGGCGGTGGCCATGCTCAGCGGTGAGCAGGCCGGCCCCGGCGAGCCGGTGGAGCGCACCACCACCCCCGGAGCCGAGCTGGTGCCGCGCCCGTTCGGCACGCTGCGCACCGAGGCGCTGGACAAGGTGCGCCGGAACGTCGACGCCGGCAAGGGGGCCGGGGCGTCGGCCGAGGATGCCGTGTCCGCGGTCCGCGCGCTGCGCCGCCGCGAGCTGTTCCGGGTGGCGGTGGCCGACCTGCTGGACCTGGTGGATGTGCCCACCGTGGGCGAGGCGCTGACCGACATCGCGACGGTCACGATCGAGGCGGCGCTGCGGGCCGCCACGCACAGGATCGAGCTGGACCGCGGGAACCCGCTGCCGACCCGGCTGGCGATCGTGGCGATGGGCCGGTTCGGCGGCCACGAGCTCGGCTACGGCAGCGACGCCGACGTGATGTTCGTGCACGACCCGCTGCCCGGCGCCGACGACCGGGAGGCCGCCACGGCCGCGCACGCGGTCGCCGAGGAACTGCGCCGGCTGCTCGCCCTGCCCGCCGCCGACCCGCCGCTGGAGATCGACCCCAACCTGCGCCCGGAGGGCCGCCAGGGCCCGCTGGTGCGCACGCTGGCGTCGTACGCCGCCTACTACGCGCGCTGGTCGGCGCCGTGGGAGAGCCAGGCCCTGCTGCGGGCCGACCCGATCATCGGGGACCCGGACCTGAGCGGGCGGTTCCGCACCCTGATCGACCCGATCCGCTGGCCGGAGGATGGCATCGACGACCGGGCCGTCCGCGAGATCCGGCGGCTGAAGGCCCGGATGGAGTCCGAACGGCTGCCCCGCGGTGTCGAGCGCCGGCTGCACACCAAGCTCGGCCCGGGCGGCCTGTCGGACGTGGAGTGGGTCGCGCAGTTGCTCCAGTTGCAGCACGCCCACGAGGTGCCAGGGCTGCGCACCACCCGCACCCTCGCCGCGCTCGACGCGGCGGTGGCGGCGGACCTGCTGGACGCCGCCGACGCCAAGGTGCTGTCGGACGCCTGGTGCCTGGCCACCCGGATCCGCGGGTCGATCATGCTGGTCCGCGGCCGGGCCTCCGACCTGCTGCCCACCGACCACCACAAGGAGCGGTCGGCGGTGACCCGGGTGCTCGGCTACCCAGGCACCGGTGATCTACTGGAGGACTACCGGCGGCACGCCCGCCGCGCCCGCGCGGTGGTCGAGCGGGTCTTCTACGGCGCAACCCCCTGATTTCGCCGCGTAGCACGACATATCCCGCATATCCTGCCCAGGAGTGATCACCAGCCCCACCCTGCCCATTTTGCCGGCCTTGCCCACTGTTCCCGCCGACCATCCTGGAGACCTCAGCCGATGTCCCGCGAGGCGGACCAGGACGCCGACGCGCAGCAGGACGGGGATACCCTCCCCACCCCACCAGCGCCCCCTCATCCGGATCACGAAGCCAAGGACGAGACGGGTGCCGATGCGCAGCGAGGCGAAAAGGGAGCGGCGCCCGCGCCGTCTGGACTGAGGAGCGGTGAAGATCGTGAGGAACGAGCGATCTTCACCGCGACGAGGGAAGACGGCGCGCCGAAGGCGCCGCGACTCGCGAGCGAAGCGAGCCAAGCAAACAGGGCGCCGCGACAAGCGCGAGGAACGAGCGCCAAGCCAACACAGCGCGCCAGGCAAACACAGCTCCCGCTCTTCCTGGCTTTGGTCCTGGTCGTGCATCTGCCGGTGTTCCTGCGGGAGGTCTGGAACGCCGACGAGGCGTTCGTCGCCGTCCAGGCGCGGGCCTTGGACGGGGGAGCCGGCGGGTTCTACGAGATCGTCGCCGACCGCAAGCCGCCGTTGCTGCCCGCGCTCTACCTGCTGGTGCACCAGCTGGCCGGGAACGCCACCGTCTGGGTGATGCACGGCCTGGCGCTGGCCGCGCACCTGGCCACCGCGCTGCTGCTGGCGGCCGCGGCCCGGGGCCGCTGGGGCGGCCGGGCGGGTCTGGTGGCCGGGCTGCTCTACGTGGTGGGCAGCGCCGGCCTGTCGCCGGAGGACGCGCAGGCCGCCAACTTCGAGGTCTTCGCGTTGCCGGCCGTCGCGGCGGCGGTGCTGCTGGCCGACCGGCGCCGGTTCGCCGCGGCGGGTGGCGCGGCCGCGGTCGCCGCCCTCACCCTGCAGGCGGCGGGTGGTGTGCTGCTGCCGGTGCTCTGGCTGGCCTGGCGGGCGGCGGGGCGGCGGGGCGTGCTCTCGGCCGGCGGGGTGTTCCTGGCGGTCGTCGGGGCGGCGGCGGCGCGGGTGGGCTGGGCGGACTTCTGGTTCTGGGTGGTGTTCGGCAACGGGGGCTACACGAACGTGTCCGGCGCGTGGGACCGGGTGGCGCTCCGCGGCCTGGGCGGCCTGGGCATCTTCCTGCTGGCCAACCTCGGCGCGGTGCTGCTCGCGGGAGCGGATCGTGCCCGGCGCGGCCGGGGGGATCTCTGGCTCTGGCTGGTGGTCGCCGTGGCGGGGGTCTGCACCAGCCTGCACTTCTTCGGCCACTACTTCCTGTTGCTGCTGCCGCCGGTGGTGCTGCTGGCGGCCCGCGCCGCGGCGACGCGCCCGCGGCTGCCCCTGGCCCCGCTGGGTTACGGGCTCACCGCCGCGGCCGTCTTCGTGGCGCTGGCGCTGGTGTGGCCGGCGGGTAAGGACCGGCATGCCGAGTTGGTCGCCGAGCGGGTACGGGCCCGTACGGAGCCGGGGGCGGCCATTCTCGTCTGGGGGATGGACCCGCGGATCTACTGGTGGTCCCGGCGGCCGGCGGCGACCCGGTTCCTGTCGGCGGGATTCATGACCAACTTCGGCGGGGGCCGCGACGCGTCCCGGGTGGGGGAGCGGTTCGCGCCCGAGGGGGTGTGGCGGGACTTCGAGGCCGACCTGCGCCGCCGTCCGCCCGCGCTGGTGGTTGACGACTCGCGCGGCGCCCCCTACGCGCCCGACCGGATCGGCCGGTTCCACCGGTACCTCCTGGCGGGGTACCGGCCGGTGGAGGTCGTGGACGGCAGCGTGCTGTACGCCCGTCAGCCGGCGGCCGCCGGCGCGGCCGCCCGCCTCCGGTAGACGACGAGCCCGGCGATCCCCGTCGCCTGGCAGGCCACCAGCAGTCCCGCCCCGGCGACGGCGTCGAGGATGAAGTGGTTGGCGGTGCCCAGGATGACCACGACGGTGACCACCGGGTACGCCACGGCCAGGACCTTGACCCAGGTGCGCCGGACGATCGCCAGCACGGCCAGGCAGCACCACAGCGACCACGCCGTGTGCAGGGACGGCATGGCCGCGTACTGGTTGGATACGGTCGCCACCGGCGAGGAGTCGTACAGTCCCCAGGTGTTGAAGGCGATCACCGTGTCGACGTAGCCGGGCAGCATCCGCGGCGGGGCGAGTGGGAAGAACCAGAACCCGATCAGCGCCGTCACGGTGGTGGAGAACAGCAGCCAGCGGTAGGTGACGTACCGGCTCGGGTGCCGGACGTACAGCCAGAGCAGCACGCCGGCGGTCACCCCGAAGTGCAGCGTGGCGTAGTAGTAGTTGGCCGCGACGCCCAGCCAGTGCACGTCGACGAAGAACCGGTTGACGGCGAGCTCGATGTCCAGGTGCAGGGCCCGCTGCGCTTCCAGCAACTGGTAGGCCCGCTGCACCGACCCGGCGTGGTCGGAGGGGACCAGGTTGCGGACGAACGAGTACGCCACGTAACAGACGGCGATGAGCAGGATCTCAGCCCACCAGCGGGGACGTCCGGCGCCTCCGACCGGTGTGGTGACGCTCGTCTTGGCGGCGGGGGCGACCGCGGACCTGACCATGATCCATAGACTCTCAGACGTGAAGGGGGTGAACGCTGGGAGAAGATGCCGAGTCGGTCACAATCCGCCCGGGTGTATTGGGTATTACGGCCTTTTTCCGGTACAGCAAGAACGCTCCGATAAGTGCCAACCCGACCAGGGCGAATCCGGCGGCGGCGTCCAGCACGTAGTGGTTGGCGGTCGACAGGATGACGAGCACCGTCACCACCGGGTAGAGCGCGCCGAGCACCTTGACCCAGCGGCGTCCGGCGAGGAGCACCAGGACGAGCCCGCACCACAGTGCCCATCCCGCGTGCATGGAGGGCATGGCCGCGTACTGGTTGGCGAGTGCCCCGGAGGCGTCGCTGGAGTACAGGCCCACCGAGTGCAGGACCACCACCGGATCGACGTACCCCTCGCCGGACAGGAAGCGCGGCGGGGCCAGCGGGTAGAGCCAGAAGCCCAGCAGCGCCAGCGCGGTGGCGGCCATCAGCGCCGTGCGCAACCACCGGTAGTGCGCGGGGCGGTGCCGGTGGACCCAGACGAGCAGGGCCAGCGTGACGGCGAAGTGGGCCGTGGCGTAGAAGAGGTTGGCGCCGCGGGCCAGCCAGGGCATCCCGAGCAGCGCCTGGTTGAGCCCGAGTTCGACGTCGATACCGACCGACCGCTCCAGGGCGAGGATCTGGTGGGCGTGGCCGAACGCCGAGGAGGTGCCCATCCGGTTGATCGCCACCCGGATCAGGGAGTAGGCGATGTAGAAGGCCGCGATCAGCAGGATCTCCCGCCGCAGCGGCGGCGCGGAGATCGGCCCGCGCGGTACGGGGCGGGTCGCGGGCGAGATGGGTGGAGCGCCGGCTGTGCCGTGGTCCGCGGCGACGACGGCGGCTTGTACGGGCATGACCTTTATCTTTGCCCCGCATTCACCTCCGTGTGATCACCGGGGCGGACGGTCTTCACCTCAGACCTGAGTAGTACGACCCTGGGGTAAAAAGGGGGCCTTACGGGGGATACGACTCGGGGTCTGGGGTATCTGAGTGCCCGCTGAGCTGCGCGGACCTGCTCAGGGACGCCCCCACTCCGGGGATGGGACGCCCGCGCCTTCGCCCGCGGTGACCTCCTACCACAGGAGGATCGCCGCCTCAGATCTTGCGAGAGACCTTCGTCCGAGCGCCCGGCCGTTCCCCGCCCGCCACGGCGCCGATCGCACGAAGAAGGCCGCCGACCGCGCCCTGAACGGACGAACGGCCGACGGCCTTCCTCACGAGCCTCACGAGCGGCGCGCCCCGCCCGGGGCGCGCCGTCGATCACACGTCGTAGTAGAGCTCGAACTCGTGCGGGTGCGGGCGGAGCCGGATCGGGTCCAGCTCGTTCTCGCGCTTGTAGCTGATCCAGGTGTCGATCAGGTCCTGGGTGAAGACGCCGCCCTCGAGCAGGAAGTCGTGGTCGGCCTCCAGCGCGTTGAGCACGGCCTCCAGCGAGCCCGGCACCTGCGGGATGTTGCGGGCCTCCTCGGGCGGCAGCTCGTAGAGGTCCTTGTCGACCGGCTCGACCGGCTCGATCTTGTTCTTGATGCCGTCGATGCCGGCCATCAGCATCGCCGAGAAGGCGAAGTACGGGTTGCAGGACGGGTCCGGCACCCGGAACTCGATGCGCTTGGCCTTGGGGTTGGAGCCCGTCAGCGGGATCCGGATGCAGGCCGAGCGGTTCCGCTGCGAGTACACCAGGTTGACCGGCGCCTCGTACCCCGGCACCAGCCGGTGGTAGGAGTTGACGGTCGGGTTGGTGAAGGCCAGCAGCGCCGGGGCGTGCTTGAGCAGGCCGCCGATGTACCAGCGGGCCGTGTCCGAGAGCCCGGCGTAGCCGACCTCGTCGTAGAACAGCGGCGAGCCGTCCTTCCACAGCGACTGGTGGCAGTGCATGCCCGAGCCGTTGTCACCGAAGATGGGCTTCGGCATGAAGGTGACGGTCTTGCCGGCCGCCCGGGCGACGCTCTTGACCACGTACTTGTACAGCATGAGCTGGTCGGCGGTGGTGAGCATCTCGCCGAAGCGGAAGTCGATCTCGGCCTGGCCGGCGGTGCCCACCTCGTGGTGCTGCATCTCGACGGTGATGCCGACCTCGATCAGCTTCTCGACCATCTCCGACCGCAGGTCGGTGTAGTGGTCGGCCGGCGGGACGGGGAAGTAGCCGCCCTTGTACGGGGTCTTGGAGCCCAGGTTGCCGCCCTGCTCCTCGCGACCGGTGTTCCACGCGCCCTCGATCGAGTCGAGGTAGTAGTAGCCGGCGTTCTGCTTGGTCTCGAAGCGCACGTCGTCGAAGATGTAGAACTCGGCCTCCGGGCCGAAGTACACCGTGTCGGCGATGCCGGTGCTGCGCAGGTAGTCCTGCGCCTTCTTGGCGACGTTGCGCGGGTCGCGGCTGTACGGCTCGCCGGTCAGCGGGTCGTGCACGAAGAACGAGATGTTCAGGGTCTTGTGCTGACGGAACGGGTCGAGCACCGCGGTGGTCGGGTCCGGCAGCAGAAGCATGTCGGACTCGTGGATCTCCTGGAAGCCGCGGATCGACGAGCCGTCGAACATGAGACCGTCGGTGAAGACGTTCTCACCGAAGTTCTCGGCCGGGAACGTGAAGTGCTGCACGGTGCCCGGCAGGTCCACGAACCTGCAATCGACGAACCGCACTCCCTCGCTCTCGATATAGCTCAGGACCTCTCCGGCGCTGCTGAACATCCAACCTCCTTGGGGCGCTTTTTTGGCGTATAGGACGCTATGAGGTGGCCGTTTCTCTGCCGTGTCCCATGTGTTTCGCCTGTGTTACGAGGCGTTTTTCGTGGGCAAACGGAGCGTTCACCCACCTGTTCGGCGGTGTCGCGGCCCGGGGAGTCCCTCACCCGGACTCTACCGTCCGGTGCGGGCCGATACCGTGGTCCCATGGGTAGTGGTGGCGAACGGCGAGAGGCCGAGCGGTCGCGCTGGACCGGATCGTGGCTGGGCGGAGTGCGCTCGGCCGGAGTCGACCTGGGATATCCGGGGGAGCGGCTCGGCCTACCCGAGAAGGGCCCGGGCTCCGTGGCCGGGTACGGGCGGCGGCTCGTCGCGCTGCTGGTCGACCTGCTGCTCGCCGCGGTCGTGGCCGCCTTCCTGGCCCGCACCTTCGAGTGGAGCGGCCAGATCCGGAGTTGGACGTCCACCGGAGTGTTCGCCCTGGAGGTGTGGCTGCTCACCGGGCTGCTGGGAATGAGCATCGGCAAGCGGCTGTGCGGCATCCGGGTGGCCCGGCTCGACGGGCGCCCGGTCGGCCTGGGCTGGTCGCTGGTACGGACGTTCCTGCTGCTGCTGATCGTCCCCGCCCTGCTGTGGGACCGCGACAGCCGCGGCCTCCACGACCGGGCCGCCAACACCGTCGTGATCAACAGTGTTTAGAACGTTTCAGGGTTCGCGTCTGCGGATTGTGGAGTCTTCGATCACCAAACGTCGGGTGATCGTGTCCTCTTCGTAGAAGCGTTCGTAGCCGGCGTAGCAGCCGAAGTCGCTGTTGGCCCGGGAACCCAGCCAGTCGAGTAGCCGGTCCACGTGCTGGTACTCGTCGGGGTGTAGTTCCTGGCGGGTCGTCAGGGCCCAGCCCTCGGTGCGGGGCTCCAGGAGGGAGAACAGCGCTCCGCCGAGCCTCCAGGCCGCACCTCGCCGGGCCAGGACCGGGCGTGGCGCGTTTTCCACCCGCCAGTCGCCGTTGTCGTCCACCTCGGCCTTCCCGTTCTCGTCCAGGACGACTTCGGGGAAGTCGGTGAGGATCGTCAGTTCCGCCGGCTGCGGGCCGAGGCCCAGGTGCCAGCGCAGCTCGGCGAGCTCGGCCGCCGAGAGGACGGGGCGGAGGTTCAGCGTCAGGAAGAAGTCGTAGAAATCGCCCATGCCGGGACCGTACAGCCCGGCACCGTCACCGGTGGGCGAGAGCGACGACCCCGCCGGATGCGGTGGCTAGCGGGGGCGGGGCTTGGGGGCCTTGGGCATCCGGGTGCCCTTGGGGATGGGGCCCTTCGGCATCTTCATCGTGGCCGGGAGCGCGCGCAGCCGGTCGTTGAGCTCGATGACCTGGGCCTTGGTGAGGTTGCGAGGCAGCTTCATCAGGTGCCGCTGGAGCTTGCCGACCGGGACCTGGCCCTCCTCCTCGCCGACCTGGACGTCGTAGATGGGCACCTGCTGGGCGGCCCGGGCGATGCGCTTCTTCTCCGCGCCCAGCAGCGGACCGACCCGGGAGGACGGACCCTCGGAAACGAGGATCACGCCGGGCCGGCCCACCACCCGGTGCACCATGTCGAGGTTGCGGTTGCCGCCGACCGCCTCG
Organism: Actinomadura craniellae; assembly: GCF_003289645.1. Taxonomy (GTDB): domain Bacteria; phylum Actinomycetota; class Actinomycetes; order Streptosporangiales; family Streptosporangiaceae; genus Actinomadura_D; species Actinomadura_D craniellae. Next base: position 195,365 of record NZ_QLYX01000010.1, on the reverse strand, counting down.
GTCACCGTCCAGTTGCCGCGCATCTGCTTGAGCACCGCGGCGCCGGCCCCGGGCTGGCCGGCGATCAGCTTGAACTGCGTGCGCTGCGCGAGCTGACCGAAGACGATCAGGCCGACCGCGAGCGCCATCATCACACCCAGCGGAATCCAGAACCACAGCCCGCCGAACACCAACCCCAGCACGACACAGAGCACCAGGGCGGCCAGCGCGGACCCGAAGACGATGGGGAGCGCCTTGCGGTCGGCCTGGTGCAGCACCCGGGCGACCATACGGATCTGCTGGAGACGACCGGGGTTGCCCTGAGAGCCGGGAGCGGGGTTGTTCGCCATGGCTCTCACAATAGTCCGATCAGGGGGGTTACAGCGTCTCGCGGGCGGCGATCGCCTGCTGGTACAGCCGCCCGGCGCGGTAGCTCGACCGCACCAGCGGGCCCGACATGACCCCGGCGAACCCGATCTCCTCGGCCTCGGCGGCCAACTCGACGAACTCCTCGGGCTTCACCCAGCGCTCCACCGGGTGGTGCCGCGGGGTGGGCCGCAGGTACTGCGTGATCGTCACCAGCTCGCAGCCCGCCTCGTGCAGGTCGCGCAGCGCCTGCGAGATCTCCTCGCGGGTCTCGCCCAGCCCCAGGATGAGGTTGGACTTGGTGACCAGCCCGGCGGCCCGGGCGTCGGTCAGTACCTGCAGCGACCGGTCGTACCGGAACGCCGGGCGGATGCGCTTGAAGATCCGCGGCACCGTCTCGACGTTGTGCGCCAGCACCTCGGGCCGCGCGTCGAAGACCTGGGCCAGCAGGGACGGCACCCCGTTGAAGTCGGGGATCAGCAGTTCCACGCCGCAGCCCGGCACCGCCTCATGGATCTTGCGCACGGTCTCGGCGTACAGCCAGGCGCCCTGGTCGGGCAGGTCGTCGCGGGCCACCCCGGTCACCGTGGCGTAGCGCAGCTCCATCGCGGCCACCGACTCGGCCACCCGGCGCGGCTCGTCGGGGTCGTACTCGGCGGGCCGGCCGGTGTCGATCTGGCAGAAGTCACAGCGCCGGGTGCACTGGTCGCCGCCGATCAGGAAGGTGGCCTCGCGGTCTTCCCAGCATTCGTAGATGTTGGGGCAGCCGGCCTCCTGACAGACCGTGTGCAGCCCCTCGCCCTTGACCAGTTTGGTGAGCTCCTGGTACTGGGGGCCCATCTTCAACTTGGTCTTGATCCATGGAGGCTTGCGCTCGATCGGGGTCTGGCTGTTGCGGGCCTCGAGCCTGAGCAGCTTGCGGCCCTGCGGGGTCACTGCAGTCACCCGTCCAGGTTACGCCGCAGGCAGAGCCGTCCGCCCCCCGCGGTCGGGGTCGCCGACGTGATGGTGAGCACCCCGCGCCCGGCCGGTGGCGGCCCGGTCACGGTACGGCGCCGGGCCCGTAACGATCAGAGCGGATACTCGGTCTTGAACGGCCCGATTACCGTGTTTCCGCCCATCGTGGCCCAGGATCTCTCTAGGGTGACAGGCTGTCGTAGCCGTACCCAGAGAGGGATCACCCGTGAGCCTGGAACTGTCCTACCTCAGGCTGCCGCCGACGATCGAGGGCGTCGGGGGCCAAGGCGGCGGTGAGCCGGATGATCCGAGCCGGATCGCCCAGGCAGTGTTCGGCACGCCCGACTGGCGGCGGCGCCAGCCCGCCGACCGGATCCTCAACCTCGGCCGCAACTGGCAGATCCTGCACTACCTGATCACCGGCGACCCGTGGGACGGCAGGCTGCCCGCCGCCGACGTCGTGTGCGGCGGCAGGCTGCTGACCGAGGACGGTGCCGACAAGCTCGGCATGGACGTCATCTACCTGGACCCCCACCGGGTCAAGCAGGCCGCCGACCACCTGGCGACCACCCCGTTCCAGACCGGCCGGTTCGACGTCGCCACGATGATGGAGGCGGACGTGCAGGACGCCGGCGCCCTCACCCAGTCGGCCCGCGACGAGGTGTTCAAGCCCGCTTACCACGCCGTCAGCGACTTCTACGCGGCCGCCGCCGCGGAGGGCCAGGCGATCTACAAGGTGATGGGCTGACCCGCCTTACCGGGGTCGGCCGGCCGGGTCGATCTGGGCGCGGGTGCGATGGAAGGTCTCGGCGGCGCCCAGCGCCTTGGCGAGGTGCCGTTCGACCAGGGGCACCGTCTCGGCGACGGTCACCTGGCGGCCGAGCTCGCGGGTGAGCGAGGTCGAGCCGGCATCGCTGATCCCGCAGGGGACGATGCGGTCGAACCAGCTCATGTCACAGTCGCAGTTGAGCATGAAGCCGTGCATCGTGACCCCGCGGGAGACCCGCACGCCGATGGACCCGATCTTGCGGTCCGGAGTGCCGGGCACCCAGAGCCCGCTGCGCCCCTCGACCCGCACGGTCTGGAGGCCGAACTCGGCGCAGACCTGCATCATCATCTCTTCGAGCCGGTGGACGTAGTCGAGCACGTCGATGGGGTCGGGGAGCTTGACGATCGGGTAGCCGGTGAGCTGGCCCGGCCCGTGCCAGGTGATCTTCCCGCCCCGGTCGACGTCGATCACCGGCGCCCCCGGGTCGGTGAACGGCCGGTCCAGCGCCCCGGTGCGCTTGCCCGCGGTGTAGACGGGCTCGTGTTCCAGCAGCAGTACCGTGTCGGGAAGCTCGTCGGCCGCCCGCCGCGCGTGGGTGCGGCGCTGCAGCTCCCAGCCGGCCGGGTAGGGGACGGCGCGCTCGCCGAACCCGGCATGGACGTAGATCAGTTCACGGACGCCCAGGTCCGCTTCGCGCACGTCAGTCACGATGTCCAGCTTAGGCCCCGGCCAGCGGTTTCGACCGGGCGGTGCCGGAGCCGGTGCCAGGGCCCGGTGTCAGGGCAGGGTCAGCAGCCGGGGCTCGATCGGGGTCTCCTTGGCGTGGCCCGTGCCGTCGGGCTCGACCCGGTAGGCGCCGCCGGTCGCGCCGGACTCGCGGCGGTAGGACACCGCCTGGACGAACTCGGTGCCCACGTAGTGCAGCCCGACCCCCTCGTCGGCCGCGTACCCGCCGGGCAGCGTGCCCTCCCCGATGAGCCGCTGGAGCAGCGGCCGGCGGGTGGGCTCGCTGTCGTAGTGCACCCCGCACGAGTAGGGGAGCAGCCCCAGCCCGTCGGTCAGCGGGCGCAGCTCGGGGCCGAAGGAGTCGGTGTTGCCGCCGACGTGCCAGCACAGCGCGCCGGCGCTCTGCCCGGTCAGCACGACCCCCTGCAGCCACGCGTCGCGGAGGATCTCGTCCAGGCTGTGCAGCCGCCACAGCGCCAGCAGGTTGGCGACGCTTCCGCCGAAGACGTACACCAGGTCCTGGGCCAGCAGGTGCGCCCGCGGATCGGGGACGTTGGGCATCGGGAACAGGGCCAGGTGGCTGACCTCCGCGTCGAGCCCGGACAGCGCGGCGTACCCCCGGGCGATGTACTCGGCGCCGTCGCCGAGCGCGGTGGCCAGGAAGCACACCCGTGGGCGATCTTGGCCGGTGAGGTCCAGCGCGTACCGCAGCAGCGGGCTGGGCGACAGCCCGTAGCGGCCGTCGGAGAGGAAGCTGCCGCCGCCGATCGCGAGGATGTGCGGCTGCCCGTCAGTGCTCATACATCGCTCCTAGCTGCTCGTTCACCTAAGTGTCACCGTAGGGCTACGGAACGACCGCAGGTGTGCTTTTCCTGATATCCCCAACGGTATGGCGCGGTGCACGGCCGGCTGCACAACCGGCTGCACGATCGGCCAGGTCAGCCGGGCCGGGCCAGGAATCGTAGGGCCTCCTCCAGCCGGGGGTGCCGGAAGGCGAACCCGGCCTCGGTGAGCCGGCGCGGCAGCACCCGCTGGTCGATCAGGAGCGCCTCGTCGGCGAAGTCGCCGAGGGCGGTGCGCAGCGCGAATCCCGGCACGGCGAAGAACGCCGGCCGGCGCACGGCCCGGCCCAGCGCCCGGGTGAACTCGGCGTTGGTGACCGGTTCGGGGGCGGTCAGGTTGACCGGGCCGTCGAGTTCGCGGTCGATGAGGAACCGCAGCGCGGCGATCTGGTCGGGCAGCGAGATCCAGCTCATCCACTGCCGCCCGTCGCCGATCCGGCCGCCGAGTCCCAGCCGGAATATCGGCAGCAGTCGCTTGAGCATCCCGCCCTCGGGGGTGAGGACGACGCCGATCCGCGGCAGCACGACCCGGATGCCGGCCGCGGTGGCGGGCCGGGTGGCGGCCTCCCACTCGCGGACCAGGTCGGCGAGGAAACCGTCGCCCTGCGGCCCGTCCTCGCCGACCTCGCGGCCGCCGGTGTCCCCGTAGTAGCCGATCGCCGAGCCGCACACCAGCGTTCTGGGCGGGTCGTCGAGGCCCGCCAGCGCCTCGGCGAGGGTGCGGGTGCCGACCACCCGGCTGTCGCGGACCTGTTTCTTGTGCTTCTCGCTCCAGCGCCGGTCGCCGATGCCGGCTCCCGCCAGGTGGACCACCGCGTCGGTACCCGCCAGGGCGGTGGCGTCGACGTCTCCGTAGGGGTCCCAGCGTGCCTCGTCGGGCCCGTCGGGCCGGCGGCGCACCAGCCGCACGATCTCGTGCCCGTCGGTGCGCAGCGACCGCACCAGGGCGGAGCCGATGAGCCCGGTCGAACCGGTGATCGCGATCTTCATCCTGCCACCTTAGGGAGGGTCCGGCGCCGGGCCAAGGTGCCCGTGCCACGAGTGTGGACACGGGAGAGCCCCGTCGCCGGGTACGGCGACGGGGCTCTCGGCGATGCTCAGAGGCCGAGTTCGGCCTCGAAGTTGCCCTCTTCGAGACGGCTCTTGATCGTCGTGAGGAAGCGGGCGGCGTCCGCGCCGTCGACCAGCCGGTGGTCGTAGGTCAGCGCGAGGTAGACCATCGACCGCACCGCGATGACCTCGCCCAGGTCGGGGTCGTCGATCACGGCGGGGCGCTTCACCACGGCACCGGTGCCCAGCATGCCCACCTGAGGCTGGTTCAGGATGGGCGTGTCGAACAGGGCACCCCGGCTGCCGGTGTTGGTCAGCGTGAAGGTGCCGCCGGTCAGCTCGTCGGGGCTGACCTTGTTGGTGCGGGTGCGCTCGGCCAGGTCGGCGATCTTGTGCGCCAGCCCGGCCAGGTTGAGCTGCCCGGCGTCCCGGATGACGGGGACGATCAGGCCCCGCTCGGGGACGTCCACCGCGAGGCCGAGGTGCTCGGCGTCGTGGTAGGTCACCTCGTTGGTCTCGCTGTTGATGACCGCGTTGAGCTTCGGGTGCGTCTTCAACGCCTCGACCGCCGCCTGCGCGAAGAACGGCAGGAACGACAGCTTGACGCCCTCGCGCGCCTCGAAGTCGGCCTTGGCCCGCTGCCGCAGCCGGGCGACCTTGGTGACGTCGACCTCGACCACGGTGGTCAGCTGGGCCGACACCTGGAGCGACTCGACCATGCGGCGGGAGATGGTCTGCCGCAGCCGCGACATCTTCACGGTCGTGCCGCGCAGCTGGGCGGCCTCGGCCGACGGGGCGACCGGAGCCGGGGCGGGGCGCGCCGCGGCGGCCGGCGCCGCCGGAGCGGCCTGGGGGACGGGCTGGGCCTGCTGGCGGGTGCGGGCCGCGTCCAGCACGTCCTGCTTGCGGATGCGACCGCCCACGCCGGTGCCGGTCACCTCCGCCAGGTCGACCTGGTGCTCGGCGGCCAGCTTGCGCACCAGCGGCGTGACATAGGGGCTCTCGCCCGCGGGCTCGGCCCGCTCGGGAGCCGGCGCGGCGGCGGGGGCCGGGGCCTGCTGCGGCTGGGGCGCGGGCGGCTCGGGCCGTGCGGGTGCCGCGGGCGGCTGCGGCGCGGCCGGCGGCGGCCACGAGGCGGGCGGCGGGGGCTGCGGCGCGGCCGGCGCCTCCTCCTGCTGCGGCTGCTCCTGCTGCTCCTGCTGCTGGGCGGGAGCGGCAGGGGCCGCGCCATCACCCTCCTGGGAGATGACGGCGAGCTCGGCCCCGACCTCGACCGTCTCGTCCTCGGCGACCGTGATGCTGGCCAGGACGCCCGACGCGGGGGAGGGGATCTCGGTGTCGACCTTGTCGGTCGACACTTCCAGTAGCGGCTCGTCCGTCTCTACGGACTCGCCTTCCTTCTTCAGCCACCGGGTGACAGTGCCCTCGGTGACACTCTCGCCCAGCTGGGGCATGGTGACGGAGACCGGCATGGCTCTCAACGACTCCTTCGAATACCGTGCGGGCGATCAGCCGTGCACGTGCAGGGGCTTGCCGGCGAGGGCGAGGTGTGCCTCCCCGACGGCTTCGGACTGGGTCGGGTGCGGGTGGATCAGCTGCGCCACCTCGGACGGCAGCGCCTCCCAGTTGTAGATCAGCTGACCCTCCGTGATGAGCTCACCGACCCGGGCGCCGACCATGTGGATGCCAAGGACCCGGCCGTCCTTCTCGGCGATGACCTTGACCTCGCCCTGAGTGTTGAGGATCTTGCTCTTCGGGTTGCCGGCGAGGTCGTAGGTGACCTCGGTGGTCTCGTGCCCGCGCTCCCGGGCGATCGCGCTGGTGATGCCGACCGAGGCGACCTCGGGGTCGGAGTAGGTGATCCGCGGCACGCCGTCGTAGTCGATCGGCGCCGGGTTCAGCCCGCCCAGCCGCTCGGCGACCAGGATGCCCTCGGCGAAGCCCACGTGGGCGAGTTGGAGGGTGGGGATCAGGTCACCGACCGCGGAGACCGTCGGGACGCTGGTACGGCAGTACTCGTCCACCTTGACGAAGCCGCGCTCGGTCTCCACACCGACCTCTTCGAAGCCCAGCTGCTCGGAGACCGGGCCGCGGCCGACGGCGACCAGCAGCAGTTCGGCGTCGATCGTCTTGCCGCCCTCCAGGGTGATCGACACCCCGCCGTCGGTCGGCTTGGCGCTCTCGAACCGGCTGCCCAGCTCGTACTTGATGCCGCGGCGGCGGAAGGCCCGCTCCAGCCGCTTGGAGCTGCTCTCCTCCTCCAGCGGCAGCAGGTGCGGCAGCGCCTCGACGATGGTGACCTCGGCGCCGAACGAGCGCCAGACACTGGCGAACTCGACGCCGATCACGCCGCCGCCGAGGATGACCACCGAGGAGGGGATGCGGTCGAGTACCAGCGCGTGGTCGCTGGAGATGATGCGCTCGCCGTCGATCTCCAGACCGGGCAGCGACTTGGGCGCCGAGCCGGTGGCCAGCACGACGTGCCCGCCCTCGACCACGTCGGTCGAGCCGTCGGCGGCGGTGACGGTCACCTGGGTCGGGCCGGTCAGCCGGCCCTCACCCTCGATGATCGTGATGCCCTTGGACTTGATCAGCCCGGTGAGGCCCTTGACCGTGGTGGTGACCACCTTGTCCTTGTAGGCGTGCACCCCGGCGATGTCGACGCCGTCGAAACTGGCCTTGACGCCGAACGTCGCGGCCTCGCGCGTCTGGTCGGCCACCTCTGCGGCGTGCAGCAGGGCCTTGGTCGGGATGCACCCGCGGTTCAGGCAGGTGCCACCCAGCTTGTCGCGCTCGATCAGCGCGACCGTCTTCCCTAGCTCTACGGCCCGCAGCGCGCAGGCGTAGCCGCCGCTGCCACCACCTAGGACGACGATGTCGAAGGGGCCGCTGTTCGCCACTGGACGCTCCTTGCTCTTTCGGTTCGCGCCTTCGGCGGGACGGGTCTCGTTCCCGCCTGCAGGCATCTTTTCACTTGTCAGGGACGGTCGAGGACCGGCTCACAGGGTTCCGGCGGCCAATTCCTCGGCCACCGCGACCAGAGTGCGGGTCGCGGCGCCGGTGCCGCCCTTGGACGTGTAACCGTACGGCTCGCCCTTGTGGAAGGCGGGCCCGGCGATGTCGAGGTGCGCCCAGCGCAGCCCGTCCGCGACGAACTCGCGCAGGAAGACACCGGCCACCAGCATGCCGCCCCACCGCTCACCGCTGATGTTGGCGATGTCGGCGACCGCGGAGTCCAGGCCCTTGCGCAGCTCGTCGGGCAGCGGCATCGGCCAGGCCGGCTCCCCGGCCAGGCCCGCCGCCGCCACCACCTTGTCACGGGTCTCGTCGTCGTTGCTCATCACCCCGGTGGTCCGGGTGCCCAGCGCGACCAACTGCGCGCCGGTCAGCGTGGCCACGTCGACGACGAGGTCGGGGGCGTCCTCGGCCGCGCGGACGAGGGCGTCGGCCAGTACCAGGCGGCCCTCGGCGTCGGTGTTGAGGACCTCGACGGTCTTGCCGCCGTAGATGCTGATCACGTCCGAGGGGCGCTGGGCGGTGCCGCTGGGCATGTTCTCGGCCATCGCCATGTAGCCGACGACGTTGACCGCCGGGGCGAGCCGGGCGATCGCGCGCAGCGCGCCGAGCACCGCGCCCGCGCCGCCCATGTCGGACTTCATCCAGTCCATGGCCTCGGCGGGCTTGAGCGACAGGCCACCGGTGTCGAAGGTGATGCCCTTGCCGACCAGGACGAGGGTCTTGGTGGCACCGGGGTGGGCGTAGGCCAGCCGGACCAGCCGGGGCGGGTTGACCGAGCCCTGGCCCACGCCGGTGAGGCCGCCGTAGCCGCCCTCGGCCAGCGCCTTCTCGTCCAGGACCTCGATCTCCAGGCCCTCCTCCTCGGCGACCTTGCCCGCGATCTCGGCGAAGTCGACGGGGGTGAGGTCGGCGGGCGGGGTGTTGACCAGGTCACGGACCAGGGTCACCGAACCGGCCAGCGCCCGGGCCCGGTCGATCGCCGCCGCGTGCTCGCCGGCGCCGGCCACGATGACCTCGGAGACCGGGAGCTTCTGCTCGCCGGTGCGGTACCGGGTGTAGGAGTAGTTGCCCAGCAGCGCGCCGAGCGCCACCGCGCCGGTCTCCTCGGCGGTGCTGGCGGGCAGGCCCAGCGCCACCCGGGCGCTGCCGGCCAGCGACCGGACGGCCGCACCGGCGGCCCGCCGCAGCGTCTCGGCGTCGGGCGACTCGCCCAGCCCGCAGGCCACCAGGACAGGGGCGGGCAGGGCACCGAGGGTGGGCAGCTTGGTGACCTCGCCGGCCTTGCCCGTCGCCCCCAGCGCCGCGAGGGCCGGGGCGAGCCCGCTGTCGAAGGACTGCTCCACCCGGTCCGCGGCCACGATCCGGACTCCGGAGTCGGCGGGTACGACGCCGATCACGATCGCGTCGACGCTCAGGGTGGTCGGGTCGGCACTGTCAAGGCTGATGGTCGTCACGTAGCCCGATGCTAGTCCCCTCCCATGACCGGTTTCGCCCTTTCGATCAAGCCTTGCCCTTGCTCGGGTATGGGGACCGTCACGGTCGGGCTTCCGGCGGTCTTTTCCGGGCCGACCAGGATCGACGGCCTCAGGACAGTGCGGCGAGGACGAGAAGGGCCGCGGTGGTGGCGGTCTCGACGAGGGCGCCGAGGACGTCTCCGGTGACGCCGCCCAGCCGGCGCTGCGCGTGGCGGCGCAGCGCCTCGGCGGCGGCGAGCCCCGCGGCGACGGCCGACCCGGCGGCGAGGGCGGCCCCGGCTCCACCGAACAGCCCGCCGAGCCCGGCCGCGACCGCGAGCACGGCGGCGGTGGCGGCGGCCGCCGCCCGGGGCCGCACGGAACCGGCCACCAGGGCGCCGAGGCCGTCCGGCCGGGCGGCAGGCACTCCCGCACGGCAGGCCCAGGTGATCGCGAGCCGCCCGGTCATGGTGGCGATAATCACGGTTGCCGAGGCGTGCGCGGCCTCGGTCAGCGCCGTGACCTGGATCGCCAGCACGAAGATCAGCGTGACGACGCCGAACGGCCCGATGTCGGACCGCTTCATGATCTCCAGCGCGGGGGTGGCGTCCCGGCCGGAGCCCAGCCCGTCGGCGAGATCGGCCAGCCCGTCCAGGTGCAGTGCCCGGGTGAGTACGGCGATCACCGCCACCGCGAGCACGGCCCGCAGCGGTGCGGCCGGCCCGAGCGTCCCGCCCGCGGCCAGCGGCACGGCGGCGGCCGCGCCGACGACCAGACCGGCCACCGGGGCCAGCGCCATCGCCCGGCCGGCGATGGCCCGGTCGACCCGCCCCGCGCGTACCGGGAGGACGGTCAGCAGGCTGATCGCCAGTCGCAGCCCGTCGCCCCGCGGAGCAGGGACGCTCACAGGTCGAGCACCCGCCCGGCCACGACGAGCGCGGCCTCCTCGGATTCGGCGGCGAGCCGCTGGTTGAGCCGGCCCAGCAGGTCGGTGAAGATACGGCCCGCCCGGGTGAGGGCCACCGGCGCGAGACCGACCTCCTCGCTCACCGCCACCACCCGCGCCCGGGCGCCCCGCCATGCATCCACGAGTTCGTCGATGCGGGACGCCGCGGCCGAGGGGTCGTCCCAGCCGCCCGCCTCGTCCAGTACCGCGGTCAGCCAGCCGCCGATCCCGTCGATGAGCACGGCGCCGCGGGCGGTCTCCAGCAGTCCGGGCAGGTCGGTGGTCTCCACGGTGCGCCACCAGGCCGGGCGGCGCCCGCGGTGGGCGGCGACCCGCGCCGCCCACTCCGCGTCGCCGGGGCGCGCGCCGCCGGTCGCCGCGTAGGTGACGTCCGGGTGGGCCATCAGGCGCAACTCGCCCTCGGCGGACTTGCCCGACCGGACGCCGCCCAGCAGCAGGGTGCGGTACGGCCCCGCGGCCGGTCGCCGCCACCAGCCGAGCCGGCGGGCGAGCTCGGCCGGCGGCAGGCGGTGGCCGGTGTGCACGGCGTGCACCGCGGTGGCCGGACCCACCGCACCCGTGCGGCGGAGCAGGCCCAGATGCTCCGGGACGCCGGCCAGGTCCAGCAGCACCGCGTCGTAGGGCTGGTGGGGCCCATGGGGCGGGCCGGCCGCCGGCTCCGGCCGGTCGCCCGGCCCCCCGGCGGCCAGGACGAGCCCGCCGCCTGGCGCGCGCACCTCGTGGCCGCCGGGCACCGGGCGGCGCGGGCACTCCTGGGCCGGCACGCCGTCCAGCAGCACCCGGAGGGGTTCCGGCCGCCCGCCCGCCGCCCGCGCCCGGGCGCAGGCGGCGCAGCGGCAGTCCGGCTCCGGTGGGCCGTCCCCGTGTACCTCGATCTTCACCGGCGGCACTCTAGGACGTGTCCACCCGGCCTTCGCGCCCGCCGTCCCGATACGCTCGCAGCCGACGGAGGAGGAGACGCATGCCGTGGAGCTGGCGCCTGGAGAAGGCGGACGGGACGTTGGCCGAGCAGGGGGGCCTGCCAGACGAGACGTTCACCACCCAGGCCGACGCCGAGACGTGGCTGGGCGAGAACTGGCGGGAGCTGCTCGAGGGCGGGGCCGACCAGGTGACGCTGCTCCAGGACGGCGTGGCCGTGTACGGCCCGATGAGCCTGCATCCCGCCGGCTGATCAGGGACGGCTGCGCGGGCTGGTCGTCTCGGCCGGGTCGCGGACGACGGAGTCGCCGAGCACCTCGTCGATGCGCCGCATCAGCTCGGCGTCGAGCTTGACCCCCGCCGCCTTGACGTTGTCGTGCACCTGCTCGGGCCGGCTCGCGCCCACGATCGCGGACGAGACGTTGGGGTTCTGCAGCACCCACGCCACCGCGAGCTGGGCCATGGTCAGCCCCGCCTCGTCCGCGATCGGCTTGAGCTGCTGCACCCGGGTGAGCAGGTCGTCGTTGAGGAAGCGCTTGACGAAGTTGGCCCCGCCCTTCTCGTCGGTGGCGCGCGAGCCCGCCGGCGGCGGCTGCCCCGGCTGGTACTTGCCGGTCAGCACGCCCTGGGCGATCGGCGACCAGACGATCTGGCCGATGCCCTCCTTCTCGCACAGGGGCACCACCTCGGGCTCGATCACCCGCCAGAGCATGGAGTACTGCGGCTGGCTGGAGACGATCCGGTCGAAGCCCATCTGCTCGGCGATCTCCAGCGCCCGGGCGATCTCCTCGGCCCGCCACTCCGAGACCCCGATGTAGAGGACCTTGCCCTGGCGGACCAGGTCGTCGAAGGCCCGCAGGGTCTCCTCCAGCGGCGTGGAGTAGTCGAAGCGGTGCGCCTGGTAGAGGTCGACGTAGTCGGTGCCCAGCCGGCGCAGCGAACCGTGGATCGACTCGAAGATGTGCTTGCGCGACAGACCCCGGTCGTTGGGGCCGGGCCCGGTCGGCCAGAAGACCTTGGTGAAGATCTCCAGACCCTCGCGGCGCTGCCCCTTCAGAGCGTCGCCCAGCACCGCCTCGGCTCGTGTCCCGGCGTAGACGTCGGCGGTGTCGAACGTGGTGATGCCCTCGTCGAGGGCCGCGTGCACGCAGGCGCGGGCGGCGTCCGCCTCGATCTGGGAGCCGTGGGTGAGCCAGTTGCCGTACGAGATCTCGCTGATCTTGAGACCGCTACGGCCCAGGTGACGAAATTCCATGATCTCGACCCTAACGGTAGAGGTCAGGCGCTTTTGTCACCGCCCAGGGGCACCTGCGGGGCGGGCATGCGGAGCCGGCGGATCTGCATGGCGCGCATGGCCGCGTACAGGCCCACGCCCTTGTGGTCCTCGCCCGGGAACCGCTCGGCGGCGAGCTTCTTGACCCGCCGGGAGATGAGCAGGCCCTCGACGAGCACGCTGCCCAGCAGCACCGGCGGCAGGAACAGCACGAGCAGCCTGGTGAAGATGAAGGGCAGGAAGCTGACCGCCACGATGACGAACATCGACCACATCAGGTACGAGCCGAACGTGCGCCGGGCATCGACGTAGTCGCGGGCGAACTTGCGCACCGGGCCCTGGTCGCGCTTGAGGAGGTACTTCTCGTCGCCGCGGGACATGCCCTCGCGCCGCTTCTCCCGCTCCCGGGCCTGCCGCTCGCGGACCTGGCGGTACGCCTGCTTGCGGTCCCGGGGGGCGGTGATGGGCTGGCGGCGGCGCTTCTCGGCTTCGCTGCGCTTGGGCGTGGGACGGCCCTTGCCGCCGGGCTTGACGATGACTTCGGCGGCCTGCTCGGCGGGGGACTGTGCGCGACGTCGGAACACGGAATCAGGGTACCGTCCGGACCGCGCCGCCCGGCCCCGCGACGGGACCGGGCGGTCCGGACGGTACGGGGTCACCGGGCGGGCGCGGCCTTGGCCGTGTCCACGTCGTCGATCCGGCGGCGCCGGGTCCCGCGCGGGCCCGCGGCCAGCAGCAGCCCGCCCGCCAGCGCCGCGACCCCGACGAGGAGGAGCAGCAGCGGGCCGACCGTCTTGACCATGGAGATCTCCCGGGCGGTCGAGTTCGCCCTGTCGACGGCTTCCTGCCGGGTGGTCGGCGCCGACTTCAGGTTCATGTCGGCGACGACCAACTGGCCGCGGCCGTCCAGGGTGCGCAGCGTGGTCTGGGTCTTCTGCTCCTGGTTGACGATGATGCCGCTGCGGGGGTCGACGTAGTAGGTGTTCTCGGACCGGTAGACGCGGTTGGCGGTCACCGAGCCCTCGCCCAGGCCGAACATGCCGCCCGGCAGCCCCGGCATCTGCAGCAGCGGGGTGTCGGTGATCCGCATCACGAAGCGGTAGGTCTTGACCCCGTTGACCTCGGCCTCGCCGGAGTAGACGGCCGGCCAGTCCAGCCGGGTGACCGGGTCGAAGATCCTGTAGGTGGTCTTCTCGATACCGCCGATCGGCCAGTTCAGGCGCCCGCCGGGCCGGTGGCTGCTGTCCTGGGGGGTGCAGCAGCGCAGGATCGTGAAGTCGGTGCGGTTGATGCCGGTGCGCAGGGAGCGGAAGTCGACCGTGCCCTGGTTGGCCAGGTCCTCCACGACGACGAAGGTGTCGTAGACCACCATGTCGTCCTTGGCCGCGCGCACGTCACCCCGGGTGGTGATCGTGGTGGTGAGCGTGACCCCGGTCCGCGGTTGCAGGGCCCGCGCGTCGAAGTAGGTGGCGTTCTCCGCCTGGAGGGTGCTCTTGGAATAGTAGTTCTTCGGTGCCGTGACCAGTTTCGGAGCCGCGTAGAACTTGAGGAGCGCGGCGAAACTGATGAGGAACACGCCGAATGCGATCAGGGCTATGCCGAGGGCGCGTCGCATCATGTCTCCTTACTCGAAGGCGGCCGTCCCGAGTGTGATCGGTGGCACACCTCAACATGATGAGCCCACGTAGGTCTAGATGTCGATCACGATTGAGGGCGCAATCGTAATGGACTGCCCCCTCGATTGGGAGAGGGCACAGTTCCGGTACGGAGTTGTAATGGCCGTCTGGTCACGGTCCCCGCCGCGGTGGCAGCATTACTCCCCCCGCAGGATCCCGGAGGTCGCCGTGACGGTCCGAGAACTCGCGCACGACAGGGCAGACAAAGAGGTCATGAGAAGGGCGGTGCGGAGGCTTTCCACCCGCCTTCCGGAGGTCACCGACCGGCTGGTCGCGGAGATCCTCGACGACGAGGAGCGGGAGTGCTCGGCCAGGCTCCGCCGGGACCTCTGGCAGGCGTGCCGGTCCGGCCTGGAGCGCGGGATCCAGTCGATCCTCGACCCCGACAACGGGCGCGCCGACCTGCGGTGGGCCGAGGCGGTGGGGCAGTGGCGCGCCGAGCAGGGGCTGCCGCTCGACTGGCTGCTGCGGCTGTACCGGGTGGGCGGCTACGTGTTCTGGCAGAGCGTGGTCGAGATCGTCAGCGCGGAGGACCCCGAGCACGTCCCGGCGCTGGTGCGGTACGCCGCCCAGACGTGGGAGGCGATCGACCAGCAGTCGACGGCGGCCACCGAGGCCTACCACCGCACCGAGTACGACCTGCTGCGCCGCAGCGAGGAGCGGGTGAACGCCGTGCTCGACGCGTTGCTGGAGGGGCGGGGCGACGGTGGTCTGCCGGCCGCCGCGATGACGGTCCTGGGGCTGCCCGCGCAGGGCCGCTACGCGGTGGTCGTGCTGGCGGAGGACGTGCCCGTCCGGCCCGCTCCGTCCCTGCCGCATGCCGGTACCGGTCTGCGGTTCATCTGGCGGGTGCGTGCCGACGGCACGGTGGGCCTGGTCAGCATGGGCGGCGCCGGCCTTGACGAGCTGGCCGCGGCGATCGGCGGGCGGATCCAGGGGAACGCGGGGATCAGTCCGGTGGTCGGCGACCTCGCCGACGTCGGCCGGGCACGCTGGCTGGCGGAACTGGCGCTGCGCACATGCACCGCGGCGGGCGCGGAGGTCGCCCGGCTCGACCGGCGGCTGCCCGGCGCGCTGGTCGTCTCCCAGCCGGACATCGCCCACCACCTGCACCGGGAGGTCTTCGGCTCGTTCGCCGGCCTCGAACCGGGGCTCCGCGACACCCTGATCGAGACGCTCGCCTGCTGGCTGGAACTCGACGGTTCGACGGCGGAGGTGGCGCGCCGGCTGTACTGCCATCGCAACACCGTGCTCAACCGGCTGCGCCGAATCGAGCAGCTCACCGGCCGGTTGCTCGCCCGCCCGGCCGATCTGGTCGAGATCACGCTGGCGCTGAACGCGCTGCGGCTGGCGGAGGAGATCGCCGAGCCCGCGGGCGGCCACTGAATCCGCCGTGCGGAGCGGCTCATGAAAAGCCGGGAAGAGTCGAATCCGGTTGACGCGGGGCCGGAATTTTTGGTGGGCGCGACGGGAATGAATATATGGTCATGGGAGATGAACGGTGTCCGGTGAAGGCGCCGCATAGCTCCTCGCGCCGGGCCGATGACGGTGTGATGTACGTCACGGTGCGGGATGCGTTACGCAGAGCGAATGGCGGAACGGTGGGTCGATCATGCGTGACAGTGAAGATTACAGAATCATTTCCTGTCTCATATCTGCCCTTCGAGGGGGCGGGCGCTCGCCGTTGCATTCTGGTGGAGGAAACCGGGTGGACCCTTTTTGTGGGTGCGCTCGCGGCCCCGGCGCCCGGAGCCGGGGCCGGCGCGGCGGGTCCTCCTTCGGGCCGGATGCAACGTCGTGGCTGCTTCGTGCGTTAACGCGTAGGGTGATAACACCCCACTGGGGGTTCGGTGGGGTGGGATGAGCATCCGTGGTCAGCGAGCACTTCACGAAGGGACCGGCCACGCGCGATGAGCGTGATGAAGCGAATGTCGATGATCTTCAAGTCCAAGGCGAACAGGGCCCTGGACAGGATGGAAGATCCTCGGGAGACCCTTGACTACTCCTACCAGCGACAGCTTGAGATGCTGCAGAAGGTGCGTCGGGGCGTGGCCGATGTCGCGACCTCGCGCAAGCGCCTGGAGTTGCAGATCCAGCAGCTCGAACAGCAGCAGAACAAGCTCACCGAGCAGGGCAAGAAGGCGTTGCAGGTCGGCCGCGAGGACCTGGCCCGCGAGGCGCTGACCCGCCGGGCCGGGCTGGATTCCCAGCTGACCGACCTGCGCGCGCAGTACGCCCAGCTCCAGGGCGAGGAGGAGAAGCTGACCCTGGCCTCGCAGCGGCTCCAGGCCAAGGTCGATGCCTTCCGCACCCGCAAGGAGACCATCAAGGCCACCTACACGGCGGCCGAGGCGCAGACCAAGATCAACGAGGCGTTCACTGGCATCTCCGAGGAGATGGGCGACGTCGGCCTGGCGATCCAGCGCGCCGAGGAGAAGACCGAGAACATGAAGGCGCGCGCCGGCGCCATCGACGAGTTGCTGGCCTCGGGTGCGCTGGAGGACTTCTCCGGTCCGCGCGACGACATTCAGGCCGAACTCGACCGGATGGGCGCCGGGCCCGGGGTCGATCTCGAACTGGAGCGGCTCAAGGCCGAGCTGGGCCAGGGTCCCGCGCCCAAGGAACTCGACCCGGGCGCTCCGCAGGCCCGGCCGCAGCAGTCCCAGCCCCAGCAGCAGGCCCAGTGGCCGCAGCAACCCGGGGGTGCCCAGTGATCGTCCGGATCATGGGGGAGGGGCAGCTCGACGTCGCCGCCGAGGACCTGTCGGCGCTGAACACCCTGGACGGGGAGCTGGAGTCGGCGATCGAGGCGGACGACGAGCCGCGGTTCCGCGTGGCGCTGCACTCGCTGCTCGACAACGTGCGCAAGGCGGGCCGACCGCTGTCGGCCGAGAGCCTGGAGCCGTCCGAGCTGATCCTGCCGCCCGCCGACTCCGCGATGGACGAGGTCCGGGCGATGCTGGGCGACACGGGCCTGATCCCCGACTGAGCGAGGAAGCTCGGTCGGTGGCCGGCAGGGCCGAGTCGATGAGGGAGCGGAGCGGCCCGTGCGGGACGAGCGGTCCGCGTAGCGAGCGAGGAGGTTCGGCCGGCAGGGCCGAGCCGACGCTGGGCGGCCTGTGCCGTCCATCGAGCGGGCCCGCTCGATGGACGGCTCCGGAGCACCGGGTCAGGGCAGCGCGAGCATCTGGTCGAGGGCCGCGCGGGCGTAGTGCGCGGTTTCCTCGTCGACCTGGATCCGGTTGACGACCTCGCCGGCGGCCAGCGTCTCGAGCGACCGGACCAGGTGCGGCAGGTCGATCCGGTTCATCGTGGAGCAGTAGCACACCGTCTTGTCGAGGAACATCACGTTCTTGTCGGGGTGGGCTGCGGCCAGCCGCCGCACCAGGTTCAGTTCGGTGCCGACCGCCCAGGACGAGCCCGCGGGCGCCGCGTCGAGTTTCTTGATGATGTACTCGGTCGACCCGATGTGGTCGGCGGCGGTCACCACCTCGTGCTTGCATTCGGGGTGGACCAGCACGTTCACCCCGGGCACCCGCGCCCGGACGTCGTCGACCGACTCCTTGGTGAACCGGCCGTGCACCGAGCAGTGGCCGCGCCACAGGATCATCTTCGCGTCGGCCAGTTCCCGCCGGGTCAACCCGCCGTTGGGGCGGTGTGGGTTGTAGACGACGCAGTCGCCCAGCGACAGGCCCATCTCCAGGACCGCGGTGTTGCGGCCCAGGTGCTGGTCGGGCAGGAACAGCACTTTCGAGCCGCGGGAGAAGGCCCACTCCAGCGCCCGCCGGGCGTTGGAGGAGGTGCAGACGGTGCCGCCGTGCCGGCCGACGAACCCCTTGATGTCGGCCGAGGAGTTCATGTAGGTGACGGGGACCACGTCGGCGGCGATCCCGGCGTCCTCCAGCGCCTCCCAGGTCTCCTCGACCTGGTCGAAGGTGGCCATGTCGGCCATCGAGCAGCCCGCGGCCAGGTCGGGCAGGATCACCTGCTGGTGGGCCGCGGTCAGGATGTCGGCCGACTCCGCCATGAAGTGAACGCCGCAGAAGACGATGTAGGGCGCCTCCGGGCGGGCCGCCGCCTGCTGGGCGAGCTTGAACGAGTCGCCGGTCACGTCGGCGAACCGGATCACCTCGTCGCGCTGGTAGTGGTGGCCCAGGACGAAGACGCGGTCACCCAGGGCGGCCTTGGCCGCGGTGGCGCGTTCCACCAGCCGCGGGTCCGAGGCCGGGGGCAACTCGCCCGGGCAGGAGACGCCTCGCTCGCTCGCCGGGTCGGCCTCGTTGCCCAGGAAGAGCAGGGGGAGGCGCTGTCCGATGTCTGGGGTGGTGGTCACGGGAGTCTCCCTCCGGCGACGGTACTTATCGTCGCTCTGACGACTAATAATCGCACACCCGTGCGATGGCCCGATCCCGCGGGGGTGCCGGAGGAAAACGCCGGGTGGCAGGAATGGGGCCGGCCCGAGGTACGTTGTCCTACGGAAGAGGCGGGCAGGGTCGGATGAGGAAGCGACTGTCCTCGGGCCGCACCGTCCAGAGAGAACGCGACGGTCGCCGCGACGGCGGCGAGCTGAACCGGGAGCTGAACACATGACGGTTTCGGGCGAGACCAAGCAGGAGACCACCACGGGGGTCGTTCTGACCGACGGCGCGGCTGCCAAGGCCAAGGCCCTGCTGGAGCAGGAGGGGCGCGACGACCTGGCGCTGCGGGTCGCCGTGCAGCCGGGCGGCTGCTCGGGTCTGATCTACCAGCTCTTCTTCGACGAGCGCGAGATGGACGGCGACCAGATCCAGGACTTCGGCGGGCTGCACGTCCGGGTCGACCGGATGAGCGCCCCCTACCTCGGCGGCGCCACCATCGACTTCGTCGACACGATCGAGAAGCAGGGCTTCACGATCGACAACCCCAACGCGACGGGCTCCTGCGCCTGCGGCGACTCCTTCAACTGAGCCCGCCCCCCCCAGGGGCAGAGCACGCCGGGCGGGCGGCGGGGCGAGCGTTCGTCCCGCCGCCCGCCCGGTGCTCCCGGCTGAGCACGTTCGATCTTCGAGTCAGGGTCTGTAGGCTTTTCGAGCCCCCCGCCCGAGCGGGGCGAGACCGCCGGCACACAGCCGGACGCCACAGACGAGGAGTGCGACGCCGTGCGCATCGCCGTGACCGGTTCCATCGCGACCGACCACCTGATGACCTTCCCGGGCAAGTTTGCCGACCAGCTCATCCCCGACCAGCTGCATCGCGTGTCGCTGTCCTTCCTGGTAGACGAGCTGGAGATCCGCCGGGGCGGCGTCGCCGGCAACATCTGCTTCGGCATGGGCCGCCTCGGACTGAACCCGATCCTGATCGGCTCGGTGGGCGACGACTTCGCCGACTACCGCTCCTGGCTCGACCGGCACGGCGTCGACACGCAGTCGGTGCACGTCTCGGAGCTGCACCACACCGCGCGGTTCCTGTGCACCACCGACGACGACCACAACCAGATCGCGTCGTTCTACACCGGGGCGATGAGCGAGGCCCGGTCCATCGAGCTGCAGCCGATCGCCGACCGGGTCGGCGGCCTCGACCTGGTCCTGATCAGCCCCAACGACCCCGAGGCGATGTCCCGGCACACCGAGGAGTGCCGGGAGCGGGGCATCCCGTTCGCCGCCGACCCGTCCCAGCAGCTCGCCCGGATGGAGGGCGAGGAGGTCCGGCATCTGATCGACGGTGCCGCCTACCTGTTCACCAACGAGTACGAGAAGGCGCTGGCCGAGCAGAAGACCGGCTGGTCCGACGAGGAGATCCTGTCCCGGGTCGGCACCCGGGTGACCACCCTCGGCGCCAAGGGGGTGCGCATCGACCGCGCGGGCGAGCCGGGCCTGCACGTCCCGGCGGCCCCGGTGGCGGAGAAGGTCGACCCGACCGGTGTCGGTGACGCCTTCCGGTCCGGGTTCCTGGCGGCCACCGGCTGGGGCCTGTCGCTGGAGCGCGCCGCCCAGATCGGCAACCTGCTCGCGGTCTACGTGCTGGAGAGTGCCGGCGGGCAGGAGTACACGTTCACCGCCAAGGGCTTCCGCGCCCGGCTCGGGACCGCGTACGGCGAGGTCGCCGCCGAGGAGGCCAGGCCGCACCTGGCCTGACCGGACGCTCGCTGGGCCCGGCGGTGCGCCGCCGGGCTCAGTAGTTCCGGCGGATGTGGAAGGCCCAGCCGTGCAGCAACGGTTCCTCCCGGACGAAGTCCTGCGATTTCATCCGGCACCAGGCGGGGATGTCGGTGCGGGCCGCCACGTCGTCGGCCTTGACCGCGATGACCTCGCCGACCGGCACCTCGCGGATCCGTTCGGCCACCATGATGATCGGGATCGGGCACTTGCGGCCGAGCGCGTCCAGGACCAGGTAGGCCGGTGGCCACTCGGGGTCCGGAGCGGGGGCGGGCACCGGGGCGGGGGCCGGGACGGCCTTGCGGGTGCGGCGCAGGAAACCCATCACACGCCTGCCTTCGCCACGGACCGGCAGGAGGAACGGGGGGCGGGTCGGGGGCTCATCGGCGCTGCCTCCTCAGGCGTTGATGCCGGCGCTGCGGCGTAGACGGGCGACGGCTTCGGGAAGCACGGCGAGAAATCGCTGTACATCGGTCGATTTCGCCCCACGCGGCAGCGATACCCGGACGTTTCCGTGGGTAATCACTCCCATCGCCTCCAGTACATGACTGGGTCGCAGCGTATCGGCCGTGCACGAGCTACCGGAGGAGACCGCGAAACCCAGCCGGTCGAGTTCGGTGAGCAGCGCCTCGCCTGCCACGTACAGGCAGGAGAACGTCACCAGGTGGGGGAGTCGCCGGACGGGATCGCCGACGACCTGCACGTCGGGGACGAGGTGCGGCAGCCGGGCGCGGATCTCCTCGACCAGGGCCGCCAGCCGCGGCCCCTCCTCGGCCATCTCGGCGCGGAACGCCGCCAGCGCGGCCGCGGCGCCCACCGCCCCCGGCACGTTCTCGAAGCCGGGCACCCGCCGGCCCTCCCGCTCGTCGGCGGGCAGCGGCGAGCGCCACCGGGTGTTCTTGCGGATCACCAGTGTCCCGACGCCCGGCGGGCCGCCCCACTTGTGCGCGCTGGCGGCCAGCAGCGACCACCCCCCGGGCAGGTCGGCCCGGCCCGCGGACTGGGCGGCGTCGACGAACAGCGGCACGCCCGTCGCGCGGCAGTGCGCGGCCACCTCCTCGACCGGCTGGACGGTGCCCACCTCGTGGTTGGCCGACTGCAGGCAGGCCAGCGCGGTGTCGGGACGCAGCGCCGCGGCGAACTCGGCCGGATCGACCCGGCCCGCCCGGTCCACCCCGACGGTGGTCACCGTGCCGCCGTCGAGTTCGTGTAGTTCGGCGGCATGCAACACGCTGGAGTGCTCCACGGCGCTCACCACCAGATGCCGGCCGGTGCGCCAGCGGGCACGCAGGCCGCCCAGCACCGCCAGATGCACCGCCTGGGTGCCGGAACCGGTGAAGGAGACCTCGTCGGGCCGCACGCCCAGCACCTCGGCGACCTGAGCGCGGGCGCCGTCGAGCGTCAGCCGCGCGGTGCGCGCGGCGCCGTACAGCCGGGCGGGATCGGCCCAGCCGGTCTCCAGCGCGTCGAGCAACGCGGTGCGCCCGGCCGGGTGCGGCGGCTCGGACGAGGCGGCGTCGAAGTAGCCGTCCGGGGTATCGAATCGCGCCACAATCGCACCCTAACCGGCACCCCAACCGGGGTGTGGCCCGACCTAGCGCTAATGTGTCCAGGACACGTGTGACAACTGATCCTTACCGCCCGGTTTGCCGGGCTTCATTCGTTGGGGAAGGCATTCCGTGAGTCCGACCCGCCCTAGGGAGCGGCGTACCCCCGTGCGCGGACGCCGTGCGTGGAAGGGCGCCGCCGCGCTGGCGTTGACGGCGCTGGCCGCCACCGCGTGCAGCGGTGAGGCATCCCGTCTTGGCATGCCCGAGCCGATCAGTGAGCAGGCGGAACGCATGCTCACGCTCTGGCAGGGCTCCTGGATCGCCGCGTTCGCCGTCGGCGCCGTCGTCTGGGGGCTGATCATCTGGGCGGTGCTGTTCCACCGCAAGCGCTCCGACGACCTGCCGCCGCAGGTGCGGTACAACCTGCCGATCGAGATGCTGTACACGGCGGTGCCGTTCGTCATCATCGCGGTGCTGTTCTACTTCACCGCCCGCGACCAGAACTACGTCGAGCACCTCAGTGAGCGTCCCGACGCGACCATCGAGGTCGTCGGCTTCCAGTGGTCCTGGCAGTTCAACTACCAGGAGCAGACCGGGAAGGACCAGTACCGCACGCTGGCCAGCAACGTCGGCACGCCGGTCGACCCCAACGCCGCCGTCAAGCCCACCGTGGTCATTCCGGTGAACAAGAAGGTGCGCTTCCGGCTGGTGGCCAACGACGTGATCCACTCGTTCTGGGTCCCGGCCCTCCTGTACAAGAAGGACGTCATGCCGGGTTACGTCAACGAGTTCGAGGTGACGGCGACCAAGAAGGGCACCTACGAGGGGCGCTGCGCCGAGCTGTGCGGCGTCGACCACAGCCGGATGCTCTTCCAGCTCAAGGTCGTCGACTGGGATCAGTACCAACAGGAAATCAACAAGCTCAAGCAGGCTGGGGGAGCCCAGTGACCACGCTCAGCCACCCCCCGATCGCCGGGGAGACGGCGATCCGGACGAGCAAGGGGCGTTTGATCGCCAACTGGCTCTCGTCCACCGACCACAAGGTGATCGGTTACCTCTATCTGATCACCTCGTTCGTGTTCTTCCTGTTCGGCGGCGTGATGGCGCTGGTGATCCGGCTGGAGCTGTTCGAGCCGGGGCTGCAGTTCATCAGCAACGAGCAGTACAACCAGATGTTCACCATGCATGGCACGATCATGCTGCTGATGTTCGCGACGCCCCTGTTCGCGGGCTTCGCCAACGTGATCATGCCGTTGCAGATCGGCGCGCCCGACGTGGCGTTCCCCCGGATGAACATGCTGGCGTTCTGGCTGTTCCTGTTCGGCAGCCTGATCGTGATCAGCGGCTTCCTCACCCCGGGCGGCGCGGCCAGCTTCGGCTGGTTCGCCTACGCCCCGCTGTCGGACTCGGTGCGCTCGCCGGGCGTGGGCGGCGACCTGTGGGTGCTGGGCCTGGCGATGTCGGGCTTCGGCACCATCATGGGCGGCGTCAACTTCATCACGACCATCCTGTGCATGCGCGCCCCCGGCATGACCATGTTCCGGATGCCCATCTTCACCTGGAACATCCTGCTCACCAGCATCCTGGTGCTGCTGGCCTTCCCGGTGCTGGCCGCCGCGCTGCTGGCGCTGGCCGCCGACCGCAAGTTCGGCACGCACGTCTTCGCCGCCGAGCACGGCGGGGCATTGCTCTGGCAGCACCTGTTCTGGTTCTTCGGGCATCCAGAGGTCTACATCATCGCGTTGCCCTTCTTCGGCATCGTGACGGAGATCTTCCCGGTGTTCAGCCGCAAGCCGGTCTTCGGCTACGTCGGCCTGGTCGGCGCCACCATCGCCATCGCCGGGCTCTCGGTCACGGTCTGGGCGCACCACATGTTCGTGACAGGACAGGTACTCCTACCGTTCTTCGCATTCATGACATTCCTGATCGCGGTACCCACAGGGGTGAAGTTCTTCAACTGGGTCGGCACGATCTGGCGAGGGCAACTGACGTTCGAGTCGCCGATGCTGTGGTCGCTGGGCTTCCTGGTGACGTTCCTGTTCGGCGGGCTGACCGGCGTCATCCTGGCCTCGCCGCCGATGGACTTCCATCTCAGCGACTCCTACTTCGTGGTGGCGCACTTCCACTACGTGGTGTTCGGCACCGTGGTGTTCGCGATGTTCGCGGGCTTCTACTACTGGTGGCCGAAGATGACCGGCAAGATGCTCAACGACACCCTGGGCAAGGTGCACTTCTGGATGCTGTTCCTCGGCTTCCACGGCACCTTCCTGGTGCAGCACTGGCTGGGCGCCGAGGGCATGCCCCGGCGGTACGCCGACTACCCGGACCAGTTCACCGCGCTGAACGTGTTCTCGTCGCTGTCGTCGCTGCTGCTGGCGGTCTCGATGCTGCCGTTCTTCTACAACGTCTACATCACCGCCAAGCGCGGCAGGAAGGTCACCGTGGACGACCCCTGGGGTTACGGGGGTTCGCTGGAGTGGGCCACCTCCTGCCCGCCGCCGCGGCACAACTTCACGTCGATCCCGCGGATCCGCTCCGAGCGGCCCGCGTTCGACCTGCACCACCCGCACGTCGGGGCCAAGCGCGAAATCGTCGAGTCGAAGGGCTGAGCCATGCGCGTCCAGGCGTTCATGTTCTACGGCTGTGCGGTGTTCTTCCTCGCGGTCGACGTCGTCTACTGGCTGTGGTCCAAGGAATGGGTCGGCACCACGGCGCTGGCCCTGTCCACCGGGCTGGCCCTGCTGATCGCCTTCTACATCCACTTCACCATCCGCCGGGTGGAGAAGCACAACGGCGGTCCGCTGCCTGAGGACAACAAGACCGGCGAGATCGCCGAGTCGGCGGGCGAGCTCGGCTTCTTCAGCCCGCACAGCTGGTGGCCGCTCTACCTCGCCGGGTCCGCCGCGCTGGTCACGTTCGGGATGGCGTTCAGCCAGTGGTGGCTGGCGCTGACCGGTGGTGCGCTGGTCCTGATGAGCTCGATCGGGCTGGTGTTCGAGTACTACCGCGGCAACTCCGACTACTACCAGGAGACGCAGCACTAAACGGCAAAGACACAGCCCAAGGGGTCGGCGTTCGCGAACTGCGGGCGCCGGCCCCTTCATAATTGGACCGCCCGGAGAGAAATCCCTGGTAGTCGATGCCTGAACCGGGGAAGGGTGAGATCAGTAACGGTCTGCTCTCGACCTGTGACAAGCTCGCCTGCGCGGTTGCCGCCTGGCGCGCTCTCATCAAAGACCTGGGGGAGGTCGACGGTGCGGTTCAGCGTCTACACGCCGGCGGGGCGGCGGGGTCAGGCGATCGGGGCGACGGCGATCTGCCTGGTACTGGCGGCGGGCTGTACGGGTGGCCCGGGTTCCAAGGAGGAGGCGGCCAAGCATCCGCTCAAGCTGACCGTCACCCCGGCGCACGCTGCGGGCGGGGTGCGGCCCGACAGCCCGATCGAGGTGCGGGCGGTCGACGGAACGATCCAGAACGTCATCGTCCGGACCGGGAACAAGGTGGTCGACGGCATGATGAGCGCCGACCGGACCCGGTGGCGGTCGCGGTGGACGCTCGATCCGGGCGCCCGGTACCTGGTCACCGCCTCCGGGGTCGGCCGCGACGGCAAGACCCGGAGCGTGGTCAGCACGTTCACGACGTTGAAGCCGGAGAAGACGCTGGAAGCCAGGATCGAGGGGCCGTTCGACCGGGAGAAGGTCGGCGTCGGGATGCCGATCATCCTGCGCTTCGAGACCGAGGTCACCGACCGGGCCGCGGTCGAGCGGGCGATGGAGATCCGCTCGTCGGCCCCGGTGCGGGGAGCCTGGCACTGGTTCGACGACCAGCACCTGGTCTTCCGTACCGACCGGCACTGGCGGCCGGGCACCAAGGTCCGGTTCGTGGGCCACCTGAGCGGGGTACAGGCGGCCAAGGGCGTGTACGGCGGCGAGGACCTGAAGGCCGACTTCCAGATCGGCGCCCACCAGAGCAGCATCGCCAGCGAGGACAGCCACCGCATGGTGGTCTGGAAGGACGGGAAGCGGCTCCGCACCTTCAAGATCAGTATGGGCAAGGGCGGCATCCGCAAGTACACCACCACCAACGGCAACCACCTGACGATGGAGAAGGCCTACCACGTCGTCATGGACTCGGCCACGGTCGGCTGCCCGCCCGGCTGCCCCGACTACTACCGCGAGGACGTCTACTGGACCGTCCGCATCTCCAACAGCGGCGAGTACACCCACAGCGCGCCCTGGTCGCTGGGCTCGCAGGGCAGTAGCAACGTCAGCCACGGCTGCGTCAACATGAGCCCGGCCGACGCCAAGTGGTTCTACCACTTCAGCCAGCGCGGCGACCCGTACAAGGTGACCGGCACCTCCCGGGAACTGGAGCCGAACAACGGCTGGGGCTTCTGGCAGCTGCCGTGGCACAAGTGGGTGCGGGGCAGCGCGCTCAAGCAGACGCTGCTGGTCGGCCCGGGCGGGGCCGTTCCGGCGCCGCTGCCGGCCCCCGCCCCGGCCGCGCCCTCGCGCAGCGCCTCGGCGACGCCGCATCCGGAGGCCGGCGCGGCGAGCCCGTCGCCCTGATCACCGGCGGTACAGCGGGTCCGGCTCGGGGACTCCCCGCAGCCGGGCCCAGGTGCGTGCCAGCGCCAGCCGCTCCGGCCCGCTGGGGTGGGTGGACCACAGCAGGTACTCCAGCCGTCCCGGGGCCAGGTCCGAGAGGTTGCGCACCGACAGTTCCCGTTGCATCGCGGCGAAGGTCGCCGGGTCACGGGTCAGCTCCAGGGCGTGCACGTCCGCCCGGGCCTCGATCCGCCGGCTGACCAGGGTCTGCGCCGGGCCGCCGAGCTGGGTGAGGACCGACACCAGAGCGATCAGCAGGGCCACGGACCGGGGGTCGCCGGGGGAGCCCGCCGCCGACCGGCGCAGCAGCCGGGGCGAGGTGAGCAGCAGGTAGAGCAGGCAGACCGCGCCGGCCACGCCCAACGCCCCAGTCAAGGTGCCGTACAGCACGTCCTGGCGTTCGGCGTGGCCGAGCTCGTGGGCGACGATGGACTCGACCCGGGCGGGCGGGCTCGACTCCAGCAGCGTGTCGTACACCACGATGCGCCGGGTCGAACCGAACCCGGAGACATAGGCGTTCAGCGCGGTGGTCCGCCGGGAGGCGTCGGCGACCAGCACGTCCTGGACGGGCACCCCGTCCCGCTCGGCCAGTTTCAGCAGGTCCGTACGGAGCTGCCCGGCGGGCATCGAGGTGAACGAGTTGAACACCGGTTCGACGACCACCGGATAGGCGAACGAGACGGTCACCACCAGCGCAAAGCCGCCCGCGGCGGCACCCGTCCACCAGTACCGGGGGAACCGCCGGACCAGCGGGTACAGCAGGGCCAGCGCCAGGACCCAGATGACCCAGGTCAGCACCAGCGACCTGAACTGGTCGGCCGCCCAGGCGGGCCAGGTCTGCACGGAAAGGCCGTGCCGCCGCAGCACCGTCTCGGCCCACAGGTCGAAGGGCAGCCCGGCCAGCCGCAGCACGGCGGTCAGCACCATGGCGGCCAGGCCGACCCGCAGCACCGTGGCCCGCCGGCGACCCACCGGCCGGGTCACCAGGTCGATCAGGCGGGCGCCCAGCGGGGTCAGGCCCAGGGCGAGCACCACCACCAGCCCGGTCAGCAGCCCCGCGTACGCGGGCGGCGTGATCGCGGCGTCGAACGCCTGGGACCGGGCGATCTCGGCGGAGGAGAAGTCCAGCGCGGGATCGACCGGCACCGGACCTCCGGGGGGCTCGCCGGGCAGCGGGCTCCAGGGCGTGGTCAGCCCCAGCACCAGGGCCAGCCCGGCGAACAGCGCCACCGCCGTGATCGCGGCCGCCGTCCGCGGGCGTCCCTGGGGGACGGGCTCGCTCGGTGGAGCGCCTGGAGGGCCCGAAGGAGAGGTCACGAGAGTTCCCTTTCGAGGTAGGCCCGCCAGAGGGCGGTGAAGCGGGCCGGGGTGAGGCCGAGTTCCGCGTGCAACGCCGCCGCCTCGGAGCGGGTGCCGGCCGTGCGGTACAGCCGGAGCAGCGCGGCCTCGCCGTACCGGTCGGCCACCATCCGGCAGGCCAGCCAGGCCTCCTCGTACGCGCGGGCCTGCCGGCCGGAGTCGCCGGCGAAGTCGGCGGGACCGGGCAGCCGGGCGGGTGTCCGGCCGGCCCGTACCTCCCGGCGCAGTTCGCCGGCGGCGGTCCGCACGCCGATCCGTACGTTCCGGTAGCCGACGTAGTCGGCGAGCCCCTCGACCAGCCAGATCGGGGTGGTGCCGTCCCGGGCGCCGCCGGTGGCGACGTGGGTGAGTTCGTGCGTGAGCACCACCCTACGGCCCAGCGCGTTGAGCCGGCCGAAGGTGCCGGGGGAGATGACGATGCGGTCACCACCGGTGGAGCCGTCGGCGCCGGGCGCCACCGCGGCCAGCGCCGCGATGTTCCCCAGGCCGCCCCCGGGACTGGCGGCCGGGCCGGGGGAGACGCCGGCCAGCGCGGCGGCCCGGCTCCCGTCGGCGGGGACGAGGGCCACCACCCGCCGGCTCCAGCCGCGGCCGAGCACGTCGGTGACGTCGGGCACCGCCGCGTCCAGCCGGCGGGCGATCTCGTGCAGCCGGGCCGGTGGGGCGTTCTCGCCGATCACGAGGCTGTGCCGGCCGCGGACCACGGCCAGCGGCCCGCCGTCCCAGATCTCGACGTCGTCGGAGCGGCCCTGGGCGGTGCCGTCCCCGGTGATCGACCAGCCGCCGGTGCGGGGCGCCAGCGTCAGGTAGCGGGTGCGCGCCACCGGGCCGCCGTCATGGCCGCTCAGTTGGTAGCGCACCGTCACCCGGAGCGTCGTGCCGCGGGGCCCGGTCGCGACCGGTGTGCCGGTCGTCTCCTCCCGCCACAGCCGCAGCGGCAGCCGGCGCAGGTTGTCGAACTGTTGCCGCTGCCGGTCCTGGAACCGGGGTTCGGCGGTGTAGACGGTGGCCAGGAACGCGGTCCGGTCGCCGTCGCGCACCGCCCGGGCCCGGCGGTCGAGGACGGCCGCCACGGCCTGCGGGTCCGGTGGCCGGGCGGCCGGCACCGGTCCGGCCCGGTCGCCGCGGTGGAGTGTCCCGGCGGCGACCAGGCCCGTGACCAGGGTGAGGGCGGTTCCGGCCGCGATGGCCGAGATGGCTGGGACGGCTGAGACGGCCGCCCTGCTGTGCTCGCGCGGCTCGGCCTCCATGCGGGTGATCCTATTGATCCGGGAACGTCCCGCGGACCGCCGCACCGGGGGCGGCTCACCGGGCGTAGTCGGGGTATCCGTAGCCGACGACGTCGGCGGTGGAGCGCACCTTGGACATGACCGAGTTGCCGACGTTGCCCTCCACGGTCTCGATCTTGCCCTGGCCCAGGGGCTTGACGACCAGCCCGACGTGGTCGATGCCGCTGATCCGCTTGCCGCCCGCCCAGTCGTAGAAGACGACGGCGCCGGGCTTGGGCTTGGTGCCCCAGCGGCCCTGGTCCTTGAACCACTCGGCGTGCTTGACGGTCCAGGCGTCGGCGCCCATCTGGTAGGTGAAGCCGGTCTTGCTGCCCAGCCAGGTGATGAACATCGAGCACCAGGCCGCGCGGTCGTAGGAACTCGTGGAGTCGCCGCCGTCCCGCTGCGTGGTCTGCTTGGCGCGCGGTGTCTCGGCGTACCACTTGCCGAACTTGCTCTCGCCCTGGTGGTCCTCGGAGACGCCGACCTGGGTCTTGGCCAGGCTGATCACGGAGGCGGCCTTGACGGCCTTCCGCTGGGTGGCGTTCCCCCGGGAGCCGTCCTTCGGGGCGTGCCCGCGGTCCTGGGCGACGACGCCCGAGCGGGACTGGTCGATGATGGGCGCGGTGGCCTGTGCGGTGGCCGCGACGGTGCCGACGGCGGTGGCGCCGAGGACGACGCCACCGACGGCGCGCAGCGCCAGAGCTTCGCGGAGAGAGGTCTTGCGGTGTTTACCTGACACGAGTGAGGTGCTCCTTGGCTTCCAATCCGCCTGCCGGGTTAGCTGACGGGTTCGGGCGTGGAAGTCGCCCTACGGCCCCGGTCAAGGGGCCGATTCACCCCGGAAAAGGCACATGGGTCCCCGGCTCCGCGCATGCGGACTCGGCGGGAGGCGTTCTGAACGGACGCCTCGCGGTTCACTGGGCAGTGGGATTGTGCAGGGGCGCGGGGTCACCGGATGCGGTGCCCGGCGCGCGGTCGTGCATCAACGGATGGACATGGTCCGGCCCTGAAGGCTGCCGGCGTGCCTGGCGCTGCGTGGCGCGTGTGGCGAAGGTTCGCGGCCGGGCCGGGTGATGCGCGGGCGACGCGTGGGACGCGCCGCGATGTCACTCAGGGTATCCAACACCTATGACCTGGCAAATCATCCGCAAAACGAAAACGGGCCGGGGTCAACCCCGGCCCGTTCGTGGTCAAGTGGCGGTCAGCCCCCGCCCTCAGGGGCGTCCGGCACTGTGGAAGTTCTGCCGGTAGTAGCCGGACGTGATGTTGACCACCTGGACGTTCTTGCCGCTGCTCGGCGCGTGGACCATCTGGCCGTTGCCCGCGTACATGCCCACGTGCCCGAGGCCGGAGAAGAACACCAGGTCGCCCGGCTGCAGGTTCTCGTAGGAGACCCGGCGGGTGGCGGCGTGCTGGGAGTGGGTGGTCCGGGTGATGGACACCCCGGCGGCGGCCCAGGCCTTCATGGTCAGCCCGGAGCAGTCGTAGGAGCCCGGGCCCTCGGCGCCGTACTGGTAGGGCTTGCCGATCTGGGCGTAGGCGAAGTTCAACGCGGTGCGGGCCGACCCGCTGGCGGGGCCGTTGTAGGTGGCGCCGACCGGGCCGCTCCGGGACGGCGTCGTGCCGCCGAGCCGGCGGATCAGCGCCTCCTGCGTCTTGATCGACTTCTCGACCTTGGTCTTCTGCGTCTTGAGCTCGTTGGCCTTGGCGAGCACCTCGTCGTAGGCGCCCTTGGCCTGCGCCTGCTGGCGCTGCACCCGCTGCGCGGCGGAGAGGAACTGGCTGATCTGCGAGCTGCGGTTCTCGGAGAGGTGGGTGAAGACCGCCACCTGGTCGAGGACCGTCTGCGGGTTGCCGGCCGAGACGAACTGGGTGACCTCGCCCATGTCGCCGTTCTTGTAGGCCGACGCGGCCATCTGGGCGATCTGGGTGCGCAACTGCTCGTACGTCGCCAGCTCCCGCTTGGCGGTCTTCTGGGTGGCGAGGTACTTCTTCTTGGCGGCCTTGAGGTCCTCGTTGACCTGGTTGTACTTCTCGACGAGCTGGTCGACCTGCTTGTTCAGCTTCTCGAGCTTCTTGCGCGCCTCGGTGACGGACGGTTCGGCATGCGCAACCCCGGTGGGCAGCACGAGCGTAACTGCCACGGCGAGGCAGGCGGTGCTCCAGATCCGGCGGGGGCGGTCACTGGCCACGGTTGCGGCACGCTCCTCTCATCCAGTTTGGGTACGCCGGATGACATTAGTAGCGAGCACCACCGGTCACAACCGGTTCATCCGTTCTTGTCAACGTTCTCTAGGTTTAACTTCGTTATGTAATCGGTCGATCACCATGCGCGCTCGGAGGTGTCGGGTGCGGGGTCCGGCGGTCAGCCGCGGCCGAGCCTGCGCAGCAGCAGCGTGGAGGACGCCGGGCGCGCCCCGGCCCGCCGGGCGGCGTCGGCGACCTCGCGGTCGGCGGAGACGACCACCACGGGCCGGCCGTGCGGCTCGGCCCGCACCAGGTCCCCGATCAGCTCGTCGGCGGTCTGCCCCGGCCGGCTGAACAGCACCCGCACCCCGCGCGGCGCCTTGATCGCGACCGGCGCGTCCAGCTCGGCACCGTCGAAGACACAGGTGATCTCGGCCCGGGTCCGGGCGGCCAGGCCGCCGAGCCCCTTCAGCAGGCGGGAACGCTGGTCGGCCAGGGGAAGCTCGCCGTACCCGGTCTTGGTCACGTTGTAGCCGTCGATCACCAGATGCACCTGGGGCAGCGTCAGTAGCTGGTCGAGCAGCCCCGGGTCGTCGTCGGACAGCGCCCGCCCCGGTGCGGCACGCTGGGCCGCCCGCTCGGGCTCGATCGCGCCCACCGTGTCGGCGGGCCGTTCGATCGTCGACGGCAGCGCCAGCTCCCGGCGCATTCCCTGGGCCGCGTCGAGCAGGGTGTCGAGCAGCATCCGCAACCGCAGGTCGTCGATGTTGCGGCCTTCCCGCCCGGCCCGGCGCGCCGTCTCGGCGGCGGCCTCGGCCTGGGCGAGCCGGGCGCGGAGCTTGCGCAGTTCCTTCTCCGCGGCGGCGGTGGCCTCGCGGGCCGTGACCCGCTCGCGCTCGGTCTCGGCGGCCAGTTCCTCGGCCCTGATCCGCGCGGCTTTGGCCTTGGTGCGCTCGTCGTGCAGCTTCCGCCGCAGCTCGGCGACCTCGGTCTTGGTCTCGCGCAGCTCGCCGCGCAGCCGGTCGATCTCCTCACCACGGGTGTTCCGGGCGGCGGCGAGCTCGGCGCGCAGGGTCGAGATGCGGCGCTCGGCGGCCTTCTCCTCGGCGGCGCCGGCGGAGCGTTCCAGCTCGTTCCGGGCGGTCGCCACGTGCCGGGTCCACCCCTGCGGCCGCAGCAGGTAGGCGAGCACGGCGACCTGGACGGGGTCGGCGGCGGCGGGGACCGAGCCCTCCGTCACCGCCTCGGCCAGTTCGGGCTGTGCCGTGCGCAGCGGCTCGGCCACCCGGGCCCGGAAGTCACGATCCCGCTCCAGCAGCGTGGCGATGTGCGGGCCCGCGTGCCGGGCGCGTTTGCGGCGTTCGAACCGGGCGAACCTGCGCAGCGGCATCGGGACGTCGTCCAGGGGGAGGGCGCCGATCAGTTCGGCGGCGGTCTCGACGACCTGCTGCCGGGCCGCTTCGGGGAGCGGCTGGTCGAGATGCTCTTCGGCCCCGCTGTCGATGGTCGTGCTCCTCCCAGGCCACCCCGAAATGAACCGGCCTCCCCGACAAGGGCGACCGAGCGTCCCTTTCAGGGTGTCATGCGTATGAGCAGGGCGAACCCGTCAGGTCGGCCCCGCCGCCCACCCTAGACGTCCCGGTGGACCCGCGTACCGCCCTCGGCGATAACCGAGATCGGACCGAATCCCGAGACATCCCGCGACCGCGGCCGGGAACGGGAGCGGGACAGGAAAGGAAGGGCGAAGGAGGGAACGGCGGGGTGACGACGGAGGATGTCGGTGGGATCACGTACGGTCCGGACATGACCAGCGTGCACCCGGCACAGGGCACTTTCGACGACCTGGGCACCCCGCTGTCCGAGGTCACGTTCGTGGTCGTCGACCTGGAGACCACCGGCGGGTCGCCGACCGGGTCGGCCATCACCGAGATCGGGGCGGTCAAGGTCCGCGGCGGCGAGCGGCTGGGCGAGTTCGCCACCCTGGTCGATCCCGGTAGGGAGATCCCCCCGTTCATCTCGGTGCTGACCGGCATCACCCAGCAGATGGTGGTGCAGGCGCCGCGCATCGAGACGGTGCTGCCGTCCTTCCTGGAGTTCGCCCGGGGCTGCGTGCTGGTCGCCCACAACGCGCCCTTCGACACGGGCTTCCTGCGCGCGGCCTGCACGGCCTGCGGGTACGCCTGGCCGGCGTTCCCGGTGGTCGACACCGTCGACCTGGCCCGGCGGGTGCTCACCCGCGACGAGGTGCCCGACTGCAAGCTGGGCACCCTGGCCCGGTTCTTCGGTGCCGGCACCGAACCCTGCCACCGGGCGCTGGCCGACGCCGCCGCCACCGTCGACGTGCTGCACGGCCTCATCGAGCGGCTCGGCTCCTTCGGCGTGCACTCCCTGGAGGAACTGCGCGGCTTCGCCCGGACGCCCACCCCCGAACAGCGCCGCAAGCGTCACCTGGCCGACGCCATCCCCAACGCCCCCGGCGTCTACCTCTTCGAGGACGAGCGGGGCGAGGTGCTGTACGTCGGCAAGAGCCGAGACCTGCGCACCCGGGTGCGCTCGTACTTCACCGCCTCCGAGACCCGCTGGCGGGTCCGCGAGATGGTGGGCATCGCCGAGCGGGTACGGCCGATCGTCTGCGCCACCGCGCTGGAGGCCGAGGTCCGCGAGCTGCGCCTGATCGCCGAGCACAAGCCCCGGTACAACCGGCGCTCCCGGCATCCCGAGCGGGCGCTCTGGCTGAAGCTGACCGTCGAGCCGTTCCCCCGGCTGTCGATCGTCCGCGAGTGCCGCGACGACGGCGCCGACTACCTGGGCCCCTTCTCCGCCACCCGGACGGCGGAGGAGGCGCGGGCCGCACTGCACGAGGCGGTGCCGCTGCGCCAGTGCACCCAGCCGCTGACCCTCCGCAAGATCTCGGCGGGCCGGGCCCGCGTCTGCGCCCTCGCCGAGATCGGCCGGTGCGGGGCGCCCTGCGTGGGCCGCGAGTCCGCGCAGGAGTACGCCCGGCACGTCGAGCGGGCCCGGGCGGTGATGTCGGGCGACGTCCTCCCGGTGGTGACGGCGGCCCGGGTGCGCATCGACCGGCTCGCGCTGGAACTGCGCTACGAGGAGGCCGCGGCGCAGCGCGACCGGCTGGCCGCGTTCCTGCGGGGCGCCGCGCGCAGCCAGCGGCTCACCGCGCTGTCGGGCTGCGCCGAGTTCGTCGCCGCCCGCCCGGCCGCCGACGGCGGCTGGGAACTGGCGGTCGTCCGGTACGGCAGGCTGGCCGCCACCGGCACCATCCCGTCGGGGGCGCACCCCCGCCCGTACGTCGACGCGCTGGTCGCCGCCGCCGAGACGGTCTTCCCCGGGCCGGGCCCGGCGGGCAGCGCGACCGCCGAGGAGATGGAGTGCGTGCTGCGCTGGCTCGACCCGCCCGGCGCCCGGCTGGTGGAGGTCGACGGCACCTGGAGCTGCCCGGCGGGCGGCGCCGAGCGGTGGCGCACCTGGATCGACCGGGCGTACGCCGATCACGTTCCGGGGGAGCGCGGGCGGCATGCTCTAAGGTGACTCAGGCCGGGACCGGCAGGGGACGAGAGGAGCCCGGGTGGCGCTGCCGCTCTATGACAGCCAGCCGACCAGGCGCCCGCCGTTGGTCACCTACCTCCTGGTGGCGGCCAATGTCGTGGTCTTCCTGATCACCCCCATGGCCGGTCTCGCCGGCGGGTACGGCGAGGGTCGGGCCCGCGAGTGCGCGCAGGTGCAGTTCACGCTGGAGCACGGCGCCGTCCCCCGGGAACTCACCAGCAACGAGCAGCAACCCGTGCCGGCCCAGGCCACCGCGCAGTGCCGGGTCGAGCCGTACGAGAAGACGCCGTGGCTGTCGGCCTTCACCTCGATGTTCCTGCACTCGGACTGGCTGCACCTGACCGGCAACCTGGTCGTCCTGTTCGTGGTGGGCGCCGGGGTGGAGGACCGGCTGGGCCGGTTGCGATACCTGCTGAGCTACCTGCTGTTCGGGCTGGCCGCCGTGTACGGCTACGCGTTCGCCTCGCCCGACTCCCCGATCCCGCTGATCGGGGCCTCGGGGGCCATCGCCGGGGTGCTCGGCGCGTACCTGATCCTCAACCCGCGGGGCCGGATCGTCAGCCTCGTCCCCCCGCTGATCGTGATCCGGCTGCCGGTCTGGGTGGTGCTGGGCTACTGGTTCGTGTTCCAGTGGCTGGCCCTGGGCGACGCGGACAGCAACGTCGCCTACCTCGCGCACATCTGGGGGTTTCTCGCCGGGATGGCCTTCGCACTGGTGGCCCGCAGGGCAGGGCCGGGCCGCCGGCCGGTGGCGCTGTCGACCCGGTGAGGCTTGTAGGGTCGGACGCGCTCATCCGCCAGGCAAGGAGGCCGAATGATCACGGCGATCGTGCTGATCAAGACCGATGTGGCCCAGATCCCCGAGGTGGCCGAGGCCGTCGCCGCCCTCGACGGGGTCAGCGAGGTCTACTCCATCACCGGAGAGCACGATCTGGTCGCGATGGTGCGCGTGCGCCGGCACGACGACCTGGCCGAGGTCATCCCCGGCCGGCTCAACAAGATCCCGGGCATCGTGCACACCGAGACGCACATCGCCTTCCGCACCTACTCCCGGCACGACCTGGAGGCCGCGTTCTCGCTGGGCCTGCCGGAGTGACGATCTTCTAGGGGCGAAGCGCCTGCGAGACCTCGGCCCAGCGGGCCAGCAGTGCCGTGGCGGCACCCGAGTCGACCGCCTCGCCGGCCCGGGCGTACGCGGCGCGCAGCGCCTCGACGAGCGCGGCGGGCTCGGGCGTGCCCTCGCCGGCCACCAGCAGCGCGGCGGCGTTGAGCAGCACGATGTCGCGGACCGGCCCGGTCGCCCCGGCGAACAGGTCGCGCACCACCCGGGCGTTGTAGACGGCGTCGGCGCCGCGCAGGTCCTCGATGGCGGCCCGGGCGATGCCCAGCTCGGCGGGGTCGAAGGAGACCTCGGTGGCGGTGCCTTCGCGGACCACCCACACCGTCGAGGGCCCGGTGGTGGTGAGCTCGTCGAGCCCGTCGTCGCCCCGGAACACCAGCGACGAGCAGCCCCGCTCGGCGAAGACGCCCGCCATCACCCCCGCCATCCGCGGGTGGAAGACACCGACCGCCTGCGCCCGCGGCCAGGCCGGGTTGGCCAGCGGCCCCAGGAAGTTGAAGACCGTGGGGGTGCCCAGCTCACCGCGCGCCTTGGCCACGTGCCGCAGCGCCGGGTGGAACAACGGCGCGAAGCAGAACGTGATGCCGACCTCCTCGGCGACCCGCGCGGTCTGCCCGGGCGGCAGGTCGATCGCCACGCCCAGCGCCTCGAGCACGTCGGCGGAGCCGCAGCTGGAGGAGGCCGCACGGTTGCCGTGCTTGACGACCTTCAGCCCGGCCGCGGCCGCCACGATCGAGCCCATGGTCGAGATGTTCACCGTGTGGGCCCGGTCGCCGCCGGTGCCGACCAGGTCGGCGAAGTGGCCGGACACCTCGATGCGGGTGGCGTTGGCGAGCATGCCCTCGGCCAGCCCGGCCACCTCGGCCACGCTCTCGCCCTTGGCCCGCATGGCCACCGCGAACCCGGCGATCTGCACGTCGGTGGCGTCGCCCGACATGATCTCGTGCATCGCCCAGGCGGTCTCCTCGGAGGTGAGGGAATCGCCGTCGAGCAGCGCGTTGAGCAACGCCGGCCAGGTCTTGCGAGCGTCCATGGGTGTCCTCGGGATCAGGTGAATCGAGGGCGGAGAGAGCGGGTCAGAGCACGGGCAGCCGGCCGGCCCGGCGCTGCCGCAGCAGCGCGGCGACCGCGTCGGCCACGGCCATCGGGTCGAGCGGTTCGGCCACCACGGCGTCGGCACCGGACCAGGTCGCCAGCCAGCCGTCGTCGCGGCGGGCGATGGTCACCAGCACCGGCGGGCAGTCGTAGACCTCGTCCTTGGCCTGCCGGCAGATGCCCAGCCCGCCCGCGGGCTGGGCCTCGCCGTCGAGGACCGCGACGTCGATGTCACCGTGGTCGAGCCGCTCCACCACGGCGGGCTGGGTCGCGCACTCGGCGTACTCGACCATGGGGAGGTCGGCGGCGGGGCGGCGGCCGATCGCGGAGATGATCTGAGCGCGGGTGCGGGCGTCGTCGCTGAAGACGAGGACCGTCATGGGCGCGTCGGCGGTGGTCATGGCTAGCAGGCTACCGGCCCGCGCGGCGCCCGTCAGCCGGGCTTGCGGGGCGGCGGAGAGCGCGGATGTGAACCCCCTAATGGGGGGTCCTGCACCGTACCCCGCTTGGGTGACGTAATAATGTGGCCCGTGGCAACAGCATCCGCGATTAAGACAACACCCCACGCCCGGGTGAATCGTCCCAACTTGGTGAGCGTGGGGACGATCGTTTGGTTGTCGTCCGAGCTCATGTTCTTCGCGGCCTTGTTCGCGATGTACTTCACGATCCGCTCGGTGACCCTGAGCGAGAACGGCGAGTGGCCGCAGGCCCACCTCGATCTGCCGTTCGCCGGGTTCAACACGACGATCCTGGTGCTGTCCAGCGTCACCTGCCAGATGGGCGTGTTCAAGGCCGAGGCCGGCAAGGTCGGCCGGGACGGCAGCCTGTTCAACCCGCGCAGCTGGGGTCTGCGCGAGTGGTACGTCCTCACCTTCCTCATGGGCGCCTACTTCGTCGCCGGGCAGGTCATCGAGTACACCAAGCTGGTCCACGAGGGCGTCACGCTCTCGTCGTCGGCCTACGGTTCGGTGTTCTACCTGACCACGGGCTTCCACGGGCTGCACGTGACCGGCGGTCTGATCGCGTTCCTCTTCGTCCTGGGACGCACGTACGCCGCGAAGCGCTGGACGCACGGCCAGGCGACGAGCGCCATCGTCGTGTCGTACTACTGGCACTTCGTGGACGTGGTCTGGATCGGCCTGTTCGCGACCATCTACCTGCTCGACCTCCACTGATCCCATGACCCGAACGGGGATTTCCGTGAACTGGTTCACCGCATGGCGACGGCGCCCGTGGGCGGGCTACGCCGTCGTGCTGGCGGCACTGGCGGCCACCGGCGTCCTGTACGCCGGGTTCACGCCGCAGACCGACCGCGCCGAGGCGGCCAACGCCGCGGCGGCGGCGCAGAGCCTGGAGAACGGCCGGCAGCTCTACAACAAGAACTGCGCGAGCTGCCACGGCCCGCAGGCCGAGGGCACCAAGGACGCCAAGGGCAACCCGCTGGCGCCCAGCCTGATCGGCGTCGGCGCCGCGTCCGTCGACTTCCAGGTCAGCACCGGTCGGATGCCGGCGATGAACCCGGGCGCCCAGATGCCGCGCAAGACCCCGGTCACCGACTTCAACACCTCGGTCGAGGACCCCAAGCAGCGCGCCCAGGCGGCCCAGAACCTCAAGGACCTCACGGCGTTCGTCGCCACCTTCGGCGGCGGCCCGGCCATTCCGGGCGCCGCCCAGGTCGACCCCAAGGGCGGCGACGTCGCGCTCGGCGGCAAGCTCTTCCGCACCAACTGCGCCCAGTGCCACAACTTCGTCGGCGCGGGCGGTGCGCTCACCGGCGGCAAGTACGCGCCGCCGCTGCACGAGTCGACGCCGACGCAGATCTACGAGGCGATGCTCACCGGCCCCCAGGCCATGCCGATCTTCAACGACACGACGCTCACCGAGAAGGACAAGCGCGCGATCATCGCCTACATCGTCCAGACGCGTGAGGAGCCCAACCCCGGCGGCTTCGGCCTGGGCCGCATCGGCCCGGTCTCGGAGGGGCTGGTCGGGTGGCTGGTCGGGATGGGCATGCTCGTCCTGGCCGCGATGTGGATCACCGCCAAGAAGCCCAAGAAGCTGAAGAAGTCATGAGCGATCACAAGGACACGGGCGGCCCCCTCGAACCCGAGGACTCCGCCGCCGAGAACGGCCGGACACCACGCAAGGTGATCGGCACGCCGCCGCAGACCGGTACGCTGCTGGCCGCCGAGGAGGAGCCCGCGCCGCAGGGCGCCGGGGACGAGCTCGACGAGGCGTCGGCCAAGCGGGCCGAGCGCGTCATCGCCTCGCTCTTCCTGCTGGCCAGCGCCTCCAGCGTCGCCTTCATCGCGTACTACATCGGGTGGAGCGGCCGCAACGGCGGCATGCACGGCATCGACCGGGCGCTGGAGTCCAACCTCTGGCTCGGCGGCACCATGGCGGTGTCGTTCCTGGCCATGGCGATCGGCATCACCCTGTGGGTGCGCCGGCTGATGACCAGCAAGCAGATCGTCCAGCAGCGGGGCGACCTGCGGTCGGACGAGCCGACCCGTCAGGCCTTCACCGAGGACTTCCTGGACGGCGCCGAGGACAGCGCGATCACCAAGCGCCCCCTGCTGCGCCGCACGCTCCTGCTGGCCGCCGCGCCGCTGGGGCTGGCGCCGCTGGTGCTGCTGCGCGACCTGGGCCCGCTGCCCGAGAAGAAGCTGCGCAGCACCTACTGGGGCCCGGCCGTCGCCAAGGCCAAGGCCGGTGGCAAGAAGGGCGTCCGCCTGGTCGTGGACGGCACCGACAAGCCGCTGCGGGCCAGCGACTTCGCCTCGCCCGGCGGCATGATCACCGTGCTGCCCGAGGGCATCCACCACGCGGACCACGCGCTCAACGAGATCGCCAAGGCGGTCACGATCCTGATCAACGTTCCGGCCGACAAGTTCAAGCCGGCCAAGGGCCGGGAGAACTGGCACGTCGGCGGGATCGTGGCCTACTCCAAGATCTGCACGCACGTGGGCTGCCCGGCGGCGTTGTACGAGCAGACGACGCACCACATCCTGTGCCCGTGCCATCAGTCGACCTTCGACGCCACCGACGCGGCCAAGGTCATCTTCGGACCGGCGGCGAGGTCGCTGCCACAGTTGCCGATCACCACTGACGACGAGGGCTACCTCATCGCCACCGGGGACTACCCCGAGCCGGTCGGCCCGAGCTTCTGGGAGCGGGGATGAGCGAGAAAAGTGCCCCCAAGGCCGTCGATGCTCCGCTGAACTTCATCGACGACCGGCTGGGTTCCACCACCTTCCTCAAGCGCAACATGAAGAAGGTGTTTCCGGACCACTGGTCGTTCATGCTGGGTGAGATCGCGCTCTACTCGTTCGTCATCCTGCTGCTGACCGGCACCTTCCTGACGCTCTGGTTCAAGCCGAGCATGCTGGAGGTGGCCTACGACGGCTCCTACACGAAGCTGAACGGCGTCATGATGAGCGAGGCGTACGCCTCGACGCTGCACATCAGCTTCGACGTGCGCGGCGGTCTGCTGATGCGGCAGATCCACCACTGGGCCGCCATCCTCTTCATGGCGTCGATCATGGCGCACATGCTGCGGGTGTTCTTCACCGGCGCGTACCGCAAGCCGCGCGAGCTCAACTGGCTGATCGGCATCGGCCTGTTCACCCTCGGCATGGTGGAGGGCCTGTTCGGCTACTCGCTGCCGGACGACCTGCTGTC
Source organism: Actinomadura craniellae (assembly GCF_003289645.1). Classification (GTDB taxonomy): domain Bacteria; phylum Actinomycetota; class Actinomycetes; order Streptosporangiales; family Streptosporangiaceae; genus Actinomadura_D; species Actinomadura_D craniellae. The sequence continues at coordinate 154,802 of NZ_QLYX01000010.1, read as the reverse complement.
GGGCACCGGTCTGCGGATCACCCAGGGTGTGGCCGAGTCGATCCCGGTGGTCGGCACCTACATCTACATGTTCCTGTTCGGCGGCGAGTTCCCCGGCGAGGAGATCATTCCTCGGCTCTACACGCTGCACGTGCTGCTGATCCCGGGAATCATCCTGGCGCTGGTCACCGCGCACATGATGATCATGTGGCATCAGAAGCACACCCAGATGCCCGGCCCCGGCCGCACCAACGAGAACGTCGTCGGCTACCCGATGTACCCGGTGTTCATGGCCAAGACCGGCGCGTACTTCATGTTCACCTTCGGGGCGCTGGCCCTGCTGTCGACCTTCGCCCAGATCAACCCGATCTGGCTGTTCGGGCCGTACGACCCGGGCGCGATCTCGTCGGGCTCGCAGCCGGACTTCTACATGGGCATCCTCGAAGGCTCGCTGCGGATCATGCCCAACTGGGAGACCTCGGCGTTCGGGCACACGGTGAGCTGGAACGTCCTGATCCCGGCACTGGGCCCGCTCGGCATCATCTTCACCGGTGCCGCGCTGTTCCCGTTCATCGAACGGTGGGTGACCGGTGACCAGCGGGTGCACCACCTGAACGAGCGTCCCCGCAACGCCCCGGTCCGCACCGGTGTGGGCATGGCGGCCGTCGCCTTCTACGGCATCCTCTGGCTGGCCGGCGGCAACGACGTGATCGCCGAGAAGTTCCAGGTCTCGCTGTTCGCCACCACCTGGTTCTTCCGGTTCGCGGTGTTCCTCGGCCCGATCCTGGCCTTCGTCATCACCCGCCGGATCTGCCTGGGCCTGCAGCGCAGCGACGCCGCCGTGCTCCACCACGGCGTCGAGAGCGGCACCATCCGGCAGACCCCCGAGGGCGAGTTCTACGAGGTGCACGTCCCGGCGAACGAGCAGGACAGGGCCGTGCTCCTCAGCAAGGAGAACGCCTCCCCGGCACCGGCGATCGAGGATGCCAGCGGCATCCCGGCACCGGGCAGCCGCGGCCCGCTCGGCTTCCTGCGGACGAGGCTGCACCGCTTCTGGACCTTCGACGACATCCCCGTCGAGGAGCACGCCCACAACGGCGGGCACCACGACGAGCACGAGGCCGTCGAGAAAGAGGAGCGCAAGGAACTCACCCGCGGCTAGCACGCGCGGTACCGGAGCCCGCCACCGTTCCCGGTGGCGGGCTTCGTCGATCGAGGGGAGCGGCGTGTCCAAGACCCTGGTGGTGACGAACGACTTCCCGCCCCGGCCGGGCGGGATCCAGGCGTTCGTGCACAACCTCGCCCGGCTGCGGCCACCCGGCTCGGTCGTCGTCTACGCCCCGGCCTGGCGGGGGGCGGCGGAGTTCGACGCCGGGCAGCCCTTTCCGGTGGTGCGGCACCCGACGTCGCTGATGTTGCCGGAGCCGACCGTGCTGCGCCGGGCCGGGGACGTCCTGCGGGCCGAGGGGTGCGACTCCGTGCTGTTCGGCGCGGCGGCGCCGCTCGGGCTGCTGGCCCCCGCGCTGCGCCGGGCGGGGGCCGGGCGGCTGGTCGGCCTGACGCACGGGCACGAGAGCGGCTGGGCCGCGCTGCCGGTGGCGCGCGGGCTGCTGCGCCGGATCGGCGACGGCCTGGACGTGCTGACCTACCTGGGGGAGTACACCCGCTCCCGGATGGCCCGCGCGCTGTCGCCGGCGGCGACCGGGCGGATGGCCCGGCTGGCGCCGGGCGTGGACGAGAAGCTCTTCCGGGCCGGGGCGGGCGGCGCGGAGATCCGGCGCCGGTACGGTCTGGCGGGACGTCCGGTGGTGGTCTGCGTGTCCCGGCTGGTGCCGCGCAAGGGGCAGGACGCGCTGATCCACGCCTGGCCACGGGTGCTGCGCGCCGTGCCGGACGCCGCCCTGCTCCTGGTCGGCGGCGGCCCCTACCGGGCCGAACTGGAGCGGCTGGCGGCCCCGCTGGCCGGTTCGGTGGTCATTACCGGCGGGGTGCCCTGGGAGGAACTGCCCGCCCACTACGACGCCGGCGACGTGTTCGCCATGCCGTGCCGCACCCGGCGGCGCGGGCTGGACGTCGAGGGGCTGGGCATCGTCTACCTGGAGGCCTCGGCGACCGGCCTGCCGGTGGTGGCGGGCGACTCGGGCGGTGCGCCGGATGCGGTGCTCGACGGGGAGACCGGCCTGGTCGTGGACGGGCGGCGGGTGAACCCGCTGGCGGACGCGCTGGTCGGGCTGCTGCGGGATCCCGGCCGGGCGAAGGAGATGGGTGCTCGGGGCCGCGCGTGGGTGGAGCGCGAGTGGCGCTGGGAGATCCAGGCGGACCGGCTGGCCACCCTGCTGGAACCGTAGGCTGGAACCGTAGCTCCGGCCACCCGTCCTTCCGGCGGAGGAGGGACCGTTTCGGCGAGATCCGCACCGCCCCGGGCATGAGCCACGCCCGGGGCCGGGCCGAGTGCCGTGACCGGAGGCGGACCGAGGGCCGCGACGGCCGCCGCCTGTCGTGGGCACATCCGGTCTCCTCCTCCACCGGACCCGTGGTGGAGGACCACGGGCAAAAAGGACGTTAGACGCCGCAAAGGCATTTGTGGCGGCTCTTAGGACTGCGTTAAGGATTACCTCAGCCGGGCCTAATCCACCCCTCTGGACACCCTGTGCCACCGGGCTTCCCGTGCCCTAAAAAGCAGGTTTTTCTGGAGAAATCTCAGTACTGAAGTGAGCTAATTCCGCCGGTAGGCGTATGCTTCCGCCTGATTGGTGTTCGACGCGCCGCCATCCCGAGGGGGCGCCCGGGCACCCGGGAAGACCGCCGGGCTGAGCGGGCCCGCAGAAGAGGCGGTCGTCCCGAGCACCTCAGTCCGGCGTGCACCGGGCCACGGCCCGGTGCAGGCAGATACTCGCTGTTCGGCATCGCCATGAACTCCGCCTCGCCAGAGGAGAGGTCATGGCAGGACGTGAGAGCCGGGGGCGGCGTCGCGGCGCCCCACCGGAGCCTGTCTGGTGGCAGGAATCCCGGCGTGATCATGAATCCCGGCGTGAGCCCGGCCTGTGGTGGGAGAAGGCCGAGCAGGTCGACTGGGACCGTTTCTGGGAGTCCCCGTCCCGCCGCACCCGCCGCCGTGCCCAGGCTCCCCGCCGCACCACGACACCCCCTGGCGCCAAGCGCGGCGCACCCCGGACGGACCCGCCGGCCGAGCCGGCGCGCCCGGCCCGGCCGGGCCCGCCCCCGCGGGGCAGGCGTGGTGCACCGCGGACGGACCCGACGGGCGAGACGGCGCGTCCCGCGCCCCCGCGGGGCAGGCGCGGCGGGCCGCGGGCGGAGTCGCGAAGCGAACCGGCGCGCCGGGAGCGGCCGGCGCGCGGCGGCAAGCAGAAGCGGGCCGCCAGGCGCGACACCCGGCCGATGCGGGCGGTCGCGCCGCGCCGGGCGCACGCACCGGTGGACCGGGTGACCGGCGGGACCGTCGCGGTCGTCGCACTGGTCGGCCTCGCCATGATCGCGGTCGTCGAGCGCTCCGTGCTGGAGGGCCCGCTGCCCGGCTCGCCGCCGGAACAGGCCGCGCTCGGCGCCCCCGTGCCGCGAGCCTCCCCGGACCGCACCGGCAAGCCCGCTCCACCGGCGCCGCAGGCCCCGCCGATCGACACCCTGAACGACCAGATCCGCAACCTCACCCTGACCCAGCGCGGCCCCGTCGCCCGCCAGGCCTACGGTGCCCCGGGCCAGCCGCCCCGGCTCGGCGCCACCCGCTTCAGCCTCGACCGCACCTGGGCGTTCGGGACCACGGCCATCCCCGTCCCGGCCGAGCGGGCCGCGATGCCGCAGGTCGCGCTGTTCCTGGCACGCTGGTCGGACGGGCAGTGGCGGACGGCCCTCGCGGGGACCCCGGAGTTCACCGAAATGCTCGGCCAGGCCCCGGCGCAGATGATGCCGGCGTCCGAGCGCCGGATCCTGACCCGCTACGGCGAGGCCGCGGCCGTCCCGAAGCCCGCCGGGCTGATGCTGCCCTGGCGGATCGGCGGTTCCTGGACCATGACGGCCGGGGCCGCCGAGACCGGCCAGGGCACCCGGCCGCTCGGTGTGATCGCCTTCCGCGGTGGCGACGGCCGGGTGCTCGCCCCCGCCGACGGCCGGCTCTACCGGTTCTGCGGGGCGACCCCGGGGCGCGGACTGGTCATGATCATCCACGACAACGGTCTGGCGTCGGTGTACTACCAGCTCACGCAGGTGACCACCGTGCCCGACGGCTCTCCGGTCCGGCGCGGCACCCTGCTCGGCCGGACCGGGGTCGACCGGCCCTGCGGCGGCGCTTCGGCGGCCCTGCCCCAGGTGCTGTTCTCGCTGCGCCACGGCGCCGACGACGTGCCCTTCGACGGGACGGCCCTCGGCGGCTGGCGGCTGCGCGAGCGGGCCAGCCCCGCGATGGGCTGGGCCGAGCGGGGGGACAAGCAGGTGCTGCCCGGCGGGGCGCTGACCAACTTCGGGCCGCTGCCGCCCCCCGCCGTCAAGCCGACCCCCGCGCCCAAGCCCTCCACCGCGCCACCGGACAACCCGCTGGACAACCTTCTCGACAGGAGAGCCGACTAGTGGAAAGCCAGCTCAGTGACCGGCCCCTGCTGCCCCGTTGGGCGCCGTACACGGCCGTCGCCGCGGCGGCCTTCGTGCTCGTCGCGGTGGCCACGCCGCCCGGCGCCGCCGCGGCTGTCGTGGTGCAGAGTTTCCTCGTCTACTACTCCGGGGTGTTCGCCCTGGTCGCCCTGTCGATCTCGGTGATGACCGGGCTGCTCGCCACCGAGCGGCTGCTGCTGAAAGTCCATCACCGCGTCCTCGCCCAGGCTCTGCACCGCGCGTCCTCGGTGCTCGCGGTGACGTTCCTGACCGCGCACCTCCTGGTGCAGACGCTCGGCGGGCAGGTGCGGCCCGATCAGATCGTGGTCCCGCGGGCCGAGCCGATCGGTTTCGGCGCGCTCGCCTTCGACCTGTTGCTGGTGATCCTGGTGACCGGCCTGCTGCGCAGACGGTTCGCGCTGGGCGGCAGGCCGTGGCTGTGGCGGGCGCTGCACGCGCTGGCGTACGTGGCCTGGCCGGTGGCGATCACGCACGGGTTGACCGCCGGCCGGGCGCCCGCCGTCTGGGTGGAGTGGGGTTACACGATCTGCCTTGCCGGGGTGGCCCTGTCGCTGCTCACCCGGCTGCTGGTGACCGTCCGCCCGCGCGGTTCCCGTACCGTGCCCGAGCCGCGGTACGCGTCCGCTGAGGAGCGGGCTGTCGCCCGGAGCGGCGTGCAGCAGGGGGCGGAGGTGCCGCGATGACGACGACCACCGTCCTGAGCATCGGCGGGCCCCGCCTCACCATGGGCTTCGACCGGTTCGACCGGCTGGACCTGGACCGGCACCGGGCGGTGCACGGCGGGCTGCCCGAACTGGACCTGGACGAGCTGATCGAGATGGCCGAGAAGATCGAGATGCGCGGCCGGGGCGGTGCGGCGTTCCCGTTCGCCCGCAAGATCATGGCGGTCGCCCGCCGGGCCGGGCTGCGGTCCAGCGAGGTGACGCTGCCCGGCGAGCGGCGCGAGGGCCGGCCCGGCAAGGCGGTCGTGGTGGTCAACGGAGCGGAGGGCGAGCCGGGCAGCGCCAAGGACAAGGTGCTGCTCACCCGGGCGCCGCACCTGGTGCTCGACGGCGCCGCGGTCGCCGCCCGCGCGCTCGGCACCAAGGACGTCGTGCTGGCTGTCGAGGACGAGGCCGCCGCCCGCTCGGTGCGCAAGGCCGCGGCCGAGCGGCGGATGTCGGTGCGGGTGGTCCGGCTGCCCGAACGGTTCATCTCCGGTGAGAGCGGCGCGGTGATCCGTGCTATCAACGGCGAGACCCCCATCCCGCCCGGCCGCAAGGTGCTGGCCGCCGATTCCGGGGTGGACCGGCGGCCGACGCTGCTGAGCAACACCGAGACCTACGCCCAGCTCGCCGTGCTCGCCTCGCTCGGCCCCGACCTGTACGCCTCGGTCGGCACTGACAGCGAGCCGGGCACCACCCTGCTGACCGTCGGCGGTACCAGCGTGGTGGAGGTTCCGCTGGGCACTTCGCTCGGCGCCGTCCTGGAGCGGTGCGACGTCACCGTGGGCCAGGGGCTGCTGGTCGGCGGCTACCACGGGGCCTGGATCACGCCGGCGGCGATCCCGATGGCCCGGGTCTCCCGGGCCGGAATGGAGGCGGCCGGCGGGGTGCTGGGCGCGGGGATCATCCTGGCGCTGACCCCCGGCACCTGCCCGCTCGGCGAGGTCCTCCGGATCGCCGAGTACCTGTCCGGGCAGTCCGCCGGCCAGTGCGGGCCGTGCCGGATGGGGCTGCCCGACATGGTGCGGGCCCTCGCCGCGCTGGCCGACGGGTCGGGCGGGGTGGAGGAGATCCGGCACGCCGCCGGGGTCGGCAGGGGCCGGGGCGCGTGCGCCCACCCCGACGGCACGGCCCGGTTCGTGCTGTCGGCGCTGGACGTGTTCGCTGGCGACATCGCGGCGCACCGGCGCGGCGGTTCGTGCGGGCTGCCGGTGTTCGGGGTGTTGCCGCTGCCGGTGCCCACCGGTGCGGAGACCCGGCTGTCGGTCGACTGGACGCGCTGTGACGGGCACGGGCTGTGCGCCTACCTCGTCCCCGAACTGGTCCGGCTCGATCGGTACGGGTACCCGGTCATGCTCGGCTCCGAGATCCCGGTCTGGTTGGAGCGGGACGTGCAGCGGGCGGTGTCCATGTGCCCCGCGCTGGCATTGCGGGTGACGAGTGCGTTGGGAGTTCCCGCGTCCAGAGGAGCCGGATCACGAAAAAAATAATTATCGGGTGAACCCTCGGCCGGAGGGGATGCGTATTACCGGTGAGCCGTCGGCGATCTGGCACCGGCGGGTGGTTGAAAGGCGGTATGCCGAGCAATGAGAAGGCACCGGACCAGGCGCCTCAGCCTTATCGAATTCCTGGTTCTGGGCATTTCCCTGGTCCTCGCCGGGGCGGCGGCCTATGTCATCGCCCGCCCCTCCGCGGTGCCCGCCGACGGGCAGACGAGCCTGGGTACCAGCGCGACCACGCAGACCCGCTGGGGACCGCTGGACGCGGCGGACCGGGACCTGCTGGCGGCGGTCCGCAGGGCCGGGCTGTGGGAGGCTCCCACAGGTCAGCAGGCCCAGCAGCGTGGATCCAGCCCCCGGGTCAAGGAGATCGGGGGGCACATCGCCGCCGAGCACCTGGCACTGGACAAGGACGTGCGCGCCGTCGCCGCCAGGCTCGACGTCGTACTGCCCAGCCGGCCGAACCGGGACCAGGAGACCTGGATGGCCGAACTCACGCGCAAGTCCGGTGACGAGTACGACCGTGCATTCGTGTATCTGTTGCGGGCCGCACACGGAAAGGTCTTCGTCACCATCGCCAAGGTCAGGTCGACTACCAGAAATGCGCTCGTCCGGGATTTCTCGGCCCGGGCTAATGCGGCCGTACTGCGGCACATGTCATATCTGGAGAGCACCGGCCTGGTCAATTACTCCACCCTCAAGTGAGACCTCGAAGGAGATTTTCGATGGCCCGTAGAAAGCGAATAGCCGTGCTCCTGCCGGCGCTGGCGCTGGTCGCCGTCACGGCCGAGTGGACCCCGGCGGTGCCCCCCGCCCAGAGCCCGTCCACGGCGGTCGCGGCCGCGCACGGCCACCCCGGCCCGCACGGCCGCCCCGGCCGTCCCAGCCAGCCGCCCACGAGCGAACCATCGGCTCCGGCCGACCCCAGCGAACCGCCCGTCGACCCCTCCAACCCGCCCCTCGACCCGGGCGACCCGTCCGCGGACCCCTCCAACCCGCCGCTGGACCCGGGTGACCCGGTACCTTCCCCCGCCCCGTCGCAGAGCCCCGGCGACCCCGCCGACCTGGAGGGACCCACCCCGCAGGACTACGTGAACATCCGGCAGGTCGGCCGGACCGCGCGGGCCCCCCGCCCCGGGCGCAACGCCTCGCGGGGCACCTTCACCTCACGGTGCGGGCGCAACCAGAACGGCCACTACAACCCCGACAACTTCATCGTCGCGCCCGGCGTGCAGAACGGCGCCCACCACCTGCACGACTACGTGGGCAACCTGACGGCCGACGGCTTCTCCACCGACCAGAGCCTCGCCGCGGGCGGCACCACCTGCCAGGCCGGTGACCGCTCCAGCTACTACTGGCCGGTGCTGCGGCTGCGCGCCGGGCAGGACACCACCCCGCACGCCGAGCAGAGCAGGCAGGACGGCAACATCGGCCGGGTGCTCGTCCCCGCCTCGGTGAACCTGCAGTTCCGCGGCAACCCGCGGAGCAGGGTGGTCGCGATGCCGCGCTTCATCCGGGTGATCACCGGGGACGCCAAGGCCGCCACCAACGGTCCCGCCAACGCCCGGTCCCAGTGGACCTGCGGCGGGTTCACCAACCGGGTCACCACGCAGTACCCGCTCTGCCCGCGGGGCACCCAGGTGATGCGGGTCCTGGACTTCCCCAGCTGCTGGGACGGCCGCAACCTCGACTCGGCCAACCACCGCACCCACATCGTCTTCCCCGACGCCGCGACCGGCGCCTGCCCGGCCGGCACCCGCGCGGTGCCGCAACTGCGCATGACGATCGCCTACAACGTGCCGGCCAGGGTCGGGGCGTTCGCGCTCGACAGCTTCCCCGAGCAGCGGCACAACCCCGGCACCGACCACGGGGACTTCGCCAACGTGATGCCGGTCGGCCTGATGAACCGGGCCGTGAACTGCATCAACAGCGGGCGGCGCTGTTGAGCGCCGCCCGCCGGTCCACCGGTCACTTCGCGTACAGCGCCTCGATCTCGGCCTCGAAGTCGGCGGTGACGGCATGCCGCCGGATCTTGAGGCTGGGGGTCATGTGGCCGCCCGCCTCGGTGAAGTCGACGTCCAGGATGCGGTACTTCCGGATCGACTCGGCCTTCGACACCGACGTGTTGGCGTCGGCGACCGCGGCGTCGATGGCGGCCACGATGTCGGGGTCGTCGCGAAGCTCGGCGACGGTCGCCGTCGCCGGGCGGCCGTGGGCCTCCTTCCACCCGGCCAGCGCCTCCTCGTCGAGCGTGACGAGGCAGGCGATGAAGGGGCGGCCGTCACCGACCACCATGCACTGGCTGACCAGCGGGTGGGCGCGTAGTCGGTCCTCCAGCGGGGCGGGCGCGACGTTCTTGCCGCCGGCGGTGACCAGCAGTTCCTTCTTGCGGCCGGTGATCCGCAGGTAGCCGTCCTCGTCCAGGGCGCCGACGTCGCCGGTGTGCAGCCAGCCGTCGACCAGGACCTCTTTGGTGGCGGTCTCGTTGTGCCAGTAGCCCCGCATGACGTCGACGCCCTGGACGAGCACTTCGCCGTCGTCGGCGATCCGCACGGTCACTCCGGGGATCGGCTGCCCGACCGTGCCGACCCTGATCGCGCTGGGCCGGTTGACCGACACCGGGGCGGTCGTCTCGGTCAGCCCGTACCCCTCCAGGATGGTGATGCCGACGCCGCGGAAGAAGTGGCCGAGCCGCTCGCCCAGCGCCGCCCCGCCGGAGACCGCGTACTCCACCCGGCCGCCGACGGCCTCGCGCAGCTTGCCGTACACCAGCCGGTCGAAGAGCCGGTGCTTGAGGCGCAGCCCGACCCCCGGACCGCCCGCCTCCAGCGCCCGGCTGTAGGCGATCGCGGTCTCCGCGGCGGAGTGGAAGATCTTGCCCTTGCCGCCCGCGGCGGCCTTCTGCTCGGCGCCGTTGTAGACCTTCTCGAAGACCCGCGGCACGGCGAGCAGGAACGTCGGCCGGTAGGAGGCCAGGTCCGGCAGCAGGCTGGGGATGTCGCTGTGCCCCAGGATGATGCCGGCCTCGATGCAGGAGATCTGGATCAGCCGGGCGAACACGTGCGCCAGCGGCAGGAACAGCAGCGTGGCGGCGCCGTCGATGATGATCTCGGCCATCGCGCTCTGGACGGCGTTGCGGGTGGTGACGGTGAAGTTGGCGTGGGTCAGCTCGCAGCCCTTGGGCCGCCCGGTGGTGCCCGAGGTGTAGATGATCGTGGCCAGGTCGGCGCCGGTGCGGCCGGTACGGCGGTCGGTCACCGTCGCGTCGGGGACGTCGGCGCCCGACTCCTCCAGCGTGCCGAGGGCGCCCGCGTCGATGGTCCAGACGTGGGCGAGGTCGGGCAGCTTGTCGCGCACCTCGGCGACGACGGCCTCGTGGCCGGCGGTCTCGACGAGGATCGCCCTGGCCCCCGAGTCGCTCACGATCCACTCCACCTGCTCGGCGGAGGAGGTCTCGTAGATCGGGACGGTGACGCCGCCGGCGGCCCAGATGGCGTAGTCGAGGACCGTCCACTCGTACCGGGTGCCGGAGAGCAGGGCGACCCGGTCGCCCGGCTCGATGCCCGACGCGATCAGGCCCTTGGCCGCCGCGGCGATCTGGTCGGCGAACTCGCGGGCGGTGATGTCCTGCCAGCCCGCGCCGGACTTGCGGCGCAGCACGACCTTCCGGGGGTCCTCGGCCGCCCGGTCGAACGGCGCGTCGGTCAGAGTGGCGGAGTCGGGGACTTCCACCATGAGGGGGACGCTGAACTCGCGCACGGTCATCCCTTCGTGAACATGGCAAACGGCCTGACGGACGCTACCCGCCGGATGCTACCGGCCGGTAGAAGGTGTCGTTTACATTCTCGTCACAACCTTCTTCCGCTGCCGGGACGCACGTGTTACCGCACGTCCATGGAACGGCAAAGCCGGGTGGCGTTTTCCACCTCGCCCCGCCCCGCGCAGTCGGTTGCCCTAGCCTGGTCCGGGCCGTCTTTTTCGCGGTCCGGCGCCCAGGGAGCCGGGGGGAATGCCGTGGCGCTGCTCGAAGTGATCGTCCTGACCGCCGCCGACGCGCAGGCCGCCGAAGAGGGCGGTGCCGGCCGGCTCGCCGTCGCCGCCGACATGACCACCGACGGGCTGACCCCCGATCCGATCACGGTCGCGCGCGTCCGCGCCGCCACCTCGCTGCCGCTCCGGGTCGTGCTGCGCGCCAACCCCGGATTCCGCACCACCACACCCGAACTCGACCGGCTGCGCCGGGCCGCCGAAGCCCTGGCCGAGGCCGGCGCCGACGGCTTCGCGTTCGGCTTCCTCGACCCGCTCGACCAGATCGACGTCGCCGCGACGGTCAAGCTCGCCGCGGACGTCGCCCCGCTGCCCTGGACGTTCCACCGGGCGCTGGACCGCGCCGCCGACCCCGACGCCGCCTGGCGGGCGATCGGCGAACTGCCCGGCCTCGACACGGTGCTGTCCGCCGGCTCCGCCCGGGGGCTGGACGCCGGAATCGGCGCGCTCGCCCGCCGCGCCACCGAGTGCCCCCGCGCCGCCGACCTGCTGATGGCGGGCGGCGGCCTGCGCCGCAAGCACGTGGCCGTCCTGGCCGCCGCGGGCGTCTCGGCCTTCTCCGTCGGCGGCCCCGTCCGCCCCGACGGGTCCTGGCAGACCCCGGTCGCCCCGGACCTCGTCCGTTCCTGGCACACCCTCGTCTCCGCCGCCTCCCCCTGACCGGTCCCGCCGGCGGACTCCTTCAGACCGGACCGGAAACGCAACCTTTACTGTTGGTGCATGCGGATCCATGTGGTGAGCGACGTGCACGGGAACGTGGCGGCGCTGGGGCGGGCCGGGGACGGCGCCGACATGTTCATCTGCCTGGGCGACCTGATCCTGTTCATCGACTACGCCGACCACGGGCAGGGGATCTTCGCGGAGCTGTTCGGGCAGGAGAACGCCGACCGCCTCATCGAGCTGCGGACGAGCAAGCGGTTCGAGGAGGCGCGCGAGTTCTCCCGGCGGATGTGGGGGTCGCTCGACGACGCCTGGGCGCACATCGAGAAGGCGGTGCGGCGCCAGTACACCGAACTGTTCACGGCCATGCCGGAGCCGGCCTACCTCACCTACGGCAACGTCGACATCCCGCGGATGTGGGACGACTACCTGCGCGCCGGCCACCAGGTGCTCGACGGCCAGGCCGTCGAGGTGAACGGGGTGCGGTTCGGGTTCGTCGGTGGCGGGCTGCGCACCGAGTACCGCACGCCCTACGAACTGGACGACGAGGTCTACGCGGCCAAGGTCGCCGCGGTCGGCGCGGTGGACGTGCTGTGCTGCCACATCCCGCCGGCCGTGCCGGAGCTGCTGTACGACACGGTGGCGCGCCGGTTCGAGCGGGGCAGCGAGGCCGTGCTGGCGGCGATCCACGAGACCCGGCCGCGCTACGTGCTGTTCGGGCACGTCCACCAGCCGCTGGCCCGGCGGGTCCGCATCGGCCGGACCGAGTGCGTGAACGTGGGGCACTTCCGGTCGGCCGGGGTCCCCTACGTGCTTGACCTGTAGGAGTACCCTCCGCGAAGGGACGGGCGACGAGTTCGAAGGGAAGACGCAGATGGCGGACCGCACGAGTTCTTCCATCACGATCCACGCGAAGCGGGACGAGGTCATGGCGGTCATCGCCGACCTCGAGAACTATCCGGTCTGGGCCGGTGGCATCCGCGCGGTGGAGGTGCTGGAGGCCGGCCCCGACGGGCGGCCCGCCCGGGCCCGGCTGACGATCGACGCGGGGCCCATCCGGGACACCTACGGGCTGGTCTACCACTGGGAGCCCGACGACACCGGGGTGCGCTGGGAACTCGTCGAGAAGGGGAACGTGGTGACCGCGCTGCACGGCTCGTACACCCTGGCCGAGTCGGGGGCGGGCACCGAGGTGACCTACGAGCTCGCCCTCGACTCCAGCATGCCGATGATCGGCCTGCTCAAGCGCAGGGGAGAGAAGATGATCATCGACTCGGCGCTGAAAGACCTGAAGCGACACGTCGAGCGCTGAGTAATACCTTCGCTACCCGTTCCGGAGCGGTACGGTTTCTCGCCTACGACAGGTGATGATGTCCCTATGACCGAGCAGCCAGGCCAGGTGATCGAAGAAGCCGTGCGGCTCTTCGAAACGTTGCGCGAGAAGATGCGCGGCGACGACACGGCGGCCGGTGACGTGTGGAGCCGCGCCGTACGCGAAGAGCACCCCCCGGGCACGGCCGAATGCCGGTACTGCCCGATCTGCCGGGCGATCGCGGCGGCCCGTGAGTCCGGCCCCGACGTCGTCGGCCAAGTGCTGGAGGCCGGGCGGTCGCTGGCCGCCGCGCTGCGGGAGGCCGCCGCGGCGTACGAGCGGACCCGCTCCACCCCGCCGCGGGCCGGTGCCGACGGGGACCCCATCGACATCGGCTAGCGAGCGGTGACCGGGTGGCCGGGCCGCCCGGCGGAGGAGGATGCATACATGGCCCTGACCATCGGCGTGGACGTCGGCGGAACGAAGGTCGCCGCGGGGGTGGTCGACGACGATGGCCGGATTCTGGAGAAGCTCCGCAGGCCCACGCCGTCCACCAATCCCAAGGAGACGGCCACGGTCATCGCCGAGGTCGTCGATCTGCTGAAGGGCCGGTTCGGGTCCGTCGAGGCCGTCGGGCTGGGTGCCGCCGGATTCGTCGACGAGACCCGTTCCACCGTGCTGTTCGCCCCCAACCTCGCCTGGCGCGACGAGCCGATCAAGGAGAAGGTGGAGAGCCTGGTCGGCCTGCCGGTGGTGGTCGAGAACGACGCCAACGCGATGGCCTGGGGTGAGGCCCGGTTCGGGGCCGGCCGGGGCGAGGACTTCCTGGTCTGCGTCACCCTGGGCACCGGCATCGGGGGCGGCATCATCGTCGACGGGCAGCCCTACCGCGGCCGGTACGGCATCGGCGCCGAGTTCGGCCACTTCCGGGTGGTGCCCGAGGGGCGTCGCTGCGGCTGCGGCAACCGCGGCTGCTGGGAGCAGTACGCCAGCGGCAACGCGCTGGTTGCCGAGGCGCGCGACCTGGCCCGGGTGGCTCCGGTGCAGGCGGCCCGCCTGCTGGAACTGGGCGGCGGCGGCCCGGAGGGCATCCGCGGCCCGGAGGTGACCCGGGCGGCCCGCGAAGGCGACCCGGCCGCGCTGGAGTGTTTCCGCACGGTCGCCCGTTGGACCGGTCAGGGCCTGGCCGACCTGGCCGCGATCCTCGACCCGGGCGCGTTCATCATCGGCGGCGGGTTGTCGGACGCCGGTGACCTGCTGCTCGAACCCATCCGGGAGGCGTTCGAGCAGGCGCTGACCGGCCGCGGCTACCGGGTGACCGCCGACATCCGGATCGCCGAGCTGGGCCCGGCCGCCGGGATCGTGGGAGCCGCGGACCTCGCCCGCAACCGCTGAGCCGGGAGCAGGCGGAACGTGCGGTGGGCGGAGTGACCGTGCGACGGGCGAGACGGCGCCGGGCCTCGTGAGCCGGGGGAGCCGGGTGGAGCGACCCGTCCGGTGAACCGGCGGGGAGCGGGCGGAGCGAGTCGCGTGGTGAACGAGTGGGGCGAAGCGGCGGCGAGCGCCGCCGATCGGGGGAGCGCGCGGCCTGCTACGCGGCGAACGTGCGGGGGAGATGGTCGGTGTGATTGAACCGGGGGAGCGGGACGGGCGGACCACCGGATGAACGGGCGGGGTGTGGTGGTGGCCGGATCCGGGGTCCCGGTCCGGCTGCTCAGCTACAACGTCCGGTCGCTGCGCGACGACACCACGGCGCTGGCCCGGGTCGTCCGCGGCTACCGGCCCGATCTCGTCTGCGTGCAGGAGGCACCCCGGTTCCTGGGGTGGCGGGCCCGCCGCACCGGGTTCGCCCGGGCGTGCGGGCTGGTCACGGCTGCGGGGCGGCGCGCGGCCGGGTTGGCGGTGCTCGCCGGTCCCCGGGTCCGGCCGCTGCACCGCGAGTACCACCTGCTGGCCCGGGTGCCCGGCCTGCACCGGCGCGGGCTGGCGATCGCGGTGGTGGAGATCGACCGGGCCCCGCTGATCGTCGCGTCCACCCACCTCGACCTGGACGCCACGGCCCGGCGGGCGCACGCGGGCCAGCTGGTCGTGCTGCTGGAACGGGCCCGCCGCCGGTACGGCGCGCCCGTGGTGCTGGCCGGTGACTTCAACGAGCGCCCCGGTGAACCGGCGTGGGAACTGCTGGCCCGGCGGCTACGGGACGGATACACCGTGGCCCCGGCCGGGGAGGCGGCGACCTCCACCGCGCGTTCCCCCCGGACCCGGATCGACGCGGTCTTCGCCGACCCGGAGATCGGGATCGCCGGTTGCGGGGTGCCGGTCGACCCGGTGCTCGCCGCGGACTATCCGGCGGCCACCGACCACCGCCCGGTACTCGCCGAACTCACGCTCCGCCGCGCCCTGCCGGGCCGGCCCTCCGGCATCACGGCGCCGTGACACGGAAGAGCCCACGTGGATGATCCTTCAGCCTTCGGTGCGCCACAGCGCCCTGGATCCTGAAGGATCATGGGGGCTGTCAGACGATGGCGCCGTCGTCGGTGTCGCGGGGGTCGTCGCCCATCCGCAGCACGAGGGTGACGAAGCCGCCGATGAAGGCGGCGACCGCCAGGAAGGCGGCCCAGCCGGGCACCGACCAGCCGAGAACCACGGTGAGCAGCAGGTAGAGCGGGCCGCCGACCAGAGCCGCCCAGGCGGCGCGGCTGACGGGGTCGCCGCTGGGCAGCGGGGGTGGGGGCGGGGGGACGTAGTGCCCCTCGTCGTCGGGTTCGAGCGGTTCGTCCTCGTCCTCGTCGTCCTGGTCCTCGTCGACGGGCTTGATCACTCGGACCGTCGGCAGCCGGCCGGTGCGGTCGCCGGGAGCGTCGTCAGGAGCGTCGTCGGGCTCGTCGAGGTTCTCCTGCTCGGGCCAGGGGGTGGCGCCGTCCTCGGGGGCGGTGTCGTAGCCGGCCACGATCTCGGCCCAGATGGCGTCGTCGTCCCGTTCGGCGGTGCTCGTGGCGCCCGCCTCGCTCGGCCGGGGCTCGGGGTCGGAGCCGTCGGAACTCCACGGCCCGACGTCGTGCAGCCGGGTCAGGTGGGTCTCCAGGATGCCCTCGGCGGTCGCCTTCATCGCGGTGTCGACGTACAGCCGGTCGAGGGGATCGCCGGACGGTTCCGGGCCGGCCGGATCGGGCAGGGGGGCCGCGTAGGCGGCGACGCCCGCCTGGCGAAGCTCCGTGAGCATGGCATCGGCGAGGTGCGGCGCCAGGTCGATCAGCGGGGCGTACGAGTCGGCCGTCAGTCCGTTGCCACGGCGGTTCACGAGGTCGGCTCCGTTTCCTGGCGCTCCTGGGACGGGACGCTCGCCCCCGGCCTCGGCGGACCCGGCGGCAACGGCATGTCGGCCTCCGCTCCCCAGATGTGAGTTCAACGACGAGCCTACGCGCCGGCGGTTGCTGGACGTGCACGAGGCCGAGATGTGGTGTGGGCGCCTATGGTTCGGGATGGGAAGATGTTCCATCATCCCCGGTTCACCCCGCCGCGGGAAGCGCGTGACGGAGGAAAGGTGTCCGCATGAACTGGTTCTGGGTCTTGCTCAGGGTGGTCCTCACGCCGGTCCTCTACCTCCTGTGGCGGCCGCGGAACTCCGGGATCGGGAACGTCCCGAAGTCCGGTCCGGCGATCCTGGCCTGCAACCACCTGTCCTTCGCCGACCATTTCTTCGGCCCGCTGCCGCTGCGCCGGCCGATCATCTTCATCGGCAAGCGCGAGTACTTCACCGGCCGCGGGATCAAGGGACTGGTCAGCAGGCTGTTCTTCTCCGGGGTCGGGGTGATCCCGGTCGACCGCACCGGTGCCGGTGCCGGCGACGCCGCGCTGACGACCGGGCTGCGGGTGCTGCGCGAGGGCCGGCTGCTCGGCATCTACCCCGAGGGCACCCGGGCCCCTGACAACCGCCTCTACCGGGGTAAGACGGGGGTGGCCCGGCTGGCCCTGGAGTCGCGCATCCCGGTGATCCCGATGGCGATGATCAACACCTTCGAGTTGATGCCCGCGGGGCGGCGGCTGCCCCGGCTCGGCATCCGGCCGGGGGTGCGGTTCGGTGCGCCGCTCGATTTCTCCCGGTACTACGACATGGCCGACGACCGGGCCGTGCTGCGCAAGGTCACCGACGAGATCATGCAGGCCATCCAGGCGCTGTCCGGCCAGGAGTACGTCGACAAGTACGCCGCCGATGCCAAGGCGGAGGCGACCGAGTCGGGGTGAAATGACCGCTTTATCCCCTTGTTTCGGCCAACGGGGATTATTGCGTTTACAAGGGTCTTAGCAGTTCGCGCGCATGATGTCCTTAATCGACCATCGAGACAAGGACCACCATGGCAGACGACGACAAGCGGGTGGCGGGCGGAGCCGCCCCCCAAGAACCCCGGCCTGACAGCCCGCCCCCACCGCCGCCGCCGGGAGCGGCCCCGCCGTTTCCCCCGCCGCCGGCCCGGCCGCCCGGCGCGTGGCGGGAGCGGGCCCGTTCCCGCCCCGCCCAGCTGGTCGCCGCCGGACTCGCCGGGGCGCTCATCGGCGGTGGCCTGGTGGCCCTCATCGACCTGCTGGACGACCACGAGGAAAGGCACGTCTACGTCGTCGAGCACCCGAGGGGGCCGGGGTACTGGATCCTCCCGGGGCAGCCGGCCTTCCCGGGGCAGCCGCGCGGGTACCGGGTCCCCCGGCCGTGGGAGGACAGGGTCCCGCCGGGCGTTCCGTTCCCCGCGCGGCCGACACAGCAGGCTCCCTCGGCCTCGCCCAGCGACTGATCGCCGCCGTCCGCGCCCCGCCCGCCGGGGCGCGGACGTCTGGTGCTTTCGCTGCGAACCGTTCACCATCACGGGCGAAGCACCCTGACGGCACCTTCGCGACATCGGGCGGGAACCGCCGGCCCGCCGGCGGCATCTATCGGGAAGGCGACCCCGGTGGGGTCCGGGCGGCGGGAGGAACGGTATGGAAGGCGACACCTGGGGGATCTCCGGCCCGGCGTTCATCGCCGGGTTCGCGGCGGCCGGAGCGGTGCTCTTCGTGGTCACGCTGGCGCTGCGGTTCCTGCTGCGCCGGGGACGGTCGGCCTCCCGCGAACTGCACCCCTACGAGATCGCCTATCTGATCGGGGGAGCGTCCCGCGCCACCGCCGCCGCCCTCGCCGGGCTTCGGCTGATGGGCCTGATCGCCTCTCCCGCCCGGGGCCGGGTCGCCCTGGCCCCCGCCGCCCCGGCGGTCCGGGCCCCGCTCGACAACCCCCTCGACGACGCCCTCGTCGCCGCGCTGCGCCGCAAGGGCAGCGCCCGGGTCAACACCGTGCCGGCCGTCCCCGAGGTGCGGCAGGTGCTGGACGGTCTCGCCGCGGGGCTGGAGCGCGACGGTTACGCGCTCGGTTCCCGGGAGCGCTCTGCGTTGCGGTGGACGGTCCTGCCGCTCCTCACCCTGTTCGCGATCGGTGTGGCCCGGCTGGTGGCCGGCCTGTCCAATGACCGGCCGGTCCTGTTCCTGGTGATCGCGCTGGTCGTTCTCGCGGTCGTCGTCCTCGGGCTGCTGCTCGCGCCGACGCCGCGGGCCAGCGGCGCGGGCCGGCGGGCGCTGCGCGACGCGCGGCGGCGCGGCGAGTCGCTCAACCCCGCGATGTCCCCGGCCTGGGCGACGTACGGGCCGTCCGGGGCGGCGCTCGGCGTCGCCCTGTACGGCGGGCTGGCCCTCAGCAGCATCGACCCCGACTTCGCGACCCAGGCCGAGATCCAGCGCAACCTGGCGGTGGGCGATTCGGGTGGTTCGAGCAGCTACTACGGCGGCGGTACCTCCTCGTGTGGCGGTGGCGGAGGCGGTTGCGGCGGTGGTGGCGGTGGAGGCTGCGGCGGATGACCGCCGGGCCGGGCACGGGCATCGGCCGGCGGCCGATGCCCGTCGTCCTGCGGCGGAGGATGCGGAGGGTGCGGGGGATGATCGCCGAACTGGGTGTGGGCATCGGCTGGCGGCCGGAGATCGCCGGTTTCGTGGCCGAGCTGCCCGGGCTGGGTTTCACCGAGGTCATCGCCGAGTCGGTCCATCCGGACCGGCCCTGGCCGGGCCTCCTGGAACTGCGCGACCGGGGGGTGGCGGTGGTGCCGCACGGCGTGCGGCTCTCGCTCGGCGGCGCCGAACCCGTCGACCCGGCCCGGGTGGCGCACCTGGCCGGTTGCGCCGAGGCGCTGGGCGCACCGCTGGTCAGCGAGCACATCGCGTTCGTGCGCGCGGGCGGGCTGGAGGCCGGGCACCTGCTGCCGGTGCCCCGCACCCGGGAGGCCCTCGACGCGCTCACCGCCAACATCCGCCGCACCACCGCCGAGCTGCCGGTGCCGCTTGCCGTCGAGCCCATCGCGGCGCTCTTCGACTGGCCGGACGCCGAGTACGACGAGGCCGACTTCCTCACCGAACTGCTCGACCGCACCGGCGTCCTGCTGCTGCTCGACGTGGCCAACGTGTACGCCAACGCCCGCAACCGCGGCGCGGATCCCACCGCCCTGCTCGACCGGCTGCCGCTGGAACGGATCGCGTACGTGCACCTGGCGGGCGGTTCGGAGCACGACGGCTTCTACCACGACACCCACACCGACCCCCTGCCCGCCGGGGTGCTTGCCCTGACTGCCGAGCTGTGCGCCCGCCGCCGCCCGCCCGGCCTGCTGCTGGAACGCGACGGCCGCTACCCGCCCGCCGCCGAGCTGCGCGCCGAACTCGACGCCCTCGCCGCCACCGCCGGCCTCCCCGCGATCACATGACCGCTCCCGGAGCCGGCGGGCTGGCGGCGGCACAGGAGGCGCTGGTGCGTGCCCTGGTGGCGGGCGGGCCGCTGCCGCCGGGGTTCGACCCGGTGGCGGTGGGCGCGGCCGAGCGGGCACTGCTCGGCAAGCGGGCCGGGGAGGTGGGCCGCGCCTGGCCGGAGCTGGCCCGGGCCTACGGCGACGGATGGCGTGACGCGTTCGCCGGCTGGGCCCGGGGCCGTCCGCCCGGCGGCGCGCGACGGGACGGGTGGGGCTTCGCCCGCGCCCACGCGGCGACGCTGCCGCCCGCCGCCCGCCGCGAGCTCGCCGTGCACGAGGCGTGCTGGGCCCATGCCGCGGCTCCTACCGCGGGGGCGGAGCCCCGACCTCGCCGGCTGGCCCTGCGGCGCCTGCCCGGCGGGGTGGTGGTGCGGGTTCCGGGACGGGTGTGGGTGGTGGCCCGCCGCACCGGGTAGGGCCTGTGGCCGGAGGGTCACCGAACATTCACCCGGAGACTCCGGATGAACCACTATGGTCTAGACCAATAGGGCACGCCGGAGACCTCGGTGAATGCCGGGTGCAGGCATGTCCGCGCCACTAATCTGGCCGGGTGAGCAATGGGGAGGAATACATGCGCGTCGGAGTGCTGACCGGTGGAGGAGACTGCCCCGGTCTGAACGCGGTCATCCGCGCTGTGGTGCGCAAGGGCGTCCAGGAGTACGGCTACGAGTTCGTCGGCTTCCGGGCCGGCTGGCGCGGTCCGCTGGAGGGCGACACGATCGCCCTCGACGTGCAGGCGGTCCGCGGCATCCTGCCGCGCGGCGGCACGATCCTCGGATCGTCGCGCACGAACCCGATCAAGGTCGAGGGCGGCGTCGAGCGCATCAAGGACAATCTGGCGGGCCTGGGGGTCGACGCGCTCATCGCGATCGGCGGCGAGGACACCCTCGGCGTCGCGCGTGAGCTGTACGACAACGGGGTCAACGTCGTGGGGGTGCCCAAGACGATCGACAACGACCTCAACGCGACCGACTACACCTTCGGGTTCGACACCGCGGTCAACATCGCGATGGAGGCCATCGACCGGCTGCACACCACGGCCGAGAGCCACCACCGGGCGCTGATCTGCGAGGTCATGGGCCGGCACGCAGGCTGGATCGCGCTGCACGCCGGCATGGCCGCCGGGGCCAACGTCGTCCTGATCCCGGAGCAGCCGTTCGACATCGAGAAGGTCGTCGAGTACGTCGAGAGCCGGTTCAAGACCCGGTACGCCCCGATCATCGTGGTCTCCGAGGGCGCGCACCCGGTCGACGGGCAGATGGAGCTACAGACCGGCGAACTCGACGCATTCGGGCACGTCCGGCTGGGCGGCATCGGCCAGCGGCTGGCCGACGAGATCGAGAAGCGCACCGGCAAGGAGGCGCGCTGCACCGTCCTGGGGCACATCCAGCGCGGCGGCACGCCCACGGCCTTCGACCGGGTCCTGGCCACCCGGTTCGGCCTGCAGGCCATCGACGCGGTGCACGACGGCGACTACGGCAAGATGGTCGCGCTGCGGGGCACCGACATCGTCCGGGTCGGTCTCGACGCCGCCACCGAGCAGCTCAAGGTCGTCCCGGTCGAGCGGTACGCCGAGGCCGAGGTCTTCTTCGGCTGAGCCGGGCGAGCGGCCGGGCGGTCCGTGTCGCGGGAGCGGAGGCCCGGTCGCGGCGGGCGCGGCCGAGCCGAGCGGGCGGGCGGGTCCCTTCACCGTGCGGTGAAGGGGCCCTTTTCGCTGCGGGAACACGTTGAGTCGTTCGCGGTGTTTGCTCTCGTGCGCGACACTGTCAGCGCAGTCGTTTTCCCCGTTCGCAGGAGGTCTTCAGCATGTCCACGCTCGGTGTCACCCGTGCGGAGACGATCCCGCAGGCCTCCCCGCCGCCCGCCGCGGAGTGCGTCGGGGGCGAGCCGTGCGTGCTGCTGAAACTCGGTGAACTCGTCCTCAAGGGCAAGAACCGGGAGCTGTTCGAGCGACGGCTGCAGAACAACCTGCGCGCCGCGGTCCGCGACATCGCCCGGGTCGAGATCGCCCGGCGGTACGGGGTGATGGTGCTGCGCAGCGAGGGCGCCGACGTCGCGACGATCGACCGGCTGGTCCGCCGTGCCACCGACGTGATGGGCATCGTGCGCGCGCACCGCGCATGGCGGGTGAACAAGGACGTGGACGGCGTCGTCCAGGCCGCCCTGGACCTGATGGCCGGGCGGAGCGGCAGCTTCGCGGTCCGCGCCCGCCGCCGCGACAAGCGCTTCCCGCTCACCTCCACCGAGCTCGACCGCCTGGTCGGGCAGCGCATCGTCGACGCCTACGGGCTGCAGGTCAGGCTGGCCGCGCCCGACCACACCGTGTCGATCGAAGTCGACCGCGACGAGGCCTTCGTGTTCACCGACGGTGTGGCCGGTCAGGGCGGGCTGCCCGTCGGGATGAGCGGCCGGGCGCTGGTGCTCATGTCGGGCGGCATCGACTCGCCGGTCGCCGCCTACCGGATGATGCGCCGCGGCCTGCGCGTCGACTACCTGCACTTCTCCGGGATGCCCTTCACCGGGCCCGAGTCGATCTACAAGGCGTACGCGCTGGTCCGGGAGCTGGACAAGTTCCAGGGCGACTCCCGGCTGTACGTGGTGCCGTTCGGGAAGGCCCAGCAGCAGATCAAGTCCTCCGGCGCCGACCGGTTGGCGATCATCGCGCAGCGCAGGCTGATGCTGCGGACGGGCGAGGTCCTGGCCCGCAGGCTGGGCGGCGCGGCGCTGATCACCGGTGACTCGCTGGGACAGGTGAGCAGCCAGACCCTGGCCAACATCACCGCCCTCGACGACGCCGTGCAGCTGCCGATCCTGCGCCCGCTGATCGGGCTCGACAAGATCGAGATCATGGACCAGGCCCGTCGCGTCCGTACCCTGTCGATCTCCGAACTGCCGGACGAGGACTGCTGCACCCTCCTCGCACCGCGCCGCGCCGAGACCCGTGCCAAGATCGACGACCTGCGGCAGATCGACCGGCGGCTCGACGCCGACGAACTCGCCGAGCAGCTCGCCGAGGGCGTTCAGCTGCACCGTCCCCGCTACGGCGAGAGCACCTGACCGGCGGTCGTCGGGCTCAGCGCGGGTCGAAGTCGGACGGCCGGGGTGGCTCGGGGCCGTCCGGGCCCATCCGGACGGCGCGTTCCAGACGGACGATGCGGAACCGCCGGCCCAGCACGGTGATCCCGGCCCGCCGGGCCGGGTCGTCCATCAGGTCGGCGGCCGCCGAGTACTCCAGGCGGTCGATCTCATCGGGTTGCTCGACCACCGGCACCAGATGCCGGAAGTAGAACGCCAGGGCACCCCGGGCCGCCCCGGGACCGGAGTGGGCGCGCGAGGTGATCCGCCACCGCCCCTCGGTGTGCTCGGCCACCGCGAAGGCCGGCCGCAGGAACACCGGTTCGGGGTAGTCCTCGAAGGCCCGGCGCTCGGCGTCGTCCGCGCGGCCCGTCGTGGCGGCGAGCAGCCGGGCGTCGAACTCGGCCGCCACGGCGCCGGCCGGCGGCGGCACGGGCAGCAACTCGGCCGGGCCCGGCCCGGTCGCGGGGTCGTGGTCGGTGGGCCGGGGCGCTTCGGGGCCGTCCAGCCCGATCCGCAGCACCTGCTCGACGCGGACCACGCGCAACCGCCGGGTGCCCAGCGTGAGCGCGTCGAGCCGCCGTTCCTCCAGTTGCGCGGCGGCCGCGCGCAACCCCCGCCCCTCGGCGTCGGGGCGGGCCGCCGCGTCGGCCCGGAGCAGACCGCCCAGCGCCTCCCGGGCGTCCTGCGGCACAGGGGTGCAGGGCAGGAGCACCCGCCAACCGCCGGGCACCCGCTCGGCCGCCGTGAACATCGGGCCCGTCGGCGACAGCCCGGGATAGGCGTCGCTCGCCCGGCAGGCGTCCGCCGCCGCGACGGCCGCCACGGGGTCCACCGTGGCCAGCAGATCGCGGAACTCCTGCGCCAGCGCATCGCCATCCCCACCGACCATGCGGGACATGATGGCCTCTCGGACGGGTCCGGCGCAGGCCGATGACCGCAGGGTCACAACCGGGTTCCGGGCCGGAACCGGCCCGGAACCCGGCATCGGTCAGCGGCGCTCCGGCAGCACCAGGAGGAGCAGGCTGCACCCGATCCCGGCGAGCCCGACCAGCGCGACGCCGCCGAGATCCTCACCGAGCACCGCCAGGCCGAGCAGCGCGGCCACCGCCGGCTCCGCCAGGCCCAGCGTGGTGGCCACCGCCACCGGGGTACCACGCAGCCCGCGCGCGTACAGCACGTACCCGACCGCGGTGGTCACCCCGCCCAGGTAGCCCGCGACCAGCAGGCCGGACCCGGTGAGCATCCAGCCGGAGGAGCCGAGCAGCAGCACCGGGAGCAGCAGCAGCCCGGCACCGCCGAACAGCGCCGCGACCACGGCCTGGTCACCCCCACCCCCGACGATGAGATGGGAGGCGATGGTGGCGTAGACCGCGTAGCCCAGCCCCGACAGCAGCGCCAGCGCCACACCGAGCGGTTCGACCCCGGCCTCCTGGCCGCCGCCGATCAGCGCGGCGCAGCCCAGCACCGCGCCCGCGGTGGCCGCCAGCCACCGCCGCGACAGCGGGTCCCCACCGGTCAGCCAGGACAGCAGCCCGGCGAACGCGGGAGCGCTGCCGATCGTGACGACGGTCCCGGTCGCGACACCGGTGCGGGCGACCCCGGCGAAGAACGCCGTCTGGTAGACCGCCACGCAGATCACCCCCACGGCCAGCAGCAGCCGGGCGCGACGGGAGGACAGCAGCCGGCGCAGTTCCGCCCCACGCCCGACCAGAGACGCGAGAAGGACCAGCAGCAGGCCGCCCACGACGATGCGGGCGGCACCGACCGACACCGGGCTCGCCCCCTCCGGCGCCAGCGCGCGGACGGTGCCGGTCGTCCCCCACAGGGACGCGGCGAGCAGGATCGACCCGGCCCCGCCGAGCCGGGCGGAGGCAGGGATTTCGGGAGTACGCACGGACATGAACAGGTCTCCTGACCACGAATCGGAAGGGAGGCTTCGGATCCGGGGCAGGGCGGCAGGCCGCGTGCGGGCATGCGAAAACCCGGCGACACGGCGCCGGGTCGTTCAGCGAGTGGCCGCTGCCCCGGTCAGGGGGCCGGCGGCGGGGTTACGGCATGCCAGTAGGTCATGGCGGCAGACTAACCGATCGCCACGGCGACCACGCGGGGAGCCCCACGTGATCGCCGTGCCCCTCCCTCGGCTCAGACAGTGTTTGCCGCCGCCCTCGCCTCGGTCGGTCGCTGCGCGGACCGCTCGTCCCTCACGGGCCGCTCCGCTCCCTCCCTCGGCTCAGGCGGGGAGCGGGTCGGGGTTGGTGGCCGGGGTCAGGGAACGGCCGAAGACGGGTGGCAGTTCGCGGGCCAGCCGGGCCAGTTCGCGCAGGTCGCCGTCCACCAGTGCCTGCGGGCCGTCGCACAGGGCGGTCTCGGGGTGCGGGTGCACGTCGATGATCACGCCGTCGGCGCCGACCGCGATCGCGGCCCGGGTCAGCGGCAGCACCAGGTCGCGGTGCCCGCCGGAGTGCGACGGGTCGACGATCACCGGCAGGTGGCTGAGCCGCTGCGCCACCGGAACCGCGCTGATGTCGAGGGTGTTGCGGGTGGCCTTCTCGAAGGTGCGGATGCCGCGCTCGCACAGCACGATGTCGAGGTTGCCGCGCTGGGCGATGTACTCGGCGGCCATCAGCCACTCCTCGATGGTGCCGCTCATCCCGCGCTTGAGCAGGACCGGCCTGCCCACCTCGCCGGCCGCCTGGAGCAGCGCGAAGTTCTGCGCGTTCCGGGTGCCGATCTGCAGCATGTCGGCGTAGGAGGCCACCAGCTCGACGTCGTGCGCGTCCACGACCTCGGTGACGACCGGCATGCCGGTCTCGGCCCGTACCTCGGCGAGGATCTTCAGCCCGTCCTCGCCCAGCCCCTGGAAGGCGTACGGGGACGTCCGCGGCTTGAACGCGCCGCCCCGCAGCAGCGACGCGCCCGCGGCCTGCGCCATCTGCGCGGCCTGCAGGGTCTGCTCCGGTGTCTCGACCGCGCAGGGCCCGGCGATGAGGGTCATGGTGTCGGGCCCGATCGGCACGCCGCCGACCCGGACCACCGAGCGATCGGGGTGGTTCTCCCGGCTGACCAGCTTGTAGGGCACGGAGATCCGCACCACGTCGGCGACGCCGCTCATGCCGCGCAGGTTCAGCGAACCGAACTGCTCGACGTCGCCCACCAGCCCGACGATGGTCCGGTTCACCCCGCGGCTGACGAAGGCGTCGCCGCCCGCCGTCTCCACCAGCGAGACGACGGCCGTGAGATCTGCTTCGGTGGCCTCCGGGGCCATCACGATCACCATGTTCTGCGGGTCTCCTCGTATGCGTAAAAGCGAAAAGCCCCGGACCGCTCGGTCCGGGGCTCTCCTGCGTGGTCTGTCAGCGCAACGTCTGGCAGACCGGCGGGGGATTCCCGGACCGGCCGTACCAAAAGAAATAGACGGCGTTGCGCATGCGAGCCAGGGTAACCCATGAGGCGGAGCCGCCGCCCGGGTGGGCCCGGATACGGCCAGTCTCCGGGAGATGGGAGGATGAGCGAGTCATGTCCCCATCCGAGAAGCGGCTGCCACCCGGACAGTACGTCCCCCGTGGCTGGCCCGTGCTGCACTACGGTCCGGTGCCGAAGTTCCGGCCCGCGGACTGGGACTTCCGTGTCTTCGGTGCGACGGAGTCGGGCGAGCACCACCGCTGGACCTGGGACGAGTTCGAGCGCCTGCCCCAAACCGAGGCGGTCGCCGACTTCCACTGCGTCACCAAGTTCACGATCCCCGACAACCTGTGGCGCGGTGTCTCCGGCACGACCATGGTGGAACTGGTACCGCCCCATCCGGACGCCACCCACGTCATGGTCTGGGCCGATTACGGCTACAGCGCCAACGTCCGGATGTCGGACTTCCTCGCCGACGCGACCATGTTCGCCACCCACCGCGACGGCGAGCGCCTCAGCCCCGACCACGGCTTCCCGGTCCGGCTCGTGGTGCCCCACCTGTACGCGTGGAAGAGCGTCAAGTGGGCCCGGGCGGTGGAATACCTGATCAAGGACCGGCGTGGTTTCTGGGAGGAGCGCGGCTACCACAACGTCGCCGACCCCTGGGGCGAGCAGCGCTACTCCTACCAGGAGGAGGACGGCGAGGCGCCGCCGCTGTAGATCGGGTCAAGACATTCTGCTCACCTGGTGAAGCGGGTTGCGTGCGGAGAGTGATCTGGGCAGGGTCCTCGTATGCTTCGCCTGCTGGCCGTGGACGAGGAGTCCCCCGCACTCGACCGATTGGTGCGACTGCTGCGGGAGGACCCCCGGGTTGAGCACGTCGACGTCGCCGGGCCCGCCGGGGCGCTGAGCAGGCTCGGCCGCACCCTGCTGGCGGGGGAGCGGCTGGACGCGGTCTTCCTCGACGTCCGGATGCCCGGCCTCGACGGCCTCGACCTCACCCGGCTGCTGGCCGGGTACGCCGACCCGCCCGCGGTGGTGTTCGTGACGGCCCACCGCGACTGCGCGCTGGCCGCCTACGAGCTCGGCGCGGTCGACTACGTCCTCAAGCCGGTCGGGGCGGAGCGGCTGGCCGAGTCGGTCCGCCGGGTCGAGCGCGTCGCCGGTTCCCGCCCCGACGGCGCCGAGCCGCCCGCCGCGGACGCCGAGCTGATCCCGGTGGAGCTGAGCGGCCGGACCCGGCTGGTGCCGCGCTCGGCCGTCACCCACGTCCAGGCGCACGGCGACTACGTGCGGCTGCACACCGGCGACGGCCGCTACCTGGTGCGCATGCCCCTCGCGGCGCTCGCCCGCCGCTGGGAGGGGGCGGGGTTCATCCGGATCCACCGCAGCACCCTTGTCGCCGCCGGGCACATCCAGGAGTTGCGCTTCGAGGCGGGCCGGGCCGCCGTGCAGGTGGGCGGGGAACTGCTGCCGGTGAGCCGCCGGCACACCCGTGCGGTCCGCGACCTGCTCGTCCGGGGCTTTCGCCAGGAGAGCGGCCCGGTCGGGTGAGCCGTTCGTCGTGCGGAACCGACCGCTCATCTTTCGATCACTGTGCGTATATCGCTGGCTACGCACCGTTGATCGAGCATCGCGTTTTCGGGGGTCCCCGAGCGCGGTAGGCCGCCTAGTGTTCTCCGTGTCACCAGAACTCACCGGAACAAACCGGGAGATCTGGCGAGACGGCGAAGCTGTCCCGCGCCGTGCACGGTGGAAACCGGACGCGTCTTTCGCGAGGAGTTCCGCCGTCCGCCGGGTCAGGGCCGGTGGATCCCGTACCGGGGGGGTGGGATCCGCTGGCGACGCTCGGGCGCTGCTGGACAGTCGGGGGGTTGTCCGGCAGCGCCCGAGTTTTTTCTCTACTCGGTGTCGCGCAGCCGCTTGAGGGTCTCGATGTCCTTGCGATGCGGATCGGCCGACCGCCCTGGCGTCTCGATGATGAACGGCAGCCCCGCCACCTGCGGATGCCGCAGCAGTTCGGCGAACGGCCCTTCCCCGATGTGCCCCGCGCCGATGTTCTCGTGCCGATCCTTGGCGGACCCGCAGACGTCCATCGAGTCGTTGGCGTGGATCAGCTTGAGCCGCCCCGCCCCCACGGTCTCCACCAGCGCGTCGATGGTCTCGGCCACTCCCCGCTCGGCGGCGAGGTCGTGCCCTGCCGCGAACGCGTGGCAGGTGTCCAGGCACACCCCCACCCGAGGGTGCCGCTCCAGCGCCTCGAAGTACGGCCCGAGTTGCTGGACGGTCGCACAGAGCATCGCCCCCTGCCCCGCCATCGGCTCCAGCAACAGGTCGGGCCCGTCCTCGGGAATCTCCTCGACCACCGGCAGCAGATGCTCGTGGATCTGCCGCATCGCCTCGTCATAGGACTGGCTGACCGCCGACCCCGTATGCACCACCACCCCGAGCGCCCCGACCTCCCGCCCCCGCTTCAGCGCATTACGAATCGACCCCAGCGACTTCTCCAGCGTGTCGGCACTGGGCGACCCCACATTCACCAGATAAGGAGCATGCACATAAACCGGCACCTCACTCTCGGCCAGCCGCGCATCCTCATCCGGCTTCCCAGCGCTCTGCGCCCACCCCCGCGGATTCGACACGAACACCTGCACGGCCTCAGCACCGATCTCAGCCGCGTACTTCAACCCCCCGGTGGCCAACCCCCCGGCCACCGGCACATGCGCCCCAATCGGGCTCTGCACAGCAGTCATAGACCCGCAACCCTACCGCCGCCCCAAACTCACCCCGGGAAGGACGAGACAGGCGCCGATGCGCAGCGAGGCGAAAAGGGAGCGGCGCCCGCGCCGTCTGGACTGAGGAGCGGTGAAGATCGTGAGGAACGAGCGATCTTCACCGCGACGAGGGAAGACGGCGCGCCAAGGGCGCCGCGACCAGCGAGCGAAGCGAGCCAGGCAAGCAGGGAGCGGCGCCCGCGCCGTCTGGACTGAGGAGCGGTGAAGATCGTGAGGAACGAGCGATCTTCACCGCGACGAGGGAAGACGGCGCGCCGAAGGCGCCGCGACAAGCGCGAGGAACGAGCGCCAAGCAAACTCAGTGCCAGATCACGATCGGGGAGTTGCGTGGGGCGTTGCCGTTGGCGGGTTGCTGGCGCAGTACCCGGCCGCTGCCGATCTGGTGCCGCACGTCCACCTGGAAGCCTGCTCCCTGCAGCATGTTCCTGGCTTCGTCCACGCTTCGCCCCAGCACGGTCGGTACCGGGATCTGGTTCGGATCGTTGTTGTTGCCGTTGCCGCAGAACGGGTTCCACCAGGGGCAGTCGCGCCCCTTCTGCACGGTGAGGGTGACGGTGTCGCCGGGGTTGACACCGGTGCCGCCGGGCGGGTTCTGGCTGAGCACGGTGCCGGGCGGTTTGCCGTCCTGTTCCTGTTCCTCGACTTTGACGGCCAGGCCCAGGGCGCGCAGTTGCTGCTCGGCGCTCTGCCGGGGCTGGCCGGTCAGGTCGGGGAGTTGCACGCCGTTGCTGAGGACGAGGGTGACGGGCTTGTCGGGTTGGTGGCTCCTGCCCGCGGGCGGGTCGGTGCGGATCACCTGGTCCTTGGGCACGGGCCGGCCGGTGGGGGAGAACTCGCGGTGGACGGCGCCGACCTCGAACTTGTCGTCCTTGAGGGCCTGGGTGGCTTCGTCCTGCGACTTGCCTGACACGTCGGGGATTTCGCGCGGGTAGGGGCCTTTGGAGAGGGTGAGGGTGACGGCCGTGCCCTGTTTGACGTCGGTGCCGGGGGCGGGGTCGGTGCTCATCACCCGGTCGCGGGGGACCGTGTTGCTGTAGCCGCCCTTGCGTACCTGCACGGTGAGCCCGTTGCCGGCCAGTTCGGTCTTCGCCTGTTCGGCGCTCATCCCGATGATGTTCTTGGGGATGGAGTCGTACTGCCCTGACACCTGGTACCAGACGGCCCAGCCGAGTACCACGACGGCGAGGGCGCCCACCGCGATCAGCGCGTACCGCCCGGTCACGGTGTCGATGAGCCGGTCCATGAAGGAGCCGCGGGCCACCGGCGGGAGGGTGTCGGGCTGCTGGTAGACGCGGGTGTGCGGGGCGGCGGCCGGGGGCGGGGCGTGCCCGAGCACCGAGGTGACGTTCTGCGGGGCGTTCTGCAGCCGGTGGTCGATGTCGGGCGGCAGTGTCGCGTGGACGTCGGTCACGGCGGCGAGGAACTGGCCGGCGTCGGCGGGCCGGCGGGCCGGGTCGTGGCCGGTGGCGCGGGTGACGAGCACGTCGAGTTGCGGCGGCAGCCCTGGGATGGCGCTGGACGGCGGCGGCACGACCTCGTTGACGTGCTTGTAGGCGACGGCGAGGGGGGTGTCGGCCTGGTGCGGCTGGTGGCCGGTGAGCATCTCGAACAGCATGATGCCGGCGGCGTACACGTCGGAGCGCACGTCGGCGTGCCCTGAGACCACCTGCTCGGGGGCCAGGTAACCGACCGTGCCGATGATCAGCCCGGTCTTGGTCTGTTTGCTGGCGGTTTCGGCCCGGGCCAGGCCGAAGTCGGCCACCTTGACCATGCCGTCGTCGGTCAGCAGCACGTTCTCGGGCTTGACGTCGCGGTGCACCAGCCCGGTGCGGTGGGCGGCGGCGAGCGCGGCCAGCGCCGGCTGGAGGATCTCCAGGGCGGTGCGCGGGCCCAGTCGGCCCCGCTCGTCGAGGAGGTCACGCAGGGTGCGGCCCGGGACGTACTCCATCGCCAGGAAGACGTGGTGGCCGTCGGTGCCCTGGTCGTAGACCGCCACCACGTTGGGGTGGGAGAGCGCGGCGGCGGCCTTGGCCTCGCCGATGAACCGGCGGACGAAGTCGTCGTCCTGTGCCAGGTTCTGGTGCATGACCTTGAGCGCGATGTTCCGGCCGAGCTTGAGGTCGCGGGCCCGGTAGACCGTGGCCATGCCGCCGCGGGCCACCCGGGACTCAATGCGGTAGCGCCCGTCGAGCACCTGCCCGACGAGTGGGTCCGCAACCGTCGTGTCCATCGGTGTGAGTGTACGGGCGTTTCGCCGTTGCTCCCATCGGCCTCCGGTATGAGGTATGGGTAGTTCCGAAACGTGATTTAGACCGGCCGGCTGAGGCCGGCCCACGGGGAGGACGCCTGCGCGTGCCGGCGGACCGGGATTCGGCCGGCCAGCCGGGCGAGCCGGCCGGCCTGGACGCCGTGGCGCATGGCCGCGGCCATCGTCGCCGGCGACTGCGCGCGGGTCACCGCGGTGGCCAGCAGCACGGCGTCGCAGCCCAGTTCCATGGCGAGTGCGGCGTCGCTGGCGGTGCCGATGCCGGCGTCGAGGATGACCGGCACCCCGGCGGACTCGACGATCAGTTCGATGTTGTGCGGGTTGCGGACGCCCAGCCCGGAGCCGATGGGGGAGCCCAGCGGCATGACCGCGGCACAGCCGACCTGCTCCAGCCGCCGGGCCAGCACCGGGTCGTCGTTGGTGTAGGGCAGTACCACGAAGCCGGCATCGACCAGTTGCTCCGCGGCGTCGATCAGCTCGACGGGGTCGGGCAGCAGGGTGCGCTCGTCGGCGATCACTTCGAGCTTGACCCAGTTCGTCCCCAGCGCCTCCCGGGCGAGCTTGGCGGTGAGCACCGCCTCGCCCGCGGTGAAGCAGCCGGCGGTGTTGGGCAGCACCCGGATCTCGCGGCGGCGCAGCACGTCGAGCACCGAGCCGCGGGCCGCGGGGTCGACCCGGCGCATCGCGACGGTGGTCAGCTCGGTGCCGGATGCGGCCAGCGCCTCCTCCAGCACGTGCATGCTCGGCGCCCCGCCCGTCCCCATGATCAGCCGGGACCCGAACGTCTCACCCGCGATGACCAGCTCGTCGCTTCCCTGCTCGGCCGTGGTCGTGTTCCGGGTCATGTCTCAGCCTCCTTGCACGGCGGTCAGCACTTCGAGCCGGTCCGCCTCCCGTACCGCGGTCTCCGTCCACAGCGCCCGCGGCACCACTTCGTCGTTGAGCGCCGCCGCGACGCCCGCGGCGGCCGTCGTCACCGCCGAGACCAGGGCGGCGACGGTCGTTCCGGCGGGGACCTCGCGCGGGGTCCCGTTGACGATCACCTGCATGCGCCCACCCTGCCGTCGAAACGGTCGGGGGTGAACGGCCGGGCGACCTCCGGCAACGTCCCCTCCAGCAGCAGCTCGGCGATGGAGTCGGCGGTCACCGGGGCCAGCAGCACTCCGTTGCGGAAGTGGCCGGTGGCCAGCACCAGCCCCGGCAGTGCGCCGGGGCCCAGCAGCGGGGCGTTGTCGGGCGAGCCCGGCCGCAGCCCCGCGTTGGCCTCGGCGAACCGCAGCTCGGTGACGCCCGGCAGCAGCTCCCGGGCGTCACGCAGCAGTTCCCACAGCCCGCCCGCGGTGACCGTCACGTCGTGGCCCATCTCCTCCTGGGTGGCGCCGATCACGATCTCCCCGTCGGCCCGCGGGACCAGGTAGACCGAGGAGCCGCGGACCACGCCCCGGGTGGCCCGGCGCAGGAAGGGCGTCTCGGCCCGCAGCCGCAGTACCTGTCCCTTGACCGGCCGGACGCCCGGCAGCGCGTCCGGCGGCAATCCGCTGATCTCGCCGGTCCAGCAGCCGGCGGCCAGCACGATCTGCCCGGCGCGCAGCTCGGTGCCGCCGGCGAGCCGGACCCCCACGGCCCGGTCGCGCTCGACGATCACCTCGGCGACCTGCTCCCTGACCAGCCGGGCCCCGGCGTGCCCGGCCGCCGCCAGCAGCGCGGCGGTGAGCCGGCGGGGGTCGATGGAGCCGTCGTCGGGGGCGAGCAGCCCGCCCCGGACCGACGGCGCCAGCATCGGCTCCAACCGGCGGCACTCGCGCCCGGTCAGGGCCTGCGAGCGGACGCCCAGCGTCCCGTGCAGCCGCCGCAGGTCGTCGAGGAAGGCCAGGTCGTCGGCGTTGTAGGCGACCTGGAGGACGCCGTCGCGGCGGTGGTCGGTGGCGTGGCCGGTCAGCTCCTCCAACTCGGCGACGAACTCCGGGTAGCGGTCGCGCGAGGCGATGCCCAGGTGCAGCAGGCGCTCCTCGCCGTAGGTGAGCTCGCTGACCGGGGTGAGCATCCCGGCGGCCACCCCGGAGGCGGCGCCTGGATGACCGGAGTCGGCCAGCGTCACGTCCAAGCCGCCGGCGGCGGCGCGCCAGGCGACGGAGAGGCCGATCACCCCCGCCCCGACGATCAGCACATCGGAGTGCATGTTCGCTCCCTTCGCCGGCATGATCCGGATCAGGTCGTAGCGGTCGGCGGCCCGCTCAGCCGCCCTCTCAGCCCGGTCGGACCGGGCTCCCGCGCTGTCTCCCCCAGGGTAGATCCCCGCTTACGGGTAGCCTGCACCGATCTCCGTCGGATGCCGCGTACTACCATCCTTGGCCATGAACAGGGTGATCGTTGTCGGTGGCGGGCTGGCCGGGCTACGAGCGGTCGAGGCACTGCGCGCGCAAGGGTACGAGGGGTCGCTGACCCTGCTGTCGGCGGAGCGGCACCGCGCCTACGACCGGCCCCCGCTGTCCAAGGCCGTCCTGATGGGCGAGCGCGACGACACGACGGTGGACGCCGACTGGGACGCCCTCAACGCCGACCTGCTGTTCGGCGAGCGCGCCACCGGGCTGCGGCTCTCCGCCGGCGGGGGCGGGACCGTCGAGAGCACCGCCGGAGACCTGCCCTTCGACGGGCTGGTGATCGCCTCCGGAGCGACCCCGATCAGGCTGCCCGGAGACGGCCCGCAGCACGTGGTGCGGACGATCGAAGACTCCAGGACACTGCGCGACCGCCTGGTGGAGGGCACCCGAGTGGCGATCGTCGGCGCGGGCTGGATCGGCGCCGAAGTCGCCACCACGGCGGCCAAGAAGGGCTGCCGGGTCACCGTGGTCGAGGCCGCCGACACTCCCCTGGCCATCGCGCTCGGCCCCGAGATCGGCGCGCACACCGCCCCCTGGTACGCCGAGGCGGGCGTCGAGTTGCGCTATGGCGTCAAGGTCGCGTCCGTCGACGTCGGCGGGCTGACCCTGGCCGACGGCGGCCGGATCGACGCCGACGAGGTCGTGGTCGGCATCGGGGTGCGCCCCGAGGTGGGCTGGCTGGCCGGATCCGGGCTGGACGTCGAGCGGGGCGTGGTGACCGACGCCTCGCTGCGCGCCTCCGTGGCGGGGCAGACCCGTCCCGACGTGGTCGCGGTGGGCGACTGCGCCGCCTGGTGGTCCGACCGGTACGGGCGCAGGCTGCTCGTCGAGCACTGGGACACCGCCCTCAACGCCCCCGAGACGGCCGTCTCCGCCCTGCTGGGCGGGGAGGCGGTGTACGACGCGGTGCCCTATTTCTGGTCCGAGCAGTTCGGCCGCATGGTGCAGTACGTCGGGTACCACCCCGCCGCGCAGCGGTTCTTCTACCGGGGCGACCCGCGGGACGCCCGCTGGGCGGGATGCTGGCTCGCCGACGACCGTCTGGTGGCCCTGATCAGCGTCGGCCGGCCGCGTGACCTGGTCCAGGCCCGCAAGATCATCGCTGATGGCGTGGCCGTCGACGCCGAGGCGCTGGCCGACCCCGACGTTCCGCTGCGCGAGGCGGTCCGCGGCTGAGGGCCGCCCGCGGGTTTCGGAAGTCCTCACACGTGGTACGCAGGGGGCGTGACGCAGATGCACACCACCGTTGAACACACCCTCGACTCCCCGACGGCGGCCCTGGTGGACGACTGGCTCACCACCACGGAGACGGCCGAGCGGCTCGGCGTCAACCACAGCCGGGTCAAGCAGTTGCTGCGCGACCACAAACTGCTGGGAGCCCAGCGTGAAGAGGGTTTCCGCATCCCCGCCGCCTTCGTCCAGCAGGGGCAGGTCGTCAAGGGTCTGCCCGGCACCCTCACCCTGCTGGCGGACGCCGGCTACAACGACATCGAAGCCCTGAGGTGGCTCTTCACCCCCGATGACACGCTGCCCGGAACGCCTGCCCAGGCGCTCCTGGAGAACCGGGGAACCGAGATCCGCCGCCGGGCCCAGGCTCTCGCGTTCTGACCCCGCCAGCGGCGGGGCCCGTGGAGAAAGGGACGCCTCCCACCGTGCCCAGGCACCTGCTGTCCGATCGCGCCGTCGCGCTCCGGGCCCGGCTCGACCGGGCCCGGCTCTACCTCTGCACCGACGCCCGGGAACGCCAGGGCGATCTCCCCGGCTTCCTGGACGCCGCGCTGCGCGGTGGCGTCGACATCGTGCAGCTCCGGCAGAAGGGCCTGGAGGCCCGGCAGGAGATCGAGTACCTGTCGGTCTTCCGGGAGGCCTGTGACCGGCACGGGGCGCTCCTGGCGGTCAACGACCGCGCGGACGTGGCCCTGGCGGCGCGGGCGGACGTGCTCCACCTGGGGCAGGGCGACCTGCCGGTCCCGGTCGCCCGGGCGATCGTCGGGCAGGACGTGCTGATCGGGCGCTCCACCCACGCGGAGGAGGAGGCCGCCGCGGCGGCGGCCGAACCCGGCGTCGACTACTACTGCACCGGCCCGGTGTGGCCCACCCCGACCAAGCCGGGGCGGCCCGCACCGGGCCTCGGCCTGCTGAAGTACGCCGCCGCCCGGCACAGCACCCGGCCCTGGTTCGCGATCGGCGGCATCGACGCCGGCAACATCGACCAGGTGCTGGCCGCGGGCGCCACCCGCGTGGTGGTGGTCCGCGCCCTCACCGAGGCCGCCGATCCCGCCGCGGCGGCGGCGGAACTGTGCCGCCGCCTTCGTCCGGTGTACTGACCTGGGAGGGCCGGTGCCGGTCCAGCGCGCGGTGAACGCCGTTGCCGAGGCCGCCTCCGACGTGCTCCAGAGCATGGGGACGGCGGGCCGGAACGGGTGTCATGCGGCCGGTGCCGCGCTCGGCCGGATCCCGGTCGCCGGTCCGGCGCCGGCGTTCGTGCTGCGCTGGTGGGGCAGCGTGGTGTCCGCGGCCTGCGACCTCGTCGCGACGACCGTCAAGGCCGCGCTCGGCCTGGTGGCGGGTGCCGGCTGCGGAGCCGTCCGGCTGGCCGGCGGTGTCGTGACGCGCGACGCCCGGCTGCGCGCCGCAGGCCTGGCCGACCTGGTCGCGAGCGTCGCGGGCGGCGTGCTGCTCGTCCTCGGCAAGGCCCTGGCCCTGCTGCAGGCGATCTTGTTCCTGCAACTGCGCGAGCGGGCGCTGACCGACGTCGAACGCGACCTGCTGCGCAAGGTCTACGGCGACTCGATCGCGCCCTACACGGTGCGGGTGGTGCCGGGCCGCGCCGGCCTGTTCGGCCTCAGCGACCGGGCGTTCGTGCTCGGCGACACCATCTACCTCAAGGCCGTGGACTCGGCCCGCCGGCCCGAGGTGTTCGTGCACGAGTGCGCGCACGTCTGGCAGTACCGGCATCTGGGCGCCCGCTACGCGGTGGAGGCACTCTGGGCGCAGTGGGCGCTGCCGGACGCCTACGACTGGGCGGCCGAGCTCACCCGCGGCCGCACCCGCTGGACGGAGTTCAACCGGGAGGCCCAGGCGGAGCTCCTGGCGGACCTGTGGCACCTGGCGGGCGACGCCTTCGCCACGGCCGACGCCGGATTCACCTGGGACGGGATCGACCGCACCGCCCTGGCCCGCGAGTGCGTGGCGCACGTCAGGTCCGCGCGCGCCCGTGGGCTCTCGGCGCGGCGGCGCCCGGTCGCCGGCGGGCGGGTGGCCGGCGACACGCCGCCCGGGTGAGAGCGGCCGGTGGTGATCCCCGACAATGGGCCCATGAGCATCGAACCCGATGAGGAGCGTCCGGTCGACCTGGCCGACGACGAGTTCGAGATCCTGCCCGACCAGACGGGCGACGACACCGACACCGGCTGGGGCGAGTGGCGCTCGACCGAGTCCGACGACGCCCACCTCCTCGAGGAGCGCCCCCCGCACTGGTGAGGGCGTTACGGGTCCAGGGCGGTGAGCGCGTCGCGCAGCCGGACCGCCGTCGGGTAGCGCGTCGCGGGGTCGGGGTCCAGAGCCCGCCGCAGGACGTCCATCAGCGCGTCGGACACCCCGGGGACTCTCGGCAGAGGCGCGCCCTGCTGCCGGATCAGGTGGGCGATCAACGCCTCGGGGCGTAGCTGCCGGTCGGGCGAGTGCGGGGCTCGGCCGGCCAGCAACGCGTACAGGGTCGCGCCCAGGGAGTAGACGTCGCTGGCCGGACTCGGGTCGGCGCCCTTGAACATCTCCGGTGCCGCGTAGGCGGGCGTCATCGACAACGTCACGGAGTGATCCTGACCGGGGTCGGCGAGCACCGCGATGCCGAAGTCGGCCAGGGCCACCAGGCCGAACCGGCTCAGCAGCAGGTTGGCCGGTTTGATGTCGCGATGCAGCACGCCCAGTTCGTGCGCGGCGGCCACGGCGTCGGCGATCTGGACGCCGAACCGCCGCACGGTGCCGGGCGGCAACGGCCCGTCCCGGTGGAGCCGGTCGGCGAGCGAGCCGCCCGGGCACAGCTCCATGACGAGGAAGGGCCGCCCGTCGTCGAGCGTGCCGCGGTCGTGGACGGCCACCACCCCGGGATGCCCGGAGAGCCGGACGGCCGCGTCGACCTCGCGCCGGAACCGGCGCAGGTCGCGCTCGCCGAGCCGGCGGTCGAGCACCTTGACGGCCACGTCGCGGTCCAGCGAAATCTGGCGAGCCCGGTAGACGGTGGCGAAACCGCCCTCGCCCAGCATCTCCTGGACCTGGTAACCCGGCAGTGAGAAGTCGGCGTGCCGGAGGGCGTCGTCCCGCGTCGCCGCCGTGAACTCCTCCGTTCCGGGGAGGGGCAGGGTGGGCGGCGGCGCGACGCCGAGGGCCGGAAGCAACTCGGCGGCGCCCGGCCGCCGGGCCGGGTCCCGGTCCAGGCACCGGCGGATCAGGGGGCCGACGGGGCCGGGCACCCTGGGCAGGGCCGGGGCCGGCCCGGAGACCCGCCGCAGGGTCTCCTCCACCGTGTCGGCCTCGAAGGGGTTCCACCCCGTGGCGGCGAAGAGGACGGTCAGTGCCCAGCCGAAGACGTCGCTCGCCGGGCCGGCCGGTTCTCCGGCGAGCACTTCGGGCGACAGGTAGGTGGGCGTTCCGATGAACGTTCCCGGCGTGGTGATGTCGGCGTCGTCGCGGTCCAGTGCCCGGGCGATGTAAAAGCCGGTGAGCTTGGGGCCATCGGCCGTGTACAGGACGTTCTTCGGCTTGACATCGCGGTGGACCACACCGGCCCGGTGGATGTCGGCGAGTGCGGTCGCCGTCCCGGCCGCCAGCCGTGCCAGCGGCTCCGGCGCCAGCGGCCCGTCCTGTTCGACGACCTCGTTCAGGAACCTGCCCTCCAGGTGCTCCAGCACGACGTGCGGCGGGTCGCCGTGGGGGGCGGTTTCCAGGACGCCGACCGTGTGGGCCGAGCGGACGCGGCTCATCGCGAGGATCGCCCGGCCGAACCGCTGCCGGTTCGCCGGGTCGGCGGCCGTGTGCGGGCGGAGGGCCTCGACGGCGACCTGGCGCCCCTCGGGGGAGCGGGCCAGGTAGGTGATGGACAGCCCGTCCGAGCGCAGTTCGCCGAGGATGTGGTGCCGCCCGATGATGGGCGGGGCGGCCGGCTGCGCGGAGGTGTCCGCCCACGGTGCCTCCCGGTCGTCGACCACGCTCGCGTTCGCCGCGGCGCCCGCGAGCCGGGGGACGATGACCAGCGGGGGTCGCCGGTCCCGGTCGATGACGTCGGCCACCACGCAGGTGATGTTGTCGGGGCCGCCACCGCGGTTGGCCAGGTCGATCAGCGACCTGGTCGCCTGCTCGGGCTCGGTGTAGTCGCTGAGCACCTGGAAGATGGCATCGGCGGTGGCCATGTCGGACAGGCCGTCCGAACACAGCAGGTAGCGGTCGCCGAGCTTGGCTTTGCGGAGCGACAGGTCCGGTTCGGTGTCTCCCCACCCGTCCAGCGCGCGTAGTAGCAGCGAGCGCTGCGGGTGCGAGGCCGCCTCGTCCTGGGTGATCCGCCCCTCGTCGACCAGCGATTGCACCAGGGTGTGGTCGTGGGTGATCTGGAACAGATTGCCGTCGCGCAGCAGGTACGCCCGGGAGTTGCCGATGTGCACCAGCGCGACCTGGTTGCCCGCCCACAGCATCGCGGTGAGCGTCGTCCCCATCCCCTGCAGGGCCGGGTCGGACTCCACGATGTGGTGCAGCTTCTCGTTGGCGGACTTGACCGCCTGTTCGAGGGTTTCCAGCAGCCGGTGGCTCTCCGGTGGTCGCGTGTCCAGGCCGGCCAGTTCCCCGACGACCAGCGCGCTGGCGGTCGCACCGCCGGAGTGCCCGCCCAGGCCGCCGGCGACGGCCAGCAGGTGCGGGCCGGCGTACGCCGAGTCCTCGTTGCCCTCCTTGAGGAGGCCGACGTCGGAGCGGGCGGCGTAGCTGAGCCCGATCCTGGTCAACTCTTCGTCACCCGACCCCCGGCCGACACCCCGCGGACAGGTTCAAGTTATCGGAAAAGGTCCCCGTGGGGCGGTCAGGTGGGTACCAGGATGCCCAGGACGAAGCCGAGGGGGATGACCACGGCGAGGGCCACCATCATGCGCCAGCGGTAGCGGGGGATGCGCCGGGGGGCGGCGGGCTTGGCGGACGGGGCGCCGTTGCGGAGCAGCCGGACGAGTTGCGGTGCGGTGGGGCGGGCGGCGGGGTTCTTGTCCAGGCAGCGCAGCGCGGCCTCGCGCAGCGGGCCGTCGAGGTCACCGAGGTCCGGCGGGCGGGAGACGATCCGGCGCATCACCGCGGCGTTCGGGCCGGTGCCGAAGGGCGGCCGGCCGGTGGCGGCGAAGACCAGGGTGGCGCCCCAGGCGAACACGTCGGCGGGCGGGCCGACGGGTTCGTCCTCGATCTGCTCGGGGGCCATGTAGGCGGGGGTGCCGACCGGCGAGGTCGTCAGCGGCGTGTCGGAGTCCGGTGCCTGCGCGATGCCAAAGTCGATCACTTTGGCGCCGTCCGGGCCGAGGAGCACGTTGCCGGGCTTGAAGTCACGGTGGACGATTCCGGCCCGGTGGATCGTGGCCAGCGCCCCGGCCGTGCGCAGCGCCACCTTGCGCAGCCGTGCCCCCGCCAGGGGGCCGTGCTCGGTGACCTGCCGCTGGAGCGAGGGGCCCTCGACGAACTCGCTGACGATGTAGGGGCGGTCGCCGGCGACGTCGGCGGCGAGCACCCGGGCGGTGTGCGGGCCGGTGACCTGGCGGGCGGCGGCGGCCTCCTTCACGAACCGGGCACGGGCGCGCTGCCCGGCCGCCCGCCCGCCGCGCAGCACCTTCACGCTCACCGGGTTTCCGTCGCCGTCACGGCCCAGGTAGACCACCCCCTGGCCGCCCTCGCCGAGCCGCCGCAGCAGGGTGTAGCCGCCCAGCCGGCGCGGGTCGTCGGGACCGAGCGCGTCCCGGCCGGCCGCGGCTCGCGAGGATGCGCGGGACGAAGAAGACGAAGAAGACGAGGAAGGCGACGCCTTCCCGGCCTTCCCGCCCTTCCCGCGCGGGGCACCACTGTCCGGCACTGGACACTCCGACTGGGCCGAAAGGGGGACGGGGGTCTCAGCCGCGGCGGGCGGTCGCCGCCACGGTCAGCTCGGTGAGCGCCTCCCGGGGCTCACCGGAGATCGGGGCGGCGGCGAGCGTGGCGCGCGCCGCGTCGGCGTACTGCTCGATCATCTTCTCGCACTCGGTCAGCGCGCCGGTGTCAGTGATGATCGTGCGTAGCGCGGTGACGCCCTCGGCGTCGAGTTCCCGGTCGCCCAGCCGGTCGTCGATCACCGCGGTCTGGGCGGGGGTGGCGTGCTCCAGAGCCAGCGCCACCAGCACCGTGCGCTTGCCCTCCCGCAGGTCGTCGCCGGCGGGCTTGCCGGTCTCGGCCGGGTCGCCGAACACCCCGAGGACGTCGTCGCGCAACTGGAAGGCGATGCCCAGGGGCAGCCCGTACGCGCCCAGCACGTCGATGAACGCCTGGTCGGCTCCGGCCATCGCCGCACCCAGGTGCAGCGGGCGCTGGATGGTGTACTTGGCGCTCTTGTACTCGACCACGCGCAGCGCCGACTCGACCGTGTTGCGGCCGCGCGCCTGCTCCAGTAGGTCCAGGTACTGGCCGCACATCACCTCGGTGCGCATCAGGTCGTAGACTCCGCGGCCGCGTTGCAACGTCGCGTCGTCCAGCCCGCTGTTCTCGTACTGCAGCCCCGACCAGGCCAGGCACAGGTCGCCGAGCAGGATCGCGGCGCCCGCGCCGAACGACTCGGCGACGCCGGGCCAGCCCTCGGCCCGGTGCATCATCTCGAAGCGCCGGTGCACGGCCGGCTGCCCGCGCCGGGTGTCGCTGGCGTCCATGACGTCGTCGTGGATGAGCGCGCTCGCCTGGAGCAGTTCCAGCGAGGCCGCCGCGGACATGATCGCCGGGCCGTCCGGGCCGCCCGCGGCGCGCCAGCCCCAGTAGCAGAAGGCCGGGCGCAGCCGCTTGCCGCCGGCGAGGAGCGCGTCCAGTGCGGTCATCATCGGGGCCAGGTCGTCGGTGATGGCCAGCAGCCCCGGCCGCTGCTCGTCGATCCACGAGAACAGCGCCTCGTCGATCTCTTTACGCACGCGACCGGTGAACTCTGTGGTGGACATGGGGCTGAGGGTATCGAGCAACTGGCGAAGGGAGGGCATATTCGTCCGGTTTTGGGACCCCCAAGGACCAGAGGCTGTCGAGGCCGTGTCGCTAGGCTGAGGGAATGCGCTCCGTACAGCCCGCCCGCACCCCCACGATCCGCGAGCTGCTCGCCACCGGGGAGAAATCGTTCTCGTTCGAGTTCTTCCCGCCCAAGACCGAGAAGGGCCTGCACACCCTCTGGGACACCATCCGCAGGCTGGAGGCGTTGCGGCCGACCTTCGTGTCGGTGACGTACGGGGCGGGCGGGGGGACTCGCGACAAGACGGTCGACATCGTCGAGCGGATCGCGACCGACACCACCCTCACCCCGGTGGCGCACTTCACCGCGGTCAACCACTCGACCGCCGAGCTGCGGCATCTGATCGGGCGGTTCGCCGGGGTGGGCGTGCGTAACATCCTGGCGCTGCGCGGCGACCCGCCGGGCGACCCGATGGGCGAGTGGATCCGGCACCCAGAGGGGGTCGAGTACGCCGCCGAGCTGGTGCACATGATCAGGTCGTACGGCGACTTCAGTGTCGGGGTCGCGGCCTTCCCCTACAAGCACCCGCGCTCGCCCGACATCGAGAGCGACACCCGCCACTTCGTGGCCAAGTGCCGGGCCGGCGCCGACTACGCGATCACGCAGATGTTCTTCCGCGCCGACGACTACTTCCGGCTGCGCGACCGGGTCGCGGCACACGGCTGCGACATCCCGATCATCCCGGGCATTATGCCCGTCACCAAGATCAGCACCATCGAGCGCTCCGAGCAGCTGTCGGGCGCTCCGTTCCCGCCCGACCTGGCGGCTCAGTTCGAGGCGGTGGCCGACGACCCCGACGCGGTGCGCCGGATGGGCATCGAGCACGCCGCCGAGCTGTGCCGGGAACTGCTGGACGCCGGGGCGCCCGGCATCCACTTCATCACCTTCAACCAGTCGACGGCGACCCGCGAGGTCTACGAGCTGCTCGGCGTCGACGGCGCGGCGGCCAGTGGCAGCGTCGCGCCCATGACGGCGTAGGGCGGGCCGCCGCCCGGGAAGCGGAACCCGGCGAGCAGGTCCACCATGCCCACCGAGCGGTAGAGCCGGCGGGCGACCGACCCGGGCCGGTCCAGCGTCGACA
This sequence comes from Actinomadura craniellae, assembly GCF_003289645.1. Lineage (GTDB taxonomy): Bacteria > Actinomycetota > Actinomycetes > Streptosporangiales > Streptosporangiaceae > Actinomadura_D > Actinomadura_D craniellae. The sequence continues at coordinate 111,903 of NZ_QLYX01000010.1, read as the reverse complement.
GCACCACCGTGCGTTCGGTGCGGCCCTCGCACAGCGCGGTGAGCAGTGCCCGGCCCAGCCCCCGGCCCTGGTGGTCGGGGTGGACGTGCAGCTCGGCGACCTCGAAGCAGTCGGCCATCCACGTGTCGGCGTGCTCGGGGCCGCCGACCTCGGCCAGCGCCCAGCGGACCACGTCGTGCCACCACTGCCCGGGGGAGCCGTGGAACCCGTACCCGAAGCCGTGCACCGCGCGCCGCCGCTCGGCCACGAGGGCGCGGAACCCCGGGTACTCGGTGTGCCGCGCGATGACCGCGTACCGGCCGGGCAGCTGCTCGGCCGGGGGACGCATCGCGGCGGCGTACACGTCGTAGACGACCGGCTCCAGCCGGCGCCGGAAGCCCCGGGCGTCGACCTCGCGCAGCTTCGGCTCCCTCATCGGGCAGAGCCTAGGGTCTCGGCCGTCACCCGGCGATACCGACGACCCGGTCGGTGGCCGAGAGCGCGGTGTAGATGTCCCACAGGATGCGGTCAGCCGCCGAGCGCAGCCGGCGCCGGCCGTCCTCGAGCTGGTCGCCCCACTGCCGGGCCTCCGGCCCCAGCCACGCGTCGGTGCCGTTCAGCGTCTTCACCGGGGAGTCGAGGGCCCGGCGAAGCTCGTCGATGCTGCCGTAGGCGCTCTGGTAGGCCTGGTAAAGCTGCCGGTAGGCCGGGTTGGGGGACTGCCCGGGCGGCAGCGTGGCGGCCGCGGCGCCGTCGAACGGGAGCGGAACGCTGCTGGGGGGTGGCGGAAGCGCGCCCATCACACTCCTGTCATCCGGCGGCGGGACGCTCGGCGCCCACCCGCGGGGTCGTGGCCTCTCCGGTGGCCCGGACCAGCGCCGCCTGCGTCCGGTCGCCGAGGTCGGCCCGGGCGAGCAGGGCCAGGGCCTCGGTGCGCAGGCCGTCGCGTTCGGCCTGGGCGAGGAACGTGCGCAGCCACTTCTCGTCCAGCGGGGCGTGCCGGCCCACCGTGCCGAACGACTCGCGCAGCGCGGCCGTCCGCTCGGGGTGGCCCTGCGCGGTGCGCAGCAGGCCCGCGGCGCCGGCCGGGCCGAGCCGGTCGAACAGGGCCTCGGTGTAGTCGGGGTCGTCGGCGTGCGCGGTGAGGCGCTTCCAGACCGGGTCGGGGACGGGTTTCCGGTCGGCGAGCGCGCGGTCGGCGGCCAGCGCGTCCGCCCGGCCCGCCCGCAGCGCGCTCGGCCGGTCGGGGAAGTCGCCCAGGTCGCCCGCGCCACGGGGGGTGACATGGGGCTGCCGGGGTGCCTGCCGCGGGGGTGGCGGCGCGCTCACCCCGCCGCCGGGCGGAGCGGCACCGGTGCGGGGCGTCTCCTTCCGCCGCGGGGGTGGTACGGGCGCGGTGACCCCGCCGCCGGGCGGGGTGGCGCCGGTGCGGGGTGTGCCCGTGCGCCGTGGTGGCGGTGCGGGCGCGGTGACCCCGCCGCCTGCGTCGGGGTGGGTGACCGCGTAGTTGTGCCGCCGGGTCAGCATGCCGAGCTGCTCGGTCGCCCACCGCTCGATGTCGGCGGCCTGCCGGTAGCCGGTGGCGGCCACCCCGGGCGGCGGCGGATGCCCGGCCAGCCAGCCCTTGACCGCCGAGCTCGCGGCCTGCATCTGTTTGATCAGGTGGGCCAGCGCGGCCGGGTCGATGCCGCGGAAGTTCGGGTCGCGCGCACCCGGACCGGTGCGCATGCCGCCGTTGTGTCCGCCCATCGGCGCTCCGGTGATCGCGTTTGCGGTCGTTGCGGGAGGTCCCCGGCTTTCAGGTGTATCACGCTCCGTCGGGCGCTGTCTGCAAGGTCGCGCCGACGTCCGCCGCGGTGCCGCCGGTGATGCTCAGCAACTCGGCGTAGGAGGTGGGGAAGACGGTCAGCGGGTGCCCGCCGGCGGCCCAGACGATCTCGTGCCGCTCCAGCCACACGTCCACCAGCGTGCGGACGGGGGCCGGGTGCCCGACCGGCGCGACGCCCCCGATTGGCTGGCCGGTCGCCGCCCGGACGAACTCGGGGGTGGCCCGCCGCAGCTTCGACACCCCGGCCAGCGCCGCCGTCTTGGCGGTGTCGACCCGGTGCGCGCCGCTGGTGAGCACCAGCAGCGGGGCGCCGTCCGCGTCGAAGATCAGGCTGTTGGCGATGGCGCCGACGGGGCAGCCGAGCTGCTCGGCGGCGGCCTGGGCGGTGGGGGCGGGCTCGGGCAGTTCGATGATCTCTCCGGTCGCGCCGCGCTCGGCGAGGGCGGCGGCGACGCGTGCGACGTTGGGATGCATGGTCCGCACTCTAGGGGTGCCGAACCCGCGGGCCGGTTTGAAACATCCAACGAACACGTCAGGATGGTGACAGCGATAGGGGGCGACATATGAGTATGCGTTCGGGTTCGGCCGGAATTGTGGTGATCGGTGGGATCATGGTGCTCGCCGGCTGTTCCGGGGGGTCGTCACAGGCCCGCGCCGACGGCGTTGGTGCGACGCGATCCGCTCCGGCCACGCCGACGACGGCGACGCCCGCCCCCACGTCTCCCACCCCCACCCCGACGCCGCTCGTCCGGCGGACCCTCAAACCCGGAGCGCGGAACGCCGACGTGCGGGCGCTGCAGCAGCGGCTGAAAGAGCTCAAGTACGACCCGGGCAAGATCGACGGCAAGTACGGCCCGACGCTGCAGCGCGCCGTGTGGGCCTTCCAGAAGGTGAACAGCCTCAAGGTGAGCGGGACGGTCGACAAGCGGTTCTGGGCCGCGCTGGACGCCCCGAAGGCGCCACGGCCCGTCAGCGCCAAGCGGGAACGGACCCGGGTCGACGTGGATCTGCGCCGCCAGTACCTGGTCGTCTACCAGGCCGGCCAGGTGGCGCTGATCTCGACCATCTCGTCTGGCAACGGCGAGTACTACTGCGCCCGTGACTTCGGTGCCACCAAGCCGCGCTGCCGGTACGCCGGTACCCCGACGGGCGACTTCCGGACGGGCCGGCGGGCGAGCGGCTGGGAGACCTCGCCGCTCGGGCAGCTTTACAACCCGATCTACTTCAACGGGGGCATCGCCTTCCACGGCTCCCTGACGGTGCCGTCCTATCCGGACTCGCACGGCTGCGTCCGGCTGCCGATGCATGTCGCGGAGGTCTTCCCGCGGCTCGTGGGCACCAACGTCCCCGTGCACGTCCGTCGCCCCTCCTGACCCTCCTGGGACGTTTTGTCAGACCCTTCTGTTCTCCTTGAGGGGTGCTGCTGACCTGGCGTGATCACGTGGGGCTGCGGTGCATGTTCGAACGTATTGACGAATCCGGGGTGTCCGGGTTTACTGGAGATGCGTCGAACTCATGTTCGAGGTGGTACGGGACTCGCGGACCGTGCCGGGCATGGCCCGCCCGGGCAGCGCAACCGGGTGGGGCGTGACGGCCGGGCGGGGTGTGGGGAAGCGCTCCGCCCGGCCGGCTCCCGTCGGCTCGCGTTCCGAGGCGGAGCCCGCCGTGCCAGTGGGGCACTGGGCGCCGCCGCCCCGGAAGGAGATACGCCATGTCCGGATCGACGACCGCGCGACGCAACGCTCAGCCCGATCCCGTGCCGGGTCCGCGCCGGGTGCCGTCTCCCCGCACCGGTCACACGGCGATCGGGCAACTGCACGCCGCCCGGATGGGCCTGGCCGAGGCCGCCGAGGCGACCTCTCCGGCCGCCCGTTACGTCGAGGCGCACCTGGCGGCGCTGCGCGCGGCCGCGGCGGTCCTCACCTGCCGTGAACCGGTCGACACCCGTCGCCGCGGCCGGCCCCGGAGCGTGTGGGTGCTACTGCCCGAGGCCGAACCGGCACTGCGTGAGTGGGCCGCCTTCTTCGCCGCCGGCGCCGACAAGCGGGCCGCGGCCGAGGCTGGTCTGCCGCGCGCGGTCAGCGCACGCGAGGCCGACGAACTGCTGCACGACGCCGAGATCTTCGTGACCCTGGTCGAGGACACCCTCGGTGTGCCCGGCCAGCCCACGCTGCCCATCCGCGACATCCGGGCCAGCTGACCGATCCGTTCCGCCGGGTCTCGCCGACCCGGCGTCGCACCGGGCCTTCGCCACGTGCTCTTCCCCTCCGGCACGGCGGTAGCCCGGCCGCCGGAGCCGTCCGTCCCTCCCGGGTGCGGCTCCGGCCAGACGAGCACGCCCGCCCGTCCAGGCGACGGACGGGCGCGCTCGCGCCCGTCGCGCCGGTGGCCGCCCACCCCCTGGGGCGGGCCACCGGCGCGGCCGGCGACCGCCGGCCGCGGACCTTCGCCCGGCGGCCAGGAGATCCCGGAGATCCCGGAGATGACGAGAGCCGGTTCCGGGCGGTGGCGGCGCACATCGTGTGTGCCGCCACCGCCCGGAACCGGCCCATGTCACGATCCCAGGGGTGCCCGCCCGCGCGGCCGGCTGACCGGCCGCGCGGACGGGTCAGAACGCCTCTACGGCGCGCCTCGCCTCGGGGTCGAGCACGCCCCACCCGATGAGCTCTTCGGTCAGCTCGGTCGGGGACTTGTCATAGATGACGGCCAGGGACCGGAGGTCCTCCTGCCGGATGGACAGAACCTTTCCGTTGTAGTCGCCCCGCTGGCTCTGGATCGTCGCGGCGTAACGGGCGAGGGGACCGGCCTTGTCCTTCGGAAGCTGTTGCAGGCGCTCGAGATCGATGACGAGTTTCGGCGTCGGCCCGAGCGGACTCGGCGCGGCGCCGCCGGGCAGCAACTCGGAGACCGGCACGCCGTAGAAATCGGCGAGCTCGGCCAGCTTCTGAACGGTGACGGCGCGGTCGCCCCGCTCGTACGAACCCACGACGACGGCCTTCCAGCGGCCACGTGACTTCTCTTCCACGCCGTGCAGGGACAGACCCTGCTGGGTGCGGATGGCGCGAAGCCTCGCGCCGAGAGCCTTTGCGTATTCAGACGGCATCTTTGCGGCCCCCCAGGCTCACTTTCGTCGTCGTTGTCAGGTGTCGGGAAACAGAGCGGGGGAGTGTTCCACGACTCCCCTTTCCCCGGGGCGCGTGCACCGCGGTGGTGCACGCTCAGTGGCCAGGGGGCCGGTCTGCCCAGGGATTCCGTCTCCAGGGATGGTTACGGACAGTGACGGTAAAACGGGGACGGCTTAAGGTCAAGCCGATTGGAAAAAAGGGGTCGAATCGGGAGGGAGACGATGCGCTCTCCGAAGAGTTCCGAAGGGCGCGCAGGCCCGATGGGGCGGGCACCGCGCGGCTCCGCGGCCGGCCCGCCGCCCCGGACCGAATGTGACCCCTCTCACCAGCGAAGACGCGGCCCCACCTGGTGCTGAGCGGGGCGGGCGGGCTGCTAACGTGAACCCGACAAGACGTCCTTTAAGTCCGTCCCGTGAGGCGGGGAAGGAGGTTTCCGAGGTGAACGCTGCCTCCAAACAGGCGGAGCCGGCCGAGGAACCCGCGGAGTGTGATCTGCGACACGTCGCCGGTTCTCCCGGCAAGGCGGTCCTCGAAGCGGCCGACATCCGCCGTGCGCTGACCCGCATCGCGCACGAGATCCTCGAACGCACCAAGGGCGGCGACGACGTCGTCCTGCTGGGCATCCAGACCCGCGGGGTGACCCTGGCCCGCCGGCTGGCCGACCGCATCGCCGACGTCGAAGGCCGGCCCGTCCCGTGCGGCTCCCTCGACGTCACCATGTACCGCGACGACCTGCGGATGAAGCCCGCCCGCGCGCTCGGCCGCACCGAACTTCCCGGCGAGGGCGTCGACGACCGCATCGTGGTGCTGGTCGACGACGTGCTGTTCTCCGGCCGGACGGTCCGCGCCGCCCTGGACGCGCTGAACGACCTGGGCCGGCCGCGCGCCGTCCAGCTTGCGATCCTCGTCGACCGCGGCCACCGCGAGCTGCCCATCCGCGCCGACTACGTGGGCAAGAACCTGCCCACCTCCATGCGCGAGACCGTCCGCGTGCTGCTGGCCGAGAACGACGGGCGCGACGCGGTCCTGCTCGGGCCGAAGGACAGTCTCCAGGGGGCACAGTGAAACGCCATCTCATCTCCGCGGCGGACCTGACCAGGGACGACGCGCTGCTCGTGCTCGACACCGCCGAGGAGCTCGCCCAGGTCGCCGACCGCTCGATCAAGAAGCTGCCGACCCTGCGCGGCCGTACCGTCGTCAACCTGTTCTTCGAGGACTCGACCCGGACCCGGATTTCCTTCGAGGCCGCCGCCAAGCGGCTGTCGGCCGACGTCATCAACTTCTCGGCCAAGGGCTCCAGCGTCTCCAAGGGGGAGAGCCTGAAGGACACCGCGCTGACCCTGGAGGCGATGGGCGCCGACGGGGTGGTCATCCGGCACAACGCCTCCGGCGCCCCGCACCGGCTGGCGGGTTGGGTCCGGGGCAGCGTCGTCAACGCCGGCGACGGCACCCACGAGCACCCCACGCAGGCGCTGCTCGACGCGTTCACGATGCGGCGCCGGCTCGGCGACCTCTCCGGCCGGAAGGTCACCATCGTCGGCGACGTCCTGCACAGCCGGGTGGCCCGCTCCAACGTGCTGCTGCTGGCCACCCTGGGTGCCGAGGTCACGGTGGTGGCCCCGCCCACGCTGCTGCCGGTGGCGATGGGCGACTGGCCGTGCGAGGTGTCCTACGACCTGGACGCGGTGCTCCCCAAGAGCGACGCGATCATGATGTTGCGGGTGCAGCAGGAGCGGATGAACGCCGCCTACTTCCCGACCGTGCGCGAGTACAGCCGCCGGTACGGGCTGGACGCACCCCGGATGGCGCAGCTGCCCGAGCACGCCATCGTGATGCATCCGGGTCCGATGAACCGGGGGGTGGAGATCGCCGCCGAGGTGGCCGACTCACCCCGGTCGACCATCGTCGAACAGGTCGCCAACGGCGTCAGCGTCCGGATGGCCGTGCTCTACCTGCTGCTGGGCGGGTCGGAGTCGGCGATCGGGACACCGGGGGCGGGCGAGTGAGCGGAGCGAACGAAGTGAACATCGTGATCAAGGGCGCGCGGATCCTCGGCGGGGACGCGACCGACCTCCTGCTGCGGGACGGCATGGTCGCCGAGGTCGGCGCCGGGCTGTCCGCACCGGGCGCGGAGGTCGTCGACGCCGCCGGCCTGATCGCCCTGCCCGGCCTGGTCGACCTGCACACCCACCTGCGCGAGCCGGGCCGCGAGGATGCCGAGACGGTCGAGTCCGGCACCCGCGCCGCCGCGCGGGGCGGCTACACCGCCGTGCACGCCATGGCCAACACCGAGCCGGTGGCCGACACCGCCGGGGTGGTCGAGCAGGTCTGGCGGCTGGGCCGCGAGGCCGGCCACTGCGACGTGCACCCGGTCGGCGCGGTCACCCGCGGGATCGAGGGGCGGCAGCTGGCCGAGCTGGGCGCGATGGCCGACTCGGCGGCCCGGGTCCGGGTGTTCTCCGACGACGGGCACTGCGTGTCCGACGCGGTGATCATGCGCCGGGCGCTGGAGTACGTGAAGGCGTTCGACGGCGTCGTCGCCCAGCATGCCCAGGAGCCCCGGCTCACCGAGGGCGCCCAGATGAACGAGGGCGTGATGTCGGCCCGGCTGGGGCTGCGCGGCTGGCCCGCGGTGGCCGAGGAGGCGATCATCGCCCGCGATTGCCTGCTCGCCGCGCACGTCGGTTCCCGGCTGCACGTCTGCCACGTCTCCACGGCCGGCTCGGTGGAGATCATCCGCTGGGCGAAGAGCAAGGGCTGGCAGGTCACCGCCGAGGTGACCCCGCACCACCTGCTGCTCGACGACCGCCGGGCCGAGGGTTACGACCCGATCTACAAGGTCAACCCGCCGCTGCGTACCGCCGAGGACGTCGCCGCGCTGCGCGCTGGCCTCGCCGACGGCACCATCGACTGCGTCGCCACCGACCACGCGCCGCACCCGGTGGAGGCCAAGGAGACCGAGTGGGCGCAGGCCGCGATGGGCATGATCGGCCTGGAGACGGCGCTGCCGGTGGTCCAGGAGGCGATGGTCGACACCGGCCTGCTCGACTGGGCCGGCGTGGCCGACCGGATGGCCGTCCGTCCCGCCAGGATCGGCCGGCTGACCGGCCAGGGGCTGCCGCTGGCCGTGGGTTCCCCGGCCAACGTCACCCTCTATGATCCGTCGGTCCGGTTTTCGGTGGACCCGGCCGGGTTCGCGTCCAAGAGCCGCAACACCCCCTATGTGGGGCTGGAACTGCCCGGCCGCGTGGTGGCGACGTTCCTGCGCGGCCGCACCACCGTCCTGGACGGGAAGCTCGTATGAGCATGCAGCGGAAGGAAGCGATGGACCCGACGCACCCGACGAACGAGGCCATGCTCGTCCTGGAGGACGGCCGGACCTTCCACGGCACCGGGTTCGGCGCCGCGGGCGAGACCTTCGGGGAGATGGTCTTCAACACCGGCATGACCGGTTACCAGGAGACCCTGACCGACCCCTCCTACCACCGCCAGATCGTGGCGATGACGGCCCCGCACATCGGCAACACCGGGGTCAACGACGAGGACCCCGAGTCGGGGCGCATCCAGGTCGCCGGCTACGTGGTGCGCGAGCCTGCCCGGATCGCGTCGAACTGGCGGTCCCGCCGCTCGCTGGGCGACGAGCTCGCCGCGGCCGGGGTGGTCGGCATCGCGATGCCCGGCACCCGCGCGCTGACCCGGCACCTGCGTGATCGGGGCGCCATGCGGGCCGGGATCTCCACCACCGAGACGGACCCGGCGGCGCTGCTGGAGCGGGTGCTGGCCAGCCCGTCCATGGTCGGCGCGGACCTGGCCCGCGAGGTCGGCACCACCGAGCCGTACGTCGTGCCCGCGATCGGCGCGCGGCGGTTCACCGTCGCCGCCGTGGACCTGGGGATCAAGGCGATGACGCCGCACCGGATGGCCGAGCGCGGCTGCGAGGTGCACGTCCTGCCGCCCACCAGCACGGCCGAGGAGATCCTGGCGCTGCGCCCCGACGGGGTGTTCTTCAGCAACGGCCCGGGCGACCCGGCCGCCGCCGACTACGCGGTGGCGGCGCTGCGCGGGGTGCTCGACGCCGGTGTCCCGTTCTTCGGGATCTGCTTCGGCAACCAGATCTTCGGCCGGGCTCTGGGCCTGGGCACCTACAAGCTGCGGTTCGGCCACCGGGGCATCAACCAGCCGGTGCAGGACCGGGCGACGGGACGCGTGGACGTGTCCGCGCACAACCACGGGTTCGCCGTCGAGGCCCCCGTGGACCGCGCCTTCGACACCCCCTACGGGCGGGCCGAGGTCACCCACGTCAACCTCAACGACGGGTGCGTCGAGGGCCTGCGGCTGATCGACCGGCCCGCGTTCAGCGTCCAGTACCACCCGGAGGCGGCGGCCGGCCCGCACGACGCCACCGGCCTGTTCGACCGTTTCTGCGAGCTGATGGACCGGAAGGAGCAGGGCTGATGTCCCCCCGCGCGGATCTGAGGTCGGTCCTGGTCATCGGCTCCGGGCCGATCGTCATTGGCCAGGCGTGCGAGTTCGACTACTCGGGCACCCAGGCGTGCCGGGTCCTCAAGGCCGAGGGGCTGCGGGTGACGCTGGTCAACAGCAACCCCGCGACGATCATGACGGACCCGGAGTTCGCCGACGCCACGTACGTCGAGCCGATCACCCCCGAGGTTGTCGAGAAGATCATCGCCAAGGAGCGCCCGGACGCCCTGCTGCCCACCCTGGGCGGCCAGACGGCGCTGAACACCGCCGTCGCCCTGCACGAGGCCGGGGTGCTGGAGCGGTACGGCGTCGAGCTGATCGGCGCCGACATCGACGCCATCCAGGCCGGGGAGAACCGCGAGCGGTTCAAGGAGATCGTCGCCCGGGTCGCCGACAAGTACGGCCTGAACGCCGAGTCGGCGCGCAGCGTGATCTGCCACACCATGGACGAGTGCCTGGCCGCCGCGGCCGACCTCGGCTACCCCATGGTGGTGCGCCCCTCGTTCACCATGGGCGGGGCCGGCTCCGGCATGGCCTACGACGAGGCCGGCCTGCGGCGCATCGCCGGGGCCGGCCTGGACGCCTCCCCGACCAGCGAGGTCCTGCTGGAGGAGTCGATCCTCGGCTGGAAGGAGTACGAGCTCGAGGTCATGCGCGACAAGCATGACAACGTAGTGATCGTCTGCTCCATCGAGAACCTCGACCCGATGGGCGTGCACACCGGCGACTCGATCACCGTGGCGCCGGCCATGACGCTCACCGACCGCGAGTACCAGAACATGCGGGACGTGGCCATCGCGGTGATCCGCGAGGTCGGGGTCGACACCGGCGGCTGCAACATCCAGTTCGCCGTCCACCCCGGCACCGGGCGCATGATCGTCATCGAGATGAACCCGCGGGTGTCGCGCTCGTCCGCGCTGGCCTCCAAGGCCACCGGCTTCCCGATCGCCAAGATCGCGGCCCGGCTGGCGATCGGCTACACCCTGGACGAGATCCCCAACGACATCACCAAGGAGACCCCCGCCTCCTTCGAGCCCACCCTCGACTACGTCGTGGTGAAGGTGCCGCGGTTCGCGTTCGAGAAGTTCCCGGCCGCCGACCGGACCCTCACCACGCACATGAAGTCGGTGGGCGAGGCCATGGCGATCGGCCGGTCCTTCCCCGAGGCGCTGCAGAAGGCGCTGCGCTCGCTGGAGCAGCAGGGCTCCTCGTTCTCCTGGGCGGGGGAGCCGGGCGACCCGGCGGAACTGCTGGCCCGCGCCGCCCTGCCGCACGAGGGCCGGCTGCGGGACGTCCAGCGGGCGCTGTGGGCCGGCGCCACCGTCGAGGAGACGCACGCGGCCACCGGGATCGACCCGTGGTTCCTGGACCAGATCGCGGCGATCAACGAGGTGGCCGACCGGGTCAGGTCGGCCGAGGACGCGCTGACCCGCGGGAACCTGCTCGCCGCCAAGCGGTACGGCTTCTCCGACGCGCAGCTCGGCGAGCTGCGCAGCCTCTCCGAGGAGGTCGTCCGGGAGTTGCGGTACGCGCTCGGCGTCCGCCCGGTCTACCAGACCGTGGACACCTGCGCCGCGGAGTTCGCGGCGCGGACGCCGTACCTGTACTCCAGCTACGACGAGGAGACCGAGGTCCCGCCCGGCGACCGGCCCAAGGTGATCATCCTGGGCAGCGGGCCCAACCGGATCGGCCAGGGGGTGGAGTTCGACTATTCCTGCGTGCACGCCTCGTTCACGCTGGCCGAGGCGGGCTACGAGACGGTGATGGTCAACTGCAACCCCGAGACCGTCTCCACCGACTACGACACCTCCGGCCGGCTCTACTTCGAGCCGCTGACGCTGGAGGACGTCCTGGAGGTGGTGCACGCCGAGCAGCGGTCCGGGACCGTCGCCGGGGTGATCGTCCAGCTCGGCGGGCAGACCCCGCTGGGGCTGGCGCAGCGGCTCAAGGACGCTGGGGTGCCGATCGTGGGCACCTCGCCGGAGAGCATCCACCTCGCCGAGGAGCGCGGCGCGTTCGGCCGGGTGCTGGCCCGCGCCGGGCTGCCCGCGCCCAAGCACGGCACCGCCTCCTCGGCGGCCGAGGCCCGCGAGATCGCCGCCGAGATCGGCTACCCGGTGCTGGTCCGCCCCTCCTACGTGCTGGGCGGCCGGGGCATGGAGATCGTCTACGACGACGAGACGCTGTCGGCGTACATGGAGAAGGCCACCGCGGCGAGCCCGGAGCACCCGGTGCTGGTCGACCGGTTCCTCGACGAGTCGATCGAGATCGACGTCGACGCGCTCTACGACGGCGAGGAACTGTTCCTCGGCGGCGTGATGGAGCACATCGAGGAGGCCGGCATCCACTCCGGCGACTCGGCCTGCGCGCTGCCGCCGATCACGCTGGGCCATGACGACGTCAAGCGCATCCGCGAGTCGACCGAGGCGCTGGCCGCGGGGATCGGTGTGCGCGGCCTGATGAACGTTCAGTACGCACTGTCCTCGGGCGTCGTGTACGTGCTGGAGGCCAATCCGCGGGCGTCCCGGACGATCCCGTTCGTGTCCAAGGCGACCGCGGTGCCGCTGGCCAAGGCGGCGGCGCGCGTCATGCTGGGCGCCACCATCGCCGAACTGCGCGCCGAGGGGCTGCTGCCGGCCGAGGGCGACGGTGGCACGCTGCCGCTGGACGCGCCGATCGCGGTCAAGGAGGCGGTGCTGCCCTTCGACCGGTTCCGTACCCGCGAGGGGCAGGGCGTCGACACCGTCCTCGGCCCGGAGATGCGCTCCACCGGTGAGGTGATGGGCATCGACGAGGTGTTCGGCACCGCGTTCGCCAAGTCGCAGCAGGCGGCGTACGGCTCCCTGCCGACCAAGGGCCGGGCGTTCGTGTCGGTCGCCAACCGGGACAAACGGCACATGATCTTCCCGGTCAAGCGGCTGTCGGACCTGGGCTTCGAGATTCTGGCCACCGAAGGAACCGCCGAGGTGCTGCGCCGTAACGGGGTGCGCGCCAGGGTCGTGCGCAAGCACAGCGAGGGACCCGGATCCGGAGGCGAGCCGACCATCGTCCGGCGCGTCCTCGACGGCGAGGTGGATCTCATCGTCAATACTCCCTTCGGCAGCCCCGGTCAGTCGGGGCCGCGGCTCGACGGCTACGAGATCCGTACCGCGGCCGTGCTGCGCGGCGTTCCGTGCGTGACCACCGTCCAGGGGCTCGCCGCCGCCGTGCAGGGCATCGAGGCGATCGTCCGCGGCGACGTGGGCGTGCGGTCCCTGCAGGAGCACGCCGAACGGCTGCGGAACGCGCGCCAGGTGCCGCCGGGCTGAGAAAGGAAGAGATGCGGATGTCGGACGCGCCGGTGCAGACCTCGGCCACGGTCCTGACGGTCCGGCAGGTGCAGGACTACTACGCCATGACGCTGGTGGCCCCCGCGGTCGCCGAGCGGTTCCGGCCCGGTCAGTTCGTCGCGCTCGCCGTCGGCGGGGAGCACACGGCCCGGCTGATGCGCCGCTGCTTCGGCGTGTACGAGGTGAAGTCCGACTACGGCGGCACGGTGGAGTTCGTGTTCGCCGACCGTGACCCGGGCACCGCGTGGCTGGCCGGCCGCCGGTCCCGGGACTCGGTCGACCTCGTCGGCCCGCTGGGCCGGCCCTTCCGGCTGCCCCGCGACCCGGTGAGCTGCCTGCTGGTCGGCGGCGGCCCGGGCGCGGCCTCGCTGTTCGCGCTGGCCGACGTGCTGCGCCGGCGCGGCTGCCCGGTGCACTTCGTGCTGGGCGGCCCGGACGCGCGCCGGGTGTTCGGCGCGCGGTCCGCGCAGCGCATCGGCGACTCGGCGACCGTGGCCACCGCGGACGGCTCGCTGGGCACGGCGGGCACGGTCGCCGACGTGCTGCCCCGGGCCGTGGACGAGGCCGCCGCGGAGGTGGTCTACGCGTGTGGCCCGACCGCGCTGCTGCGCACGGTGACCGCGATCGCCACCGAGTACGGCATCCCCTCGCAGGTTTCGGTGGAGGAGTTCTTGCAGGAGACCGGGGCCTGCGGCACCGGGCTGTGCCTGACGTGCGTGCTGCCGATCGTCGGGGACGACGGGGTGACCCGGATGGTGCGGGCCTGCGCCGACGGCCCGGTGCTGCGCGGCGAGCGGGTGCGCTGGGGCGATCTGGGGACGATCCCGTTCGACGCCATCGGCGCCCCCGGTGCCCACGCCGCCGTCCGTTTCGGTGCGGAGGGCCCGCGATGACCGGACCGAGACACCGCTGCGAGACCGGCTGGGGCACACCATGAGCGTTGCGATGACCACCCGGCTGGGCGCCCTGGAACTGCCCAACCCGATCATGACCGCGGCCGGTTGCGGCGGTTCGGGCCGGGAACTGGCCCGGTTCGTGGACCTGTCCCGGCTGGGCGCGTTCGTCACCGCCTCGGTGACGCCGCAGCCGCGGGCGGGCCGGCCGACCCCGCGGGCGGCCGAGACCCCGAGCGGCATGCTGACCGCGGCGGGGCTGCCCGGCCCCGGCCTGGACGGCTTCCTGGAGCGGGACCTGCCCTGGCTGGCCGGGCAGGGCGCCCGCACCGTGGTGTCGATCGTCGGCAACGGGGTCGCCGAGTACACGGCGGTGGCGCGGCGGCTGAGCGAGGTCGCCGGGGTCGCGGCGGTCGAGGTGAACGTCTCGGCCCCCAACGCCGAGGACCGGGGGCGGACGTTCGGCTCGCACCCCGGTCCGGCCGCCGAGGTGGTGCGCGCCGTGCGGCGGCACACCCGGCCGGAGATCCCGGTGCTGGCCAAGCTGGCCCCCGACGTCACCGACATCGTGACGATTGCGCTGGCGTGCGCGGACGCGGGCGCCGACGGGCTGTCGCTGGTCAACACGATGGTCGGGATGGCGATCGACCCGGTCACCCTGCGCCCGGCGCTGACCGGGGTCTCCGGCGGCCTGTCGGGGCCGGCCATCCGCCCGGTGGCCGTCCGCTGCGTCTACCAGGTGCACGCCGCCCTGCCCCGCACCCCGATCGTCGGGATCGGGGGGGTCGCCACCGGGCTGGACGCGCTGGAGTTCGTCCTGGCGGGCGCGAGCGCGGTGGGCGTGGGCACGACGCTGTTCCACGACCCGTCGGCCGGGACGCGGATCCTGCGCGAGCTGGAGGACGCGCTGGCCGAGCGCGGGATCGGGCGGTTGGCGGACGCCGTCGGGCTGGCCCACAAACCGGCCGGCTTCTTTCCGCCGCAGATTCGTCCGGAACCCGTTCCGGACATCCCAGTCAACGATGCGGATGCATCCGATGCGTCCGAAGCCATACGGCGGGACGGTTCCGTTCGGGCCGGAAAGCCCCAGGCAGGGCCCGCAGAGCCCGCGGAGAGCGAGGAGATGTCACCGTGAAAGCCCCCGTCGCCGTCGCCCTGGACGCACCGGACCTGGACACCGCGGCCCGCTGGGCCGGCCTGGTCGCTCCGCACGTGAGCACCGTCAAGGTCGGGCTGGAGCTGTACCTGCGGTACGGCCCCGAGGCCGTCCACCGGGTGCGCGAGGCGGGCCCGGCACGGGTGTTCCTGGACCTCAAGCTGCATGACATCCCGGCGACCGTGGCCGGGGCCGCGCGGGCGGTCGCCGGGCTCCGCCCGGATCTCCTGACGGTGCACGCCGCGGGCGGGCCGGCGATGATCCAGGCGGCTCTGGAGGCCGCGCCCGAGACCTTGATCACGGCGGTAACGGTGCTCACCTCATTGGGGAAGGCCGATCTCGACGCTGTCGGCCTCTCAGGACCGCCCTCAGCGGCCGTACGACGGCTTGCGACGCTCGCGGTGGGGGCAGGGGCCCGGGCGCTGGTCTGCTCGCCGCAGGAGGCCGCTGCCGTCCGCGCGGAGGTGGGCCCCGAGATCACTCTCGTCACGCCCGGGGTGCGCCCGGCGGGCACCGCGACGCAGGACCAGGCCCGGGTGGCGACCCCCGAGCGGGCGCTGGCGGCCGGAGCCGACCTCTTGGTGATCGGCCGTCCGATCACTGGGGCGGCCGACCCGGGGGCCGCCGCGGCGGGCGTCGCGGCCGCCCTCGGAGCGGTCTCCGCGGGCGGGTGACGAGTGCCGCCGAGAGTGGCGGGAGAGGCGATTTTTCACGATCGCGCAAAAGCCCTGGCAGGCGAGTGAATGGGTGACGCGAGGCCGAGAATCATGTACAATCCGTATTCAGGTCACCTCAGAGTGTGATTTTCGTGATTTTATGGCGCACTAAACCGGGCTTCACGTTGCTTTATGGGGTCTGAACTCGCTAGTTTCCCGTCCCGTCCGACTCCGTCGAGTGGAAACACGAGGTAACCGGCGTGGCTCTTCCGCCCCTAACCCCCGAACAGCGCGCCGCAGCCCTGGAGAAGGCTGCCAAGGCCCGTAAGGAACGGGCCGAGGTCAAGAACCGGCTCAAGCACGGTGGCACCTCGCTCGCCGAGGTTCTCAAGGACGGGCAGGCCGACGACGTCATCGGCAAGATGAAGGTTTCGGCCCTCCTTGAGTCGCTGCCCGGCGTGGGCAAGGTCCGTGCGAAGCAGATCATGGAGCGCCTGGGCATCGCCGAGTCCCGCCGTGTGCGGGGCCTCGGCGCCAACCAGCGCGCCTCCCTGGAGCGTGAGTTCGGCGGCGGTGCAACCCGCTGACGAGCGACCCACGGGCGGGCGCGACGGTGCAGCCGTCGCGGCCGGTTCCGGCGTACCCTCGCCGGCCGGCACCACCTCGCCCCGCTCCGGTGCTTCTCCGGCACCGGGCGGCTCCAGCGCTGAGCTCTCTCCTCGGCGCCTCACGGTTCTGTCAGGGCCGTCAGGCGTCGGCAAGAGTACGGTCGTCGCCGAGATCCGACGAGCCCACCCGCAGGTGTGGCTGTCGGTCTCGGTGACCACCCGGCGGCCCCGGCCGGGCGAAACGCACGGGGTGCAGTACTTCTTCGTCGACGACGCCGGTTTCGACCGGCTCGTCGCCGAAGGGGAGTTGCTGGAATGGGCCGAGTTCGCCGGTAATCGCTACGGCACCCCCCGCCGGCCGGTCGAGGAAAGGCTCGCCGAGGGCGTTCCCGTGCTGCTCGAAATCGACCTACAAGGCGCCCGCCAGGTGCGCCGCAGCATGCCCCGGGCACAGCTGATCTTCCTGGCGCCGCCGTCATGGGAGGAACTGGTGCGCCGCCTCGTCGGGCGCGGCACCGAACCCCCCGAGGTGATCGAACGCCGGCTCGACGCGGCCCAGGTCGAACTGGCCGCCGAAAAGGAGTTCGACGTCACCCTGGTCAACACGTCCGTCCAGGACGTATGCCATGAGCTGGTAGCCTTGATGGCTGTTCAGTGACCCGAAATTCACCCGATGAGAGGCCGCGGCGTGGCAGCCAGTGTCGAAGGCATCACCAACCCGTCGATCGACGAGCTCCTCGAGGTCGTCGACAGCAAGTACAGCCTCGTGAGCATCGCGGCCAAGCGGGCTCGGCAGATCAACGCCTACTACGCGCAGCTCGGTGAGGGCCTGCTGGAGTACGTTGGCCCGTTGGTCGAGACCCAGGTTCAGGAGAAGCCGCTGTCGATCGCGCTGCGCGAGACGCGCGAGGGCCTGCTCAACTCCGAGCCCATCGAGGGCTGACCGCAGCACCCCGGTACCTCCCCATGCGCGGGAGGCTTGTAGTGTGCGCGGCGTGAGCGAGCCTGAGGAGGCGCGATGAGCCGGATCGTGCTGGGCGTGGGCGCCGGTATCGCCGCGTACAAGGTGTGCGACCTGCTCCGTCGGATGACCGAATCCGGTCATGACGTGCACGTGGTGCCGACCGCCGACGCGCTGCGCTTCGTCGGCGAGCCCACCTGGGCCGCGCTGTCGGGACACCCGGTCGCCACCGAGGTCTGGGACGGGGTCTCCGAGGTCCCGCACGTCCGGCTGGGCCAGCAGGCCGACCTGGTGTTCGTCGCCCCGGCCACCGCCGACCTGCTCGCCAAGGCGGCGCACGGGCTGGCCGGCGACCTGCTCACCAACACGCTGCTCACCGCCCGCTGCCCGGTGGTGTTCGCGCCGGCGATGCACACCGAGATGTGGGAGCACCCGGCCACCCGGGCCAATGTCGAGACGCTGCGCTCGCGCGGCGCGGTCGTCGTCGAGCCCGCCTCCGGGCGGCTCACCGGGGCCGACAGCGGCCCCGGCCGGCTGCCCGAGCCGGCGGAGCTGTTCGAGGTGGCCCGGCGGGTGCTGACCCGCGGTGACCTGCCCGGCGATCTGGCCGGACGGCGCGTGGTGATCTCGGCCGGCGGCACCCGGGAGGCGATCGACCCGGTGCGCTTCATCGGCAACCGCTCCTCCGGGCTGCAGGGGTACGCGCTGGCCCGCACGGCGGCGGCCCGCGGCGCCCGGGTGACCCTGGTGTCGGCCAACGTGGCGCTGCCGGACCCGGCGGGGACGCAGACCGTCCGGGCGTCCTCGGCCGAGGAACTGCGCAAGGCGATGATCGAGGCGGCCGACGGCGCGGACGTCGTGGTGATGACCGCCGCGGTGGCCGACTTCCGCCCCGCCGACTACCGCGACTTCAAGATCAAGAAGAGTGAGTCGGCCGAGCCGGAGCCGATCCGGCTGGTCAAGAACCCCGACATCCTGGCCGAACTGGTCCGCCGGCGCGGTGCGGGCCAGGTGATCGTCGGCTTTGCGGCAGAGACCGACAACGTGCTCGAACACGGCCGGGCGAAGCTCGCCCGCAAGGGCTGTGACATGCTCGTGGTGAACCAGGTGGGCGCCGACCTCGCCTTCGGGCGGCCCGACAACGCGGCCGTCGTGCTCACCGCGGACGCGGCTCCGGTCGAGGTGCCGCGCGGCCCCAAGGAGGCGCTCGCCGATGTGGTGTGGGACCTCGTTGCGGCCCGGCTGGAGTGACCGGCCGTCCGGTCCGGGCGGGTGCGCGGGTGAAGGTGCTCAGGCGTCGAGCGGGATCTGGATAGACTCGCCCGGAACGCCGGACCAGCCGGGGCCGTGTGCTGCGCCGGTTGGCCCCCCTTGGTGGTAATAGTCCATCCTGCTACTTGATTCAGTCAGCAGCCGCTGCAAGGAGTGCACGTACGTGTCCCGTCGCCTGTTCACCTCAGAGTCCGTTACCGAGGGCCACCCCGACAAGATCGCGGACCAGATCAGTGACGCGATCCTCGACGCGATGCTCAAGGATGACTCGAAGAGCCGGGTCGCCGTCGAGACCATGATCACCACCGGCCAGGTGCACGTGGCCGGCGAGGTGACCACCGAGACCTATGTGGACATCCCGGGGGTCATCCGGGAGAAGATCCTGGAGATCGGCTACGACTCGTCCCAGAAGGGGTTCGACGGTCACTCCTGCGGGGTGTCGGTGTCGATCGGCGCGCAGTCGCCCGACATCGCCCAGGGGGTCGACGACGCCTACGAGACCCGCGAGGGTGAGGGCCAGGACGACCTCGACCGGCAGGGCGCCGGCGACCAGGGCCTGATGTTCGGCTACGCCACCAACGAGACGCCCGAGCTGATGCCGCTGCCGATCACCCTGGCACACCGGCTCGCCCAGCGGCTGTCGGCCGTCCGCAAGGAGGGCACGGTGGCCTACCTGCGCCCGGACGGCAAGACCCAGGTCACCATCGAGTACGACGGCGACCGGGCGGTCCGCCTCGACACCGTGGTCGTGTCCAGCCAGCACGCGCCCGACATCGACCTGAAGGAACTGCTCACCCCGGACATCAAGGAGCACGTGGTCGACCCGGTGCTCGCCGAGTTCGACCTCTCCTCCGACGGCTACCGGCTGCTGGTCAACCCGACCGGCCGGTTCGAGATCGGTGGCCCGATGGGCGACGCGGGCCTGACCGGCCGCAAGATCATCGTGGACACCTACGGCGGCATGGCCCGGCACGGCGGCGGCGCGTTCTCCGGCAAGGACCCGTCCAAGGTCGACCGCTCGGCCGCGTACGCGATGCGCTGGGTGGCCAAGAACATCGTCGCCGCGGGCCTGGCCGACCGCGCCGAGGTCCAGGTCGCCTATGCCATCGGCAAGGCGCACCCGGTGGGCGTGTTCGTCGAGACCTTCGGCACCGAGAAGCTGCCGGTGGAGAAGATCCAGCAGGCCGTGCTGACGGTCTTCGACCTGCGTCCGGCCGCGATCGTCCGCGACCTGGACCTGCTGCGCCCGATCTACCAGAAGACTGCCGCGTACGGTCACTTCGGCCGTTCCGAGCCCGACTTCTCCTGGGAGTCCACCGACCGCGCCGAGGCGCTGCGCACCGCCGCCGGCCTGTAACACGCGCCTTTTCGTCGAGGGCCCCGGCATCGCCGGGGCCCTCGGCGTGCTGCGGCGAAGTCGGGTGGGCCTTTCCCGGCGGATACCGTCCTCTTACCGTTCGGCCATATGTGGAGTCGGACGTGGAACGGAGAGCTTTGTCGCGGTTATCCCAGGATGTCGGCGGAGGCGCCGGCTCCGGGGCGAAGGGACGAAGCCTGATGCGTGGCGCGATGCGGCGGGCCGGCGGCGTGCTGTTCCTGGCCGCCTGCCTCGCCCTCCCGGCATGGTCCGCGCCCGCGGGGGCGGCCGACCCCCAGGTGCGCGGCTACGCAGGCACCGGCGGGGCCGCCGCCAGCGGCGACCCCGGAGCGCCCTACGTGCTGGTGACGGTGCGGGACGCGACCGAATGTGCCCTGCCCGCCGGCGTCACCGGCCCCGATCCGCGGCGGTCCAGGGGAATCCGGATCTTCGTCGCCGGAGAGCGGGTGTACCCCACGCCCCCGGGCACCGACCCGACGGAGGTCTACCCCGCCGGCGTCGAGTACGCCGGCCCCGACGACCTGCTGATCGACGTCCTGGCCCGCCCCGGGCAGCCCGCCCCGACCTCCTTACCGCTGCGGCTGGACTGCGCCGACCGCTCCGGCACCTGGCGGACGGTCATCGACCGGGCCGTCCCCTACGGGGGACACGGGAACACGCTCCCGGTCGAGGTGAGCACCGTGGCGGAGAACGGCCTGGTCCGGGTCGGGGACATCAGGGCGCTCTACAACCAGCCGGCGCAGGTCCGCACCCAGGACGTCACCGCCGAGGTGGACGGCCGCCCGGCCCAGGTCGTGCCCGGCGAGCGGGACGGGCTGATGTCCGTACGCCTGCCCGCCGGCACCGGCCGGGGCCTGCGCGTGCTGACCGTGCGGGCGGGCGGCCGGAGCCAGACCGTGCCGATCCGCAACGGGTTCGCCACCCCGCCGCCCCGGCGGGCCGCCCCGTCCCAGCCCTCCGTGGACCCGTCCCGGTCGGTCGTGCTGCACTCGGTGCCCACCCTGTCGGACCTGCCCGCCGACCCCGTGACGGGCGGGCTGAGCCTGGGCGCCATGGCGGTGCTCCTGCTGCTGATCGGGTTCCCGTCCCAGCCGTTCAACCAGACGCTCGACGAGCACGAGGAGGAGATCCGGCGGCGGCTGCGCGCCCTGCTGCGCCGGCCGCCGCAGCCGCGCCCGCGCTCCGGCCGGCTGCCCGGGCCGGTGGTGTTCGCGCTGTTCTGCGTGCTGACGGCCGGGCTCACCGTCCTGGTCGACGCCAACGTCACGACGGCCGGAACGGACGCCCTGGTGCTGTTCGCCGGGTTCCTGGCGGCGATCCCCCTGGTCACCCTGGCGTACTCGTGGACGATCGAGGTCTTCGCCCGGCTGTTCTCCGACACCCGGGGCGCGCTCGCGGTGCTGGGCTGGGCGGCCGCCCTCGCCGTGCTGTGCGCCGCCGTCTCCCGGCTGGCGGACTTCCGGCCGGGCTACGTCTACGGCCTGATCGCCGGGTTCGTGGTGCTGCGGGAGGGCCGGCGCGACCGGGAACGCGGCCTGACCGCCGAACGCGGCGGGGCGGCCGTGCTGGTCGGGGCGATCTCGGTGCTGCTGCTGAGCGTGGTCGCCTACCTGGTGCTGGACAAGGTGCACCCGGCGGCCACCCGCGAGGACGCCGCGATCTGGCTGCGGCTGGCCGACGCGGTGCTGCTGACGACCTTCGTCACCGGCGTCCAGGGGATCGTCTTCGGGTTGCTGCCGTTCCGGTTCCTGGACGGGCAGCGGCTGTTCGCCTGGAGCCGCGCGGCGTGGGCGCTGGTCTACGGCACCGGGCTGCTGATCTTCTTCTACGTGCTGGTCTTCAAGCATGCCGAGGGCACGGCGCGCGGCGCCGACCTGCTGCGCGGGCTGGGGCTGTTCGCGGTGTTCGGAACCGTCTCGGTGCTGGTGTGGGGGTACTTCCGGTACCGGCCCGACCCGGCGGGGCCCGGCCCCCGGGGCTGGCCCTGGTTCGCCGTCGCGGTGGTGCTGCCCCTCGCGCTGGTGATCGCCGCGGGTACGGCCGCCGCCGCCCGGTTCGCCGCCGCGCCCCCGCCGGCGACCGCCGCCCCGGAGCCGCCCGGCACCTCGTCGCCCGCCGCGAGCCCTGTCACGAGTCCTGGCACAAGCACCGCCGCCAGCCCCCTCGCCGGCCCGACCCCCACGGTGAGCGCGCTGCGCTGCGAGCGGCGGGACCGCGACGTCACCGACCCGCAGGGCCGGACGTTCGCCACCTGGACCTGCCCGACGGAGCGCCGCGGCCGGGTCTACCGGACCCCCGCCACCGGTCCGGCCACCGGCTACCTGTCGGCGGCCGAGAACTGGTTCGCCTGCCAGCTCCCCGGCGGCCCCGACCCTGATGGCCGGCCCGGGACCTGGCTCTACACCCAGGGCGACGACCAGTACGAGAACGAGGGCTGGGGCTGGTTCCCGGCGTCTTTCGTGTCCGCCACCTGGGCGGGCCGGGAGGTGCCCGAACTGCCGCCCTGCGACTTCGCGCCCTGACCCGCGCGGTCGGCGCCGTCTGGTAGGACGGGGAGGTGACGAACGGCGGCGGGGCTGACCTGATCCCCGGGATGGATGACCTCCCGGTGGAGCCCCCGGCCGCCCCCGCCCGCAAGGAGCCCGCGAAGGGGGCCCGCCGGCCCGCCGGGACGCTGCCGGTGGCCCGGGTGGCGGTGGACGTGTCGCTGCCGCACCTCGACCGGCCCTTCGACTACCTCGTCCCGGACCGGCTAGACGAGCGGGCTGTGCCCGGCTGCCGGGTGCGGGTCCGGTTCGCCGGGCAGCTCGTCGACGGCTTCCTGCTGGAGCGGGCGGCCGAGAGCGACCACGAGGGCCGGCTGGCCTTCCTGGAGCGCGTCGTCTCCGCCGAGCCCGTGCTGACTCCGGAGATCACCGCGCTGGCCCGCGAGGTCGCCGACCGGTACGCGGGCACCCTGGCCGACGTCCTGCGGCTGGCCGTACCGCCCCGCCACGCCCGGGCCGAAGGCCGGGCCCCGGCCCCGGCCGGGGAGCCCGTCGAGCCGCCGGCGGAGCCAGGCCCGTGGCAGGCGTACCCGGCGGGCCCGTCGTTCCTCGCCGCGCTGGCGCAGGGGCGGTCGCCGCGCGCCGTGTGGACGGCGATGCCGAACCCCGACTGGCCCGCCGCCATCGCCCGCGCCGTCGCGGCGACGCTGGCGAGCGGGCGCGGCGCGCTGGTCGTGGTGGCCGACGGCCGGGACGCCGCCCGCGTCGGCGCCGCCCTCACCGCCGAGCTCGCCGGCTCCGACGGGCACGTGGTGCTGACGGCCGAACCCGGCCCGGAGACCCGGTACCGCCGGTGGCTCGCGGTGCTGCGGGGCACCGCGCGGGCGGTGGTGGGCACCCGGGCGGCGATGTTCGCCCCCGTTCGCGACCTCGGCCTGGTGGTGCTGTGGGACGACGGTGACGACGTGCACGCCGAGCCGCACGCCCCCTACCCGCACGCCCGGGAGGTCCTGGCGCTGCGCGCCCACCGGTCGGCGGCGGGAGCGCTGATCGGCGGGCTGACCCGCACCACCGACGCCACCCACCTGGTGGAGACCGGCTGGGCGCACCCGCTCGTCCCGTACCGCGACGTGCTGCGCGCGGCGATGCCCCGGGTCCGGCCGGCCGGCGACGACGCGGAGCTGGCCCGGGACGAGGCGGCGCGGTCCGCGCGGCTGCCGAACCTGGCCTTCCGCACCGCGCGGACCGGGCTGGCCGAGGGGCCGGTGCTGGTCCAGGTGCCGCGGCGCGGCTACCTGCCGGCGCTGGCCTGCGCCCGGTGCCGCGAGCCCGCCCGGTGCGCGGCCTGCCAGGGCCCGCTGGCGCTCACCTCCGCGCACGCCGTGCCGTACTGCCGGTGGTGCGGCCGGATCGCCGGCGACCGCCGGTGCCCCGGGTGCGGCGACGGCCGGGTCCGCGCTGTCGTGACCGGGGCCCGCCGCACGGCCGAGGAGCTGGGCCGGGCCTTCCCCGGCGTCACCGTGCGGACCTCCGGCCGGGACGGCGTGCTCGCCGAGGTCGGTGCCGAGCGGGCCCTGGTGGTGGCCACCCCGGGGGCCGAGCCGGTGGCTGAGGGCGGCTACGCAGCCGCGCTGCTGCTGGACGGCTGGGCGCTGCTGGGCCGGGCCGATCTGCGGGCCGCCGAGGAGGCGCTGCGCCGGTGGATGAACGCCGCCGCGCTGGTCCGCCCGGCCGCACCCGTGGTGGTGCTCGCCGACGGCGGGCTGCCCCCCGTCCAGGCGCTGATCCGCTGGGATCCGGTCACGCACGCCGAGCGCGAGCT
The DNA here is from genome assembly GCF_003289645.1 of Actinomadura craniellae. Taxonomy (GTDB): domain Bacteria; phylum Actinomycetota; class Actinomycetes; order Streptosporangiales; family Streptosporangiaceae; genus Actinomadura_D; species Actinomadura_D craniellae. Next base: position 87,928 of record NZ_QLYX01000010.1, on the reverse strand, counting down.
CGCCGACCGGCGCGAGCTGGGCTTCCCGCCGGTGGCCCGGATGGCCTCGCTGACCGGTGCCCCGGCGGCGATCCGGGAACTGCTGGACACCGCCCGGCTGCCGGACGCCGTCGAGACGATGGGCCCGGTCCCGGCGGCCGACGGGCGGGAGCGGATGCTGCTGCGGGCGCCCCGTCCGGACGCCCGCACCCTGGCCCGGGCGCTCAAGGACGCCCAGGGGGTGCGCAGCGCCCGCAAGGCGCCCGACGCGGTCCGCGTCCAGATCGACCCGCTGGAACTCATCTGAGCGGCCCACGGCGGACCCGCCCGGTGCCCTAGGGTGCTCGGGTGGCCGATGCGTGGGTGGACGAGACCGTTGCCGGGCTGGAGCGATGGGCGGCGCGCCGGGAGGAACCCGTCGACGCCCAGGGCGCCCGGGTGCTGCTGGAGCTGGCCGCGGGCGAGCTCGGCCTGAAGGATCTCGCCGAGCTGACCCCCGAGGTGATCGAGGAGCTGTTCCTGCAGGTCTTCCCCGACGTGGTGATCGCCGGTGCCGACGACGCGCCGGGCATCCTCGCGGTGGGCCGCTCTCTGGCCGGGTATGCGGCCGAGACCGCCGGGGTGCCCGCCGGCCGCGGCGCCGCGCTGCTGGCCGCGCTCGACGACCTGACGCCTGAGTTCACCGAGCTGCTGGGCGACATCGACATGGCCGAGCGGGAGACCGCGGCCGAGGTGCTGGCCGAGATGATGACCGCCGACGGCGTCGATCTCGGTGACGACGCGGCGGTGCAGCGCTGGGTCGAGGCGTTCGACGCGCTCCCGGAGCGGGAGCGGTTCGCCCGGACCGTCGGCCATCTCCAGCAGGCCGAGGACCTGTGGGTGCCGCCCGTCCGGCTGGCGCCGCCCGGCGAGCTGGCCGCCGCCGCCCGCGCCTCGGGCCTGACCGCGGCGGCGACCGGGCTGGCCGGGTGGGCGGGGGAGCGGGCGCTCCCGGAGGACGGGCCCGCCGGTGCCGACGCGGCCGCCGCGGCGGCCGCGCTGGGCCTGGACGACCCGGAGGAGGGCGGGGTGCGCCGGATCTGGTACGCCGCGCTCGCCGCCGGGCTGCTGGTGGCCGAGGACGACCGGGTGGTGCCGGGCCCGGACCTGCTCACCGGTGCCGACGACGAGACCACCTGCGAGATCTGGTTCCGGCTGCTGGACGCGGCCGTCTCCGCGGACGCCGACCCGGCGGCCGGGCCCGTCCGCGCCGAGCTGCCCGGCGTCCTGCTGCACCTGTACGAGCGGGCGGAGCCGGTGCCCCGGGACGAGCTGGCCGAGGCGCTGCTGGAGCACTTCGCCCAGGAGTACGACGCCCCGCCGGCCGAGACCGTCGTGGCCGCTCTCGACGGGGAACTCGGCACGCTGGCCGGGTGGGGCGTGGTGGGGCGCGCCGGGAACGGTGACCACCTGCTGACCCCGCTCGGCGTCTGGGGCGTCCGCGAGCTGCTGCGCGCCGACGGGTTCGCGGCGCCGGTGGTGGGGGACCTCGCCGGGGCGTCCGCGGCGGAACTGGTCGAGGGGCTCGGCCGGCACCACGACGACACCGCCGACGAGGAGATCGACGGCTGGCTGGCGACCCGCGACCCGGCCGTCGCGGCGGCCGACCTGATCGGTGTCATGCGCGACGGCACGCCGGGTGCGCGGAACCTGGCCGCCGCGGTGCTGCACCGGGTCGGCGCCCCCGCCGAGCCCGCGGTCCGCGCCGTGCCGTCCGGGCCGCCGCTGGGGCCGTACGCCGCGCTCTGGCTGCGCGAGCACGGCTACGAGGTGGCCGAGCCGGACCCGGGCGAGATGCGGTGGCTGTTCGTCGACACCCTGGCCGGGATGCTCGAGGTGGCCGAGCCCGGCGAGGCAGTGGCGGCGGTGCTGGCCGATGCCCCGGCCGGGGCCGAGCTGGGCGGGATGATCGAGGACCTGTGGCGGGTCGATCACCCGGAGGTGGTCGTGGTGCTGGCGGCGCTGGGCGACCACCATCCCGACCGGAAGGTGGCCAAGAAGGCGCGTACGGCGGCGTTCAAGGCACGTTCGGTCGGCTGACCGCGGGTTCGCGCGGTTCGTTCGCGCGACCGGCGGGAGCCGGGCATCTTCATCCGCGGGAATGGCCGGCCGGCCGGGATCGTCCGCCGGCCGGTGGATACGTGTGGCGAAATGCCGGAAAAATACCGACTGCTCGCACCGAATTGCGCCCTGGGGTCGTTCAACCTCCAGGGCGAAGACAGATGATCCGTCCCTTTCATACCATTAATCGGTCCGTCACCGAATGGGCCGTGAAGGTCCGATGGGGGAGGGTTCCGTGAATCGAACACTGATCGTGGCGAAGATCCGTCCCGGAGCCGAGCGCGAGGTGGCGCGCATCTTCGCCGAGTCCGACGCGGGCCCGCTGCCGGTCGAGGCCGGGGTGGCGGAGCGGTCGCTCTACTCGCTCCACGACCTGTACATCCACCTGGTGGAGTTCGCCGGGGACCCCGCTGAGAGCGTGGCCGCCGTGCAGGGCCATCCCGACTTCCGGCGGATCAGCGCCCGGCTGTCGGAGTACGTCTCCGCCTACGACCCCGACCGGTGGCGCTCGCCGCGGGACGCGATGGCCCGCCGCTTCTACCACTGGGCACCCTGACCGAATTACCAGAGATTGCCATAAAAAATACGGGAGAAACCGCCGGTCAATTTCCGGGCATAGGTCCAGGTCGTGGAGCATGTCTTGGTGAAGTGCCGGGTACAAGGCGGGCGTCGGCACCCGATCGGGTTGCATCGCACGATCCTTCGGGATCCGGTCGTAGCGGCCGGTGGGCACCGGTCCCGACGGCGAGGACGCACCGGGCGGGGGCCCGGGCCGGTTCACCGAATTCACGGGGGTAATGAATGCCAGCGCAATTCACGATCAGCGATCTCATGGAGATCCTCGTCCGCAAGGCCGGTCTGCCCCGCGAGGCCGTCACCGACGATCCCGACGCCACCCTCGACGACATCGGCCTGGACTCCCTGGCCTTCCTCCAACTGCAAGCCGAGATCAACTCCCGCTACGGCTTCGAGTTGGACGACGAGCGCCCACACGAGACCTTCGGCGAGATCCTGGCGCTGATCCGCGAGGGGCTGGGCCTGCGGGAGAGCGTCGTATGAGCGGCCGCACCGACAACTCCGTGCTCATCGCCGCGCCCGTGGACGTCGTCTGGGAGATGACCAACGACCTGGAGTCGTGGCCGGTCCTGTTCACCGAGTACGCCGCGGTGGAGATCCTGCAACGCTCCGGCAGCACCGTCCGGTTCCGGCTCACCATGCACCCCGACGACGACGGCAGGGTCTGGAGCTGGGTCTCCGAGCGGACCATGGACCGGTCGGGCCTGCGGGTCACCGCCCGGCGCGTCGAACCGGGTCCCTTCGAGCACATGAACATCGAGTGGACCTACGCCGAGGAGGACGGCGGCACCCGGATGCGCTGGGTCCAGGACTTCCGGATGCGCCCGGACGCTCCCGTCGACACCGCCGCGATGACCGACCGGATCAACGCCAACTCGCTGGTCCAGATGGAGGTCATCCGGCAGAAGGTGGAGCGGGCCGCCCGCGCCGCCGAGACGCCGGCCTGAGCGCCCTCGTCCGCCCGCCCGCCCGCCGCGTCCGTTCCGCACCGGGCGGCGGGCGGCCGCGCCCGCCGCCCGATCCGACCGTCGAGGAGCAACCGTGATCATCAAGACCGTTTCGATGGACGACGTGCCGGCCAACCGGCGGCGCGGCGGCGACATCCGCACCCTGCTGTCGCCCGCCACGGTGGGCGCCACCTCCGGCTTCTTCGGCACGCTCACCCTGGAGCCGGGCGAGGTCGTCACCGAGCACTGGCACCCGTACTCGGAGGAGTTCCTCTTCTGCGTGAACGGCCGGGTGGCGCTCCGGCTGGACGGAGAGCCCCGCGAACTGGCCGCCCGCGCGGGCGTGCTCATCCCGATCGGGGTACGGCACCGCCTGGAGAACACCTCGGCCGAGACCGCGTTCGTGGTCTTCCAACTCGGCCCGCTGGCACCCCGCCCCGAACTCGGGCACGTGGACACCGAGCCGCTACCGGAGCCCGCGCGATGAGGCGGGTGGTGGTGACCGGTGTCGGGGTGGTCGCCCCGGGCGGCACCGGCCGGCGGGAGTTCTGGCAACTGCTCACCGAGGGCCGCTCCGCCACCCGCCGGATCACCTTCTTCGACCCCGCGCAGTTCCGGTCCCAGATCGCGGCCGAATGCGACTTCGACCCGCTGCTGGAGGGCCTCACCCCGCAGGAGATCCACCGCAACGACCGGTTCACCCAGTTCGCCTTAGTCGCGGCCGACGAGGCGATGGCCGACAGCGGCCTCGGCCGGCCGGCCGAGGGGCTGGACCACGACCGGCTCGCGGTGTGCCTGGGCAGCGCCGTCGGCGCCACCACCCGGCTGGAGGACGAGTACGTCGTCGCCAGCGACCACGGCCGGCACTGGCTGGTGGACCCCCGCTACGCGTCGGGGTTCCTCTACCACGCGCTGGTGCCCAGCAGCCTGGCCACCGAGGTCGCCTGCCGGTACCGGGCGCACGGCCCGGCGACCGTGGTGTCGACCGGCTGCACCTCCGGGATCGACGCGGTCGGCCACGCCTTCCAGCTCATCCAGGACGGCGAGGCCGACGTCGTCGTCAGCGGCGCGGCCGACGCCCCCATCTCCCCGATCTCGATCGCCTGCTTCGACGCCATCCGGGCCACCAGCGCCCGCAACGACGACCCCGAGCACGCGTCCCGGCCGTTCGACGCGACCCGGGACGGTTTCGTCATGGGGGAGGGCGCCGCCGTGCTCGTGCTGGAGGAGTACGCGCACGCGCGCCGCCGCGGCGCCCACGCCTACGCCGAGATCACCGGGTACGCCACCCGGTGCAACGCCCACCACATGACCGGGCTGCGCCGGGACGGCGTCGAGATGGCCCGGGCCATCGACGACGCCCTCGCCCAGGCCCGGCTGGACCCGGCCGCGGTGAGCTACGTCAACGCGCACGGATCCGGCACCCGGCAGAACGACCGGCACGAGACCGCCGCCTTCAAGCGCAGCCTCGGCGCCCACGCCCACGAGGTGCCGGTCAGCTCGATCAAGTCGATGGTCGGCCACTCGCTCGGCGCCATCGGCTCGATCGAGGTCGCGGCGTGCGCGCTGGCCATCGAGCACGACGTGGTGCCGCCCACCGCCAACTGGGAGAAGCGCGACCCCGAGTGCGACCTCGACTACGTGCCCAAGATCGCCCGTGACCACCGGGTCGACGTGGCGCTCTCGGTGGGCAGCGGGTTCGGCGGGTTCCAGTCGGCCATCGTCCTCACCCGCCCGGGCGGCGCCCGGTGACCGGGCGGCGGCCCGTCGTCACCGGTCTGGGCGTGGTGGCGCCGACCGGCATCGGCGCCGCGGAGCACTGGGCCGCCACCCTCGCCGGCGAGCTCCGGGTGCGGCGCATCGAGGCGTTCGACCCCGGCGGCTACCCGACGACCCTGGCCGGCCAGCTCACCGGGTTCCGCCCCGAGGAGCACGTCGACGAGCGGCTGCTGGTGCAGACGGACCGGTGGACCTGGACCGCGCTCGCCGCCGCCCGGCTGGCCCTGGCCGACGCCGGCTACGACCCGGCCGACCAGGACCCCTACGCCACCTCGGTCATCCTGGGCAGCGGCTCGGGCGGCAACGAGTTCGGCCAGCGCGAGATCCAGGCGCTGTGGACCCGGGGCCGGCGCGCGGTCGGCGCCTACCAGTCCATCGCCTGGTTCTACGCCGCCAGCACGGGACAGATCTCGATCAGGCACGGCACCAAGGGCCCGTCCGGGGTGCTCGTCTCCGACGCGGCCGGCGGCCTCGACAGCCTGGGCTGGGCATGCCGGGTGATCCGGCGCGGCACCCCGGCCGTCCTCGCCGGCGGAACCGAGGCACCGATCTCCCCCTACGCGCTGACCTGCCAGATCACCGGCCGGCGGCTGACCGCCGCGACCGACCCGCGGGACGGCTACAAGCCGTTCGACCGGCGGGCGAGCGGCCACGTCCCCGGGGAGGGCGGCGCGGTGCTCCTCGTCGAGGACGCCGCGGCGGCGGCCCGGCGCGGCGCCCGCGGCTACGGGGAGATCGCGGGCCATGCGGCCACCCACGACGCGCACGGGTTCGAGGACCCCGCCCTGGACGGGCGGCAGTACGCCCGGGCCATGGAACGGGCCCTCGCCGCGGCGGGCGCCGCCCCCGGCGAGGTCGACCTGGTGGTGGCCGACGGGGCGGGCTCACCCGACCTGGACGCCGCCGAGGCGCGCGCCCTGCGCCGGGTCTTCGGCGAGTACGGGGTGCCGGTCACCGCCCCGCAGGGCCTCGTCGGCCGGCTGTGCGCCGGCGGATCGGCGCTGAGCGCCGCGACCGCGCTGCTGGCGATGCGGCACGGGACGCTGCCCCCGATCGGCAACCTCGACGACCCCGACCCGGCGTACCGGCTGGACCTGGTCCGCGAGCCCCGCCCGGCACGGGTCGGGACGGTGCTGGTCTGCGCCCGGGGACACGGCGGTTTCAACAGCGCGCTGGTACTGCGCCACGCGGGGGACGGCCCGTGACCGGCCGCCCCGATCCACTCCCGACCCGACCGAGGGGATGAAGATGGAACGTCACGCACTCGCCTTCCGGATCAGGCCCGGCTCGCACGAAGCCGTCCGGGAACTGCTCGCCGGCTACGGCACGCCCCGGCTGGAGACCGACGACGGCACCCGGCTGCTGAGCACCGCCGTCTTCCTCAAGGACGACCTCGCCGTCCGGGCGATCGAGATCGAGGGCGATCTGCCGACGCTGGCCGCCCACCTGGCCCAGGACCCGGTCGTGCTGGAGGTGGAGCGCGGGCTGCTGCCCCACCTGGTGGACACCTACGACCCCGCCGACCCCCGGCAGCGCGGGGAGTTCATGGCCCGGCGGCGGACCGAGCCGCTGATGCACTGCAGCTCTTCGGCCGAGGGGACGGGCACCCGGCACGCGCTGCGCTACCCGGTCAGGCCGGACCGGATGGACCGGGCCGCCGCGTTCCTGGCCGGGCCCGGCGACCTGGCCCGGGTGGACACCCTGCACGGGGCCTCGGTGTTCCGCCAGGGCGACGACGTGCTCGTCGGCGTCTTCGAGATCGGCGGTGACATCGACGGGTTCGTGGAGGACCTCGCCCGCGCCGTGCCGGTCGGGGCCGCCCGGGAGATGGCCGAGATCTTCGAGGCCCCCGGCGATTTCGCGACCGCCGAGGGCCGGCGGAAGTTCTACACCGAGAGCCTGATGACCACCGTGACCGACCGGAGGGTCGGCCGGTGAGCGCCGGCCGGGGGAGGGTGGTCTTCCTCGTCCGGGTCCCCGCCGAGCGGCAGGCGGACTTCCTGGCGGCCTACCAGAAGGTGCGGCACCTCGTCGCGGACGGCGTGCCGGGCCACCTGGTCGACCAGGTCTGCCGGTCCGACGACGACCCGGAGCAGTGGCTGATCACCAGCGAGTGGGCGCGGCTGGAGGACTTCCGCCGGTGGGAGGCCAGCCCCGAGCACCGGGAGCTGGTCCGCCCGCTGCGGGAGTGCATGACGGAGGCGCGCTCGCTGCGGTTCTCCGTCGTCGCCCAGACCGGCGCGGTCTGACCGGATGAGCGGGACGTCCTGCCGGTGCGCGGACGGGGACCCCCCGCCCGGCGCGGTGCTGCGGGTGGCGGTCTGCGGCGGCCCGGACGTCTTCACCGCCGGACTGGCCGCCGTCATGGCGGGGACCCCGGGGGTGCGGGTCGTGGGGCGGCCCGGCGGCGACGGCCTGCGCCGGGCGCTGCGCGCCGAGCCGCCGCCCGCGGTCGTCCTGCTCGATCTGGAAGAACTCGTCCCGGGGCTGGCGGAGCTGCACGAGGCGGCCGGTCACCCGGCCGGGATCGTCGCGGTGCGGTCGGCGTACGACGCCGACACCGCGGTCGGCGTGCTGCGCGCCGGGGCGCGCGGCCTGCTGCTGAAGGCCGCGCCGGTGACCCAGGTGGTCGACGCGGTCCGCGCCGTGCAGGCGGGCGGGGTGTTCCTCGCCCCGCCCGTCGCCCGGCTGCTCACCGAACGGTTCCTCGCCCAGGAGGCGGGCCCCGCCGTGGCCGAGGGGCCCGGCCTCACCGCACGGCAGCGCGAGGTGCTGGCCCTGGTGGGCGAGGGGCTGACCAACGCCGAGATCGCCGGCCGGCTCGGGCTGGGTGTGCCCACCGTCAAGACCCACGTCTCGACCCTGCTGCGGGTGCTCGGCCGGCGCGACCGCACCCAGCTCGCCGTGCTCGCCTGCCGCCGCCCGCCCGTCCCGCGCCCGGCCCGGGCGGTGCCGGGCGCGCCGCGCCGGGGCCGGGATTTGCCCCTCGTGGTCTCCGTAGACTGTCAGAATCACCCGTCAGAGCCATGATCGGAGCCACTGTTGGCCGTCAAGCCCATCCGCCTCTTCGGCGACCCGGTGCTGCGCACCCCGGCCGAGCCGGTGCGGGACTTCGACAAGGAGCTGCGCCAGCTCGTCAAAGACCTCACCGACACGATGATCGACGCCCCCGGGGCCGGGCTCGCCGCCCCGCAGCTCGGCGTCGGGCTCCGGGTCTTCACCTACTACATCGAGGACCGGCTGGGGCATCTGGTGAACCCCACGCTCGACCTCTCCGAGGAGACCGAGACCGACGACGAGGGGTGCCTGTCGCTGCCCGGCCTGGCGTTCCCGACCCCCCGGTCGGTGCGCGCGGTCGCCAAGGGCTTCAACATGCACGGCGAGCCGATCGTCCTGGAGGGGACGCACCTGCTCGCCCGCTGCGTGCAGCACGAGACCGACCACCTCGACGGCGTCATCTTCATCGACCGGATGGATCCCGAGCAGCGCAAGGCCGCGATGAAGGCGATCCGCGAGGCCGAGTGGTTCGGTGACCCCGCCCCAGTGGTCCGCGAGTCGCCGCACCGCACCTACGGAAAGGCCATCTGAGCGTGCGCCTGGTCTTCGCCGGCACCCCCGAGACGGCGGTTCCCTCGCTGGAGGCGCTGCTGGCGTCCCGGCACGAGGTCGTCGCCGTGGTCACCCGTCCCGACGCCCCCACCGGGCGGGGCCGTAAGATCGCCGCCGGCCCGGTGGCCGAGGTGGCCGTCGCGGCCGGGATCGAGGTGCTCAAACCGGCCAAGGCCAAGGACCCCGACTTCCTCGACCGGCTGCGCGAGATCGCCCCCGACTGCTGCCCGGTGGTGGCCTACGGGGCGCTGCTGCCCAAGATCGCTTTGGACATCCCGGTGCACGGCTGGGTCAACCTGCACTTCTCGCTGCTGCCCGCCTGGCGCGGCGCGGCGCCCGTGCAGCGCGCGATCCTGCACGGCGACGACGTCACCGGCGCCGCCACCTTCCTGATCGAGGAGGGGCTGGACACCGGGCCGGTGTACGGGGTGCTCACCGAGCCGATCCGGCCGGCCGACACCAGCGGCGACCTGCTCGGCCGGCTGGCCCGCGCCGGTTCCCGGCTGCTGGTCGACACCATGGACGGCATCGAGTCCGGGCTGCTGGCGGCCCGGCCGCAGCCGGCCGAGGGCGTCTCGCACGCCGCCAAACTCACCCCCGAGGACGCCCGGGTCGACTGGCGGACCCCGGCGATGCACGTCGACCGGCTGGTCCGCGCCTGCACCCCGGCGCCCGGGGCGTGGACGATGTTCCGCGACGACCGGGTCAAGCTCGGCCCCGTCCGGCTCGCCGCCGGCGGCCCCGCCCTCTCGCCCGGCGAGCTGCGCGCCGCCAAGCACGAGGTGCTGGTCGGCACCGCCACCCACCCGGTGGCGCTCGGCGAGGTGCAGCCGCAGGGCAAGCGGCGGATGCCCGCCGCCGACTGGATCCGTGGCGTCAACCTCATCGGCAAGGACGCCGTGCACTGATGCCCCTCCCTCTCCAGAAGGTTTCGCTCTGATGTCGCCCGCCCGCAACGCCCGTGACCGCCGCGACCGCAACCGCCGGCCCGGCGCGCCCCGCCGCACCGGCCGCCCCGAGGACCTGGTCCGGCGCACCGCCTTCGACGTGATCCGCGCGGTGGAGACCCGCGACGCCTACGCCAACCTGCTGCTGCCCGCCCGGCTGCACGACCGGGGGATCACCGGCCGGGACGCCGCGCTGGCCACCGAGCTGACCTACGGCACGCTGCGCGGCCAGGGCACCTACGACGCGATCCTGGCGCTGTGCAGCGACCGCGAGCTGCGCCGGATCGACCCGCCGCTGCTGGACGTGCTGCGGCTGGGCTGCCACCAGCTGCTGGCCACCCGCATCCCGGCGCACGCGGCCGTCGCCACCACCGTGGAACTGGCCCGCGCGGTCGTCGGGCCGGGCCAGGCCAAGTTCGCCAACGCGGTGCTGCGCAAGGTGGCCACCCGCGACCTGCCCGCCTGGCTGGAGATCGCCGCGCCCGCCGACGAGCTCGGCCGGCTGTCGGTGTCCTACAGCCACCCGCGCTGGATCGTCTCCGCGCTGCGCGACGCTGTCGGCCCGGCCGAGGTCGAGGACCTGCTCGCCGCCGACAACGCCCGCCCCCGGGTGACGCTGGTGGCCCGTCCCGGCCGGGCCGAACTGGCCGAACTGGTCGCCGCCGGGGCCGAGCCCGCCCCCTACTCGCCGTACGCGGCGCTGCTGGCCGAGGGCGACCCCGCGGCGGTGCCGGCCGTCCGGGAGGGGCGCGCGGCCGTCCAGGACGAGGCCAGCCAGCTCGTCGCGCTGGCGCTGGCCGGGGCGCCGGTGGAGGGCGCCGACACGCGCTGGCTCGACCTGTGCGCCGGGCCCGGCGGCAAGGCCGGGCTGCTGTCGGCGCTGGCCGCGGGCCGGGACGCCCGGCTGCTCGGCTGCGACGTGCAGCCGCACCGGGCCGAGCTGGTCCGCCGCGCGGTGGACGCCCGGGCGGGGGTGGTCGTCGCCGACGGCACCGCCCCGGCCTGGCGGCCCGGCGCCTTCGACCGGGTGCTGGTGGACGCCCCCTGCACCGGCCTGGGCGCGCTGCGCCGCCGGCCGGAGGCGCGCTGGCGGCGCGGCCCGCAGAGCCTGGCGGAGCTGGGGCCGCTGCAACGGCGGCTGCTGGCCACCGCGCTGGACGCGGCCCGGCCTGGCGGGGTCGTGGCGTACGTGACGTGCTCGCCGCACCTGGCCGAGACCCGGGTGGTGGCCGACGACGCGCTGCGCGACCGTTCCGACATCACCGCGCTGGACGCCCCCGCCGCACTGGCCGCGGTCACGGCGGGCGAGCTGCCCCCCGTCGCGGTGGCGGGCACCCCCTACGCCCAGTTCTGGCCGCACCGGCACGGCACGGACGCGATGTTCCTGGCCCTGTTCCGCCGGACCCCGTGAGGACGTGTGCCGGGCGATCGCCCGGGAAGTGGTGACGCGATGCTGACCCACTTCATGCATGCCGTGTCCTTCCTCGGCAGCGCCGCGTTCTACGTGCCGGTGTTCGTGGTCCTGCTGTGGTGCGTGCGGCCGAGGTTCGGCGCGGGCGCGCTGGTGACGGTGCTGCTGGGGTCCGCGCTCAACGCCCTGCTGCAGCTCTCCCTGCAGGACCCCCGCCCCTACTGGACCGACCGGGACGTCACCGCGCTGGAGGCGCAGACCTCGTTCGGCATGCCGTCCGGCCACGCGCAGGGAGCGATGATCGCCTGGGGCTACCTGGCCGCCCGGTGGCCGTTCGGCGCCCGGCTCCGGCCCTGGGCGACCGGGACCGCCGTGGTACTGGTCCTGCTGGTGGGCGTGTCGCGGGTCTACCTCGGCCAGCACACGCCGGAGCAGGTGGCGGCGGGCTGGACGACCGGCGCCCTGCTGCTGGCGGCCGTGCTGTGGTCCGAGCCCCGGGTGCTCGCCTGGTGGCGGGCCCGCCCGCTCACCACCCAGTTCGGCCTGGTCGCCGGGGTGGCGGCGGCCTTCCTTGCCCCCGCGGCACTGACCGTCCGGTGGCTGGAGGGCTGGCAGATGCCGGCCGCCTGGCGGCAGGCGATCGTGGCGGCGGGCGGCACCGGCGGCCCGGTCACCGCCGACCGGTGCGCGCTGGCCACGGGCACGCTGTGCGGCGCGCTGGTCGGGCTGTCCTGGCTGTACCGCCGCGGCGGGTTCGCCGCCGCCGGCCCGCCGGCCCGCCGGCTGCTCCGCCTGCCGGTGGGCCTGGCTGGTTCGCTGGCGGCCGGCACGTTCGTCCTGCTGCCGGGCCCCGAACCGGTGCTGATCTTCTGCGCCCAGGCGCTCGTCGGCCTCTGGTTCACCGCCGGCGCCCCGGAGACCTTCCGCCACCTGCGCCTCGCCGCCCCCGCCGTCCCGCCCGCCCCGGCTCCGGAGCGAGCACCGGTCTGACGCCCGTTCCCTGCGTGTTCCGGATCGTCCGGCCGGCTCCCGCTGTCCGGCCCCCGAGGTCCCCGATGCCGGCGGCGACCCGCCCGGACGCCTCCGCACGGCGCGGCGGGCGCCTTGACGGATGTTTCCGGGGGAGCCGACAATCGGGATCACTCGGACGGCGGAGGCGAGTGGTGCGGTGCGGACCCGGTGGACGGCGGCGCTCACGGTCATGGCGGGTGTCGCGATGCTGAGCGGATGCGGCAACGCCGGCGACGGTGTCGTGGAGAGATCGTTCACCGACCGGTACGGGCGAGCCTGCACGTACCTGTACGTGCAGGACCAGGATTCGAGCGCCATCGAGGCCGAGAACATCGACTGCGACTACCCGCCCACGCCTGTGGCGACCGGAGGTGCACGGAGATGAACGGGCGAGCGCTCCGGACGGCGTTCCTGCTCGCGGCCGCCGGCCTCGCGCTGAGCGGCTGCGGCGAGAAGGCCATCGAGAGGTCCTTCACCGACAGGCACGGCCGCGTCTGCACCTACGTCATGGTCGAGGACTGGGAAGGCGACAAGGACGTCGGGAACATCTCCTGCGAGTTCCCCCGGTCTCCGGCCCCTTCGCCCCCTTCGACCCCCAGCCCGTCACCCTCCTGACGACGCGGGGCGACCCGCCCGGACCGTCACCGGATCCCGTCCGGCGATCACCTCCACACGATCTCCCCGTCCCCTGGGGAAGCCGCCGTCCCCGGCGGCGCACCGGACGGTGATCGTTGAGGATGGGCGGGGCTCCAGCCCCGCCCATCCTCAACGATCACCGGGATCAGCATCCGCCCACTTCGCAACACGCCTCAGATGGCCGCTGCGGCGGCCACCGGGAACAGGACGAGCGCCGCCAGGAGCCAGCACACCGCGATGCGCAGCCTGCGGTACCGGTACCCGTGCAGGCGCCCGCACCGCCACAGCTCGGCCAGCGCGTGATCGAGATGCTCCTCGGGGGACATCGTGGTCACCCTGCGCCTGAAGTCCTTGAAGGCGCTGGACGCCTGGTCGGCCTCGACGTGGCAGTACAGGAACGCGGTGGGCGTGTTCCGGTCGCCGAACTGACGCTCCCAGCTCCGCAGGGTCACCAGCGCCAGCGTGGCGTTCCCCACCGAAAGGGCCACGCAACCGAGGATCCCCAGCGCGATCGCCACGACGAGGGCGTCCGGTCGCGGGCTCCGCAGCGAGAACGCCAGGGCGATCCCCGCGAGCACCAGCGCGTTGGTGCTGAGGACCGCACCGGCCCGTGCGGAGACACCGGCGCGAAGCTGATCGCCCCGTACGAGGTGCCAGTGGACCCGCTCCAGTTGGTCGTCGACGTGCACAGGGGTTCTCCGTCCGTCCCGGTGGAAGCCGCCGTCTCTCGGACCGCCGGACGGCGGCCGGGGTTCCTCGCGGGGCGGGAACGGCGGGTCACCCGTGGCGTCACCCGAGTGGGGGACACCATACGGCGGGGGATGCTCCTAGACTCTGGGCATCATGGCCGTTCAGATCTCTCCCAGCATCCTGTCCGCCGACTTCGCCCGGCTCGCCGAGGACGTCGCGCGGATCTCCGACGCCGCCGACTGGGTGCACGTCGACGTGATGGACAACCACTTCGTGCCCAACCTGACCCTCGGGCTGCCGGTGGTGGAGGCGCTGCTCAAGCACAGCGCGCTGCCCCTCGACTGCCACCTGATGATCGAGGACCCCGACCGGTGGGCGCCGGCGTACGCGGAGGCCGGCGCGGGCAGCGTCACCATCCACGCCGAGGCGGCCAAGGCCCCGGTTCGCACCCTGCGCACCATCCGGGCGGCGGGCGCCCGGTCCGGGCTGGCCCTCAACCCCGCCACCGCGGTGGAGCCGTACGAGGACCTGCTGGGCGAGATCGACATGCTGCTGCTGATGACGGTCGAGCCCGGCTTCGGCGGCCAGAAGTTCCTGGACGTGGTGCTCCCGAAGGTCCGCCGCGCCCGGCAGCTGATCAGGAACAGTGACTCGTCCGTCTGGCTCCAGGTCGACGGCGGCGTCAGCGACGAGACCATCGAACGCTGCGCCGAGGCCGGCGCCGACGTCTTCGTCGCCGGCAACGCCGTCTACGGCAAGGACGACCCCGCCGAGTCCGTCCGCGCCCTCCGCGCCGCCGCCGAACGCGCCTCCACCACCTGACCCGCCGACCTGCCGTGATCCTCCAGCATCCGAGGCGTCACAGCGCCCCGGAAGCTGGAGGATCAGCGCGTACCCGCCCCCAGGATCCGTGATCCTTGAGGATTCGAGGTGCTGTGGCCCCCTGGATCCTCAAGGATCACGGCGGGTGAGCGGGCCGAGGTGTTCGGCTTCGGCCATGCCGTCCATGAGTTTCAGCGGGTCGCGGGCGACCAGGCTCGGGTAGTTCTTGCGGACGGCCCGCCAGGGATTCAGGTCGTCTCCGGGCACGATGCCCCAGGCCGGGTGCCGTGTCCGCAGCTGGCAGCGGCACCCCGGCAGGACGAACCAGGCCGTCCGGCCGTACGGGGCCGCGGTGACGCCCCAGCCGCGCCCGCACAGGTGGGCGACGATGGCCAGCCCACGGCCGCTCTCCCGGAGATCGTCCACGGAGACCCTGACGTGCTCGGGCACCGCGCGCAGCTGCCGCATCTCCGCCAGCGCCGCCGAGTCGAGCGTCACCGCGCCCCCGGTCTCGCCCAGCTCGTGCACCTCGCCGCGCAGCCCGTCCCGGTCGTGCGCCAGCACCACCAGCACGGCCGCGACCGGGCTGTGCACGGCGGCGTTGGCCAGCAGTTCCCCCAGCACCAGCTCGGTGTCGGCGGCCACGTCGCAGTGCGCGGGCAGCAACCGGCGCGCCCACCGCCGGGCCTCGCCCACCTCCTCCCGCACCGCTCGGAAGACCTGCTCCCACCGCCCCCGCGCGGACGGCCGCTCCCCGGACATGCACCCGCTCATCGCCGCTTTCTCCCCTCGCAGACCGTAACTTACGGCACACTGAGAGCATGCTTTGGTTTGTTCCTCTCGGCAAGCGCCTTGAGGAAATTTCCTCTAGATTGGAGGCGTGTCGGTGAGCAGCAATCCCACGGTGCGGCGCAGGCGGCTCGGCATGGAGTTGAGGCGGCTTCGTGAGGCCCTGGGCATGAAGGGCGAAGAGGCTGCGCGGCGACTTGGCTGGTCGCCCAGCAAGATCTCCAAGATCGAGACTGGCCGGATGTCGGTGCATCATGGCGATGTCCGGGACATGCTCGATCTATACGAGGTTGCGGATCAGCGTGTCCGCGCCGCTCTCATTCAGCTTGCCCGCGATGCGAGGCAACAAGGTTGGTGGCAGCCCTACAGCGATCTGTTGTCGCGGAACAGCGCTACTTACATAGGTCTGGAGTCGGCTGCTGAGTCGCTGCGCGAGTACCGTCCGTTGAACGTCCCCGGCATGTTCCAGACCGAGGACTATGCCAGGGCGGTAATTCTCGGAGGTGGCCCCCTTGAGTTGCGCGAGGCGGAGACCGAGCGTCGCGTGGCACTCCGGCTGGAGCGACAGGCGTTCCTTCGAGAGAACGCCAAACTCGACGTGTGGCTCATCTTGCATGAGGCGGCTCTGCGGTGTGAGATCGGTGATGCCCTGGTCATGCGTGACCAGTTGCGCCGGTTGATCCAGGAGGCACACAGCCCTTGGGTCACACTTCAGGTCATCCCGTTCTCCGCAGGAGCCCACCCTTCCATGGCGGGTTCCTTCGGAGTGTTCACCTTCCCGGAGGAAAACGACCGGGGCATTGCCTATATCGACTCCGCCACCGGCATCCTCTATCTGGAGCGCCAAGAGGAAGTGAAGGCGGCTAACCTTACCTTCGACCACCTGATCGCGGCGGCGCTCAACAAGGACGACTCCAGGGCCCTCCTCGAAGCCGTCGCTGACGAGTACGACCGAAAGTGAGGCCCCATGATCGAGGTCCAGCCGGACTTCAGCGCCGCTCGCTGGTTCAAGTCCGCTCGCAGCGAGCCGAGTGATCAATGCGTTGAGATCGCCGTTGTGCCAGGCCGCGTCGGAGTACGCGATACCAAGAACCGTGGCAGTTCGCAGCTGTCATTCACTAACGCGGAGTGGCAAGCCTTTCTGCAAGCGGCCAAATCTGGTGCATACGACTTCTAGTAATCTGTATGGGAGAGTTAGCCTCGGAGCCTTCGCGAGCAAGTATCGGCGTAAGAACAGCCACGGCCCTAGCTGGGCAGGCTGTATCGCGGTCGCTGTTGTGCCAGGTCGGAGTACACGGCACCAAAGGACCGGCAAGTCGACTTTCTCGCCGAAATCGCCCGGAGGAGAGTACGAGTGAGACAGGGGAGGTCAGATATGCCGACTGCTTCTCGTTTCGCCGATGCACAGTGGTGCAAGAGCAGTCATAGCCCGAGCCAGGCGGATTGTGTCGAGGTCGCCGTCGTACCAGGGCATGTGGGCGTGCGTGACACCAAGGACCGGCATGGCCCGGTGCTGTCGTTCAGTAAAACGGAGTGGCGGGTCTTCCTGTATGCCGCCAAGGCCGGCGCTCACGACGGCTGACGTCCGGCGGAGACCGGGCCGGAGCGCCGGGCGGTCGTCCTTGGTCGGCACGGTTGACCTTCTCGCCGGGATCGCCCGGAAGTACGAGTGAGTCAAGGAGGCCAGCATGTCGACCACCTCTTCTCGTTTCATGGGTGCACAGTGGCGTAAGAGCAGCCGTAGTCCCAACCTGGCGGATTGTGTCGAGGTCGCCGTCATATCAGGGCATGTGGGCGTGCGTGACACCAAGGACCGGCATGGCCCGGTTCTGTCCTTCACCAGAGTGGCGTGGGGGGCATTCCTGCAGGGCATCAAGGCGGGTAGCCACGAACGAGAGTGAGCTCGTCATGCTCCAGAGCCGACCGGGCTTCAGTACGGCCCACTGGTTCAAGTCCATTCGCAGTGAGCACAGCAATCAGTGTGTCGAGGTCGCCGTCGTGCCAGGTCAGGTCGGGGTGCGCGATACCAGGGACCGGCACGGGCCGGTGCTGTCGTTCAGTAACGCGGATTGGCGGGCCTTCCTGTGCGCTGCCAAGGCCGGTGCTCACGACGGCTGACGTCCGGAGGAGACCGGGCTGGAGCGCTGGGCGGCCGTCTTTACCCGTGCCGATGTCGGGCGCGGGTCCACTCGAAGCGGTCGCGGACCGGGGTCAGGCGTTCAGGAGGTCGGCGGCGTCGGTGAGATGGCGGGTGATCGCGGCCGTCCACGTCTCCTCCGCTCCGTCGGCCCAGCCGATGGTCAGCTGGTGGGTGAACCAGTCGGCCGCCCAGACGCGGTGCCAGCCGAGGGCCCAGCGGGCCGCGGGCAGCGAGCCTCGCCGGGCACGGGCGGTCTCGGGGCCGCCCGCGGCGATGTACGCCTCCAGCAGTTCGGTGAGTCGTTGCGGGTCGGGGGCGGTGACGGTGCCGTGCCAGGAGGCGAGGTCCAGTAGCCCGGGACCGCGGAACGCCCGGGCGAAGTCGAGGAGGTGAACGCCCGACTCGCCGTGGTGCACCGAGGTGGGGTGCCATTCGGAATGGCACAGGCCGAACGGTGGGAGATCGGTGCCCGCCGCCCGGTCCGCGGCGACCTTGTCGAGGGCGTGGGCGGCTTCCAGGCCCGTGCTGCCGCCGATGCGGCGCAGGCACGCGGCGATCGACCGGGGCATGCCGGCGAGGCGCCGCGCGTCCAGTACCGGGAGGGAACCGGTGGCGGTGACCCGGTGAACGGCGGCGGCGAGCCTGGCTCCGTCGTCGTCGGTGGCCTCGCGTAGAGCGGGGCCGAGATCGTCCATGAACATGCCGAGCAGGCCCGGCCGGCGGACGACGGCCAGGCGGCGCGGGACGGGAAGCCCGGCCTCCTGGGCGATGCCCAAGGCGATGTGCTCGTCGGCGAAAGGGCCTTCAGCGTACTTGAACACCACCGTGGCCCCGTTGCGCAGACGCAGCCGCTCGACCCCGGAGCGGCCCCACACCCGGATGGGCCGCCGATCGGAGAGTGACGTTCCGTACTGGTTCAGTAACCAGTCCAGGACGGCGTCGACCTCGGTGGTATCCAAGCGCGGGTCCCCTCTACGCGGTGCCGCAGCAGGCTTCGACCGCGGCGATCCGATCATTCTTCATCTTGACGGGTTCGACGCCGATCGTTTCAAGCATCGGTTCGTTCCTGGGGTCATCCAGGTGAGCTTGGGGGATGTCCGCGCAAAGCGGCCTGGTTCGGCCCGGCCACCTGACAAGGTTGTCCGTATGGGGCGTGGCCTGCATTTCGCCGTACCGTGTCCGCACGGCATCAGACTGACCGATCAGCAAGTGGCCGAACTGGAATCCCGACCGTGGCGCGCGCACATCACGGAGCACGAGAACTGGTGTGAACTGCAGAAGGGCCATGCTGGTCCGCATCATTCGCTGGCGCAGTCCGACGAAGCAGGAGACCACTGGATCCGCTGGACGGACACCGCGTTCGGGACCGTCGTCCTTCCGATCTGCCCGGCCAAGGGCCGCGCGGAGGATGACATCGAGGACACCTGCTGCCTCTTGTTCGAGGGACATGAGGGAACACATATCTACGAATTCGAAGACATCTGACAGTTCCGCCGTCCACGTCCGGATGTGGGTTCGGGGAGGGCCGCGATAATGCGGTGGGGGCTGGTCCGGGGGAGTCCGGTTCCCCCGGACCAGCGCTCAACTCAGGCTGGGGCCAGGCTGAACCGTTGCTGCTCGGGGTCGATCGCGAGGATCCTGACCGAGACGCGGGCTCCGACGGGCCAGGTCTGCTGGTACGCCAGACCCGTGCAGCCGCCCGACTCGATGAACGAACCGAACGGCACCTGCTCGGTCACGACGCCTTCGATGACGTCGCCGACCTGGTGACGGGCGAGGAAATCCTGCCAGCTCATGTGCTCACCTCCTTCCGTTACGAGTGGCGGTACGCGCTCCTCGTAACGGGGGCGGGCCTCTCGCCCGCGCGGTGATCAAGCGATGGCCGGGTGACCGTTCTGTGCACGGCGCGTGGCCGACCCGGCAGTCATGGGGCGATGGTAGCGAACGCGGCGGCAGGTCCGGAAGGACGGCGGCGGACGCGCGCGGGTGGGAAACGCCGACCGGCCCGCGCAGGCTCGAACCCCCGTGCGGGCCGGGGCGGGCGGGTCAGCGGCGGTGGTGCTGGAGGGGGAGGGGACGGAAGGCGGGGCCGCCGGCCGTGATCTGGGCCCCCTGGTCGCCGCAGAGGGCCTGGAGCATGTGGACGCCCAGCGCGTTGTCGGCGGGGTGCGGCAGCGGATTCCCGGGCTCGTCCAGCCGTTGGTACTTCATCAGGGTGAGGCCGACGGAGAGCTGCCGGTTTCCGGCGGCGTCCGACAGCGACTGGGTGCCGGCCCCGAAGACGGCGCCGTCGTGGCCCCAGAACTCGCCACAGGGCAGGTCCAGGGCGTACAGGCCGAGGCCGTAGCGCATCAGGACGTTGCCGTCCGGGTCGGTGACGGGCACGGTCCGCCGCATCTGCGCCAGCGCGGCGGGGCCGATCACCCGGCCGGTGAGCAGGGCCCGGTAGAACCGGTTGAGGTCGTCCATCGTCGCCACCACGGCGCCGGCCGTCCCGGCCCAGGACATGTCGTAGACGCTGTAGTCGCGGGGCGGGTCGATGTACCCGTACAGGTTCTCGTACATCCGCGCGTGCGGGCCGCGGATGAACGGGGTGGCCGGGAAGTAGGTGCGCTTCAGGCCGGCGGGACGGATGACGTGGCGGGTGATGTACGCCTCGGCCGGCGTGCCGGTGACCCGCTCCAGCAGCAGCCCGGCGATCACGTAGTTGGTGTTGGAGTACGACCAGCCCTGGCCGGGCGCGTTGGTGGGCGGGCCCGCCAGCCCGTACCGGACCAGTTCCTCGGGCCGGAACCGGCGGACCCGGTGGGCGTCCAGGCTCTCCCCGGAGGGCACCTGCAGCGAGGGGAAGGCGGAGCCGATGTAGTCGGCGATCCCGCTGGTGTGGTTGAGGAGCATCCGGACGGTGACCTGCCGGCCGCGCTCGCCGGGCACGACCCGGGGCAGGTACCGGCCGATCGGTGCGTCCAGGTCCACCTGGCCCCGCTCGACCTGCTGGAGGACGGCCGCCGCGGTGAACGTCTTGGTGATGCTCCCGACGCGGTGCTCCATGTCGGGGCGCACGGGCCGCCGGGTGCGCACGTCCGCCACGCCGGCGGCGCCCCGCCACTCCTCGCGCCGGTCGCGGACCGCCGAGTAGGTCCCGTACATGCCCGCCCGGTGCACCGCGTCCAGGGTGCCCTGCAACGCCCGCCGGTCCAGCCGCTCGGCCGCCTGGACCGGTGCGGGCACCAGGGCGATGGCGAGCGCGACGCCCGCTCCCACCGCGCCGAGCCTTCTCGCCCTGGGGGGTCGCTGCCGCGCCATCGCGTTCGCCCTTTCGCCGACGTCCGTTCGGCGCGATTCTTCGATGCCGCGTCCCGTGCTGTCACCCGTCCAGAGGACGAACCCGCCCCACCGTGAGGAGGAGCCCGAAAACCACCGCCGGCAGGAGCCGTTCCGCTCCACCGCAGCTCACGCCGGGGCGGCGAATCGTACGCCGCACGGGCCTGGCCGGATCCGGCCAGCCGGGATCGTCGGTGATCTCGCCGCGGGCCGTGGCCCGCCGGACCGGGGCGCTTCGCTCAGGGCGACCAGATGTTCTGGGTCTTCACCTGCGGGGTGCTGATGGACGTGCCGACCCGGTGCGCCTCGACGAGCACCGCGAAGCGCTTCTTGCGCCGGGTGTGCCGCCACACCCGGTTGGCGTTGCGCAGCACGATCTCGCGGGTCTCCTGGCGCGCGACGTTGAGCACGGAGAACGTCTTCGCCGCGCCGGTCACCCCCAGCGTGTGGCAGCCGCCGATCAGCACGATCCGCTTGCCTTCGGCGTAGATGTTGTCGAGCGTTTCGAAGTACCCGTAGTCGCGCTTGTCGGTGGTGAAGAAGAGCTCGTCGCCGCTCTCCCGGGCGAGCAGGACGATCTCGTCGGGATGCCGCCGGGACGGCTGCCTGGAGTAGGGGCTCAGGTAGTCGAAGCAGGTGTCGGCCTCTTCCAGGATCCGCTCGGTCACCTTGTTGTAGTCGGGGCCGCCGATGAGGACCAGATGGGAGTCCAGGTCCAGCTGGCTGCGGTCGAGCTCGTTGTAGGACACCACCCGCAGCTCCAGCGCGGGGAACAGCCGGAGCAGCGTCGTGACGACTTCGAACAGGGCGTCGAGGTCGCCGTACTTGTACGAGTAGATGAACTCGCGCGGTTCGGGGAACTGGCGCGTCTCCGGATCGTCCAGTTCCGTGCACACCACCATGACGCGGTCCCTGCGGCCGAAGCCCCAGACGTTCCGCAGCGCGCGGTAGCGCCAGTTCTTCTTCAGGCTGATGGAGGCCACCGTGGACGCGCCGACGCTGGCGCCGATGCCGACGATCTGGAGCGCGTCGCCGAGCCAGTCGAGTTCCACGGTGGCGGCCTCAGCCGGCGAAGATCGGGCAGTCCGCGAGGGGCCCCGGCCAGTCGGTGAAGTGCGTCAGCCGGTTGACGTGGCTGGCGATGTGGCCGGGCGGGACCGTTCGGCTGACCACCGCGTTGGCGCACACGTAGGCCCGCGGGCCGACCACCACGTCCCCGATGACGGCCGCGCCGAAGCCCACGAACGAGTCGGCCCTGATCGTCGGTGCCGCCTCGCGGGACCCGTCGGCGTCCCAGGGGCGGGACGGGTCCGTCTGGGCGTGGAGCGCCTTGCCGAAGAACCGGGAGCGCTCCTCGATGCGGGTCCGGTCGCCGACGAACCCGCCGATCACGCAGGAGTCGCCGATGACCGCGTCGCTGCAGATCTGGGCGCGGTGGGTGACGAGCACGCCGGCGCCGATGGAGACGCCGGGTTCGATCAGGCAGTGGTGGTCCACCACGCTGCCGTCGCCGATCGTGACGCCTTCGCCCAGCCAGGCGAAGTCGCCGACCCAGCAGCGCTCGCCGAGGGAGATGTCGTGTCGGGCGGTGTCCCGGGAGCCGTCGAGGAGTTGGCGGAAGGGGCCGCCCAGCCTGCTGGTGGAGTGGATGACGCAGTCGCGGCCGAGGACGACCCTAGTCATGGCCGTCCTTTCCCAGGGCCAGGGACACCAGGGAGTCTCCGATCATCGTCCGGTTCTCCAGCGATCGAGCCGAGACGCCGTCCGGGTCGGAGACGTCCATGTAGCCGTGGTCCATGCCCGGGACGATCCGGACGTCGACCAGGGGGTTGGCGCCGGCGGCGCCGCGTGACTGGACGGCGGGGACCATCGAGTCGGAGTCGCCGTGGATCACCACCGTCGGGACGCGCGCCGCGCGGACGGCGTCGGCGGGGTGCAGGATCTCCATTTCCGTCAGGAGTTTGGCGCCCAGTCGCCGCTCACCGTCCAGGAGGAGGTGGCCGGTCTCCGGTACCGCGGCCAGCGTCTGGGGGGTGAACGAGGCTTTGGCCCATTCCGTTGTCGGCCGCAGGAAGGTGAGGACGTAGTCGAGCACGGGGGCGAACAGCAGGACGTTCTTCACCAGGGGCTCGGTACCGGCTGTGTAAGCCGCCGGGGCCGCTCCGAAACTCGTCCCGAGGAGGGTCAGTCGGGAGAGGTCCGGCAGCCTGTCGATCATCGTCCGGATCGCCGCCTTGACGTCCAGGCACAGGCCGGCGATCGTCATCTCCTCCTGGGGGTAGGCGGACTCGCCGTGCGCCCGGAAGTCGAACCGCAGGCTGGCCGTGCCCCGGCCCGCCAGGCGTTCCGCGAGGTGGTCGTACAGACCGAGATGCTCGTGCCGGTCCGCGTTGATCCCGTGAAGCATGACCACCGCCGATGCGCTGCTTTTGCCGGTGACCACCAGGGTGCCCGCCAGGGTCACGTCGTCGGCCGTCCTCATGGTGATGGGCTTTTCGCTGAAGGTGCTCACGTGGCTCGCCCCCGAGATGGTCGCCAGGCATGGAGAAGCAGTTCTTCCGCGTAGCGGGCGAGGTTTCGTGGATCTATCGACTCCAGAATTTCCAGTCCGGAGAAAAGTACTTTCTCGGCTTCTTTGGAGTCGGCCCAGTGGGTGTGCTTCGTTCGGCCGATGATCCACTCGTATATTGATCGCCTTCGCGCGTGCTCGTGGCGCCAAAACCTATCATCGCGCACCAGGTTGAGCAGGTCATTTCGTTGTACGGTGCGATATCCGGTGGGGCGGGCAAGCCGATGCAGGGCGACTAGTGTGCCTTCTGCTAATAGATCTCCAAATTCTTCTTTGCCCGCTCTGTCGGCCTTGTCGAATTCGGCGTCCCGATGTTCCTGCTGGATCGAGAATCCCGCGTGCGCGACCTGCCTGGAGCAGAGTGCGGAAACCATGAAGAACCAGTCCTCGTTGTAAATCGAGGGAAAGCGGGAATCGTGGCTGACTCGTACCGCCAGGCAGGATCCCGACACGAACGACGTGGCAGGCCCCAGCCGGCGGAGGTACCGGTACAGGGTGGAGTGGTCGGGATATCCCGCGGGGACGGCCCCGGCGATCTCGTGCAGTTCGATGCCCGCCAGGAGCCGCGCCACGAGTTGCCGGCTGATGCGGATGTCGTCATCGACGAAGATCGCGACTTTGTAGCCGTTGTCCCTGGCGAAGTCGAGGCCGTGGTTCCGCTTGGCCGCCAGGTCCGGGTGCGGCGTGGGGAAGGACGGCGCGGGCCCGGGGTCGCGGTACTCCTCGGGGCCGGTGACGACGCGCACCGCGCCATTGCGGGAGAAGGCCGATGGGGGCAGGTCTTCCCGGGAACTCGCCAGGACGAGAGTGGGGTGGTCTTCCGGGAGTTCGGAGATCCTGGCCGCGAGAAGATCGGGGCGGCCCGTGGTCGGGATGATGATAAGCGCTTCCCGCGCCTGCACCCGTGATCGACTTCCGGTGGCCCCCTTCCGGTGCCGGGGGGACTCCAGTAATAATGTGTGATCCGGCAGGAGTGGTGTGGAGTTCGGGGCCTCGGCGGTGGTCGCGGACATGCGCAGTTTCCGATCATGGCTTGTCGGCGGCATTCGGTGCGAACCGGAGCCCAAGCCTTACAGAAGTTTCGATGTCGAACCGAGCCTTGACCACTTATGGTCAGGATATTGATGAATCCGGTTATCGGATTGTTCGCCAAGGCTGTATAAGGCGCGTACCGAATCGGGAAAATGGCGGGCGCCCGGGCTTATGTCGGAGATGTCGCGTCGCCGGCCGTGCCGTGCGCCGGTCGGCGGCGCGGGCCGGGATCAGCAGGAGCCGGGCGGGGCGCCGGGCGGGGCCGGGTTGGCCAGCAGCCGGGTGAGCAGGGCGTGCAGGGTCTCGCGGTCGGCGGCGGGGAGGTCGAGGATGGCGGCGGTCAGGGCGCCGGCCCGCTCGCGGAGCAACCGGCGGTAGCGCTCGCCCTCCTCGGTGAAGACCAGTTGCTTGACGCGGCGGTCGGCCGGGGCGGGCCGCCGGGTCGCCAGGCCCCGCTCCTCCAGGCCGTCGACGATGCCGGTCACGTAGGAGGGGTCGCAGGCCAGCATCGACGCGATCTCGCGCATCGGGCTGGGCCCCTCCATCCGGAGCAGCACGCCGGCCTGGACGGGGGGCAGGTTCAGTTCCGCCGCGGCCGTCTCGAAGGCGGCGCGCAGCCGCCCGGCCAGTTGGAGGACCATGTCGTGGATCTCGGCCGGGGCCTGGTTCGGGCGGGGGCCCGCGGCTGACGTGCTCATACGCCGAATCCTAAGCGAAGTTTCCTGTATCGAATGTTGAGCCGGTCAAGTATTAACGCTAGGCTTCCTCAAAAGTTGGGTCAGTCAACAATATTCTAGCTCAAGGAGGAATCATGGCGGCTGCCGAAACCCACCCCGGCCCCACCCCCGCCGTCCGGCGCAGAGACCGGGCCCTCGCCGTCGCCGGGTCGGTGGTGGCCGCGCTGGTGGTCTGGCTGGTGGCCGGGCCGATACTCGGCGACGACATGGTCGTCGCGCCGGAGGGCCGGGAGAGCGGCGCGGTCCCCGCCGGCGCGGTCCTGGTGTTCGCGCTGGTCTCGTCGCTGCTGGGCTGGGCGGCGCTGGCCGTCCTGGAACGGCTGGCCAGGGCCCGGGCGAAGCTGATCTGGACGATCCTGGCGATCGTCGTGCTGGTGGTGTCCATGGCCCCGGTGCTCGACGTCGAGGCCACCGGCGAGACCAAGGTCGCCCTGGCGTTGATGCACGTCGCGGTGGCCGCGGTGCTCATCCCCGGTTTCTGGCGCACGACGGACTGAGATCGCGGCCGGCTCTCGGGGGGCCGGCCGTGGCGCTCGTCACATGTGACCGGGAATGGTGGACATGGCACACTGGTTCACTAGTCAGTAAACGCGTGCTCCGGGGTCGGTGAAACTCCGAACCGGCGGTGATAGTCCGCGACCCGGCCGAAGCCATCGGCCGGTTGACCCGGTGGAACTCCGGGACCGACGGTTAAAGTCCGGATGGGAGGCAGCGCGCCGTACACCCCTGTATGGGGTGCTCTGTCTGTTGTGTTCCCCGGAGCCATGAGGATTCTCGTGGAGGTCCGGGGTGACATCTCATCCCCTTGCCGGCCCGCCGCAGCGGCGGGCCGTTCGCATGCCTCTCGGGACCTCGCCGCTGGCCGTCGCCGGGCCGGACCTCCAGCGGCCGGCACCCGCCCGAGAGGAGCACCTGCCCATGTTCACCGGCATCGTCGAGGAACTCGGCGAGATAGCGAAGATCGAGCCACTGGGCGACTCAGCCCGGCTCACGATCCGCGGCCCGCTGGTGGTCGAGGACGCCGTCCACGGCGCCTCGATCGCGGTCAACGGGGTCTGCCTGACCGTCGTCGACCTGACCGGCGACGCCTTCACCGCGGACGTCATGAAGGAGACCCTGGACCGCTCCTCGCTGGGCGCGCTGGAGCCGGGCTCCCCGGTCAACCTGGAGCGCCCCGTCCGCCTCTCGGACCGGCTCGGCGGCCACCTCGTGCAGGGGCACGTCGACGGGGTCGGCCGCGTCCTGGCCCGCGAGCCGGGGGAGCGCTGGGAGGTCGTGACGATCTCGCTGCCCGCCGACCTGGCCCGGTACGTCGTGGACAAGGGCTCGATCACCGTGGACGGGGTCAGCCTGACCGTGGTCGAGGCGGGCGACGACCGCTTCAGCGTCTCCCTGATCCCGGCCACCCTCGACCTGACCACCCTGGGCCGCAAGGGCCCCGGCGAACCGGTCAACCTCGAGGTCGACGTGGTCGCCAAGTACGTCGAGCGGATGGTCGGAGCCCGCTCATGAGCAGCACGACGACGAACCAGGGTGAGGTGGCCGCGATGGACGCGGAGCACGGGATTTTCGACAGCATCGAGGACGCGCTCGCGGACATCGCGGCCGGCCGCCCGGTCGTGGTGGTCGACGACGAGGACCGCGAGAACGAGGGCGACATCATCTTCGCCGCCGCGGCGGCGACCCCGGAACTGCTGGCCTTCACCGTCCGGTACACCAGCGGCGTGATCTGCGTGCCGATGCCCGGCGCGGACCTCGACCGGCTGCAGATCCCGCTGATGACGGCGCAGAGCCAGGACCACATGGGCACCGCGTTCACCGTCAGCGTGGACGCCCGCGACGGCGTCTCCACCGGCATCTCCGCCGCCGACCGGACCCGCACGATCAGGCTGCTGGCCGACCCGGCCGCCGAGCCGCACGAGTTCGTCCGGCCCGGCCACATCTTCCCGCTGCGCTACCGCGAGGGCGGCGTGCTGGCCCGGCGCGGGCACACCGAGGCGGCGGTGGACCTGGCCCGGCTGGCCGGGCTGCCCCCGGTCGGCGTGCTGGCCGAGGTGGTCAACGACGACGGCACCATGGCCCGCCTGCCGGAACTGCAGGTCTTCGCCAAGGAGCACGAGCTCCGGCTGATCTCCATCGAGCAGCTCGTGGCGTACCGCAGGCGCACCGAGCGGACGGTGCGGCGGGTGGTCGAGACCCGGCTGCCCAACCGGTACGGCACCTGGCGCGCGATCGGCTTCGCCGCCCCGCACGGCGGCGGCGAGCACCTCGCCCTGGTCCACGGCGACCTCGGCGACGGCGAGGACGTGCTGGTGCGCGCGCACTCCGAGTGCCTGACCGGTGACGTCCTCGGCTCCGAGCGCTGCGACTGCGGCACCCAGCTGGACGCCGCGATGGCCGCCATCGCCGAGGAGGGCCGCGGGGTGGTGCTCTACCTGCGCGGGCACGAGGGCCGCGGCATCGGCCTGCTGGCCAAGCTCCAGGCGTACGCGCTGCAGGACACCGGGGTCGACACCGTCGACGCCAACCTGGAGCTCGGCCTGCCCGCCGACGCCCGCGAGTACGGCGACGCCGCCCAGATGCTCGACGACCTCGGTGTCCGGTCGGCCCGGGTGCTCACCAACAACCCCGCCAAGCTGGACGGCCTGGCCCGGTTCGGCCTCCAGGTGCGGGGCCGGGTGGCCATGCCGGCCGTCGTCACCGAGCACAACCTGCGCTACCTGACGGTCAAGCGCGACCGCCTCGGCCACGCCCTCGAGGGGCTGGCGTGAGCGCGTACCGAGAGTTCGAGGAGGAACGACCGTGAGCGGAGCCGGACGGCCGGCCGACACGACGGTGGAGGCGGCGGGCCTGACCCTGGGCATCGTGTGCACCCGGTGGCACGGCCAGATCACCGACCTGCTGCTGGAGCGCGCCGTGGCGGCGGCGAAGGCGTGCGGGATCGACGAGCCGGTGGTGGCGCGGGTGGCGGGCGCGCTGGAACTGCCGGTGATCGCCCAGCAACTGGCCCGCGATCACGACGCGGTGGTCTGCCTCGGCGCGGTCGTACGGGGCGAGACGGCCCATTTCGACTACGTGTGCGACTCGGTGACCACGGGCTTGACCAGAGTGGCACTCGACGAAAGCACTCCGGTGGGCAACGGAGTGCTCACCTGTGACACCATTGAGCAGGCAATCGACCGGAGCGGGCTGCCGGGCAGCCATGAGGACAAAGGTTGGGAGGCGACTGTGGCCGCACTAGACACGGCTCTGACCCTGCGAGGTCTGCGGCATCACGGTCACGCCGGATACGTCCAGGAGCATTTCCAGGCGGGCTGACGCCTGCCTGTATGCCCGAGTCGTTCCGGACACTCCGTAAACCGAAACCGAAAGGCTCTGACCGTGCTGTCACTCGTCCTGCCCAAGGGCTCCCTGGAGAAGGCGACGCTGGAACTGTTCGACGCCGCCGACCTGACCGTGCGCCGCTCCTCCGACCGCGACTACCGCGCCTCGATCGAGGACCCGCGGATCGAACGGGTCAGGGTGCTGCGCCCGCAGGAGATCCCGACCTACCTGGAGCAGGGGCTGTTCGACCTCGGCATCACCGGCCGCGACTGGATCACCGAGACCGACTCCGACGTGGTCTCGCTCGGTGAGCTCAAGTACTCCAAGGCCACCTCCAACCCGGTGCGGGTCATCCTCGCGGTTCCGGCCGACGCCCCCTGGCAGGAGGTCTCCGACCTGCCCGGGGGGGTCCGGATCTCCACCGAGTTCCCGGCCATGACCGACCGGTTCCTGGCGGAGCACGGGGTCAAGGCGAGGGTGGTGCCCTCCTACGGCGCCACCGAGGCCAAGGTCCCCGACATCGTCGACGCGATCGTCGACCTGACCGAGACCGGGTCCTCGCTCCGCAAGAACGGCCTGCGCATCCTCGCCACGCTGCTGACCAGCTACACCGAGCTGGTCGCCAACCGGGCCGCCTACGAGGACCCGGAGAAGCGGGCGGCGATGGAGGACGTCGCGCTGCTGCTCCAGGGCGCCATCCGGGCCCGCGGCAACGTGCTGCTCAAGCTGAACGTCCCGGCCGGGCACCTCGACCAGGTCCTGGAGATCATGCCGTCGATGGCGTCGCCGACCGTCACCTCGCTGGCCGGCGGCGACGGCCACGCGGTGGAGAGCGTGGTCGCCAAGCGCGGTGTCAACACCCTGATCCCGGCGCTGAAGGCGGCGGGTGCCCGTGACGTCCTCGAGATCCCGATTTCCAAGATCGTTGACTGAGACTCCGATCCTCCCGGTGACCTGGCGCCCGCGACGCACCAGGATCGTCGGCTACACGCTGGCGGGCACGATCGTGCTGGGCATGATCGTGCTCGCCTTCGTGGTGGCCCCCCAGTTCGGCCTGCTCGACCGGATCGGCCTGGTGCTGTTCGGCCTGGGCGTCGGCTGGCTGCTGCACATGTTCGCGCGGTGCCGGGTCACCGCCGACGAGCACGGCCTCACCGTCGTCAACGCCTTCCGCACCCACCGGTTCGAGTGGGCCGAGGTGATCGGCGTCTCGATGGGGACGGGGGAGCCCTGGCCCACCCTCGACCTGGCCGACGGCGAGTCGCTGGGCGCGATGGGCATCAACGGCGCCGAGCGCGAGGACGCCGCCCGAGCCCTCGCCGAGCTCCGGACCCTGATGCACGCGCACGGCGAAGCCCCCGACCGCTGAACCACGAGCGGGACGCCAGGGTGTCTATGGGAAGGATGAACCCGATCGCGATGCTCGCGCCGAACAGCCAGAAGACCGCAAGGAAGGCGACCCCCCACCAGGAGTCGAGGCCGTAGGCCAGCGCGTTGATCCAGATCATCACCGTCCACCCGCCGAGGAACAGCCAGCCGAACGCGCGGTGACCCATCTCGCCGAACAGGCTGTGCGGGCTGCCGTCGCACACCAGGCTCCACAGCAGCAGGCCCACCCCCGCCCAGCCCAGCATCAGGGCGGCCATCAGGCCGCCGGCCGAGGGCGGGTTCGCCTTGCTGGTCAGCCCGCCGGCCTGGACGGCGACGATCGAGCCGTGCCAGAGCCGCAGGCCCACCCGGGAGCCCGGCTCGGCGGCGTCGTAGACCCCCTCGCCGACATTCTTGGTCTGCACCCGCCCGGACGTGCGCTCCAGCGTCAGCCGGTAGTGCGTCTCCGGCGGGGAGTCCTCGGTGCCGGGCGTCGTGTAGGTCCTCCTGCTCCGCACCAGCGCGGTGTCCGCGACCAGGCAGTCCCGCCAGGGTTCGGTGACCCCCGGCGCGCACGGCTCGGCCCGGCGGAACGAGATCACGTCCCGGTAGTCGTCCACGCCGAACCGGACGCCGCCGGCCAGTGCGAGCACCCCGAGCAGCACGCCGGTCAGCCGCCACAGCATCCTGGATAAGCGCATGCCGCCCAGGGTGGCCCGGCTTGTCCGGAACCGCCAGGTCTTTTTCCGCGTTCAGGCGGTGGCCAGGGTGATGATGCCGGCGCCGATCAGGGCGATGGCCCAGATCCGGTCCAGGTTGAACCAGGCGTGCCGCAGCACGGCCAGCCCGACCACCTCGTAGACCACCACCGCGATCGCCCCGGCCACCACGAACATGGCCAGGGTGTGCACGCCGGTGACGAAGATCCCGGCGGAGAGCGCGTTGCCCGCCCCGGCGGCGACCCCGCCGTGGTGGTGGCCTGCGACGGCGCCGTCCAGGTTGGTGAGGAAGGGCACCAGCATCAGCCCGGCGCCGTGCACCGACGACATCAGGAACGACCAGCCGGCGAGCTGCGCCAGCGACAGGCGCATCCCCACCCAGCGGAAGTGCCGCCGCGACAGCAGCCGCCACAGCCCGAAGCCGACCAGCACCACGCCGCCGGCGATCGCCACCGTCCGGCCGGCCACCACCGACCGGGTCACCGCGACCAGGATCGCGATGACCCCGATGGCGGCGGCGTGCCCGGCGGCGATCGCCGGCAGCGACTGTAAGACCACCGCCCGCCCGCGCCGCCGGCCGTCCTCGCCGGAGCGCTCCTGGAAGCCGCGGGCCACCGCGAACAGCCAGCCCATCCCCGGGTTCAGCCCGTGGAAGGCGCCCAGCACGACCAGGGCGGCCAGCGACCCCTCGGTCACGGGTAGCAGTAGGAGTCGGAGGAGGCGTCGCCGCCCTGCAACCGGGTCTGGTGCGGGCGCAGGCCGCGGAAGGCGTCGCCGTGCGGGAAGAACCGCTGGTCGAAGGTGAACTCGGTGCCGGAGTCGAGCTTGGCCATCCAGGCGCCGACCCCGTCGGGGTAGAACTGGTCGTCCCAGGCGCCGTACAGCGAGTTGGTGACGTACACCCGCTTGCCGTCCCGGCTGACCTCGACCATCTGCGGCCCGCCGGCCAGCGGCAGGTCGGGCGCGGCGGGGTGCGGGGTGCGGTTCACGATGCCGCCGATCCGCACCGACCCGGCCGCCACCGGGTGGAACGGGTCGCTCACGTCGTAGCGCCTCAGCTCGCCGGTGCCCCAGCACGAGACGTACAGCCACTGGTCGTCGACGGACAGGTCGATGTCGGTGACCAGCGGGGGCACCGCCCCGAACGGCTGGATGACCGGGGGCAGGGCCGCGGGGTCGGCCGGCTCGGCGGGAATGGAGATGACCTTGGTGGCGGTCCACCGGCCGTCCTCCTCGTGCCAGAGCCACACCGACGCCGACAGGTCCTCGACGCTGACCACCACGCCGGCGAACCCGTACTTCTTGGTGGGGTCGTGCGCGGGCCGCAGCTCCAGCGCCATCTGGTGCTCGTCGCCGAGGTCGACCGTCTGCAGGTGCTTGCGCCCGCGCAGGTCCCAGAAGTGCAGGGCGTGCCCGTACTTGCGGCCCAGCAGCAGTTCGGCGACCACCCCGTCCTCGATCATCGAGGGGGTGCCCCACTCGGAGCTGACCAGGACGTCGTGCGCGATGTGCCACCAGGCGTCGTAGGCGAGGTACTGCGGGCCCCGGTCGGCCTCCCAGCGGTCCAGCACCTCGAAGGAGGTGTGGTCGAGCAGTGCGATGCCGCCCGGCCCCTCCGCGCCGTCCGCCCCGCCCAGCGCGGTCACGTAGATGCCGCCGGGCCCGCAGTGCACGGTGTGCGGGCGGGAGTAGCCGGCCTTCGCGGCCAGCTCCTCGGCTTCGATCACCTTGACGACCTGCGGCGCCGCCGCGTCGGGTCGGGTGTCGAGCACGTGGATGCGGGAGGACCGCAGCCCCGGCACGATCAGGTAGCGCCGCTCGGCGTGCGGGTGCGGGGCGGACGGGCACAGCGCGCTGCTGCACGCGTTCCAGCCGAAGTGGTGGAGCTCGTCGCCGGTGTGCGGCAGGGAGGTCCAGCCGACCACCTGGCCGTAGGAGCCGGATCCGGGGTCGACGTCGAGCACCGCGATCGCGTCGGGGGTCTGCGCGGCCCGGTCGAAGGCGGCGACGTAGGCGAGCTTCTCCGGTGGCCCGGCGATCGCGTCGCGCGGGGAGGGGTAGAAGGTGGGGTCGGGTTTCCAGCGCGGCATGGGAACTCCTCGGGCGAAGTGTGAGCATCGTCACATCGTGGGCTCTCGGGCCGCAAGGACCGGATCAGGCCACCGTGACGGGGTGGCGGACGACCGCGCCGAAGAGATACCCCTGCGTGTTGTGGGGAACCTCGGCGGGCTGGGCCAGCCCGGTCTCGTCGGTGGCCCGGGCCAGCAGCTCGTGGGCGCCGGGGCCGTCGGGCCGCCAGCGGAACTCCCAGCGCAGCCAGCTCCGGGCCGGCTGCCGGCCGCGCGGCGCCGCGCGGTGCCAGGTCAGCCCGCCGTCGGTGCTCACCTCCACCCGGCCGACGCGCCCGTCGCCCGACCACGACCGGCCGTGCAGCACGTGGGTGCGGCCGGCGGCGAGGGTGGCGTCCCAGGGCAGTTCGAAGGCGCTCTTGACCACCTGGCGGGTCAGTGGCGGGCCGCCCTCCGGCGGGTGGCCGGCGCCGTACATCCGGTAGAAGGTGGTGTTCCAGGGTGAGAACAGCGGGACGTCCGACACCTGGATGTCACCCAGCCACTTGATCGACGCGATGCCGACCCAGGAGGGCACCACCAGGCGGACCGGGAAGCCGTGGTCGGGCGGCAGCGGACGGCCGTTCATCTCGTAGGCCAGCAGCACGTCCTTGAGCGCCTTGGCGACCGGCAGCGGGCGGCGCACCCGGCCCAGGTCGACGCCCCCGCTGACGAAGGCGGCGTCCAGGCCCCGGGGCAGCACGTCGACGGCGTTCCGCCGCAGCCGGGCACGTTCCAGGACGGTCGCCAGCGGGACCCCGCGCCAGCGCGCCACGCCGATCGCGCCGAGCTTCCAGGGGGTGCCGGAGACGGACTGGCCCTGCTGCGTGGTGTAGAAGGACCGGCCGTTGCCCGCGCACTCGATGAACGCGGTCAGCGTCTCGGCGCGCATGCCGAGCAGGTCCTCGTAGGAGAACTCGACCGGCCGCTCCTCGGCGGGCGCGCCGTGCAGGCCGGTGCCCCACAACCGCAGCCGCCAGGTGCGGGCGTCGATCAGCGGGGTGGACGTGTGGTTGCGGACGAAGAAGCGGTCGGCCGGGGTGAGGTCGCCCGTCCCGCGCAGCGCCTCCCAGCGCGTCTCGGCGTTGGTGCCGTGGGTGACGAACAGTTCCGGGGGCAGGGGTTTGACGATGGGACCGGCCGCCCGGGCGGGGCCGGCCACGAGGCCGGAGAAGGCGGCGCCGAGCCCGGCGCCGGCGGAGGCGTGCAGCAGGCCGCGCCGGGTCAGCCGGTCCCACTGCCGGGCCCGCGCCTGTTCGTAGCCGGACTCGTCGCTGAGGTCCTCGTTCATGACCCGATGATGGTCAGATTTCTCTATTAAGTCAACCAGAAATGCATGAAATATGCCCGAATTGACCGGTGATCGGATAGCGAGGGGGCAATGAGTAGCCTAGGGGCGTGCATAACGCAGCCGGTCTCCTCGACTCGCCGGCGCAGCTCGCCGACCTGCTCGACCGGCGGGGCTACCTGGCCGACCCCGGCCTGGCCACCGCCGGTTTCCTGGCCCTGCGCATGGGCCGGCCGCTGTTCCTGGAGGGCGACGCCGGGGTCGGCAAGACCGAACTGGCCCGCACCCTCGCCGCCGTGCTGGACGCCCCGCTGATCCGGCTGCAGTGCTACGAGGGGCTGGACGCCGCCCAGGCGCTCTACGACTGGGACTTCCCGCGCCAGCTACTGCACCTGCGCGCCGCCGAGGCGACGGGAAGCGCGGCCGACGCGGCCCGGCTGGAGGCCGAGCTGTACGACCGCCGCTTCCTGATCGCCCGGCCGCTGCTGCGGGCGCTGGAGACGACGCCGAGCGTGCTGCTGATCGACGAGGTCGACCGCGCCGACGACGAGTTCGAGGCCTTCCTGTTGGAGGTGCTGTCGGACTTCACCATCACCATCCCCGAACTGGGCACGGTGCGCGCGGCCGAGCCGCCCGTAGTGGTGATCACCTCCAACCGCACCCGCGAGGTGCACGACGCGCTCAAGCGCCGCTGCCTCTACCACTGGCTGGAACACCCCGACCCCGACCGCGAGGCGGCGATCCTGCGCCGCCGGCTGCCCGAGGTCACCGACCGGCTGGCCCGCGAGATCGCCAGGGCCGCCGGCCGGCTGCGCGCCGCCGACCTGGTCAAGCCGCCGGGCGTCGCCGAGAGCCTCGACTGGGCCCGGGCGCTGCTCGTGCTGGGCGCCCGCGAACTGGACGCCGGTCTCGTCACCGCCACGCTCGGCACGGTCCTCAAGTACCGGGAGGACCACGAGCACGTCCTCACCACCGGGCTGGTCGCCCTCCTCGCCGGCGAGGGAACGCCCCAGTGAGCGGTGTCGCCGCCCTGCTCGTGGGATTCGGGCGGGCGCTGCGGGACGCCGGGGTCGGCGCCGATCCGGCCCGGCTGCGGGCGACGGCCGCGGCGCTGGGCCACCTCGACGTGCTCGACCCCGCCGACGTGTACTGGGCGGGCCGGCTGACGCTCTGCGCCGGGCCCGACGACCTGCCGCGCTACGACCGCTGCTTCGCCGAGTACTTCGGCGGCCGGCCACCCGGCCGGCCCGGGTCGGCGTCCCGGCGCCGGGCGGTCCCGCGGCCCGCCGCCGTGCCGGGGCGGCCCGGCGAGTCGCGGGAACGGGCCGTCCCGGCCCCGGCCGACGTGACCGAAGTGCTGCGGCGCGGCGACCTCGCCCGGCTGGACGCCGCCGAACGGGCCGAGGCGTACCGGCTGATCGCCCTGCTGCGCACGACCGTCCCGCGGCGCCGGTCCCGCCGGTACGCCCCCGCCCGGGCGGGTGTCCCGGACCCACACCGCACGGTGCGGGAGGTGCTGCGGCGCGGCGGCGAGGCGTCCCCGCTCCGCCGCCGGGCGCCCCGCCCCCGGCCCCGCCGGGTGGTGGTGCTGGTCGACGTGAGCGGCTCGATGCGTCCCTACGCCGGCGCGCTGCTGCGGTTCGCGTACGCGGCGGTGCGCTCGGGCGGGCGCACCACCGAGGCGTTCAGCATGGGCACCCGGCTGACCCGGCTCACCCGGGAGCTGCGGCACCGCGACCCCGCCGCCGCGCTGCCGGCGGCCACCGCGCTGATCCCCGACTGGAGCGGCGGCACCCGGCTGGGCGAGGAGATCAAGGAGTTCCTCGACCGGTTCGGCCGGCGCGGCATGGCCCGGGGCGCCGTCGTGGTGGTCGCCTCCGACGGCTGGGAACGCGGCGACGCCCGGCCGCTCGGGGAGCAGATGGCCCGGCTGCACCGGCTCGCCCACCGGGTGGTGTGGGTCAACCCGCACCGGGCCCGGCCCGGGTACGAGCCGCTGGCCGCGGGCATGGCGGCGGCCCTCCCGCACGTTGACGATTTTGTGGCCGGGCACAGCGTCGAGGCCCTGACCGGGCTCGCCCGGCTGATCGGGGAGAGCGCCCGCCGGGGCGGAGAGGGGAGCGGTCATGCGTGAGGTGCTGACGGAGATCACCGACTGGTACGCGGCCGGCGAGACGTTCGGGCTGGTCACCGTGATCGACACGTTCCGCAGCGCGCCCCGCCCGCCAGGGGCGGCGATGGCGGTGTCGGCCAAGGGGGAGGCCGTGGGCAGCGTGTCCGGCGGCTGCGTGGAGGGCGCGGTCTACGAGCTGGCGCGCGCGGCCATCGAGTCCGGCGAACCCCTCGTCCAGCGGTACGGGGTGAGCGACGACGACGCGTTCGAGGTGGGCCTGACCTGCGGCGGGATCATCGACGTCCTGGTGGAGCCGGTCGGGCCGGACAGCTACCCGAGGTTCGCCGAGGTCGCCGCGTCGATCGAGGCGCGGGAGCCGGTGGCGGTCGCCACCGTGGTGTCCGGCCCGGGCCGGCTGGGCGCCCGCCGGGTGATCTGGCCCGACCGGGCGGCCGGCACGCTGGCCGGGAACCGGCTGGACGCGGCGGTCGACGACGACGCCCGGGGCATGCTCGCCCAGGGGCTGACCGGGGTGCGCCGCTACGGCGCCCAGGGGGAGCGGCGGCTGGACGACCTGGGCGTGTTCGTGCAGAGCTTCGCCCCGCCGCCGCGGCTGCTGGTGTTCGGCGCGATCGACTTCGCGGCGGCGGTGGCCCGGGTGGGCAAGTTCCTCGGCTACCGGGTGACGGTGTGCGACGCCCGGCCGGTGTTCGCCACCGCCAAGCGCTTCCCGGACGCCGACGAGGTCGTGGTGAAGTGGCCGCACGTGTTCCTCGCCGAGACGGCGGTGGACGAGCGGACCGCGATCTGCGTGCTCACCCACGACCCCAAGTTCGACGTCCCGCTGCTGGAAGTGGCGCTGCGCACCCCCGCCGGGTACATCGGCGCGATGGGCTCGCGGCGCACCCACGACGAGCGGGCGGCCCGGCTGCGCGAGGCGGGCCTGACCGAGGAGGAACTGGCCCGGCTGCGCTCGCCGATCGGGCTGGACCTGGGCGCCCGCACCCCCGAGGAGACGGCCGTCTCGATCGCCGCCGAGCTGATCCAGCTCCGCTGGGGCGGCTCCGGCCGTCCCCTCGCCCACACCACCGGCCGCATCCACGGCGAGCCGTGACCCCGGGGGCGGGGCCCCCGGGGTGCGGCGGTCACTCGTTCCGGGCGGTCTCGGGCCCGGTGACCCGCCGCAGCAGCGGCAGGGTGGACGCGATGACCCCGAGCGACACGGCGAGACCGGCGCCGACCATGACGTAGTACCCGGCTCCCGGTGGCCGGAGCGCGTACTGCAACTGCGCTTCGAGGAACAGCCGGGCGGCCAGGAACCCGCTGCCCGCCGCCACCACGGCGGCGATGAGCAGCGGGACCGTGCTCTCCAGGACGACGACGCGGCGCAGCGTGCCGAGTTCGACCCCGGCGAGCCGCAGCAGGCTGAAGGCGCGCTTGCGGTCGTTCAGGCCGGCGACGACGCTCACCGCCAGGCTGCAGCCGGCGATGCACAGGCTGACCACGGTCACGACGCCGGCCAACTGCTGGAATCCGGCGAGGATCCGGGCGTTCTCCGCATCGGCGCCGGCCTCCGCGACGGTGGTGGGCGGCCACCGCGGGTCGGGGAAGGCGGCCGCCAGGGCCGTCCTCGTCCGCTCGATCGCCTGCCGGGAGCCGTCCGTGCGGACGAGGACCCCCTGGGCCGGAAGGTCGCGGAGCCGCTCGGCGGAGATGGCGGCGGCGGGCCAGACCGTCCTGCTCCAGGCAGAGGAGGCCGACGTGTCGAAGGCGCCGAAGTGCGGGGGGACGGACGCCGCCACCGCCCCGGGCGCGCAGCGGCCGAACCCCGGCATGCCGGCGAACTGCTCGCACGCCACCAGGCCGGCCTCCATGTGCCAGCGTCCGACGGGAACCATGGTGCCGAGCGGATTGGTGTGGATCACCGTCACGCCCCGGACGCCGGGAGCCGAGCGCAGCCCGGCCAGGACCCGGTCCGGGACCGGCGCCCCGGACGCCTCCGGCGCGCCCCGCTCCGCCTCGCCCCGGGAGAGGTCGACCATCAGCGTGCCGCGGGCCGCCGGGCCGGCGTCCGGCACGCCACGCTCGGCGATCATCGTTGTCATCACCCCGACGGCCGTGCTGGTGACGAAGAGGGCGAGGACGAGCCCGCTGACGGCGCGGAAACCGGCCCGCGGATCGTCGGCGAGCCGCCGGGCGGCGATGAGCGTCACGGGCCGCCTGGCGCGCCGGGCCATGATCCGGGAGCCGGCCATGGTCAGCCACGGCCCGGCGATGAGCAGGCCCGCCATCATCAGGAGGATCCCGGAGATGTACGCCAGGATCTGGCCGTTGGTGGTGTCGGGGCGCCGGCCGACGAAGTAGGCGAGTTCGCCGACGCCGAGGACGAGCGGGATCAGCCGGTAGGCGCGGGGCGGGCGCGGCGTGATCCGCCGGCTCACCCCGAGCGGTGAGATCCGCACCCGGCGCAGTGCGATCCGGGCCGCGACCGCGGCCGCCAGCGGGACGCCGACGGCGACGAGCAGGACGTCGACCGGGGTGAGCGACAGGTCGCCCGGAGCGAACGGCTCGCCGGTGAAGGGCACGTCCGCCAGCGGTATCCGGAGCAGGAGGAACAGGCCGAAGCCGGCGACCGTGCCCGCGGCGGCGGCCACGGTCGACTCGACGGCCGAGACCACCGAGACCTGCCGGGGGGTCGCGCCGACCAGGCGCATCGCGGCGAAACGCTGTTCCCTGCGCGCGGCGGAGAGCCGGGTCGCCGTGCCGATGAAGATGAGCATGGGGAAGAGCAGCGCCGCCGACGTGACGGCGAGGATGAGGCCGAGGACGTCGGCGTTGAGCCCGAACCGGCAGCCGGTGCAGTCGCCGGGCGACCTGGTGGCGATGCTGGTGATCTTTGCCGCGCCGGGTGTCCGCGCGAGCTCCTCGGCGGTGCGGCCGACGATGATGATCATCGAGTCCGGGGACGGGAGTGCCGCGGCGCCGATCGTGCCGACCCGGCGCCCCGGGTAGCGGGCCCCGAGCTCGGCGGCCGGCACGGAGTCGAGCAGCGCGCCGAGGGCCGGCGAGGCGTAGTACTGCCCCGGCCCGGGCAGCCGCGGGATGCCCGGCGGGACCGGGGAGCGGGGGCCGGTGGCGGCGACGTCGACGCGGGTGATGCGCGCGCCGTCGTGGATGTCGGCGCCGAGCATTCCCCACAGCGGGTCCGGTGACGGCTCGGCGGTGGGCGAGGTGGCGTCGGTGACCCCCGAGTTGAGCCACGCGTACCGGGCGTTCTGCGCGTCGACGCCGTTGATGCCCGCCAGGGTGACCAGGATCAGGCCGACTCCCAGCGCCACGGCCGCCGCGGTGACGACGAGGCGGACGGCCGCCTCCCGGCCGCCGCGCAGGGTGAGGCGCAGCCCGAAGCCGATCATGAACCCGCCCGGGCGGTCAGCGGGGTGGCCTTCCCGTCGCGGACGATGACCTCGCGGTCGGCGTAGGCGGCCACCCGGGGCTCGTGGGTGACCACGATGACGGTGGTGCCCCGCTCGCGGGCGGCGCCGACCAGCAGGTCCATCACGTGCTCGCCGGTGAGCGAGTCCAGCGACCCGGTCGGCTCGTCGGCGAACAGGACCTCCGGGCGGCCGACCAGGCCGCGGGCGAGCGCGACCCGCTGTGCCTGCCCGCCGGACAGTTCGCCGGAGCGGTGCCGCTCCAGCCCGTCCAGGCCGAGCCGCTCGAACCAGGCACCGGCCTCCTTCAGCGCCGCGGCCCGGCGGGTGCCGGCCAGCAGCAGCGGCAGCGCGACGTTCTCCTCGGCGGTCAGCTCGGGGACGAGCTGGCCGAACTGGAAGACGAACCCGAACCGGTCCCGGCGCAGGGCGCTGCGTTCGGTTTCGCCCAGGGTGTCGACCCGGCGCCCGGCGAAGTGGACCTCGCCGGAGTCGGGGGTCAGGATGCCGGCCAGGCAGTGCAGCAGCGTCGTCTTGCCCGATCCGCTCGGGCCCATGACGGCCAGGACCTCCCCGGCGTCCGCCGCCAGGTCGGCGCCCTGAAGGGCGGGCGTCCGGCCGAACGACAGGGCGACGCCGCGCGCCTTGATGAGGGGTCCGCTCATGACCGCACCTCCTTGGCCAGGGCGTCCAGGCGGGCCGTGGTCAGCTCGATCCACCGCAGGTCCGACTCCAGGTGGAACAGGCCGTGGTCGGCCAGCAGCGCGTCCACCAGGCCGCCGGACCGCTTGATCTCGGTCAGCTCGCGCATCCGCCGCAGGTGGGCGGCGCGCTGGGCGTCGAGGTAGCCGCCCGCGTCGCGGTCCAGCAGCAGCGCCAGCACGACCTTGGTGAACAGCACCGTCTGCAGGTGCGGCTCGGCCTCGACCGGCTCGGTGAGCCAGGTCTCGAACTCGGTCGCCCCCCGCTCGGTGATGACGTAGCGCTTGCGGTCGGGGCCGGCTCCCGATTCGGCCTCGCCCACCACCACCTTGCCGTCGCGGGCGAGCCGGCCGAGGGTGGCGTAGACCTGGCCGAACGGCAACGGCTTGCCGCGGCCGAAGAAGGCGTCGTAGTCGCGTTTGAGGTCGTAGCCGTGACTCGGCTCGCGTTCGAGCAGGCCGAGCAGGGTGAAGGGAACGCTCATGTCGAGGACTATACGCTCGATGTATACGTCCCGTCTATACACCGAAATTTCCGTCGATGCGGGCGAGGTGTCCGTACCGCTGGAGCCATCGCGCGTAGCCGGGTTCGACCTCGCCCATGAGGAGTGAGGGGTTCGTCCTAGCCTGTGGAGCATGGGTTCGAGTCGTCATGGTGCTCCTGCTGGTCCGGGACGCGCGGCGGGGGTGCTGCTGGCGGCCGGGGCGGGCCGGCGGCTCGGGCGGCCCAAGGCGCTCGTCGAGCTCGCGGGGGAGCGGCTGGTGGACCGGGGGGCGCGGATGCTGCGCGCGGCGGGCTGCACCCCGGTGATCGTGGTGACCGGTGCGGCGCCGGTGCGGGTGCCAGGGGCGACAGTGGTGCACAACCCCGGCTGGAACTCCGGGATGGGCTCGTCGCTGCGCGCGGGACTGGCCGCGCTGCCGCCCGGCTGCCCCGCCGCGGTCGTCGCCCTGGTCGACCAGCCCGGGATCACCGCCGAGGCCGTCCGGCGGCTGGTCGCGGCGCGCGCGGCCGGGGCCGGGCTGGTGGTGGCGACCTACGGCGGCCGGCCGCGGA
The DNA here is from genome assembly GCF_003289645.1 of Actinomadura craniellae. Classification (GTDB taxonomy): domain Bacteria; phylum Actinomycetota; class Actinomycetes; order Streptosporangiales; family Streptosporangiaceae; genus Actinomadura_D; species Actinomadura_D craniellae. Next base: position 46,718 of record NZ_QLYX01000010.1, on the reverse strand, counting down.
ATCCGGTGCTGATCGGCCACGAGTACCTGGCGGCGGTCGCGGAGTCGGCGACCGGGGACGCCGGTGCCCGGGGCTTCCTGCGCGCGCACCCGGACCTGGTCACCGAGGTGCCCTGCGACGATGTCGCCGACCCCGGCGACATCGACACCCCGGCGGACCTGGCCGCCTGGAACCGCCGCTGAGCATCTATATAACAAGCTTGACTTATATAAGTGGCCGCTGCAATAGTCGAGCGCGGAACAGCGGGTTCGTGCCGGTCCGGACCGGGGCGTCCGCCGCCTGTCCCACCCCGAGGGAGGCGACATGCGGCTGGAACGCCTCCGCCGGTCCTGGAGCCGGCGCCTGGACGCGCTAGCCACCGAACTCGCCCGCGGCAGGCGCGAACGCCGATCGGCCCGCTGTGCGGGCACCCCCACGCCCAGGAGGAGAACCGTGATCGACATCATCGCCGAGATCAACGCCCTGCACCGCGAGGTCGGCCGCCAGACGACCGACACCGGTGAGGTCGTCAGCGTCCGGGTGCGGCGCGACTACGACGCGACGGCCGAGGACGTCTGGGACGCCCTGACCGACCCCGACCGGGTCAAGCGCTGGTTCTACCCGCTCAGCGGCGACCTGCGCGTCGGCGGGAACTTCCAGCTGGAAGGCAACGCGGGCGGGCAGATCCTGCGCTGCGAGCCGCCCCGCCTGCTGCGGGTGACCTTCGGATCCGAGATCAGCGTGGTCGAGGTGCGGCTGTCCCCCGAGGGGGAGGGCACCACCCTCGAACTGGAGCACACCGTCCCCCTGGCGATGGCCGGCAGCGGCGCGGGCGCGCTCTACGTCGGCCCCGGCTGGGACGGCGCCTTCCTGGCGCTGGGCCTGTTCCTGGCCGGAGAGGTCGCCGACGACCCCGTCGCGGCGGCGAACTCCCCGGAGGCCCAGGAGTTCTCCCGCCAGTCGATCCGCGCCTGGACCGCGGCCGTCGAAGCCTCGGGCACCGCCGGTCCCGACGACATTGCCGCGGCCACCGAAGCCGCGCTCGCGCAGTTCGCCCCCGACGCCGGGCAGGACGGGCGCGGCTGAGCGGCCGGCCGGCCACCATGGGCTGCGGGGAGCCCGTGGGCGGCGCCCCACCGGCCGGGACGCGGCCCGAGCGCGCGGGTCACCCGCGATCCCGCCGAATCCCGCGCGTCCCCGGGCCGACGCGGCCCGGGCGCCGGCGGGTCACACCCGAGGCAGCACGTCGGCGTCCAGAGCGCCGCAGTCGACCGCGCGGCGCAGCCGGTCGGTCAGGGCCGCGATGGTGGCGGGCTCGTCCAGCGTGCCGCCGCGGGCGGCCGCCTGCTCGTGCCAGGCACGGACCCGGCCGATCACGTCGTCGACCCCGCCCAGGTGGAAGGCGTAGACGATCGCGTACCGGCTGGGCAGGTGCGCCGGGTGCAGATCCCAGCCCTGGTAGAAGCCGTGCCGCAGCGAATGCCGCACGTGCGCCGCGTGGACGGACCACGCCCGGTTCACCTCGTCGGGCCCGTCGTTGCGCGGCACCACGTTGGTGGAGCCGTCCGACAGCCTGATCCCGGTGCCGGCCAGGCTCACCTGCATGACGTGCCGGGCGAAGTCGCAGGCGGGATGGTCGAGCCGCTGCTCCTGCGGCGGCAGCCCGATCGCGGCGGTGTAGTCGTACACCCCGAAGTGCGCGCCGGTGACGCGCCCGGCCCCCGCCGCGGCGATCGCCCGCGGCCCGAACTCGCCCCGATGGTCCACGATCGACTCGGCGGTCTCGATCTGCACCTCGAACCGCAGGATGCCCGACGGCAGGCCCAGCGCGCTCTCCAGCCGCTCCAGGTAGGCGGTGAAGATCGCGACCTGCTCGGGCATCACCACCTTGGGCAGGGTGACCACGAAGCCGCCCGGTAGCCGGCCCAGCCGGTCGCGCAGCTGGGTGAGGAACGCGTCGAGCGTGCGCATCGCCCGCCGGTTCCCCTCCTCGGAGAACGGCTTGACGCGCAGCCCCCAGTAGTGCGGCAGGCCCTTGACCTGGTACGCCGCCGCGACCGCCTCGACGACCTGGGCGACGTGCGCGTCCTCCTCGGCGTCGGGGCGGTAGCCGTACCCGTCCTCGAAGTCGATCCGCAGGTCCTCGACCGGCTCGCGGACGAGCTTGGCGGCCACCCGCTCCCGCACGGTGCCCGCGATCTCGGGGTCGAGGCCGAAGGCCGCGCCGAACGAGCCTGGCCCCGGCATGTGGTTGTTGAGCAGCCGCAGCGCCTCGGCGCCGAAGTCGGCCGGGGTGGTCCGGGAGAATCGGTCGGCGGGTACGTACACGGTGTGCACCGGCTGGCGGCCCTGGGCGGGCCCGGTGAAGTGCTCGGCGTGCTCGGCCTGGACGGCGGCCACGCGGGCGGACAGGTCGTCCGTCGAGGAAACGCTCAGGTTCACCCCGACATGATCCCCCATGACCCGCTGAAAGCGTCACCCGGTTGGAGTTCGATCACATCGATTCCGGTGGCGAACGCGTTCGGCGGGCAGGTCATCGGCTCCACCCCCAGCCCGCGCCGCCGGTGCTCGGCGGGGGCCTCGTCGGCGGTGTAGATCTCCAGCCACGGATGGGTGTCGTCCACCCAGCAGGAGACGGTCCGCCCGCCGCCCGACAGCCGCGCCCAGGCCCGTCCCGCGGCGTCGCGGCGCAGCCCGGTGTAGGCGTTGTCGATCGCCTGCTCCCCGAGCCGGCGGGGCTTGCGCAGGTCGTAGGGGGTGCCCGCGACGTCCACCGGCGGGCCGGCGGGCAGCATCCGCTCATCCACGGGCTGGTAGCGCTCGCCGGGGACGGTGACGTCGCAGTCGTCGATCGGGCTGCCCACGGTCAGGTACGGGTGCGCGCCGTGCCCGTACGGCGCGGCGACCGGACCGGTGTTGCGCGCGGTCACCCGCACGGTCAGGCCGGCCTCGCCGGCCAGGACGTACTCGGCGGTGAGGTCGAGCCGGAACGGGTAACCGGCGCCGCCGAGCAGCCGGTGGGTGAGCGTGACCGCGTCCGGGCGGTGCTCGGCGAGGTCCCAGGCGGCCCAGCGCACCAGCCCGTGGATGGCGCAGTCGTAGCGGGGCTCGGAGACGTCCAACTGGTGGTCGGCCCCGCCGTGGGAGTAGCGGCCCCGGTCGATCCGGTTGGGCCAGGGGATCAGCAGCTGGCCGAAGGCGGCCGGGGCGGGCTCGTCGGCGCCGTGCGACAGGACGAGCGGCCGGCCTTCCCAGGTCAGCTCGCGCAGTCCCGCGCCTCCTTCGGTGACGACCGCGCGGTACGGGCCGGCGGCGATCTCGTACTGGTGTCCGGTGACGGGGTGGCTCATGGGCGCTGTTCTACCCGCTGGACGGAGGGAACGCCCGGTTTTTCACGGCTGCCGGGGGACCGCCTCGGCCAGGGCGGCCAGGGCGGCGGTGAAGATCTCGGCGGGCGGGGCGACCAGGCCGGCGCCGACCTGCCCGGTGCCGGCGACCCGTCCCGCCATGCCCGTGTTGACCGTGGGCAGGATCCCGGTGCGCACCACCCGGGTGACGTCGATGCCCGTCGGCGTGCCGCGGAAGGACAGGATCGGCACCTGGTAGTCGGGGTGCTCGGCCATCGTGATCTCGTACATCCGCTGGGTGGCGGTCAGCGCGTCGGGAACCTCGCCGCCGACGAACCGGACGATCGCCGGTGCGGCGGCCATCGCGAAGCCGCCCAGCCCGGCGGTCTCGGTGATCGTGGAGTCGCCGATGTCGGGGTTGGCGTCGCCGGGGCCGTAGGAGGCCAGGTACAGGCCGTCCGGCGTCCCGGCCGGTCCGGTGAACCAGCGGTCGCCGGTGCCCGACACCTGGATGCCGAAGTCGGTGCCGTTGCGGGCCATCGCCACCACCAGGCCGGAGCCGGGGACGTCGCGGCCGGCGTCCGCGCTCGCCTTGGCCGCGGCCATCGCCAGGTTGAGGAAGAAGTGGTCGTTGCCGTCGACGAAGCGCAGCACCGCGGCGACGTCGGCGGCCGGGGCGTCCCCGGCGACCAGGTCGGCGGCCAGTTCGCGGACCAGCAGCGAGGTCGCGGCCCGGTTGCGGTTGTGCAGCTCGTCGCCCATCTGCAGGGCCTGCGCGATGATCGCCCGCAGGTCGACCGGGCCGTGCCGGCGCACGGCGGCGCGCAGCAGCGGGCCGAGCACGGCCGACATCCAGCGCAGCCGCTCGATCACCTCGGGGCCGTACGCCCCGTACCGCAGCACCTTGCCCAGCCCCTCGTTGAGGGAGCAGTACGCGGTGCCGCCGTGCCGGGCGTCCTCCACCACGAACATCCACATGGACGGGCTCACCACGCCCGCCATCGGGCCGACCGTCCCGTGGTGGTGGCAGGGGGAGAGGTGCGCCGCGCCCGCCGCCAGCGCCCGCTCGGCCTCCTCGGGAGTGCCGGCCAGCCCTTCCAGCAGCATCGCGCCGATCAGTGCGCCCCGCATCGGGCCCGACGCGCGGTCCCAGTCCAGCGGCGGGCCGGCGTGCAGGAACGTCCCGGGTTCCAGGCCCAGCACCTCGCGGGCGGGGCGCACGTCCACCCACTGCGGGCGGGCCGACAGCACCCGCCGCACCGCGGTCGCGTCGGCGTCGGCCCGGCGCGGGTCGCCGAGCACCCGGGCGAGGAGGTCCTCGGTGCCGGGCGGCGGCGGGCTCCAGTCCACGGTCTCCACCGGGACGGCCTGCTGCGCCAGCGCCTCGGCGAGCACGGCGGTCCCGGTCGCGACGATCCGCGGCGCGCGGTCCAGCAGCCCGTTCAGGCGGGCGGTGTCATTCGGCCTCATGGGCCCTCCTCCCAGAGCGACCGGGGCCGGGCGGCCCGGTCAGCAAGGGGACGTCACCCGGCCCCTTCCGGTGTTCCCCCGGCGAGCGCGACGGCGTGCCGGGCGGCCTCGGCGTTCGAGGCGAACACGGCCGCGCCCGCGCCGGACAGCGCGGCGGCCTGCCGGTCGCGGTCCTGCGGGTCGTCGGCGGTGCCGCACAGCGACACCACCACGCCCAGCCCTCGGGCGACGGCGGCCTCGATCGCGGGGGCGAGCGCCGCCGCCGGGTCGGGGTCGGCCGCGTACCCGAGGACGACGTCGAGCAGCACCACCCCGCAGTCGTCGCCGGCCGTCTCGCCGGCCAGCCGGTCCAGCCGCAGCGCCGGGTCGATCATCGGGTGGGCGCGGCCCCGGGTGAGCGAGTCCTCACCGAAGTCGATCATGAGATGGCCGCCCGTGGCACCGCCCGGCCACGCCCACTCCGGGCGCAGCGGGATGTTGGACCGGATCTCGCCCAGCGCGCGGCTCGCGATCAGCATCGCCTCGTTGCACAGCGTGCCGCCGGCGAACAGCCCGCGTAGCGCTCCCGGACGGGCCTCGGGGGGCGGGGCGGCGGGCCAGCGCGGCCAGCGCGGCTCCGGGCGGCCCAGCGCGGCCAGCACCCGGCCGGCGGCCGCGGTGAGGTCGTCCTGGCCCGGGCCGAGCAGCGCGAACACCACCGGCGTGTCCAGCCGCCGGGCCGCGGCACGGATCAGCTCGGCCACCCGGGGGGCGGGCGGCTTGGAGACCACCACGATCAGCTCGGTGGCCGGGTCGGCGTCGAGCGCGGCCAGGGCCTGGAGCGTGGAGCGCCCGCTCACCTGGGCGGACAGGTCGCGCCCGCCGACACCCAGCACCTGGCTCACCCCGACGCCGGCCGTGTCGAGCAGGCACATCAGCTGCTGGGATCCGGTGCCGGCGGCACCGATGATCCCGACCGGGCCGGGCCGCACCGCGTTGGCGAAGCCCAGCCCCACCCCGCCGACCACGGCGGTGCCGCAGTCGGGGCCCATCACGATCAGCCCCCGGCGGGCCGCCTCCTCCTTGAGCCGGATCTCCTGGGCCACCGGCACGTTGTCGCTGAAGACCATCACGTTGAGCCCGGCGGACAGGGCGTCCATCGCCTCGGCGAACGCGTACGGGCCGGGCACGGAGATCAGCGCGAGGTCGGCCGGCGCCCGGGCCGCGGCGGCGCCGGTGGTGCGGGGGGACGGCGGGGCGCCCAGACCGCCGGGCGCGGGCCGCGCGGCCTCGGCCAGCAGCGCGTCCAGGGCCTGCCGGGCGTCGGCCAGGGCGGGCTCGTCGTCGGCGCGCAGCGCGACCAGCAGGTCGTTGGGCCCGGCCTTGTCGGGTGCGGTGAAGCCGAGCCGGTCGAGCAGGTCGAGGTTGAGACCGGTGGCCATCGCGACCATCGCGTCCCGTACCCCGGAGCGCTCCGCGAGAGTCCGGCTGACCCGCATCAGGGTGACGGAGTCGCGGTACGTTCCCGGGAGCAGCTCCACCCGCTCGGCCGGAGCGTTCACGGCAGCCCGTCCCCGGTCACGCGGAGACCCTCCGGCCGTCGGCGGCGGCGGTGGCCAGGGCCAGGGTCGCCCGGCAGCCGGCCAGCAGCCCCCACGCCAGGTCGGCGCCCGAGGTGTGCCCGGCCGCCAGCAGGCGGCGCACCGCGGGCTCCATCGGCTCGTGCCCGGCCACCGCGCGCAGCACCGCCGCGACCTCGGCGCCGGCCTGGCCCCGGGCCGCGCAGTGCAGCAGGGTGGCCGCCAGCGAGGTGGTACGGGTGTCGGCGTGCGCGGTCACCGCGGCGCCCAGCCAGTCGGCCAGCCAGACGGCGGTGCCGCCCTCGCCCACCGCCGAGCCGACCAGCCGCAGCGAGACCAGCAGCCCGGCCAGGACGTCGTCGCCGCTGGGGGTCAGCCCCGGGCCGAGCCCGACGATCCGTTCGGCGGCGTCCACCGCGTGGGCCAGGTCGCCGGCGGCGCAGCGGTCGGCGAGCGCCTTCGGGCCGGGGTGGCCGGCCAGTCCGCAGTCGCCTTCGGGAAGGGCGCCCTCCAGCGCCCGGACGCTCCGCGCGAGGCCGGCCAGCGGGAGCACGCCGAGCGCGGGGGTGGGGTTCCACCAGCGGCGGGTCCGGACCCGCAGCCGCCCGGCGGAGCTCGGACCGGGTGCGGTGATCTCCACACAGCCGTCACCGACCTCGGCCTCGTCGCCCTCGCGGACGGCACCGAACGGGCGCTCCCGGCTGCCCGCCGCCACCACGACGGAGTTCGGCAGCCGGACGGCGTCGCTGGAGACCACGGCGAGCACCCGGGGTTCGTCGGGCGTGCGGAGCTGAAGATAGATCGCCGCGGGGAACACGGCGATGACACGGGCCGCGCAGCGCGGCCGGTCGAGCAGGCCGCGCAGCGCTTCGCTGGCGGCACCCGGAACGTGGGGGCGTTGGATCTCGCCCCGTGCGGACCGGGACGGCGCGGGCAGGGTAAGCGGCGCGCGTACGGCGGTCACGGGTGGGCCCTCCAAGAACGATCAGTGCCGGTGGGCTCTAGTACTTGGAGGTGAACGTAAACCGACACCGGAGCGCGACGTATGGAGAAAGATGCCAAGTCTGGTTGTCATCCTTCGTATTTCTTGTCATCGTTAGCCGCGTACCAGTTAGTACTTTGATCCGTTGGTGAGCGCTGAGGTGAGTCCTGGCATGCCGTACTCCGATCCGGGACCGCCCGCGCTGCGCCTGTCGAGCACCGGCACCCTGACCTACGGCCTGTCGGTGGGCGAGGTCCTCGGCGTCTCGACCCTCGCCGACGCGCGGCTGATCGGGGGCACGGACGGGCTGGGCCGCATCGTGCAGCGGCTCAACGTCATGGAAGTGCCCGACATCCTCGCCTGGGTCAAGCCGCACGAGCTGCTGCTGACCACCGGGTACCCGCTGCGCAACACCCCGCAGTCGCTCGGCCGGCTGGTGGCCGACCTGGACGAACGGGGCCTGGCCGCCCTGGCGATCAAGCTGGGCCGCTACCTCGACGACCTGCCCCCGGAGATGATCAAGCAGGCCGACCGGCTGGGCTTCCCGCTGATCCTGCTCCCCGGCGACGTCGGGTTCGACGACATCCTCAACCAGGTGCTCACCGACATCCTCAACCGGCAGGCGGCCGTCCTGGCCCGCACCGAGGAGGTGCACCGGGCCCTGGTGCAGATCGTGCTGGGCGGCGGCGGGCTCCAGGAGGTCGTGGACGAGGTCGCCACGTTGCTGGACGTCGCCGTCCTCGCCCTGGACGGGGAGCGGCGGGTGCTGGCGGGCTCGGGCGCGCCAGAGCACCTGCAGGCGATGCGGTCGCTGGCCGACGACGCCGGGCCCGGTGACCGGGCTGGCGACAGGGCCGGTGACCGTGCTGGTGACCGGGCTGGTGACAAGTCCGACCACCTGGTGGTGCCGGTGGTGGCGGGCGGGTTCGACCACGGCCGGATCATCGCCTACAGCGCGGGCGGGGCGCTGCGCGAGACCGACATCGGCATCCTGGAGCGCGCGGCCACCGTCGCCGCCCTGGTGATCACCAAGCAGCAGGCCATCACCGCGGTGGAGAGCAAGTACCGGGCCGACTTCCTGCGCGACGTCCTGGCCGGCCGGGCCGGCGACGACGACCGGGTGGTCGCGCACTGCGCGGCGTTCGGCTGGGACTTCGGCCGCCCGGTCGCCGTGGTCGTCGCCGAACTCGACGCCGAGGGGCGCCGCCCGCCGCCCCGCGCCGAGGGCGCGCCGGCCGGCCGCACCGAGGAGCGGATCTCCCAGGACCGGCTGGCCGCGGCGTGGACGGCGGCGGTCCGCCGCCGCGACCCCCGGGGCGCGGTGGCGGGGTTCGCCAACGAGGTCGTGGCCGTGGTCGGCACCGACGTCGACCCGGCCGTCCTGGCCAAGGACGCCACCGCGATCTTCGGCGAGCACCTGCCGGTGCGCCGCACCTTCTCCACCGGCATCAGCCGCACCGTCGACTCCGCCGCCGCGCTGCCCGGCGCCTACGAGCAGGCGGGCAAGTCGGTCCGGGTGGGCCGGCAACTGCACGGCGCGGGCGCGGTGGCGCACTTCGACCAGCTCGGCGTCTACCGGCTGCTCAGCCTGGTGTCCGACCCGGCCGAGCTGCACGCGTTCGTCCGCGAGACGCTGGGCGACCTGGCCGGCGACGACGACCCGGAACTGGTGGACCTGCGGCGCACCCTCCAGGTGCTGCTGGAGACGAACCTGAACGTGGCCGAGACGGCCCGCCGGCTGCACTTCCACTACAACACCCTGCGCTACCGGATCGGCAAGCTGGAACGGATGCTCGGCCCGTTCACCGAGGACGCACACCTGCGGCTGAACCTCACCCTCGCCCTGCACGTGCTGCGGATGCGGGGAATCTGACCCGCTACGGCCGGGCAGACACCGTCGGCGGACCCGGTTTGGCACATGTCGCCGATGCCGGGGGCCCCGGCTGCCTCTACCTTGCCCGCATAACAGGACCGGCGGCCGGGCGCGGACCCCACAAGGGACGCCTCCGGCGCCACGCGGGATCGACCCGGGGATCGCCCGCCGAGCCCGAAGGAGGGCGACATGGCTTTTCGATGGCGGGTCCACGGTGACGGGAAGAGCCCGGCGCCGGGCGAAGTGGTTCAGCCGGACGAACGGCTGAGCTGGCCGCGCACCGCCGGGCTGGGCGCCCAGCACGTCGTCGCCATGTTCGGTGCGACGTTCGTGTTCCCGCTAGTGATGGGGCTCGACCCGAACCTCGCCGTGATGATGTCCGGCGTCGCCACCATCCTCTTCCTGCTGATCGTGCAGGGGAAGGTGCCCAGCTACCTGGGCACCAGCGCCTCCTTCGTGGGCGGCGTCTTCGCCATCCGCGCCGGGGTCGACAGCGCGCAGACGGACGCCTGGGTGACCGGTGCGATCCTGATCGCCGGGGCGGTGCTGGCGCTGGCGGGACTGGCGATCCACTTCCTGGGCGTCCAGGTCATCCACCGCGTCTTCCCGCCGGTGGTGACCGGCGCGGTGGTCATGCTCATCGGGTTCGGGCTGGCCTTCGTGGTCGCCGACACCTACTGGCCGCAGGACCACTGGATCGCGTTGATCACGATGGCGTTCGTCTTCGTGGTCATGGTGGCCTCCAAGGGGTTCATGGGCCGGATCGCGATCCTGCTCGGCCTGGTCTTCGGATTCGCGCTGTCGTGGGTGCTCGACCTGTTCGGGCAGATCACCTCGGTGCTGCCGGGGGCCAACCTGCGCGACGCCGCGGGCCGGGCGTGCGGGCCGGAGGGCCCCTACTGCGTGGCGACGGCCTTCCCGCACGACCGGGTCGACTTCTCGGCGGTGGGCCAGGCCGACTGGTTCGGCTGGCCGTCGATGCACGCCCCCGACTTCAAGCTGTCGGCGATCCTCCTCGTGCTGCCCGCCGTCATCGCGCTGATCGCGGAGAACACCGGTCACGTCAAGGCGGTGGGCGAGATGACCCGCACCGACCTGGACCCGATGATCGGCCGGTCGATCTTCGCCGACGGGATCGGCACCATGGCGACCTCCTCGGTGGGCGGGTCGCCGACCACCACCTACGCCGAGAACATCGGCGTGATGGCCGCCACCCGCGTCTACTCCACCGCCCCCTACTACGTCGCGGCGCTGATCGCGGTCCTGTTCGGGCTGTGCCCCAAGTTCGGCGCCCTGGTCGCGGCCACCCCCGGCGGTGTGCTCGGCGGGGTCACGGTGATCCTCTACGGCATGATCGGCCTGCTCGGCGCCAAGATCTGGGTGGAGAACCGGGTCGACTTCACCGACCCCGTCAACATGGTCCCGATCGGCGCCGGGATCATCCTGGCCATCGGCCCGGTGGTGCACCCGATCACCGACGACTTCTCCATCGAGGGCATCGCGCTGGGCACGATCGTGGCGCTCGCCGGGTACCACCTGCTGCGCGCCATCGCGACCCGGACGGGCGCTCCACCCGTCCCGGCCGGGGAGAGCGGGGCGGAGCAGGGTACGTCCGCTTCGTGAAACCACCCGCGTTCGCCTACCACGCCCCCGACACCCTCGGCGCGGCGCTGGCCGCGCTCGCCGAGGCCGGGGACGGCGGCAAGGTGCTGGCCGGCGGCCAGAGCCTGGTGCCGCTGCTCAACATGCGGCTGGCCGCGCCCGCCGAACTGGTCGACATCAACCGGATCACCGCCCTGGACACGCTGGAGGTCACCGCCGGGGGAGTGCGGGTCGGCGCGCTCGCCCGGCACTCCCGGGTGGAACGGTCGGACGCGGCGGCGGGCGTCCAGCCGCTGCTGCGGCGGGCACTGGAAAACGTCGCCCACCCGGTGATCCGCAACCGGGGCACCGTGGTGGGCAGCCTGGCCCACGCCGACCCCGCCGCCGAACTGCCCGCGGTGCTCGCCCTGCTCGACGGGACGGTGGAGGTGCGGTCGGCGACCGGCCGGCGGACCGTCCCGGCCGGCGCCTTCTTCACCGGGCCGCTGGAGTCGGCGCTGCTGCCCGGCGAACTGGCCGTCTCCGCGTTCTTCCCCGCCCTGCCGCCGCGCACCGGCACCGCCTTCCGGGAGCTGTCCAGGCGGCACGGCGACTACGCGCTGGCCGGGGTGGCCGTCACCGTGGGGCTGGACGAGGACCTGCGGGTGGCCACCGCCCGCGCCGGTTACCTGGGTGTGGCCGCCACCCCGGTGGTGCTCGATCTGACCGGCCCGGCGCTGGCCGCCCAGGAGGGCCGCCCGGCGGGGGAGTGCGACTGGGCCGAGGTGGGCGGCTACGCCGCGGCGCGGCTGGACCCCGAGCCCGACATCCACGCGAGCGCCGAATACCGCCGCACCCTGGCCGGGGTGCTCACCGAACGGGCGCTGCGCGCCGCCGCGGCCGAAGGAGGACGATCAGATTCATGAGGCTCGGACCGGCCGAACACCACGAGATCGAGATGACCGTCAACGGGACGCCCCGGTCCGCCCCGGCGCCGGCCCGGCGGCTGCTGTCGGACTTCCTGCGGCACGACCTGGGGCTGACCGGGACGCACGTCGGCTGCGAGCACGGGGTGTGCGGCTGCTGCACGGTGCTGCTGGACGGCGAGCCCGTCCGGTCGTGCCTGATGTTCGCCGTCACCGCGGCCGGCCACTCGATCACCACCGTGGAGGGGCTGGCCGGCGCGGGCGGCGCGCTGTCGCCGGTGCAGCGGGCGTTCCAGGAGTGCCACGGGCTGCAGTGCGGGTTCTGCACCCCCGGGTTCCTGTGCACGGTGACCGCGCTGCTGCGTGACAACCCCCGGCCCACCGACGACGAGGTGCTGGAGGGCGTCTCCGGCAACCTGTGCCGCTGCACCGGCTACCAGAACATCGTCAAGTCCGTGCGCCGCGCCGCCGAACTCCTCGCGGAGGAGCCCACATGACCACCTCACTGTTCGGGGAGCCGATCGAGCGGCGGGAGGACCCCCGGCTGCTCACCGGCGGCGGCCGGTTCCTCGACGACCTGGGCCGGGACGCGCTGGCGGCGGCGTTCGTCCGGTCGCCGCACGCGCACGCCCGCATCCTCGACATCGACCTGTCCGCCGCGGTGGACGTCGAGGGGCTCGTCGCGATCTACACCTGGGAGGACCTGCCGGGCGGGGTGGGCGACCCGCTGCCGCTGCTGATCCCGCACCCGGCGATGACCCACGGCCGCACCGGGCTGCCGCTGGCCCGGGACGTGGTGCGGCACGTCGGCGAGCCGATCGTCATGGTCGTCGCCCGCGACCGGTACCTGGCCGAGGACGCGGCGGAGCTGATCCGCGTCGACTACGAGCCGCTGCCCCCGGTGGTCGGGATCGAGAACGCCGCCGCCGCGGAGCGGCTGGTGCACGAGGACGTGCCGGGCAACGTGGGCGCCCACCTGGTCCAGGAGGTGGGGGCCGCCCCGGCGGCGATCGAGGCCGCCCCGCACGTGCTGGAGTTCCGGCTGGACATCGAGCGCAGCGCGTCCACCCCGCTGGAGGGGCGGGGGGTGTACGCCCGGTGGGACGCGGCCGACGAGTCGTTGCGGGTCTACTCCTCCACCCAGACCTCCACCAGCGTGCGGATGGCGGTGGCGGCCCGGCTGGGCCTGCCCCCCGGCAAGGTGGAGGTGATCGCCCCGGACGTGGGCGGCGGCTTCGGGGTGAAGATCGTGCACCCCTGGCCGGAGGAGGTGCTGGTGCCCTGGGCGGCCCGGCTGCTGGACCGCGAGATCAAGTGGACCGAGGACCGCCGGGAGCACTTCGTGGCGTCGGCGCACGAGCGCGGCCAGGTGCAGTTCGTCCGGGTGGGTTTCGACGACGAGGGCCGGCTGCTGGGGCTGGACGTGCGCATCCTGCACGACCACGGCGCCTACACCCCGTACGGCATCATCGTGCCGATCATCACCTCGACCCAGTTGCTGGGGCCGTACAAACCAGGCGCCTACCGGGTGGAGTTCACCAGCCTCTACACCAACACGGTGATCGTCACCCCGTACCGGGGCGCCGGCCGCCCGCAGGGCGTGTTCTGCATGGAGCGGACGATGGACCGGATCGCCCGGCACCTGGGCCGCGACCGGGCGCAGGTACGGGCCGCGAACTTCATCCAGCCCGAGGAGTTCCCCTACGACCAGGGCCTGACCTTCCAGGACGGCCGTCCGCTGATCTACGACTCCGGCGACTACCCGGAGATGCTGCGCAAGACCCTCGCCCTGATCGGCTGGGACTCCTTCGCCGAGCTGCGGGAGGCCGCCCGGTCGCGGGGCCGCCGGATCGGCATCGGGCTGGGCTGCTACGTCGAAGGCACCGGGGTGGGCCCCTACGAGGGCGGGCACGTGGAGGTCGACACGGCCGGCCGGGTGCACGTCTCGACCGGCCTGACCTCCCAGGGGCAGGGGCACCAGACCGTGTTCGCGCAGATCGTGGCCGCCGAACTGGGCGTGCCGATCGAGGACGTGTACGTGACCACCGGCGACACCCGGCGGTTCGGCTACGCGGTGGGCACGTTCGCCTCCCGGGCCGCGGTGATGAGCGGCAACGCCGTCGCGCTGGCCGCCCGGAAGGTGCGCGACAAGGCGCTGCGGATCGCCGGGGACGCGCTGGAGGCCGACCCCGGGGACCTGCAGATCACCGACGGCACGGTGCACGTCAAGGGGGACGCGACCGCGGCGATCCCGCTGCGCACGGTGGCGGTGCTGGCCAACCCGCTGCGCTACGCCTTCGACGCCGAGGCGCAGCGCGCCACCCAGTTCGCGGCGCCCGCCGACCCCGCCGCCCCGCCGGTCGCCCCGGGCGACGAGCCCGGGCTGGAGGGCCGCGACTACTACTCCCCGGTCCGTTCCACCTTCGCCGCCGGGATGCACGCCGCCGTCGTGGAGACCGACCCCGACACGGCCGAGATCCGCATCCTGCGGTACGCGGTGGTCCACGACTGCGGCCGCATGATCAACCCGCGTATCGTCGAGGGCCAGATCCACGGCGGCGTCGCCCAGGGCATCGGCGGCGCGCTGTACGAGCGGATGGCCTACGACCCGGCGGGCCAGTTGCTGAACGCGTCCTTCATGGACTTCCTGATGCCCTACGCCACCGAGATCCCGCGGATCGAGACCGACCACCTGGAGACCCCGTCGCCGCTCAACCCGCTGGGCATCAAGGGCGCCGGGGAGGCGGGCGTCATCCCCGTCTCGGCCGTGCTCGCCGCCGCGATCGAGGACGCCGAGGGCATCCGGGTCGACGCCATGCCGATCTCCCCGGACGACCTGTTCCACCTCCGCCTGCGCGCCGGGACCGACCCGTCCCTGCGGCTCTGAAGCACCTCCCGGATGACGATCACGTTGCCGTCGGCAGTCGTGATCGTTTCGGCACGCCCGTTCCCCCTGGTTTCGGCGGGCGGGGGATTGGAGCCGGGAAGATCGTGTGGCATTTTGGGGCCGAGTGATCAGGAACGGTGCCGGGTTCCGGTGCCGCGTACGGAGGGAACGCCGTGGCCCGGAGCTTCGCGTCCATTCCCGACCAGTCCGGCCGCGTCGCCGTGGTGACCGGCGCCAACTCCGGCCTCGGCGAGGTCACGGCCACCGAACTCGCCCGCCAGGGCGCCCACGTCGTCCTGGCCTGCCGCAGCCTCGAGCGCGGCCGGGCCGCGGTGGAGCGGCTGCGCGCCGAGGTCCCCGGCGCCCGGGCGGAGGCGCGCCAGGTGGACCTCGCGGACCTGTCCTCGATCCGCGCGTTCGCCGCCGGGTGGGACCACGAACGGCTCGACCTGCTGGTCAACAACGCCGGGATCTCCACGGTGCCGTTCGCCCGGACCGCCGACGGGTTCGAGTCGCAGTTCGGCGTCAACCACCTCGGCCCGTTCGCGCTCACCGGGTTGCTGCTGCCCCGGCTGCTCGCCGCCCCCGACCCCCGGGTGGTCACCCTCGGCAGCGAGGGCCACCGCTTCGCCCGGTTCGACCCGGCCCGGCTGGACCCCACCGGCGGCGGCCGCTACAACACCTTCGCGGCCTACGCCCGGTCCAAGCGGGCCAACCTGTACTTCGCGCTGGAACTGCAGCGCCGGGCCGGCGACCGGCTGCGCAGCGTCGCCGCCGCCCCCTGCGTCTGCCGCACCGGCATCCTCACCGGCGGCGCCAACGCCGGCCGCGGCCGGGCCTACCACACCATGATCGCCCTCATGCTCCGGCTGGCGTTCCGCCCCGTCGCCGACGGCGCCCGGTTCCCGCTGTACGCCGCGACCGATCCGGACGTCCCCGGTGGTTCCTACGTCGCCCCGGGCAGCCCGCTCAAGTTCTACGGCGCCCCCGCCGTCCGCACCCGGGACCGCGTGCTCCGCCACGCCGAGGCCGCCCGCGCGCTGTGGGAACTGTCCGAGACCCGCACCGGCGTCCGCTACGCCTTCGCCCCCGCCTGACGGCCCCGCGGCCGGCGTCAGCCGGCGGGCTTGGGGGCGGGGTCGGGGGCGTTGCCGCCCAGCGAGCGGGGCAGGTAGTTCTCCACCGCCGCCGGCCGGAAACCCGCCTGCCTGATCTGCTGGAGGATCCACCTGAAGTCGGCGGCCAGGCCCTTGCGGTAGTGCATCAGGATGACGTCGCCGGGCTTGATCACGTTGGTGCCGCCGTCGCCGTGCACGAACTGGTTGTGCACCCCGCTCGGCGAGGTGGTGCCGTTGTAGAACTCCGAGGTCCACATCAGGATCGACTTGATCCCGCAGTCGCGGGCCGCCTGCCGGGTGATCTCGTTCATGCTGCCGAACGGCGGGCGCAGGATCTGCGGGCGCCGCCCGTACTGCTGGGCGATGGTGTCGGAGGCCCCGCAGATCTGCTTCTTCTGCCCCTCCAGCGCCAGCCCGGCCAGGTTGGGGTGGCTGACGGTGTGGTTCTCCATCTGGGAGCCGGCGTTGCGCAGCGCCCAGAAGTACTGGCCGTACCCCTTGACGTACGTCGACGTCAGGAAGGTCAGGATCGGGACCTTCTCGCGGCGGACGATCTCCACGAACTCGGCGTCGTACTCGTAGCCGTCGTCGATCGTCAGGAAGACGACCTTCTCCTGGGTGTTGATCCGCCGGATGACCGGCGGCAGCCCGTCCGGGGCGGGCCTGGCCGGCGTCCAGGAACCGGGCCTGGGCGTGGGCCAGGTCTGGTCGGCGAAGGCGGCCACCAGCCGCTCCCGCGTCGTCGGCCCCTCCTCGGCCGTCGCGACCGCCGTCCTGATCTCGGGCTGCACGCCCGCGGCGACGCCGAGCACGGCGGCGACCGCACAGGAGACCAGCGGGATCTTCCCTCGCATCGACCGACCCTCTCGAACGCAGGTGAACGTACGCATCGGTTGACGCGCGGATGCGGACAAAAGTTTGTACGCCAGGCATATCTGATCACGTCCGGACGGCCAAGGCGCACCTGACAACGCGATCCGCAGCCGTTGGGCAGGAGTTGCCCTTCGCCCCCTCCGGGGGGAGTGTTTGGATGCACAGCATGAAGGTCACCGGCAGCGCCACCGTCGCGGCCCCGCCGCCCCGGGTCTGGGACGCCCTGCAGGACCCCGCCGTGCTGGCCCGGACGATCCCCGGCTGCAGCCGGCTGGAGGCGCTGGGCACCGACACCTACGAGATGACCGTCTCCGCCGGGGTCGCGTCGATCAAGGGCACCTACGTGGGCCGGGTCGCGCTGTCGGACCAGCGACCGCCGCACTCGTTCGTGCTACGCGCCCAGGGCGAGGGAGCCCCCGGCACGGTCGACGCCACCGTCACCGTACGGCTGTCGGAGGCCGACACCGGCACCCGGGTCGACTACGACGCCGACGCCGTGGTGGGCGGCATGATCGGCGGGGTCGGCCAGCGGATGCTCGGCACCGTCGCCCGGCGGACGGCCGGCGAGTTCTTCGCCGCCGTCGAGCGCACCTTCACCGCCCCCGCCGAACCGGTCGCGCCCGCCGCGCCCGCCGCCCCGGCCGAACCGGTCCCCGGCACCGTCTACGCGGCCCCCGTCGCCGCGCGCCCCGCCCCGCCGCTGGCGGCCTTCGCGGCGGGCGGTCTGACCGCGCTCGCCGGCGTCCTCCTCGGGTACGCGCTGGGCCGCCGGTCGCGCCGCTGACCGGGGCACACTGGAACCATGAGCTTCTCCACCGGACCCCGGTCATGAGGGCCTTCACCGCCGCCGCGGTGCAGTTCGCGCCCGCCCCCGGGCCGCTGACCGCCGCATCGGTCCGGGCCAACCAGGAGCGGGCGGCCGATCTCGTCCGGCGGTGCGTCGAGGCCACCGGCGCCGAACTGGTGGTGCTGCCCGAGTCGTGCACGACCGGTTTCGTCCCCGGCCTGCCCACGGCCGAGCTGTGGTCACTGGTGTCGCCGCTGCCCGGACCGATCGCCGAGCCACTCCAGGAGACGGCCCGCGACCTGGGCGTGCACCTGTGCTTCGGCACCTACGAACGGGGCGCCCGGCCCGAGGTGGTGCACAACGCGGCGGTGCTGGTCGGCCCGGGCGGCGACCTGCTCGGGGTGTACCGCAAGACACACCCGTTCGGCGTCGAGGACGCCCGCCGCGGCGGCTGGGTGACGCCCGGCGGCGAGGTGTGCGTGGCCGACACCGACCTGGGCCGGATCGGGATGGCCATCTGCTTCGACGGCGACTTCCCCGAACTGTGGCGCATCCAGGCCGTGCGGGGCGCCGAGGTGATCTGCCGCCCGTCGGCACTGCTGCGCCCGGCCGACATCTGGGAACTGACCACCCGGGCCCGCGCCTACGACAACCATGTCTACGTGGTGGGCGCCAACGCGGTGGGGGCCGATCCGGGCGGCACACTCTACTTCGGCAACTCGCTGATCGTGACGCCGACCGCCGAAGTGGTGGCCCGGGCCGCGACCCAGGAATGCTGGATCACGGCCCGGCTCGACCCGGCGACCGCGATGGCCGCGCTCAGCCCCGGCTCGTCGGTCCCGCAGTCCTTCGACCACCTCGCCGAACGCAACCTGGAGCTGTACGGGCGGCACGCCGCCGAACTCCTCGGCCCGGCGGCCACGCCCTTCCCCTACG
The DNA here is from genome assembly GCF_003289645.1 of Actinomadura craniellae. Classification (GTDB taxonomy): domain Bacteria; phylum Actinomycetota; class Actinomycetes; order Streptosporangiales; family Streptosporangiaceae; genus Actinomadura_D; species Actinomadura_D craniellae. The sequence goes on along the minus strand of NZ_QLYX01000010.1, from coordinate 28,400 downwards.
GATGAAGAGGGGTTAGTTCACAGCGAGCAGGTCGACTACGAAGATGAGGGTTTCGCCTGGCTTGATGGCCGGGCTGGGGCTGCGGTCGCCGTAGGCCAGGTGGGGCGGGATGACCAGCTTGCGCCGGCCGCCGACCTTCATGCCGGCCACGCCCATGTCCCAGCCCTTGATCACGCGGCCTCCGCCGAGCGGGAACTCGAAGGCCTGGCCGCGGTTCCAGGAGGCGTCGAACTCCTCGCCGGTGGAGAAGGACACGCCCAGGTAGTGCACGGAGACCGTGGAGCCCTTGACGGCCTCCGGGCCGTCGCCGACCGTGATGTCGGTGATGTCGAGGTACGTGGGCGGCTCGCCCTCGGGGAAATCGATCTCGGGCCGTTCAAGCGCCATCGCAAGGCTCCCGGTGAGGTGTGTTCGTCAAGAGGTGCGGCCTGCACGCAGGCCGGCGGCCAGCCTAGCCGGGACCCGCCACCGGGAATGCCGGCACTCCCGAGCAGGTTGGGCTCCGGTGTGAACGTAGAGATCTTTTCCGACCTGGTCTGCCCCTGGTGCTACCTCGGCCGGGCCCGCTTCGCGGCCGCGACGGAGCGCTTCGCCGGCGACGTGACGGTGACCTGGCGCCCCTTCCAGCTCGACCCCACCGCCCCGGCCGCCGCCGTCCCCGCCGCGGCGCACCTGGCCGACAAGTTCGGCGGCGCCGAGCGGGTCGCCGAGGCGCACGAGCGGCTGCGCGGGCTGACCGCCGCCGAGGGGCTGCCGTACGCGCCGGAGGACGCCTGGCACGTCAACACCTTCGACGCCCACCGGGTGATCGCGCTGGCCGGGAGCGCGGGCGTCCAGGACGCGGTGGTCGGCCGGCTCTTCCGCGCCCAGCACGCCGAGGGCCGCGACCTCGGGGACGCCGCGACCCTGGCGGAACTCGCCGCCGAGGCGGGGCTGGACGCCGCCGCCGTGCGCGACCTGCTGGCCGCCGACGAGGGTGCGGCCGAACTGCGGCGGGAACTGGACCAGGCCCGCGCGCTGGGCATCAGCGGGGTGCCGTTCTTCCTCTTCGAAGGGGAGTGGGGGGTCTCCGGGGCGCAGCCCACAGAGGTGCTGGAGGGGGCGCTGCGCGAGGTGGCGACCCACCTGGCGGCCCGCCCCTGACGGCTCGCCCAAACCGGCGGCCCGCCGTTGGCAGGACTCGACGGTTCTTTCGGCGGTGACCGGCCGGTAGACCTGGGTGCCATGGACTCTGCTGGACGGCGGCTGCGGATCGGGATCGACACGGGCGGCACCTTCACCGACGTGGTGGCGCTCGACGAGGACACCGGAGAGATCGTCACCACCAAGACGCCCTCCACCCCGGGCGATCCCGCCGCGGGCTTCATGACGGGCGTGACCGCGATGCTCGACCGGTTGGGCGGGCGGGTGACGGCCCTCTCGCACGGCACCACGGTGGCCACCAACCGGCTGCTGGAGGACCGGATCGACGACCTCGGCCTCATCACCACCGAGGGGTTCGAGTTCGTCCTGGAGATCGCCCGGCAGAGCGTGCCCGACGGGTACGGCAACTCCTACTTCTGGGTCAAGCCGCCCCGGCTGGTCCCGGCGCACCGGGTCGCCACCGTGGGCGGCCGGCTCGACCACACCGGAGCCGAGCTGCGGCCCTTCGACGAAGCCGGGGCGGTCGCCGTCGCCCGCCGGTTCCGCGCGCAGGGCGTCGACACGATCGGCGTCTGCCTGCTGCACTCCTACGCCGACCCCTCGCACGAGCTGCGGATGCGCGAGGTGCTGCGCCGGGAGCACCCCGCCGCGGTGGTGTCGCTGTCGTGCGAGGTGCTGCGCGAGTACCGCGAGTACGAGCGGTCGGTCACCACCCTGGTGGACGCCGCCGTGAAGCCCGCGATGACGCGTTACCTCGCCCGGATCGCCGAGCGGCTGGCGGCCCTGGACGCCCCGCCCTGCCAGGTGATGAAGAGCAACGGGGGCGTCCTGTCGGCCGAGGAGGTCGTGCACCAGCCGATCACCACCGTGCTGTCCGGGCCGGCCGCCGGGGCGCTGGGCGCGGCGCTGGTCGCCCGCACCGGCGGCCACGGCTCGGTGATCACCCTGGACGGCGGCGGGACGTCCACCGACGTCGCCCTGGTGCTCGACGGGGAACCGTCGCTGACCACCGAGGGGTCGGTGGGCCGCTACCCGTCCAAGATCCCCATGATCGACGTCGTGACGGTCGGGGCGGGCGGCGGCTCGATGGCCTGGCTCTCCCCGGAGGGCACGCTCAAGGTCGGTCCCGCCTCCGCCGGGGCCGACCCGGGCCCGCTCTGCTACGGCCGGGGCGGCGCGGTCCCGCCCGGCCGCACCCGGGGCGGGGCGCCGACCGTCACCGACGCGCACGCCGTGCTCGGCCGGATCCCCCCGCACCTGCTGGGCGGCGAGATCCCGCTGGACGTGGCCGCCGCCCGGGACGGTCTCACCGCGCTCGCCGCCGAGCTGGGCCTGTCGCCCGAGCGCTGCGCCGAGGGCATCCTGGAGATCAGCGCCTGGAACCAGGCCAACGCCCTGCGGCAGATCACCGTCAAGCGCGGCCTGGACGTGCGCGACTACCCGATGGTCGCGTTCGGCGGGTCCGGCCCGCTGTCGGCCTGCCGGCTGCTGGACGTCCTGGGCCTGCCCGCCGTGCTGGTACCGGAGAACCCCGGCAACCTCTCGGCGTTCGGCCTGCTCACCGTGGACGTCCGCAACGACTACGTACGCACCTTCGTGGCCCGCGACGCCGAACTCGACATTGACCGGGCCGCCCGCGTCCTCACCGACCTGGAGACCGAGGCCGCCCGCGCCCTGGACCGCGAGGGCTTCACCCCCGACCACCGCCGCTACGCCCGCTCCGCCGACCTGCGCTACGCCGGCCAGGCCTTCGAGGTCCGGGTCCCCGCCCCCGACGGCCCGGTCGACGACGCCTTCCGCGCCGAGGTGGTCAAGCGCTTCCACGACGTCCACGAACGCCTGTACGGCTACTCCTACCGCGACGTGACCTCAGGCGTCGGCGAGGTCGAGTGGGTCAACCTCCGCCTGACCGGCATCGGCCCGATCACCCGCCCCAAGCTACCCACCCGCCCACCCGGCGACCCCGACCCCGACCACGCCCGCACCGCCACCCGCCCCGTCCACTTCGGCGCGTGGACCGACACCCCGATCTACCGCCGCGACCGCCTCACCCCGGGCACGGTCATCCACGGCCCAGCGGTGATCGAGGAATTCGGCTCCACCCTCCCCCTTCACCCCGGCTTCAAAATCACCGTCGACCCCTACGGCACCCTCGTCATCACCCGTCCAGACCGGCAGCCCGACGCAGAAGAACCGGACTGGACGGACGAGAGAGCCGCCGATGCGCAGCGAGGCGGTCAGGGAGCGGCGCCCGCGCCGTCTGGACTGAGGAGCGGTGAAGATCGTGAGGAACGAGCGATCTTCACCGCGACGAGGGAAGACGGCGCGCCGAAGGCGCCGCGACAAGCGAGCGAAGCGAGCCAAGCAAACAGAGCCGACTCAATTCTCGTTGAGATCGTCGAAGGCACCCTCGCGTCGGTCGAGCGGGAGGTGGAGACCGCGATCGCGCGGACCGCCCGATCGCCGATGATCCGGGACGCGCACGACTTCCGGGCGGGCATCCATGACCGGCGGCTGCGCAAGCTGACCGGCCGCTCGTACTCGGCGCTGGTGCATCCGATCGCCCGGGACTTCCCGGTGGAGACGATGCGCCCGGGCGATGTGTTCTTCCACAACGACGTGTACCTGTCGGAGGGCGGGATCGGGCACCTGCCGGATCTGTGCGTCACGGTGCCGGTCTTCCACGGGGGCGAGGTGGTGGCGTTCGTGCAGGCGTTCGGCCATCACGACGACATCGGTGGCGCGGTGCCGGGTTCGATGCCGTCGGCGGCCCGCAGCGCGTTCGAGGAGGGCCTGATGGTTCCCCCGATCAAGCTGTGGGATCAGGGGGTGCCGAACGCGGCGGCGCTGCGGATCATGACCCGTAACTCGCGGATGCCCGATTCGCTGGCCGGCGATCTGGACGCGGAGTGCTCGGCGTGCCTGCTGGGCGCCCGCCGGCTGGGCGAGTTGTTCGACCGGTACGGCCGGGCGGCGATCGAGGCGTGCTTCGACGCGATCATCGACAAGACCACCGAGACGTTCCGCCGCGAGCTGCTGGCCAAGATCCCCGACGGCGAGTACGTCTGGGAGGACTACGCCGAGCATGACGGTGTCGATCCGCCCCGGCTGCACGCCCAGCGCATCACCTTGACGGTCGACAACTCGGCCGAGGTCCCGCTGGTGCTCGACTTCACCGGGACGTCTCCGCAGGCCAAGGGCCCGATCAACCATGCGGGTGACTATGCCGGCGGGGTGTTCCTGGCGAAGTGGCTGGCGCCGGTGCTGCGCAATCTCGCCGACACGCCCGAGCGGATGGCCGAGCTCGACGTCAACGAGGGCGTGGTGCCGCTGATGGAGTTGCGTTTCCCGGAGAAGGGCACCCTGCTGACCCCGATCTTCCCGGCGCCGACGAACGCCCGGACGTTCGTGATCCTGCGGCTGCTGGGCGTCCTGGCCGGGGTGCTGGCCAAGGCCACCGGCGGCCGGATGCCCGCCGACCAGGAGACCATCCGTTACACCGGTGTGTACGGGGAGGACGACCGGGGCCCGTACCTGATGCGGGAGGTGCTGGGCGGCGGCTCGGGCGGCCGGTACTACGCCGACGGGGAGGACACCGTCCACGTGGTGCCGGATTCGCGGAACATCCCGGCGGAGTTCGCCGAGGCGCGCTGGCCGTTCGTGGTGGAGCGGCTCGGCTTGGCGGTCGACTCGGGCGGGCCGGGGGAGCATCGGGGCGGGTTGGGCTACGAGAAGCATCTGCGGATGCTGCGCGACGCCCGGTTCATGTCGATCGCGGACCGTTCGATCCTGGCGTGCTGGGGGGTGAACGGGGGCCGGGCGGGCCGCCCGTTCCGGGTGACGATCGACCCGGGCGGCCCGGCTGAGCGGGAGATGGAGGGCCTGGTGGACGGGGAGCCGGTGCGGGCCGGCGAGGTGATCCGGATCCGGACCACCGGGGGCGGCGGCTGGGGCGACCCGCTGGACCGCGACCCGGCCCGGGTGGCCGCCGACGTTCGCGACGGCAAGGTCTCGGTCGAGGGTGCTCGCGCCGACTACGGCGTCGTGGTGACCGTCCGGCAGGCGGTGGACGGCTCCGCGGCCGAGGTGCGGGCCGACGCGGCGGCCACCGAGGCGCTGCGCGCGACGCTCCGCGCCGACCGGGGCCCCGCCCCCTTCTTCGACCGCGGCCCGGGCTTCCCGGCCCTGTCGGGCGGCGCCGCCGGGGCGGAGGTGGACCGGCTCTGACCTCTGGTCGCTCACTTGTCCCTTATGCGCACGTTCCGGAATCCCGGAATCCCGGAATCCCGGGATCGCGGCATCGGAGGCCGGGTGCCCGCCCTGTGGGTTGTCAGGCTGGCCCTGACGCGGCTATCTTCGTGTCAGGGTCAACCTGACACTTGGAGGTGGCATGAGCACGTCCGATTCCACGGCCGAGCGGCTGTGGTGTTCCTTCTGTGGCAAGCCGAGCACCGAGGTGAGCAGGCTGGTCGCCGGGCCCGGGGTGCACATCTGCGACGAGTGCGTCGGCCTGGCCGAGTCGGTCATCGAGGAGTACCGCGACAAGCCGGTCGAGGTACGCCTGCCGGTGTGGGGGGCGCTGACGGACGAGCAGATGCTCTACCACGTTCCCCGGGTCGCCGCGGTTGCCGACCAGGTCGAGGCCAACCTGCGTTCCTGGGTTCAGGAACTGCGCCGGCGCGGGGTCACCTGGGCGCGGATCGGCGAGGCGCTCGGCATCACCCGCCAGTCCGCCTGGGAGCGGTTCTCCGGCGAGGAGTGACGCCGGCCCGCCGGTCTTCCCGAAGCCGGGCGGCCGGCGGTGCGAGGGCGGGTCCTGTTCGGTCGGCCGCTCGGTCCTCGGATGCGATGGCGGTGCCCGGCCTGCGGGTGTCCCGCCGCCGACGGATGGCGGGACACCGGGTTCCGGGCGTGGGGCCCTGCTCATGGTGGGCGGCGGACTCGATCCGGCCGGGTCCGCCGGCCCCGGGTGTGCGGGCCGTGCCGCCCGGGGAGGTCCGGCGGTTCCGGAGGCCGGCGTCAGCTGAAGCTGAAGAGGGGGGACGTGCTGAGCGAGTGGAGCGAGATGTTGAGGTCGGTCGTGGCGAGGACCCGGGTGCCGTCCTCGCGTGCGGTGGCGGGGGAGTGCGCGGGGGCCGACGCGAACGCGGCCACCGTGAGGGCGGCGGTCGCCAGGACGCCGCTCACGGCGGCGAGCCTCTTCTTGGAAGGCATGTGTCTCTCCTGGGGAGCGAGGGGAACCAGACACCTATCTATCACGCTATGAGGTTCCGTGATTACAGAAAGTAGGGGCAGGGTTATGTCACCTTGACGTTCGCTCCTGCGCCACCGAGCACGGTGGGCCGGGCGCCGGCCACCCCTGCCCGGGCGCCGCGACGGCGCCGGGGCGGTCCGGGTGCGGGCTCAGGGCACCGAGAGGGGCAGCCCGAAGGGCGCGAAGTGCTCGGCGCCGAGGAACGACGTGATATCGGTGATGCGGTCGCCGCGCAGGGTCAGCACGTTGATCGACCAGGCGTGGTGAACGGCGGTGGGGTTCTCCCCGACGTAGCACGCGACGGCCGGCTGGCCGTTCGCGCCGATGGGGCGGTGGCGCCAGCTGGGGCAGCGGGTCAGCGGGACCTGGACGGCGAAGTCGGTGACGGCCGCGAGGCCGCGGTACCAGTGCGGCAGCGGCGGCATCGACCAGGTGACGTCCTCGGTGAGCAGCGCGACCAGGGCGTCGGCGTCGCCCCGTTCCAGTGCCGTGGTGAACCTGGTGACGACCTCCCGCACGCGGGCGTCGCCGATCTGCCGCAGCGCCCGCTGCTGGGCGGGGCCGGGAACCTTCTCCGCAACGATCTTGCGGGCTCGGGCCAGGGCGGAGTTCACCGAGGTGGCCGAGGTGTCCATCATGGTCGCGATCTCGGCCGAGGAGAAGCCCAGGACGTCGAACAGCAGCAGTGCCGCCCGCTGGTTGGCCGGCAGGTGCTGCAGGGCGGCGACGAAGGCGAGCTCGACGGCCTCCCGCTGCTCGTAGTGCGCGGCCGGCCCGGCGGGGCCGTCGTCGAGACCGGCGTCGGGGTAGGGGCCCAGCCAGGCGACGTCGGCCGGCGGCGCCGAGCCGAGCACGGCATGGTCGCTGGCCGGGCCGAGGTCGACCGGCATCGCGCGCCTGACCCGGGTGCCGACGACGTCCAGGCAGGTGCGGGTCGCCACGACGTACAGCCACGAGCGCAGTGAGCCACGCCCCTCGAACCGCGCGAGCCCCCGCCACGCCCGCAGCAGCGCGTCCTGCAGGGCGTCATCGGCGTCATGGGTGGAGCCGAGCATGCGGTAGCAGTGCGCGTGCAACTCCCGCCGCAACGGCTGGACCAGGCGGGTGAACGCCGCGTCGTCCCCTGCGCGTGCCCGGGCCAGGTCGGCCTGCTCGGCGGCCTGCACCACCGGGCCCGCGGACCGTCCGGAGAAAACTTCGCCCACGAGCGACGATTCTGCCCTGCGAGGGGAGTCACCACTACGACCGACCACCATCGACCCCGCCGGGAGAAACCACATGACGCAGGCCCGCCACTCGCACGCACCCGCGTGGTTCGACATCTCCACGCCCGACGCCGACCGCGCGCGGCGCTTCTACCAGGAGATGTTCGACTGGCCCGTGAAAGCCATCGACGCGACCTACGCCCTCGTCGGCGACGACGACGGCCGGCCGACGGGCGGGATCGGCCAGGCCGGTCCCGGCAGCCCCTACACCGGGATGGTCACCTACTTTCGGGTCGACGACGTCGGCACCGCGCTCGCGCGGGCGGAGAGCCTGGGCGGTACCCGTGTCCTGGAGCCGGCGGAGACGCCCCTGGGCCGGATCGCCGTGTTCGCCGATCCGGACGGCAACCTCGTCGGCCTGCAGAGCCCGTGACCGGTACGTCCAGACCCATGCGACCTGACCGCCGGCACGATCGGCCGGGGTCATGAACCACGACGGGAGTCCACGACATGCCCAAGACGCGAGCGACGGCGCGGGCCGGGACCTGGCCGCTGATCCACGCCGAGCGCGCCGCCCTGGCGGCCGACCTGGCGAGCCTGACCGATGAGCGATGGGCGACACCGTCGCTGTGCGCCGGGCTGACGGTACGCGAGGTGCTCGCCCACCTGACCGCCGCGGCCAGGCTCACCCCGGTGCGCTGGCTGGCGGGCGTGATCCGCTGCCGGTTCGACTTCGACCGGCAGGTGGCCATGCGGCTGGCCGAGCAACTCGGCTCGACCCCGGCCGAGACGCTCGAGAGATTCCGTGACAGCGTGACGAGCACCACCAAACCGCCTCTCCCGGATTTGGCGATGCTCGGCGAGACGATCGTGCACGCGGAGGACATCCGGCGCCCGCTGGGCATCCGGCGTGACTACCCGATCGACACGTTGACGCAGGTAGCCGGGTACTACCAGGGCTCCGACCTCGTCGTCCTCGCCAAAGGGCGGATCGCCGGCCTGCGGCTCGTCGCCACCGACGGTCCTTTCACCACCGGCTCCGGGCCGCTCGTGTCCGGCCCCACGCTGGCCCTGATCATGGCGATGACCGGACGCTCGGCGTACTGCGACGCATTGGAAGGGGACGGCGTCGCCGCCCTCCGCCAACGCTGATCTCCCGCACCCGAAGGGTCAGTCCCGCCGGGTACGGGGGATCAGCGTTGGCGCGGCACCGGAGATCGCCGCGAACCCGGGGCGGAGGGCCCGGGCCGAGTCGATCAGGAGGTCGGCACGGTCGCGGGTGCGGTCCGCACCGAAGTGGGTGGTTTCGGCGCGGGCCCAGACGTCCCAGGCCGCCGCGAGTTCCGGGCCGTCGCGGTCGAGCACGCGGCGGCGCCGGAGGTCGCGGGGGGCGTCCAGCCAGATCCGGGACGCCGCGGGGGACTCCTGCCGGGCGGCGCCGACACCCTCGATCAGCAGGACGTCCGCGACGGGGACTTCGACGTGTTCCACGTACGCGCCCGTGCGCCAGTCGTGGCGGCGGTAGCCGCCGGGACGGCCGGCGGCCAGCGGGCACAGCACCTGCTCCACCACCGGCGGCCACCAGGCCAGCGGGTCGCCGTCCCAGGGAACCGGGAAGTCGTCGGAGCGGACCACCGGCGCCCCGCCCAGGGCCGCCGCCAGCAGCCCGGCGAAGGTCGACTTGCCCGCGCCGCTCGGGCCGTCGATCGCGACCACCCGGACCGGCCCGCACGACGGGTCCAGCGCCCGTAGCCGCCGGACCAGTGCGGGGTAGGTCATGATCCTGGGTGCCATAACGGGCATACTGCCCGACAGGAACGAGGAGGTCGTCTTTGCCTCAGGAGTTGCCCCCCGAACCGACCGGCCGGCCCGCCGGGGAGAACGTCCCGCCTGGCGGCCGCGGGGAGGCACCGGCCGTTCCGGGACGGCGGGACGCCCGGGCCGACGGGAGAGACCGATGACGGATCTGCTCGCAGGACTGTGGGCCGGCGGGTCGGAGCCCGCGGTGACGGTCGCCGGGCACGCGCTGCACCGGGAGGAACTGGCCGGCCGGGCGCTGGCGGTGGCCGCCGAGATCGCCGGGGCCGGTGCGGTGGCGCTGCACGCCACCCCGACCGCCGAGACCGTGATCGGCGTGGTGGGCGGGCTGCTCGCCGGGGTCCCCGTGGTACCGCTGCCGCCCGACTCCGGCCCGGCCGAGCGCGCGCACATCCTCGCCGACTCGGGGGCCGAACTGCTGCTCGGCGCGGCCGGCACCGGGGCGGACGGCCTGCCGCTGGTGCCCCTCGACGGGCTCGGCGCCGCCGCCGCCCGCCCGGCCACGCCGCCGCCGGCGGCCACGGCCTTCATCCTCTACACCAGCGGCACCACCGGAGCACCCAAGGGCGTCCTGATCTCCCGGCAGGCGATCGCCGGCGGGCTGGACGCGCTCGCCGCGGCGTGGGCCTGGACGCCCGACGACGTCCTGGTGCACGGGCTGCCGCTGTTCCACGTCCACGGCCTGGTGCTAGGGGTGCTGGGGGCGCTGCGGGTCGGCTCACCGCTGGTGCACACCGGCCGGCCCCGGCCGGAGGCGTACGCCGGCGCCGGGGGGACCCTCTACTTCGGGGTGCCGACCGTGTGGTCCCGGATCGCCGCCGACCCGGCCGCCGCCGCGGCGCTCCGCCCGGCCCGGCTGCTGGTGTCGGGCAGCGCGGCGCTGCCCGTCCCGGTGTTCGAACGGCTGGCCGCCGGCACCGGGCACCGGGTGGTCGAGCGGTACGGCATGACCGAGACCCTGATCACCGTCAGCGCCCGCGCCGGCGGGGAACGCAGCCCCGGGTACGTCGGCACCCCGCTGCCCGGGGTGCGCACCCGGCTGGCCGACGAGCAGGGTCGCCCGGTACCGGCCGACGGCGAGTCGCCCGGCGAACTGTACGTGCGGACCCCCGTCCCGTTCGGCGGCTACCTGAACCGCCCGGCCGCCACCGCCGAGGTGCTGGACGCCGACGGCTGGTTCCGCACCGGCGACATCGCGGTGATCGACCCCGACGGGCGGCACCGGATCGTCGGCCGCGCCTCCACGGACCTGATCAAGAGCGGTGGCTACCGGATCGGCGCCGGCGAGGTGGAGAACGCGCTGCTCGCCCACCCGGCGGTGCGCGAGGCGGCCGTCGTCGGCACCCCGCACGCCGACCTGGGCGAGCAGGTGACCGCGTACGTCGTGGCCGACGGGGTGACCGGGCCGGAACTGATCGACTTCGTCGCCGGGCAGCTGTCGGTGCACAAGCGCCCCCGGCTGGTCCACCTGGTCGACTCCCTGCCCCGCAACGCCATGGGCAAGGTCGTCAAGACCCGGCTGGCGGACCGGTGAACGCCGGGCGGGTGGGCGCCCGCGGCCTGCTGGACCGGGTGCTGGACCCCGGCTGGACGTCCTGGGACGAACCGCCCGCCCAGCCGGCCGAGCCCGGCTCGGAGTACGCCACCGAACTGGCCGCCGCCCGCGAGCGCAGCGGCTGCGACGAGGCCGTCCTGACCGGGGCGGGCCTGCTGCGCGGGCACCGGGTGGCGTTCGTGGTGAGCGAGTTCGGCTTCCTGGCCGGGTCGATCGGGACGGCCACCGCCGACCGCATCGTCGCCGCCGTGCGGCGGGCCACCGCCGAACGGCTGCCGCTGCTCGCCGCCCCGTCCTCCGGTGGCACCCGGATGCAGGAGGGCACCGCCGCCTTCGTCCAGATGGCCCGCATCACCGCCGCCGTCATGGAACACCGCGCCGCCGGGCTGCCGTACCTGGTCTACCTCCGCCACCCCGCCACCGGCGGGGTGCTGGCCTCCTGGGGCTCGCTCGGCCATGTGACCGCCGCCGAGCCGGGCGCGCTGATCGGATTCCTCGGCCCCCGGGTGTACGAGGCGTTGCACGGGGAGCCGTTCCCGCCGGGCGTCCAGGTCGCCGAGCACCTGTACGCCCGCGGCCTGATCGACGCGGTGGTCGGCCCCGACGACGTCGCCGGCGTGGCCGACCAAGTCCTCACCGTCCTGTCCGCCGGTACCCAGGCCGGCCCGCGGCGGGCCGGAGACGGGACCGCCCCGCCGGCCCTCCGGGTCCCGCAGGACGCCGACCGGCATGGCCTGCTGGAGCCGGTGGACGAGTCCGCTCCACAGGGTGATCCGCTGCGCGCCCACGTCCCGCCGGAGGCCGTTGCCCGGCCCGGCCCGGCCGTTCCGCACGGTGATCCGCCGCGCGCCCATGTCTCTCCGGCGGCCGCCGGGCCGCGTGGTTCGGCGGAGCCGGTGGACGAGGCCGCTCCGCACGGCGATCCGCTGCGCGCCCACGTCCCGCCGGAGGCCATGGCCCGGCCCGGCCCGGCGGGCGCGGCCGCCTCCGCCGATCCGTCGAGCGAGCCCGCTCCGGCCCCCGGCGGGGACGCCCCGCCCGCGAGCGCCTGGGAGTCGGTGGGGCGGTCGCGGCGGGACGGGCGGCCCGGGGTACGGGAACTGCTGCGGTACGGCGCCCGGGACGTGACGCCCCTGTCGGGGACCGGGGCGGGCGAGGCCGATCCGGGGCTGCTGCTGGCGCTGGCCCGGTTCGGCACCGCGCCCTGCGTGGTGGTCGGCCAGGACCGGCGCGACCAGCGCGCCGGCCACCTGCTCGGCCCCGCCGGGCTGCGGGTGGCCCGGCGCGGGATGGGGCTGGCGGCCGAACTGGGCCTGCCGCTGCTCACCGTCGTCGACACTCCCGGCGCGGCCCTGTCGGCCGAGGCCGAGGAGGGCGGCCTGGCCGGGGAGATCGCGCGCTGCCTGGCCGACCTGATGACGCTGGCCGCGCCGACCCTCTGCCTGCTCCTCGGCGAGGGCACCGGGGGAGCGGCCCTGGCCCTGCTGCCCGCCGACCGGGTGCTGTGCGCCCGGCACGCCTGGCTGTCCCCCCTGCCCCCGGAGGGCGCCTCGGTGATCGTCCACCGGACCACCGCCCGCGCCGCCGACCTGGCCGAGGCCCAGCGCATCGGCTCGGCCGACCTGCTGCGCACGGGCGTCGCCGACCGCCTCGTCCCGGAACACCCGGACGCCGCCGACGAACCCGAACCCTTCTGCCACCGCACCGCGGCGATCCTGGAACGGGAACTGACCGCCCTGCACGCGGCCCCGGCCCCCGCACCGGCCCGGCGGAGCCGCTTCACCCCGCTCGCCCGCTGACCCGGCGGACAGGGAACGCGCTCCCGGCCGTGATCGGGGCGGGGCGCCTCGGGCGCCGGCGGAACCCGGGGCGGTTCAGCCGAGCAGGTCGGGGCGGCGGTGCCGGAGGCTGGGGAGGACGGCGCGGACCTCGGCGGTGCGGGCCAGGTCGACGTCCACCACGCGCACGGCGGGGGCGGGGCCGAGGTCGGCCTGGACCGCGCCCATCGGGTCGACGGCCAGGCTGCGGCCGACGCCGGTCCGGCCGCCCGCCGGCGGGCGGGTCGTGTCGGGGGCCTTGTCCGCGGCGAGGGTCCAGCAGGTGTTCTCGATGGCCCGGGCTCGCACCAGCGTGACCCAGTGCTCCTCCTTGAAGGGCCCCTGCGCCCAGGCCGCGGTGACCACCAGCATCTCGGCGCCCCGGTCGACCAGCACCCTGGCCAGCTCCGGGAACCGGATGTCGTAGCAGGTGATCAGCCCGACCCGCGCTCCGGCGAGCTCGACCACCAGCGGCTCGGTGCCGGGCGCCATGGCGTCGGACTCGGCGAACCCGAACGCGTCGAACAGGTGGATCTTCCGGTAGGAGCCGGCCAGGGTGCCGTCGGTGTCGATCGCGACGACCGTGTTGTGCACTCGCCCGTCGTCGGCCGGTTCGAACATGCCGGCGATCACCGCTGTGCCGTGCTCCCGGGCGGCCTGGGCCAGCGCCGTCGTGAACGGGCCGTCCAGCGGCTCGGCCGCCGCCGCCAGGTCGTTGCCGAAGCGGATCTGTGCCGCCTCCGGGAACACCGCCAGATCCGCGTCGCCCGCCGCGGCGATCGCGTCCAGCATCGTCTTCAAGTTGGCCGCCGGGTCGTCACCGACCTCGATCTGACACAGTGCCACGCGCATGCCCCCAGTGTGCCCGCCCCGCCCGGATGCATGAGCCGTCCGGCGTCTGCGCGGCCGCCGGGTCCTAGGCTGGCCGGGTGGACGATCCGCTGGTGCAACGCATGCGAGGGTTCGGCACGACGATCTTCGCGGAGATGACCGACCTGGCGGTACGGGCCGGGGCCATCAACCTCGGCCAGGGCTTCCCGGACACCGACGGTCCCCCGGCCATGCTGGAGCGGGCGGTCGAGGAGATCCGCTCCGGCGGCAACCAGTACCCGCCCGGCCCGGGGGTGCCCGAACTGCGGGCGGCGGTCGCCGCGCAGCGGGCCGCCCGCTACGGGCTGGAGTACGACCCTGACGGGGAGGTGCTGGTCACCGTCGGTGCCACCGAGGCGATCGCCGCCGCGGTCCTGGCACTGGCCGGGCCGGGCGACGAGGTGGTCGTCTTCGAGCCCTACTACGACTCCTACACGGCCACGATCGCGCTGGCCGGGGCGACGCACCGCCCGGTCACCCTGCGCCCGCACGGCGGCCGGTTCGCCTTCGACCCCGCCGAACTGCGCGCCGCGATCGGCCCGGCCACCCGGCTGCTCCTGGTGAACTCGCCGCACAACCCGGCCGGCACGGTCTTCACCCGCGCCGAACTCGAATGCATCGCCGATCTCTGCCGGGAGCACGACCTGATCGCGGTCACCGACGAGGTCTACGAGTACCTCACCTTCGACGGCGCCGAGCACGTCCCCCTGGCCACCCTGCCCGGCATGCGCGAGCGCACCGTGGCGATCTCCTCGGCCGGCAAGACGTTCTCGGCCACCGGCTGGAAGGTCGGCTGGATCACCGCCCCGCGGCCGCTGGTCCGGGCGGTGCAGACGGTCAAGCAGTTCCTCACCTACACGGCCAGCGCCCCCTACCAGCGGGCGGTGGCCCACGCCCTCGAACACGAGCAGGACTGGGTGGCCGGGCTGCGCGGTTCGCTCCAGACCAAGCGCGACCGGCTGATCGACGGCCTGACGGCGGCCGGGTTCACGACGTACCGGCCGCAGGGTTCTTACTTCGTACAGGCCGACATCCGGCCGCTCGGCTTCACCGACGGCCTGGAACTGGCCCGGGCGCTGCCGGAGAAGGCCGGTGTGGCGGCCGTCCCGACCCAGGTTTTCTACGACCGCCAGGCCGAGGGCGCCCACTACCTGAGGTTCGCCTTCTGCAAGCGCGACGAGGTCATCGACGCCGCCGCCCACCGGCTGCGCGGCCTCGGCCTGTGAACGGCGGTACCGCCCACCGGGCGGCCGGGCTGCGCGGGGTCCGCCGCTCTGTCTCGGCAGGTTCTGCCAGCCGGGACCCCGGGATTGGGCGACCTGTGCCCGGGAGCCGGCGGCCTCGGGACGGTAGTTTTCGCATGTGGTGATCGGTGAGCGGGTCCTCGTCGCCCTCGGCGGCAACGCGATGACGGCGCCCGACGGGAGCGCCTCTCCGCAGGCCCAGACACGGGCCGTGGCCGCCGCCATGGAACCGGTGGCCGATCTGGTCGCCGCCGGTGCCGAGGTGGTGCTGACCCACGGCTCGGGCCCCCAGGTCGGCAACCTGCTGATCAAGAACGAACTGGCCGCGCAGGTCGTGCCACCCGTCCCGCTGGACTGGTGTGACGCGCAGGTCCAGGCCACCGTCGGCGTGCTGATCATGAACGCGCTGGACCGGGCGCTGGCCGACCGTGGGGCCTCCCGGCCGGTCACCGCCCTGGTCACCCGCACCCTGGTCGACCCGGGCGACCCCGCCTTCGCCGCACCCACCAAACCGATCGGCCGGTACTTCTCACCGGAGGAGGCCGAGCGGTGCGCGATCCTCGGCAGTCACTGGCGGTCGTACGGGGAGCGCGGGCTGCGCCGGGTCGTCGCCTCCCCCGACCCTCTCGACATCCTGGAGGCGCCCGCCGTGACGGCGCTGCTCGACGCCGGCCACGTGGTGGTGGCGGCCGGGGGCGGCGGGGTGCCGGTCGTCCCCGTCGACGGTGCCCCGCGCGGCGTCGAGGCCGTGGTCGACAAGGACCTCGGCGCGGCGCTGCTGGCCCGCCTGGTCGGGGCGTCCGTGCTGGTCATCGCCACCGAGGTGGACCGGGTGCAGGCGGGTTACGGCACCCCGCAGGCGAGGTCGCTGGGCCGTACCACCGTCGGGGAACTGCGCGCCCTGGCCGCCGCCGGGCACTTCCCCGAGGGGAGCATGGGCCCGAAGGTGGAGGCCGCGGTGCGGTTCGTGACGAGCGGCGGCCGGCGGGCCGCGATCACCTCGCTGGACGGCATCGCCGCGGCCGCCGCCGGTACGGCGGGAACGATCGTGGAGGCCGAGAACGTGACCGTCGGAACCCAGGAGTAGCGAGGAATGGCGATGCCCGACCCGATCGAAGTGCGCAAGATCCCGATCGACAGCGTCACCGACGCCTCCGGCCTGACCCGGTTGATCGACGAGGGTGTGATCGAGGCCGACCGCGTACTGGCGGTGGTCGGCAAGACCGAGGGGAACGGCGGCGTCAACGACTACACCCGCATCCTGGCCGACCGGGCGTTCCGCGAGGTGCTGCTGGAGCGGGGCAGCCGGAGCGCCGACGAGGTCGCGCGGGTGCCGCTGGTGTGGTCGGGCGGCACCGACGGCGTTCTCAGCCCGCACGCCACGATCTTCGCCACCGTCGATCCGGCCGACGCCCCGGTGACCGACGAACCCCGGGTGTCGGTGGGGGTGGCGATGAGCGAGATCATCCGCCCTGAGGACATCGGCCGGCCCGCCATGGTGGAGACCGTCGCCGACGGCGTCCGGACGGCGATGAAGACCGCCGGAATCGAGGACCCCGCCGACGTCCACTACGTGCAGACCAAGACCCCGCTGCTCACCCTCGACACCATCAACGACGCCAAACGGCGCGGCCACGACGTGGTGACCGAGGACACGCTGAAGTCGATGGACATCTCCAACTCCACCACCGCGCTCGGCATCGCCGTCGCGCTGGGCGAGATCGAGATGCCCGCCGCCGAGCAGATCCACCGGGACCTGGCGCTGTACTCCTCGGTGGCGTCCTGCTCCTCGGGGGTGGAACTCGACCGGGCGCAGATCGTGGTGGTCGGCAACGTCCGCGGGATCGGCGGTCGCTACCGCATCGGCCACGGGGTGATGGCGGACGCGCTGGACGCCGACGGGATCTGGGCGGCGATCCGCTCCGCCGGGCTGGACCTGCCCGACCGGCCGCACCCCACCGACCTCGACGACCGGCTCGTCAACGTGTTCATCAAGTGCGAGGCCGACCCCTCGGGTTCGGTGCGGGGCCGCCGCAACATCATGCTGGACGACTCCGACGTGCACTGGCACCGCCAGATCAAGGCCTGTGTGGGTGGGGTCGCGGCGTCCGTCACGGGTGATCCGGCCGTGTTCGTCTCGGTCGCCGCCGTCCACCAGGGCCCCTCCGGCGGAGGCACGGTCGCCGCCGTCGCCGATCTCGGCTGAACCGCACGGCACGTTCCGGAAGTGTCACGAAGCGCACGGATGGACACGAGGAGTGGTCGTCGGGGTTATACGCTGCCAGGGTGGCAGGACCCAGTCTCATCCAACCCCGGTTTCCCGACGACGACGGCGGTGCCGACCCGCGGCTGAGCGCGGCGCTCACCGGGTACGCCGCCGGGCGTGTCGGCGAGCACGCCGTGCTCCAGGAGTTGTCGGGCGCGCGGCTGCTGATGCCGGTCGTCGCGGTGGTGACCGAACTGGACGACACCTCTCCCGACGGGTTGCGCCGGGAGAAGGAGAGCGAGATGGCGGTCCCCACCCTGATCGGCGCCGACGGCCGGCGCGGCATGCTCGGGTTCACCTCGGCCGAGACGCTCGAACGCTGGCGCTCCGACGCCCGCCCGGTGCCGGTGGACACCCGGCAGGCGTGCCGGGCCGCGCTGGACGACGGCGCCGACGCCCTGGTCATCGACGTGGCCGGCCCGGTGCCGTTCGCGGTCGACGGCGTCCGGCTGCACCTGCTCGGCGAGGGCAGGCCGATCCCGCCGCCGCACGAGGACCCCGACGTGCTGGCCGCGATCGAGGCGGCCTTCGGCACCGAGCCCGGGGTCGTCGGGGTACGGGTGGCGGCGGGCGACACCGCCGAACTGTCGATCCGGTTCGGCGTCGACTCCGACCACGACGAGCGGGCCGTGGTCCAGCGGGTGACCGATCGCCTCGCCGAACTGCTCCAGGGCCGGATCGTCGGCGGGGTCGAACTGGGCGTGGTCCGCCGCTGAGCCGGGGGACGGCCGGTGCGAACGCGTGTGGCGTTCGGTACGGCCGGCCCGGGGACGGGCGGGGCGGCACGTCGGCACCGCCGGACCGGGAAGCGCGCGAAGTGGCCGTGCAGTGAACGAATGAGACGAGGCGGCCGGCGGCTCCGCCGAGCCGCTAGGGTCGGGTTCGTGGCCGAGTATCCCCCCGACTCTCCGACCGCACCGGCCGGTGATGGTGCCGACGACACCGTCACCGGGCCGCACTGGTTCGCGCCGGTGGCCCGCGCCCCCTGGCCGATCGCGCTGACGGCGCTGGCCGTGGTGGCGTTGCTGGTCTGGCGGATCGGGGCGCGGCCCGAACTGCCGGCGTACGTCTACCTGGGGGTGCTCGGTGTGGTGCTGAGCGCCATCGATATCCCGCTGCGCCGGCTGCCCGACCCGCTCACCCTGTCGTCGTATCCGATCGC
Source organism: Actinomadura craniellae (assembly GCF_003289645.1). Classification (GTDB taxonomy): domain Bacteria; phylum Actinomycetota; class Actinomycetes; order Streptosporangiales; family Streptosporangiaceae; genus Actinomadura_D; species Actinomadura_D craniellae. The sequence continues at coordinate 10,066 of NZ_QLYX01000010.1, read as the reverse complement.
GCTGGTCCTGCTGGCGGTGGCGGTCCCGTTCACCGACGACGGAGCCGCCCGCTACGTGTTCGCCCTGGCCGGGCTGGGCGCGCTCTGGCTGTTCTTTGCGGTGCAGTGGTTCGTCGTGCCGAACGCGATCGGCCTGGGTGATGTCAAACTGTCCGGGACGCTCGGTCTCTACCTGGGCTGGCTGGGTTCCTCGGCGTGGCTGCTGGGGGTCTTCGGCATGTTCGCGCTGGGCGGCCTCTTCTCGATCGCGTTGCTGGTCACCCGCCGGGCGGACCGCAAGAGCGCCATCCCGTTCGGCCCGTTCATGGTGGCCGGGACGCTGCTGGCGATCCTCGTCCACGCCTGAAGACCGCCGTCTCACGCTTCGGAAGCGGACGCGTACCCTCGTGCGGGGATGAAAGGATTCACGGCATGCTGCGCTGGTTGACCGCGGGGGAGTCCCATGGGCCCGCACTCGTCGCGATCGTGGAGGGACTGCCGGCCGGGGTACGTGTGACCTCGGCCGACATCGCCGAGGCGCTGCGCCGGCGCCGGCTGGGCCACGGCCGGGGCGCCCGGATGAAGTTCGAGCAGGACCAGGTGACCATCGTCGGCGGTGTCCGGCACGGCCGCACCCTCGGCGGCCCGGTGGCGATCGAGGTCGGCAACACCGAGTGGCCCAAGTGGGAGACGGTGATGGCCGCCGACCCCGTCGACCCGGAGGAACTGGCCGCCCAGGCGCGCAACGCCCCGCTGTCGCGGCCCCGGCCCGGCCACGCCGACCTGGTCGGCATGCAGAAGTACGGGTTCGACGACGCCCGGCCGGTCCTCGAACGGGCCAGCGCCCGCGAGACCGCCGCCCGGGTGGCGCTCGGCGAGGTGGCCAAGGCGTTCCTGCGGCAGGTGCTCGGCGCCGAGGTGTTCAGCCACGTCGTCGCGCTCGGCGAGGTGGCCGTCCCCGAGGACGCGCCACCGCCCGCCCCGGCCGACCTGCCCGCGATCGACGACGACCCGGTGCGCTGCTTCGACCCGGGCACCGCGACGGCGATGGTGGCCCACGTCGATGAGCTCAAGAAGGCCGGCGACACCCTCGGCGGCGTCGTGGAGGTGCTGGCGTACGGGCTGCCGCCCGGTCTGGGCAGCCACGTCCACTGGGACCGTCGGCTGGACTCCCGGCTGGCCGGCGTCCTGATGGGCATCCAGGCGATCAAGGGAGTCGAGGTCGGCGACGGCTTCACCACCGCCCGCCGGCCCGGATCGCGCGCCCACGACGAGATCGAGAACGGCCCCGACGGGATCCGGCGGCGCACCAACCGCGCCGGCGGTGTGGAGGGCGGCATGACCACCGGTGACGTGCTGCGGGTCCGGGCCGCCATGAAGCCGATCTCGACCGTGCCCCGCGCGCTCGACACCGTCGACGTCACCACCGGCGAGCCCGCCAAAGCGATCAACCAGCGCAGCGACGTGACCGCGGTGCCCGCCGCCGGGGTCGTCGCCGAGGCGATGGTGGCGCTGGTGCTCGCCGACGCGACGCTGGAGAAGTTCGGCGGCGACTCCGTCGAGGAGACCGCCCGCAACGCGCAGGGCTACCTGTCCTCGCTGGCCATCAAGTAGGGATCATGACACGACCCAAGGCAGTGCTGATCGGCCCCCCGGGCTCGGGCAAGACCACGGTGGGGCAGGCGCTGGCCGAGCGGCTCGGCGTGCCCTTCCGGGACACCGACGCCGATATCGAGGCCGCCACCGGCAAGCCGATCGGTGAGATCTTCATCGACGACGGTGAGGAGCGCTTCCGCGAGTTGGAGCGCGCGGCGGTGCGCGCCGCGCTGGCCGAGCACGAGGGCGTGCTGGCGCTCGGCGGCGGGGCGATCCTGGCCGAGCCGACCCGGGAGCTGCTGGCCGGCCACACCGTGGTCTACCTGGAGGTCGGGCTGGCCGACGCCGTCCAGCGGGTCGGCCTCGCCGCGGCCCGGCCGCTGCTGGTGCTGAACCCGCGCAGCAGGCTGCGCGCGCTGATGGAGGAGCGCCGCCCGGTGTACGAGTCGCTGGCCGTGATCACTGTCGCCACCGACGGCCGTGCCCCGGCCGAGGTGGCCGAGGAGCTCACCGGAGCGCTGTCGTGACGTCGTCCCGGGTGCATGTCGGGGGGGCCGACCCCTACGACGTGGTGATCGGCACCGGAGTGCTGGCCGAGCTGCCCGGCCTGCTGGGTGAGGGCGTGCGCACCGTCGCGGTCGTCCACAACGAGGAGCTGCCTGAGATCGCCCGCCCGGTCCGGGAGGCGCTGGAGGCGGCGGGGCTGGTGGTGCACCCGCTGCCGGTGCCCGCCGGCGAGGCGGCCAAGGAGGTCGGCGTGCTGGCCGGGCTGTGGTCCCGGTTCGCCGAGGTGGGCGTCACCCGGTCCGACGCGGTCGTCGGTGTCGGCGGCGGGGCCACCACCGACCTGGCCGGGTTCGCCGCGGCGTCCTGGCTGCGCGGGGTCCGGGCGGTGCTGGTGCCCACCACGCTGCTCGGCATGGTCGACGCGGCGGTCGGCGGGAAGACCGGTATCAACATTGCGCAGGGCAAGAACCTGGTCGGCGCCTTCCACCCCCCGGCGGGGGTGCTGTGCGAGCTGACCACGCTGGAGTCGATGCCGCGCGAGGACTACATCAGCGGCCTCGCCGAGGTCATCAAGGCGGGGTTCATCGCCGACCCGGTGATCCTCGACCTGGTCGAGGACGACCCCGAGGGCGCCTGCGGGGCGGCCGGGCCGCACACCCGGGAACTGGTGGAGCGGGCCGTGCGGGTCAAGGCCGACGTGGTCGCGGCGGACCTGCGGGAGAGCGGGCTGCGGGAGATCCTGAACTACGGCCACACCCTGGCGCACGCGATCGAGAAGGCTGAGGACTACCGGTTCCGGCACGGGCACGCGGTGGCCGTCGGCATGGTCTACGCCGCCGAGCTGTCGCGGCTGGCCGGCCGGCTGCCCGCCGGCCTGGTCGACCGGCACCGCGCGGTGCTCGCCTCGGTCGGGCTGCCCACCTCCTACCGGGCGGACGCCTGGCCGGCGTTGCGCGAGGGCATGCGGGTGGACAAGAAGTCCCGGGGGGCCACCCTGCGGTTCGTGGTGCTCGACGGCCTCGCCGAGCCGGGCCGCCTGGCGGCCCCCGCCGAGGACCTGCTGGCCGCGGCCTACCGGCGGGTGTCCGGATGAGCGGCCGTACGGTCCTGGTGCTGAACGGGCCGAACCTGCGCCGGCTGGGTACCCGCGAGCCCGACGTCTACGGCGCGGCGACGTTCGACGACCTGGTGGAGCTGTGCCGGGAGACCGGTCGCCGGCTGGACCTGCACGTGGAGGTCCGGCAGACCGACGACGAGGCGGAACTGGTCGGCTGGGTGCACGAGGCGGCCGACGCCCGGTTGCCGATCGTGCTCAACCCGGCGGCGTTCACCCACTACTCCTACGCGCTGCGGGACGCACTCGCCCAGCGCACCGCGCCACTGGTGGAGGTGCACATCTCCAATCCGGCGGCCCGCGAGGAGTTCCGGCACACCTCCGTGGTCGCCGGGGTGGCCACCGGCACGATCGCCGGGTTCGGGATGACGTCGTACGTCCTGGCCCTGCAGGCGGTGGCGGACATGCTCGCGGCGGAGGCGATCGCCGGCGCCTGAACGCCTTGCCGGCACGTACCGTCCGTGGCGGCCCGGAGGGGCGTTTCCGCTGCTCGGCGGGCCGGGTTGCCGGGGATTTGTCCGGATTCGGTATCTGGCGTCACCTATCGGTGGTGCGATCGGTATTTTCGCCGGTTTCGCCGTTTTTCCATGGTCATCTTCCTGGTTTCGGGCGATCCTGATCCGGCCCACCTCACACGTCGAGGAAAGGAAGACCTGACGTGGTCGGATTCACCCGACGAACGCTCGCCGTTCTCGTCGGTACGGCGGCACTCGTCGCCCTGGCGCCGGCGGCGGCCTCCGCGGCGCCGTCCCCGGTGGCACGGCCCACCGTGCAGGGGCCCCTCCCCGGCACCGCGCCGGGCGACCCCAAGTCGCCGAACATCAAGGACACCTACCCCTTCTTCTCCACCTACCTGGACCTGCGCAAGGCGGGCTTCGTGGAGGAGGAGTTCCATCTCTCCGGCAAGGCCGACGCCTACAGCGCCACGGGCGCCGTCGAGGGCACGGACGTGGCGTACAAGACGCGCGTCGTGGTGCGGCGTCCCGCGAACGCCAAGAAGTTCAACGGCCGGGTCCTGGTCGAGTGGCAGAACGTCACGGCCGGCTACGACCTGGACGCCCTCTGGAACTACCGGGACATCCTTCGCGAGGGTTACGCCTGGGTGGGGGTGTCGGCCCAGCGCGTCGGCGTTGACCAGCTGCGCGGCTGGAGCCCCGCCCGCTACGGCGACCTGGACGTCACCGGCGCGGGCCAGTTCACCACCGACCAGCTGTCCTACGACATCTTCAGCCAGGCGGCCCAGGCGATCCGCTCGCCCCAGGGCACCAAGCTGCTGGGCGGGCTGAAGGCCAAGACGATCCTGGCGATCGGCGCCTCGCAGTCGGCGGGCCGGATGGTCGTCTACTACGACCGCGTCCTGCCGCAGATCCAGCCCGTCTTCGACGGCTACGGCTTCATCGTCGGTGGGGCACCCACCCGCGTCGGCAAGGAGCCGGTCTTCCAGGTGCTCTCGGAGACCGACGTGCGCACCCCCGACCGGCGGGCCGACAGCAACGTGTTCCGCCGCTGGGAGGTGGCCGGTTCCGCGCACTCCGGCTGGGACGGCCAGGAGTACCGGGGCCCGCTCTCCGAGCGCGACCTGGGCGGCGTCACGCAGTACAACTGCGACCGGCAGCCGTTCAGCCGGATGCCCATCCACCAGGTGACCGGCACGGCCTACGACCACCTGGCGCGCTGGGCCGAGCGCGGCACCCCGCCGCCGGCCGCCCCCGTCATCCAGTTCAACGCCGACGGGACCAAGGCGCGGGACGAGAACGGCTTCGTCAAGGGCGGCATCCGGCTGTCCCAGCTGACGGTGCCGACCGCGCTGAACGACGGTGACAACTCCGGGGAGAGCTTCTGCCGGCTCTTCGGCTCGTACACCCCCTACGACCAGGCGACCCTGAAGAAGCTCTACCCGAGCAAGGGCCGCTATGTCGCCGCGGTGGTCGCGACCGACCTGCGCAACATCCGCGCCGGTTACATCACCCCGGCCGACGCCGCGCTGAACCTGAAGGACGCCCTCGCCGCCGACCTCGGCAAATGATCTCCGTCAGGTGACCTCGGACCGTCCTCGCCTTCCCGGCGCGTTTCCGGGAGGGCGAGGACGGTGGCGTTCCCCGCCCCGTCCCGCCTCATTCCGGGAGGACGGCCGCCCGGGTGAGGGCCTTGAGCTCGACGATCACGTCGTCGAGCGGCTGGGCGTCGCGGCGGGCCCGGCACAGGATGGTGGCGCCCTCGACCGCCGAGACGATCAGTGTGGCCAGCCGCCCGGCCCGCTCGTCGGGCACGCCGGAGTTGGCCAGCGCGGTGGCCAGGGTGTCCTCCCACCGGGCGAAGGCCGCCGCCGCGGCGGCGGTGAGCCGGGGCGCGTCGTCGTGCGACTCCACCGTCACGGCCACCACCGGGCAGCCGGCCCGGAAGTCGCTCTTGACCAGTACCCGGCGCCACCAGCCGCCGAAGACGTCGATCGCGGCGGTGGCGTCGTCGCCGCTCACCGCGGCGGTGATGCCGGCGTTGAGGAAGTCGCCGGCGTAGCGGACGGCTTCCTCGGCGAGCTGCGCCTTCCCTTCGGGGAAGTGGTGGTAGATCGAGCCGCGGGGTGCCCCGCTGTGCGCGATGACATCGCGGAACCCCGTCCCGCTGTAGCCGCGCTCCCGGAAGAGGTACGCCGCGCTGCGGACCATGCGATCCCTGCTGTCCGACTTGCTCACCCCAGAATTATGACATTCATCATAGAATCGCGACCTGGCCAAGACGGCAACTTCATATGACGGTTGTCATACACCTGGCGTGGCCCGCCAGGCCCGAACGAAGGGACCCCCGTGATCGATCTGCAGCGCGACGGCGACGTGTTCGTCCTGCGTTTTGACGCCGGCGAGAACCGGTTCAGCCCGCAGTTCCTGGACGCCGTCGGGGGCGCGCTCGACACCGTGGAGAAGGCCGAGGGGCCGCGGGCCCTGGTGACGACCGGAACCGGAAAGTTCTACTCCAACGGTCTCGACCTCGACTGGCTCGGTGCCAACGGCGACCAGTGGGGCCCCTACCTGGATCGGGTGCACGGGCTCTTCGCCCGGCTGCTCACGCTGCCGCTGCCCACGGTGGCCGCGATCAACGGGCACGCCTTCGCCGCCGGGGGCATGCTCGCGCTGGCGCACGACCTCCTGGTGATGCGCGACGACCGCGGCTACTTCTGCCTGCCGGAGGTCGACCTCGGGCTGTCGTTCACACCGGGCATGAACGCGCTGATCACCACCCGGCTGCCCAGCGCGACCGCGCACGAGGCCATGATCACCGGACGGCGCTACCCGGCGGCCGAGGCGCTGGCCGCCGGCATCGTGCACCGCACCGCGCCGGAGGCCGAGGTGCTGCCCGTCGCGCTGGGCCTGGCCGGCCCGCTGGCGCCGAAGGCCGGCGAGACGATCGCCAAGATCCGCACGGACATCTACCGGCCGGTACTCCAGGCGCTGTCCGGAGCCTGAGCGGACCCTCTATCGTTGGACTCGATCCGAACCTGATTCGGTTTACAGAAGGGACGTCGGATGCGCATCGGGATGGCGCTCGGCTACTCGGGCGGCTTCAAGGAGGCCGTCGACGAGCTGGCCGACTTCGAGAAGGCCGGGCTCGACATCGTGTACGTCGCGGAGGCGTACAGCTTCGACGCCGTGAGCCAAATGGGCTACATCGCGGCCAAGACCGAGCGGCTGGAGATCGCCTCCGGAATCCTGCCGATCTACTCGCGGACCCCCACCCTGCTGGCGATGACCGCCGCCGGGCTCGACTACGTGTCCGACGGCCGGTTCACCCTCGGCATCGGCGCGTCCGGCCCGCAGGTGATCGAGGGATTCCACGGCGTCCCCTACCGGGCCCCGCTGGGCCGCACCCGCGAGGTCATCGACATCTGCCGACAGGTCTGGCGGCGCGAGCGCGTCCAGTACCAGGGCCGGCACTTCACCCTGCCGCTGCCGCTCGAGCAGGGCACCGGCCTGGGCAAGCCGCTCAAGCTGATCAACACACCGGTGCGCGAGCGCATCCCGATCATGATCGCCGCCATCGGGCCGAAGAACGTCGAGATGACCGCCGAGATCGCCGAAGGCTGGGAGCCGATCTTCTACCTGCCGGAGAAGGCCGGTGAGGTCTGGGGCGACTCGCTGGCCGCCGGCCGGGCCCGCCGCGACCCCTCGCTCGGCGAGCTCGACGTCGTCGCCCAGGCCCCGCTGGCCATCGGCGACGACGTCGAGAGCTACCTGGAGTTCGGCCGCCCGATGGCCGCCCTCTACATCGGCGGGATGGGCGCCAAGGGCAGGAACTTCTACAACGACCTGTGCCGCAGGTACGGCTGGGAGAAGGAGGCCGAGGAGATCCAGGACCTCTACCTCGCCGGCAAGAAGGACGAGGCCGCCGCCAAGGTCCCCGCCGAACTGCTGCAGAAGATGTCGCTCATCGGCCCCGAGGGCCATGTCCGGGAGCGGCTGGCGGCGATGAAGGAGTCCGGCGTCACCACCCTCAACATCAACCCGATCGCCGGTGACCACAAGGGCCGGCTGGCCCTGATCGAGAAGATCAGGGAGCTCGTCGCCGACGCGTGACGCCCCCGTCGCCGTGCCCCGCCCGGACGGGGCACGGCGACGGCCGCATAGGGTCGCCCACATGGAAGAACACGAGCTCCGCCGCGCTCGGCTCGCCGAGCTGGTGGCCGGGCGGGACGTCCCCGCCGCGCTGATCACCGACCTGGTGAACGTCCGCTACCTCACCGGGCTGGCCAGCAGCAACGCCGCCCTGCTGGTGCGCGCCGACGGCACCGCGCTGCTGGCCACCGACGCCCGCTACGCCGGGACCGCCCGGCGGGTCTGCCCGGAGCTCGAACTCCTCGTCACCCGCCCGGTCGCCGTCGAGCTCGCCACCCGGGCCAAGGCCGCCCGGCTGGCGTACGAGGAGCACCAGGTGACGGTCGAGCGGCACGGCGAGATCGCCGCCGCGGCCGACGGTGAACTCGTCCCGCTGGGCCGGGCGGTGGAAGGGCTGCGCCAGGTCAAGGACGAGGCCGAGATCGCCCTGCTCCGCGAGGCCTGCGCGCTCACCGACCGCGCCTTCGACGCCGTGCTGCCCACGATCGCCCCCGGGGTGACCGAGCGGCAGATCGCGATCGCGCTCGAACGGCAGATGGTCGACCTCGGCGCGGAGGCGCCCGCGTTCGCCTCGATCGTCGCCGGCGGGCCCAACGGCGCGGTGCCGCACCACCGCCCCGGCGACCGCCCGCTCGCCGCGGGCGACCTGCTGACCATGGACTTCGGCGCCCTGTACGGCGGCTACCACGCCGACATGACCCGCACCGTCGCCGTGGGCGAGCCCGCCGGCTGGCAGCGGGAGATCTACGACCTGGTCCACGCGGCCCAGCGGGCCGGGATCGAGGCGGCCCGCCCCGGCGCCGCCGCCCACGACGTCGACGCGGCGGCGCGGACGGTGATCGTCGAGGCGGGGCACGGCGACGACTTCCCGCACGGGCTCGGGCACGGAGTCGGCCTGGCGATCCACGAGGCACCGCTCATGGGGTACGACCGGACCGCTAAACTGGCCGACCGGGTTCCGATCACCGCCGAGCCCGGCGTCTACCTCGCCGGCCGGGGCGGGGTGCGCATCGAGGACACTCTGGTGGTCCGCGCCGACGGTCCCGAGATCCTCACCCGGACGACCAAGGAACTGCTCGTGCTCTAGGCGCGGGCGCCGTAACAGGAGAGACGACGCGTGGCGACGACGAACGACCTCAAGAACGGCATGACGCTGAACCTCGACGGCCAGCTGTGGACCGTCCTGGAATTCCAGCACGTCAAGCCCGGCAAGGGCGGCGCGTTCGTCCGCACCAAGCTGAAGAACGTGCTGTCGGGCAAGGTCGTGGACCGGACCTTCAACGCCGGCACCAAGGTGGACGTGGCCAGCGTCGACAAGCGGGAGATGCAGTACCTCTACCGCGAGGGCGAGGACTTCGTCTTCATGGACACCGAGACCTACGACCAGCCGCACATCCCGGCGGCGACGGTCGGCGGCGCGGCCGACTACCTGCTGCCCGAGCAGATGGCGGTGATCGCGTTCAACGAGGAGAACCCGCTCTACGTGGAGCTGCCCGCCGCGGTCGTGCTGGAGGTCACCCACACCGAGCCCGGGCTCCAGGGCGACCGCTCCACCGGCGGCAGCAAGCCCGCCACCCTGGAGACCGGCGCCCAGATCCAGGTCCCGCTGTTCATCACCACCGGCGAGAAGGTCAAGGTCGACACCCGCTCCGGCGATTACCTCGGCCGCGGCTGATGGCCGCCCGCACCAAGGCGCGCAAGCTCGCCCTCGACGTGCTGTATGCGGCCGACGTGCGCGGTGAGTCCCCGGTCGACGTGCTGGCCCAGCGCCGCCGCCCCGAGGGCGAGGAGCTGGCCGCCCTTCCGCACGCCGTGCGGCTGGTAGAGGGCGCCCATGCCCAGCGGGAGCGGATCGACGAGCTGATCGCCACCTACGCGGTGGGCTGGACGCTCGAGCGGATGCCCGCGGTCGACCGCAACATCCTCCGGCTGGGCGCCTACGAGCTGCTGTGGGTGGACGACGTGCCGGACGCGGTGGCGATCAGCGAGGCGGTGGCGCTGGCCACCGAGCTGTCCACCGAGGAGTCGCCCCGGTTCGTCAACGGCCTGCTCTCACGGTTGCAACGGCTCAAGCCCTCCCTGGCGCTGTAACGAATCCGCGGCGTCCGGCGATCCGGGTCGGCGGTCCTGGCTAGGTGTACTGCTCATGGACGTTGGTGACGGCGACACGGGCCGGATGTTGTTGAAATAGGGAGGACCTCCCAGGTGTGGTGTGGAGCTACCACACAGCCACTCCGCACCCGTAGGAGGTCCTCGTGCCCCA
>NZ_QLYX01000001.1 GCF_003289645.1 Actinomadura craniellae | reverse complement strand
ACTCACCCGTTCGCCGCTCGAGTACCCCGAAGGGCCTTTCCGCTCGACTTGCATGTGTTAAGCACGCCGCCAGCGTTCGTCCTGAGCCAGGATCAAACTCTCCATCAAGGCCACACGACACACCCACCCAACAGGCAGGCGCGCCAAACCTCGGAAAATCCAAACCCAGCAAACACAACCCCCCACAAAAAGGAGGGCTGCGCATTGCCTCAAAGAAATCCCCACCCCAGATCCACAGACCCAGGGCAACGGGGTGACCTCCCACAACATGGGAGGCCGAAAGGCACTGGCTTTTAACACGCTGTTGAGTTCTCAAGCAACAGACACACCCAGCCGGTAGCCACTTCCGCGACATCCCCACCGGGGCAACCCTGCTAACTTACCCTACTTCACCCGGGTGTCAAACCTATCTTCTTCAAGATCTTTTTGACGGGTACCGTAGGCCCGAGACGTACACCATCGCTGGAATCTCTCGGAGTCACCCCCGGGCCGACCGCCGTGTGGCGTCCTGCATCCCGCGAGGCACGTAGAACATTAGGTCCACCACCAGACATCGTCAAATCGAGCCGGAATCCGTGAAACCCCAGCTCAACAGGGGTATGAAGCCGATTCCACCCCTTCAGCACCGCCCCGGTGACCGTACTGTGATGTTCGATCTACCGATTTTTTCCCCGGAAAGCCGTGCGCCCGTCCGGACCAGATCCGGACGGGCGCGGGAGCGTGGTGTTCAGCCGGCCGAGACCTCGGCTCCACCGATGCTGCGCTTACCCCGCCGCAGCACCAGGAAGCGGCCGTGCAGCAGGTCCTCGGCCACCGGCACGGCATCCTCGGATCCGACCTTCACGTTGTTGACGTAGGCCCCGCCCTGGGCGATGGTCCGCCGGGCCTCAGACCGGCTCTTGCAGAGCCCGGACTCCACCAGCAGGTCCACCACCGGGGGCAGCACTCCCAAGGGGAGCGAAGCCTTCGGCACCTCGGCCAGCGCCGCGGCCAGGGTCCGCTCGTCCAGTTCCTCCAGCGCGCCCTGGCCGAACAACGCCCGGGAGGCCGCGATCACGCGCGCGCACTCCTGCTCCCCGTGGACGAGCGTTGTCAGCTCCTCCGCCAGTGCCCGCTGGGCCGCCCGGAGCGCAGGCCGGTCGGCCGTCTCCTTGAGCAGCGCCTCGATCTCCTCCCGGGACCGGAAGCTGAAGACCTTCAGGAACTTCTCCACGTCCCGGTCGTCGGCGTTGAACCAGAACTGGTAGAAGGCGTACGGGGAGGTCAGCTCGGGGTCGAGCCAGTAGTTCTCGCCCCCGGCGGTCTTACCGAACTTCGTCCCGTCGGCCTTGGTCAGCAGGGGGGTGGTCAGCGCGTGCGCCGACCCGCCCTCGGCCCGGCGGATGAGCTCGACCCCGGCGGTGAGGTTGCCCCACTGGTCGCTGCCCCCGGTCTGCAACCGGCAGCCGTACCGCCGGTAGAGCTCCAGGTAGTCCATCGACTGAAGGAGCACGTAGCTGAACTCGGTGTAGCTGATGCCGACGGTGTCGAGCCGTGCCTTGACGGTCTCCCGGGCGAGCATCCGGTTCACCGGGAAGTGCTTGCCGATGTCGCGCAGGAACTCGATGGCCGTCAGCGAGCCGGTCCAGTCGAGGTTGCTGACCATGAGCGCCCCGGTGGGCCCCGCACCGAAGTCGAGGAACCGCGACACCTGCCCGCGAATCCGCTCGACCCAACCGGCCACCACCTCGGTGGAGTTGAGCGTCCGTTCGGCGCTCTTGCCGCTGGGGTCGCCGATCAGCCCGGTCGCGCCGCCGACCAGCCCGATCGGGCGGTGGCCGGCCTCCTGGAACCGCCGGATGGTCAGTATCTGGACGAGGTTGCCCAGGTGCAGGCTCGGCGCGGTCGGGTCGAACCCGCAATAGAGCGTGACCGGTCCCGCGGCGAGCAGGGCCCGCAGTTCGTCCAGATCAGTGGACTGCGCGATCAGGTCGCGCCACGCGAGATCGTCCAGGATGTCGGTCACGGTCTTTCCTCGTCTCCTGCCAATGGTCCAGGCCGGGACCCACCGTAATCGGTTTCACCGGCCGTTCATGAAGTACCGGGCCGGGATGTGGACTTCGTGCCCGGAGTTGAAGCGCACCAGCACCCCGGTGGGCTCCCATCGCGTCCCCTGGATCTTCGGGGTGGATCCGGTGAAGCCCACCTCGACGGCATGGCCGTAGGACAGGGAGGGGTCCCGTCCCGCGACCAGTTGGTAGGCACGGTGCCGGCCGAACACCCAGCTCCGTTTCTCGACCAGGCCCAGGTGGTGCGTTGCCCCGTCGGGGTAGCGCACCGAGGCGGGCTGGGACGTCCGTTCGAGGACCCGCACCCGGTTCATGCCGCCGTCGGCCACCGCGAGGGCACCGGCCAGGACGAGGCCCGCGAGAACGCCCACCGCGAATCGGACGACCGCTCGGCCGCGCGTCCCGGGTCGGGCCACCCGCCGGGGCTCGGCCAGATCGGGTCGGATGTCGGTCACGTGCTTCCCCCGCCTCCTGCCGATGATCTAGGACGGGAGCAACGGTAACCGGCCGCGTCGCCGCACACGAGGGATTTCCGGCACCGCACCACGACCCTGGGCGGTGCCCGATCGGGCATGTCAGCCTCCGGTCGAAGCCCTCCGCCGCCGCGGCACATGCCGGCGGTAGGCGGACACGCTGGGCTCGCCGTCGAGCCAGAACCGCCACGGGACGTCCGAGGCGGCGTTCACCCCCACGCGCGGCCCGCTGCGGACCTCTCCTGCGGCCGGCTCGCCGAGCAGAACCCGCAGTGGTCCCTCGGGATCGCAGCCGTCGACGCCGTCCTGCGCCCGGTCGACGGCCAGGGCCTGGCAGAGCCGGGCCGGCCCCCGGGTGAGGTCGCGGGCCGAGGAGCGGGGGCGCCGGCGCCGGGCCAGGTCGGCGCCCGAGACCACCTCGCCCGCGCGCAACAGGACCGCCGAGGCCGTGCCCTCCGGGGCGCAAACCAGGTTCACGCAGTAGTGCATGCCGTAGGTGAAGTACACGTAGGCGTGCCCCGGCGGCCCGAACATCACCGCGTTGCGCGGGGTGCGGCCCCGGTAGGCGTGCGACGCCGGATCCAGTGGCCCGGCGTACGCCTCCACCTCGGTCAGCCGCACCGCCACCTCGCCGTCGGGGGTCCGGTGGGCGAGCACCCGGCCCAGCAGGTCGGGTGCCACCTCCAGCACCGGGCGGTCGAAGAAGTCCCGGCCGACCAGATCGCTCATTCGGTTCCGGTGGCCCAGGCCGCGTGCCCGTTGACCAGGACGCGCAGTGCCTCGAGCTGCTCGCGCACCCGGTCGGGGGCGGTGCCGCCATAGGCCTTGCGGGAGGCCAGGGCGCCGGGGACGTTCAGTACCTCGCGCACGTCCGGGGTCAGGTGCGCGGAGACCTTGGCCAGCTCGTCGTCGGTCAGGTCGTCGAAGTCCTTGTCGTTGACCTGGCACCAGACGACCAGGTGGCCGACCACCTCGTGCGCGTCGCGGAAGGCGACCCCCCGCCGGACCAGCAGTTCGGCCAGGTCGGTGGCGAGCGCGAACCCGTCGGGTGCCAGCGCCTCCAGCCGCTCGGCGTTGACGCGCATGGTCGCGATCAGGCCCGACACCGCGGGCAGGACCAGGAGCAGCGTGTCGACCGCGTCGAAGATCGGCTCCTTGTCCTCCTGCAGGTCACGGTTGTAGGTGAGCGGCAGGCCCTTGAGGGTGGTCAGCAGCGCGGTCAGGTTGCCGATCAGGCGGCCCGACTTGCCCCGGGCGAGCTCGGCGACGTCGGGGTTCTTCTTCTGCGGCATGATCGACGACCCGGTGGCGTAGGTGTCGTCCATCTCGATCCACCGGAACTCCTGCGAGGCCCACAGCACGATCTCTTCGCCGAGCCGGGACAGGTGGACGCCGATCAGCGCCGCCGCGAACAGGAACTCGGCCGCGAAGTCGCGGTCGCTGACCGCGTCCATCGAGTTGGCCGCCGCGCTGTCGAAGCCGAGGTCGGCGGCGACCGCCTCGGGGTCGAGCGGCAGCGAGGAGCCGGCGAGCGCGCCGGAACCCAGCGGGGACACCGCGGTGCGCCGGTCCCAGTCGCGCAGCCGGTCGATGTCGCGGGCGAGCGGGTGGACGTGCGCGAGCAACTGGTGGGAGAAGAGCACCGGCTGGGCGTGCTGGAGATGGGTCATGCCCGGGCAGGCCACACCCATGTTCTCCTCGGCCTGGGCCAGCAGCGCGGTCTCCAGCTCCACCAGCCGGGAAACGATGTGCCGGACGTTGTCGCGCAGGTAGAGCCGCAGGTCGGTGGCGACCTGGTCGTTGCGGCTACGGCCGGCCCGCAGCTTGCCGCCCAGTGCGCCCAGCCGTTCCAGCAGGCCCCGCTCCAGCGCGGTGTGCACGTCCTCGTCGGCGACGGTGGGCCGGAACTCCCCGGACCGGCAGGCGTCCTCCAGGTCGTCGAGGGCGGCCAGCATCCGGGCGAGCTCTTCGTCGGTGAGCAGCCCGGCCCGGTTGAGCACCCGGGCGTGCGCGCGGGATCCGAGCAGGTCGTAGGGGGCGAGCCGCCAGTCGAACTGGACGCTCACCGACAGTCGGGCGAGCGCGTCCGCCGGGCCGCCCTCGAACCGGCCGCCCCACAGTCGCGTCGGTGCCTTGGTCACGCTTCTCCTCTTCCCGCCGCTGCATGTTCGTCGTCGTGCGGATCGGCCGCCGGTGTGCGGCCGATCCGGAAAAACCCCGCCCGGGCGGACCGGGTGCCGGTCTGCCCGCCCGAGGGTACGTCAGCCGGCCCGCCGGTCGCGCTCGGCCGCGATTTTGCCGGGCAGGCTCCACAGCTCGACGAACCCCTTGGCCAGGCTCTGGTCGAACGTGTCGCCCGTGTCGTACGTCGCCAGATCGTAGTCGTACAGGGACCGTTCGCTGCGGCGCCCCGTCACCACGGCGCGGCCGCCGTGCAGGGTCATCCGGATGTCGCCGGAGACGTGCCGCTGGGCTTCGGCGATGAACGCGTCCAGCGCGTTCTTCAACGGCGAGAACCACAGGCCGTCGTAGACCAGTTCGGCCCAGCGCTGGTCGACGCCGCGCTTGAAGCGGGCGAGGTCGCGCTCGACCGTGACGTTCTCCAGCTCCTGGTGGGCGGCGATCAGTGCGATCGCGGCGGGAGCCTCGTAGACCTCGCGGCTCTTGATGCCGACCAGCCGGTCCTCGACCATGTCGAGCCGGCCGACGCCCTGCGCGCCGGCCCGGGCGTTGAGTTCGGCGATGACCGCGTACGGGGTGAGCGGGCGGCCGTCCAGCGCCACCGGAACGCCCTGGTCGAAGGTGATGACGACCTCGTCCGCGGCGCGCGGCTCCGCCGGGTCGGCGGTGTAGTCGTAGAGGTCCGCCACGGGGCCGTTCCAGATGTCCTCCAGGAAGCCCGTCTCCACCGCCCGGCCCCACAGGTTCTGGTCGATGGAGTACGGCGACTTGGTGGTGACGTCGATCGGCAGGCCCCTCTCCTCGGCGAAGGCGATCGCCTTGTCGCGGGTCCAGGCGTAGTCGCGGGCCGGGGCGATGACCTTCAGGTCGGGGTTGAGGGCGGCGAGGCCGGCCTCGAACCGGACCTGGTCGTTGCCCTTGCCGGTGCATCCGTGCGAGACGACCGTGCCGCCGTGCTCGGCCGCCGCGGCGACCAGGTGCTTGACGATCAGTGGCCGGGACAGTGCCGACACCAGCGGGTAACGGTCCATGTAGAGGGCGTTGGCCTGGAGTGCGGGGACGCAGAAGTCGGCGGCGTACTCCTCCCGGGCGTCCACCACGACGGCCTCGACGGCGCCGCAGGCCAGCGCCCGCCGGCGGATGGCCTCCAGGTCCTCGCCGCCCTGACCGACGTCGAGGGCCACCGCGATGACCTCGGCTCCGGTCTCCTCGGCGATGTACGGGATGGCCACGGAGGTGTCGAGACCTCCGGAGTAGGCGAGAACGACACGCTCGCTCATGGGTTGATCTCCTGATGTCGAAGTCGGGTGCGGCTGGACGGGGCCCACCGCACGGGTGGGGCCCCTACCCTCGTCGCTCGGGGCGGCCGCCGGGCGGGCGTTCCTCGCCCCGCCGCTCGGTGAGCCGCAGCAACGCCGCCGCGAGTTCCTCCCCGCCCTGGGGGTCGCGGGCGATGACCAGTACCGAGTCGTCCCCGGCGACGGTGCCCAGGATCGACGGCCACTCGGCGTGGTCGATGGCCGAGGCCAGGAACTGGGCTGCGCCGGGCGGGGTGCGCACGACGACCAGGTTGGCCGACGCCTCGGCGGAGACCAGTAGCTCCTGGGCGATCCGGGCCAGCCGGGCGCTGAAGGACTCGGCGGGGACTCCGGTCCGGGCCCGCGGGATGCGTTCCCCGCCCTCCCCGGGCACGGCGTAGATGAGGCTGCCGTCGTCGGCGCGCAGCCGGACGGCCCCGATCTCCACCAGATCCCGGGAGAGGGTGGCCTGGGTGACCTCGAGCCCGTCCTCGGCGAGGAGCCTGGCCAGCTCGCCCTGGCTGTGCACCGGGTACCGGCTCAGCAGCTCGATGACGCGTGCCTGCCGCGCCGCCTTGGTCACCGCCACTCCGCTCACGACACGGTGTCCTGCCCGGCCGCCGGCGGGCCCGCCAGCAGCCACGCCAACAGGGCCTTCTGCGCGTGCAGCCGGTTCTCGGCCTCGTCCCAGACCAGGCTGTGCGGGCCGTCCAGGACCGAGGCGGCGATCTCCTTGCCCCGGTAGGCGGGCAGGCAGTGCAGCACTCCGGCGTCGGGCGCGGCGAGCGCGAGCTTGTCCTCGTCGATCGCGTACGGCCGGAACACCGCCAGGTCCTTGTCGTCCTGGCCCATCGACACCCAGGTGTCGGTGGCGAGCACGTCGGCGCCGGCCGCGGCCTTCTCCGGGTCGGTGGTGAACGACACCGACCCGCCGGTGGTGCCGGCGATCTCGGCGGCGCGGGCGGTGATCCCGGGGTCCGGGGCGAACCCTTCGGGGGCGGCGACCCGCACGTGCATGCCCGCGGTGGCGCCGCCCAGCAGGTAGGAGTGGGCCATGTTGTTGGCGCCGTCGCCGAAGTAGACGAGGGTCAGCCCGGCCAGCCGCCCCTTGGCCTCCTGCACGGTCTGCAGGTCGGCCAGGATCTGGCAGGGGTGGAACAGGTCGGTCAGCGCGTTGACCACCGGCACCGTGCTCGCCGCGGCCATCTCCTCGACCCGGTCCTGGCCGAAGGTCCGCCACACGATGGCGGAGACCTGGCGGGTCAGCACCCGGGCGGTGTCGCCGATCGTCTCGCCGCGGCCGAGCTGGCTGGACTGGGAGTCGATGATCAGCGGGTAGCCGCCGAGTTCGGCGACGCCCACGGCGAAGGAGATCCGGGTCCGGGTGGACGGCTTGTCGAACAGGACCGCGACGGACCGGGGGCCCTCCAGCGGGCGGTGGGCGAAGCGGTCCCGTTTCATGGCGGCGGCGAGATCGAGCACCTGGGCCTGCTCGGCCGGGGTCAGGTCGTCGTCGCGCAGGAAGTGGCGCACCATCACAGCTCCTTCGTCGCCTGGTCGAGGATCGCGGGGAGCGCGTCCGTGAACGACGCGAGCTCCGCCGCGGTGATCACCAGGGGTGGTGCCAGCCGGACGGCGTCCGGTTGTACGGCGTTGACCAGGAATCCTGCCGTACGGGCGGCGGCCTCCACCGCGCCGGACCCGTTCCGCGTCAGGACGGCGGCCCGCCAGAGCCCCCGGCCGCGGACCCCGGCCAGCAGCGGGTGCTCGATCGCGGCCAGCGCCGCGGCGAACCCGGTGCCGACCTCGGCGACGTGCGCCAGCAGGCCGTCGCGTTCGATGGTGTCGAGCACCGCCAGCGCCGCCGCGGTGGCGACCGGGTTGCCGCCGAAGGTGCTGCCGTGGTCGCCCTTGGCGAACAGCCCGCCGGCGGGGCCCAGGCCGATGCACGCACCCACCGGCAGCCCGCCGCCCAGCCCCTTGGCCAGGGTGAGGATGTCGGGGCGGACGCCCTCGTGCTGGTGGGCGAACCAGGCTCCGGTGCGGCCGATCGCCGACTGGATCTCGTCGGCCACCAGCAGCGCCCCGGTGGTGTCGCAGATCTCCCGGACCGCGGTGAAGTACCCCGCCGGCGGCGGCACCACGCCGCCCTCCCCCTGGGTGGGTTCGAGGAAGACCGCGGCGCACTCGGCGGTGACCGCCGCCCGTAGCGCCGCGGCGTCGCCGTAGGGGACGAACCGAACGTCCATCCCGAACGGGCCGAACGGTTCCCGGATGGCGTGCTTGCCGGTCAGCGAGAGCGCGCCCATGCTGCGGCCGTGGAACCCGTTCTCCGCCGCCACCAGGTAGCCGCGGCCGGTGGTCCTGCCGTACTTGATGGCGAGCTTCAGCGCGCACTCGTTGGCCTCGGTGCCGCTGTTGGTGAGGAACACCCGGCCGGGGGCGCCCAGCAGGTCCAGCAGCCGTTCGGCCAGCAGCACCTCGGGCTCGTGCAGGAACAGGTTGGAGGTGTGCGCCAGTGTGGCCACCTGCCGGGAGACCGCCTCCGCCAGAGCGGGGTGGCCGTGCCCCAGCGAGCTGGTCGCGATGCCCGCGATGAGGTCGAGGTACCCGGTGCCGTCGGCGTCCCACACGCGGCAGCCCTCGCCGCGCACCAGCGCCACCGGAGGCACCCCGTAGTTGGGCATGAACGCGGCCTCGTACCGCTTCCGCAGCTCTTCGGACGTGCTCACGAGTCGCTCGCCTCTCTCCTGGGTCTCCTGGGGCCTCGCTCGCGCCGGCTCATGCGGGCACCACCATCGTTCCGACCCCTTCGTCGGTGAAGATCTCCAGGAGCAGGGAGTGCGCCACCCGGCCGTCGAGCACGTGGGCCCGGGGCACTCCCCCGCGCACCGCCTGGAGGCAGGCTTCCATCTTGGGCACCATGCCCGCTGAGAGGCCGGGCAAGAGTGCGGCCAGTTCGTCGGCGGTCAGCCGGTCGATGACTTCCTCGGAGTTCGGCCAGTCGGCGTACAGGCCCTCGACGTCGGTGAGGACGACCAGCTTGGAGGCGTCCAGCGCGACGGCCAGTGCGGCCGCTGCGGTATCCGCATTCACGTTGTAGATCTCGCCGTTGTCGCCGCGGGCGATGCTGGAAATCACCGGTACCCGGCCGTCGGCCAGCAGGCTGTGCACCGCGTCCACGCGCACCTCGACGATCTCACCGACCTGGCCGATGTCGACGGGGTGCCCGTCCACCATCGCCGGCTTGCGTTCGGCGGTGAAGAGGTTGGCGTCCTCGCCGGACATGCCGACGGCGAAGGGGCCATGCCGGTTGATCAGCCCGACGACGTCGCGGTTGACCTGGCCGACGAGCACCATCCGGACGACCTCCATCGCCTCCGGAGTGGTCACCCGCAGCCCGGCGGTGAACGTCGACTCGATGCCGTGCTTCTCCAGCGCGGCGTTGATCTGCGGCCCGCCGCCGTGCACGATCACCGGGCGCAGGCCGACATACCGCAGGAAGACGATGTCCTCGGCGAACGCGTGCCGCAGCGACTCCTCACTCATGGCGTGCCCGCCGTACTTGATCACGACGGTGCGGCCGTGCAGGCGCTCCAGCCAGGGCAGCGCCTCGATCAGGGTCGCGGCCTTGGCCAGGACGTGACTGCGTTGTTTGGCGGGTTGCTGGGCGGGCTGCTGGGCGGGGTGTTCGGGGGCGCTCATGTCGAGTACGCCGAGTTCTCGTGGACGTACTCGGCCGTGAGGTCGGTGGTCCACACGGTGGCGGTGCTGGCCCCGGCCGACAGGTCGATGGTGATCGTGACGTCCCGGGGCTTGAGGTCGACCTTGGAGCGGTCGTCGCCGGCCGCGCCGTCACGGCACACCCAGACCCCGTTGATCGCCACGTTGAGCGCGTCGGGGTCGAAGACGGCCTCGGTGGTGCCCACCGCGCCGAGCACCCGGCCCCAGTTGGGGTCCTCGCCGTGGATGGCGCACTTGAGCAGGTTGTTGCGGGCCACCGCGCGGCCCACCATGACCGCGTCGAAGTCGTTGGCCGCGCCGACCACCTCGATCGCGATGGCCTTGCTCGCGCCCTCGGCGTCGAGGAGCAACTGCCGGGTGAGGTCGGCGCAGACGTCGGTGAGCAGCGCGGTGAACTCGGCCTCGCCGGGCGCCACCCTGCTGGCGCCCGAGGCGAGCAGCAGCACCGTGTCGTTGGTGGACAGGCAGCCGTCGGCGTCGAGCCGGTCGAGGGTGACCGCGGTGGCCGAGCGCAGTGCCCGGTCGAGCAGGGCGGCATCGAGGTCGGCGTCGGTGGTGATGACGCAGAGCATGGTGGCCAGCGACGGGGCGAGCATGCCGGCGCCCTTGGCCATGGCGCCGATCGTGTAGCCCGCCGGGGCGCGCCGGAAGGCGATCTTACCGACCTTGTCGGTGGTGCGGATGGCGTCGGCGGCGGCCGTGCCGCCGTCGCGGGACAGCTCCGCGGCAGCGCGGTCGACGCCCGCCAGCAACTCGTCCATGGGCAGCCGCTCGCCGATCAGTCCGGTGGAGCAGACCGCGATCTCGCCGGCCGAGTCGCCGAGGACCGTCGCCACCCGCTCGGCGGTGGAGTGGGTGTCCTGGAAGCCCGCCGGACCGGTGCAGGCGTTGGCGCCCCCGGAGTTGAGCACGACCGCGCGCACCCGGCCTCCGCTCAGCACCTGCTGGGACCACAGCACCGGCGCGGCCTTCACCCGGTTGCGGGTAAAGACCCCGGCCGCGGCGCGGGACGGCCCGTCGTTGACGACGAGGGCCAGGTCGCGGTCGCCGCTCTCCTTGAGCCCGGCGACAACGCCGGCGGCGCGGAATCCTAGCGGTGCTGTGACGCTCACGGAGCGACTCCCAGGGTCGTGAGTCCGGTTGTTTCGGGTAGACCGAGGGCGAGGTTGGCGCTTTGCACCGCGCCCCCGGCGGTGCCCTTGGTGAGGTTGTCGATGGCGGCCACCACGACGATGCGGCCGGACCGCTCGTCATGGGCGACCTGGAGGAGGACGGTGTTGGCGCCCAGGGTCATGGCGGTGGACGGCCACCGGCCCTCGGGCAGCAGGTCCACGAACGGCTCCGCCGCGTAGGCGCCGGCATAGGCGGCGCGCAGGGCGGCGGCGGTGACGCCGGGCCGGGCCTTCGCCGTGCAGGTGGCCAGGATGCCGCGGCTCATCGGGGCCAGCGTCGGGGTGAACGAGACGGTCACCGGCCCGCCGGCCACCGCGGCGAGGTTCTGGGCGATCTCGGGGGTGTGCCGGTGCACGCCGCCGACACCGTACGCGCTCATCGCACCCATGACCTCACTGCCCAGCAGGCTGGTCTTGGCGGCGCGGCCGGCGCCCGAGGTGCCGGAGGCGGCGACCACGACCACGTCCGGCTCGGCGAGGCCGGCGGCGAAGGCCGGGAACAGGGCGAGGGTGGACACGGTCGGGTAGCAGCCCGGCACGGCGATCCGCCGGGTCGCGCGCAGCGCGGCTCGCGCGCCGGGCAGTTCGGGCAGCCCGTAGGGCCAGGTGCCCGCGTGCGGGGAGCCGTAGAAGTGCTCCCAGTCGGCAGGGTCGGCGAGCCGGAAGTCGGCGCCGCAGTCCACGACGAGGACGTCGTCGCCGAGTTCCGCCGCCAGCGGGCCGGACTGCCCGTGTGGCAGGGCCAGGAAGACGACGTCGTGGCCGGCCAGGGTCTCGGGGGTGGTCTCGGCCAGCGTCCGGCCGGCCAGGACGCGCAGGTGCGGCTGGTGCTCGCCGAGTTCGGTGCCGGCGTTGGAGCCCGCCGTCAGGGCGCCGATCTCGACCTCCGGATGGCCGGCCAGGACGCGCAGCAGCTCACCCCCCGCATACCCGCTGGCGCCCGCCACCGCCGCCCGAAATCCCATGGTCGCCCCCGTCCCCTCGATCCGCGTAAGCAAGATTATTCATTAGATCGAATGAATATTCAACCCCGGGACGCCTAACGGCACGGGACAATTCAGACATGTTACGACTGTGTCTCACGCCCCCGGTGGTGGCCCTCGCGGTCGGCGCCGGCACGGAACACCGGCGCCCGGGCCGACTCCGCTAACTCCCGCAGTTCCGCAGCCACTGGGAGCCGCGGGTGAGGTGGTCGGTGACCAGGTAGTCCACCCCGGTGTCCAGCACGGTCCGCCACCAGCCGTCGCGCAGTTCCCCCTTGCACTTGTCACCGCGCACGCAGGGCCAGAAGGTGCCGAAGTCCCGGCGCTGGCGGCCGTCGGGGCCGCCCCAGATGCGGACCCTGTGGCCGGAGCCGTGGGCGCGCCGGACCAGGGCGCCGAACCGGTCCCGCTCCGCGGGGTTGATCCTGAACTCGTCTCCGTCGTTCCGCAGGCAGTCGCCGAACTTGCCGTTCAGGACGGTGACCCGCGACGCGATCCGGGGGTCGTACCCGGGCCGGGTGGCGTCGAGTTGTTCGGGCAGCACACAGTAGGGCCGGTCGTTGGCGTCCCTGCGGATCTCGAAGCCCTTGGAGAAGGTGACGTTCGCGGGAATCGGCTCGCCGCCGAGGGTGTTGGCAACGGGATCGAAGATCGGCTTCTCCGGCATCGGCAGGACCAGCCGCACGTCGGGCGGCAGCGGTGGACGGGTCGTCGTCATCTCCCTGATCAGTTGGGCGTACGCGTCCGCTCCGCCTTCCTTGAACTCGATGAACACCTCGAACGGCTCGCTCCGCCCCGGGTAGATCTCCCCGCCGTTCTGCTGGGCCCGCAGGGCGAGGTAGCTCAGGTACTGCTCGCGCAGGATCAGGTGCCGCGCGTCGTTGTTCCGGTCGTGCCTGATCGACAGGGTGCCGTCGCGCTCCTGGAAGACGTCGACCTCCACGCTGGTCGCGCCGTTGTCCAGCGCGTCGGCGAGCGGGTTCCTGTTCTCGTAGTCGTTGTGGGCGTGCAACCGGTCGACCCAGGGGATCCGCCCCTCGGGGTCCGGTTTGCACACCGGTTCCCGGACCGGAGGCCGGGCGCTCGGCCGTGGGGACGGCGTCGCGGCGCCCCCGCCCGTGCGGAGCCTGCTGACCGGCCGGCCGGCCCCCTCCGCCGTCCCGGCGGCGGGCGCGGCGCATTCGCCGCCCACGACCCGGCAGATGGCGTCCGCGCAGGCTTCCGTGACCTTTCCCCCGACGCCGCTCACGGCGACGGCCCCCACGACGCCGGCGACCAGCAACAGCACCCCGAGATAGGCGATCGTCCCTTCGCCCCGGTCCACCCGCGCCATGTGGACACCTCCCACGGGTTTCCGGCCACAGCACCGATCACAGCCGACGGCCGATCACTGCGCGGATCGCAAATTAGCGGAAGACTCTGGAATTAAACTGGAATGGAACCGGGCAGCGGTGGCTGCGGCACGGTCTGCCGGCCGCGGCACGGTCATCGCGCACTATCCGTGCCCGCTCGGACGTCGTTCCGAGACGGCCACGGCGGCCCGTAGGATCGGCACGGAAAGTCCCGAAGTGCGGAGGTACGCGTGCCGGCCGGAGCGGACGAGCAAGCCCTGACCGAGGCGAGGCGGAAACCCGGGCTGCCCGGGCTGCCCAAGCTGTACGCGTTGATGCTCACGCCGGCCGCGGTGGTCCTCGCCGTGGACCAGGCCACCAAGCTGTGGGCCACCTCGACGCTCTCGGACGGCCGGCACATCACGGTGATCCCCGAATTCATCCAGTTGCGCCTGGTGTACAACCCCGGTGCCGCGTTCTCCATCGGATCCGGCGCCACGTGGGTGTTCGCCCTGATAACGGCCGCCGCGGTCGTCGGCATCCTGTACGCCGGCCGGCGGCTCGGCTCGCGCGCCTGGGCCGTCGGGCTGGGCATCCCGCTGGGCGGCGCCACCTCCCACCTGCTCGACCGCCTGCTGCGCGAACCCGGTTTCGCCCGGGGCCACGTCGTCGACTTCATCGACTACAACGGCTTCTTCGTCGGCAACGTCGCCGACATCGCCCTCACCGGCGGCGCCGCCCTGCTCATGCTGCTCAGCCTGCGCGACATCCCCTTCACCGGCACGCCCGCCCGGACCGAGGACCCCGCCCCGCTCCCCGACCGTTCCGAAGCCTGAGGAGGCCGGCGGCACAGGGGCCGGACATGGTGGAACCCGGGGAGTTTTCCCATCTCCCCGGGCTCCGGGTACCGCCCAGTTGCACACCTCGGGCCGTTTAAGGATGCGGATCAGTCGTGTCCCCGCGGCGCTCTACCTATTGAGCTATCGCCCCACGGAGAGGAGCGAGCCGGGCTCGAACCGGCAACCTCCGCGGCGGGGGTCCGCATCCGTTCGGACGGGGTTCGGCGGTGAATGCTGAGTCTGGAGCGAGAGTCTGAGCGTGAGCGGCGGCCGCCTCTTACCTCGATGGGCCATCCCGGCGCGGAGTGCCGGGAAGGGGACTCGAACCCCCACTGTCACCGCCTGGTTCAGGCTGAGCTTCAGTTTCAGCTTGGTGCTCCTCACCTTCCCCCCGCCTCGAGCGGGGGGAGTCTGTGGATCATGCGAACAGGTAGCCGAAGACCGCCTCGCCGACGCTCTGGTCGGTCACCTCGGCCCCGTTGGCCTCCTCCCGGGCGAACTTCACCGCGTTCTGCAGCTTCTCCACCCGCTCCAGCAGCTCGTTGACCCGCTGGGCCGGAAGGGAACCGGAGAACTTCACGGTCGACCAGTAGCCGATCGCCACGTCCTCGAAGAACACCTCGACCTGGGCCGGGTGCTTCTCCGTGGCCTCGGCCTTGACGTGGTTGAACGGCACCTTCTTGGTCCGGATCGTGCGGACCGGCTCGGTGCGCCACACGTCGGTCGACGCGTCGAACGTCCACGTCTCGGCCGCGTCCAGCACCGGCAGCTTCTTGATGAAGGCCTGCAGCTCGGTGAGCTGCTTCTCCAGGAAGAGCAGGTAGGAGACCGGCACGTCGCGCAGCAGGGCGCGCCCGTCCACGGTCACGTCGGCCTTGGCGACGGAGTTGGCCCAGTCCTTGGTGGCCGTCACGTCGAACAGGCGGGTCAGCGTGGCCGCCACCTCCCGCAGCACGCCCTCGCTCTTGACCTGGACCCGGGTCGACTCCGGCGGCAGCTGCTCGCCCTCCTCGTCCTTGGGCTGGTACGTGCGCGAGATCCCCGACAGCAGCGGAGCCTTCTGCACCGCCTGCTGGGCACGGGCCAGCTCCTGGAGGGACTTGCTCTTGACGCCCTTCTCCACGGCGATGATCTGGTTGAGCTTGGTCACCCCGGCCCCCTTTCTTGATCGCGATTACCGTAGCAGCGGGCCTGTCCGGGGTTCACCAGGTTTTCCGTACCCGTCCCGTTTTCAGAGCGGACCGATCTCGGTCGGGCAGCGGCAGGACGTCCGGGCGGGGCGACGCGATCACCGCCGGGGGCACCTCACGGAGGCGTCCCCGGCGGCGGGGCGGAAGCCGGTCAGCCACCGCGCAGCACGGCCCCGGTGCGCTCGGCCGCGACGGCCACGGCGGCGTCCCGCGCCGCGCCCACCTCCTCCGCGGTGAGCGTCCGGTCGGCGGCACGGAACCGCAGCGTGTAGGCCAGCGACGTGTGGCCGGCGTCGATCTGCTCGCCGGTGTAGACGTCGAACAGCCGGACCGACTCCAGCAGTTCGCCGGCGCCGTCGCGCAGCGCCTCCTCGACCTCGGCCGCGGGCCGGCCGGAGTCCACGACGAGCGCGACGTCCTGCGTGGCCACGGGGTACGTCGACACGTGCGGCGCCGGGACCACGCCCGCCGGGTCGAGCCGGCTCAGTTCGAGTTCCATGGCGCTGGTGCGCGACGGCAGCCCGTACGCCTGCACCACCCGGGGGTGCAGCTCACCGGCATGCCCGACCAGGACGTCCCCGGCGTAGAGCGCGGCGCACCGGCCCGGATGCCACGGTGCGTGCCGGTCGGCCCTGACCGTGAGCTCCACCCCGGCCTCGCGGGCGACCGCGCGAGCGGCCTCGATCGCGTCCGCCCAGCCCGCCGGGCGGCCCGCGCCCCACCAACCGGCCGGCTCGTGCTCGCCGGCCAGGACGACCGCGGCCCGCAGCGGCTGGTCCGGCAGGGCCGCGTCCACCGAGGCGATCTCCTCGGCGGTCGGGCCGCGGTCGACCGCGAGCCGGGGCGCCCGCTCCGGGGCGCCCGGGCGCGGCCGGAACACCAGGCCCAGCTCGAACAGCGCCGCGTCGGGGAAGCCCCGGCCGACGTTGCGGGCCAGTGCGCGGAGCAGGCCGGGCAGCAGGGTGGTGCGCAGCAGCGGCTCGTCCTCCGACATCGGGTTGGCCAGCCGCAGCGCCCGCCGGCGATCGTCGTCGGCCGGCAGTTGCAGTGCCGACCAGTCCTTCTCGGCCACGAACGGGAAGTTCAGCGCCTCGACGTAACCGGCGGCGGCCAGCGCCCGCCCGGCCCGCCGCCGCAGCCGCTGGCCCGGGGTCAGCCCCCGGCCCGCGACCGGCCGGGGCGGCCGGGCCGGGATGTTCTCGTAGCCCTCCAGCCGGATGACCTCCTCGGCGAGGTCGTTGGGGTCGGTCAGATCGGGCCGCCACGACGGCGGGACCACCGCGAGCGGATCGCCGTCCGGGTCGGTCAGGCGGCAACCCACCTGCGTCAGCCGGCGCACCACCGTGTCGCGGTCGTAGGGCACCCCGGCGACCCGACCCGGGTGACCGGCGGGCATCGAGACGACGGTCCGCTCGACCGGGGCCTCGACGTGCGTCACCCCAGGAACGATCTCGGCTCCGCCCAGTTCGGCGAGCATCTGGACGGCACGGTAGGAGGCGTACAGCGGCAGTTCGCGGTCGACCCCGCGCTCGAACCGGTAGGACGCCTCGCTGTGCAGCCGGTGCCGCCGCACCATCCGGGCGGTGCCGATGTCGTCGAAGTGGGCGGCCTCGATCACCATGTCGGCGGACTTCTCGTCGATCTCGGTGGCCAGCCCGCCCATGGTGCCCGCCATCGAGATCGGGCCGGACGCGTCGGTGATCAGGATGTCCTCGGCGTCCAGCCGCCGCTCGACGTGGTCGAGTGTCTCCAGCGTCTCGCCGGCGGCGGCGCGGCGCACGACGACCTCACCGGTGAGCTTGCCGCGGTCGAACGCGTGCAGCGGCTGGCCCAGTTCGAGCATCAGGTAGTTGGTGATGTCGACGGCCAGCGACACCGGCCGCATGCCGGCGTGGACCAGCCGGAGCTGCATCCACATCGGGGTCCGCGCCGCGACGTCGAACCCGCGCACCTCGCGCAGCACGAACCGGTCGCAGGCGCTCGGATCGGCGATGCTCGCCGGGTACGAGCCGCCGGTCTCGGCGGGCAGCGCCACCTCGGCCGGGTCGCGGAACTCCACCCCGTAGGCGATGGCGGCCTCACGGGCCACCCCGCGGATGGACAGGCAGTAACCGCGGTCCGGAGTGACGGCGATGTCCAGCACCTCGTCGCGCATGCCGAACAGCTCCAGCGCGTCGGCGCCCACCGGGGTGTCGGCGGGCAGCACCAGGATGCCGCTGTGGTCGTCGCCGATCCCCAGCTCGCTGGCCGAGCAGATCATGCCCTCCGACATCCGGCCGTAGGTCTTGCGGGCGCCGATCGCGAAGTCGCCGGGCAGCACGGCGCCGGGCAGCGCCACCACGACCACGTCGCCGGCGGCGAAGTTGCGGGCACCGCAGATGACGCCCTGCGGCTCGCCGGTGCCGTTCGCCGGCCCGACATCGACCCGGCAGTACCGGATCGGCTTCTTGAACTCGGTCAGTTCCTCGATGTCGAGGACCCGGCCGACCACCAGCGGGCCGGTGATGTCGCCGACGACCTCGACCGTCTCGACCTCCAGCCCGGCGTCGATCAGCTTGGCGGCCAGCGCGCGGCCGGTGGTGCCGGCGGGGAGCTCGACGTGCTCCCGCAACCAGGAGAGCGGGACCCGCATCAGATCTCCATCCCGAACGGGAGGGCGAACCGCACGTCGCCCTCGACCATGTCGTGCATGTCCTCGACGCCGTGGCGGAACATCAGCGTCCGCTCCACGCCGAGACCGAACGCCCAGCCGCTGTAGCGCTCGGCGTCGACCCCGGCGGCGACCAGCACGCGCGGGTTGACCATGCCGCAGCCGCCCAGCTCGATCCAGCCCTCGGAGCCGCAGGTGCGGCAGGGCGGCGCGCCGCGCTCCACCGAGGCGCCGCGGCAGACGAAGCACTGCATGTCGACCTCGGCCGACGGCTCGGTGAAGGGGAAGTAGGACGGCCGCATCCGCACCGCCAGCCCGGCGCCGAACATCCCGGTGACGAAGGCGTCGATGGCACCGCGCAGGTCGGCCATGGTCAGGCCCTCGTCGATCGCCAGCCCTTCGAGCTGGTGGAAGACCGGGCTGTGCGTGGCGTCCAGCTCGTCGGTGCGGAACGTCCGGCCGGGCGCCACCACGTACACCGGCAGCGGGCGCGTCAGCAGCGAGCGGACCTGCACCGGGGAGGTGTGGGTGCGCAGCACCAGCCCGGTGTCCTCGGACTCCACGAAGAACGTGTCCTGCATGGTGCGGGCCGGATGGTCGGGTTTGAAGTTGAGGGCGTCGAAGTTGAACCACTCGGCCTCGACCTCGGGCCCCTCGGCGACCTCGAAACCCATCGAGACGAAGACGTCGGCCATCCGCTCCTGGATGGTGGTGAGCGGGTGCCGGGCGCCGCGCGGCGTCCGGTCCCAGGGCAGCGTGACGTCGACGGCCTCCTCGACGAGGACCCGCTGGTCGCGTTCCTCCTCCAGTTCGGCCTGGCGCTGCTTCAACGCCTGGGAGACCGCACCGCGGGCGGCACCGATCCGCTTGCCGGCCTCCGCCCGGGCGGCGGGCGGCAGCGCACCGATCTCCCGGTTGGCCAGCGCCAGCGGAGAACGGTCGCCGGCGTGGGCGATCCGGGCCTCCTTGAGCTCGGCCAGGCCGGACGCGGCGGCGATCGCGGCGATCGCGTCGTCCCGGGCCCGATCCAGTTCCTCGGGCCGGAGCGCGGTGACCTCGACCGGGTCGTACGACTTGTTGGGTGCTGACATGGTGATCAGGAAACTCCAGCCTCGGACGGGGCGGACGGGACCGCGCGAACCGCCCGCGATTGTATTGGGCAGAGGAAGATGCGCCGGGAAACGGCCGATCGGCCCGCGCGGCGCTCCTCAGGCGTAGTCGGGGGCGCCGGCAGGCACGGTAAATCGGAACTCGGCGCCGCCGCCGGGCGCGCACTGCACGGTGATGGCCCCGCCGTGCGCCTCGACCAGCCCCTTGACGATGAAGAGGCCGAGACCGGTGCCGCCCCGGCGGTTGCCGCCCGGGCCTCGCCAGAACCGCCGGAAGACGCGCTGCGCGGCCTCGGGCGGGATTCCCGCGCCCTCGTCGCGCACCGACACCGCGGCTCCCTTCCCGTGCTTGTCCGGCTCCACCACGATCGTGACAGTACCAGCGCCGTGCCGCACAGCGTTCTCCACCAGGTTGCCCAGGATCTGGTCGACCTTGTCAGGATCCAGCCACATCTCCGGCAGCCCGCTGCGCAGTTCCAGTTGGAAGCGGTCTTCGGCGTCGCCGGCGGCGACCCGGCCCCGGACGACCTTGCGGGCCTCCTCGGCGAGATCGACGACCTGCCGGCGCATCTCCAGCCGGCCCGCCTCGATCCGGGAGACGTCGAGTAGTTCAGTGATCAACCGGGTCACCCGGTCGGCGTCGGCGTTGACCGTCTCCAGCATGACGCGCTTCTGGTCGTCGTTGAAGCGGTGCCATTTGGCGAGCAGGGTGGCGGTGAAGCCCTTGACGCTCGTCAGCGGTGAGCGCAGCTCGTGCGCCACGGTGGAGACCAGGTCGGCGCGGTCGCGCTCCTGCCGGGCCCGGCGCACGGCATCGCGCAGGCAGATGGTGAACCGCTCGACCCGGCCGGCGCGGTCACGGCGGTAGCTGGCGGTCACCAGCATTTCGGCACCGTCGGGCAGGTACAGCGACTGTTCGGGGTGGCGGGTGCGGGTGGCCAGCCCGGCGTACGGGTCGAGGCACTTCCACCAATCACGGCCGTCGGCGTCGTGCAGGGGCAGCACGTCACGGAAGTCACGGCCGACGGCCTCCGCGGCGGGGGTCCCGACGAGCCGGGCGGCGGCCCGGTTGAAGATGATCACCCGGGCGGCGTCGTCGGCCACCACCAGCCCGTCGGGCAAGTCGTCGGAGTCGCCGGCCAGGCGGAGAAGGGCGGCGGAATCGGCGGAATCTGCTTCCCCCACCACGGCCTCCCGTGCGCGCTGTCGTCACGGCCCGGACGCGGTGTCCCGGCCGGAACGTGACCCGTTGAAGGAAACTCTATCGGGAGAGTGACCGGCCAGGGACCCCGAAAAACCCGTAGCACAAGGCATTTCGGTCAATTTTCACTATGGGCGCCGGCCGGGAGCGGGCCGGGCCGCCGCCGGCCCGCGCCGAGGCGCGCAGCGTCAGCCGCGCGCGGTCGGGGTCGCCGCCCGGCCCTGGCCGGTGGCCTCCTCGCCCTGCCCGTACACGGCGAACAGCCGGTCGAGACCGGTGATCCGCAGCAGCCGCCGCTGAGTGGGCCGGACCCCGCAGAGCACGATCTCGCCGTCCCGGGCGACGATGCGGTTGTGCACCCCCACCAGGGCGCCCAGGCCGGTCGCATCGCAGAACCGGACCTGCCCGAAGTCGAGGATGAGACGGCTGAAACCCGCCTCGCTCAGCTCAAGCAGTTCCCTACGCAGTAGCTCGGCGGTCCGCAGATCTATCTCCCCGGACACCTCCACGACGACGGTCGTCCCGTACCGGGCCGTGGGAGTCACCCCGAAGGCGGCCTCTTCGACCGGTTCGGCGACCGCGCCACAGCGCGCCAGCCCCGCCATGGTCCGGGGTCCCCCGCGGTGCCCGTCACCGTACGCCTCACGTGCGCCATCGGTCTCCGGCCGTCGTCGACTCGGCACCCGAGCCGCCTTCCTGTCGTCGGTCATTCGAGTACTCCCTCGCGCCACTGGGCCCACCGTAGGGGCGGGTACCGACATCGGGCATCCCTCGTCAGGCTGTTCCGCGCTCATCCCCGAGAATGAGGAGTCGCGCGGGACCGCAGAGGCGAAAGACACGATGCCGCCGCGGCGGCGTCATCAATCCTTGCAGGTTGCAAATCGTTCGCGGACCGCCGCACGCGTCCGCAAACGGTCACCGGATCATGACAACCATTCGGGTCATGCCCGGCGTGTGGGAAAGGGTGCCCAGGCTTGCAGAGCTCGGCCTCAGCGCTGGGCGCGGGCCGAAGCGTACAGGCAGACGGCCGCGGCGGTGCCGAGGTTGAGACTCTCGGCCCGGCCGTAGATGGGCACCCCGACCACCTCGTCGGCCGCCTCCAGGATCTCCGCGGGCAGCCCCCACGCCTCGTTGCCGAAGATCCAAGCGGTGGGGCGGCTCAACAGCCCCTTGTCGATCGCGTCGTCCAGCGTGGTGTCGCCGCCGCCGTCGGCGGCCAGCACCGTCAGCCCGCACGCCCGCAGGGCGGGGATCAGCGCGCCGATCCGGGGGCCGGCCACCACGGGCAGGTGGAAGAGACTGCCCGCCGACGCCCGGACGCACTTGCCGTTGTAAGGGTCGACCGAGGCATCGGTGAAGATCACCGACTCCGCGCCGGCCGCATCGGCCGTGCGGAGCACCGTCCCGGCGTTACCGGGGTCGCGGACGTGGGCCAGCACCGTCACCAGCCGGGGCGCCGGATCCAGCACCGACTCCAGCGGCACGTCGACCAGCTCGCAGACGGCGAGCAGCCCCTGCGGGGTCACGGTCTGCGCCAGCTCGGCCATCACCTCGCCGCTGACCCGCAGCACCGGAACCCCCGCGGCCTCGGCGGCGAGCACCAGATCGGCGTGCCGGGTCTCGGCCTCCGCGGTGGTGAACAGCTCGACGAGCCGCCCGGGCAGCGCCAACGCCTCCCGGACCGCCTGCGGCCCCTCGGCCAGGAACCGGCGGTCGCGCCGCCGGAAGGCGCGCTTGGCGAGCCGTCGAGCCGCCTTCACCCGAGGTGATCGGATCGAGGTGAGCTCACGGCCCGCCATCAGCGCGCGCCCGTCGTCGTGCTCAGGCCGCCGCCCTGCCCTCGGCCGGCAGGGACTCCTTGGCCAGCTCGACCAGGGTCTTGAACACCTCGGGCTCGTTGACCGCGAGCTCGGCCAGCATGCGCCGGTCGACCTCGAGCTCGGCCGCCTTGAGACCCTGGATGAACCGGTTGTAGGTCATCCCGTTGGCCCGGGCCGCGGCGTTGATCCGCTGGATCCACAGCCGGCGGAACTGACCCTTGCGGTCCTTGCGGTCCCGGTAGGCGTAGGTCATCGAGTGGAGCATCTGCTCCTTGGCCTTGCGGTACAGCCGCGACCGCTGACCCCGGTAACCGCTCGCCCGCTCAAGGACGACCCGACGCTTCTTGGCGGCGTTGACCGCCCGCTTCACGCGTGCCACGTTGTGAACTCCCTCGTGGGGGCCGAGGTCCCGAGGACCCCGGCAGGTCGTACGAACTGTCGGACGTCGGTTACTTGCGCAGCAGCTTCTTGATCTTCTTGCTGTCGGCCGGGGACAGCACCACGGCCCCGTCCAGCCGGCGGGTGCGCTTGCTCGGCTTGTGCTCCAACAGGTGGTTCTTGTTGGCGCGGCGGCGCATCACCTTGCCGGAGCCGGTCACGCGGAACCTCTTCTTGGCACCACTGTGGGTCTTGGTCTTCGGCATGGTCGCCGCCTTTCCCTCGTCCGTCCTGTGAACCCGCCCTGACGTGCGGGGGCGTGCCTGATCGGGCGCGATCCACGAGCGTCGTGGCAACGCGCCTGGTCAGGCACGGTTGTACGCAGAGCCCCGGGTGGAAACCGGGACCCGTAACAGAGGGGCCGTCAGGCCTCGTCGCCCTCCGGGCGCTGCGGACGTGCCGCCGCCGCGCGCTCGGCCTTGGCCTCTGCCTTCTTCTTGTGCGGGCCGATCACCATGATCATGTTTCGGCCGTCCTGCTTGGGCCGCGACTCGACGAAACCCAGTTCCTCGACGTCGTCGGCCAGCCGCTGCAACAGCCGGAAGCCCAGCTCGGGGCGGGACTGCTCACGCCCCCGGAACATGATCGTGACCTTGACCTTGTCGCCCGCCTTGAGGAACCGCACCACGTGACCCTTCTTGGTCTCGTAGTCGTGCGGGTCGATCTTCGGTCGGAGCTTGATCTCCTTGATGACCGTATGCGCCTGGTTACGCCGCGCCTCACGAGCCTTCATCGCGGACTCGTACTTGAACTTGCCGTAGTCCATGAGCTTGGCGACGGGAGGCCGCGCCGTGGGCGCGACCTCGACCAGGTCAAGGTCGGACTCTCGGGCGAGTTCGAGTGCCTTGGCGATGGGCACGATGCCCACCTGTTCGCCGTTCGGGCCGACGAGCCGGACCTCGGGCACGCGAATGCGGTCGTTGATACGCGGTTCGGCGCTGATGGGACCTCCTTGGGGCGTCTTCGTTGCGGTGGACCGGCCGTGCCCGGGCCCTTCATACGAAAAGCCCCGCACGACTCACATGCGGGGCCACTACACGGTCTCTCCGGCCGGCCATCGGCCGCCGGAGAAGGACGACACGGACGCCGAAGCGCCGGTCGTCGACCGAGACCCACCGGCCTCACAGGCCGGTCAGGTGGGAGGTGACCTCCGCTTGAACGCCCAGAGCACAAGCTCCAGGCCGGTCAATCCCCAAGCCTACCATCCTGGACGTGGATGTTCGGCCGTCATCAACGGTGATCAGCCGCCGTTCCGCGCGCGGCGCGCGAGTTCCCGCTCGCCCGCCGCGCGCAGGGCGGCCACCGGCACGTCCCGGCGACCCGTCATCAACTCGATCTGGCGGACTGCCTGGTGGAGCAGCATCCCGAACCCGCCGGTCACCGTACCGCCGGCCCGCTCCACCGCCCGGGCGAGCGCCGTCGGCCAGGGGGCGTACACCACGTCGAACAGGGCCGCACCGGTCCGGGCGATCGCCTCGGCATGCGGGTCGGCGGCCCGCCCGGGCAGGGTGGACACCACCAGGCCCCCGTCCAGGACCGTGGTCAGGGCCTCCTCCAGCCGCAGCACCCGCACATCCAGGCCGAAACGCTCCCCCACCCGCCGGGTCGGGTCCGCCCGGCCGGGGTCGCGGACCGCGAGGGTCACCGCGGGCAGGCCCAGTTCGGCGAGGGCGGCCAGCACGGAGGCCGCGGTGGCACCGCCCCCCAGCACCAGGACGGACTTCGGCTCGGCCAGCCCGGCCTCGCGCAGCGCGGTCACCACCCCGTGCACGTCGGTGTTGTCGGCGTGCACGCGCCCGCCCGAGAGCACCAGGGTGTTCGCGCCACCGACCCCGGCCGCCAGGTCCGACACCGAGTCGGCCAGGTCCAGGGCGACCCGCTTGAGGGGCATGGTGAGGGAGAGCCCGGCCCAGTCACCGTCCAGCCCGGCCAGGAACCCGGCCAGACCCGCCTCATCGCATTCGATCGCACGGTACGACCAGCCGGTGAGCCCCAGCTCCGCGTACGCCGTACGGTGCAGCACCGGCGACAGCGAGTGCGCGATCGGCGTGCCCAGCACCGCGGCGAACCGAGCCGTCATCCCTTCCTCCCCCTGCACGCGTTCGCGTGTTCCGACGTCAGCCGCCGCCCCGCTTCCTGCGCCACTCGTTGTACTTGGCCACCAGCCGGTCGTGCTCGGCCTGGGTGGTCGCGAACTCGGTGATCCCCTGGTCCGGGTCGGTGGTGACGAAGTACACCCAGGGCCCCGTCGCCGGCTCGAAGACGGCCTTGATGGCCTTCTCTCCCGGGTTGCTGATCGCCCCCGGCGGCAGGCCGTGGTTGCGGTAGGTGTTGTACGGGCTCTGCACGTTCAGTTCCGACGACGACGCGTGCAGGCCGAACTTGTTCAGCGCGTACATCACCGTGCTGTCCATCTGCAGTTGCATGTTCTTGGCGAACCGGTTGTAGATCACCCGGGAGATCTTGGGCATGTCCTCGGCCTTGCCGCTCTCCGCCTGGATGATGCTCGCCATCGCGATGACCTTGGCAGGCGTGGTCTTCATCTGCCGGGCCCGGTTCTCCAGGTCCATGGCCTCGGTGACCTGCTTGTACCGGTCGACCATCTGCTTGAGGTGGGTGGTGGCCGTCCCCTTGGGATCGAGGTCGTAGCGGCCCGGGAAGAGGTAGCCCTCCACCTTGCCGTTGGCGTAGTCGGGCAGGCCGAGTTTCGCGGGGGACCTGACGACCTTCTCGTACTCCGCCTTGGGGACGCCGGTCTTCTTGGACAGCTCGACGATCACCTGGGAGACGCGCCGGCCCTCCGGGATGATGATCTGGTTACCGGACACGGCCTTGGGGTCCAGCAGCAGATCCAGCGCCGACTTCGCCGACATGCGCAGCCGCATCTGGTAGAAGCCCGGCTGGATGGAACTGGACCGGGGCTCCCGCAGGGCGAGCTTGTTGAACGCCCGCTCGTCCTTGATCACGTTGTGTTCCTGCAGCCGGACGCCCATCCGCGCCACCGAGTCGCCCTCGTGGATCTGGACGACGACCGATCCGCTGCCCGCACCCTCGTAATCGGGCGGGTTCACCAGGTCGTCCAGGTAGGCGTAGCCGAGCAGCCCGCCGCCGCCGACGACCGCCACCAGGAAGGCCAGGGCGAACAGCGCGGCCGCCCGGCCGTTGACCCGGCGGCGGCGCTGCCGCTTGCGGGCGGTGCGCTGGGCGCCGCGCCCGCCCCGCCCCCGGCTGCCCCGGGGTGGTTCGGAGAAGAGATCGAGGTCGTTCACTCGTCACCCCTGACGATCTCGCCGGGCGCCCGGCCGGTCGACCGTTCACCATCGAGAGCGGCCTGCAGCAGCACCACCGCGGCGGCCTGGTCGATGACCTGCCGGCGGGCCCGGCCGCGCACCCCGCGCTCCCGTAGCCCGCTCTCTGCCGTGACGGTGGTCAGCCGCTCATCATAGAGCCGTACCGTCTCCGGCGGGAAGCGGCCGGCCAGCCGGGCGGCGAACTCGCGCGCCGCCGCGGCGGCGGGCCCCTCCCGCCCGGACAGCGAAGTCGGCAACCCCACGACCAGTTCGACGGCCTCGTGCTCGGCCGCCAGTTCGGCGATCCGGTCGAGGTCCCCCCTGCCGCGGCGGACGGTCTCCAGCGGCGTCGCCAGAACACCGCCCGGGTCGCTGCGCGCGACACCGACGCGGACGCTGCCCACGTCGATGCCGAGGCGAACGCCCTTCCTCATCGCCCGCCCGCCTTCGTGTGGACACGGTCACGTTCCATATGACGCACCTTACGGACGGGGCCCCACGGGGGGTTCATGTCGTCCCCTGCCCGGTGCAAGGGCCCAGGGTTCACCACCGCGCGGCAGGGCCCAGGCACACGGTCACGCGGCACCGACGGCCCGTTCGACCGCGGCCAGGGCCTCGCCCACGGCCGCCGGGTCGGTACCACCGCCCTGGGCCAGGTCGTCCTTGCCGCCACCGCCGCCGCCCAGCGCCCGGGCCGCGACACCGACCAGCGCGCCCGCCTTCAGGCCGCGCTCCTTGGCGCCGCCGGTCACCGCGACGACGACGACCGGGCGGTCCTTGGGCACCCCGGCGACCACCACGACGGCGGGCCGGGCGTTCAGCCGCCCACGGACGTCGAGGGTGAGCTTGCGCAAATCGTCGGCGCCGGTGCCGTCGGGGGCGCGGTGCGCGACCAGCGCGATCCCGTGCACGTCCGCCGCGCCCTCGGCCAGCGCGCCGGCCGCCTCCAGCACCTGCTGGGAGCGCAGCCGCTCCAGCTCCTTCTCCGCGTCGCGCAACCGGCCGACCAGCCCGGAGATCCGCTCGGGCAGCTCCTCCTTGCGGACCTTGAGCTGGTCGGTCAGCTGGTGGACCAGCACGCTC
Organism: Actinomadura craniellae; assembly: GCF_003289645.1. Lineage (GTDB taxonomy): Bacteria > Actinomycetota > Actinomycetes > Streptosporangiales > Streptosporangiaceae > Actinomadura_D > Actinomadura_D craniellae. Next base: position 789,531 of record NZ_QLYX01000001.1, on the reverse strand, counting down.
TCCCGGGCCAGGAAGCGGAACGCGTCGATGCCGACCAGGGCCTCCACCCGGCGGACGCCCGCCCCGATGGACGACTCGCCGAGCACCTTGACCAGGCCGAGCTGGCCGGAGCGGGCGACGTGCGTGCCGCCGCACAGCTCCCGCGAGTAGTCGCCCACCTCAACGACCCGGACCTCGTTGCCGTACTTCTCGCCGAACAGCGCCAGCGCGCCCATCGAGCGGGCCTCGTCGATCGAGGTGTGGAAGGCCCGGACGTCCAGGTCGTTCACCAGGACGTCGTTGACCTCGTCCTCCACGTCGCGGAGCACGCTCACCGGGACGGCCCCGGTGGCGGTGAAGTCGAAGCGGAACCGGCCCGGCGAGTTCTCCGAACCGGCCTGGGCCGCGGACTCGCCCAGCGCCCGGCGGAACCCGGCGTGCACCATGTGGGTCGCGGTGTGCGAGCGGGAGATGGCGCGCCGCCGCTCCACGTCGATCTCGGCGAACGCGGGCTCGCCGACCTGGGCCTCACCCGAGCGCACCGTGCCGCGGTGGACGACCAGTCCGGGCAGCGGGGTCTGCACGTCGCGGACCTCGATCTCGGCGCCGTTGCCCAGCCGGATCACGCCCTGGTCGGCGAGCTGCCCGCCGCCCTCGGCGTAGAACGGGGTGCGGTCGAGGACCGCCTCGACCTCGCTGCCCGCCCCGGCCGCCTGCACGTTGGCGCCGTTGACGAGCAGGCCCACCAGCCGGGCCTCGGCGGTGACGTCGTGGTAGCCGATGAACTCGACCCCGCCGCCGGAGCGGTCGAGGAGCTCACCGAGGACGGAGACGTCGAGGTTGCCGGTCTTCTTCGCGGCGGCGTCGGCCTTGGCCATCTGCCGCTGCCCCTCCAGCAGCCGGCGGAACCCCTCCTCGTCGACCGACAGGCCCTGCTCGGAGGCCATCTCCAGGGTCAGGTCGATCGGGAAGCCGTAGGTGTCGTGCAGGGTGAAGGCCTGCACCCCGTCGAGGGTGCGCCCGCCGGCGCGCCGGGCCTCCTCGACCGCCGCGTCGAAGATCGCCGTCCCGGTGCGCAGGGTCTGCAGGAAGCGCTCCTCCTCCGCGTCGATCACCGCGTGGATGTTGGCGGCGGTGCGGACCAGGTCGGTGTACTGCTCGCCCATCGTGCCAAGCGCCACCGCGGACAGCTCGTGCATCAGCCCGGCGTCCTGGCCGCCCAGCAGCCGCAGGTTGCGGATCGCCCGGCGCAGGATGCGGCGCAGCACGTAGCCGCGGCCCTCGTTGGCGGGGATGATCCCGTCGGAGACCATCATGACGCCGGCCCGCACGTGGTCGGCGATGACCCGCAGCGACACGTCGGAGCGCTGGTCACGACCGTACTTGGCGTGGGTCAGCTCGGCCGCCCGGTCGAGCACCCGCCACAGGGTGTCGGTCTCGTAGATGTTGTCGACGCCCTGCAGGATGGCGGCCATCCGCTCCAGGCCCATGCCGGTGTCGATGTTCTTGGCGGGCAGCGGGCCGGCGATGTCGAAGTCCACCTTGCTGCGGACCGTGCTGAGCTGCTCCTGCATGAAGACGAGGTTCCACACCTCCAGGTAGCGGTCCTCGTCGACGACCGGGCCGCCCTCGCGGCCGTACTCCGGCCCCCGGTCGTAGTAGATCTCCGAGCAGGGGCCGCCGGGGCCCGGGACGCCCATGTGCCAGTAGTTGTCGGCCAGGCCGCGGCGCTGGATCCGCTCGGCCGGTACCCCGACCCGGTCGTGCCACAGCTCGGCGGCCTCGTCGTCGTCCTGGTAGACGGTCACCCAGAGGCGGTCCTCGGGGAAGCCGAACCCGCCGTCGGCCTCGGAGCGAGTCAGCAGCTCCCAGGCGAACGGGATCGCCTGCTCCTTGAAGTAGTCGCCGATGGAGAAGTTGCCCAGCATCTGGAAGAACGTGGCGTGCCGGGTGGTCTTGCCGACCTCGTCGATGTCGGGGGTCCGCACGCACTTCTGCGCGCTGGTCATCCGCTGCGCCGGCGGGGTGCGCTGGCCCAGGAAGTACGGCTTGAACGGGACCATCCCGGCGGGGACCAGCAGCAGGGTGGGGTCCTCGGCGATCAGGCTGGCCGAGGGCACCGCGGTGTGTCCGCGCTCCTCGAAGAAGGTGAGGAAGCGGCGTGCGATCTCTGCCGACTCCATATCAGTGGCCATCCTTGTCGTCGATGATCGTGTAACGGGCCTTCAGGACGCGGGGGCGGTCGGGCGGGGCCCGGTCGATCTGCACGGCCTCCCGCAGCTCCGCCTCGCGGGCGCGCATCTCGTCCCGCACGTCCTCGGCGAACGCCCGGGCCCGTTCGCCCGCGCCCACCGCCCGGGCCGCCACACCCTCGGGGGACCAGCTGCGCACGAACCGGTTGACCCGGTGCGTCGCCCAGACCCCGGCGCCCGCGCCCAGCGACAGCCAGAACAGTCTCTTCACGGCGTTCCCCGTCCGGTCGCGCGTTCGGTCATCGCCGCCCCCGGCGGGCGCGGGCCGGCAGCTCGGGGCGGGCGGGCGGCGCGGGCCGCCGGTCGCCCAGGGCCTTGCGGACCCCGTAGGAGAAGGCCGCGGCCTTGACCAGCGGGCCGCCGACCACCGAGGTCATCACCGTGGTGACGGCCGAGACGTTCTGGGTGACCGAGGCCGCCTGCTGGGTGATCACGTCGGTGCGGCCCAGTTGCTCGTTGGCCCGGGCCACGGCCTGGGTCATGTCGTCGAGCAGCGGCCCGGCCTGCTCGCCGAGATCGGCGACCAGCTCGGTGGTCTCGCCGATCAGCCGGGCCAGCCGCAGCAGGGCGAAGGCCAGGAAGGAAACCAGGATCGCCCAGAACAGGGCCACGATGAGGCCTGCCAGCTCTCCAGCCGTAAGCATCGGGGTTCCGTTCGTGTCGCTCTCTGGTACGGGCCGGTGGCCCGGACCGTCCCCGTGCGGGGCACCGGTCGGGACGACCCTACCGTGATCGCTTGTCCGGACCGTGCAGGGTTTCGGCCCGTCCCGGCGTGTCAGCAGGGTAGCCGGTCCGCGGCGGTGGACGGGCCCGCCCGGTCAGCGACCGCCGCGCAGGACGGTGCGGATCCGGTCGAGGACGTCGGAGAACCGGGCCTCGGCCCCGTGCCGGGTCGGCCGGTAGTACTCGCGGCCGTGCACGGTGTCGGGGGCGTACCGTTGTGCGACCACCCCGCCGGGGTGGTCGTGGGCGTACTTGTAGCCCTGCCCGTGGCCGACCCGCGCCGCCCCCGTGTAGTGGGCGTCGCGCAGGTGCGCCGGGACCGGCCCGGCCAGCCCCTTGCGGACGTCGCCGATGGCCGCGTCGACGGCCGTGACCACCGCGTTGGACTTGGGCGCCAGGGACAGGTGGATCACTGCCTGGGCGAGGTTGATCCGGGCCTCGGGCAGCCCGACGAACTCCACGGCGTGGGCCGCCGCGATCGCCGTCTGCAGGGCGGTCGGGTCGGCCATGCCGACGTCCTCGCTGGCGTGCACGATCAGCCGGCGGGCGATGAACCGGGCGTCCTCCCCCGCCTCCAGCATGCGGGCCAGGTAGTGCAGGGCGGCGTCGGCGTCGCTGCCCCGGATGCTCTTGATGAAGGCGCTGATGACGTCGTAGTGCTGGTCGCCCTCCCGGTCGTAGCGGACCGCGGCCCGGTCGACCGCGCGTTCCAGCGCCGCCGGGTCGATGACGCCGCCCTCGCCGGCGACCAGGGCGGCGGCCTCCAGGTAGGTGAGGGCCCGCCGGCCGTCGCCGCCGGCCAGCCGGACCAGGTGGTCTTCGGCCGCGGTCTCCAGCGTGACGGCGCCGGCCAGCCCGCGTTCGTCGGCCAGCGCCCGGCGGATCACCTCGCGCAGGTCGTCCTCGCCCAGCGGTTCCAGGGTCAGCAGCAGCGACCGCGACAGCAGCGGGCTGATCACCGAGAAGAACGGGTTCTCCGTGGTCGCCCCTATGAACGAGACCCAGCGGTTCTCCACCGCCGGCAGCAGGGCGTCCTGCTGCGCCTTGTTGAACCGGTGCACCTCGTCGATGAACAGGACGGTCTGCCGCCCGGCCGTCCCGAGCTCGCGACGGGCCAGTTCGATCGCGGCGCGGACCTGCTTGACCCCGTCGCTGACCGCCGAGATCTCCACGAACCGGCGGCTGGTGGCCCCGCTGACGACGTACGCCAGCGTGGTCTTCCCGGTGCCCGGCGGCCCCCACAGCACCAGCGACATCGGCACGTCGCGGTCGACAAGCTGCCGGATGGGGGTGCCGGGACCGAGCAGGTGCCCCTGCCCGACGACCTCGTCCAGCCCGCGCGGGCGCATCCGCACGGCCAGCGGCTCCGGTGCGCGCCCGGCCGCGGGACGGGCGCCGTGGGGCGCGGCCGGCGGGGCGGGGGGACTGGGGGCGTCGAAGAGGGCGTCGGGCTGCTCGGATTCCACTGTTCGACAGTATCCCTGGGCGGTGACGGCCCGCCCGGTGTCCGGCCGGAGCTGAAACGTCCTATTCTGTGCCGACGTTGGTACTACCGGTCGCCCGATGCGGAGGGGGATTCCGGCGTGACGAGGCGCGGCAGTGCACGGCGCCCGCCCCACGGGGTGGCGGGTCTGTTCGTCGTCCTCGGCGCCGTGGCGGGGCTGGCCTTCACCTACGGGCTCGGGCACCCGCAGTCGATCCGGTCCTGCACCGCCCATATCACCGGTGCGGTGGGCGTGCTGGGGGTGGCGTCCGCCGCCGGGCACCCGCCGGAGCCCGGTTCCCTGAACCCCTGCGTGTACCTGGCCGTCCTGCTCGTCCTGGTGGCCCTGGGGCTGGCCGGGAGGTCCCGGCGGGTGAGGACGGCACCGCGCAGGACCAGCCGGTCGCCGAACCCCCCGGTCTCCCGGCCCGCGCCCGCGCCGTCGCTGGCCTCCCTTCAGGTGCTGCGGCTATAGGTCGGCCCCGGCCGCCGATCCCCCGTCGCACCCCTGAAAGGAAACCCATGTCCAAGAAGACCGCCCAGCGCCGGCCCAAGCCCAAGCGCAACGAACTCACCAGGAAGACCCCGCCCTGGGGCGGCATCATCTTCTTCACCTGCATCGGCCTGATCGCGGTGGCCGCGATCGGTTACGCGGCCTGGCAGGCCCGCCCCGTCGACACCGCCGGCATCGACGGGCTGGTCGAGACCGAGAACCTGAGCCGTAACCACACCCCCGCCGCGGTGTCCTATCCGACCAACCCGCCGATGGGCGGCGACCACGACTCGCAGTGGCAGAACTGCGACGGCCGGGTCTACGACCAGGCGCTGCGCAACGAGAACGCCGTGCACTCGCTGGAGCACGGCGCGGTGTGGATCACTTACCGTCCCGGGCTGCCGGCCGGCCAGCTCGACCAGTTGCGGGACACCGTGGAGAAGACCGACTACACGATGCTGAGCCCGGTGCCCAACCAGGACTCCCCGGTCACGCTCACCGCCTGGGGCAAGCAGCTCAAGCTCCAGGACGCCGGCGACCAGCGGGTCTCCGACTTCCTGCGTGCCTTCGTGAAGGGCCCGCAGACGCCCGAGCCCGGCGCGGCGTGCACGGGCGGCAAGGCCACCCCGTGACCGAAGCGGAATCCGCTTCCGCGCCCACCGGCCCGGCCCGGCCGGGCCGGTGGGCCGTCGCCGCCCTGCTGGCGCTGGTCCTGGTGGCGGCCGGCGCGTTCACGGTCCCCCGGCTCTTCAACGGCGACCGGCCGGCCCCGGACGGGCCCGAGGCCGGCTTCGCCCGGGACATGAGCGCCCACCACGCGCAGGCGGTGCGCATGGCCTTCGCTGTGCGTGACCGCTCCGATGACGAGAAGATCCGGACGCTCGCCTACGACATCATCACCACGCAGCAGTCCCAGATCGGCATGATGTCGGCCTGGCTGGACGGGTGGCGGGCGCCGCACGCCGACCCGGCCGGGCCGATGCGCTGGATGGGCGGGCACGGCGGGCACGGCGCTCCGGGCGGGACCATGCCGGGCATGGCCACCAGGGAACAGCTGGACGAGCTGGAGCACGCCCAGGGGCGGGCGGCCGAAACGCTGTTCCTCGACCTGATGATCACCCACCATCGGGGCGGGGTGTCGATGGCGCGGGCCGTGCTGTCCCGGACCGGCCGGCCGGAGGTGCTGCGGCTGGCCCGGTCCATGGTCGAGGGGCAGCAGTCCGAGATCGACCTGATGACGCGCATGCGGGCCGAGCGGAACGCCGACCGCCCCGGAGGCTAGGAGCCCCGGGAGAACCCTAGGAGAACTCGGCCAGGGTGCGTTCGGCCTCCTCCAGCCAGGCGCGCCGGGCGGCCAGGGCCTCCTCGGCGTCCCGGGCGTCCTTGTCCCGGCCGGCCGTGCGGGCCTTGTCCAGCCGCTTCTCCAGCTGCTCGATGGAGGTGCGCAGCTGCGCCACCGTGGCCTCGGCCCGGGCACGGGCCTCGGGGTTGGTGCGCCGCCACTCGGACTCCTCCGCGGAGCGGACGGACTCCTCGATCTTGCGGAGCCGGCCCTCCAGCCGTTCGCGGGAGTCCCGCGGCACCATGCCGGCGGCCTCCCAGCGCTCCTGGATCGCCCGCAGCGCCTGGCGGGCCTGCCGGACGTCGCGGACCGGCAGCAGCCGCTCGGCCTCGACCAGGATCTTCTCCTTGGCCTCGGCGTTCACCTGCAGCTCCGCGTCACGCTCGGCGAACGCGGCGGACCGGGCGGCGAAGAACGCGTCCTGGGCGCCCTTGAACCGGGTCCACAGCTCCTCCTCGGCGTCCCGGCCGGCGCGCCCGGCGGCCTTCCACCGCCGCATCAGGTCCCGGTAGATCGAGGCGGTCTCGCCCCAGTCGGTGGAGTCGGCCAGCGCCTCGGCCTCGGTCACCAGCCGCTCCTTGGCGCCCCGGGCCTCCTCGCGCTGGTCCTCCAGCGTGGCGAAGTAGGCCTTGCGGCGCTTGGTGAAGGCGTTGCGGGCGGCCGACAGCCGCTTCCACAGGGCGGTCTCGGTCGGCCGGTCGATCCGCTCGGCGACCTTCCACTCCTCCACCAGCTGCCGTAGCCGCTCGCCGCCGTTCTTCCAGTGCGTCTCCTCGGCCGCGATGCGTTCGGCCTCGGCGACGATCCGCTCCTTGACGTCGCGGGCCTCGTGCCGGGCGTGCTCGCGCGCGACCTTCAGCTCCTCGCGGCGCTTGCCGACCAGCTCGGCCAGCGCGTCGAGCCGCCGGGCGAGGGTGTCGAGGTCGCCCACCGCATGGGCTTCGCCGACCGCCTCGCGCAGCCGCGCGATGCCCTGCTGTGCCTGGGCGGGCGGCAGGTCCGTGGTGCGGACCCGCTGCTCCAGCAGGTCGATCTCGGTCACCAGGGCGTCGTACTTGCGCCTGAAGTAGGCGAGGGCCTCGTCAGGAGCACCGGCCTGCCATGAGCCGACGACCCGCTCGCCGTCGGCCGTCTTCACGTAGACCGTGCCGTCCTCGTCGACCCGGCCCCAGGGATCAGCGGTCATCGCAGGCCTCCTCGACCCCTTCCGTGTCAGTCGCCCGACGGTGACGGCCCCAGGGCCGATCTGCCGGACATTCCACACCTTAGTGTCCCGTCACCCTATTTCCGGGCGACGGTGACGTCCTGGATCGTGACCTTCTTCTTCGGCGCACCGTCGCCCTTGGGCTCGGAGCCGGCCCCGGCCACCTGCTCAAGAATGTCCGTACCCGACAGGATCTTCCCGAAAATGGTGTAATCGTCCGGCAACTGGGAGTCGCCGTACACCATGAAGAACTGGCTGCTGTTGCTGTCGGGCTGCTGGCTGTGCGCCATCGCGACCGTCGCCTTGCCGTACTTCTTCATCTTCTGGGGGTCGCCGGTGCCCTCGTTGGGGAAGCGGTAGGGAGGACCCCCGGAGCCGGAGCCGGACGGGTCGCCGCACTGCAGCACCTTGATGCCCTCGGTGGTGAGCCGGTGGCAGTTCGTCTTGTCGAAGAAGTTCTTCTTGGCGAGGTGGGTGAACGAGTTCACCGTGCAGGGCGCCTTCTTGCCGTCGAGCTCCATGGAGATGTCGCCCAGGTTCGTCTCGACGGTAACCTTGACCTTGCCCTTGTAGGCGGGCTTGACCGGCGGATTCTCGACCTTCTTCGTCCCCGAGCCGTCGGGCAGGTAGAGGCATTCTCCGGGCTTGGCCGTGGGCCGGGGGGTGGGCGTCGGCTGGTCGGCCGCGACCTTCTGCTCGTCGCCGCCACCCGTCACCGCGACGATCGCGGCACCGCCGCCGGCGACCGCGACCACGGCCACCCCAGCGCCGATGATCTTCATCCTGCGGGCCCGGGCCTCCTGGGCCTGCCGACGCTGTTGCTGGCGCTCGTAACGCTGTCGCGCGAGCTGCTTCTTGCGGTCCTTCCCCGCCACGGGCTCTCTGCCTTCCGCTGTGATCAGGTGAACGTGGTGCGCATCGTAGCGGTAGCGGGCCACTGCCGTACCAGGGCCATGGGCCCATGAAAACGACACGGCGCCCGGCCATCTCGTTCGCGATCGCCTGACGCGCGCCGGTACGCTCGAACCGGGCATGGGCCTGCCAGGAGGCGGCCCGGCCGCGCGGATCGCGCCGCCGCCGCCCGCACACCGCTCGAAGGAAGGACGACCGTGCTCGTCGCCGGGTTCCCAGCCGGGTCGTTCGCCGCGAACTGCTATGTCGTGGCGCCCGCCGCCGGAGAAGAATGCGTGATCATCGATCCGGGGCAGGACGCCGCCGCCGGGATCGACGAGATCCTGCGCGAGCACCGGCTCAAGCCGGTCGCGGTGATCGCCACCCATGGCCACATCGACCACATCTGGTCGGTGGCCCCGGTCTGCGGCGCCAAGGACGTCCCCGCCTACATCCACCCCGACGACCGCGACCTGCTGACCGACCCGGCCAAGGGGCTCTCGCTGCAGCCGGGACAGCAGCTCTTCGGCGGGCTGACCTTCGCCGAGCCCGACGACGTGCGCGAGCTGTCCGACGGGGCCGTGCTGGAGCTGGCCGGGCTGCAACTGACCGTCGACCACGCGCCGGGGCACACCCCCGGCTCGGTGACGTTCCGCACCCCCGCCACCGAGAGCATCCCCGACGTGCTCTTCACCGGCGACCTGCTGTTCGCCGGCTCCATCGGCCGCACCGACCTGCCCGGCGGCGACTACCAGGCGATCCTCGACAGCCTCGCCCGGGTGTGCCTGCCGCTGCCGGACGAGACCGCGGTGCTGCCCGGGCACGGCGGGCAGACCACCATCGGCCAGGAGCGCGCCACCAACCCGTTCCTCGCCGAGCTCGCGCCTCCCCAGGGGCCGAGGGCGAGGGGGCTATGAGCTCCGGTTTCCGGGCCCCCAAGGGGATCAGCGAGTACGTCCCGCCGCGCGCGGACCTCCTCTACGCCATCCGCCAGGCCTTCGCCGAGCGGGCACGGCTGGCCGGATACGGCTACCTGGAACTGGCGGTCTTCGAGGACACCCAGCTCTTCCGGCGGGGGGTCGGCGAGTCCACCGACGTGGTCAGCAAGGAGATGTACACCTTCGAGGACCGCGGCGGCCGCTCCCTCACCCTGCGCCCCGAGTTCACCGCGGGGGTGCTGCGGGCGGTGCTGGAGCACGGCCTGCCCGGGCGCGGGCTGCCGGTCAAGGTCTGGACGACCGGGCCGGCGTTCCGCGCCGAACGCCCCCAGCAGGGGCGCTACCGGCAGTTCTACCAGCTCGACCTGGAGGCGATCGGTGGCGAGGACCCGCGGCTCGACGCCGAGACGATCGCGATCGCCTGGAACTGGTACCGCGACCTCGGGCTGCGCCAGGTGCGCCTGCTGCTGAACTCGCTCGGCTGCAAGGAGTGCCGTCCCGCCTACCGGGCCCGGTTGCAGGAGTTCCTGCGCAGCCTCGACCTCGACGAGGCCACCCGGGCGCGGATCGACCTGAACCCGCTGCGGGTGCTCGACGACAAGCGCCCGCAGGTCCAGGCCCAGCTCACGGACGCGCCGCTGATGGCCGACCACCTGTGCGCGGGATGCAAGGCCCACCATGACCGGGTCCGCGAGCTGCTGGCGGCGCTCGGCATCGCGTGGGAGGACGAGCCCCGGCTGGTCCGCGGGCTCGACTACTACACCCGCACCACCTACGAGTTCGACCACCCGCTGCTCGGCGCCCAGTCCGGCATCGGCGGCGGCGGGCGCTACGACGGGCTGTCCGAGGACATCGGCGGCCCGCCCCTGCCCGGCATCGGGTTCGGGCTCGGCCTCGACCGCACGATCCTCGCGCTGGAGGCCGAGGGAACCCCGTTCACGGCGCCGCCGGCCTGCCAGGTCTTCGGGGTGGCGCTCGGCGAGACGGCCGAGCGCGTCCTGTTCGCCGCGATCGACGAGCTGCGCGGGGCCGGGATCGCCGCGGACGCCTCCTTCGGGGGCAAGCGGCTCAAGGGCGCGATGAAGGACGCCGACCGTTCGGGCGCCGCCTACGCGGTGATCGTCGGCGAGCGAGATCTCGCGGCCGGGTCCGTCCAGCTGAAGGACCTGGCCAGCGGCGACCAGGTCGCCGTACCGCTCACCGACCTCACCACCACGCTGAAGGAAAGGCTCTCACGATGATCCGTACGCATGACGCCGGAGTCTTGCGGAGGGAGCACGCCGACCAGGAGGTCACCCTGGCCGGCTGGGTGGCGCGCCGGCGCGACCACGGCGGGGTCACGTTCATCGACCTGCGCGACGCCTCCGGTCTCGTCCAGGTGGTCTTCCGGGAGGAGGACACCGCGCACGACCTGCGGGCCGAGTACTGCGTCAAGATCACCGGCCAGGTCCGGGTGCGGCCCGCCGGGAACGAGAACCCCGAGTTGCCCACCGGCGACGTCGAGGTGGTCGCCACCGAGATCGACGTCCTCTCGGAGGCGGCGCCGCTGCCGTTCCCGATCGAGGCCGACGTCAACGTCAACGAGGAGATCCGGCTCAAGTACCGCTACCTCGACATCCGCCGCGAGGCGGTGGCCCGGGCGATGCGCCTGCGCTCCCAGGCGTCCTACCTGGTGCACGACGTCATGCAGGAGCACGGCTTCGTCAACGTCGAGACGCCCACGCTGACCCGCTCGACGCCCGAGGGGGCGCGCGACTTCCTGGTGCCGGTGCGGCTCAAGCCCGGCCACTGGTACGCGCTGCCGCAGTCGCCCCAGCTGTTCAAGCAGCTGCTGATGGTGAGCGGGCTGGAGCGGTACTACCAGATCGCGCGCTGCTACCGGGACGAGGACTTCCGCGCCGACCGGCAGCCGGAGTTCACCCAGATCGACATCGAGATGTCCTTCGTGGAGCAGGACGACGTCCTGAACGTCGCCGAGGACCTGGTGGCACGGCTGTGGCGGGACGTGGCCGGTTACGAGGTCCCCCGGCCGATCCCGCGGATGACCTACGCGGAGGCGATGCGCCGGTACGGCTCCGACAAGCCCGATCTGCGGTTCGGCGCCGAACTGGTCGAGATGACCGGGTACTTCGCGCAGACGCCGTTCCGGGTGTTCCAGGCCCCGTACGTGGGGGCGGTCGTGATGCCGGGCGGCGCCACGCAGACCCGCAAGGAGCTCGACGCCTGGCAGGACTGGGCGAAGGCGCGCGGCGCCCGGGGCCTGGCCTACGTGCTGGTCCAGGCCGACGGCACCCTCGGCGGCCCGGTGGCCAAGAACCTGTCGGAGGACGAGCGGGCCGGGCTGGCCGAGGCCGTCGGGGCCGCTCCGGGCGACGCGGTGTTCTTCGCCGCGGGCGAGGCCCGGGACTCGCGCGACCTGCTGGGCGCGGCCCGGCTGGAGATCGGCCGCCGGTGCGGCCTGATCGACGAGTCGGCGTGGGCGTTCGTCTGGATCGTCGACGCCCCGGTCTTCGAGCCGGACGGGGACGGCGGCTGGACCCCGGTCCACCACCCGTTCACCGCGCCCAAGCCCGAATGGGCCGACTCCTTCCACGAGCACCCGGGCGAGGCGCTGGCCGACGCCTACGACATCGTCTGCAACGGCAACGAGATCGGTGGCGGTTCGCTGCGTATCCACCGGGCCGAGATGCAGCAGCGGGTCTTCGACGTGCTGGGCATGTCCAAGGAGGAGGCCGAGTCGAAGTTCGGCTTCCTGCTGGAGGCGTTCAAGTACGGCCCGCCGCCGCACGGCGGGATCGCCTTCGGCTGGGACCGCACCTGCATGCTGCTGGCCGGCGGCGACTCGATCCGCGACGTCATCGCCTTCCCCAAGGCGGCCTCCGGCTACGACCCGCTGACCGGTGCCCCCACCGGCATCACCCCCCAGCAGCGCGCCGAGGCCGGGGTGGACGCCACCCCCGAGGAACAGGACCGCTGAAACCGGGTGGGGCCGTCTCCCGCGGGGACGGCCCCACGCCGCTCAGGGCCGGCGGATGGCCACCGTGGTGCCGTCGGGGAGGTCCTGGACGTAGAAGGACGCGGAGGCGAACTGGCTGCGGCCGAACCGCACCGTCTGCGGGACCCGCAGCCCCTTCCAGGTGAGGGAGTCTCCGTCCCGGCGGAGGACGAACACGTCGATCGGGCCGAACCCGGTGTCCGCGGACGCCCGGGCGAAGGCGTCCGGATCCAGGACGGTGGCGAGCCTGAGCAGGGCGTTGTGGCGGTCGACCCAGCGGGCCGGGCCCAGGGAGGCGTTCCGGTCGACGCCGATGAACCCCCGCCACGGCAGGAACGCGAAGATCTGCTCGCTGTAGGACAGGGTGCGGGGCCGCTCGTCCCCGGGGCGGACCTGGTACACCAGCCCCTGGATGTCGGCGACCGGCAGGTAGGACCGGGCGCCCCCCTTGGACGCCGACTGGGCGTGCAGGGTGCGGCGCCCGTCCGGCAGCCGCTGGACGTGCGCGTAGGCCGCCAGCCGGTTGGAGGTGTTCCAGTCCGGCACCGCCCCGCCGTCCGCGGTGGCGAGCCAGCGATTGGCGGGCATCCACACATACCAGTAGCTGTAGCCGGTGTAGCCGAGGAGGACCGTCAGCGCCACCACGCCGGCCCCGGCCGACAGCGACACGTCCTTGCGGCGCGCCCACCGCAGCAGTGCCGGGACGGCCTCCCAGGCGCCGAGCACGGCCGCCGCGATGAGGCAGGCGCTGATCAGCGGCAGCGTGTAGTAGAACAACCCGGTGTGCGCGGTGGCCACCCAGCGGATCATGCCGATCACCCGGTAGGCGTACGCTCCGGCCACGATGAGCAGCAGCGGGTTCGCCCACCAGGTGGTGCGGCCGTACCACAGCAGCGCGATCACCCCCGCGAGCTGGACCAGGCCGAACGGGGACAGGTCCAGGAACGGGAACGGGTCCTGGGAGATCTCGGTGGCCTGGTACATGTCGCCCACCTGCTGGCCGCCCTGAGCCATGGCGATCAGGTACGGGATCGTGTACCAGGCCGTCACCACCGCCACCACGGCGGTCACCCGGGCCAGGTGGAGCAGGTAGGCCCGGCGGTCCGGCTCGCTCCGCCACACCCACCAGCCCAGCACCACCAGCCCCACCGCGGCGAAGACGACATAGGCGTAGTAGGTCAGGCACAGTACGCCGGTGAGCAGGCCGGCGGGCAGCCAGTGCAGCCGCCCGCCCGGTGGCCGGGCCAGCGTGAGCAGCGCCAGCGGCACGAACACCGCCAGTGCGACCACCTCGTAGCACTTGGCCGGGTTGCCGAACGCCGGCAGCAGCAGCGCGCTGATCGCCAGGGCGGCGGGCGGGGCCGTCAGCCGGATCCAGAGGGCGAAACCGGCGATCACCGACCCCGAGATCATGATGATCTCCGCCGGGGCCAGCAACTGCCAGGCCGGCGTGTCCAGCAGCATGGCGATCTTGCCGACCACGTAGGGGAAGAGCGGCGGGTACTCCGCCGGCACCCCCGCCACGATGGCGTCGCTGGTCGCCCAGCTCACCGAGTAGCGCACGACCGCCGCCGACACCCGGCCGGAGTCGCCGTCGACGCCCTCGTAGGGGAACGGCGTGCCGACCAGCGCGGTGCGCAGCACCAGCACCAGGTAGGCGGCGAAGACCCCGGCACAGATCCCGATGAGCGTCGGGCCGGCGCGGCGCAGCGCGATGCAGGCCAGCAGGGCCGCGGCGGCACCGCCCAGTGCCAGCGGCAGGGTGGCGCCCCGCTGGGTGAACGGGTCGATGTTCAGCACCCGGGGCAGCGCGGCGGCCCAGGGCCCGAGCAGCGCCCAGGTCAGCAGCGCGACCAGCGCGGGATTGCGCAGCCCTCGGCCCAGCAGGGCCGGCCGGTGCCCGTCCTTGGCCGGGGCGGGCTCGGGCCGTGGTTCCGCCGTGACCTCGCGTTCCGGAGCGGGAAGGTCGTCGGCCGGCGCCCGCGGCGCGGGAGGTTGTTCGGAGCGCATGAGGGGACAGCCTAGGGTCTGTGGGACGCCGGAAGTTGTGCGAAACGCATAAACCTGCAGCTTGAGGTGTGTGGCTGCTATCGGGCGGCGGCTCCGCTGGTGACCCGGTAGACGTCGTAGACCCCGTCGATGGAGCGCACCGCCTTGAGCACATGGCCCAGATGCTTGGGGTCGCCCATCTCGAAGGTGAAGCGGCTGACCGCCACCCGGTCGCGGGTGGTCGTCACCGAGGCCGACAGGATGTTGACGTGCTGGTCCGACAGCACCCGGGTGACGTCGGAGAGCAACCGGGGCCGGTCGAGCGCCTCCACCTGGATCGCGACCAGGAACACCGAGTCCTCGCCGGGCGACCACTTCACGTCGATCAGCCGGCCGGGCTCGTTCTTCAGGCTCGCCACGTTGGAGCAGTCGGCCCGGTGCACCGACACCCCGCTGCCCCGGGTGACGAAACCCACGATCTCGTCGCCGGGCACCGGAGTGCAGCAGCGGGACAGCCGGACCCAGACGTCCGGGTCGCCGGCCACCACCACACCGGGGTCGCCGGGCCGGTTCCGCCCGCGCCGCCGGGTGGGCAGGGCGATCTCGGCCAGGTCCTCCTCGGCGCTCTCCACCCCGCCCAGCGCCTGGACCAGGCGCTGCACCACGGTCTGCGCGGAGATGTGCCCCTCCCCCACCGCGGCGTACAGGGAGGAGACGTCGGTGTAGCGCATGTCGCGGGCCAGCGCGAGCAGCGCCTCGCCGGACATCATCCGCTGCAGCGGCATGTTCTGCTTGCGCATCGCCCGGGCGATGGAGTCCTTGCCCGACTCGATCGCGGTGTCGCGGCGTTCCTTGGAGAACCAGTGCTTGATCTTGTTGCGGGCGCGGGCGCTCTTGACGAAGCCGAGCCAGTCGCGGCTGGGCCCGGCGTCGGGCGACTTGGAGGTGAAGATCTCGACGCTGTCGCCGTTGTCGAGGACCGACTCCAGCGGGACCAGCCTGCCGTTCACCCGGGCGCCGATGCACCGGTGCCCGACCTCGGTGTGGATGGCGTAGGCGAAGTCGACCGGGGTGGCCCCCTGCGGCAGCGCCATCACGTCGCCCTTGGGGGTGAAGACGAACACCTCCGAGACCGACAGGTCGAAGCGCAGCGACTCCAGGAACTCGGCCGGGTCGGCGGTCTCCTTCTGCCAGTCGAGCAGTTGCCGCAGCCACTGCATGTCGGCGGCCTTGCGGCCGGCGACCGTCTCCTCTTTGTACTTCCAGTGCGCGGCGACGCCGTACTCGGCCCGCCGGTGCATGCCCCAGGTGCGGATCTGCAGCTCGACCGGCTTGCCCTCCGGGCCGATCACCGTGGTGTGCAGCGACTGGTACATGTTGAACTTGGGCATCGCGATGTAGTCCTTGAACCGGCCGGGAACCGGGTTCCATCGCGCGTGGATCGAGCCGAGGGCCGCATAGCAGTCGCGGACGGAGTCGACGAGGACCCGGATGCCCACCAGGTCGTAGATGTCGTCGAACCCGACGTCGCGGGCGATCATCTTCTGGTAGATCGAGTAGTAGTGCTTGGGGCGGCCGGTCACCGTCGCCTTGATCCGCGCCTCGCGCAGGTCGGCCGAGACGTTCTCGATCACTTCCTGGAGGTACACGTCGCGGCGCGGCGCCCGCTCCGAGACCAGCCGGGCGATCTCGTCGAACCGCTTGGGGAACATGGTGGCGAACGCGAGGTCCTCCAGCTCCCACTTGAGCGTGTTCATGCCGAGCCGGTGCGCCAGCGGAGCGAAGATCTCCAGCGTCTCGCGGGCCTTCCGCTCCTGCTTGTGCCGGGGCAGGTAGCGCAGCGTGCGCATGTTGTGCAGCCGGTCGGCGAGCTTGATCACCAGGACCCGGATGTCGCGGGCCATGGCGACGACCATCTTGCGGACGGTCTCGGCCTCGGCGGCCTCGCCGTACTTCACCTTGTCGAGCTTGGTCACCCCGTCGACCAGCGCGGCGATCTCGCTGCCGAAGTCCTGCCGCAGCTCGTCGATCGTGTAGGGGGTGTCCTCGACGGTGTCGTGCAGCAGGGCCGCGCACAGGGTCTCGGTGTTCATGCCGAGCTCGGCCAGGATGGTGGCCACCGCCAGCGGGTGGGTGATGTACGGGTCGCCGCTCTTGCGCTTCTGCTCGCGGTGGTAGTGCGCGGCCACGTCGTAGGCGCGCTCGATCATCCGCAGGTCGGCCTTGGGGTGCGTGTTGCGGACCGTCTTGATCAGGGGTTCGAGTACGGGGTTCATAGTGGGACCGCGTTGGGCTCCCAGCCGGGCGAGCTTGCGCCGCACCCGGGCCGCCGACGGTGGGATTGTGGACTGGGCCGAGGTCGTCGCCGTGGGGAGGGCGGGCGCGTCGACGACTCCGTCGGGCTCCGCCGCCGCCCCGTCGGGCTTGTTCGCCGCCGGGGCGTTGCCGGGCGGCGCGTCCGGCGGTTGCGCGGCCGGAGTCACCGCGTTCGTCGAGGACACCTCACCGGGCACTCAGCCTCCTCATACCGCGTTGTTCGCGGATCTCACGGCCGCCCCCGCGTCGGGGACACTGCCGTCACCAGCCCCTCCTGACCACAAGTGTATCGGGGCCCGTTCGGCGCTAGACCGTCACCAGGGAGTGAACGTCGACACCGGAGCCGTCGAGTCGCTGCCGGCCGGGCAGGAACGACAGTTCCAGCAACACCGACAGGCCCGCGACCGTTCCCCCGCCGCGCCGGACGAGCTCGATGGCCGCCCCGGCGGTGCCGCCGGTCGCGAGCACGTCATCGACGATCAGGACCCGCTCCCCCGGGAGGAAGGCGTCCGTGTGCATCTCGATCGTCGCGGTGCCGTACTCCAGATCATAGGTCTCCTCGTGGGTGTTCGAGGGCAGCTTTCCCCTTTTCCGCACCGGCACGAACCCGGCGCCGAAGTGGTAGGCCACCGGAGCGGCGAGGATGAACCCCCGCGCCTCGATCCCCACGACCTTGTCGATCGTGCCCCTCCCGTGGTGGGCGACGATCGCGTCGACGACCCCGGCGAACGCCACGTGGTCGGCGAGCAGCGGGGTGATGTCCTTGAAAAGGATCCCCTCCTGGGGGTAGTCGCGGACGTCCCGGACCCGCTCCAGGATCAGCTTCTGCAGGTCCATCACCGCCGGCCTCTCACTTCTTGCCCCGGCTGCGGCGGCTACCGCGCTGGGGCTGGACCCGGGGGCCCTGCTGGACGAGCTTGCGCGCCGGGCGCGGCGCGGAGGTCTTGGGATCCGGGGTGACGGCCGGTGCGGGCTCCTCGTCCGCGGCATCGGAATCGTCACCACCCGGACCGGACGTGACCAGCTTGGCGGCCTTGGCCTGCCGTTTGGGGCTGGCCTGGCGGGCCTCGATCCGCTCGCGGATCTCCCGGTACCTGGGCTCGCGTTCCTTGAGCTGGACCAGCAGCGGGGTGGCGACGCAGATGGAGGAGTAGGTGCCGACCATGATCCCGACGAACAGCGACAGCGACAGGTCCTTGAGGGTGCCCGCCCCGAACAGCGTGGTGCCGATGAACAGGATGGAGGCCACCGGCAGGATCGCCACCAGGGAGGTGTTCAGCGACCGCACCAGCGTGCTGTTCAGCGCGTTGTTGGCGGCCTGACTGTAGGTGATCTTGGACTGCGGGCCGAGCGGTTTCGTCACCTCCTTGATCATGTCGAACACCACGACGGCGTCGTACAGCGAGTAGCCGAGGATCGTCAGGAAGCCCAGCAGGGTCGCGGGTGTCACCTCGAACCCGGACCACGCGTAGATCCCGGCCGTGATGATCAGGTCGTGGACGAGCGCCACCACCGCCGCGACCGCCATCCGCCCCTCAAAGGCCACCGACAGGTAGATGACGATGAGCAGCATGAAGACACCCAGCGCCTGCCAGGCCTTCTTGGAGATCTCACCACCCCACGAGCCGCCGACGACCTGGGTGTCGACCTGCCCGGCGGGCACGCCCAGCCGCTCGTTGATGGACTTCTTGACCTCGGCGACCTCGGTGGTGTCCAGGCTCTCGGTGGTGACCCGCCAGCGGTCGCCGGCCTCCTGCACGATCGCCTGGTGGGCCCCGCCCTCCTGGACGGCGGAGCGCACCTGGGTGATCGAGGCGTTCGGCGCCTTCATGCTGAAGACGGAGCCGCCGGTGAACTCCACGCCGAAGTTGAGGCCCTTGATGATCAGCCCGGCGATCGAGATGACCAGCAGCACGGCCGAAAGCGAGTACCACAGCCGGGGCCGGCCGACGATGTCGGCGCTGATCTCACCGCGGTAGATCCGGGCAATGGCGAGACGGAACCCGGACATCAGGCCTCCTGGCGCATCGAGCGGGTGGCGGTGCCGGTCTGGCGCAGCCGGTCGACATCGAGCCCGGACCACTTGTGGCCCCTGCCGAAGAACCGGGTCCGCGCCAGCAGCGCGACCAGCGGCTTGGTGAACATGAAGACCACCACCACGTCGATCAGGGTGGTGAGCCCCATCGCGAAGGCGAAGCCGGCCACCCCGCCGACCGCCAGGAAGAACAGCACCAGGGCGGCGATGAACGTGACGGCGTCGGCCACCAGGATCGTCCGGCGCGCCCGGCGCCAGGCCACCTCCACCGAGGGTCTCAACGGGCGGCCCGCGCGCAGTTCGTCACGCAATCGCTCGAAGTAGACGATGAAGGAGTCCGCGGTGATACCGATCGAGACGATCAGGCCGATGATGTGCGGCAGCGACAGCCGGAACCCGATGTTCTCGCCGAGGACGACGACCGACAGATAGGTCAGGCCCGCGGCGACCAGCAGGCTGAACACCGAGACGAGCCCGAGCCCCCGGTAGTAGATCATCGAATAGATGACGACCAGGCCCAGCCCGATCGCGCCGGCGATCAGACCGCCGCGCAGCTGGTCGTCGCCCAGCGTCGAGGACACCTCGTCGATCGAGCTGGGGGTGAACTTCAGCGGCAACGCCCCGTACTTCAGCACGTTGGCCAGGTCGGCGGCGTACTGCTGGTTGAAGCTCTCGGGCGGCCCGTAGATGCTGGCCTGACCGCCGGTGATCGCCCCGTTGGTGATGCTCGGCGCCGAGATCACCTGCCCGTCGAGCACGATGGCGACGTACTGCTGCGGCGAGCCGGGGTTCATCTGGTAGGCCTGGTACGCCTTGGTGGTGACGTCGGCGAACTGCCGGCCGCCCTGCGACCTGAACTGCAGCGACACCTGCCAGCTGTTCTGCCCCTGCTGCGCGTTCGGCGGCACCGCGTTGGCGTCGGAGACCTGCCGGCCCTCCACCTGGACGGGGCCGAGGATGTACTTGGCGTCGCCCTCCTGGGAGCAGACGGCGACCCACTGCTTCCTCGGGTCGTCGGCGCCGGGAACCCGCTTGCCCTTCGCGCAGGTGAGCTGCTGGTACTGGGCGATGACGGCCTTGTCGGTGATGCCCTCGAAGGTCTCGGCCGGCTGCTGCGGCTGGATCACCGGTGGCGAGGCGGGCGCCGACGGCTGCGCCGGGGCCGACCCGGACGGGGCCGGGGTGGGCTCCGCCAGCGCGGGCGGCACCGCCCGGCCCCGCGGCGTGGCCGTGCCGGACGGGCTCACCGACGGGGTCGGTTTGGGCGTCGGCTTGGCCGTGCCGGACGGCGCGGTGCTCGCCGGCGCGTCCGGCACGGCGTCGGAGATCGCGTAGACCTGCCGGAACTGCAACTGCGCCGTCGTCCCGATGAGCTGGACGACCCGGTCCTGCCCCTCGCCGGGCACGTTCACCACGATGACGTTGCTGCCCTGCTTGCTCACCTCGGCGTCCGAGACGCCGAGGCCGTTCACCCGGTCCCGCATGATCTCCAGGGCCTGGTTCATCTGGGCTTCCGGCGGGCTCTTGCCCGCCTCGGTCACCGCGGTGAGCGTGACGGTGGTGCCGCCCGCCAGGTCGAGCCCCAGCTTGGGCGTGGGGTGCCCTTGCAGGAACATCAGGCTCGTCAACCCGGCCATGATCGCGAACAGCACCAGGAGGGTGCGGCCGGGATTGGGCACGTTGCTTGGGGAGGAGGCCAACTGGATCGCCTAACTTTGCCGTCGTCGCCCGGTCGTCAGGGCTTCTTCACAGCCTTGTCGCCGGATTTCGCGAGATCGACCTCGTCAACCTCGTCGGCCGCGTCGGCCTTGGCGGTCTCGTCGGCCGCGTCGGTCTCCGCCAGCTCGGTCTCGTCGTCGTCGGCGTCGTCATCGTCCTCGACGTCGTCCTTGATGACCTGCATGATGGCCTGCTTGACGAAGCGGGCCTCCACCCCGGGGGCGATCTCCAGGGTGACGCCGTCGTCGTCCACCTCGGCGACCGTGGCGTACATGCCGTTGGTGGTCAGGACGCGGCTGCCGGGCTCGACCGAGTTCTGCAGTTCCATCTGCTCGCGCCGGCGCTTGCTCTGCGGCCTGATCAGGAAGAAGTAGAAGGCCACGGCGATGAGGATCAGCGGCATCAGGCTGACGATCGGGTTGCCGCCCTGAGCCTGCTCCGCGAGAACGTTCATGTCAGTGCCCATGAGACGGGGCATTCCTTCCGATATCGAGGACCCGATCCGTCGCCGGCACGGCGACACCGGGGAACCGCCGACGAAGGGCGGCGACCAAGTCCCGAAGTGTAGAGAGTACGTGTGACTCCGGCAAAGGCGCGACGATCCGGCGAGATGGAAAGTTCCCGGCGCCGCCCGATCCGGAGTTCACCCGGATTCATTCGTCAACATCGAAAAGGGTACCCGCCGCCGGCGATGGTGTTGGCGGGGTGAGGCCCAGGTGGGTCCAGGCCGCGGGGGTGGCGATCCGGCCGCGCGGCGTCCGGGCCAGCAACCCCTGCCTGACCAGGAACGGCTCGGCGACGACCTCGACGGTTTCGGGCTCCTCCCCCACCGAGACCGCCAGCGTGGACAGCCCGACCGGCCCGCCGCCGAACTTCCGCAGCAGCGAGCCGAGGACGGCGCGGTCGAGTCGGTCGAGGCCGCGCTCGTCCACCTCATACAGTTCCAGCGCCGCCCGGGCCAGTTCCGGGGTGACCCGGCCGTCGGCGCGGACCTCCGCGTAGTCGCGGACCCGGCGCAGCAGCCGGTTGGCGATCCGGGGCGTGCCGCGCGACCTGCCCGCCACCTCGGTGGCGGCCTCGGCGTCGATCCGCACGTCCAGCAGGCCCGCCGACCGGTCGATGATCACTTCGAGTTCGGCCGGCTCGTAGAAGTCCATGTGCGCGACGAAGCCGAACCGGTCGCGCAGCGGGCCGGGCAGCATGCCCGCCCGGGTGGTGGCTCCGACCAGCGTGAACGGGGCGATGTCCAGCGGGATCGCGGTCGCGCCGGGGCCCTTGCCGACGACGACGTCGACCCGGAAGTCCTCCATCGCCATGTAGAGCATCTCTTCGGCGGGCCGGGCCATCCGGTGGATCTCGTCGAGGAACAGCACCTCGCCCTCCGAGAGGGTGGACAGCACCGCCGCCAGGTCTCCCGCCCGCTCGATGGCCGGCCCGGACGTGATCCGCAGTGGCTTCCCCAGCTCGGCCGCGATGATCATCGACAGGGTGGTCTTCCCGAGGCCGGGCGGCCCGCTGAGCAGGATGTGGTCGGGCGGCCGGTTCCGCCGCAGCGCGCTCTGCAGCACCAGGGAGAGCTGCTCGCGGACACGCTCCTGGCCGACGAACTCCGCCAGCCGCTTGGGGCGCAGGGCGGCCTCGACCGCCTGCTCGTCCCCGGCCACGACCGGCGAGACGATCCGATCCTCGGGGTCGTGGGTCACGGGCGGCTCAGCTTCTTGAGGGCGGCCTTGAGCAGGACGGCGACCGGCGGGGCCTCGCCGTCGGGTCCGGCGGCGAGGTCGGCGGCGACCGCGTCCACCGCGCCCTCGGCGTCGCGGGCCGACCAGCCGAGGTTGACCAGCCCGGCCTGGACCTGGTCGCGCCAGGCCACGGCCGCGGCGGGACGGGGCACGTCGGCGGGGGCCCCGGACGGCGCGCCCAGCCGGTCCTTGAGTTCGAGCACGATGCGCTGCGCGCCCTTCTTGCCGATGCCCGGCACCCTGATCAGCGCGGTCAGGTCCTCGGTGGCCACCGCGTGCCGCAGCGCGTCCGGGGAGTGCACGGCGAGCATGGCCAGGGCCAGCCGGGGGCCCACCCCGCTGGCCGTCTGGAGCAGTTCGAAGACGGTGCGCTCGTCGTCGTCGGCGAAGCCGAAGAGGGTCAGCGAGTCCTCGCGGACCACCAGCGACGTCGCCACCCGGGCTTCCTCGCCCACCCGCAGCCCGGCCAGGGTCGCCGGAGTGCACTGCACGGACAGCCCGACGCCGCCGATGTCGACGACGGCGGCATCCGGCCCGGTCGCGGCCACCCGGCCGCTGACGAAAGCGATCACCTTCCGCTGCTCCCCTTCATCCGGCTGCGGGCGGCCAGCCGGGCGGCCTCGATCCGGGACTGCGCGCCGCCGCGCCACAGATGGCAGATCGCCAGCGCGAGCGCGTCGGCCGCGTCGGCCGGGCGGGGCGGGGCGTCCAGCCGCAGCAGGCGGGTCACCATCGCGGTGACCTGGGCCTTGTCGGCCCGGCCGCTGCCGGTGACCGCGGCCTTCGCCTCGCTGGGGGTGTGCAGGGCGACCGGCAGCCCGCGCCGGGCGGCGGCCACGATGGCGACGGCCCCGGCCTGTGCGGTGCCCATCACGGTGCTCACGTTGTGCTGGGCGAAGACCCGCTCGACCGCGACGGCGTCGGGGCGCACCTCGTCCATCAGTTCCTCGATGCCCTGTTCGATACCGAGCAGCCGGGCCGCGAGGTCGTCGTCCGGGCTGGTCCGGACCACGCCGACCCGCACCAGGGTGAGGGGCGCGCCGGGCGCGCCGTCGACCACTCCGACCCCGCACCGGGTGAGCCCGGGGTCGATGCCGAGCACCCGCACGCCCCACCCCTTTCGATCATGTGTTCGGCCCCACGCTACCGGAACATCCCGCCGTACCGGGCGAGGAGGCGCCGGCCCGGCTCAGAAGGCGTCGAGCGTGAAGGGGACACCGCCGAAGGCCGCGCCGAGTGCGGCGTCGGTGCCCGGGTCGCCGCCGCCCAGCAGGCCCGACCGGCGCAGGACCCCCACCGGGGCGCCGGCGTACAGCGCGGCCAGCCCGCGGGGGCCGAGCCGGACCGCCCGCTCCGCGGCCGCACCGGCGGGTTCCAGCCCGCCCGCGCCGCCGGAGACCGTCAGCCGCCAGGAGCCGGTGTTCCCGGGGCACAGCGGGTCCTCGATCACCAGTGGGGCGGAGACGTCCACCCCGGCGGGAAAGCCGCGGGCGGCGACGGCCGCGGGGGCGTCCACCACGCGCAGCATCCAGGGGTGCCGCCGCACCTCGTCGTCGGGGCGTTCGCGGACCAGCCAGAGGACCGGGTCGTGCGGGGCGGCGCGGACCTCGACGGTGCGGGCGATCGACGAGCCGGAGCCGACGATCGCCCACAGCGCGCGCAGCGTCCGCTCCGAGCCCGCCACCAGCTTGTCGACCTCCAGGGCCGCGCCGTCCCGGATCCAGCGATAGGACAGGAAACCGTCGTCGGCCAGGTAGCGGAACCGGCCGCCGGGCTCGTCGAGCCGGAGCCGCCACTCGTCCTCGCCCCAGTCGAGCGGGCCGCAGTCGGCGGCCGCAGCGTGCACCCGCCGCAGGACGGCGGCCACCTCGGCGGCGTCCTGCGGGCCCGGCCGCCGGACCGGCACCGGCTCGGCGGCCAGGGTGCGCAGCCCCTCCGCGGCCAGGCCGATGACGTGCTGGGCACCGGCGTGCTCCCAGCCGAACTCCCGGTAGAGCGGGGTGGTGGCCGGGAACAGCACCGACAGCGGGCTGCCCAGCGCGCCGCACCGTTCCAGCACGGCGGCCATGATCCGGCGCCCGGCGCCCCGGCCGCGGTCCTCGGGGGCGACGCTCACCCCGGCGATGCCCGCCATGGGGACCGCGCGCCCATGCCACCACTGGGCGAGGTCGAGGATCCGGGCGGACGCGACCAGCCGGTCGCCGTCGAAACCGCCGAGGTACAGGCCGTCGCGCACGGAGCGGGCGGCCCGATGCCCCCACTCCTCCCGGTCGGCGGCGGACGGCCAGGAGAACGCCCGGAAATCGTTGTCGGCGGCCGCGTCGAGGTCACCCTGGTGCAGTGGTCGGATCTTCACCGTCCGACCGTACCCGTCAGCCCAGCTTGGCCAGGACCTCGTCGTCGACGTCGAAGTTGGCGAAGACGTCCTGCACGTCGTCGGAGTCCTCCAGCGCCTCGATCAGCCGGAACACCTTCTTGGCGTTGTCCTCGTCGAGCGGGACCGTGACGCTGGGCAGCCAGTTGGCGTCGGCCGACTCGTAGTCGATGTCGGCCTCCTGGAGTGCGCTGCGGACCGCCACCATGTCGCCCGCCTCGCAGATCACCTCGAAGGACTCGCCGAGGTCGTTGACCTCCTCGGCGCCGGCGTCCAGCACCGCGAGCATCACGTCGTCCTCGCTGGCCCCGTCCTTGGGGACGATCACGACGCCCTTACGGTTGAACAGGTACGACACCGAGCCCGGGTCGGCCATGTTGCCGCCGTTGCGGGTCATCGCGGTGCGGACCTCGGAGGCGGCCCGGTTGCGGTTGTCGGTGAGGCACTCGATCAGCACGGCCACCCCGCCGGGGGCGTAACCCTCGTAGGTGATGTTCTGCCAGTCGGCGCCGCCGGCCTCCTCGCCCGCACCGCGCTTGCGGGCGCGCTCGATGTTGTCGAGCGGCACGGAGTTCTTGCGCGCCTTCTGGATGGCGTCGTACAGCGTGGGGTTTCCGTCGGGGTCGCCGCCGCCGGTCCGCGCGGCCACCTCGATGTTCTTGATCAGCTTGGCGAAGAGTTTGCCCCGCTTGGCGTCGAGAGCCGCCTTCTTGTGCTTCGTCGTCGCCCACTTGGAATGGCCGGACATTCGTTAATCCTCCTCCATCGCCCGACGCACCAGATCGACGAAGTACCGGTGCACCCGGAAATCGCCCGTCAACTCGGGATGAAAGGCCGTCGCCATCAGGCGCCCCTGACGGACCGCGACGATCCTACCGGCGCCGCCGCCCCCTTCGGCGCGCCCGAGCACCCGGACCCCGGCCCCGACGGACTCCACCCACGGTGCGCGGATGAAAACGGCATGGTACGGCGGATCACCCAGCTCCGGCAGGGAAATGTCGGACTCGAAGGAGTCGACCTGACGCCCGAACGCGTTACGGCGCACGACCATGTCGATGCCGCCGACGGTCTCCTGCCCCTGCGCGCCGTCGATGATCCGGTCGGCGAGCAGGATCATCCCGGCGCAGGACCCGTAGGCGGGCAGCCCCGCCCCCAGGTGCTTGCGCAACGGTTCGAGCATGTCGAACGTCCGGGCCAGCCGCCACATGGTGGTCGACTCCCCACCCGGGATCACCAGCCCGTGGACACGCTCCAGTTCCTCCGGCCGGCGCACGGCCAGGGTGCGCGCCCCGCCGGCCTCCAGCGCGCGCGCATGCTCGCGCACGTCGCCCTGGAGCGCGAGCACACCGATCGTCGGCAAAGCCGTCACAAAGGGCCCTTCCCAAGAATGCGGACGATGTAATTCAACGCCACCGGTCGAACCGGTCTTCCCATCACCCCGCGCTGCTCTCAGCCGAGTTTGAACCTTCGGACCGGGAGTTCCAGGGGCAGGAAACCGTCGTCGCCGCGATCGGCGAGGCCGCGGCCGAACAGGTGCGTGCGGGCCAGTTCCAGCCCGAACTCCTCGGGGTCGAACGGCAGGGGGACGTCCAGCCCGTCGGCGTCGACCGACTTCCAGTACGGCTCCTCGGCCGCCAGCCGCGCGCCCTGGTCGACGACCACGCCGTCCTCGACGGTGACGAAGACGTCGCGCAGCAGTTCGCCGCGTTCGTACCAGCGCCACCAGCAACCGGAGATCACCGAGTGCAGGACCAGCACCCCGCAGTTCGCCTCGGGCAGGGCCGCGGCGATGGTGTCGGCGACCCGGCGGGCGTCGTCGTCGAGGCAGAACAGCCGCCGGTCGCAGACGAGCAGGGCGTCCTCGTACACGCCGACGAACAGCTCGTCCTGGTAGGGCCAGAGGGCGAAGTCGAGCATGGTGTCGCCGGTCTCGACGAGGTTGGCCGCCGGGTAGAGCCGGTGCGCCAGCCCGGCCGCGGCGGCCGGATCGGGGGTCAACCCCGGTCGGAACACCGTGGCGGGATCACCCGCGATCACGCAGGCCAGCGCCACCGACCACACCATGCACGTCCCCTTCCGCGGGCCGTTCGCGAACCTCGGTCACCCCCGACCAGCCCGGTCCCGCCCGGCCGCGCGGCCAGCGTAACCCGCGCGGCACGCGCTGTGGAGAGGCGGGGAGAAGAAACCGGCCCGGTCACCAACCCCGGCCGGCGTACCGCTCGGACTCGGGCAGGGTGTCGACGTTGATGCCGACCATGGCCTCGCCCAGCCCGCGCGACACCTTGGCCAGGACGTCGGGGTCGTCGTGGAAGGTGGTGGCCTTCACGATGGCCTCGGCGCGCTGGGCGGGGTTGCCGGACTTGAAGATGCCCGAGCCGACGAAGACGCCTTCGGCGCCGAGTTGCATCATCATGGCCGCGTCGGCGGGGGTGGCGATGCCGCCGGCGGTGAACAGCACCACGGGCAGCCGGCCGGCCTGCGCGACCTCCTTGACCAGCTCGTAGGGGGCGCGCAGCTCCTTGGCGGCGACGAACAGCTCGGTCTCGTCGAGCGTGGTGAGCCGCTTGAGCTCGGCGCGGAGCTGCCGCATGTGCCGGGTCGCCTCGACGACGTTGCCGGTGCCGGCCTCCCCCTTGGAGCGGATCATGGCCGCGCCCTCGGCGATGCGGCGCAGCGCCTCGCCGAGGTTGGTGGCGCCGCAGACGAACGGGACGGTGAAGGCCCACTTGTCGATGTGGTGCGCCTCGTCGGCGGGGGTCAGCACCTCGGACTCGTCGATGTAGTCGACGCCGAGCGCCTGGAGGACCTGGGCCTCGACGAAATGGCCGATGCGGGCCTTGGCCATCACCGGGATCGAGACGGCCTCGATGATGCCGTCGATCATGTCGGGGTCGCTCATCCGGGCCACGCCGCCCTGCACCCGGATGTCGGCGGGCACCCGTTCCAGGGCCATGACGGCGACGGCACCCGCGTCTTCGGCGATCTTGGCCTGCTCGGGGGTGACGACATCCATGATCACGCCGCCCTTGAGCATTTCCGCCATCCCGCGCTTGACCCGGGCGGTCCCGGTCGCGGCGGCGGTCGGGGCTGCGGACTCGACGGGAGCGGAACTGTCAGTGGACACCGGTTTTTACCTCACATGAGCGGACGACATGGACCTTTCCATGATATTGCCTGCTCGTTGCAGTGTTCGACGCGCCGTCCTCCGGAGACCGCCGGGTCAGGGGATCCGCGGCGGGCCGTCGTTGACCAGCACCACCCAGACCTGCCCGGGGGCGAAGGTCATGGGGGCGCCGGCGGCGGTGGTGAAGGTGGTGCCGGACTCCTCGTTCGGCCGGGACCACCGGGCGTCGTAGGCCTTCCCGTCGCGCAGCACGGTGGCCCGGCCGGTGCCGGTGGTATGGATCAGCGGCGTGTAGGAGCCCAGGAAGTCGTGGAACCGCGACCGGGTGGTCTTGGCGTACTGGACGACGATCGTCTGCCCGCCCAGCACCCCGCCCTCGGCGGCGGTGTTGCTCCGCCCGCTGTGCGACGACAGCCAGCGCTTCTGGGCGGCCGACCAGCGGAAACCCATGGTCTCTGAGGGCCAGCGGGCGGTGAAGCTGGTGCGGGGCTTGCCGCCCTCGGGGGCGGGGCCGAAGCGGAAGCCGATGTTGCGGGGTCCGGACGCCTTCGGCGCCTGGGCGAGCAGGGCCCGGGGGCTGCTGAACAGGTTGTAGGGGATCGACCGGCCACCGCCCACCCGGAAGTAGGAACTGCCGCCGTTGTCCTGGGAGATGTCGTAGAGCTTCGACCGCCGGATGTAGGGCTTCATCTTGCTCTGCACGCCGGAGAAGGCGAAGGCCGGCCGGCCGTACGCGCTCAGGATGTGCAGGTCGGAGATCCGGGCGCTGCGAACCGGGCCGACCCGGCGCGGCAGCTTCGAGGAGAAGATCGCCATCAGCCGGGTCTCGCCGCCCTCGACCTGTTCGACGTAGATGATGTCGGCCGAGCGCAGGCCCTCCTGCGGGTGGGCGGGACGGGTGTTGTCGATCTTCACGGCGAGTACCGGGTTCTGCAGCCCGGTCCGGCCGCCGGTGAAGGGGTGCGTGGCGGGCGGCGTCGGCGTGGGGGTCGGCGTGGGAGTGGTGGTGCCCGGGCTGACCGGCGGGACGGCCTTGCGCCCGTCCTCCGAGCAGGCCGACACGCCCGCCAGGGTGACGGCGCCGAGAATGGCGGCCGTACGAAGCATGGCAATGCGCACAATCAACCCTTTCCGCTACCGGCTTCGGAGAGTAGCGGACGCCTTTGACCCGTCGGGCCGGTTACCGGCCGATCATGGGCTGGTTCACAGTTGCGGCGGCGCGTCGTCGATCTCGAAGAACCCCGGCGCCGGGGCGTTCCCGGCCAGCGGCAGCATCCGGATCAGCAGTTTGCGCCGGGCGATCAGCGTGGCGGCCACGGCGTCGTTGTAGAACCGCCGGGCGAAGGTCACCTTCTGGACGGCCGCGTCGAGCTCGTCCAGCAGGGCCGGGCCGTCGCCCCGCTCGACCACGGTGGCCCGGAAGTCCGGCTGCTCGGAGACCGCGCGCAAGGCCCGGGACAGGTCGCTCTCGGCGAACTCCCGGGATTCCGCGTCCGCGGTCCGGGCCTCGTGCGCGGCGGTCGCCAGCACCAGGCTGGTGGCCGGGTCCAGCAGCCGGGAGGCGGCCAGTTCCAGCACCACCGCGGCCCGGCGGACCAGCGCGGCGTCCAGCGCGGCCCGGGCGGTCTCCACCCGCACGTGCAGCCGGTCCAGCCGGGTGGCCCGCCACGACACGTACACGCCGACGAGGAACACGACGGCGATCCAGAACAGGACGTCCACCAGCCGGCTAGGCACCGGACTCCACCACCCCGGCACCCGGGACCACCACGGTCTCGTACACCCGCAGCACGTCCCGGGCCACCGTGGACCAGTCGTAGGCGCGCACCGCGGTCCGCGCCTCGGCGGACAGGTGTTTGCGGCGGGCCGGGTCGTCCAGCAGTTCGGCGGTCGCCTCGGCGAGCGCCGCGGCGTCGCCGACCGGGAACAGCACCCCGGCCCGCCCGTCCAGCAGCACCCGCCGGAACGCCTCGATGTCGCTGGCCAGGAGGGGCGCGCCCGCGGACATCGCCTCGGCCAGCACGATGCCGAAGCTCTCACCGCCCAGGTTGGGGGCCACGAACACGTCGACGGAGTGGTAGGCGCGGACCTTGTCGGCCTCGCTGATCATGCCGAGCACCACCACCCGGTCGCGCAGCGCCGGCGAAACCTTGTCGAACACGTCATCGGCGTCGCCCGGCCCGGCCACCAGCAGCCGCAGCCCGGGGCGCTGCGGGGCCAGGATCTCGAAGGCGCGCAGCAGCACCTGAAGGCCCTTGCGTGGCTCGTCCATCCGGCCCAGGAAGCCGATGGCGCCGGCGCCGTCCCGGGGCTCGGCGCCGTCACCGCGGCCCGCCCAGCCGGGCAGCGGTTCGGCCATCGCGTACCGCTCGGTGGTCACCCCGTTGGGGATCAGCACGGCGTCGCCGCCCAGGTGCTCGACCAGGGTGGTGCGCGCGGCCTCCGACACCGCGATCCGACCGGTGATCTTCTCCAGCGCGCTCTGCAGGATCGGAGCGGTCGCCGAGACCATCCGGGACCGGGTGTAGGAGGCGTGGAAGGTACCGACGATCGGACCTTCGGCGGCCCAGCAGGCCA
Source organism: Actinomadura craniellae (assembly GCF_003289645.1). GTDB lineage: Bacteria > Actinomycetota > Actinomycetes > Streptosporangiales > Streptosporangiaceae > Actinomadura_D > Actinomadura_D craniellae. The sequence continues at coordinate 759,355 of NZ_QLYX01000001.1, read as the reverse complement.
GCAGGCCGAGCGAGGGTGCCGCGGGCTCGTGGACGTGCAGCACGTCGAAGTCGTTGTCGCGGATCCAGCGCCGCACCCGCGCCGCCGACAGGAACCCGAACGCCAGTCGCGCCACCGAGCCGTTGTAGGGCACCGGCACGGCGCGGCCCGCCGGGACCACGTAGGCGGGCAGCGGGGAGTCGTCGTCGGCGGGGGTGATCACCGACACCGCGTGGCCGAGCGCCAGCAGCGCCTCGGCCAGGTCGCGGATGTGCTGCTGCACCCCCCCGGGAACGTCCCAGGTGTAGGGACAGACGATTCCTATCTTCATCCGGCGCGCTCCGGTCTCACAGGTCCTCCAGCCACACCCGCTGGAGCATGTGCCAGTCCTCGGGGTGGGCGACGATGCCCGCGGCGAAGGCGTCCGCGACGCCCTGGGTCATCGCCCGCGCCTTCTCCTGCCGGGTGCCCTCCGCGGGCACCGGGATCTCCTCGTGCACGCGGGCGCCCCAGTGCTCCCCTTCGTACCACAGGGTGGCCGGGAACAGGGCCGCCCCGGTCTGGGCCGCCAGCGCGGCGGCGCCCCCGGGCATCCGGGCGGGCCGGCCGAAGAACTCGACCTCCAGGCCGCTCTCGGTGAGGTCGCGGTCGGCCACGATGCAGACGCACCCGCCGGCGCGCAGCCGCCGGGCCAGGGTGCCGAACACCGTGGCGCCGTTGCCGCCGCCCAGCGCCAGCACCTCCATGCCCAGGCTCTCGCGGAAGGCCACGAAGCGATCGAACAGCGACTCGGGCCGCAACCGCTCGGCGACCGTGGTGAACGGATACCCCTGGTACACCAGCCAGGCGCCCGCCTGCTCGTAGTTGCCCATGTGCGGGAGCGCGACGACCGCGCCGCGCCCGGAGTCCAGGGCCTCGAACAGCGCCTCGTGCCCGGTGATCCGCATTCCCGCCAGGACGCGCTCGCGGCTCATCTCCGGCAGCCGGAAGACCTCCAGCCAGTAGCGCAGGTAGGAGCGCATGGACCGCCTGCTGAGCGCGCGGACCTCGGCGTCGACCGCGTCCTTGCCCAGCACCCGGCACAGGTTCTTCTCCAACTGCCGCACACCGGCGCCGCGCCGCCGCCAGGTGCGGTCGGCGATGGCCATGAAGACCTGCCGGGCGGCCCGTTCGGGCATCTTGCGGACCACGGTCCAGCCCAGCGCATAGAGGGCGTCCGTCGCCTCGTCACGGCTGGGTGGTCGGAGGGTCACTTGTGCTCCGGGACGGGCTGCGCGGCGGACTGCCGGTAGACCACCGCGAAACGCTGCGCGACGGTCACCGTGCTGGCGGCGGCCAGCAGCCAGAGGCCGGCGGCCAGCACGTACGGCACGCCCAGGCCGTCGAGCCCGGCCACCACGAGCACCACGAGCACCCGTTCGGCCCGCTCGGCGATGCCGACGTCGCAGACGAAGCCCAGCCCCTCGGCCCGCGCCTTGGCGTAGGAGACGACGGCGCCGCACACCAGGCAGTACAGGGCCAGCGCGGCCAGGCCGGTCTGCGTGCCGGCCCGCTCGCCCACCAGCCAGAGCGCCAGCCCGGAGAAGATCGCGGCGTCGGCGACCCGGTCCATGGTGGAGTCGAGAAAGGCCCCCCATCGGCTGATCTTGCCGGTGACGCGGGCCACGGCCCCGTCCAGCATGTCGAACAGCACGAACGCGGTGATGAACATCGTGCCCCAGAAGAGCTGGCCCCGGGGGTAGAGGCCGAGCGCGCCCACCACGACGCCGACGGTGCCCACGACGGTGATGACATTGGGAGTCACTCCGGTCCGGGCGACCGCCTGCCCGATCGGGGTCAGGACGCGTCCCAGCACGGGCCGCAGTTGGTTAAGCATCGCCGTCGATCCTGTCCGCTGTCGTTCCCCGGAACCTGTCCGCAAAGGGCCCGACCATCGTAGTGGCTGGTGAGGCGCCCGGTGTCCGAACCACCGGATGCCCGGCTCCGCCAGGGCCTGGGTCGGGCACATTACCGGTTTCCTGGAGTTTCCCTCTTGTTTTCGGTCGCTGAGCGGGGAAGGGTGATGATACGGATGTGACGCCCGTCACGTCACGAGCGTCACTCCCGGCAATGCCGGAGGGCCCGCACGGGCCCCGCGCCGAGGAGGTAGCTCATGGCGGACAAGGCAGCGCACCCGGGAGCCGCGGGCAGGGCACCGGAGGCCGACCGGCCTGACAGGGTGCGCAACGTCGCGCTGGTCGGCCATTCGGGGGCGGGCAAGACCACGCTCGCCGAGGCGATGCTCGCCGCGACCAAGACGATCCAGCGCCCCGGCCGGGTGGAGGAGGGCACCACGGTCGGTGATCACGATGAGGTGGAGGTGCGCCAGCGGCGCTCGGTGAACCTGTCCCTCCTGCCCTTCATGCACGACGGCGTGAAGGTGAACCTGATCGACACTCCCGGATACCCCGACTTCGTCGGTGATCTGCGGGCCGGGCTGCGGGCCGCCGATGCCGCGCTGTTCGTGGTCTCGGCCGTCGACGGCGTCGACGGGCTGACCCGCATGCTGTGGGAGGAGTGCGCGGCCGTCGGGATGCCCCGGGCCGTGGTCATCACCAAGATCGACCAGGTGCGCGGCGACTTCGACGCCGCCCTGCTGGCCTGCCAGGAGGCCTTCGGCGACAACGTGCTGCCGTGCTACCTGCCGGTGATCGACGCCGGCGAGTCGGACCAGCGTTGCCAGGGCCTGATCGGGCTGCTCTCCGGCCGGTGGATCGACTATTCGGGCGGCGGGCGGGACGACTGCGAGCCCGGCCCGGAACTGGCCGACAGCATCGAGGAGCGGCGCTCCGCGCTGATCGAGGGAGTGATCCAGGAGAGCGAGGACGAGACGCTCATGGACCGCTACCTCGCCGGCGAGGAGATCGAGGTCGGAGCGCTGATCGACGACCTGGAGAAGGCGGTGGCCCGGGGCGGATTCCACCCCGTGCTGACCACGGCGGTGCCGCACGGCGACCACCCGGGACCGGTGCTGGGCGTGATCGAGCTGCTGGAGGTCGTCATCCGCGGCTTCCCGTCGCCGCTGGAGCACCCCGTCCCGTCGGTGATCGAGGTGTCCGGGAACCGCCCGGCCGAGGTCGGCTGCGACCCGGCCGGCCCGCTGGTCGCCGAGGTCGTCAAGACCATGTCCGACCCGTACGTGGGCCGGGTCTCCCTGGTCCGGGTGTTCTCCGGGACGCTGCGGCCCGACACCACGGTCCACGTGTCCGGGCACGGCCTGGCCGACCGGGGGCACGAGGACCACGACGTCGACGAGCGGGTGGGCGCCCTCACCTCGCCGCTGGGCAAGGTGCAGCGGACCGTCAACGAATGCCGGGCGGGCGACATCTGCGCGGTCGCCAAGCTGACGCGCGCGGAGACCGGCGACACGATCTCCGACCGGGAGCGGCCGCTGCTGATGCGCTCCTGGGAGATGCCCGACCCGCTGCTGCCGGTCGCCATCCGGGCCACGTCCAAGGCCGACGAGGACAAGCTCTCCCAGGCGCTCGGCCGGCTCGTCGCCGAGGACCCCACGCTACGGCTGGAGAACAACGCCGAGACCCGGCAGCTCGTGCTGTGGTGCATGGGCGAGGCCCACGCCGACGTGTTCCTCGACCGGCTCCGCTCCCGGTACGGCGTCTCCGTGGAGACGGTGGAGCCACGGGTGCCGCTGCGCGAGACCTTCGGCGGACCGGCCGAGGGACTGGGCCGGCACGTCAAGCAGAGCGGCGGGCACGGCCAGTACGGCATCTGCCACATCACCGTGGAGCCGCTGCCGTCCGGGACGGGCTTCGAGTTCGTCGACAAGATCGTCGGTGGGGTGGTGCCGCGCCAGTTCATCCCCTCGGTCGAGAAGGGGGTGAAGACCCAGATGGCCCGGGGCGTGCTGGCCGGCTACCCGATGGTCGACATCCGGGTCACCCTGGACGACGGCAAGGCGCACTCGGTCGACTCCTCCGACATGGCCTTCCAGACCGCCGGGGCGCTGGCGCTGAAGGACGCCGCCGCCAGGGCGTCGACCCGGCTGCTGGAGCCGGTCGACGAGGTGGCCGTGCTGGTCCCCGACGATTACGTGGGGCCGGTGATGTCGGACCTGTCGGCCCGGCGCGGGCGGGTGCTCGGCTCCGAGCCGGTGGCCGGCGGCCGCACCCTGGTCCGGGCGGAGGTCCCGCAGTTGGAGATCGTCCGCTACTCGATCGACCTGCGCTCCATGTCCCAGGGCACCGGCACGTTCAGCCGCTCGTTCCTGCGGTACGAGCCGCTGCCCGCGCACCTGGCCGGCAAGGTGGCCGGTGACGCAACGGGGAAGACCGCCATGTCGGCCTGACGCCCGCCCGGCCGCCCGGCGGCGGCGCGCATGCCGCGGTACCGCCGGGCGGCCGGTACCGGCCGGCCTCGATCAGTCCTGCGGCCAGGCGTCGGCCAGCAACTGCCGGGTGTCGCGCAGCAGCTGCGGGAGCACCTTGGTGCGGCCGACGACCGGCATGAAGTTGGTGTCGCCGCCCCACCGCGGCACCACGTGCTGGTGCAGGTGGGCCGCGATCCCGGCCCCGGCCACCCCGCCGAGGTTCATGCCCACGTTGAAGCCCTGCGCCCCGCTGGCCTTGCGCAGCGCGAGCAGCGCGCGCTTGGTGAGCTCGGCGAGTTCGCCGGTCTCGGCGGCGTCGAGGTCGGCGTAGTCGGCCACGTGCCGGTAGGGGACGACCATCAGGTGCCCCGAGTTGTAGGGGTAGAGGTTGAGCACCGCGTACACGGCCTCGCCGCGGGCCACGACCAGCCCGTCCTCGTCGCTCATCCCGGGGATCTCGCAGAAGGGGCAGCCCTCCCCCGGCCCGGTGCCGGTGGGCTTGTTCTCACCCTTGATGTAAGCCATCCGGTGCGGGGTCCACAGCCGCTGGAAGCTGTCGGGCACGCCCGCTCCGCGCTGCTCCTCCTGGGCGGCAGCGTCCCAGCGCGCCTCCGGCGCCGCTGCGCTGTCGGGCTCTACGCTCAAGACGGCGCTCTCCTTCTCCTCGGCCTGACAAGCAGCATATTGAGCGGAGCGGGCCGTGCCACCGCGGGGATACCCGCCCGTACAACGCTTCGGCGAACTCTTCGCCGCCTTTCTGGCACACTGCATTCGCCTCCGACACTATGAGATCGCTTCCTCAGGCTGGAGATGATCGATGACCGACCTCGGCACCGGTTTCGCCGGCCCCGGTGACGACCCCTCCGGAGTCCCCAGGCGACCCCGGCCCTTCTTCCCCTCGCCACCCGGGTCGTCCGGTTCACCCCTGTCGGCGCCCGCCCCCGCCCCACAGCAGGTACCGGTCGCGACGCGGCAGGCCACGCCGGCCCCGGCGCCGGCCCTGGGCGATCCCACCCGGACCGATCCGGACGCGGGGGCCACCATCGCGGCGACGCCCAGCGCGGTCGTCAAGGGGAGGATCACGATCGGCGACGAAGTGGTGGAGAAGATCGCGGCCTTCGCCGTGCTGGAGGTGCCCGGGGTGGCCGGGCTCGGCGCCGCCCCCGACCGGGAGCGTCCGGTCCGGGTGCGCAAGCAGGACTCCGAGATCGCGGTCGAACTCTCCGTGGTGGTCGAGTACGGCAGCGTGATCATGGATGTGGCCAAGCGCGTCAAGGCGAACGTCGCCCGGGTGGTCGCCCTGATGGTGGGCCTGCGCGTGACCTCGGTGGACGTGGACGTGGAGGACGTGCGGCTGCCGGAGGGCGCCGGCACGCGCTGAGCGGGCCCGAGATGGCCCGAGCCGGCTCAGCCCTGGGCGCGGGCCGCGCAGGCCCGGTAGCCGGAGGTGTCCAGGACGGTGACCATGATCCGTTGCACCGCGCCCGCCGTCACCCCGGGGAACTCGAAGGTGTGCGGCCTACCGCGCACGGTGGCGTTCTCGCTGACGGGCGGGCCACCGCGCAGCTCCACCGCCACGTTGACGAGTGCGACCTCGGTCGGGCGCACGGTGACCCGGAGCCCGTCGGCCGCGTAGCGGTGCACCGCCGTGGCGGTGGAGCAGGCCGGGGCGGCGCCCCCGACCCGGGCCGGCGGGTCGATGCCCGGACCCGGCCGCGGGTCGCGCCCCGCTCCCGGGCCGGGGGTGCCGGTGGGGACGCCCCCCGGGCGCACGGGGGGCACCGACCAGCCCGGCGACGCCCCGGGCGGCACCGGGCCACCGCTCGCGTCCTTACCGGCCGCCGGGGCGTCCGGCGGGGCGCCGTCCCCGACCAGCGGTGTCACCAGCACCGCCACCGCGAGCAGCACGAGCAGCATCGCACCGCCGTAGCCGAGCAGCCGGGATCGCCCGGCCCGGGGCAGCATGCGCCTCATCGTCGAATTCTCCGGATCGGCAGGGGGTGACCGAGGTTACCGGGCCGCCGGGGTCGTCTCCCGGTCATGGCGGAGACGACCCCGGCGGATCAGATCTGGACGCGGCTCTCGACGGTCTCGACGATCTCGGCCACCGCCGCGTCGATCGACACCCCGTTCTTCTGCTCGCCGGAGCGGTAGCGGAAGGACACGGCGTCCTTGGCGACATCGTCGTCACCGGCCAGCAGCATGTACGGGATCTTCTGCTTCTGGGCGTTGCGGATCTTCTTCTGCATGCGGTCGGCGGAGGTGTCCACCTCGACCCGCACGCCCCGCTCGCGCAGCCGGGCGGCGATCTTCTCCAGATGCGGGACGTGGGCGTCGCCGATCGGGATGCCCACCACCTGAACCGGTGCCAGCCACGGCGGCAGCGCCCCGGCGTAGTGCTCCAGCAGGATGGCGAAGAACCGCTCCACCGAGCCGAACAGCGCACGGTGGATCATGTACGGCCGCTGCCGGCTGCCGTCGGCCGCCTGGAACTCCATGTCGAAGCGCTGCGGCAGCTGGAAGTCCACCTGGAGGGTGGACAGCTGCCAGCGCCGCCCGATCGCGTCCCGGATGTGCACGTCGATCTTGGGGGCGTAGAAGGCGCCCTCCCCCTCGGCGATGACGTAGGGCAGCCCGGCCTGCCCCAGCGCGTACTCCAGCGCGGCCTCGGCCTTCTCCCAGTCGGCCGGGTCGCCGACGAACTTCTCCGGGCGGGTGGCCAGCTCGGCCTCGAACTCGGTGAGCCCGAAGTCGCGCAGCAGCCCCACCACGAAGTTGAGCAGGGCGGCCAGCTCGTCCTGGAGCTGGTCGGGGGCGCAGAAGATGTGCGCGTCGTCCTGGGTGAAGCCGCGCGCCCGGGTCAGGCCGTGCAGCACTCCCGACTTCTCGAACCGGTAGACGGTGCCCAGCTCGAACATCCGCAGCGGCAGCTCGCGGTAGGACTTGCCGCGCGCCTTGTAGATGGTGATGTGCATCGGGCAGTTCATCGGCTTGGGGTAGTACGCCGCGCCGTCCATCTCCATGGGCGGGTACATGCCGTCGGCGTACCACGCCAGGTGGCCCGAGGTCTCGAACAGGGTGGACTTGGCCAGGTGCGGGGTGACGACGAACTCGTAGCCGTCCTCCTCGTGGCGCTTGCGGGAGTAGTCCTCCATCACCTTCCGGACGATGCCGCCCTTGGGGTGCCAGACCGCCAGCCCGCCGCCGATCTCGGTGGGGAAGGAGAACAGGTCGAGCTCGGTGCCGAGCCTGCGGTGGTCGCGTTTCTCGGCCTCCGCCAGCAGGTGCAGGTACTCGTCCTGCGCCTCGCGGGACTCCCAGGCGGTGCCGTAGATCCGCTGCAGCTGCGGGTTCTTCTCACTGCCCCGCCAGTACGCGCCACCCGAGCGCATCAGCTTGAACGCCGGGATGGTGCGGGTGGTGGGCAGGTGCGGGCCCCGGCAGAGGTCCTTCCAGCACAGCTCGTCGGTCTTGGGGTCGAGGTTGTCGTAGATGGTCAGCTCACCGGCGCCGACCTCGACGTCGGAGCCGTCGTCGGCCGAGGCCCCGCCCTTGAGGCCGATCAGCTCCAGCTTGTACGGCTCGCCGGCGAGCTCGGCGCGGGCCGCGTCGTCGGAGACCGCTCGGCGGGAGAACCGCTGGCCCTGCTTGACGATCTCGCGCATCCGCTTCTCGATGCGCTTGAGGTCCTCGGGGGTGAACGCCGCGGGGACGTCGAAGTCGTAGTAGAAGCCGTTCTCCACCGGCGGGCCGATGCCCAGCTTCGCCTCCGGGAACAGTTCCTGCACCGCCTGGGCCATGACGTGCGCGGTCGAGTGGCGCAGGATGGCCCGGCCGTCGGGAGAGCCGATCTCCACCGGCTCGACGGCGTCGCCGTCGCGGACCGCGTGGGCGAGGTCGCGCAGCTCACCGCCGACCCGGGCGGCGATCACGGTCTTGCCGTCGGCCGCCAGGACGTCCCCGGCGGTGGTCCCGGCCGGCACCACCCGTTCGTCTCCGTTGAGGGTGACGCGCAGCTCAGACACGGTGGACACGAAGAACTCCCTGGTCACAATGGTGGTAGGAACCCGCCGCTGGTCGGCTGGGCACCGATGCTATCGAGTCGGGCACGGCCCGTTTCATGCTCTCGCCTCCCGTCATGGCCGGGAGCCCGGAACGCACGAGGCCCCGGGAGCTCCCGGGGCCTCGTCGTGGTGTGCGGTGTCAGCGCACGCGAACCGGCCGCCGGGGATTCCCCGGCGTCGTCGTAGTAAGCGCGGCCGCCACAGGCCCATGGTAGCGCCGCCACGCCATGGCATGTCCGCTGGTTCGCGTCCCTCGGGCCCGCCGCACGAGCCGGAACCGGAAAACCGTGCGCGGGGCCGCCCCGCCGATCTCGCCCCGTTCGCCCTGGTGCCCGGCTGATACCGGGGAGCCGTGCCGTATCTCCCTCCCCAGGGGCATCCGCGCCCAGGCCGGGGCGTCCTAGGCTCGGGGGCAAGATGACCGACCACTTCTTCCTCGGCGGGCCGGCCCACCCACCCGCCCACGACCCCGAGCCGGGCCACCTGTTCGGGGCCGTCCGGGACGCCGTGCTGCGGGCCCCCCTGCCCCCGCAGCGGACGATGCCGTGGATCTCCCACCCCGCGGCACGGCTGACCGTGCTCGCCGTCGCGCTGGCCCTCACGGTCGGCTGGGCGGGCGGCACGATCGCCATCCACATCGCCGTGCTCCACCTGCACCCCTTCTGGGGCGCGGTGCTCGGCCTGCTCCAGTGCGGCCCGCTGCTGTTCGCGGTGTTCCGGCCGCTGGTCGCCTGGCGAATCTCCGCGCTCGGCATGTTCCTGGGCGTCCTGACCGTCACCTCGCAGACCGACGGCGAGTTCTGGCCCTGGCCGGTGACCTCCTTCCTCGCCCAGATCGTGCTGGTGTTCCTGGTCGCGACGGCCTACCAGCGGCGGATCTCGGGAGGCGCGGGGGTGGTCGTGGTGTTCGGGCTGTTCGGCTCGGCGATCGTGATCGGCGGGATGCCGAGCTGGTTCGGTCTGATCCTGACCGGCATCGTGCTCTTCGCGCTGGTGCTCGGGGACGCGGTCGGCGGGCGGTACGCGGCCGAGGCCAGCCTGGCCGAGCAGGCCGAGCTACGCCGCCAGGAACTGGCCGCCCACGCGGTGCTGGAGGAGCGCGCCCGGATCGCACGCGAGTTGCACGACGTGGTCGCCCACCACATGTCGGTCATCGTGATGCAGGCCCAGGCCGCGCCGTACAAGATCCCCGATCTGCCCGAGCCGGCCAAGGAGACCTTCTCCGTGGTCCACGACGCCGCCCGGCAGGCGCTGGCCGAGACCCGGCGGGTGGTCGGCCTGCTGCGGGCCGAGGACGAGGCAGCCGAGCGGCTGCCCCAGCCCGGCCTCGACCGGCTCGACGAGCTGACCGCCGCCGCGCGGCGCTCCGGCCTCGACGTCGCCGTCTCGATCGTGGGCATGCCGCGGCCGGTCACCGCCGGGGTCGACCTGTCGGCGTACCGCATCGTGCAGGAGTCGCTGAGCAACGCCGCCCGCTACGCGCCCGGCTCGCGGGCGGGAGTGGAGGTCCGGTACGGGAACGACCTGCTGCGGGTGACCGTCACCGACGACGGCCCGCACGGCGAGCCCGCCGAGCCCGGTGGCGGGCACGGGCTGGTCGGTATGCGCGAGCGGGTGACGATGCTCGGCGGAACGCTGGCGGCCGGGCCACGCCCGGACGTACCAGGGTGGACCGTGCTGGCCGAACTCCCCTACGGGGAGGACTGAGCCGCCGCCGCGCCCTAGAGTGATCGCGTGACGATACGGGTGCTGATCGCGGACGACCAACTGATGATCCGCGACGGGCTGGCCGCGGTGCTGTCCTCCGACCCCGAGATCGAGGTGGTCGGGCAGGCGGGCAACGGCCGGGAGGCCGTCGCGCTGGCCCGTGAGCTGTCGCCCGACGTCATCGTGATGGACATCCGGATGCCCGAGATGGACGGCCTGGCCGCCACCGCCGAGATCGTCGGGGACACCCCCGAGAGCGGGCCGCGGGTGCTGGTGCTGACCACCTTCGACCTCGACGAGTACGTCTACGAGGCACTCGGCTCGGGCGCCAGCGGGTTCCTGCTCAAGGACGCCGCCGCCGCCGACCTGATCCAGGGGGTGCGGGTGGTGGCCGACGGCGACGCCCTGCTGGCCCCCTCGATCACCCGCCGGCTGATCGGCGACTTCGCCCGCCGCCGCAAGCACCAGCGGCCGAGCCCGACGGCCACCGCCTCCCTCACCCCCCGCGAGATCGACGTGCTGCGGCTGATCGCCCGCGGGCTGTCGAACGCCGAGATCGCCGCCGAACTGGTGCTGGCCGAGCAGACCGTCAAGACCCATGTGGGGCACGTGCTGACCAAGCTCGCGCTGCGCGACCGCACCCAGGCCGTCGTCTACGCCTACGAGAACGGCCTTGCCGGCTGAAACGGCCGGCTGAAACGGCCGGCTGAAACAGTGGACTAGGCGCCGCGCACCGCCTGCACCGCCCCGGCGGCGATCTCCCGCTCCTCGTCTGTGGGCACCACCAGCACCGCCACCTCGCCGTCCTTCGGGGAGATGAACCGTTCGCCCCCGCCGGGCGCGGTGTTGCGGCCGGCGTCCACGGCGATGCCGAGCCGTTCCAGACCGGCCAGCGCCCGGGCCCGGGTGCGCGCGTCGTTCTCGCCGACCCCCGCGGTGAAGACCACCGCGTCGACCCGGCCGAGCACCGCGTAGTAGGCGCCGACGTACTTGCGGATCCGGTGGACGTAGACGTCGATCGCCAGCGCCGCCGCCGGGTCACCGGCGTCCACCAGCCGCCACACCTCCCGCATGTCCCGGGCGCCGCACAGGCCCTCCAGCCCGGCGGCGGTGTTGAGCGCCTTGTCGGTCTCCTCCGCGGTCATCCCGCGGGTGCGGGCGAGGAACGCCGGCAGCGCCGGGTCCACGTCGCCCGACCGGGTGCCCATCACCAGCCCCTCCAGCGGGGTCAGCCCCATCGAGGTCTCGACGCTGCGGCCGCCGGCCACCGCGGTGACGCTGGCCCCGTTGCCCAGGTGCAGCACGATCGAGTTCACCTCGCCGGGCACCCGCCCGAGCAGCGCCGCGGCCCGCCGCGACACGTACGCGTGGGAGGTGCCGTGGAAGCCGTAGCGGCGTACCCCCAGCTCGGCCGCCCAGTCGCGGGGCACCGCGTAGGTGTGGGCCGCGGGCGGCAGGGTCTGGTGGAAGGCGGTGTCGAAGACAGCCACGTGCGGCAGTTCGGGGAAGGTCCGCCGGGCCGCCCGGATGCCGGCCAGGGCCGGTGGGTTGTGCAGCGGTGCCAGCGGAATGAGCTCCTCGATCGTCTGCTCCACCGACTCGTCGATCACCACCGGGGCGGAGTAGCGGTCGCCGCCGTGCACCACCCGGTGCCCGACCGCGGCCAGCCTGGCGTCCGCCAGGTCGGGGCCGGCCTCGGCGAACGCGGCCTGGAGCGCGGCCAGCGCGCTCTCGGTGTCGGGGTAGGGGCCGGGCCGCTCGTACGGTTCCTCGCCGGGGCCGTGGTGGACGAGCCGACCCCCGTCCTCGCCGATGCGCTCGACGAGCCCGCCGGCCGCCCGGTGGCCGGTGGCGGGGTCCAGCAGCGCGTACTTGATTGATGACGAGCCCACGTTCAGGACGAGTACATGTCGGGTCACGGGGGCTGCTCTCCCTGGGCCTGGATGGCGGTGATCGCGACGGTGTTGACGATGTCCTGCACGGTGGCGCCCCGGGACAGGTCGTTGACGGGACGGCGCAGCCCTTGGAGCACCGGCCCCACGGCGACGGCCCCGGCACTGCGCTGCACGGCCTTGTACAGGTTGTTGCCGGTGTTGAGGTCGGGGACGATGAAGACCGTGGCCCGGCCCGCGACCTCGCTGCCGGGCAGCTTGGCCTGGGCCACCGCGGGCTCCACGGCGGCGTCGTACTGGATCGGCCCTTCGACCGGCAGGTCGGGCCGCCGCCCGCGGACGAGCCGGGTGGCCGCGCGCACCCGCTCGACCTCCTGCCCGGTGCCCGACTCGCCGGTGGAGTACGACAGCATCGCCACCCTCGGCTGCACCCCGAACCGCTCGGCGGTGGCCGCGGAGGCGATCGCGATGTCGGCGAGCTGCTCGACGGTGGGCTCCGGGTTGACCGCGCAGTCGCCGTACACGAGCACCCGGTCGGGCAGGCACATGAAGAACACGCTGGAGACGACGCCGGCCCCGGGCCGGGCCCGGATGATCTCGAAGGCCGGCCGGATGGTGTGCGCGGTGGTGTGCGCCGCCCCCGAGACCATGCCGTCGGCGAGCCCGAGGTGCACCATCAGGGTGCCGAAGTAGGACACGTCGGTGACGGTGTCGCGGGCCAGGTCGTAGGTGACGCCCTTGTGGGCGCGCAGCCGCGCGTACTCCTCGGCGAACCGGTGCCGGATGCCGGGCTCGTGCGGGCTGAGCATCCGGGCGGTGGCGAGGTCGAGGCCGAGCTCGGCGGCCCGGGCCCGGATCTGCTCCTCCTCGCCGAGCAGGGTGAGATCGGCGACGCCCCGGCGCAGCAGGATGTCGGCGGCCCGCAGGATCCGTTCCTCGGTTCCCTCGGGCAGCACGATGTGGCGGCGGTGGGCGCGGGCCGCCTCCAACAGGTCGTATTCGAACATCACCGGGGTGACGGCGGTGCGGGTCACCCGCAGCCGGTCGAGCAGCCCGGCACCGGGCCCGTGGTCGGCGAACAACCCCAGGGCGGTCTCGATCTTGCCTTCGGCGTCGGGGGTGAAGGTCCCCTCGACGGCCGACAGCCGGGTCGCCGTCTCGAAGGTGTCCTCTTCGGTGATGACGACGGGCAGCCGTACCGCCATCCCGTCCAGCAGGCGGGCCACCGGCTCGGGCAGGTCCATGCCGCCGGTCATGACGACCCCCGACAGCGCCGGGAAGGTGGGGGCGGCGTGCGCGGCGACCAGGCCGGGCAGCAGCGCGGCGGCGCGGTCGGACGGGATGATGACCGTCACCCCCTCGGTCAGCCGGTTGAGGATGTTGGGCAGCGACATGGCGCCCACCATCAGCCCGCCCACCTCCCGGCCCAGCCGCTGCTCGTCACCGATCATCAGGTAGCCGGAGCAGGCCGTCATCAGGTCGTTCATCGTGGGCGCGGCCAGCCGCGGCACCTCGGGGAGCACGAAGACCGGCGGCTCGGCCCGCGCCAGCCGGGCGGTCGTCGCGGCCAGCCCGGCCGGGTCGACCCGGGTGATCACACAGCCCAGCGCGGCGGCGTGCTCGCGCCGTATCTCCTCGACGGCCAGCCCGACCACGGCCGCGACGTCCTCGGGGGTGCGGCGGCGCCCGCTGACCACGAGCATCACCGGAGTGCCCAGGTGCGCGGCGAGTTGGACGTTGAACTCGAACTCGGTGGGCGCCCCCACCCCGGTGTAGTCGGTGCCGACGACGACCACGGCCTCGCACCGGGCGGCGAGTTTGCGGTAGCGGTCGACGATCTCCGCGACGGAGCCGTCGGGGTCGGCGTGCACCCGCTCGTAGGTCACCCCGGTGCAGTCGGCGTAGCCGAGGTCGAGCTTGAACCGGGCGCGCAACGTCTCGACCAGGTTGTCGGGGACACCCGACCGGACGACCGGCCGGAACACCCCGATCCGCCCGGCCCGGCGGGCCAGCAGCTCGGTCATGCCGAGCGCCACGGTCGCCTTCTTGGTCGCCGCGTCGATGGCCGCGATGTAGATGCCGGTCACAGTCCCAAACCGTACAGAGTGCATGGCCCCGCCCCGGTCAGGACGGGGCCGTGCGCCCCTCTAGCGGGCAGGTCTAACGGGCAGGGTCGAGCACCAGCTTGCCCGTGGTGCGCCGGGCGCGCATGTCCTCGTGCGCCCGGCGGGCCTCCGACAGCCCGTACTCGCCGCCGGAGATCACCCGCAGCCGGCCGTCGGCGACGAGCCCGAACAGCTCCTTGAGCGCGGTCCCCATCACGTCGCCGGGCAGCCGGAACACGTGCGCCAGCCACATCCCGGAGATCGTGGTGGAGTGCGACATCAGGCTCTCGGGCCGCACCGGGCGCGGCGGGACGCGCGAGGCCATGCCGTAGAAGGCCAGGCGGCCGAACGGCGCCAGCGCCGCCAGGCTCTGGTCGGTGACCGTGCCGCCGGTCATCTCCAGCACCACGTCGACCCGGCGGCCGCCGTTGGCCTCGATCAGCGCGGCCTTCATGTCCTCGGCCCCCGCGTCCACGGCGACGTCCGCCCCCAGCTCCAGGGCGAGCCGCCGCTTCTCCTCCGACGAGGCGGTGGCGATGATCCGGCCCGCGCCCCACGCCCGGGCGAGCTGGATCGCCAGCGTGCCCACGCCGCCCGCGGCCGCGTGCACCACCACCGACTCCCCCGGCTGGAGATGGACGTTGCGGCGCAGCAGGACCCATGCCGTGGCGCCCTGCACGATCATGCCCAGCGCGGCCACGTCGTCGACCGCGTCGGGCACCTCCCAGGCCATCGCGGTGGGGGCCACGGCGCGCTCGGCGTAACCGCCGGTCCCGCACAGTGCCACCACCCGGCGGCCGTCCGCAGCGCGCCCGACGACTTCGCCGCCCGGCACCAGCGGCAGGCTCGTGGCCGACAGGTAGGAGTTCTCCGCCTGGTGGGTGTCGGCGTAGTTGATTCCGGCCCGGGAGACCTCCACGAGCAGTTCGCCGGTGCCGGGTTCGGGGTCCGGCAGGTCGGTGAGCCGCAGCACCTCGGGGCCGCCGAACTCGGTGATCTGGATCGCGCGCATGCCTGTCCTCCCTGTCCTGCTGTCCTGCCTGTCCTGTCTGTGTCCGTGCCGGTCAGCGCGGGCCCGGGACGCCGCGGAACTTGAACGGCTCGGGGGTGCGGCCGGGCACTACGTACCATGCCTCTCCGGTGCCGCCGCCGGCGAGGATCTCCATGAAGCCGTCGATCACCGTCTCCACCGGCAGGATCGGGAAGTCCAGGGCGTCCCTGAGCGGCCCCAGGATGTCGGTGTCGGCGAACGACGGGCACAGCGCGTTCACCCGGATGCCGGAGCCGGCCTGGGCCTGGGCGAGCCCGCGGACCAGCCCGACCACCGCGGCCTTGTTGGCCCCGTAGATCGGGTCGAACCCGACGGCGGTCAGCCCGGCCATGCTGGCGGTGGCGATGATGTCGCCGCCGCCGCGGGCGCGCAGCGCGGGCAGCGCGGCGTGCACGCCGTACACCACCCCGTCCAGGTTGATGGCCATCGCCCGGCGGTAGATCTCCGGGTCGAAGTCGTCCTCCAGGCCGCAGCCGGTGGAGATCCCGGCGTTGAGGAAGGCGATGTCCAGCCCGCCGAACTCGTCGGTCGCCACCTTGACCGCCGCGACGCTGGCGGCGGGGTCGCGCACGTCGCACCGGACGAACACGCCGCCCAGTTCGGCGGCGAGCGCGGTGCCGCGCTCCTCCTCGATGTCGGCCAGGACGACCTTGGCCCCCTGACCGGCCAGCCGGCGGGCGACCCCGGCCCCGATCCCCTTCGCACCACCCGTGATCAGCACGACCTTGCCCGCGGCGTTGTCGTCGGCGCCCATTCCAGTCCCTTTCGTCTGCTCGACTCGCTGCGCCCGGCGGCTCGTACGTCCCGGGAACGGGTTCCCGGGACGCCCTCTCACAAGTGACTGACGCGTCAGTTACTCTAACGGAATGGATTTTGGTTTGAGCGAGAGGGCTCAGGAGTACCTGGGCCGGCTCCAGGAGTTCATGGACGAGCACATCTACCCGGCCGAGCACCTGTACGAGACCCAGCGCGCGGAACTCTGCGCGGCGGGACAGGAGCACACCGTGCCGCCCGTGGTCGAGGAACTCAAGGTCGAGGCGCGCAAGCGCGGCCTGTGGAACCTCTTCCTGCCCGACTCCGACGACCCCGCGCACGGCCTGACGGTCACCGACTACGCCTCGCTGGCCGAGCTCACCGGCCGTTCCCCGCACCTCGCCCCGGAGGCCACCAACTGCGCGGCGCCCGACACCGGCAACATGGAGGTGCTCCACCTGTTCGGCACGCCCGAGCAGAAGGAGCGCTGGCTGCGTCCCCTGCTCGACGGTGAGATCCGCAGCGCCTTCGGCATGACCGAGCCCGACGTCGCCAGCTCCGACGCGACCAACATCTCCACCCGGATCGAGCGCGACGGCGACGAGTACGTCATCAACGGCAGCAAGTGGTGGATCACGGGGTCCGCCGACCCGCGCTGCAAGATAATGATCCTCATGGGCAAGACCGACCCCGAGGGCCACCCCTACATGCAGCAGTCCATGGTGCTGGTGCCCCTGGACACCCCCGGGGTCGAGGTCCGCCGGGCGCTGCCCGTCTTCGGCTACTCCGACCAGCACGGCCACTGCGAGATCGTCCTCACCGACGTGCGGGTACCGGTCACCAACCTGATCGGTCAGGAAGGTGGCGGGTTCGCCATCGCCCAGGCACGGCTGGGCCCCGGCCGCATCCACCACTGCATGCGCGCCATCGGCATGGCCGAGCGGGCGCTGGAGATGATGTGCGAGCGGGCCTCCTCCCGGGTCGCCTTCGGCGGGGCCCTGGCCGAACAGGGCGTGGTGCAGCAGCAGATCGCCGAGTCCCGCATGGCGATCGAGCAGGCCCGCCTGCTCACCCTGAAGACCGCCTGGCTGATCGACAAGCACGGCGTCAAGGCGGCCCGCAAGGAGGTCGCGGCCATCAAGGTCGTCGCGCCCCGGGTGGCCCTGGACGTCGTCGACCGGGCCATCCAGATCCACGGCGGGGCCGGCGTCAGCGATGACACCCTGCTCGCCCGCGCCTGGGCCTCGCTGCGCACGCTGCGGCTGGCCGACGGCCCGGACGAGGTGCACGTGCGCTCGGTCGCCCGCGCCGAACTGCGCCCGTACCGCCGCTCGTGAGCGACGCGCCGGGCGACTCCGCCTCCGCTGCCCCCGCCGCACGGGCCGTACGGCAGCGGATGCCGTTCGCGCGCCGCCGCGAGCAACTACTCGCGGCGGCGCTCGGCGAGTTCGCCCGGCGCGGCTTCCATCTCACCCAGATGGAGCACGTCGCCACCGCCGCACATGTCTCCAAGGCGCTGCTCTACCAGCACTTTCCCTCCAAGGAGGGGTTGTTCACCGAGGTCAGCACCGTGATCGTCAATGATCTGACCGATCGGCTGAACACGACGGTCCCGGGCGCCGGCGGGGCCGAGCGGGCGATCCAGGCCATGGTGCGGGTCCTGTTCGACTACGCCACCGAGGAACCCGAGGCGTGGATGCTGCTGGTCCGGCACCTCGACAAGCCCGAGATCGGGGTCGAGTTGCGGGAGTTGCGGGAGCGGCTGGGGGTGGCCTTCGCCGACCTGCTGATGGCCCGGCGGCGGACCGATCCAACGCTGTCACCTGCCGCGCTGGCCGCCAACGAGCGACGGGTCCGGCTGCTGGTGCCCCTGATGTACGGGTCGATGCTGTCGATCGTGTCGTGGTGGCTGGAGCACCCCGACACGCCCCGGGAGCGGGCCGAGGCCATCGCCACGGAGTTCATCTGGCTCGGCCTCGAGCGGCTGCGGCGTGGCGAGCGGCTGCCCCGGACCTAGGGGCCGGACAGCAGCCCGCGCAGCGCCGCCCGGTCGAGCTTGTGCGACCGCCCGCCGCGCGGCAGTTCCGGCAGCGCGACGATCCGGTCGGGCAGCGCGCCCGCGTCGAGCACCTCCGGCAGGGTCCGGTGCAGCCGCTCGACAAGTGGTCCGGGCGGTACCGTCCCGTCGGGCACCACGGCCAGCACCACGGTCTCGTCCCCCGTCACCGGGTCGGGCAGGCCGACCAGCGCGGCCTCGGCGACCCCGGGCAGCGCGGCCACGGCGGGCTCGTACAGACCGGGGTAGATGTTCACCGCACCCCGGATGATCATGTCCTTCTTGCGGCCGACCAGCACCAGCCGGCCCTGCTCGTCCAGCCGGGCCAGGTCGCCGGTGGCCACCTCGGTCAGCGGCGGCTCGCCGAGATAGCCCAGGCAGGCGTTGGGGCCGCGCAGCAGCAACTCCCCGTCGGCGGCGATCCGGGCGGTGATCCCGGCCGGTACCGCGCCCAGCAGGTCGCCCCCGGCGCCGGCCGCCCAGTGCGCCAGCTTCTCGGCCGCGGTCGCGACGGCCACCGGCAGCATCTCGGTCATGGCGTAGACCGACAGCACCTCGGTCCCGGGGCCCGCGGCCGCCACCGCACGGCGCAGCACGGCCGGCGGCACGGGCGCCGAGCCGAGCAGCAGGTGGCTCAGGGAGGGCGGCAGCGCCAGGTCCTCGTCCAGCATCCGCGCCAGGTGCACCGGCACGCAGAGGGCGTGGGTCACCGAGCGCCGGGCGACCTCCGCCATGAACCCCCGCACCGGGTCGCGGCTGGACGGGATCGACCACCGCGCGCCGGCGAGCAGCGCGGGCAGGCCGAGCATGAACCCGCTGTCATGGATCACGTCGGCGGGGCCGAGCGGGAAGCGTTCCCGGCACAGTCCGAGCCCGGCGGCCAGCGAGGCCGCGGTGTGCACCACCCCGCGTGGCGCGGCGGTGGTGCCGGAGGTGAAGACCACGACCGCCGGGGCGGCGGGGTCCCGGTCGTGGGACGGCTCGGGGGCGGGCCCGTGCGCCAGGTCGGCGAGGCGCAGCGCGTCCCGCGGGACGCCAGGCAGCCGGGGCCCGGTGTACACGTGCCGCAGTGCCGGGGCGGCCAGGCCGGGCAGCAGCAGCCCCCGGTCGCGGGCGAACCGGCGCAGCGCGCGGACCCGGTTGATCGTGTACAGCGCCGACTCGGCCACCGCCCAGCGCGGCCGGGCCAGCCGCAGCCGGGCGGCGAACATCTCCGGTCCCGCGCCCGGATCGACGAGTACGAGGGTGCCGCCCGCGGCCACCACCGCCAGGGCCGTGACGACCGTGTCCGCCGACGGCCGCACGCCCAGCAGCACGCCGTCGCCGGGGCGCAGCCCGGCGCCCGCCAGACCGTGCGCGACGGCGCGCACCCGGCGGCCCAGTTCGCCGTAGCTGACCTCCTCGTCGCGGCGGCCGGTCACCAGGGCGACCGCCGCGGGCCGCTCCGCCGCGACCGCGAGTACCCGCCCGACCAGGTCCGCCTCGTCCACCGGCTTCACAGTTCCAGCAGGACGGTGCCCATGCTGAGCCCGCCGGCCAGCCCGAGCAGCGCCACCCGGTCGCCGGGGCCGCAGCGGCCGTCCTCGATCGCGGTGGCGAGTTGCAGGGGCAGCGTGGCGGAGGCCAGGTTGCCGTGCCCGGGCAGCGTGACCACCAGCCGGTCGGCGGGGATGCCGGTCAGCTCGCGCAGTTCGTCCAGGTACGCCATGGCCACCTGGTGCACACAGACCACGGCGAAGTCGGTCCAGGCCAGCCCGGTCTCGGCGAGCGCCTTGTCGAAGATCTCGGTGCCCAGGGCCAGGAACGCCTCCCGCAGCCGTCGGCCGTCGGCGCGGAAGTAGCCGTACTCGGGGTCCCGCGGATGCATGGTGCCGCCGCCGGGCAGGGTGCCGATCTCCCAGCGGGCCGAGTCGGCGGTGAAGGACCGGTGGAAGATCCCGCCCCGCGCCACCGGCTCGACCAGGACCGCGGCGCCCCCGTCCGACATCGTGTAGCCGGGGAAGGACTCGACGAACTGGCGGAAGCCCCGGACGTTCCAGCGGATCGCCCGGGACGGCATCTCCCCGGTGCACACCAGCACCCGGGAGTGCTGGCCGGTGCGGATCAGCGCCTCGGCGATCTGCACGGCGTTGAGGAAGCTGTTGCAGGCGTTGGTGACGTCGAACACCGGGCAGCCGGCCCCCAGCTTGGCCGCCACGATGTGGGCGGTGGCGGGCTCGACCATGTCCCGGCTGGCCGAGCCGAAGACGATCAGGTCCAGGTCGGCGGCGGCGAGCCCCCGCCCGGCCAGCAGCCGGCGCGCCGCCTCGGCCGCGAGGTCGGACGCCTGCTGGTCGTCGCGGCCCAGATGCCGGACGGTGATGCCGGTCATCCGCTCGACGATGCCGGGCAGCGGCCGGTAGCCCGCGCTCTCCGCGGCGACGCGGTGCTCCACCTCGTCGCTGGTCACCAGGTGCTCCGGCAGATACGTCGCCACCGCGGTGATGCCCGCTCGGCCCCTGTCGCCCATTCCGCCGTCCTCGCTCCCGCAGCGCGTGCCGGGCGGAGGACGGCCGCGCTGTACCTGCTCCCCCCGGAGGTCAGCTCCAGAACATACCGGCCCGCCCGGGTACGGGCGGATCTCCAGCCCCGGAGGAAATACGTCGCAGGCCTGCTTCCACCCGAAAACCCGGCAAAGTCAATGTGAAGCGAAAGAAGAAGACATCTTCTGGGTACCCCGGTGGCGACCTCTTCCAGCGAGGCTGGCATTGTCATGCTGCTGACAACGGGCCTCCGCGCGCTTTGGGCGGCGATCCAAGCGCTGCCGCCGGATCGCGTGATGTGGTGAGTACTCACCGGGAATGCGTCGGGACCCACCCCTCCCGCGGCGTTCCGCCCGGCAGGGGCAGTGGAGAGGTTGGTGCGGCCACCGTGCGAGGACACGTCGAGGATCGGGTCAGGCCGTCCTGTACGGGCGAGCACACGCATCGGGTGCCCGTGGGCACCGTTCTCGGGATGATGACGCTGCGAGACCGCTACGAGGACGTCGCGCACGCGCGCCGGTTCGTGGCGGCCACGCTGCACGACCACCCGGGCCGGGAGACGGCCGTACTGCTGACCAGTGAACTGGTGACCAACTCGATCGTGCATGGCGAGGGCCTGGTCACGGTGGCCGTCGTCAGCGTCTGCGACGGCGTGCGGGTCGAGGTGGGCGACGGCGGGTCGGGCACCGTGCCCCGGCCGCGGATCGCGACCGACTCCGCCGAGAACGGGCGCGGCCTCTTCCTCGTCGAGCACCTGGCGGACCGGTGGGACCACGTCCGTGGCGCGGCCGGGCTGACGACCTGGTTCGAGTTGGCGAACGGGGCCTGAGACGCGCTCCGAAGGGTCATTCTCCGGCCGGCCCCGGCACGCCCTCCCAGATTTCGAAGGCCGCCAGCATCCCGGTGATGCGCAGCACCTCCCGCACCCTGCCGTTCACCCCGGCCAGCACCAGGCGCCCGCCCGGGCCGCCGATCTGCTTCCAGGCGCGGACCAGGCCGCCCAGGCCGCACGAGTCCATGAACGTCACCGCCGACAGGTCGATGATCACGCGCGGTGCCGGGGTACCCGCGCAGACGCGTTCGATCTCCTGGTGGAACAGGGGCAGGGCCGCCACGTCCAGTTCGCCCGCCAGTTCCACCACCATCCACAGGCCGGTCCGGCCCGTCGTGACTTGCAGAACTTCCGTGGTACCGGTCATCCGCAATTCCTCATAATGAGTCGGCAAGGGGACGGCCAACTTACCCAGTGCACCGCCCGCAAACCGGGGAACTCCTGACTTCCTTTACCGAAGGACGTCTCCTCGGCCCCGCTGACCGACCAGCAAGTTTCCGGTCCACCGCCCGGTCTTGACAACCGCGGCCACCGCCATGATCATCACCATCCTGGGACGGCGTGGGGGCGCGCAATCCGGACCGGAGATGACAACCGGGTAAGAATGAGAACGGTCCACTGGGCGGGGAGGCACGGATGTGCAACACTGACCCGCATATCCAAGGAGACAGCGGATTGTCCAGGAAGTGGCGATGAACACGGCCCCAGCCGCAGAGGGTTCCCCCGTCAGTCCCCTGCAGGGACACTCCCGCAGCGGCCCCACCGTGCGCCGCATCGTCCTGGGCGCGCAGTTGCGCCGGCTGCGCGAGCGCCGCGGGCTGTCCACCGAGGAGGCCGGTGACGCGATCCGGGCCTCGCACTCCAAGATCAGCCGGATCGAGCTGGGCCGGGTGGGGTTCAAGCAGCGCGACATCACCGACCTGCTGACCCTGTACGGGGTGACCGACTCCGAAGAGCGCGCGATGACCCTCCAGCTGGCCGTCGAGGCCAACCGGCCCGGCTGGTGGCACCGCTACAGCGACGTGCTGCCCCGCTGGTTCGAGGTCTACATCGGGCTGGAGGAGGCCGCGTCGCTGATGCGGGCCTACGAGGTGCAGTTCGTGCCCGGGCTGATGCAGACCCGCGAGTACGCCCGGGCCGTGATCAGGCACGGCCACGCCGAGGCCACCCAGGAGGAGATGGACCGCCGGCTCAGCGTGCGGATGGCCCGGCAACTCCGGGTCGGCGAGGCGCTGTCACTGTGGGCCGTGGTGGACGAGGCGGCGCTGCGCCGGCCGATGGGCGGCCCGGAGGTCATGCGCGACCAGATCCAGCACCTGCTCAACATGACCGAGCAGCCGAACGTGACCCTCCAGGTGGTGCCCTTCGCCAGCGGCGGCCACGCGGCGGCGGGCGGCCCGTTCACCATCCTGCGGTTCGCCGAGCCCGCCCTGCCCGACGTCGTCTACCTGGAGCAGCTCAACAGCGCGCTCTACCTCGACAAGCCGCACGACACCGACGGCTACATGCGGGTGATGGACCGGCTGTGCATCCAGGCCGCCCAGCCGGCCGAGACCAAGCGGATCCTGTTCGACCTGCTCAAGTCCTACTGAGCGGCCGCCCGCGCCTAGTACCCCCAGGCACGGGCGAAGTCGCGCAGCCCCTTCGGCACGTCTGCGGGCGGGGGCGTTCCGGGCTGCACCCGCCCCGACTTGATCCGTGCGCTCCAGTCGCCGAGCCCGGCCTCGAAGTTCCGCTCTCCCGTCAGGCCGTACTCCAGCATCTTCGGCTCCCAGTCCACGCCGATGAACCGGCACAGGTCCTGGCAGACCGACTCGGGATCGGCGGTGAGCTCCTCGTACCGGACGACGTGGCCGGGCAGTTCGGTACGCGCCTCCTCCAGGGCCGTCATGTAACGGCGGACGCTCTCGACGGCCTCGTCCTCGGAGTAGCGCGGCCGGGCCCGCCACCAGGACGCCAGCACCGCGCCCGGATGCCGCAGCAGGAAAACGAAGCGGGCGTCCCGCCAGCACCCGGCGATCCGCCGCCACATGAACAGGTCGTCGGGCGACTTGTTGACCAGGATCTGCTTGCCGCTGGACATCAGCTCCCGGTGCAGCACCCGGTCCCACAGCAGATGCTCGAGCTCGCGCTCCGAGAGCCCGAGACCCGCCATCGACCGGGCGACGTAGTCGTTGTGGAGATCGACCTTCAGGTCGCGCAGATGCAGTTCGTGCGGGGCGTGCATCGCGGAGTGGCCGTCGATGATCACACGCAGCAGGGTCGAGCCCGAGCGGACCGAGGACATCAGGAACACCGGCGCGGCGAGCAGCCGGTCACCGTTCGCCGTCAGGGCCGCCGAGGTGGACAGGGGCTCCGACCTGCGTGACCGCACGATCTCGTAGCCGGCCCGGCGCAGCACTCGGTTGGTCGAGTTTTTCCATTTCACTGACATATCGGAGAGTTTCTCACTCCTTGAAAGGGGGTGTGCACGCAGAGTATCGACTTCGGGGTCGCAGGGAGCCGATTTCGGAACGGTCGCCCCGGCGCGCGGGACGGACCCGTCGAACCGTTTGAGAAGGTGGGGACATGGACACCCTGCCGGCCAGGTCCCCCGAGTTGCCCGCCGACCGCTTCCACGACCGTGAGGAAAGCTGGTTGCGGTTCAACCAGCGTGTCCTGGAACTCGCCGAAGACCCCGGAGTCCCCCTGCTGGAACGGGTCAGGTTCCTGTCGATCTTCTCCAGCAACCTCGACGAGTTCTTCATGGTCCGGGTCGCCGGACTGCTGCGCAGGATGGCCACCGGGCTCGTCGGCGAGTCGGCCAGCCGGCGCCAGCCGCGCCAGGTGTTCGCGCGGATCGGCGAAGTGGCACACGAACTGGTGCTGCGGCAGGCCAGGTGCTTCCACGAGGAGATCTGTCCCGCGCTGGCCGCGCAGGGCATCGAGATCCTGCGGTGGGAGGCGCTGACCGGAACCGAGCGATCCGCCCTGCGGAAGCTGTTCACCGACAGCATCCAGCCGGTACTGACGCCGCTGGTCGTCGACCAGGCCCACCCGTTCCCCTACATCTCCGGGCTGTCCCTCAACCTGGCCGTGGTCGCGCGCGACCCCACCGACGGCACCACCCGGCTGGCCCGGGTGAAAGTCCCGCCGAGCCTGCCCCGCTTCGTCGAGGCCGAGCCGGGGCGGTTCGCCCTGCTGGAGGACGTGATCGCCGAGCACCTGGACGAGCTGTTCATCGGCATGGAGATCATCGAACGGCACGCCTTCCGGGTCACCCGCAACGCCGACCTCGACGTCGACGAGGACATCACCGAGGACCTGCTCCAGGCGCTGGAGCGGGAACTGGCCCGCCGCCGGTTCGGCCCGGCGGTCCGGCTGGAGGTCGAGGAGTCGATCACGCCCCAGGTGCTGGAATGGCTGGTGGAGGAACTGGATGTGGAACCCGAGCAGGTCTACCGGCTGCCGGGGCCGCTCGACCTGGCGGGACTGAGCGACGTCACCGACCTCGACCGGCCGGAACTGAAGTACCCGCCGTTCATCCCCGACGGCCGGGCCCTGCCCTCGGACACCGACGTGTTCACCACGCTGCGCGAGCGCGACGTGCTGGTGCACCACCCCTACGACTCGTTCGCCCGTAGCGTGCAACGGCTGGTCGAGGAGGCCGCGGCCGATCCGCAGGTGATGGCGATCAAGCAGACCCTCTACCGCACCAGCGGCGACTCCCCCATCGTCGACGCCCTGATCGACGCCGCCGAGGCAGGCAAGCAGGTGGTGGTGATCGTCGAGATCAAGGCACGGTTCGACGAGCGGGCCAACATCTCGTGGGCGCGCAAGCTGGAACGGGCCGGCTGCCATGTGGTCTTCGGATTCGTCGATCTGAAGACGCACTGCAAGCTGGCGCTCATCGTCCGGCGGGAGGCCGACGGGACGCTGCGCCGCTACTGCCACATCGGGACCGGCAACTACCACCCCAAGACGGCCCGGCTGTACGAGGACCTGGGCCTGTTCACCGCGGACCCGGAGATCGCCGCCGATGTCGCGTCCATGTTCAACCACCTGACCGGGTTCTCCCGGCCGTCCGAGTACCGGCGGCTGCTGGCCTCGCCGACGACGCTGCGGGCCGGGCTGGTCGACCGCATCGCCCGCGAGGTCGAGCACCACCGGGCGGGACGGCCCGCGCGGATCCGCTTCAAGTGCAACGCGATGGTGGACGGCGGGGTCATCGACGCGCTGTACCGGGCCTCCCAGGAGGGCGTCCCGATCGAGATCTGGGTGCGCGGGATCTGCGCGCTGCGCCCCGGGCTCCCGGACCTGTCGGAGACGATCCAGGTGCGCAGCGTGCTCGGCCGCTTCCTGGAGCACTCCCGCATCTACGCCTTCGAGGGGGGCGGCGAGCCCGAGGTGTGGATCGGCAGCGCGGACCTGATGCACCGCAATCTCGACCGCCGGGTCGAAACCCTGGTCCAGGTGACCGATCCGGTCGGCGCCGGCTACCTGGCCGCGCTGTTCGACCGGGCGATGGACGACGAGACCACGACCTGGCGGCTGGACTCGGCCGGCCACTGGACCAGGTGCGGGCACGACGACGTCCAGGAGCACCTGATGCGCCTGCACGGGCGCGCTCGGGTCACCGTCGAAGAAAGCTGAAACACCGTTTTCGGCCACCTCCGCCGAGTGGTCATGGACCGTCCGGGACGGCGATATGACCATCCGGTCAGCAACGCCTGCCCACGGCTGTGGTGGTTCACAACAGCGCCGGTGAGCGGTTGCCCCGGCGCCCAATTTCCGCCCCGGGCACTGGACCTGGGTCGGGCGCCCATGTTGGTCTGGGCCTTGACCCCTGAGGGAGGCAGGATGAATGCAACACCGACGAAATCAGGGGTTGCGGCCCTGCCCGCCATGCCGATCACGCGGTTTCCGGGTGCCCCCGCGCTCGACCCGGCAGACCGCTCCGGCACACATTCCGGTCCCGGCGCCACCGGCGCCGGCAGGCCGGGACCACCCCGGGCGGACGGGAGCCTTCGCCTGTAACGGCGCGTGGACGGTCGCCCAGGGCCGAAACCGCCCCGGGCGGGAAGGAGCGACATGCGACTCGATCCGCTCTGCGTAATCCCGGCCGACACCCCTGGCCACGAGGCCGAGCCGGCCGCCGGCGGCGGCACCCCTTCGCCGCTGTACGGACGTGACCGCGAGCTCGCCGCCCTGACAGAACTCCTCACCCGTGCCCGCGCCGGACAGGGCGGCGCACTGGCGATCCTCGGCGGCCCGGGCATGGGTAAGACGGCACTGCTGGAGGCCGCGGTCCGGCAGGCGGCGGACTTCCGGACGCTCGGCACCCGGGGCATCCGGCAGGAGACCGCGCTTCCCTACGCAGGGCTGCACCGGCTGCTGCGCCCGATGGCGGCGCGGACCCGGCAGCTCCCCGGCCCCCAGGCCGCCGCGCTCGCCCCCGTCACCGGCGACGGCGAGAGCCCGGCCGGCGACTCCTTCACCCTGTGCGCCGCGGTGTTCGGCCTGCTGGCCGACGCCGCGCGCGGCGGCCCGGTGCTGTGCTGGATCGACGACGCCCAGTGGCTGAACCGGGTCTCGCTGGAGGCACTGACCTTCACGGCCCGGCGGCTCACCACCGAGCCGGTCGTCATGCTGTTCGCCGCCCGCGACGACCGCGAGGGCACGCTCCGGGAGCGCTGCCTGGCCGACATCCCGGCCCTCTCCCTCGCCGCCCTCGGCGAGGACGCCGCGCACCGGCTGCTCGACGGCCCGGTCCCCGGCGAGCTGGCCGGGGAGCTGGTCGAGCTCGCCGCGGGCAACCCGCTGGCCCTGGTCGAGCTGGCCGCCGCGCTGACCCCCGCCCAGCGCGGCGGCGAGGCCCCCGCGCCGCGGGCGCTGCCCGCGCACAGCTCCCTGCGCGCCCTGTACCGTCGGCGCTACCTGCGGCTGCCGACCGGAGCCCGGCGGCTGGTCATGATGGCCGTGGCCGACGAACGGCTGGACATGGACACGCTGGCCCGGGCCGCGGCGCTGGCCGGCATCGACCTGGCGGAGCTGGACGCCGCCCGGGCCGCCGGCCTGATGCACGTCGACGGCGAGGCCGTCGGCGTACCGGACCCGCTGATCCGCTCCTGCCTGTACGCCGACGCGCCACCGGCCGAACGCCGCACCGTGCACCGGTTGCTGGCGGACTCGCTCGACCGGCAGTGGCACCGGCTGCGCCGGACCTGGCACCGGGCCGCCGGCGCCGAGGAGCCCGACACCGAACTCGCCGACGAGCTCGGCGAGGCGGCCGCCGAGGCCCGGGCCGGCGGCGACCATGTCGCCGCCGCCCGCGCGTGGCAGCGGGCCGCCGTGCTCACCCCGGATCTCGAACTCAAGGCCAGCCGCTTCATCGAGGCGGCCACCGACCACTGGATGTCCGGGCGGACCCGCCGCGCCGCCGCGCTGCTCCGGCAGGTCCGGCCGTTCACCGGCACCGGCGAGCTGCGCGGCCACGCCGACCTGCTCCAGGGCGAGATCGAGCTGCGCGACGGCGTTCCGGCCACGGCGGCCCAGATCCTGACCGACACGGCGGAGCGGCTGGCCGGTTCCCACCCTGCCAAGGCCGTCCGGGCGCTGAAGCTCGCGGCGGAGGCCGCCTATCTCACCGGCGACAACCAGAGCCGGGTGGGCCTCGCGGACCGCGCCGAGACGCTGCGCGACGCGGTGCGTACCCCGGCCGACGAACTGCTGATCGACATGCTCGGCGGGATGGCCGACACCTACCGGGGCCGGCACGTCGAGGCGAAGGAGAACCTCCACCGTGTGGTGAAGCTCGCCGACTCGATCGACGGCTGCGCGATCCGGGTGTGGGGAAGCGTTGCGGCGCTGGCCCTGGGCGATGTGCAGAGCTCCCACGACCTGGCCGTCAAGGGCGTCACGGAGGCGCGGGCCCAGGGGGCGAAGTCCCTTGTGCCGTGGGCGCTGGAGTCCCTCGCCCGCGCCGAGATGTGCCTGGGCCGGTTCTCCTCCGCCACCGCCAACTCCACCGAGGGCCTGCGGCTGGCCCGGGCGACGGGCCAGGAGAACGTGGCGCTGGAACACCTCGCGCTGCTGGGCCTGCTGGCCGCCACCCAGGGCGACCGGGAGACCGCCATGTCACACCTGGAGGATCTGGCCGAACCGCTGCGGACCCGGGGCATGGCCAAGGCGGGCGCCACCGTCTCCTGGGCGCTGGCCTGCCTGGACCTGGCGGACGACCGGCCCGCCGAGGCCGCCGCCCGGCTGCGGTTGATGGCCTTCACCGGGCCGGCGCACACCACCGTCCGGGTGCTGGCCACCCCGAGCTTCGTGGAGTCCGCCGTCCGCTGCGACCAGCACGAGCGGGCGGTCCGGGCGCTGCAGATCTTCGCCCTCTGGGCGGAGGGCACCGGCAGCCCCGGCTGGCTGGCCCTGGTGGAGCGCTGCCGCGCCCTGCTCGCCGACACCGACGACTCCGCCGGCGAGCACTTCGCCAAGGCGCTGCGGCTGCACCACAGCGGGTACTCGGCGTTCGAGCTCGCCCGCACCGAGCTGCTGTACGGCTGCTGGCTGCGCCGCGGCCGCAAGCCCCGGACCGCCCGGGAGCACCTGCGGAACGCCCTGCAGATCTTCCAGCACTACGGCGCGGAGAAGTGGTCCGAGCGGGCGCGGACGGAGTTGCGCGCCACCGGGGAGACCGTCGAGCCGGCCGGTTCCCGGACGGTCGACGAGCTGACCCCGCACCAGTTGCAGATCGCCCGGCTGGTCGCCGAGGGCGCCACCAACCGGGAGATCGCCGCCCAGCTGGCGCTCAGCCCCCGCACCATCGACCACCATCTGCGCAACATCTTCGCCCGGTTGCAGATCCGCTCCCGGATCGAGCTCGCCCGGCTCTTCCACTAGCCCGGCGGTCCGGTGCGGCCCGCCGGGATGAGCGGTCCGCACCGGGGCACGGGGAGTGGCGGTACGGGGCCGCCCGGTCCCGGGAGGAGGCGCGGCCGGATGAGCGGGCTCACGATGGGGGTCGAAGAGGAGTTCCTGCTGGTCGACCCGGGCTCGGGACGGGCGGTGCCGTGCGCCGCCGCGGTGCTCGCCCGGGCTGGCCGGGAACCGTGCCCGCCGGGGGCGGAACTCCACCCCGAGCTGTCCGCCACCCAGGTGGAGGCCACGACCGGGGTGTGCACCGACCTCGCCGGGCTGCGCGACCACCTCCGCGCGGGGCGGCACCGGCTGGCCGCCGCGGCCCGGGCCGAGGGCGTCCTGCTGATCTCCTCCGGCACCCCGGTGGTGGCCGCTCCCCCGCCGCCGCACTCGTCCGGTGAGCGGTTCGCGGAGATCGTCCGGCGGTACGCAGGAGTGGTGGACGGCTACCAGACCTGCGGCTGCCACGTCCATGTCGGGGTTCCCGACGCCGGGACGGGCGTGGCCGTGGTCAACCACCTGCGGCCCTGGCTGCCGACCCTGCTCGCCCTGTCGGCCAACTCGCCGTTCGGCGGGGGTCGTGACACCGGGTATGCGAGCTGGCGAATACTGGAGCAGTCGAGCTTCCCGGGCGCCGGGACACCGCCGTGGTTCCCCTCCGCCGCGGCCTACCGGCGGGAGGTCGACCGGCTCGTCGAGTGCGGGACGCTGGTCGACTCCGCCATGACGTTCTGGCTGGCCCGGCCGTCCCCCCACCTGCCGACCGTGGAGGTCCGGGCCGCGGACGCCGCCGCCACCGCGGACGAGGCTCTCCTGCAGGCGGCGCTGGTCCGGGGGCTGGTCCGCACCGCGCTGGACGACCTGGCGGCGGGCCGGGAGGCGCCGCGGGTGGGTGACCCGGTGTGCGCCGCAGCCGTGTGGTCGGCGGCCCGGTACGGGCTGGGCGGGCCTGGGGTGCACCCGCTGGAGGAGCACCGGGTCCCCGCGGTGCGGCTGGTCGCCGAGCTGGTGGACCGGGTACGTCCCGCGCTGGAGGAAGCGGGTGACCTCGCCCCGGCGAGCACCCTGCTGGCCGGGGCGTTGCGGCGGGGCACGGGCGCGGACCGGCAGCGCCGGGCTGCGGCCGGCGCCGGCGGGTCCCGGGCGGTGCTCGGCATGCTCGCCGCGCAGACCCTGGAGGGGACGGGCGGGCATGGGCCCGCCCTCGCGGGGTACCGCATCGGCGCCGCCGCGAACCGGCCCGGCGGCACCGGGGAGGAGAGATGACCGTCACCGAGACGGGTGCCGGCACGTCCGCGCCGCCGCTGCCCGGGCCGCGCGGCCCGCTGTCGGAGGCCGTGCTGCACGTCTTGACCCGGCGCCGGCCGGCCGCGCCGCTACGGGCCGTTCCCGCCGAGCCCTTCGGCGAGGACCTGCAACTGGCCCTGTACGTCTGCTACGAACTGCACTACCAGGGTTTCGCGGGGGTGGATCCCGGCTGGGAGTGGGAGCCGGAGTTGTTGCGGTTGCGCGCCGCGCTGGAGAACGCCTTCCTGACGGCGCTGCGCGCCGCGCTGCCCGGCGGCTCGGACGTGACCGGCGCGCTGGCGGAGCTGCTGGTGGAGCCGGCGGACGGCGCGGGTGTCTCGCACCATCTGCGGGACGAGGGCGAATGGTGGCAGTTCCGCGAGCACACGGCGCACCGCTCGATCTACCACCTGAAGGAGGCCGACCCGCACGCCTGGGTGATCCCCCGGCTCCAGGGCCGGGCGAAGGCGGCCCTGGTGGCGGTGGAGTTCGACGAGTACGGCGGCGGGCGGGCCGAGCGGATGCACTCCCGGCTGTTCGCCGACCTGATGGCGGGGATCGGCCTCGATCCGGGCTACGGCCGCTACCTGGAGGCGGTACCGGCCGAGATGCTGGCGACCGTGAACATGATGTCGCTGTTCGGGCTGCACCGGGCGCTGCGCGGAGCCCTGGTGGGTCACTTCGCCGCGGCTGAGATCACCACCGCCCCGGCGGCCCGGCGGATGGCCCAGGCGCTGGAACGGCTGGGCGCCGACCCCGGGTGCGCGCTGTTCTACACCGAGCACATCGAGGCGGACGCCGTGCACGAGCAGATCATCCGCCGGGAGGTGATCGGCGACCTGCTCGACCGGGAGCCCGGTCTGGCCGCCGACGTGGTCCTGGGGATCCAGGCCACCGGTTTCCTGGAGGACCGGCTGGGTGCGCACCTGCTGGCACGGTGGCGGGCGGGCCGCAGTTCCCTGCGCGAGCCGCTGACCGCCGACTCCTGAGGCGACTCCTGAGGTCCGCGGGCCCGGTCAGCCGTCCGGCCGCGGGTCCGCCGGGCGGGTCCGGCGGCGGTGGCTGGTGTCGCAGAGCGGGAAGCGGCGGCTGCGGCGGCAGGCGCACAGCGCTACCACGAACCGGTCGGAGACGACCTTCCGGCCGTCGTCGAGGACGATCTCCACCGGGCCCTCCACCAGGATCGGGCCGTCGGGCACCACCGTCACCCGGCGCCGGTCGGGGTCCGTCTCATGCCTGGGGCCGGTCGGCACGGATCACCACCAGTTCCTCGTGACGCTGGCCCGGGGCGATCAGCCCGTGCGCCTCCAGCCGGGCCGCCCGGGTTCGCATCACCGGTCCGAACGGTTCCGGCCGCCGGGCGATCACGGCTGCTTTCAACCCCGCGGCGCGTAGCGAGGCCAGTGTCGTCCGTATCCCGCACAGCGCCGAATGCACCAGCAGCAGCGTTCCGCCGCGGGCCAGCAGCGGCGGTGCGCCCGCGCAGATGCGGTCGAGCAGCAACCGCCCGTGCGGCCCCGCCTCCCAGGCCCGGCTCCGGCCGTGCCGGGGCGGGGAAACGTCCGGGCCGGGCACGTAGGGCGGGTTGGCCAGGATCACGTCGAAGGACTCGTCGGCGACCGGGGCGAGCAGGTCCCCCCGTAGCGCCCGTACGCGCAGCCCGCGCAGCCGGGCGTTCAGCCGCGCGGTGTACACGGCCCGGGCCGACACGTCGATCGCGGTCACCCGGGCGCCGGTGTGCCGGGCCGCGGCCAGTGCCAGCGCGCCGGTGCCCGTGCACACGTCCAGCACCCTGGCCCCTGCGGGGGGTGCCGCGTCGCGGAACGCCGCGGCCAGCAGGAAGGTGTCGCCTTGGGGGCGGTACACCCCGGGTGGTCTCAGCAGCCACACCCCCCACCAGTACCGCCACAGCATCACTACAAACCCTCTATATCAGGACATATAGCCTCGACTCTGGCATCAGCCCCCGGGAACGGCCGGTTCGGTTCCTCCATGAGGAGGAGGGCCGCGATGGGAGCATATGTCCGTGATCACGATTGATGGA
The DNA here is from genome assembly GCF_003289645.1 of Actinomadura craniellae. Taxonomy (GTDB): domain Bacteria; phylum Actinomycetota; class Actinomycetes; order Streptosporangiales; family Streptosporangiaceae; genus Actinomadura_D; species Actinomadura_D craniellae. The sequence goes on along the minus strand of NZ_QLYX01000001.1, from coordinate 726,798 downwards.
CTGTCCAAATCGTTCGGTTCCGTCCGGGCGGTGGACGGGCTGACGTTCAGCGCCCAACCCGGCACGGTCACCGGGTTCCTGGGGCCCAACGGGGCCGGGAAGACCACCACCCTGCGGATGCTCCTGGGCCTGGTCACCCCGACCTCCGGCCGGGCGCTGATCGACGGCCGCCCCTACGCCGAACTGGAGCGCCCCGCCGAACTGGTGGGCGCCGCCCTGGAAGCCACCGGATTCCACCCCGGCCGCAGCGCCCGCAACCACCTGCGCGTCATCTGCGCGGCCGCCGGGCTCCCCGTGCAGCGGGTCGACGCCGCCCTGGAGCTGACCGGGCTGACCGAGGCCGCCGACCGCGGGGTGGGCGGCTTCTCGCTGGGCATGCGGCAGCGGCTCGCCCTCGCCGCCGCCGTCCTGGGCGAGCCCGAAGTGCTCATCCTCGACGAGCCCGCCAACGGCCTGGATCCGGCCGGCATCGCCTGGCTGCGGTCGCTGCTGCGCAACCTCGCCGACGGCGGGTGCACCGTCCTGGTGTCCAGCCACGTGCTCTCCGAGGTCGAGCAGACCGTCGACCACGTGGTGATCGTCGCGCGCGGCCGGCTGGTCCGGGACGTGGCGCTGGCGGAGCTGATGCACGACCACGGCGGGCTGCGGGTGCGCACCGCACAGGCCGCCGAACTGACCGCCGAGCTGGAGCGGGCCGGGGCGAGTGTCCGGACCGACGACGGGCGGCTGCTGGTCACCGGGGTGAGCGCCGAGCGCATCGGCCAGGCCGCGCTCGACGCCCGGGCGGTGCTCACCGAACTCACCGAGGAGCGCTCGGGACTGGAGGAGATCTTCTTGCAACTGACCAGGGACGAGATGCTGGGCGCCGAGCCCGCCGGGACGGTGGCGGGCTCGTGATCCGGCTGATCCAGGCGGAGCTGCTGAAGATCCGCAGCACCCGGATGTGGCTCGGCATGCTCGCGCTGAGCCTCGGCTTCACCCTGCTCGGCCTGGGCTTCTTCATCGCCCTGGCCGGGGTCGAGATGAACGGGCAGCCGGGCCTCCCACCGGTCACCGACCCCGAGACCGTCCGCGGGTTCTACGCCTCCGCCAGCGGCGGCGTGCTCTTCATGATGATCCTCGGAATCATCGGGATCACCGGCGAGTACCGGCACCAGACCATCACCCAGGCGTTCCTGACCACCCCGGGCCGGAACAGGGTGCTGATCGCCAAGCTGATCTCCTACTCCCTGTTCGGCGCCGCCTTCGGCGTGGCGAACGTGGTGTTCACCGTGGCGATCGCGCTGCCCGCGCTGGCGATCAAGGGCGGCTCGACCTCGCTGCTCGACCACGACGTGCCGATCATCCTCGGCGGCACGGTGCTCGCCATGGCGCTGTACGCGCTGGTCGGGCTGGGGCTGGGCGCGCTGATCCGCAACCAGGTCGCGGCGATCATCGTGGCGGTCGGCTGGACCCAGCTCGTCGAGAGCCTGCTGACCGTCCTCGTGCCGTCAGTCGGCCAGTGGCTGCCCGTGGGCGCGGTCCGGGCGATCACCCGGGTCACCGGCTTCGGCGGTGGAGCCGAGCTGGACACCCTGCCCGTCTGGGGCGGCACGCTGCTGCTGCTCGGCTACGGGCTGGCGTTCGCCGCCATCGCCACCGTCACCACGGTCCGCCGCGACATCACCTGACCGGCTCCGCCACGGGCGCTTCCCCGCGGGCCGGCCGGCGGGGTGCGCGGCCGGCTCGCCGGACCGGTGGGCCGGCCCGGGCAGGAACAGGGCCGCGATCGGCACGTCGAGGATCTGGCTCAGGGCCAGCAGGTCATCGGCGTCCAGCGAGCAGTCGGAGACGGCGGGGGGCAGTTCCGCGGTCGTGCGGCGGCGGCCCGTCCGCGCGGCGAGACCGTCCGCCACGGCCTGCGCCGGCAGGCCCCGGGCCTGGGCCCACCAGGCGACGTTGGCGGCGACGACCTGGTTCATCGTGCGGTCCGTCCGGCCGGCGGTGGCCGATGGCGCCGCCGTAGCGGCGGGCCGCCGGCGACGGGTCAGCAGCGGCAGCGGGACGAGCAGGGCACCGAGGAGCGGCAGGGCCCACGGGTAACTGGCGGTCTCGGCGGTGAAGGCGATCGGCTCGTCCAGCCCGGTGATCTCGCCGCGGACGGTGTAGCGGCCGAAGGCGGGGGCGGCCAGCGAGAAGGGGATGTCGTAGCTGCGCTCCTGACCGGCGGCGAGCGTGCCCAGGGCCGGCGCGGTGATCAGGTTGGCGGGCTCGGGGCCGCGCCCGGCGGTCAGGGACAGCAGCGGGTCGATGAGCGGCACCGTCCCCTCGTTGCGCAGGGTGACCCGGAGGGTGCGCCGGGCGGAACCGCCGAACCATGCCTCGACCGGGCCGCCGCCGCGCACGGCGACCCTGGTGGCGGTGAGCCGCCGGGTGCCCGCACCGGTGGCGGTGGGCCGCTGCCCGGCGGCCAGGACCGGAACGCCGGTCACGGTGATCGGGGCGGTCCGTGGGGTGCCGCCGGTGACCGGCCGGACCGCGATCACGCAGGGGCAGCCGACCGGTGGCGCCACCACGTTGAGCAGGACCACACCGGTTCTGCCCTCCCGCAGGAAGGTGCCGGCCGAGGAACCCACGGCGCAGTCGGCCGTACCGCGCCGCGCCTGGTTGCCGCACAGTTCGACGAGCACGTTGCCCGCGTTCCAGCCGGTGAGGCGGACGGTCACCGTCTGCCCGGGCTTGGCCGAGGTGCGATCCAGTTCGATGGCCGGCTCCGCATGGGCCGGTGCGGCGGGGAGGACCGGCAGCGCGAGAACCGCGGTCAGGACCAGCAGACGGGCCGGAACGGCTCCTGCCCGCGGCGGGAACGGCGCCGTCATCGGACCGCCGCCGAGCGGCGGCGCCGGACGTACAGCGTGGCGGCGATGACGAGGACCGCCGCGGCCGGGAGCCACGGGACGCTCCACAGCGAGGCCTGGCGGGTGAGGGGGCGGCCGGCCACGGGGACACCGCTGCCGGAGTCGGTGGGCGAGAGCCTGATCGACGAGGTCAGCCGGCCGGCCGGGACGACCCCGCCGATCTGCTCGGTGAAGGTGTAGCTGTTGCCCGGCAGCAGTTCCGGGACGCGCCGCGAGACCTGCCCGCCCAGCGCCAGCCCGAAGGGTCCCTGGGCGCCGATCCTGGCCAGCGCGGTCACCCGGACGTTGCCGGTGTTGCGCACCGTGTAGGTGACCTCCATCCGGCCGCTGCTCAGCAGCGGGGCGGCATAGCTCAGGCGCAGCGCGGAGATCTGGAGGGCGGGCGTGACGGGGCCGTCGACCCGCAGGTAGACCCGCGCGGCCACCCGCCGGTCGACGTTGATGCGCTGGCCCCGGGCGTTGGCCTGCTGCTGGGTGACGGAGGCGATGATGCCCCCGCCGTGGTCTCCGGGAGTCGCGTTCCGGGGCACGGTCAGCGTGAACGGCACCTCGACGGTCGCGCCCGCCCTGATGCGGTGGGTACCGGCGTCGAAGGCGATCCAGGTGCCGGCGCCCGTCGCCCGGCGATCGGCGGTGAGCAGGGCGAACGCGCCGTCGGCGGTGTTGAAGGCGTCGGTGGCGTAGACCCGGAAGGTCTGCGCCTGGCGGCTCAGGTTGGAGATGGACACCTTGTCCTTGAGGGTCTGCCCCGGGGACACGGTGTAGCCGAAGTAGTCGCGGCTGTTGGGGCCCTTGGGCCCGCTGGGCCGTACCGCCCAGGTCATGCCGCCGGGTTCGGGCGCGGTGGCCGGGGCCGCGGTGGCCGGGGCCGGCGGCACGGCGAGGAGAGCCGCGGTCAGGGCGCTCCCGGCCGCGAGGACGGTCGTCGTGGTCATGTGTACGGGCTCCGCCGTGGTCGGGGTGCGGCGCCACGCCGGTGGCGCGGCGCCGCACCTGCGGATCAGGACAGGGTCAGGGTCAGGGTGCCGACGTAGGAGCCGGGGGCCACCCCGGCCGGGATGAGCAGGTTCAGGCCGGCCCCGGCCTCGAAGATGCCGCCGCTGGCACCGGCCGCCGAGCTCGCCAGCGTCCGGGCGGCCTCCAGGCCGGTGACGTCGGGGCCGGGGGTGACCGTGCCGGTGGAACCGTCGTCCACGACCGTGGCCGACGGGCTCCACCCGAGGTTGGCGGCGGGGACGGTGCCGCCCTCGGCCGAGGTGAGGTCGCTCATCTGGCCGACCAGGTTCCAGCCGGCGCCGGTGCCGCGGGCGTCGGTCACGGTGGCCTTGTTGAGCGCTCCGGTGGCGGTCTCGCCCGGGGCCGCGTCGCTGAGCGTCACGTCGGTGCCGGCCACCGACAGGCTCAGCGCCCCGGCCCGCGTGACGTTGGCGGTGATGAGCTGCCCCGCACTGCCGCCCCCGGGCGGCGGGTCCTCGGGATCGCCGGGGTTCTCCCCGCCGACGAACGTCACCGGGGTGGCGGTGTCCTGGCTGCGGTCGGGCGAGCCGTGGGCCGCGAGGGTCAGGATGTAGCACTGGGTGACGAGGCAGTCGACCTGGTTGCCGTCCCCGTCGGTGTACCGCGCCTTGATTCCGGCGAGGGTGAGGTCGAAGGTCCCGTCGGGGTTCATCTTGGCCTGGCCGGGGCTGCTGGAGGCGTTCTTGTGCACCCACCTGGCGACCTGGAAGGCGTTCGCGTTGAGGTACCAGTCGTCGCCGCTGCGGGGGCCGAAGGCGACGTACACCCCGAAGCCGTTGTTCTTGTCGGGGTCGAATCCGGAACCGGTGACGCGGACGTCCTGGCCGGCCGGGTCGGCTCCGGTGGCCGGCGTGACGGTGGTGGCCGGGCCGTCCGCGAAGGCGGGTACGGCGGTCAGGCCGATACCGAGCACACCGGCACCGGCCATGACGGCGGCTCCGCGCAGGAATCGCCGGGTATCGAGTTTCACGTGAACTCCTTGATGGGGACACCAGCGTGGGATCACGCCGGAGACTGGAGGCGGCGGGCACCGCGGCGTCAGGGCCGCCGGGCCAGGCGCCGGGTGACGAGCGCCGCGACGATCACGGCGATGACGGCGAGCCAGAAAGGCCAGGGCGACCGGGCGGGAGGTCCGGCGGCGGTCAGCCGGAACGGCTGGACGGCGGGAGGCGGGGTCGCGCCCGCGGACGGGGGCGGCGGGGCCGCGCTCGGACCGCGGGCAGCGCCGGGCGCCGGCGTCGCCCGCGGTCCGAGCGCGGCCCCGCCGCCCGGCGGCGTGGTGCCGGAGGCCGGGCGGCCTTGCCCGGAACCGCTGGAACCGCCGGAACCGCTGGAACCCTTGAAACCGATCGGGACGACCACGTCCTGGCCGCGGTCGGCGGAGCCGTGCGCGGCCATGGTCATCACGTAGCAGCGCGTGACCGTGCAGTCCACCGCCCGGCCGTCCCCGTCGGTGTACCGGGCCTTGATCCGCAGGCTGACCGAGAAGGTCCCCGCCGGGCTCATCCTGGCCTGGCCCCCTCCGCCGCCACCGCCCGGGTGCACCCAGACCGCCGCCGCGTAGGCGTTGGCGTTGCGGTGGAAGTCGGCTCGGCGCGGTCCGAACACCACGTACACGCCCACCTTGTTGTTGCGCTGGGGGTCGAAGCCCGAGCCCGAGACCGACACCGTCTGGCCGGTGGGATCGACCCCCGCCGAGGGGGCGACCCGCAGGGCCGCCGCGGCGGCGGGCCCGGCCGTGGCGACCAGGCTCAGCCCGCCGACCGTCCCGGCCGTGACCGCGGCGAGGAGTCGCCGGCTCCCGACCATGTGCCATCTCCTTAGGTAAGGCTTGCCTAACAAAACTTAGGTAAGGCTAAGCTAAGGCAATGATCGCTCCGGCGTAAAGAGGAGCGCTGACCGTGACGATGGCTGGGACGGATTGATGAGACCGCTGCGAACCCCCCTCCTGCTCGGCATGGCGGGCCTGGCCCTGTGGGCCGGGACACCGGCGCACGCCGACGGCGCCTCGGCCCGCGGAGCCCAGGGCCAGACCCTCACGGTCTCCGCCGCCGACGGCGTATCGCCGGGCGGCGCGACCCTCACCGTGACGGGCCGGGGCTACGACGTCCGCAAGGGCATCTACGTCGCCTTCTGCCGGGACAACGGGCCGGGCAAGCCGCCCTCCCCGTGCGGCGGAGGCGCCGACACCACAGGCAGCGGCGGCGGGTCCCACTGGGTGTCGTCCAACCCGCCCCCCTACGGCCGGGGCCTGGCCACCCCCTACGGGCCGGACGGCTCCTTCCGGGTCACCATCCGGATCTCCGCGCGACCGTCCGGTGCGATGGACTGCATGAAGGTCAGGTGCGTGGTGGCCACCCGCGCCGACCACACCAGGTCCACCGACCGCACCCAGGACGTCCGCGTCCCGATCTCGTTCGACGACGGTGGCGTCCCGGTGGCCCTGGTGGCGGGCGGGGCCGCGGTCGCCGCCGTCCTGGCGGCGGGCGGCGTCGTGACCGTACGCCGGTCCCGCGCCACCGGCCGCGGGTCCGCCTGATGAGCCGGATCGCGCGCGCCGCCCTGGCGGCCGCCCTGCTGGCGGCGGCGCTGGGCGGATGCGCGGCGGGCACCGCCCCCGGTGGCGGCGGAGCCGCCGGGCCGGGGGCGGCGTGCGGGCCGTCCACGGTGGAGGTCACCGGCGAGATCGCTCCGGTCCGTCCCTCCCCCGCGCCCCGCCTGCCGGTCGCCGTACGGTCCGCCGACGGTCGCTCCGTCACCGTCCGCAGCGCGGACCGCATCCTGGCCCTCAACATGTACGGTTCGCTCGCCGAGATCGTCTTCGGGCTCGGGCTCGGAGAACGGGTGGTCGGCCGCGACACCTCCACCACCTTCACCGCCGCCCGGGCGCTACCGCTGGTCACCTCCAGCGGTCACGACCTGTCGGCCGAGGCCGTCCTGCGGCTGGACCCCACCGTGATCATCACCGACGCCGGGATCGGCCCGCCCGAAGTGCTGGACCAGCTCCGTGCCGCCGGCATCCCGGTCGTCCTGATCGGCGACGAGCAGACGCTGCCCGCCGTCGGCGAGCACATCACCGCGGTGGCCGCCGCGCTGGGCGTCCCGGCCGCCGGCCGCGCCCTGCGCGCCCGGGTCACCGCGGACATCACGGCAGCCCGGGCCTCGGCCCCGGCCACGGGAAAGCCGCTGCGGATCGCGTTCCTGTACCTGCGCGGGACGGCGGGCGTCTACCTCATCGGAGGGCGGGGCGCCGGATCGGACGCGCTGATCGAGGCGATCGGCGCCACCGACGCCGGAACCGCCGCCGGGCTGTCCGGGTTCCGGCCGCTGACCAGCGAAGGCATGATCAACGCCGCCCCCGACGTGATCCTGGTGCTGTCGGGCGGCCTGAAGTCGGTCGGCGGGGTACGCGGCCTGGTCGCACTGCCCGGCATCGCGCAGACACCCGCCGGCCGCGGCCGGCGGGTGGTCTCCGCCGACGACGGGTCGCTGCTGACCTTCGGCGCCCGTACCGGCGCGATCATCAAGGCGCTGGCCGCCGCCGTCCACCGGCCCTGCGCGTCATGACGGCGCCTCGAACGCCCGCCCCGCCCCGCCCCGCGCCGGACGCCGGCGACCACGCGCCGGAACCCGCCGGGCCCGGCTCGCGGCGCCGCGGGCCACTGCTGGTTGCGGGGCTCGCGGGCGCGCTGATGATAATGGTGATCGTGGCGGCGAGCCGGGGCCAGGTGAGCATCTCCCCCGCGGAGGTGCTGGGTTCCGCCGCGCACCGGCTCGGGCTGGACCTCGGCCCGCTACCGTCCGGGCCACAGGCCGAGAACGCGCTGTGGGTGGTGCGCTTCCCGCGCGTCACACTGGCCGTCGTCACCGGCGCGGCGCTGGCCTGTGCCGGTGCGATGATGCAAGGCGTCTTCGGCAACCCGCTGGCCGAGCCGGGCGTCATCGGGGTGTCATGGGGCGCGGCGGTGGGAGCCGCCACCGTGATCGTGTTCGGCCTGAACGCGCTCGGCACCTGGACGATCGTGCTGGCCGCGTTCGTGGCAGGGCTGCTCACCACGCTGCTGGTCTACGCGATGTCCCGGTCCGGCGGCCGCACCGAGGTCGTCACCCTGCTCCTGACCGGCATCGCGGTGAACGCGGTCGCCACGGCGGCACTCGGCCTGCTGATGTACATCTCGGGCGACGACGCGCTGCGGGCGATCGTCTCCTGGCAGCTCGGCAGCCTCGCCTCGGCGACCTGGCCCGCGGTGGCGGTCGTGGCGCCGTGCGCCGCCGCCGGAATCGCCGTCGCCTGCGCCTGCGCCCGCCGGCTCGATGTGCTGTCGCTGGGCGAGCGCGCCGCCCGCCAGGTCGGGGTGGACGTGGAACGGCTCCGGTTCACCGGCATCGCCGTCATCGCCCTGATGACCTCGGCGGCCGTGGCCTTCAGCGGGATCATCGCCTTCGTCGGCCTGGTCGTCCCGCATCTGATCCGGCTGGCGGCCGGGCCCGGGCACCGCACGCTGCTCCCCGCCAGCGCGCTGGGCGGCGCGCTGCTGGTCGTCACCGCCGACCTGGTCGCCCGCACCGTCGTCCCCTACCAGGAACTGCCGCTCGGCGTGCTGACCTCGCTGGCCGGTGGCCCGTTCTTCTTCTGGCTGCTGCGCCGCACCCGGGCCAGGTCGGGAGGCTGGGGATGATCGCGCTCCGCCGCCGCCGCCCGCGCCTGCCCGGCCCCGCCGTCCCGGGCACCGTGGCGCTCGCCGCGCACGACGTCACCGTGCAGTACGGCGAAAAGGCCGTGCTGTCGAGCGTCGACCTGGAGGTCCGGCACGGTGAGATGCTGGCACTGGTGGGCCCCAACGGTGCGGGCAAGTCCACCCTGCTGGCCGCGCTCGCCGGAGACACCGCCCTGACCGGCGGCCGGGTCACGCTCCAGGGCCACCCCCTGGGGTCCTGGACGACGCGTGAGGCCGCCATGCGCCGGGCGATGCTGCCGCAGCAGCACGTCCTGGCCTTCCCCTTCACCGTCGTCGACGTCGTGCGGATGGGCCGGACCCCCTGGACCGGCACCGTCCACCAGGAGGACGACGATCCGGCGGTCCGGCAGGCCATGCGCGACGCCACCGTCACCTCCTTCGCCGACCGGCCGTTCACCTCGCTGTCGGGCGGCGAACAGGCGCGGACCGCACTGGCCCGCGTCCTCGCCCAGCGCGCCACGACGCTGCTGCTCGACGAGCCGACCGCCGCGCTGGACATCCGGCACCAGGAACTGGTGTTCTCGGCCCTGGCGGCCGAGGCCGGGCGCGGCACGGCTGTCGTGGCGGTGGTGCACGACCTGGGCTTGGCCGCGGCGTACGCCGACCGGGTCGGCGTGCTGTCCCAGGGGCGGCTGGTGGCCTGCGGCCCGCCCCGGGATGTGCTCACCGCGCCGCTGCTCAGCGACGTGTACCGGTATCGCGTCGAAGTGCTGCCCCATCCCCGGACGGACCACCCGCTCGTCCTCCCCGAACGCCCGCACGGGACCCCCCAGGCCGGCGACGACCGGCCTCCCCGAAAGGAGCACCCGTGGAACACGGACCCTTCACCCCGGACGTGATCGAGGCGATCACCCGGCACATGAACGACGACCACGCCGAGGACTCGGTGCTGATCGTACGGGCGCTGGGCGGGCAGCCGGCCGCCACCGCCGCGGTGACGACCGGCATGGACGCCGACGGCATCGACTTCGCCGTGACGGCCGGCGAGCAGCGCCTGCCGGTGCGCATCCCCTGGAGCCGGCGGTTGACCGAACGGGCGCAGGTCCGGGCGGAGGTGGTGCGCATGTACGACGAGGCCCGCCAGGCGCTGGGGCTGCCGGCCCGGCCCGCCCCCGCCCGTCCGCGACCGGGTTTCGCGGCCCGCCTGCGGGCGGCCACCCGGACCGACCACGACGCCGGCGAGCAGTCCGCTTACATGAGCGCGCTGGCCGGCGGGCGGCTCGGCCGGGACGAGTACGCCGTTCTCGTCACGCAGCTCTACCTCCTCTACGACGTCCTGGAGCAGGCCGCCGACCGGATGCGCTCCGACGAGGTGGCGAGCGCCTTCGACCTTCCCGGGTTCCGCCGCCGCGACGCCCTCCGGGCGGACCTGGCGTTCTTCCACGGCCCGCGGTGGGCCGAACAGGTCCGGCCCACCGCCGCCACCCGCCGGTACCTCGACCGGCTGCGCGAGGTGTGCTTCGACTGGCCCGGCGGTTTCGTGGCCCACCACTACACCCGCTACCTCGGTGATCTGTCGGGCGGGCAGGTCATCGCCGCGCGGCTGGTCCGCGCCTACGGTCTCACCGACGGCCATGGCGTGCGGTTCTACCGGTTCGAGGGCAGGCCGAAAGCCCTCAAGGACCGTTACCGGGCGCTCCTGGACACCGCTCCCTGGGACGAGGCCGAGCAGGCGCGGATCATCGACGAGGTCAAGGTCGCCTACCGGCTGAACACCGAACTGAACGCCGAGCTGGACGCCGCCCTCGGCTCCGCGCCGCGGATGGGCCCCGCCGCCTGACCGGCACCGGGGACGGGTCTGCGGGCGGCCCACCCAGCGCCTTTACGTAGTAAGAAAATTCTGGCTCCGGCGGCCACACCCGGTCTTGGACCGGTCCCAAAATAGCCGATCGGCCGGCGCGGGGGAGGATGCGCCGGCCGATCGGGGCGGGCCGAGAACACGGCCCGCGCCTGGGAGGGTCAGTGGTCGCGGCGGACGGAGTGGCGGGCCAGCATGCCGAGCTCGGCGGCCGGCCGCTGGCCCGGGCGCGCCAGCCAGAGCTCGCGCAACGCGTCCGACAGCAGTTCGTCGGCCCGCGTCCGGCACCAGGAACGCCCGCCCGCCTGAACGATCAGCCCCGCGACCCGGTCGAGGTCGGCCCCGGCCGGCGGGCCACCCGCCCGGTAGAAGGCGGCCAGTTCCTCTCCCGCCGGGGTGCCGGAGGTCAGCGCGGCCACCACCGGCAGCGACTTCTTCCCGTTGCGGAGATCGGAGTGGCCGGGCTTGCCGGTCACGGCCGGATCGCCCCAGACGCCCAGCAGGTCGTCCACCATCTGGAAGGCCAGGCCGAGCCGGCGACCGAACCCGTCCAGCCGTTTGACCTGGTCAGGGGCGCCGCCGCCGAAGGCGCCGCCGAGCGCGCTGGAACAGCCCAGCAGCGCGCCGGTCTTGGCCTCGGCCATGCGCAGGCACTCCTCCAGCCCGACATCGGCCCGGCGCTCGAACCCCATGTCGGCCCGCTGCCCGTCGAGCAGTTCCGCCACCGCGGCGCCGAGCCGGCGCATCCCCTCGCCCAGCAGCGGGTGCCCGCTGGCCGCGAGGACGTCGAAGGCCAGCATGAGCAGCGCGTCACCGGCCAGGATCGCCGAGTTGACACCGAAGACGTTCCAGGCGGTGGGACGGTGCCGCCGGACCGTGTCGCCGTCCATCACGTCGTCGTGCATCAGGGAGAAGTTGTGCGCGAGTTCCACCGCGACGGCCGCGGGCACCGCCTCGGCCGGGTCGCCGCCCACGGCCTCGGCCGCCAGCAGGACCAGGGCGGGCCTGATCGCCTTTCCGGCACCCCCCTCGACCGGCCGGCCCTGTTCGTCCCGCCAGCCGAAGTGGTAGTCGGCGATGGACCTGATCGAGGCGGGCAGCGTCTCGACCGCCTCGCGCAACGCCGGGTCGAGGAGGGAACGGCTCCAGGCCAGCACCTCGGTCACCGGCCGGTCCTCGGCCGTCTGCTCCGCCGCGGTCACGCGCTCCCGCCTTCCCGGCCGATCTCGACGTTTTCGAGGATGCCGAGCGCGTCGGGAACCAGAACGGCCGCGGAGAAGTACGCCGAGACCAGGTAGGAGATCACCGCCTGATCGTTGACCCCCATGAAACGCACCGACAAGCTCGGCTGGTACTCATCAGGAATCCCCGTCTTATGCAGACCGATCACCCCCTGCTCGGACTCCCCCGTCCGCATCGCCATGATCGACGTCGCCCCCGACCCCGAAATCGGAATCTTGTCGCAGGGATAGATCGGCACCCCCCGCCAGGTCGTGACGGCCGGGCCCGCACCGCTCCCGTCCTCCTGGACGGTCGCGGCGCCCGGCTGAACTCCGCGCCGGGTGCACTCGCGGCCGAATGCCGCGATCGCCCTCGGATGCGCGAGGAAGAGATGGGTGCTCCGCCGCCGGGTGAGCAGGGCATCGAGATCGTCGGGGGTGGGTGGGCCGGAACGAGTGTGGATGCGCTGCTTGAGATCAGCGTTGTGCAACAACCCGAACTCCCGGTTGTTGACCAGCTCATCCTCCTGCCGCTCCCGCAACGCCTCCACCGTCAACCGCAACTGCTGCTCCAACTGATCCATCGGCTCCGAGTACAGATCCACCACCCGCGAATGCACCCGCAACACCGTCTGCGCCACCGACAGCTCATACTCCCGAGGCGCCACCTCGTAATCCACGAACGTCCCCGGCAACACCGGCTCACCCACATGACCCGACGCCAGATCAATCGACGCCTCACCATGCCGGTTGCTCGGCGCGCGCCCGGTGGCCAGGAAGCGGTCGATCTGGGCGCGCAGCGGTTCGGAGCGGTCGGCCAGTTCGGCGAATCGTGCGCGGGGCAGCACCAGCGCCGTGCAGGGCGTGGCGGCCCGGACGGTGCACTCCCATGCGCCCGGATCCTCGGTCATCGCCCGGTCGCCGAAGTGGTCGCCGTCGGCCAGCACGCCGAGCGCGGTCTCGGCGCCGTACTCCCCCGTCCCGATCCGGTCGAGCCGGCCGTGGGCGACGAGGAACACCTCCTCGACCGGGGCGCCGGCCTCGACCAGGAGGTCGCCCGGCCCGTACTCGCGCTGCTCGAACCGGCCGGCCAGTGCCTCCAGCACCGGCATGTCGTCGAAGCCGCGTAGCGGCGGCAGCTCGCACAGCTCTGCGGGGATCACCCAGACCTGCGAGCCCGTCGTGATGAACGTGACCCGCCCGTCGCCGACCTCATGGCTGAGCCGCCGGTTGACCCGGTACGTACCGCCGGGCACCTGCACCCAGGGCAGCAACCGCAACAACCACCGGGACGAGATCCCCTGCATCTGCGGCACCGACTTCGTCGTCGATGCCAGATTCCGCGCCGCCGCCGTGCCCAGGCTCAACGGCGCGTCGATCATGTCCTGCTCAGTCATGGACCGCCCGCCCTATCCGCTCTCTCATGGCGCTTCGCCCGGTGCGGCGCCGGGCGGTGACCGCCCGGCGCCGCGAGGGGTGGGCCCGGTTACCGCCCGTCGCCGGAACGCGCGATCTCGACGTTTTCGAGGATGCCGAGCGCGTCGGGAACCAGAACGGCCGCGGAGAAGTACGCCGAGACCAGGTAGGAGATCACCGCCTGATCGTTGACCCCCATGAAACGCACCGACAAGCTCGGCTGGTACTCATCAGGAATCCCCGTCTTATGCAGACCGATCACCCCCTGCTCGGACTCCCCCGTCCGCATCGCCATGATCGACGTCGCCCCCGACCCCGAAATCGGAATCTTGTTGCACGGGTAGATCGGCACCCCCCGCCAGGCGGGCACCTGGTGGCCGTGGGTGGTCACCGTGTCGGGGTAGACGCCGCGCCGGCTGCACTCACGGCCAAACGCCGCGATCGCCTTGGGGTGGGCGAGCATGTACGAGGGGTTCTTCCAGACCGTGGCCAGCAGTTCGTCGATGTCGTCGGGGGTGGGTGGGCCGGAACGAGTGTGGATGCGCTGCTTGAGATCAGCGTTGTGCAACAACCCGAACTCCCGGTTGTTGACCAGCTCATCCTCCTGCCGCTCCCGCAACGCCTCCACCGTCAACCGCAACTGCTGCTCCAACTGATCCATCGGCTCCGAGTACAGATCCACCACCCGCGAATGCACCCGCAACACCGTCTGCGCCACCGACAGCTCATACTCCCGAGGCGCCACCTCGTAATCCACGAACGTCCCCGGCAACACCGGCTCACCCACATGACCCGACGCCAGATCAATCGACGCCTCACCATGGGTATTGCTCGGCGGCTCGGGCCGGTTCTCGAACTCCTCCAGCCGGGCCCGCAGGGCGTCGGACCGCCCGGCCAGTTCCCGGACCTCGCGGGCGGGCAGCGACAGTACCGTGCAGGGCGTCGCGGCCCGGGCGGTGAAGTCCCACTCCCCGGGCTCGCCCGTCATCGCCTCGGCGCCGAGGAACTGGCCGTCGGCCAGCACGCCCAGCAGCACCTCGTCGCCGTACTCGCCGGTGCCGACCTGCTGCACCTTGCCGTGCGCGATCAGGACGATCTCGTCGGCGGCGGCGCCCTTGGTCACGATCGCGTCGCCCGGCTCGTACTCGCGCTGCTCGAACCGGCCGGCCAGCACCTCCAGCACCGACATGTCGTCGAAGCCGCGCAGCGGCGGCAGCTCGCACAGCTCGGCGGGGATCACCCGCACGGTGGCCCCCACCGTCGAGAAGGAGACCCGCCCGTCACCGATCGTGTAACTGAGCCGCCGGTTGACCCGGTACGTACCGCCGGGCACCTGCACCCAGGGCAGCAACCGCAACAGCCACCGGGACGAGATCCCTTGCATCTGCGGCACCGACTTCGTCGTCGATGCCAGATTCCGCGCCGCCGCCGTGCCCAGGCTCAGCTGCGTACCGGCACCCTCGACTTCTACCGGTTCCGTCACTCGCGCCACCGCCCCTTCTCGTTCGGTCCGACCTACGCGAGCGACGCTACATTTGGTAATTACTTGATCACAATATGTAGTCCGCTTGGTACATGATTGATCCACTTGTAGCCGTCTTGGCGATTCGTCGGGGATTTACGGTGCTCCCGACACAGCGAAGATCCTAGAAATAAATTCTAGAATCAGCTTCAGTCAAGCGTCCCCGTAGAGCAGGAGAAGCCCGATGACCTCGACTGCGTCCCCTGAGTCCCCCGAATCCGCCGAGACCCACGCCCCCAGGTCCGTCGTCGGCGCCCTCGGCATCGGCGTCAGCGACCTCGCCCGGTCGGCCGACTTCTACACCCGGGTGCTCGGCATGCGGCGGCTGATGGCGCTCAAGCTGCCGTACATGGACGAAATCGTGGTGGGCTTCGAGGGCCGGTCCGGTTCCGCCATCGCGCTCATGCACTGGACCGACGGCTCGGAGCGCGACTACGCGAACCTGCCGGTCAAGATCGTCTGCTACGTGCCCGACCCCGCGGCACTCGCCGGGCGGATCCGCGCCGAGGGGCTGGAGATCGTCCGTGAGCCCGCCCCCGTCCCCGAACTCGGCGACGCCGTGGTGGGTTTCGCCAAGGACCCCGACGGCTATCTGATCGAGATACTGCAGGGCCGGACATGACCGGACCCCCGTCCCGCCGACCGGGACGGGGGCCGGTGGCGCCGCCGGCGGGTACCGCGCGGCGGCGCGGTCAGCGCCCGACCCTTCCCCTGGCCTGGGCGCCCTTGGCCTTGATCCAGGCCATCCCGGTGGGAGCCGGCCTGCTCATCCCCGGGATGCCGGCGCGCCGCACACCGATCCGCCGCTGCCGGGACCGCATCAGGCGGCCCGTGGGCAGCGGCCCCGTCCGGACCATGCTCCGGCCGAACCGGCTGACAGGACGTCCCGTCAGCCGGGCCCGGGCGCCGCGCGCCCTGGTACGGGCCACCCCGGTCTGGGCCCGCCGGCCCGCGAACGTCGCCTGGGCGCCCACCGCCCGGCGTGCCGCCCCGGCCCGGACCGCGGTCCGCCGCAGCCTGCCGTGGGCCGTCCGGGCCCGGCGGCGGCGCCACGCCCACACCGCGATCGCCGCGGCGAGCAGCGTGACGGCCCCGCCGCCCCGCGCCGCGGGGGTGGCCTGGTCGGACGAGGCGGCGTCCCGCGCCCTCGCCTTGAGGTCGTCGACCGTCTCGCGGGCCCGGGTCGCGCCTTGCCGCGCGGTCTGCGCGGTGTGACCCGCCTGGTCGCTCAACCGTTCTCGCATGTGACCCGCTTTCTCCTTGGCACGCGTCTTGACGTTGGTCTTCCCGGCCAGGGCCGCCACCGTGTCGCCGAGGTCCTCGCGCGTGCGGGCGATGTCCTCGCGCAGTTCCTCGGTACCT
Organism: Actinomadura craniellae; assembly: GCF_003289645.1. Classification (GTDB taxonomy): domain Bacteria; phylum Actinomycetota; class Actinomycetes; order Streptosporangiales; family Streptosporangiaceae; genus Actinomadura_D; species Actinomadura_D craniellae. The sequence continues at coordinate 710,827 of NZ_QLYX01000001.1, read as the reverse complement.
GGGGCGCCCGAGTCCCGCGTCCGGTCACTGGTCATCGGCATGCCCTTCCTTGATCGTTCGGGATCGTTCGGTTTCGTTCCCGCCGCGGTACGCGGGCACTTTTCCCCTTCCCCAGCACACCGGACTAAACGGCGTCCGGAAACGTCCCTGCCGGGTGGTTGAGAGCTGTCTGGCAGGTCAGGTATCAGGCATGACCGAAACCGGGAAGCATGGGAATGATGATGTGAGGTCGCTCGCCGACCGGCGGGCCGAGGCGGGCGCCCCACAGGAGGACGACGCCGACATCGGCGCCGAGCACACCCCGGGTCCCACCGACCCGCCCAACGCCGAGCCCGACGCCCCCGGGGGCGAGGACGACGGCTACGCGCCGCAGACCCGGGTGTGACGTGTGACTTCCCCTCCGGGCCGCCCGCGCGCGGTCCGGCGGGGAGAAGGGGTGGCGGACGGCGCCGGCACGGCGCCGCCGCGGACAGATCGGAGACGGTGATGACCTCTTTGCCGGACGACGGCCGCACCGACGAAGAGCCGTTCCACCGCATGCTGGCGTTGCAGCCCGGAAGCGAGGAGCGGCGACGCCTCCGCGACGAGATCATCGAAGCGTACATACCGCTGGTGCGCAGCCTGGCGAACCGCTTCACCGGGCGCGGGGAGAGCGGTGACGACCTCTTCCAGGTCGGGATGGTCGGGCTGATCAAGTCCGTCGACAGGTTCGACCCGCGGCGCGGCACCCGGTTCCTGGGCTATGCGGTACCCACGGTCGTCGGCGAGATCAAACGGCACTTCCGGGACCGCGGCTGGGCGCTGCGCCCGCCGCGGGCGGTCCAGGAACTGCGCGCGGAGATCAACAAGGCCCGGCCCGAGCTGTTCCAGCGGCTCGGCCGCTCGCCGACCGTGGCCGAACTCGCCGAGGCGCTCAAGTGCTGCCCGGAGGACGTGATCGAGGCGATGGTCGCCGGGGAGGCGTACACCACCTCCTCCCTGGACCGGCGGGTCGACGACGACCCCGAGGCCCCCACGTTCGCCGACGCGCTGGGCGAGGAGGACGTCGCCCTCGACTTCATCGAGTGCCGGGAGGCCGTCAAGCCCGCGCTGGACCGGCTGCCCGACCGGGAGCGGCGGATCCTGCTGCTGCGGTTCTACGGGGAGAAGACCCAGCGCGAGATCGCCGAGGAGATGGGCATCTCCCAGATGCACGTCTCCCGACTCATCTCCCAGAGCCTGGCCCGCCTCCGCGCCGACGTCGGCGCCGACACCTGACAAGGAGGGTCGAGAACAGTCGATCGAGCAGTGCGAAGGCCGGACCGAAACCTCCGCCGGCCGGGGTCCTCAGCCCAGGTCGCCGACCTGGAGCCGGTGCAGGCGCAGGGCGAGCTGGATCTCCAGCGCCCGCTCGGGGTCCTGCCAGTCGTCGCCGAGCAGCCGGCCGATCCGGTCCAGCCGCTGGGTGACGGTGTTGACGTGGATGTGCAGGACCTCGGCGGTGCGGGCGAGGCTGCCGCCGCTGCCGAAGTAGGCCTCCATGGTCCGCACCAGCGCGGTGCCGCGGCGCCTGTCGTAGGCCAGGACGTCGCCGAGGACCGAACCGAGGAAACCCGCGACGTCGCGGTCCTGGCCGATGAGCAGCCCGACGAAGCCGAGCTCGGCGGCGCTGACGCCGGCGCCGGCGCGGCCGAGCGCGAGGAGGGTGTCGGCGCAGCGCTGCGCCTCGCGGTGGGCGGCGGCGATCCCGGCGAGGCCGCGGACCGGGCCGCCCGCGCCCGCCGTGACCGGGATGCCCAGCAGGGCGCCGAGCTCGTGGGCGACGCGCTGGGCCTGCGGCCCGGGGTCGGTGCCGGGCAGCAGCAGGATCGTCTCGTCGCCGCGGGCCGCGGCCAGGCCGTGCCGGGCGGCGGCCTGGGAGGTCGCCCAGAAGGCGGCCCGCTGCCGGCGGCCGGGCTCCCCCGGGGCGTGCCGGGCCGTGATGAGGACGTGCGGCGCGTCCAGGTCCACTCCCAGCAGGGAGGCCCGGCCGCGCAGCGAGTCGGGATGGGCGACCCGCCCGGAGAGCAGGTCGTCGAGGAGTTCGCCGCGGACGCGTTCCTCGGCCTCGGCCGCGGTCCGGCGGAACAGCAGCAGCAGCGCGGTGACCAGCGCCGCGCGTTCCAGGATGCGCTGTTCGGTGGCGGTGACCTCGGCGGCGGCCCGCAGCACGAGGGTGCCCAGGGGTTCGGCGCCGGTGGCCATCGACGCCACCCACACCTCGCCGCGCCGGACGGCGCGGCCCAGCGCGCGGGAGGCGGTCGCGGCCTCGGCGACCTGGACGTCGTCCAGTTCGCCGAGGGTGCCGACGGCGGCGAGCCGTCGGCCGTCGGCGTCGAGCACCACCAGCCCGCCGCCGAGCACGTCGGTGACCACGGCGGCGACGTCCTCCACTCCCCCGCCGCGCACCACCAGGCCGAGCATCCGGTCGTGCGCCTGGCCGGCCCGCTCCACCGAGGCGCTGCGGTCCTGGATCAGCTCGTTGGCGGCGCTGAGCTCCTCCAGCGCGGCGCGGGTCTCCTCCAGCAGCCGGGCGTTGTCGATGGCCACCGCCGCGTGCGCGGCCAGCGAGCCGAGCAGCGCCACCTCCTCCTGGGTGAAGGGGCGGGCGCTGCGGTTGGCGGCGAACAGCACCCCGATCACCCGGGTGCCCAGCCGCACCGGGACGCCGAGGATGGCGACCAGCGCCTCCTCCTTGACCGCGGCGTCGATCTCCTCCTGGTGCCGGAACCGGTCGTCGGCGAAGTAGTCGGGGCTGCTGTAGGGGGTGCCGGTCTGGGCGACCAGGCCGCCGAGCCCGGCGCCCATCGGCAGCCGCAGGTCGCGGAAGGCCGCCGACACCGAGCCGTCGGTGACGCCCATGTAGGTGTCGCCCCGCTCGGGGTCGTGCAGGGTGATGTAGGCGATGTCGGCGTTCAGCAGCCGGCGGGCCCGCCGGACGATGGCCTCCAGGACCGCGCCGACCTCGCGCAGCCCGGCCAGGTCGCCGGCGGTCTCGAAGAGCGCCGACAGCTCGGCCTCGCGGCGGGCCCGGTGCTCCAGCAGCGCCCGGACCCGCAGCGCGGACAGCTTGGCCTCCTCCAGCCGCGCGATCGTCTCCGGCGGGGCTCCGGCGGCGCGGGCGTCGACCACCGGCGCCTCGAACTCGATCGCGGACGCCTCCCTGGCCAGCAGTTCGAGGAAGACGGCGCTCTTCTCCTGGTCCATGATCCCCCTTAGCCGTTCTACCCGGCCCCGGACGCCCCGCCGGTGCCGTGTCAGTACGCGGTCCAGCCGCCGTCGATGGTGAACGACGCCCCGGTGATCATCGCTGCCTGCGGGGTGCACAGGTAGGCGACCATCTCGGCGACGTCCTCGGGCTCGATCAGCTGCTTGATCGCGGCCCGGGCCAGCATCACCTGCCCCACGACCTCCTCGGGGGGCAGGTCGTGCGCGGCGGCCTGGTGCGCGATCTGGTCCTCCACCAGCGGGGTCCGGACGTAGGCCGGGTTCACGCAGTTGGAGGTGATGCCGGACGCCGCGCCCTCCAGCGCGATCACCTTGGAGAGTCCTTCCAGCGCGTGCTTGGCGGTGACGTAGGCGGCCTTGTACGGCGAGGCGCGCAGGCCGTGCACCGAGGAGACGTTGACGACGCGCCCCCAGCCGCGCTCGCTCATGCCGGGCATGGCGCGCCGCACCAGGCGGAACGGGGCCTCCACCATGACCCGCATGATCTTGGCGAAGGTCTCCGGCGGGAAGTCCCCGAGGGGCGCCACGTGCTGGAAGCCGGCGTTGTTGACCACGATGTCGACGTCGCAGTCCAGCCCGTCGACCACCGCCATGTCAGACAGGTCCGCGGCCACCGCCACGCCGCCGATCTCGTCGGCGACCGCGCGCGCCGCCTCGTCGTGGACGTCCACGATGACGACCCGCGCGCCCGCGTCGGCGAGCCGCCGGGCGCAGGCCCGGCCGATGCCGCTGGCCCCGCCGGTCACCAGGGCCCGCCGGCCGGCCAGGTCCGGGGCGGTGGCCCGGCCGGTCACGCTCGTTGACAGCACGGCGGTCACTCCTCGGCGGTGCGGAGTCGGGTGGTCGTTCGCCGCCGGGCGGCCACGCGGGCCTGCACCAGGTCGCGGGCGGTGCCCCAGACCCCGCGGCGGAACACCAGAACGATGATCACGAAGATGGAGCCGGTGACGATGCCGATCTCCTGGAATCCGGCCGTGGCCAGGTAGTCGTTGAGCAGGACGATCAGGGCCGCCCCGATCGTGCCGCCCCACAGGGTGCCGATCCCGCCGAGGACGACCATCATCACGGCCTGTCCCGAGGTGGTCCAGTACACATCGTGCAGGGACGCGAACCCGTGGCTGATCGCGAACACCCCGCCGGCCAGCCCCGACAGCGCGGCCGAGAGCACGAAGGCCAGCAGCTTGTAGCGCTCCACCGGGTAGCCGAGTGCCTGGGCGCGGGCGGGGTTGTCGCGGATGGAGACCAGCACCCGGCCGAAGGGGGAGCGCACGATCCGCCACGCGACCAGCATCCCGAGCAGGATCAGCGGCAGGCCCACGTAGTAGAAGATGAACGGGTCGGACAGGTCCATGCCGAACAGCTCGCGCGGCACGCCCTGCAGGCCGTTCTCGCCCCCGGTGAGGTCCCGCCACTGGTTGACCACGAAGTAGACCATCTGCGCGAAGGCGAGGGTGACCATCGCGAAGTAGATGCCGTTCAGCCGGACCGAGAGCAGGCCGATCGGCACCGCGAGCACCGCGGCGAACGCCGCGCCGCCGAGCACCGCCAGCGGGAACGGCAGCCCGGAGTGCAGCGCGATGAGGCCGCTCACGTAGGCCGAGCTCCCCCAGAAGGCGGCGTGCCCGAACGACAGCAGCCCGGTGAAGCCGAGCAGCAGGTCCACCGCGATCGCGAACAGCGCCCAGCAGACGATGTCCATCGCCACCGGCGGGTAGACCAGCCAGGGCAGTGCCAGGACCGCGACCAGGCCGAGGGCCAGCAGCAGCGGCCGGGCGGCCAGCCGGGACAAGATCACGTCAGTGCCTCCTCGCGTCCGAACAGGCCGGCCGGGCGCCACAGCAGCACGGCGGCCATCAGGATGAAGACCAGGGTCTGGGAGATCGTGGGCAGGTAGAGGTTGCCCAGGGCGGTGATCAGCCCGATCCCGAAAGCCGCCGTCACCGAGCCGAAGATCGACCCCAGCCCGCCGATCACCACGACGGCGAACACGATGATGATCAGGTCGCCGCCCATCAGCGGGTTGACCGCCCGCATGGGCGCGGCGAGCACCCCGGCCAGCCCGGCCAGGGCAATGCCGAAGCCGAACACCGGGGTGACCCAGCGGGCCACGTCGATGCCGAGCGCCCGGGTGAGCTCGGGCCGTTCCGTCGCCGCCCGGACGATCATGCCGACCCGGGTGCGGGTCAGCACCACCCAGGCGCCCGCGCAGACCAGCACGGCGACGACCAGCACGAACACCTGGTAGGCGGGGTAGGTGAACAGCCCGAGGTTGAGCGAGCCGCTGAGCTCGCTGGGCCGCGGGTACGGCTGGGACTGCACCCCGTACTGCCGCCGGACCAGGTCCTGCAGGATGAGCGAGATGCCGAAGGTGAGCAGGAAGTTGTAGAGCGGGTCGAGCTGGACGAGCCGCCGGATGAGCAACCGCTCCAGCAGCACCCCTAGCAGGCCGAGCACGAGCGGTACCGCGATCAGGGCGACCCAGAAGTTCACCCCGAACGAGCTCAGCAGGATGTACGCCCCGAAGGCGCCGAGCATGTAGAACGCGCCGTGGGCGAAGTTGACCACGCCCAGCATGCCGAAGATGACGGCCAGGCCGAGGGCGAGCAGAGCGTAGAAGGCGCCGCCCACCAGGCCGTTGAAAGCCTGCTGGAGCACGTGACCTCCAAAGGGATCGGGTGAGCGGGGGGCGTGCGCCCCCCGCTCGCGGGCGGGCTCAGAGCTTGCAGGCGGGGGAAGCCGGCTGGAACGCCTTGTCCGCCGGGATGGTGCTGAGGATCTTCTCGTAGTCCCAGGGCTCCTTGACCTCGCTGGACGGCTTCACCTGGGCCAGCGACACGTCGTGCAGCAGCAGGTGGTCCTCGGCGCGGATCGAGGCGTTGCGGGCGAAGACGTCCTGGAACTTGTGGCCCTCAAGCTGCTTGACCACGTCGTCGGAGCCGTCGGTCCCGCCCCGCTGCACCGCCTCCAGGTACTGCGTGGCGGCCGAGTAGTTGGCGGCGTGCGCGAAGCTGGGCCGCTTGCCGGTCTTGGCCTGGAACTTGTCGGCCCAGGCGCGGTTCTGCTGGTCGGCGTTCCAGTACCAGGGCTCGGTGAACTTGGTGCCGGCCAGCGCGTCCGGGCCGAGGGAGTGGATGTCGGTGATGAACATCAGGCCCACCGCCAGCCCGATGCCCTTGTCGCGCAGCTTGTACTCGTTGTACTGCTTCACCAGGTTGACCAGGTCACCGCCGGCCTGCATGGCACCGATCACCTGCGGCTTGGGGTTGAGGGTCGGGGCCTTGAGCAGGAACGTGGAGAAGTTGTCGTTGGGGTAGGGGGTCGGGTCGGCCTTGACGATCGTGCCCCCGGCGCCCTTCACCGCGGCGGTGAAGCTCTTCTGCATGTCCTGCCCGAACGCGTAGTCCGGGTAGACGATGTACCAGTTCTTGGCGCCGTCCTTGGTGACCGTGTCACCGGTGCCGTACGCCAGCATGTAGGTGTTGTAGCCGTAGTGGAACGTGTACTTGTTGCACTGGGCGCCCTCCAGCTCGGTGGTGGCGGCGCCGATGTCCATGAAGAGCTTCTTCTTGGTCTTGGCCTGGTTGGCGACGGCCAGCGCGGCGGCCGAGGACGGCACGTCCAGGATGATGTCGGCCCGCTGCCGGTCGTACAGCTCCTGCGCCTTGGAGTTGGCGATGTCCGGCTTGTTCTGGTGGTCGGCGGACAGGACCTCGACGGTCTTGGCGACCGCCTTGTCGCCGTACTTGGCCTTGTAGTCGGCGACCGCCATCTTGACGGCCTCCACGCTGCCCTTGCCGGACAGGTCGGCGTAGATCGCCGACTGGTCGTTGAGGACGGCCAGCACGACCTTGCCGTCGCTGATCTTGCCACCGCCGCCGGCGGGGCCACCGCCACAGCCGGCGGCGAGGATCGCGGCCGCGGTCATCGCGGCGACGCTGCCCAGAGCTTTCATACTTACTCCTGTCGGGTGTCGAAACGGGACTCGGGGGTGGGACACGGGCGAGCCCCCTCTCGCCCCCCTGAAACGCGGGGTCAGATTCCGAGGTGTTCGAGCAGGTCGCGCTCCCGGGCGCGCAGCTCGTCGTTGGCCAGCGACTCGACGATCCGGCCCTCGGCCAGCAGGTAGTGCCGGTCGGCCACGGACTGGGCGAAGTGCACGTTCTGCTCGATGAGCAGCACCGTCACGCCCTGGTCCTTGACCTCGCGCAGGATCGAGCCGATCTGCTGGACGATCAGCGGGGACAGCCCCTCGGTGGGCTCGTCGCACAGCAGCAGGCGCGCGCCCATCCGCAGCACCCGGGCCATGGCCAGCATCTGCTGCTCGCCGCCCGACAGCTTGGTGCCGGGCGACCTGCGCCGCTCCTTCAGCCGGGGGAACGTCTCGTACACCCGGTCCAGCGACCAGGGGTCCGGGCCGACCCGGGGCGGCAGCAGCAGGTTCTCCTCGACGGTGAGGCCGGCGTAGATGCCCCGGTCGTCGGGGACGTAGCCGAGCCCGGTGCGGACCCGCCGGTGGGTGGGCAGCGCGGTCAGGTCCCGGCCGAGGAACTCGACCGTCCCGGCGCTGCGCTCCTGCAGCCCCATCACGCAGCGCAGCAGGGTGGTCTTGCCGGCGCCGTTGCGGCCGATCAGGGTGACGATCTCGCCCTCGCCGATCTCCAGCGCGGCGTCGCGCAGCACCTGCGCCTCGCCGTACCAGGCCGACAGGCCGGCCACCCGCAGCACGGTGTCACTGCTCGGCATGGGCGTCTCCCAGGTAGGCGCTGATGACCCGCTCGTCGTGGCGGATCTCCTCGTACGGGCCCTCGACCAGGACCCGGCCGCTCTGCAGGACGGTCACCCTGTCGGCCAGGGCCGAGACGACGCTCATGTTGTGCTCCACCATCACCACCGTGCGGCCGGCGCGGACCCGCTCGATGAGGGACATGGTCCGGTCGATGTCCTCCACGCCCATCCCGGCGGTCGGCTCGTCCAGCAGCAGGACCCGGGGGTCCAGGGCCAGCGCGAGGGCCAGTTCCAGCGCCCGCTTGCGGCCGTAGGCCAGGGAGCCGGCCGGGACGTCGGCGTGCCCGGCCAGCCCCACCTGGTCCAGCAGTTCCAGCGCGCGCTCGGAGTAGGCGCCGAGCGCCTTGTCCGAGCGCCAGAACCGCCAGGTGATCCCGCTGCCGCCGGCCAGCGCCAGCTCCAGGTGCTCGCGCGGGGTGAGCTGCGCGAACAGGCTGGTGATCTGGAACGACCGGGCCATGCCCAGCCGGGCGACCCGCTCGGGGCTCTTGCCGGTGAGGTCCCGCTCGCCCAGCGTGATCCGGCCGGCGCTCGGCTTGAGGAAGCCGGTGAACAGGTGGAAGAGCGTGGTCTTGCCGGCGCCGTTCGGGCCGACCAGCGCGTGCACCGAGCCTTCCGTCACGTCCAGGTCCACGCCGTCGACGGCGCGGAAGCCCCGGAAGTCCTTGGTCAGGCCCTGGGCCCGCAGAATGGGACCGGTCAAGGGGCCTCCCTCCTCGTCGGATCGCTGTTTCGGGCGTTTCGCCGGTCTGCGGCGAGTTCGTTGTGACGGGGAACACTAGGCGAACCGAAAAACGTGATCCATGTGGACCTCAACCACATTCATGCGCCGCAAAAGGTGGTCCGGCCACACTTCACCCGCGCCGGCCTGCCGGGCACATCGCGACAGGTCCCGCTGTGTGGCCCGGACACGTAGGAGCGGCCCGTTTCCGGCCCCTACCGTGCTGCCGTCCCTGCGGACGACGAGGAAGGTGACATGGACAAGGTGGTGGCCGACGCTGCGACGGCCGTGGCCGACATCCCCGACGGGGCCTCGGTCGCCGTCGGAGGTTTCGGGCTGTGCGGCGTCCCCATGGAGTTGATCGAAGCGCTGCGCGAGCGCGGGACGACCGGCCTGCGGGTGGTGTCCAACAACTGCGGCGTGGACGACTGGGGCCTGGGCGTGCTGCTGGCCGAGGGCCGGATCGTCCGGATGACCAGCTCGTACGTGGGCGAGAACAAGGAGTTCGCCCGGCGGTACCTGGGCGGCGAACTGGAGGTGGAACTGGTGCCGCAGGGCACGCTGGCCGAGCGGCTGCGGGCCGGCGGCTGCGGCATCCCCGCCTTCTACACCCCGGCGGGGGTGGGCACCCAGATCGCCGAGGGCGGCCTGCCCTGGCGGTACGCCGCGGACGGCACCGTGGCGACGGCCTCGCCGCCCCGGGAGGTCCGCGCGTTCGGCGGGCGCGAGTACGTGCTGGAGGAGGCGATCACCACCGACGTGGCGCTGGTCCGCGCCGACCGGGGCGACCGGCACGGCAACCTGTGCTTCCGCTCCTCGGCCCGCAACTTCAACCCGCTGGTCGCGATGGCCGGGCGGACCACGATCGCCGAGGTCGACGAGGTGGTGGACGCGCTCGACCCCGACGAGGTGCACCTGCCCGGGATCTTCGTGGACCGGGTGGTCGCCGGCGGGCGGTCCGGCAAGCGCATCGAGCGGACGACGACCCGTCCCCGGCCCGGGACGGAGGCCGCCTGATGGCGCTGACCCGTGCCCAGATGGCGGCGCGCGCGGCCCGCGAACTGCGCCCCGGCTCCTACGTCAACCTCGGCATCGGGCTGCCCACGCTGGTGCCGAACTTCCTGCCGCCGGGCTCGGACGTCGTGCTGCACAGCGAGAACGGCATCCTGGGCGTCGGCCCCTACCCCCATCCGGGCGAGGAGGACCCCGACCTGATCAATGCGGGGAAGGAGACGGTGACCGCCCTGCCCGGCGCGTCGTTCTTCGACTCCGCGCTGTCGTTCGGCCTGATCCGCGGCGGCCGGCTGGACGCCGCAATCCTGGGCGGGATGCAGGTCTCGGCGAGCGGCGACCTGGCCAACTGGACCGTCCCCGGAAAGATGATCAAGGGCATGGGCGGGGCGATGGACCTGGTGCACGGCGCCCGCCGCGTCATCGTGCTGATGGAGCACCTGACCAGGGACGGGTCGCCCAAAATCCTGCCGCGCTGCACGCTGCCGCTGACCGGCCGCGGCGTGGTGGACCGGATCATCACCGACCTCGCCGTCATCGACGTCACCCCGGCGGGCCTGGCGCTGCGCGAGGTCGCCCCCGGAGTGGACGTCGAGGAGGTCCGGGCGGCCACCGCCGCTCCCCTGCTCGTCCAGCGGTCGGCCTGAGCCCACCACAGCGGGCCGGCGGGCACGGGCGCCCGCCGGCCCCCCCGTCATGCGCTCCGCCGGGAAACGGAAGTGACCGCCACATGGTCCCGGCGAACATGCCGGGCCGGCGGAAAGTGGCGATCGCGGACGTGGCCCGGCGCACACACCCTCCGCATGATTGCGGGATTCCCCGAACCCCCACCCCGGCGAGGAGCCCGAATGCCCCCCTTGCGTCCTCTGCTGCACGCCGCGACGGCGGTCGCCGCCGGCGCCGCCCTGCTCGGGCCGGCCGCACCCGCGCATGCCGCGGGCGCCGACTGCGGTTCCCGTCCGGTCAAGGTGCCCGGCGCGGAGAAGCAGATCTCCGCCTGCCTGGACGACCTGACCACCGCGGGCACCGTCGCCTCCGGGCACACCGTCCAGGCCGACTGGGCGGGCCTCCAGGCGACCGGCACCACGAACCCCTCGGGCGTGCCCGGCCTCCAGATCGACGGCTACTTCCCCGACACCTCGGCCACCAACGCCAACCATGGCTGGAACCACGACAGCCAGTTCGTGATCCGGCTGCCGAAGAAGTGGAACGGCGGGCTGGTCGTCGCCGGGACGCCCGGCAACCGGCGCCAGTACGCCAACGACTTCGCGATCTCCGACTGGGCGCTGGCCAAGGGTTACGCCTACGCCGCCACCGACAAGGGGAACACCGGCCTCCAGTTCTACCGGGACGGCACCAGGCCCGGGGACGCCATCGCCGAGTGGAACCACCGCGTCACCCAGCTCACCCTGGCCGCCAAGGCCGTCGTCGCCCGGCGCTACGGCCGCCCGGCCGCGCGCACCTACGCGGCCGGGATCTCCAACGCCGGCTACCTGGTGCGCTGGCAGTTGGAGAACCGCCCCGAGCTGTACACCGGCGGCGTCGACTGGGAGGGCACGCTGTGGCGGGCGGACGGCCCCAACCTGTTGACCTTCCTGCCGCCCGTGCTGCGCAACTACCCCGCCTACAAGGCGACGGGGGACCCCGCCGCGCACGCCGCGATCACGGCCGCCGGCATCCCGGCCGGGTCGGAGGCGCTGTGGCCCTTCCACGACCAGGTGTACTGGGACCTCACCCAGCGGATCTACCGTGAGGAACTCGACCCCGGTTTCGACGGCGACCTGGAGGCGGGCGTCCCGTACTGCGCCTCCGGCACCCCGCGGTGCGACGCCGACTACGACTACGCCGCGCGCCCCGCGGCCGTGCACGACGCGGTGCGGAAGATCTCGCTGACCGGCCGGATCGGGCGCCCGATGATCACCTTGCAGGGCACCCTCGACGCGCTGCTGCCGATCAGCAGGACGGGCGACGCCTACACCGCCCTGGTGAACGGCCAGGGACGCGACCGGCTGCACCGCTACTACCGGCTCGCCGGCGGTACCCACACCGACGGGCTGTACGACGCCAACCCGGATCTGGTCCGCCCGATCCTGCCGTGCTTCCGCACTGCCTTCACCGCGCTGGAGGGCTGGACCACGGCGGGCCGCACGCCCCCGCCGGACGCCACCCTGCCCAAGCCCGCGGGGGTGGACCTCCGCGAGACCTGCTCGCTGACGGGCTGACCGGCCCCGCCCCTGTCCCGGCCGGGACAGGGGCGGAGTCCATCCGTGCCCGGCCTGCCCTACCCGCCGGTCCGGCCGGCATGCGGGATGCCGGGCTCGGCCCGCAGCCGCCCGATCGCCTCGGCCGTCCACCGGCGGGCCGCATCGTCCATCCCGGCAATCTCGCCGGAGGGCGAGCCGGCCGATCCGGCATAGTGGAGGGGCCACCCCCGCCCCGAGGGAGACCGCTGTGACCGTGACCGTGCACGAGGCGGGCCGGGCGCTCGCCGACCCCACCGCGTACGCCGACGAGCACCGCCTGCACGAGTCGCTGGCCCTGCTGCGGCGCGAGGCACCGGTGCACTGGGTGGAGGCTCCGGGCTACAACCCCTTCTGGGCGGTCACCCGGCACGCCGACGTCATGGCCGTCGAGCGCGACCACGGGCTGTTCCGCAACGAGCCGCGGCCGCTGCTGGCCACCGCCCAGTTCGACGCCATCAACCGGCAGCGGGCCGAGGAGGGGACGGGCCTGCGCACCCTGGTCCACATGGACGACCCCGACCACCGGGTCGTCCGGGCGATCGGCGCCGACTGGTTCCGGCCCAAGGCCATGCGGGCGCTCCGCCCGCGGGTGCGGGAGCTCGCCCGCCGCTATGTCGACCGGATGGCCGAGCTGGACGGCGAGTGCGACTTCGCGGCCGACATCGCCGTGCACTTCCCGCTGTACGTGATCCTGTCGCTGCTCGGGCTGCCCGAGTCGGACTTCCCACGGATGCTCAAGCTCACCCAGGAGCTGTTCGGCGGCGCCGACGAGGAATTGCGGCGCGGCGTGAGCCCCGAGGAGCAGCTCGCCGCGCTGCTGGACTTCTTCGCCTACTTCCAGCGGCTCACCGCGGCCCGCCGGGCGGAGCCGACCGAGGACCTGGCCTCCGCCATCGCCAACGCCCGCGTCGACGGCGAGCCGCTGAGCGACCTGGACGCCGCCTCCTACTACGTGATCATCGCGACCGCGGGCCACGACACCACCAGCTCCACCATCTCCGGCGGCCTGCACGCGCTGATCGAGCACCCGGACCAGCTCGCCCGGCTCCGCAACGACCTCGGCCTGATGCCGTTCGCCGCCGACGAGATGATCCGGTGGGTCACCCCGGTCAAGGAGTTCATGCGCACCGCCGAGGCCGACACCGAGGTCGGCGGGGTGCCGGTGCGCGCGGGCGAGTCCGTGCTGCTGTCCTACCCCTCGGCCAACCGGGACGAGGGGGTCTTCGACGACCCGTTCCGCTTCGACGTCGGCCGTGACCCCAACCGGCATCTCGCCTTCGGGTTCGGCGTGCACTACTGCCTGGGGGCGGCGCTGGCCCGGATGGAGATCCAGGAGTTCTTCGCCGAGTTGCTGCCCCGGCTGCGCTCCGTCGAGCTCGCCGGGGAGCCGGAGCTGACCGCCACCACCTTCGTCGGCGGCCTCAAGCACCTGCCGATCCGCTACACGCTGGCCTGATCGGCCTGCTCCGCCTCCCGGACGGCCGCGGCGACGACGCTGTCGAGCAGGCCGGGGAAGAGTGCGTCGAGGTCGGCGCGGCGCAGGGAGTTCATCTTCGCGGTGCCGCGGTAGACCTGGTTGATCACGCCGGCCTCGCGCAGCACCCGGTAGTGGTGCGTGGTGGTGGACTTGCTCACCACGAGGTCGATCTCCGAGCACGCGACCTCCCGGTCCACGCAGGACAGGAAGCGCACCACCTCCAGGCGCATGGGGTCGGCGAGCGCGTGCAGCACGGCCTCCAGCCGGATCTCCTCGACCTCCGGATGTTCCAGAACCCTGCCGGTCATGGGGATCTCCTCCTCGCCCTCGACCCCAATCGTACGACGCTCGTCGTAGTACGACCATCATCGTAGTTTGACAACCATCGTAGTACGATGCTTATCGTATAAGGAGTCGCCCGACGAACCTGAGAGGGGCCCACCGTGCTGTTCGAACCCATCACCCTGCGGTCGCTGACGATTCCCAACCGGGTCTGGATGGCACCGATGTGCCAGTACTCCGCCGCGACCGAGGGCCCCGAGACCGGCGTCCCGGACGACTGGCACTTCGCCCACCTCGCGGCCCGGGCCGTGGGCGGCGCCGGGCTGATCCTCACCGAGGCCACGGCGGTCTCCCCCGAGGGCCGGATCAGCCCGGCCGACCTGGGACTGTGGAACGACCGCCAGGAGGCGGCGTTCACCCGGATCACCCGGTTCCTGGCCCGGCACGGCACGGTGCCGGGCATCCAGCTCGCGCACGCCGGGCGCAAGGCCTCCACCGACCTGCCGTGGCGCGGCGGCGCTCCGGTCGCCCCCGGCGACGGCGGATGGCGGCCGGTCGCGCCGAGCCCCGTCCCGTTCCGGGAGGACCACCCGGTACCCACCGAGCTGAGCGTGGACGAGATCCGCCGCGTCGTCGACGACTTCGCCCGCGCGGCGCGGCGCGCGCTGCGGGCCGGCTTCCAGGCCGTGGAGGTGCACGGCGCGCACGGCTACCTGATCGGCGAGTTCCTCTCCCCCTACAGCAACCATCGCACCGACGCCTACGGCGGCTCCTTCGAGAACCGCACCCGGCTGGCACTCGAAGTCGTCGACGCCGTGCGCGCCGTCTGGCCGGACGACCTTCCGGTCTTCTTCCGCATCTCGGCGACCGACTGGCTCACCGAGAACCCCGAGGACGAGCGCGCGGGCTGGACCCTGGACGACACCGTGCGGCTGGCCAAGGAACTGCTCGCCCATGGCGTCGACCTGCTCGACGTCTCCAGCGGCGGCAACGCGTCCGGCGCGCGGATCCAGACCGGCCCCGGCTACCAGGTGCCGTTCGCGGCCCGGGTCCGCGCCGAGACCGACCTGCCGGTGGCCGCCGTCGGCGAGATCACCGACCCGCACCAGGCCGAGGAGATCATCGGCGCCGGCCGGGCCGACGCCGTCCTGCTCGGCCGGGAGCTGCTGCGCGACCCTTACTGGCCGAACCGGGCCGCCCGCACGCTGGGCGCCGAGCCCCGGCTGCCCGACCAGTACCTGCGGGCCGGCTGAACCGGGGCGGGGTTCCGGGAACGGGGTGGAGAAGGCCGCGGCCCACTCCGCCGCCGGCCGGTGACGTCGGTCACGAGGTCCTCGCCGCCGGGCCGCTCCCGCCGTCGCGGAGGCGGCGCTCGCGTTTGCCGCGGGCCAGCTCCGTGGCCAACGCGTCCAGGTGGGGGGTCCAGAACCGCCGGAAGCGGTCGAGCCAGGCGTCCACCTCGCGCAGCGGTTCGGAGTTCACGGCGTACAGCCGCCGGGTTCCCTCGGGTCGGACGGTGGCGAAGCCCGCGTCGCGGAGCACCTTGAGATGCTGCGACACGGCCGGCTGGGAGATTCCGAACTCCTCGCGGATCACCGCGCACACCGCGCCGGAGGTCATCTCCCCGTCGGCGAGCAGTTCGAGGATCCTGCGCCGCACCGGATCGCCGAGAACGTCGAACGCGTGCACTGCTCGAGAATACAAGCATTGACTTATATAAATCAAAGGCGATACGCCTGCCGGCGGTCCGCCCCGCCGGTGATCGCAGGTGACGGCCGCGGTTAGGGTGGAGACAATGCGTGGCCGATTCGCGCAGGGTGTGCCGGGAAGTCTGGTCGGCGGTGCCGTCGTCGTCTTCGGATCAGGAGCCGCCCCCATGCGCATGCCTCGCCCGTCCCTTCCGTTCGGCCGCTCGAACGGCAAGGACGAGCGATCCGAATCGCTCGCCGAGTTCCTGCGCGAGGAGACCACGGGCGGGAAGCTGCTGCTGGCGGCGACCGCGATCGCGTTGCTGTGGGCCAACCTCGCCCCGGGCGCTTACGAGCAGATCTGGGGCGCGGAACTCGGACCGCACTGGCTGCACCTGCACCTGCCGGTCGCGGCGTGGGTGTCCGACGGGCTGCTGGCGGTGTTCTTCTTCGTCGCGGGCATGGAGGTCAAGCGCGAGCTGACCGTCGGCGAGCTGGCCGGATGGCGGGCCGCCGCGCTGCCCCTGCTGGCCGCCGCCGGCGGGATGATCGTGCCCGCGCTGGTCGCGCTGGCCGTCTCGGGCGGGCGGGCCGCCGACGGCGGGGCGTGGGCGGTCCCGGTGGCCACCGACATCGCCTTCGCGCTGGGGGTGCTGGCCCTGGCCGGCTCGGCACTGCCGGCGGGGGTGCGGGTGCTGCTGCTGTCGATGGCCGTCATCGACGACCTCGGCGCGATCGCGCTCATCGCGGTGCTGTTCACCCAGGGCCTCAACCTGCTGTGGCTGCTGGCCGGGCTGGCGCTGTGCGGGGCCTACTGGCTGGCCCAGCGCCACCGCCGGACCCCGCTGCCGCTGATGATCCCGCTGGTGGTGGCCGCCTGGGTCTGCATCCACGCCAGCGGCGTGCACGCCACCGTCACGGGCGTCCTCCTCGGCCTGCTCACCCCGGTCGTCGCCGGACCCGGGGAGAAGGAGTCCCCGGCCGAGCGGCTGGAGCACCGGCTGCACCCGATCTCGGCCGGGCTCATCGTCCCGCTGTTCGCGCTGGCCGCGGCCGGCATCGGGCTCGGCGCGATCGGCACGGCGGTGAGCGACCCGATCGCCCAGGGCATCTTCTTCGGCCTGCTGGTCGGCAAGGTGGTCGGCATCTTCGGCGGCGCGTACCTGGCGGTGCGGCTGCGGCTGGCCTCCCTCCCGAGCGGGGTGGGCTGGGCGGACGTCCTGCCCGTGGCGGTGCTGGGCGGGATCGGCTACACCGTCAGCCTGCTGATCGCCCGGCTGACCACCGACGACCCCGTGGCGGCCGAACACGCCGCCACCTCCGTCCTGGCCGCCTCGTTCATCGCGTCGGCCGTCGGGCTGGTCCTGCTGCGGCTGCGCACCCGCGCCCACAGCTGACGCCGGGGCGCCGCTCCCGGTTTTTTCGGGGAATCCGGTACGGCCCGTCGATTTCCGCGACCGCCGTTCGAGGAGTAGGTGGAGGCCCGGTCGGCCGGACCCGGCCCGGAGCGAGGAGATCCGACGATGCGCTACCTGGCGCTGCTGAAGGCCGCCCGGCCCGCGACCCCACCCCCGCCCGAGCTGTTCGAGGAGATCTCGAAGCTCGGGGACGCGGCGATCCGGGCGGGCGTGCTGCTCGACGGCGGCGGGCTCGCCCCGAGTGCGGCGGGCGCGCGGATCGAGGTCTCCGGCGGGGAGCTCGGCGTGACCGACGGTCCCTCCCCCGGGAGCAGGGAGATCGTCGGCTACGCGCTGTACCAGGTGCGGTCGAAGGAGGAGGTGGTCGAGTGGTGCTCGCGCCTCCTGCGGCTGCACCGCGACCTGTGGGAGGGCTGGGAGGGCCACGGCGAGATCCTCCAGGTCCTCGCCCCCGGCGACGCCGCCCCCAGGGCCTGAGGGATCTCCTCACCTGGCGAGAATACCAATGAATCGTGCATTGCGCACATCTTGGCCGTGTCAGGCCACTTTCGCGTATTGCTCGTGCCACTCTTGTCACTCGAAGATCCTTAGTACATCTCAGGCGAGTTCACGAGCGAGAGGAAAGACCTTGGCACAGCGACTGCGCACGGCGGCCGCCCGGCTGGTGATCCTGGGGACACCGCTGTGCGTCGCCTCCCTGCTCGCCCCCGCGGGACACGCCGCGGTCCGGGCCGACTTCGCCACGGACGTCCGGGCCGTGGTCGCCAAGGTGCTGCCCGGCTACGCGCCGCGCGACCGCATCGCCCGCTCCGACGCGTCGGAACTGGACCAGGCGGAGAAGGTCCAGGGCGACCTCCTCACCTTCACCCACGGCCGCAACCTGGTCAGCGTCGTGCGCGAGGTGGGGGCGGTCCGGACCGCGTCGGCGACGTCGGTGGCCGCGAACGCGCGGGTACTGGGCAGCCTGCGGGTGCCCCGGCCCGGCGCGGGGACGCGGCCCGCGGTCGTGGCCGGCACCGCCGACCAGTGGGGACCGGGGTTGACGATCGTGACCTGGTCGGAGCGTCCCGGCGTGAACTACCAGGTCATCGGGAAGGGCGCCGTCACCCGGGACCAGCTGACCGCGATCGCCCGGGCACTGCCCGCGGACGGCACCAAGGTCGCGGCGAAGACCCGGTCGGTGATCGCCCAGGCCAAGCCGCCGGCCCCCGGCACCCTCGACCAGGTCGTGAAGGTCCCCGCCGAGGGCGAGGTGACCGCGCTGGGCACCGGGAACCTGGTCGTCGACGGCGCGGGGACGGCCACCGACGACCTCGGCAACGAGGCCACCCTGTGCGCCGGATGCGGTTACTCCAACGGCAACTACACCGGCATGTGGCAGTACATCCTGTACGCCGACAACAACATGCTCTGGTCCGAGGTCGACTGCGTGTTCGGCGGCGGCACCGCCGCCGCGACCCGGCAGTGGCAGCGCGCCGAGGGGCTGACCGCCGACGGGGTCGTCGGCCCCAACACCCGGGGCCGGGCCGACAACTACCTGGCCGCGAACGGCACCGCCGTCACCTACTTCGGCGCGACGGGAACGCTCAGCTTCACCCGCTCCTCCGGCGCGGGTTACTACTACTACAACGGCATCCGGATCACCTACAACAGGTCGGGCGGCACCCTGCCGGGATGCTGACCGGGCGGCACCGCGGCCCCGGAACTTTCTCCCGGAAATGTGATCTGCACGTGCAACCATCCGGCCGCACCTGCCGTGTTCTCCACGGTGGCGCGAGTACGGAGGCTTCATGAACGCAGATCCGGCGACCTTCACCGCGTTCGTGGAGGAACGCGGTGCGGGGCTGCTGCGCTTCGCCGTGGCGCTCACCGGTGACCACGACCTCGCCGAGGATCTGCTGCAGGGCGCGCTCGAACGGGTGTACCGCAAGTGGGACCGGATCGCCCGGCGGGGCGACCCCGAGAGCTACGTGCGCCGCGCCCTGGTGAACGCGACCCGCGACAGCTGGCGGCAGCGCCAGCGGCGCCCCGAGCGCATCGGCCTCCGGGACGAGGAGGGGGGCAGCTACGCCCCCTGGGACGAGATGCTCACCCGCAAGGCCGTGGGCGGGGTCGTCGAGCGGCTGCCGCACCGGCAGCGCACGGTGATCGTGCTGCGCTACTGGGCGGATCTGACCGAGGCCGAGACCGCCAAGCTCATGGGCGTCTCGGTCGGCACCGTCAAGAGCCAGGCCCACCGGGCCCTCAAGGCCCTGCGGGAGCAGCTGTCGCTGGACGACCAGGCGAACGAACCGGTGCGAGGAGCGGGACGATGACGGCACATTCCGGCGAGCCCGCGGACGAGCGGGCGCGGGAACTCGTCCGCGACTACCTCGACGGCCTGGTCGAGGACGTCGAACTGCCCGACGACATGGCACTGCGGGTGATCATGGGCAGCGCCCCGCCCCGGCGCGCGCGGCGGGCGGCCCAGCTGTCCCTGGTCTGCGCCGCCGTGGCCACCGTCGCCGTCACCACCGTCCTCGGCGCCGGGATCGTGCGGGATCCCGGGCCCTCCCCCGCCGCCTCCCCGGTGGCCACGGCCGCCGGGCGGCCCGCCGCCTACGACCCCACCGCGATGATCAAGTTCGGCTACGTGCCCGCGGGCCTGCGCGAGGAGAACACACCTCTCCTGCCCGGGCCCGGGCTGATGGAGACCCGGCCCGTGCCGGAGGGGACGCGGCGCTGGCTGATGGTCTACCGCGGATCGGCCCCGCCCGGGCAGCGGCGGAAGGTCCCGCTGATCATCGTGACCGTGACCACCGGGAAGGTGGACCCGTCGGCGACCCGGGACACGCTCCACACGCTGGACCAGGCGCGCCCGTTCGGTCCGGTGTGGGTGCCCCGGGGAACGGCCACCGGCTCGACCAGCCGGGGCCACCACCACCAGTCGATCGTCCTGTGGCGGCCCCGGCCGGACCTGGTGATCCTGGTCCAGGGGGTCAACGTCGCCACGGAGGAGACGTACCGCTTCCTGCGGGGCATCGCGCTCTCGGACTGATCGGGCTCAGCGCGCCGGGTCGGCGGCGCGCCGCCGCTGGACGGCGCCCACCACCGCGTCGGCCACGAGGAAGCCGGCGAGGCTGAGGCCGAGCACCGGCATCGCCCACAGCAGGACGAGCAGCACGGGGAACCCGGTCACGAGCACCGGGACCGGCAGCTTCCGCCAGGCGGCGCGGGGCGGCGGCCGGCCGCCGAGGGTCCACCGCTCGGCGCCGGTGGGCCGGCGCCGCCACCACATCCGGTAGCCCCAGGCGATCACGACGAGCAGGCCGAGCGCGATGACGGCGAGCACGGCCTGGTTGACCGGCCCGAACAGCGGCCCGCGGTGAACCTGGCTGCCGAGGAAGCGCAGCCGGCTCGACCGCGGATGGTCGGCCCAGTCGACCCGGTCGGTGACCTTGCCGGTGGCGGGGTCGACGGCGACCTGGTCCTTGCGGACCGGCCAGCGGTTGTCGGTCTGGGTGACGGTCCAGGCCGTGCCGTCCACCCGGGGCAGGCCGACCTCCACGGGTCCCGACAGCCCGGCCGCCCGGGCGGCGGCCAGGACCGGGCCGACCCGCCGGGCCGGGTCGGCGGCCCCGGCGGTCGCCGCGTCGTCCCCGGGTGGCCTGGCCTTCCTGCCCGTGGGGACGGGAAGGGCCGTGTCGAGGGCGGGAGCCTTCGCGCCCAGGGACCGCTCGACGGCCTCGAACCGGGCGCCCCCGTGGTCGGACCAGCTCAGCCCGGTCAGGCTGAGGAAGACCGCCCCGATGGACAGCCAGAGGCCGAGGGTGGCGTGGCGGCTCCGGTCGCGGCGAACGCCGCGGCCGGAGCGGTCGTACCAGAGCGCCCGCCAGAACGGGGCCTTGCCCCGGTAGAGGCGCCGGCGGCCGAGCCACATCAGCAGCCCGGCGACGACGACCAGCCAGAGCCAGCTGGCGGCCAGTTCCAGGTAGATGCGTCCCGGTGCGCCCAGGTGCAGGTTGCTGTGCGCCTCGCTCAGCCAGGTCGTGATCGGTGTGCCGCCCAGCTTGGTGGTGAGCGCGCCGGTCACCTCGCCGGTGTAGGGGTCGACGTACACGCTGCGCCGCCGCTCGTCCGGTTCGGCCACCTCCAGCACGACCCGGGTGGTCTCCTCGGGGGTGGCCGGCGGGACGACGGAGGCGATCCTGCCCTCGGGGTGCGCGGCGCGGGCGGCCCGGATCTGCTGGTGCATCGGGCGCGGGTCGCCGGTCACCTGCTCGACGCGCAGGACGTCGCGGTAGACGATCTGGTCGAGTTGCGGAGCGAACGCGTAGGCCAGCCCGGTCAGCGCGGCCAGGAACAGGAAGGGCGCCACGAACAGGGCGGCGTAGAAATGCAGGCGGGTCACCAGCGGCCACAGGCTCGGCTCGGCGGAACGCCTGCGCGCGGCGGCCGGGGCCGCCGCCGTGCTCGGCCGATCAGCGATCATTGTCATGTGAACTCACCCGGCGTGCAGCACGAACGGAATGACCGAAAGTCATCCGGCTCGACTCCCAGCCATTACCGCCCATGGTGATCATTCATTCACTGTCATGTTAAGTGCGTCACCCTGGGATGTCTTTGGGTCACTGACGCAGAGCAGCCCGGTTTTTTTGTCACTCGACACACAGGACCTCAAGGCGCAACAGAACCCCACACCCATGCACACGGGGAACAGATAAAAATAGGCCAGAGAATGGCATCCACTTATTAAGTGGCGGCGAGATCACTCCGCTGAACAGGGAAAATATCCGCACAAAGGATCTCCACCCACCAGGTGACAGCCGGCCAACACAGTTAGCACACCGACACACACCTCGGAATATTCGTTGTCAATTGATCTCTATTGACGAAGGTTCCAACAGGCGTCACCCTATGGCAGACCTCAGCAAAGCGACTTCAGGAGAGCCGTTTCAGCATTCGACGCGACCTGCCGCCGGCGACCCCGCGAAAGACACCGATGGAGGTACCGATCAGTCGCGTGACACCGCCCCCGTGTGAAAGGAGAAAGAACATGCGAAGACCACGTAGCTGGTTCCGCATGATGGTGATGGCCGCCGCCACGCTGCTCGCGGCGGCGCTGCTGTCATCGGCCACGACGGCGTCCGCCGCCCCGTCGGCCGCCGCCCAGCCCTACGACCCGCCGACGTGGCAGCCCATTCCGGGGCACAACGTCACCACGGTCAAGTGGGGTCCGATCACCATCCCCGCCGCCCCCGAGACGCAGGAGCCCCCACCGGGACATGACCACGGGCACGGCCCGGCCGGTGAGCTGAAGAACGAGGTCGCCGTCGACGGCACCTGCAGCATCTTCGTCGAGCTGTACTCGGGCTGCCGGGAGATGAAGATCCAGAAGCCGTGCGAGGACTGTTACATCACGGGCATCCTGCCCGACCTGGTCATCGCCGGGACCGACACCAGCGTCAACATCGAGACCGGCGGCATGCTCCACCACGTGGTGAACATGAACATCAGCCGGAAAGACCCGTTGTGCGGGCCCGGGTTGGGCAAACACATCAACATGCTGGGCTTGATGCAAGGCGGGAACGAACGGTTCTTCGCCGCCGGCAACGAACGCACGTTCGGCAGCGTCCACTCCAGCGGGCAGTACGGCTACCGGGTCAACGCCGGCGACAAGTGGGGCCTGGTCTACCACCTGATGAACCACACCCACCAGCCGCTGACGGTCGAGTTCAAGTACACCTTCACCTGGGTCAAGTCGGCCAAGCAGGCCCACCCCTACTGGCTGGACATCGACCAGTGCGGCAACTCCGAGAAGGAGGTGCCGGCCGGCTACTCCGACACCCACTACGAGGCGCGGCTGTGGCGCAGGGGCACCGTGCTGAGCCTCGGCGGCCACGGTCACGACGGCATCCTCGGTGTGTCCCTGGAGAACGCCTCCAACGGGAAGTGGTACTGCACGTCGATCCCCGGCTACGAGGCGGGGACACCGCACGGACCGGCGGGTCCGGGCGCGGGCACACCCGGGCATCCGGCCGAGGCCCACGTGCTCACCCGAACAGGGCATCCGAACGCACCGCTCAGCTCCTACCACAAGACGGTGGCCAACTTCACCACCTGTGAACCCGACATGCCCATCGCCTTCTTCGACAAGGTGCGGATGCACACCACCTACAACATGAGGGACGTGGATCCGGGCGCCATGGGAATCATGGTCGTCTACATCGCCTGACCGGCGACCGGCCGAACTCCGACCGCGCGGCCCGCACCTGCCAGGTGCGGGCCGCGCCGGCGTGCCGAAGCTCAGGTGGTTTGTCGGACCCGCCCCCTACGCTCCGGGCATCGATCATGGTGGACGGATCCGAAAGGTCATGTGATGTCCGAGCAGACCACGTACCTGGAGTTGTCGGAGGACGGCGGCGGGAGCGCGCACAAGTTCTACGAGGTCGTCCGGTCCGGCACCCGGGTCACCGTCACCTACGGCCGGATCGGCACCCCGGGGCAGACCAAGACAACCGACTTCAGCACCCTGCAGAAGGCCGAGGCGGCGGCGGCCAAGAAGGTCGGCGAGAAGCTGCGCAAGGGATACGCCCCCGCCGTGCGGGGCGTGCGGCAACGCCGCCCCGTCACCCGGCGGGCCGTCACCAGCAGCAGGTCCACCGCCAGGCAGGCGCCCGTGCTGTGGCGGTTCGCCAGCGGCTCGACGGCGTTCGGCATCTTCGTGGACGACGAGCGGTGCTGGGTGGGGAACCAGCGCGGCGACGTCTTCACCATCACCCACGGCGGCGCCGTGACCGGCCGGTTCCGGCTGCCCGACGGGGTCAAGTGCATCGTCGCCGACGATTTCTGGATCTACGCGGGCTGCGACGACGGCAAGGTCTACGACCTCAGCGGCAAGGTTCCCCGCGTCGCCTACGAGATCTCCGCCGACGTCGACATCTACTGGCTCGACATCGACGACGCGGTGCTCGGCGTCTCCGACCGGGGCGGGCGGATGACCGCGATCGACCACGAGGACGAGTTCCAGTGGGCGCGCGACGTCGACGGCGACTCCGCCTGGATGGTCCGCTGCGACGCCGACGCCGTCTACCACGGCCACTCGCGCGGCGTGGCCCGGTACGACACCGCCGACGGCAGGCCGCGCTGGCAGACCAAGGTCGAGGGCAACGTCCTGTTCGGCTGGCAGGAGGAGAAAACGGTCTACGCCGGCACCGGGCGCGGCCGGGTCTACCGGCTGGCCAAGGACGACGGCGTCGTCGAGGCCGTGTACCGGTGCGACGCGGCGGTGTTCTCCTGCGCCACCGCCCCCGGCGGACGGTACGTGTTCGCGGGCGACAACTGCTCGTCGGTGTACTGCTTCGACCAGGGCGGCGAGCGGCTGTGGAAGCTCGGCACCGGCTGCGGCTCGGCGCTGTCCATGCAGTTCATCGACGACCGGCTGTACATCGTCACCACCGACGGGGCGCTCGCCTGCATCGACGCCGGTGAACAGGCGATCCGGGCGGCACAGGAGGGCACGGTCCCCGAACCGGTCGACGTCAAGGCCGCCGCGTCGCTCACCACCGTGGAGCACACCCTCACCCTGGAGACCGCCTCCGCCGACGACGGCGGGATCGTGGTGGAGTGCTACCAGGACGGTTCCCGCCTCCGGGTCCGGGTGACCAGCCCCGGCTACGACCCCGGCTGGCGGGTGCAGTTCCCCAAGGACATCCGGGCGGCGGGCGCCCGCTACCTGGTCGAGGGGGTCCGCGTCTCCGAACGCGGCGGCTTCTACCGCGCCTACGGCGACATCAAGCGGCTGCCGTGACCCTCGCAGCCCCGCGCCTCAGCGCGCCGGCCCGGCATCGCCGCGCACCGTGCGGCACAACCGGAAGCCGATGTTGGGAGCCAGGTGATCGCCCCACTCGCCGGACCGCCAGTCGCCGGAGTCCCGGGACGCCCGGAACGAAACGGTGACCGTTTCGGCGCAGTCGGCCCAGGACCCGCCGCGCAACACCCGCTCCCGCCCGGTGGCCGGCCCGGCCGGGTCGGCCCCGGGGCTCTCCCGGTAGCGGTCCCGGTCGTACCAGTCAGCCGTCCACTCCCACACCGATCCGGCCATCCCGTACAGGCCGTAGCCGTTGGGCGGCAGGCTCCGCATCGGCACGAGGGAGAGCCGGTCGAAGCGGTCGCAGTCGCAACGCTCCGGGGTGGGCGGCTCGTCCCCCCACGGATACCGGCAGCCGATCAGCCCGCCGCGCGCCGCGCGCTCCCACTCCGCCTCGGTGGGCAGCCGGTACTGGACGGCCTCGCCGCTCAGCCGCTCGCACAGTTCCTCCGCCTCCTGCCAGGAGGCGGCCACCATCGGCTTGGCGTCGTATCGCCACGGCCGGTCCGGGTCCTCGCGCGGCGGCGTGCCGAAGAGGTCGCTCCGCCGGCCGTCCTCTCCAGGGGGGATGTGGGCGTGCCAGTCACGGGCCCGCGTGGTCGCGTCCTCGCAGTACTGCATGCGGATCCGGTTCTCCTCCCCCAGGTGGAACATCGCCGCCCGCGCCACCTCGGTCTCCCGCGGGCGCCCGGCGGGCGGGAGTTCCCAGCCCATCAGTGCGCAGTAGGAGGCCCAGCTGATCGCCGTCTCGGCCAGCCAGTAGTCGTCCAGGCGAACCGGGTGGACCGGCCACTCGTCCGGGTCACCGGATTCCGAACCCATCAGGAAGGTGCCGGCGGGAACGTAGCGGAACCTGATGCCGTGTTCCTCGACGGCCAGCGCGTCCAGCAACGCGCGGCGGGCACCGGCCACCTCGGGGTCTGCCGGGTCCAGCCCGTAGGCCCGGTCGTAGGCGGTCGCGGCCAGCCGGGTCTCCCCCGCGGCCGCCAGCTCCCGCCCCCGCCGGAGCAGCGCGCGGGGGTCGCCCGACGTCCCGTGGTCGGCCAGCAGCCAGTCGTGCTCCGTACCTGTCATCCGCAGCACCCGGTACGCCGGTGGGGCGTCACGTCGAGGACGGCCAGCGGGTTGTGCACCGCTTCCGGCGCGGCCCGCTCCAGCGCGACCTGACCCTCGATCCAGGGGTCGGGCGCGTTGATCGAACCGTTGAGGACCAGTGCGCGGGCCCGGCAGCCGCCGGCGAAGGCGGCCGTGTGGCCCCGCTCGCCGGACGGCTCGGCGCGGGGCAACGCCCGGATGCCACGAAACCCGGCGCTGTGGTGCCAGATCTCGGCCAGCGAGGAGTCACGGATGTTCGCCGCCACGAACCGCGGGCCCAGGAAGCTGCAGGGGTTGACATCACCGGACACCGAGATCGAGCACACCAGGTTGCCCGCGCCGCACCCGTAGTTCTGGTGGATCACCGACTGCGTCTCCTGCCGGGAGTGCGGGCCGAACGAGTCGATGTGGCGCAGGTCCAGCGACCCGTCGTCCTCCATTCGGGCCAGCGTGTTCAGCGCCGTGTTGTACTCGGCGAAGCTCGGCATCAGCTCCAGGTGCTCGCGGGCCACGCCCACCGGGTACAGCGGCCGGAACACAGCCGTGTCCGCGCCGACCTCGTGGGCGAGCCGGGCGCACGCCTCGATCTCCGCGACGTTGCTCTTCATGATGGTGAAGGCCAGGGTGAAGCGGGCGTGCCGGCGCAGCACCGCCAGGCGGTCCAGCACTTTCTCGAACGTGCCCGCGCCGCGCACCCGGTCGTTGGTCTCGGCCGTGGCGCCCTCCAGGCTGACGTTCAGCCAGGCCAGCTCGCGCCGACCGAACTCGCGGGCGATCTCCTCGGTGACGAGCAGGCCGTTGGTGGTGACGCAGGGGGCCAGGCCGTGCTCCAGGGCCAGGTCGATGATCTGGAAGAGGTCCTTGCGCAGCAGCGGTTCCCCGCCCGTCAGCCCGATCCGGAAGCTGCCCAGCGCCGCCATCTCGGCGAACAGCCGGTCGATCTCCGCCAGGGTCAGCCGCCGCTCGCGGCGGGGCAGCTCGCCGGCGAAACAGTGCGTGCAGGTGAGGTTGCAGGCCGACACGACCTCCAGGTGCACCGCCAGCGGCCCGGTCAGGTGGCCGGGCGGGACGTGCGCGCCCGACAGGATCGTGCCCGCGAACCTCCCGTCCACGGTGAAGAAGCCCAACTCGTGGAAGTGCTCGAAGAAGCGCCGGATCCGCTCGCGTTCCCCGGCGTCGGCCGTCTCGACCAGAACGTCGTCGACCGGCACGTCGCGCAGCCGGACCAGCAGCGCGGTGGTATCGGCGTCGAACGGCAGGTAACGCGAGGTCCGGCGGTCGAACACCAGGCAACCGAAGAACTGCCGCACGAGCACCAGCGGGGCACGGTCCACCACCATCACGCCTCCTCTTCCGGCGCCGGGATCGTGAAGGCCTTGCGGACCCAGATCCGCTCGCCCCGCCCCGCCACTCCCAGACCTGCCGCGCCGAACTCGGCCAGCCTCCCCACCCGGTAGGCGTCGCGGTCCCGGCCCTGCTCGTCGGGTGGCGGCCGTTCCTCCTGCGGCACCATGGGTGACCAGCCGGAGTCGTCGAACCCGGCGTGCATCCAGGTGTCGTCCGCGGGCTCGGCGAGCGAGTACCGCCAGCTTCCGTCGGCCGCCGAGACGATCGTCGTCTCCACCGGGTCGGGACGGGATCGGCGCACGTTGCGGCGCTCCTCTGGCCGGTGCCCTCCGGCGAACATCAGCACCATGAAGTCCGGGTCGACGCCGGACAGCGTGAACGCCAGCACGTGCTCCCCGTAGGAGACCACGGGCCGGGACGAGGGCGGTTCGGCCCCGTCCAGCCGGAAGGCGCAGTCGCCGGCGGTGTGCAGCCACATGGTGAAGGGGACCCCGGCCCGCGGGTTCCGCCAGCGCAGCACCACCCCTCCGCAGCCGGCCGGCACCTCGCAGTGCCCGTGCTCCTCCAGGATGAACAGCGGCGAGTCCTTGGAATACCGCGACAGCGAGTTGAGCTTCAGCTCCCGGTCGTCCATGCTCTCCTCGCCACCCGCGGACCTATGCGATCTTCATCCTGCCACCACATGCCGGGTTCGGGTGGTTCATCGGACCTGTCGCGGAACGATGTGCATGGTGGCCTCCGATCGTCGGTGTCACCGTGCGGGCGGACCAAACCATGACGTTTTCCAAATTTCTGGATGAAGGGCGCGCCTTCGCCCTACCCGGCCCGCGCCCAGATCCGGCGGGAGGCGGCCAGCGGGTCGTCCACGTCGGTGGGCGTGGTGTCCCAGATCCGGGTGCGGCGGCGTTCGAGGTCGTAGCGCGGCCAGCCCGGAGCGCCGGTGGCGGCGAAGGCCGTCCAGGACGCGCGGATCCGGCCCGACAGGGCGGCGAAGTCGGCGGGCGGCGGGGTGCCCAGCAGCCGGGCGGCGAACCGGCCGTCGCCGTTGCCGAAAGTGAACGGCACGTCGACGCCGTGGCCGGCGCCGAGCGCGGCTCCCCGCCAGGCGA
Source organism: Actinomadura craniellae (assembly GCF_003289645.1). Classification (GTDB taxonomy): domain Bacteria; phylum Actinomycetota; class Actinomycetes; order Streptosporangiales; family Streptosporangiaceae; genus Actinomadura_D; species Actinomadura_D craniellae. The sequence goes on along the minus strand of NZ_QLYX01000001.1, from coordinate 682,556 downwards.
AGTCGTACAGCCAGGTCCGCCCGCCCGCCCGGGCGTGCGCCTCGGCCACCCGGACGGTGGGCATGCGGACCAGCGCGTCCGACAGCATCACGACGAACAGGCCGGTGTCGTCGGCGCCGGGATGGGCGGCGCGGTAGGCGGCCACCTCCTCCGGGCCGAGCCCGAACGAGGCCGCCACGGCCGCCGGGTCGGCGTTCGCGGGAACCGGGGCGATCCCCCGGTACTCCTCGTGGGTGAACCCGCAGACCAGGTCCACCTCCCGGTCCACGCCCGCCCCGAGCGGCCCGGTGACCAGGTCGCCGTCGAGGACCGGCCCGAACCCGCCGGGGCCGGCCGCGTCCTGCACAGCCAAGACGGCCTCGGCCGGCAGTGCGGCGAAGCCCTCGAGCGTGGCGGGCACCCCGGCCGCGGCGGCCAGCGCCCCGGTGACCCGCGCAGCCTCGGCGGTGGTGCGGAGGCCGTCCGGGACGCTCTGCGCGATCACCCTCCGGAACAGCCCCGCGGCGTCCGGGGCCGCCATGAGCAGGACGGCCGAGGCCGCCCCCGCGGACTGGCCGAAGACGGTCACGTTACCGGGGTCTCCGCCGAACGCCGCGATGTCGCGGCGCACCCACTCCAGCGCCGCGATCTGGTCGCGCAGGCCGCGGTTGTCCGGGGCGCCGGGCAGGTGACCGAACCCCTCGAACCCCACCCGGTAGCCGGCGGTCACCACCACGACCCCCGCCCCCGCCAGCGTGGTCGCGTCGTAGTGCGGCATGCTCGCCGCGCCGTGCCGCCACATGCCGCCGTGGATCCACACCATGACCGGCAGCCCCGTCGCGCCCGGGTCCGGGCTCCAGACGTTCAGCGTCAGGCAGTCCATGCCGTCACCGGGCCGCCAGACGGGCGGGACGCCCGGCGCCGGGGGAAGTTGGGGCGGCGCCGGGCCGAACGCCACGGCGTCGCGCACCCCGTCCCAGCCGGCCGGCGGGGCCGGGGCGCGGAAGCGCAGCGGCCCCTGCGGGGACGCGGCGAACGGGATCCCCTTGAACGAGACGGCTCCGCCCTCCTGCCGTCCCCGGAGCAGGCCCTGCGAGATCTTCACCACCACGTCGGTCACAGGGGGACGCTAGGGCGTGCAACGGCCGCGGACAAACGGCCCGGTGGCGAACCCTCCGTCCGAGGGACGGCCAGGGGACGGGCTTTCCGAGAAGTTCCGGCAGGGTGCTTCGAAACGGGCTCCACCGGACGGGCGGTGGTGGGACCCTGGCCGGCGGCACGGGAGCCGATCATGACCGGAGGGCGGAGTTCGATGGACGCGCGGATCGCGGAACTGCTCGACGAGCTGGCGCGCAGCGTGCATCGCGAGGCGCCCGGCGAGTGGTCGCGCGGGCTGCTCTCCGGCAACGCGTCCGCCATGAGCTACAGCTACGGGGTCACCTACGACCTGCCCGACGGCACGAACACGCGGGTGTTCCCCAAGGACTATGACGTCCTCGCCGAACTCGCCGACGCCGTGGCGGCGGCGCACGGCTGGCGTCAGGTGCACTTCGAGGTGGCGTGCGCTCCGTCCGGCGAGGTCGAGGCGACCGCCTTCCACGGAGCGGTCGAGCCGCTCGTGGGCGGCGAGGGCCATGTCGCGGTCCTGGACCCCGGGTACCTGCCGGCCGAGCCGGGCCTCGATCAGGAGGGGCCCGGGAACGCCGTCCCCGCGGGCGACCCGGAGACGGCGACGGCCCGCCTCCGGGAGTACCTGCGGCGGTTCTCCCGGCTGGTGGAACGGAGCCGGAAGCCCGCCCCGGCGGCCTCCCCCGCCGAGATCGAGCGGGCCGAGCAGCGCCTCGGCGCCCGGCTGCCGGCCGACCTGCGCGCCCTGTACGAGATCGCGGACGGCGACCGGGACGCCGGGATCTTCGACGGCTCCACGTGGCTGCCGCTGGACGAGGTGGTGCGGGTGCACGAGCGGACGCGGGAGCGCGACTGGTTCGGCTGGGAGCTGGGGTGGGACAAGACGGTCCGCGACACCGACCCGCCGGACACGGTCCGGCGGTGCACCGGGCACCCGGCCTGGATCCCGTTCGCCCACGACCACGGCGGTAACTACCTGGCGGCGGACCTGGCCCCCGCCCGGGCGGGCCGGCCCGGGCAGATCATCCGCATCGGCCGCGATTACGGAGACGGCCCCGGCCACGTCGCCGACTCCGTGACGACCCTCCTCGGCGACTATCTCGACATGCTCGACCGGGGCGACTACAGCGCGGAGCCCGACTATCTGGAGTTGCTGGACGACCGGCCGCCCCGCGCCGTCGCGTTCCGGATCCTCGGCCCCGAGGAGGGCCCGCTCGACCGCGCGGAACTCGCCGGATCACCCGGGCTCCAGCACCTCAACGTCAACCAGGCGGGCGAGGTCGATCTCTCCGCTCTCGCCGCGGTGCCGGGACTGCGTGCGCTCCACCTCAACCGCCCCGTCACCGCGGACCTCGCCCCCCTGCGCGGCCTGCCCCTGGAGCGCCTGCGCGTGACGCTGAGCGGCGGCGACCTGGCTCCGCTGGACTCCCACCCCACGCTGCGCAGCCTGTCGTTGGCCACCGCCGGCGGCCCCGTCCGCATCTCCCCGCTGCGGACGGTTCCCCTGCTGCACGGGCTGGACCTGTCGGGCGCGGACGTCGCCGACCTCGACACGCTCGCCGACCTGCCCGGACTGCGCTACCTGGCCCTGCGCCCGGACCAGTGGGCCGCGTTCGTCGCCCGCCCGCCGGCGCTCGCCGCGGTCTGCGTCAAGGGGGCCACGCCGCTGCCCGCCGTCATCGACTGGGCCGCCGGGCTCGGCCTGGACGTCACCGGCGTGCTGCGGCGCTCCGGCCGGGTGCCGCCCCACTGAGCCGGGGCAGCCGCTCCTACCGGCCGTCACCGGCTCAAGGGAGGACCCGCCAGCCGGGCAGGCCGTTGAGGTAGTCGTCGAAGTCGTCGGCGAGCCAGGCCAGGTTGAATCTCGCATTCTCACCTGTGAGTATGACGCTCTCACCTCGGGCAGGGAGGGCGCCATGGCGACGTATGTGCTGGTTCACGGTGGAGGGCACGGCGGGTGGTGTTACCGGCAGGTCGCGCGGATCCTGCGGGCCGCCGGGCACGAGGTGCACGCGCCCACGATGACCGGGTTGGGCGAGCGGTCCCATCTGATGGGCGCGCGCATCGACCTGGACCTGCATATCCAGGACATCGGCGCGGTGCTGCACTACGAGGACCTGCGCGAGGTGATCCTCGTGGGGCACAGCTACGGCGGCATGGTCGTCACCGGTGTCGCCGACCGCATGGCCGAGCGCGTGGGGCGGCTGGTGTACCTGGACGCGGCCACGCCCCGCGACGGCCAGTCGCTGCGTGACATCGCCGGACCGATCATCGAGTCCGCACGCCCCTTCGGCGAGGTCGTGGACGGCGTCGAACTCGTCCTGCTGCCCGCTCCGGGCGCGGGCGCCTTCTACGGGGTGACCGACCCCGACGTCGTCGCCTGGATGGACGAGCGGCTGACCGCCCACCCCTGGAAGTGCTTCGAGCAGCCGCTGAAGCTCGGCAACGAGGACGCGCTGTGGGCGATCCCGCAGTACCACGTCGTCTGCACCTCGACCCTGACCACCCGGGATCCCCGCCTCATCGCCGAGGCGCGGGCGGCGGGCCGCCTGTGGGACATCGACACCGGACACGACCTCATGCTCACCGAGCCCCGCGCGGTCGCCGACGCCCTCCTGGAGATCGCGGCGAGCTGAAGCGGCCGGCCCGCCCGCGCAAGGCGGGCCGGCCGCCGGAGGTGCGGCCAGCAGTGGCCCAGGCGTGCCGGTGCCACCCGCCGGGGCGCCTTACCGACGGATCGTCAGCTCGGCACCCGGGAGCCCTGGAAGTCGAGCCGGAAGTTCAGGTCGGCGAGCTCCTCTCCCGCGGAGGTCTCCGCACGGAGCGTGATCTGGAGCCTGCCCCGCGGGGCGTCCTTGGGGACCCGGAGGGTCCAGCTCCGCGCGAAGGGGCCGGCGGGCACCTCCGCGTCGCCCGACAGCTCGCCGCCCAGCATCGCCAGCAGTTCGGGCAGCTCGCACGATCGGTGCATCAGCTTGACCATGCCCAGCTTGACGGTGAACTCCGTGGTGACCTCCCGGAGGTCCACCGGCTCGCTGAGCTCGCCCTCCAGGTCCAGGCGCACCTGCTTGCCGGGCTCGGGCTGTGCGGGCGTCAAGGCGATGTTCTGGATCTCCAGGACGGAGCCGGGAAAGGTCCGGTCTTCGATCAAATCACTAGTCATGCACTCAACGTAGTTGTTTGACTTCTTATTGTTACCTTGCGCAGGATGCTTCCCGGCAAAAGGTCAACAAAGCGGCTTTCAGCCCGGGGGCGCGATGTTGAAGTTGTCGCGGAAGACGTTGTCGGGGTCGTGGCGGAGCTTCAGTTCCCGTAGCCGCCGCAGGGTGGCGGGCGGGAACGCGTCGTGCAGCCGTTCGGGGCGCAGGTCGGTCTCGAAGCTGAGGTAGAGGCCCGAGAACTGGTCCTGCATCCCGTCCCACCCGTGGTCCAGCCGCTTGCGGCTCGGCCCGAGGGCCGTCAGCTGGAAGTTCGCCGCGCGGTGCGCGTAGGCGGTCGCGTCGGGGGCGACGTCCGCCACGGCCCCGCCGACCGAGCGGATCTGGAAGAAGTAGGCGTCCCCGCCGGCGACCAGGCACGCCGCGGCGGACGCGAGGTCCGGGGTGAGATGTTCGGCGAACGCGGAGCGTGCCACCGGCTCCCCGTGGCCGTTGTGGACGTCCGGCGGCGTATGCATGATCGCCGGGTACGGGAGGATCTGGATCGCGTGGTCGAGCAGCGGCGCGGTGGCGGCGAGGGGCTGCAGCCGGTCCACGACGGTCTCGGCGTCGGCGGCGTCGACCACCGCCATGACCTGGGCGAGGGGCGGCTGTCCGGGCCGGGGCGCGCCCGTGATGAGGAAGGACGTGAGGTCCCGCGGCGCGGCCTCCATCGCGGCGCCCCAGCGCCGCAGGAAGCCGGGCAGGTCGGTCGCGTCGAACACCAGCCGGGCGAACCCCACCTGGCCGACCTCGTGCGCCTCGAACTCGAACGAGGTGACGATGCCGAAGTTCGCCCCGGCGCCGCGCACGGCCCAGAACAGGTCCGGGTTCTCGGTCGCGCTCGCGCGCACCGGGGAGCCGTCGGCCAGCAGCATGTCCACCGCGCGGAGGTGGTCGATGGTCAGGCCGTGCTCGCGCACCAGCCAGCCGATGCCGCCCGCGGTCGCCAGCCCGCCGACGCCCACCCCGCCGTAGTCGCCGGAACTGATCGCCCAGCCGTGCGGGGCGAGCGCCGCGGCGACATCGCCCCAGCGCGCGCCGGGGCCGACACGGACCCGGCGGCTCTCCTCGTCGAGGATCTCGATCGCGTCGAGCCGGGACAGGTCGATGACGACGCCGCCGTGGTTGGTCGACCGGCCGCTGACGCCGTGCCCGCCGCTGCGCAGGGACAGCGGCACGGGCTGCGCCCGGGCGAAGCCCAGGGCGTCGGCGACCTCGCCCGGCGTGCGCGGTCGCAGCACCAGGCCCGGCGACCCGCCGCGCAGGTAGGTGGAGCGGACGGCCGCGTACCCGGCGTCCCCGGGTGCGACCGCGGCGCCGGCCAGCGACGCCGGCACACCGGAGTGGTCGATGTCCGCGTCCCGGCGGGCGTGCGTCCCCGTCATCGGGCACGCTCGGCGGCGACGAGCTCGCGCAGTGCCGGGGCGACGTCCTCGCCGAAGGTCCGGATGGCCGTGGGGTCGTCGCTCATGAGGACGTATCCGCTGAATCCGTGCTCCAGGGTCAGCTCGGCGAGTTCCTCGACCCACTGCCGTGGCGGGCCGGACAGCGGTTGGTCGCCCGGCGGCCCGAACCGGCCCGCGATGTTGAGCAGGCGGCGGATCGCGGCGGGGTTCCGGCCGGCCGCGGCGGCGGCCTCGTCGATGACGGCGTTGCCGGTGGTGAGCGGGTCGGGGCCCTGCATGTAGGGCAGGGAGGGCAGCCAGCCATCGGCTTTGCGGCCGGTCAGGCGGAGCATCCGGGGCTTGTAGGCGCCCAGCCAGATCCCGATGTCGTGGGCGGGGGCGGGGCCGCGCTTGGCGCCGTCGACCCGGTGGTACGCGCCGTCCACCCGCAGGTGCGCGGTGTTGCCCGCGTCCCAGACGCCGCGGATGACGTCGATGGCCTCGTCGAGCGCCTGGATGGCCTGGGCGGGGGTCAGCCGCCGCCCGCCCATCGCCTCGATGGCGTCCCAGAACGACCCGGCGCCCAGGCCGAGTTCGAAGCGCCCGCCGCTGAGCAGGTCCAGGCTCGCCGCCGCCCGGGCGAGCACGGCCGGCGGGCGCAGCGGCAGGTTGAGGACGTTCGCCGAGACGTGGACCCGCTCGGTCCGCGCGGCGACGTAGGTCAGCAGCGTCCAGGTGTCGAGGAAGCGCGCCTGGTACGGGTGGTCCTGGAAGGTCACCAGGTCCAGGCCGGCGGCCTCGGATTCGCGGGCCAGGGCGACGGTCCGCTCGGGGGCGGCGGCGGGCGTGATGAAGGACCCGAAGATCAGGTCGTGGCCGTAGTCGGGCATGCGTCCCCCTCGTTCAGTGGCGGCACAGATGTGTTGTCGCACAGACCATATAGTGCACAGACGTTTGGTCGAACCGCGTATCCCCGGATAGCATTCCCGCATGAGCGGCACGGGGTCCGGGACGCATGACGGGGGGCGCGTGCACGCCGAGGGCGACTTCGGCTGGCATCTGGGGGTGCTGCTGAGCGCCTACCAGGGGTCGGTCGCCCCGCTGCTGGGCGAGCTTCCGCACGCCACCCGCGGCTACCAGATCCTCGCCGCGGTGGTCCACGGAGACCAGCCCACCCAGGCGGCACTGGCCGCGCATCTGGGCATCGACCGCACCGTGATGACGTACGTCATCGACGACCTCGTCGAGGCCGGGCTGGTCGAGCGCCGGCTGAACCCGGCCGACCGCCGCGCCCGGAAGATCGTCGCCACCCCGCAGGGCGCCCGCACGCTCGCCGACCTCGAGGAACGGGTACGCCAGGCCGAGGACGGGTTGCTGGACGCGCTGAGCGCGCAGGAGCGCGCGGCGTTCCGGCTGCTGCTGCGCCGGACCGCCTGCCGGCTCCGCAACGTCGAGCCGGCCGCCGACCCGTGCACCGCCGCCGAGAGCGCACTGAAGGACATCCCCGCGCCGCGTTAGCCGGCCCCGGCGGCCGCCGGGTCGCCGCCCGCGCACGCGAACACCGATAGTGCCTCAGGCGTCCGGCCCGCCGCCGGGCGGCCTTCGATCGGCACTAAAATAGAACACGTTCTTGCCAACCGGTGCGCGGTCCAGCAAGCTGAGGGGCATGGATCTGATCGCGCTCGAAGAGATCCGCCGGGCGAAGTACCGCTACCTGCGCTGCGTGGACCTCAAGCTCTGGGACGACTTCGGCGACACCTTCACCGAGGACGCCGTCGCCCGGTACGACACCCCCGTGCTCGGAAAATCGCTGAACCTGGCCGGCCGGGACGCCATCGTCGACTACATGCGGGCCAATCTGGGGCCCGGGACGATCACCACGCACCTCGTCGGCCAGCACGACATCGAGATCGACGGCGACCGGGCCATCGGCCACTGGTCCCTGGAGGACACGGTCATCGTCATGAAGCACCGGCTGATGATCCGTGGAGCGGCCTACTACGAGGACCACTACCGGCGCTGCCCCGACGGCCGGTGGCGGATCAGCCGCACCGGCCACGAGCGGACCTACGAGTTCACCGTGTCCCTCGACGACCTGCCCAGCCTGGCGTTCACCGCGAACCGCTGGGCGCCCGCCGACCCATCCTAGAACACGTTCTACCCGCATCGCCGTCCGTACCGCCAGTCGAAGGAGTCCGGTGGCCACGCAGTCATTCGTCCAGGCGATCGCCGAGGCCGAGCAGATCATCCGCTCGGCGCCCCACGCGCAGACCGAGCAGGACCTGGCCGAGGGCCTGGACTACCTCGCCGGCAGCATCAAGGCGTCGCTGCACCTGGCCTGGGCCTACGAGCGCGACTTCCCGTTCTTCGTCGCCTCCACCGGGCCGTACGCCAAGCTCGGCCTGGACAACCCCGACACCCTCTACTTCCACGCCTACGTCCGCGACGACGCCGAGTACGTCGTCACCGGCCGCCGCGGCACCACCGCCGACCTGAGCTTCCAGGTGCTCAACGGCGACTACTCGCCGGCCCGCTCGCCCGACAGCCTCACGGCGTTCGACGACCGCGACATCGAGATCGCCGCGGACGGGTCCTACGAGCTGCGCTTCGGCCCGCCGGGCACGGACACCGGCCCGAACCGCTTCGCGCTCGCACCGGGCTCGGCGATGCTCATCGCGCGCGAGGTCTCCAGCGACTGGGACGCCGAACGGCCCGGCGAGATCCGCATCCACCGCGCCGACACGCTCGGGTCCGCTCCCCCGCCGGCCACGGTGGAGAAGATGACCCGGCGCTACGACGTGGCCGGCCGGATCCTGCTCACCCGGCTGCGCACGTTCCTGGCCTTCCCGCAGTGGCACTACCTCGATCTGCCGGTCAACACGATGACCGAGCCGCGGCTCACGCCCGGCGGCCTCGCGACGCAGTACTCCTCGGTCGGCCACTACGACCTCGACGACGACCAGGTCATGGTGATCACGGTGCCGGCGTGCGCGGACGCGCCGTACCACGGCTTCCAGCTCGGCAGCCTGTGGTACGTCTCGCTGGACTACATCAACCACCAGACCAGCCTCACCGCCGACCAGGCGCGGGTCGATCCCGACGGCAGGATCCGCTACGTCGTCAGCGAGCGCGACCCCGGCCTGGCCAACTGGGTCGAGCGCACCGGGCACCGCCGGGGGTTCCTGCAGTTCCGCTGGCAGCGGCTGGCGCGCGACCTCAAGGCCGACGACGGCCCCACGGTGGAGGTGATGCCGTTCGACGCGCTGCCGCAGCGGCTGCCCCACCATGACCGGCAGCGGGTGACCCCGCAGGAGTGGGCGGACCGGATCTCCGCCCGCCAGACCGCCGTCGCCCGAAGGATGCTGGGCTGATGGTGCTGGAAGATCGGGTCATCGTCATCTCCGGCGTCGGCCCGGGCCTGGGCCGCGGTCTCGCGCTGCAGTGCGCCAGGGCCGGTGCCGACGTGGTCCTGGCGGCGCGGACCGAGTCGCGGCTGACCGAGGTGGCCGAGGAGGTGACCAAGCTCGGCCGCCGTGCGGTGACGGTCCCCACCGACGTCACCGACGAGGCGTCCTGCCGGCGGCTGGCCGACACGGCGCTGGAGTCCTACGGCCGGGTCGACGGCCTGGTCAACAGCGCCTTCGCGATCCCGCCGCTGACCGACCTGGGCTCGGTCGACCTGGACGCGGTGCGCGGCGGCTTCGAGGTCGGCGCGCTCGCCGCGCTGCGGCTGACCCGGCTGCTCGTCCCGGCGCTCGCCGAGTCAGGCGGCTCCGTCGTGATGATCAACTCCGCGGTGCTGCGGCACTCGCGGCGCACCTTCGGCGCCTACAAGATGGCCAAGGCCGCCCTGCTCTCGCTCGCGCAGAGCCTGGCGACCGAACTCGGCCCGCAGGGGGTGCGGGTCAACACCGTCGCACCCGGATACATCTGGGCCGACAACCTGCGGTGGTACTTCAACCACCTCGGCCGCAAGCGCGGCGTCCCGGCGCAGCAGATCTACGACGAGGCCGCCGCGACGACCGACCTGCGCAGGCTGCCCGAGCCCGACGAGGTCGCCGACGCCGTGGTGTTCCTGCTGTCCCCGCTCGCCCGGGCGGTCACCGGGCAGTGCCTGGACGTCAACTGCGGCGAGTGGCACCACTGATCCGGAGGAGCGAGCGCATGACCGCGGGACGCGACGGCATCGGCACGATCGAGGACCTGCACGCCTCGGCCAGCAAGATCACCGGATTGGCCGACTTCGGCGAGGACGCCTACCGCGACGGCCTGGCGGCGCTGCTGGAGTCCTACGCCGCGGACGCGGGCCTCACCCCGCTGGGCCACCGGGTGAAGCGCTCGTACCTGCGCGGCGCGCTGATCGCGCGGCTGCTGTCGGAGGCGGCGTGGCAGCGGTACCCCGAGCACGCCGGCGTGCCCGTCGAGCGGCCCATCTTCGTCACCGGCCTGCCGCGCACCGGCACCACCGCGCTGCACCGGCTGCTCACGGCCGATCCCGCGCACCAGGGGCTGGAGCTGTGGCTGGCCGAGCTGCCGCAGCCGCGCCCGCCCCGCCACACCTGGGCCGCGGACCCCGCCTTCCAGACCGTCCAGTCCCGCTACGAGCGGCACCACACCGAGCATCCCGAGTTCATGGGCGTGCACTACATCTCGGCCGACATGGTCGAGGAGTGCTGGCAGCTGCTCCGCCAGTCGATGCGGTCGGTGTCCTTCGAGTGCCTGGCGCACCTGCCGGCGTACTCGGCCTGGCTGGACGCGCAGGACTGGACCTCGGCCTACCGCCGGCACCGGCGCAACCTGCAGCTGATCGGTCTCCCCGACGCCGGCCGGCGCTGGGTGCTGAAGAACCCGAGCCACCTGTTCGCCCTCGACGCGCTGCTGGAGGTCTACCCCGACGCGCTGATCGTGCAGACCCACCGCGCCCCGCGGACGGCGATGGCGTCGATGTGCAGCCTCGCCGCGCACGTGACCGCGGGCTGGTCGGAGGTGTTCACCGGCGCGGTGATCGGCCGGGACCAGCTGGAGTTGTGGGGCCGCGGGCTCGACCGGTTCCGCGCCGAGCGCGCCAGGCACGACCCGGCGCGGTTCTGCGACGTGGACTACGACGACTTCGTGCGCGACCCGCTCGGCACGGTCGAGGCCGTCTACGCCCGGTTCGGGCTGCCGCTGGACGACGCCGCCCGCGCGGCCATGACCCGGCTGCACGAGGAGAGCCGTTCGGGCGCGGCCCGCCCGGCGCACCGCTACACCCTGTCGGACTTCGGCCTGACCGCCGAGGAGGTCGACGAGCGGTTCGTGACCGGCTGAGCCGGCCCCTGTTTCGGGCAGAGCCACATCTCTGCCCTAGCAAGTCCGTTAAAACATCAAGAAAACGGACATCAGCTATGACATGTGCAGTGACGAGGCCGTAGCAGGCGCCCGTCCAGGGTAACGACCATGCACTGGCCTCACCGGCTCATTCCCGGCGGTGCGGGGACGTCCCGCGCCGCCGGTTCCCTGCCCGACTTCCGGAGGGGGACGGTCCCCGTGCGAGTTGTCGTCGATCTCACCCGGTGCCAGGGGTACGGGCAGTGCGTCTTCGCCGCGCCGGACGTCTTCACGATGAACGGCGCCGAGGCGCTGATGTACGACCCGCACCCCGACGACGCACAGCGCGAGCACGTCCTGCGGGCGGCCGCGGCCTGCCCCGTGCAGGCCCTGGTGGTCGACGAGATGAGCGGCCTCGGCCGGCCGCGGCCCGCCCCCGACGGCCGGCGACCGCACGAGCGGGTCGGCCACATCGTCGTGGTCGGTGCCTCGCTGGCCGGGCTGCGCGCCGCGGCGACCCTGCGCCGGGAGGGGTACACCGGCTCGCTGACCCTGATCGGGGACGAGTGGTCCCAGCCCTACGACCGGCCCCCGCTGTCCAAGCAGGTGCTGAGCATGCGGACCCCCGCCGAGCACACCATCTTCCCCCAGGCCGACGGCCTGGACGCCGAATGGCTGCGCGGCACCCCCGCGTCCGGGCTGGACCTGGCCGACCGGCAGGTCCGCCTGGCCGACGGCCGGCGGATCGGGTTCGACCGGCTGCTGATCGCCACCGGGGTGCGCGCCCGGCAGTGGCCGAACACGGCGGAGGCCGCCCTGGACGGGGTGTTCGTGCTGCGCACCCGGGAGGACGCGGACATGCTGCGGCAGCGGCTGGCGGAGCACCCCCGGGTGCTGGTGATCGGCGCCGGCTTCACCGGCTCGGAGATCGCCTCCGCCTGCCGGGAACTCGGCCTCCAGGTCACCGTCGTCGAGCGCGGGCCGGCGCCGCTGGTGGGGGCGCTGGGCGCGGTGATCGGCGCGGTCGCCGCACAGATGCAGCGCGAGCACGGGGTGGACCTGCGCTGCGACACCACGGTCACGGCGCTGGAGGGGGACGCGCAGGGGCGGTTGCGCCGCGCCCGCCTGTCCGACGGGGACGTCCTCGACGTCGAGGTGGCGGTCGCCGCGCTCGGTGCGGAACGCAACGTCGAATGGCTGCGGGGCTCCGGCCTGGCCGCCGGCGTGTGGGGGGTGTCCTGCGACGCGGGGTGCCGGGCCGTGGACGTCAACGGCATGGTGTCCGACGACGTCTTCGTCGCCGGGGACGTGGCGCGCTTCCCCCACCCGGTCTACGGCTACCAGTTCCTGGCCCTGGAGCACTGGGGGAACGCGGTCAACCAGGCCCAGGTGGCGGCGCACAACATGATCAGCGCGCCGACCGAGCGCCGACCGCACCTGTCGCTGCCGGTCTTCTGGTCCGTCCAGTTCGGCACCAACATCAAATCCGTCGGCGTGCCGACCTTCGCCGACGAGGTCGCCGTCGTCCAGGGCTCGGTCGCCGACCGCCGGTTCGTCGCCGCCTACGGGCATCGAGGCCGCGTCACCGCCGCGGTCACCTTCGACCAGGGGATGTCGCTGGAGTTCTACCAGGGGCTGATCGAGCGGGCCGCGCCGTTCCCGCCCGACTTCGCGATGGCCGACCGGCCCGCCGAGCTGCAGGTCCTCCCGGCGGAGATGCCGGCCCGGATCTCCGCCATGCAGGACACCACCGTCGTGGTGACCGGCCACAACCCGGACGAGCGGCGGGCCGTCCTGGTGGAGCGGAACGGGTGAACCCGAAGGCAAGGAGCGATGGCATGACACAGCCCGGCGTCTACGAACGGTTCCTGGACCACGCCCACCGGGCCGACCCGTACCCGCTGTTCCCCGAGTTGCACGGGGAGCCGGTGGCGCGGCAGCCGGACGGCAGCTACGTGGTCAGCTCCTACCGGGAGATCGTCGCGCTGCTCCACGACCCGCGCGTCAGCGCGGACCCGCGCAACCTGCCCGAGTCGTGCATCAGGGGGCTCGCGCTGAGCGAGGAGGAGTCCGGGACCACCCCGGCGTTCATCGGCCGCGACTCCCCCGACCACGACCGGCTCCGCCGCCTGGTCATGCGGCATTTCGGGCCGCCCTCGGCCGCCGGGCGCATCGACGGCATGACGGCGTGGATGGGCGAGGTCGTCGCAGGCCTGATCGACGACTTCGCCGGCCGGGACCGGATCGACGTCGTCGACGACTTCGCCTACCCGTTCCCGGTCACGGTGATCTGCGAACTGCTCGGGGTTCCCCGGGAGGACGAGCCGCGCTTCCATGTCTGGTCCCAGACCCTGATCGACTCCATCGACCCGACGAGCGGATCGGTCGCCGAGCGGAACCAGCGGCGCCGCCGGACGACGGCCGAACTGCGCGAGTACCTGAACGGGCTGGTGGAGGCCCACCTCCGGAAGCCGGGCGACGACCTGCTGTCCGCCCTGGCCGCCGACGGCGAGATGTCCCGGGAGGACGTGCTGGCCACCGCGGCCCTGCTGCTCGTCGCCGGGCACGAGACCACCGTCAACCTCATCGCCAACGGGGTGCTCACCCTGCTGCGCCACCCCGACGTGTACGAGCGGCTGCGCCGGGACCCCGGCCTGGCCGTCGGCGTCGTCGAGGAACTGCTGCGCTACGAGCCGCCGGTGCAGATGCTGGGGCCGCGGCGGACCGCCCTGTCCGACATCGAGGTCGCCGGCGTCACCATTCCCCAGGGCTCGGTCATCACGTTGATGCTCGCCGCCGGCAGCCGGGATCCCGGCCGTTTCCCCGACCCCAACCATTTCGATCCCGACCGGCACGACAACCAGCACCTCGGTTTCGGCGGCGGTGTCCATTACTGCTTCGGCGCTCCGCTGGCCCGGCAGGAAGCGCGAATCGCGCTGACCGAATTCTCCCGCCGGGTCGTCAATCCGCGGCTCGTCACCGACCCGCCGCCCTACCGGCGTTCGGCCACCCTGCGGGGGCCGCGTCACCTCCCCGTCGACATCGACGGTGTCATCCCGGCATGACCCGCTCGTTCCGGGCCGTCCCGAAATAGGCGGTACGGTATTCGTCCATCCGGTGCGGAACCGCTGATCCCCGGATGACGCCCCAGCGCCAAGCCATTGCCAAACGGTTCCCAATCCGCTGCGCGCATCGTCGTTCCCGGCACAGGCGAACGCAGCGGAGGGGACCATCATGAACGACACCGATCGCAGGGCCGGGCACGCCGTCGTCATCGGGGGAAGCATCGGCGGGCTGCTGGCGGCCCGGGTACTCGGCGAGCACTTCGCCCGGGTCAGCGTGCTCGACCGGGACGCGCTGCCCGACGAGTCCGTCCCGCGCCGGGGCGTCCCGCAGGGCCACCACACGCACGGCCTGCTGGCCCGGGGCTGCGAAATCCTCGACGACCTCTTCCCCGGGCTGACCGCGGACCTGGTCGCCGGGGGCGCCATCGAATGCGACATGCAGGACGACTGCGCCTGGTACAACGACGGCCGGCGGCTGCACCCGGCCCCCTCCCCGCTGCGCGGGCTGGCCGTGAGCCGGCCGCGGCTGGAGCAGTACCTGCGCACCCGGGTGGCCGCCCTGCCCGGCGTCGAGATCCACCAGCGCCGCGAGGCGGTCGGGCTGATCGCCGACGCGGAGCGGCGCGGGATCCGCGGCGTCCGGTTCCTGCCCGCCGGCGCCGCACCCGGCACCGAGCCCGCGGACCTGCCGGCCGATCTGGTGGTGAACGCCACCGGGCGCGGCAACCGCGGCGCGGTGTGGCTGGGCTCGCTGGGCTACGACCTGCCCGTGGAGGAGCACGTCGACTCCGGCCTGGTCTACGTCACCCGGGAGTACCGGTACCGGCCCGGCGACACGGACATGACCGCGATCCTCGCCGCGCACGGCCCCGCCGCGCCCCGCGGCGGGTTCGCGATCAGGGCCGAGGGCGACCGCTGGCTGATCACCCTGCTGGGCATGGGCGACGACGTCCCGCCCGCCGATCCGCAGGGGTACGAGCGGTTCGCCGCCCGGCTGTCGGTCCCGGACATCCACCACCTCGTCGAGCGGCTCGAACCGCTCGGGCCGCCCCGGCGGATGCGGATCCCCACCAGCATCCGCCGCCGGTACGAGCGGCTCGACCGCTTCCCCGCGGGATACGTGGTGTTCGGGGACGCCCTGTGCCAGTTCAACCCCTCCTACGGGCAGGGGATGACGGTGGCGGCGTGCGAGGCGGTCGCCCTGCGGGAATGCCTGCGCGCGGGGACGGACGGCCTGGCCCGCCGGTTCTTCCCGAAGGCGGCGCGGATCATCAATGTGCCCTGGGACATGGCGGTCGGCGGCGACCTGCGGTTCCCCGCCATCGAGGGGAACCGCACGCCGCGGGTCCGGCTGCTCAACGCCTACATCGCCCGGCTGCACCGGGCCGCGGAGTCCGACCCGGTGGTCGGCAACGCCTTCCTGCACGTCACCAACCTGGTGGCTCCCCCGCAGAGCCTGTTCGCGCCGGGCATCCTGGCCCGGGTGCTGCGGCCCCGCCGCGACACCTCCGCCGCCGGGACCGGGACGTCCGTGGTCACCGCGGCACCCCCGCGGGTCCCGGCCGGGAACCCCGGCCGCGGGTGACGACGGAGGCCCGCCGAGTAGTGGTCTGCCGTGCCCACGATGCTCTCCCGGCCAGGCCCTGCGGTAGGGGGATGACCCGCACATCGGGCCCTTGGTGCCGAGCGGACGCTGGGATAGCGTTGCCGCCATGACATGGCGGCCGGCCCCTCTGGTAGGCCGGGAGCGGGAGCTGTCAACGATCCAGGCGGTGCTCGATGCCGTCCGCGGCGGGAAGCCGCACGTGCTCGGAGTCCGCGGCGAGGCCGGGATCGGCAAGTCGCGCCTGCTGGCCGAGCTCGGTGAGCGGGCGGCGTCGCACGGCATGCCGGTACTGACCGGCCGCGCCTCGGAGCTGGAACGCGATCTGTCGTTCGCCTTGCTCGTCGACGCCCTCGACGCTCCCGCCGCCGCATCGGCCGCGGGCCTGGCCGCCATGGATCGCGGTCAGCTCGGTGAGCTGGCGGCCATCCTGCCGTCCTTCGGACCGGTGGTCGGCTGCGCGCCGGCCGCTTCGGGCGAGCGCCATCGGGCGGCGCGCGCGGTGCGTTCGTTACTGGAGTGTCTGGCCGGCGAGCGCCCGATCGCGCTGTTGCTCGACGACGTCCACTGGGCCGACCCCGCCTCGGCCGGGGTGCTGGCCCTGCTGCTGCATCGGCCGCCCCCCGCGCCGGTGCTGCTGGTGATCTCGACTCGGACCGGCCGTGCCGCGGACCTGGAAGAGGCGCTCGTTCAGGGCGTGCGGAGTGGTGTGACCGATCTGCTCGACCTGGGGCCGTTGCCACCCGAAGCCGCGGCAGAGCTGCTGCCCGGTGTCGGCCGTGGCGCTCGTGAGCGGTTCTACGAGGCCAGCGGCGGCAATCCGTTCTACCTGGAGGAGCTGGCCAGGGCGGGTGCGGTCACCGCCCTGCCGGACGCCGTGACGATCACGGGGCTCGCCGTCCCCGCCGCGGTCCGCGCCGCGCTGGCGAGCGAGCTGCGTGATCTGCCGGCCGGAGCGCGGCGGGTGCTGGAGGGCGCCGCTGTGGCGGGCGACCCCTTCGAGTTCGACCTGGCCGCCGCGGTGGCCGAGGTCGACGATCGTGCCGCCCTCGACGCGCTGGACGGGCTGCTCGCGGCGGAGCTCGTCGTCCCCACCGCGTATCCGCGCCAGTTCCGCTTCCGGCACCCCCTCGTCCGGCGGGCGGTCTACGAGCAGGCCCGGGGCGGCTGGCGGCTGGGCGCGCATTCCCGCGCGGCCGACGTGCTCGCCAAGCGTGGCGCCACTCCGGCCGAGCGGGCGCACCACGTCGAACGCGCCGCCCAGCGCGGTGACCTGGCCGCCATCGACCTGCTGGTACAGGCCGCGCATGAGGTCGCCACGGCCGCCCCGGCCAGCGCCGCGGGCTGGCTGGAGGCGACGTTGCGCCTGCTTCCCGCCGGCGGCGAGCACCAGCCGCGTCACCTGGAGCTGCTCACGGCGCAGGGGTACGCGCTCGTCGCGGCCGGCCGTCCGCTGGACGCACGTGACGTCCTGCGCCGGGCGCTGAACATGCTGCCGGCGCAGGCCACCACCGGCCGCGTCGGCCTGGTCGTGGTGCTCAGCGAGATCGAGGCGCTGTGGACCTCCGACCCCGATCCGGCCCATCGGCTCCTGCAGGGGGAACGTACGGCGCTCACGGAGCCGACGCCGGACCTGGTCGCCGAGCTGGCGCTGGCGACGGCCTACGAACGCACGCACCGCGGCGCCCACGTCCGGGCGCGGCAGTTCGCCGAGCAGGCGCTCGCCGCCGCGCGGGAGGCCGGGGACCCCGCGCTGGAGGCGGACGCCGCCGTACGCCTGGCCGACGCGGCCAACTGCGCGCTGCGCAGCGACGACCCCGTCGAGCTGGCCGCCGCCAGTGCGCGGATCGAGGAGGCGACGTCACTCGTCGCGGCGCTTCCTGATGACGCCCTCGCGCCACGGCTGAGGATGCTGTTCTGGCTGGCGACGGCGCGTTTCATGGTCGGTGACTACGGAATCAGCGCGGAGCTGTGCGAGCGTGGCCTGGATCTGGCCCGGCGCCCCGGGCAGGGCCTGCTCGCACCGTCGTTCCGCATCGGCCGAGGATTCGTCGACGAGGAGTTCGGCCGGCTCAGCGACGCGCGGGAGGCGGCCGAGGAGGCGCTGGAGACCCTCATCGTGACCGGCAACCGGGCCGTCGGTTTCTGGGGGGCTCTGCTGGGCGGCTGGGTGGCGCTGGCTCGCGGCGACATCGATGAGGCACTGTCGAACGGCGAGACCGCCCGCGGCCTGCTCGGGCCGCGACCGTCCTCTTCGGCCGGGTGGACGATCGCCGACGCCCGCCTGGCCGCCGGGGATCCACGGGGCGCTCTCCAGTCGCTGGAGGAGTACGGGTGGGTCAACCCGGGCCTGTGGACCCGCGATCGGCTGCGCGCGCTCGACGTCACCGTCCGGGTGCTGCTCGCCCTCGACCGGGTCGAGGAGGCGGCGGCATGGGTGGACCGTGCCCCGGCAGAGATCGGCGGACGGGTCACGGGCGCTTTCCTCCCCGTCCTGGCCCGGGCGCGAGCGTCACTGCTGCTGGCCACAGGGCGGGCGGCCGAGGCCGAACGGGTGGCGCAGGAGGGCGCGGAGAGCGCCGACGGTGCCGGCACGCCGTTGTGGGCCGGCCACTGCCGCACGCTCGCCGGGCAGGCGCTCCTCGCCCAGGGACGGAAGGGCCCGGCCCGGCAGGTGCTCCGGCGCGCCGCCGCCGACCTGGCCGCCCTCGGCGCCACCGGCTACCGGGACGCGGCCCTGCGGGTCCTGCGGAGCCTGGGAGACCGGCCACGGGTCCCCGCGGCGGGCACCGGAGATCCTCCCGACTCCCGGCTCGCATCGCTCACGCCGCGCGAGCGCGAGGTCGCCCTGCTCGTCGGCCAGGGCCTGCAGAACGGCCAGATCGCCGGCCGCCTTCACCTGAGCGAGAAGACCGTCGAGAAGCATGTCGGCAGCCTTCTGGCCAAGCTCGGGCTGACCTCGCGCATCGGCGTCATTCACCTGCTGGCCCGCACGGACGGCTCGCCCGAACGCAGCCGGTAGAGGCGGAAGAAGTCGTTGTCCACCGGAAGGACCTCGACTCCCGCGTACCCGGCCTGTTCCGCCAGCTCGCGCACCGTGCCCAGGGCGGCCGACGGCTCCTCGGCGAGCTGGGCAGGCAGTGCGTGACGCTCCAGCCGTACATCCTGGTGGGAGCGGCCGGCCCCGCCGTGCTCGCTCTGGCGGGACCGGCCGCGGATCCGAGAGTGCCGGTCAGGCGCAGATCGCCCGGACGGCCACGCCGTCGGCGGGGAGCGGACCGGCCACCCGCAGCAGCGTGCGGTACCCGCTCTGGCCCGGGACCTGCTCGGGGAAGAGATCATTGAGGAAGGACGGGAACCCATCCGCGTCGGCGCCGGTGGCCCCGCCGACCGACAGCAACGTCGGCCGTTCGCTGGGGCAGGGCTGGTGCACCAGCCTGAGGGGCTGCACGTCGCTGGAGGCCCTGGCGTCCAGCGCGGTCCTGTCGACGCAGATGGCGTACGCGAGGACGCGCCAGCTACCGAGGCTCGACCCGGGGACCAGCGCGGCCCTCGCGCGGGCGATGTCCAGCGCCGGGGCGCCGACGCGGGCCATCTGCAGCCCGGGGTGAACGGTCCCGGCGCCGTTGTCGTCGATGGCCGCTCCGGCACCGAGCACCTCGTCGTTCGGGTCCTGGCACCCGGCGACCGCCTCGTGGATCGGCTTCGCCTCCCAGGCGGAGGACAGCGCGCGGATCGTGTGGCCGGGGACGGTGTTCGCCGGGGCGCACATGGCGTAGGCCTCCAGCGAATGGACGCCCGTCGCACCGCCCGGTGGTTCCTCGGCGGCCGCCTCGAAGCGATCCGGGCCGCCGGGTTCGCTGACCGGCACCAGCCTGGTCAGGCGGATCGACGCCTTGGCCGGACCGGTGACACGGGCGCCGCCCCCGATGACCTTCTTGCCCGCCGGGCATTCGGCCTGCGCCTCCGTCTGGGGCCGTCCGTCGGACGGCACCAGGGGACCGACGTGCCGGGTGACTCCCGCCACCGTGGCGCCGGCCGGTGCCGCCCCGGCGGCCTGCACACCGCCGGCGACCGCCGTCATGGCCAGCGTGGCCAGCAACGACGCACGCCGCCCCCGCGTGGCCCGGTTCGCACGTGACTGCTTCATGTCTCCACTTCCCTGTAGGTGGCTACCGGCTCCCGGCCGGTAGGTGACCAGACGTGCCTGCTCCGGCGCGTCCTGGCCATCACCACGCTCACATCCGACGGCCGCCACCGGTATGGGCGATGTCCCCCACCGGCCCCCCCAACTCGCGCCCCGCCGACCCGCACCCCACCGGGCGCCTTCACAGGTGATTCCGGCGCAGATAATCGCCACCGCCCGAACGTGACCGGCGGCCGAGATCCGATCACGTCGCCATTTCGGCCGACGTTCCCCGCCTCGGCTGAAAAACGGCGTCATCCGATCCGGCTTCCCGGGCGAACAGTGACCAGAGCCGGCACAGGCCCGCCGGGGCGGGCGGAGAGGACCGATGATGCCGAGACGCCGACCGTGCGGCGGGTGGACCGGATGGTGACCGGGTCCGATCGGCCCGAGCTGACGGCGCCCATCACCATGACTTCGTTCGGGCGGGCGGGGCGGGGCCCGTTCATGCGGATCGTCCTGACGGCGGCGCTGAGCGCGCCCGCCCGGCAGGGAAGGGGGACGGTGATGCGGATGGACGTGCCCGACTCGACGGCCGCCCGGGACGGGCGGCTGCGCCACCGGCTCGTCCTGGGGGACGAGACCGCGCTGGAGGACGCCTACGACCTGTTCGCCCCCGTCGTCCACGGAGTCGCGGTGCGCGTGACCGGCGACCCGGAGGGCGCGCGCGACGTGACCCAGGAGGTGTTCGTCGCGCTCTGGGAACGGCCGCACGCCTTCGACCCGGGGCGCGGTTCCCTGCGCGGCTTCCTGGCGACCATCGCCCACCGGCGGGCGGTCGACTGGGTGCGCCGGGAGGTCCGGGTCCGGCGGACGGTTCCCCCGGACGACGGCCGCCCGGTGAACGGGGTGGAGGACGGCGTGCTGGCCGGCGAGCTGGCCCGCGCCGTGCGGCACCGGCTGGCGGCGCTGCCCCCGGTGCTGCGGGACGTCCTCGAAATGGCCTACTACCGCGGGCACACCTACCGTGAGGTGGCCGCGATACTGGGTATCCCCGAGGGCACGGCGAAGTCGCGGATCCGCAGCGCGCTGGCCCGGCTCGGCCGCGAGCTGGAACGGGAAGGGCTCCCCTGATGACCACCGCTGACCGCCGGCGGTCCCGGCCGGACCGCACGCAGGGACCAGACCCCGAGGGGAGGCTCGGATGAGCGAGGAGCATCCGGCCATGGACGGAACGCTCGCCGCGTGGATGATCGACGCCTGCCCGCCGGACGAGGCGTCCCGTGTCGCCGACCACGTGGCCTCCTGCCCGGGCTGCTCCGCGGAGGCCGACCGGCTGCGCGGCGGCGCGGCGCTGCTGGCCGCCACCCTGGAGCCCCCTCCCCCGCCGCTGCGCGCGGCCGTGCTGTCGGCCGCGTTCCGGCGCCGCCCCCCGGGCACGCCGGCCCACCAGGACGGTGACCTCACCGCCGCCTACGCCGGCCAGGTCGCCCGCATGAACGGGCTGCTCGCCACGCTCGGCGCCGCGACCTGGCGGGCGCCGCTCCCCGGCTACGACTCGGTCGAGGCGCTGATCGTCCACCTCACCCGGAACGACTCCATGTTCGCCACCGACCTGGGCCTGGCGCCCGTCGCGGCCGGCGCCCGGCCCCGCGACTCCTGGCACGAGCAGGCCCGGGCCGTGCTGCGGGACGTGTCCACCGGCACCCGTTCACTGGACGCGCAGGTGCGGCTGGCGGGCACCAGCCCGGCGTACGGGCCGGCGCGCGCCGCGCTGGTGCAGCGGACCTTCGAGACCTGGATCCACGCCGACGACATCCGCATGGTCGTGGGCCGGCCCGCCGAGCCGCCGCCCGCCGCGCACCAGCGCCTCATCGCCGAGCTGGGCATCGGCCTGCTGCCGAAGGCGCTGCGCGCCGCCGGCCGGCACCACCCGCGCCGGACCGCGCGCCTGGTGCTCACCGGCCCGGCCGGCGGCGAGTGGACCGTCCCGCTGGCGCCCGGCGACGAGCCGGGCCGGCCCGATGTGACGATCACCGCCGCGATGGAGGAGTTCTGCCGCCTGCTCGCCAACCGGCGGGTCCCGGCGGCGTTCCCCCACCGGGCGGTGGGAGACCGCGCCCTCGCGGCCGACCTGCTGGCCGTCGCCGCCACCCTGGGCTGCGACTGAAGCGGCGCGGCTGCATCACCGTTCGAACTGGTCGGTGACGTGGTTGGGTTCGCCGGGGTGGCCGGTGGGTGCGGCGAACACGAACCGGGTGCCGGTCCAGCCTTCTCCCGCCGCGAGGCATTCGCGGTTCTGGCCGGCGATCTGCCTGGCGGGCGACCTGTCGCGGGGTCCGGCCGCGTGCTGTTCCGCGCCGTCTTCGGCATGGTGGTGGGGCGTTACCGGTCGGCCTGCGAAGCGTGGGTGGCGGGTGGTGGTGCGGGTGTGCGGCGCGCTCGTAGCACCACGTCGGCAACGTGGTGGGTGCTGGCCGCGCCTGGGGGACGGGGGCGGGTCTCATGGAGTTCAACGTGCCAGGTGGAGGCATCGTCGAGGGCGGCGGCGATCTCGTCGACCCCCACGTAGGCGTCGGGATCGAAGATCCGGGTCTGGCTGCTCACGTCGACCGGATCGCGCAGTGGGGTGAGGTCGTGGCCGACGACGAGGAGCGTGCCCCCGGGAGCGACGGCGTTGAGGAGGTTGCGCAGGCCGCGTCGGTCGGGGCTGCGGTGGAAGGAGCCGTACTGCAACGACACGAGGTCGAACGTCCCGGTACCGAAGGCGTCGGGGTCGTTGGCGTCGCCGCGCAGGCAGCGGATGTCGAGCCCCCGGCGGTCGGCCTCCGCCGCGAGGCGGGCGAGGGCGTTGCCGGAGATGTCGGAGGCGGTGACGTCCCAGCCCTGCTCGGCCAGCCAGAGCGCGTCGGCTCCCTCGCCGGCACCGACGTCGAGGGCCTGGCCGGGAACCAGGCCGCTGACCTGGCCCACCAGGGTGCCATTGGGGTTGCCGCTCCACATCGACCCGGTGGCGCCGTAGCGGTGTTCCCAGTCGGTCCGCTCGCCGGACGTCCGGGTGCCCGCAGCAAGGTCGTCGTCGGCCAGGTCGAAGGAGATCATGGCGCCGACCCGGCTGCCATGGGCGGCGGCGTGCAGGACCTGCATGCCCGGGTCGGTCAGGTTGCCGGCGGCGAAGATCCCCGGCACGGCGGTCCGGCCCGTCTGGTCGACCTCGACCGCATCCCCGAGTCCGGACGGGTGGGGCGTGGTGGTGACACCGGCGGCGGCGAGCATCTCGGCCCGGGCATGGAAGCGCGGGCCCACGACCACGGCGTCGGCCTCGACCGTGGTCCCGCCGGCCAGCTCGACGCCGACCAGCCGGCCGTCGGGCGCTGTCACGACTCGCCGGACCGTGTCCCGGATGACGGGCACCTCGGCGCTCAGCTTCTCGACGATGGTGTCGTCCACGCCCTGGCCGTCGTGCAGCACGACCGTGAGGTGGCCGGTCAGGTGCCGGAACAGTGGGGTCGGGTGCAGCCCCATCGGATGGGTGACGATCTGCACCACCCGCTGGTCACGCACCTCGAAACCGTGGCAGAACGGGCAGTGGATCACCGCGCGCCCCCACTGCTCGGCCAGCCCGTCGATGGCGGGCAGCTCGTCGGCGAGGCCCGTGGCGGCAAGCACGCGACGGGCGATCAGGTGGTGCCCGCCGGTGAGCTCCACGCGGAACCGGCCGTCGTCACCGCGCCGGACGGCGAGGACCCGGCCGAGCAGGACCTCCCCTCCGTAGCCGCGGACCTCATCACGCCCGATCGTCGTCAGCTCCGCGGGCGCCGCGCCCTCGCGGCCGAGATAGCCGTGCATGTGCGCGGCGGGAGCGTTGCGCGGCGTGCCGTCGTCGATCACGATGACCGACCTCCGCTGGCGGGCGAGTTGCAGGGCGGCGGCCAGTCCCGCCGCGGATCCGCCGATCACTGCGACGTCGCAGTGCCGTTCGACGGTGCGGTGCGCGGTCTCGTTCGTCATGCCGCCGACGGTATGCACCCCTGGTGCAAACCGAAAGGTACCTTGCGGAAACTGCAAAAAGGGCCGAAGATGGGAGGATGAGGAGCGCTTCCGGCATCGAGGAACTGGCCCGCTCGCGGCTGCGCAGCCTGCGCACCACGCTGGGCTACTCACTGGAGGAGCTGGCCGAGCGCACGAACCTCAGCCCGTCCACCATCAGCCGGGTCGAGACCGGCAAGCGGACGCTCAGCCTCGACGTGCTGGTACCCCTGGCCAACGCGCTCCAGGTGGGCCTCGACGCGCTCTTCGAGGTCCCCGGCGACGAGGACGTGGTCATCCGCCCGGCGCCGCACAGCTCCGGCACCCGCACCACCTGGCCCCTGAGCCGGCCCGACGGGCGCACGATCGCGGTCAAGGTCCGGCTCGAACCCTCCACGGGCAAGCCCGCCCAGCGGGTCCACCCGGGCCACGACTGGTTCGTCGTGCTCGAAGGCCGGGTCCGGCTGTGGCTCGGCGACCGGGAGATCGACGTCGATACCGGCGAGGCGGCCGAGTTCTCGACCATGACCCCGCACTCGTTCAGCGCCCTGCACGAACCCGCCGAACTCATCATGATCTTCGACCGCGAGGGCCAGCGCGCGCACGTCCACCACTAGGCCGCGGGCCGCTCGGTCGGGACCGGACCCGGGACGGGCCGAAGCCGCCCACCCAGCGAAATCGATCGTCATCGGGGCCGGGTGCCGCGCGACCGTACCGTACCGGGTCAGCGTCATCACCTCGCCCACGACATGACCGGGCGCGGATCCGGCACCTGCTCCGGCCCGTCATCCGCGCCCCTCACCGGCCGGCCCCTTGCCGATGCCGGTCCCCTCAGAGGGCGCGCACGGCCTCCCCGCACGGGCCGCCGGAGGCGAACACGGCGGTGACGGTGCGGCCCGTCTCGTTGCCGAACCAACCCCACCCGGTGGTGCAGGCGGACACGGTGCGCAGCCCGCGCCCCGACTCGGCGAGCGGGTCGGCGTCGGGGGTTGCCGGTTCGGTCGGGCCACCCTCGTCGGTGACCGCGACGGCGATCAGGTCGCCGGTGCGGCGGATCTCCACGGCAAAACGGCCGCCGGACCGTCCTGACTTCGTGTGCCGCAGCGCGTTGCCGACCATCTCGCCGGTGGCCAGCAGGACGTCGTCGAGGAACGGGCAGTCCGGCAGCAGCGCGGCGGCGAAGCGGCGGGCGGCCGCCGCCTGCTCGGGCTCGCCGGGGAACGTGCGGCGCCAGCGCTGCGCGGCGGCGGGGTCCGCCGCGAGGAGAGTGACCAGGGACATGGGGGC
This sequence comes from Actinomadura craniellae, assembly GCF_003289645.1. Lineage (GTDB taxonomy): Bacteria > Actinomycetota > Actinomycetes > Streptosporangiales > Streptosporangiaceae > Actinomadura_D > Actinomadura_D craniellae. Next base: position 657,447 of record NZ_QLYX01000001.1, on the reverse strand, counting down.
ACCTCTGGGTTCGAGTGATGGATCGATCTCGGTCAGTGCCGAGTCACCGAAATAGTCACAGCCAGTGCCGGCGTGGGGTGGCGAAACGGTGGCCGAACAGCGCCTCGGCCATGGATCGGCACGCGCGGCCCCGGTGCTCACCCACCCGGTGAGCGCATCCCGCGTGCGCACGCGGGCCCGGCGCTCCTCCGATGAGCGGGCGAACGCCGGGCGCGGGCGCCACAACGAGCTGGCCAGAATCGACGTTTTCCCAGCTCATCGCAGCTTTCACAACCGGACTCGCACCCGACCGAACACTCTAGGTTGTCAAGTCGGAACGGATAGTGGCCCAACCTGGCCATCCGCTTGCTCCCGCACACTCCGTGACACAAGGTTCTCAGCGCATACGCACCGTAGCCACGCCAAAGCAGGCGCGGCGGTGGTGCTCCCCCCGAACCGGAGGTCGAGAATGACCAGTCCTTTCGTCCGCCGCAGGCGGCTGGGAATCGAACTGCGGGCCATCCGCGAGGAGCGCGGCCTGACCGCCGACCAGCTCGCCAAGCTCATCCACTACTCGCGCATGAAGATCAGCAGGCTGGAGACCGGGCAGGTTCGGCCGGACGTCTCCGAGGTCATCAAGATCATGGACGCCCTTGAGATCACCGGCGAGCAATGGAACCGAACCGTCCGTATCGCCTGCGACGCTGCCGAGCGCGGCTGGTGGGACTCCTTCGGCGATGCCATGGGAGCCCGCCAACGCATGTACGCCGACATCGAGTCCGGCGCGGCCACCATCTGCGAGTACAACCAAACGGCCATCCCGGGCGTACTGCAACTGCCTGAGTTCATCGCGGCACTGATCGATCTGACCAGAGCCTCTGAGGGCAATCTCGATTTCAAGCCCGAGAAGATGACAGCGGCTCGTTTGCAACGGCAGCGCGCCATCCTTCACCCGGACGGCCCTGTCTATGAAATCGTTCTGGACGAAGTCGTCATACGACGTCTTAACGTTCCGCCTGAGATCATGGCGGCCCAACTCCATCACATGGTCAAGACAGTGCCTGAGCACCCGGGGCTCACCGTACGCGTCCTGCCTGTTGATGCGCGCCTTGACACGGTGCTACCGAGGTCGACGTTCACCCTCTACACCTTCCCTGACCCAGACGACCCACCGATGGCTGCCGTAAGCACCATCTCTACAGACAACGTTCACACGGAACCGGATGAAGTTCAGCGGTATACACGTAGGTACGAATCTCTCAGGCGGGCCGCACTGTCTTCCGAAGACAGCCTGGCCTTGATGGCCGAGGTCTCCGAGCGAACTACTAGCCGAACAGGACCTACATGACCGCGCAATACTCCTCCTGGCGCAAATCACATCACAGCGACCCCAACGACCACTGCGTCGAACTAGCTCTCAGCAGCAGGGGAACCATCGGCGTCCGCGACTCCAAGGCCGGAGACACCGGCCCGATCCTGGAATTCTCCTGCTCCGACTGGGCCGCCTTCGTCCACGCCCTCCGCCAGGACTGACACAGGCCACCCATCGCCGCGCGTCCCCGCCAACCGGATCGTCACGTGGAAACAGGACAAGCCATGACCACGCAATACACCCTCTGGCGCAAATCAAGTCGCAGCGAACCGAACGGCTCCTGTGTCGAACTCGCCCGCAGCAACCGGGGCACCATCGGTGTCCGTGACTCCAAGGCCGGAGACACCAGCCCCATCCTGGAATTCTCCCCCTCCGAATGGGCCGCCTTCATCCGCGCCCTCTACCAGAACTGACACAGGCCGCCCGTCATCGCGCGTCCCCGGCGACCGCCCGACCGCCGGGGACGCCCGGAGTCAGGAGGGCTCGCGGCCGGGAGGCGGGGGTTCCTCCTGCGGCAGGAAGCGGCCGACGAGCGTTTGGTAGAGGGCCGCGCCGAGCAGGCCGCCGAGCAGCGGGCCGATGATCGGGACCCAGAAGTACAGGGCGCCGTACTGGTCCCGCCACGCGCCGCCGTAGCCGGTGAGGAACGAGGCCAGCCGGGGGCCGAAGTCGCGGGCGGGGTTGATCGCGTAGCCGGCGTCGGTGCCCCAGGCCATCCCGATCGCCACCACGACCAGCCCGATGACGAACGGGGCGAGGTTGGCCAGCGGCGGGGTGCCGCGCAGGTCGGTCAGGACCAGGATGAGGAAGAGCAGGATCGCGGTGCCGATGATCTGGTCGCGCAGCGCGCCCCAGGTGGAGACGGGCAGGACGCCGTTGCCCGGCAGGGTCGAGAAGACTCCCTGGGTTTTGATGGTGTGGCCGGGGTCGGCCTTGGCCAGCACCTCGGTGTAGTTCCACCGCACGATCAGCGCCGCCGCGAACGCCCCGGCGGTCTGCGCCAGCGCGTAGGGCAGGACCTTGCGCCAGGGGAAGCCCTTGAAGGCGGCCAGCGCCACCGTCACGGCCGGGTTGAGGTGCGCGCCGCTGATCCGGGCGGCCGTGTAGACCCCCAGGGTGACGCCCAGGCCCCATGCCCAGGCGATGCTGTCGTGGTCCCCGAGCCCGCCGGCCACCACCTGCGCCACGACCCCCACCCCGAACAGGATCAGGATCATCGTGCCGGCGAACTCGGCGGCGAGTTCCGCGGTCGTCCTCGAGGTCGTCCATCGCTCTGCCACGTTTCCTCCTTCGGTGGGTGCCGCGGGCGTGCGGGGCCGGCGGACCCGCTCGCGGCCACGACGGAGAAGCCGGGCGTTGTACCTTCCCGGTCAGGGAATACGTGCCGACATTGTCGAACACCGAAGGGTTTCCAGAACGTGGTGGGAGGCCCCTCACATGCAAATTTCGCGACAATTACCCTCGATCACATTCTTACCTGCCGGAAAAAGCCGTAAAAATAAGACAGATCGAAAGCGGCGCATCGGCATGGTCACCGGACGGGACCCCGCGACGGCGCTCCCTCCGGCGCTGTCCGGGCAGGCTGCTACGTTCCCGTTCATGACCGCCCCCGATGACCTGCTCCGCCGGATCGAGACCGAGCCGGCCCTGGCCGACCTGCTGAACTGGCCCGGCGACTTCGACGTCACCCGCCGCGACCCCGTGGAGGAGCTCCGCCTGCCCACCGGGATGCCGCTGCACCCGATCGCCGGCTGCGCCGCGGGAGGCACCTACTTCCTGTGCGGCGAGCCGGGCACCCGGCGGCCGGTGCTGTACGCCGACTCCGAAGGTCAGGCGTCCCTGATCGGCGAGGACCTCACCGAGGCGATCACTCTGATCGCCGCCTTCCCCTACTGGCAGGACCTGGGCTTGGGCTTCCCCGTCGAGGAACTCGAGGCCGACATGCTCGACGACCAGCCCGACTTCGACGAAAGCCGCGACCGCCTCCTGTCCGCCCTCGGCCTCACGCCCCCGCCGGCCGCCGACGCGCTGGCCCGACTACGGGCCGCGGCCGAGCGCACCGCGCCCGACTTCGTGCCGGCCTCGGTGGAGCACGGCCTGCCCTACGGGCTGCTCTTCAGCCGCGACTGACAGCCGGGCGCGCGCTCCCCGCCGGCGGGCGCGCCGCCCGCCGCGGCCCTGTAGCGGTCGGCGAGGGTGTTCAGGAGGTCGCGCAGTTCGGGCGGCTCGATGACGGTGAACGCGACGTCGAGGCTGCTCAGGAAGGCCACCAGGTTGGGGAGGGAGTCGCCGCCGGTCTCCAGGACGCAGCCGTGCTCGCCGTCGTCGTGCAGCAGTCCCGCCGCCGGGGCGAGCCGGTCGGCGACCTGCCCGGCGGGCGCGTGCAGCCGCACCCGCGCCCGGTACCTCCAGGCCGTCGAGCCCGTGCCGCGCAGGACGTGCGCGACGGCGTCGCCGCCGGGAGGTTCCCGGGGGGTGAAGCGCGGCCCATTCGGGGTGCGCGGGCGGATCCGGTCGGCGCGGAAGGTCCGCCAGTCGGCGCGGTCGTCGTCCCAGGCCAGCAGGTACCAGCGGCGCCCGGTGAAGACCAGCCGGTGCGGTTCGGCGACGCGGGCGCCGGCCGTCCCGTCGTGGCCGGTGTAGTCGAACCGCAGGCGCTCGCGGTCGCGGATGGCGGCGGCGATCGCGGTCAGGGTCCCGGCGTCCACGGTGGGGCCCCGGCCGGCCACCGGGAGCATGGCCGTCTCCAGCGCGCCGATGCGGTGGCGCAGTCGGGACGGCAGCATCTGCTGGAGCTTGGTCAGCGCGCGCAGCGAGACCTCCTCGATCCCGGTGACGGTGCCGCCGGCGGCGGCGCGCAGACCGACGGCCACCGCGACCGCCTCCTCGTCGTCGAGGAGCAGCGGCGGCAGGGCGGCGCCGGCGCCCAGCCGGTAACCCCCGGCCGTGCCGGTCGTCGAATCCACCTGGTAGCCCAGGATGCGCAACCGTTCGATGTCGTTGCGGACCGTCCGGGTGGTCACGGCGAGGCGGTCGGCCAGTTCCGCGCCGGACCAGACTGGCCGCGCCTGGAACAGCGCCAGCAGGCGCAGCAGCCGCACCGAGGTCTCCAGCATTCTCCGAGTCTGGCAGACCTTGCGGAACCGGAGGTTCCACAAGGCTCCGTAACGTGCCTGGCAGATGGAGAACGCCGGCGGGACGTCCGCCGGCCGGAAAAGGAGCAACGATGTTGCGAGGTCTCACCACCGTCACCTTCTGGGCGGACGACGTCGCGGCGGCCCGGCGGTGGTACGCCGAGCTGCTGGGCGCCGACGCGTACTTCGAGCGCCGGGGACCGGACGGCCGGGTCGCGTACGCCGAGTTCCGCACCGGCGACTTCCAGCACGAGCTGGGCATCGCCGACCGCCGCTGGGCGCCCCCGGCCGCGGCGGGCGGGCCGGGCGGCGCCGTCGTGTACTGGCACGTGGACGACCTGCCGGCAGCCCACGCGAGGCTGCTGGACCTGGGCGCGAAGGAGTACGAGGCGATCACCGAACGCGGGCCGGGGTTCGTCACCGCCTCGGTGATCGACCCCTTCGGGAACGTCCTGGGCGTCATGTACAACCGGCACTACCTGGAGGTTCTGGAGCGGGCAGGGACCTTCGAGCTGCCGGAGATCGAGCCCGACGCGCAGTGAGCCGGAGCGGGCCCCGCCCCGGAGGGCGGGGCCCCGGCGGCCCCATGGATCAGGCGGGTATCGCTTCGCCCCGGCCCTGCTGGAGCGGGTGGCGATCGCGCTCCCCGCCCGGGCGAACCCCGCGGCGGGAGAAGCGGTCACCCATCGTGGACGAGCCCGCTCCCCCCGCTGGGCGGCCCTTGCGGGTCAGTCCTGGCCCGGCCGTTCCAGGGCCACCCGCGGCAGCCGCCGGGTCAGGGGCGCCGGCAGCCACCAGGCGCGGGCGCCGAGCAGTTGCATGGCGGCCGGCACGATCAGGCAGCGGATCACCACCGCGTCCAGCAGGACGGCCACCGCCAGTCCCAGGCCGAACTGCTGGAGCATGCGGCTGGGGCTCAGCACGAAGGCGGCGAACACCACGATCATGATGGCGGCGGCCGCCGTGATGACCTTGCCGGTCGCGGCCAGCCCCTCGCGGACGGCGTGCGAGGGGTCCCGGCTGTTCTCCCACTCCTCGTGGATCCGGGAGATCAGGAAGACCTCGTAGTCCATGGAGAGCCCGAAGACGATCGCAAAGATCATCACGGGGATGAACGCCTCGATCGGGCCGGGCTGCGCGCCGAACCAGCCGTTCTGGAACACCAGGGTGATCGCGCCCAGCGCGGCGGCGATGGACAGCAGGTTGAGCAGCGCGGCCTTGATCGGGATCAGCACCGAGCGGAAGACCACCATCAGCAGCAGCGCGGACAGCCCCACCACGATGGCGACGAACAGCGGCATCCGCGCCGAGACCGAGTCGGCGAAGTCCTGCGTGGCGGCGGTGGGCCCGCCGACCAGGTACGTCGCGCCGGTCCGCCGGCCCAGCTCCGGGAGCACGTCCTCGCGCAGGGAGTGCACCAGTTCGGTGGTGCCCTCGTCCTGCGGCGAGGTCTCGGGGAAGGCGATGACGGTGGACACCGCGCCGTCCCTGGTGGGCAGCGGCGGGGTGGTGGCGGCGATCCCGTCGGTTCGGCCCAGGACGGATCGCAGCTCCCGGGCGGCGGCCTGGTCGCCCTGGCTCACCACGACCAGCGGGCCGCTGAATCCGGGGCCGAACCCCTGCGCCAGCAGGTCGTAGGCCTGCCGGCCGGTCGAGGTCGGGGCGTCGTTACCGGCGTCGGCGAACCCCAGGCGCATGCCCAGCGCCGGGGCCGACAGGGCCAGCAGCGCCACGACGGCGACCAGCAGCGCGGCCAGCGGACGGCGTTGCACGCCCGCGGCCAGCGACCGCCACCGGCCGCCCTCCGTCCTGCCCTTGGCCTGCGCCTTGGCGGCGCGCTTGAGCACCTGCCGCTGGATGCGGCCGCCGAGGAGCGCCAGCAGCGCGGGCAGCAGGGTGAGCGAGGCCGCCATGGTGACCAGCACGGTCAGCGCCACCGCGAGCGCGACGCCCTGCAGCGACCCCAGGCCGAGGGCGACCAGGCCGAGCAGCGCGATGATCACGGTGCAGCCGGCGAAGAAGACCGTGCGGCCGGCCGCGTCCAGGGCGATGCGGGTCGCGGTCCGCGGGTCGGCGCCCCGGATGAGCTCGTGCCGGTGCCGGTAGAAGATCAGCAGGGCGTAGTCCACGCCGACGCCCAGCCCGACCAGCATCATGATCGGCGGGGTGAAGTCGGCGACGGTGAAGACGTGCGAGGCCATGGCAATCAGCCCGAGCGCTCCGCCCACCGCGAACAGCGCGGTGACCAGCGGCAGCGCCGCCGCCACCAGGGAGCCGAACAGCAGGACGAGGACGACCAGCGCCGCGAGCATGCCCGCGCCCTCGGCCCCGCCGCCCTCCGCCTCCTCGGCGCCGCGCACGGCGTCGCCGCCGAGCTCGACCCGCAGGCCGTCCCCGGCGGCCGCCTGCGCGGTATCCATGATCTTGACGACGTCCGGCTTCGGGACGTCCTCGGGCGTCCCGGTGAGGGTGACGGTGGCGTAGCCGATGGTGCGGTCCGCGGAGACGGCCGCGGCGTCGGCGAACGGGCTGCGCACGTCGGCGACGCTCGGCAGCCCGCGCACCGTGGCGAGCATCGGCTCGATGCGGTCGCGGGCGCCGGGCAGCCCCCGCCCGTCCTGGAAGACGATCTGCACGGTGCCGCCCGCCTGCAGGGACCCGTGCCGCTGCATCAGGTCGGCGGCGGCCTGGGAGTCGGTGCCGGGCAGCGAGAAGTCGTTGTGGTAGTCGCTGCCGGCCGCCTGGGAGCCGACCGTGATCGTCGCCACCACCACAACCCACAGGGCCAGGGCGGCCCAGCGGTGGCGTTGGGACCACCCCGCCAGGCGCCCGAACACGCCCGCGCGGGGCGGGGACGGGCGCGGTGGTGCGGGGGTGTCGCGCGTCGAAGACATGGATGACCGACCTCTGTTCTACGTTGGGGGACGGCGACCGGCGCGGTAGGCCCCGATCGCGGCGCCGAGCACGGCGCACAGCACCGGCACTCCGGCGAAGACGGCCAGCAGCGCGCCGTTGTGCTCCACGTCGAGCACGCGGTCGAGCGCGAAGGCGAAGAAGACGGCCACGGCCTCGGTCAGCAGGAAGCCCGCGGCTCCCCCGACCAGGAAGCCGAGCAGGGCCGCGGCAGCCTTGCCGGATGACGGTGATCCGCTCATGCCGCCAGCCTCGGGTTCCGGGACCCGCCGCAACATCGGCCTGCGGCTGTCACCCGCCCTACACCGCCGGTTGCGGCCGGGCCCGGCACCTACCCCACCGGTTGCGGACGAGCCGCCGGGGTGTCATCCCGCCGGTCCGGCAGCACGGGCCGCCAGTGCGATTCCGGCCGCCGCGCGTTCGGTGGTGCCGGGTTCCAGCGGCCGGCCGTGCCCTGTGCCCCGGCCGCCGCGCGTCCGGTGGTACCGGGTCCCAGCGGTCAGCCACGTCCCGTGCCCGGCCGCCGTGCGTCCGGTCGTGCCGGTCTCAGTGGTCGGCCGCGGCCTGTGCTCCGGCCGCTGGCCACGGGACAGGCGTCAGGGGGCCATCCAGCCGGGGCTGACCATGCCGGACTCGTAGGCCAGGACCACCAGTTGGGAGCGGTCGCGCACGTCCAGCTTGGTCATGATGTGGCTGACGTGGGTCTTGGCGGTGGCGGGACTGAGGACCAGCCGGGCGGCGATCTCGTCGTTGCTGAGCCCGGCGGCCACCAGCTGCATGACCTCGCGTTCCCGGGCGGTCAGGGCGTTCAGCCGCGGGTCGGCTCCGGGGGCTTGGACCCGGCCGGCGAACTCGGCGATCAGCCGGCGGGTGACCGAGGGGGTGATCAGCGCGTCGCCGCGGGCCGCGACCCGTACGGCGTGGATCAGTTCCGCCGGTTCGGTGTCCTTGAGCAGGAAGCCGGTGGCACCGGAGCGCAGCGCCCCGTAGACGTAGTCGTCCAGGTCGAAGGTGGTCAGGATGACGACCCTGACGTCGGTGAGCCGGGGGTCGGCGGTGATCTTCCGGGTGGCCTCCAGCCCGTCCGCGCCGGGCATCCGGATGTCCATCAGCACCACGTCGGGACGCAGCTCGCGGCAGGCGGCGAACGCCTCCCGCCCGTCGGCCGCCTGGCCGACCACCGTGATGTCGTCCTCGTCGTCGAGGATCGAGCGGAATCCGGCGCGGACCAGGCGCTGGTCGTCGGCCAGCAGCACGTTGATCATGGTGTGGGGGACGCTCCGTTCCGGTAGGGCAGCCGGGCCCGGACGGCGAAGCCGCCGCCCGGGCGGGGCGCCGCGGCCAGTTCGCCGCCCAGCGCGCGGGCGCGCTCGCTCATGCCGCGGATGCCGCTGCCGGGCGCGCCGGCACCGGCCGCCGGGCCGTCCCCGTCGTCGGTGACCTCGATGACGACCTCGCGCGACCGGTGCTCGACGCGGACGGTGGCCGTGGTGGCGCGGGCGTGCCGGGCCACGTTGGTCAGGGATTCCTGCACGATGCGGTAGCCGGCCAGGTCCACCTCGGTGGGCGGCGGCCCCGCCTCACCGGTGACCTCCGTGCGCACCGTGAGGCCCGCCGAGCGCGCCGCCCGGACCAGCTCGCCGATCCGCGCCAGCCCGGGCGCGGGCTCGGTGGGGGCCCGCTCGCCCGCCTCCCGCAGCACGCCGAGGGTCGCGCGCAGCTCGCGCAGCGCCTCCCGGCTGGACTCCTTGATCGCGGCGAGCGCCGTCGCGGCCTGCGCCGGGTCGCGCTCGATGCGGTGCAGCGCCGTCCCGGCCTGGACGTTGATCAGCGACATGTGGTGGCCGACCACGTCGTGCACCTCGCGGGCGATGCGCAGCCGCTCCTCCCCGATCGCGCGCCGCTCCACCTCGCGCGCGTACGCCAGGCGGCTGTGCCGCGCCCCGCCGAGGGCGACGATCGCCACCAGCCAGCCGGCCAGCATGAACAGCGCGACCTGGTTGAAGTCGGGGTTGCCGGCCAGCGTGCCGACGCCGACCCCGATCACCGCCAGCGCGGCGAGCGCGACAGCCGCCCGCGTCCGCCCCCGCGCCGCGGTCTCGTACAGCGCCGCGATGAACGCGATGATCAGCGGCCCGTCGTAGAAGCTGACGAGGTAGTAGAGCATCGACACCGCGAGCACGAAGGCCCCGACCGCCACCGGGCGGCGGCGGCTGAAGTACAGCGCCCCGCAGACGACCGCGATCAGCACCCAGCTGAGGGCGGTCACCGCCCAGGGCTCCGCCCGCGCGCCGATCAGCGAATGCACGCTGCCGACGGCCACCGGCACGAAGACACCGACCGCCAGGGCCACGTCTCCCGCCCGGCCGCGCGGCAGCCGGGGGCCGGGCCCCGTCCCACCAGCCATGCGACCAGCCTAGGCGCCGACCCAGGCTGCCCCCTCCTCCCCGCGTCGGACGGCGGCCGCAACCCCGGAGGTAGGTCCGGCTCCGCACCCGCAACCGGCGGGGTAGCGCGGCTGCCGCATCGGCTCCGCACAGGACACTCACTGGCCGCCACGGCACGCTGCGGAGTCACGACCCAACGCTCGGAGGCTCGTCGTATCCCGCCGGGGGCCAACCAGCGGGTGCGTCACAGCGTCGTCCGGTCGCGGAGTTGCCGGCGATGAGTTCGGCAGGCGGTACGGATAGAGCCCGCGACAGTTGTCCAATGATGATCAAAGAGACGGGTCTGCCGCGTTCAGCGTTCCGGATCGTGGTGACGTGGCGGCGGAGCCTGGCGGCGAGTTCGGCGGCGCTCAAGCCGGTCCCCTCGCGCAGTTCCTTGAGGCGTTTTCCGTTGGGAATCACTGTGGGAGTCGGGGGCATGAACGGTCCCTGGGCCTCTTCCTCATCGTCTGCGATCTCTGGTGGGTGTGCATTCCCGTTGAATCTTTGCAACGGGCCATGGCCACGTTTCCGCGTGCATGATCGCTTCGCGTAGCTCGCGAGGATTGATCGCCTCCACCAACCGGTTGCCGCTGCGCAGCGGCACCAGAGCCCACCACGCTCTGGTCGCTTCCCCGTACCAGGCCATCACCCCCGGGAACTGCCTTTGCAAAGTGCATATGACGGTCCTTCGAAGCTCCGCTTCCGGCGCCTCGGCACTCACGCATCCGTCTCCTGGACCAGCAGTGCCAGAACCCGCGTGATCCGCTCCGCCGCGGTCTCGATCTCGTCCGCCGGGCACAGCGGCTCCAGTTCGCCCGGGGCGTCACGGGTCGGGCCGGACCAGACCCAGTGCCACCACAGGGCGCCGCCCGCGTCGTCGCGGCGCAGGCAGGCGATGTCCTGGCGCAGGCCGGGGCTCATCATCTGTCCATACGGGTCGGATCCGTCCGGTTCTCCGGCCGGGTTCCGTACGGTGAGGGTCCCGCTCCGAGACAGGCGCGTAGTGAGACTACGGCTTTCCAGCACGGTGCTGAGTGCGTTGATCGCTGTCGCTGCGTCCATGCCCAGTAACGCTAAAAGTGCCTGTTCAGGCCAACAATGGCACTCTCAGCTCGACGCGACGGGAAGTGCCACCAGGAGTTACAAGGCCAAGTGGATGAAGTCCGCCAAATCGCGCATGTCGGGGGTGAGGGTACGCCGCCTGCCGATGATCTGGCCGAGGATGTCCCGGGCGTAGCGCTGGTTGACGATCCATTCCGGGGCGTCGTGCCGGATGTTCTGCAACAACTCGAAGGCGTGCGGGTACTGGCGCAGTTGGACCCGCGCTGCGGCAACGTCCAGCAGGTGGCGGTTGCGGTTGTTGGACGTCGGACGCAGGTCCCGGGCCGGGATCTTCTCGGCCATGTCGATCACACGGTCCGGACGGTCCTCCACCATCGCGTTCTCGGCTCGTTTCATCGCGACCGTCAGCGGCCCGAAGGCCCGCAGGAAGTCCCCGGCGGGCGAGTACTCGCCGCCCATGGCAACCGCGGCCGTGCGCGCCAGGCGGATGGCGTCCTCGGCCTCACCGGGCTGGTTGTCGCGCACCGCCGCCGTGCTCAGCCGCACCAGCAACCAGCCCCACGCCGACAGCTCCGCCATCGTCGCCCGCGACATCCGGGGCTCGACGTCATCGGCCCACCGCGACGCCAGCTCGATCGTGCCCCGCAGATCACCCTGGCGCATCCGCAGCCAGCACCAGGTGTTCACCACCGCCGCCCCATCCAACCGGTCCGGCGCCTCGTCCAGGGCCCGCCGCAACGCCAGCTCCGCCGAATCGAACTGCCGAGTCTGCGTCAGCAACCAGCCGGTGTGATGCAACACCCGGGAACGGACTGGACGCCCCTCCGCGCCCAGCGCATCCGCGTCACGCAGCAGGCCAGGCAGCACGCGCGACAGTTCCGCGTACTGGTCTCCGGAGAACAGCGGCATGGCGGAAGAAAGAACACCGGCAACACCCGCGATGGTCGGAGCCTCATCCGCACCATCGGCGGGGAGCCCCTTCAGCGCCGCCCGCACCGGCGACCACAGACCGGCTGGGGCCGTCTCGTCCACCGAGTCACCCCGCACGATCAGATCACTGGTCGGTACCCGCAGCGCCGTCGCGAGCCTGCGCAGGGTCTCCAGCCGTGTGTCCTCCCGCTCTCCCTGCTCCAACTTCCGCACCAGCGACAGGGAGATGCCCGAAAGCATGGCGAGTTCCCGCTGCGTCAGGCCCCGCCGCTTGCGCACCGCCCGGAGCCGCTCGCCCAGGTTCGCCATGCCGTCCAGGCTAAGCGCCGGCCGGCGCCCATGCCGGGAGTTCTCCCCGTTCCGGGCTTTCGCGGTTTGGTGTGCCTGCCGGCACCCGCTCCGGGCGGGTGCCGGCAGGCAGGTCACGGGTCGGTCAGCGGACGGCGAAGCCGGCGTCCAGTGGCCACTGGACGCCGGTGATGAACTTCGCCTCGTCGGAGACCAGGAACGCCACCGCGTTGGCGATGTCCTCGGCCTGGAGCATTTCGATCGGCAGGGCGTTCAGCATGCCGGAGATCCCGTTCTCCCCGCCCGCCGCGGCCTGCTCCATGAGCTGGGCCATGGCCTCGTTCTGCGTCATCCCGCTGACCACGCCGGTCGGGTGGATGGTGTTCACCCGGATCGACTCCGGTGCGAGTTCGAGGGCCAGGTTCTGCATCAGGCCGACGATGCCGCGCTTGGCCGCGGTGTAGGCGCAGCCGCTGGAGTTCAGGGAGGCGCTGCCCTTGAGCCCGGCCGTCGAGCTGGTGATGACGATCGAGCCGCCGCGGCCGCCCGCCCGCAGCGCCGGGACGGCGGCGCGCACGGTGTGGAACACGCCCGTGAGGTTGGTGTCGATCACGTCGTTCCAGTCGGCCAGGAAGTCGTCGGACTCCTCGCCCATCCGGATGATCCCGGCGTTGCAGATGATGATGTCCACCCGGCCGAACTCGGCGAGACCTTCCTGGAAGGCCGCCGACAGGCCGGCGTAGTCGCGGACGTCGGCCTTGCGGCCGACCATCCGGCGGCCCTCCTTCTCGACGAGGCTGATCGTCTCGGCGAGGTCGGCTTCCGAGGCGTTCGGGTAGGTCATCGTCTCGATGGGCGCGCAGATGTCGACGCCGATGATGTCGGCGCCCTCCCGGGCCAGCCGCACCGCGTGTGCGCGGCCCTGCCCGCGCGCCACCCCGGTGATGAACGCGACCCTGCCTTCGAGTCCCTTGGTCATGACTTCCTCCTCAACTACGCACCCATGGTGATGCGGGTGTTCTTGACCTGGCTGAACTCGTGCAGCCCCTCGATCCCGCCGAGCCGTCCGTAGCCGCTCTGCTTGTAGCCGCCGTAGGGCCCGCTCGGCTGGATGTCGCTGATCGTGTTGATCCAGACGGACCCGGCCTCCAGCCGGCGGGCCACCCGGTGGGCGCGCTCGAAGCTGGACGTGTGGGCGTACGCGACCAGGCCGAGGTCCGTGTCGTTGGCGATCGCCACCGCCTCGTCCTCGGTGTCGAAGGGCATCACCGACACCACCGGCCCGAAGGTCTCGATCCGGGCGAGGGGGCTGTCGTTCGGCACGTCCGCGAAGATCGTGGGCTCGATGTAGTAGCCGGCGGCGAGCTCGCCGCCGAGGCGGTCGCCGCCCGTGATCAGCTTGCCGGTGCCGTGCCGCACGGCGTCGCCGATCGCGCCCATGATGCGGTCCACCGCGGCCTGGCTGACCACCGGCCCCATCAGGGTGGCCGGGTCGAACGGGTCGCCGATGGGGGCCTGCCGGACGGCCTCGACCAGCCGCTCCTGGAATTCGGGATAGACGCTGCGCTCCACCAGGATGCGGCTGCCGCAGGCGCAGCTCTGGCCGGACTGGGTGAGCGGCCCCATGAAGGCCGCGATGCTCACCGCGCGGTCCAGGTCCGCGTCGGCGAACACCACGTTGGCCGACTTCCCGCCGAGCTCGAAGGACAGCGGTTTGAGCCCTTCGGCGGCCGCGACGGCGATCTTGCGGGCGGTCGCTCCGCTGCCGGTGAAGTGGAGCTTCCCCACCCCCGGATGCCGGACGAGCGCGTCACCGGCCGCCGGGCCGCCCGGGATGACGTTCACCAGGCCGGGCGGCAGGCCGACGCGCCGGCAGAGCTCGCCGAAGCGGACGGTGGCCAGCGGGGCGAGCTCCGGCGGCTTGATGACCACGGCGTTGCCCGCGGCGAGGGCGGGCGCGGCCGCCATCGCGATGCCCACGAGCGGGCCGTTCCAGGGGACGATCAGCCCGATGACCCCGTACGGCTCCCGCTCGATCATGTTCACGTCGTGGGACCCGCCGACCGGCGCGGTCTGGCCGGTGGCCTTGTCGACCCAGCCCGCGTAGTAGTCGAGGAAGCGGGCGAGCATCTGGCCCATGCCCGGGCTCATCGCGATGGGGACCCCGTAGTCGTGGACGCTGAGCGCGCCCAGCGTCTCCAGGTCGCCTTCCACGGCCCTGGCCAGGGCGAACATCAGGTCGCGACGGCGGTCGACCGGCATGGCCTGCCACTCGCGCTGGGCGGCGGCCGCGCTGCGCACCGCCGCGTCGACCTCCTGCGCGCCGGCCATCGGGATCGTCACGTTGACCTGGCCGGTCCCGGGGAAGATGTGGTCGTAGGTGCCGCCGGAGGCGTCGACGATCCGGTCGTCACCGATCAGCAGTGAAGCCGCGGCGTCCAGTACTGGGGTGGCCGTCATGGTCTGCCCATCCTTCGTTGGTTCTCGCTGGCCGGCCGGGGGTAGCGGGGTCAGCTTTCCGAGCGGTTCCACGCCTCGTCGGCGGTGCGGCGCAGCGCGTCGCCCTTGGCGAATCCCGAGTACGCCGAGAAGTGCAGGATGAGCTCGTCCATCTCCGCCTTGGAGATGTCGCCCGAGTGCAGGGCGGACCCGACATGGGCCATGATCGGCATTGGCGCGTCGCTCACGCCCACGCAGGCGACCGTGATGAACCGCCGGTCACGCCTGCTCAGGCCGGGTCGCTGCCACACGTGGCCGAAGACGTAGTTGATGATGCCCGCGTGGGAGTAGGGCGTGTCGGCCGCGGGCGCCCCGATGAGGTTGACCTCGGCGAACTCCTGGGCGCCCCGGGCCAGTCGCGCGTCCCAGTCGGCGAGACCGAGCGTGCCGTTGTCGAGTACCGGCCACGGGGCGATCTCTTCGCCGCGCTCCTGCCGGATGCGGGTCCACTGTGCGCGGATCACGCCTTCCAGATGGGACGCCTTGGGCCAGCCGCAGTACACGGCGAAGTGGAGGACGAGTTCGAGCATCTCCGCCAGCGTCAGGTCGCCGCTGTTGAGGGCCGCGTAGGCGTGCTCCTCGATGGGGTGCGGCGAGTCCGCCGCGGCCACGCAGGCCAGGGTGACGAGCCGCCGTTCCCGCCGCTCCAACCCGGGCCGCCGCCAGACGTGGCCGTACACGAAGTCGCGCCGGGCGAGGTCGAACGGGGTGGTCGGCTCGGGCGGATCGACTGTCATGACCTCGCGGAATGCCTGGTCGGTGGTGGCGATGGCCATGGGTCCTCCCTGGTAGCGGCATCGGTCGGGCAGCGATGGTCGAACGATGCGTCCGTGGGTCCTGCGGGGTGGTGGACGTCCGCTCACGGAACACCACACGGTAGATAGTTGTCAATGCATCGAAGTATTTCTCTCCACGGCAGTACCGCACGAGGTGATGCGGACCCGCGCGCAGGCGCGGTTCGGGCGGCCTAGGAGACGATCTCGCCGGGGACGATCTCGGCCGTCAGCGGGAGCGACGCCGACGACGGGCCGATCTCCAGCCGGAACGCGCCCGGCTCGACGACCCACCGGCCTGCCGCGCCGTCCCAGTGCTCGAAGGCACGCCGGCGCAGGATCACGGTCACGGCCGCCTCCTCGCCGGGGGCGGCGGCCACACCGGCGAACCCGGCCAGCCAGCGGCGGGGGCGCTCGACGGCCCCGTCCGGGCGGCTCGCGTACACCTGGACGACCTCCCGGCCCGGCCGCGTGCCGGTGTTGCGGACCCGCACCGTCACCCGCCCATCCGCCCCGGCGGCGGCCGAGACGTACCGCCAGGTCGTGTAGCCGAGGCCGTGACCGAAGGGGTAACGGGCCGCGACCTCGCCGCGGTACCCGACCCGCAACCCCTCGCGGTAGGCGAGCACCCCGGCGGCGGGCTCGACCATGGAGCGGTCGCCCTCGGCCGCCGGCCAGGTCGTCGGCAGCCGCCCGCCGGGCTCGGACCGGCCGAGCAGCACGTCGGCGAGCGCGTCGCCGAACTCCTGGCCGGGGAACCAGACCAGCAGGACCGCGGCGACCTCCTCGCTCCACGGCATCAGCACCGGGGCGCCGGAGTTGACCACGACGACCGTGCGGGGGTTGGCCGCGGCGACCGCGCGCACCAGGTCGTCCTGGCGGCCGGGCAGTGCCAGCGTCGCGCGGTCGTGGCCCTCGCTCTCGACCTCCTCGGTGGTGCCCACGACCACCACGGCGGCGTCGGCGCCGCGGGCCAGCTCCACCGCCTGGGCGATCTCCTCGTCGTCGGTGCCGTGCGGCGGCTCCAGGTTCAGTTGGAGGACCGCCGGGAGCAGCCCGATCGCCTCCAGCGTGATCGGGACGCTCTCCCCCGCCGCCAGCCGCACAGGCATGGTCCACTGCGGCGGCGCCTGCAGGTGCGCGACCACGTCGGCGTCGGGCGGCGGCGCCAGCACTGTGTCGCAGACCTCGCGCCCGGCCATGGTGCAGCGGTACCGGCCCAGCCCGGAGAAGCCGATCTCGTAGTCACCCGGCACGGTGGCCCGGATCAGCGCGCTCACCTCGACCGTCGCCACGTCGCGCCGGCGGACACCGGGAGGGGGCGCACCCAGCGCCCAGTGGTAGACGCCGGCGGTACGGTGCTCGGCCGCGAGCACCGTGCCGTCGGCGGCCAGGTAGCGGATCAGCGCGCCGGGGCCGGACCCGTCGGGCCGGACCAGCCAGGGGGACCGCGCGATCGGGGCGCGGGTGTGCGCGATGACGCCCTGGGTGTGGACGACCTCGGCGGCCCCGTCGAGCGCGGCGGCCAGGCCGTCCAGCGGGGACACCGCGTAGGGCGGGGACACGATGGCGCTGCCGCCGCCGAGCGTCCGGCCGACCCGGGCGTTCGGGCCCACGACGGCGACCCGGCGCACGGCGGCGGCCTCCAGCGGGAGCGCCGCGCCCTCGTTGCGGACCAGCACGAACCCGGCCGCAGCAGTGGCGCGCAGTTCCGCGGACACCCGCTCGGGCGGGTACTCCCCGTCCCGGGCGGGAACGCCTTCCTGGGCGGGAACGCCATCCTGGACAGGAGCGCCGTCCAGGGCGGGGGCACCGTCCAGGGCGCCCACCCGGGCCGCCAGCCGCAGGACACGGCGCACCTTGTCGTCCACGACGTGCTCGGCGACCCGGCCCGCGCGCACGGCCTCGACCAGCGCCGCGCCCCACGGCCCGCGGCCCGGCATGACCAGGTCGAGCGCGGCGTTCGCGGTGGCCTCGGTGGAGCGGGCGGCGTACCAGTCGGACATGACGACCCCGTCGAAGCCCCACTCCTCCTGCAGGACGCGCCGGAGCAGGGGGCTCTCGGTCATCGTGGCGCCGTTGACGCCGTTGTAGGCGGCCATCACCGCCCACGCGCCGCCCTCCCGGACGATCGCCTCGAACGGGGCCAGGTACAGCTCGCGCAGCGTGCGCTCGTCCACCTCGACGTCCAGGGTGAACCGCTCGGTCTCGGAGTCGTTGGCGACGAAATGCTTTACCGTCGCGCCGACTCCCCCGTCCTGCACGCCGCGCACGAACGCCACGCCGATCCGGGCGGTCAACAGCGGGTCCTCGCTGAAGCACTCGAAGTGCCGCCCGCCGTAGGGGGACCGGTGCAGGTTGACGGTCGGGGCGAGCAGGACGTCCACGCCCTTGCGCCGGGCCTCGGCGGCCAGCAGCCGGCCGACCGCCGCCACCCGTTCCTCGTCCCAGGTCGCGGCGAGCGCGGTGGGCGACGGCACGTTCGCCGAGGGGACGCGCTCGTCCAGGACCTCGCCGCGCACCCCCGCCGGGCCGTCGGAGAGGACCATCCTGCGCAGCCCGCAGGCGGGTTCGGCGTGCAGTGACCAGGGGTCGGCGCCGCTCAGCAGCCGGACCTTCTGCTCCAGGGAGAGCGCGGCGACGCGCGCTTCGAGGTCGGCCATCGACTGGGGCATGGTCTTCTCCAATGCCGGTCGCGGGGGCGCGCCACCGGGCCGATTCTAGGCCGCGCCGGGATCGCGGAGAAGTGCTCGCGGATCAGTGGCCGTGACCGTCGTCCTCGTGGCCGCCGGCGGGTTCGGCGGGCACCTTGGCCGGGCCGGCGACGGCGGTGAACTCGGCGGTGCGGACCTTGCCCCGATGCTGGAAGTCCAGGTAGAGGCGGTAGGCGCCGGTGCTGGGCACTTCGGCGTAGAAGGTGATCTGCGGTCCCGGGCGGGTCCTGCCGTCGCCGGGCTCGCCGTCGGGGTGGACGTGCAGGTAGGCCAGGTCGCCCGAGCGCAGCGCCACCAGGTGGCCGTAGGCCTCCAGGTAGGGCTCCAGGTCCGTGACGGGTGCGCCGTTCCTGCTGACGGTGAGGGTCAACTTGCTCGTGCGGCCCGGGACGAGGGCGCCGTCGAGCTTCACCTCGTAGTCACCCACCCGCGCGGCCCGCTCCGCTTTCGGCAGCGGCTCCGGCTCGAGGTCGCCCGGCGCCGACACGTCCATGCCCAGGGTGAGCTGTTCCTTGACGCCCGCGGGCTGCAGGTCGGTGAACACCCGGTAGGTCCCCGGCTCCGGCAGGGTCAGCGGCACGGTCCACGTCCCGTTCCCGGCTTCGGTCGGGTGCAGGTGCTGGAATCCCGACAGGTCCCGGCGGGCCACGATGAAGTGCAGCTTCTTGCCGTGGATGGTGGTGTACCGGGTGACCGGCCTGCCGTCGGGGCCGGTCACGCTGAACCGGAAGTCGGTCCGCCGGTCCGCCCGCACCGTGGTGGTCTCGGGGACGAGCGTGTACCCGTCCTGCGAGATCTGTAGCCCGCCGGGAACGACCGGCCCCGCCGGAGCGGTACCGCCGTCCCCGCCGTGCGCGGCGTGTCCGGCGGGTTCGTCGCCGCCGGTGGCGCCCAACGGTCCGGCCCACTGGCCGATCGCCAGCGATCCACCGAAGACGACGGCCAGCCCCGCACCGTAGATCCAGGGTCGGGTCAAGGTGTTCACTTCAGTCGGCCCTTCACTCCATAAATACCCTGAGGGGGTATCTTACGGAGTCGATACTGCCATGCCGTGAGCACGCTAACAACCCTTACCCCCTATAGGTATCTACCCCTTCACCGCTGCGGGGCGGGCCGCGAGCCGAAGGCGGCCAGGAAGCGGTCGCGGAAGGCGTCCATCCGCCAGACCGGGGCGCGCCGGCCGGGTTTCAGGCCCTCGTGCCAGCCCCAGCCGGAGATCCGGTCGAGCACGGCCCGGTCGCGGGCGACGATCGTGATCGGGACGTCCCGGCTGGCGTCCTGGCCGGTGACGAGCGGGGCGGGCTGGTGGTCGCCGAGGAAGACGAGCACGAGGTCGTCGTCGCCGTAGGTCTCCACGTAGGAGAGGAGGGCGCTCAGGGAGTACTCGATGGAGCCCCGGTAGGCGGTACGCATCCGGCCGGGGTCGCGCAGCGCGTCCCCCCACCGGCCGGCGGACGCGGCGGCGGCGGCGAAGGCCGCCCCGTCGCCGGCCCGGTCCCAGGGGATGAGCCGGGGGGTCGGTGTCCACGGCGAGTGGCTGGAGACCAGGGCGATCTCCCCCATCACCGGGGCGTGGTCCGGCGCCGCGCGCTCGGTCCGCTGGAAGAACGACAGGGAGTACTGGTCGGGCGGGGTGCCCCAGTTGAAGGGCGGGCCGTGGTACTTCAGGTCCGGCTGGTTGTAGACCCGGTCGTGGCCGTAGAACGCCCCCTCCGGCCATGCCTTGGTGTTGCCCGGCATGACGGCGACCGTCCGCCAGCCGGCCCGCCCGAAGGCGCGGGTGAGGGTGAACCGGTCGGTGCCCAGCAGGTCGTGGTGGCGCTGCTGGTCGTCGACCCACACGCCCGAAAGCAGCGTGGCATGGGCGAGCCAGCTCCCGCCACCCGCCGTCGGCGAGGTGAGGAAGGCGCTGCGGGAGGCGTACCCGGCGGCGCGCAGCCGGCGGTCCGCCGCGTCGAGCACCGCGCCCACCTGCGGCGCGAACCGCGGATCCTCGATCGCGTCGCGCCCGTAGCTCTCAACGAACGAGAACAGGACGTCCTTGCCGCGCAGCGCGGTCAGCAGTTCCGGGCCCGGGGTGGTGCGGAAGGCGTCGTGGGTGACCTGCTCGGTGAACAGCCGATGCCCCTGCAGGTCGTCGCGCACCTGGAGGGCGCGGTCGAGGGCGACGGCGGCGACCGGGGTGCCCGGGACGAGTTGCGCGCCGAACACGGCGCAGGCCGCCCAGACGGCTCCGAGCACCGCGACGGAGCGGGCGGCCACCACGGTGTGCCGGGCCGCGAGCCGGGTCAGCCGCAGGACCGACAGCATGGTGAGGCCGATCACGGCGACGATGAGGAGCACGACCGCGACCACCACGGTGATCGCGGCGGGCCGGCCGAACGACTCGCTGAGGAACCCCACGCCGGCGCTGATGAAGGGCCGGTCCGACGCCGGGCGGAACGCCCGGTCGAGGGTCGCCTGGAAACCCAGGTCGACGACCTTCACCACGGCCAGCAGGCCGAAGAGCGCCCCGACGAGCAGCGCCGCCACCCGTCTCCTGCGCGCCGGCAGGACGAGGACGAGGGCGACGCAGAGCAGCCCCTCCAGCGGGACGCGCACGAACGCCCCCGGCCCGTAGCGGCTGAGCTCGCTCGGGGCGACGAGCGCGAACAGCACGGGCAGGCAGGCCAGGGCCGTGACCGCCCATGCCCCGACGGGACGCTTCGGGCGCCCGCCGGCGCCGTCCGCACCGCCCGCGTCGTCGGTGGCCGGGGCGTCCACGGCCGGTGGTCGGGGAGAGCGGGTGAGGAACGACAATGCGGGGACCCCTCAGTTGCGGACCTGATGCGACGCCGGCCGGGATCGGCGTCACCTGTGTATACGGCCGATCGCCGGCGACGGTTCGGCCCGGGCCGTCAAGCGTCCCGGTGCGCCTCCCGCAGGACCTCCAGAACGGCCTCCCGCAGCCCGGCGCACACGGCGACGGTGGCGGACGAGCCGACGACGTGCTCGGTGCCGTCCTGATCGAGCACCAGGCCGCCGGCCTCGCGCACCAGGAGCGCCCCGGCCATGGTGTCCCAGGGCAGGTTCGCCAGGCTGATCGACGCGTCGAGCCGGCCCTCCGCGACCCACGCCAGGTCGATCGCGGCGGTCCCGATCATCCGGATCCGCTGGGCGCGGGCGCCCAGCCGGGTCAGCAGCGCGATCCGGACCCGGTTCTTGGCGTCCGCGCCGGCGCCGACGGCGAAGTCGCCGATCGAGATCACCGCCTCCGGGAGCGTCCCGACCCCGGACGCGCGGATGCGCTCCTCACCCGCGTACGCCCCCCGCCCGGCCACCGCGGTGTAGCCGGTCCGGAGGAACGGCAGGTCGATGGCGGCCAGCACGCCGCGGTCGCCCGACACCAGGGCGAGGGACACCGCGTTCAGCGGGATGCCGCGGGCCAGGTTCGCCGTACCGTCGACCGGATCGAGGACCCACCACGGCGCGCCGCCGGCGGGACCGGTGCGCCCGTGCTCCTCGCCGAGGAAACCGATCTCCGGGGTCTCCCGGGCCAGGAAGTCGCGCACCGCCTCCTCGACGGCGAGGTCGATGTCGGTCACCATGTCGCGGTCGCCCTTGGCCGCGACCGAGTCCGGCACCCGGGACAGGATGATCCGGCGCGCCCGCGCCACGGCCTCCCGCGCGACGGGCAGCAGCCGGCCGTACCCGGTCGTGTCACTCACCGGCGGCGCCGAACCCGCTGCGGGAGTGCGCGTCGAGATGCGGCAGCTCGTGCCCGAGCCGGTCGCGCTTGGCGGTCAGGTACCGGATGCTGTGGTCGTTGGCCTGCACGAGGAGCGGCACCCGGGCCTGCACCGCGATCCCGTGCGCCTCGAGCGCGCGCACCTTGTCGTTGTTGTTGGACATCAGCCTGATCGAGCCGACCCGCAGGTACTTCAGCACCCGGGCCGCCGGGCCGAAGTCCCGGACGTCCACCGGCAGCCCGAGGACGGTCGCCGAGTCGACGGTGTCCAGCCCCTCCTCGTCCTGCAGCACGTGCGTGCGCACCTTGGCGACCAGGCCGATGCCGCGGCCCTCGTGCCCGCGCAGGTACACCAGGACGCCGCTGCCCTCGCGGACGATCTCGTCGAGCGCGGCGTCGAGCTGGTCGCCGCACTCGCAGCGCAGCGCGGCGAAGATGTCGCCCGTCGCGCACTCGGAGTGCACCCGGACGAGGACGCCGTCCCGCTTCCCGATCTCGCCGCGGACGAGGGCGAGATGCTCATGCCCGTCGACGGGGTCCCGGAAGGCGACGGTGCGGAAGGTGCCGCGGCGGGTCACCAGGTCGGCTTCGGCGATGTCGTCCAGCGGGATGTCATGATCATGCATCGGTCGCTCCTCCTCAGCTCCATACTCACCAGACTTCGTCCATGGTTCGTCCGGGGGTTCGTCCCGGGCGGATCCGCGCCGGTTGCGCGGCGGCGCGCGGAGGCGGAGGGTGGCGAGCCATGAACGACTCCGCCGGCTTCCTGCCGCTGGGCACGGCCGCCGAGGAGCGCGACCCGCGCTCCGGCGTGGCGCTGCTCCCGATCGGCTCCCACGAGCAGCACGGGCCCTTCCTCCCGCTCGCCACCGACACGGTCGTCGCGTGCACGATCACCGCGGCGCTCGCCGCGGCCTACCCCGTGGTGCGCCTGCCCCCGGTCACGATCTCCTGCTCCCACGAGCACGCGGCCTGGCCGGGGACGGTCAGCATCTCCGCCACCACGCTGTACGCCATCGTGCGGGACGTGGCCGGCTCGCTGCGCGGATCCGGTGCCGCCGGGCTCGTCCTGGTCAACGGGCACGGCGGGAACTACGTGCTGGGCAACGTCGTCCAGGAGTCCGCCGGGAGCGGGTTCCCCGTGGCGCTCTTCCCGGGGCCCGCGGACTGGGAGGCGGCGCAGGCGGCGGCCGGCATGGAGACCTCCGCCTGGAGCGACATGCACGCGGGTGAGCTGGAGACGTCCCTGCTCCTGCACGCCCACCCGCACCTGGTCAGGCCCGGTTACGAGGCGGGCGACCACCTCGCCGACGACCGCCGGCACCTGCTCACGCTCGGCATGGCGGCCTACACCCGGTCGGGGGTCGTGGGCAGGCCGTCCCGGGCCTCGGCGCGTAAGGGGAAGGATGTTCTCGACCACCTAGTGAGCTCGTTCGCCGACTACCTGGCCGTCCTCGGCGGCGCCGGCCGTTAGCGCGGACCGGCGGCGGAACACCAGCACGGCGGCGCCGGGCAGGGCGGCGACGAAGGTCAGCACCCCGTAGATCACCGCGGTGGTGAGCCCCTGCTCGGCGCCCAGCCCCGCGGCGCCGAACGCCACGGCGGAGAACGCCTCCCGCGGCCCCCACCCGCCGACGTTCAGCGGCAGCGCCATCGCCAGCAGCGCCAGCAGCATCAGCGGCAGCAGCCGCCCGGCCGGCGCCGTCGCGCCCGCGGTGCGCGCGGCGACCAGGAACAGCGCGAGGTAGCCGAGCAGCGCCCCGGCGGACAGCACCAGGACCCCCGGCCAGGTATTCCGGGCGAGCAGGCCTCGGCGGGTGTCGGCGGCGACGGTCGCGACCGCGCCGTGCCACCGGGGCCACTTCGCGGCGATCAGCCCCCGCCAGGCGCACACCGCGGCCACCGCGGCGAGCACGGCCAGCACGGCGGCCGCGGCCCCCAGCCCCCGGCCCGGGTCGCCCACCACCGCGCCGGCCAGCGCGGGGTGCGCGAGGAGCACCAGCACCCCGGCGGCGACGAGGACCGCCTGGCCGCCGGCCCGTTCCAGCACCACGGCGCGGACGCCGCGGCCGAGGTCGCCGGCGCGCCTGCCGTGATGCACCGCCCGGTGGGCGTCGCCGAGCACACCGGCGGGCAGGACGGCGTTGAGGAACAGCGCCTGGTAGTAGTCGGCCAGGGCGGTGCCCGGCGGCAGCGGGAGCCCCAGCCGGCGGGCCACCAGCCACCAGCGCCAGACGCTGAACGCAGTGGTCAGCAGCCCGATCGCGAGCGCGGCCAGGATCGCCCGGCCGTCCACCAGCCGCAGCCCATCCGCGAACGCCCCGGTGCCGAGCCGCCAGGCGAGCACGAGGAGGATCGCCACCCCCGCGAGCAGCTGCAGCCAGGCCCGGGTCCGCGTCATCGGCGGCCCCCGGGCAGCGCGAGCACGTCATCGTGGTGGACCACGACCAGCAGCGTGCCCGCCGCGCACTCGTCCAGCCGGCGCCGCAGGTAGTCCCGCGCCCGCGGGACGAGGTCCGGCCGCTGCTCGCAGGCCGCGCCGACCCAGCCGCGCAGCCACTCCGCGGTCAGCGCGGCCTGGTCGGCGCCGAGCCGCCACGGGCTGGGCCGGACCTGGACCCGCGCCCCGCGGTGCGCGAAGACCGCCGCCGTGACGACGGCGGCGTCCGGGCCGAGCAGCCGGCGGCCCCCGGTCACCCGGCGCTGGTGGTCGTCGAAGGCGGCGGCGATCTCGGTGTCGAGCGGGTCGGCCGGGTGGAGTTCGACCCGGCCCGCCACCGAGATGGTCAGCAGGACGGCGCAGCGGGCCCGGGTGCAGGCCTCGGCGAGCCCGTTCACCTCGTCGGCGGTGAGCAGGTCCAGCAGCGCGGAGGCGGTCACCAGCGAGGTCCCGGCGAGCTGCCCGGGGTCGAGCCGGGTGATGTCCCGGCGCTCGGCCACCGTCGTGACCGGGCTGCCGTCGCCCGTGGGGCCGTTGATCCCGGCGGCGGCCCGGGCCAGCAGCGCGGGGTCCCGGTCGTGCAGGATCCAGCACTGCGGGCCGGGCAGCCGGCGGGCCAGCCAGCGGCCCATGGAGCCGGTGCCGCAGCCGAGGTCGCGGATGACCAGGCCGCCGCCGGGCGACGGGGCGTCCGCCAGGTGGGCGCGCAGCGGGTCGAGCAGTTCCCGGGCGCGGGCCGCGGCGTCGGCGCTCTCCCGCAGCGCCAGCCATTCCGGGGTGAATTCGGCGGTGTCCATGCGATCACCCGGCCTTCAGGGGCTGGTGCCGGAGCCCGTCGAGCACGTCTCCCAGCCGCCGTGCGGCCGGCTCCCAGCCGCGCAGCGTGGCGCGCCGGGCGCGGGCCGCCGTCCTGGCCTGGCGCCGCAGCGCGGGTTCGCCGAACCAGCGGCGCAGCGCGCCCGCGAGCGCCACCGGGTCCTCGGGGGGCGCCAGCAGCCCCGGCACGCCGCCGTCCGGCGCGCGGCCCAGCGTCTCCGGGACGGCGTCGACGGCCGTCGCCAGGACGGGGATCCCGCGGGCCAGCGCCTCGGTCACCACCATGCCGTATGTCTCGCCGCGCGAGGGCAGGACCACCAGGTCGGCGGCGGCGTACAGCTCGGCCAGCCGCTCGCCGGTGTGCGGGCCGGCGAGCCGGATCCGGTCGGCGAGCCCGAGCTCCCCGATCAGCCGGCGCAGCCGGGCGACGTATCCGGTCTCGCGGCGCAGCGGCCCGGCGCACACGCACTCCCACGGCAGGTCCCGGACCTCCCCGAGCGCCCGTACCAGCAGGTCCTGGCCCTTCCGGGGGATCACTGCGGCGACGCAGAGCAGCCGGGACGCGCCGTCGGTGCCCGGGGCGAGCGGCGCCGGGTCGACGCCGGGCGGGACCGCGTGCACCCGGTCCGGGTCCAGGCCGTGCCGGTCGACCAGCTCGCGGGCCGCCCACGGGCTGGTCGCCAGCACCACGGCGGCCGCGCGCAGCGTCGCACGCTCCCTGGCGTCCAGGTCCCGGGCCAGGTCCGGGGCCAGGCCGGTCTCGCCGGCCAGCGGAAGGTGCACCAGGACCGCCAGGCGCAGCCGGTGCGCCTGCGGGACGACGGCCTCGGGGGCGCCGCAGGCCACCAGGCCGTCCAGCAGCACCACGGCGCCGTCCGCGAGGGCGGTGAGCGTCCGGGCCAGGGTGGCGCGCGCCCGCCCGTCCGGCCGCGGCCAGGCGCCGTGGACGGGGACCTCGCGGACCTGCCAGCCCGCGTCGGCCAGGCCCCGGCACACCCGCCGGTCGTAGGTGTTGCCCCCGCTCGGCACAGTCGGGTCGGCCACGTCGCCGGGCAGGACGACATGCACCGACCGGGCGGTGTCCGCGCTCACAGGGAACGCTCGAAACTCGCCCAGGCGATGTGCGACTCGTGCAACGTCACGGTGATCCCGGCCAGCCCGCGGGCCTGCTCGCCCAGCGCGCCCGCGTGCACCCGGTCGGCCAGCCAGTCGGCGACGACCTTGGCCAGGAATTCCGTCGTGGTGTTGATCCCGGCGAAGTCCGGCTCGTCGTCCAGGTTGCGGTAGTTGAGCGCGGCCACCACGGCGCCGAGTTCCCTGGCGGCGAGTCCGATGTCGACCACGATGTTGTCCGAGTCCAGTTCGGCCCGGCGGAAGGTCGCGTCCACAACGAACGTCGCGCCGTGGAGGCGCTGCGCCGGTCCGAAGACCTCGCCGTGGAAGCTGTGCGCGACCATCAGGTGGTCGCGAACGGTAACGCTGAACAGCGGGTTCACCCCCCAGGAAGATCTACTTCCGAGCGGCCTCTGGTGGGCCCGTAGTCAATACGCAGGCAGAGGCCGGATAGTTCACCGCCGGCGAGCCGCGGCAACACCCGGGGCAGGTCGGCGAAGGCGTACTCCCCCGTGATCAGCGCGTCGAACGCGGGGTCGGCGAGCAGCCGCAGGGCCAGGGCCAGCCGGTCCGCGAAGGTGCGGCGGGCCCGCCGGGCCGGGGACACCGCCCCCACCTGGCTGGCGCGCACCACCAGGCGGCGCGAGTGGAAGTCCTCGCCCAGCGGCACCCTGACCTGCCGGTCGCCGTACCAGCTGAGCTCCAGGACGGTCCCCTCGACGGCGAGCAGTTCCAGCGACCGCGCCAGCCCCGCCTCGGTGGCGCTCGCGTGGACGACCAGGTCGCATTCGCCGGCGGCCCGCTCGGGCGGGGCGAAGTCGACCCCGAGCGCCGCGGCGACGGCCGCCCGCGCCGGATCGACGTCCACCAGTTGCACCCGCACGCCCGGGAACCCGGCGAGCAGCCGGGCCACGCAGCAGCCGACCATCCCCGCCCCGACCACGGCGACCCGGTCCCCGACCAGCGGCGCCGCGTCCCACAGCGCGTTCACCGCGGTCTCCACCGTGCCGGCCAGCACCGCCCGGCCCGGCGGCACGTCGTCGGGGACGGGCGTCACCGCGGCGGCCGGGACGACGTACCGGGTCTGGTGCGGGTAGAGGCAGAAGACGGTGCGGCCCCGCAGGTCCGGCGGCCCCTCCTCGACGACCCCCACGTTGAGGTAGCCGTACTTGACCGGGCCGGGGAACTCGCCCTCCTGGAAGGGCGCCCGCATGGCCCGGTACTGGCTCTCCGGCACGCCGCCGCGGAAGACGAGGGTCTCGGTGCCCCGGCTGATCCCGGAGTGGAGGGTTCGGACCAGCACCTCGCCGGCGGCGGGCGGTGCCACCGTGACCGGCCGGATCTCCCCCGAACCGGGGGCTCGAACCCAAAATGCGGACGCTTTGAACTCCATCGGCATTCCCACACGTTCCAGGTGGCATCGGATCGTTGCTCCGGCTCGGAGCAGCTGAATGCTACGTGGCGTAGGGAGCTGGAGACGCGGTGGCCGTACTTGATTGGCGGGGAACGCAGGCACCGGCCCGGCGGCCGGTCGCCGTGGTGGGCGTCCAGGTCGGGTTGCTCGCCGTGCTGGAGATCTGCGTCGGCCTGGGCCCGGTGGGCTGGGCCGCGGGGATCGGCTACGCGGCGGTCCTCTCGGCGGTCCTCACCCGTGCCCTGTCCCGGTCCGGTGCCCGGTCGCTCGGGCCGGCCAACCAGGTCACCCTGGCCCGCGCCGAGCTGGTCGGCGGGGTCACCGCCCTGGTGGCCGCGGCCCTGGCCGGCCGGCCGGTGCCGGTCGCGTTCATCGTCGCGCTCGCCGCCGCGGCGCTGGTCCTCGACGCGGTGGACGGCCAGGTCGCCCGGCGCACGGGGACGGTGTCGGCGCTGGGCGCCCGGTTCGACATGGAGGTCGACGCGTTCCTCATCCTGGTGCTCAGCTTCTTCATGGCCGGGTCGGCCGGGCCGTGGGTGCTGGCCATCGGGGCCATGCGGTACGTCTTCGTGGCGGCGGCCTGGGCCGGACCGTGGCTGCGGGCCCCCCTGCCGCCCAGCCTCGCCAGGAAGGCCGTGGCCGTGGTCCAGGGCGTCGTCCTCGTGGTCGCCGCCGCCGGGGTTCTCCCCCGTCCGGTCACGATCGGCCTGCTCGGGCTGGCGCTGGCGACGCTCTCGTGGTCCTTCGGCCGGGACACCGGATGGCTGTGGCGGCACCGCCCCGCCGGGATCGAGTACCGGACCCCGGCTCGCCTCCCCGCCGCCCTCCCTGCCCTCCCCGCGCTCCGCGCCGGCGCGTCGCCCGCGTCCCTGCCGGCCGGCGACCGTTCCTGGGCCGGCGGCCTCCTCCAGGGGCGGCAGGAGACGGCCCCCGCCGGCATGCCGGGAGCCGCCTGACCCGCGGCCCGCGGACGGCTCCGCCTCCGCGAAGGTTCACGACGGTCGCCGCACGGGGCCGGGCACGGTTGGAGCGCGGGCTCCTGGCGTGCCCTCACCCATGGCCACGTCCTGGAACGCGGCAAACCCACCCCCGCGATCTATGCATCATGCATACGAAGGGTAGGGTGCACAGCGCCCGGTCCTTCCCCCGACGGAGTCAGCGTGGACACTCCAGCCCCGGCGCCCCGGAGCAGCTTGATCATCGGTGTGCTGGCCGGCGCCGGGATCACGGTCTCGATCATGCAGACCCTGGTGGTCCCGCTGATCCCCCAGTTGCCGCAACTCCTGGACACCAGCGCCGCCAACGCCTCGTGGGCGATCACGGTCACGCTGTTCGCCTCCGCCGTGTCGACCCCCGTCCTCGGCCGCCTGGGCGACATGTACGGCAAGAAGCCGTTCCTGGTGCTCTGCGCGGTCCTGCTCACCCTCGGGTCGGTGATCTGCGCGCTGAGCAGCTCGCTGGTCCCGGTGGTCATCGGCCGGGCGCTCCAGGGCGTCTGCATCCCGATCATCCCGCTCGGCATCAGCATCATGCGCGACGTGATCCCGCAGGAGCGCCTCGGCTCGGCGATGGCCCTGATGAGCTCGTCCCTCGGGGTGGGCGGCGCGCTCGGGCTCCCGGTGGCCTCGCTGATCGCCCAGCACGCCGATTGGCACGTTCTCTTCTGGGTCTCCGCAGGTCTGGGCGCCGTGGTCAGCCTGCTGCTGTTCCTCGTCGTCCCGGACTCGCCCGCGCGGACGCGCGAGCGGTTCGACCTGCTGGGCGCGATCGGCCTGTGCACGGGGCTCGTGGCCCTCCTGCTGGGGATCTCCAAGGGCGCCGACTGGGGGTGGTCCAGCGGCCCGACCGTCGGATCGTTCGCCACCGCGGCGGCCGTCCTGCCGCTGTGGGGGTGGTGGGAGCTGCGCACCCGGTCCCCGCTGGTCGACCTGCGCACCAGCGCCCGCCGGCAGGTCCTGGTGACCAACCTCGTCTCGGTCCTGATCGGTTTCGGCATGTACGCCACCTCCCTCGCCGGCCCCCAGCTGCTGCAACTGCCGGCGGAGACCGGCCACGGGCTGGGACAGTCGATGCTCGCGGCCGGGCTGTGGATGGCCCCCGGCGGCCTCGCGATGATGGTGGTGGCCCCGCTGGCGGCCCGGCTCTCGGGCGCCCGCGGGCCCCGGGCCGCGCTGCTCCTGGGCGGCCTGGTCATGGCCGGCGGGTACGGCCTGGGCCTGGTGCTGATGAACTGGGCATGGGGGATCACGATCTTCGGCCTGCTGATCAGCGCGGGCATCGGCCTCGCCTACGCCGCCATGCCGGCGCTGATCATGGGGGCGGTCCCCCTGTCGGAGACCGCGGCGGCGAACGGCCTCAACGCCCTCGCCCGCTCCATCGGCACCTCGACCTCCAGCGCGGTCGTCGGCGCGGTGCTGGCCAACATGACGACGCAGCTGGGCTCGGTCCCGGTACCGGCCGAGTCGGGTTTCCAGGCGACCTTCGTCATCGGCGCGGCGGCCTCCGCGGTCGCGGCCCTGCTCACCCTGGCCCTGCCCCGCGGCGCGCAGCCCATCCCCGCCGGAGACCGGCCCGCGACCGCCGAACGCCCGCCCGCACCAACCGCACCGACCGCACCGACCGCACCGACCGCGAAGGGAGCGTGACGCCGGCGGGGTCCGTCACAGCGCGGTGGCCTCGCCGAAGCTCATGGTCAGGTGGGTGACCGTCGTGCTCGACAGCGCCGGAGTACGGTCCAGCCCCAGCCGCCGCAGGTCTTCGGCGACCGGATGGTCGCCGAGCCGGACGACGGCGCCGCCGGGACGCATCCGGACCCCCGAGGGGGACATGGTCCAGGGCGTGCGGCGGGTGACGCCGTCCAGGTGGGAGTAGGCGTCGATCTTGGGGGCACCGGCCCCGTCGGGAACCGGGAGACCCGGCCTGACCTGCATCGCCACGGCCGGCCGGCCGCCCTCGTGGACGGCGGCGCGGTGCGGGGCCGACCAGTCGATCGGCAGGTGGGTCAGCACCTTGGGGAAGCCCCAGATCGTGCGGCCGGCGTCGAGGGTGAAGGAACCGTCGACGGGCAGCCAGTGGATGAAGGCGCCCGGGGACCGGGTGTCCGGCTGGTCCACCAGGAAGGCGACGGCGAACTCGTGGTAGGGGCCGAGGTCCCCGTCGAAGTACTCGATGAAGGCCAGGGAGCACAGGGACCGGCCGAGCGTCGCGGTGACCGCCAGACCGCTGTAGCCGACGACCTCCTGCGCGGTCCGGGCCGGGACCGGGAACATCGCGGACGCCACCCGGGCATGCCGGATCTCGACCGGCATGGCGATCTTCTGATTCTGAATCACATACATGATTCAAGTAGAACAGGTTCTAAATCGGCGCCTCAAGGGCTCCGCCCCTCCCGTGCGGAATCCGCGGGTCCAGGGTGGGCACGGCGGCGAGGAGTTCCCTGGTGTAGGGGTGTTCCGGTGACTCGAAGAGTGCGTCCGTGCCGGCCAGTTCCACGATCTTGCCGTGCCGCATGACCGCGACGCGGTCGCTGACCTGCCGGACCACGGCCAGGTCGTGGGAGACGAAGACCAGCGTCAGGTCGAACTCGTGGCGCAGGTCGGTGAGCAGTTCCAGGACCTGGGCCTGGGTGGAGACGTCCAGGGACGTGACCGGCTCGTCGCAGACCAGCAGCCGGGGGCGCAGCGCCAGGGCGCGGGCGATGCCGATCCGCTGCCGCTGGCCGCCGGAGAACTCGTGCGGGTAGTCCCGGGCGCGCCGCGGGTCCAGCCCGACCCGCTCCATCAGGGCGCGGGCGGCCCCGCCGGGATCCGGCTCGCCGTGGACCCGCAGCGGCTCGGCGATGCTGTCGCCCACGGTGCGGCGGGGGTTCAGTGACGCCCCCGGGTCCTGGAAGACCAGCTGGAGGTCGCGGCGGAGCGGGCGCAGCCGCCGCTCCGGCAGCCCGGCCAGGTCCCGGCCGTCGAACACGACACGGCCGGAGGTGGGCTCCAGCAGCCGCACCAGCAACCGGGCCAGGGTGCTCTTGCCGCTGCCGCTCTCCCCCACGATCCCCAGGGTCTCGCCGCGCCGCACGTCGAACGTGACGCCGTCCACCGCGGGGACGGCCCGGCGGCGCAGCGGCGGCCCGAGGACGAACTCGCGGCGCAGGTCCGTCACCCGTAGCAGCGGCTCGCCCGGGGTGGGCGCCGCCGTGCGGGGCGCGTCCATCCGGGGCACGGCGGCCAGCAGTTCGCGGGTGTAGCCGGCCCGCGGCGCGCGGAGCACGGTCCCCACCGGGCCGTGCTCGACGGCCTCCCCGTCGCGCATGACCAGGACCTCGTCCACGTTCCCGGCCACCACACCGACGTCATGGCTGACCAGCAGCAGCGCCATCCCGGTGGCGGCCCGCAGGTCGCCGAGCAGGTCGAGGAGCTGTGCCTGGACGGTCACGTCCAGCGCGGTGGTCGGCTCGTCGGCGATCAGGATCCGCGGCCGGAGCGCGAGCGCCATCGCGATGAGCGCCCGCTGGCGCATGCCGCCGGAGAACTCGTGCGGGTACGCGCGGGCGCGCCGCGCCGCGTCGGGGATGCCGACCCGGTCGAGCACCTCGACGGCCTTGGCGCGGGCCGCCCTGCGGGTGGCCCCGGTGTGCGCCCGGTAGACCTCGGCGATCTGGTCGCCGACGCGCAGGTACGGGTCGAGGGACGACAGCGGGTCCTGGAAGACCATGGCGATCCGGCCGCCGCGCAGCCGCCGCAGTTCCGCCTTCGGCGCGGCGAGCACGTCGGTCTCGCCGGCCCGGATCTCGCCGGTCGTCTCCGCCCCCTCGGTCAGCCGTAGCAGCGACATCGCCAGCGTGCTCTTGCCCGAGCCGGACTCCCCCACCACGCCGAGGGCCCGGCCCGCCGCCAGGTCGAACGAGACGCCCTTGACCGCCTCGAAGCCGCCGAACCGCACCCGCAGGTCGCGCACCCGCAGCACCGGGCTCACGCGAGCTTCACCCGCGGGTCGGCGGCCGCGTGCAGCAGGTCGGCGACGGTGTTGGCGACCACGACGACGGTGCCGGCGAGCACGGTCACCCCGACCACGACCGGCAGGTCCACGGAGTTGACCGACTCGACGGTGAGCTTGCCGATGCCGGGCAGCCCGAACATCGTCTCGGTGAGCACGGCGGCCGTCATGACCTGCGCGACCTCCAGGGCGGTGAGGGTGATGAGGGGGATCAGGGCGCCGCGCAGCGCGTGCCGCCGGATCACCTGGCGTTCGCGCAGCCCGTAGGCGCGGAACGTCCGGACGTGGTCCTCCACCAGCGTCTCCAGGGCGCCGGCCCGGGTGATCCGGGCGTAGACGGCCGCCTGGATCAGCGCCAGCGCGACCCACGGCAGGACGAGGTTCTGCGCCCACCGCGCCGGGCTCTCGGTCAGCGGCACGTACGCGGGGAACGGCAGCCACTGCAGGTACGCGCAGAACACCATGAGCAGCACCAGCCCGATCAGGAAGACCGGGGTGGCGAAACCGAGCAGGGTCACGCCCGTCATGACCCGCTCGGTGAGCCGGCCCCGCCGCAGCGCCGACAGCAGCCCGGCCGAGACGCCCAGCGGCAGCGCCAGCGCCGCCGCGCCGGCGGCGAGGGAGGCCGAGACGGGCAGCCGGTCCAGCAGCATCGTCGTGACGGGCTGGTCGGTCTGGAAGGAGTAGCCCAGGCAGGGCGCGGCGCAGTGGTCCACGTCCGGGCCCGCGGAGTAGTCCCGGCCGGCCACCAGCCCTTCGAGGAAGTGCCAGTACTGGAGGTGGACGGGGTCGTCCAGGCCGAGTTTCTCCCGGGTCAGGGCCAACCGCTCCCCGTCGCAGCCCCGCCCGCAGGCGAGCACCGCCGGGTCGCCCGGCGACAGGTAGAACAGCGCGTACACGATCGCGGACAGGGCCAGCAGGACCACGGCCGCGGCTGCGAGCCGGCGCAGCAGGTACCAGATCACGTGTTCCTCCCCCGAGGCCGCGGGACCGTCATGACCGGCCGTTCCAGCGCGGGTCCACGGCCCGGCGCACGCCGTCGGCGAGCAGGGTGCAGGCCAGCAGGGTGGTGAACAGCAGCGCGCCCGGGATGATCACGTACGCCGGGTCGGTGCGGAACCAGGTCGTCGCGGTGGACAGCATCTGCCCCCACGAGGGGGTGGGCGGCCGGACGCCCGCGCCGAGGAACGACAGCCCGGCCTCACTGATCATGTTGGCCGGCACCTTGAGCGCGGCGAGCACCAGCAGCGGCGCCGCCAGCCCCGGCAGGATCTCGCGGACGGCGATGCGGGCCGGTCGGGCGCCGCTGAGCCGGGCCGCCGCCACGTGGTCCCGGCCGCGCAGCGCCATCGCCTGGTTGCGGGTGACGCGGGCGACGCTCCCCCAGTTCACCGCCGTGAGCACGCAGGCGAGCAGCAGCGGGCGGGGCACCGACTGGGGGACGATCGCCATCAGCGCCAGCGCGAGCAGGAAGGGCGGGAACGCCAGCGACAGCTCGATCAGGCGGCTGAGGACGGCGTCGGCGCGGCGCCCGCCGAGCCCGGCGCCGAGCCCGATCGCGATCCCGACCAGCAGTTCCAGCACGGTGGCGCCGAGCGCGACGGCGAGCGAGACGCGGGCGCCGTGCACGACGCGCGCGAACACGTCCCGGCCCGTCCCTGGCTCGACGCCCAGCCAGTGGTCGCCGCTCATCCCGCCGAACGCGCCGTGCGGCACCCCGCCGCGGGCCGAGTCGAGCAGCCCGCTGTGGAAGGTCGTGGGGTCCTGCCCCTCCAGCGCGCACAGCAGCGGGGCGGCCAGGGCGACCACGATCATCGAGGCCACGATCGCCAGGCCGGCCATCGCCGGGCGGTCGGCGCGCAGCCGCCGCCATGTCTGCCGCCCCCGGAGCGGGACCTTCCGCGCCGGTTCCGCGCCGGGGGCGAGTTCGGTGTCCAGCAGTGTCACGGCGAGCGGGTCACCTCACCGAGACCATGGAGACGTCGTACCAGCCCCGCCACCGGTCGATGTAGGCGTTCTTGACGTCCTTGCCGTATAGCACCACGGTCCGGGGGTGGTACAGCGGGACGAGCAGGGCCTTCTTCGCGATCTCCGCGTCCAGGGCACCCCAGCGCGGCGCGGCCCGGTCCAGGTCGGTCAGCCGGCTGATCGCGTCGATCTCCCGGTTGACCGCGGGGTCGTCGAGCTGGGCGAGGTTGAAGTTGCCGCCGTCGCGCAGGATCTGCCGCCCGTCGAAGATCGGGATGAGGAACGGGCCGCCGGCCGGCCAGTCGGCTCCCCACGACTGCAGGGTGAGCGGCGGTTGGGTGGCGGGCTTGCCGGTGATCGTCCGGTAGTCCTCCTCGCCGAGTGGCTGCTGCCTGACGGTGATGCCCGCCTGCTTGAGCGCGTCCTGCACCGCCGCGGCGACCTTGGGGCCGTAGCCTCCGGCGTCGGTGTTGGGGAACGTGAGCTCGGCCGTCAGCCCGTTCGGGTGGCCGGCCTGGGCGAGCAGTTCCCTGGCTTTGGCCGGGTTCCCGGCCGCCCCGGCCGGGAAGTGGTCGTGCGGCCGGTGGCCGAACGCCTTGTCCTCGGGCAGGAAGGTGGTGGCGGGAGAGGCCAGCGCGGTGCCGCCGACCGCGTTGACGACCGACTGCCGGTTGATCGCGTACGCGAAGGCCTGCCGTACCCGGACGTCGTCGAAGGGCTTCCTGGTGGGGTCGAACGCCAGGTACTTGGTCTCGCCGAAGACCCCGCGGGCCACCCGCCCGGCGAGCCGCCGGTCACCGTCGAGCCGGGCGAGCTGCTCGGGTCCCACGGTGGTGTCGGTGGTGATCGCCTTGGCGTCGGCGCCCGTGCCGCTCACCAGCCGCTGGTTGATGACCGTCTTGTCCAGGCCCGAGGTGACTTCGATGCGGTCCGGGCAGGCCAGCCGCTGGGTGTCCACGGCCCGCGACCAGTGCGGGTTGCGGGCGAGGATGAGCTTCCTGCCCTGCTCGTACTTCTCGACCGTGTAGGGGCCGCTGGAGACCGGGGCGTTCTTGTACTTGACGCCGGTGTCCTTGGCCCTGGGCACCGGGGCGAACTGGGTGGCGGTGGCGAGGTAGGGGAAGTCTCCGTGCGGCCGCCGCAGCCGGAAGATGATCGTTCTGGCGTCGGGAGTCTCGATCGACTTCAGCTCGCCGCCGGTGTAGGGGCCCTTGTAGTCGGCGCCGCCGATCAGCCAGTCGTGCAGGTAGGGGGCGCCGCCGGGCAGGTCGGGCGAGAACGAGCGCTCGATGCCGTACTTGACGTCCGCGGCGGTGATGGGGGTGCCGTCGCTGAACTTCAGCCCGTCCTTCAGCGTGTACTTCCAGGTCCTGGCGTTGTCGCTGGGCGTGCCGAGGTCCGTGGCCAGGTCCGGGACCGGTCGGGTGCCGGGCTCGCCGGGAACTCGCTGCCGGGTGGTGAGCGTGCGGTAGACCAGCGTCGGCAGGGCGCCGCCGCCCGAGGTGTAGAGCCGTGCCGGGTCGAACTCGTTCAGGCCGCCCTGGTTGAGCACGGTGAGCGTGCCGCCCTGGCAGTTCTGCGGGTCGAACGCCGATGAGGCGGAACCGGAGCCGGAACCGCTGCACGCCACCGTGCCTGACGCGGCCGCCAGCAGCACGGCGCCGAGCAGGACGGTCGGTCTCATCCTCATGGGGAGCAGCCTCTTTCGGTCGGGCGCCCGGATCACGGGGCCGCACGCGATGGACCGCGCCGGGGAGGCCCGGCGCCGGTGCGGACGAACGTAACGCGCCACCCCACGGGACGCAACTTTCCCGATCGTTTTAGTAGAAATTCCCCCTTCGGGCCCCATGTCGGCATAACCGACCCGACTCGGACACGGCTGCGACCTGCACTGAACCGCCCGGAAGCCTGGTCTCGTATGACCTACCGCAGGCATATAGCCCAGCTAGTAGGCGATATGGGAGGATCCGGGCGTCATGGAGCTGTGGTCGGTGGTGCGCGGGCTGCGCGCGGCGGGGTTCGCCGCCGTGGGCGTCGGGCTGGCGTCCGCCGGGCACATCGTCGACGGCGGGGCGGTGGACCGCACCGCGGTCGCCGCGGGGTTCGCGGTGCTGCTGGTCCCCGCCCTGGCACTGACCCGGCGCGAGCGCACGCTCGGGGCCATCGTGCCCGCGCTCGGCCTCTCCCAGGTGTTCTTGCACGTCCTGCTGTCGCGGGCCGGGGCCGGGGCCGGGGCCGCCGGCGCGGCGGCCCAGGCCGGCGCGGCACACCATTCCGGCACGCCCGGTCTGGACATGCTGTTGATGCACGCGGTCGCCGTGCTGGTGACGGCGTGGTGGCTGGAGTGCGGCGAGACCGGGCTGTGCGACCTGGTCCGCTGCCTGGCCGCCTGGACGGCCCGGGTGATCACCCCGCTGTTCGCCCCGGCCGGACCGGCGCTGCCACCACGGGTGGCGCGCTGGCAGGAGCCGGAACGGCCCCGCTCCCGGGTGCTCCGCCATGTCCTGGCCTCCCGGGGGCCGCCGGCGGGCGTGATCGCCCCCGGCTGAGCCCGGCGCGGACCCCGCGGTCCGGGCACCGGGGGTGAACTCGTCGCACGCGGGCGGTACCTCGCCCGCGTCGTTCCCGCCTGCGCGGGGAACGGGCCGGTCCCCGGCCCCCCTTCACCCTCGTGTCCCGCGGCGTTCCACCGAGCACGGTCCGCACCGTGCCGTGGCGCCGTGGGCTCCCCTGCCTGGAGATCGCATGTCCATCACCTCAGACCAAGATCCACCGCGTTCCGCGGCCGTCCCCGACACACCGCCCGCCCCGGCACCCGCCCGGTCCCGCACCGGGGTGTGGGCGCTGGTGCTGCGCCTGCACTTCTACGCGGGGGTGTTCGTCGCGCCGTTCCTGGTGCTGGCCGCGCTGACCGGGCTGGCGTACGCGTTCACGCCCCAGCTCGACCAGCTCGTCTACGGCCAGGAGCTGCGCGTCGAACAGGTCACCGGGCAGCCGCGGCCGCTGGCCGAGCAGATCCGCGCCGCCCGCACCGCCCACCCCGAGGGGAGCATCGCCACGGTGGTCCTCCCCGCCGGCCCCGAGCGGACCACCGCCGTGGTGCTGTCGGTGCCCGAGCTGGGCGAGAAGCAGCGGACGGTGTACGTCGACCCCTACACCGCCCAGGTCAGGGGCGAGCTGACCACGTGGTTCGGGTCGACCCCGCTGACCACCTGGCTGGACGAGATGCACCGCGGCCTGCACCTGGGGGCGACCGGGCGGCTGTACTCGGAGATGGCCGCGAGCTGGCTGTGGGTCATCGTCGGCGGCGGACTGCTGCTCTGGCTCGGACGCCGCCGCCGCTACCTCGGCAAAGCCTCCTCCTGGCGGGTGCTGTGGCCGCGCCGTGGCGAGAAGGGCGTGCGCCGCACCCGCGCCCGCCACGCCGCCCTCGGCCTGTGGCTCGCCACCGGCCTGCTGTTCCTCAGCACCACCGGCCTCACCTGGTCCGACCACGCCGGGAAGCGCTTCGACTCCCTGCAGCAGAACCTGAACTCCAGCGCCCCCGCGCTGAACACCGCCCTGCCCGGCAACCCGGCGTCCGCCGCGGGCGGGCACGGCGGGCACGGAGCCGCCGGCGGCGCCGAGCACGGCGACCCCGCCGGCGAGGCGGACCGGGTCCTGGCCACCGCCCGGTCGGCGGGACTGTCCGGCCCGGTGGAGCTGGCCCCGCCCAAGGACGCGCACAGCACCTGGAGCGTCACCCAGGCCGACAACCGCTGGCCCGTCCACAAGGACCAGGTCGCCGTCGACCCCGCCACCGGACAGGTCACCGCCCGGGTGGACTGGGCCGACCATCCCCCGCTGGCCAAGCTCAGCTCGCTGGGCATCCAGGCGCACATGGGCCTGCTGTTCGGCCTGCCCAACCAGCTACTGCTCGCCGCCATCGCCTGCGGCCTGCTCACCGCCGTCTTCCTGGGCTACCGCATGTGGTGGCAGCGCCGCCCGACCCGCGCCGACCGCCGCGCCCCGTTCGGCCGGCCGCCGGCCCGCGGCGCCTGGCGGAGCGTCCCCCTGCCGCTGCTCCTGGTGGGCGCCCCCGTCGTGCTGCTGGTCGCCTGGGCCCTGCCGGTCCTGGGCTTCAGCCTGCTGGCCTTCCTGGTCATCGACCTCGCCCTGGGCGCCCTGCGGCGACGCCGGACCACCCCGGCGTGACCTGCGGTCCCTGAGCCGGTACGGCCCCCGCCGTACCGGCTCAGGACCGGCTCTCCCCGCGCCCCGGCTGAGATCTGCGTCACCGTAACCAGGTGATAAAAGCCGACCGGATGGCGTTATTCGCTGCAAAGAAAACCAGTCGTAGGCCGCGTAGGATTTCGCGTTCCGGTGACCGAGCCCAATGCCCGTACCGCCGCGGACCATGAACAGGAGTCGGCCATGGGTCTACGCAAAGCCATGAAAAAGGCCAAGCGACGGCACGATCTCGCCGATCGCGTCTCCATCGAGCTGATCAGGGAGAACGGGGCCGTACGCGAGGTCCGGGCGGCCCGGCTCGTGCCGCCGGCCACCGCCGGCAGCATCGCCGACATCCCCTTCACCAATGCGGCCGAGGCGCCCTCCGCGGTGGTCGTCCGGCGCAAAACCGGGAACGGGTGGCAGCCGGTCACCGCGGCGGATTTCGCCGACCAGGTGCGCACCGCGGCCAAGGGGCTGATCGCCGCCGGCCTGACGCCCGGCGGCCGGGTCGCGCTGATGTCCCGCACCAGGTACGAGTGGTGCGTGCTCGACTTCGCCATCTGGGCGGCGGGCGGCCAGACCGTGCCGATCTACGCGACCTCGTCGGCGGAACAGATCGAGTGGATCCTGCGTGACTCCGGCGCCGCGTTCATCGTGGTGGAGACGCCGGAGAACGCCGAGGCCGCGGCCACCGCGGCCGGCGCGCTGCCCGCGCCGCCACGGATCTGGCAGCTCGACGCCGGCGGGCTGGCCGAGCTCACCGCCGCGGGCGGGGGGGTGCTCGACGAGGAGGTGGCCAAGCGGCGGGCCGCGCTCACCCCCGACACCATCGCCACCGTCTGCTACACCTCCGGCACCACGGGCCGGCCGAAGGGCTGCGTGCTGACGCACGGCAACCTGCACGCCGAGGCGGCCAACACCATCGAACTGCTGCACCCCGTCTTCACCGAGATCACCGGCCAGGACGCCTCCACCCTGCTGTTCCTGCCGCTGGCGCACATCCTGGGCCGCACCATCCAGATCGCCTGCCTGCAGGCGCGCATCGAGGTCGGCCACTGCCCGAGCATCAAGCCCGACGACCTCCGGCCCGAACTGGCGTCCTTCAAACCCACCTTCGTCGTCGGCGTCCCTTACCTCTTCGAGAAGATCCACGACACCGGGCGGGCGATGGCCGAGAATCTCGGCCGCGGCTCCTCCTTCGAGCGCGCCGACCGGATCGCCGTGCGCTTCGGCGAGGCACAACTGGCCGAGTTCCTGGGGACCGGGCCGGGTCCCGGCCGCAAACTGTACCTCGCCTGGGCCCTGTACGACCTGCTCGTCTACCGGCGCATCCGGGCGGCCCTGGGCGGCAACCTCCGCTACGCCATCAGCGGCGGCTCCCCCCTCGACCCCCGGCTCAACCTCTTCTTCTACGCCTGCCAGATCCTCATCTACGAGGGGTACGGCCTGACCGAGACGACCGCCGCCGCCTCGCTCAGCCCGCCGCTGAGCCCGCGGCCCGGCACCGTCGGGCTACCGGTTCCCGGCACCGCGATCCGGCTCGCCGACGACGGCGAGGTGCTGATCAAGGGCGACATCGTCTTCAGCGGCTACTGGAACAACGAGGCGGCGACGCTGGAGGCGCTCGACGACGGCTGGTACTCCACCGGCGACCTCGGCACCTTCGACGAGGACGGGTACCTGTCGATCGTCGGCCGCAAGAAGGACATCCTGATCACCAGCGGCGGCAAGAACGTCTCGCCGGCCCCCCTGGAGGACCGGCTGCGCAGCCGTCCCCCGATCATGCAGTGCATCGTGGTGGGCGAGGGCCGCCGGTACGTCGCCGCCCTGGTCACCCTCGACCCCGAGGCGATCGAGCACTGGCTGACGGTCCGCAAGCGCCCGCTCGACACACCGCTCGCCGAGCTCCGCACCGACCCCGAACTGGTCGCCGCCGTGCAACGGGCGGTGGACTACGCCAACGAGGCCGTCTCCACGGCCGAGTCCATCCGCAGGTTCCGGATCGTCGAGGGCGAGTTCACCGAGGAGAACGGCCTGCTCACCCCCTCGCTGAAGGTCAAGCGCCAGGCCGTCATGGACGCCTACGCGACCGAGGTCGAGGCCCTCTACGCGGAGTGACCCGTGTGCTTCCCGGGAAGGGAGCACGCTGTGCAGATCGGATTCACACTGCCGCAGTTCGGCCCGCTCGCCCACCAGGCGGGAGAGGTCGCCCGGTTCGCCGCCGAGGCCGAACGCCTCGGCGCCGGCAGCCTGTGGGTGGGCGACCGGCTGCTGGCGCCGGTCGACCCCACCGTCGGCTACGGGGGCGGCGACTCGATCCCCGAGGTCTTCCGCTCGCGGCTCGACCCCTTCGCGCTGCTGGCGGTGGCGGCCACGGCCACCGAGCGGGTACGCCTCGGCACCAACGTCCTCAACGCCCCCTGGTACGCGCCCGCGATCCTGGCCCGCAGCCTCACGACGATCGACCAGCTCAGCGGCGGGCGGCT
Source organism: Actinomadura craniellae (assembly GCF_003289645.1). Lineage (GTDB taxonomy): Bacteria > Actinomycetota > Actinomycetes > Streptosporangiales > Streptosporangiaceae > Actinomadura_D > Actinomadura_D craniellae. The sequence goes on along the minus strand of NZ_QLYX01000001.1, from coordinate 616,189 downwards.
GCTGCCCGGCCTCGGCATCGGGTGGTCGCCGGAGGAGTACCAGGCCGCCGGGGTGCCCATGCACCAGCGCGGGGCCCGGCTGGACGAATGCCTCGACGCCCTGGAGGCACTGTGGACGTCGAACCCCGCCCGGTACGAGGGCGAGCACTGGCGGGTCCCGGCCACGTACGCCGAGCTCGCACCGGCCCAGCGGCCCCGTCCGCCCCTCTACCTGGCCGGCTACGCCCCGGCCGCGCTGCGCCGGGTCGCCCGCCGGGCCGACGGGTGGCTGCCGGTCTGCGTCCCCGGGCCGTGGGAGTTCGACCCGGCCACCGTCAACGAACCCATGCGGCTCATCCGCGACCTGGCCGGGAAGGCCGGCCGCGACCCCGGGGAGCTGGGCATGGTGCTGCGCGTCTACCCCGCCCCCGGCACCTCCCTCGACCAGGTGGTGGAGACCCTCACCCGGGCGGAACGCGAAACCGGCGCCGGCCACGCCTTCGTGGAGTTCATGAACATCGCCCGGACCGTGGACGAGGCCCTGGAGCAGGCCGAGAAGATCCTCCGGGCGGCCGGGGTCAGGTCTCGCGGATGAGGTCAGGCTCCGGCCGGTGCCGTCTCCTCCTCGTCAGACGGCACCGACCGGAGATCAGGCGCTGGCCAGGTCGGCCAGACCGGTGTCCTCGTCGGCGAGATCGTCACGCACGTCGATCCTGGAGCGAAGGCCGGTGATCTCCAGCCAGCGCAGCAGGTATTCCTGCGGCCGCAGCAGGACGAACTCGCCGGCCCGCTGCTGGACGTTCCGCCACAGCCGGATGAAGGCGGCCAGCCCGCTCGAGTCGCAGAACGTCACGCCCGCCAGATCCAGCGCGAGCCGGGGGTCGCCGGGCATGTCGAGGGCGGCTGTGACCTCGGATTCCAGCCGGGGGGCAGTCGTCAGGTCGAGCTCGCCCAGAAGCTCGACGACGATCCAGCGCCCCCGTAGTCCGATGGTCACATCGAATTGGTCAGCCGGCTCGTAGGCCGCTACCCCAAGCATTTCCTCTCCTTGGTGATCTGCCCCTCTCCATGAACCCCAGGAGTATCACCGGAGCAGCCGGACATAATCCCGCCCGACAACCGGGGTTTCGCGTGGATGCGGCTGTGAGCCGCTGGGGCTTGCGGGCGATCCGATGCCCGGCATGCGAGGAGAGCGGCGCTTCCGGCCGCTCTCCCTGCTTACTCTCCTCGTTCTTCGCCGGTCAGTGGTGGATGTTGCGCTCGGTGTGGGACATCTGCCTGTGCCGCTGGCGCGCGGCTCCGGCCAGGCCCCCAAGGCCCAGCAGGCCGAGGAGCCCCCACAGCCCTGCGTTCCCGCCGCCGCCACCACCGTCGTCGTCCCGCGGCTGCGACCGTTCCGCGGCCGCCACGGTCGCCGAGTTCGTCACGCTCGGCGGGTGCGCGGTGGCTGATGACTGTTGGGCCGCCGCCGGCAGTGCGCTGCCGAACACGATGAGGACGAAAGTAGCGACCGCTGCCAGAAGTATGCGCAATGTGGCCTCCGATGTCATCGGTGGTCGCCAGTCACCGACCTGGCGGCTGGCACCCGTGTTGGCTGCCCGCTCTGGCATGTGTCTTGTTGCTTAACGAGCAACTCTCGGACTAGCGATCTCCTACCCGAGGCCGAAGCCGAAACAAGCGCATTTTTTCATATGCTCCCAAAATAGGGATAAATGCGACGTATAGAGTGGCATTTTTCAGAAAAGCCGCGGCGTGTCGCTTGCGCAATCGGGCTCGCGGGTGTCCAGGTCACAGAGTGTGCGCCAGCCGGTCGGCGAGCAGGCGGGTGAACCGCGGCGGATCGGCGAGTTCGCCGCCCTCGGCGAGCAGCGCCATCCCGTACAGCAGTTCGGCGGTCTCGGCCAGCCCGGTCAGGTCCGTCCCGTCCGTACGGGCGGCGTGGGCGTCCCGCAGCCCGGTCACCAGCGGGTGCTCGGGGTTGAGTTCGAGGATGCGCTTGATGGGCGGCAGGTCCTGGCCCGCGGCGCGGTACATCCGCTCCAGGGTCGGGGTGATGTCGTTCGCGTCCCCGACGATGCAGGCGGGCGAGGTGGTCAGGCGGGTGGACAGCCGGACCTCCTTCACGTTCTCCGCGAGCGTCTCCGTCAGCCAGGTCAGCAGCGGGGCGAAGTCCTCCCGCCGCTTCTCGCGGTCGGCCTCGGCGGTGTCCTCGTCGTCGAGGTCGACCTGGCCCTTGGCGATCGACTGGAACCGCTTCCCCCCGAACTCCGGAACCGACTCCACCCACATCTCGTCGACCGGGTCCGTGAGGATCAGGACCTCGTGACCCTTCGCCCGGAACGCCTCCATGTGCGGCGAGTTCTCGATGGCCGACCGCGACGCGCCCGTGAGGTAGTAGACGTGCTCCTGGCCGTCCTTCATCCGCTCCACGTAGCCCCGCAGCGTGGTGACCTCCTCCGGGTCGTCCGTGGACGCGAACGAGACGATGTCGAGGATGGCGTCCCGGTTGTCGGGGTCGTTGACCAGCCCTTCCTTGACGGCCGCCCCGAACTCCGTCCAGAACGTGCGGTAGCGGTCGGGGTGGTCGGCCAGCATCGTCTTCACCGTAGCCAGCACCTTCTTGACCAGCCGCCGGCGCATCAGCTGGATCTGCCGGTCGTGCTGCAGGATCTCCCGGGACACGTTGAGCGACAGGTCCTGGGCGTCCACCACGCCCTTGACGAAGCGCAGGTACTCCGGCATGAGCGCCTCGCAGTCGTCCATGATGAACACCCGCTTGACGTACAGCTGGACGCCGCGTCGGTGCTCCCGCATGAACAGGTCCAGCGGCGCGTGGGACGGGATGAACAGCAGCGCCTGGTACTCGAACGTCCCCTCCGCCTGGAGCCGGACGGTCTCCAGCGGGTCGGTCCAGTCGTGGCTGATGTGCTTGTAGAACTCGTGGTACTCGGCGTCGGTGACCTCGTCCCTGGGCCGCGCCCAGAGCGCCTTCATCGAGTTGACGGTCTCCACCGCGGGAGCGTCGCCGTCGGCCTGCCCCTCCGCGGCCATCCTGATCGGCCAGGTGATGAAGTCGGAGTAGCGCCGCACGATCTCCCTGATCTTCCAGGGGTCGGCGTAGTCGAAGAGGTGGTCCTCCTTGTCCTCCGGCTTGAGGTGCAGGGTGACCGAGGTGCCCTGCGGCGCGTCCTCGACCGACTCGATCGTGTAGCTGCCCTCGCCGGCGGACTCCCAGCGGGTCGCCTGGGTCTCCCCGGCGCGCCGGGTCAGCAGCGTCACCTTGTCGGCCACCATGAAGCTGGCGTAGAAGCCCACGCCGAACTGCCCGATGAGGTCCTGGGAGGCCGCGGCGTCCCGGGACTCCCGCAGCCGCTGCAGCAGCTCGGCGGTGCCGGACTTGGCGATGGTGCCGATCAGCTCAACGACCTCGTCGCGGGACATCCCGATGCCGTTGTCGCGGACCGTCAGCGTCCGCCGCTCCTTGTCGATCTCCAGCAGGATGTGCGGGTCGGAGGCGTCGACGTGCAGGTCCGGGGTGCGCAGCGCCTCCAGCCGCAGTTTGTCGAGGGCGTCGGAGGCGTTGGAGATGAGCTCGCGGAGGAAGATGTCCTTGTTCGAGTAGATCGAATGGATCACCAACCGCAGCAGTTCGCGCGCCTCCGCCTGGAACTCCAGGGTCTCCGTCCGTGCGTCCATGTATTCCTCCCGAAAAGAACCCGCCGAAGCAATACGTGAGGACTTCCCGCCGGCTGATCAGCCGCTGCGCCCCCAGGCCGATACGCCGGCCCGGCCCCATATCTTACGAGTCCACGGCCATCTGTCCGGCGCATCGCCCGATCCGGGACGCACACCCGCGGGCCTCTCCCTTCGGACAGGCCGGCGACCGGATTTCGGGCCTGGCCGGTCACCCGCCCCGCCTCGGCGGCGGGCGTCCGCACCGGAAAGGCCGCTCGCGGTGGACGCGATCCGTACGTCGGCCGGTACCGGCCGGTCGGCCCGTTGCCGTCGCAACGGGCCGACGTCCTACCTGGGCGGCGCCGTCAGGAGCCGGGGAACGGGGAGGTCCCGGCGAAGGGCGGCGGGTCAGAAGTAATAGGACTCGCAGTCGGTGCTGCTCTGCCCGAAGCTGTTGTACGCGAACATGCAGAGTTCGACGTAAGCGCCGGTGTCACCGGCGTTGTGGTCGAACGGGGTGCTGGTGTTGTACCCGCCGCCCCACCGGACGAAGTCGTTGCCGAAGGTACCGCCGCCGTACTTGATGTCCAGGCGGACGCTGCGGTTGTCGTTCAGCGTGTCGTAGAGACGTCCGTACACGCGGATGTCGTTGTTCGAGCAGTTCTTGACCGCGGTGAACGTGACCCGCGAGACGTTGTGCATATGCGTGAAGTCGCCACCGACCTGCCCGCAGGCGGCCAGCGCCGGGGTGGCGGTGCCGACGACCACGGCGGACGCCGCCACGGCGGGCACGGCGGCCAGCATCGCGAGGCGAATTCTGAAACGGTTCGAGCGGATACTCATACGACTCCCTGCATTTGACCTGCCGAGCTTTTCAGCATCGGCGCATGAATGGAAATCCCGCGCGAACACCCAGCTGGGATAAATGTTCGCGCGGAACATGATCACATGCTGCAATACAGAGAAAACAGGGTCTATGGACCTAACGGCCCAGGGCCTACGGGCCCATTGTCGAACGGGTCAGTTCATGGTGAAGGTTTCGCGGATGAAGCGCAGGAACTCCTCGGCGTTGATGCCCTCGGGTTCGTGGCTGATCATCGGGTCCATCAGGGTGAAGCTGTCGATGAGCGCGCTGCAGAGCCGGGCCAGGGCGTGCGGGTCGCCGGGGCGGAGCCGGCCCTCGTGCTGCCCCTCCGCGATGACCCCGGCCAGGAGGCCGACGATCTCGTAGTAGAAGTTCTTGTAGACCTCCGGGATGTCGCCGGCGGCCCGCCGTCCGATCTTGGTCATCTGGGCGTGCAGCTGGGCCCAGGCGGGGTACTTCTGCCGGCGCTCGATCTGCGCCTGCACCATCGCGATCAGCCGCTCGTCGGCGGGCATCTCCTCGGCCGCGAGCCGGCCCATCTCCTCACGCTGCCCGGCGCCGCGCCGCATCAGGACCGCCAGGTAGAGGTCCTCCTTGTTGTCGAAGAAGGTGTAGATGGAGGCGACCGAGAACTCGCAGATCTCGGCCACGTCCTTGAGGCTCGTCTCGTAGTAGCCGCGTTCGGCGAAGAGTTCCTCGGCGGTTTCGAGCAGTTGCTCCCGGCTCAGCTCGATGCGCTGCCGGCGGCGCACCTCACGGGGGCTGGGCGGCCGCACCCCGGCCGGCCCGGCGCTCTCGCCGCTCACGACGTCGGCCGCCTCTTTTCCCGTCACCCGTGCCCTCCTGGTCACCCGCACCGCGCTCATCCCCATCCGGCCCGCCGTCACCGGCGATCACGAGACCCGGCCGTGGCTAACGGCCGGCCGGTCGGGCCCGGTGGCACGGATGTCATGGTGCTCGCCTCCCGCCGGGCGGGTGCGGGTGATCGCACCGGGATCGGCAGCTGGGGTGTCGGACGGGCGCGGGCCCGCGCCGGCGGGAACGCCCTGCGACGAAGCGATCACGGTCGGCCGCTCGGCTGAACCGCCCGCCAGTTTACGCCAACGGCGTTCGGCGGTCCGGAAGCCATGGCGCTACGGCCGGGCACCCTCCCGGAGCCCGTCTTGGAGCCCGTCCTGCAGCCCGTCCTGGAGCAGGGCCACGAGCTCGCGGCGCAGGATCTTGCCTGTCGGCGTCGCCGGCAGCTCGTCGAGGAGCACGACGTCGTCGGGGGTCTTCGAGCCGCGCAGCCGCCCGCGGGCCCACTCCCGCAGCTCCGCCGGCTCGGCCCGGTGCTCCGGCCGCAGGACGACGAACGCCGCGATGCGCTGGCCCCACTCGGTGTCGGGCACGCCGGCCACGGCGCATTCGAGGACCGCCTCGTGCCGGCTCAGCACGTCCTCGATCTCGGCGGGGGCGATGTTCTCGCCGCCGCGGATGATCGTGTCATCGGCCCGGCCCTGGACGAAGAGGAACCCCTCCTCGTCGAGGTGGCCCCGGTCCCGGGTGGGGAACCAGCCGTCGCCGCCGACCAGGCTGCCCGACTCGACGTACTCGCCCGCCACCTGCGCGCCGCGCACGACGATGTCACCGGTCTCCCCCGGCCGGCAGGGGTTCCCCGCGGGGTCGCGGACCTCGATCTCCACCGCCGGCAGCGCCCGGCCGACCGAGCCCAGCCGGGCCCGGACCGCCGGATCGGGGCTGTTCACCGTCGCGCGGTGGTCGTCGGGGCCCAGCACCGCGACCGACGACGCGGTCTCGGTGAGCCCGTAGGCGTTGACGAAGCCGGTATCCGGAAACAGCCGCAGCGCCTCGGCGACGACCTCGGCGGAGATCTTCGCTCCGCCGTAGGAGACGGAGCGCAGGTGCGCGGGCGCCCGCCGGCCGCGCGCCTTCAGCTCGGCGACGATCCGCACCAGCATGGTCGGCACGACCATGGCGTGCGTGATGCCCTCGCGCTCGACGGCGTCGAGCCAGCCGGCGGCGGTGAACCGGTCGAGGTAGGCAACCCGGCGGCCGGAGTAGAGGTTGGACAGCGCGTTCGCCACCGCCGCGATGTGGTACGGAGGGACGCTGACCAGCGTGGCGTCGGTCGCGGCCGCGGAGCCGAACTCGACCGACCCGAAGAGGTAGGAGACCAGGTGCCGGTGCCGCAGCACCGCGCTCTTGGGCGCCGCGGTGGTGCCGCTCGTCATCAGCAGCACGGCGACCGCCTCGGGGTCGATGTCGTGCGCCGAGCGCGGTGCCGGCCCGGCGGCGGGCAGCCGCTGGAACTCCGCCAGGCCGGCGGTCCGCGCCCCGGGCACCCGCTCCGGGGTGTCCGTGACGACCAGCGGCGCGTCCTGCCGGCTCATCACCTCGTCGAGCTGATCGGCGCTGAGCCGGTAGTTCAGCGGCAGGAACGGGACGCCGGCCAGCGTGGCGGCGAACAGCGCCACCGGGAACGCCGGGCCGTTCCCGCCGAGGTAGACGAGCCGGTCCGCGCCCGCCACGGAGACGAGGGCGGCGCCCGCCACGGCCCGGGTACGCAGGTCGGCCGCGGTGAGGCCGGTGGCCCGGTCGCCGACCAGGACGCGGTCGGCCATCCCGTCGGCGACCATGTCGAGGATCATGGCCAGATTCATCAACGCTCTCCCTGGGAGTCCGGGGTGGTGCGGGCCGGCGCGCGCAAGCACCTCCGGGTGGTGGGCGCGACCCGAGGTTTCAGGCGTGGCGGGTCGACGACCACGGAGGTCGCCGCCCGCCGCTCAGCTCCGCGCCGTCACTTCCCGGTCCACACCGGCGGCCGGCGCTCGGCGAACGCGCGGGCGCCCTCCTTGGCGTCGGCGCTGCCGAAGATCTCCTTGACGTCCTCGGGTGTGCCCCACCGGCGGCGGCGCATCAGCCTCTTGGTGATGGCGACGCCCAGCGGGCCGTTCTCGGCGATCCGCCCGGCCAGGTCGAGCGCCTCGGGCAGCACCCGGTCGGCGGGGACGACCCGGTTCACCAGCCCGACCTCCCGGGCCCGCTCGGCCGTGATCGAGTCGCCGGTCAGCCCCATCTCCAGCGCCACGGCGAAGGGGATCCGCTCGGTGAGCATCGTCCCGCCGCCCGCCGCGAACAGCCCCCGCTTGACCTCGGGGATGCCGAGCAGGGCGCCCTCGGCCGCGACGATCAGGTCGCACGGCAGCAGCAGCTCGAAACCCCCGGCCAGCGCGGAGCCGTTCACCGCCGCGACGAGCGGGGTGGCGAGGCCCTTGTGGTAGAACCACAGCAGCCCCATGTAGTCGCCGCCCGCCGCGAACGCCTTCAGGTCGAGCCCGGCGCAGAAGACCTCTCCCGCCCCGGTCAGGACGATCACCCGGACCTCCGGGTCGGCGTCCGCGGACCGCAGCACCTCCGTCAGCGCCTCCATCATCTGGGGGCTGAGGGCGTTGCGCGCCGCGGGCCGGTTCAGAGTCACCACCAGGACGTCGCCGGCCCGTTCGGTCAGGACCAGGTCGCTCACCGCCCCGCCGCTTTCATGGCGGCGCGCGCCCGCATGCGGTACCCCTCCAGCTTCTCGGAGGGGTCGATGATCCGGTGGCTGCGGGACTGGATGGAGACGTCGTGGCCCGCGGCGGCCCGGCGCAGCGCCCCGACGGTGGCCTGATCGCGCGGGACGTGCGAGAAGGGGTCGAAGGAGTACCAGCGCATGGCGTTCAGGTGGGTCATCTTGTCGGTGTCCTCGTCGGGCACCTCGTAGCGCTCCAGGACCTCGTGGAGTTCCTCGGGCGCGCCCGGCCACATCGAGTCGCTGTGCGGGTAGTCCGCCTCCCAGCAGATGTTGTCGATGCCGATGTCGTGCCGCAGCTTCACCCCGAGCGGGTCGCTGATGAAGCAGGTCAGGAAGTGCTCGCGGAACACCTCGCTGGGCAGCCGCCCGCCGAAGTCCTGCAACGTCCAGGTGGCGTGCATCTCGAAGGTACGGTCCACCCGCTCCAGGAAGTAGGGGATCCAGCCGGTCCCGCCCTCGGACAGGGCGATCTTGATGTCCGGGAACTCCTTGATCACCCGGGACCACAGCAGGTCGGCCGCGGCCGACACGATGTTCATCGGCTGCAGGGTGATCATCACGTCCGGTGGCGAGTCCACGGCGGGCACCGCCAGCCGCCCCGACGAGCCGATGTGGACGTTCAGCACCGTGCCCGTGTCGCACAGCGCCCGCCACAGCGGGTCCCAGTACTCGTCGTGGAAACTCGGGTAGCCCATCGCGGCGGGGTTCTCGCTGAAGGTCAGCGAGTGGCAGCCCTTCTCCGCCACCCGCCGGACCTCCTGCGCGCACGCCTCGGCGTCCCAGATCACCGGCAGCGCCATCGGGATGAACCGGCCCGGGTGGGCCCCGCACCACTCGTCGATGTGCCAGTCGTTGTAGGCCCGGACCAGGGCCAGCGAGAACTCGCGGTCCTCGGTGGCGAACAGCCGGGCGGCGAACCCGGGGAAGGACGGGAAGTTCATCGACGCCAGGATCCCCCCGGCGTTCATGTCCTTGACCCGCTCGTCCACGTCGTAGCAGCCGGGGCGGATCTCGTCCAGGCCCTGCGGTTCGAGCCCGTACTCCTCCTTGGGCCGCCCGGCGACCGCGTTCAGCGCCGCGTTGGGGATCACCGTGTCCCGGAACTGCCAGACGTCGGTGCCGTCGTCCCGGTGCACCAGCCGCGGCGCGTCCTCCTTGTACCGCTCCGGCAGGTGGTTCACGAACATGTCGGGCGGCTCGATGATGTGGTCGTCGACGCTGATGAGGATCATGTCGTCGCGGTTCATGGCTCTTTTCCCTTGTGTCAGTCGGAGGCCGGGAGCGGCTTGGCGGCCTTGAGGGTCATGGGGGTGCCCGCGCAGCTCAGCTCGCCCGCGCCGGAGGAGATGCAGAGCAGTTCGAGCTTCCCGCCGGCGTCCACGTAGCGCTTGCCGATGAGCGTGGCGGCGTCGGCCGCGCTGGACGGCGCCGCCTGCGCGGTGACCGCGGGGACCATCAGGTCCCCGCCGCAGGCGATCTCCGGTCGCTCCTCGGCGGGGGCGCGGACGACGACCACCCGTGTGCTGCAGACGGTGCTGGCGAGCTGGTCACCGGGACGCAGGGTCGGCGCTGTCGAGGGGGTCGAGGGCGAGGTCATGGCTGTTCTCCTTGTCGAGGAGGCGGTCGGCGAGGAGGGCGAGGTCGTAGGACTGGCGGGCCATCCAGAACCGCAGGAAGCCGGTCAGCGAGTACCGCAGGAAGAGCGCGGATCCCACGACGCACCCGGCGATCCCGCCCAGCCCGAGGGCGAGGGCGTCCCGCTGGGCGAGCGGGTCGGTGGTGCCGTGCGCGAGCAGGTAGGACGATCCCGCCAGCACCAGGCCGAGCACCATCAGCGCCACGCCCAGGCGCAGCCAGAGGGCGGCCCGCCCGGCGGCCGGGTCGGGGATCTTCAGTTCGGCGAGTTCGCGGACGAAGCGGTCCGCGCGCGTCTCGGTCGAGGTCATGGGGCACTCCCCAGGTAGAGGGCGGAAAGTTCGGTGCGCAGCCCGTCGTCGGGTCGGCCCTGGCGTTCGATCCGGCCGCGCACCAGCACGGCCGCGTGGTCGGCGATGCCGAGGACGGCCGTCGCGAACTGCTCGACGACCAGCACGGCCACGCCCTGCCGGGCGATCTCGGCGACCTGCTCGTACAGCCGGGCGACGATCAGCGGGGCCAGTCCCATGGAGAGCTCGTCCAGCAGCAGCACCGCGGGATCGGTGGCCAGGCCCCGGGCGAGGGCGAGCATCTGCTGCTCGCCGCCGGACAGGGTCCCGGCCGTCTGGGCGGCGCGCTGGGCGAGGACGGGGAACCGGGCGAACGCGATCTCCTCGATCTCCTCGCGGCTGCGGCCGGTGAAGGTCATCATCAGCAGGTTGTCGCGGACCGACAGGTTGGGGAACACGCCGCGGCCCTCGGGGATCAGGCAGACCCCGGCGCGGGCCAGGTCGCGGGGGCTGGCCCCGGTCAGGTCCCGGCCGCCCAGCACCAGCCGGCCCGACTCGACCGGGTGCACCCCCGCGGCGACCCGCAGCGTGGTCGTCTTGCCCGCGCCGTTCGGGCCGAGCAGGGCCACCACCTGCCCGGCGGCGACGCTCAGGGTCACGCCGTGCAGGGCGGTGATGCCGCCGTGGGCGGCGCGCACGTCGTGCAGTTCCAGCAGAGTGCTCACGCGTCCCCCAGGTAGGCGGCCAGGACCGTCTCGTCGTTGCGGATCACCTCGGGCGGACCAACGGCAATGATCTTCCCGAGGTCGAGGACGTGCACCTCGTCGCACACGCTCATGACCAGGCCCATGTCGTGCTCGACGAGGACGACGGCCGTCCCGTCGTCGGCCAGCGAGCGCAGCAGGGCCGCGAACCGCTCGGTCTCCTCGGCGTCCTGCCCGGCCGCGGGCTCGTCGAGCAGCAGGAGCGTGGGCCGGACGGCCAGGGCCCGGCCCACCTCGACCAGCCGGGCGACCCCGGTGGACAGGGTGTCGGCGTGCTGGTCGGCGATCTTCGCCAGGCCGAGCCGGTCAAGGATCTCGGTGACGACGCGGTCCGCGTGCCGCCGCTGCGGACCCAGTTCCGCGGCGACGAGCAGGTTGTCGCGGACGCTCAGCCGGCCGAACAGCTCCAGCCGCTGGAACGTCCGGGCCAGCCCGTGCCGGGCCCGGCGCGCCGGGCCCAGCCGGGTGACGTCCCGGCCGGCCAGGTGCACCCGGCCCGACGAGGGCCGGCGCAGCCCAGACACGACGTCGAACAGGGTGCTCTTGCCGGCCCCGTTGGGGCCGATCAGTCCGGTGACCCGGCCGGGGGCGGCCGTCAAGGCGACCCCGTCCAGGGCCCGGTGGCCGCCGAAGTCGACCGTCACCCCGCTAACCTGCAGCGATTCCACGGGACAGCACCTCCCTGTCCTCCGCACGCCAGGGGCGGCGCACGCCCCACCACTCGACCGGGATGTCCGTCACGACCGCGCCGGCCTCCCGCGACTGCGCGTACGTGCGCAGCGCCAGAGCCAGGACCAGCGCGCCGAGGAAGAACGTCCACCCGTTGATGAGGTCGCCGAGCCGCAGCAGCCACGCCACCGCGAGCCCGCCGACCAGCGCGAGCACCGCGACCCGGTTACGGGCGAGCGGTTCCCAGCCGTGCCGCATCCCCGGGGCGACGCCCTCGGGGTGCCGGGCGAACCCCAGACCGGCCAGGGCCGGCAGCAGGTTGACGATGTTGTGCGCCCACGGCGCCATGCTGTTGAGCAGGTGCATCGGCCCGATGTAGGCGGTGCCGGTGAACAGCCCGACGCCCACCGTGCCGAGCCCGCCGATCACCGCGACCAGGAAGAGCGGCAGCCCCGCCACGAAGTTGAACTGCTCGGCGGTGACCGACTGCAGTTGCATCCCGTACAGCACCCCGCCGAGCCCCGCGATCCCGGCGCCCAGGGCGAACACCAGGACCCGGGCGACCAGCAGGCTGCCGCCGAGGGTGGCGTAGGCGGCCTCGCTGTCGCGCAGCGCGATCAGCCGCCGCCCGAACCTGCTGAGGCGCAGCGCCGCGACCCCCAGGGAGGCCAGGGCGAGGCAGACCGCGGCGAAGACCATCAGCTCGGCCTGTCCGTCCAGCCGCAGACCGAACAGGTTCGGTCCGGCCATCTCCACCGAGCCCTGGTTGAACAGCGCGATCTGCACGCCGAACAGGTCGATCGCGGGCAGGGTGAAGATCCAGCGGTCGAGGACGACCGCGAAGGCCGTCGTCCCCAGCGCCAGGTACACCCCGGACAGGCGCAGCGCGGGGACCGCAACCAGCGCCCCGACCAGGGCCGCGACCAGCACCGCGGCGGGCAGCGCCCACAGCTGCCCGTCCGCGCCGAGCTGGCCCCAGACGATCGCGCCGATGCCCGCCATGCTCAGCTGGCACAGCGAGATCTGGCCCGCGTAGCCGGCCAGGGGCACGAACGACAGCGCCACGATGCCCAGCGAGAAGATCGGCCCGTAGGAGATCAGCTCGGACTCGCCCAGCACCGTCGCCAGCACCATCCCGAAGGCGACAATCGACGCGGCGAAGATCAGCGTTCCCCGCATCGTCGGCGTCGGGACCGGGCGCAGCCTGCGGTCCCGGCCGCGCAGCCGCCCCTGGGGGAACAGCAGCAGGGCCAGGAACAGCAGCAGCGCGGGCGCGGCCAGCCGCAGGCCCGGCAGGTACGGGTTCTGCGGCAGGTAGCCGGTCAGGTAGCTCTCCAGGCAGCCGACGACCACCGCCCCGACGAAGACCAGCGGCAGGCTGCGCAGCCGGCCGAAGATCGCGGCGGTGTAGGCGCTGACGATCAGCAGGGAGAGCTGGGAGGCGTCCAGGGCGACGGTCGGCGCGATGAGGATGCCGCCGATCGCCGCGAGCTGGGTGCCGAGGATCCACGCGACCCGGTTGGCCCGGAGCGGGTCGGCGCCGGTGAGACCGGCCAGGGCCCGGTCGTCCACGGTCGCGCGCATCTCCGTGCCGGTGCGGGTGCGGTGCAGCAGGTACCACAGGCCCGCGGCCACCGCCACCGCGACGATCATGGTGGTGGCCTGGTGCCAGGTGATCGTCGCCGGTCCCAGGCGGATGGGCGCGCTGTTGACGAAGAACGCCGACAGCGGCCGGGGGGTGTTGGGGTCCCAGATCCACCGGGCGGCGGCGATGAGGCCGCTCAACAGAGCGACCGTCATCACCAGCCGTTCGGCCTCACCCAGGTTCTGGACGGGCCGCAGCACCACCTTCTCGACCGCGAGGCCGAAGGCCGGGGCGAGCACGAGCAGCACCACGGCCAGGGCCACCGGAACCGGCCACCCCCACCCGACGGACAGCTGCCAGTAGGCGAACGCCGACAGCATGCCCGCCGCCCCGTGCGCGAAGTTGAACACGCCGGTGGTGGTGTAGGTGAGCACCAGACCGCTGCCGATGACGGCGTAGATCGCGGCGGTGCTCAGACCTACAACACCGAAGATGAGGAACTGCTCCATTTATTTGACGTCGTTCATGCTCTTGCCGACGTCGGCGAGGGTGACCGGCTTGCCCATGGGGTTGCTGAACTTGATCGCGGGCGCGTTGCAGCGGTAGGCGCCCTGGTTGGGCTTGAAGTCGGCCGGCTTCCAGCCCTGCGGGGTCGCCTTCTCGACGTTGAAGCACTGGGCCGGGGCGTCGGGCTTGGACAGGTCGACCGGGGCCTGGAGGCCGCCGCCCGTCCACGCGGTCTCCTTCATCCCCGCCTCGAAGACGCACTTGCGGGTGAGGTTGTCGCCGCAGGAGGAGGCGGCCTTGGCGAACAGCGTCCAGGCGACGAAGCCGCGGATCATCTGCAGCGTCACCGGCTTGCCCGGGGCGTACTTGGCGAACAGTTCGGTGGCCTGCTTGGTCGCCGGGTTCTGCGCGGCGTTCTCCAGCGGGTAGACGCCGCCGATGTCAGCGAGGTTGTTCTGGGCGGCGAGGGCCGCCGGGCCCGCCAGCTTGAGGAACGCCGGACCGTAGGCGTTGCTGTTGGTGTCGATCCAGTCGAGCTTGTAGTTGATGTTGGTGAGCACCTGCTCGAGCTTGGCCAGGTCGGCGAAGCTTCCGAGGAAGATCAGGCCCTTGACGCCCCGGCTCTTGATGGCCTGGGCGTAGGGGGTCCAGTCCGGGACGCCCTGCGGCGAGTACGCCTCGGAGTAGGAGATCGTCCCGCCGGAGCCCTGGATGCCCTGCCGGGTGTGCGCCTCGATGACCTTGGCCACCGGGGAGTCACCGTAGATGATGCCGACGTTCTTGGCCGAGCCCGGGTACGCCTCCTTCAGCAGCCAGTTGAAGTACCCGGCGTAGGGGCTGTAGGAGGGGCCGCCGGCCACCGTCTCGATCTGCAGATCCGAGCCGAGGTTGCCGACCTGGGAGGTCTGGGCGGGGAAGGCGGGCATCAGGCACGTCAGCCGGTCCTTGACGCCCAGCGCGTCCAGCGCGGAGCCGCCGCCGACGACCGCGAAGTCCTCGCGGCAGGACTCCAGCATCCGCTGGCGGACCTCCATCAGCTTGGAGTCGCGGGTGTTGGCGACGAGCTTGCGGCCGTTGATCCCGCCGGCGGCGTTGCACCAGGAGGTGAACGCCTTCGCCGCGTCGATGAACTCCGACTGCTTGGTGAAGCCCACGTCGCTGAAGACGCCGAGCTTGATCTCCTTGTCGGTGACGCCCTGGGCGGGTGAGCCCTTCGCGCTACCCGGCTTGCAGATGCCCTTCAGGTCGCCGAAATCGCCGGTCACGGCCTGCCCGGCGTCAGGAGGCGTCTCCTCGCCGCCGGAGCCGCTGCGGCCGCATCCCGCGGCGAGCAGGGCTATCGCCGCGATCACGGCGAGGGTTTTCTGCGGTTTCACGGGTTCCTCCTCGGTACTGTCCCCCGACCGGCTTATGGGTGGATCAGGTGACGCCCCGGCGCGGGGCGGTCGGGACCGGGCGGGTTCTCCACGGTCCGAACGGCGGATTCGGGCGGGCTCGGGCCGGTGGGCCCGGGACGCCGAACAGGGACTTGAGCCGGCCGGTGGGCTGGCAGATCTCGCTTGGCGCACTCCTCTCGGTGAGAGGAAACTAGCTTTTCGTTCTGCGAGAATCAACCATGCATCCATAGGAAGTATGAGCAGGCGGACAGGAAAGTCGTGATCTCAACGGAGGGCGCCGAACAGGCCGCTCCGGCCTGGCCTGGCCGTCCGTGGGGAAGACTGGGCGGTATTGACCGTCTCACCTTGGAAGAATAGCGTTCTCCTCACCGAGAGCGAGGAGTACTTCCATGAGCAAGGCACGTCTCGACGGATCCCGGCCGCCGGTGGCTCCGTGAGCCCCCGGGTCGTCCAGTGGGCCACCGGGAACATCGGCACCCGCGCGATGCGGGCCGTCATCGAGCACCCGAACCTGACCCTGGCGGGGGTGTACGTCCACTCGCCCGACAAGGCGGGCAAAGACGCCGGCGAGCTGTGCGGGTACGCCCGGACCGGCGTCGTCGCGACCCGGAACATCGACGAGATCCTGGCGCTCGGCGCCGACTGCGTCCTGTACATGCCGGCCGCGTGCGACTTCGACGAGGTGTGCCGGCTGCTGGAGTCGGGCGCGAACGTCGTCACCACCCGGGGCGAGTTCCACCGCCCGGACAGCATGGACCCCGAGATCCGCAAGCGGGTCGAGGCCGCCTGCGAGCGCGGCGGCACCTCGGTCCACAGCACCGGGAGCAGCCCCGGGTTCATCACCGAGGCCGTCCCGCTGGTGCTGACGTCGATCCAGCGGCGGCTCGACCGGCTGACGATCAGCGAGTTCGCCGACCTCTCGCGGCGCGACTCGCCCGGGCTGCTCTTCGACATCATGGGCTTCGGGAAGCCCCCCGCCGAGCTCGACGAGCGCCGGCTGGCCCACGGGCGGATCAGCTTCGGCCCGTCACTGCGACTCCTCGCCGACGCGCTGTCGATGCCGCTGGACGCCGTGGAGGCGTCCGGGGAGGTCGCGACCGCGCGCGAGACGACCCGCATCGCCGCCGGCACGCTGGAGGCCGGCACCGTGGCGGCGCAGCGGATGACGGTGTCGGGCCTGCGCAACGGCCGGGCGGTGCTGCGCTTCCGCGCCCTGTGGTACTGCATCACCGACCTCGAACCCGCGTGGGACGTCCGCGACACCGGCTGGCACATCGCGGTCGAGGGCGACGCCCCGCTCGACGTGGACCTGCGCTTCGCGGTGCCCCTCGAACGGATGGGCGCCACCTCGCCCGGGTACACGGCGCACCGCGCCGTCAACGCCGTGCCCTACGTCTGCGCGGCGGCCCCGGGGATCCGCACCTCGGTTGACCTGCCCCAGATCGTCGCCATGCTCGGATGAGCACTCAGTCCACCCCGGGAGCACCTGTGACCGACCTCTGGAACGACCTGCTGGCCTGCCTCGACCTGCACCGGTCGGACGACGGCGAGACCACGACCTTCGAGGGGAGCAACCAGAAGCTGACCTACCACCGGCTGTTCGGCGGGCAGCTGCTGGCCCAGTTCGCCCGGGCCGCCGCCCTCACCTGCCCGGACAAGGGCGTCAAGTCCCTGCACGTGCTGTTCCCGCGGGCGGGCCGGTCCGACGAACCCGTCCGCTACGAGGTGGCGCGCCACCACGAGGGCGGCACCTTCGCGGCGCTGACGATCACCGCCCGGCAGTCGTCCGGCGTCGTGGCCACGGCCTCGGTGTCCATGCATTCCGCCGAGGACGGGCTCGACCGGCAGACCGTCCCGCCGGCTCCCGCCGTGCCCGGGGCGGAGCACCGCGTGCGCTTCGACCTGCTGCCCTGGGAGACCCGGTCGACCGTGGACCTGGACTCCCCCAAGCCCGAATCGCCCGAGCTCGACCTCTGGATGCGCATGCCGTCGGCCGCCCCGGAACTGGCCCCGGCGCTGGCCGCCTACGCGACCGACCTCACCCTCATCGGCACGGCGCTGCTCCCCCTCGACGGGATCTCCCAGCGGGACGCGGGCACGGCGTTCGCCTCCGCCGTCACCTCGCACACCCTCTGGTTCCACCGGCCCTTCCGCACCGACGGGTGGCTGCTGCTGCGCCAGCACGGCCCGCTGCTGGCGCACGGCCGCGGCTTCGGCCGCGGCGACGTCCTCACCGAGGACGGCTCCCTGGTGGCCTCCTACGCCCAGGAGGCGATGCTCCGCTTCCAGCAGTGACCGGCCGTTCCGGGGCCGCCGGTCAGCCGGCGGCCCCGGGCGGGCGGACGAGGAGGTCGGCCGCGGTGTAGGGGTCGCAGCGGCCGGCGGCGACGTCGGCGGCCAGGGCGGCGAGACCGGGGTGGGCGCGCAGCCGGGTCTGCGCCAGGGAGAGGATCTGCGCCCGGGCGCGGGCGGCCCGGCGGGCGGGGGTGTCGGCGCGGTGGTGGGCGTCGATCGCCTCGACCAGCTCGGGCAGCCCCTCGCCCTGGGGCGCGACGAGGGTGAGGATTTGGGCACCGGTCTCGATCCGCAGGTCGCGGACCGTCTGGGCGGCGCCGTCCCGGTCCGCCTTGTTGACGACCAGCAGGTCGGCGACCTCCAGCAGCCCCGCCTTGGCGGCCTGGACGGCGTCGCCCGCCCCGGGCGCGAGGATGACGACGGTGGGGTCAGCGACGGCGGCGATCTCGATCTCGGACTGCCCCACGCCCACCGTCTCCAGCAGGATCAGGTCGTAGCGGAGGGCGGCGAGCACCTGGACGGCCGCGGGGACCGCCGCGGCGAGCCCGCCCAGATGCCCGCGGGTCGCCAGGGAGCGGATGAGCACCCCGGGGTCGGTCGTGTGCGCGGCCATCCGGATCCGGTCGCCGAGCAGCGCGCCGCCGCTGTAGGGCGAGGACGGGTCGACCGCCAGCACCGCCACCCGCAGGCCGCGCTCCCGGTACGCCCCGACGAGTGCCGCGACGGTCGTCGACTTGCCGGCGCCGGGCGGGCCCGTCACGCCGACGACCCGGACGGCGTCCGGTGCGGGGCCGAGGGCCGCCAGCACCTCCTCGCGGCGCTCGCCCTCCACCAGGCTCAGCAGCCGGCCGACCGGGCGGAGGGACCCGCCACGCGCCGCGGCGACCAGCTCCGGAACGTCCACCGCCGCCTCCTCCATCGTCACGGGCATCGTCACGGCCCCGTCACCAGCACTGTCGCAGGCACCGTCGCGGGTGGGAACCGGTGCCGGCCGGGGCGCTGGAGGTCGCCCCGGCCGGCACCGGAGGCACTGCCGGTCAGGGCGCCGGGACCTCGATGACCGTGGCCGAGCCCATCCCGCCGCCCGCGCACATCGCGGCGACGCCGACGCCGCCGCCGCGCCGGCGCAGCTCGTGCACGAGCGTGCCGATCATCCGTGCGCCGGTGGCGGCGACCGGGTGGCCGAGCGAGCAGCCGCTGCCGCTCACGTTCACCCGGTCCGGGTCCAGGCCGAGCAGCCTGATGACGGCGACGGGCACCGAGGCGAACGCCTCGTTGATCTCGAACAGGTCGACGTCGCCGACCGACAGCCCGGCCCGGGACAGCGCCTTGGGGATCGCCTTCACCGGGGACAGCCCGGTCTCGGCGGGGTCGACGCCCACGGACGCCCACGACCGGACGGTCGCCAGCGCGGGCAGCCCGAGCCGGTCGCTCGCGACGACCAGGGCGGCCGCGCCGTCGTTGGCACCGCAGGCGTTGCCCGCGGTGATGCTGAAGCCCTCGATCTCCGGGTGCAGCGGCTTCAGCGCGGCCAGCTTCTCCATGCTGGTGGTGCGGCGCGGGTGCTCGTCCACGGCGAAGAGCCCGTGCGGGGTCTCGATCGGGACGATCTCCTCCTTGAAGCGGCCCTCGTCGATGGCCTGGATGGCGTTGCGGTGCGAGCGCAGCGCCCACTCGTCCATCTCGACGCGGCTCACCCCGGCGTTGACGGCGGCGTTCCAGCCCACGGTGATCGACATGTCGCGGTTGGGGGCGTCCGGCCGGTCGGGGTGGGTGGGCGGCATCCAGGAGTCGACCCACTCCCCGCCCACCCGGAAGCTGGACCGCGGCGAGGTGGAGGCCGAGTTCACCCCGCCGGCGATGACGAGTTCGTCCATGCCCGCGCGCACGCCGGCCGCCGCGCCCTGCACGGCGGCCAGGCCCGCGGCGCAGTGCCGGTTGTGGGCCAGCCCGGGGGCCGAGGTGAGGCCGGCGGTCACCGCGGCGTGTCGGGCGATGACGCCGCCGCCGTAGAGGCCCTCGCCGAGGATCACGTCGTCGACAAGGGCCGGATCGAGGCCCTCGGCCGCGGCGGTGACCACGTGGTGGGCCAGGTCGAAGGCGGTGGTGTCGCGCAGGGTCCCCTTGAAGGCGGTGCCGATGGGGGTGCGCAGGGCGGAAACGATGACTGCTTCAGGCATGGGCGGTCTCCAGTTCGGCCAGCAGGACGCGGCGGAGGATCTTTCCGGTGTCGGTCTTGGGCAGTTCGGCGCGGAAGACGACGGTGTCGGGGGTCTTGGCGGAGCGCAGCCGGTCCTTGACCCACTGCCGGATCTCGGCGGGGTCCCCCGCGCCGACGACGACGGCGACGAGCCGCTGCCCCCACTCGGGGTCGGGCAGGCCGAGCACCGCGGCCTCGGCGATCCCGGGGTGGGCGAGCAGGACGTCCTCGATCTCGGCGGGGGCGATGTTCTCCCCGCCCCGGATGATGGTGTCGTCGGCGCGTCCCTCGATGAACAGGTAGCCGCCGGCGTCGAGCCGGCCGCGGTCCCGGGTGGCGAACCAGCCGTCCGCGTCCAGGACGCTCCGCCCGCCGTACTCGCCGGAGATCTGCTCGCCCCGCACGAACACCAGCCCGGTCTCCCCCGGGCCGGCCGGCGTGCCGTCGTCGGCGCGGATCTGGAACTCGATCCCCGGTAGCGCGCGGCCCACCGAGCCGAGCCGGGCCCGCACCTGCGGGTCGTCGGACGCCAGCGACTTGCGGTGGTCGCCCGGCCCCAGGACCGCGACCGAGGAGGCCGTCTCCGTCAGCCCGTAGGCGTTGACGAACCCGACGCCGGGGAAGACCTGCAACGCCCGTTCCAGGATGGGCCGCGGGGTGCGCGCGCCGCCGTAGGCGAGGGTGCGCAGCGTCGGTGTCCCGGCGTCGTCGCCGCGTACCTCGGCGACGATCCGTGACAGCATCGTCGGCACCAGCAGCGTGTGCGTGATCCGCTCCCGCCGGACGGTCTCCAGCCACTCCCCGGCGTCGAACGCCGCCATGTACACCACCCGGCGCCCGGTGTAGATGTTCGTCAGCAGGTTCGCCATCCCGGCGATGTGGTAGGGCGGGAGCGCCACCAGCGCCGCCTCGTCCTCCCCGGCCGACGCGAAGTCCAGCGTGTTCAGCACGTACGCGAGCAGGTGCCGGTGCCGGAGCACCGCGGCCTTGGGGGCGGAGGTCGTCCCGCTGGTGTAGAGCAGGGCCGCGACGGCGTCGCCGTCCCCCTCCCCGGCCGGGGCCGGTGGCGGCCCGGTGGGTTCGGCGGCGTCCGCGGGGGCGCAGAGCGCGTCGAGGTCGTCGGAGCGCAGCACCAGGGCGCCGGGATGCCGGGCCAGCAGATCGTCCAGCTGGTGATCGCCGAGCCGGTAGTTGAGCGGGACGAAGGGGACGTTCGCCAGGGCCGCGCCGAACAGGGCGACGGGGTAGGCGAGGTGGTTGGCGCCCAGGTAGAGGACGGCCGGGTGGTCCCGGAACCGGTGCGCGGCGGCGCCGGCGAGATGCAGGAGCCCGGTGGCGGTCAGCGACCGGCCGCCCGCCGTCACCGCCACCCGGTCGCCGGCCGAGATCGCCATCTCGAGGATCCTGGTGATATTCATGAGAATGATATTCTCCTAATAAATATCCTGACTTGCAAGAGAGGGAAACGTCGATGCAGATCAGTGAGAGCTCAGCGATCGTGGTCGGCGGGGCGGGCGGTCTCGGCGAAGCCACGGTCCGCCGCCTGCACGCCGCCGGAGCGAAGGTCGTCGTCGCCGATCTCGCCGACGAGAAGGGCAAGGCGCTGGAGCAGGAACTGGGCATCCGCTACCTGCGCACCGATGCCACCAGCGAGGACGACGTCACGGCGGCGATGGCCGAGGCTGCGGCCGCCGGGCCACTGCGGATCTGCGTGGACGCCCACGGCGGCCCGGCCAGCGGCGGGCGGCTCATCAACAAGAACGGCGAGCCCCTGGACCTCGCCGGCTTCCGGACGACCATCGAGGTCTACCTGACCGGTGTCTTCAACGTGATGCGCCTGGCCGCTGCCGCCATCGCCCGCCAGGAACCGGTGGACGGCGACCGCGGCGTCATCATCGGCACCTCGTCGATCGCGGCCTACGAGGGCCAGGTCGGCCAGCTCCCCTACGCCGCCGCCAAGGGCGGGGTGGTGGGGATGACCCTCGTCGCCGCCCGCGACCTGTCCCCGCTCGGCATCCGCGTCGTCACGATCGCCCCGGGCACCTTCCTGACCCCGGCCTACGGCCAGGCGGGCGAGCAGCTGGAGGAGTTCTGGGGGCCCCGGATCCCGCACCCGCGGCGGATGGGACGTCCGCCGGAGTACGCGGCCCTTGTGCAGCACATCTGCGAAAACGACTATCTCAACGGCGAAGTCATTCGTCTCGACGGTGCCCTCCGGTTCCCGCCCAAGTAAACGGAATGATCGGGGTCCCGGGAGACAGGCGCTCCCGGGACCCCTCTTTCACCCCTTGCCGGCAGTGAGCTTCTCGATGATGGCGCGGAAGTCGTCGGTCTGGAACGACTGTTCCTCGGCGATGTTGGCGAAGTCGAGGGTGGCGAGCACGGCCCGTTCGAGATGCAGGTTGAGCAGCCGCTTGGTGCTCTCGACCGCCTGCCGGGGCAGCTCGGCGATCCGCTTCGCGCACGCCAGGGCCTCGGCCAGCGGGTCGGCGACCACGTGGTTGGCCAGCCCGAGCTCGGCGGCGCGCCCGGCCGGGATGCGCGCGCCGGTGAGCGCGTACTCCTTGGCCAGGTGCAGGCTGGTGTGCAGCGGCCAGGTGAGCGGGCCGCCGTCGGCCGCGACCAGGCCGACCTGCACGTGCGGGTCGGCCAGGTAAGCGGACTCGGCCATGTAGACGATGTCGCTGAGCGAGATCAGGCTGCAGCCCAGCCCGACGGCCGGGCCGTTGACGGCCGCGACCACGGGCACCCGGCACCGGGCCATGCCGAGCACGATGTCGCGGCCGTGCGCGATGGTCCGGGCGCGCAGTTCGGCGTCGCGCCGCAGCTCGTCCAGGTAGCCGAAGTCGCCGCCGGCCGAGAACGCCCGGCCCGCGCCGGTGAGCACGGCGGCGCGGGCCTCCCGGTCCTCGCCCAACCGCGGCCACAGCTGCGCCAGCCCGGTGTGCAGCGCGTCGTTGACGGCGTTGAGCGCGTCGGGGCGGTTCAGCGTGATGATCCGCAGCGAACCCTCCGCGCGGACGTCGATCTCCTCCGGCATGTCGTACATGTCAGGTTTCCAATCCGAGGATCCGCGCGGCGATGATGTTCTTCTGGATCTGCGAGGTGCCGCCCATGACGCTCTGGGCGCGGCTGTAGAGGTAGGCGTTCAGCAGTTCGGGGTCGCCGGTCCCGCCCACAGCCAGCGCCGCGTGCCCGACGTCCTGCTCGACCCAGGTCATGAGCAGCTTGTCCAGCGAACCCTCGGGACCGTGCGAGATCCCGTCGAGCTGTTCCGACAGCCGCCGCCGGACGTGCAGCCGGAGCATCTCGGTCTGCACCGCCGCCCAGGCGAGCTCCGCCGGCGGGGCGTCCCCCACCCGGGACGCCAGGTCGCGGACGAGCTTGCCGTACCGGGCCGAGAAGCCCAGCGTGGACGGCTCGCGCTCGTGCCCGACGACCGTCATCGCCAGCGCCCAGCCCTCGCCCGGCACGCCCACCATCTGGTCGGCGGGCACCCGCGCCCCGTCGAAGAGGACCTGGCCGAACTCGGTGGTCACCCCGCTGATCATCTTCAGTGGCCGCTGCTCGATGCCCGGCTGGTGCATCGACACCACGAACGCCGAGATGCCCTTGTGGCGGGGCGCGTCCGGGTCGGTGCGGGCCAGCAGGAGGCACCAGTCAGCGCTGTCGGAGTAGCTGGTCCACACCTTGTGGCCGTTCAGGACGTACCCGTCGCCGTCGCGGACGGCCGCCGTCGTCAGGGACGCCAGGTCCGACCCGGCACCGGGCTCGCTGAACCCCTGACACCAGCGCTCGGTGCCGTTGATCATGCCGGGCAGGAAGCGGCGCCGCAGCTCCTCGCTGCCATGCCGGCCGAGCCCCTGGACCAGGTAGCCGAGGCTGGGCCGGGGCGGCGCACCGGCGCGCGCCAGCTCCTCGTCCAGGATGACGTCGTAGACGGGCGGCAACTCGTGGCCGCCGTACTCACGCGGCCACGACAGCCCGAAGAACCCGCCCTCGTACAGCGCCCGGTGCCACTCGCCCTGCCGCCTCCAGTAGTCGTCCCCGGAGGTCGGGAAGGTACCGGCCCGCTCGGCCAGCCAGGCCCGCAGCCGCTCCCGGAAGGCCGACTCCTCCGCCGAGTCACGAAAGTCCAAGGTCGATCTCCTCCAGCCGCGCGGGGAACAGGTCGGCGGACGCCAGCGCCCGGCGCAGGTACACGTGGACCACGCACTCCCAGGTGTTGCCGATACCGCCATGCACCTGCACCGCCGTCTCGCAGACGGTCCGCGCGGCGCGGGCGCAGTAGAGCTTCGCGATCCGGGCGGCCCGGATCGCCTCGGCCGGGGTCAGCTCGTCGACGGCCCAGGCCGCGTGCCGCAGGACGCTCACCGAACCCTCGATCAGGGCGAGCCCCTCAGCCAGCAGGTGGGCCACCGCCTGGTAGGAGCCGATCGTCTTGCCGTACTGCCGGCGGACCTTGGCGTAGTCGCAGGCGACCGCGTGCGCGCCGCGGGCGGCGCCCAGCAGGTCCGCGCACGTGACGACCAGCGCCAGCGCCCGCCACCGCTCGGCGCGCTCGGCAGTGATCTCGCCGACCGGTTCGAGCGGGCCGACCACCTGCGCGCTCCGCCTGGTCAGGTCGGCTCCGGGGACGACGGCCCCAACCCGGCCGGCCAGCACCCGGTGGCCGTCGAGGGCGAGGGCCCGTTCCATCCCCCGGGCGTCCACCGCCTCGGCGCCCACCGCGATCGTCCACGGGTCGCCACCTGCGCGCAGGTCGTCGGCGAGCACCGGCCCCAGGAAGGGGACGTCGACGAGCCCGCGGGCGAACTCCTCGGTGACGAGGGCGACCTCGACCCCGGACGCCCCGTCGGACCGCAGGGTCCGCCAGCCGGTGGCGGCGACCGCCTTCTCCAGCCGGGCGACGCGGTCGGCCTCGTCCAGGTCGTGGACGGAGCCGGGGCCGAGGTCGGCGGCCAGCCGGGCGGCGGCGGTGCGCAGCTCCCGCTGTTCAGCTGTCAGACGCGCGTCCATGGCGCTCCTTCAGGACTCGGCGGAGCACCTTGCCGGAAGGCAGGCGCGGGATCTCGGGGACGAGCACCACCCGGCTCGGCCGTTTGTAGGAGGCCAGCCGGTCGCCGACCAGCGCGACGAGCTCGTCGGGATCGGCCTGGCCGTGCGGCGCGACGGCCGCGACGATCGCCTCGCCGTCGGCCGGGTCGGGGACTCCGAACACCGCGCAGTCGGCGACGGCCGGGTGCCCGTGCAGGACGGCCTCGACCTCGGCGGGCGCGACCTGGAAGCCGCGCACCTTGATCATTTCCTTGGACCGGTCGGTGAGCCGCACCCAGCCGCCGGCGTCGATGTGACCGACGTCCCCGGTCCGGTACCAGCCGTCGACGACGGCGTCTGCCGTGGCCTCCGCCGGCAGGTAACCGGCCATCAGCGAGTCCGACCGCGCCTGGATCTCGCCGGTCTCCCCCGGCCCGACCGGCTCCCCGGTCTCCAGGGACACCACCCGCAGGGTCACCCCCGGCACGGCGCGCCCGGCGCTGTCCAGGCGGGCCCCGTCGATCGGGTTGCAGGTGATGACGGGGAGCTCGCTGGCCCCGTAGGCGGGCACCCAGCCGACCCCGGTCCGCCGGGTGACGGTCTCGGCGACGCTCGCCGTCACCGGGGTCGCGCCCCACATGATGTAGCGCAGGGACGACAGGTCGTAGGACTCCAGTTCGGGGTGGGACGCCAGCGCCAGCGCGATCGGTGCGACCGCCATCTCCACGGTGATCCGGTCGGTCTCGATGTGCCGCAGCATCGCCGCCAGGTCGAACCGGCGGTGCAGCCGCAGCCACGTCCCGGTCTCCAGTGCGGTGACAATGTTGAGCAGGCCGAGGATGTGCGCGGGCGGCGTGGTGATCTGGATGCGGTCCGCGCCGGTCAGGTGCAGCGCGTCCCGCCAGTGCCGGACGGCGGCGCGGAACGAGGCGTGCGTGTGCCGGACGGCCTTCGGCAGGCCGGTGGTGCCCGAGCTGAACACCAGCACGGCGTCCGCCCCCGGGTCGGGCTCGGGGCCAGGGCCGGGAGGTGCTCCCTGCTCCGGGGTGACGGGCTCGTCCAGGTGCAGCATCGGCATCAGCTCGCCCAGCACCGGATGGTCGCCCACGGCGTGCGCCGGCTCGGTGACGGCCAGGGCATGCTCGACCTCGGCGCGCTTCCACGCCGGGCTGAAGAGCACGACCGCCGCGCCGAGCCGCCAGATCGCCTGGACCGCCACCACGAACTCGGGCCGGTTCGACGACATGAGCGCGACCCGCTCCCCCGCCCGGACGCCGCGCCGCGCCAGCTCGGCCGCCAGCCCGCCGGCCAGGTCCGCCAGCTCGGCCGCGCCGTACTCCCGCTCCTCGAAGACGAGCGCGATCTGCTCGCTCACCCTTTCTCCCTCCGGCTCCGACAACAGCCGTAGCATGGAGCAAGATTCTTCTTGCCGCTAAAAGAGAATAGCATTCTCAACCGGATCGCTGGAGGGCCCCCGGCGGGTCGTCGTGCTCGCCCAGGTGCGGGGGCCGCCGGTAGTCGGGGGCGTATCCGGCCACCCGGACGGGGTTGGCGACCAGGCGGAAGTCGCCGGCGCGCACCACCATCTCCGGGGTGGCCTCCAGGGCCTCCGGCAGGGTGCGCACCGCCGCCGCCGGGACGCCCAGCGGGCGCAGCCGGGACTCCCAGCCCGCGGCGGTGTCGGTGGCCAGGGCGCGCGTGACGACGGCCAGGACCTCCTCGCGCCGCGCCGCGCGCTCGGCCATCGTGGGGAAGCCCTCGATGCCCGCCTCGGCGGAGAAGGACTTCCAGAAGCCGTCGTGCGTGACGAACAGCGCCAGGTACCCCTCAGCGGTCGGGAAGAGCTGGGCCGGGACGTAGTAGGAGTGCGCGCCGAACGGCAGCCGGCGCGGCTCGGTCCCCTCGTTGAGGTAGGCCGAGGCCCGGTAGTTGAGCTGGGACAGCAGCACGTCCCGCAGCGAGACCTCCACCTGGCCGCCGCGGCCGGAGACGATCTGGGCGAGCAGGCCGAGCGCGGCGGTCAGGCCGGCGGAGTTGTCGGCCGAGGAGTAACCGGGCAGGGTCGGCGGGCCCGCGGGGTCGCCGGTGAGGGAGGCGACGCCGGTGGCCGCCTGGACCACGTAGTCGAAGGCGGGGTCGTCGCCCGCCGCCAGGCCGAAGCCGGTGAGCGCGACGCAGACGATCCGCTCGTTCCACTTCCGGAGGGCGTCGTAGGTGAGGCCGAGCCGGTGGATCGCCGACGGTTTCAGGTTGACCAGCAGGGCGTGCGCTCCGGCGACGAGTTCGCCCAGGCGGTTCCGGCCCGGCTCGGCGGTCAGGTCGAGGCGGACGCTGCGCTTGCCGCGGTTGAGGCTGGCGAAGTAGGCGTCGCTCACCTGGCGGGAGATGTCCCCGCCAGGTGGTTCGATCTTGGTGACCTCGGCGCCGAGGTCCGCGAGCATCATCGTGGCGTAGGGGCCGGCCAGCATGTGGCCGACCTCCAGGATGCGGATTCCCGCCAGGGGCCCGGTGGTCACCGCAGTTCCGCGGCCAGCGCGGCGATCATCTCGCGGGTGCGGAGCTTGGAGGCGACCAGTTCGTCCCGGTTCTCCCCGAGGGGCAGCAGCCGCACCGACAGGTCGGTGACCCCGGCGTCGGCGAAGCGCCGCATCCGGGCCAGGATCGCCTTCTCGTCGCCCGCCGCGCACAGGTCGCCGACGTCCCGGGCGTCGCCGTAGTCCAGCAGCCGCTGGTAGTTGGGCGACACCTCGGCCTCCCCCAGGATGCGGTTGGCGCGGGCGCGCGCGGCGTCCACCTCCTCGGGGCGGCACAGGCAGACCGGGATGCCGGCGACGACGCGCGGCGCCGGGCGGCCCGCCTCCTCGGCCGCCTTGGTGATGCGCGGCACGACGTGTTCGGCGACCGCGCGCTCGTCGGCCATCCACAGTACGGTCCCGTCCGCCCGCTCGCCGGCGATCCGCAGCATGACCGGGCCGAGCGCGGCCAGCAGCACCGGCAGCGGCGCCACCGGGCCGAGGCCGAGCGGGTTGTGCACCGTGAACGTCTCGTTCTCCACGTCGACGTCGCCCGGGCCGCGCAGCGCGGCGTCCATGACCTCCAGGTAGTCGCGGGTGAACGCGGCCGGCCGCTCGTACGGCAGGCCGAGCATGTCCCGCACGATCCAGTGGTGCGACGGGCCGACGCCCAGCGCCAGCCGCCCGTTCGCGGCGGCTTGCGCGGACATCGCCTGCCGGGCCAGCGCGATCGGGTGCTGCGTCTGCAGCGGCACGACCGCGGTCCCCAGTTCGATCCGCGAGGTGCGCGCCCCCATCAGGGACACGGCCACCAGCGCGTCGAAGTCCGTCGGGACCTGCGGGACCCACACCGTGTCCAGCCCCGCGCTCTCGGCCCACTCGGCGTCCTCGATCATGCGTACGGCCTTCCGCGCGGAGTCTCCCCGCTCCGGACCGCTCATCACACCGACCCGCACAGTGCCTCCCAATGCTCGAGATCCGTTGTCTTCACGCGGTGGGGCCGCGCCGCCCGCGCCACGCCGTGCACGAAGCGATCAGGGCGGGGCGGGGGCGGCGGTCAAGGCGCGGACCTCCGCCACGAGGACGTCGAGGGAGGTACCGGTCGGGAAGACCGCGGCGGCACCCGCCTCCTGCAGGCGGGGGACGTCGGCCGCGGGGATGGTGCCGCCGACGATGACGGCGATGTCGGCGGCGTCGGCGGCCCGGAGCGCCTCGACGGTGCGCGCGGTCAGCGCCAGGTGCGCGCCGGACAGGATGCTGAGGCCGACGACGGCGACGTCCTCCTGGAGGGCGATCGCCACGATGTCCTCGATCCGCTGGCGGATGCCGGTGAAGACGACCTCGAAGCCCGCGTCGCGCAGCGCACGGGCGACGATCTTGGCGCCGCGGTCGTGGCCGTCCAGGCCGGGCTTGGCGATCAGGACTCGGGTGCGCATCAGAACACCACCGGCTGCTGGAACTCGCCCCAGACCGCCTTGAGCGCGGCGACCATCTCGCCGACCGTGCAGTAGGCGTTGGCGCAGTCGATCAGGGGACCCATGAGGTTGTCGTCACCTTCCGCGGCCCGGGACAGGTCGGCGAGGCGGGCCTGCACGGCCGCGTTGTCGCGGCCGGCCTTCACCCGGGCGAGCCGTTTGAGCTGCCGTTCGCGGCCCTCGGCGTCCAGTTCGTAGGTCGCCAGGTCGGGTGGCGGCTCGTCGGAGACGAACCGGTTGACCCCCACGATCGGGCGGGTGCCGTCCTCGATCTCCTGGTGGGTCCGGTAGGCCTCGTCGGCGATCAGACCCTGCAGGTAGCCGTCCTCGATCGCGCGGACCATGCCGCCGTGCCGGTCGAGGTCGTCCATGATCTCGATGATCTTGGCCTCGGTGGCGTCGGTGAGCGCCTCGACGAAGTAGGAGCCGCCGAGCGGGTCCGCGACGCGGGTGACGCCGGTCTCGTGGGCGAGGATCTGCTGGGTGCGCAGGGCGAGCGTCGCCGACTCCTCGCTGGGCAGCGCGAAGGGCTCGTCCCAGGCCGCGGTGAACATCGACTGGACGCCGCCCAGCACGGAGGCCATCGCCTCGTAGGCCACCCGGACCACGTTGTTGCGCGCCTGGGGGGCGTACAGGGAGGCGCCGCCCGCGACGCAGCCGAAGCGGAACATCGACGCCTTGTCCGAGGACGCCCCGTACCGTTCCCGGACGATCGTCGCCCAGCGCCGCCGGCCCGCCCGGTACTTGGCGATCTCCTCGAAGAAGTCGCCGTGCGTGTAGAAGAAGAAGGAGACCTGCGGGGCGAACTTCTCGATCGTCATCCGGCCGCGGGCCAGCACGGTGTCGCAGTAGGTGACCCCGTCGGCGAGGGTGAAGGCCATCTCCTGCACCGCGTTGGCGCCGGCGTCCCGGAAGTGCGCGCCGGCCACCGAGATCGCGTTGAACTTCGGCACCTCGGCCGCGCAGAACTCGATAGTGTCGGCGATCAGCCGCAGGGACGGTTCGGGCGGCCAGATCCAGGTGCCGCGCGAGGCGTACTCCTTGAGGATGTCGTTCTGGATCGTCCCGGTGAGCTTCGCCCGGGGAACGCCCTTGCGCTCGGCCGCCGCCACGTAGAACGCCAGCAGGATCGCGGCCGTCCCGTTGATGGTGAAGCTGGTGCTGATCCGGTCCAGCGGGATGTCCTCGAACAGGATCTCGGCGTCGGCGAGGGTGTCGACCGCCACGCCGACCCGGCCGACCTCCTCGCTCACCTCGGGGTCGTCGGAGTCGTAGCCGCACTGGGTGGGCAGGTCGAGCGCGACCGACAGCCCGGTGCCGCCCTGCTCCAGGAGGTAGCGGTAGCGGCGGTTGGACTCCTCCGCCGTGCCGAACCCGGAGTACTGCCGGAACGTCCACAGTCGCCCCCGGTAGCCGGAGGCGTAGTTGCCGCGGGTGAAGGGGAAGCGGCCCGGTTCGGGGGGCTCGGCATGCCGGTCCGCCGGTCCGTAGACCGGCTGGAGCGGGATGCCGGACGAAGTCTCGGCGAAGTCGTTCATCATCAGATACGTTACTTTCAAAAAACGAGAATGCCAATACCACCCAAGAGAATAAGATGATCGCGAGGTCGGTCAGAGCGGCGCGGTCGGCTGCCCCTGCAACCGTCTGATCAGCATGGTGGCCTCGTAGGCGACCAGCCCCGCGTTGCCGCCCTTGTCGCTCAGCACGGCCAGGCAGTTCCCGCCGCCGGCCGGCACCACGAAGAACAGCATGTCGTCCAGCTCCACCGTGCTCTGCTGCACGCGCCGGGCCCGGTAGTGCTCCCGGACGCCGCCGGCCAGGCGGTCGAATCCCGACGCCAGCGCGGCCAGGAACCCGGCGTCCTCGCGGGTGATGTTCCCCGAGGTCGCCAGGACCAGCCCGTCCTCGGCCAGCAGCAGGGCATGGCGCACCCCGCCGACCCGATGCACCAGGTCGTCGAGCAGCCAGTCCAGTTCGCCGGGCATCGTCTGCTGTCTCATGGTCGCTCCCGTTCATCGCAGGGGTGGTGCCGCCCGCGGGAGCCGGAGACGCGCTCGGACTTCGGCGCTGGAATCACCCCGGGCGACGTGGGTGTGGTCGTGGTGGGCACCCGGGCCGGGCGCTCCGGTACCCGGCCCGGGTGCTGGTCAGTGCAGCTGGTCCTTCATGACCTTGCCGGTGGCGTTGAGCGGCAGTTCGTCGAGGAACACCACCTGCCGGGGGACCTTGAAGCCGGCCATCCGGTCACGGCTCCAGGCGATGAGCTCCTCTTCGGTGAGGTCCTCCCGCTTGATCACGAAGGCCTTGCCCACCTGGCCGAGCCGCTCGTCCGGCACGCCGATCACGGCGGCCTGGGTGACGGCCGGGTGCTCCATCAGGAAGTTCTCGATCTCGGCGGGGTAGGCGTTGAAGCCGCCCACGATGAACATGTCCTTCTTGCGGCCGACGATCCGCAGGTTGCCGCGCTCGTCCAGCGTCCCCAGGTCCCCGGTGTGCAGCCAGCCGTCCGCGTCGATCGCCTCGGCGGTGGCCTCGGGGTCGTCCAGGTAACCCCGCATGACGCTGTAGCCGCGGACCAGCACCTCACCGTCGTCGGCGATCCGGATCTCGACGCCGTCGCAGGGCCGGCCGACCGTCGTGGCGATGTCCTCGAACGAGTCGCCGTCCCGGGAGATGGTCGCGGTCCCCGCCTCGGTCAGGCCGTATCCGGTCCTGATCGTCTGGAACGGCAGTTCGGTCACGACCCGGCGGATCAGCTCGACCGGGATGTCCGCCGAGCCGGTCACCGCCGCGCGCAGCGACGACAGGTCCCACTTCCCCTCGGCGTGCGCCTCCAGCAGCGAGTGGTACAGCGTGGGCGGGCCCGGCAGCATCGTGATCCGCTCGCGCTCGATCAGCTCCAGCACCCGGTCCACCTCGAAGACCGGCACCGGGTGGACGGTGGCCCCGCGGATCATGGACGCGATGCAGCCGGCCTTGTACCCGAAGATGTGGAAGAACGGATTGACGATCATGTACCGGTCGCCCTGCCGCAGGTCGGCCAGGTCGCACCACTCCGCGTACATCCGGAGTGCCTGGGCGTGGGTCATCATGACGCCCTTGGGCCGCCCGGTGGTGCCCGAGGTGAACATGATGTCGCACACGTCGTCGCCGCTGACCGCGCGCTCCAGCGGCGAGCCGCTGGACAGGAAGTCCGACTTGATGTCGATCGTGGGCACCTCGGGCGGGCCCGTGTAGTCCTCGCCGAGGAAGCCCGGCTGGGACAGGACCAGCTTGGCCCCGCTACGGCGGACGATGTCGTGGGCCTCCGCGGCCTTGAACCGGGTGTTGACCGTGACCAGCACGCCGCCGGCGGTCAGCAGCCCGAACGCCGCGATGATCCACTCGGCCGAGTTGGGCGCCCAGATCGCCGCCCGGTCACCCTTGTCGATCCCGGCCTCGGCGAAGGCCCCCGCCGCCACGCGGACCCGCTCGGCCAGTTCGGTGAAGGTGAGCCGGAGCGGCCCGTCGACGACCGCTTCGGCGTTACCGAAGCGGTCGTCGACACTGAGCACCATCTGGGGGATGGTGTCCCACGTCATACCGACATCAACCTGGCGAGGTTGCCACCCATGATCTTGGCCTTGTCGTCCTCGCCGAGACCCGTCAGCTCGTCGATGTAGCTGACCGGGTCGGCCAGGCCCTCGGGGTGGGGGTAGTCCGAGCCGAACAGCACCCGCTCCACGCCGATGATGTCGGACAGCTCAGCCATGTTCTCCTCCCAGAACGGGCTGATGTGGATGTTGCGCTTGACGGCCTCGACCGGGTCCTCCTCGAACTCGTTCGGCATCTTCTTGTTGAGGTCCGCCAGCTGCTTCAGCAGCGGCTGGAGCCAGGAGGCGCCGTTCTCGATGACCGCGATCTTCAGTTCGGGGAACCGGGTCAGCGCGCCGTGGCAGACCAGCGACGCCACCGAGTCCTGGATCGGCCGCCACTCGCTGATCTGCCGGAAGGCGTTCGGCTTGAAGGGCAGCATCTCGTTGCTCCGGCCCTCCCAGTCGCTGGTGTACCGGGCGTAGCCGCTGTCGGAGGAGTGCAGCCCGACCACGACGCCGGTCTCCACGACGCGCTTCCAGAACGGGTCGAACTCCGGCAGCGCGAAGGAGCGCGGGCCGCGGAAGCCGGGCACCGGCGCCGGCCGGATCAGGACCGCCTTGGCCCCGCGCTCGACGCACCAGTTCAGCTCCTCGATCGCCTTGTCCACGATCGGGAGGCTGATGACCGGGGTGGTGAAGATGCGGTCCTTGTAGTTGAAGGACCACACCTCGAACAGCCACTGGTTGAGCGCGTGGACGACCGCGTGGATGAGCTCGGGGTCCTCCCGCATCCGCTCCTCGATCAGGCTGGCGAGCGTCGGGAACATCAGCGTCCGCTCGATGCCCTGCTCGTTCATCAGCTCCAGCCGGGGTGCCGGCTCGCGGAAGGCGGGGATCGAGCGCATCGGGTCGCCGAAGATCTCACGGCGGGACTTGCCCTCGGGGTTGCCGACGCGGAAGTACTCCTCCATCGCGCCCGGTCGGGCCACCACCTCGAAGGTGGGGTTGGGGATGTACTCGCTGATCTGCCCCAGGACCGCGATCTTGGTCCGGCCGCGCACCTGGACGTACTGGATGGCGCCCTCGTACTCCTTGGGCAGGTACTTGGTCATCGCCTCCTCGGTCTCGTACAGGTGGTTGTCCGCGTCGAACAGCGGAAACGGCACGTCGCGTGACGACATAAGATCCTCCCTTGCTGAATGCGAGAATAGTATTCTCATCACTTGGGTGTCGCAATGTCCCGTCGGAGAACGAACTTTTGGATCTTGCCGCTGGGGGTCCGCGGGAAGTCCGCCACCACGTGCAGCTCCTCCGGCCACTTCTGCCTGGCCAGCCCCACCCGCTCCAGGTGGGCGCGCAGCTCGTCGAGGTCGGGCGCGGAGTGCCCGGGCCGCAGCCGCAGGACGGCCGCGGCGTGCTCGCCCAGCCGGGCGTCGGGGGCGGCCACCACCGCGGCCTCCGCGACGGCGGGCATGCCGAGGAGCACCTCCTCGACCTCCAGCGCGCTGATGTTCTCGCCGCCGCGGATGATGATGTCGGACTTGCGATCGGTGATCGTGAGGTAGCCGTCCTCGTCCAGCACCCCGATGTCGCCGGTGTGGTACCAGCCGTCGGCGTCGAAGACCCGCTCGGTCAGCGCCGGGTCGGTGTAGCCCAGGCACAGGTCCGGGCCCCGGCTGAGGATCTCGCCGTCCTCGGCCAGCCGCAGCTCCACCCCGGGCAGGACGTTCCCGTCGGTGTAGAGCCGCTTGTCCTCGGGCGCCGCCCAGTGGGAGCCGGTGATCGACGGGTGTTCGGTGCTGCCGTAGGCGCGGTACACCGTGACGCCCAGCTCCGCCAGCCGGGTGGTGACCGCCGCCGGCACCGCCGCGCCGCCGAGGCCCGCGTACTTCATGTACGGCAGGTGCTCGGGCGTGAAGTCGGGGTGGTCGAGCAGGCTGGTCATGAAGTACGTCGCCCCGCCGCCCACGGTGAGCCCGTCGCTCTTCATCAGCGCCAGCGCCTGGCCCGGGTCCCACACGTCGGCGAGGTTCACCGGCGCACCGTCCAGGACGGGGATCAGGAAGGCGTTCAGCATGCCGATGAAGTGGCCCACGGGGGCCGCGGTGAGCTGGCTGCCCCGGTCCGGCGGGTAGCGGGCGGCGAGCTGGCGCGTCTCGTAGCCGATCGTCTGGTGGCTGTGGACGACGCCCTTGGGGTCGCGCGTGGTGCCGGAGGTGAACGCGATCAGGGCGGGACTCGCCGGGTCCGCCGCGACGACCCCGGGCATCGGCTCGTCGGCCAGCAGGTCGTCGAAGTCGCGCCCCACCACACCGACGACGGGCACGTTCGCGGCTAGGTCGGCCTGGTACTCCAGCCGCCCGAACCGCTCCGCCGCCACGAAGACGCGCGGCCGGACCGAGTCCAGGATGTACCCGACCTCCTTGCGCCCGTAGAAGTGGACGATCGGCACCACGGTCGCCCCGAGGAACGTCGAGGCCCAGAAGACCGCCGCGGCCTCCATCCAGTTGGGCAGTTGCAACGCGACCACGTCGCCGGGACCGACGCCCCGGGCGCGCAGCCCGCCCGCCAGCCTGCGCGCGACGTGCTCGACGTCGCGGAAGGTTCCGGACCAGGGCCGTACGGCCGAGTACACGCGGAATCCGGCGTCGGGGGCCGACGCGAGCCCGCGGGCCAGCACGTCCCCGAGCGTGTCGCGGGTCCACCAGCCCTCCGCCTCGTACCGCTCGGCCAGCTCGGTGGGAATGCTTCTCATCACAAGAGCTCCTTCCATGGGGAGATAATTGCACTCTCCTAAAGGGAGAAGCTAGATTCCGCACATGGCGCGAGACCACGGCTTCCATCCGGTCCGGATCAGGCAGGTCGTCCAGGAGACGGCCGACGCGTGCACGTACGTGCTCGACGCGCCGTTCCCCTACCAGGCTGGGCAGTTCCTGACGTTCAAGGTCTGCGGGACCCTGCGCAGCTACTCGATGTCGAGCTCTCCCGACACCGACGCCGAGCTGATGACCACGGTGAAGCGGGTACCCGGCGGCCTGGTCTCGAACTGGATGCTCGACCACCTCGCGGCCGGCGACCTCGTCGAGGTCACCCGCCCCGCCGGGGTCTTCTGCCTGCGGGAGACCACCGCCCCCCTGGTGGCGTTCTGCGGCGGCAGCGGCATCACGCCGATCCTGTCGCTGGTCAAGAGCGCGCTGGCCACGACACGGCGGCGGGTCCGCGTGCTGACGGCCGACCGGGACGCCGACTCGGTCATCTTCGCGTCCGCGCTGGCCGAACTGGCCGGGCGGTACCCCGGCCGCTTCGAGGTCCGCCACCATCTGGACGTCCCGAACGGGTTCGTCACCGCCGCCGAGGTCCGGGCCTTCGCCGGCGACGACCGGGACGCCGACTTCTACGTCTGCGGGCCCACGCCCTTCATGGACCTGGTGGAGCACGCCCTGCTCGCCTGGGGCGCCGGCCCCGAGCAGATCCTCATCGAGCGCTTCACCCCCGCGGCCGACTCCCCCGCGGACCGGGCGCCCGCGGACGAGGAGCAGGGCGGAACGGTCACCATCGTCCTCGGCGGCAAGCGGCACGCGGTCCCCCGGCATCCCGGCGAGACCCTGCTGGAGAGCGCGCGCCGGGCCGGCCTCGCCCCGCCGTTCTCCTGCGAGGCCGGGAACTGCGCCACCTGCATCGCCCAGGTCACCGAAGGCCAGGCCAGGATGCGCGCGAACAACGCGCTCGAGGAGGACGAGATCGCCGAGGGCTGGGTCCTCACCTGCCAGGGCGAACCCACCACCGCGGACATCACTGTCGTCTACGAAGATTGAACTCGCCTACCGGGCGGACCGGCCGCGCCTGGATCACGCCCCGCACCGGCGAATACAATGTTTGCCCGGAATGAGAATGGCAATACCGCTATGGGAGAGCAAGCATGGTAGAGCTTGAGATGGACCAGGGGCTGGCGGTCATCACCATCAACCGCCCGCAGGCTCGCAACGCCATCGCACCGGTCACCATGGACGAGCTGGACAAGGCCCTCGACTCGGTGGCCGGCGCCCGGGCCCTGGTCATCAAGGGAGCGGGCGACCGGGCGTTCGTCTCGGGGGGCGACCTGAAGGAACTGGCCGCGCTCCGGACCGAGGAGGCCGCCCTGGCCATGGCCCTGCGGATGCGCGGGATCTGCGACCGGATCGCGGCCTTCCCCGGCCCGGTGGTCGCCGCGCTGAACGGCCACGCCCTGGGCGGCGGGGCCGAGGTCGCGGTGGCCGCCGACATCCGCGTGGCCGCCGACGACATCAAGATCGGCTTCAACCAGACGGCCCTGGCGATCATGCCCGCCTGGGGCGGCGCCGAGCGGCTCGCCGCGCTGGTGGGCCGGAGCCGGGCGCTGCTGCTGGCGGGCACCGGCACCATCCTCGACGCCGCCGAGGCCCAGCGCGTCGGCCTGGTGGACCGGGTGCTGCCTCGGGCCTCCTTCGAGGAGGACTGGCGTTCCCTGGCCAGGTCGCTGGCCACCGCTCCGGCGGGAGAGATCAAGCGCGTCACCTCGGGCACCCTGTCGGCGGAGGAGGCGGCGCGCGCCTTCGCCCGCCTCTGGGTGTCCGACGAGCACTGGGCGGCGGCGGAGAAAGTGATGAACCGTGGCAGGTGAACTGAGCGTCGAGGCGGGCCCGGCCGGACCGGTGGTGCGCCCGCCGGACCCCGGCGAGACGGTCGTCCTCTACCTGTACAGCGACCGGTACCTCGCGGCCGCCCCCGAGACGGCGCTCGACCGGGCCGGGCGCCTCGCCCTGCACACCGGCTCCACCGTCGTCTGCCCGCGGCTGCGGCCCGACTTCCCCGCCGCGCTGGAGGACGTCCAGAACGCCTACCTCCGCAGCCGGTCCGCGGGCCCGGTGGTGGTGGCGGGCGAGCAGGGCGGGGCCGGGCTCGCGGCCGCCCTGCTGGTCCAGCTGCGCAACTCGGGCGCCGCGCCGCCCCGCTGCGCGGTGCTGGTCTCGGCGCTGCTCGACCTGACCCTGCAGGCGCCGAGCCTCCAGCTCAACGCGGCCGCCAATCCCGCCTTCGACGCCGCCGAGCTCCGGCGGCGCGTCGCGGGCTACGCCGCCGACACCCCCCTGACCGACCCGCTGCTGAACCCGCTCTACGCCAACCTGCACGGGTTGCCGGCGATCCAGCTCCTCGTGGCCAGCACCGATCCCCTGCTGGACGACTCGCTGGCGTTCGCCGCCCGCGCGGCGCGATCCGGCGTCACGGTGGACCTGCGGGTGCGGTCGGACGCCGCCGACCTCGACGCCGAGGCCGGGCCGGCCATGGCCGGCTTCATCGCGGCGCGGACCCCAGCAGCAGCATCGCCAGCACGTCTCGCGTGATCTCCGGGTGGTCGCCCAGCTCACGGTCCAGCAGCCACTGCTGCTGCAGGCCGTCGAGCATCGCCAGCAGGGCCGCCGCCACGGTCTGCGGGGCCAGGCCACTCGGCAGGCGGTCACCGTAACGCTCGGTGAGCACCCGGAAGATGTCCTCCCGCACCGACTGGTAGTAGTCGCGGAAGTACTGCTGGGCCGGGTGACCCTCGGTCACGCTCTCGGCCGCCAGCACGCTGTGCACCACGGCCAGACCGGGGTTCTTGCGGTCGTAGGCGACGACCTCGGCGAGCAGCTCCGGCCAGTCGCTCTCCAGCCGGTCGGCGCCCAGGTTCTGGCGGTTGAGCTCCGCCCTGAGCTGGAGGATCGTGGTGAGGAGCTGTTCCTTGCTCCGGAAGTAGTGCAGCACTCCCTGCCTGGTCAGGCCGACGCGCTCCGCGATCGCGTTCAGTGACGTCCCGCGATAGCCGCGCTCGGCGAACATCTCCAGGGCCGTATCGATGATCTCCTGGCGCCGGCTCTTCACCTTCGGCACCTCCTCCCGCAACAGACAGTATCGGCGTCATGGCACGGCGGACGACCTACCTACATGTAGGTAGGAGTGTTACCCTGCTCACACCTTGGTCGAGGAGCCCTCCCCGATCAGGCTCCAGCGGGCCCTTCTGCGCCCGGTCGTGGCGGAAAGGACGGGTGTCATGACCGAAGTGGCGATCATCACAGGTGCGTCAGGCGACATCGGAGAGGCGGTGGCGCGGAGGCTCGCGGCCGCGCGGGTGCATTGCGTACTGGTGGACCGCGATCCCGCGGTCAAAAAGGTCGCGGCGGACATCGGCGGCCTCGCCGTGGTCGGGGACCTGAGCGATCCCGACCTGTCCACGAAGGCCGTCGCGCACGTGGACGGCCGGCTGGACATGCTCGTGCTCAACGCCGAGACCGGCTGCACGGCCACCGACCCGGACGTGCTCGACCTGAGCGGCTACCGGTCGGTGGTGGGGACGAACCAGCACGGCGTCGTGTACGGCCTGCGGGCCGCGCTCCCGCTGATGCGCCGGCGCCGCAGCGGTTCGATCGTGATCACCGCGTCGCTGGCCGGGCTGGTCGGCGTGGAGGACGACCCCTTCTACACGATGACCAAGCACGCCGTCATCGGCCTGGTCCGGGCGTCCGCCGGGCGGCTGGCCCGCGAGGGCATCCGGCTGAGCGCGGTCTGCCCCGGCCCCTGGGAGGCGCCGCCGGTCACCGGCAACGGGCTCCGGCCGCCGGGGGTCCCCGCGCCGGGCGCCGACGAGGTGGCGGCGGCCATCGAGCACGCACTGCGCACGGCCGAGCCGGGCACCCAGCTGGTGCTGCGACCCGGCAGGTCGCCCGTTCCCTACGCGCAGGCGCCGCTGCCCTAGCGGCCGGACGGGGAGCCACGCGGCGGGCGGCCGGCCCGGCCCGCCTGCGCGCGGCTCCCTCGTCCCCACGGTCAGGTCACCGCGCCCGCCGTCTTGAGCGCGATGATGCGCTCCCAGTCCAGGCCGAGTTCCTGCAGGATCTCCTCGGTCTGGGCGGCGAACTCGGGCGCCGGCCCCGGGTCCGGGGCGCCGACGTCGAACTGCACCGGGTTGGCGACCAGTTCGAGCTCCCCGGCCTTGATCAGGTACTCGTTCGCCCGGATCTGCGCGTCCTGGCCCACCTGGAGGGAGTCCTGCACCGGAGCCCACGGCCCGGCCAGGGTGGCGAAGCGCTCGGTCCACTCCGCGAGGGTCCGGGCGGCGATCGCCTCCCGCAGGATCTCGACGGCCTGCGCGGTGTTGGCGGCGATCAGCTCGGCGGTGGCGAAGCGGGGATCGTCGGCCAGTTCGGGGCGGTCGACGTGGCGGCACACATCGGCCCAGAACTTGGTCGGCTGCAACATCACGAAGGACAGGTAGCGGCCGTCGGCCGTGGCGTACAGCCCGGTCAGCGGGTTGACCGGCGAGCCGTGGGCGCCCGGCACGGGCGCCACCAGGGGTTCGCCGAGGTGCAGGGACAGCCCGATCCCGTGGCCCATCGCCCACAGGCCGCTGCCCAGCAGGGAGACGTCCACGACCGACGGCTCCCCGGTGCGCTCGCGCTTGAGCAGCGCCGCCGCGATGCCGCCGGCCAGGTTCGTGCCGGAGATGGTGTCGCCGTAGGCGGGGCCGGGCGGGCTGATCATCCCTTCCGTCCCGGGCGGGGTGAGGCTGGCGGCGGTGGCGCCCCGGGCCCAGAAGGCCGTCATGTCGTACCCGCCCCGGTCCGCCTCCTCGCCGCGCGGGCCGAGCGCGCTCCCCCGGGCGTAGACGATCTTCGGGTTCGCCGCGCGGATGTCGTCCACGTCGATCCCCAGCTTGCGCCGGGCCCCGGGCCGGAAGTTGGTCAGGAACACGTCCGACCGCCGGGCCAGGTCGAGCAGTACCTCTTTGCCCTCGGGCTTCGCGATGTCCAGGCCGATGCTGCGCTTGCCGCGGTTGGCGTGCTCGATGTTGGGGTTCGGGTCGCCCTCGACGCGCATGGTGCCGGTCTGCCGGAGCCCGCGCTGCGGATCTCCGTTGACGGCGTGCTCGACCTTGATCACCTCCGCGCCCCACTCGGCGAGCACGGCTCCGGCCGAGGGGACGAAGCCGTACATGGCGACCTCGAGAATGCGGATCCCCTCAAGTGGCTTCATGCCACCACCGTCGCGAAGGTCTTGCTCTCCAGGAACTCCTCCAGCCCGGCGACGCCCATCTCCCGGCCGATGCCCGACTGCTTGTACCCGCCGAAGGGCGCGTCGGGGTGGAAGTAGTTGCCGCCGTTGATGCTGAACGTGCCGCTGCGGATCCGCCGCGCCACCGCGATGGCCCGGTCCTCGTCGGCGCTGAACACCCCGCCGGAGAGACCGTAGATGGAGTTGTTGGCGATGCGCACGGCGTCGTCGTCCCCGTCGTGGGGGATGACCGCGAGCACCGGGCCGAAGACCTCCTCCTGCGCGACCTCGCTGTCCGGGTCGACCCCGGCCAGCAGGGTGGGCGTGTAGAAGAAGCCGGGATCCACCTTCTCGCCGCCGGTGACGAGCTTCGCGCCCGCCGCGACGGCCCGCTGGACCAGGCCGTCCACCTTGTCGCGCTGCCGCGCGTTGATCAGCGGCCCCATGAAGGTCTTCTGGTCGGCCGGATCGCCGTAGCTGATCTGGCTCATCATGCCCGCGACCTGCTCGACGATCTCGTCGTGCCGCTCCCTGGGCACCACCAGCCGGGTGGTGATGGCGCAGCCCTGCCCGGCGTGCGAGCAGATCGCGAAGGCCGAGAACATGGCGACGGTGGCGAGGTCGGCGTCGTCGAGGACGACCGACGCGGACTTGCCGCCGAGCTCCAGGAACACCCGCTTCAGCGTGGTGCTCGCGGCCGCCATGATCTTGCGCCCGGTGGCGGTCGAGCCGGTGAAGGTGACGATGTCGACGTCGGGGTGGGTGGTGAGCACCTCGCCGACGGCGACCTCGGAGGAGGCCAGCACGTTCACCACGCCCGGTGGGATGTCGGTGTGCTCGGCGATCAGCTCGCCGAGGGCCAGCGTGACCAGCGGCGTGTCCGGGGCGCCCTTGAGCACCACCGTGCACCCGGCGGCCAGCGCGGGGGCCAGCTTGGCCAGCGCGAGCTGGTTCGGGTAGTTGTACGCGACGATGGCCGAGACGACTCCCCCGGCCTCCTTCTCCACCCAGCGGCGGTGGGGCTTCCCTCGGACCTCGACCTCGCCGAGGTCCTCGGTCATGGCGTAGCCCTCGAGCAGGTCCGCGTAGTACCGGACGATCTCGATCGGCTGGTCGAGCTGGGCTCCGTAGGTGAGCATGCGGGGCGCGCCGACCTCGGCGATCGTCAGCTCGCGCAGCTCGTCGCCGTGCTCGACCAGCGCCTTGTGCAACTGCCGCAGGCACCGGACGCGCTGCTGCACGTCGGTCGACCAGCTCGTGGTGTCGAAGGCGCGGCGCGCGGCCGCGACGGCGGCCTCGGCCTGGGCGACCGTGGCGTCCGGGGCCTGTCCGAGTACCTCACCGGTTGCGGGATTGAGCGAGTCGAACGCCCGGTCGGCCCCGACCAGCTCTCCGTCGATCAGCAGGCGCTTCATGCCGGCACCGCCCTCGTGTCCGCCGCGGTTCCCTGCTCGGCGCCGGTGACCATCGCCACCCTGTCCTGACATCCCATCCTGCCTCCTCCTCGCTGTGTGGAAACTACATTCTCCTACAGCGTGAATCAACTACTAGTTGACGAGAACGACAGGCGGACCACCATCGGCCGCGCGGGCCAAATGTCAAGGCTTCCGGATCATTCTGGAGTGAGAGTATGATTCTCTTATTCGGAAGGGAGATTACCGATGGCTGAGACGGACGGGGCTCTCGTATGAAGACCGCAGTTGTGACCGGTGGCGGCTCCGGCATCGGCCGGGCCATCGCGGAGCGGCTGGACGCCGACGGCCACCACGTCGCCGTGCTCGATCTCAACCCGCCGCCCGACGCCGACTTCGCCTACCAGGCCGACGTCACGGACCGGGCCCAGGTGGACATCGCGCTGACCGCCGTCAGGGAGCGGCTGGGCCCGATCGGCGTCCTGGTCAACGCGGCCGGGCTGGACGGGTTCAAGCGCTTCACCGACCTGTCGTTCGA
The DNA here is from genome assembly GCF_003289645.1 of Actinomadura craniellae. Lineage (GTDB taxonomy): Bacteria > Actinomycetota > Actinomycetes > Streptosporangiales > Streptosporangiaceae > Actinomadura_D > Actinomadura_D craniellae. Next base: position 574,161 of record NZ_QLYX01000001.1, on the reverse strand, counting down.
GTCCTGGCAGCGGGTGATCGACGTCAACCTGAACGGCGTCTTCCACTGCACCCAGGCCGTGCTCCCCGACATGATCGAGGCCAAGTGGGGCCGGATCGTCAACATCTCCTCCTCCAGCGCGCACTCGGGCCAGCAGTACATGGCGCACTACGTGGCGGCCAAGTCGGGGCTCAACGGGCTGACCAAGGCGCTGGCGCTGGAGCTCGGCCCGCTCGGCATCACCGTCAACGCGGTGCCGCCCGGCTTCATCGACACCCCGATGTTGCGCAAGGCCGCGGAGCGCGGGCTGCTCGGCGACTCCCTCGACCACCACATCGAGCAGACGCCGGTCCGGCGGATCGGCCGGCCCGAGGACCTCGCCGCGACCTGCGCGTTCCTGGTGTCGGAGGAGGCCGGTTACATCACCGGGCAGATCATCGGGGTGAACGGGGGGCGGAACACATGACCCGCCTGCCGCTCGTCCCCTACGAGGAATGGGACACCGAGGCCCTGTCGGTCCTCGCCCCCGGGCGGAAGCTCCCGCCGTCCAACGCGCTGGGCTTCCTCGCCAACCACCCACCGCTGGCCAAGGCGTTCCTGACGTTCAACGGCCACCTGCTGGGCAGAACCTCCTCCCTGCCCGTGCGGGACCGGGAGCTGGCGATCCTGCGGGTGGCCTGGCGGCGGCGCTGCGCCTACGAGTGGGCGCAGCACGTGCTCATCGCCCGCAAGGCCGGCGTCACCGACGAGGAGATCGCCGCGGTCCGGGCGGGCGACGACACGCTCATCAACCGGGCCGTGGACCAGCTGGAGGAGGACTCCCAGCTGCCCGACTCCACCTACTCCGAACTGGCGGAGATCTACGACGAGACCCAGCTCATGGACTTCGTCTTCACCGTCGGCGCCTACGGCCTGCTGGCCGTGGCGTTCAACACCTTCGGGGTGGGCCTCGATCCCGGCCTGCCGGACGGCGGCTTCGACAGCCCCGCGTGACAACACATTTCAGAAAGGTGTGACATGGCGTTCTTCCCCAAGCCTGCGGCGGGGAGCTGGACCGAGCAGTACCCCGAGCTGGGCACCGCACCCGTCAACTACGAGGACTCCATCGACCCGGCCTACTACGAGGCCGAGCGCGAGGCCGTCTTCAGGCGGACCTGGCTGAACATCGGCCGGATCGAACAGGTCCCCCGGGTCGGCAACTACTTCACCAAGGAACTCGCGGTCGTCGACACCTCCCTGGTCGTCGTCCGGGGCAAGGACAAGCAGATCCGTGCCTTCCACAACATCTGCCGGCACCGCGGCAACAAGCTGGTGTGGAACGACTACCCCGGCGAGGAGGTCAAGGGCACCTGCCGCCAGTTCACCTGCAAGTACCACGCCTGGCGGTACAACCTCGAAGGCGAGCTGACCTTCGTCCAGCAGGAGGGTGAGTTCTTCGACCTGGACAAGGCCGACTTCGGGCTGAAGGCGGTGCGCTGCGAGATCTGGGAGGGGTTCATCTTCGTCAACCTGGACCCCGACGCCCGGCCGCTGGCCGAGTACCTCGGCGAGATGGGCAAGGGCGTGGAGGGCTACCCCTTCCACGAGATGACCGAGGTCTTCGGCTACAAGGCCGAGGTCGGCAGCAACTGGAAGCTGTTCATCGACGCGTTCGCGGAGTTCTACCACGCGCCGGTACTGCACCAGAAGCAGGCCACCAAGGAGGAGGCCGAGAAGCTGCTGGGGTTCGGCTTCGAGGCGCTGCACTACGAGGTGACCACCCCGCACGGGATGGTCTCCGCCTGGGGCGGCATGTCCCCGCCCAAGGACCCGAGCATGGTCAAGCCGATCGAGCGGGTGCTGCGCAGCGGGCTGTTCGGCCCCTGGGACCGGCCCGACATCGAGGGCCTGGAGCCGCTGCCGCCCGGCGTCAACCCGGCCCGGCACCGGGCGTGGGGCGTGGACTCCTTCCATTTCTTCCCGAACTTCATGCTGCTGGTGTGGGCGCCGGGCTGGTACCTCACCTACCACTACTGGCCGACCGCGGTGGACCGGCACATCTTCGAGGCCAAGCTGTACTTCGTGCCGGCCAAGACCGGCCGCCAGCGGCTGGCCCAGGAACTCGCCGCGGTCACGTTCAAGGAGTACGCCCTCCAGGACGCCAACACCCTGGAGGCCACCCAGACGATGCTCAAGAGCCGGGCCGTCACCGACTTCCCCCTCAACGACCAGGAAATCCTCCTCCGCCACCTGCACAAGGTGGTCGGCGACCACGTGAAGGAGCACGCCAATGCTGCCGGCTGAGTTCGCGGAGCTGGAGAAGTTCGGCGCCTGGGTCCTGGAGACCGAGCCGGAGCGGTACGCCAAGCGCCTGGCCAGCTCGATGGAGGAGATGCAGGCGTTCTACGACGCGGCGTTCCCCCACCTGGAGCCCGCCGCCGCCCACCTGGACGGGTTCCCGGTCGACGACCTCCCCGAGGCCGAGCGCAACCTGCTGCTCCTGATGTTCTCGCTGGTGATGGTGTCGTTCCCGATCGAGGTGTGGAAGCAGGCCCGGGTGCCCGACAGCGGCGCGGCGTACCTGGACCTCGTCCTCGAACCCCGGGTCTGAGCGTGATCACGCTCAAGGCGGCCCGCCTCCTCCACGTCGAGACGGGCGAGATCGAGGAACCGGGCCTGGTCACCGTGGACGGCGACCGCATCGCGGGCGGCGGCGGGGGCGAGGTCCTGGACCTGGGCGACGTCACGTTGCTCCCCGGCCTGATGGACATGGAGGTCAACCTGCTCATGGGCGGCCGGGGGGAGACCGCCGCGCTCTCCCCGGTCCAGGACGACCCGCCGCTGCGCATGCTGCGCGCGGTGGGCAACGCCCGCCGGACGCTCCGCTCGGGGTTCACCACGGTCCGGAACCTCGGCCTGTTCGTGAAGACCGGCGGCTACCTGCTGGACGTCGCCCTGGCCAAGGCCATCGACGCCGGCTGGGTGGACGGTCCGCGCATCGTCCCCGCGGGGCACGCGATCACCCCGACCGGCGGGCACCTGGACCCCACGATGTTCTCCGCGTACGCGCCGGGGATCATGCCCCTCTCGCTGGAGGAGGGCATCGCCAACGGGGTCGACGAGGTGCGCAAGGCGGTCCGCTACCAGATCAAGCACGGCGCGAAGCTCATCAAGGTCTGCGCGTCGGGCGGGGTGATGTCGCACACCGGCACCCCGGGTGCGCAGCACTACTCCGACGAGGAGCTGCGCGCGATCGTGGACGAGGCCCACCGGCGCGGGCTCAAGGTGGCCGCGCACACCCACGGGGCGGACGCCGTCCGGTCGGCCGTGGAGGCGGGGATCGACTGCATCGAGCACGGCTTCCTGATCGACGACGACACGATCGAGCTGATGGCCGAGCGCGGCACCTTCCTCGTCCCGACGACCTACCTGACCGAGGGGATGGACCTGTCCAGGGCCGCCCCCGAGCTCAAGGCCAAGGCCGCCGAGATCTTCCCCCGGGCCCAGACGGTCGTCGCCCGGGCGAGCAGGGCCGGTGTCAAGATCGCGGCCGGCACCGACGCGCCGGCGATCCCGCACGGCCACGGCGCCAAGGAACTCGCCGCCATGGTCAAGCGGGGCATGACACCGCTGCACGTGCTCCAGGCGGCGACCCTCAACGCGGCCGAGCTGATCGGCGCCGCCGACCGCGGCCGGATCGCCGAGGGCCTGCTCGCCGACCTGATCGCGGTGCCCGGCAACCCACTGGAGGACATCTCGGTCCTGTCCGAGGTCCGCTTCGTCATGAAAGGAGGGAAGGTCTTCCATGGAGCACCAGGACATCATTGAGATCGGGCAGCTGCTCGCCAAGTACGCGGTCTCGATCACCAGGAACGACATCGACTCCCTGCTGGAGGTCTTCACGCCCGACGGCACCTACAGCGCGTTCGGCGAGGTCTACCCGCTGGCGGAGTTCCCCGCCCTGGTCGAAGCGGCGCCCAAGGGGCTGTTCATGACCGCGACGCCGCTGCTGGACATCAACGGCGACGAGGCCACCGGCGTGCAGAACCTCTGCTTCGTCGAGGACGCCACCCACCACATGCGGATCGGGTACTACAACGACACCTATGTCAGGACCGAGGACGGCTGGCGGCTGCGCACCCGCGCCATGACGTTCATCCGCAAGAGCGGCGCCCACGACTCGGGCCGGCCGCACTCGCATGCGCGTTGAGGAGTTCCGGACGGGGCTGCGCGCGTGGCTCGACGAGCACGATCTCAGCCCCGTCCACGACAAGTCCCTCGACGGCGACATGGCCCAGCTGTCCCGGGTGCGCCGGGCGCTGTTCGACGCCGGCTGGATGCGCTGGGGCTGGCCCGAGCACGCCGGCGGCCTCGGCGGGCCCACGATCCTGCGCGCGGTGCTCGGCGAGGAGGTCGCCACCCGCGGCCTCGCCGAGCCGGGGATCTACTCCCTGATCGAGGTGCTGGCGCCGACGCTGATCCGGTACGGCTCGCCCGAACTGCTCGCCTTCGTCCCGCTGCTGCTGTCCGGCGAGGAGACCTGGTGCCAGGGCTTCTCCGAGCCCGGCGCGGGCAGCGACCTGGCGTCGCTGACCACCCGCGCCGTCCGCGACGGCGCCGAATGGGTGATCGACGGGCAGAAGGTGTGGACCTCCCTGGCGCAGTACGCGCAGCGCTGCCTGCTGCTCGCCCGCACCTCCGGCCCCGGCCACCGCGGCATCTCGGCCTTCCTGGTGGACATGGACAGCCCCGGCGTCCTCGTCCGGCCCATCGAGACCATGCACGGCGTGGACGAGTTCGCCGAGGTGTTCTTCGACGGCGTCCGGGTGCCCGCCGACCGGATGATCGGCGCGGTGGGGCAGGGCTGGGAGATCGCGATGAGCATCCTCCCGGACGAGCGGTCCTCCTGCTTCTGGCACCGGGTCGCGCACCTGTACACCCGGCTCGACCGGCTGCTCGCCGCCGCGCCCGCCGGCTCCGAGCGCGCGCTCGGCGAGGCGTTCCTCGACCTGCACGCCATCCGCTCGACGTCCCTGCGCACCCAGCACCGCCGGGCGCGGGGCGAGCCGCTGGGCGCGGAGACCTCGATCGACAAGATCCTCATCGCCTCCGCCGAGCAGCGGCTCTTCGACACCGCCCGCGACCTGCTGCCCGGGGTCGTCGAGTACGAGGAGTCGCCCTGGCGCGAGGAGTACCTCTACTCCCGGGCCGCCACCATCTACGGGGGCACCGCCGAAATCCAGCGCAACATCGTCGCCAAGCGACTGCTCTCCCTGGGGGACGAATGATCGACGCCGCCGACCTGACGCTGCTGTCCACGGGCTTCCGCGCGGCCATGGAGGAACCGGGCGACGCCGACCGCCTGGACGCCGCACTCGTGGAGCTGGGCTGGCGGGAACTGCTGGCGGACTCGCCGGACGAGGCAGTCGCCCTGGTCTTCCCCCTGCTCGGCGCGACCGGGGCGCACGCTCCCCTGCTCAACGACGTGCTGCTGCACGCGCTGGGCCGGCCGCCGGGCGGTGTGGTCGCGCTGGCCGAGAACGGCCTGGCGTTCGGGCGGCCCTGCGTGCCGGCGGGCGGGCTCGACCCGGCGCTGGGGCTGTGCCGGGTGGAGTGGCGGCCGCTCGGCGAGGAGGCGGTGGCGGCGGGCCGCCGGGCGCTCGGATTCCAGCTCGTCGGCGCCGGCCGGGCGATGCTGGAGCTGGCCCGCGAGCACGCGCTGACCCGCACGCAGTTCGGGCGGCGGCTGGCGTCGTTCCAGGCGGTGCGGCACCGGCTGGCCGAGACCCTGGTCACGCTGGAGGCGGCGGAGGCCGCGCTCGCGCACGCGACGGACCCCACGACGTCGACGCTGGGCAAGGCGCTGGCCGGGCGGGCCGGGCTGGCGGCGGCGCGGAACTGCCAGCAGGTGCTCGCCGGGATCGGGTTCACCGCCGAGCACCGCTTCCAGTCGTTCGCGCGCCGGGTGCTCGTCCTCGACGACCTGCTCGGGTCGGCGAAGGCGCTGGCCGAGGACGTCGGCGGGTCGCTGCTGGCGACCCGCCGCGCCCCCCGGCTCATTGAGCTTTGACCTGCTTCTTCATCTCTTCGTAGTCGATGAGGATGGGGTAGTTGCAGACGCTGAACGCGTTCCCGTGCCCGGTCGTGTGGGTGTCGAACACCGACTGGATCGCCGCGTAGAAGCCCTGCACGTCCAGGGTCTGGTTGACGGCCCGCTTGGCCTGGCGCAGCGCGAACGGGTGCATCTGCGCGATCTGCCCGGCCAGCTCCATCGCGGACGCGTCCAGCTCCGCCAGCGGCACCACCCGGTTGACCATGCCGAGCTGCTCCGCCTCCGCCGCGGTGACGCCCCGGCCGGTGAACAGGATCTCCTTGGCCTTGCGCGGGCCGAACTCCCAGGTGTGGCCGTGGTACTCCACACCGCCGATCCCCAGGCGCACCACCGGGTCGGAGAACTCGGCGTTCTCGGCCGCCACGATCAGGTCGCAGGGCCAGCAGAGCATCAGCCCGCCCGCGATGCACTTGCCCTGGACCGCCGCGATCGACGGCTTGGGGATGTTGCGCCAGCGCAGGGTGTACTCGATGTACCGGCGCGCCTCGACGCTGTAGATCGACTCCAGGGTGATCTTGTCCGGGCGCGGGCCGGTGCCCTTCAGGTCGTGCCCGGAGGAGAAGTGCCTGCCGTTGCCGCGGAGCACGATGACCCGGACGTCGTCGTCGTCGGCGGCCCGGGTCCAGGCCGCGTCCAGGTCGTCCAGCAGCTCCATCGTCTGGGCGTTGGCGACCTCGGGCCGGTTCAGCGTGATGACCGCGACCCGGTCGGTGACCTCGTAGAGGATCTGGCTCATGGGCTTCTTCCTTACCTGGGGAGGCCGAGGATGCGCTCGGCGATGATGTTGCGCTGGATCTCGGAGGTGCCGCCGGCGATCGTTCCGGCGAAGCTCCGGGCGTACCGCTCGAACCAGCTGGCGGTGAACGCCTCCACGCTCATGTGGTTGGGCGGGGCGGTCGCCGCGGGATGGGCCAGCCCCTCGGGCCCCTGCGCCTCCAGGGCGCGGAGGCCGGCGGCCTGGATGGCCTCGGAGCCGAGCAGCTTGAGCACCGACACCTCCGCCGGGTCCCGGTCGCCGCCGAGCTGCCGGTAGCCGAGCAGCCGGAGCGCCTGGGCGTCCATGAGCAGCGTCGCGTACCACTCCTCGTCGCCGGGCGCGTCCCTGATCAGGTCGTCCAGCCGCTCGGCGTAGCTCAGCCACAGCATCGTCCGCTCGTGGCCGAGCGAGCCGTGCGCCACCCGCCAGCCGCGGTGCAGCTCGCCGATCAGGTTCTCCTTCGGCACCCGGACGTCGGTGAAGAACACCTCGTTGAAGTCCAGGTCGTCGGGCGAGGCGAGGGAGCCGAACGGCCGCCGGACCACCCCCGGGGTGTCGGTGGGGATGAGCAGGACGCTGATCCCCTTGTGCTTGGGGGCGTACGGGTCGGTGCGCACGAACGTCAGCAGCACGTCCGCGTGGTGCGCCCCCGAGGTCCACACCTTCTGCCCGTTCACCACGAAGTGGTCGTCGTCGAGGATCGCGCGGGTGCGCAGGCCGGCCAGGTCGGAGCCGGCCTCCGGCTCGCTCATGCCGAGCGCCGCCGTGATCTCCGCCCGCAGGATGGGGACGGCCCACCGCTGCTTCTGCTCCTCGGTCCCGAAGGTCAGGATCGAGGCCGCGATGATGCCGAGGCCCTGCGGGTTGAAGCTGTGGTAGATCCGCCGCCGGGACAGTTCCTCCAGGTGGGCGAGTTGCTGCGGCAGCGTGGCGTTGCGCCCGCCGTACTCCGGCGGGTTGCCGGGCAGCAGCCAGCCCGCGTCGAACAGCGTCCGCTGCCACCGGGCCGCCCACGGTGGCACGTCCGCGCTCGACCGGGGGCGGGGCATGGCCTCGGCCGCGGTGGGCAGGTGCGCGTCGAGGAAGGCGGAGAACTCGGCGCGGAACTCCTCGATCGCGGGATCGGAGTCCAGCTTCATGCCAGCAACGCCCTTCTGTGTACGGCCGCGGTTCCCAGCAGCAGGTCGCCGGCCTTGGCCCGCTTGAGATGGATCTGCAGTTCGCTCTCCCAGGTGAAGCCCATCGCCCCGAAGAGCTGGAGGCCGCCCTGGAAGACGACCTGCTGGCACTCCCCCGCGGCGGCCTTGGCCATCAGGGCCGCCCGGCCGCGCCGCGGGTCGTCCTCGGCGATGGTCAGCGCCGAGAAGTAGGCCAGCGCCCGGGCCCGCTCGATCGCCACGTGCATGTCCGCGGCCTTGTGCTTGACCGCCTGGAAGGAGCCGATGGGGACGTCGAACTGGACGCGCTGCTTGACGTGCTCGACGACCAGGTCCAGGATGCGCCGGCAGCTGCCCACCGTGGAGATCGCCAGGCCCATCAGGGTCAGGTCCGCGATTCCGGGGACCAGGTCCGGGGCGGTCACATGGGCAATGTGGGCTACGTGCAGGGTCGGGTCGAAGACGGCGACCCGTTCCGTGCTCACCGCCGCGCCGTCGACCACCACCACGCCGTCGCGGGTGACCAGCGCGATCTCGTCGGCCCGGTCCGCGTCCAGCACGAACCGCCCGGTCCCGTCGCACACCCCCGTGCCCGCACCGCGGGGCAGCCGGCCGGCGAGCGGCGCGAACCAGGTGGACGTGGCGAGGAAGGGGGTCGGATCGGCGACGTACCCCAGTTCCTCCAGCACGATCGCCAGCTCCACCGGCGGGGCCTCCAGCCACCCCAGCTCCTGGTACTTGGCCCAGAGCTGGTCCTCGGGCAGCGACCGCGCCTTGGCCACCGTTTCGCGGACCAGTTGCTGGAGCAGCCGCTGGTCCTCATCGAACTCGAACTGCACAGGCGACCTCCCAATGGACTTTTCGCACCGGGCCGCCGAGGGAGTCGCGGCGCGCGGCTCTCACCGCCGGCTCGTCGCGGCCGGCTGCAGGACGTCGCTCCGCCTGGCCGGCCAAGGTGGCACATGTCACGAGAGTAGCATTCTCACTGCAAGCAAGTAAGAGTCTCATCTGTTGCGACGGCCACTTCGAAGTGCAGTTGCGATTTCTTACCGTCGCGGTGGAGTATCGTTCTGCTCGTGACCGAAGTCTCCGAAGAGCCTGCCTGGCGGCAACGAGCCGTCGAGCGCTCCACCCGTGCCGCCAAGCTCCGTGCCGAACAGCGCGTGCAGCGCTTCCTCGATTCGGCACAGGAACTCATCGCGGAAAAGGGCACGACGGACTTCACGGTCCAGGAGGTCGTCGACCGGTCGAAGCAGTCGCTGCGCAGCTTCTACCAGCATTTCGACGGCAAGCACGAATTGCTGCTGGCCCTCTTCGAGGACGCGCTCGCCAAGTCGGCGGTCGAGATCCGGGAGGCTGCCTCCGCCGAGCGCGACCCGCTGCGGAGCCTCCAGGTCGCCGTCACGATGCTCTACGAGCAGTCGCAGCCCAACCCCCACGCCCAGCGCCCGCTGTTCAGCGACTTCGCCCTGCAACTGCTGGTCAAGCACCCCACCGAGGTGGCGACCGCCTTCCTCCCGCTGCTCACGGTCATCACCGAACTCATCGAGCAGGCCACCGAGGCCGGTGTCGTCGCCGCCGGGAAGCCCCGCCGCCAAGCCTCCCTGGTGATGCAGACCGTCATGTTCATCGCCCAGGCCAACGGCGTCCCCGCCAACAGCCACGCCACCCCCGTCACCACCGACGAGATCTGGCAGTTCTGCCTGGGCGGCATCTCCGGGCCACACGCCTCCGACACCGGCGAGTAGCCGCACGGCCCCTCGCCGGGTGGCCTCGTCAGGTGGCCGGTTCGGCTTCCTTCGGCTGCGGCCGCCAGAAGGTGGCGAGCATGCCCGCCGTCGCCGCCACGGCCACCCCGAGCGCGATGCCGCCGCCGGCCCAGCCGATCACCTCAATGTCGAGGGCGGAGTCCAGCGACAACCGGCCGGGGCCCAGCATCGCCAGGGCCAGTGCGGCCACCGCGAGCACGAGGACGTACTCGTAGCCGTCCTTGAAGACGAAGAACCCGTTCGGCCGGTGCGCGAGGATGCCCGCGACCAGCATCACGGAGATCACCGCCGCGCAGGCCAGCGGCGTGAGCAGGCCGACCACCAGCAGCGCTCCCGCGCCGATCTCGGTGACCACGCTCATCCACGCCTGCAGCCTCCCGTGCCGCAGGCCGAGCCCGCCGAACCAGCGGGCGGTTCCCTCGATCCGGCCGCCGCCCAGCCAGTGGTTGAGCCCGTGCGCGATCATCGTGATGCCCACGACCACCCGCACCAGCAGCAGTGCGACGACCTCGGCGTCCGCCATTCCACTCCCCTACCAGTTCGATCGCCCGGGAGAACCGGGCGTCAGGTGGCCGGACCGGCCGGTGCCACTTTGAACCGAAGTTCAGTTTTTTCTGGCAGTGTTCATCCTACTGATGGGCGATATCCGGTTCTCGCCCAGGGAGGCGTCACCGGTGGCGGCACAGCTCACGGCATGTGCGGCCCTCAGCGCGGGTGGTCCATCAGCTTCAGGGCGGCGTCGGCGGTCTCGATCACGGGAGCCGTCGAGGTGCCGGCCGCACCGGCGAGATCGGTCACCAGACGGACGTCCTTCTGCAGCAGCGGCCCGGCGTGAACCGCCATGCGGTCGAGCGTGCCGCCGGCGGCGGCGACCCGGTCCAGCGCAAAGCTCGCCCCGCTGCCGTGGGAGAGCACCTCGGCGAGCCGGGCGGGGTCGACGTCGAGCGTCCGCCCGAGCGCGAGCGTGCTGGCGGCGGTCGCGAGGTTCGCCGTGAACAGCAGGTTGTTGAGCAGTTTGGTGAGCTGCCCGGAGCCGAGCTCGCCCAGGTGGACGACGGGATCGGCATGGGCCTCGAACACCGGACGGCAGCGCTCGACGGTGCCGGTGTCACCTCCCACCATCACGAGCAGGCGCCCCGCGGCGGCGGCAGGGCCGCCGCCGCTCACCGGCGCGTCGATCAGGGAGACGCCCCGGGCGGCGGCGAGGGCGGCCAGCCGGCGGCAGGTGTCAGGGTGCACCGTGCTGTGCACGGCGATCACCCCGCCCTCCCGGAGGCCCGCCAGCACGCCGTGCTCCCCGGTGACGACCTCCTCGACGCCGGCGTCGTCGACCACGCAGACGCAGACGAGGTCGCTGGCTGCGGCCAGTTCGGCGGGGGTGGCGGCGACCTTCGCGGGCGTGTCCGCGAACGCCTCGAGCGAGGCGGGCCGCCGCGCCCACAGCGTGGTCGGGTGGCCCGCGTCGATGATCCTGCGCGCCATGGGGGCGCCCTGGCTGCCCAGGCCGATGAATCCGACGCGCATCAGCGGACTCCCCCACGTCGCTCGGCGGGGGCCGGCCCGCGCAGGGGGCCGCACGGTTCGGTCAGGTTCGGTCCGCTCATCACTTCTCCTCATCGGACGGACCGGCCGCCGCGGATGCGCTCGGCCGCCGTCGTGTGCCTTGATCCCGCAGGAGTCCGGAACCGGGGCGCCGGAACTCTTCGGCGGGCACGACCGGCGGGAAATGTGCGGGGGCGAGTTCGCTACGTCACCGGGCCGAACCACGTCGGGCCCGCAGGGGTGGCTGGGACACGGCGAAGAAAACCAGCCGTCCCGTCGCGAAGTCAAGCCGCCCCGACCGCCCGGCCGCGCGATCGCACCGGCAGCCTGAGCGAACTTTCGTTCAATTTAATGAATCATGATTCGTAAAAAATGATTATTGCTCATTGGATTGAAGCGTGGTTAGCATCGCTGTGACCTGAATCTCGCAACGAGGTGATGTCGCCGGGCCGACGGCGTTCGGTGGGCGTCGTCGAAGCAGGCCAGGCCCGCCTGCGCGCCTGGCCGGGTGGTACCGACCGGGCTGGGGCGTGGAAGTGATCGAAGTGGGATGTGCCGCCGGCGGTGACACCCGGCGTGGCACGAGCCGCACGACCGGTACGGCTTCGACCCGCATGACGTCCGGCCGGTGAACCGGCGGCGTCCACTCGCGGCCGGCAGCAGCGATCACCCCCGCACAGGCCGCGACCGGCGCGCACACCGCGGCGCCCGTGGACACGCCGGCGGCGGGGCGTGCGGAACGGCCGAAGGGTGCTCCGCCACCACCGGCCGACCCGCGCGGAACCCGGCAAGGAACACGGTCGCGCGAAGCGCCCTACGGAGTTCGTGCGAAGGAGGAGATGCGATGCGCCTCGGATTCATCGGAACCGGGCGAATGGGCCTGCCGATGGTACGCCGGCTCGCCGAAGCGGGCCACGAGGTCCGGGTACCGGGCCGGTCGGCCGAGAAACGCGCGGCGCTCGCGCAGGAGGACGTGCAGGTCGTCACCGACGTCCCCGGCGTCGGCACCGGAGCGGACGCCGTGCTGGTGTGCGTCTACACCGACGACCAGGTCCGCGAGATCTGCCTCGACGGCGGGCTGCTCGACGAGATGCCGGACGGATCCCTCCTCGTCGTGCACACCACCGGAAGCCCGAGCACCGCCGAGACCATCGCCGCCCGCGGCGCGCCGCGCGGGATCCACGTGATCGACTCCCCGGTCAGCGGCGGGCCGCACGACATCGCCGCCGGCCACGTCACGCTCTTCGTGGGAGGGGCCGACGAGGCCGTGGCGCGGATCCGGCCCGTGCTGCGGAGCTACGGCGACCCGGTGCTGCATGTCGGCCCGACGGGCGCCGGCCAGCGGGTGAAGCTCATCAACAACGCGCTGTTCGCGGCGCAGATCGGGCTGCTGTCCGAGGCGGTCCGGCTCGGCCGCCGGCTGGGGGTGGACGAGGCGGCCCTCCTCGGCGCCCTACCCCACGGAAGCTCCGCGAGCCGCGCGCTGGCCGGTGTCGCATCGCGGGGTTCGGTCGCGGCGTTCGCCCAGGCGACGAGCGACTTCCTCAGAAAAGACGTGGACGTCGTCCGGAAGGTCGCCGCCGAACTCGACGGCGACCTCGGTTCCCTGGACGACGCGCTCGACGCCCTGGCCGACACGGCGGGGTGGGAAGACGCCGGTCGGTGAACCCGGGCCGGAACCCCGAACCGCCGCCGGGCGGCGGGCACTGACCGAACAGCAGATCACACGAGGAAAGGACACCACCGATGGGACGTGTTTCGGGAAAGGTCGCGTTCATCACGGGCGCGGGGCGCGGCCAGGGCCGTAGCCACGCGGTGCGGCTGGCCGAAGAGGGCGCCGACATCATCGCGGTCGACCTGTGCCAGGACATCGCGACCGTGAACTACGCGCTGTCCGGGCCGGACGACCTCAAGGAGACGGTCCGGCTGGTCGAGGAGCAGGGCCGGCGCATCGTGGCGGTGCAGGCCGACGTGCGCAGCGCCGACCAGCTGCGCGACGCGCTGGAGCGGGGCATCGGCGAGCTGGGCAGGCTCGACATCGTGGTGGCCCAGGCCGGCATCGCCCCGCTGCACGGCAAGCCGCCGATGCAGGCGTGGAGCGACGTCGTCGACGTCAACCTGATCGGCACGATCAACGCGATCCAGGTCGCGCTGCCCCACCTCACCGAGGGCGCCTCGATCATCGCGACCGGCTCGGCCGCCGCCCTCATGAACCAGGGCATGGTCCAGAACCCGGGGTCCAACCCCGGCGGCACCGGATACGCCTTCGCCAAGCGGGCGCTGTCGCAGTACGTCCACGAGCTCGCGACGAACCTCGCCCCGCTGAAGATCCGGGCCAACGTCGTCCACCCGACGAACTGCAACACGCCGATGCTGCAGAGCGAGCCGATGTACCGGTCCTTCCGCCCGGACCTGGAGAACCCGACCCGGGAGGACGCCGAGCTGGCCTTCCACGTGCAGCAGGCCATGCCGGTCCCGCACATCGAGCCGGAGGAGATCAGCAACGCCGTCCTCTACCTCGCGTCGGACGAGTCCAGCTTCGTGACGGGCATGCAGTTCCGCATCGACGCCGGCGGCTACCTCAAGTGGCACGAATACCACGTCTGAGGTGAGGGTTCCGTCGCGCCGCCCGGCGGGCGGCGCGACGGAATGACGGCACGAATCTCACGCATGAGAAAGGGAAAGGAAAGACCAGTGAAGGTGCGAGTCGACTCCGAGCGCTGCCAGGGCCACACCCTCTGCGCGATGATAGCTCCGGAAGTCTTCGAGCTCAGCGATGTCGACGGCCATTCCACGGCCATCAGCGAAGAGGTGCCGGCCGGCCAGGAGACCAAGGCCCGCGAGGCCATCAGCTCCTGCCCGGAACGAGCGATCTCCCTCATCTCCTGATCCTGAGGTTCCCGAGTCTTATTTCCATCCACCGGGCAGAGAAGGCAGCAGTTTTGAGCACGGAAGACGTCGCCCGCGACGAAGACCGCAAGAAGAATCGCTATCACTTCGACCGGCACACCCCGGAGTACCGCCAGCAGTTCGAGGCGATCACGCAGGAGATGCACGCCACGTGCCCCATCGCGTGGTCGGACACCTATGACGGGCACTGGGTCGCCGCCGGCAACCGCGAGGTCTTCGACCTGGCGCGCTCTGCCGAGTTCCTCTCCAACGACCACGACGTCGACAACGTGAAGCGCGGCTACCAGGGGATCTCCATTCCCAAGCCGCAGCGGGCGAAGGGCACCCGGGGCGGTTTCCTGGAAATGGACCCGCCCGAGCAGCGCCACTACCGCCAGGCGCTCAACCCCTACCTGTCGCCGGCCGCCATCAAGCGGTGGATCCCGGTGATCGACGAAGTGACGCGGGCCTGCCTCGACGAGAAGATCGAAACTGGCCGGATCGACTTCGTGGACGATCTGGCCAACATCGTGCCTGCCGTCCTCACGCTGGCGATGATGGGCATTCCGGTCAATGCGTGGACCATTTACAACGAGCCGGTGCACGCCGCCGTCTACACGCCGCCGAACTCGCCCGACATGGAGCGGGTCGCGGAAATGCACATGCAGATGGGCCGCCATCTGTTCGGCCAGTTGCTGGAGGTTCGGGCCAACCCCCGGCCAGGCCTGATCGACGCGCTCGTCCACGCCGACATCAACGGGAAGAATCCCCCGGACCTCGAGCTGATCGGCGTGCTGGCCCTGCTCATCGGCGGTGGTTTCGACACCACGACGGCACTCACCGCGCACGCCATCGAATGGCTCTCGGAGAACCCGGCGGAACGCGACCGGCTGAGCCGGGAACGGGACACGCTGCTGGACTCCGCGACCGAGGAATTCCTGCGCTTCTACACGCCGGCGGTGGGCGACGGGCGCACCATCTCCGCCGACTGCGAAATCGCCGGAACCCAGTTCAAGGAGGGCGACCGGCTCTGGCTGTCCTGGGCGATGGCCAACCGCGACCCCGCGGTGTTCCCCGATCCCGACCAGGTCGATCTGGCCCGCACGGGGAACCGGCACAGCAGCTTCGGGCTCGGCATCCACCGCTGCATCGGCTCGAACGTCGCGCGCACCGTGTTCAAGCGGATGCTCCTGCAAGTCCTCGACCGGATGCCGGACTACGTCTGCGACCCCGAGGGCACCGTGCACTACGAGACGATCGGTGTCATCAACGGGATGCGCTTCCTCCCGGCGACCTTCACCCCGGGCCCCCGGCTCGGACCCGGGCTCGACGAGACCCTGGAGAAGATCCAGCAGATCTGCGACGAGCAGCGGCTCGCCGAGCCGGTCACGTCCCGCAAGGCACAGGCGAAGCTCCCGGACTGACCCCGGCGGGCAGTCCGGGCCCGGCAACACCGCCGGCGGCGGAACGACCGAGCGTCGTTCCGCCGCCGTGCCGTGTCCGGCCGAAAGCCTTACCCCACGGACGATCCCACGGGCACGGTGGCGGGCCGCTTGACGGGGGCGGCGTGCTTGGGCGCGGGCCGGGACGGGCGGGTGGGGATGGTCAGGGCGAGCAGCGCGGCCAGGAGCGATGCACCGCAGCCGATCATCAGGCCGGTGCGGAAGCCCGCCTCGGACGGCAGGGAGTACCCGCCCACCTGCATGGTCATCTGGGACAGCACGGCCCCGACCACCGCGGCCGACACCGACGTGCCGATGGAGCGCATCAGGGTGTTGAAGCTGTTGGCCGAGGCGGTCTCCGACAGCGGCACCGCCCCCATGATCAGGGCGGGCATCGAGCCGTAGGCCAGCGCGACACCCACGCCGCAGATGCAGGTGACGACCAGCAGCCCCCAGGTCGATCCCAGCAGGACCGCCGAGGACCCGTACCCGAGCGCGATGACCAGGCCACCGGCGAACAGGGTGACCTTGGGGCCGCGGGCGGCCGACAACCGCGCGCCCAGCGGCGAGATCAGCATCATCATCAGGCCTGAGGGGGCCATCCACAGCCCGGCGGCCAGCATCGACTGGCCGAGGCCGTAGCCGGTGGCGGCGGGAAGCTGCAGCAGTTGCGGCACGATCAGTGCCTGGGCGTACATCGCGAACCCGACCACGACCGAGGCGATGTTGGTCAGCAGCACCTGCGGCCGTGCGGTCACGCGCAGGTCGACCAGCGGGTCACCGGCGCGCAGCTCCCACCAGCCCCAGGCCACGAAGGCGACCGCCGAGGTCGCGAGCAGCCCCAGGATGCCACCGCTCGTCCAGCCCCAGTCGGCGCCCTTGGAGACGCCCAGCAGCAGGCCCACCAGGCCGATGCCCAGGCCGATCACCCCGACGTAGTCGAGACGTCCCCTGGTCCGCGGGGGGATGCCGGGCACCAGCCGCCAGATCAGCACGGCGACCAGCACGCTCAGTCCCGCCGAGCCCCAGAACAGCAGGCGCCAGTCCGCGTTCTCGGCGACCGCCGCCGCGACGGGCAGGCCGAGCGCTCCGCCGATGCCCATCGACGAGCTCATCAGCGCGATCGAGGAGCCCAGCCGCTCGGGCGGCAGCAGGTCCCGCAGCGCGCTGACCCCCAGCGGGATCATGCCCATGCCCACGCCCTGCAGGCCACGGCCGACGACCATGGGGACCAGGGAGCCGGCCAGCGCGCAGACCACCGAGCCCGCGATGAGCGGCACCGTGCAGGCCAGCAGCATGCGGCGCTTGCCGTACAGGTCGCCGAGCCGGCCGATCACCGGCATGGCGACCGCTCCCGCCAGCAGCGTGGCGGTGATCACCCAGGAGGCGTTGGAGGCGGTGGTGTCCAGGAGCTGCGGCAGCTCGCCGATCAGCGGTACCACCAGGGTCTGCATGAGTGCCGCGACGATGCCGGCCACCGCCAGCACCCCGACGATCCCGCCGGGACGCGCGGTGGACGTGGGGTCCTCCACGTGAACTCTCCTCACTAGGGTCAAAGTCATATGCATTCTACATATAACCGTCTTAAAGCATGCACTGTACACATCTTTTGAGGGACGTCACGACACCTGGCGCGAGCCGGCGCCCGACTGTCCAGGAGGCCGGAAAAGGCCAGGTGGCGGCGGTTCTCGCCCTCCCCGCGCCCGCCTGGCCGGGGAGTCCGGGCGCCCGCGCGTGATGGATCTCACCGCTCGCGCGGGACCGGCGGGCCGGCGGGCCAGCCGTGGGACGAACGATGCCCAAGGGAAAAATCGCCATTTGCAGCCGATGCCGCCGTCCGCCTGGAATGATCCGAGCCGAACCCGTGCCCGCCTCCACGACGAAGGCGCCTTCCATGGCAGAGCAGCCCACGGCTCCCGGCGAGTCGATCCCCGAAGTCGACACCACCACCCCGCACTCGGCCCGGGTGTGGAACTACTGGCTGGGGGGCAAGGACAACTACCCGGTCGACCGGCAGGTCGGCGACCAGGTCCGCCAGGTGTACCCGGGGATCGTGGACGTCGCCCGGCACTCGCGCGCCTTCCTGGGCCGGGCGGTCCGCCACCTGGCGGGCGAGGCCGGGATCACCCAGTTCCTGGACCTGGGCACCGGCCTCCCCACCGTTGACAACACCCACGAGGTCGCCCAGCACGTCAACCCGGCCTGCCGGATCGTGTACGTCGACAACGACCCGCTGGTGCTGGTGCATGCTCGCGCCCTGCTGACCAGCACGCCCGAGGGGGTGTGCCAGTACGTCGACGCCGACGTCCGCGACCCCGGATACGTCCTGAAGCAGGCGGCCCGCACGCTGGACTTCACCCGCCCGATCGCCCTGATGATGCTGGGCATCCTGGGCAACATCTGGGACGACGAGCAGGCCACCGAGATCCGCGACCGGCTGGTGGCGGAACTGCCGCCGGGCAGCTACCTGGTGCTGGAGGACGGCACGGACGCCGTCGCCCCCGAGGCCGCCGCCCAGGCCGAGCAGACCCGGGCCGAGGCCGGCGACCCCTACAAGCTGCGCACCCCCGAGCAGATCACCGCGTTCTTCGACGGCCTGCATCTCATCGAGCCGGGCGTGGTGTCGGTGTCGCGGTGGCGGCCCGAGAACACCCCCTGGGGGGTGCCGGAGGAAGTGACCGCCTTCTGCGGCGTCGCCGTCAAGCCGTGACGCTCCCCTGATCCGGCCGCGGCGACTCCACTTCCCGCATTCTTGACTGATTCCAGAAAATGGGCCACTCTGTGGCGCGTGGTCACGCCCTCGGACTTCCAGGAGATGCTGCGCGGGGCCGCTCTGCGCGTGACCCGTCCCCGGGTGGCGGTGCTGAGCGCAGTGCACGAGCATCCGCACGCCGACACGGACTCGATCATCCGTGCCGTGCGCCAGAACCTCCCCGAGGTGTCCCACCAGGCCGTGTACGACTCGTTGCACACGCTGACGGCCGCGGGTCTGGTGCGTCGCATCCAGCCCGCCGGCTCCGTGGCCCGCTACGAGTCGCGCATCGGGGACAACCACCACCACGTCGTCTGCCGGTCGTGCGGTGTCGTCGCCGACGTTGACTGCGCGGTCGGCGAGGTGCCCTGCCTGACCGCCTCCGACAACCGCGGCTTCTCGATCGACGAGGCCGAGGTCATCTACTGGGGCCTGTGCCCCGACTGTTCCACTGCCCGCAGTTCCTGAGCACCAGGTTCCGCTTAGTCCGGAAGGATTCCCCATGTCTGAGAACCACGACGCGATCGTCACAGACGCGAAGGCGGAGGACGGAGGTGGTTGCCCGGTCGCGCACACCCGCGCCCCCCACCCGACCCAGGGCGGCGGAAACCGCCAGTGGTGGCCGGAGCAGCTCAACCTGAAGATCCTTGCCAAGAACCCCGCCGTGGCCAACCCCCTCGGCGAGGAGTTCGACTACGCCGCGGCGTTCAACAGCCTCGACCTCGCGGCCGTGAAGCAGGACATCGCGGAGGTGCTGACCACCTCGCAGGACTGGTGGCCGGCCGACTTCGGCCACTACGGCCCGTTCATGATCCGGATGGCCTGGCACAGCGCAGGCACCTACCGGATCAGCGACGGCCGCGGCGGCGCCGGGGCCGGCCAGCAGCGCTTCGCCCCCCTCAACAGCTGGCCGGACAACGGCAACCTCGACAAGGCCCGCCGCCTGCTGTGGCCGGTCAAGAAGAAGTACGGCCAGAAGATCTCGTGGGCCGACCTGATGATCCTCACCGGCAACGTCGCCCTGGAGTCGATGGGCTTCGAGACCTTCGGCTTCGCCGGCGGCCGTGAGGACGTCTGGGAGCCCGAGGAGGACGTCTACTGGGGCCCCGAGTCCGTCTGGCTCGACGACCAGCGCTACACCGGCGACCGGGAGCTCGAAAGCCCCCTGGGCGCGGTCCAGATGGGCCTCATCTACGTCAACCCGGAGGGCCCGAACGGCAACCCCGACCCGGTCGCCGCGGCCCGCGACATCCGCGAGACGTTCCGCCGGATGGCGATGAACGACGAGGAGACGGTCGCCCTGATCGCGGGCGGTCACACCTTCGGCAAGAGCCACGGCGCGGGCCCGGCCGACCACGTCGGCCCCGACCCCGAGGCCGCCCCGATCGAGAACCAGGGCTTCGGCTGGAAGAGCACCTTCGGCACCGGCAAGGGTGGCGACGCGATCACCAGCGGCCTTGAGGGCATCTGGACGAACACCCCGGTGACTTGGGACAACACCTTCTTCGAGATCCTGTTCGGCTACGAGTGGGAACTGTTCCAGAGCCCCGCCGGCGCGAACCAGTGGCGGCCGAAGGACGGCGCCGGGGCGGGTACCGTCCCCGACGCCCACGACCCGTCGAAGACCCACGCCCCGACGATGCTGACGACCGACCTCTCGCTCCGGTTCGACCCGATCTACGAGCAGATCTCGCGGCGCTTCCTGGAGAACCCGGCCGAGTTCGCGGACGCCTTCGCCCGGGCGTGGTTCAAGCTGACCCACCGCGACATGGGCCCGGTCGTGCGCTACCTCGGCCCGGAGGTCCCGGCCGAGACGCTGCTGTGGCAGGACCCCCTGCCCGCGGTGACGCACGAGCCCGTCGGCGCCGCGGACATCGCCTCCCTCAAGGAGCAGGTCCTCGCCTCGGACCTGTCGGTGTCCCAGCTGGTGTCCACCGCGTGGGCGTCGGCCTCGACCTTCCGGGACAGCGACAAGCGGGGCGGCGCCAACGGCGCCCGCATCCGGCTGGAGCCGCAGAGCGGGTGGGAGGTCAACGACCCCGACGAGCTGGCGACGGTGCTGCGCACCCTGGAGGGGATCCAGGAGACCTTCACCGCCGGCGGTAAGCAGATCTCGCTCGCCGACCTGATCGTGCTCGCCGGTGCGGCGGGCGTCGAGAAGGCCGCCAAGGACGCCGGCTTCGACGTCGAGGTCCCCTTCACGCCGGGCCGGGTGGACGCGTCGCAGGACCAGACCGACGTGGAGTCGTTCGCCGCGCTCGAGCCGGTCGCGGACGGGTTCCGCAACTACCTCGGGAAGGGCACCCGGCTGCCGGCCGAGTACCTGCTGCTCGACCGGGCGAACCTGCTGACCCTGAGCGCGCCCGAGATGACGGCCCTCGTCGGTGGCCTGCGGGTGCTGGGCGCGAACTTCCAGCAGTCGCAGCTCGGCGTCTTCACCGCGACCCCCGGGACGCTGACCAACGACTTCTTCGTCAACCTGCTCGACCTGGGCACCACGTGGCAGCCGACGTCCGAGGACGCGAACGCGTTCGAGGGCCGCGACGACGCCACGGGCGAGGTCAAGTGGACCGGCAGCCGGGCCGACCTGGTCTTCGGGTCGAACTCCGAGCTGCGCGCGGTCGCGGAGGTCTACGCGAGCGACGACGCGAAGGAGAAGTTCGTGCGCGACTTCGTCGCGGCGTGGAGCAAGGTGATGGACCTCGACCGGTTCGACCTGGTCTGACCCCGGTCTGATCCCCGCGTGATCACGACGTCCGGGCCGGCCCCTGCGGGCCGGCCCGGACGTTCTCGGTTTCCGGGGACTCAACGGCCCGGTCCCGTCCGTCTCCGGTGCGACGCTGAGGGAGTGCGGTCAGCCGGCCTTCGGGCGGCACCGCGGGCACAGCCCCCAGAAGGTGACGTCGGCCTCGTCGACCAGGTAACCGGCGTCGTCCGCCGGGTCCAGGCAGGGCGGATGCCCCACGGCGCAGTCGACGTCCTTGACCGCCCCGCAGCTCCGGCACACCAGGTGATGGTGGTTGTCGCCGACACGTCCCTCGAACCGGGCCGGGCTGCCGGCCGGTTCGATCCGGCGGACGAGCCTCGCCGCGGTGAGCGCGTGGAGCGCCTCGTACACGGCTTGCAGGGAGATGTGGCCCACCCGGTCGCGTACCCCGGAGGCGATCGCCTCGACGCCGAGGTGGTCGCCGTCCCGGACGGTTTCGAGCAGGGCGACGCGGGCGGCCGTCACCCGCAGGCCGGCGCCGCGCAGTTCCTCGGCGGTGGTCGGGGTCTGGGACGCGGTCATGGCACCCAACCTGCCTTCACGGACGCGAACGGTTCGACACGGCAAACGACGTAAGTCTAGCTGCGAGCCACTTGCAGTAAATGACCCGTTCGCCGCATGGCCGGGAGCACGCCCGGCACCGCCGCCGTCGCGGGATCCGCGGGCCCGGCGACTGATCGATCTCTTCGTCGGCGCGCGTAAGCAAAGACTTGCATTTCGGCAATCATAGATATTATATGCCACTTAGATATGGCGCCGAGTCCCCGATCGCTGGAGCCGCGCATGCCCGCGCCCGCAGACGCCCCGAACTCCCACAAGCGCGTCCGGCGACGGACGGTCCGCCGCCGGATCGGGCTGCTGCTCGTCCTCCCGCTCGCCTCCCTGGTGGCCGTGTGGGGATTCACCGCGAGCCTCTCCCTCGGCTCCGCGGTGGACAAGACCACGCTCGCCTCGGCCGTCGACGACATCGCCAGGCCCGTGGGAGCCATGTCGACGACGCTCCAGGCGGAGCGGTCCGTCGCCGTCGCCGTCCTGGCGTCGGGGGGCCGCCAGGGCGCCCGGGAGCTGAGGATGGCCCAGGCCGCCACGGACGGCGCCCTGAAACTCTTCCAGAACCGGGCCATCCCCGCGGCCAGGGACGAGTTCGACAGCGCGGTCCAGCGGCTGCTGCGCGACCTCAACTGGCAGTACCGGGCCATCCACGAGCTCCGGGCGGCGGTCCACGCGGGCGGGATCACCCCGCTCGACGCCTTGCAGCGGTACAACATCCTGTTCGACAACACCAACAAGGTCATCAGCATGATCGCGGTGACCGACGACATCGAGGTGTACCAGGCCGCCGTCGCACTGTCGAACACGAACTGGGCCCGGGACCACATGGTCCGCGAGGACAACCTGATATCGATCATGCTGAGCCGCGGCGGCCAGCTGACGGCCGCCGAGCGCACCGCGTTCACCGAGATCGCGGGCAGCCGCAAACACGCGACCGACGTCGCCCTCACCGGCCTCAACGACGAGGTGCGCAAGGCCCTGCAACCCCTCGTCCAGTCACCGCATTACACCCGCTACCAGCAGCTGGAGCACCGCATCGCGAGCTCCCGCCAGGACCTGCCCCCCGACGTGGTCCAGGCGTGGCGGTCCACGATCCCCCCGGTGTCGAAGACCTGGGAACAGGCCGTGGTCGCCTCCGCCGAGGTGGTCATCGACCAGACCGAGGCGGCCGGGCGCCAGGGTGTGCTGCAGCTCAGCCTGATCGGCGGTCTCGGATTTCTGGTCGTCACGGCGTCCGTCCTGCTGTCGGTACGGTTCGCCCGCAGCCTGGCGCGCGAGCTGCGCGGGCTGCAGCAGGCCGCCCAGCACCTGGCGGACAACCGCCTGCCCCAGGTGATCGCCCTGCTGCGCCGGGGCGAGGAGGTGGACGTGCCCGCCGCAGTCTCCCCCCTGAGCACGGGGCCGACCACGGAGATCGCCCTGGTGGCGGACGCGTTCACCAAGGTGCAGCGCGCGGCGATCGAGGCGGCGGTGGGCGAGGCCGGGCTGCGCAAGGGGATCAGCCGGGTCTTCATCAACCTCGCCTGGCGGAACCAGTCCCTGCTGCACCGGCAGCTCCGCATGCTCGACTCGATGGAACGCCGGACGTCCGACCCGCGGGAACTCGAGGACCTCTTCCGCCTGGACCACCTCACCACCCGGATGCGCCGCCACGCCGAGGGGCTGGTCATCCTGTCCGGATCCGAGACCATCCGCGGCTGGGACGAGCCCGTCCCGGTGGACGACCTGCTGCGCGCCGCCCTGGCCGAGGTGGAGGACTACCCCCGGGTCGAGGTGGTGGCCGACTGCCCCGCCGCGGTGACCGGGAACGTGGTGGCCGACGTCATCCACCTGATCGCCGAGCTGATCGAGAACGCCGCGGCGTTCTCGCCCCCGACCACCCGGGTCACGGTCCGGGCGGAGCTCGTCGCCAACGGGCTGGCCGTCGAGGTGGTGGACCGCGGCGTCGGGCTCGACCCCGAAGAGCTGGCCGGCATCAACCGGCGGCTGGCCGACCCGCCGGAGTTCGACCTGGCCGACAGCGAACGGCTCGGGCTGTTCGTCGTCTCCCGGCTCGCCGCCCGCCACGGGATCAGGGTCACCCTGCAGCTCTCGGCCTACAACGGCGTCACCGCGGTCGTGATCCTCCCGACGTCCCTGGTGATCCTCGCCGACCGGCTGCCGCCCGCCGCCGAGGTGCAGGCCATCCCGCACCGGCCGGCGGCGCTCGTCCCGGAAACCGTGCCGGCGGTGGTGAGCGTCCCGCCCGCGCCACAGCCGGCCAGGAACCGGTTCCCGTGGGAGGACGCTCCCCGGCCCGCGCCCGCACCGGCACCGGCACCGGCACCGGCGGTCACGATGCACGCGGAGGAGGACGACGAAACCGGCGGGCTCCCCCGCCGGACCCGGCTCAAGAACCTGGCTCCCCAGCTGCGCTCGTCGCCGCCCGGGCGGGGACGGCACGCGCTGGACCCGACCGGGAACGGCGGCCCCGACGAACTCGACGAACACCGCCCGGAGACCAGCCGTGACCTGCTGTCGTCGCTCCAGGCCGGCTGGACCGCCGGCCGCGGCGTCGACGACGAGGAACAGCCCCCGGACTTCGACCAGCGGCCACCGATCTTCGACGAACGACAGAACCGGGGTGGGGCATGACACAGCAGAACACGGCCGGTGACCTGAGCTGGCTGCTCGACGACCTGGTCGACCGGGTCGGCCCGATCCGGCAGGCCCTGCTGCTGTCGCGGGACGGCCTGGTGATGGGCGCCTCGCGCGCCGTCACCCGGGACGACGCCGAACATCTCGCGGCGATCTCGGCCGGCATCCAGAGCCTGGCCAACGGCGCTCGCGAGCACTACGGCAAGCGGGAGGTCCGGCAGACCATCATCGAAATGGACGACTCCCTGTTCTTCGTCTCCGCCGCCGGGAACGGCAGTTGCCTCGCCGTGCTCAGCGACGCGAAGGGGAACGCCGGGCTGGTCGGCTACGAGATGGCCCTGCTCGCCAAGCGCCTGCACAAGCGCCTGAGCACCGCCCCCCGGACGACGTCCACGGGCACGACGCACCTCCCGGGCGCGAGATGATCTATGGAGTCCCCCAAGGAACGCCGTATCGGCTCCGATGCCGGGCCGCTCGTCCGTCCCTACGCGTTGACCGGAGGGCGGACCCGCCCCCAGGGGAAGCGGCTGGACCTCGTCACGATCCTGGTGGCCACCGGCGCCGTCTCCGATGAGTGGGCGCGGATGTCCCGCGACCAGCGGCGGCTGCTGGAGCTGTGCCGGACGCCGCACACCGTGGCCGACCTGACGTCGCAACTGGACCTTCCGCTGGGCGTGGTGCAGGTGCTCCTGGCGGACCTGTACCGGCAGGGCCTGCTCGAGGAGCACGCCGAGACCCCCCTGACCGCACGACCGGACCCCCGACTCCTGCAGAGAGTTCTCGATGACCTTCGCAGCCTCTGACGCAGCCTCCGGCGCACCTGCTGGCTCCTTCGCCGCCGCCCGGCTGCCCTTCGCCGGGCAGAACGGCGTCCACGTGGCGCTCAAGATCCTCATCGCCGGCGGCTTCGGTGTCGGCAAGACCACCCTCGTCGGCGCGATCAGCGAGGTCCGCCCGCTGCGCACCGAGGAGCAGCTCACCGACGTCGGGACGGGCGTGGACGACCTCGACGGGGTCGAACGCAAGACCACGACCACCGTCGCGATGGACTTCGGCCGCATCACCTTCCCCGACGGCATCACGCTCTACCTGTTCGGCACGCCCGGCCAGGAGCGCTTCTGGTTCATGTGGCGGGACATGGTCTTCGGCGCCATCGGAGCCGTCGTGCTGGCCGACACCCGCCGGCTGGCGAGCAGCTTCTCCTCGATCGACTTCTTCGAGGAGCACAACACGCCGTTCATCGTGGCGGTCAACTGCTTCGACGGGGCCAAGCGGCACACCACCCGGCAGATCCGGACGGCGCTCGACCTGGACCCCCGGGTCCCCATCGTGCTGTGCGACGCCCGGCGGCGCGACTCGGCCAAGCACGTCCTCACCACGCTGGTCCAGCACGCCCTCGACACCGACACGCGCTAGCGTTCCGGCGTCGCGGGCGCGCCGGACCTCAGGGGGTCAGGCGGACGCGGTAGGCGCCGGTCGTCAGCGCGTCCCCGTACACCACCACCCGGTGGGGGCCGTTCTCGTTGAGGGTGATCTTCGCGGTGTCCTGGCAGGTGCGGACGTAGGCGACCGCGCCGTAGGCACCCGACGGCGCGTACATGGTGTACCGCAGGGTGCCGGCGTTGGGGTCGGCCGGGCAGGTGTCGAGGCCGTCGAACATCACGGTCTGCCCGGCGGTGCCGGTGAAGGTGTGGACGTCGTTGGCGCCCGGCATGTCGAGCGTTCCGGCCAGTGTCCCGCCCACGCTCGCCGGGATCGCGCGGTCGGCGCGCACGCCCAGGATCCGTGCCCGGTACGCCCCGGAGACGCCCGGGTCCCCGTACACCACCAGCCGGTGGGTCCCGGTCTCCTTCAGGACGATCCGCCCCGCGTCCTGGCAGGTGCGCAGGTAGGCCACCTGGCCGTAGGCCCCGGACGGCCCGTACACGGTGTAGCGCAGGGTGCCGGCGTTGGGATCGGCCGGGCAGGTGTCGAGGCCGTCGAAGTAGACGATCTGCCCGGCGGTGCCGTCCAGCCGGTACTCGTGGCGCTGCCCCGGCTGCTCGACGGTGCCGGCGAACAGCAGGGTCGCGCCGGGTGCGGGCAGGGGACGCTGGGCGCCGACCGGCACCGCGGTGCCCTCCCCGGGGGCGGTGGCCGTCCCCTCGGCGCGGCGGGCGGCGGCGTCCGCGAACGCGCGCTGGCCGGTGACCGCGACGTCGTAGGCGCATTCCCGCAACGCCACCGGGTCGGTGACCCCGGCGTTCCGGCAGATCTGCTCGGCGGCCTCCAGCGCCGCCCTGGACGGGCCGGGGGCGTCCAGGTCGGGGAAGCTCCGATCGGTGAAGGTCCTGGTGCTCTGCCCCGGCCCGTAGTCGAACAGGGACGTGGTGCCGGTGACCCGCCAGCTGTCGGCGTACTCGCGGTGGACGTCCTTGGCGGACGGCTGCGCGCCCAGCGACCTGCCGCCGCGTATCACCAGGTCGTCGGCCGGGTTGCCGTTGAAGTTCCCCAGGATCCCCGACAGCCGGTTCCGCAGCGACTCCGCCGGGGCGATCTGCACGTCCAGGCCCCAGCCCTCGATGGGCGCCACCCGGATCTCGGTCTCGCCGACCACCACGCCCACGGTGCGGCGCCCGCTCCCGTCCGGAAGGTCCTCCCCGTACAGCACCGTCCCGCCGGGCAGGGTGACGTCACCGGCGCGCAGCGAGGCGGTGGTGCCGTTGACCGTCACCTGCGGTGAGCCCCCGGGGTTGCGGTGGATCCCGACGCGGTTCTGCCCGGCTTTGACGGCCACCGCGGACACCACCGCGACCGTCCGCGACCCCGGGAAGGGGCTGTGCCTGGCCTGCACCTCCAGCGTGCCGTCGCCGCTGCGGGCCATGACGAACTCCCCGACCGACTGCAGGTCGTAGTAGCGCTGGTCGAAGGTACGCAGATGCGGGTCGCCGTTGTTGGACCCGCAGGACGTCCGGGAGCAGTTGCGGCGTTCCTTGGCACCCTTCTTCGGCGGCGTGCGGGGCTTCTTGCACTCGCCCAGGCCGTTGGGCAGGGTGTTGTTGCCGCTGTAGGCGGTGCGCGGCTTCAGGCCCGGTTGGGTCGCCCGGTACAGGTTCTCGTTGATCGTGGCCTTGATCTCGGCGACCATGTCGTCGCCCGGCCTGCGGCCGCAGCTCGCCGGGTTGTCGGCCCCGCGGGCGTAGTCGTCGGCGTGGCTGAGCTCGTGGTAGAGCGTCGAGCACTTCTCCGGGACGACCTGGTCGTCGAAGGGCTCGGTCTCGTTGGGATCCCATTCGACGGTGGATCCGGTGCCCGGCCCGGGCCGGCCGTTCTTGCCGAGCGTCCCGTTCTTGATGTTGTCCGGGGCGGTGCGGGAGGAGGAGATGTTCGGGTTGGACCTGATGTAGGGACGTTCCTTGATGCGCACGGTGCGCTTGGAGTTCTTGACCCGGGTGTACACGCCCGCCGGGTCCCCGCTGGCGGCGAACTTGGCGAAACAGCCGTTCACCTCGGCCTCGAACGAGCCGCTGCCCTGGATGTCGATCTTGGCCTCGGCGGGCCGCCCGGTCAGGCCCACGATCGACACGACCAGGGCGGCCACGAAGACCCCGGCCCCGAACGGCCCCGGGTGCCAGTGCCGGCGCCGCCTGCGCCGCCGCCGCGCGGCCGACAGCAGCAGGAGCAGGACCACCAGCATCAGCAGCCCGGCGGCCGCGGCCCCGGCGGCCGCCAGCGGGACCAGCGGTACACCCGTGTTCTCCCACCACCGGTCGCCCGTCACGGTGAACCGCGCGACCACGTCCCCGGACGGCGTCGCGCAGCCGGACGTCTCCCCCGGCGGCGGCGTCCATCGGGCCGTCATCTCGTACTTCCCCCGGCGGTCCACCGGCCACAGCGTGGTCAGGTAGGGGCCGTGCTGCGACCAGGACACCGAGGGGACCGTGACCTCCCCGTACAGCGAGGGACCGGTGGCGTCCAGGGCGGCCGAGCCGCCCGGCGGGAGGGTCGCCATGGCCCGCGCCCGCATCCCCGGCAGGGGGCGGTTGTAGTAGGCGGCGGTGATCCGTGGCTGGACGGGCTCGCCGTCCCGCCGCACCGAGGTGATCGCCAGGGCGCCTTCCGCGAGCACCGCGACCCGGCAGGGCGTCGGCCCGGTGTTGGTGAGCCGGAACCGCAGGGGTACCGGCCGGCCCTCGACTATTTTCTCGTCCGGCTGCGCGACCGTCAGCCGTAGCGGACCGCCGTCGGCGCGCGCGGCGGGTGCGCCCGCCGCCAGCACGCCCATCAGTACGAGCAGCGGAAGGAACGCCGAGACCAGCAGGCGGGCCACGCGCATGGGACCTCCAGGGACGTGATGGCCTGCGGCGGCGCACCCCGTACGACCACCGCGTCCCATGAGATACCGATATGCCGGACTAAGTTCGCTAGAACCGGAATGTCCTCCTGCGCGAGGGGCGTCAGGCCCGGAACCCGCTCATTCCGCGGGCTTCCGCGGGTCGCCCTCGGGCGGCCGCGGGAGGCGATGCGGGTCGGCGGGGCAATCATGCCGGGCGATGTTCTTGATCTGGTCGCTGAAGGTGGCCATGACCTCGGCGTACATGCTGCGGGCGAGCAGGCCGTGGACGGCGGACTGGGCGAGCGGCCGGAGCCGGGTGATGAGCTGCGTGACGTCGGGCAGGTCCGTGCGCCCGTGATGGCCGGGGGCGTCGTCGAGGCCGGCGTGCCGGACGGTGAGGTCGACGAAGCGGCGGGCGATGCCCCGGCAGTCGTCGGCGATCTGCGCGGCGATGTCGAAGACGGTCTCCAGGGGGATCCCGGCGGCGACGAGTTCCGCGCCCACGTTGAGCAGCCGCGGGCTGGGGACGCGGTAGCGGTCTCCGGCCGGCTCGATGAACCCGAGCCGCTCGGCCCGCTCCAGGAAGCCGCCCAGCCGCTCGGCCGGCAGGGCGGCCCGCTGCTCGGGGGTCAGGCCGGGGAAGAACAGCTCGCCGAGCTGCCGGAGGGTGAGATGGCCGGGGATCTCGTCGGTCCAGGGGTCGGTGAGGACCTTCTCCAGGCCCAGCAGCTCACCGAGGTCGTGGCCGCGCTCCCAGGCCGAGATCAGCTCGGCGATCGAGGCGAAGGTGTAGCCGCGCTCCTGGAGCTGCACGGTCAGCCGGATGCGGGCGAGGTGGGAGTCGTCGTACAGGCCGGTCCGGCCGTGCCGCTGGGGCGGGGGCAGGACGCCGCGTTCCTGCAGCGCCCGCACGTTACGGACGGTGGTGCCGGCGGCCCGGGCCAGCTCGTCGATGCGGTAGGTCGCCATGAACGCAGTTTCCCCTGTTCTCAGGTCCGGTTCGGTGGAGTCCTTGACGTTTCATGATCCCATCTCCAGAATCTGAGCCATCAAGAAACGTGCCAGATATTTATGGCACAAAGATATCCGGCCCCGAAAGAAGTGGAGAGATTGATGGGCAACGTTCTGGACACCTTGCTGCGCGAGGCGGCCGAGCACGGCCCCGACACCGCGGTGAACGGCCTGAGCGGCGACGACGCCGCCCGGCTGGCCCAGGAGATCAGCACGCCCGGCGAGCTGCGCCGGCTCGTGGAGATCACCGACGACGCGGCCGCGTTCGACCGGCTCGTCGAGCACGTCCTGCGGAAGTCCGACGGGGACCTGCTGCTCGACCGCGTGTTCGACCTGATGCCCGGCCGCTACCTCGGCGAGCGCTTCCCCAACGAGCGCGGCACGATCGAGTGGCACATCAGCACGCCCGACGGCCCGCGGATCTACCACCTGACCGTCGCCGACGGCCGCGCCGAGTCGGCCCGCGGCCCCGCGCCGGCGGCCCGCACCACGCTCATCCTGACCGCCCCCGACCTGCTGCGGCTGTGCGCGGGCACCCTCAACGGTGTCACCGCGTTCATGGAGGGCACCCTCAAGCTCAAGGGCGACATGCTCTTCGGCACCAAGCTCCCGGCGGCCTTCGACCTGAGCACGACCTGAGCACGGCCTGAGCCGTCCCGGCGCTCCCGTCGCGTGGGCGGCGGGAGCCATGGGAACCTGGTGTCCGTGACCTCGGATGGCGGAAGGGCCGGTGCCCAGCGGATCATGGGCAGGCCGCGGGTGACCTCGCGGGCCGCGCTGGAGCGGCTGGCCTTCGAGCTGTTCGCCCGGCAGGGATTCGACGAGACCACGGTCGACGACATCGCGACGGCGGCGGGGATCGGGCGGCGGACGTTCTTCCGCTACTTCTCCTCCAAGAACGACCTGGTGTGGGGCGACTTCGAGGACCAGTTGCGGAAGCTGCGCACGCTGCTGGAGCGGACCGACCCGGACACCCCGATGATGGACGCGGTACGCCGGGCCGTGGTGGAGTTCAACCGGTTCGACCCGACGGACGTGCCCTGGCACCGGCAGCGCATGCAGCTCATCCTGGGCGTGCCGACCCTGCAGGCCGACGCGACCCTGCGCTACATCTCCTGGCGGGCGGTCATCACCGGATTCGTGGCCGAGCGCACCGGCCTGCCGGCCTCGGCGATGATCCCCCGGCTGGCCGGCAACGTCGTCCTCGCCGCCTCGGTCGCCGCCTACGAGCACTGGCTGTCGGACGAGGGCACGGCGGCGCTGTCCGACCTGATGGACGAGGCGATCCGGCAGGTCGGAGCCGGCCTGGCGGCGGTGCTGGAGGGCGCCGGAACCCGGGCGTGAACCGTCAGCCGGAATCCCGGCGGATGGCGTCGGCGATCACCTCGCCGATGAGGACCGCCGTGGCGGCGGGGCCGCGCAGCGGCGCCACCGGCAAGATCGAGGTGTCGGCCACGCGGAGGCCGGCCAGGCCGTGCACCCTGCCCTGGGCGTCGACGGCCGCGGCGGGGTCGCCGGCCGGGCCCATCGGCACGGTGCCGCAGGTGTGCTGGGCCGTGCCGAGCCGGGCGCGGACCCACCGGTCGAGCAGGCCGTCGTCGTCCAGCGTCCCGGCCGAGGGCTCCACCAGCCCGCGGGACACCTCGCCGAAGGCCCCGGTGGCCACCACGGCGGCCGTCGCCCGCACCGCCTCGCGCAGCCGGCGCCGGTCGGCGCCGGTCTCCAGGTACCCGTAGTCGACGTGCGGCGGGACCTCGGGGTCGGCCGACACGGTGCGCAGCCCGCCGGCGGTCCGCGGGGCGTGCACCGACGCGAGGAAGGCCAGGGGCGCGCCGGGAACCGCCGGCAGCCCGCCGACCAGCCCGGCCATCGGCACGAGGGACTGGAGGATCTCCAGGTCCCCCGCCGGGTCGCCGCCGGACGAGGGCAGGTGCAGGGCACCGCCGAGCCAGGAGCCGGACAGCCCGTCCATCGGCCGCCGCGGCGTCCACTCCAGGACCACCTGCGGGTGGTCGCTGAGCGCGGCGCCCACCGCGGGCAGGTCGTGGACGACGGGAATGCCACCACGCGCGAGGTCCCCGGCGGGGCCGATCCCTGACAGGTGCAGCAGGTGCGGCGAGGCGAGGGAGCCCGCGCACAGCACGACCTCTCCCGCCGCCAGCACCGCCGGCCGCCGGTCGCGCTCGACCACGACCCCGGTCGCCCGGCCCCGGCCGACGACCACCGACCGCACCGGGCAGTCCCCCACCACGGTGAGGTTGGGCCGGCCGGCCGC
This sequence comes from Actinomadura craniellae, assembly GCF_003289645.1. Classification (GTDB taxonomy): domain Bacteria; phylum Actinomycetota; class Actinomycetes; order Streptosporangiales; family Streptosporangiaceae; genus Actinomadura_D; species Actinomadura_D craniellae. The sequence continues at coordinate 542,226 of NZ_QLYX01000001.1, read as the reverse complement.
CGCGCCGAGCAGGTAGGCGATGCCGGTGTTGATCCGCCGGCCGTCCACCGCGTTCGACGGCGGCGCGCCGAATCCGGGCGCGCCCTGGGCGTTCTTGTCGGGCTCCGCCGGGTGGCCCAGTTCGCGGGCGGCGGCCTGGAACGCGGCGGCGGCGGGGTGCCCCAGGCCGGGGCGGCGGACCGGGATCGGGCCGCGGTCGCCGTGCAGCGGGGTGGCCCCGTGGTCGAGGTCGGTCTCCAGGGCGCGCAGGAAGGGCAGCACCCGCTCGTAGGACCAGCGGGCGTCGCCCGCCCGGGCCGACCAGAGGTCGAAGTCCGCGCGCCGGGCCCTGATGAAGTAGCCGCCGTTGACGGTGGTCGAGCCGCCGAGGACGCGTCCTCTGGCCGCCAGGTAGCGGCTGCGGGGCGTGAGGTGGACGGGGAACGTCCGGACGGCGGCGTGCCCGGGTTGCGCGCCGGGGATGAGCCGCGCGTCCAGCAGGTCCGCGGGGAACCCGTCCGGCGCCTGCGGCACCGGCCCCGCCTCCACCACCAGCACCTCGCGGTCGGGGTCCTCGCTGAGCCGGGCCGCCAGGGCCGCACCGCTGCCGCCGGCACCGACCACCAGGACGTCCGGACGCCGTGCGCTCATCCGCGAATCCGATAAATCATCTCGGGAGCCTTTCTTTTGGCACTCGATGCACTTAGTATCCCTCCCAGTCCAGGTGGTACCGGCCGCGCCACACCGGCACGGACGGCCACCCCACCAGCCGAGGAGGCACCCATGGACATCGCAGCCCCCGAGAACCAGGTCCTCGACCAGGCCGACGACCGCACCGAGGAGCCCGCCGTCGTCGACTCCCTCATCGAGGAGGTCTCGATCGACGGCATGTGCGGCGTCTACTAGACCCGGACACCGGATCCGCCATGTCCGAGATCGACCTGGACCGCGCCTGGGACCTGCACCCGCAGGTCTCGGTGCGCCCGGAACCCTTCGGCGCGCTCCTCTACCACTTCGGGACCCGCAAGCTGTCCTTCCTCAAGGATCTCCGCCTGCTGGCGGTCGTGCAGTCCCTCGGCGACGCGCCCACGGCCCGGGCCGCCTGCACGGCGGCCGGGATCCCCGACTCCGACCTGGCCCGTTACAACGCGGCGCTGACCGCCCTCGTCTCGTCGTCCATGGTCGTCGAAAGGACCCCATGACCGTCACCGAACCCGCAGCCGGGACGCGGCTGGTCGACCTGTTCGAGCGCGGGCTCAACTCGCCGATCTGCCTGACCTGGGAGCTCACCTACGCCTGCAACCTCGCCTGCGCGCACTGCCTGTCCAGCTCGGGACGGCGCGACCCGCGCGAGCTGAGCACCGCCGAGGCCAAGGCCGTCATCGACGAGCTGGAGGCCATGCAGGTCTTCTACGTCAACATCGGCGGCGGCGAGCCAACCGTCCGCGCCGACTTCTGGGAACTGCTGGACTACGCCACCGCGCACCACGTGGGCGTCAAGTTCTCCACCAACGGCGTCCGGATCACCCCCGAGGCCGCGCGGCGGCTGGCCGCCAACGACTACGTCGACGTGCAGATCTCGCTCGACGGCGCGACCGCCGAGGTCAACGACGCGGTGCGCGGCCCCGGCTCCTACGACACCGCCCTGCGCGCCATGCGCAACCTCGCCGACGCCGGCATGAAGAACTTCAAGCTGTCGGTGGTGTGCACCCGGCACAACATCCCGCAGATGGACGCGTTCAAGGAACTCGCCGACACCTACGGCGCCCAGCTCCGGCTCACCCGGCTGCGCCCGTCCGGCCGGGGCGCCGACGTGTGGGACGAGCTGCACCCCACCCAGGAGCAGCAGCGCGAGCTGTACGACTGGCTGCTCGCGCACGGCGAGAGCGTGCTGACCGGGGACTCCTTCTTCCACCTGTCGGCCTACGGCCAGGCGCTGCCCGGGCTCAACCTGTGCGGCGCCGGGCGGGTGGTGTGCCTGATCGACCCGGTCGGCGACGTGTACGCCTGCCCCTTCGCCATCCACGAGGAGTTCCTGGCAGGGAACGTGCGGGAGCCCGGCGGTTTCGCCGGGGTCTGGCGCGACTCCGAACTGTTCCGGGAACTGCGCGAACCGCAGACCGGCGGGGCCTGCAGCTCGTGCGCCTTCTACGACAGCTGCAAGGGCGGCTGCATGGCCGCCAAGTTCTTCACCGGCCTGCCGCTGGACGGCCCCGACCCCGAGTGCGTCCAGGGCCACGGCGAGGCGCTGCTGGCCCGGCGGCCCGAGGACCGGTCCGGCATCCCCAAGCCGTCGGTCGACCACTCCCGCCGCACCGCCCCGGCCCGCCGGGGACCGGTGCCGCTGCAGCTCACCCGCCGCCCCGACCTGGAGCGGCCACCGGTGAGCGCCTGCGCCGAGGACCCCCTGGCGGGTCTGCGGGTCACCTGAGACAACCCCCCGGCGGCGGGCGGGCGCACGGCCCGCCCGCCGCCCCGTGGCTAGGAGACATCCTGATGCCGAGAAACCCCTGGTTCGAGACCGTCGCCGAGGCCCAGCGCAGGGCCAAGAAGCGGCTGCCGGGCATGGTCTACGGCGCGCTGGTCGCCGGCTCCGAGCGCGGCCGGACCATCGACGACAACATGCAGGCCTTCGCCGACCTCGGCCTGGCCCCCCGCGTCGCCGGTCACCACGCGCAGCGGGACCTGTCCACCACGGTGCTGGGCGTCGAGACGTCCTTCCCCGTGGTCATCTCCCCCACCGGAGTGCAGGCCGTACACCCCGACGGCGAGGTCGCGGTGGCGCGCGCCGCCGCCAACCGGGGCGTCATCATGGGCCTCAGCTCGTTCGCGAGCAAACCCGTCGAGGAAGTCGCCGAGGCCAACCCCAACACCTTCTTCCAGATGTACTGGAGCGGCGACCGGGACGCGATGATCCAGCGCATGGAGCGCGCCCGGAAGGCCGGCGCCAAGGCGCTCATCGCCACGCTGGACTGGTCGTTCTCCAACGGCCGGGACTGGGGCAGCCCCGCCATCCCCGAGCGGATCGACCTCAAGACCATGGTGCGGATGGCCCCCAAGGTCCTCCCCCGGCCCGGCTGGCTGTGGCGGTTCCTCAAGACCGGCCGCATCCCCGACCTGACCGCGCCCAACCTCCAGCCGCCGGGCGGCACCGCCCCCACCTTCTTCGGCGCCTACGGCGAGTGGATGCAGACCCCGCCGCCCACCTGGGACGACGTGAAGTGGCTGCGCGAGGAGTGGGGTGGCCCCTTCATGCTCAAGGGCGTCACCCGGGTGGACGACGCCAGGAAAGCCGTCGACGCGGGGGTCAGCGCCCTGTCGGTCTCCAACCACGGCGGCAACAACCTGGACACCACGCCCGCCACGATCCGGGTGCTGCCGGCCATCGCGGAGGCGGTCGGCGACCAGGTCGAGGTCCTGCTCGACGGCGGCGTGCGGCGCGGCGGGGACGTGGCCAAGGCGCTCGCCCTGGGCGCCCGGGCCGTGCTCGTCGGCCGCGCCTACCTGTGGGGCCTGGCCGCCAACGGGCAGGCCGGGGTGGAGAACGTGCTGGACATCCTGCGCGGCGGCCTGGACTCGGCCGTGCTGGGCCTGGGCCACTCCAGCGTCCACGACCTGTCCCCGGACGACCTGGTCATCCCGCCCGGCTTCCGGCTGACGCTGGGCGGCGGGGCGGACTGACATGCCGGGGGACGGCGATCTGGCGGGCGCCGCCTGGCCGGACATCCGGGCGGACCCGCTGGTCCTGGTGCCGGTCGGCTCGACCGAGCAGCACGGGCCGCACCTGCCGCTGTCCACCGACACCGTGATCGCCCGGGCCGTCGCCGAACGCGTGGCCGGCGCGCTGGCCGGCCCCCCGGTGCTCGTCGCACCGGCGATCGCGTACGGCGCCAGCGGCGAGCACGCCGGTTTCCCCGGCACGATCTCGATCGGGCAGGAGGCGCTGCGCGCCGTGATCGTGGAGACCGTGCGCTCGCTCGCGCTGTGGGCCGGGCGGGTCGTCTTCGTCAACGGGCACGGCGGCAACGTCGCCGCGCTCGACGCCGCCGTGCGCCGGATGCGCGCCGAGGGGCACCAGGTCGCCTGGGCGGGCTGCGGCGTCCCGGGCGGCGACGCGCACGCCGGGGTCACCGAGACCTCCGTCATGCTGCATCTGGCCCCCGAGCTGGTGCGGCCGTTCGACGCGGTCACCGGGGAGACCCGGCCGCTCGCCGCGATCATGCCCGCGCTGGTCGCCCAGGGGGTCCGCGCCGTCTCGCCGTCCGGTGTCCTCGGCGACCCAGCCGGGGCCTCGGCCGGGCGGGGCGACGAGATCGTGCGGGCCATGGTGGCGTCCGTCGCCCGCCGGGTCGGCGGCGGGCGGGTGGACGCCCGGGGCCGGCTGCTCGACCCCGGCGGGGCCGGGCCGTGAGCGCCCCGTCGTCCCGGCGTTCCTTCGCGCTTCCCGCGGACTTCCCCGTCGCGCTGGACCAGGGCACGTCCCTCTGGTCGGGCGGGCGGGTGGCCGCCGGCGGCGCGCCCTGGAAAGTGGTGCGGCTGGCCGAGGCCGCCCGGCCGCACCTGGCGGCGCTGCGCCGGGCAGGCGGGCGGGGCCTGGCCGACCCCTCGCCCGTCGGGCGGGCGCTGGCCCGCCAGCTCCTCGACCACGGCCTGGCCCGTCCGGTTCCGGCACCGCGCCCCGGCCCGCACGACGTGACGGTCGTGATCCCGGCCTTCGGGCGGGCCGACGAGCTGGAGCGGTGCCTGGCGGCCATCGCGGGCGTGCCGGCGATCGTGGTGGACGACGGGTCGCCGGACCCCGGGCCGCTGCGCCGCGCGGCCGCGGCGCACGGCGCGCGGCTGGTGCGGCACGCCCGCAACCGGGGCCCCGCCGCCGCGCGCAACACCGGGCTGCGGCTGGTGGAGACCCCGTTCGCCGCGTTCGTGGACTCCGACTGCCGGCCCCGGGACGGCTGGCTCGACATCCTCATACCGCACTTCGACGACCCGCGGGTCGCCGCCGTCGCCCCCCGGGTGCTGCCCCGGCCCGGGGACCTACGGCTGCTGGCCCGGTACGAGGCCGTCCGGTCCGCGCTCGACATGGGCGGCCGGCCCGCGCTGGTGCGCCCGGGCGGCCGGCTCGGCTTCGTGCCGACCGCGACCCTGCTGGTGCGGGTGGCGGCGCTGGCGGGAGACCCGTTCGACGAGGAGATGCGGCTGGGCGAGGACGTCGACTTCGTCTGGCGGCTGGGGGACCGCGGGTGGAACGTCCGTTACGAGCCCGCCGCCCAGGTCACCCACACGCCGCGGCTGCACCCGGTGGGCTGGGCCCGGCGGCGGCACGAGTACGGCACGTCCGCCGCCGACCTGGCCCGGCGGCATCCCGGCCGGCTCGCCCCCGCCCGCCCGTCGCTGTGGAACCTGGCCGTCCTCGGCCTGCTCGCCCGGGGGCACCCGGTGCCGGCCGTCGCGTGCGGGGGTCTGGCGGCGGCGCTGCTGGCCCGGCGGCTGGCACGGCTGCCCGCCGGGCCGGAGCTGGCCGTCACCATCGTCGCCAAGGGCGTCGTCGCCGACGCCGCCGGGCTCGGGCACGCGCTGCGCCGCGAGTGGTGGCCGGTCGGCCTGCTCGCCCTGGCCGGCTGCGGGCGCCGGACACGGTCGGGCGGCCTCGCCCGCGCCGCCGCCGCGGCGATGGTCACGCCCATCGCGCTGGAGTGGCTGCGGGAGCGGCCCGCCGTCGATCCCGCCCGCTACCTCGTCCTGCGGCTCGCCGAGGACGTCGCCTACGGGTCCGGGGTCGCGGTGGCGGCGGTCCGCGCGCGCTCGGCCGCTCCGCTGCGCCCGGACGTCCGCCTGCCCGAGGCGCTCTCGTCCCTCCGCCGGAACGGGTGGACGAGAGCGCGGCTCGGCCGTGGTGCGCGGTGACCTACCGGTTGAGGGCGCCGAGGTCGACGCGCATCTGGGCGCCGGTGATGTACTTGCCCTCGTCGGAGGCCAGGAAGGCGACCATGTTGGCGATGTCCTCCGGCTCGACCACCTGGTAGGGCAGCGTCCCCATGTAGAGGGGGCCGAGGAGGGGCGACTGCTCCAGGTACTCCTGCATCGAGCCGTCGGTCATGCCGGTCCGGACACCGTGCGGGTGGACCGTGTTGACCCTGATGTCGTGCTCGCCCAGCTCGTTGGCCAGGGTCTTGGCCAGGCCGACGACACCGTGCTTGGAGCTGGCGTAGTGGGCGAGGAAGGGCAGCCCCTTCAGGCCCGCCACCGAGCTGGTGATGATGATCGAGCCGCCCTGGCCCTGCTCGATGAGCGTCGGCACGGTGGCCTTGACCGTCTTCCACACCCCGGTGAGGTTGATGTCGATCAGGTCCTGCCACTGCTCCTCGGTGATCTCCCAGGTGCGGCCGTAGTTCACGATGCCCGCGTTGGCCACCACGATGTCCAGCCGGCCGAACCGGGCGACGCCGTCCCGGACCACCGCCTCCAGCGCGGCCAGGTCGCGCACGTCCGCCTGCCGGACCAGGGCGCCCCGGCCCTGCTCCTCGACGAGCTTGGCCGTCTCGTCCAGCTCGTCCTGCGTGGCCTCGGGGTACTTGACGTACGCGCTGGGGTTCCCGGCGATGTCGATCGCGATGATGTCCGCGCCCTCGGCGGCGAGCCGGACGGCCTCCGCGCGCCCCTGGCCCCGAGCGGCACCGGTGATGAAAGCGACCTTGCCGGTCAAGCGTCCCATGGGTTACCTCCACGTTGGTGGGCCCGACGACGCAGGACAGCTGGCCTTGGAACGCAACAAACGCCCGCGGGAGGTCGGGCCGATAAGCAGTCCGAGCCATGATGGCACCCGGTGCCAAAAAGGACAAGGGGTGGACTTCACCAGGTGAGAGACACTTCCACTAGCCGTCGGTGCCGTCTTGGACTTCCCCGTAGCGCGGACAGTTTGATAGTGCTCCTGTTTGACGGGCATGGGTGTTGAGAGAGATATGGTTCGACGATCTTCCGAAGGAGATCGTTCGTGCCTGTACCACCCTCCGGAGTTCCGGTAACGCGCGATCGAGTTGGCCCGTCAGGGCGACAAGCCGGTCTCGTTGATCGCGAAAAGTCTCGGTATCAGCGAGTCGTGTCTGCGTAATTGGACGGCTCAGGCCGACGCCGATGCCAGCGGCAATCCTGGCAGGTTGAGCACCGCGGAGAAGAAGGAACCGGCCCGGTTTACGGACTCGCTGATGCGCTGGGTGGAGGGGCGTGAGACATAGTGGTCTTGTGCTTGAAGAACGAGAGACCATCGGCGAGCGCGTGAAGCGGTACCGGTTGCGCCTGGGTCTCACCCAGGCTGACCTCGCCGCGGAGCTGGGGCGGAGCCAGGGGTGGGTGTCGAAGGTCGAGCGTGGTCTGATCGAACTGGACAGCGCTGCGCTCATCAACAGGCTGGCCTCTGCCCTTCATGTCCATCCCAATGACCTCATCGCCCGGCCGTACATCTCGGCTCCCGAGGAGAACCGGTGGCAGGTCTCGGCCTCAACGATCGTTCGGGAGCTGCGCCGCTACGACCTCGCTCCGGTCTTCGACGGCCGACCGGCCTCGTCGGCGGCCCTGTGGAAGCGAACTCGGCAGCTTCATGCGCTCCGCGACGCGGCGCTCAACAGCAAGGTGCTGGAGCTGATCCCCGATCTGCTGCGGGAAAGCCGGGCGCTGGCAGAGGCCGCCGCTGGTCGAGAGCGTGAGGAGGCGTATGCGGTCTACGCGGTCGCCTGCAAGTTCGCACATACGGCGGCGCATTCGCTCGGACACCCCGAGTTGGTCGCGATCGCCGCAGAACGCGCCACCTGGGCTGCGGATCGGTCCGGAGACCCGGTGCTGCCTGCGGTGGCAGCGTGGATGCGGATGTGGGACATGTGGACCACCGAGGACTACGCCGACGCACTCGCTTTGGGGGCGAAGGCTCAGCACATGCTCGATGAGCCCTACCATGCCGGGGAGCCTCTCGCCCTGCGTGCGTGGGGGGCGATCGCCCTACGCGCGGCGGTTTCGGCCGCAAGGAGTGGCGCGGCAGAGCAGGCGAGCGGATGGATCACGGTCGCAGGTGAGGCTGCAACCCGCTTGGAGCCTGCGGCGGTCGACTTCTTCGACCGACATTCCCTCACCTTCTCAGCGGGCAATGTTGCAGTACACGGCGTCTCCGTCGCGATCGAGGTCGGAGAGCACGACCGGGCGCTCGCGCTTGCAGAACGCAGTGACCCTCGTGTTATCGCGGCGTTGCCGGCGTCCCGTCAGGGTCACCATCACATGGATCTGGCCAAGTGCCGGCTGTGGACCGGCGACCGCGAGAAAGCCTTGGCGGAACTTCAGGTGGCCGAACGGATCGCACCTCAGCTTGTACGGAACCATCCGGTCGCGCGGGCGACGCTACGGTCTCTCGTGTACGCCGAGCGGGTGAGCCTGCGGGAGGCACTACGCGGCATGTCACAGCGATTCCACCTCGACTGAGCTGCGGGTATTCCTCCGGTTCATGTCGGTCAGGGGGCAGCGCCCTACGGTGAGCGTGGCAGTTCGCGCCACGACCGGAGGTGCAAGGTCATGCAATCCCCTGATACTGGAGACGGCATTGTCGTTAGCTTCTACGTCAAGGACCCCGACTCGTCGGGCGACAAGATGTGCGAAACCTTCTACGCCACTGATCGTGACTCCTGGGTCGTGCAGGGGAAGCGACGCGGCGCGAAGGTCGCGGCGCAACTCGTCGCGCTCGGCGATGATGAGACGTTCTGCGAGTTGTCCACCCGGACCATCGATCACTTCGTCCGGAAGTACGTGAAGGAGCGCTATGGAGTCGATCTCGACACAGCGATGGTCGGACCTGATCGACAACGCCCGTGACGTGCTCAAGATCGAGCTACGGGACTACTACGGTACCGATGCTGCGGTGTTCGACAACTGGCGGTCCGGCGACCTGGACGCTGTGACCGCTCACTATCGTCGCTGGTTGGAGTACTTCACGACCGCGTACATGGAAACCGGCCGATCCTTCAATCGGGTGAGAGTGGTTTCCGAGCCTCTGTCGGATTACCAGCGCATGGCCGTCATCCACAGCGGGATCACCGTAGATGCCGGTGAGGGTCTGCGGTGGCTGCCCCGCCGTCTGGTGTCCGTAGAGGCCCTACCTGGCAACGACTGCCTGATACTTGACGACAGCGCGGTGGTCTTCAACGTGCTGGACGCGGATGCGAGCGAGCTGGTGGAGGCGCAGTACTCCACCGAGCCTGACGTGGTGAAGTTCTGCCGTGACGCCTTCGACCGGGCGTGGAGGCTTGCGGTCCCGCACCACGAGTACCGCGCCCAGACGATCTCCGCTTGAGCCCTTGGTGTCAGATCATCAACCATCCGAGGCGGCCAAGCAGGCCCTCGGCGTTCGGCTTCGAGATCTACGTCTGGATGTCGGCCTGTCCGCTGCGGCCCTAGCCGCCAGAACCGGCTTCTCGGCATCGAAGATCTCCCGGAGTGAGAGCGGAAAAACACGCCTGTCCGAGGCCGATATCCGCACGTGGGTACTCGCCTGCGGTGCCGAAGGACGGCTCCCGGAACTGATCGCTGCGAGTCGCGAAGTCGATTCAATGTGGCTGGAGTACCGGCGGCGGCTCAAATTGGGGCAGGCGGCGATCCAGGCGCAGGGGCTCTCTGAGTTCGAGGGCGTAAAGCTGGCGCGCATCTACGAGTCGCTCCACGTCCCCGGCATTCTCCAGACGTTCGAGTATGCCCGGACCCAGCGTCTGATCTGGGCACGATTGCATGGCCTGTCGGTCCACGACGTGGACATCGCAGCTCGCAACCGGCTGACCATGCAGCCCCTCGTCACTGAGGGCGGTGGTCCGGCTTTCTCGTTCGTGCTCGAGGCGACCGTGCTGTACAACGTGATCGGCGGAGCCGACGCCATGGCCGAGCAGCTCGATTTCCTCAGCAGCTTGGTCGCAGCGGGTCCACGCAGACCACATGTCGCGGTCGGCATCATCCCCCTTGGCGCGACTCGGAAGCTCTTTCCAGGCGAGGGCTTCTATCTGTTCGACGACCGCAAGGTATGGCAAGAGTTCTGGTCCGGCGTTCTCCAGACTTCACAGCCTACCGATTTGACCTATTTTGGGAAGGTTTTCGACCATCAGCAGCGTCACGCCGTCTACGGAGACGCCGCCCAGCAGGAAATCCAGGCCGCGAAGAATTTCGTGCAAGGTCGTGCAACGCCCTAGCCGCCGCCGTGGTCCCCGCGTCAGTGTCAGGTGACGCAAAGTTCGCCTTCGAGTAGGGAACTGCCGCTCACCGAACCCTGGGGTCACTCGTGACGTTCTCCGTTCTCCCTTCGATCAATGATCCGCAGTGCTTGCGTGCCTTCAAGCTCACGGTCGGTACCCGCGCACCCGAAGCGGCCCGTGGCAAGGTCACCGAGGCGCTGGGCAAGTGGGGACTCAGCACTCTGACGGAGGACGTCGCGCTGTGCGTGTCCGAGTTCGTGACGAATTCGCTGGTCAATGACGCCACCGAGATCCATCTCGTCATCGAACGGCACACGACCGAGACGATCGAGATCGCTGTCTGGGACGACGCTCCCGGAATGCCGCAGCGGCGAACGCCTGAAAAGACCGCCGAGGACGGACGAGGGTTGAACATCGTCGAAGCTCTGGCCGTCTCCTGGTGGACACAGGCGTCCGGCACAGGCGGCAAAACCGTCCGGGCCCGATTCGTCAGTGACGGTGAACGATGACCCCGGTCGAAGTCGCTGCGCGCCTTGATGCGCGGTGGCCGGAGTGAGCGGTGAGCTTCGGGCCGAGCAGCCGTCAGTTCGTCGCCCTGTACATCGGATCGGTCCTCCTCCCGGAGGGCTGGGAAACCGTGATCGTCTCGCGGAACTCGGAGCGGGTTGAGGACCGAATGGCGATCACGCAGGCAGCAGGACGACAGCAGGCCATCCGAACCGTGAGGGCCTAGACAAGCCGGGGAGAGGCAGCATGAGCATCGACACCGCGACGACCAGTTCCGCAGAGCTGCGCAACGCGCTCGTAGACAAGATCATCAAAGCTTTTGGTCGACTGGGGAACTCCATGCGTCCTGACGTCGAGCGCGCCCTGCGCACGGTCCCCCGAGAGCTCTTCACTCCGGGCATCCCGTTGGAGGAAGCCTACGCCGACACTGCGATCATCACCCGGCGCAGCGAGGACGGTGTGAACCTCTCCTCGATCTCGGCGCCGAACATGATCGCCGAGATGCTCAGGCAGTCCGCGGACGCGCTCGGTGAACTCACCGGACGTCACGTCCTCGAAATCGGTAGCGGCGGCTACAACGCGGCACTGCTGCGGGAGTTGGTCGGTCCGACAGGGTCAGTCACCACCGTAGACATCGACCCGGAGGTCACCGACCGGGCGAGCACCTGTCTGGACGCCGCCGGATACAACGACGTGACGGTCATCTGTGCCGATGCGGAGTTCGAGGTCGAGCCGCGCCGCTCCTACGACCTGATCATCGTGACGGTCGGTGCCTGGGACATCCCACCCGCGTGGAGCAGCCAGCTCACCGACACCGGGGTGCTGGTCGTCCCGCTGCGGACCCTGGGCATGACCCGTAGCTGGGCGCTGCGCAAGTCCGGCGGCCATCTGGTGAGCAGCAACCATCTGCTGTGCGGGTTCGTCCCGATGCAGGGCGCCGGCGAGAGCACCGGCCGCGCTGTCCCGCTGGCCGACGGCGTGCACCTGTGGCTCGACGAGGACGACAGCGCCCTCAGGCACGTCGACGGGGACGCGCTCGAAGGTGTGCTGGACACCGACCGGGCCGAGTCCTGGTCGCAGGTGTTCATCAAAGCGTGGCGGCCGGTCCCGGACCTGGATCTGTGGCTGGCGGCCCGCAGCCCCGGATTCGCGCTGCTTGTCGCCTCGCAGCCCGCCGTCGACAGCGGCCTGGTCAAGCCGGATCGCCGCTTCGGAAACGCCGCGTTCGTCGACGGGCCGAACCTCTGCTACCAGGCGGGCGTGCGTCCGAACGAGGAGAGGACCTTCTTCGAACTCGGCGCCTACGCCCACGGGCCGGACGCCACCGCCGCCGCCACCCGGATGACCGACCAGATTCGGGCGTGGGACGCGGCGGGCCGCCCGTCCCCGACCCTGCACGTCCACCCGGCCCGGACTCCTGCCCACGCTCTTCCCGGCGGCCTGGTGGTCGACAAGAGGCACAGCCGCCTCGTCATCACCTTCTCCACCCCCGAGTAGCACCGAAAGGAACGCCTCTGATGAACACCGACACCGACATGTCCGCTCCCGACACCGAGTTCCGCGCGGACGACTTCCTCCTCAACGTTCGGCTGGTCAGCAACGGACCCGCTCCCTGGGTGATCGGCGCCGACACCTCCGACAACTGCGGTAGCGGGAACACCGGCAGCAACGCCTGCACCACCAACTGCTGACGGTCCCGCCGATAGCGGCCCGGCCCCCGGTATCGGGGCCGGGCCACGACCCGGTTCGGACTCCCCTGGGGAGGAGCGTGAGCGTGTACGAGGCCGTCGATGCGGCCCTGATCCGGACGACGACGGCGCCTGCGGACCTGGACCTGCCGCCCTGGCCCGACCTGACCTGCGACGACCCCGCCGGGTGGCGGAGCTGGATGCGCCAGGTGTGGGCGCTGACCGAGTTCGCCGACGCGGTACGAGACGCCGCTCCTGACCTGGCCTTCCAGGTTGATCGGCACCTGGACGCGTCGCCCGCCGGAGGCGACCAGCGGCTACGACGGCTGCGGCGGATCGTGGAGGCCCTGGCACGCTACCTGCTGCGGTGGACGACGAGGGCGACGCCGTACGGCCGGTTCGCCGGTGTCGCGCCGATCACGTTCGGGCCGGTCACGGCCGTGCGTTCGGGCGAGAATCACCGCGTCGTGCACCGGCCGAGCGGACAGGGCATCGAGCAGCACGCCGACCAGGTGGAGCGGCGCCCCGACCTCGTGCGCCGCGTTCCGGTCATGACGAACCCGCTGGGATATGCCCGGGGCCGGGTGTGGATCGTGCCGTGCGCGTCCGCCGACACCGCCGGCACGTCCGACGTCGAGATCGACCTGACCGCCCCAGTCCGGCTCGCCGTCGACGCGGCCCGCCGTCCGATTCTGTTCGCCGACCTGGCCGCCGAGCTCGCGGCCGAGGCACCGTCCGTCGCCCCGCCGATGATCGACGCCCTGTTGGCCGGGCTGCTGGCGCATCGTGCCCTGGTCTCGGCGGCCCGACCCGCGATGACCGCGACCGACCCGACCGCCCACCTCACCCAGCACGCCGTCCCCGCCCCGGATGGCAGGGTCATGACCGACGTGCGGATCAACGACGCGGTGACGCTGCCGCCCGCGGTGCTCCGCGAAGCCGAACGCGCCGCCACCGCCCTCACCCGCATCGCCCCACCGATGCCGGTATGGGAGGACTACCACCGGGCGTTTCTCGACCGGTACGGCCCCGGCGCGGCCGTGCCGGTCCGTGAGCTCGTCGGCGACACCGGACTGGGGTTTCCCGCCGGATATCGCAGTTCGCGACGACGAACCCCGGACACGCTCACACCCCTCGATCTCACGCTCGCGCAACTCGCCCAGCAGGCCGCCCTCGACGGCCGCACGGTCGTGGACCTCGACGAAGGCCTGGCCCGCCGTCTCGCCCAGGCATCCGGCCAGGGGCTCGGCCGCGAGCCCGTCCCGCACACCGAGCTACGGTTCCACCTGGCCGCCGAGTCCCAGGCGGAGGTCGATGGCGGCCGGTTCACGCTCACCGTCATCAGCGGCGCCCGGCACGCGGGGGTGTCCACCGGACGGTTCCTGTACCTGCTCGACGCCGCCGACCTCGACCGGTTCCGCGCCACCTACCGGAACCTGCCGACGACGATGCCCGGCGCGCTCACCGTCCAGCTGTCGGGGCCGCCGCTGATGCCGGCGATGACCGGTACCGCCCGCGTGCCCGAGCTCCTTCCCAAGGTGCTGCCGGTAGGGGAGTTCGGGGAGGGTGCCGTCTCGCTGGATAACCTGGCGGTGACCGGGGACGCGCACCGTCTGTGGCTGGTGTCGCCGTCGCGTGAGTTCAGGCCGGTCGAACCGTTGCTGTTCAACGCCGTCGACCTGCCCGCCGGGCAGCAGCCGCTCCTGCGCTTCCTGGCCGAGATCCCGTACGCGTGGTCAGCGCCCTGCTGCCCGTTCACCTGGGGAAACATCGCCGGCGGGTTGCCGTTCCTACCCGCGATCCGCTACGGCCGCTCGGTCCTGAGCCCCGCCCACTGGACCGTCCCCGCCGCCGCCCTGCCTGGCCGCGGCGCTTCCTGGAGCACCTGGCGACACGCATGGGAACAACTGTCCGCCGCGCAGCGGATACCGGACGCGGCGCTGCTCGGTGACCGCGACGTCCGGGTTCGTCTCGACCTCACCGAGCCCGCCCACCTGGCACTCCTACGCAGCCACCTCGATCGGAACCCGACCGCACCACTCACCCAGGCCCCCGGCCCCGCAGGCTGGATCGACGGCCGAGCCCACGAGATCACCCTCACCCTCACCCGACGGCACACCATGCCGCCGTCCCGGACCAGCCGGCCCGTCCGGCTCACCACCACCCTCCGGCACCACCCCGGCCGGTCGCCCTGGCTGTCCGTCCACCTCCACGGCCGCACCGATGACGTCCTCACCCGGCTGGGCGGCCTGGTCGATGGCGTCGACGGCTGGTGGTTCATCCGCTACCCCACGCCCGGCCAGGTCGACCAGCATCTCCGGCTCAGAATCCCACTTCCCGGACCGGACGCCTTCGCCGGCGCCGCCGCCCGCCTCGCGGACTGGGCCACCGCCCTGCACGACGACGGGCTCCTGTTCGACTACACAATCACCACCTACCGGCCGGAACCCCGCTTCGGTACGGGCCTGACCCTGGCCGCCGCCCACCAGGTGTTCGCCGCCGACTCCCGCGCCGCCCTCACCCTCCTGGCCGCGCAGCAGGACCGGTCCACCGGCACCGCCGCCGGAATGCTCCATATCGCCGACGGTTTCACCCTCGGCGACGGGGAGCGGTGGCTCATCGACCACGTCGACCACCGCGGCGGCCCGCCGCTACGCGACCGACTGCCCGCCGCCCGCCCGAGCGACGAGCGTCTGCGGGCGGCACTCGCCGGCTACCGGGCCGCGATCGACCATGACGGCCTGGACCCGGACCAAGCTCTCGCCGATCTACTCCACCTCCACCACGCCCGCACCATCGGCGTCGATCCGGACTCCGAGCGGTACTGCCTGCGCCTGGCCCGCGCCGCCGCTCGTGCTCACCGCGCCCAAAGCTCCCTATGACGCCCGGCCAGTCACTGTCCGGCGGCGCCGCCGGAACCGCGCTCCTGCACATCGAACACGCCCGCACCGACCCCGCCGCCTGGTCGACCGTGGCGGCCACGCTCACCCGGGCCGTCGCCGACGGGGTCACCACCGCACCGGTGGCGAGCCTCTACTACGGCGCCCCGGCACTGTCGTTCGTCCTGCACACCGCCGACGGACTACCAGGCATCGACCAGGCGACCGCGACCGTCGACGCGGGCACCGCGACCGTGACGCGCCACCGCCTCGACACCGCGCACCGCCGCATCGACCGCCACCAACAGCCCCTCCTCGCCGAATACGACCTCATCGGCGGACTGACCGGCATCGGCGTCGCCCTACGACGCAGCAGCAGCACCGACCTACTCGCCGACGTCCTCACCTACCTCGTACGGCTCACCGAACCCATCGGTGGACTCCCCGGCTGGTGGTGCCCCAGCGGCCCCAACCGCACCGGCCCCGGCCCACCCGGTGGCCACTCCAACCAAGGCGCCGCCCACGGCATCACCGGCCCGCTCGCCCTGTTGGCGGTCACGCTGATCGACGGCATCCACGTCCCCGGCCACGTCGACGCGATCACCCGCATCACCGGATGGTTGGACACCTGGGAGCAGCACACCGACGACGGCGATCCCTGGTGGCCGGAGATCATCACACTCGACGACCTCCACGCCGGGCGCCTCTCCCAGACGGGACCGCTGCGCCCCTCCTGGTGTTACGGAACCCCGGGCATCGCTCGCGCCCAGCAGCTCGCCGCTCGCGCTCTGGGCGACACCGCCCGCCAGCACCACGTCGAGACCGCGTTCATCACCTGCGTCACCGACCCTCGACAGGTCGACCGCCTGATCGACCGAGGCCTGTGCCACGGCACTGCCGGACTCCTGGCCACCGGCCGCCGGATCGCCGCCGACGCCCTCACCCCGATCCCCCTCACGCCGCTCCTGCACCGCCATCAAGGCCACGCAGCCCCAGACGCCGAACCGCCAGGGCTCCTCGAAGGCTCATCCGGCGCCGCCCTCGCCACCGCCGGAACCCTGACGTCCTGGGACGCCTGCCTCCTCCTCGTCTGAAGGGACATCCCCGATCGTGAACGAACACTGGGCACAGGTGAACATCACCTATCCCGGCAACGACCCACGCGAACGCGAACACCGCGCGGTCGACCACCTCACCCGCGCCCTCCCCACCGCCGAGAACGACGGACTCATCACCGCATGGTGGTTCATCCGCAAAGGCCCCTGGCGCATCCGCTACCGCCTCGCCGACGGCCACAACACCGACCCACTCCACCCGATCATCACCGACGGCATCACCTGGACCCGTGACATCTACGAACCCGAAACACACGCCTTCGGTGGCCCCGCCGGCATGAACATCGGGCACACCCTGTTCCACGCCGACAGCCGCCACCTGCTCCCCTTCCTCACCGCCGATCCGGCCGACCGACGCGAACGATCACTCGTCCTGTGCACCGCGCTCATGCACGCCGCCGGACTGGACCTCAACGAACAAGGCGACGTCTGGGCACGCCTCGCCGAACAACGCGCACCGTTCCTGAACGCCCTACCAGACAACGACACCTGGCAGTCCTTCACCCGCAACGTCCACCGCCTCATCACCAGCGACCCCGACACGGACCTGATGGACGGCCAGTGGCTCACCGCATTCACCGACGCGGGACGAGCGCTACGAATCCTGCAAGAACGCGGCGAACTCACGCGCGGGGTACGCGCGATCACCGCCCTCCACGTGATCTTCCACTGGAACCGGATCGGGCTCACACCATCGACCCAGGCGACCCTCGCACACGCCGCCAAAGACGCGATCTTCGGCCAATGACACCTGTACGAGCCCGCAGGGCCTGTACGGTCTCTGACTCTGACTCACTTTCGGTGGTAACCGAGCGTGGCCATGAAGCGACCTTGCCAGCCAAGCGTCCCATGGGTTGCCACCACGTTGGTGGGACCTGACGACGCAGGACAGCCGGCCTTGGAACGCAACAAACGCCCGCGGGAGGTAGGGCGGATAAGCAGTCCGAGCCATGATGGCACCTAGTGCCAAAAGGACAAAAGCCAAGCCCTACCAGGCGAGAGGCGCTTTTCAGGCCAACCCGTCGTACCCCGCGCGGTGGAAGTGTGGGGGCACACACGCCATCTGGCTGTCCTACAGGCGTGGGACATCCCCGTTGCCCGAGAATGAGGCTGCGCCCCGGATCACCGTCGTTCCCGGTCCGCTCGGCGCCGCACACCATCTGGTGTCCGTTTGCCTCCGGAACGGCTGCTTCCCACCATTGAGAGGATCTTCATGAGCAAGTTCGCCGGAGCCGCCGCCTACTACCAGACCTTCAGGCCCGGCATTCCCGAAGAGGTGGCGCGAACTCTGGTGGAGGCCGCCAGGCGAGACGCTCCGGCGACCACCCTTCTCGATCTGGGGACGGGCACCGGCCAGGTGGTTCAGGCGCTTCACCCGTACTTCGCCGACATCGTGGCGGTCGACCCTGACAAGGAACTTCTTCGCCTGGCCGAAACCAACCTCAGCGGTGTGGCCGGCCTGCGGCTCGTCCAGGCCCGCGCCGAGGACTTCGCTCCGGCGGAGGGGTGGAAGGCGTCCTTGGTCACGATCTGCCGGGCCTTCCACTGGATGGACCAGGACCTCGTCCTGCGCCGGCTCTCGGACCAGGTGGCCCCCAGCGGCGTCGTCGCCGTCTTCGGCGACAGCAGTTTCTGGGCCGCCGACAACGACTGGAAGAAGGCCGTGCGAGCCGTCATCCAGCAGTTCCTGGGCGAGGAGCGCCGTGCGGGGAGCGGAACCTTCAAGCACCATGACAAGCCCTACAGCGAAATCCTCGCCGAGTCGCCCTTCAACCGGGTCGCGGAGATCGCCCTCCCGGTCCGGCGCACCTGGACCCGCGAGACGATCCTCGGTTACCTCTACTCCACGTCTTTCGCGGCCCGCCATCTCTTCGGGGATCAACTGGAGGACTTCGAAGCCGCCGTCACCGCCGTACTCGCCGAATACTCCTCCGACAACACCTACTTCGAGGACAACGAGTTCCTCATCAGGTTCGGTCGGCGGCCTTGAACCGGCGGGCCCCGCGCTGCGTGCTCGGCGAGCATCCGACCATGGCCGACCGATCCGCAACACCTATCGGTGGCAGGCACCCGTGGCGCTCAAAGATCCATGGTTGGAGTAACCCCGGCCTGAGGTTGGCGCCCATCAGCGGGCGTTGAGGTCTTCGTTGCAGTGGACGATCGCTTCGGTGACTTCGGTGATGTCGCTGAGGGGGTAGCGGACGGTTCCGGTGGTGGGCATGGTGACGTGGAAGGCGTTGTCCCTGGCCCAGACGGTGATCTCGGTGCGGATGGACAGGACGGCCATGTTCCCGGCTTCGCAGCGGTGCATGCGGAGCAGGCCCCGTGCGGCCAGGGCGTTTTCCAGTTGGCGGGCGGCTTGGGCGCAGTCGGGCCGGGACGGGGCCGGGGAGAGGGCCGGGGCGGCGAGGGGGACGGGCAGGGCGAAGTAGGCGGCCTTGCCGGAGGTCGGGGTGGGAGCGAGCCGGGAGCGGGTGCGATGCACGCCCCACCGCCCGCTGTGTTCGCGGACGAGGGCGTCGACGATTCCCAGGCCGCGCCCGCTTTCGGCCTCCGGCCCGGGGCGGAGTGGCCCGGGCGGGAAGGCGCCGCGCCAGGGGCTGGTGTCGAAGACCTTGACCACGATCTGGGGGCGGACGCCGCGCCGGTACAGGTGCAGTTCGGGCAGTGCCGGTATCGGGGTGGCGGCCGGTGCGCGGCCGCCCAGGGCGTGCGTGAAGACGTTGGTGGCCAACTCGGACACGATGGTGGTGGCGTCGCGGACCAGTTCCTCGGGCATCAGCAGCGCCAGCAGGACTCCTTTGACCTGGGTGCGGGCGACCGCTGGGCAGGTCTCGTCCGGCGGCAACTGCCAGGCGGCGCAGCCGTTCGCGCGGAGGACATGAGGTGCGCTGCCCGCCTGTTGCGTTGGGTCGTTCTTCGAGATTCGCATGATCGTTACCGCCGTTGGTGCGCCAGGTGGTTGCCGAAAGTGTTCGGTTCGACGCCCAGCGTGCCACCGCCGGATGGAGCGAGCAAGAGTTTCTTCTAGATTATCTACAGAGAAATCTATTCAGCTACTCTCCTGCGGGACCGAAGTCGAGGTGGGAGGGTGAGGTCATGTCCGAGATCCAAGCCGTGGGCTACAGCCCGACGATCAAGAAGCGGGCGCTCAGCCGGAAGCTCGTCGCGGCCCGTAAACAGGTCGGCCTGACCACGACCCAGGTCTGCAAAGAGTTCAAGTGGAGCCCGACCAAGCTCAACTACATCGAGAAGGCCAAGTGGATCGAGCCCAACAGCGATGTGGTCGCCGATCTGTGCGAGCTGTACGGCATCGAAGGCCAAGACCGGGAAGCGCTGATCCAGCTCGCCCGCGGTGCCGGAGAACGCGGCTGGTGGACCCGCTACAACGATGTCTTCCGCAACGAGTACCCCGGCTTCGAGACATCCGCCTCGGCGGTCATGACGTATCAGAACATGTTCTTGCCGGGGCTACTCCAGGTCGAGGAGTACATCGAAGAAGTGACCCGCGCGGCGGGGATCGAGGACCCAGCAGAGATCAAGCGGCACGTCGCCGCACGGCTTGAACGACAGAAGATCCTTTCGCGGACCGAGAGCCCCGCACGGCTGCACGCGATCATCGATGAGAACACCATCTTGCGGATCAAGGATCCCGGGATCCGCGTTCCCCAGCTCCGCCATCTCGTCACGGCGACCGAGCACTCCAACATGGAGATCCAGATCCTGCCGGTCGACGCAGGCCTGTACCCCGGTGCCGGAGGGGTGTTCACCTACCTGCGGTTCGCCGACCCCGCCGAACGCGACATCGTCTTCCTGGAAACAACCGTTGATGACCGCATGCTGGAAGAGAAAGACGAACTACAGCGGTATATGGTCAGGTTTGGTCAGTTGCGCGAAGTTGCGCTCGACCGCGAAGCATCCCGCGCCTACTTGATGGAACGGATCGAGTGAACCGGATGGACCTGTCCAAGGCCGTATGGCGCAAGAGCAGCCGTTCACAGGGCGGCGGAACCGAATGCGTCGAAGTCGCCGCGGGAGGCACACTGCACGCGGTGCGTGACTCCAAGGACCCCCAGGGCGACATCCTGATCATGGATGCTTCAGCGTGGCGGGACCTTCTCGATCGCGTGCGGGCCGGTACCTACGACCTGCACCCATGAAGCCGGGCGAGGCCGGGACTTCGTCCCACTGACCCTTGCCGGCCGCGGCCCCCGGGCCGTACGACGTGCCGCTGCCGACCTTCGCCCGATGTTTCCGCTTCGACCGCCGCTCCCGGTCCCGGTGGGCGACCGCGACCGGGTGCGGGGGCTGCGGGATCAGTCGGAGGCGGGCAGCGGCTTGGCGCTCTTCTGCTCCACCTCGGTGCCGTTGACGGCCACCGCGTGGTCGCCGCCCTTGACGCAGAGCAGTTCCAGGTCGAACCCTTCGGCGGTGTAGCGCTTGCCCAGCAGGACCCCGGGGCCGTTCGCCGCGGCCGGAACCCGCTCCCCCGGCGCGTCCTGCGGCGCCATCTCGTGACCGCCGCAGGTCACCGCGAGGTCCTGGTCGGGGCAGCGGACCACCACCAGCGCCGTCTCGTCCACGACGCTCTTCAGGGTCTGTCCCACGGTCAATTTCATCGCGTGCTCCTTATTTCTCCATCAATGCAGCAGGTGCAGCGGGCCCTCGCCGCTCGCGGCGAGGAACCGGTCAGGGGACGACGAGCCCGACGAGCTTCACGTCCAGGTACTCGTGGATGCCCTGGGCCCCGCCCTCGCGGCCCAGCCCGCTGACCCCGATCCCGCCGAACGGCGCGGCGGCCGCGGTGGGATTGATGTCGTTGACCCCGACGATGCCGAACCGCAGCGCCTCGGAGACGCGGGCGGCACGCCCCAGGTCGGTGGTGTACAGGTACGACGCGAGGCCGTACTCGGTGTCGTTGGCCCGGCGCACGCCCTCGTCCTCGTCGTCGAACGGGATGATCGCGGCCACCGGGCCGAAGGTCTCCTCGCGGTAGATCCGCATGGACTCGTCGACGTCGGCGAGGACCGTGGGGGCGAAGAACCGGCCGGCGCCGAGGCCGTCCTCGGTCAGCCGCCGCCCGCCGGTTAGCAGCCGCGCGCCCTTCGCCACGGCGTCCTCGACCTGGCCGCTCACCTTCTCCAGCGCCGCGTCGTCGACCAGCGGGCCGACGCTCACTCCCGGCCGGTTCCCCGGCCCGGCGACCAAACGCTCGACCCGGGACACCAGCTCGGCGGTGAAGGCTTCGAGGATGGAGCGCTGGACGAAGATGCGGTTGGGGCTGATGCACGCCTGCCCGGTGTTCAGGAACTTCACCAGGGCGGCCCCTTTGGCCGCGTGCACGGGGTCCGCGTCGTCGAAGACCAGCATCGGCGCGTGCCCGCCCAGTTCCATCGAGACCCGTTTCATCGTCGCCGCCGCCCGGGCCGCCAGGTGCTTGCCGACCTCCGTGGAGCCGGTGAAGGTCAGCTTCCGCACGGTGGGCGCGTCCAGCAGCCGGTCCCCGACCGCCTGGGGCCGGCTGGTGGTGACCAGGTTCGCCACCCCGGGCGGCAGCCCGGCCTCGGCGAGCAGGTCGAAGACGGCGACCGCGCACAGCGGCGTCTGCTCCGCCGGTTTGAGCACGATCGAGCAGCCGGCGGCCACGGCCGGCGCGACCTTCCGGGTGATCATCGAAATGGGGTAGTTCCACGGCGTGATCCCGGCGACGACGCCCACCGGCTGGTGCAGCACGGTCAGCCGTTGTTCGGGGCGGGCCGAGGGGATGGAGCCGCCGTAGACCCGCTTGGCCTCCTCGGCGAACCAGCTGAGGAAGTCGGCGGCGTAGCGGACCTCGTTCCGGGCGGCCTTGAGCGGCTTGCCCTGCTCCAGGGTCATCAGCGCGGCGAGGTCCTCCAGCCGCTCCATCATCAGCGCGTGGGCGGCCCACAGGACGTCCGCGCGCCGGTACGCGGTCTCGCGGCTCCACGCGGCGAACGCCTCCCCTGCCGCGGCGATCGCGCGTTCGGTCTCCGCGGCCCCGGCATCGGCGGCCCGGCCGATGACCGCGCCCGTACCGGGATCGGTGACGTCGAACGTGCGTCCGTCGTCGGCCGGCTGCCATTTGCCCTCGATGTAGAGGGTGTCCCCGTCTCGCACACGCACTCCGGTTGATATTTCCAAATCTCTCATAGCATCAATAATGCAGGGCGGTCGGAGCGACGGTCAAAAGCCACCGTCAATCCGGTCAGGTTCCGCTGCGCAGCAGCATGACTCCGCTGGGTGTGAGGCCGCCGCTGCTGACCACGGCGACCCGGGCGTTGTCGATCTGGCGGGCTCCGGCGTCGCCGCGGAGCTGCACGATCGCCTCGTGCAGGAGGCCCATGCCGTGGGTGCGGCCGTGGGAGAGCTGCCCGCCGTGGGTGTTCAGCGGCAGCACCCCGTCCCGGGCGATGTTCTTGCCACCGTCCAGGAAATCCCGGCCCTCCCCGATCCCGCAGAAACCCAGCGCCTCGATCCAGGACAGGCAGTTGAAGGTGAAGCCGTCGTAGAGCTGCGCCACGTCCACGTCGTCGGGACGCAGCGACGTCCGGGTCCACAGGTGCCCCGCCGGGCCCAGGACCTGGGGCTCGTGGGTGGAGGTGCTCTGGTCCCACTCCAGCCGCTCGATGATCTGGGTGCCGACCGCTTCCACGCGGATCGGCCGCACCCGCAGGTCGCCGGCCGTGTCCGCCGCGGAGACGACGACGGCGACCGAGGCGTCGCAGGGGACGTCGCAGTCGTAGAGCCCGAACGGCGTGGTGATCATCCGTGCGCCCAGGTAGTCGTCCATCGTCATCGGCTCGCGGTACACCGCGGTGGGGTTGAGCGCGGCGTTCGCCCGCTGGTTGAGCGCGATCCAGCCCAGGGTCTCCCGGGTGGTGCCGTAGCGGTGGAAGTGGCGCTGGGCGGTCTGCGCCAGGACGTGCGCGGCCGAGGTCGCGCCGAACGGCATACCCCAGCCCATGTCACCGCCGACCCGGCCGCCCCCGCCACCGCCGAGCACGCCCTGCCGT
Organism: Actinomadura craniellae; assembly: GCF_003289645.1. Taxonomy (GTDB): domain Bacteria; phylum Actinomycetota; class Actinomycetes; order Streptosporangiales; family Streptosporangiaceae; genus Actinomadura_D; species Actinomadura_D craniellae. Next base: position 518,810 of record NZ_QLYX01000001.1, on the reverse strand, counting down.
AGCAGGTGGTCGTGGGTGGACTGCCAGACGGTCCGGAAGCACAGCACGTGCCGGGCCAGCCCGGCGGAGACCGCCAGCATCGCCGCGATCACCGACCCGCCCGGCCCGAACGTCTCCCCACCACCGTTGAACCAGGCAGGACGGATCCGCAGCGCCGCCTCCAACGCGGTGACCCCACCCTCACCCATCCCGTGCTCCAGGCCACCACCCGGATACGTCGACAAACCGTCGATGTCCTCCATCGCCAGACCCGCATCGGCCACCGCCGCCCGGCACGCCTCCACCGTCAACGCGAGCGGGTCGGTCATCAGCCGGCGGCCGATCGCCGACCGGCCGATGCCGGACAGGACGGCGTCGTCCTCGAACTTCCGGGCGCTCGGGGCCGAGCGCACCAGGGTGCGCACCCGCTCGGCGGGCAGCTCGTCCTCGGGGAGCGGGGCCGGCTGCTCGGGCTGCTCGGCGGTGGGCCGGAACAACGGCAACCACACATCCTCGACCTGCTCGAACGTCACCTCCATCCGCATACCGAGCCGAAGATCCTCCTCGACACAGTCCACCAGGCGCGTGGTGAGCCGGACCCGCGGATCCTCCTCCAACGCGACCTGCGCCACGATGTACGGCGAGGGCAGCCCCGGCAACGCGAACCGGTGGCTGACGGTGAACCCGAACAGCGTCGCGAACCCCGACACCGCCCGGACCCCGATGCCGGAGCCCTGGCAGTGCGGGCACACCGGCTTCGGCGGGTGGACGAGCGCCGCGCAGGATGCACACTCCTGGATCCGGAGCCGCCCGTCGGCGCCGGAGGTCCAGTAGAACTCGTTCCAGGGGCTGACGAACGGGAGCGGCCGGCCCGGCGCGCTCATCGGCCGGACTCCCGTGCCGGAATCCGGGCGGCCGGGGCCGGGCCGGGCTGGATGCCCGGCGCCGGCGCACCGCCCGGTGACCCGACCACCGCGCGGAGGTCCGTGTCCACGCCCGACCGGGCGAGGACGTCCACACAGGGTTCGGTCACCATGTACTCCCCTTCGTTCGAACGGATCGCGAGAAAGCGATGCGTCGGGTCAGCTGTCGAGTTTCGCCCGGGCCTTGCGGACGGTGACCGGCTCGGCGAGACGCTGCTCGTCGCAGACACGCTGCATCCGCTCGATCGTCTCCTCCAGGCCCGCACCGAGGCGCTGGCCGGGGGTGAAGGTCGCCGGTAGGTGCTTCATCCCGTTGATGACACCGGTCGTGTCGTAGTGCACCGCGCCCTCAGGGTCACAGACGAAGTCCGGCATCCGGTCCAGCACCTGGGTCAGCATGATCTTGAAGGTCGCCCGCGCCACGTTCGACCCGATGCACCGGTGGATGCCCAGCCCGAAGCTGCTGTGCCGGTTGCCCTTCCGGTCCAGGTGGATGGTGTGCGGGTCCTCGAAGACCTTCTCGTCCCGGTTGGCCATCGCCCACGACAGCCACAGCCGGTCACCCTCCTTGAACTCCGTGCCATTGATCACGCAGTCCTGGGAGATCGTGCGACCATCGCCCTGCGCCGGGGTGTAGAACCGCAGGAACTCCTCCGTCGCCGAGTCCAGCAACGCCTCCCGCTCCCGGCTCAACCGCTCCCGCTGGTCGTGGTGCTCCGACAACCACTCCAGCGAGTGCGCGGTCAGCGCGGTCGTCGTGTCGAACCCGCCGCCGATCAGCAGCATGACGACGCCGAGGATTTCCATGTCGTCGGGCCGGTAACCGTTGATCTCGCAGGTGACCAGCTCGTGGATCAGGCCGGGCCGGGGGTCGGCCCGGACCTCGTGGATGCTCTCCATCATGCGCATGCCGGAGAGCATCTGGAGCTGCTGGATCCGGGGGTAGTCCGGCGAGTCCGGCGGGGTGTAGACGGAGGCGTGGATGGGCTCGCAGTAGACGTCCCAGTCCTTCAGCGGCACGCCGAGCAGCGCCAGGGTGAGCACCGCCGGCACGATGTTGGCCAGATCGTCGACGAAGTCGATCCGGCCGCTCTCGATCTTCTCGTCGAGACAGGCCCGGGTGATCTCCTCTATCACCGGCTTCCACCGCTCGACCGCCGCCGGCGACAGGTAGGGGTTCAGCGCCTGCCGGTAGTACCGCTGCTCCGGCGGGTCCATCTCCAGGAACCCGCCCCGGGTCCGGCGCTCCTGGTTCTCCACGTGCGGGATGCTGATCCCGCGGTAGCCCTTCTTGGTGCCGTTGATGTCGTTGTCGTTGGACAGGACGTCGGCCCGCCGGGCGATGTCGAACAGTTCCTTGTTGCCGCTGGCGAACCAGTAGCCGCCGTGGGTGTCGTTCCAGGCGACCGGGCACTTGCCGTGGAACTCGGTCGAGAGCTCCTCGAACTCGATGCGGTACCGCGAGGAGTGCCGGTCCAGGCTGATGGTCTGTCTGCTGCGTTCTTCGTCCGTGACAGGAGCTTCGTCAGTGGTCATGGCAAGCTTCTCCAGCCCGAGTTTTCGGTGGGGGTCAGGACAGGACGATCGCCTGCTCCGGGCAGGACCGGGCGGCCTCCCGGACCGGGCGCTCCTGCCCCGCGGGCACGTCCTCGTCAACGGCGTAGGCGTGGCCGTCCTCGTCCCGCAGGGCGAAACGGTCGGGTGCGTTCATCGCGCACAGGGTGTGCCCCTGGCAGAGGTCGGAATCGACGCGAACCTTCACGATGTGTCTCCTTGCCGGATCAGGCGTGGAAGTCCTGGAACTTCAGGTACGACCCGCCGTCGACCCGCATCTGCATACCGGTGACGTACCGTGCCTCGTCCGAGGCCAGGTAGACGACCGCGTGGCTGATGTCGACCGGCTCGACATAGGGGATGGGCATCGCCTGCTGCGCCGGGAAGGCCAGCAGCGCGTCCTCGCGGGTGGGGTTCTCCAGGTCGGGCCGGAACGCCTTGTACATCGGGTCGCTGTTAAGCATCCCGGTGTTGCAGTTCGTCGGGTGGACGACATTGGCCCGGATCATACGCGGGGCCAGGTTCCGCGCGAGCTCGTGCATGAACTCCGACAGCGCCTTCTTGGCGTAGCTGTAGCCGGCGCCGCCCGGGTCCTTGCCCGGCTCGGCGACCTGCGCGCCCGTCATGAACACCGCGCCCGACCCGGTCGCGATGATGGAGCCGCCCTCGGTCAGGTGCGGCAGCGACGCGTGGACGGCGTTGATGACGCCGACCAGGTTGGTGTCGACCACGTCGGCCCACGCCTGCAGCTGCGGCTCGCCGCCCATCGGCGAGATCCCGGCCTGGGCCACCACGATGTCGAGCCGGCCCAGCTCGGCGATGCCCCGCTCCAGCACGGCGGTCAGCTGCGCCCGGTCGCGCACGTCGCCCTCGGCCGCCACGATCCGCCGGCCCTGCGCCTCCACCAGCCGGACGGTCTCCTTGAGGTCGTCCGGGGTGCCCAGCGGGTAGTTGTTGGTCGGCAGGTCACGGCAGAGGTCGACCGCGATGATGTCGGCCCCCTCCTCGGCCAGCCGGACGGCGTGACTGCGGCCCTGTCCGCGCGCAGCACCGGTGATGAAGGCGACCTTGCCCTCGACTCGACCCATGGCCAGACTCCTTTTTCTTTCTTTCTTTCTCGGGGTGGGTTCGTGGGGGTGACTGCCGGCGCCGGTTATCCGGCGGCGGGGTAGGCGATGGTCTTGACCTCAAGGAAGTCCTCCAGGCCCTCGGTCCCCCACTCGCGGCCGAGGCCGCTCTGCTTGTAGCCGCCGAACGGCGACTCGACGTCGAACCAGGCGGCACCGTTCACGCCCACCGTGCCGGCGCGGAAGCGGCGGGCCATGGCCATCGCCCGGTCCAGGTCGGCGCTGAAGACCGCCGAGGACAGGCCGAAGATCGTGCTGTCGGCGATCCGGAGGGCGTCGTCATCGTCGTCGTAGGGCAGCACCACCAGCGCCGGGCCGAAGATCTCCTCCTGGGCGACGGTGGCCTTGGGGTCGATGTCGGTGATCAGCGTGGGCTCGACGAAGTAGCCGCGCTCGAACCGGTCGGTGGGCTTGCCGCCGACGACGATGCGGCCGTCGCGCGCGGCGGACTCGTAGTAGCGCAGGATGCCGTCGCGCTGCCGGGCGTTGACGACCGGCCCCATGATGGTGGCCGGGTCGGTCGGGTCGCCCCACGGGACGTGTTCCATGGCCCCCGCGGCGAGGGCGACCGCCTCGTCCAGCCGGGCCCGCGGCACCAGCAGGCGGGTCAGCGCCGCGCAGCCCTGGCCGGCGTGGACGCACACCCCGCCGGCCATGGCCGGGATGAGGGTTTGCAGGTCGGCGTCGTCGAGCAGGACCGCGGCGGACTTGCCGCCGAGTTCGAGGGTCACCCGCTTGATCGTGCCGGCCGCCGCGGCCATGACCTTGCGCCCGGTGGCGGTGGACCCGGTGAGGGTGACGGCGTCGACGTCCGGGTGCGAGGTCAGCAGCCCGGCGACGGCGTTGTCGCTCGGGGTGACCACGTTGAGGACGCCGGGCGGGATGTCGGTGTGCTCCGCCGCGATCGCGCCCAGCGCGAGCGCGCTCCAGGGGGTGTCCGGCGCCGGCTTCAGGACGACGGTGCAGCCCGCGGCCAGGGCGGCGGTCACCTTGCAGAGGTTCAGGTAGAACGGGTAGTTCCACGGGGTGATCGCGGCGACCACGCCGGCGGCCTCGCGCCGGATGACCCGGTCGACCTGCATGCCCATGAGGTCCTTGGTGGGCAGCTTCCGCTCGAACTCGTAGCCGTCCAGCAGGCCGATGTAGTGGTCGATGAAGCTGATCGGGCCTTCGAGCTGGATCCCCGCGGTGAACATCACCGGCGAGCCGGTCTCGGCCACGACCAGGGACCGCAGCGTCTCAACGTCCGCGCGCAGCGCGTCGCGCAGCTGCACCAGGCAGCGGCGCCGCAGCTCCACGTTCGTGGACCAGTCGGTGGTGTCGAAGGCCCGCCGCGCGGCGCCGATGGCGCGCTCGACGTCCGCGGCGTCGGCGTCCGGCACCGCGCCGAGCACCTCTTCGGTCGCCGGGTTGACGTTGTCGAAGGTGCGACCGCTGCCGGCGGCCACGAGTTCGCCGTCGATGAGCATGCGTTCAACGAGAGAGGCCATCAGGGGGCTCCAACTTCGGGGGTGGATGGTTGCGGCGGCCCTGCCGACGGCCCGGAGGAGGGATCGGCGGGGGGATCGGACGCGGGGGCGAACAGCGGCACGAGGACGCGGTGGGCGTCGTCGAGGGCGCCGAGGCCCACGCCGAGTTCGGCGGTGATCTGCTGGACGACGGCGATGTCCTTGCCGAGGAACTCCCCGACGGCCTCGGCGAACCCCGCCACGGAGCCGCTCGCGGCGACGCCGTCCAGCGCGCGGCTGGTCCCGCTGCCATGGCGCAGGCTGCGGAGCAGGCTCGCCTCCGGCACGTCGAGTTCCGCCGCCACGGCCACCGCCTGGGCGAGGAGCCCGATGTTGGCGGCGAACACCGCGTTGTTGATGAGCTTGACCCGTTGCCCGGTGCCGCGGGGGCCCAGGGACAGGATCGGGTCGCCGTAGGCCGCCAGGAAGGGACGCACCCGTTCCACCGCGTCCGCCGACCCGCCCACGAAGAGGGTGATCCGGCCGGCCGCGATGTCGTGCGGGCCGCCGCTGATCGCCGCGTCGACCACGGCGACCCCGCGCCGCTCGGCGTGCTCGCCGAGGAGGTCGATGGTCCGCGGGCTGCACGTCGTGTGCACGACCAGGGCCGAGCCCGGCGCCATGGCGTCGATCAGCCCGGAGTCCAGGCAGGCGGCCCGGACCTGCGCGTCGGTGTGCACGCAGACCCCGATCACCTCGCCGGCGGCGACCTCCCGGACGTCGGTGGTGACGTCGGCGCCGTCGCCCGCGAGTTCCGCGCGGGCCGCGGGCGAGAGCTCCAGGACGGTCACCCGGTGCCCGGCCGCGAGCAGCCGCCGCACCATGGGCCCGCCCATCCGGCCGGCTCCGACGAAACCGAACCGCCCGCCGCCGGGTGAAGGCTCCGGCGCGCTCACCGGGCGTGCCCCATCGAGTCCAGGGCGGAATCCGCGGCACCGAACACGGAGCCCTCCTTGACTCCGGCGACCGCGGCCAGGTCGGACACCAGCCGCACGTCCTTACGTAGCAGCGGGCCGGCGTGCTGGCCGAGCGCCGCCAGCGAGAAGCCGGGTCGGCCCACCATGCCCGCCGCGTAACTCGCGCCGGAGCCGTGCGCCAGGACGACCGACAGCTGCTCGGGGTCGATGTCGAGCCGGCGGGCCAGGGCGTACGCGTCGTCGGCGACCCCGAGGTGCGCCGCCATCAGCAGGTTGTTGATGAGCTTCGCGCGCTGACCGGAGCCGACCGGGCCCAGGTGCACCACCGGGTCGCCGTAGGTCGCGAAGACCGGCCGGCAGTGCTCCACCGCCGCGTCGTCGCCGCCGGTCATCACCAGCAGCCGGCCCTTCTCGGCCGCGGGCCCGCCGCCGCTGACCGGTGCGTCGACGAGGGCGACGTCCCGTGCGGCGGCCTGCTCGGCGAGCCGCCGGCAGGTGTCCGGGTGCACGGTGCTGTGCACCGCGATCACCCCGCCGGGCCGCATACCCTCCAGCAGGCCGCCGGATCCGGAGACGATCTCCTCGACCCCGGCGTCGTCGACCACGCAGACGCAGGCGATGTCGCTGGCGGCGCCCAGTTCCGCGGGCGAGCCGGCGGTGCCGGCCGCGGTGTCGGCGAAGGGCGCGAGCGTCTCGGGCCGCCGTGCCCACAGCGTGGTCGGGAAGCCCGCTTCGACGATCCGGCGGGCCATGGGCCCACCCTGGCTGCCCAGGCCGACGAAGCCGACGCGCAGCGCGCCGTCCGCGCTCCCCCCGCTCACGTGGCCGCGCCGGCGATCTTGAGGTTCACCAGTTCCTCGTCGGTGAGGCCCAGCTCCCGCAGGATCTCGTCGGTGTGCTCGGCGAACAGGGGGCCGCGCCTGAGCTGCGGCGCCTCGCGGTTGAACTGGACGGGGCTGGCAACGAGCTGGCGGGTCGCCCCCTCGGCGTCGACCACGTCCACGATCTGGCCGACCGCCCGCAGCGCCGGGTCCTGGCCCACCTCGTAGGTGTTCTGCACGACCGCCCACTGGCCTTCCATGCCGTCGAAGGCGGCGATCCACTCGTCCTTGGTGCGGGCGACGATGATGCCGGCGACGATCTCGGCCGCCTCCTTGGCGTTGGCCATCAGCTTCTCCGCTGAGTCGAAGCGCTCGTCGGTGGCCAGTTCGGGGCGGCCGACCTTCTCGCAGAACTCCGGCCAGTAGCGGCCGGGCTGGAGCATGACCAGGGAGAGCCAGCGCTCGTCGGAGGTCCGGTACGTGCCGGTCAGCGGGTTGCTGATGTTCCCGGCCCGCGGGTCGTGCTTGGGCAGGGGCCCGCCGGCCATCATCGCCAGGTTCACGTTCAGCTGGCTGGCCCAGGCGCCGACGCCGAGCAGGGAGATGTCCACGGTCGCCGGGCCCATGCCCCGGCCTCGGGCGAAGAGCGCCGCCGCGATCCCGCCGGCGATGGTCATGCCGCCGATGTTGTCGCCGTAGGCGCCGCCCGGCTGCTGGACCAGGAACTCCGAGTCGGGGGCCGTGGCGGTGTCGGCGCTGCCGCCCCGGGCCCAGAAGGCCGTGCCGTCGTACCCGCCCTTGTCGGCCTCGGGGCCGCTGTGCGCGAAGCTCGTGCCGACCGCGTAGATGATGTCCGGGTTGACCGCGCGGACGTCGTCGATGTCGATGCCCAGCTTGGCCCGGGCGCTGGGCAGGAAGTTCGTCAGGAAGACGTCGCTGCTGCGGATCAGCTCGTGCAGGACCTGGGTGGCCTCCGGCTTCTCCAGGGAGAGCCCGATGCTGCGCTTGCCGCGGTTGGGCCCGTCCATGATCGGTGCGAAGCTCGATCCCTGGGAGATGACGTCCTGGCCGAGGGCCTTGATCAGGCCACGCTGCGCGTCGCCCCGCTCCGCGTGCTCGATCTTGATGACGTCGGCGCCCCAGTCCGCGAGGACGGCGCCGGCGGACGGCACGAACGTGAACTGGGCGACCTCGAGGACCCGGACGCCTTCCATCGGTTTGAACACAGAAACGAGACCTCGGTTTCCTGGCGCTGAGCCTGCCGGGGGCGGCGATGGCTGCGGAGGTGGGACGGAGGGCCGGCCGGACCAGCGGTTACGGATGGTCGAGACCGGCACCCCCTTTTTTAGTTCGATAGAATTCTATCCATCAATGTGTTGATGGCAAGACCCAACCGAGACCTGGCTCACAGAATATTTTGAAGGCCATCGAATACAACACGCCGAGGCGCGGGGCGGCGGGCATGCCCGCCGCCCCGCGCCTCGGCAGGGGTGAGTCAGGGGTACGGAGGAGATCCGGGGATTCGCGGTCAGACGTTGAAGCGCAGCGCTCCGTCGATGCGGATGACTTCGCCGTTGAGGTAGTCGTTGTCGACGATCTGCATGGCCAGCTTGGCGTACTCGTCCGCCCGGCCCATCCGCTTGGGGTTCGGCACGCCCGGCCCCCACTTGGCCTGGGCGTCCTCCTCGCTCATCTGGAACGCGGGGGTGAAGAACGTACCGGGCGCGATGGTCATGACCCGCACGCCCGTCGGCGCCAGGTCGCGGGCGGCGGTGAGGGTCAGGCTGATGACACCGCCCTTGGCCGCGGCGTAGTCCGTCTGCCCGACCTGCCCCTCGAAGCCGGCGATGGAGGCCGTCATGATGACGACCCCGCGCTGGCCGGAGTCCAGCGGCTCGTTCCGCGTCATGGCCGCCGCCGTCTGGCTGAGCACGTTGTAGGAGCCGCCCAGGAAGACGTCCGTGGTCCGGCGGAAGGTCTCCAGCGGGTAGAACTCGCCCTTGCGGTTGACGATCCGGCGGGCCGCGGCCGGTCCGCCGTGGACGACGACGCCCACCCGGAGCGTGCCCAGCTCGCGGGCGGCCGCCACCGCCGCGGCCACCGACTCCTCGCTGGTGACGTCGGTCGCCAGGTACCGCACCCGGTCGCTGCCGAGGTCGGCCTCCAGCGCCTTGCCCTTGTCCTCGGCCAGGTCCGCGATCAGCACCGCGACCCCGGCGCCGGCCAGCCGCCGCACGGTCGCCTCACCGAACCCGCCGGCACCGCCGACGACCAGCGCCGATGCACCGTTGAGATCCATTTCGTGCTCCTTTTCGCCACGGGCATGCCGCCCGGCTGATGGATGGCCGGTGCCCCCGGCTCCGGGGACAACCGGGTGGGAGCCGCTACGCCAGGACGGAATCGTCCCGGCGGTCGTCCCGCTGGAGGAGCGCCACCAGGTCCCGGCGCACCACCTTGCCGGTCGGCGTCGTCGGGAACTCCTCGACGAAGAGGACGTGTTCGGGGGTCTTGGAGCCGCGCAGCCGCTCGCGCACCCAGGTCCGCAGCTCCTCGGCGTCGACCTCGGCCCCGGGGCGGACGATGACGAACGCGCCGATCCGCTGGCCCCACTCGAGGTCGGGTACGCCGGCCACGACGCATTCCAGGACGGCGGGGTGGCCGGCGAGCACGTCCTCGATCTCGGCGGGCGCAATGTTCTCCCCACCACGGATGATCGTGTCGTCGGCCCGGCCGCGCACGAACAGGTACCCCTCCTCGTCGAGATAGCCACGATCGCGGGTCGGAAACCAACCGTCCGCACGCACCATGCTGCCGGCCTCCAGGTACTCCCCCGCCACCTGCGGGCCGCGCACCACGATGTCACCGACGACGCCGGCGGGGCACGGGTGGCCTTGCTCGTCCTGCACCTCGATCTCGACCGACGGCAGCGCGCGCCCCACGGAGCCGAGCCGCGCCCGCACCGCCGGGTCGGTGCCGGCGGCGGCCGTCCGGTGGTCGTCGGGGCCGAGCACGGCGATCGAGGAGGCGGTCTCCGTCAACCCGTAGGCGTTGACGAACCCGGTGCCCGGGAACAACCGGAGTGCCTCCTCGACGACCTCGGCGGCGACCTTCGCTCCCCCGTAGGACAGGGACTTCAGGGAGCCGGGTCCCGCCGTGCCCCGGGTGCGCAGTTCGGCCACGATCCGGGCGAGCATCGTGGGCACCACCATGGCGTGGGTGACCTGCTGGCGCTCCACGGTGTCCAGCCACGCTCCGGGGGTGAACCGGTGCAGGTAGACGATCCGGCGCCCGCTGTAGAGGTTCGACAGCGCGTTGGCGACCGCCGCGATGTGATACGGCGGGACGCTGACCAGCGTCGCATCCTCCTCCGCGACGGAAGCGAACTCCACCGAACCGAACAGGTACGCGGTGAGGTTCTGATGCCGCAACACCGCACTCTTGGGCGCCGCGGTGGTCCCGCTCGTCATCAGCAGCACGGCGATGGACTCGGGGTCGGTCGTCGTCGCCGCGGCCGACCCGGTGGAGACCGCCGGCAGCGCCAGGAACTCCGCCAGCCCGAGGGTCGGCAGGCCGGGCACCCGCTCGGGGGTGTCGGTCACCACGAGCGGCGACTCCTGACGGCTCATGATCTCGGCGAGCTGATCCTGTCCCAGCCGGTAGTTGAGGGGCAGGAACGGCACGCCCGCGAGGGCAGCGGCGAACAGCGCCACCGGGAACGCCCGGTCGTTCGGGCCCAGGTAGACCAGCCGGCGGGCGCCGGCGGCGGCGAGATGGTCGGCGCCGGCCAGCGCCCGGGCGCGCAGGCCCGCGCCGGTGAGGCCGGTGGTGCGGTCCCCGACCAGGACCCGGTCGGCCATGCCGTCGGCGACCATGTCGAGGATCATCGCGAGGTTCATCGAAGCTCCAGCACCCGTTGTCGCGGTCAGGTCAGCGGCCGCGCTTGACCTGCTTGAAGGGGACGTCGCGGTCCGGGGCCGCCTCGCGGGGCATGCCGAGCAGCCGCTCGCTGATGAGGTTGCGCGACATTTCGGTGCTGCCGCCGCCCAGGCTCCCGCTCTGCCGCATGAGGTAGCCGACGCCCGCCCGGCCGCCCATGCCCTGCTCGGCGCCGGCACCGGTCGCGACACCCGCCCCAGCGACCTTGAAGGCGACGTCGTCGCTCAGTTGGCCGGCCTCGGCGTGCAGCAGGCGCAGCATCGACGCGGCCGCCGGGGAGAGGGCGCCGCTGCCGATCGCCCGGGTGACCCGGTCGACCGTCTGCCCGTGCACCCGGTGCAGGGCCAGGTACTCGCCGACCAGCTCGCGGACCCGCGGGTCGCCCGCCCGGCCCGAGGCCCGCACGACGTCGAGCGGGGTCACCTTGGGCAGGGTCCGGGGGTGGCCCCGACCGCTGACGTAGGGGGAGCCGCCGCCCACGGCGGTGCGCTCGTGGAACAGCTGCCGGGACGCCACGGTCCAGCCGTCGTCGACCTCGCCGACGACGGCCGACGCCGGCAGCACCACGTCGTCGAAGAACTCCTCGCAGAACTCCCGGACCCCGTTCACCATCCGGATGCGGTTCATCGTGACACCGGGCGCCTTCGTCGGGACCAGGAACATCGTCAGCCCGCGGTGCTTGGAGACATCCCAGTTGGTACGGGCCAGGCACAACCCCCAGTCCGCCGCGTACGCGGAGGTGCTCCAGGTCTTCGCCCCGTTGAGGATCCAGTTGTCGCCGTCGCGATCGGCCCGGGTGATCAGACCGGCGAGGTCGGAGCCGCCGCTGGGCTCGGACAGGAACTGGCAGAGGATCTCCTCGCCCCGGATCGCCCCGCCGATCCGGTCGCGCTTCTGCTCCTCCGAGCCCGTGTCGAGCAGCGTGGCGGCGCAGATGCTGAACGTCGGCGTGTTCAGCAGCAGCGGCATCTCGTAGCCGTCGCTCTCCTCGGTGAACGCCTGCTGGTGGGCGAGCGTCAGGCCGAGCCCGCCGTACTCCTGCGGGAAGCAGATGCCGGCGAAACCGCCGGCGTACAGCATCTGCTGCAGTTCGCGGGCGCGCTGCCACTCGGGCTCGTCGTCCTCGGCCAGCGGGGGCGGCTCGTCCCCGGCCTGCCGCGGCATGTTCTCCGCCAGCCACGCCCGGGCGCGCAGGCGGAAGGACTCGACACTCTCCATCGTGCTCTCGGTCATCGCGGTTCAGCCCTTCGGCGTGTTCAGAGGGAGGCGAGGTCGGCGAGGCGGAGGCGGTGGTCCTGCGGGGTCCCGTACAGGGCCTGGTCCAAGGTGGCGCGCCGCAGGAAGAGATGCAGGTCGTGCTCCCAGGTGACCCCGATACCGCCGTGCAGTTGCACGCAGTCCTGGAGGATCACCAGCGACCGGTCCCCCACGTACGACTTGGCCACGCTGATCAGTTCGGCGGCGTTCGGCGTGCGGTCCTGAACGGCCGCGGCGGCCGCCTGGGTGGTGGCGTGGCAGGCCTCCAGCCAGGTCCGCATGTCGGCGATCCGGTGCTTGAGCGCCTGGTAGGACGCCAGCGGCCGGCCGAAGGAGTACCGGTCGAAGGTCCACTGCAGGGTGAGCGCGAAGGCCCGGTCCAGCACCGCGCAGACCTCGGCACACTGGATGAGGACGGCGATCTGGAACTGCCGTTCCAGGACCTGGAGTTCGCCCGGCGCGCCCACCAGGGTGCCGGCGCCGACCTGGACGCCGTCGAAGCGGACCTCACCGAAGGACCGGGACAGGTCCAGCGACCACTGCGGGGAGACCGTCACACCCCCAGCCGAGGTGGGCACCAGGAACTGCGCGACACCCTCCGGGGTCGCGGCCGTCACCAGCAGCAGATCCGCCTGCCCGGCGTCCTGGACCCGGTCCTTGACTCCGTCGAGCACGAACCCGTCGCCCGCCGGGGTCGCCGTGACCCGGGGCGCCAGCGGCGACCACTCCTGGCCGGGCTCGTAGACCGCCCAGCTCGCCACGCTCTCCCCTGCGACCAGCGCCTCGATCTCGGCGGTGTGGTCGGGGCCGGTGCCGTGCGCCTCGACGAGGCCGGCCACCACGACGTTCACCGGCAGCAGCGGCCCCGGGGCCACGCCGGCGCCCAGTTCCTCGGCGAGCAGGACCAGGTCGCGCACCCCCGCGCCGGAGACGCTCCCGCCACCGAGTTCCTCCGGCACCAGGGCCGCGGCCCAGCCCAGTTCGGCTCCCTTGCCCCACCACTCGCGGTTCCAACGGGGCTCGCCATCCCGCATGTCGCGGATGCGGTCGAGGGAGTACTCCTTGTCGAGGAGCCCTCTGGCCGAGGTCTGGAAGAGCTTCTGGTCCGACGAGAGCTCCAGCTCCATTCGGGACTTCCTCTCGCATCGTCGTGGGGTGCCGAGCGGCGAACGCCGGGACCGTGGGGGCACGGGCCGGCCCGCCCTGCTCGGGGCACTCCCACTGAACACCAGATCAGAATACTTGTCAATATATCGAAATATGTGCATCATGGTGGTGCGGTGCTCGAAATCCCACCGGAGCAGGACGGCTCGAACTGCTGGCGCCCGTGCCGGAGTGGGCGGAGATGCGGACAGTCGCCGATCAATGTCTGTGCGCCGTCTCACGTCGAAGGGAGAAGTCGTATGCTTTCCGTTCGGCTAAGTTCATAGTTGCCGAATACTGGAAACGTGGCGGAGAGCAGAGGAAGGCACATGTCCCAGGAACCTGTCGCCGCGACAGAGGTCTTCAAGGCGCTGGCCGACCCGATCCGGTGGAACATCGTCCAGCAGGTGGCGCAGCAGGAGGAGTTCGCCTGCAGCATCCTCGAGGACACGCTGCCCGTCTCCAAGCCCACCATTTCCTACCACACCAAGATCCTCACCCAGGCCGGGCTGATCGAGGTGCACAAGCGGGGCCGCAACTACTTCTACTCACTGCGCCGGGACGTGCTGCGCGAGGTGATCAACGAGCTGTGGGCCCTGGCGCCCGGGCCGCGCCTGGTCGGCGAGAGCACCGCCGACCGCGGCGCCAAGCGCCCGGCGCAGGCCCCGGTCGCGGCCGCCGCCTCGGGCGACACCGACGTCACTCTCCTCACCTGGTAGGAACTCCCGGCCCGCCGCCCCCGTCTGCCGTAGGGTTTCCGGCCTGACGAGAGAAGGGATCAGTGCATGGCGGCCGACTCCAGCGACGCGGTGGTGCTCTCGGAGCCCGGGACGGGCATCCGTCTGGTGACCCTGAACCGGCCGGCCGTCCGCAACGCGATGACCGAGGAGATGACCCAGGCCTGGAACCGGGCCATCGACGAGGTGGCGGCCGACCGGGAGACCCGGGTGCTCGTGGTGACCGGCGCGGGCAGTTCCTTCTGCTCCGGCGCCGACCTCTCCTGGCTCGACCAGGGCTCGGCCGAGGACGTCACCATCGACCGGCTGCGGGAGCGGATGCTGCCGTTCTACCGGAGCTGGCTGCGCCCGCGCGCCCTCTCGTTCCCCGTCATCGCCGCGGTCAACGGGCCGACGGTCGGGGCCGGCGTCTGCCTGATGCTGGCCTGCGACCTGCGGTTCGCCGGCCGCAACGCGCGGTTCAGCACCCCGTTCATCTACCGCGGGACCCACGGCGGGATGGGGGCGACCTGGCTGCTGCCCGAGGCGATCGGGGTCACCCGGGCCCGCGACATGCTCTACACCGGCCGCGAGGTGCTGCCGGAACAGGCACTGGACTGGGGGCTGGTGACCGGCGTCGCCGACGACGCGCTCGACCACTCCCTCGCGGTCGCCTCCCGGATCGCCGAGGCCGGCCCGATCGCGCTGCGGCTGACCAAGACGGGTCTGGAGCAGTCGGCCGCCGGGCTGGAGGCCTCGATCCAGTGGGAGGCGCTCGCACAGCCGGTCACGATGACGACCGCCGACCTGCACGAGGGCATCGCGGCCTTCCGCGAGAGCAGGATGCCGCAGTTCCGCGGCCGGTGACCCGCCTGGGTCACTCGCCCGGTCACTCGCTCCGTCAGCCGACCGAGCGGAGCGCAACCCGGGCGTGCCGCGCCATGGCGAGCGCGCCGAGCCCGGCCCGCTTGCCGGCCGCCAGCACGGCGCCGGGCTCGGAATCGGCCCCGGCACGGTGCGGCTGGACGGCCGAGTAGAGCCCCGGCACGGGCTGGTCGTCGCCCACCAGGACGGCTCCGGTCGTCTCGTCGACGCGCAGTTCGGTCTGGCCCGCGGCGGTGAAGGCGGGTGTCTCGCGCGCGGCGCACCAGGTGCGGACGGCCAGTTCCGGGGTCGGCCCGGCGCCGGTCTCCGTGGCGGGGACCGCGCGCAGCGGGCGGGGCCATGCCGGCGCCGCCGGCACTCCGCCGCCGAGCCCCGTACGCGCCGCGGTCCACATGGCGGGCCCGACGAACTCCCAGTGCCGCGGGTCCAGGGCGAGGACGACCGAGGAGCAGCCGACCTCGCCGACGACGAGGACCGACTGCCACACCGCGTCGGCGGCCCGGGTGAGGACGGGCGCGATGCCCGCCGGCGCCCGGTCGCCCGCCCGCTGCAGCCACCGGTGGCCCGCGGCGGCGATTCCCCGGGGCGGCAGCGTCGCGTAACCGACGCCGCTCACCTGCCCGGCGTCCACCACCAGTTCGTGCACGCGGAACTGCGCTCGCACCTCGACCCCGGCGGCGAGCGCCGCGGCCCGCAGGCCGGTCCGCAGCGCGTCACGGGACCGGGCGGCACGGGAGGCCAGGAGCCTGCGCTCCGCCGGAACGCCCTGGTCCAGGACCAGCACCCGCGCGTCGGCGGCGGCCGCCGCCAGGGCCGCCGCGGCGCCGGCCACCCCGAATCCGATGACCACCACGTCGACACGCCCGTTCAACGACATCGGCCTGCCTCCTTGCCAGCGTGTCCCCCGGGAGGGTTCCCCGCGGGACATCCCCTGTCGGCGCGCCCACTTTATGAAGGGTGGTGACACGTGTCAACGGGGACGATTCGCCTTCCTACCACGCCATATAGGTGAGGGACGCCGGCGGCCGAACCCCGTGTCGCGCTAGGTCGTCTCGCCGATCACCACGGTGAAGGCCTCGCCCGGATCGGAGATCTCGTCCAGGACCGCCGGGCTGCCGTAGGTCCGCACGAGGGAGTGCCGGATGTGCCGCAGGGCCGCGGGGACGTTGCTCGCGACGGTGGTCAGCCGGGGCGAGACCACCTGCCCGACGGCGGCGCGCTCGACGCCGATCACCGCAACGTCGTCCGGTACGGACAGCCCGCCGCCCTTCGCGGCGAACACCAGGGCGAGGGCGACCTCGTCGTTGTAGCAGGCGACCGCCACCGGCCGGCCGCACAGCACGAGGAGCCATTCCAGGGCCCGTCGCGCGCCTTCGGGGTCGATGGAGACGTGGATGTGCGCGGGCGGGGCGAGGCCCTCGTCCGCGCAGAACTCGGCGACGGCGTCGGCGCGCCCCTGCCCGTACGGGTCGTCCCGCTCGTCGGACAGGAACGCGTAGGCGAGCCTGGTGTACCCGCGGGAATGCAGGTGCCGGGCCTGCAGGCGCCCGATCCAGGTGTTGAAGCCGAGCGGGGCCGCCTGCGGCAGGACCGGGCAGCCGGCCCGTTCCACGGCGGCGAGGTCGGCGGCCGACAGCCCGCCCAGGTCGACGACCCCGGCCGGGCGCAGTGTCTCGATCATGTGCTGCAGCCGGGCCGACGTCGTGCCCTTCGTCCGGGACACGAAGTGCACGACCACGGTGAAGCCGAGGTCCTCGATGTCGGTCGAGAGGACCTCGATGACGTCCTGGAGCCGGATGAAGGTGGTGTGCGGCACGACCAGGATGATGAAGTCGCTGCGCCCCATGACCAGGGCGCGGCCCGCCGCCGAGGGGACGTAGCCGAGTTCGGCCGCGGCCCGGCGCACCCGCTCGACCGTGTCCGCGCTGAACCGCTCGACCTGGTCGTTGAGGACGTGGCTCACCGTGGCCCGGGAGACTCCGGCGAGCCGGGCGACGTCGACGCTGGTCGCCGGGCGGGAACGCGAAGAGGCCGCTTGTTCCCCGTCCACCGGTCGGCCGGCCACATCGTCTCCCGGAAGGTCGAAGAAGCGCTCCCCTCGTACAGAACCCCATTCTGCCCCACCGCGATGATGGAACCGTCGATGTGTCCAGGCTCACCCTGGGCAACACCCCGGAGATTGATTCGACATATTTACGAGTATAAAAACATAAGCTACTGTCGAACCGTCGCCGGGCGAATTCGCGCCGGGCGCACCATCCCTACCTTCGAGACAGTGAGGTGGTCCTGTGCCCGAAGCCGTGATCGTCAGCGCGGTCCGCACCCCGATCGGAACCGCGCGCAAGGGCACCCTCACCGAGACCCCCGCCGAGGATCTGGCCACCCACGTCCTCCGGGAGGCCGTCCGCCGGTCCGGCATCGCGCCCGAACGGTTCGACGACGTCATCTTCGGCGAGTCGATGTACGGCGGCGGCGACCTTGCCCGGCACGCCGCGGTCGCCGCGGGCATGACCCGGGTGCCCGGCGTGTCGATGAACCGGCACTGCGCCAGCAGCCTCACCGCCGTCGGGACGGCCGCGGCGAACATCCGGGCGGGCATGGACCGTGCCATCGTGGCCGGCGGCGTGCAGTCGTCCTCCCTCATGCCGGCCCTCGACTGGCGGATCCCGCTGGGCGACGCCACCGAGCGGCGCATCGCCCCGACGTTCCCCTACACCGACGACGCCACCGACGAGACGGCCATGACCGTCGGCTGGAACGTCGCCCAGAAGTACGGGCTCACCCGCGAGCAGATGGACGCGTGGGCCCTGCGCTCGCACCAGCGGGCGGTCGCCGCGACCGAGGCGGGCGTGTTCGCCGACGAGATCGTGCCCATCAAGGTGACCCGGCGGGACGGCTCCGTGGTCGAGTTCGCAGCCGACGAGCACCCGCGGGCCACCACCTCCGCCGAGAAGATGGCCGCGCTCCCGCCGCTGCGCCCGGACATCGAGGGGTTCTCGATCACCGCGGGCAACGCCAGCGGGTCCAACGACGGCGCGGCCGCGCTCGCCGTCGTCGCCGACGACCTGGCCCGGGCGGAGGGCCTCCGGACTCTCGCGACCGTGCGCGCCTGGGCGGCGGTCGGCGTCGAGCCGAAGTTCACCGGCGTCGGCGCGATCGACGCCGCGACCAAGGTCCTCGAGCGGGCCGGCCTGACGACGGCCGACATCGACCTCTGGGAGATCAACGAGGCGTTCGCCTCCGTCCCGGTGGCGACCTGCCAGGTGCTGAAGCTCGACGAGGACCGGGTCAACGTGCACGGCAGCGGATGCAGCCTCGGCCACCCGATCGCCGCGACCGGGGCGCGCATGCTGACGACGCTCGCCCACGAGCTGCGCCGGCGCGGCGGTGGCATCGGCCTCGCGACCATGTGCGCCGGCGGCGGGCAGGGCGGAGCCGTCGTCATCGAAGTCGCCTGAACACCGTCGCGTGAACCCCGTGGACCGGGCCGGGCTCCCGTCCGGCCGCCGTCCCCGTGGCATGCCCTTTCCCCTCGCCGAGGAGTTCCGGACATGAACATCAAGAAAATCGCCGTCGTCGGCTGCGGGACGATGGGCGGCGGCATCGTCCAGCTCGCCGCCCAGAACGGCCTCGAAGCCATCGGCATCGAAGCGGACCAGGCCGGCATCGACGCCGCCCACCGGCGCATCGCCGCCGGCCTGGCGGCCAGTGCCGCCCGTGGCAAGATCACCGCCGAGCAGGCCGAGCAGGCGCGCACCTGCTCCACCCTGACGACCGACCTGGCCGAGATCGCCCAGGCGGACCTCGTGGTGGAGGCCGTGTACGAGGACGTCGAGCTCAAGCGGCGGCTGCTCGGCGAGATCGACCGGCTGGTCGGGCCGGACACGCTCATCGCGTCGAACACCTCGACCATCCCGCTGGTCGTCCTCGCCGCGGCGACGTCCCGCCCGGAGCAGGTCGTCGGGCTGCACTTCTTCAACCCGGTGCCCGCCATGCGCCTGGTCGAGGTGATCAGGACCCCGGTCACCGAGCAGGAGTGCGTCAACACGGTGACGGAGCTGGCGACCCGGCTCGGCAAGGCGCCCGTCGTCATCAACGACGTGCCCGGCTTCGTCGGCAACCTGCTCATCGTGCCCTACCTGCTCGACGCGATCCGCGCCTTCGAGCGGGGCGTGGCCGACATGGAGTCGATCGACTCGGTGATCACGCTGGGCTTCAACCACAAGATGGGGCCGTTCCGGCTCAGCGACCTGATCGGCCTGGACATCGTCCACGACATGGCCGCGTCGATGTACGAGGAGTACAAGGACCCGCGCTACTTCCCGCCGCCGCTGCTCAAGCAGTACGTCCGGCTGGGGTGGCTGGGGCGCAAGACCGGGCGGGGCTTCTACACCTATGGCGATTGAGCCGCTCGCCCCGGCCGGGGCCGGCGTCCGCGTCGTGCGGGCGTGGGACGACGGGCTCCGCTCGGCCGACCCGCTGGGCTTTCCCGGGTACACCGCCCCGGCCTCGGCGCAGGAGTCGGTCCGGACGGCGCTGATCGAGCTCGGCGGGCGACCCGCCGTGTGGATCGACTGCGACTTCGGCCGGGCGGGCGGGACGATGGGCGCCGTCGCCGGCGAGCGCGTCGTCCGCGCCTTCGACCGCGCCGTCCGGGCGGGCGCGCCCGTGGTGCAGACGGTCTCGACCGGGGGCGCCCGGCTGCAGGAGGGAATGGTGTCCCTCCTGCAGATGCCGCGCACCGTGGCGGCCGCCGCACGGCACGCCGCGGCGGGGCTGCGGTCGGCCGCGTACCTGCGGTCGCCGACCACCGGCGGCGTCCTGGCGTCCTTCGTCTCCGTGGCCGACCTGCGCGCCGCCGAGCCGGGGGCGACGATCGGGTTCGGCGGCCCCCGGGTCGTCGCCGAGGTCACCGGCGCCTACCCGCCCCCGACGTCGCACACCGCGGAGTCGGCGCTCCGGCACGGGCTGATCGACGCGATCGTCGATCCCGGGCACCGCTGGCACTGGCTCGCCGCGGCCGTGGGCGCCGCCGACGCCGGTCCGCTCGTCCCGCCCCCGGGACGCCCGGCGAGACCCGGCACCGCTCCCCCGGGCCAGGCCCCCTACGAGCACCTGCTGCGCGCCCGCGATCCGGAACGGCCCTCCGGCCTGGAGTGGGCGGCGTGGCTCACCGACGCGTGGGTGGACCTCGGCGGAGCCGACCCGGCCGTGCGGGCCGGGCTGGCCGCCATCGACGGCCGGCAGGTGGTCGTCGTCGCGATGGACCGGTTCGCCGGGATCTCCCAGCCGGGAGCGCCGGGTCCCGGCGCCTACCGGCTGGCGCAGCGGGCGGTCCGGCTCGCGGGCCGGCTGCGGCTGCCGGTGCTCACGATCGTCGACACGCCCGGCGCCGACCCGCGTCCCGAGTCGGAGGCGGGCGGCGTCGCCGGCGAGATCGCGCGCACCCTGCTCGCCCTCGCCGAACTACCCACGCCCAGCGTCTGCGTGGTCGTCGGGGAGGGCGGCAGCGGCGGTTCCGTGGCGCTGGCGCACACCGACCGGCTGTTCCTCCTGGAGGGCGCGGTGTTCTCCGTGATCGGCCCCGAGGCGGGAGCCGCGATCCTCTACCGCGACCCCGCCCGGGTGCCCGAGCTCACCCGGTCCCTGCGGATGACCCCGGACGAACTGCTCCGCCTCGGCGTCGTGGACCGCGTGCTCCCGGAGGACGAGACCGCGGTGCGGGCGGCGGTGACACAGGCCCTGGGCCATGCGCGGGCGGGGGCGCGGGACGTTCGCCCCCACCAGGCGACGGCCGCGGCAGTGACGAGTTAACCGAAGCAGGAGGAGGAGAACGACAGTGGTCAGAGCAGCGCTGCTGGCCTGGGCCAGCCCGGTGCCGGATCGCACCGCGGAGTTCGTGGAGTGGTACGAGAAGGTGCACATCCCGGACGTGCGAGCGGCGATCCCGACGATCGAGAAGGTGATCCGCTACCGGCTCGTGGACCCGGCCGACTCCGGCCGACCGCCCCGGTTCCTCACCTTCTACGACCTCGGCGAGGTCGAGGTGGCCGCGGCGGAGGCCAGCCTGACGGAGGCCGCCACGTCCGGCCAGATGCAGTTGTCCCCCGCCATGGACCTGGCGGACAACCCACCGGCACTCCAGTGGTACGTCCGCGATTCCGGCGAGCTGTGAGGAGAACCATATGAAGCAACAGGTCAAGCGGACCGGGGACCACGGCATCGGGCAGATGATCCACGTCGTCCACATGTCCGACGACGCGCAGCGGCTGCGCAAGTTCTACGAGGACGTCCTGGGCGGCTTCGTGTACATGGGCGTCGACGAGCCGAACTACCTGCCCTGGGAGGACCGCTACGCGACCCTCCTGATGATCGGCGACCTGTGCATCGAGACCATGGCGCCGAAGATGCCGGCCAACCCCGACCTCCCCGTCGGGAAGTTCTACACGAAGTTCGGGCAGCATCTGCACTCGGTCGGGTACAAGGTCGACGACCTCGTCGGGCTGGCCGACCGGCTGCTGGAACGCGGGGTCTACATCGGCAAGCCCGGCGGCGGGAAGATCGAGAAGCTCGACCCGGAGACGGGTTACTTCTTCCCGAGCCCGCGGGACACCGCCGGCCTGATGGTGGAGCTGTGCCACCACGACATGCCCAACGACCCGCGGAACGAGGAGACGTGGTCGTCGCTGGTGCAGATGTGGCGGTCCCACCCGCTCACCATCGAGCGCTTCTCCCACGTCACCCTGGGCGTCCGGGAGCTCGAACCCGCCGTCGAAACCTACGTCGACACCATGCAGGCGATACCGGTCAGGACCGGCACGGACGACGGCCTGCGGGCGAAGTCCGCGATCCTGCAGCTCGGTGACTGCCTCCTGCAGCTCGCCGAGCCGCTGGACCCCGCCTCCGACCTCGGCCGGCACGTCGAGAAGTGGGGCAACATGATCTACAGCCTGCACTTCAAGGTGACCGACCTCAACTCGGCCGAGGCCTGGCTGAACAAGAACGACGTCCGGACCACCCGGGTCAACGAGGAACTGATCGTCACCGACGTCGAGGACACCTTCGGGGCGCCCCTCTTCTTCAGCACCGAGGAGCTCTCAGGCGATCCTTTCGCCGCCGCCTGAGCGCCACGACCACCAGCCCCCCGACGTCCACCTCCGGCGCCGGGGGGCTGGCGTCATGCGCGCCGGGTGCGCCGGGCGGGCCGTTCCGTCCGGAGAGGGTTCACCCCGAGAGCTCGACCCGGCCCTTCGCCGACGTGAGCCGTTCCCCCGTCTGCTTCTCCGCCCACAGGTCCAGTTCCAGCACGGTCGTGCCGTCCGCCCGGACCTCGCGGCCGCTGACGACGCCGCCGCAGGTGATCTCGTCGCCCTTGAGGGCCGGAACGCGGAACCGGCACTCCAGGTGCTCCAGCCGGCCCCGGTCGCCGAGCCAGTCCTCGACCATGCAGTGCAGCCAGCCCCAGACCAGGTTGCCCATCCCGATGGCGCCCGGGTAGCCGGCGGCCTGCCCGGCCTCGTCGTCCATGTGGATGCCGACGAACTCGTCGTTCACGGCGGCGTAGCGGTTCCACGCCTCCAGGCCGGCCGGCCGTACGAACGGCGGGACGGGGGCGTTCACCTCGAACTCCGGCGTCCGCGTGGACGCGCCGGGCGCAGCGGCGTAGGTCATCGGGTCCTCCTGGTCGGTCGTCGGGCTCAGTAGCGGATGAGCGTCATGCGGCGGGTCCTGACCTCGTCGCCGTCCTGGTTGGTCCAGGTCGTGGCGATGTCGGTCAGCAACATGGCGCCGAGCCGCCCCTCCCGTTCGGAGTAGCCGGCGATGGCGGACTCCGCAGTGATGACGTCGCCGGGCCGCATGGGCACCCCGGTGTAGGTGGCCGACACCCCGCCGTTGAGCGCCCGCCGGAGCTCCGGCGGGGTGACACCGAGGTAGTGCTCCATGGCGCCGGAGCTGCGGTATTCGGGCCCGATCTCGATCTCGCGCCCGGTGCCCGTCTCCTCGGCGGCCCCCCAGGCGAACGGGTTGAAGTCCAGCGGAGCGACGAGCCGGCCGGCCGCGGCGGCGCGGGGGTCGGCGTACCGCGATGGTGGTGTCTGCGGGAAGTACACCGCCAGCGCCCATTTGCGGATGTCGGACGCGCTGATCGGATACGAGACCTGCCGCCCGTAGGGCTGGCCGACGATGCCTTGCATGTCGGGCCGGACGAGACCGAGTTCGCTCATCTGCCCTATCCCCTTCGCCTACCTGTGCCGATGTTCCGGTGGAGATCATACACAATAGATTGACAGATATAGAAATTTCGTATTGATTGATCGTTGCGTGGCCGACACACTGGACCGCGCCGGCGAAGGAGGTCCGCATGACGGATGAGCGCACGCACACCGGCCGGCGCGCCCTGGTGACCGGGGCCGGGCAGGGCATGGGGCGCGTCATCGCACTCGAACTGGCCCGCCAGGGCGCCGAGGTGGTCATCAACGACCTCGCTGGCGACCGGGCCGACGCCGTGGCCGCCGAGATCACCATGGCCGGCGGCCGCGCGGAGCCGGCGCTCTTCGACGTCACGGACTGGTCCGCGGTGCGGCGGGCCGCCCAGGCGGTCGGCCCGGTCGACATCCTGATCAACAACGCGGGCAACGCCGGCCGGACGACGTCCCTGGGGCGGGAGGACTTCGCCTCCTTCATCGAGACGGCGCCCGACGACTGGGAGGGCTTCCTCCGCGTCAACCTGTACGGGGTGATGCACGCGGTCCGGGCGTTCCTGCCCGGCATGGTCGACCGCTCCTGGGGCCGCGTCGTGACCATCATCTCCGACGCCGGCCGGATCGGAGAGCCGACGATGGCGGCCTACTCGGCGGCCAAGGCGGGCGCCGCGGGGTTCAGCCGGGCGATCGCCCGGGAGGTCGGCCGGCACGGCATCACCGTCAACTGCGTGTCCCTGGGGACGATCACCCCGGAGGGGATGGACCCCGACGACCCCGCCCTGACCCGGAACCTGGGCCGGTACGTCATCCGGCGCACCGGCCGGCCGGACGAGGTGGCCGCGCTGGTGGCCTTCCTCTCCGGGCCGCAGGCGGGCTGGGTGACCGGGCAGACCTACCCCCTCAACGGCGGCTACTCCTTCTCGTCCTGAACGCGCGTCGGCGCGCGGCCCGGAGGCCGCGCGCCGACGTGGCGGACGAATCCGCTGCTCGGTTCCGCTCAGGAGGAGTGCGCCAGGTCGTACATCTGCCGCCACTCGTGCTTGGAGCGGATGGTCGTGTCGACGTCCGGCGACAGCGCGCGCAGCGCGCCGACGGTGGCCTGCTCCTTCGGGATGTGCTTGAAGGCGTCCCAGCCGAAGAAGCGGCAGGTGTTCTCGTACGTGATCATGTTGATCTCGTTGTCGGGCACGCCCGCGCCCTGCATCTCCGCGTGCACGAACTCGGGTGCGTTCGGCCAGATCGAGTCCGAGTGCGGGTAGTCGCACTCCCACGCGATGATCTCGACACCGATGTCGTGCCGCACCTTGAGCGCCGTGGGGTCGGTGACGTAGCAGGCCAGCGAGTGCTCCCGGAAGATGTCGCTGGGCAGCTTGCCGCCGAAGTCGTGTCCCAGCCAGCGCTGGTTGGTGTAGTGCCGGTCGCACCGGTCCAGGTAGAACGGGATCCATCCGATCCCCGCCTCCGACCAGGCGATCTTCAGGTCGGGGTACTTGGTCATCGCCCCGCCCCACAGCAGGTCCTGGGCCGCGAACGTGGACACCTGGGTCGCCAGGATGATCATGTTGTCGATCGGGGCGCCGGGGGCACCGTTGATCGCGCCGAAGCCCTGCCCGATGTGCAGGCACATGACGACTCCGGTTTCGGAGGCGGCCTGGAAGAACGGGCCCCAGTACTCCAGGTCGTGGTAGCTCGGCAGGCCCTGGATGTGGGGCAGTTCCGGCATGGTGATGGCACGGACGCCCTTGGCCGCCACCCGCCGCACCTCCGCGGCGAGCTCCTCCGGGTGCCAGACGGGCCCGAGCGCGAGGGGGATGAAGCGGCCGGGGTAGGTCGCCGCCCACTCGTCGATGTGCCAGTCGTTGTAGGCCTTCAGCATGATGAGCGCCAGGTCCTTGTCCTGCGCCTCCTGGAAGAACCGCGCGCTGAAGCCGGCGAACGACGGGAAGCACATCGAGGCGAGGATCCCGTTGCGGTTCATGTCCCGCACGCGCTCGTGGATGTCGTAGCTGCCCGGCCGCATCTCGGCGAAGGTGGAGGGGTTCATCCCCCACTCCTCGTTCGGCCAGCCCACGACGGCGTTGAGGCTGCTGGAGACGCTGGGGATGCCCTGGAACCACCACTTCTCGTAGCCGTTCTCGTCCATGATGGACTTCGGCGCCTGGTCCCGGTACTTCTCGGGGACGTGCCTCTCGAACATGTCGCGGGGCTCGATCACGTGGTCGTCGATGCTGACCAGGATCATGTCGTCGACGTTCATCCCGTTTCCTCTCTGGATGCGATTGCGTGCGTCGTGTTGGTCGGATGGGTGTGCGGTCACCAGCCGGAGATCTCCGGGATCACCTTCGCGCCGATCGTCTCCAGCGGCGTGATCGTGGCGACGTCGGGAACGGAGCTGTAGACCGTCGTGAAGCCCAGCTCGTGCAGCCGCCGCAGCTCCTCCAGCAGGCCGTCCACGCCTCCCGCGCCGTCGCCGGCGTACGGGAGGACGGCGGTCTTCTCGATGGCGTCCGCGTCGCGGCCGATCTCCGCGCAGTGCTCCCGCAGCCGGGTCAGCTTCTGCCCGGCGTCCGGGCCACCGAAGACGTTGAACGCGTCGGCGTACTTGGCGGCCAGCCGCAGCGTCACCCGCTCACCGCCGCCACCGACGAGGATCCGCGGGCCGGGGCGGGTCGGCGGCTGCGGCGAGTTGAGGGTGCTCGCCAGCTGGTAGTGCTCGCCGACGAAGGAGTCGCGGCTGTCGCTCCACATCTGGCGGCAGATCTTGATGGTCTCCTCCAGCCGGGCGTACCGCTCGCCGAGCGGGCCGAACGGCAGCCCGAGCCCGGTCGCCTCCTCGTCGTTCCAGCCGGCGCCGATGCCGAGCCAGGCGCGGCCCTCGGAGAGGACGTCCAGCGTCGTCACGATCTTGGCGAGCAGCCCGGGCGGGCGGTAGGTCGCGGCGGTGACCAGGGTCTGCAACTCGATCGACCGCGTCTGCCCGGCCAGGTAGCCCAGGGTCGTGTACGACTCCAGCATCGGCTCGTACTCCTCGCCGAGCATGCTGATCTGCCACAGGTGGTCGGTCAGGCTGAGCCGGGCGAACCCCGCGTCCTCGGCCGTTCTCGCGATCCGGGCCAGCGCCGGAGCCATCTGGTGCGGCGCACCGAGACCCGAGTAGTCGTTGATATGCAGGGCGAGTCTCATCTGGCGCTCCGAACAGCCCACGACCGGGCATCAACACTTCGACATATAGACATCCATCACATGATTACGCGGGCGCTCGTCTTACGCAACGAAAAGTCGCCACCAGGTTCGGAGCGCCGGCGGCACACGCCCCCGCCACGGCGGCCGGACGGAGTCCTGAACTCCAGCGGGTGGAACCCGGGCCGGTACCGAAGCCCCCGGCGACCAGAGCTCGCCGGGACTCCCGGGCGTCAGCTCGGCCGGAGGCTGACGTCGCGCGGGCCTTCGAGGCGCTCGATGTGCCGTTCGACGAGCGCGAGGGCGTCGTCGTGACCGGTGGACATGCCCAGCGCCTTCTCCATCATGATGATCCGCGAGACGCCCGTCATGATCACCACCAGCGCGCCGGCCGAGAACTCGTCCGTATCGACCTCGTAGCGCCGCACCAGATCGGACACGACCTCGAGCTGGTCGCGGCGGAACTGGTCGGCATACCGCGCGATCTCCGCGCGGATCGTCTTGCGCTGGCTGGCCAGGCCCACGAGTTCCATCGTCAGCGAACTGGGCTCCAGCTCGGTGCTGAACTCCCACAACGCCCACAATGGCTGCGGCGACGCCAGCGCCTCGGCCTGATATCGGAGCGCCTCCTCGGAGCGGCGCTGCAAAACAGCCATGAACAACTCGTCCATACTGCGGAAGTAATAGTGCACGAGCTGGGGCTTGAGGCCGGCCGCGGCGGCGACGCGCCGCGAACTCACCGCGGCGTACCCCTCCTCCAGCAGAAGCCGCTCCGTCGCGTCCAGCAGGACGGCTCGATTCTTGGCGTCCGGCGCACCCAACCTGCGAGACGACGCCATGCCATTGCCTCCACAATCTAGGACGACTGCCACCTGGATTCGCTGGCCATCGTAGCGTGGCCTGCTGGTACGACCCCGATCATGCGATCCAACTCACGCTGATCGAGTGCTCGGCAGCGGAGGCGAGGCGGGACTCGACGCCCGGGACGCCCGCGGACCGCACCTCTTGACCAGCCGAAATCCGGGTGGTACAAACCTTTTCATATCGACGCTGTGCGACCGCTCAGCACGGTCCGGAAAATCCTTCCGTAAATGGCGGTGGCCAGCTGATCGATTCGCGTGAGCATGCAAGAAATCAAACGCCCCGTCAATGCAGCGCCGACGCGAGACGCGGAGGAACGCGAGTGAGCACGGATGACTCTGTCTACTGGGATCCCTACGATTTCAGATTCATGCGGGACCCGTATCCGGTGTACCGCCGGCTCAGGGAGGAGGCGCCGCTGTACTACAACGAGAAGTACGACTTCTACGCGGTGAGCCGGCATGCCGACGTCGAGCAGAGCCTGCCGGACTGGAAGACGTTCTCCTCGGCCCGCGGCAACATCCTCGAGCTGATCAAATCGGATATCGAGATTCCCTCGGGCACGGTCATCTTCGAAGACCCCCGGGTCCACGACATCCACCGCCGGCTGCTCGCCCGCATCTTCACCCCGCGCAAGATCAGCGAACTGGAACCGCAGGTGCGGGACTTCTGCGCGCGCACCCTCGACCCGCTGGTGGGCACGGACCGCTTCGACCTCGTCGCCGCCGTCGGCGCCGAAATGCCGATGCGCGTGATCGGCATGCTCCTCGGCATCCCCGAGGCCGACCAGGCGGCCATCCGCGACGCGACCGACGAGAACCTGCGCACCGAGGGCAGCGGGCAGATGGACTTCACGGACGGCGCGATCCCCAACAACGAGACGCTCGTCGACTACCTCGACTGGCGCCGCGAGAACCCCTCCGACGACCTGATGACCGACCTGATGAACGCCGAGTTCGAGGACGAGAACGGCACGCGGCGCACGCTCACCCGGGACGAGGTCGTCACCTACATCACGGTCGTCGCGGGCGCCGGCAACGAGACGACGGGCCGGCTCATCGGCTGGGCCGGGGCCGTCCTGTCCGACCACCCCGACCAGCGCCAGGAACTCGTGGACGACCCGTCGCTGATCCCCAACACGATCGAGGAACTCCTGCGGTTCGAGCCGACCGGCCCGTCCATCGCCCGCTACGTCACCGCGGACACCGAGTTCCACGGCCGGACCGTGCCCGCGGGCAGCGCCGTCCTCTTCCTGGTGGCCTCCGCCAACCGCGACGAGCGCCGCCACCCCGACCCGGACCGGTTCGACATCCACCGCCGCATCGGCCAGCAGCTCACCTTCGGCCACGGCGTCCACTTCTGCCTGGGTGCGGCGCTGGCCCGGCTGGAGGGCCGGGTGGCGGTGGAGGAGATCCTGCGCCGCTTCCCCCGATGGGACGTGGACTGGGACAACGCCAGGATGGCGCAGACCTCGACCGTCCGCGGCTGGGAGACCCTGCCGCTCGTCCTCGGCTGACACCGCGCCCGCCCCGGCCCGCCGGGCGGAACCCGGTTCAGCCCCGGGGCGGGAAGGTCCGCGTCGTCGCGGAGACGGTGAGGCGGCCGTCGCTGCCGGCGTCGCGCACGTCGACCCGGGCGAGATCGCCGTGCACGGCCGCCGTGGCCACGAGCGGGCCGACGCGCGCCGGCCGCAGGTACCGCATCGCGAGCGACGCCAGGGTGGTCCCCGGCGCCCGCGAGAGCACCGCCTCCTCCGCGGCGAGCGCGATGAGGCCGCCCTGGATCGTGTGCGAGGCGTTGAGCGCGTCGTCGGATCTGGCGAGCACCGCGACACCCGGCTCGCGGCGCTCGCATCCGGCCCGCTCGGCGAAGGGGGCCGTCAGCGGGCCGCCGGCGTGCCTCCCGGCGAGGGTGGTGGCGAGGGGAGGCAGGGTGAGCGTGACGTCGGGGGCGGCCATGAACGACGCCGTCCCCATGGCGACGGGCTCGCCGCCGTCGGTGGTGAAGTCGACGCTGGCGACCGCGACCGACCGCCCCGCCTTGATGATCCGCCCCACCCCGTGCAGGCTCGCGCAGGCGGGGGGCTCTCCGTACAGGTCGACGGCCAGTTCGAGCGTCACCGGGACGCGGGGGGCCAGGAGCCCGCCGATGAGCATGCCCGCGAGCACGTCGGCCCAGGTGGCGAGGATCGACGTCCGCACGAAACCGGTCCCCGGCACGTACATCTCGGGGACCACGGGAGCGCTGCCGTGCAGTTCGTCGCCCACGAGCCGGACCGCCATGCCGAGCTCGCTGACGATGTGGGTACGCGGCTCCGCGTGGCCGTCCGCGCCCGTGCCCGCTTCCCGCTGGTGAGCCTCGATATCCCCCATTGAGAGGCTTCCTCTCATTTTTCGAGAGCAACATTCGTAATGCAAGCGCCACGATAACACGCCGCAGGGAGCGTGGATCTTGCGCCCTCGGCGTGGGTGGTCCGCGCCTGCCGGCCCGTCAGGGGGACGGCTGCGGGCTGGGCGCCACGACCCCGTTCTGCTGCGGCTTCTCGACGGTCCCGTCGGGCTTGGTCAGGGTTTCGTCGTCGGCGGGCAGAGTCGTCAGGCCGTCGACCCGCCAGGCTCCCCGCTCCAGCACCAACTCCAGGAGGAGCTTGGTGCCCAGCACCCGGCGCACGCCCATGGTGCTGCGGACCTCGCTGTCCAGGACGACGAGGGTCTTGGCGTTCTGCCCGTCGAAGGCGTTGAGGTAGGTGTCGCGGACGGTGGCGGTGGCGTTCGCCCGGTACTTGGTGATGACTTCGGCGAGCCCGTCGAAGGCCGTCTCGTAGGTGCGCCCGAAGTCGGCGGACGTCAGGCCACGGATGCGGGCCCGCGCTCCGGGCAGGTCGGTGTGGTTGTAGGCCAGCAGGGCCCGGCCGAACTCGGCGGACCGGTCACGCACCTGCTGCTCGGTCTGGTCCCGGGTGGCGAGCCGGTCGGACTCACGCCACTGGATCACCGCCGTGACCACGGCGGTGGCGAACACCAGGGCGAGAGCCGCCACCGCCAGCCGCCGCGACGTCCCGGTCGGCAGGTTCGGCCTGCGCATCCGCCCGCCCGCGGCGGGCACCGCCTTCTCGGACACCGCGTCCTCGGATTCCGTGTCCTTGGGCTTCGTGTCCTCGGGCTTCGCGTCCTTGGATTCCGTGTCCTTGGGCTCCGTGTCCTCGGATTCCGCGTCTTCGGACACCGCCTCCTCCGGCACCGCCTCCTCGGCTGCCACCTCCTGCCCGGCGTCCTCGACCCCCGTATCCCGCGCCTCCTGCTCGGAATCGGCGGCGACCGAACCGGTGTCGGCGGGCTGCTCCGCGTCCTCCCGCGCGGTGTCGGACGGGGACGGCTTGCCAGTGGTCTTGGCGGTCATGCGTTCTTCCTCCGATGGGGCCGGTTACGCATCCTGCGGACGGTGTGGGCGGCGGTACCGAGCAAGATCAGGGCGGCGGCGATCGGCGGCAGCAGCGGGAGCCAGCGATCGTCCCCGTCCTCCGCCGCCGCGGCGGGCGTGGGCGCGATGGTCTTGAAGACCCGGTCCACCTCCGTGCCGGCGGGCTTCCCGGCCGGGCGGTTCCGGTTCCCCTGGCCGGGCTGCTCGGCGTTCCGGGTGGCGGCGGTGTCGCGGCAGATGTACTGCGGCGGAACGGTGGCGCCGGGCAGCCGCTCGGGATACTCCTGGGCGTTCGGAACCGGTCCCCCGACGGTCAGGAGCAGCTTGAGCCGGATGTAGGTGCTTTCGGGCCGCACGGTGGCGACATCGTCGAGGAGCCCGGGAATCGTCCCGTGCATCTGGCTCATGGCGTGGTGGACCGCCTGGGAGTTGCGCTGGTTGAAGAGGGAGGGCGCCGGTGTGCCCAGCGCGGTGAACAGGCACCGCAGACCGGGCCGGGAGTCCTTCAGCAGCGCGTTCGTCTGGTCGAGGAATCCGGGCGCGTCGGTGAGGAGGGCGTCGATGCTCTTGCGGGAGTCACGGAGCGTGGCGGTGAAGGCCGCCAGGTCGTTCGTTCCGGCGGCGAGCTGCGGGCCCTTGGCGGAGAGGGTGCCCGCCAGGGCGGTCAGCTGGACCGCCAGGGCGTCGAGCACGCCCGCCTGATCGGCGATGGTCTTGGTGGCGTGGTCGAGGTCGGCGAGGGTGTCGCGAAGGTCCTGCCCCCGGCCGTTGAGACCGACCGACAGCTCCCGGGTGACCGTCTTCAGGTCGGCGGGCTCGACCGCGCCCAGCATCTTCCCGGCGCTGTCGAACAACCGCTGGTACTGCACGGCGGAGGTGGTGCGCGCGAGCGGGATGACGTCCCCGTCCGCGAGCCGCGGTGCCGCGGCGGCCGAGGGCGGCGAGCTCAGCTCCACGTAGGGTTCGCCGACCGCGGACTTGCGGAAGACCTGGGCGATCACGTTCCCGGGGACCTCGGTCCCGGCGTCGATGAGCAACGAGACGTTCACCCGGCCCGGCCGCAGCCGGATCGTGTCGACCTGCCCGATCGGCACACCCAGGTAGTCGACTTCGAGGCCGGAACGCAGGCCGGGCGAGGAGGCGAACTCCACCTCGACCCGGAACGGCTTCTCGCCGAAGCGGATCGGCAGCAGGGTCAGCACCGCCCAGGTGATCATGACCGTGGCGATGACGGCGAAGACGCCCAGGTTCAGCAGGATGCGCGGCTTCATCACGGCCTCCTATCTCGGTGCCAGCAGTTGCCGGATCTGCGTGTTGAAGTCGGGCCGGGGCGCGGCCTGGCCCGGCAGGAACCCGCCGACCCACACGAAGGCGAGCGCCTGCCCCTCATGGGTGATGCGCGGGGTGTCGACGAGCTTGGTGAGCAGGTCCCTGGTCACGGTCTTCAGCTGGTCCCGGCCGCGGATCATCGTGGTGAGGACCGCGTCGAGCCGCAGCAGCATCGCCCGCAGCCGGGCACCGTGCCGTTCCTGGATCACGGAGTTGGCCGACCGGGCGAGGTCGGTCAGCCCGGTCAGGGCCTTCTTCAGCTCGGCACGGTCCTTGCGGACCCGGGCGGTCATCTCCACCAGGGAGCCGGGCAGCCGGTCCAGGTCGGGGGCCTCCGCGGCCAGGGACGTGCTGAGCCGTCCCATCCCGTCGATCACGTCGCGCAGGTCCTTGCCGGCGGCGGCGTAGCTGTCGGAGATCTCCGCGGCCTCTTCGATGATCCGGTGCAGTTGCGGGCCCGATCCGCCGAGGCCGGAGGAGAGCCCGCCGACGATGTCGTCCAGGTTCTCCCCGCCGAGCGCGGCGAGCACCGGCCCGACGCGCGCGGTGATCACTTCCAGGTCGGGTTGGAGGCCCGTCCGGGTGATCTCGGCGCCGCTGGTCAGCGCGGCGGCGGTGTACGGCGCGTGCCCGGAGGGCGGGGTCAGCCGGACGTAGTTCTCCCCGAGCAGGCTGGTCTTGGCGATGGTGGCGCTGGTTCCGGCCGGCACCCGCGTGTCGTCGACCAGGGAGAGCGTCACCCGCGCGCGGTACCCCTGGAGCCGGATATTGGTCACCGAGCCGACATGGACGTCGTGCATCTGGACGCCGTGCCCCACCACGAGGTTCTGCACGTCGTCGAAGACCGCGTACAGGGTCAGCCCGCCCTTGGGGGCGCCCAGGGTCTGCAGGGAGCAGCCCGCCGTCACGGTGAGGGCGAGCAGCACCGCCAGGACACGTCTCACGGCCGTCCCCTCCGCTCGATCGTCTTCGGACAGTTGCCGATCGGCTTGTCCAGGCAGGGCACCCGGCCCCAGCCCATCTGGTCGAAGATCGGCTGAAGCCAGATCCGCAGGGTCGCGTTCAGCTGGACCCGGACGGCGATCGTGTGGGTCTTCCGGTCCCAGGCGTTCTCCATCGCGTCGGTGAAGCGCGCCAGACCGACCATGGCCTGCGACAGCGCGGCGCTGTTGGCCTTCAGGGTCATGACCAGCGACGACGCCTGGGAGACCGTGGTGGGTAGCGTCTCGCGGTAGGCGGTGACGACCACCTGGCCCTTGCGGATGAGCGTCGTCAGCCCGACGAGCAGGTTCTTCAGCCGGGTCCGCTCGTCCGCCAGTTGCGCGCTGGTCGCGCTGAACGCGTCGATGAGCCGGCGCAGGCCGGCGTCATGCTTGTTGAGTGAGGTCGCGAGGTCGCGCAGTCCGGTCGCGGCCGCCGTGATCTGCTCGTCCTGGGCCGCGAGACCGCTGGCGAGGTCCGTGGTGGTGGCCAGCGCGTCGTTGACGCTCTTGCCGCGGCCGTCGAGGAGTTCGGCACCGGTGTGCAGGAGCCCCCGCACCTTGGTGGGGTCCAGGGAGTCGGCCAGGTCGGTGAAGGAGTTCAGCACCTCGTCGATCTCGACGGGGGGTTCGGTGCGGTCGACCGGTACGACCGCACCGGGGGCGGCCCGCTTCATCCCCGGTTTCCAGGGCGGGTACAGGATGACGCTGCGCTCGCCGATCGCGCTCTCCGCGGCGATGGTGGCGCGCACGTCGGCCGGAAGCGGCACATGATCGTCGACCAGCAGTTCCACCCGGACCTTCCGGCCCTCGATCCGGACGTCCTTCACGTCGCCCGAGTCGGCTCCCATGACCTTCACCCGGGACTTCTCGTACAGGGACGGCGCCTTGGTGAAGTACACGACCACCCGGTAGCCGCCGGGCGTGCCGAGCACGGAGCACCCGCCGGCCGAGAGCAGCAGGCCGAGGCCGAGCAGGGCGGCCGTGACGGCGCGTCGGGGCCTCATCGTCCTCCTCCGTACTGGCCGCTCAGCTTGGCCAGGTCCTCGGGCGCCAGCGGGCCGATCTGGGTGCCGACCGCGTCGAGCCACGGGCCGTGGGAGTTCATGGAGGTGAAGTTGTTCAGCGCCGGACCGAGCCAGGCGAGCATGGTGTTCATGTCATCCAGTTGCGGGGTGAGCGTGGCGACGGTGGCGCCCAGGTCGTCCATCAGGTCGACCAGGGCCTGCTGCTGGGTGTCGATGAGCCGGGAGATCCGGGTGACCGCGCTGTCACCGCTGCCCAGCAGGACCGACAGCTCGGCCTGGCGGTCGCGCAGCTGGTCCAGGAGACCCTGGATGCCGTGGGCGAGCCGGACCAGCTGCGCGTCCTTGGACCGGACCTGGGTCAGCAGCCGGTTGCTGCTGGCGACCAGCTCGCGCAGCTGCGGCCCGGACTCCTGGAGGGTGTCGGCCAGCGCGGCCAGGTCGTGCAGCGCCCGGGTGAGGCGCTCCCGGGTCTGCGGGGAGATCCCGCCGACCTGGTCGATGACGTCTCCGATCAGCTTGGTGTCCAGTTGCTTGAGCGTCGTGGCGCCGGAGGTCACGACGTCGTTGGCGGTGACGGGCAGCCGGGTGCGCTCCTGCGGGATCCGGCGCCGGTCCTCGGGCAGGTCGGACACGTAGGGGCGGGTGACCGGGCCGCTGAGCCGCAGGTAGCGGCCGCCGAGGATGTTCGTGGTGGAGATCTCCGCACGGCTCTGGGCGCCCAGGTCCACGTCGTGGTCGACCTTCCAGGTGACGAGGACGATGCCCCGGGCGAAGTCGGGTTCGACTGCGACGACCTCGCCGACCTTGATCCCGGCGACGCGGACCTCGTTGCCCGAGTGCAGCCCGCCCGTCCCGGCGAACACGCCGGTCATGGTGTACCGGTTCCGGAACAGGCCCGTGCTGCCGACGAAGAACACCGCGACCAGGGTCAGCACGATGGTCAGCAGCGAGGCGACCCCGACCGCCACGGGGTTCCGGTCTCGGAAGGACTTCATCGCCATCAGTTGCCCCCGACCACGAGTCGATCGAGGGTGCGCTGGTCGGGCACCTTGCTGAGCCGCATCTCGCCGCGGGGGCAGGGGTCGGGTGCCAGGGTCAGGCAGGGGACGGCCCCGGTGACGAACTGGCCCCGGTCGAACATCTGGTACATGTGCTGGAGCTTCGGCCCGATGCCGTTCATGATTCCCTGCAGCGGTGCCAGGTTGCGGCGGGTGCCGGACGTCACGACGGTCAGCCGGCTGATCAGCTCGTTCAGTTCGGCGGCGTTGTTCCCGGCCACCAGGTCGGTGGTGCGCAGGGTGGCGGCCAGCTCGCTGATCGCGGCGTCGACGAGGGCGCTGTTGTCGCCGAACGCCTCGGTCAGCGTCGCCAGGTCGTCGGTGGCGGTGGCGATCTGCTTGTCCCGCCGGGCGAGGACGCCGGTGACGGTGGAGAAGTCCGCCAGCATCGACTTGAGCGTCTGCCGGCGTCCGGCGATGGTGGACGACAGGCCGTCGATGTTGGCCAGCAGCCGGGACGCGTCCGCCTCGTTGCCCTCCAGGGCGGTGTAGATGGCGGCGAGGATGTCGTTGACCTGGGCCGGTTCCAGCCCTCGGGTCAGCGGTTCGAGCCGGCTGATCAGGTCGGTGACGTCGACGACCGAGCGGGTGCGGGCCACCCGGTCGCCGTCGTTCAGCATCGCCCTGTCGGTGCCGGGAACCAGGTAGACGACCCGCTGGGCGATGGCGTCGCGCCAGCGGACCGCCGCCTCGCTGTCGCGCGGCACCCGGTACGCGGCGCCGATCTTCAGCTCGACCTCGGCCTTGCCGCCGCGGACCCGGATCTCGCCGACCTGGCCGACCGGCGCTCCGGCGATCTTGACCTTGTCGCCGGAGCGCAGCCCGCTGGCGTCGGTGAACACCGCGACGACCTGGTAGGTGTCCCCGAAGCCGAGCCGGGCGATCTGGGCGGTGATGAAGAAGGTGAGCGCTCCCGTGAGGGCGAGGAACGCCACCAGCTGGACGACCGAGGACCGGCGCTGCCGCACCTGGGCGTTCTGGAAGTGTGATCTGGCCATTCAGCGGCCTCCGGGGGTGGCGGGGCAGTCTCCGACGCCGAGCAGCAACTGGCACGGGTCGGTCGGCAAAACAAGGTTGGCCCCGAGCAGCCGCCGGTTCTGCGGGCCCGGAGTCCGAGTCATCTGGCCGTAGGCGGGCAGCATGTCGATGACCGCGCGGACGCCCGGCCCGGCGACGTTCAGTTGCGCGCTGAGGAACGCGGCCGAGCCCTCGAAGGACCGGCCGGCCGCCCTCAGGTTGCCTTCGTGCGAGCCGAGACCGTGCGCGAGCAGGGACGTGACCTCCGAGACGCCCCGCGCGGTCCGCAGCCCGCGCCCCTGCCCGGCGGTGAGGGTGTCGAGCAGGGCCGCGGACGAGTCGATGGTGACGGCCAGGTCGGAACCCATCCCGCGCAGCCGGGCGAGCCGCCCGAGGTCGGACAGGAGGGCCGCCGTCGGGCCGCGCTGCCGGTGGGCGACGTCCACGAGGGTGCCGGTGTTGCGGAGCAGGCCGGCGAGGTTCGGGCCGGAGGCGCCCAGTCCCTGGCCGAGCGCGTCCACGATCACCGCGACGTCCTCTGCGGAGACCGCGGCCAGGACCCGGTCGGCGTCGCCGAGCAGCGACGTCAGGTCGAGGCTGTCGGAGGTGCGCATGATGTGGGTGCCGTCGCGGAGGAAGGGCCCGGTGGCCTCGTGCGGGCCCGGGATGATGTTGAGGAACTTGGGGCCGAACACCGACTCGGGCTCCAGAGCCGCCACCGCGGTGTCGGGGATCCGGACGCCCCGGTCCAGGTGCAGCGTCAGGCGGGCACCGCCGCGCGGCGCGAGTTCGATCCGGCTGATCCGGCCGACCGTGACGCCGCGCAGCTTGACCGGGGAGGCCGTGGTGAGCCCCTGGCCCGCGTTGCCGAAGTCGGCGGTCAACCGCATCCCGTCGTCGGCGAACGGCTTGGCGACCATCAGGTAGGCGATCATGGCGAGCGTCAGCGCGGTGGCCAGAGTGATCGCGATCCGGCGGCCGCGGGGAAGGTCCTGGTTCATCCGGCCAACCTCACCGTTCCGCCCTGCCCCCAGAACACGTAGGACAGCAGCAGGTTCAGCGTGACGATCGTGATGATCGACAGCCGGATCGCCTTGCCGGCGGCCCGGCCCACCCCCGCCGGTCCACCGGTGGCGTAGTAGCCGTAGTAGCAGTGGATGGTGATGACGGCGAAGGCGAACACCCCGACCTTCACGGCGCTGTAGAACAGGTCCCGTGGCGGCAGGTACAGGTAGAAGTAGTAGTCGTAGACACCCGGTGCCAGGCTGAAGAACGAGGTGGAGATGAACCGGGTGGCGAAGAAGCTGGCGAACAGCGCGATCAGGTACAGCGGCACCAGCGCGATCAGCGCTCCCACGACCCGGGTGCAGATCAGGTAGGTGAAGGAGTTGATGCCCATGACCTCCAGGGCGTCGATCTCCTCGCTGATGCGCATCGCGCCGAGTTCGGCGGTGAAGGACGAGCCGCACTGGGCGGCCAGGGCGATCGCGGCGATGATCGGCGTCGTCTCGCGGACGTTGATGAACGCGCCGATCAGGCCCATGAACGACTCGGCGCCGATGACCTCCAGCCCGGTGTAGGCCTGCAGGCCGACCTCGGTGCCCAGGAACAGCGACATGATGAAGATGACGAAGATCATGCCGCCGCCGACGACGGTGGCGCCGACGCCGATGACGATGTCGCTGACCTGCTGGGCGACGGTCTTGATGTAGCGCAGCCGCAGCACGATGTCGCGCAACGTGTAGAAGACGACCTTGAGGAAGAACACCGGCCACTCGGCCAGGTCGGCGGTGCGGCTCGCGGCCGCCGAGGAGACCCGGCCGGCCCGTGCCGAGGTGGCGTGGGGGACGCTGATGTCCATCAGACCTCCGGCGGGAAGGCGAGGAAGTAGATCGTCGTGATCACGTAGTTGAAGGCGAAGATGAGCATGAACGCGACCACCGTCGCCCGGGTCACCGCGCGCCCCACCCCGATCGGGCTCTGCGCGCAGTTCATGCCCATGTGGCAGGCCACCAGCGCGGAGATCATTCCGAACAGCCAGGCCTTGAGCAGGGTGACGAAGAGGTCGGAGATGCGCAGCAGGCCGAGCGCGCCGTCGAAGTAGGCGCCCGGGGTCACGCCCTGCAGCACCACGTTGAAGAAGAACCCGCCGACCGCACCGGACATGATGACCAGCGAGGCGAGCATGGTGGAGACCAGGCTCGCCGCCCACATCCGCGGTGTCACCAGCCGGTGCACCGGGTTGACGGCCATCACCTCCATGGCGGACAGCTCCTCGCGGATCCGCCGGGCCCCCATGTCGGAGGTCATCGCCGAGCCCCCGGCTCCGGCGATGATCAGTGCCGCCGCGATCGGGGCGACCTCGCGGACGAGGCCGACGATCACCGCGCCGCCGGTGGCCGACTGGGCGCCCAGCTGGCCCGCGAGATCGCCGACCTGGAGCGCGACGGTGGCGCCGAGCGGCAACGCGATCATGATGACGGGCAACGTGGTGACCCGGATGAGGAACGCGCACTGGTCGACGAACTCCCAGAACCACGTTCGTACTTCCCGGGTGAAACGCAGTGCCTCCAGGCCGACGGCGAACAGCGCGCCCATGGAGACCAGGCCGCCGTGCGCGCGGCGCACGAGCAACCGGTCGCTGAGCGGGCGGCGGAGGGGTGGTGCGGTGGGGTGCATGTCTGGCTTCTTTCTCCGGAAGGGAGCGGAGCCTTGCGCCGGCTGCCGTGACCCGCGCACGTCGTGTGCGCGGGCCGGTCTGCTCGGATCGGCGGCGTCGCGGCCGCCTCGGCCTCTTCTACGTTCGGCCGAGCGGTGTTTCCGCACGTTGAGGAGCGCCGGGCCCGCGCAGGATGCGGGCGGGGTCGCACGTGGAGCGGCGGGCGCCGGTCAGGCCGTGCCCCTGGCCGGGGATGAGAAATCCACCGGTGCAGCCGGCCCCGTCGAAGCCGTTCATCATTGCCCTCCTCAGAGCGTGGGCACGGCCGCCGCCATACCTGACAAGGAGGGGTGGACGGTGATCACGACCCACCCGACTCCAGTGCTGGGCACCTGCTCAACATTGCTGGGCATATGCCTAGCATGGACCAAATCGTGTGGTCAAGGTCACAGAAGGGACCAATGTTGCGGGCCGCGCCCCGCCCAGCCCCGTGTTCGGGGTGTTTTCCAAAGGTCATCGCACTACAAGCGCCACCCAGGGGCGATGTGCTGGATCCAAGAAAACATCGAAACCGGCCGGGCGGCCGACGTTCGCTCCGGAGCGCTAGTCCGGCTGGGGACGCCGGGGCT
Source organism: Actinomadura craniellae (assembly GCF_003289645.1). GTDB lineage: Bacteria > Actinomycetota > Actinomycetes > Streptosporangiales > Streptosporangiaceae > Actinomadura_D > Actinomadura_D craniellae. The sequence goes on along the minus strand of NZ_QLYX01000001.1, from coordinate 479,679 downwards.
CCCGGGGGCCTTCGAGCCGCTCGAGATGCCGCTCGACCAGCGCGAAGGTCTCGGCGTGGCCGCTGGACATGCCCAGCGCCTTCTCCATCATGATCATCCGGGATATACCCGTCATGAGCACGACCAGGGCGCCCGGCGAGAGTTCGTTCGGATCAATCTTGTAGCGCCGCACGAGGCCGGACACGGCCTCGATCTGCCCACGCCGGAACCGCTCCGAGTAGTAGGCGATCTCCGCACGGATCGCCTTGCGCTGGTTGGCCAGACCGACGAACTCCATCGTCAGCGAACTGGCCTCCGTCTCGGTGCTGAACTCCCACAACGCCCACAACGGCTGCGGCGACGCCAGCGCCGCGGCCTGGTGCTTGAGCCCCTCCTCGGCACGCCGCCGGAAAACAGCCAGGAACAACTCGTCCATGTTGCGGAAGTAGTAGTGCACCAGTTGGGGCTTGAGACCGGCCTTGGCGGCGACCCGCCGCGAACTCACCGCGGCGTATCCCTCCTCCAGCAGAAGCTGCTCCGCCGCGTCGAGCAGAACGGAGCGGTTCTTGGCATCCGGCGCGCCCAGCCTGCGAGACGACGCCATCCCCTTGCCTCCATGACCTCGAATAACTCACACCCCACCCACCGAGCATCGTAGCGCGGCCCACAGCAGCGGCCCTTGACCGCGCCATCGCCTCATGCTAAGCAGGTGCCCAGCATTGCTGGGCACTTGCTCAACATAAAACCGGGACGGATCCCCCTCCGTCCACCCATGTAAAACACCGGGCAGTCATGCGATCGAGACCCGGTAGCGGCTTCATCAGGCTCAGACGGTCGGAAGGCTGCCCATGACTGAGACCCTCGCCCACCCCACCCACCTGCAGCGGCTTCCCTGCGAACTCGCCGAGGTCCTGCGCCCCCGGCTGCCGCGCATAGCGAACGAGATCGTGGAAGAAATCCGGCAGTGCGTGCCCGAATTCGACCGGCCCCTGCGTGGAACGTTCAGCGCCCAGGTCCGGAAGGACGCCGAGCAGTGCCTGATCCGGTTCGTCGACCGCATCGCCGACCCTTCCGCTCCCAGCGCCCATGACGTCGAGGTGCCGCGCTCGCTGAGCCGGGCCGGGCTCCCGGAGGGGTGCACCATGGGCGCGCTGCAGAAGGCCTACCAGGTCGGGGGCCGTGCCGCCTGGCGACACTTCGCGGCCGCCGGGATGGAGGCCGGCTTCTCCGCGGAGACCATGTGCGTTCTGGCCGAGGCCATGTTCGCCTACATCGAGGAGATCGCCGCGCACTCCATCCAGGGCTACTTCGAGCCGGGAGCCCCGACGGGCAGGGCCGCGCACCGCCGGCGGCAGTTGCTGGAGCTGCTGACCACTCCCGGTCATGTCTCCCCCACCGCCGTCCACCGCATGGCCGTCGAAACACAGTGGCGGCTGCCCGCCAACGCCGCCTGCGTCGCCCTGGAGGAGTCCTGGCAGGACGTCCACCCGATCGCGCCCTCGGTCGGCCCCGACGTCCTGATGGATCTGGAACACCCCTACCCCTTCCTCCTCGTCCCCGACGCCGACGGCCCGGGCCGCCAGAACATGCTCGACCGGGCCCTGGACGGCCTCGCCTACGCAGTCGGCCCGGCCCTCCCACTGGCCCAGGCCGCGCTGTCCCTGCGGCTGGCGCGCCAGACCCTCGCTCTGGCCCGGCGCGGCATCATCCCCACCGACCCGCCGCCGCGCAGCACCGACCACCTGTCGACCCTGCTGCTGTTCAGCGACGAGGACCTCACCAACCTGATGATCCAGCGCGCCTACGCCCACACCGCCAAGCTGGAGGTCCGCGATCGCGGGCAGTTGCTGGAGACCCTGCTGGCCTCCCTGGCCACCGGCGGCACCGCGCCGGAGCTCAGCACCCACCTCCACGTGCACCCCCAGACCGTCCGCTACCGGCTGCGCAAACTCGAGGAACTGTTCGGCGACCGGATCCAGGACCCCGGCTGGCGCTTCGACATGCAGTTGGTCCTGCGCTCCCAGGTGCTCCTGAAGAAACAGCGGGGATCGGCAGGCTGAACCGGACGGCCGCAGGGACGGCCGGTGTCAGGGGCCGGCCGCGGGGTCCGGCGCGCGCTGCGCCGCCAGCCGCGTCAGCCCGCCGAGGGCCAGGGCGACATAGGCGTCTTCCAACTGGGCGGCCTGTTGCGGGCCGGGGTCGTGCCGCCAGTGCGCCAGGACCGGCTCGATGGCGCCGAGCGCGACGATCACCGCGGTACGAGCCCGTGTTTCGTCCAGGCCGAGTTCGGCGACGGCGCGGGCGGTGAAGTAGCGCACGGTGATGCGGTCGCGGGCGCGCCGGTCCCGGCGCAGCGCGGGGTCCCAGCCGCCGCCGGCACGCAGCGCGGCCAGGGTGGCGCCGCGCTGCGCCTCGGCGTGCAGCACGCCGCGTACCAGCGCGCGGAACATGGCCTCCAGCGTTCCGGCCCGTTCGACCTCGCCCGCCAGCCGGGTGTGCAGGAGCACGATCTCTCGCTGGTAGACCGCCGTCAGCAGCGCGCCCCGGTTGGCGAAGTGCTTGTAGATCAGCGGCCGGCTCACCCCGGCCGCCTCGGCCACGGCCTCGATCGAGACCTCCTCCACCGGGCCGGTGGCCACGAGCCGCGCGGCCACCTCGATCAACGCCTCCCTGCGGCCGGTGCGGGTCAGCCGCGGTGATTCGAGGTCGGCCGCCTGCTCGGCGCCGGCCGCTCCTGCATGCTCACGCCCCATCGTGACATCTTGTCACCTCAGGGTGCGGTACCGGTGAGGAGCTCGGTCATGTTGCCCGCGTAGAACCGGGCCCGGTCGGCGTCGTCGCGGCCGACGAGGGTCTCCTCGAACTTGGCGATGGGGTCGCGGCCGCCCTCGGGGTGGGGGTAGTCGGTGGAGAACATGAAGAGTTCCGCTCCGGCCTGCTCCATCATCCAGCCGACGGGCTCGCCCGGGAACGGGGTGAACTTCAGGTGCCGGCGGACATAGTCGGAGGGGCGTTCCCGCAACCGGCGCAACGGCTCCTCGGTACGGCGGAACGCGCGGTGGGCGTAGTCCAGGTGGTGCATCCAGGAGACGACCCAGCCGGCGCCCTGCTCGATGCAACCGCCGCGCAGGGACGGGTAGCGGTCGAAGTGGCCGTCGAGGATCAGCGCGCCCAGGAAGAGCTCCGGGGAGTGGTGGACGGCCAGGAAGTCCTTGGAACGGATGTTCTCACCGCCGCCGAGGTGGTCGGTGACCGGCATGGCGTTGTTGTGGAAGGCCGGGTCGAGGAGACGCCCGCCACCGCCCACGTGCAGGACGAACGGGACACCGGCCTCGTCGAGCACGCTCCAGAAGGAGCGCAGGTCGGGGTGGGTGGGCGACCGGTCGCCCGCGGGGGTGGAGGGGACCAGGATCGCGGCGCTCCCGGCGGCGACGGCCTGTTCGGCCAGCGCCGTCGCCCGCTCGGGATCGGTGAGGGGCACGGAGGCGACGGGCAGCAGGCGGTCGTCGCCCTTACAGAAGTCGGCCACGGCCCTGTTCTGGGCCGCGCTTCCGGCGTAGAGGCGGTCGAGGTCCTTGCCCGCGAACAGCAGGGAGGAGAACGTGGCGAAGACGAGCTGCCCCTGGAATCCCAGCAGGTCCAGGGCGCGGCTGCGCTCCGCCGGGTCGAACGCGCCCATGGCGTGCCAGCCCTTGTCCAGCAGCAGGCGCTCCTCGGCCGCCGTGGCGGCCGAGCCGTCGGTCCGGCGGGTCTCGGCGCGGGCCGTCGCGTCCTCCAGGAGGGGCCTGAACGCCTCCATCCGGTCGCGGCGCAACCGGTCGCGCTGGTCGGGATCGAGGAACTCGTCGAGAAAGTCGGGGAGCTCCATGACGTGGCTGTCGGCGTCCAGGATGGTGCGTTCTCCGGCATAGGTCACGGGAGAGTCCTTCCGTGGGCCGCGCGGGGAACCGCTGCGGCACCGGCATGGGTGACGTTTTGTCACCGGTGTCGGTGACAAAATGTCACGCCACTTCCCGGGGCGCAAGGGGTCCGGGGCTCGGGGGCGGCCCTGCCCGGCCGCTCGGCCTGCCCGAGGGTGGATCGGCGAAAAGTTCGCCGCCAGTGGTGACCGGATTGTGCCTGTTCGACCGCCAACCTTCGTCGCCGCCGATTCCTCTAAGCAGACGTAACCAGCAGCATTGACGGGAGACGGCAATGAACCTCGCGCGGATGGCGGTCACCGCACTGGCCACTGTGGGCATCACGATGAGCGGTGTGGCGCTGGCCGGGCCCGCCTCGGCCGACCCCGACCCCTACTCCCAGGCCCTCGGGCTCTCCTGGCCCACCCTCAAGCGGGGGCAGATCAGCGAGGAGGTCCGCACCCTGCAGTGGCTGCTCAACTGCCACGGCAAGAAGGTGGCGGTGCCCTCGCACTTCGGCCCCAAGACCCATGCGGCGGTGTACGCCTTCCAGGCCGAGCTGAGCGATCGCCCCGACGGCGTGGTGGGCACCGCCACCTGGGCCCTCCTCGTCGGCAAGGGCTCCATCGTCTACGCCGGCACCGGCAACGACTGCGTCCGGGCCCTGCAGGTGGCGCTCAACAAGTGGCGCTACGACGACGACCTGCCGATCACCGGCTACCTGGGCCCCCGTACCAAGGCCAAGCTGCACCGGTTCCAGTCCGCGCACGGCCTGCCCAGCACCCCCGAGCCCGACGTGCGGACCTGGAACAAGCTGATCGCCACGCCCGCCGGCAAGTGACCGCGGCAAGGACGAACGGAGCCGCCGCGGCCGTCGTCCGCGGCGTGCCGGAGCACACCACGGACGACGAAGCCCGCTTCGCCCTGGTCAGGCCGTGATCAGGCCCTGGTCAGGCCATCGCCTCGGCCTCCTCGCGGCTGCGCACCGGGTCGGCGCCGGGTTCGTACGTGGGCGCGGTGGGTTCGCCGCTGGTGCCGGCGGCGACCCTGGCCTGTGCCTGCCGGAACTCCGGGAGCGGGCCCGAGATGGTGTGGGTGGCGTTGAGGGCCAGCCAGAGGACGGTGCGGCGCGCGCGCAGTTCGACGGGGTTGGGCGGCCGGTGCATGACCATGCGGGCGGCCCAGTCCGGCATGGTGTCGCGGATGGCCCAGTCCATGAACGGGCCGGTGAGCAGGGTGGTGGGGGTGTCGCGGAGGTTGGGGCCGGTGCGCGCGGCCTTGCCGGGGGTGACCGCCAGGCGGGGCAGGTACTCCCGGAGGCATTCGAGGGTGTCGGCCTTGGTGGTCGGCAGGTCGGTGCCGCCGAGGGCGTGGCCGACCCGGACGAACTCGCGGTAGTAGCGGTCCAGTTCGGTCCCGCGCAGCGGGCGGGGGTGGTAGCGCTCGTGTGCGGTGGCCAGGCCCCAGACCACGGTGGCGTAGTTCCAGCGCAGCCAGTCGGGGTCGTCGGCGTCGTAGGCGAGGCCGTCGGGGCGGGTGCCCTTGACGGTGTGGTGCATGGCGCGCACGGTCCGGGCGAGGCGTTCCGCTGTTTCGGTGGTGCCGTAGGCGGTGCCGATGAAGAACGACAGGGAGTGCCCGAACCGTACGGCGGCCCCTTCCGGGTCGATCTCGCCGGTCGGCCTGCCGTCGGCGTCCTTGGCGGCGATCCGGGAGTGGTCGGCGCCCATCCAGTGGATGCTGGGGTCCAGTCCTTCCAGGTAGGCCGCGCACGCCAGCCCGAAGGACAGGACCGGCATGTGGGAGTGCACGTGCCACACCGCGCTGTCGGGACCGAACCAGCCGGGGTCTCCTGCGGGCTCGGCGAAGTCGAGCCCTCTGAAGTAACGCGACCGCACGTGTGTGTCGAAGGCGCGGTCGAACCGTTCCGCGAGGTGCCGGGCGAGTTTCTGGTGGGGCAGGGGGATCATGCCGGACTCCCAACTCTGGCTACAGGTGTAGCCAGAATACGCCTTTTCTGGCTACACCTGTAGCCAGGGTCCGGATGGATAGGGTGGGACGGTGGCGAACCCCGCGGAGACCGCGCCGACCCGGTGGGCCGGCATGCCGCTGGCCGCCCGGCGCAGCGAACGCCGCACCCGGCTGGTGGAGGCTGCGTTCGAGCTGTTCGGCACGCAGGGCGAGGCCGGGGTGTCGGTACGGGCGGTGTGCCGGGCCGGCAACCTGCACGCCCGCTACTTCTACGAGAGCTTCGCCGACACCGACCAGCTCCTCGGCGCGGTCTACGACAAGGTCGCGGCCGAGCTGGCCGAACGCCTGCCGGCGGCCCTGGACTCCGCCGGTGACGACCTGGCGGAACGGACCCGGGCCGGCATCCACACCGTGCTGGACTTCAGCTCGGCCGATCCGCGCCGGGGCCGGGTGCTGTTCACCGAGGCCCGCGCCAACCCCGTGCTGGCCGCGCGCCGGCAGGCCACCCAGACCGCGTTGATGGACGCCGTCCTGCAGGAGACCCGGATCCGCCCGGCCGCCGACCCGCGGCTGGCGCGGGTGGGGGCCGCGATGTTCACCGGCGCGATGGTGGAACTCGCCCAGCAGTGGCTGGCCGGCGGCCTGGGCGATGATCTGGACGCCGTCGTCGGCCACGCCGCCGCGCTGCTGCCGACGCCGCCCACGGTATGAAGGCCGGGCCGGTCGCGACGTTGCGACCGGGGGCCGTCAGGAGTGGGCCGCCTCGGTCCGGGTGTCATAGCGGCTGTGCGAGCGGTCGCCGCGCTGCTCGTCGATCAGGCGGTGGACCATGGCGGTGCGCAGCCGGTGGCCGAGGCGTTCGGACAGCCCGGTGGCGCCGGGGACCAGCCGGCGGGCGCTCTCCGCGACGAACACGGTGGCGGCGGTGCCGATGACCGCGGCCCGGTAGAACCTGCTGTCGGGAGCGCCGAGGAAGTCGGCGTTGCGCCTGCCGAGGATCAGGCGGCTGTAGGCGAACAGGTAGTTGGTCAGCGCGCGGCGGACCGGGTCGGAGTCCTTCCAGCGCGGCGTCAGCAGCAGCGGGGCGGCGGCGTCCATCAGCGCCTGGGCCAGTTGCCGGGAGTCCTGGTCGGGCAGGAACTCGGTGGTGGCCTCCAGCCAGTACAGCCGCCAGGCGTCGGCCGTCGTGGCCGGGAGCAGGCGGGGGTCGATGCCCATCAGGTACCCGACGTAACGCCACAGGTGCATGACGGCGGCCTGGTCGGTGGCGGAGAACTGGAGCCCCAGGGCACGCGAGGCGAGCAGCATCACCTGGGAGAACAGCAGCAGGGTGCCGGCGAGCTGGACCTGGTTGACGGGCGCGTCCCAGGCGTCGTGGTCCCAGTCGTCCCGGCGGTGCATGGCGGCGCGTACCTGGGCGTGCATGAGGCGTACCCGCAGGGTGCCCGTGCGGCCGGCCGCGAAGCGGTCGAGACCGCCGGGCGTGGTGACGTCCACCCACCAGCCGGCGGTCTCGGCCAGCCGGCGCGTGGCCATGGTGTCGAGATAGCCGGTGCGCACGAGGGTCTTGTTGGCGCGGGAGGCGAGGTAGCCCCCGTAGAGGGAGGCGCACGGCATCACCAGCGTCAGCCCCAGCAGCCCGGTCCTGCCCACCACCCGGGCACCGCGGTCCAGCAGATCCGGGTCCACCCAGTAGGGGACGGCGTCCACCGCGGCGAAGAACTCCACCAGTTCGCGCGGGGGGTCGTCGAGGGCGTCGATCCCCTCCGTCAGGGCCCGCTCGAAGAGGCGGCGGCCGGCCCCGCCCGGAAGCCGGGCCATCATCTCCACCACCGCGTCGGCCGGCGGATCGCCGGCACCGGCGAACGAGCGGAACGCCGACAGCTGTGCCGGCGTCGCCCGGATGTCCCCGGGGGCCAGCCGCAGGGTGGTCTTCCAGGAGCCCCGGGTCATCCAGCCCGGGTGCGGCAGGCGCCGTTCATGACTCATGTGTCGTGGCCTTTCACCGTCTCGCCCTCGGTGCTCCGGAGGCACCGTGGGGCCGTGTCGTGCGGGTCGGGTCCGGGCCGCGGGCCGGCCGCGGTCAGCAGCCGGTGGGTGCGCAGCGCGATCAGGTAGTCCAGGGTCTGCGCGGGGTCGTCGATGGCGGGTCCGAAAAGGTCGGCGATCTGGTGCATGCGGTGGCGGACCGTCTGCGGGTGGGCGTGCAGCCGCGCGGCGACGGAGACGGCGTTGCGGCCGCACTCGAGGTAGGCCAGCAGCGTTTCGGCCAGGCAGGCGCGCCGGGCGGGACGGAGCCGCTGGAGGGGCGCCAGCTTCCGGGCGGCCAGTTCCCGGGACAGCGCGCGGTTCTGCAGCAGGAGCAGATCCCGCGCGTGGTCGATCACGTACACCGCGGTGTGCCGGGCCAGCAGGTCGGCGGGCAGCAGTTCCAGGCCTCGGCGGGCCAGCCGCCAGGACGACTCCGCGCGGGAGGCCCCGACGGTGGGGCCGACGACCCCCGGGTCGTCGCTGAGCAGCGTCTGGAGCACGGACCGGCGGCCCGGGCCCTCCGGGTCGGGAAAGATCAGGCAGGGCAGGCCCTGGTGGAGACCGGTGAGGATGTCCGCGGGCAGGAATCGCCGCACCGTGACCGGCCCCTGCGGCCGGTGCATGGCCACGACCGCGAGCGTCCCGGGGAGCTCCCAGCCGGCCCGGACGGCGGCCCGGCGCAGCCGGTCCGGGTCGCTCGGGGAGCTCAGCAGCAGCTGGACGAGGTCACGCCGGTGCACGTCATCGGGTGCCCCGCACTGGCACGGGTCACCGCCGACCTCACCGGCACCGGTCAGGACTCCTGCGGCCGTGGCGGCCCGCCGCAGCCGGCCGATGTGTTCCAGCGCGTCCCGGGCGACGGCTTCGGCCTGGTCGGGGGTGCACTCGACATCGTTCCGGGCCAGCCCGACGGCCAGCGAGAGCGCCGCGTCGACGGCCTGGTCGATCGGATCGGGCGGGCCTGGCCGGCCCGCCGGAGCCCGTGTCCCCTGCTTCGTCATGGCGACGTGGCCAGGTGGGAGAGATGGACGGAAATCGGCATGCCAAGCCTTTCAGCCGTTCGCGGCCGGCGGTCCGGGCGCCGGCCGCCGACCGCGAACGGCGGCCTTTCAGGGAGACGGGGTGAACACAGCGGCCCGTGCTCAGGGCTTGTGGGGGTCCCAGACGTCGAGAAGGGCGGGCTGCCCGGCGGCGAAGCGGGCATCGTCGTTGGCGTAGAGACCGTTGAAGATCTCAGGCTGCCAGAGGTCGACCAGCTTGGCGGGGGTGCCGCCGGCGCCGGACGCCTCCAGGATCGCGTTGGCGGCCTTGCGACCCGCCTCGTTGGCGCCCTCCATGGTGGCCAGGTTGATGCCGGCGCGGACGTAGTCGGAGGCCAGGTACAGGTTGGGCACCTTGGTGGCGGCCTCGGGCCGGTTGTACCAGGAGCCGGGCGAGTTGATCATCAGGGGCTCGTCGTTGGCGGCCTGGGGGGTGCCGTTGCCGGTGATGGCGGGGTCGAGGAAGTAGGAGTGGATGTTGGAGTCGGTCAGCCGCAGCCCCCCGAACGGGACGGCCTTGCGTATCTGGGCGATGACCTCGTTGAAGATCTGTTCCTTGGTGCAGTCGCGGGCGGGCTTGTTGTAGAGGATGCCGGGCCGGTCCCAGGCGGAGATGTCGACGGACAGGCAGTCGTTGACCTCGCCGTTGCCGTAGGTGGTGCCGAACTTCTTCTTCCAGAACTGGGCCTGGTTGATCGAGGTCAGCGCCCAGGGCTGCCCGGCGTAGGCGACGTGCCCGTTGGCCAGGTTGATGGGCCGCTTCAGGTAGATCATGAGGCCGTTCATCCAGTCGACGGACAGGTCACGCAGCGACTTCAGGGTGGGGTCGATCGCCAGGATGTCGTCGTTGAGCAGCGGGACGGCGCGCTCGACCGGGACGGCCAGCACGTAGTGGTCGGCCTCGACGGCGGTGGCGACGCCGCCCGCCCCGCTGACCTGGGCGCCGCTGATCCGTCCACCGGCGACCGACAGGCGGGTGAGCGTGGCGTCCGAGACGAACTGGACGCCGAGGGCGCGCAGCCGGGCCACCCAGGGGTCGATCAGCGCCTCGTTGGTGGGGGCGTTCAGCAGCCGGTCGGGCTCCTCGTAGCCGCCCAGGCCCAGGGTGCTGTAGACCCACGCCTCGGCCATCAGGCCCATGGTGTGGGCGTTGGCCTTGTCGGGCTTGGCCGCCACCAGCGTGCTGGTGAACATGTCGACCAGCATCTCGCTGTATTCCTTGGACTTGCCCTCCACCCGCACGAACTGGGCGAAGCTCATGTTCTCCCACTGCTTGAGCCGCCGTTGGGGCCCGCTGGAGACGAACGTGATCATCTTCTGCAGGAAGAACGCCACCTCGTCGGCGGGCACGGTGGTGAACACCCCGAAGGCGGTGCCCAGGAAGGCCAGGAGCGACTCGGGGCTGAGCGTCCCGAGGATGCTGCCGGCCGCGGGCAGGGTGTACCTGCGGCCGTTGTAGAACGCCGCGACCTCCTTGCCGGCCACGAAGTTGTCGTAGGCGGTCCCGCCGCCGGACAGCGGGATGCGCTTCATCGTGTCCGGGAGGTTCTGGTAGAAGCCGGGGAAGAAGCGGAAGCCGTGCTCGGCGGGCAGGTCCTGGCGCCCGCCCGACCCGGTTCCCGGCACCGGCATGCTGCGGCACTTGCCGCCCCATGCCTTGCGCTCGTACACGGTGACCTGGAAGCCGCGCTCCGCCAGCTCGTGGGCGACGGTCAGGCCGCCCATCCCGCCGCCGAAGACCGCGACGCGCCGGCCGGGCGCGTACCGCCCGGTGAGCATCCGCCGGGTCTGCGCGGCGGCCGGGGTCGAGCTGACCGTACCGGCCACTGCGGCCGCGCCGGCCGCTGCCAGCGCCCCGGTGACGAACGATCGGCGGCCGAACCCGCCGGTGTTCTCGGTCGGTCTGTGTTCCTGTGGGGTCTGGTCGTCCACGGATCACTCCTCACGGGTCCCTAACCGACACTCATGTCGGTTAGTGGGGTGGGCACCCACTATGAGGAAGGCCGCCGGGGGCGTCAACCCCCGGCGGCCTATATCCGTCCAAATCGGCCCATATACGCCCGGGCTACCCGGCGTTGCCGAGCCCGGTCCACAGCAGCCGCATCGCCCCCTCCACCAGCACCGCCCTGGGCACCTGGGGGTGCCGGTCCCACCACTGCGCCACCCCGTCCAAACCGGTAATGATCAGTTCGACCATCGCCTCGGCGACCGGCTCGTCCGGATCCACCCCCACCGAGCGCATGTCGCCGGACAGCAGCGCGGTGACCGCCTGGGCGCGGGACTCACGAATGCCCTGGCGGACGACGCGGATCTCCGGATCGTCCTCGTCGGTACGGTCGAACAGCAGCTTGCGCGCCTCAGGCCGACTTTGAGCAAAGCCGAAATAGGCGTCGATCGTTGACCGCATCCGGTCATGTGGCGCCCCCGATCCGGTGATGCGTGCCCCGACGTACTCCACCAGCGCCGTGTTCTGCTCCTGCATCACCGCCAGCAGCAGCACCCGTTTGGACGGGAAGTGGTCGTACAGCACGGTGCGCGCCACCCCGGCCGCGGCCGCGATCTCGGCAAGCGAAGTGGCGTGGTAGCCCTTGCCTGCGAAGATCTTCAGCGCCGCGGCGGTGATCGTCGCCCGGCGGGCCGGTGCCCGCATCCGCGACTTCGGCGCGGTCTCACTCATGGCCTTGACTCCCTCCTCCGTTGGCGTCACTCTAACCGACATGGATGTCGGTAATTTGCTCCCCCGTCCGTCCGCGGGGACGCATGACCGGCCCGGGGCCACCGCCGCGACACGAGGGAGCCGCACATGGGGCAACAGAACCTGTCGATCGCCGTCGTCGGAAGCGGGTTCAGCGGGATCGGTCTGGCCATCGGCCTGAAACGAGCCGGGTTCACCGACATCACGATCTTCGAACGGGCCGACGACGTGGGCGGCGTATGGCGCGACAACACCTACCCGGGCGCCGCCTGCGACGCCCCCTCGCACCTGTACTCCTACTCCTTCGAGCCCAAGCCCGACTGGACGCGCCGGTTCGCCGAGCAGCCCGAGATCCTGGACTACCTGCGGCACTGCGCCACCGAGCACGGGCTGCGGCCCCACATCCGGTTCGGCACCGAGGTCACCGAGGCCGAGTTCGACACCACCCGCCACCGCTGGCGGGTGCGCACCCGTGCCGGTGACAGCCACGAGTTCGACCTGCTGGTGGCCGCGTGCGGGCAGCTCAGCAACCCCGCCACGCCCAAGCTGCCCGGCATGGACGGCTTCACCGGCGCCATGTTCCACTCCGCCCGCTGGGACCACCGGCACGATCTGGCGGGCGCCCGCATCGCGGTGGTCGGCAACGGCGCCAGCGCCATCCAGTTCGTCCCCCTCATCACACCCGACGCCAAGTCCCTGACCATCTTCCAGCTCGAGGTGCACTGGATCAGCCGCAAACCCGACCGCGTCTACCCGCGCTGGCGGCACGCCCTCAACCGCAGGCTGCCCGTCGTGCAGCGGCTGTCGCGGCTCGGGATCTTCCTGTGGTTCGAGCTGGTACTCAACCCCTCCCTGATCTCCCCGCGCGGGCGCCGCCTGCTGTCGGCCCCCGTCCGCACCCTGTGCCGGTACGCCCTCCGCTCGGTGCGCGACCGGCGGCTGCGCGACCGGCTCACGCCTCGCTACGAGCCCGGCTGCAAGCGCATCCTGACCTCCAGCGAGTACTACGAGACCCTGAACCGGCCCAACGTCCGCGTCGTCGACAGCCCCATCACCGAGATCGTGCCGGACGGGGTCCGCACCTCCGATGGCGAGCACCATCTCGTCGACACCGTCATCTGGGCCACCGGCTTCCGGTCCCAGGACTTCGTGGCCCCCATCCGCGTCGTCGGCTCGCACGGCCAGGACCTCGACACGGCCTGGAAGGACGGCGCCCGCGCCTACCTCGGCCTGGCCGTCCCCGGGTTCCCCAACTTCTTCCTGATGTACGGCCCCAACACCAACGTCGGCTCCGGCTCCATCGTCCACATGCTGGAGAGCCAGATCGCCTACGTCGTCCAGGCCGCCCGGCTGCTGGCGGGCGGCGTCGCCTCGATGGACGTCCGGGAGGACGTGCACGACCGCTTCGACGCCGCCGCCCAGCACCGCCTCGGCACCTCCGTCTGGAACCAGGGCGGCTGCGACAGCTGGTACCTCGACGCCGACCACCGCAACACCAACAACTGGCCCGGCTCCATGACCGGCTACCGCCGCCGCACCCGCCGCCTGGACCCCGCCGACTACCGCCTCCAGCACTGAACCCGGCCGGACCCGAGGTCAGCGTCCCCGGTCCGATCCCACCAAGGCAAGGAGCATCATGGCGAACTTCGGAACCACCGAGATCCTTATCGTCCTCTTCGTCCTGCTGTTGCTGTTCGGCTCCACCAAACTGCCACAGCTCGCCCGTTCCCTCGGCAAATCCGCCCGGATCCTCAAGGCGGAGACCAAGGGCTTGTACGACGATGACGAGCCGGCCGCGGACCGGCCCGAGGCCGCCGCCCGGCCACGACACGGGAACGCCGCCCACCCGAACGCCCTGCAGCCGGGCCGGCCCCTGGAGTCCCTGCCGCTCTCGGATCCCGCCCGGCTCCGCGAACGCTGAGGACCGGGGGCGTCACCCGGTGGAGGACAGCAGGCCGTCGTCGCGGATCGTGCGGAGGACGTCGCAGGCCGCCTCCAGCGTGCGGTCGACGTCCTCCTCGGTGTGGGCGGCGGAGATGTGGTTGCGCTTGAGGGCGAGCGGGAGCATCAGGAAGCCGCGGTCGGTCATCCGGCGGTGGAAGGCGACGTAGGCGGCGTCGGCGTTGCGCATGAGGTCGCGGTAGCCGCGGATCGGGGCCGCGGCGAAGTAGAGGGCGAACACACCGCCGAAGCCCGCGGCGGTGCCCTCGATGCCCAGTTCGGCGCAGGCGGCGGTGAGGCCGGCGCGCATGCGGTCGCCGAGCGCGTGGGTGCGCTGGTAGAAGTCCGGATGGTCGCGCAGGTACCGGATGGTGGCGATCGCGGCGGCCGATGAGACCGGGTTGCCGTTGAAGGTCCCGGCCAGCAGGACGTCGCCGCCCGCGGAGCTGAAGTGCTCCATCAGGTGCCGGGGGCCGGCGAGCCCGGCGATCGGGTAGCCGTTGCCCATCGCCTTGCCGAACGTGGTGAGGTCGGGCATGACGCCGCAGACCTGCTGGTAACCGCCGAGGGCGTGCCGGAAGCCGGTGATGACCTCGTCGAAGATCAGCAGCGAGCCCTGCTCGGCGGTGAGGGCGCGCAGTCCCTCGACGAACTCCTGGTCCGGGACGAGGGCGCCGACGTTGTGCGGGATCGGCTCCATGATCACCGCGGCGATCCGGTCCGGGTGCGCCGCGTAGAGGGCGCGGACGGAGTCCAGGTCGTTGAACTCGGCGATCAGGGTGGAGTCGAGCGCCTCGGGCAGGATGCCACGCGACAGCGGGTCGTTGCCGTAGGCCCGGTCGGGTGCGGAGATCACGTTGCGGGCGACGGCGTCGTGCCAGCCGTGGAAGCCGCCCTGGAACTTGACGATCAGCGGGCGGCCGGTGACCGTGCGGGAGAGCCGGATCGCCTGCACGACGGCCTCGCTGCCCGACATGGCCGAGATCATCTGCTCGGCGGACGGGATCGTCTCGGTGACCAGCCGGGCCAGTTCGACCTCGGGTTCGGTGACCCCCCAGCCGACCAGGTCCAGGCCGCCGATGGCGGCGCGCACCACGTCGTCCACCTCGGGCGCGGCGTGGCCGAGCAGGATCGCGCCGAACGCCGCATGGTAGTCGAGGTAGCGCCGGCCGTCGGCGTCGGTGACGTACGCCCCCGCCGCGGTCGCGATCGCGTACGGCGGGCCGACCAGGCGCGTGGCGGAGTTGACGCCGCCCGGGATCACGGTCCGCGCGGCGGCGAGCAGCTTCGCACCGGTGGAAGTCTGCCCGGCCAGATCGGCGGTGGTCATGGAGAAGCCCCCAGTGAATTGGCGTTCTGTTACAGCCCTGTTTCGGCATGGGATCTTTCATGGAAAGGCGTTCCATGTCAACACCCAATGGCCGCGAGATCGCCCTGAACAGGGGCTCATCAAAGATAAATGCGATCACCCCTTGACAGAAGAATCACCTCGGGATCAGGATCCATCGACATGGAATCCCATTCCGTGCCAGCCCGGGTGCTGGTCGTCGGCACCGGCTTCATCGCCGCGCAGCACGCCGCGGCGATCCACGCCGAGCCGCGGCTGGAGCTCGCCGGCGTCGTCGACATCGACCCCGGCCGGGCCGCCGCGGCCTCCCGCGCCAACGGCGGCGTGCCCTGGTTCACCGACCTGGGCGCCGCCCTGGCGGAGACCGGTGCCGACGGTTGCGTCGTGTGCACGCCGAACGACACCCACGCCGACATCGCCGTCCAGGTGGCCGCTGCGGGCGCCCATCTGCTGATCGAGAAGCCTCTCGCCACCGATGTGGCCGGAGCCCGGCGCGCCGTCACGGCGTTCGCCCGGGCCGGCCGGGTGCTGATGCCCGCGCACAGCCACCGCCACTACGACTACGCGCTGGCCGTGCGGGAGGCGATCGGCTCCGGTGACCTCGGCGCGGTGGACCTGGTCCGGCTGTCCATCCTGGGCGGCTGGATCTGGCCCGACTGGCGCGGCTGGATGCTCGACCCGGCCCGTTCCGGCGGGCACGCCCTGCACAACGGCGTCCACCTGCTGGACCTGGTCACCTGGTGGACCGGCGACACCCCCGAGACGGTGTACGCGCGCGGCCGCCGCCGGACCGCGCCCGAACTCGGCATCCACGACTACCTGGAGATGACGGTCGGGTTCGCGGGCGGCGCGGTCGCGGTGTGCGAGATGAGCCGCGGCCACGCCCCCACGTCCTACGCCCGCCGCGACGTGCTGGTCACCGGGACCGGCGGGATCCTCACGCTGCCCTGGGACGCCGAGGCCGGCACGGTCACCGACGAGTCCGGCACCGCGCTCCTGCCGCCCGGCGGCACCGACGGGTTCGCCACCCAGATCGCGGCCTGGGCGGACGCCCTCACCGGGGCGCCGCCCGCCGTGACGGGGGCCGACGGCCTGCTGGCCGTGGCGATGGGCGTCGCCGCCGAACGATCGATCGCCGACGGGCGGCCGGTACGGGTCGCCGACGTGCTGGAGGAGGCCGCGTGAGCGGGGCACTGCGGACGCTGCCCTGGGGTTCCGGCGGGCTCGGCACCCAGGACCACCAGCGCGACATGTACCTGCCCGCCTTCCGCGGGCACCCCGGCTTCACCGTCGTCGAGACGGCGGCGGGCGACCTCACCACCGCGATCGCCGAGACCGGCGCCCAGGTGGTCAGCGTGTGCGCGCCGCCCGAAGAGCGCGCCGCCCGCATCGTCGAGGCCCTGCGCGCCGGGTGCCACGTGCTGGCCGACAAGCCGCTGGCGCTGGACGTCGCGGACGCCGAGCGGGTCGCGGCCGTCGCCCGGGAGACCGGACTGGTCTGCATGCCCGCGCACCACCACCGGTTCGGCGCCGCCGTCCAGGCCGCCCGGGGCGCCCTGGCCGCGGGCCGGATCGGCCTGCCCTGGAACGTCCAGGCCGACTTCCTCGTGGACGGCGGCGACCCCTGCCCGCAGGGCGAGCTGGTCAACTTCGGGCTCTACCCGGTGGACGTGGTGCTGGCCCTCACCGGCCAGGCCGTCGAGCGCGTGCACGCCCTGCCCGGCCGTGACCCCGCCCGGTCCACCCTCCTCCTGCTCGACCACGAGCACGGCCTGACCAGCACGATCACCGTCGGCCGGCTGCACGGCACCGCCGCCGCGCCCGGCATGGCGCTGCACCGCTACCGGGTGAGCGGGTCCGGCGGCGTCATGGACGTCGACGCCACCCGCCCCGGCGCGACGGTCCGGACCGCGTCCGGAACCCGCACCGCCTGGCACGGCCCCGGCACGGTCGGCCGGATGCTCACCGCACTGCACGCCGCGATCGTCACCGGGCGCCCGCCCGAGGTCGGGCCCGGCGACGCGCTCGCGGCGCTGCGCGTCACCGACGCCGCGACCCGTTCCCTCACCCTCGGCACACCCGTGTCGCTCGACCCCTCGGAGGTCTGATCCATGAAACTCGCCACCTATCGCCTGCCGGGCGACGGCGGGATCCGCCACGGCGAGATCGTCGGCGGCGGACGCGTCACCGACCTGGGCCCCGGCGATCTGGGCGCCGTGCTCGGCGGGCTCGACACGCTGCCCTCCCCCGCGGGCACGCACGCGCTGGACGAGGTCACGCTGCTGGCACCGCTGCTGCGGCCGGGCAAGGTGCTCGCGGTCGCCGCCAACTACCAGGAGCACGTGACCGAGACCGGCGGCGACCGGCTCGACAAGTCGCGGATCTCGCCGCGGCTGTTCCTCAAGCCGGCCACCGCCGTCAGCGGCCCCGGCGCGGAGATCGCGCTCCCGACGGTCAGCCCGAGCGTCGACTGGGAGGCAGAACTGGTCGCGGTGATCGGCCGCGGCGGCAAGGACATCCCGCTGGAGGACGCCCTGGACCATGTGGCGGGCTACACGATCGGCAACGACGTGTCCGCCCGGGTGATGGATTACGGGCACGAGCGCGACACCGACGACCCGGCCGTCGCGTTCTTCGACTGGCTGAACGGCAAGTGGCCGGACGGGTTCGCCGCGCTGGGACCGCACCTGGTCACCGCCGACGAGGTGCCCGACCCGCAGCAGCTCGAAGTGATCATGGAGGTCAACGGGCGGGTCCGGCAGCACGGCGACACCAGTCAGATGATCTTCAATGTCGCGGAGCTGGTGGCGTTCGCGTCCCGGCTCATGACGCTGGAGCCCGGCGACGTGCTCTACACCGGCACGCCCGCCGGGGTCGGTTTGGCCACGGGGGAATTCCTGTCCGCAGGCGACGAGATGACGGTCCGCGTGACCGGGCTCGGCAGCCTGGTGAACCGCGTCCGCTGAGCGGACCGTGGCCGGGCGGGGCCCGGCCACCGCCGAGAAGAGGCAGTATGACCATTCGTTCCGGCAGACCCGGCGGCATCGGCAGGCGCGGTGTGGCGCTGGCGCTGGGCGGCGCCCTCGCCGCCGGCGCGCTCGCCGCCTGCAGCTCCGACCCCACCCAGGGGGCGTCCGGCGGCGGGAGCGCGGGCGTGCTCAACATGTACCTGTACCAGAAGCCGAAGACGTTCAGCCCGCTCGCCCCCAACAATGGGCCCGACCTGCTCGTCATGTCGTTCATCTTCGACTCGCTGTACGGCTCGGACGCCGCGTACGCGCTGCGCCCGCGGATGGCCGCCGCGCCGCCGCAGGTGGCCGGCGACGCCAAGAGCGTCACGTTCACCCTGAAGCCCGGCCTGAAGTGGAGCGACGGGCAGCCCCTCACCGCCAAGGACGTGGTGTTCACTTACAACGCCCTGGCCAACCCGGCGACCGGCAGCGCGCAGTCGGGCAAGTTCGCCGCCGTCGTCGGCGCCAAGGACCTCGCCGACGGCAAGGCCGACTCGCTCAAGGGCGTCACCGCGCCGGACGACACCACCGTGAAGATCACCACGTCCGGTCCCGCCGCGGGGCTGCCCGGGCTCATCGGGAACTTCCCGATCCTGCCCGAGCACGTGCTCGGCAAGCTGCCGGCGAAGGGCCTCGGCGACAACGCGTTCTTCACCAAACCGACCGTCGCGTCGGGCGCGTTCACCTTCGTCCAGTACAAGACCGACCAGTACGTCGAGTTGGCCGCCAACCCCGCCTACCGGCAGCCCGTCTCGGTCAAGAAGGTGTTCCTCAAGCCGGTCACCTCCGACGTGGCCACCGCGCAGCTCGGCACCGGCGAGATGGACCTGGCCCAGGTCTCGCCGACCGACCTGGCGGCCGTCCGGAAGCTGAAGGGCGTCAAGGTCGTCACGGCCAAGAGCCCCGGCTTCAACCGGATCGCGATCAACCAGAGCCAGGGCCGGTTCAAGGACGTGCGGGTCCGGCAGGCCCTGCTGCACGCGGTCGACCGCAAGGGCTTGGTGGACAAGGTGCTCGGCGGGGCCGGGACGGTCGTGGACTCCAGCTTCTACGGCGACCTGGCCCCCGCGGGCGCGGGCTACGCCTACGACCCCGCCAAGGCCAAGAGCCTGCTCACCGCGGCGGGCTGGGACGCGGCCAAGCCGGTCACGCTGTCGTGGGTGCCCGGCCAGCGGGACCGCGACACCGCCGCGACCGTGATCCAGAGCCAGCTCAAGGCCGTCGGCGTGAACGTCGAGCTGAAGCAGGTCCAGGTGGACGAGCTGCTGTCCTCCTACGAGAAGAAGAGCTTCGACCTGGCGCTGTTCGGCGGCGGCAACTACGCCACCGAACCGTCCACCGTCGCGGCCATCGACGCCTGCGACCAGGGCTACCCGACCGGCGGCAACGTCGGCCACTTCTGCGCCCCGGAACTGGACGAGCTGCTGGCGAAGGCCGCCACGGTCTCCGACCCGGCCGAACGCAGGAGCCTGTTCCAGCAGGCGGCCAAGGTGGAGAACGCCAAGGCCCCCTATCTGTGGCTGTACAACCCGGACACGATCTGGGCCTACCGGACCCGGCTGTCGGGCTTCGAACCGGCCGGCATCCCGACCAACGAGATCGGCTTCTGGGACTTCGCGAACTGGAAGCTGGGCTGAACCGCGGGCCGGGGACGCACCGCGCGTCCCCGGCCGCGCGGTACGGGAACGAGAGGAGGTGAGGCATGGCGGCCTACGTCATCCGGCGGGTGCTGGCGAACGTGCTGGTGTTCCTGCTGATCAGTGTCGGGATCTTCGTGCTGGTGCGGCTCGCCCCCGGCGACCCGGTGCGCATGATGGTCGACCCCGAGCAGATGCGCGGCGGCGGGGCGGCGTTCATCGAGGCCAAGCGGCACGAGCTGGGCCTGGACCGGCCGATATTCGTGCAGTACGGCCACTGGCTGTCGGGCGCGCTGCACGGCGACCTCGGGTACTCCTACGTCGGGCACCGGCCCGTCGGAGCGGTGCTCGGCGAGCGGGTCGGCCCGACGTTGCAGCTCATGGGCGCCGCGCTGGCGGTCGCCCTGGTGGTGTCGGTCGCGCTCGGCGTGGCCGCCGCGGTGCGGCGCAACACCGCGGTCGACTACGGGGCGACCGTGCTCGGCCTGGCCGCGGTGTCGGTGCCGCCGTTCTTCCTGGGCATCGTCGGGATCTACGTCTTCTCGCTGCAGCTCGGCGTGCTGCCGTCCGCGGGGATGACGACGCCGGGCGGCGGCGGCCTCGTCGACCAGCTCCGGCACCTGGTACTGCCGGGGCTGATCCTGGCGTTCGTCACGGCCGGGCCGTTCACCCGGTACGTGCGCGGCGGCCTGGTGGACGAGCTCGGCGCCGAGTACGTGCGCACGGCCGAGGCGAAGGGCGCGTCCCCGGCCCGGGTGGTGCTGCGGCACGCGCTGCGCAACTCGCTGATCCCGCTGATCACAGTGGTGATGTACCAGATCCCGCAGATGCTGGCCGGCGCGGTGGTGATCGAGCAGGTCTTCGCCTGGCCCGGCATGGGGCAGCTCGCGGTCAGCTCGATCGGTCAGCACGACTACCCGGTGATCGTCGGGTTCGCGCTGTACGTGGCGGTGCTGGTGCTGGTCTGCAACCTGGTCGCGGACGTCCTGTACGCCGCCGTCGATCCGAGAGTGAGCCTGCGATGACCACGATCACGACCTCGCCGGCGATCAAAAAGGCCCCGTCCGCGTCGCCGCGGGCCCGCGCGCTGCGCCGGTTCCGCCGCAACCGGCTGGCCGTCGCCGGCGCGGCGGTCCTCGGCGCGGTGGTGCTGGTGACGCTGCTGGCACCGCTGATCGCGGGGCATCCGCCGAACACCGTGGACCTCTACGCGATCCGCCAGGGCCCGTCCGGCGCGCACTGGTTCGGCACCGACTCCTCCGGCCGGGACGTCTTCGCCCGCACGCTGTACGCGGGCCGGGTGTCGCTGCTGGTCGGGCTGACCGCCGCCCTCGCCGCGATCACGGTCGGGACCCTGCTCGGCGCCGTCTCCGGCCTGTTCGGCGGCTGGGCCGACCACGTGATCATGCGGGCGGCCGACATCGTGATGTCGTTCCCGACCGTCGTGGTGATCCTGGTGCTCGCCGGCATCGTCGGCCCGAGCATGACCGTGCTGATCGCCGCGATCGGCCTGACCCAGTGGCCGGTCGCCGGCCGGGTGGTGCGCGGCGTGACGCTGTCGCTGCGCGACCGCGAGTACATCCACGCCGCCGAGGCGGCCGGGGCGAACGCCTGGTGGCTGATCCGCAAGCACATCGTCCCCGCGGCGCTGCCGCCGGTCACCGTGACCGGCACGCTGGCCGTCGCCCAGGCGATCATGCTGGAGACCACCGCCTCCTTCCTCGGCCTGGGTGTCCGCCCGCCCCAGGCGAGCTGGGGGAACATGCTGAACGAGGCGCAGAACCTGACCCTGATCCAGACGATGCCCTGGCTGTGGATCCCGCCCGGCGTCGCGATCGCGGTGACGGTGCTCGCCGTCAACTTCGTCGGGGACGGGCTGCGCGACGCCGTCACCCCGGCGGGACAGGGAGGCGGCAGGTGAAGGCGCCGCACCGGAAGGCGGCTCCGCCGCCGCGGGAACGGCCCGGGAACGGGCCGCTGCTGGAGATCGAGGACCTCGTCGTCGACTTCGCCACCGACGACGGCGCGGTCCGCGCCGTGGACGGCGCCGGGTACGCCGTCATGCCCGGCGAAACGCTCGGCGTCGTCGGCGAGTCGGGCTCGGGCAAGAGCGTCACCGCGCTGTCGGCGCTCGGGCTGATCAAGCCGCCCGGCCGGGTCGTGTCGGGACGGGTCGTGTTCGACGGCACCGACCTGCGCACGCTCCCCCCGCGCGAGCTGCGGCGGCTGCGCGGCGGCCGGATCGCGATGATCTTCCAGGACCCGATGACCGCGCTCAACCCCGTCATGTCGATCGGCGCGCAGCTGCGCGAGGCGCTGCGGCTGCACCGGCCCGGCATGTCGCGGGCCGCCGCCCGCAAGCGCGCCGCCGAGCTGCTGACCCTCGTCGGGGTGCCGGGCGCCGAGCGCCGGCTCCGGCAGTACCCGCACGAGTTCTCCGGCGGGATGCGGCAGCGCGCGATGATCGCGATGGCCATCGCCAACGACCCCGACCTGCTCATCGCCGACGAGCCGACCACCGCGCTGGACGTCACCGTCCAGGCCCAGGTGCTCGACCTGCTGCGGCTGACCCGGCGGGAGACCGGCGCGGCGACCGTGCTGATCACCCATGACCTGGGGGTGGTCGCCGAGCTGGCCGACCGGGTCGTGGTGATGTACGCGGGCCGGGTGGTCGAGCACGGCCCGGTCGCCGAGATCTTCGGCGCGCCCCGCCACCCGTACACCCGGGGGCTGCTGGAGAGCCTCCCCCGGCTGGACGGCGACGCCGACGAGCTGACACCGATCCCCGGGACACCGCCCGCGCCGGGCGAGGCCGCCCCGGGCTGCCCGTTCGCCCCGCGCTGCGCGCTGGCTCGGGACCGGTGCCGGACGGAGCGGCCCGAGCTCGCCCCGACCGGGCCGGGACGCGCCAGCGCCTGCCACTTCCACCACGAGCTGGCCGAGGAGAAGACCGCATGACCGAACCCGAGGAGGTCCTCCGCGTCACCGATCTGGCCAAGCACTACCCGGTGCGGTCGGGGCCGCTGCGCCGCCGGACCGGCAGCGTCCACGCGGTGGACGGCGTGGACTTCACGTTGCACGCGGGCCGCACCCTCGGCCTGGTCGGCGAGTCCGGCTGCGGCAAGACCACGACGGGCCGGATGGCGGTCCGGCTGCTGGAGCCCACCGCCGGAAAGATCGTCGTGGCCGGCCGGGACGTGACCCACGCCCGCGGCGCCGAGCTGCGCGCGCTCCGCCGCGACCTGCAACTGGTGTTCCAGGACCCGTACGCGTCCCTGTCGCCGCGGATGACCGTGCACGACATCATCGCCGAACCGCTGCGCGTCCAGGGCCGCTACGGCGACGGCGGGCCGGCGCGGGTCGCCGAACTGCTCGACATGGTGCGGCTCGCGCCCGCGCACGCCCGCCGGTACGCGCACGAGTTCTCCGGCGGGCAGCGGCAGCGCATCGGCATCGCCCGGGCGCTCGCGCTCGGCCCGCGGGTGCTCGTCCTGGACGAGCCGGTCAGCGCTCTGGACGTGTCGATCCAGGCGCAGATCGTCAACACGCTGCGCGAGCTGCAGCGCGAGCTGGGCGTGGCGTACCTGTTCATCTCGCACGACCTGTCGGTGGTGCGGCACGTGTCCCACGAGATCGCCGTGATGTACCTCGGGACGGTCGTGGAGACCGGCACCCGCGAGGAGATCTTCCGGAACCCCGCGCACCCCTACACGCAGGCGCTGCTGTCGGCCGTCCCCCGGCCCGGCCCCGGCGCGGCCGGGCGGCGCGAGCGGATCGTGCTGACCGGGGACGTGCCGAGCCCGATCGACCCGCCGTCCGGCTGCCGGTTCCGCACCCGCTGCTGGAAGGCGCAGGACGTCTGCGCGACGCAGGCGCCGCCCCTGGTGCGGCGCGACGGGATCGGTCACCCGACCGCCTGCCACTTCGCCGAAGTCACCGACGTCCTGGCCCCCGCATGACCCCGCCGGCGCACCGCCCCGGCCCCGCACCCGAGCAAGGAGACACCATGCACGACGCCGCAGCCCGCCTCGCCGCCGCCCCCGACGGACCGGGGCCCCTCGGGGAGCGTCCCCCGGTCGCCGCCGCCCGGCGCGCCGGGCCGACGCTGATCGTCTCCGGGCAGGTCGCCGTCCGGGACGGGAAGCTGCTCGCCGCGGGCCGGGTGGGCGAGGACGTCCCGATCGAGGCGGCCCGGTCGTGCGCCTGGCAGTGCGCCCGCAACGTCCTCACCGCCGTCCAGGACGAACTGGGCGACGAGGGCGGCCTCGGCGCGGTCGAGCACGTCGAGGCGGTCACGGTGTGGGTGGCGTCCGCACCGGGCTTCACCGACCAGCACCTCGTGGCCGACGCCGCCACGGAACTGTTCCTCGACGTGCTCGGCGCCGCAGCGGGCCGGCACGCCCGGGCCGCGCTCGGCGTCGCCGCGCTGCCCACCGGCAGCCCGGTCGAAGTGCAGGCCACGTTCCGGCTGCGCGGGACGGCAGCCACGCCGTGATCGACCTGCTCATCGCCGGCGGGACCGTCCTCGACGGCACCGGAGCCGCCCCGCGCCGCGCCGACGTCGCCGTCACGGGCCGGCACGTCGCGGCGATCGGCGACCTGGCGGGCCGCCCCGCCGCGCGGACCATCGACGCGACCGGGCAGGTGGTGACCCCCGGGTTCGTCGACGTGCACACCCACTCCGACCTGACGCTGCTCTCGGGGCCGCAGGCGCACAGCGCCGTCCGGCAGGGCGTCACCACCGTCGTGGTCGGCAACTGCGGCCTCGGCGTGACCCCCGTCGCCGCCGACCGTGCGGCGCTACGCGCCGCCGCCGGATACCTGGACGCCGACCCCGCCGTCCGCTGGGACTGGTCCGACCTGCCCGGGTACCTCGCCGCGCTGGAGGCCGCCCGGCCCTCGGTGAACGTGGCCGCGCTCGTCGCGCACATCCCGCTGCGGGCGGCCGCGGTCGGGTTCGGCGACCGTCCCGCCGGCGCGGCCGAACTCGACCGGATGCGCGGCCTGCTCGGCGACGCCCTCGCGGCGGGCGCCGCCGGCGTCTCCACCGGCCTGGTGTACGCGCCGGTCTGCTACGCCCGCGAGGACGAACTGGAGGCGCTCGGCCGCACCGCGGCCGCCCACGGGCGCTTGTTCGCCTGGCATGTCCGCGACTACGCCGACGGGCTGCTCGACTCCGTCCGCCAGGCCCTGCGCGTCGCCACGGCCACCGGCTGCCGGACCCAGATCTCCCACCTGGCCGCGGTCGGGAAGCGCAACCACGGCTCGGTCGCGCGGGCGCTGGAGCTGATCGACGACGCCCGCGCCGCCGGGGCGGACGTCGCCTTCGACGTCTACCCCTACCTGGCCGGGAACGCCCCGCTCGCGCAGCTGCTCCCCGCCTGGGCCCAGGAGGGCGGCGAGGAGCCGATGCGGGCCCGGCTCGCGCTGCGCGACGTCCGCGCCCGCGTCACGGCCGGGTGGCGCGACATGCCGAACTCCTGGGACGTGATCACGGTCAGCCGCGTGCCGGACGGGTCCGAGGACGTCACCGGGCGGACCGTCGCCGACCTCGCCACCACCGCCGGGACCGACCCGTCGCGGGTCGCGCTCGACCTGCTGGCCGCGCACGGCAACGGCGTGCAGATCGTGGCCGGCGGCCGCAGCGAACGCGACCTGCTGGACGCGCTCACCCACCCCGCGGCCGTGATCGGCTCGGACGGGCAGGCGCTCGACCCGCACGGCCCCACCGGGCGCGGCGTCCCGCACCCCCGCTCCTACGGCTGCTACCCGCGGCTGTTCGCCGAGTACGTCCGGCGGCCCGGCGGTCTCGACCTGGCCGAGGCGGTGCGCAAGTGCACCTCGGCCCCCGCCGAGCGGGCCGGGCTCGCCGGCCGCGGCGTCCTGCGCCCCGGAGCGGTCGCCGATATCGCCGTGTTCGACCCCGCCCGGATCGCCGACCGGGCTACGTTCGCAGCACCCCAGCAGTATCCGGACGGGATCCGCGCGGTCCTCGTCGGCGGCCGCCCCGTGGTCGAGGACGGCGTGCACGGCGGCGCGCGCCCCGGCGAGATCCTGCGCACCCCCTGATCGGAGACGAGGCACCATGGCACCGACCACCGACGTGGACAGCGACCGCCCGGTCTCGGCCAACTACCACGCCAACGCGCTGGCCCGCGGCCTCGCCCTGCTGGAACGGCTCGCCGAGCGGGGCGGGACACTGACGCTGAACGATTTCAACGAGGACACCGGCCTGCCCAAGAGCACGCTCGTGCGGCTCCTCGCCGTCCTGGAGGAGATGGGTTACGTGGTCCGCGCCGACGAGCGCCCCGCCTACCGGCTCGGCCACAAGACGCTGACCCTGTCGACCGGGTACCTGTCCGGGCTGGACCTGTCCCAGATCGCCGGCGGTCACCTCGCCGGGGTCGCCGCGGACACCGGGCAGACCGCCAACCTCGGCGTGCTGGACGGGCGGGAGGTGCTGCACGTGTGCGTCCGCGAGCCCGACCGGCCGATCCGCTTCCACACCATGCCCGGCACCCGCGACGCCGCCTACTGCACCGGGCTCGGCAAGATGCTGCTCGCCCGCGTCGACCCCGCCGGCCTCGCGCCGCACCTGCCGCCCGAGCCGTTCCCGGCCCGCACCGAACGCACCCTCGTCACGGCCGACACCCTGGCCCGGGACCTGCGGGCCACCGCCGAACGCGGGTACGCCCTCGACGACAACGAGGGCAGCGTCGGGCTGCGCTGCGTCGCGACCCCGCTCGAGGTGGACGGCGTCTGCGTGGCGGCCGTCAGCGTGTCCGGGCCGTCCGCCGAGTTCGACGACCAGCGGCAGGCCCGCTACCTGGACCGGCTGCGCGCGGCGGGAGCGGCCCTCGCGGCCGACGCCGACGTCGTCGCGGCCCTGCAGTACCTGCACTCGTTCCTGCGCTCCGGCGCACCCCGCACCCAGGAGGATGGTTGATCGACTTTCACACCCACTGCCAGCGGCCCGAGCACTGGGGCCACGAGTGGGACGACCACTGGCGCCCCGTCTACGGGCAGGGCGCCCACGAGTTCGGCCCGGCCGACTACGACCGTGCGATGGCGGGCGTGACCGCCGCGTGCGTGTTCGGCATCCGCGCCACCGCCGCCGGTGTCCTCACCCCGAACGAGTACACCGAGCGGTTCTGCGCGGACACCGCCACCGAGACGATCGGGTTCATGGCGCTCGACCCGACCGATCCCGACGTGCTCGACCAGCTCGCCGACGGCGTCGCACGCGGCCTGCGCGGCATCAAGCTGTACCCGGTGCTGGCGCTGTTCGACCCGCGCGACACCGTCCACGACACGTTCTACCGGGCCGCGGCCGACGCAGGTCTGGTCGTCCTGTGGCACATGGGTGCGACGCCGAGCCCGGCGGGCGACCTGTCGGTCAGCAACCCGCTGGGCGTGGACGAGGTCGCGCGCCGCCACCCCGACCTCGTCCAGATCATCGCGCACCTCGGGCACCCGTGGCAGCGCGAGACGATCGTGACGCTGCGCAAGAACCGCCGGGTGTACGCCGACGTGTCGGCGGCCTGGGCCCGTCCGATGGACGGTTACCTGGCGCTGGCCCGCGCCCAGGAGTGGGATGTGGTGGACCGGCTCGTCTTCGGTTCCGACTTCCCGCTCTGGACACCCGCGGAGGCCGTCGCCGGGCTGCGCGAGATGGTCGGGCAGCGCCCGTCCGGCTTCCCCGAGATCAAGAAGGAGACCGTCGAGTGGCTGCTGGACGGCGACCCGCGCCCGCAGATGGGCCTCGCATGACCGCCGCGTTCCCGCCCGGCGGGACGGACCTGGCCGAGCTGCCGACGCCCGCGCTGCTCGTCGACCGGCCCCGCATGGAGGCCAACCTGACCGCGATGGCCGCCGCGCTCGACGCGGCCGGGGTCGCGCTGCGCCCCCACTTCAAGACCTCCAAGTGCCTCGCGGTCGCGCGCCGCCAGCTCGCGCACGGCGCGATCGGGTTCACCTGCGCCACCCCCGCCGAGGTCACGTTGCTCCAGGACGCTGGCGTCGCGGACGTGCTGTGGGCGCACCAGCCGGTCGGGCCGGCCAAGGTCGCCTTCGCCGTCGGTGCGCTCGCCCGGGGCGGCCTGACCGTCGCGCTCGACTCGGTGGAGGCGGCGGCACCGCTGGCGCGGGCGGCGGAGGCCGCCGGGGTCGCGGTGCCGTTCGTCCTGGAGGTCGACACGGGCCTGCACCGCGCGGGCGTCGATCCCGACCGGGCTGTCCCGACCGCCGCCGCGCTCGCCGCGCTGCCCGCGCTGGAACTGCGGGGCGTACTCACCCACGAGGGCCACCTCGCCGCGCACGGCCCCGACCGCGCCGGGCTGGAGGCCGCGGGCGACCTCGCCGGGCGCACGCTGGTGCAGGTCGCCGAGGCGCTGCGCGCCGCCGGGCACGCGTGCCCGCTGGTCTCGGTCGGCTCGACGCCGGGCGCGACGTCCGCGCCGTTCGCCGCGGGGGTCACCGAGGCCCGGCCCGGCACCTACGTCTACTTCGACGCCAACCAGGTCGGCCTCGGCAGCGCCCGGATCGAGCAGTGCGCGCAGACCGTGCTGACCCGTGTCGTCAGCGCCCAGCGCCCCGGAACGGTGATCGTCGATGCGGGCATCAAGGCGATGAGCTCCGACTCCATCGCGACCGCCGGAACCCTCGGCATCGTCTGCGACGCGGCGGGCGGGCCGCTGGACGGGGTCGAGTTCACCGGCGGCAACGAGGAGCACGGGTACCTCACCGGCCCCGGCACCTCCGGCCTGCGCGTGGGCGACCTGCTGCGGATCGTCCCCAACCACGCCTGCGGCACGACCAACATGTGGAGCGCCCTGCACTTCGTGGCCGGCGACCGGGCCGTGGAACGCAGCCCGATCGAGGCACGGCACTGACCGGCCCGCCCGGCCTCAGGGGCCGTAGCGTTCCTGGTCAGAGGGGCGCGGGCCCTCCGGGCCGTCCCGGCCCAGCCGCAGCATCCTGGAGACGCGCACGGTGCGGAACCGCCGGCCCAGCGCGGTGAACTCGTGCCCGGTCGTCGCCGCGATCCGCTCGGCGGCCCCGGCCCACTCGGCGAGTTCCGTGGCGGTGGCGGGGTCGCCCCGGAACTCGCGCAGCCGGGGCAGCAGTTCGGTGAAGTAGCTCGCCAGGTGGCTGCGGGCCTGGGCGGGGCCGTCCGCGCCGGTGAGGGGTTCCCAGGAGTCTTCCTTGATCTCCACGACGGTGAAGGTGGGCGGCAGCAGCACCACCCCGGCATGGGTACGGAGCGCGTGGCGGGCCTCGGTCTGGACCGCGGCCGGCACGGTACCGGGGACGGGCATGTACCCGACCAGGTTCAGCCTCAGCTGCGCCTCCCACCGCCCGGCCGGCGCCCGGGGGTCGATGAGGTGGCCGCGGAGCATCCGGGCCTCGTCGGGCGGGTCGGTGTCGGTGGACCTGGGGGGCTCCAGCTCGCGGTCGCCGAGCAGGGTGAACTTCTCCATCCGGATGACCCGGTAGCGGTGGTCGCCGACCTCCCACTCGTCCTTGGGAAGTTGCTCGCCCTCCTCGGGGTCCAGCCGGCCGGCCGCCTCCAGCATCGCCCGCGCGGTCGCGGAGTCCGCCTCCTCCTCCGCGCGCCCGCGCAGGTGGCCGGCCAGGTCGTAGCGGGCCCCCGACGGCCCGGACGCGCCGGTGCCCCCGATGCGCCACTCGGTGCCGGTCTGCACCGCGTACCCGAAGTCGGGCGACCCCGCCGGGCAGATCCGGGGATACGAGCGCATCCGCGCACCGGTCTCCTCGTCCCGCACCGCCGCGGCCGGATCGAGGTCGGCGACCACATTGATGTGGTCGTACCCGGGCATCAACGAGAAGGTCATGCCCCCATCCTCACCGTGAGCGACGGGGCATGCACGCAATTCGCCGAATCCGCGGCTTCGGTGCGCCCGCGGTCAGCCCCGGTTCCCGGCCGGGGACGACGGGCGCAGGGCGAGCAGCGCAATGTCGTCGATCACGTCGTGCCGCATCCGCGCGAGGATCTCGTCGCAGAAGGACGGCAGCGGGCTCCCGGAGAGTGCGGTGGCGTGCCGGCGTAGCCGATCCATGCCCATTTCGAGGGGGTCCTGCACGGTT
Source organism: Actinomadura craniellae (assembly GCF_003289645.1). Lineage (GTDB taxonomy): Bacteria > Actinomycetota > Actinomycetes > Streptosporangiales > Streptosporangiaceae > Actinomadura_D > Actinomadura_D craniellae. Next base: position 450,020 of record NZ_QLYX01000001.1, on the reverse strand, counting down.
TCGATCAAGCCGTCGGTGTAGAGCAGCAGGGTGCCGCCCGCCGGGATGAGCACGCCGGCGTCGGGCCGTTCGGTGCGGACTCCGGTGCCGAGCAGCAGGCCCTGCCCCTGTTCCAGGTAGCGGGCGGAGCCGTCGGCGTCGACCAGCAGGGGCGGCGGGTGCCCCGCGCTGGTCCAGTGCAGCCACCAGGAGCCGTCTTCCCGCTCCTCGACCAGGGCCAGCACCAGGGTGGCCATCAGGTCGTCGGTGATGTGTGGCAGCGCGTCGTCGAGCTGGTCGACCACGTGGCTGGGCGGCACGCGCCGGGCCCAGGCCGCCATCCGCAGCATGTTCCTGATCTGCGACATCTTGGCCGCGGCCTGCAGGTCGTGGCCCATCACGTCACCGATGACCAGGACGTTCGCCCCGCAGGGCAGCGGGAAGGCGTCGTACCAGTCACCGCCGACCTGGGAGCCGCGCGGCGCGGGCTGGTAGCGCGCGGCCAGTTCCAGCCGCTCGACCCGAGGGAGCGGGGTGATCAGATGCCGCTGCATGGTCTCGGCGATGCGGCGCTGCTCCTCGAACATGTCGGCGGTGTCCACGGCGAGCCCGGCCCGCTCGGCGATGTCGCTGACGAGGGACAGGTCGGCCGCGTCGTAGGCGGGCGAGGAACCGGAGCGGATCAGGGAGAGCGCGCCCAGCACGCGGCGGGGCGTGCGCAGCGGGGCGACGATCACCGACGTGGCGCCGATCATCTCGTGCACCTTCTGCGAGGTGACCCCCGCCTCGACCACGCCGGCCAGTTCCCGCGCGCCGAGCAGCACCGGAGGGTCGCCGCGCAGCACCCGGGCCAGCGGTGGCCAGGCGGTTTCCGTCAGCGTCTGCTCCCACCCCGCCCCGGCCGGGCACTCCCCGCTCCGCGACATGATCGAGACCCTGCGCAGGGTGCCGTCGGGTTCGAGCAGGTCGATCACCGCCCAGTCGGCCAGGCAGGGCACCACCAGCCGGGACAGCCGCCGCAGCGCCTCCTCCACCTCCAGGGCGGAGGCCAGCACGGTGCTGATCTCCGCCATCAGGGACAGCCGGTCGGTCAGCCCCTCCAGCACGACGAGGTGGGCCGCCTGCTCCTGTTCCACGGCCTTGTGCTGGCGCAGGTCGTAGGCGAGCAACACCGCGCCCGGCTCTGCCCCCTCGCCCAGTTGGACCGGCGCGACCATCAGGCCCACGGGGATGAGCCCGCCACCGCCCAGGGTGTACCACGCCTCGTCGGTGAAGACGCTGGTGTTCGACCTGAGGGCCGCGATGTGGGGGCAGTCCTCCGGGGGGATCGGGCTGCCGTCGGGGTTCCGGTGCAGCAGGTCGTGCGCGTCGGCCCCGATCATCTCGTGGGCGGGACGTTCGAGCAGCTGCTCGGTGAGCGGGTTGACCATGATGATCTTCCCGGTGTGGTCCACGATGCAGAGCCCCAGGGGCAGCCCGTGGAACAGGGCTCGCGTGAGTTCCTCGCCGAGCCCGTACCTCGCCAGGCTCCCGTAGGCCCGCGGGTGGGGAGCGTCGTCAACAGATTCCATAGCGCTCCCCCATCTCACCCGCCCGATCACCCTCTGTGAGTAATGATCTGTAAACGTTTTTACAAAAACGAGGACGTATGGGGAGGTGGGGTCAGCTCGGCGGGACGACGGTGATGACGACGTTGCCGATCTTGCGCCCGGTCTCGACGTACCGGTAGGCGTCGACGATCTGCTCCAGCGGGTACCGCCGGTCGATGACCGGCCTGAACTCCCCCGCCTCGATCAGGTCCCGGAAGTGCCGCACCACCTCCTGGCCCTCCTGCGGGAAGGGGAACTTCACCTTCCTGCCGCGGAACAGGGGCGTGACCAGCGGCAGGAGCAGGTTCTGCCCCCAGGGGCCCAGCTCCGAGGACAGGTACAGCCCGCCGGGCTTGAGCAGCCGCCGGCAGCGGCCGAACGTGCTCTTGCCGACCGCGTCGAACACCGCGTCGTAGCGCTGCTCGTCCCGGGTGAAGTCCCCCGCCGTGTAGTCGACGACCCGGTCCGCGCCCAGGCCCCGCACCAGCTCCAGGTGCGCCGTCTCGCACACCGCGGTCACGGTGGCCCCCTCGTGCTTCAGCAGCTGCACCGCCGCCGAGCCGATACCGCCGGTCGCGCCGTAGACGAGGACGTCGTGCCCGGCCTGGACGCCCGCCGACCGCAGGAACGCCAGCGCGTAGTGCGCGCCCTCGGTACCGGGCGCGGCCTCCTCGAAGGTCACGTTCCCCGGCATGGTCGCGATGTCGCCGTCCTGCGGAACCGCCAGGTACTCGGCGTGGGTTCCGAACGCGCCCTCGTTGTACCCGAACACCCGGTCGCCGACCGCGAAGGACGTGACGCCGCCGCCGACCGCCTCCACCACCCCCGCGTACTCGGTCCCGAGCACGGTGCGCCGCGGCCGGGTCAGGCCGGTGAGCGCGCGCATGAAGAAGGGCCTGGCCGCCCGGTAGGCGCAGTCGGTCCGGTTGACCGTCGTCGCGTGCACCCGCACGAGGACGTCATGGTCGCCGACCGAGGGCCGGTCCATCTCGACGATCCGGACCACGTCCGGCGGCCCGTACCGGTGGCGCACCGCTGCCTTCATGGGCGCACCCTAACCGCAACGCGCGCGGCGCCGCAGCGAAGTGGCCCCCTCGCGGCCCGGGCGGCGGGGTCATCCGGGCGGCGCTTTGCGGGTGAGGGCGGCGGCGAGGGCGCGGCGGTCTCCGTCGCCTTTGCCGGTGCGGGGGAACCGGTCGAGGAAGTAGATCTTCTTGGGGATCTCGAAGGCCGTGAGCCGGGCGCGGCAGTGCCGTTGCAGCTCGGCCTCGGTGGTGTGCCGGCCCGCGCGCACGATGACCGCGGCGTTGACCTCCTCGCCGTACTTGGAATCGGGTATGGCGAACGCCAGCGCGTCCAGGACGGCGGGGTGGGCGAGCAGGGCCGCCTCGACGGTATGTGGCGCGATCTTCTCCCCGCCGCGGTTGATCAGGTCTTTGATCCGGCCGTTGAGGAACAGGTAACCGTCGGAGTCCAGGTAGCCGAGGTCACCGGTGTGGAACCACCCGTCGGTGAAGGCTGCGGCGGTGGCCTGCGGGTCGTCGAGGTAGCCGGCGGTGAGCGCGGCTCCGCGGACGCGGACCTCGCCGGTCTCGCCGGTGGCGGCCGGGGTGCCGGCGGCGGTGACGATGCGGATCTGCGGGCCGGTGGGCAGGCCGACGGAGGCGTCCTTGCGGGGGCCGTCGCGGGGCAGCGGGTTCGACGCCGCCTGGTGCGCGGTCTCGGTCATGCCGTACGCGGAGATCACGGGTGCGCCGAATCGCTGCTCCGTCTCGTGCAGGACCGCGGGCGCGAGCGGCGCGCTGCTGCTGCGGACGAACCGCAGCGCGGGCGGGTCGGTGGCCGGGTAGTCGGTGGCGGCCCGAGCGAGCAGGATCTGGTGGATGGTGGGCACGGCGGTGTACCAGGTCGCCCGGGCACGGACGATCTCGTCCCAGAACAGGTGCGCGGAGAAACGCCCGGTGGCCGGCAGGTGGACGGCGCCGCCGCTGGCGAGGGTGGCGAGCAGGCCGGCAACGAGGCCGTGCCCGTGGAACAGGGGCATGACCAGCAGCGTCGCGTCGTCGGGGCCGAGGTGGCAGGTGGCCAGGATGCCGCGGACGGATGCGGCCAGGTTGCCGTGGTCCAGCGGCACGATCTTCGGCGTGCCGGTGCTTCCTGTGGTGAACAGCAGGACGGCGAACTCCTGGTCGCCGGCCCCGGCGGGCGGCGATGCGGGCGGCGAGGCGACCTGGTCAGCGCCGGTGACGGCCACCTCGGAGCGGGCGGCGTCGATGCCGATCGACCAGACCGGGATAGGGCCCGCGTCGGCGGGGTAGCCGCCGCGCAGGCCGGAGGGCAGGAGAACGGCCCTGGTGCCGGTGGCGGCCAGGCGGGTGCGCACCTCGTCGCCCGTCAGCTGCGGGTCGATCGGGACGACCGCCGCCCCGGTGGCCCAGGCGGCGAGCAGCGCCAGGACGAACTCGGGGCGGTTGTCGCTGTAGACGGCGATCCGGTCGGCCCGGGTGATCCCGGCCGCCGCGAGCCGGCGGGCGAGCGCCCGTACCAGCCGGTCCAGTTGCCGGTAGGACAGGCGCAGGCTGCCGTCGGCCACCCCGAGGGCGACCCGGTCGGGTGTGCGGCGGATGCTGCTCTCGATCATCCCGGCCATGCCGGATCGGCTCGGCACGGCGGTGCCGGCCGGCATGACGGCCTCCTCCTCCCGGGCCCGGGCCGCCGCGCGCCCCTGGTCGCGGTCCGGGCGTTTCGCTCGCGAGGTCACGATCGTGTGGCGCCGCCGTCCGGCGTACCGGGGTTAGCGGCGGCGGCGAACTCGGCGCGCAGCGCGTCGCCACGGTTGTTCAGCTCCGGCGACGGGATCATCGTGCCCAGCGAGTTGTAGGCGCCGAACTTGATCGGGTTGCCGGGGACCTGGAACCCGCCGACGTCCTTGACCATGCCGCGGACCTTGATGTGCTCGAGCCTGCGGGTGTCGTCGACGTTGAGGATCGGGCTGGCGGGAACGCCCGCCTCCTCCAGCCGCTCGTGCCAGGCGGCGGCGGTGTCGGTGCGCAGCACGGCCTCCATGGCGCCCTTGAGGTCCGCCTGGTGGTTCGTCCGGTCCACGTTGGTGGCGAAGCGGGGGTCGGTGGCCAGTTCGGGCTTGCCGAGGGTGTCGGCCAGGATGCCGAACAGGTGGTCGTTGCCGGCGCAGATCGCGATGAGCTGGTCGGCGCAGCGGAACGTGTCGAACGGCGTCATCGACGGGTGCCGGTTCCCGATCCGGTGCGGGCGCCGGTGGACGCCGAGGGCGTCCATCAGGCCCTGTTCCATCGTGGAGAACGTGGCGTCGAGCATGGCGACGTCGATGGTGGTCCCCTTGCCGGTGCGCTCCCGCGCCGCCAGGGCCGTGACGATGCCGCAGTACCCGAAGACGCCGCCCAGGATGTCGGAGATGGAGGTGCCGACCCTGGTGGGGTCGCCGTCGGGCTCGCCGGTCGAATCCATGATGCCGGAGATGGCCTGGATGACCGTGTCATAGGCGGCTTGCAGGTGGAGCGGCCCGTACTGGCCGAAACCCGAGATCGAGCACACAATCAGCCGCGGGTTCTCCTGCACCAGCTCGGCCGGGTCGAGGCCGAGCTTGGCCATGACGCCGGGACGGAAGTTCTCCACCACCACGTCCGCCTTGGCGATCATCGCCTTCGTCAGGCGGAGGTCGCCGGGGTCCTTGAGGTTGAGCGCGATGCTCTCCTTGCCCAGGTTGGCGAACCGGTAGTACTCCGAGGTGCCGTCGCTGGCGAACGGGCCCATCTGGCGGGTGTCGTCGCCGGTTCCGGGCCGTTCGATCTTGATCACCCGTGCGCCGGCGTCGGCGAGCATCCGGGTGCAGGTCGGCCCGGCCAGGACGCGGGTGAAGTCCACGACGGTGATGTGCTCCAGGGCGTGCGGCTTGCCGGGGTCGCGGTGCTCGTCCGGGGTGGCCGCCCCGCGGGCGGTGGTCACCGTGGTCATGGCGGTTCCTTTCGGATCGGTGGCGCGCTCAGTGCACGGGCTGGAGCGAGCCGGTGGCGTTCAGGTGGCTCAGGTGGCCGCTCTCGGTGCCGGCGCTCGGGTCGATGACGGCGTTGATGAGGGCCGGGCGGCCGGCCTTCAACGCGGCCAGCAGCGCGTGGCCGAGCTCATCCGGGGTGTCGGCCTGGTAGCCGGTCCCGCCGAACGCGGCGATGAGCTTGTCGTAGCGGCTGGAGTGCAGCAGGACCGTCGGAGCGGGGTCGGCGGAGTAGGTGTTCACCTCGTCGCCCTTGTAGACGCCCCCGTTGTTGAAGACGATCGTGATGATCGGCAGCTGGTAGCGGCAGATGGTCTCGATCTCCATGCCGCTAAACCCGAACGCGCTGTCGCCCTCGATCGCCACGACCGGCCCGCCCGATTCGACGGCGGCGGCGATGGCGTACCCCATGCCGACGCCCATGGTTCCCCAGGTGCCGGAGTCGAGCCGGTGCCGCGGGTGGTACATCGGCACGATGTCGCGGCCGGAGTCGAGCGTGTTGGCGCCCTCGTTGACGAGGTGGACGTCGCGGTGGTCGTCCAGCACGTCGCGGATCGCGCGCAGCGCGGTCGCGAAGTTCATCGGATGGGCGTCGGCGTCGAGCTTGGCCCGCAGCTTCGCCACGTTCTTCGCGGTCCGGTCCCTGATCGCGTCCCACCAGGCGTCCGGCACCGCGATCTTGACGGACGACAGGCCGTCGTTGCAGCCGGCCATCGCGGAGGCGATGTCGCCGACCACCGGCGCCTCGATCGGACGGTTGCTGTCGATCTCCATCGGGTCGACGTCGATCTGGATGAACCTGGCCGCCGCCGCCCAGCGCGGCGCCTGCCCGTGCGCGAGCAGCCAGTTCAGCCGGGCCCCGACGAGCATCACGACATCGGCCTGCCCGAGTACCAGCGACCGGGCCGCCGCGGCCGACTGCGGGTGGTCGTCGGGGAGCAGCCCCTTGGCCATCGACATCGGCAGGTAGGGGATGCCGGTGGTCTCGACGAACGACCGGATGGCCTGGTCGGCGCGGGCGTAGGCGGCCCCCTTGCCGAGGACGATCAGCGGGCGCTCGGCGCCCGCCAGCAGGTCCAGGGCCCGGGCGATGGACTCGGGCGCCGGGATCCGCGCGGGCGCCGGATCGACCACCCGCATCAGCGAGGCCGCACCGGCGGCGGCCGGCATCGTGGCCCGCAGCACCGCCGCGGGCAGGTCGAGGTACACGCCGCCCGGCCGGCCAGACACCGCGGCGCGGATGGCCCGGGCGACACCGATCCCGATGTCCTGCGGCCGGTCCACCCGGAACGAGGCCTTGGCGAAGGGTTTGGCGACGTTGAACTGGTCCAGTTCCTCGTAGTCGCCCTGCTGCAGGTCGATGATGTTGCGCTCGCTGGACCCGCTGATCTGGATCATCGGAAAGCAGTTGGTCGTCGCGTTGGCCAGCGCCACCAGGCCGTTGAGGAACCCCGGCGCCGACACCGTCAGGCAGATGCCCGGCCGCCCGGTCAGGAACCCGGCCGCGGCGGCGGCGTGCCCGGCGGCCTGCTCCTGCCGGAACCCGATGTAGCGGATCCCCCTGGCCTGGGCGGTGCGGGCCAGATCGGTGATCGGGATACCGACCACGCCGTACACCGTCTCGACCCCGTTGGCCCGCAGCGCGTCGACCGCCAGCGCCGTACCGTCGATGGTTTCCTCGTCCGGATGCGTGACCGTGTAGGCGGCGTCTGATGCCATGCCCGGCTCCTGCCTCTGGATTTCCTGCCCCCTGGGAAACCGGTTCGCTGAGGAGGCTCCCCTCGTGCCCGGATCGACCGGGCCGGCGACGCCAAGGCCGCTATTGCCCCCGAACCACCGCAATGTCAAGCGAACCTAGACGGAAGCTACCCGGCGGCCGCCGCGTTATGCGGCCCTGTCCCTCCGGTCGATGACGGGTCGCCTTCCGCCCGCGCCCGTGCCGGAGGAATCCGCCGGAAAAGAAATCCGGGGCCGTGTCGATCGCCGGCGCCCCCCGTTCGACCTAGGGGTGAAAGGGTCCGGAAGGGACCCGGACGATCCAGGGAGACGGAACTGTGAAGTACATGCTGATCATGCGCGCCACCGGCGACGAGGCCTTCGCGGGGATGGCGGACGTCGACTTCGACAAGATGATCGAGACCGTCGGCAGGTACAACGACGAGCTGATCCGGGCCGGCGTGCTGGTCGCCGCGGAGGGGCTCGACGACGCCGCCGAGGGCGTGGTCGTCGACCACTCCGCCGAGCCGCCCGTGGTCACCGACGGCCCCTACGGCGAGACCAAGGAGCTGTTCGGCGGGTTCTACATCCTCAGCGTGGCGTCGCAGGAGGAGGCCGTCGAGTGGGCCAGGCGGATGCCGCTCACCGGCCCGGGCTTCAAGACCGAGATCCGCCGGGTCACCACGATCGACGAGCTCCCGCAGGACAACGAATGGATCAGGAAGGAGCGGGCGTGGCGCGAGGCCACCGGCCAGCTCTGAGCGGATCGACGAGAGATGGCCGACCCCACCGGCCGTGCGGCCGTCGCCGCCGCCTGGCGGATCGAGTCCGCCCGGATCGTCGGCGCGCTCGCCCGGTACACCGGTGACTTCGCGCTGGCCGAGGACCTCGCCCAGGAGGCGCTGGCCGAGGCCCTGGTGACCTGGCCGCGGGACGGCGTGCCCCGCAACCCCGCGGGGTGGTTGCTCACCGTCGGCCGGCGCCGCGCGATCGACGCGTTCCGCCGGCGCTCGGCCCTCGACGACAGGTACGCCGCCCTCGCCCACGACCTGGGCGAGGGGGGCGCCGTCTCGGGAGGCTCCCCCGCCGACCCCACCAGGGAGGCCGAGGACATGCTGTGGGATCCGGACCGGATCGACGACGACATGCTCGCGTTGATGTTCGTCTCCTGCCATCCCGTGCTGTCGCGGGAGGCGCGGGTGGCGCTCACCCTGCGCGTGGTCGGCGGTCTGACCAGCGACGAGATCGCCAGGGCGTGCCTCGTCCCGACCGCCACCGTGCAGGCCCGGATCACCCGGGCGAAGAAGACCCTCCAGGCCGCCCGGGTGCCGTTCGAGGTGCCGCCGGCCCGGGACCGGGCGGAGCGGCTCGGCTCGGTGCTCAGCGTGGTCTACCTGATCTTCACGGAAGGGTCCTCGGCTAGTTCCGGTGCCGATCTGATCCGGTTCGACCTCGCGGGCGAGGCGCAACGTCTCGCCCGGGTGCTGAGCCGGCTGATGCCGGACGAACCCGAGGTCCACGGCCTGCTGGCGCTGCTCGAACTGACCGCGGCGCGTTTCCCCGCCCGTACCGGGCCGGACGGCCGGCCGGTGCTGCTGGAACAGCAGGATCGCCGCCGCTGGGACCGCGCCGCGATCCGCCGGGGACGGGCGGCGCTGGCCCGCGCGGAGCGGGCCGGCCGGGGCCTGGGCGCCTACGGCCTGCAGGCGGCGATCGCCGAGTGCCATGCCGTCGCCCCGTCGGTCGCCGCGACGGACTGGGAACGCATCGTGCTCATCTACGAGGCGCTCGGCCGGCTCGCGCCATCGCCGGTGGTCGACCTCAACCGGGCGGTGGCGGTCTCCATGGCGCGGGGACCGGCCGCGGCCCTGCCGATCGTGGACGGGCTGGTGGCCGCCGGGGCGCTGCCGGACTCGCATCTGCTGCCGAGCGTCCGCGGGGAACTGCTCGTCCGGCTGGGACGCACCGGCGAGGCGCGCACCGAGCTGGAGCGCGCCGTACGGCTGTGCGGCAACGAGCGCGAACGGGCGGTGCTGGAGGGCAAGCTCGCCGACCTCGGCTGACCGGCGCCGGTGCACCGTCGGCGGGCCCCGGCTCCGGAACCACCACTTGACCAGGACTTATATCGTGCATTTCAGACGACTCGCCGTCTTGGGAGGGCCATGACCATGCCTGCGCGGCCGAAGAGCGGGGATGCCCGAAGCGGGCCCTGAACGGAGCCCCGCTCCGGACTCCGGCGCGGGCCGGGCGAAGCCGGCCAGGGCCGTCGCGCTGGCGAGCCTTGTGCTGATGGCCGCGTCCTACGTCGTCAACGCGATGGACCGGCAGGTCTTCCCCGTGCTGCTGCCCGGCATCCGGCCGGAGTACGGCTTCAGCCTCGCCCAGGGCGGCCTGCTGGCCACCGTCTTCACCCTGGGCATCGGCGTGGCCGGCCTACCGACCGGGTACCTGCTCGACCGGCTCTCCCGCAAGAGCGTGATGCTCGTCGGCATCGTCATCTACTCGGTGTTCACGATGCTCACCGCGGTGTCCCTCGGCTTCCTCGACATGTTCGCCTACCGCGCGCTGTCCGGGGTCGGCGAGGCGATGCAGAACGCGGCGCTGTTCTCCGCCGTCGGCGCCTACTTCTTCACCAACCGGGCGATGGCGCTGGGCGCGCTGAACTTCGCCTACGGGTTCGGCTGTTTCCTCGGCCCGCTGCTCGGGACCGGGCTGTCCGCCTCGACCGGGAGGTGGCAGACCCCCTTCTGGGTGTACGGCCTGGTCGGACTGGTGTTCGTGGTACTCATCGCCCTACTGGTCGAGAAGTCGTTCACCGAGCGGACGGCGGGCGATCCGGCGGGCACGCGGCCCGTGCGGAGCGCGGACCCCGTGCCCGCCACCCTCGTCAACCGCAACGTCGTGCTACTGACGCTGACCGCCGTCGTGGTGGGCCTCGCCATGTACGGCTACCTCGGCCTCTACCCGACGTTCCTGCAGGAGGAGCTCCAGCTCTCCACCGGCCAGGCGGGGCTGGCGGCCGGCATGTTCGGGGCCGGCGCGCTGGTCGGCCTGCCCGCCGGATGGCTCGGCGACCGGCTCGACCAGCGCACCGTGATGATCGGCTCGTTGGTCGCCGGATCCCTGGTGGGATTCCTGCTCTTCAACGGACCGACCACGGCCGGGCCGCAGATCGCGCTGTCCTTCGCCGAGGGCGCGATCGGCAGCGGCTTCCTGTTCGTCAACCTCTACTCGTCCATGCAGCGGGCCGTACGGCCGGAAATGATCGGCCGCGCGTCCGGCCTGTACGTCGCGGCCTTCTACATCCCCGCGGCCCTCGCGGGCTACCTGTTCTCCCGGCTCGTCGGCTCGGTCGGCTGGGGCGGTGCCGGGGTCTGGCAGCTCACCGTGCTCCCGCTGGCCGGTGTCGCGACGCTGCTGTTCGTGGACACCGGCCGGTTCGGCGGCACCCGCGCCGGGCGCCGGGAACCGCGGGACCAGGGTCGCGATCACGACCCGGGGTGAAGCGAAACCAGGTGATCGACGTCGTCCAGCGAGCGCAGCAGGTCGTTGAGGTGCGTGCAGGTCAGGGTGCCGGTGAGCTGCCTGCGCACCCAGGTCCGCAGCTCGCCCACGGTCCGCCCGGCCAGCGCCCCGGCGCTGGCCGCGGCCGCCGGGCACTCCGTCCACGGCAGGACCCTGGGCACGGCCTCGATCTCCAGGATGCGCAGTTCCGCACGGTCGATGAGGGCGTCCAGGACGTACTCGTGGACGATGGTCTCCACTCCGTCCCCGTCGACGTGGGTGTCCCGGAACGTCGCGTCGACCCGGACCGTGCCGGCCGCGGCGGTCAGGTCCATGCGCCGCCGGCGGCGGATCGCGCCCGCGGGCAGAGCGTCGTGCTCGTGCCAGGCCAGCGGGTCCGGCGAGGGCTCCGGTCCGGGCGCCACGGGACCGGTCGGCATCGGCATGAGCCCGGTCTCCCGGAGTTCGGTGAGCATCGTGCCGTCCCGGCGGAATCCCGAGCACAGGTCGGTGCGTCCCGCGGTGAACGCCTCGGCCAGCGCCCGGTCGGCGCGCATGTCGACATGGCCCAGGTCCGCCTGTACCGCGTAGCCGCTCACGAGTACGGTGCCGGGCAGGTCGTCGAGCAGCAGGTGGGACAGGGCGCGGCCGGCGGCCGCCGCGGGCAGGGCCGCGCCGACCTTGGCCCGGAAGCCGGCGGCGACGGCGGCGCCGACGAGCCGTTCGACGCCGGGCTGGGCGGGAACGGTCCCGATCTCCCGCAGCACGCAGCCGCCGGGATAGTCGATCCGCCCGCCGATCCGGGACCGCGCCGCGACCTGCGGCCGTCCGTTCGCGTCCGTGACCAGGTCCCTGCCCCGAGCGTCCACGATCACTTCGCCGCCGATGCCGTCGGGCCGCAGGAGGTCCACGGTCGTCGTGCGCCTGACCGACCCCGGACGGCGTTCCGGTGTGCCCGGCAGCGGATCGTGCGGTCCGTGGTGGGGGTGAAACGAGCGCTCGGTTGAAGCCGTCATGTCCCGATGATCCCATTTTCATGGGAGCGAGCGTTCACCCGCCCGGTGCCGGTCCGGTCATTCACGCACCGGGCAGCAGGACGGGCTTGATGGTGGTGCCGTCCGCGGAGTCGCGCTCGGCGTCGTTGATCTGGTCCAGCCGGTACGTGCGGATCAACCGCTCGAACGGGAAGCGGCCCTGTTCCCACAGCGTGATCAGCTGCGGGATGAAGAGCTGGGGGACGGCTTCGCCCTCAAGGATGTAGCGGACGTTGCGCCCCGCGCACAGCTCGGGTTGCAGCGTGAGCTCCCCGCCACCGGCACCGACCAGCCCGCACAGCCCACCCGGCCGCAGCACGCCGACGGCCGTGGACATCACCGCCGGGACACCGGTCGTGTCGAAGGAGTAGTCGACCTGGCCGACGGCGCCGGCCAGGTCGGGGTCCGCACCGTCGATCGCCCTGGTGGCGCCGAGTTCGAGGGCCAGTTCCCGCCGGGCGGGATGCAGATCGACCGCGATGATCTCCGCGGCGCCGGCGACCCTGGCCGCCATGACCGCCGCGAGGCCGACCGCTCCGGTGCCGAACACCGCGATGCTCGACGCGGGACGCACCCCCATGGCGATCAGCACCGAGCCCGCCCCGGTCTGCAGACCGCACCCCAGTGGCCCGAGCGTCTCCAGGGGCAGCGCGGCGTCGACGGCGACCACGTTGCGCTCGGTCGCGATGGCGTGGGTGGCGAAGGAGGACTGGCCGAACCAGCGGGCCGCGACCTGCTCGCCGGCCAGGTCGGTGGTGCCGGTCGTCCCGTCGATGCGCAGCCCCGAGACGTTCCGTGCCATGAACTCGTCGCAGTACGGGGGCGTACCGGCGAGGCACTGCGCGCACCAGCCGCAGGAGTCGTAGCTCATGACGACGTGGTCTCCGGGCTTGACCCGGGTGACGCCGGGCCCGACCGCCTCGACGACTCCCGAACCCTCGTGCCCGAAGACCATCGGCATGGCCAGCTCAGGGAACATCCGGTAGAGCACGTCCGTGTGGCACATGCCCGCCCCGACGACGCGGACGAGCACCTCCCCCAGCCCGGGCTCATCGAGTTCGACGTCCTCGATGACGAACGGCTTGGCGGGGTCCCGCAGGATCGCGGCCTGAATGCGCATGTCCACCCACTCCACTCGCCGGCGGCAACAGCTGTTGCCGGACAGATGTGTAGCACAGTAAGCCATCGCTTGCGTCCCGGCCGCCGGCGGGTGCGCGTCCGCCTAGTCGGGGATTGTGCGATTGAATACCTAGAACTACTATGCATCACAGTTCTAGGGTTAGGAGGTCGGATGCGCATCACCAAGGACCTCGTCGCCGCCTCGGCGACGCCGCTCGTGCTGGGGATCCTCGCGGAGGGCGAGAGCTACGGCTACGCAATCCTCAAGCAGGTCAACGAGCTGTCGGGCGGGCAGCTGGAGTGGACCGACGGTCTGCTCTACCCGCTGCTGCACCGCCTGGAGCGGCTCGGCCACGTCGAGGCGTCCTGGCAGACCCCACCGGAGGGACGCCGCCGCAAGTACTACCGCATCACCGAACAGGGCCTGGCCGAGCTCGCCGAGCAGCGCCGCCAGTGGGCCGCGGTCGTCGACGCCCTGCGGGGCGTCTGGAACTCCACCCAGGCCATCCAGCCGATCACGGCACCGGCATGGGAGGGGGGACGATGACCATCGCCGGCGACAGCGAACTGGAAGGCCAGATCGCCGAGTGGCGGGCCTACGTGCACCGCCGCCGGGAAATGCACAGCACCGACGCCGAGGAGCTGGAAGACCACCTGCGTAACCGGATCACCGAGCTGACCGAATCGGGCCTGCGCGCCGACGAGGCGTTCCTCATCGCCGTCAAGCGCATGGGCACCCTCGACGAGCTGTCCCGGGAGTTCGCCCGCGAGCACTCCGAACGGCTGTGGAAGCAGCTCGTGCTGGCCAAGGAGCCGAGCGCGCCGGCCGCCGCCCGCTCCCGTCGCGAACTGCCCGTCATGCTGCTCTGCGCGGCCGTCGCGGCGCTCGCGGTCAAGGTGCCGAGCCTGTTCGGGGTCGACATCGCAGACGACGACGGCAGCTTCTACGTGCGGAACATGAGCCTCTTCGTGCTGCCGCCCCTGGCCGCCTACTTCGTGTGGCAGCGCCGGGTCGGTCCTCGCGTCATCGGGGCGCTCGCGGCGCTGTTCGTGCTCGGCGCGATCGCCGCGAACGCGTACCCGCTGGACGACGGCTCGCAGAGCCTCGCGATCACGGCGATCCACCTGCCGCTCGCGCTGTGGCTGGTCGTCGGCGTCGCCTACACGGGCGGCGACTGGCGCTCGGACCGGCGGCGGATGGACTTCGTCCGGTTCAGCGGGGAGTGGCTGATCTACCTCAACCTCCTCGGCGCGGGCGGCGGCATGCTCATGGCCTTCACGGCCGGCACCTTCAACGCCATCGGCCTCGACGCCGAGGAGTTCATCGGATCGTGGCTGGCGCCCTGCGGCTTCGCAGCCGCGGTCATCGTGTCGGCCTGGCTGGTGGAGGCCAAGCAGAGCGTCATCGAGAACATGGCGCCGGTGCTGACCCGCGTCTTCACCCCGCTGTTCGCGGCCACCCTGCTAGCCTTCCTGGTCGCCGTCGCCTGGACCAACAACGGCATCGACGTCGAGCGCGACGCGCTCATCCTCTTCGACCTGCTGCTCGTCGTCGTGCTGGGCCTGCTGCTGTACTCCATCTCCGCCCGCGACCTCACGGCCCCGCCCGGCTTCTTCGACCGCATGCAACTCGCGCTCGTCGTCAGCGCCCTGGTCATCGACGCCCTGGTGCTGCTGGCGATCACCGGCCGGATCACCGAATGGGGCTTCACCCCCAACAAGACCGCGGCGCTGGGCGAGAACATCATCCTGCTCGCCAACCTGGCGTGGTCGGCCTGGCTGCTCCTCGGCTTCGTGCGCGGCCGGATGCCCTTCGCCCACCTGGAACGCTGGCAGACCCGCTACATGGTCGTGTACGCCGCCTGGGCCTGGACGGTCGTCCTCACCTTCCCGCCGCTGTTCGACTTCGCCTGAGCCGGGCCCGGTGCGCCGGTCACCGGCGCACCGGGCCGGGCAGCCCGCCCGGCGGCTCGATCGGGGCCGCCGCGCCGCGGCAAGGGCCGGGTCAGGGGGTGTACGCGGTGATCTCCCGGTAGAAGCGGATCGTGGGGGGCGGGTCGAGTTGCACGCCCACGGGTGCGGAGATCCCGCCCGCCTTGGTGGCCTCGGCGAGCTTCGCCTGCGCCGTCTCGACGTCATCCGCCTCGATCTCGTAGATCGCGATGAACGGGCCATCGTCGCCGAGCGGGGCGAACCTGCGAGCCGAGACGAACCCGTCGACGGCCACGATCTCCTGCACGTGCGTCTCGTCGTACCACCGGTGGAAATCGGCCAGTTGCTCCGGTGAGCTCGGGCGCGACTCGACGTAGAGAATTCCCCTGGGCATTCGCCGGGCTCCTTCTATGGAGGTCGTCGGGTGGGGGCGGGGCCGGGTCTCGGCCCGGTTCAGTCGTTCTTGTAGATCTGGCCGTCCTTCATCACGAACCGGACATCCTGAACGGCCGTGATGTCCTGGGACGGGTCGCCGGGCACCGCGATGATGTCAGCCAGCAGGCCGGGGGCCAG
This sequence comes from Actinomadura craniellae, assembly GCF_003289645.1. Classification (GTDB taxonomy): domain Bacteria; phylum Actinomycetota; class Actinomycetes; order Streptosporangiales; family Streptosporangiaceae; genus Actinomadura_D; species Actinomadura_D craniellae. The sequence goes on along the minus strand of NZ_QLYX01000001.1, from coordinate 434,544 downwards.
GCGGCCCCGGTCGTCGGCGTCGATCAGTTCGGCACTGGTGACGGTCGCGGCGCGCAGGGCCTGCATCGGGGTCATGCCGCGGTCGACCAGGGCCCAGAGCTCCTTGGCGTTGTGCCCGTGCGGGATCGCGGGGGCGTCGGTGCCGCAGGCGATCTTCACTCCGGCCTCGATGGCCTTACCCAGCGTTCGCCGAGCCCGGGGGAAGACCTCCGCGGCCTTTCTCTGCAGTGCGGGGGGCGCCTTGGAGAGGTCGAGCCCCTCCGACAGGTAGCTCGTGGGAACGAGGAACGTGCCGTGGTCGACCATCAGCTGGATCGTCTCATCGCTGGCGAGCGAACCGTGTTCGATGCAGTCCACCCCGGCACGGATGCAAGCCCTGATCCCGGCGTCGCCGTGGGCATGGGCGGCCACTTTGATCCCCGCACGATGCGCCTCGTCGACGATCGCCGCAAGTTCCTCGTCGGAGTACTGCTGCGCGCCGGCGGTGGTGCCGTGGGACATCACCCCGCCGGACGCCGAGATCTTGATGACCCCCGCGCCGTGCTTGATCTGGTAGCGGACCGCCCTGCGCACCTCGGGGACGCCGTTGGCGATGCCCTCCTCGACGCTCAACGGCATGATGTGCGGTGCGAGCCGCTGGAACATCGTGGGGTCGAGGTGCCCGCCGGTGGGCGTGATGGCGTGGCCGGCCGCCACGATCCGCGGGCCCGCGGCCCAGCCCTGGTCGATCGCCCGGGCCAGGTCGACGTCGAGCAGGTAGCCGCCCGTCTTCACCATCAGCCCGAGGTTGCGCACCGTGGTGAACCCGGCGAGGAGCGTCGTCCTGGCGTTCACCGTCGCCCGCAACGTGCGGTAGACCGGGTCGTCCTGCACGCCGTGCAGCGGGTTCGGCAGGCCCGTCGGGTTGTCGGGCCCGCCGATGAGCAGGTTGATCTCCATGTCCATCAGGCCGGGCAGCAGGGTCAGGTCGCCCAGGTCGATCTCGGTCGCGGCGGTGGGCGGCTCGGCGGGGTTCAGCGCGGTGATGCGCCCTCCCTCCACCACGACCACCGCCGGCGACCGGACCCGTCCGGCGTCGACGTCGACCCAGCGCCCGGCCCGCAGGACGATCGCGTCGGTCATGGGACGGGTTCGATGAGGCAGTCCAGCATGGCCGCGCCCGTGTCGGGGACCCGCTGCTGGCCCCATGCCTCCACGCAGAACGACACATTGATCATCGAGTACAGCAGGTGCAGCAGGTTGAGCGCGTCCTCGGGCATGGCGTCCAGCGGGAACCGGTCGCAGTGCGCGATCGCCGCCTCGGCCCGCGACACGACCGCGTCGTAGAACGCCTGGATGTCCTGCATCGACGTGGCGAGACGCTTTCCGTAACGCTCGGTCTCGGTCGCCAGGCACCAGTCCGCCGCGTACGGCTCCAGGTCGGCGAACTCGGCGGGCAGCAGGCTGTCGGCCATGTCCGTCACACCTCCGTGTGGTTCTTCTTGTAGTCCTCGACCCAGTCGGCCGCGACCTTGTGCAGGTGCCGGCAGAGGATCTCCTGGTCGTTCAGCGGGAAGTGGGTGACCGCCCGGGACTCCAGCGACATCTGCGTCGCCTCGAGCGTGTTGCCGTCCTGCAGCCCGTACTCCTTGAAGGTCACCGCGGCCATCTCGTGGGCCACCCGCTCCCGGGCGTTCCTGGCCGGCACGAAGTAGAGGTTGCCCTCGAACGTGTGCGTGTTGTACGAGGTCGGCCAGTACTGGTAGGTGAGGTACCAGCCTCCCGACCAGATCAGGATCACGAAGTTCGGCCACAGCTGGAACGAGTCCAGGCCCCAGGGGTCGCAGCCCGCCGGGTTGAGCCCGGGGGGCATCTCGCCGAGTTCCGGCCCGTCCCAGGGGCCGAACAGCCCGCTGCGGGTGATGTCCTCCATCGGTTTGCGCATGTCCGAGGCCAGTTCCCAGGCCACGATGCCCGACGTGCTGACCAGCCGGTGCGGACCGTCGAGCTGGTAGTGCGGCGCCTCGAAACCCGACTGCTGGGCCGCCGTCGAGAACTTCGCCGGCGTCTGCTTAGCGTGCAGGACAGGGGCGTGGTAGAACTCCTGGAAAGCGTCCATGTAGAGCTTCCAGTTGGCGCCGACCTCCGCGCGGTAGTAGAAGCGCTCGGTCATTTTGTCGAAGGGGTAGCCGTCGAGTGCGGTGACCATCGGGCCGAGGAAGTCGTGCAGTGACTGCTCGGGTTCCCTGGCCAGGTTGACGAAGATGAACCCCGCCCACACCTCGCAGTGCACCGGGACCAGACCGAAGTCCTCCTTGTCCAGGTCGAAGAACTCACCCTCCTGCTGAACGAAGTTCAGCGCACCGTCCAGGCCATACCGCCACCCGTGGTACTTGCAGGTGAACTGACGACAAAAACCCGAGGTCTCCTCCCCCGGAAACTCATCCCACACCAGCTTGTTCCCCCGATGCCGACACACATTGAAAAAAGCACGCACCCCACCCCCACCATCACGCACCACCACCACCGAAGTCCGGGCAACCCGAACCTCCTTGGTGAAGTAACTCCCCTTCCGCGGCAACTGCTCCACCCGACCCACATTCAGCCAGGCCCGCCGGAAAATCGCCTCCCGCTCCAACTCATAAAACTCCGGCGAGATGGAGTCCTCGTACGACACCGGCGCGGTGCCCAACTCCGGGTAGTGCTCCGTCCAGCTTCCTTCGGGCGGCTTGGGCAGACGGGACATGCCTGTACTCCTTCGTGAGGTTCAGCGGTGGGGGTGATGGGGCTTCGCCCGCTCATCGGTCACTGGATCGGTTCGTCGCCCAGCACCGTCGTGCGGAGCATCTCCCGGGGCGAGTCGGGCTCGTAGGGCGCCGCGCGATGGATGACGCCCCGGTTGTCCCAGATCACCGTGTCGCCCACCGACCACTCGTGGCGGTACACCCGTTCGGGCTCGGTGCACCGGTCGAGCAGGCCGTCGAGCACCACCCGGCTCTCCTCGTGGTCCATGCCCACGACCCGGTCGGCGGAGGCACCGAGCACCAGGGAACGGCGGCCGGACCGGTGGGTCCAGACCAGCGGGTGTTCCTTGACGGGGCGCCGCCGCCACGCGGCCAGTTGCTCCGGTGTGGGCTCGGGCGTCACCGAGCGCTGCGACGCCTCCAGGGAGTGCACGACGCGCAGGTCGGCGAACCGCTTCCTCTCCTCGTCGGTCAGGTCGTCGTAGGCCCGGTAGGTGCTGGCGAACTCGGTCTCACCCCCCGCGGCGGCCACGGCCCGGGCCGTGAGCATCGTGGCCGACTGCGGGTAGGCGTCGTCCTCCGGGGTGCACCCGTCGATGTGCCAGTCGAAGGTGGCGCGCAGGTAGGCGGCGGAGGAGTTCTTCGTGGTGTCGAGACTGACCCGGTAGATGCCCGCGACCGGATGGTGCCCGGGCGAGGTGTCCACGTCCCCGAGCCTGCGGCAGAACGCCACCTGGGTCTCCGCGTCGAGGTGCAGGTTCCGGAACACCAGCACGCCGTGCGCTTCGAGCGCGTCCATGACCGCGGCGGGCAGGGCGCCGTCGGACAGCATCCGGTCGCGGTCGACGCCGACGACCTCGGCGCCGACGTCCCGGCCGAGCTTCCGCACTGTGATCACTGCCATGGTGCCGCTCCTCCCTGTCCTCTTCCGGGCCGTCGCGGTCGGCCGGTCACGGAACCGGCTCCCGCACGCGTTCGATCTCGGCGTCGGCGGCGTCGACCGCCTTGGGCTGGTGGAAGATCTCGATCGACATGGAGACCATGACCAGCGAGTACACGAGCTGCAACAGCCGCCGGGCGTCCTCGGGAAGGGCGTCGAGGGGGAACGTGTCGCAGTGGGCGACGGCCTCCTCCAGCCGGGGGAAGAAGGCGTCGTAGAAGGTCCGCATCTCCTCCATGGAACTGGCCATGCGCCGGGCGTACCGTTCGGTCTCCGTGGCGAGGCACCAGGTCCCGGCGAAGGGTTCGAGTTCGGCGAACCCGGCGGGCAGCAGGCGGTCGGTCATCTTCCTCACACCTCCGCGTGGTTCTTCTGGTAGTCGGCGACCCAGTCGGCGACCACCTTGTGGAAGTGCCGGACCAGCACTTCCTGGTCGTTGAGTGGGAACCGGTCGAGCACTCCGGACTCCAGCGCGGTCTGCGTGCCGGTGAGCATGCCGGCGTCCTGGAGCGCGAATTCCTTGAACACGACCGCCGCCACCTCGTGCTCCACCCGTTCCTGCACCGTGGTGGCGGGCTGGAAGCAGAGCATCGCCTCGAAGTGGTGGGTGTTGTGCGAGGTCGGCCAGTAGCGGTAGAGGAGGTACCAGCCGCGATAGATCAGGATCTCCAGGTTGGGGAAGATCTGGAAGTTGTCGATGCCCCAGGGGTCGATGCGGCCCGGGTTGAGTCCCGGGGGCGGCTCGCCGATCTCCGGCGACTCCCAGGGGCCGACCAGGCCGCTGCGGGTGGCCCGCTCGATGGGATACATGTACTCGGGCGGCAGGGTCCAGCGGCGGGCGCCGCCGGTGCTGACCACGCGGTGCGGGCCGTCCAGTTGGAAGTGCGCGCACTCGAAACCCGACCCTGGCGTGCGCACCTCGATCGGGACCTGCTGCGGATGCAGGGCGGGCACGTGGTAGTACTCCTGGAAGGCGTCAGCGAAGATCTTCCAGTTGCTTCTGTTGTCGGCCCGGAAGACGTACCACTCGGTCATTTTGTCGAAGGGGTAGCCGTCGAGTGCGGTGACCATCGGGCCGAGGAAGTCGTGCAGTGACTGCTCGGGTTCCCTGGCCAGGTTGACGAAGATGAACCCCGCCCACACCTCGCAGTGCACCGGGACCAGACCGAAGTCCTCCTTGTCCAGGTCGAAGAACTCACCCTCCTGCTGAACGAAGTTCAGCGCACCGTCCAGGCCATACCGCCACCCGTGGTACTTGCAGGTGAACTGACGACAAAAACCCGAGGTCTCCTCCCCCGGAAACTCATCCCACACCAGCTTGTTCCCCCGATGCCGACACACATTGAAAAAAGCACGCACCCCACCCCCACCATCACGCACCACCACCACCGAAGTCCGGGCAACCCGAACCTCCTTGGTGAAGTAACTCCCCTTCCGCGGCAACTGCTCCACCCGACCCACATTCAGCCAGGCCCGCCGAAAAATCGCCTCCCGCTCCAACTCATAAAACTCCGGCGAAACAGAATCCTCGAAGGAGATCAGCCCTGTTCCGATCTCCGGGTAATGCTCCGTCCAGCTTCCTTCAGCCGGTTTCGGCCAACGCGCCATGGTCGTTCCTCCATTCCGGGTGGCTCGGACGTGGTTCAGCGGGAAAAGGTGCGGGGCACCGCGCCGGGGCGGTGCTCATATCACCGCCCCGCCGTTGACTCCGAGCACTTGGCCGGTGATGTAGCCGGCCTCCTCGGAGCAGAGGAAGGCGCACGCCGCGGCGATGTCGTCGCCCGTCCCGAGATGGCCGACCGGGATCGCCTTCGCCATGACCTCGCTGCCGGGCAGGTGACCCGCCGCCTGGGAGCTGCGGGACATCGGGGTGTCGATGCCCGACGGCGGGATGGTGTTCACCGTGATGCCGAACCCGGCGTACTCCCGTGCCAGTGCCTTCGTCATGGCGATGACGGCGCCCTTGGACGCCGTGTAGTGGACCATGCCGGGCGAGCCGCGCTGCGCGCTCGACGACGAGATCGTGACGATGCGCCCCCACCCGGCCGCCAGCATGTCCGGGACGGCTGCCTGGACGCAGTGGAAGGTGCCGGTCAGGTTGACCTCGAGGACCCGGTCCCACGACTCGGGCGTGATGTCGGTGAAGGAGTCGAACGCCACCAGCCCGGCGCTCGTGACGAGGATCTCCACCGGGCCGAGCCCGGCACGGACCTCGCGCAACGCCTCCTCGACCGCCGGCCGGTCGGTGACGTCCGCCTCGCATGCCAGCGCCCGCGCGCCGGCCGCCCGGAGTTCCGCGCAGGCCCGCCGCACGGCCGGGCCGTCGACGTCCATGACGGCGACCTGATGACCGCGCCGGGCGAGATGGTGGCAGATGGACAGCCCCATTCCCGACGCGCCGCCCGTCACCACGGCCACCCGCTTCATGCGGACCCCGCCGCGAGCCGGGGCCGTGCGGCGGGGCCGCACGCCGGAAGGCACCTGGTGCGGTGCCCTGGTGAGCTTGTCACGGGGGCGTTCTCCTCTACTCGTAGACGACATGCACGGACGGACCGGTCGGCACGGCCTGGCAGGTGAGCACCCATCCCTCGGCCACCTCCTCCGGGGTCAGCGCCTCGTTGTTGCGCATCGAGGCCGCGCCCTCGACGACCCGGGCCATGCAGGTCGCGCAGCTTCCGGACTCGCACGACGAGGGCGGTCGCAGCCCCAGGAAGCGCGCCGTCTGCAGGATCGTGGAACCGTGGCGGTGATCTCCGGTGACGGTGTCGCGGCCGATCCGGACGGTGACCCGTACGGGCGCCGCCGCTTCGGCGGAGGGCTCCACGGGCCCGGCCGGATCCAGCGGGGTGAACCTCTCGATGTGGATGCGGTCGGTGCCGACCCCGGCGGCCAGCAAGGTGCGCTCCACCAGTTCCATGAACGGCTCGGGACCGCAGAGGTAGAACTCGGCGTCACCCGCGGAGTCGAGGAGGGGGCGGATCTCGCCTTCCCGGACGAGGCCGGAGTCGGCGTCGTGGTGGTGTGTCACCGCCAGTTGGTCCCCGTACCGCTCGGCCAGTTCCGCCAGTTCCGCGCCGAAGATGACCGAATCCCGATCCCGGTTCGCGTACAGGAGCCGCACCCGCCGTGACGAGGTCGCCAGCGCGGTCTTCACGATGGAGAACACCGGGGTGATGCCGCTGCCGCCGGCGAAGGCGACGACGTCGCGCTCGACCTCGCCCAGGACGAAGGCCCCGGCCGGGACGGTCGCCTCGATCTCGTCCCCCGGCTGGAGGGTGTCGTTCATCCAGTTCGAGACGACCCCGCCGGACACCCGCTTGACGGTCACCCGAACCTGATCGTCGATCGCGGGCGAAGACGACATCGAGTAGGACCGCAGATGCGTCCGGCCGTCCAGTTCCAGGCGGAAGGTCAGGAACTGACCGGCCTGATAAATGTACTTGTCGGCAAGTTCGGCAGGTATCTCGAACACGAACGATCTGGCGTCCGCGGTCTCGCGTACCGCCCGGACCACCCGCAGCGCATGGACCCCGCGGTCGCGCGGCGATCCGGCCGGCCGGCGGGCCACGTCACTGCGCTGCATCACGGGCACCGGCCGCCGGCGACACGACCGCTTTCCCTCGGAAAAGGTGCAGGGCGCGAACTCGAAGCGCGAACTCTCCCCCGCAATGGCCCTCCGCAGGGCAGCATGAACTCACGGCAAAACCACTCCCGACTCGACTCCGAAAACACTGCACATCGCCCGGCTCTCCGATCTTCACCAGAGGCGCCGGACCACTCTTTTACAATGATCTCCTAAGTAATTAATCGACTGATTAATAGATCTTCTATGACATTGATCCGGTGACTGTCAAGGGGCGGCGTCGAAGGGCATCGACCACCGAAGGTGCCCATCCGATGACGTATCACCACATCGAGCACGTGGCAGGGGTGCCGGATGCCGCACCCGGACGGCGAACCGGCGTGCGCGGCCGCCAGCCGCCCGCCGGGGGCGAGGTGGGAGAATGCCGCCCGGAACGGGGCGTGGGCCGTCCCGCCGACGGAGGTAGTACGCCATGGGATCGGGCCAGGGGAGCGGCACAGAGAGTTCGAAGACCCGCACCGCCATCCTCGACGCGGCCGAGCAGCTCATGATGGAGCAGGGTTACGCCGCGGTGAGCTCCCGGCGGGTGGCCGACCGGGCCGGCGTGAACTCAGCAATGGTGTATTACCACTTCGGCACCATGGACGACCTGTTCATCGCGCTGTTCCGGCGCGGGGCCGACCAGAGCTTCGAGCGGCAGGCCCGGGCGCTGTCCTCCGCCCAGCCGCTGTGGGCCCTGTGGGAGTCGATACACGACCAGTCCCACACGGCGCTCACGATGGAGTTCATCGCGCTGGCCAACCACCGCAAGGCGATCCGCAGCGAGATCTCCAAGTACTCCCGGCGATTCCGCACGATGCAGCTCGACGCAGTGTCCAAGTTGCTGGAGGGCTACGGGATCGGCCCGGACATCTGCTCGCCCATCACCATGATCCTGATGCTGTCCGGCATCTCCCGCTTCCTGCTGATGGAGGAGGCGTTCGATCTCTTCACCGGCCACGAGGAGACCATCGCCCTCGTCGAGAAACACCTCCGCGACATCGAGGGTGAACGGCAGTCCGGCCCCGGCGCGGGCTGAGACGACCGGGCCGGTCAGCCCGCGCGCTGCCGGTCCTCGACGACGAGCGCCTGCGCGGACTGCCCGAGCCGTCCCGCGGAGTCGTAGAGGGTGGCCATGCTGAAGCCGCAGCCGTTGGGCTGGACCACGCCCGTGCTCGTCAGGCCGATCCAGGGCCCGGCCGGTTCCCGCGCGACGTGCAGGCTCAGCTCCGCGTTCATGAAAGTCCACCTGCCGTAGGGCAGCCGCACGTTCGTCGCGGTGGACGCGTAGTCCGCCGCGGCCGCGACCCGGGCGATCCCGGGGGTCGGTTCACCGGCGACGACCGGCACGAGCAGGTTGACCCAGAGGCCGGTGCTCCCCGGCTCCGGCGCCGGCGACTTCAGCCCGCGCATGGACACCGCGCCGCTGTCGAAGCACTCCCAGCCGACGGCCTCGCTGACACCCGGCCGGGGGCGGCTCAGGTCCGGCACCGGCACTCCGGCGAACGGGTCGGGGTGGTCGAGCGCCCCCTCGGGCAGGTCGAGTTCGGTCCGGCGCACCGCCACGCACTGGGCGCGGGCCACCGGCGCGTCGTCCGCGAGCAGCGTGACGGTCTGCCGGACCACCCGCTGACCGCCCTCGGGCGCCGTCACGGCCAGGGCCATCGGGGCGTTGGGGACGGGCGCCAGCAGGTCGAAGGTGATGCGCGCGGGGGTCCGCCCTGGTACGTCGATCGCGCTCGCGAGCAGCGCCGCGACGGCGGCGCCGTGCAGCGCGTCCGGGCGCCAGGGGCCGCGGGCGTGGTCGGTGGGGACGACCAGGCGGCCGTCGCGTTCGAACAGCGCGCGGCTGGGCGCCGCGTTCTCGGCGGTCATGTCAGGACACCACCGGCGAGTCGTCCGTGATGCCTGAGACGGCGGCGGCGATGACCCCGGGCGCGAGCCAGCGCCGCAGGAAGCCCCGGAGTTCCGTTTCGGTGCGTTCCGGGTCGCCCGGGTCGATGAGGAACGACTGGATGGTGCGCAGGGTCCACTCGATCAGCTCGTCCATCTGCTTGGGGCCGATCCCCGAGGCGTCCCAGGCCACCGCCGTCTGTTCGAGGAGGGTCCGGCCGATGTCGCGGGCCGGCTGCGAGGTCACGCTCCGCAGCAGCGAGTGGCCGCGCCCGGCGTCCAGCAGCAGCCGCAGGTACGGTTCCGCCGGGATCTGGTGGATCGTGTAGGTGATCGCCTCGACCAGTGCTTCGCCGGGGTCAGTGACGGGGTGGAGCCGGCGCGCGAGCCGCGCCAGGAAGGGCTGCGTCCCGTCCAGCGCCGCGGCGATCAGCAGTGCCTCCGTGCTCGGGAAGTACCGGTAGACGGTCTGCCGGCTGATCCCGAGGGCCGCCGCGACGTGGGCGATGGTGGTGGTGCCGCCGTGCTCCGCGACGCACCGGTGCGTCGCGTTCTTGATCCTGAGGATCGCTTCCTCGTCACCCGCAGGAGGTGATCCTCCCCATCCGTGTGTGCGCACCCGGTCAACATAACCACTTCTTGACAGGACACGAAAGTAAAAGTGTACTGTCGGGCAGTGTGACAGGTCACACGACGAGTCGCTGTGATCCACACCGTCCTCTGCCGAGGAACACCCCCGGAACGGCAACCGAACGGACGTGACGGATGGACGAAGTCCAGCAACCCCAGACGGTTCCCGAAGGTGCGGCCCGTGTCGCGGACCTCTGCGACGTCGATCTCTCGCTCCCCACGACGTACCTGGCGGGCCCGCCGCACGCCGCGTTCGACCTCCTGCGCGCGGCGGCACCGGTGGCCTGGCAGGACGAGCGGCCGGTCGAGCACCGGGCGAGCGCGGCCTCCAGCGGCCTGCCCGCCCCGCCGTCACCGGGTTTCTGGGCGGTCACCAGCCACGAGCTGGTGCACCAGGTCTCCCGGCAGCCGGCCGTCTTCTCCTCCTACCTGGGCGGCGTCCAACTGTTCACCGCCGACGAGATCACGCTCGCCGGCCTGCGGCTGATGATGCTCTTCATGGACCCGCCGGAGCACTCCCGGATGCGGAAGATCGTCTTCCCGTCGTTCTCGTCCCGCGCGGTCGACGCCCTGCGCAGGACCGTCGAATCCCAGGCCCGCCAGATCGCCGAGGGCCTCGCCGGCGCCGGATCGGTGGACCTCGTCCCGAGCGTCTCGATGGAACTCCCGACGCGCATCCTGGGCGCGCTGCTCGGGATGCCCGAGGAGGACCACCACCTCATCGTGAAGTGGTCCGACGCCCTGATCGGCTTCGAGGACGCCGAACTCGCCGGCGACCCCACGGGGTCCGTCGCGATGTTCACGGAGCTCATGGACTACGGCCGGCGGATCGCGGCCGAGCGCCGCGCGAACCCCGGCGACGACATCATGTCGCACATCGCCAACGCCGAGGTCGAGGGCGAACGGCTCACCGACGACGAGTTCTGCATGTTCTGGCTGCTGCTCATCATCGCCGGCAACGAGACCACCCGGAACTCGCTGTCCGGAGCGGTCATCGCGCTCCAGGAGCACGGGCTGTGGGGCGAGCTGGCCCAGGCCCCGGAACTCCTGGCCGGCGGCACCGACGAGCTGGTCCGGTACGTCTCCCCGGTGATGCAGTTCCGCCGCACCGCGACCAGGGACGTCGAGCTCGGCGGCCAGCACATCCGGGCCGGTGACAAGGTCGTCGTCTGGTACACGGCCGCCAACCGCGACCCCGCGGTGTTCGACCGCCCGCACGACCTGGTCCTCTCCCGCGACCCCAACCCGCACCTGGCGTTCGGCATCGGCCCGCACTTCTGCCTCGGCTCCCGCCTGGCCAAGCTCGAAATATCCACCATGCTGACCGAACTGCTCACCCGGTATCCCGGGCTCCGCCTCGACGGCGAGTTCCGGCGCAGCACGTCGAGCTTCATCGCCGGCGTGGAATCCCTGCCGGTCACGCTGAGCTGAGGGGCCGGCCATGCGAACCAGCGCCGCCGTCCAGGCCCTCCCCCACGCCGGAACCGACCCCGACCGGCTCGCCGTCGTCTGCGACTCCGGCGAGTCGCTGACCTACGGGGAGCTCGCCGACCGCGCGTCCCGGCTGGCCGGCGCGCTACGCCTGCGCGGCCTCCAGGTCGGGGACGTCGTCGCGATCGTCTCGGAGAACGCGCCCGCCTACCTGGAGATGACGTGGGCCTGCCGGCTCGCGGGGCTGTACCACGTCACCGTGAACAGTCACCTGGGCGTCGCCGAGATCGCCTACATCCTCGACGACTCGGGCGCCCGGGCCGTGCTGGCCTCGGCGAACCTCGCGGTCCACGCGGAGCTGACGGCCGGGCGCGCCCCCAAGGTCGAGCACCGGCTGCTGCGCGGCGGCGCGCACCCGGACTGGGACGACTACGAGGCCGTGCTCGCAAGCGCCCCGCACTACGAGCGCGACACCGACCTCGAAGGGGACCTCCTCCAGTACTCCTCCGGGACGACCGGCCGGCCCAAGGGCATCCGGCGCCCGCTCCGCCTCGCGCCCCGGTCGCCGGAGGAGGACACGTTCACGTTCCTCGTCGGGCTGATCGGGGTCGACCGGTCCTCGGTCTACCTGTGCCCCGCGCCGCTCCACCACTCCGCCCCGATCATCTGGACGATGGCGGTGCTCCGGCTCGGCGGCACCGTCGTGCTGATGACCAGGTTCGACCCGCACGGCGCGCTGCGGCTGATCCAGGAGCACCGGGTGACGCACGGGCAGTTCGTGCCCACGATGTTCACCCGCATGCTCAAGCTGGACCAGCGGGAACGGCACGGCTACGACGTCTCCAGTCTGCGGGGGGTCGTGCACGCCGCCGCGCCCTGCCCCGTCGAGGTGAAGCGGGCCATGATCGACTGGTGGGGGCCGATCGTCCACGAGTACTGGTCGTCCTCCGAGGGGGCCGGCTTCACCTTCATCACCCCCGCCGAGTGGCTCGAACGCCCCGGCTCGGTGGGCCGATCGCTGCTGGGCCCCCTGCACATCTGCGACGCCGACGGGCGGGAGCTGCCCACCGGCGAGACGGGCGTGATCTGGGCCGAGGTCCCCACCGGCTTCACCTACCTCAACGACCCGGAGAAGGACGCGCAGACGACCAGCCCGGAGGGCTGGCGCAGCGTGGGCGACATCGGGCGGATCGACGGCGACGGTTACCTCTACCTGACCGACCGCGCATCATTCATGATCATCTCTGGCGGGGTGAACATCTACCCCCAGGAGGCGGAGAACGCCCTCATCGAACACCCGCGGGTGTACGACGCCGCGGTCGTCGGGCTGCCCGACGACGACCTCGGTGAGATCGCCGTCGCGGTCGTCCGGCCCGTCGATCCCGCCGCGGCCGGGCCCGCGCTCGCGGCCGAACTGGCGGACTGGTGCACCGCCCGGCTGGCCCGCTACAAGTGCCCGCGCCGCATCCGGTTCGCCGACGAGCTACCGCGTTCGGACACCGGCAAGCTGTTCAAGCGCGAACTGCGCGACCGCCTCCTGCGCGACCCCGAGGGCTGAGGAGGCGTTCGATGGATCTGGCGCTCGATCCCGAGGACGAGGAGATGGTGGCGGTCCTGGCCGCCCTGCTGTCCAAGGAGTCCTCGACCGACCGCGTCCGGGCCGCCGAGGGCCTCGGCTTCGACCCCGCGCTGTGGGCGGCGCTGCACGGGCTCGGCGTACCGGAGCTCGCGCTCGGCCCCGACGCCGCCACGGCCGGGCGGCTCGTGCTGATCGCCGAGCAGGCCGGCCGCCATCTCGCCAGCGCCCCGGTCGTCGAGACCCTGGTGACCGCCAGGCTGCTCGGGCGGTGCGGCGGCCCGGCCGCCGACGCGCTCGCGGCCCGGTGCGCGGCCGGGGCGATCGCGACCCTGGTGCCGCACCCCACCGGCGCGGCGCGGGCGGAACTCGTCCCCGCGGGCGCGGTGGCGGAGATCGTCCTGCGCTACGACGGGGACGCGCTCACCGCCGTCCTGGCCGACCCGCCGCTGCGCGCGGCGCCCAACCTCGGCGACCTGCCCCTCGCCGACCGCGACCTGACGGCGGGCCCGGTCGAACCGCTCGCCCGGGGCGGGCGGGCGCGGGAGGCGTTCGAGGACGCGCGGCGGGACTGGCAGCTGCTGACCGCCGCACAGCTGGTCGGGCTGGCGGCCCGGGCCCTGGAACTCGGCGTCGAGTACGTGCGCGAACGCCAGGTGTTCGGCCGTCCCGTCGGCGCGTTCCAGACCGTCGCGCACACGCTGGCCGACCACGCGACGGCCGTCGACGGGGCGCGGCTGCTGGTGCGGGAGGCCGCGTGGGCCGCCGACGTGCACGACCCCCGGGCCGCCGCCCTGACGAGCATGGCGTTCTGCTTCGCCGCCGACCAGGCCGTCGCCGTCGCCGGCGACAGCCTGCACTACCACGGCGGTTACGGCTTCACGCTCGACTACGACATCCAGCTGTACTACCGGCGCGCGCGGGCCCACCCGCTCGTCTGGGGTCCGGTGCAGCGCGAGTACCAGCGCCTCGCCGACCGGCTCTTCGGCGCGGCCGGAGGAGGAGCACCCTGATGGACTTCGGTCTCGGCGCCGAGAGCGAGGCCTTCCGGGCGGAGGTCGCCGCGTTCCTCGACGAGCACCTGACGCCACGGGTGCGCGAGCGCGTCCGGCGCAGCGGTTCGATGCACGACTGGCCGCTGCACCGCGCGCTCGCGGAGCGGGGCTGGCTGGCCGCGGGCTGGCCGAAGGAGTACGGCGGCCAGGGGCGCAGCCCGCTGGAGCTCATGGCCATGCGGGAGGAACTGAAGAAACGGCACGCGCCCACCGAGGGCATGGGCATGACGATGCTCGTGGCGCGCACGATCCTCGCCACCGGGACGGAGCGGATGCGCGCCGAGGTCATCCCGCGCGCGATCAACGGCGAGATCCTGATCTGCCTCGGCTACACCGAGCCCCAGGGCGGCTCGGACGTGGCGTCCGCGCGCACCCGGGCGGACCGGGACGGGGACGGGTGGGTCGTCAACGGCCAGAAGGTCTTCACGACCCTGGCCGAGGAGGCCCACTACGTCTTCCTGCTCACCCGCACGAACACCGAGGTCGCCAAGCACCGCGGGCTCACCGTGTTCCTCGTCCCCATGGACACCCCCGGCATCGAGGTCCATCCGATCCGCACGCTCGGCGGCGAACGCACGAACACCGTCCACTACACCGACGTCCGGGTGCCCGACAGCGCCCGCGTGGGCGCCGTCGACGGCGGCTGGGACGTCCTCATGACGGCCCTGACCCACGAGCGCAGCGGCATCGGCGACGACTCGCGGCTGCTCCACGAGCTCGTCCGGGCGGCCCGCGACACCGGCGCGGCGCACTCGGCGTCGATCGACGACCCGGTGGTGCGCGACCGGCTGGCCCGGCTCGCCATCGACGTCGAGGTCGCCAAGCTGCTGGGCCGGCGCAGCTGCTGGATCGAGGCGACCGGCGGGACCCCGACCGTCGAGTCGTCGATGCACAAGCTCTTCCACGCCGAGTCGCGGGTGCGGTTCTCCGCCGTGATGCTCGACCTCCTCGGCCCGCAGGGCCTGCGCGAGGTCGGCGACCCCCGGGCCGTGGCCGGCGGCGCCTTCGTGGAGGAGTTCCGGCACGCCGTCATCATGCCGATCTGGGGCGGGTCCAGCGAGGTACAGCGCCGCATCATCGCCGAGCGCGGCCTCGGGCTCCCCCGCTCGCCGTGAGAACCGCTCCGGAACCGACCGGAACCGGCCAGAACCGACCAGAGAGGAGAACGCCATGCCCATGACCCTCGGTGGCCGCCCGTTTCAGCCGATCGACGCGGACAACCACTACTACGAGACGGTGGACTCGTTCACCCGGCACCTCGACCGGCGGTTCCGCCGGCGCGGGGTGCAGGTCGTCCAGGCGAACGACCGGACGATGATCCTCATCGGTGAGAAGGTCAACCGGTTCATCCCCGACCCCACCTTCGACCCCGTGCTCGTGCCCGGCGCCCTGGACCCCTACTTCCGCGGGCGGATCCCCGCCGGCGTGGACCCCGCCAGCCTGCGGGTCGTCGAGCCGATCCACCCGGAGTACCGGCTGCGGGACGCGCGGCTGGACCGGCTGGACGAGCAGGGACTCGCCGCGGTGCTGCTCTTCCCCACCCAGGGCTGCGGGGTGGAGCAGGCGCTCCGCCACGACGTCCCCGCGACGATGGCGACGCTGTCGGCGTTCAACCTCTGGCTCGACGAGGACTGGGGCTTCCACCACCAGGACCGGCTCTACGCCGCGCCGATGCTCTCACTCGCCGACCCGGGCGCCGCGCTCGCCGAACTGGACCGGGTCCTGGACCGCGGTGCCCGGGTGGTCAGCGTCCGCCCCGCGCCCGTGCCCGGCGCGGACGGCCGGCCGCGCTCCCTCGGCGACCCGGCGCACGACCCGGTCTGGGCGCGGCTGGCCGAGGCGGGGGTGCCGGTCGCCCTCCACCTGTCCGACAGCGGGTACACCAGCCTGTCGGCGCTGTGGGGCGGCCCCGCGGACTACGACCCGTTCCACATCGACCCGTTCACCAAGCTGCTGGCCGGTGACCGCGCCATCCACGACTCGATCGGCTCGCTCATCATCCACGGCGCGTTCGACCGGCACCCGGAGCTCAAGGTCATGAGCATCGAGAACGGGTCCGCCTGGGTCCCGCTGCTGATCAAACGGCTGCGCAAACTGGCCAACCAGCAGCCCAAGCACTTCGCAGCCGACCCGGGCGACACGCTGCGCGCGCACGTGTGGGTAGCGCCGTACTTCGAGGAGGACGTCGCCGAACTCGCCGGGCACATCGGCGTCGAGCGGGTCCTCTTCGGCTCCGACTGGCCGCACGGCGAGGGCCTGGCCGAGCCGACCGACTACGTCAAGGAGCTGGCCGGGTTCGACGACCACGCCGTCCGCCGGATCATGCGCGACAACGCGGCCGAATGCCTCGGCCTGCCCGTGGGCGGCTGAGCGCGATGGGCCACACCGCCGCGCCCGTCCTGTACCGGCCGGGGAAGATCGCGCAGTTGCTGTTCAACCGCCCGAAGGTCAAGAACGCGCTCGACGCCGAGTCCTGGCGGCTGCTGGCCGAGGCGCTCGACCGGTTCGAGCGGGATCCCGGCGCCCGGGTCCTCGTGCTCTCCGGCGCGGGCGGCGAATTCTGCTCCGGCGCCGACCTGTCCGGCAACATCAACGGCTCGTCCGAACAGGTCGCGGCGAAGATGCGGGAGATCGCGTCGATCATCGTCCGGCTGCACGGCATGCCGAAGCCGACCGTGGCGAAGGTCGACGGGGTGGCCGTCGGCGTGGGCATGAGCATCGCGCTGGGCTGCGACCTCGTGATCGCGTCGGACCGGGCCCGGTTCGGCGCCGTGTTCTCCCGGCACGGCCTGGTCCCCGACGGCGGGCTGAGCTGGCTGCTGCCCCGCGCCGTCGGCTCGCACCGGGCCAAGGAACTCACCCTCACCGGCCGGCTCGTCGACGGCGCGGAGGCGGGGCGGCTCGGCCTGGCCACCACCGTCGTGCCGGCCGGCGAACTCGACGCGGTGACCGGCCGGTGGTGCGAGCGCGTCGCGGCGTGCTCGCCCGTCGTGGCCGCCGAAACGCTCGACCTCATCGACCGGGCCTGGACCACCTCCTTCCCTGACGCCCTGGAAGCGGAGGCCTCGGCCCAGCAGCGCGCGGTGGCGGCGCTGCGTGGTTGAGCCCCCGAACCCCTGCCGAGAGGAACCGCAGCCGACATGAGCGCAGACCTCGTGCGCGAGACGTTCCGCCACGCGTCCAGCACCCCGTTCGGGCGCTCTCTGATCGCCCCGGAAGGGCCGTACGCCGTCGTCGTGGCGGAGGTGCTCGGCGAGCGGATGGCCGTGTTCGAGCGGCGCTCGACCTCGGTCCTCGACCTGCTCACCGACGCCACGCGCACCTGGCCCGACCGCGAGTACCTGGCCGACGACGACCGCAGGCTGACCTACGGCGAGCACCTGTCCGCAGTGGCCCGCCTGGCGCGGATCCTGCGCGACGAGTACGGGGTGGCCCCCGGGGACCGGGTGGCGCTGTTCGCGGCCAACGGCATCGACTGGGTCATCGGCTTCTGGGCCGCGCTGGCGGCCGGTGCCGTGGCGACGGCGATGAACAGCTTCTGGAGCGAGCCCGAACTCGACTCCGCGCTGGCGCTGGTGCGGCCGCGCGCCGTCCTGGGCGACGGGCGGCGGCTGGACCTGCTGGCGCGCGTCGCCCCGGAGGTTCCGCGGCTGGAGTTCACCCCCGAACTGCACGCCCGGATCACCCGCACACCGGACGAGCTGCCCGCCGTGCCGCGGCCGGCGGAGGACGCCCCGGCGCTGCTGATCTTCACCAGCGGGACGACCGGGCGCCCGAAGGCCGTCGCGCACAGCCACCGTGCGCTCCTCGGGTTCGTCGCCTGCAACCGGTTCAACGCGCTGCTCCGGGCCGGCGCGCCGCCCGCGGCGCCGCCCCCGCCGGCCCGGGTCCTGGTGTCCCCTCCGCTGTTCCACCTGTCCGCCCTGTACGGGGCCGTCCTCATGTTCACGGTCTCGGGCGGGCTGCTCGTCATGCGCCCCGGCCGGTTCGATGAGGAACGCACCCTGCGCGCGCTCGAGTCCGAACGGGTGAGCGTCTGGCTGTCGGTCGGCAGTGCCGCGCCCCGCGTCGCCGCGCACCCCGCGCGGGACCGGTACAACCTGTCCGGCCTGGCGAGCGTGGTGGTCGGCGGCGCGCCGATGAGCCCCACCGTCAAACGGCTGCTCTGCGCCGCGTTCCCGGCCGCCGCGCAGGGCTTCCGGATGGGGTACACCAGCAGCGAGGGCGGCAGCATCGTCGCCAGCATCGGCGGGGCCGACTTCGCCGCGTTCCCGGAGTCGACCGGGCCGATCCAGGACGGCGTGCAGATCGCCGTCCGGGACAGGGCGGGCAACGACCTGCCGCCGGGCGCCGAGGGCCTCATCCACGTCCGCAGCCCCTACACCATGCTGGGCTACTGGAACGACCCGCGGGCCACGGCGGAGGTGATCGGCCCCGGCCGGTGGCTGGCGATGGGCGACGTCGGCAGGGTCGAGGACGGTCTCCTCTACGTCAACTCCCGGGCCCGCGACATGATCTTCGTCTCGGCGGAGAACGTCCACCCGTCCGAGGTCGAGAACCGGCTGGAGGCGCACCGCGACGTCCTAGAGTGCGCCGTCGCCGGGATCGACGACCCCGTCACCGGGCAGGCGGTGCGGGCCTTCGTGGTCCTGCGGGAGGGGGCCGCCGCGGGCGAGCGGGAACTGGCGGACTGGTGCGGGGCCGCGATGCCGCCGTACAAGGTCCCGACGTCCTGGCGGCTGCGCACCGAACCGCTGCCGCGGAACGCGGCCGGCAAGGTCCTGCGCACCGCGCTGCTCGCGGCGGTGGACTCGTGACCGCCGAAGTGATCGACTGCCTGGTCAACGTCGATTTCGGCGACCGCGCGCAGCCGGACTGGATGGTCCGGGTCAAGGAGGACTACTTCAAGGCAGGGGACGAGATGCTGGCCAGCACGCCCCTCGACGCGCTCCTGGCGGAGATGGACGCCGGCGGCGTCACCCGGGCGATCCTGCTGACCGGCCTCGCCGAGCCGTCCCGCCGCGCGCTCTCCTACGTGGAGGCCCGCCCGGACCGGTTCGCCCTCGGCATCGGCCGGCTCGACCTGCTCCGGCCCATCCCGACGCTGCGCGCGCTCGACGCGTTCCGCCGCTCCCACCCGGTGGCGTACGCGCAGGTCGGGCCCGCTTTCTGGGGTGATGGGCAGTACCCGCCGAGCGACGCGGTGTACTACCCGCTGTACACCAAGTGCTGCGAATGGGACCTCCCGCTCTGCCTGGCCACCGGCCTGCCCGGACCCCCGATCGGCGGCGAGGCGCAGCACCCGATGCACCTGGACCGGGTGTGCCAGCGTTTCCCTGAGCTGAAGCTGTGCATGCACCATGGCGCGGACCCCTGGTGGGACGTGGCCATCCGGCTCATGCTGAAGTACCGCAACCTGCGGCTGATGACCTCCGCCTGGGCGCCGCGCCGGCTCCCGGCCGAGCTGCTGCGCTTCATGCGCGGCCGGGGCCGCGATCAGGTGATCTTCGCGTCCGACTCGCCGGTGCTGTCGATCACGCGCTGCGTCGGGGAGGCGCGTGCCCTCGACCTGCCGGCCGACGTGCTGGACGCCTTCCTGCACGGCAACGCGGCGGAGTTCTTCGGCCTCGCCCCGGCATGAACGCCAGGATCAGGGCCCCGCCTACTCCGCCGGCGGGTGGACGCGGGACTCGGTCAGCCGGTGGACGGTCCGCTCGATGATGGGCAGCAGGCCGGTGACCGGCAGGTCGCCGGTGCGGAACTGGCCGAGCAGCCCGCTGACGACGTGGTAGAGGATTTCGCTGACGTCCCTGGCGTAGGCGGGGTCGGTGTCGCGCAGCACCTGGCGGATCGCGGGCTGGAAGGCGCGCTTGCCGAAGCTGACGAGCCGGTCGCCGCCGGGGCGGCTCCGCGCGGCGTCCACGGCCATGAGCAGCCGGGGGTGGCGCTCCCAGGGCTCGAAGATCTGCCGGAAGAGGCGCATGAGGCCCTCGTCGATCGGCTTGCCGGGGATCGGCGCGATCGCCTCCACCGGCTCCTTGATGTTCTCCTGCATCCACTGCTGGAGCGCCGAGGCGATCATCTCGTCGCGGTTGCCGAAACTCTGGTAGATGGTCCGGGTCGACACGTGCGCGCGGGCCGACACCGCGCGGATCCGGACGGCCTCGTAGCCCTCCGTCTCGAGCAGTCCGATCACCGCCCGGAGCACCGCCAGCTCGCCTCTGGTGTGGGTCGTCAGACTCACCGTGCTCCCAACCTCGTCCCGTCCCGCCCTTACTTTAGCGACGCTCAGAAATCGGTTCCGCCGTCAATGTTGACCAGAGCTCCGGTGAGGTAGCCGGCCCGGGGCGACAGCAGGAACGCGATCAGCTCGCCGACCTCGGCCGGGCGCCCGGGACGGCCCAGCGCGATGTCGAGGTTCCACTCCTCGGTCATCACCCGCTCCAGCGCCCCCTCGACGGGGATCCCGCGTTCCTCGGCGATCCGGGCGCGCAGGCGGGCCATGGCCTCGGTCTCGATCGCCCCGGGGCACACGCAGTTCGCCCGGATCCCCGCGGAGCCGTACGCCTTGGCGATGCCCTTGGTGAACGTGGCGACACCGCTCTTGAGCGAGGCGTACGGCAGCCGCGCGATCTCGGGTGCGCGGATGCTGTACGCCGCGGTGGTGACGATGGTCCCCCCGCCGCGGCGGAGGTGGGGCAGGGCGGACTGGACGCTGCGCACGGTGCCCAGCAGGACGTCGTGGAACACCTCGTCCCACCGGTCGTCACCGACCTCGATCGGCTCGTGGCCCAGCAGCCCGGTGGTCACGGCGATGCCGTCCAGGCCGCCGAGCCGGTCGGCCGCGGTGGAGACGGCCCGTTCCGCCTCGCCCGGCCGGCCGACGTCGGCGGTGACGACGATGGCCTCCGCCGCGCCGGCGTCCGCCAGTTCCGCCGCCGCGGCCTCCGCCCGCTCCCGCCCGCGCGCGACGATCGCGACGCGGGCGCCCTCCGTGGCGAGTTGCCGGGCTGCGGCGCGGCCGATGCCCGCGCTGCCGCCGACGACGACGATCCGCTTGCCCGCCAGCAGCAGGTCCATCAGGACGCGGATCCGCCGGGGGTGTTGGGGTGGGCGGGCTGGACGGGGGGCGCGTTGCGCCAGTCGACGATGCCGTCCTCGGGGCGGGCGACGGGGAACCGGTCCTCGTGTTCGACCGCCCAGTGCGCGTGGTTGAGCTCGTGCAGCGTGAAGGTGGCGTTCAGGGCGTTGGAGAAGCCCATGTTGTCGACGGTCTGGTTGACCGACTCCTTGATGAACAGTGCCGTCGCCGTGGGCAGCGCGGCGATGCGGCGGGCGAAGTCCAGGGTCCGGTCGCCCAGCTCGCCCTCGGGGAAGATCTTGCTCACCATGCCGAGGCGGTGGGCCTCCGCGGCGTCGATGGAGTCGCCGGTGAGCATCAGCTCCTTGGTCTTGCGCGGCCCGAACTCCCAGGGGTGCGCGAAGTACTCCATGCCGCACATGCCCAGGCGCTGGCCCACCACGTCGGCGAACATCGTGTCGTCGGCGGCCACGATGAGGTCGCACGCCCACATCAGCATCAGGCCGGCGGAGAACACGTTGCCGTGCACCTGCGCGATCGTGATCTTGCGCAGGTCGCGCCAGCGCTTGGTGTTCTGGAAGAAGTAGTGCCACTCCTGGAGGTACAGCCGCTCGACACCGGACCGGGTGCCGCCGTTGGTCCGCCACGAGACGTGCTGCTCGGGCCCCGGCACCTGCTCGGCGATGGCCTGCTTGGAGCCCACGTCGTGGCCCGAGGAGAACATCGGCCCCATGCCGCCCAGGATCACCACGCGGACGTCGTCGTCGGCCTCGGCGGCCAGGAACGCGTCGTTCAGCTCGACCAGCATGCCGCGGTTCTGCGCGTTGCGCTGCTTGGGCCGGTCCAGCATGATGCGCGTGATCGCGCCGTCGTCGAACGACTCGGTGCTGATGAACTCGTACTCTGCCATCCGGTCTTCCACACCTCTCCCAGTTTCGGACAACACCATGCTCCCGCGCGGCCACCGGGCGGCGCGGGCCGGCCGTCACGACGGCCGGGCCCGCGTTCCCGTCGGCCCGTCCGGACGACGCCGGCGGCGAGGTCGGGATCGGACGATGCCCGCGGCGGGGTCGAACGGGCCCGCCCCGGCTAGGGCAGCGCGCCCTTGGCGGGGTCGACGCCCATGATCTGCGCGAGGTTACCGCCCATGATCTTGGCCTGGTCCTCCTTGGGCAGGGAGTCCAGCTCGTCGACGAACGTCACCGGGTCGAACAGCCCCTCGGGGTGCGGGTAGTCCGAGCCGAAGATGACCCGGTCCGCGCCGATCGCCTCCACCAGGCCGAGCACGTCCTCCTCGTGGAACGGGTGGATGTAGATCGACCGCCGCAGGGCCACCAGCGGGTCCTCAGGGAAGATGTCGGGCGACCGCTCGTAGACCTTCTTCAGGTTCGCGATCATCGGTCGGGCCCAGGCGCTGCCGTTCTCCACCGGGACGAAGCGCAGGTCGGGGAAGCGGGTGGCCAGCCCGTGCGCGATGATCGAGACGATGACGTCCTTGATGGTGCGGTACTCGGAGCTCACCACCGCCGAGAAGGCCGAGGGCTTGGACTTGAACGGCAGGTACTCGCTGGTGCGCCCCTCCCACTCGTTGAGGTAGCGCACGAACCCGTCGTCGGAGGCGTGCAGGCCGACCACGACGCCGGCGTCCTCGACGATCTTCCAGAACCGGTCGTACTCGGGCAGGGCGAACGAGCGCCGGCGGCCTCCGAGGTCCGGCACCGGGGCGGGCCGGATCAGGATGGCGCGGGCGCCGCGTTCGAGGACCCACTCCAGTTCGCGGATGGCCTCGTCCACGACCGGCAGCGTGATCACCGGTGTCGGGAAGATCCGGTCCTCGTAGTTGAAGGTCCAGTGCTCGTGCATCCACCGGTTCAGGGCGTGCACGACGACGTGCGTGGCCTCCGGGTCGTCGGCGAGCCGCTCCTCCAGCAGGCTGGCGAGCGTCGGCCACATCAGCGCCCGGTCGATGCTCAGCTCGTTCATGAGCTCCAGCCGGTCCGCCGGGTTGAAGAACGCGGGCGGCGACTCGATGTACTTCGGCGGCGGCGCGATCTCCTTGTCGCCGGGCCGCGTCTTGGAGGAGGGGTTCTTCAGCCTGAACTCCAGCTCCTGCGCGCCGGGCGGGGCCACCTTGTTGAAGGTGGGGTTGGGAATGTACTCACTGATCGTGTTCTTCAGGGCAATCTTCGTACGGCCGTTGATCTGGACGTACTTCACGAGTCCCGCATGGCTTTCCGGCAGGTATTTCGTGAAGGCGTCCGTGGTCTCGTACATGTGGTTGTCCGCATCGAACACCGGGAAATCAAGTCGGCGAGACACCGCGACCTCCAGCCTCGTGGTAAGCGTGTTTCAAGGTGACGGTAACATCGTTTTCCGCAACTCGGAAGCCCCTTGTCCGGCGACTCCGACGCCCTTACCTTCAACCGGAGACAAGAAACGACACGGGCCGCTCCGGCGGCCTGGGAGGCCGCATGCTGCGCGACATCCGAGAGCTGAAGGACGACCCGACGGCGTACCAGGCCGAACTGCGCCGGCGCTGGACCGGGCTGCTGAGCTACCGGTACATCGGCCGGAACCACGGCGCGATGAACACCGGGCCGGAGGACAACACCGTGACCCTGCGCCGCGACATGCGCAACGCCGCCGGCGGCCTGCTTGTCGCACCGCTGTCGATCAGCGCACCCGAGGGCAGCGTGGGGTCGGATCTGGAGACCGTGCCGAACCCGGTGATCCATTCATGCCAGATCCTCGACGGCGCCCGCGACGTGCGGCGCATCGAGGTGGTGGAGTCGCAGGTCCTGCACTCGGGCACCCGCATGGGCTACAGCAGGTCCAAGATCGTCGACGCGGACGACCCGGACCGGGTGATCGCGTTCATGGAGGGGCAGGGCGTCCGGATCGGCGCGGTGCCCGAGGGGCTGGAGAAGATGCCCGAGGACAGGCTGGAGATCGTGGACTCCCCCGACCTGCCGCCGCTCTGGGAGGCGTTCGGCGCCTTCCGCCGCGCCGACGGCCGCTGGGCCCTGCCCGAACTCCAGGTCGAGCTCGCCTCGCCCGACGCCGCGCTGCACATCGGGCCGCAGCACGTCCTGCTCGAAACGGCCGCGATCGACCTGGCCGCCGCCCTGACCGGCACCGATCGCCTGCAGATGGAGACCTGGCACGTCATGTTCCTCGCCCGCGGGAAGGCCGGCCCGTTCCGCGCGGAGGGAGAGGCGGTGCACGGCACCGGCGGCCGGGTCGGCGTCCGGCTGACCCTGCACGACGAGGGCAACGAGGACCGCAGGGTGACCTCGGCCTCGGCGGTGCTCAAGGTCGTGCCCCCGGCGGACAGCCCCTGAACCGCAGCTCAGGCCCCCTTCCAATGCGGATAAAACACCGTTACCCTGGACCCGTGAATCCCGAAGCAGGGGTGCCGTCGATATGCGTTCATCGCGTAGTGCAGAATAGTACGGGCAACCATCCCCGCCCGCTACCAACGACGGATCAGCCCAGGCGTTCGGCACCATTCAGAAGCGATATGCGCCCACCGCTCGCGAGATATAGAGCGAGCACGAAGCGGAAAACTTCACGGAATGGGAGTTCACCGAAACCATTGCGCGGCGACGCCGAGCGCGTGTTCCGGCCCACGCCCGCCACGCCCCCGTTCCCGCGCAGGCTTTGAGGAGGCCACCGGCATGCCAGAGCAAGTTCCCCTGGTCGACTACCTGATGCTGGGCGAGGAGCCACATCTCGTCGCCAACGAGTGCGCCGGCTGCGGCGCGCGCTACTTCGACCGGCGCAACGCGTGCGCGGCGTGCTTCGGCACGGAGTTCCGGAAGGCGGCGGTCGCGACCGCCGGGGAGGTGCGCGCGTTCACCATCGTGGCCGTGGCCGCCCCCGGAGTCCCCGTCCCGTTCGTCGCGGCCACGGTCGACTGCGCGGGCACGAGCGTGAAGGCGAACCTCGTGAACGTGACACCCGACCCCGAGCACGTGCGGCTCGGCATGAAGGTACGGCTGACGACGTACCTCGTCGGTACCGACAGCGCAGGCACCGAAGCGATCGGCTTCGGCTTCGAGCCCCTGGAGACGACGATCGATGGCCAGTGACGACATCTGGATCCTCGGGATCCACATGACCAAGTTCGGCAAGCACAAGGACAAGGACACCGTCGACCTCGCGGCCGAGGCGGCGATGGGCGCCCTGGCCGACAGCGGCGTGACCATGAAGCAGATGGGCGTGCTGGCCGCCGGCAACCTGATGGCGGCGAACGCCGGGATCGGCCAGCAACTGCAGAAGCAGATCGGCCAGACCGGCATCCCGGTGTACAACGTCGCCAACGCGTGCGCGACCGGCGCCACCGCGCTGCGCACCGCCATCATGGCGGTGAAGGCCGGCGAGGCCGACTACGGACTCGCGGTGGGCGTCGAGAAGCTGTCGGGTGCCGGGCTGCTCGGCCAGCAGGCCGCACGTCCCGCCGACGACACGTGGACGCCGCGGGGGCGGCAGGGCGCGGTCGCCGGCCTGGAGGGGCATGTCGGGACCGGCACGATGCCCGGCGTGTTCGCGCAGATCGGCCAGGAGTACGGGCACAAGTACGGCGGGACGAGCTTCGAACTGTTCGCGCGGATCAGCGAGAAGAACCACGCGCACTCGACGCTGAACCCGCTGGCCGCCTACCAGAAGCGGTTCACCCTCGAAGAGATCATGAACGACATCATGATCTCCTACCCGAACACCCGGCCGATGTGCTCGGCCAACTGCGACGGCGCCGCCGCCGCGGTGGTGACCTCGGGTTCCGTCCTGAAGACCCTGCCGAAGGAGCAGCAGCGCCGCGCGGTGAAGGTGTCGGCGTCGGTGCTGACCTCCGACCCGTGGCAGGAGGCGTGCCAGGTCCTGCCGGACGTGAACACGCTGACCCGCAACGCGGCGAAGCAGGCATACGAGCAGGCCGGGGTGAGCCCGTCCGACCTGGACCTGGTGGAGCTGCACGACTGCTTCGCCACCGCCGAGCTCGTGCACTACGACAACCTCATGCTGTGCGAGGAGGGCGGCGCCGTCGACTTCTTCGAGTCGGGCGCCCCCTGGCGGGACGGTTCCACCCCGGTGAACGTGTCCGGCGGGCTGCAGTCCAAGGGCCACCCGGTGGCGGCGACCGGGATCGCCAACATCTGGGAGGTCTGCCAGCACCTGCGCGGCGAGGGCCGCGACCGGCAGATCGAGGGCGCGAAGGTGGGCCTGGCCCACGTGATCGGGCTCGGTTCGGCCTGCGGCGTGCACATCCTGGAGCGCGCCGCCGCGTGACCGTGTCCGTCCGCCCACACGGCCGGCGCACGCGCCGGCCGTGCGGGCCGGGCCGGCCACCGGTGAGGGGAGACAGCTCGTGGACTTCGAAACGATCCGGTACGACGTGGCCGACCGCGTGGCCACCATCACCTTCGACCGGCCCGACCGGCTCAACGCCGTCAACCCGGCGATGATCCGCGAACTGGACATCGCCTACCGGGCCGCCGAAGACGACGACGACGTGTGGCTGGTGCTGGTCACCGGCAACGGCCGGGCGTTCTGTGCGGGCGCCGACGTCACCGACATCCCCGAGGACGGCAAGGGCATCGCCCCCGAGCCGTTCCTGTCGAGGTACGCGCACTGGGAGGCGCCGCAGGAGGCGACCCCGCCGTTCCGGACGATGGCCAAGCCGATCATCGTCGCGGTGAACGGGCTGTGCTGCGGCGCCGGGCTCGACCTGGTGACGACGGGCGACATCGTCATCGCCTCGGAACGGGCCGAGTTCTTCGACCCGCACGTGAGCATCGGCCTGGTCTCCGGCCGCGAGTCGGTGCGCCTGGCCAAGGTGCTCCCCCGGACCGTCGCGCTGCGCATGGCGCTGACCGGCCGGCACGAGCGGATGGGCGCGGAGCGCGCCTACGAGCTCGGGCTCGTCTCCGAGGTCGTGCCGCACGACATGCTGCTGAAGCGGGCCCGCGAGGTGGCCGGGCTGGTGAACCGCAACGCGCCGCTGGCCGTGCGGGGTACCCGGCTGGCGATCCACAAGACCCTGGACCTGCCTCTGCACGAGGGCGAGATCCTCGCCGAGGCGTTCCGGGAGCGGGTCAAGCTCACCGAGGACGCGCTGGAAGGGCCGCGGGCGTTCGTCGAGAAGCGGGAACCGGTCTGGCGCGCCCGCTGAAGAGCTGGATATTTACCGATAAAATATCTAGATATTATCGTTGCGGGTCGGAGCGGCCGCAACCAACGGAGGGCACGATTCACGTGACCGACGATCGGGTCCTGCTGGAACGTGATGAAGAGACGGGCGTCGCGCTCATCACGCTGAACAACCCCGCACGGCGCAACTCCTACGACGCCGCGATGCGCCGGCGGCTGGGCGAGCACCTCGACGACCTGGCGATGGACGACGCCGTCAAGGTCGTCCACCTGCGCGGCGCGGAAGGGGTGTTCAGCACCGGGGCCGACATGGGCAACGCCTACGCCTGGTACGGCGACAAGGCGCGCGGCGGCGAGGGCGGCGCCCCGGGCGGCGCGCGACAGCGGCGGCGGCCCAGCCAGCGCAGGCGCCTCGGCGTCGACCGCCGGACGTTCGACTTCTACCACGAGTTCATGGGCTACCCGAAGGTCACGGTCGCCGAAGTGCGCGGCTTCGCCCTCGGCGGCGGCTTCGAGCTGGCGCTGATGGCCGACATCGCGGTGGTCGCGGGGAACGCGAGGATCGGCATGCCCGCGACCCGCTTCCTCGGCCCGGCCCTGGGATCGCTGCACATGTTCTTCCACCGGCTGGGGCCGGTGCTCGCCCGCCGGATGCTCCTCACCGGCGACACGATCGAGGCGGCGGAGATCGCGCACCTGGGCGTCTTCACCGAGGTGCTCGACGACGACGCCCGCGTCGCCGACCGCGCGGCCTGGTGGGCGCGCAAGGCGGCCAAGATGCCCGCCGACGGCATCGTCATGGCCAAGGAGGCCTTCCGGCTGGTGGAGCAGTTGCAGGCGTACCAGGGCGAGGAGGTCGCGAGCTACCTGTTCCACGCCTTCGGCACGAACCTCCAGTTCGAGGACGACGAGTTCAACTTCGTGAAGGTCCGTGCCGAGCACGGGGTGAAGCGGGCGTTCCAGCTCCGCGACGAGCACTTCGAGGTTCCCGAGCCCTAGGCTCCCCGGTCAGGCGTCGCGGACGAGCAGATCGACCACCCGGGACGCCTCCTGCCCCAGCATGACCCGCCCGACCGCGGTCATGTGCTCCCGCCAGTACCCCTCGGCCGCGGGGTCCCCGGCCTCCAGCAGTTCCACCAGGCGCCGCTGGGAGCGCAGGCCGAGCCGCCGCGTCGCCGGCGACCCGGCCCCGTCGCCGGTGTCGCCCACCGCCGCGATCGACCGGACGACGATCTCGTTGAGCATCTCGACGACGACCGCCAGCGTCCGGTTCCCGCCGAGCGCCACCAGCCGCTCGTGGAAGCGCGCGTTGGCGACGGCGAACCGCTCCAGGTCCTCGATCGTCTCTTCCTGCCGGTCGACCAGGGCGCGCAGCTCGGCGATGGCGGTGCGGCGGTGCCGCCGGGCCGCGATCGCGCGCACGGCGAGCGGTTCGAGCAGCGCCCGGGCCTCGAACGCGTCGGCCAGCGACACGTTGCGGGCGCGCAGCACCAGCGACCCGGTGCGCGCCGTCATCCGCTGGTCGGGCCGGTGCGCGATGACCCCGCCATGCACCCCGCGCAGCACCGTGATCAGACCGTCCGCCTCCAGGATGCGCAGCGCCTCGCGCAGCGACGGCCGCGACACCCCGAACCGCTCGACCAGCTCGGGCTCCCGGCCGAGCAGGTCGCCCTCGCCCAGCCGGCCACTGACGATCATCGCGCGGATCTCGTCCGCGATCCGCTGCGGCTTCCCCCGGGAACGGCCCTCGCCCTGCTTTTCGGCAACCACCTGAACCGTCCCCACATCGGCCGGCGCGCGTGTCGGCTTCCAGCCTGATCGTCCTGATCGTATCGTGCCCGCGGGCTCAGGAGTGGTGCTCCAGATCCACGACGGTCATGCCCATGTGCCCCAGCAGGACGCGCCGGACGGCCTGCATGTGCGCGCGCCAGTGCTTCTCGGCGCCGTCCGCGTCGCCCTCGGCGAGCAGCGCGAGCAGCCGCTCCTGCGACCGGATGCTGCGCCGCCGGCTGGACACCGAGCCGACGGTGTGGCCGTCCTCCCGGACGGCGGTGACCGCCCGGTACAGGATCTCGGTGACCATCTCGGCCACCAGGTTCAGCGTCTGGTTGCCGGCCAGGGAGACCAGCCGCTCGTGGAACTCGGCACTGGCCAGGTGGAACTCCTCGGGGTCGTCGACGCGGCCGCGCTGCCGCTCCACCAGCGCGCGCAGCTCGCCGACCGCGGCCTCCCGCCCGGGCCGCCCGGCGATCAGCTTCGCCGCGAGCGGCTCGACCATCGCGCGGGCCTCGAACACGTCGTCGATCGGCACGTCGTTGGACTGCAGCACGAGCGCGGCGGTCCGCGCCGCCATCCGCTCGTGCGGCTCGTGCACGACGACGCCGCCGCGCACGCCGCGCACGATGGTGATCAGGCCCTCGGCCTCCAGGATGCGCAGCGCCTCGCGCAGCGACGGCCGCGACACCCCGAACCGCTCGACCAGCTCGGGCTCCCGGCCGAGCGAGTCGCCCTCGCCGAGCTCACCCGACGCGATGAGGGCGCGCAGCTCGTCCGCGATCCGATGCGGCTTCTCCCGCGGCCGGGTCCCGTCCCGCCTGCCGTCGGCCACACGCCCTCCAGTCATGGCCCGTCTTCCCCCTACTCGATGGTAGCGAGCACCTTCTCGCGGGGCGCGCCGGACGCGACGAGCGCGCGGTAGCGGGCGAAGCGGGCCGGGGCGCCAAAGGAGACGGCCCCGGCCAGGACTCCGCCGGCGAGGTAGCCGACCACGGTGCCCTTGACGGGTCCGCCGTCGAGGCCGGTGCCATGCAGCTGGACCAGCTCGTCGGCGGTGTCGGTCCGCCCGATGACCTGTACCTTGAGGCCGAACTGGTCGGACCACACATACGGTGGCCCGGCCGCCGGCGGCTCGGTGCCGAGGATGTCGCAGGCGGCGCGGGCCGCCTGCTCACCGGTCAGGGTCCAGTGCTCGCCGCCGTGGTGATCGCCGGTCGCCGGGTTCCACCAGGCGGCCGCGTCCCCGACCGCCCAGACGCCGCTCATGCCGACGACCCGGCCGCGCTCGTTGCACGCCAGCCGGTCGTTCACCCGCACCCCGGCGCCGTCGAGCCAGCGCAGGTCCGGGACGGCACCGACGCCGGCGAGCACGAGGTCGGCCGACAGCACGCTCCCGTCGGCCAGCTCGACCGTGCGGCCGTCGAGCAGCCGGCCGATCCGCGTCCCGCAGCGCAGGTCGGCGCCCGCCTCGGTGAACAGCCGGGTCGCCAGCTCGCCGACCCGCCGCCCCAGCACCCGCTGGCACGGCGCGTCCAGCGCCTCCAGCACGGTGACCCGGACGCCCCTGCGGAGCGCCGCGCACGTGACCTCCGCGCCGACGAACCCCGCACCGATGACGATCATCGAGCGGGCCGTGCCGAGCGCCCGCCGCAGCGCGAGGGCGTCGTCGAGGGTGCGCAGCACGGCCACCCCGTCCGGCTGGTGCGGCAACCGCCGCGCCACCAGCCCGGTCGCGATGACCACCGCGTCGCCGGCGACGGTGCCGCCGTCGTCCAGCTCGACGGTCGTACCGTGCAGGGCGACGGCGCCGGTGCCCAGCCGTGCGGTCACGTCGAGCCCGGCCAGGCCCGCCCGATCCCGCAGGACCGCCCGGCCCGGCTCCCAGTCGCCCGACAGCACCTGCTTGGACAGCGGCGGGCGGTCGTAGGGCTCGTGCTCCTCCGCGCCGATGAGGGTGATCCGGCCCGGGTACCCGTCCGCGCGGAGCCGCTCGATCGTGCGCAGGCCGCCGAGGCCGGCGCCCACCACCACGACGTGCTCAGGTGTCTCAGGTGTTTTCGGCACGTCGGTCAGTCCGAGGCGGGCAGCGGCTTGGCGTTCTGCTGCGCCACCTCCGTGCCGTTGACGGCGACGGGGTGGTCTCCGGCCTGGACGCAGAGCAGTTCGATGTCGACGCCGTCGGCGGTGTAGCGCTTGCCCAGCGCCATGCCGGGGCCGCCGGCCGCGGTCGCCTGCTCCCCCGTCCCGCCCTCCTCGGTCATCTCACGCCCGCCGCAGGTGACCGTCAGGTCGTCGTCCGGGCACCGGATGACCACCAGCGCCGTCGCGTCCACCGCGCTGCGGATCGTCTGTCCTACGCGCAATCTCATCGTGTCCTCCGTATCGGTCCGCTCGATGCCGTCAGGTGTCGGTGCGGAGCAGCATGACTCCGCTGGGTGTGAGGCCGCCGCTGCTGACCACGGCCACGCGGGCGTTGTCGATCTGGCGTTCTCCGGCGTCGCCGCGGAGCTGCACGATCGCCTCATGGAGAAGGCCCATGCCGTGGGTGCGGCCGTGGGAGAGCTGCCCGCCGTGGGTGTTCAGCGGCAGCACCCCGTCCCGGGCGATGTTCTTGCCACCGTCCAGGAAATCCCGGCCCTCCCCGATCCCGCAGAAACCCAGCGCCTCGATCCAGGACAGGCAGTTGAAGGTGAAGCCGTCGTAGAGCTGCGCCACGTCCACGTCGTCGGGACGCAGCGACGTCCGGGTCCACAGGTGCGCGGCCGGGCCCATCACCTGGGGCTCGTGCGTGGACGTGCTCTGGTCCCACTCCAGCCGCTCGGTGATCCGGGTGCCGACGGCCTCGACCCGGACGGGGCGGGTCCGCAGGTCGCCCGCGGTGTCGGCGGCCGAGACGATCACCGCGACCGAGGCGTCGCAGGGGACGTCGCAGTCGTAGAGCCCGAACGGCGTGGTGATCATCCGTGCGCCCAGGTAGTCGTCCATCGTCATCGGCTCGCGGTACACCGCGGTGGGGTTGAGCGCCGCGTTCGCCCGCTGGTTGAGCGCGATCCAGCCCAGGGTCTCCCGGGTGGCGCCGTAGCGGTGCATGTACCGCTGGGCGGTCTGCGCCAGGACGTGCGCGGCCGAGGTCGCGCCGAACGGCATGCCCCAGCCCATGTCACCGGTGACGCGGCCGCCCCCGCCCAGGCGCAGGCGGCCTTCCTTCAGCAGCTGGGTGTGCGTGGACTCCCACACGGTCCGGAAGCACAGCACGTGCCGGGCCAGCCCGGCGGAGACCGCCAGCATCGCCGCGATCACCGACCCGCCCGGCCCGAACGTCTCCCCACCACCGTTGAACCAGGCAGGACGGATCCGCAGCGCCGCCTCCAACGCGGTGACCCCACCCTCACCCATCCCGTGCTCCAGGCCACCACCCGGATACGTCGACAGACCGTCGATGTCCTCCATCGCCAGACCCGCATCGGCCACCGCCGCCCGACACGCCTCCACCGTCAACGCGAGCGGGTCGCGCATCTGGCGGCGGCCGATCGCCGAGTGCCCGGCTCCCGACAGGATGACGTCGTCCTCGAACTTGCGGCCGGCCGGCGCGGTCCGGGCCGACAGCCGGGCCGACAGGGCCCGGGCCGCCGCGGCGGGCAGCTCGTCCTCCGGCAGCGGGGCCGGCTGCTCGGGCTGCTCGGCGGTGGGCCGGAACAACGGCAACCACACGTCCTCGACCTGCTCGAACGTCACCTCCATCCGCATACCGAGCCGAAGATCCTCCTCGACGCAATCCACCAGGCGCGTGGTGAGGCGGACCCGCGGGTCCTCCTCCAACGCGACCTGGGCGACGATGGTGGGGGTCGGCAGCCCCGGCAGCGCGAACCGGTGGCTGACGGTGAACCCGAACAGCGTCGCGAACCCCGACACCTCCCGCACGCCCACCTCCGCACCCCGGCAGTGCGGGCACGACGGCTTCGGCGGATGGATCAGTGCCGCGCAGGACGCGCACTCCTGGATCCGGAGCCGCCCGTCCGCACCCGCCGTCCAGTAGAACTCGTTCCAGGGGGTGACGAACGGCAGCGGCCGGCGCGGCGCGCTCACCGGCCCGGTTCCCGTGCCGCCGGGCCGTTCACCAGCTGGATCACGTGGTACTCCGATCGTTCAGTCATCGAGTTTCGCCCGGGCCTTGCGGACGGTGACCGGCTCGGCGAGACGCTGCTCGTCGCAGACGCGCTGCATCTTCGCGATCGTCTCGTCCAGGCCGGCGCCCAGCCTCTTGCCGGGGGTGAAGGTGGCCGGCAGGTGCTTCATGCCGTTGATGACGCCGGTGGTGTCGTAGTGCACGGCGCCGGCGGGGTCGCAGACGAAGTCGGGCATCCGGTCCAGCACCTGGGTGAGCATGATCTTGAAGGTCGCCCGGGCCACGTTCGACCCGATGCACCGGTGGATGCCCAGCCCGAAGCTGTTGTGCCGGTTGCCCTTCCGGTCCAGGTGGATGGTGTGGGGGTCCTCGAAGACCTTCTCGTCCCGGTTGGCCATCGCCCACGACAGCCACAGCCGGTCGCCCTCCTTGAACTCCGTGCCGTTGATCACGCAGTCCTGGGAGATCGTGCGCCCGTCGCCCTGCGCGGGGGTGTAGAACCGCAGGAACTCCTCGGTAGCGCTGTCCAGGAGCGTCTCCCGCTCCCGGCTCAGCCGCTCCCGCTGGTCGGGGTGCTCCGACAGCCACTCCAGCGAGTGCGCGGTCAGCGCGGTCGTGGTGTCGAACCCGCCGCCGATCAGCAGCAGGAGGACGCCGAAGATCTCCATGTCGTCGGGCCGGTAACCGTTGATCTCGCAGGTGACCAGCTCGTCGATCAGACCCGGGCGCGGGTTGTTCCGGATGCCGTTGATCGTCTCCATCATGTGGACGCCCATGGTCATCTGGAGTTCCCGCACCCGCTCGTACAGCGGCGAGTCCATCGGGGTGTACACCATGGCGTGGATGGGCTCGCAGTAGACGTCCCAGTCCTTCAGCGGCATGCCGAGCAGCGCCAGGGTGAGCACCGCCGGCACGATGTTGGCCAGGTCGTCGACGAAGTCGATCCGGCCGCTCTCGATCTTCTCGTCGAGACAGGCCCGGGTGATCTCCTCGATCACCGGCTTCCATCCCTGGACCGCCGCCGGCGACAGGTAGGGGTTCAGCGCCTGCCGGTAGTACCGCTGCTCCGGCGGGTCCATCTCCAGGAACCCGCCCCGGAAGCGGCGCTCACCGGTCGGCGACGGGATGCTGATCCCCTGGTAGCCGCGCCTGACACCCTCGACGTCGAAGTCGTTGGACAGGACGTCGGCGCGCCGGGCGAGATCGAACAACTCCTTGTGGCCGCTGGTGAACCAGTAGCCGCCGTGGGTGTCGTTCCAGGCAACCGGGCACTTGCCGTGGAACTCGGTCGAGAGTTCCTCGAACTCCAGGCGGTAGCGGGAGGAGAGCCGGTCCAGGCTGATGGCGGGCTTCCTGCGCTCCGCGTCACCGGCGCGGTTCTCTTCGGTGCGGCTCTCTTCAGTGTCCATGAACTTCTCCAGGCCGGAGGCGGCCGATGGTCGTCACGACAGTTGGACCGCGCGCTCGGGACAGGAACGGGCCGCCTCCTGGGCCCGTTCCTCCTGTGCGGCCGGGACGTTCTCGTCGGGGGCGTAGGCGTGACCGTCCTCGTCCCGCAGGGCGAAGAGGTCGGGGGCGGCCATCGCGCACAGCGTGTGGCCCTGGCAGAGGTCGGAGTCGACGCGGACCTGCACGGGTGATCCTCTTTCTCGGATGGTGATCGGCGCCGCGGTCAGCGGGCGGGCGGGAAGGAGATGGTCTTGACCTCCAGGAAGTCCTCCAGGCCCTCGGTGCCCCACTCGCGGCCGAGGCCGCTCTGCTTGTAGCCGCCGAACGGCGACTCGACGTCGAACCACTGCGCGCCGTTCACGCTGACCGTGCCGGTCCGGAACCGGCGGGCCAGCCCCATCGCCCGCTCCTGGTCGACGCCGAAGACGGCCGTGGACAGGCCGTACATGGTGCCGTCGGCGATCCGGACGGCGTCGTCGTCGCCGTCGTGGGGCAGCACCACCAGCGCCGGGCCGAAGATCTCCTCCTGTGCGACGGTCGCGCCGGGGTCCACATCGGTGATCAGGGTGGGCTCGACGAAGTAGCCGCGCTCGAACCGGTCGGTCGGCTTGCCGCCCACGACGACCCGGCCGTCCTTGGCGGCGGACTCGTAGTAGCCCAGGATCCGGTCGCGCTGCGCGGCGTTGATGACCGGCCCCATGACGTTGGCGGGGTCGGTCGGGTCGCCCCACTGGACCTGCCCCATGGCCGCTGCGGCCAGGTCGACCGCCTCGTCCAGGCGGGCCCGCGGGACCAGCAGCCGGGTGAGCTGCGTGCAGCCCTGGCCCGCGTGGATGCACACGGCGCCGGCCAGCGGCCCGGCGACGAGTTCCAGCGGGAAGTCGTCCAGGAAGACCGCGGCCGACTTGCCGCCCAGCTCCAGCGTCACCCGCTTGACGGTGCCGGACGCCGCCGCCATCACCTTGCGGCCGGTGGCGGTCGAGCCGGTCAGGGTGACCGCGTCGACCTCCGGGTGTGTGGCCAGCACCTGGGCCACCTCGTTGTCGCTGGTGGTGACCACGTTCAGCACGCCGGGCGGGATGTCGGTGTGCTCGGCCGCGAGTGCGCCGAGCACCAGCGCGCTCCACGGGGTGTCGGGGGCGGGCTTCAGCACGATCGTGCAGCCCGCCGCCAGCGCCGCGCTCACCTTGCAGATGTTCAGGTAGAACGGGTAGTTCCACGGGGTGATGGCGGCGACCACACCGACCGCCTCCCGCCGGATCACCCGGTTGGCGGGCATGCCCATGATGGTCTTGGTCGGGATCGGGTGCTCGAACTCGTAGCCCGCCAGTAGCCCGATGTAGTGGTCGAGGTAGCCGATCGCCGCGTCCAGCGCGACGCCCGGCGTCTGGCCCACCGGGCAGCCGGTCTCGGCCACGTACAGGGACCGCAGCGTCTCGACGTTCTCGCGCAGCGCGTCGCGCAGCTGTACCAGGCAGCGGCTCCGCAGCTCCACGTTCGTGGACCAGTCGGTGGTGTCGAAGGCGCGCCGGGCGGCGTGGATCGCGCGCTCCAGGTCGGTGACCTCGGCCTCGGGGACCTGGCCGATCACCTCCTCCGTCGCCGGGTTGAGGTTGGCGAAGGTACGGCCGCCGGCGGCCGCCGCCAACTCTCCGTCGATGAGCATCCGTTCGTTAAGAGCGGCCATTGCGGACCTCCAGGTCGTGGGTGGGGGCCTCCGCCGGAGGCACGGGGATGTCGGCGGGTGCCGGGCCGGTCATCGGGGGTGCCCCATCGACCGGAGCGCGGCGTCCGCGGCGTCGAGCACGGTGGCGGCGGACTTGGCGCCGGCGGCCTCGGCCAGGTCGGCGACGAGGCCGACGTCCTTGTTCAGCAGCCCGCCGGCGGCCTGGCCCATCGGGCCGAGCGTGAAGTCCGGCCGCCCCACGATGCTCGTCCCGAAGCTGTTGCCCGAGCCCTTCGACAGCACGACCGCGAGCTGCTCCGGATCGACGTCCAGCTCCTGGGCCAGGGCGAACGCGCTCTCGGCGACACCGAGGTGGGCGGTGAACAGCAGGTTGTTGATGAGCTTGGCGCGCTGTCCCGCGCCGAGCGGCCCCAGGTGCACCACCGGGTCGCCGAAGGTCGTGAGGACCGGGCGGGCGCGTTCGAGGGTCCCGGTGTCTCCGCCGACCATCACCAGCAGCGTGCCCTGCGCGGCGGCCGGCCCGCCGCCGCTGACCGGGGCGTCGAGCAGGGCGACGTCCCGCTCGGCGGCCTGCTCGGCGAGCGCCCGGCAGGTGTCCGGGTGCACGGTGCTGTGGATCGCGATGATGCTTCCCGGGCGCAGGCCCTCCAGCAGGCCGCCGGGGCCCGCGACGACCTCCCGCACCCCGGCGTCGTCGACCACGCAGACGCAGGCGAGGTCGCTGGCGGCGCCCAGTTCGGCGGGCGTCGCGGCGGTGACCGCCGCGGTGTCCTCGAACGGGACGAGGGTTTCGGGGCGGCGCGCCCACAGCGTGGTCGGGACGCCGGAGTCGGCGATCCGGCGGGCGATGGGCCCGCCCTGGCTGCCCAGTCCGATGAACCCGACCCGCATCGTGCCTCCCGCGCTCATGTGACCGCTCCGG
This sequence comes from Actinomadura craniellae, assembly GCF_003289645.1. Taxonomy (GTDB): domain Bacteria; phylum Actinomycetota; class Actinomycetes; order Streptosporangiales; family Streptosporangiaceae; genus Actinomadura_D; species Actinomadura_D craniellae. The sequence goes on along the minus strand of NZ_QLYX01000001.1, from coordinate 397,486 downwards.
CGATCTTGAGGTTGATCAGGTCCTCGCCGGTGATCCCGAGTTCGGCGAGGATCTCGTCGGTGTGCTCGGCGAACAGCGGGCCGCGGGTGAGTTGCGGCGCCTGCCGGTCGAACTGGACCGGGCTGGCGACGAGCTTGCGGGTCACGCCCTCGGCGTCGACCACGTCGGCGATCTGGCCGATCCCGACCAGCGCCGGGTCCTGGCCCAGCTCGTAGGTGTTCTGCACCACCGCCCACTGGCCTTCCATGTCCTCGAAGGCGGTGACCCACTCGTCCTTGGTCCGGGAGGCGATGATCCCGGCGATGATGTCGGCCACCTCGGCGGCGCGGCCCATCAGCTTCTCGGCCGTGTCGAACCGCTCGTCGGTGCCCAGCTCGGGGCGGCCCACCTTCGCGCAGAACTCCGGCCAGTACCGCCCGGGCTGCAGCATCGACAGCGACAGCCAGCGGCCGTCGGACGTCTCGTACAGGCCGGTCAGCGGGTTGCTCGCCCGTGACTCCAGCGGGGAGCGCTTCGGCAGCGGCCGGCCGGCCATCAGCGCCAGGTTCACGTTCATCTGGGTGGCCCAGGCGGCGACGCCCAGCAGCGAGATGTCCACGGTCGGCGCGACGCCGGTCCGGGACCGGGCGAACAGCGCCGCCGCGATCCCGCCCGCGATGGTCATCCCGCCGATGTTGTCGCCGTAGGCGCCGACCGGCTGCTGGGTGACGAACTCGGCGCCGGGGACCGTGGCGGAGTCGGCGCTGCCGCCCCGCGCCCAGTAGGCGGTGCTGTCGTAGCCGCCCTTGTCGGCCTCGGGGCCGCTGTGCGCGAAGCCCGTGCCGACGGTGTAGATGATGTCCGGGTTGACCGCCCGGACCTCCTCGACCGTGATGCCGAGCTTGACGCGGGCGCTCGGCAGGAAGTTGGTCAGGAACACGTCGCTGGAGCGGATCAGCTCGTGCAGGACCCGGGTGGCCTCCGGCTTCTCCAGCGCCAGCCCGATGCTGCGCTTGCCGCGGTTCGGGCCGTCCATCATCGGGGAGAACGTCGAGCCCTCGGCGCCGACGTTCTGGCTGAACACCTTGATGATGCCGCGCTGCGCGTCGCCTTTCTCCGCGTGCTCGACCTTGATCACGTCGGCGCCCCAGTCCGCCAGGACGGCGCCCGCGGACGGCACGTAGGTGAACTGGGCGACCTCGAGGACGCGGACGCCTTCCATCGGTTTGGTCACGGGCGGACCTCGGCTTCCTGGCACCGGGCCGGCCGCCGGCCGGCGACGCCGATCAGAGGGGGTGGGCTACGTGCGGAGGGGCTCGTCCCGGTGCAGGCGCGCGACGAGTTCCCGGCGCAGCACCTTGCCGGTGGGGGTGGTGGGGAACTCGTCGAGGAAGAGCACGTAGTGCGGGGTCTTGGAGCCGCGCAGCCGCTCGCGTACCCAGGTCCGCAGCTCCTCGGCGTCGACCTCGGCCCCGGGGCGGACGATGACGAACGCGCCGATCTGCTCGCCCCACTCGTCGTCGGGTACGCCGGCCACGACGCATTCCCGGACGGCGGGGTGGCCGGCGAGCACGTCCTCGATCTCGGCGGGCGCGATGTTCTCCCCACCACGGATGATCGTGTCGTCAGCCCGGCCGCGCACGAACAGGTACCCGTCGTCGTCGAGATAGCCGCGGTCGCGGGTGGGGAACCAGCCGTCCGCGCGGATCTTGCTGCCGGCCTCCAGGTACTCTCCCGCCACCTGCGGGCCGCGCACCACGATGTCGCCGACGACGTGCGGCGGGCACGCGCGGCCGTCCTCGTCCTGCACCTCGATCTCGACCGACGGCAGCGCGCGGCCGACCGAACCGAGCCGGGCGTGGATCCCGGGGTCGGTGGCGGCGGCGGCCGTCCGGTGGTCGTCGGGGCCGAGCACGGCGATCGAGGAGGCGGTCTCCGTCAACCCGTAGGCGTTGACGAACCCGGTGCCCGGGAACAACCGGAGCGCGTCCGCGACGACCGCGGGCGCGATCTTCGCCCCGCCGTAGGACAGGGAGCGCAGGCAGGTGGGCCCCTGCGCGCCCCGGTCCCGGAGTTCGGCGACGATCCGGGCGAGCATCGTGGGCACCACCATGGCGTGGGTGACCTGCTGGCGCTCCACGGTGTCCAGCCACGTGCCGGCCGCGAACTGGTCGAGGTAGACGATCCGGCGCCCGCTGTAGAGGTTCGACAGCGCGTTGGCGACCGCCGCGATGTGATACGGCGGGACGCTGACCAGCGTCGCATCCTCCTCCGCGACGGAAGCGAACTCCACCGAACCGAACAGGTACGCGGTGAGGTTCTGGTGCCGCAACACCGCACTCTTGGGCGCCGCGGTGGTCCCGCTCGTCATCAGCAGCACGGCGACCTCGTCGGGGGCGACCGTGGTCGCCGCCGACGCTGCCGGGCCTCCCGGGGCGCCCGGCAGCGCCAGGAACTCCGCCAGGCCGAGGGTCGCCGTCCCGGGCATCCGCTCGGGGGTGTCGGTCACCACGAGCGGGGACTCCTGCCGGCTCATGATCTCGGCGAGCTGGTCCTGCCCCAGCCGGTAGTTGAGGGGCACGAACGGCACCCCGGCGTAGGCGGCGGCGAACAGGGCCACCGGGAACGCCGGGCCGTTCGGGCCCAGGTAGACCAGCCGCCGGGCGCCGGCGGCACGCTCGGCGCCGGCCAGCGCCCGGGCGCGCAGGCCCGCGCCGGTGAGGCCGGTGGTGCGGTCCCCGATCAGGACCCGGTCGGGCATGCCGTCGGCGACCATGTCGAGGATCATCGCGAGGTTCATCGCAGCTCCAGCGTGTGTGGTCCGGTCAGCGGCCCTGCTTGACCTGCTTGAAAGGGACGTCGCGGTCGGGGGCGGCCTCCCGGGGCATCCCCAGCAGCCGCTCGCTGATGACGTTGCGCGCCATCTCGGTGCTGCCGCCGCCGAGGCTGGCGCTCTGCCGCATGAGGTAGCCGATGGCGACCCGGCCGGCCACCCCGGGCTCGGCGCCGGTGCCGGTCGCGACGCCCGCCCCGGCGATCCGCACCGCCAGGTCGTCGCTCAGCTGGGCGCCCTCGGCGTGCAGGAGGCGGATCAGGGACACCGCCGCCGGGTCCAGCGCGCCCGTGCCGACCGCGCGCGTCACCCGGTCGGAGGTCTGCCGCTGCACCGCCGCCATGGCCAGGTACTCCCCGACCAGCTCCCTGATCCGGGGGTCCTCGGTCCGGCCGCACGCGCGCACGATCTCCAGCGGCGTCACCTTGGGCACGGTCCGGGGGTGCCCCCGCCCGCTGACGTAGGGGGAGCCGCCGCCCATGGAGTTGCGCTCGTGGAACAGCTGCCGGGACGCCACGGTCCAGCCCGCGTCGACCTCGCCGACGACGGCCGAATCCGGAACCCACACGTCGTCGAAGAACTCCTCGCAGAACTCCCGGACCCCGTTCACCATCCGGATGCGGTTCATCGTCACGCCCGGTGCCTTCGTCGGGACCAGGAACATCGTCAGCCCGCGGTGCTTGGGCACCTCCCAGTTGGTGCGGGCCAGGCACAGTCCCCAGTCCGCCGCGTACGCCGAGGTGCTCCAGGTCTTCGCCCCGTTGAGGATCCAGCCGTCGCCGTCGCGGTCGGCCCGGGTGGTCACACCGGCCAGGTCGGAGCCGCCCCGGGGCTCGGACAGGAACTGGCACAGCACCTCCTCGCCCCGGATCGCTGCGCCGATCCGGTCGCGTTTCTGCTCCTCGGTGCCCATGTCGAGCAGGGTCGCGGCGCAGATGGCGAAGGTCGGGATGTTCAGCGGCAGCGGCATCTCGTAGCCGATGCTCTCCTCGGTGAACGCCTGCTGGTGGGCGCGGGTCAGGCCGAGCCCGCCGTACTCCTGCGGGAAGCAGATCCCGGCGAAACCACCGGCGTACAGCATCCGCTGCAGCTCGCGGGCCCGTATCCAGTCACTGGTGTCGTCGTCGCTCAGCGGGGGCGGCTCGTCCCCGGCCTGCCGCGGCATGTTCTCCGCCAGCCACGCCCGGGCGCGCAGGCGGAAGGACTCGACACTCTCCATCGTGCTCTCGGTCATCGCGATTCAGCCCTCGGGTGTCAGATGGCGGCGAGGTCGGCGAGGCGGAGGCGGTGGTCCTGCGGGGTCCCGTACAGGGCCTGGTCCAGGGTCGCGCGCCGCAGGTACAGGTGCAGGTCGTGCTCCCAGGTCACCCCGATACCGCCGTGCAGTTGCACGCAGTCCTGGAGGATCACCAGCGACCGGTCCCCCACGTACGACTTGGCCACGCTGGCCAGTTCGGCGGCGTTCGGCGACCTCTCCTGAACGGCCGCGGCGGCCGCCTGCGTCGTGGCGTGGCAGGCCTCCAGCCAGGTCCGCATGTCGGCGAACCGGTGCTTGAGCGCCTGGTAGGACGCCAGCGGCCGGCCGAAGGAGTACCGGTCGAACGCCCACTGCCTGGTCATCGCGAAGGCCCGGTCCAGCACCGCGCAGACCTCGGCGCACTGGATGACGACGGCGATCTGGAGCTGCCGCTCGATGACCTGGTCCGCTCCGGCCACGCCCACCATCGCGTCCGCCGTGACCTGGACGCCGTCGAAGCGGACCTCACCGAAGGACCGGGACAGGTCCAGCGACCACTGCGGAGAGACCGTCACACCCACAGCCGAGGCGGGCACCAGGAACTGCGCGACACCCTCCGGGGTCGCGGCCGTCACCAGCAGCAGATCCGCCTGCCCGGCGTCCTCCACCCGGTCCTTGACGCCGTCGAGCACGAACCCGCCGGCCGCCGGAGTCGCGGTCAGGCCGGGCGCGACGGGCGACCACTCGCGGCCCGGTTCGTAGACCGCCCAGCTCGCCACGCTCTCCCCCGCGACCAGCGCCTCGATCTCGGCGGTGTGGTCGGGACCGGTGCCGTGCGTCTCCACCAGGCCGGCGAGCACGACGTTCACCGGCAGCAGCGGCCCCGGGGCCAGCCCGGCGCCCAGTTCCTCCGCCAGCAGCGCCAGATCCCGCACCCCTTCCCCGGAGACGCTCCCGCCGCCCAGTTCCTCCGGCACGATGGCCGCGGCCCAGCCGAGCTCGGCGCCCTGCCGCCACCAGTCACGGTTCCAGCGGGGCTCGCCGTCCGCCATGTCGCGGATGCGATCGAGGGAGTACTCCTTCTCCAGCAAGCCCTTCGCCGACGCCTGGAAAAGCTTCTGATCAGGCGAGAGCCCCAGCTCCATAGAGATCCCCTCAGCACGCGGCGGGAGCGCCGAACCGTGCGCGAGCAGGCTCGACGCGCCTGCGGGACGCCACCGGCGCGCCCCCGATCAGGACGCCTCTCACTGAACACGACCATGAAACGGCTGTCAATACATCTAGATGTTTAACTCGCCCTGACCGAGCTGTCAGCCGTCTCTCCGCACCCCGCTCCACCCCGAGGTCACCCGGGCGGCCGGCTTCGACCCGCCGACTAGACTCGTCGCACGGCACCCGGGACACCTGGGAAAAGGCGCCGGCAGCGACGGGAGCGGTACGTGCGGCAACCTCTGTTGGCGGAACTCGTCGCCGCCCGGCTGCGCGAGCGCATCCTCAGCGGCGAGCTGCGCGAGGGCGACCTGCTGCCGCCGCAGGAACAGCTCATGGCCGAGCTGCAGGTGAGCTTCGGCGTGGTCCGGGAGGCCCTGCGGCTGCTGGAGAACGACGGGCTGCTGCTGGTGCGGCGCGGGAACGTGGGCGGCGCCGTCGTGCACGCCCCCACCGTGGACCGGGCCGCCCAGATGATCAGCATGGTGCTGCAGGCGCGCACCACCACCGCCGCGGACGTCGGCGCCGCGCTCGGCCACATCGAACCGGTCTGCGCGGCCCTGTGCGCGGCCCGCCCGGACCGCGCGCGGACCGTCGTGCCGGCGCTGCGGGCGATCCTGGCACGCCAGTCCGACGAGCTCGACGACCTGGACGCCTACGTGCCCAACGCGCGCCGCTTCCACGAGGCCGTGGTCGAGCTCTGCGGCAGCGACACCATGATCGTGGTCGTCGGGTCGCTGGAGGCGATCTGGTCCGCGCACGAGTCGGCGGTGTGGAGCGCCGCGCCCGGCGCCCGCCGCCGCGCGCCGCGGCCCGTCGCGGACGCCGACCCGGACACGCTGAACGCGCCGATGTCGCGCAGGGTGCGCCGCGACGCGCTGCGCGCCCACGAGAACCTGCTGGCGGCGATCGAGGCCGGCGACGAGGATCGCGCCCGCGAGGTCGCGTCGGCGCACCTGTCGCTCGCCCGCGACCGCACCCTCGCCTGGGCGGAGCGCACCACCATCCGTGCGGCGGCGGTCACGCCGGCGGACTGACCGCCGCTCAGCCGGCGAGCAGGCGCTGCAACCCGGCCTTGTCCACCTTCCCGCTGGCGGTGCGCGGCACGTCCCCGCCGGGCGGCAGGACGCGCAGCACGGCCGGCACCTTGAAGGCGCTCAGCCGGTCCCGCACGGCCGCCAGGACCGCCGCCTCGTCCAACCGCACCCCGCTGCGGGGGACGACGGCCGCCGCGACGCGCTCCGCGCCGTCCGCCCCGGCGATGCCGGTGACGAACGCGTGCCGCACGTCCGGGACGGCCAGCAGCGCGGCCTCCACCTCCACCGGGTAGACGGTGGCGCCGCGGACCTTGAGCATGTCGTCGATCCGGCCGTGGTACCACAGCCGCCCGTCCTCGCCGAGGTGCCCCAGATCACCGGTGCGGTACCAGCCGTCCCGGGTGAAGACCTCCGCGCGGGACCGGCCGCAGACGCCGCGCATGAGGTTCGGGCCGCGCACCCAGATCTCGCCGTGCTCCCCCGGCGGGAGCCCGGCACCGGTCTCCGGGGCGGCGATCCGCACCTGGACGCCCGCGAACGAGGTGCCGCAGCTCCCCCACGCGTCAGGCGGCATGTCGCGGTCGAGCGGGTCACCGCAGTAGGGGCCGAACGTCTCGGTCATCCCGAACAGGTTCGCGCGGGCGCCCGGACCGCTCCGCCGACCGGGCGGCAGGATCGCCGGCAGGCTGCCCGGCCGCAGCAACGACAGGTCCGCCCCGGCGGCGCGGGGGTGGGCCGCCAACCGCGCGGCCTGGTCGGGCCAGCCCCGGAACAGCGTCACGCGTTCCCGGGCCAGCAGGTCCAGCGTCCGCTCGGGCTCGGGGACGGCCTCGGTGAGCAGCGTCGCGCCGGCGACGAGCACGGTGAGCAGCCCGCCGCCGAAGCCCCCCATCCAGAAGAACGGCATCGGGATGTAGAGCCGCTCGTCCTCCCGGACGCAGCGGGCCGGGAGCCCGGCGGCCACGGCGCGCAGCGCGTTGCCGTGGGTGTGGACGACGCCCTTGGGCATGCCCCGGCTGCCGGAGGTGAACAGGACGGCCAGGTCGTCGGCGGGCCGCACCCGGCGCTCCATGGCCGCCGCCAGTTCCCGGGCGGCGGGGGCGGTCCGCCCCTTGAGGTCGTCCCACCGCCAGGCGGATCGCAGCGCGGGCAGCCGGGGCGTCCGGCCGTCACCGGCGCCCCGCGGCAGCAGCTCGCCGTACTCGGCGCGGAAGTCCCGGCCGCGGAACCCGTCGACCAGCACCAGCCGTTCCACCGCCGCGACGCGCAACTGCTGCTCCAGTTCGGGGGCGCGGAGCAGGGTGCTGAGCGGGACGAGCACCGCCCCCACCCGCATGATCGCGAAGGCGCAGACCGCCCAGTCGACGCCGTTCTCCATGACCAGCCCGACCCGGGTACGCCGGGAGACGCCGCGCGCCACGAGCTCGGCCGCCAGGTCGCGGCTCGCCGCGTCCAGCCCGGCCCAGGTGATCCGCTCGTCCGCGGTCACCAGCGCCGCGCGGTCCGGGCGCTCCGCCGCGTGCCGCGCTAGCGCGGCGGGCAGCGTGCCGGGCGTGCCGGCGGGCGGCTCAGCGGTCATCGAACGCCTCCATGAGCGCGCGCAGATCCACCTTGCCGCTGGAGCGCAGCGGCACTTGCGCCACCGGCACCGCGCGGACAGCTCGGGGGATCTTGTACGGGGACAGCAGCGGGGCGAGGGCGGCGCGGAGCCCCGCGACGTCGGGGGCCGGGTCGCCGGGCTCGGCGACCAGGACCGCGGCGACGATCTGGCCGCGGTCGGCGTCCGGCAGGCCCAGGACGTGGGAGGGCAGCCCGGTCGCGGCGAGGATGGCCTCCTGCACCTCGGCCGGGGAGACGTTCGCGCCCGCGGTCTTGATCAGGTCGTCGCCGCGGCCGAGGAAGTACCAGTGCCCGTCCTCGTCGGTGCGGGCCAGGTCGCCGGTGTGGAACCAGCCGTCGGCGTCGAAGGCGGCGAAGCGCTCCATGCCGTGGTAGCCGCGCATCAGCGCGGGGCCGCGCAGCCACAGCTCGCCGATCTCGCCCGGCGGGCAGTCCGTGCCGCTCTCCCGGTCGACGATCCGGCCCTCGTAGCCGGGCACCGGCCGCCCGAACGAGCCGCGCCTGCGCTCCGGCAGGTCGGCCTCGTCGGCCGCGGCGAGGACCACGCTGCCGCCCTCGGTCAGCCCGAGCATGTTCGGCCGCAGGCCCGGATCGGCGGGCCGGACCGCGGCCGGCATGATCGGGTAGAGGTTGCCGCGCCGGATGGACGACAGGTCGCGGTGCGGGAAGCTCGGGTCGGCCGCCAGCGCCGCCACCGACGAGGCGTAGCCGTTCACCATGGTGGGCCGCTCGCGCTCGATGACGTCCAGCACCGCGGCCGGCTCGGCGGCCCGCGAGCAGACCAGGGTGGCGCCCGCGAGCAGCGTCCCGAGCAGGGTGTAGGCGAACCCGCCGATCCAGAAGAACGGCGAGTTGGAGAACAGCACCTCCGCCGGGCCGTAGCCGCGCAGGTCGTTGAGCACCCGCAGGTGGTCCAGCAGGGCGCCGTGGGTGTGCACGACGCCCTTGGGCGCGCTCGTCGAGCCGGAGGTGTGCACGATCACCAGGTCGTCCGACGGCGCCACGTCGGCCTCGATCGCGGCGAGCAGTTCGTCGCCGACCGCCGCGCCGTCGCGCAGCAGTTCGGACACCGCCCAGCCGGGGGCGGCGTCCTCGCCGGTGAAGCGGACGTGCCGCAGCGCAGGCGCGGCCGTGGTCCAAAGCGGCGGCGGTGCGGTGGTGTCGAGGCCGATCGCCTCCCGCAGCGACCGGCGGAAGTCCTGCGACCGGTAACCGGCGAAGGCCAGCAGCAGGTCGCTGTCGGAGCGGTCGAGCAGGGTGCGCAGTTCGGCCGCCGTGGACATCGTGCTGATCGGCACCGCCACCGCGCCGATCCGGGCGGCCGCCAGGGCGGCCAGCACGAAGTCCGCGCCGTTGGGCATGAGCAGCGCGAGGTGGGAGCCGCGGCCCGCACCGGCTGCGACCAGGCCCTTCGCCAGGCGTCGCGACTCCGCGGCGGCCTGCCGGAAGGTCAGCCGCTCGTCGTCGCAGACCAGGAACGTGTGGTCGGCCGCGTCCGCCGCCCGGCGCCGCAGCACCTCTCCCACGGTCCGGGCGGGTTCCTCCGGGTGCGCGTCGATGGTGTCACCTCCGGGGGGAGACGGCGGGCAGGTTCGCGCGGTCGCCGCACACCGCGCTCGCCGACGCGGTGCACAGCAGCTCGCCGGCGGAAGTCAGCCGCAGCTCGGAGTGCACCGAGCCGGCGGCGACCGTCCGGGCGACCGCGAAGTCCAGGTCGGTCTCCAGCGGGACCGGGCGCCGGTACCGGACCTCCATGCCGCGCGTCTTGCCGGTCTGGCCGACCTCGCAGTTGTGGTGCTGGACGACGCAGTCGGCGAACACGGCGAGGAACCCGCCGTGGACGCAGCCCGGCGGGCCCTCGTAGCAGAGCGGGAACCGCACGGTCCCGGTGGCGTGCTCCGGGCCGGCGACACTGATCCGGTAGGTGGGGAACATCGGGTTGAAGTCGCCGGCGTCCCGCCCGTGGTCGAGGTAGACGCGGCCCGCGCCGTCCGCCCGGGCGCCGACGCGCGGCGCCGGGTCGGCGGGAACGCGGTGTTCGAGCCCGTGGCGCGCCCGGCGCAGCGCGCGGGTGACGTCGTCCAGCAGCGGGTCAGCCCGCTCCAGGCGGAGCACCAGCGCGCACAGCTCCCGCACCTCCCACGCGAACCGTTCCTGCTCGGGCAGCGCGGCCTCGCCGAAGACCCACGGTTCCATCAGGCTCCCTTCGGCAGGCCGGGGATCCGCTCGGCCGGCGCGGGCGTCCGGAACGTCATCCGGTGCCCTCCCCCGGCTCGGCGAGTGCGCGCGCGGCGGCCAGATCGACCTTCCCGGACGGGGTCCGCGGCAGGGACGCGACGAACCGCACCCGGGCCGGCAGCTCGTAGCGGGCCAGTTCCCCGCCGGCGTGGGCGAGCAGGGTCTCGTGGTCGAGCGCGTGCCCCGGTCGCGGTTCGACGACCGCGACCGGTACGGCGCCGAGCCGGGCGTCCGGGACGCCCAGCACCGCCGCCGCCGACACCGCCGGGTGCCGCTCCAGGACGGACTTGACGTGCTCGGGGTGGATTTTGAAGCCGCCGCGGACGATCGTCTGGTCGGCGCGGCCGACGATGTAGAGGAACCCGTCGGAGTCGATGCGCGCCAGGTCGGCGGTGCGCATCCAGTCCGCGCCGGCGCCGTGCTGGGCGGGCCGCACCTCCAGCACGCCGACCTCGCCGGCAGGCAGTTCCGCACCGTCCGGGTCGATCACCCGCAGGCCGCAGCCCGCGTGGGCGCGGCCGACGCTGCCCCGCTTGGCCGCCGCGAACTCGCGGTGGTCGGCGAGGTTCCAGCCGGCCACGCCGCCGCCGAACTCGGTGGCCCCGTAGGACCGCAGCACCGGGACGCCGAACCGCTCGGTGAACGCGTCCTGGTCGGCGACGTCCAGCGGCGCCGTTCCGGACACGACCGACAGCAGGCTGGACAGGTCGTCGCGGGTCAGGTCCGAGTCCAGGACCATCCGCAGCGCCGCCGGGACCAGGCTCGCCGTCTTCGGCCGGTACCGGCGCACCGCCGCCGCCCACGCGGCGACCTCGAAGCGGGGCAGCAGCACGAAGGAGCGCCCGTCCAGCACGCACTGCAGGACGCGGAACAGCCCGCCGACGTGGATGAGCGGCGCGCTCACGATCGCCACCCCGCCGCGCAGCGCCGGCTCCCGGCTCCGCCTGGACTCGTAGTGCTTGGCGCCCTCGAAGGTCCGCAGCAGCGTGTCCGCCCCGAGGTCCACCCGTTGGGGCGGGCCGGTGGTGCCGCTGGTGAGCATCCGCACCGCCACGCCGGGCCGGGGCACGGCCCCGGGCGGCACGGCGGGCGGGGCGGCGGGGATGGCGGCGGGGGTGAGGCGCACGCCGAAGTCCGCGCCGATCGCGTCCAGGTCGGCCTCGGTCCCGGCGAGGCCCGCCAGAGCCAGTTCGCCGATCTCGGTACGGAGGCGCTCGGGCCCGAGGCTCGGGTTGATCGTGACGGCGCAGGCGTCGGCGAGCAGGACGCCGAGCAGGACACCGACGTGCCACGGCGAGTTCCGCAGCACCACGCCGAGGGGCGCGCCGGGCCCCGGCACGGCCGCGGCGACGGCGTTCGCGACGTCGGCGACCTGGCCCCAGGTCCACCAGGCGTCCTCGTACTCGATGGCGCGGGCCGCCCGGTCCAGCTCCAGTGTCCGGGCGATCCGGCGGGCGAGGGCACCGGCGGTCTCGGCGCTCACCGGATGACCACGTCCGGTGTGGCGACCGCGGCGCGGTCGACCTGGCTCATGCCGATGGGGTTGCCGAGCCGGGTGTAGGTGAGGCCCTGCTCCACCGCGGCCCGGTACGGCTTGTCCAGCGACTCCCAGATCGCCCGCACGGTGCCCTGGGTGGCGGCCGACGGCTTCTCCGCGATGCTCCGCGCGAGCTCGTCGGCGCGCGCCCACAGTTCCCCGGCCGGGACGATCTCGGTGACGAGGCCGATCCGCAGCGCGGTCTCCGCGCCGACCCGCTCGTCGTTTCCGCGCAGCGCCATGCGCAGGGTGTCGCCCAGCCCGATCCGGCGCATCAGCCCGATGGGCTCGATCGCCGACACCATGCCGAACGTGACGTGCGAGTCGAAGAAGGTCGCGTCCTGCGAGCAGATGACGATGTCGGCCTCGTTGACGAAGTAGAACGCGCCGCCCGTGCAGATGCCCTGGACCGCGCAGACCACCGGCTTCCACAGCTTCTGCCACTTGGGGCTCAGCAGCTCGCCGGGGTCCTCGTGGTTCCAGATGTCGTCGGGCTGCCCGTAGGGTTCGCGGACGTCGAGGCCCGCGCTGAACGCGCGGTCGCCGGCGGCGCGCAGCACCACCGCGTTGACCTTTTCGTCCAGCTTGATCCGGTGCCAGGCGTCGGCGACCTCGTGGCACATCCGCCGGTTGAAGGCGTTGAGCCGGTCCGGCCGGTTCAGGGTGAGGGTGGCGACCCTCGCCTCGTGGTCGGTCTCCAGCCGGATCGTCTCGTAGTCGGCGTTCGCGGTCAGCGCGGCCTCCTCGGGTGGCTCGGTCATCGTCCGGTGAAGTCGGGGTCGCGGCGGTCGGTGAACGCGGCCAGGCCCTCGCGGAAGTCGGCCGTCCGGGCGGCCAGTTCCAGCCCGAACGACTCGTCGACCAGGGCGCGGGCGAGCGGCGCCTCCGCCGACCGGGCCAGGACCTGCTTGGTCAGCCCGAGCGCGACGGTCGGCCCCTGCGCCAGGGAGGCGACCAGCTCCCCCGCGCGGGCGTCCAGTTCGGCGGCGGGGGCCGCCTCGTGGATCAGGCCCCACTCGGCCGCCCGGGCGCCGCTCACCTTCTCCCCCAGCAGCAGCATCCGCCGCGCCCGGGCCAGGCCCACCAGCCGCGGCAGCAGCCACGACGCGCCGGTGTCGGGGGTGAAGCCGCGGTGCACGAACGGCTCCCAGAACGTCGCCTCCTCGTCGGCGACCGCGAAGTCGGCGGCGAGGGCGAGCTGGCAGCCCAGCCCCGCCGCGACGCCCCGCACGGTCGCGACGACGGGGAGCTGGAGGGTCACCAGCAGTTCGATCAGGCGGTGGCTCTGCAGCGGCAGCCGCCGGACGATGTTCGCGGGCCGGGGCCGCTCCCCGGTGCCGGTGTTGGAGGACACCCAGTCCGATCCGGAGCAGAAGTCGCGGCCCGCCGCGGTCAGGTGGACGGCCCGCAGGTCCCCGTCCAGCGCCGCCGATTCGAGCAACTCGATCAGTTGCCGGACCGACGCCGGGTCGAGCGCGTTGCGCTTGTGCTCGCGTTCGATCCGCAGCGTCAGGACGCCGCCGGCGATCTCGTGGTGGATGCTCATGCTGCCGCCGCGGGAGGTTCGGCCAGGACCGGGGCGCCCTCCGGGCGCGCGGTCAGGTCCACGCCGGCGAGGAGGAGCATGAAGGCACCCGCCTTTCTTACCTAAGATTAGTAATATAAGCGCGCGCCGGACCGGAGGTAAACCCGGCCGGAGCGTCGCGTCATGCCTGCGGCCCCAGCGGGTGCCCGTAGTCGAACGTGAACTCCTGGAACCCGGCCGCCTGCTCCTGCAGTTCCTCGACCGTCCACGTGCCGTCCTTGCTGAGCGAGTCCACGATCCGCCAGGGGTGGAACAGGTGCACCTCGCCGCCCATCACGAAGAAGGCCCGCCCGTTGATCGGGCAGTCCGCGGTGGCCAGGTAGGCGACGAACGGGGAGACGTTCGAGGGGTCCAGCGGCGACCACGCGTCCGGGTCCCGCTCCTCCCCCGTCTGGTCGACCAGCGAGCTGGTCAGCCGGGTCGCGGCGGCGGGAGCGATCGCGTTGACCCGGATCCCGTAGCGTCCCAGCTCCGCGCTGGCGATGATCGACAAGGTGGCGATGCCGCTCTTGGCCGAGCCGTAGTTGGTCTGGCCGGGCTGGCCGAACAAGCCCGAGGTGGACGCGGTGTTGATCACCGAGCGGGGCACCCGGACACCCGCCTTGAACTGGTCGCGCCAGTAGGCGGCGGCGAAGCGCAGCGGCGCGAAGTGGCCCTTGAGGTGGACCTGGATCACCGCGTCCCACTCCGCCTCGCTCATGTTCACCAGCATCCGGTCGCGCAGGATGCCGGCGTTGTTGACCAGGACGTGCAGGTCGCCGTAGGTGTCGATGGCCTGCTTGACCAGGCGCTCGGCGCCCTCCCAGGTCGAGACGTCGTCGGCGTTGGCGATCGCCTCACCGCCGGCGGCCCTGATCTCCGCCACCACCTCCGCTCCGGGCGTGGCATCCGAACCGGACCCGTCCGGCGCGCCGCCCAGGTCGTTCACCACGACCTTGGCGCCCTCGGCCGCGAACAGCAGGGCGTGCTCGCGGCCGATGCCGCGCCCGGCGCCGGTGATGATGCAGACCCGGTCCTTCAGTGTGTCCATCAGCTCTCGCCCTCCGTGATGCGACCCGTGTTGCCTAATATAAATTCGATACATGTATATCGATCGGCTCGGGTGAAGGGCGGCTACGATCGGGCAGATTCGGCGGAAGGAGCGGCGATGGCCGAGCAGATCTTCCACCCGCAGCTGCGGGCCGCGCGGTTCCTGCCGCGGACCACGGTCGGCCCGCGCAACCTGCGGCTGTTCCGGGCGGGCATCCGGCTGGCCGGGCTCGCCTCCCGGGCCAGGGCGCAGGCCGTCCAGGTCGACCGCGACGTGTCGGTCCAGCTGTTCCGGCCCGGCTCGCCGCGGCAGCCCGCTCCGGCGCTGCTGTGGATCCACGGCGGCGGGATGGTGTTCGGCAGCGCCCTGCAGGACGCCCGCCTCTGCCGGGACTGGGCCGAGCGGCTGGGCGCCGTCGTCGCCTCGGTGGAGTACCGGCTCGCGCCCGAGCACCCCTTCCCCCTACCGCTGGAGGACTGCTACACCGCGCTGCGCTGGCTGGCCGCCCGGCCCGACGTCGACACCGGGCGGATCGCGATCGGCGGGGCCAGCGCCGGCGGCGGGCTGGCCGCCGCCCTCGCCCTCCTGGCCAGGGAACGCGACCTGATCAGCCCCGTCCTGCAACTGCTGTCCTATCCCATGCTCGACGACCGGACCGCGGCGCGCACCGACGCCGACCCTCGCCGGCTGCGCATCTGGAACAACACCAGCAACCGGTTCGGCTGGCGCGCCTACCTCGGCCCGGCCGCCGCCGGGCCCGTCCCGCCGCTGGCCGCGCCCGCCCGCCATGACGACCTGTCCGGGGTGGCGCCCGCGTGGATCGGGGTCGGCACCCGTGACCTGTTCCACGACGAGGACGTCGCCTACGCCGACCGGCTCCGCCAGGCCGGCGTGCCCTGCGCCCTGCACGTGGTCCCCGGCGCCTACCACGCCTTCGACATCCTCGAGGCGAGGGCCCCCGTCTCCCGCGAGTACCTCCAGGCCCAGACCGAGGCCCTGGACACCGCCCTCAACGGCCCCGGCCCGGCCGGCCCCTGAGCCGCGCCGGGGGCGCGCCGTCGAACCAGCCCGGAAACGTCGTCCGGGCGGCGCGGGCCCGGGTGAAGGGGTTCGCCGCCCGGATCATCCGGTGTCCGCCAGGGAACGATCCAATATCTCTTCGGCGGTTGACCGCTTTCCCCACTAGTCAATCTTGTATAAAAGCTGTCAAATATAGCCACATCCGTTCAAACGCCACCATGAACGCACCCGGACGGCGGAAGCGGAGATCGGATCCGCGCTCCCGTGCCGTCACCGCCCTGGCTCCTGCCCGTCAGCCAGAGACCTCCCGCCCTACACCTGCTCGGCACCGAGCTTTGTGGAGGCCGCTCATGCCCGCTCAAACCGCCCCCGCGCTGACCATCACCGTCCCCGGACGGCTCACCCCCGCCCAACTCCGGCACGCGGCCGGCCCCCTGGAGATCCGTCTGGCGGACGGGGTCCGGGACCGGGTCGCCGCCAACCGCGCGTACATGATGCGCTGCCTGGCCGAAGGCCGGCCGATCTACGGGGCGAGCACCGGGTTCGGCCCGCTGGTCGTCCACGCCGGCCGCGCCGACGACGTCGACCAGAGCGAAAGCATCCTGGCGCATCTGAGCGCCGGCCAGGGACCGGACCTGGAGCCGGGAACGGTACGCGCGATGATGTTAGTGCGCCTGCACTCCCTGACCCGAGGCCACTCGGGGGCGTCGACCGCGACGATCGACGCCCTGATCGCGGCCCTGCGGACCCCACTGGTCCCGGCGGTTCCGCGGCTGGGGTCGGTGGGCGCCAGCGGCGACCTGATCCCCCTCGCCCACATGGTCCAGGCGCTCAAGGGCAGCGACGGCGCCCACGCCTACATCGGCGCGGAGCACCTGCCGGCCGCCCAGGCGCTGCGGCGGCTGGGGCTGCCGCCGCTGCGCCCCGACGGGCGGGACGGGCTGGCCCTGGTCAACGGCACCTCGCTGACCGCGGCCACCGCCGGCCTGGCGGTCGCGGAACTGGACCGTTCCCATGCCATCGCGGCCGTGCTGACATGCGTGCTGGTCGACGTGCTGGGGGCCGCCCCCACGTTCCTGGCCCCGCAACTGCTGGAGGCATTCGGCCATCCCGAGGTCGCCGAGGTCGGTGAGCGCATGCGGGCGCTGCTGGCCGGAAGCCGGCCCTCGGGGCTGCGAGCCCTGCAGGAGCCGTACTCCCTGCGGTGCACCCCCCAGCTGCTGGGACCCGCCCGATCGCACCTCGACCACGCCCGGCAGGTCATCACCCGTGATCTGAACTCCATCAGCGACAACCCGCTGTTCTTCCCGGGCGCCGATGTGATCGCCCACGGCGGGAACTTCTTCAGCCAGCCGGCGGCGTTCGCCGCCGACGTCCTGGTGATGGTGGCGACGCAACTGGGGAACCTGGCCGAACGGCAGCTGGACCTGCTGGTGGACCCGCACCGCAACACCGGCCTCCCGGCGCTGCTGGCCGCCGATCCCGGCCGCCAGCACGGCGTGGCCGGGGTGCAGCTCGCCGCGACCGCGCTCGTGGCCGACATGCGCCGGCGCGTCATCCCGATCAGCTCCCAGAGCCTGCCCACGAACCTGCACAACCAGGACATCGTCCCCCTGGGCACCCTGGCCGCCCAGACGGCCTGGGAGGTGACCCGGTCGCTGCGACTGCTGCACGGCTCCCTGGCCGTGGCACTGCGGCAGGCGGTCCACCTCGGCGCCCGCCCGACCGCCCCCGCCTGCACGGCCATCGTGGACGCGCTGATGGAGGCGATCCCGCCGATCGACCCCGACCGGCCGCTACACGGGGACGTGCGGCGGGCCGCGGACCTGCTCGACGAGATCACCGCGGAGCACCACGACGAGGACCCCCTCCGGACGTGACGTCCGGAGGGGCTGCCGATCGGTGACGCACTCGCGTCCCCACGGGTGTGCCGCCGGGCGGCGGCACACCCGCTCTCCGCGGGGCGGCACCCGAGCCCGGCCGCCGGGGTCAGTGCCAGTCGCTGATCTGGACGTCGTCCGGTGCCGGCTTGCCGCGGCCGGTCTCCACCAGCTCCTTGAGGCTCATCAGGTACGTCGCCCACTTGGTGCTGCAGTGGTGCATGAACTCGACCGGCTCGCGCCAGCCCTCGTGCTTGAACTGGACGATCGTGTACTCGTCACGCTGGTCGAGGCGCCAGTCGACCTCGGTACCGATCCATTCCTCGGGGCCGTCGGTGACCCGCCACCGCACGCGGCCGGAGGGGTCGAGTTCCAGGACCTCCATGTCGAAGCCGCCGTGGTCTCCGAACCGGAAGGCCAGTCGCTCGCCCATCTCGCTCTTGCCCGTGGTGTCGGTCGTCCACCAGCCGGCGAGGCCCTCCGGGGTCGCCACCGCCTGGTAGACGTCATCGAGGGGAGCGACGACGCCGATCCGGTGCAGGATGTCGATCATTTCATTCTCCTTGGTCGTTGTTACGGTCGCGTTCGATCGCCTCGGCGATCCGCTTGATCCGGCGGAGTCGGGCGTCCCAGGCGGTGCCGACCGCCGACAGTTGGGCGACGGCCCGGGCCAGTTGCGCCTGGTCGACCTGGTAGTGACGCTCGCGGCCGGCCGGCGCAGAGTGGACCAGGCCGACCCGGTCCAGGACGGCCAGGTGTTTCGAGACGGCCTGGCGGGTGACGGGCAGCCGCTCGCTCAGCGACGTGGCGGTGCCCGGCCCCCCGGCGAGAAGAAGGTCGATCATCGTGCGCCGGACGGGGTCGCCGATCGCCGACCACAGGTCGTCATCGACCGCCGTGCTCATGCGGTGAGGACCGGCCGCGCGACGTACGCGCCCAGCGCGGGAATGTAGTGGTCCCACCCGCTCTCGTGGTCGCGGTACTGCTCCTCGAGGGCGGCGATCTCCCATCCCATCTCGCGGAACCCGGTCTCCGTCATGCGGATCCGGGTCCCCGCACCGGCCGGGGCCAGGTCGAAGGTGACGAGCAGCGCGGGCCCGCTCCGGTCCGCGCCGGTGAAGCACCACCGGAAGGAGAACCGCTTCGGAGGGTCGACCTCGACGACGGCGAGCGCGGCGGTCATCGTCTCGCCGGTCTCCGCGTCGCACCACATGAGCTCGCCGGGCGCTCCCGCGACCGGCTCGAACCGGGCGTCGTCGGACCACCATTCCCGGATGTGCTCGGGCCGGCTGACCACCTCGAAGACCACCTCGGGTGAGGCGTCGACGTGGATGTCGCGCTCGATGGATCCGTGTTCCATACCCACCAACCTTTCGCAACCTTTGGTTGCGTCAAGCTACCGCGACCATACCCCGATATGCAACCTTTGGTTGCATATCGGGGTGGCACGGCGCGCTGCGGCGGGTACCCGCGCACATCCCCGAGCGGAGGTCAGTCGTCGCGCTCGGGCTCCCGGTGGCCGGTGCGGCGCAGCAGGTAGGTGTCCATGATCCAGCCCTTGCGGTCACGGGCCTCGGCCCGCTCGGCGGCGATCCGTTCGGCGACCTGGGACAGCCGGCCCTGGATCAGGATCTCGTCCGGCATGCCGAGGTAGGCGCCCCAGTAGATGTCGACGTCCTCGTCGACGTAGTGCTGGAAGGCGTTGCGCGCGTCCAGCATGACCACGACGTCGTCCGCTCCGGCCGGCCACTCCTCCGCCAGCCGGCGCCCGGTCGTGATCTGCACCGGTGCGCCGACCCGGTTGAGGTTGGTGCGGTGCCGGGCCAGCAGCGCGGACACGCTGCTGATGCCCGGGACGACCTCGACGTCGAAGGGCACCCCGCGGGTGGCGAGGTCGTCCAGGATCGCCAGGGTGCTGTCGTACAGCGTCGGGTCGCCCCAGACGAGGAAGGCCCCGGTCTGCCCGTCGCCGAGCTCGTCGGTGATCAGCCGCTCGCACTCGTCCGCCCGGCGGCGCCGCCAGTCGTCCACCGCCTCGACGTATCCCTCGGCGGTGCGGTCACGCTGCGGATCGACCCCCTGGACCACGCGGTAGGAGCCGTCGCGGACGAACCGGCGAAGGATCTCCGCCCGCAGGTCCACGAGTTCCTGCTTGACCGTCCCCTTGTCCAGAACGAAGAACACGTCGACCCGGTTGAGGGCGTTCACCGCCTGCACGGTCATGTGATCCGGATCCCCGGCCCCGATACCGATGACGATGATCTTCCGCATGCTGCTCGTTCTCCCAGGGTGACCGCCCGCCCTCGCGGGCCGGCGAACGACGGTTGCCTATCATGCGCAGTGGCAGGTCAGCCGCGGGCAGGAGCTCCGTGTGCACCCGATCCGCGTTCCCCCCGCGACACGGCCTCTCACGCTACCGGTGCGGGTGGGAGCCGGGACCCGGCTCCCCCGCCGCTGATCGTGGCGCCGGGGAACCGGCGGGTACCCGCGTCGAGTCCCTTCCGGCGGTCTGAGAACCTGCTGGGCGCAACCTGGAAGGATTGAGGTGGACATGAACCGGCGTACCCGTCATGAGCTGGATCTCCGCGACGAGAACCTGCTGGCGTTCTGGGCGGAACGGTTGACGTGCACGCTGACCACGTCCCGGCCGGACGGGACGCCGCACGTCGTGCCGGTGGGGGCCACGCTGGATCCGGACGCCGGACTGGTCCGTGTGATCACTTCGAGCGGCTCCCTCAAGGCCAGGAACGTGGCCCGGACCGGGGCGGCGGGACTCCCCGTCGCGGTCTGCCAGTTCCAGGGCCGGCACTGGTCCACCGTCGAGGGGACCGCGACGATCCGGCACGAGCCCGAGGCGGTCGCGGAGGCCGTGCGCCGTTACGCCGAGCGCTACCGCCCGCCCCGGCCCAACCCGGAGCGGGTGGTCATCGAGATCTCGATCAGCCGGGTCCTCGGCAATGTCTGAGCCGGCCGTCACCGTCGTCGGGATCGGTGCGGACGGCTGGGCGGGGCTGACCGAGCCGGCCCGCCGGGCCGTCGAGGCGGCCGACGTGGTCTTCGGCGGCACCCGCCAGCTCGCGGCGCTGCCCGCCGGCGGGCCGGAATCCGAGCGCGTGCCGTGGCCGTCGCCCCTGGTGCCCGCGCTGCCCGGCCTGCTCGCCGAGCACCGGGGCCGGGAGATCGTCGTGCTCGCCAGCGGCGACCCCATGTTCTACGGCGTGGGAACGACGCTGGTCCGGCTGCTGGGCGGCGACCGGGTCCGGGTGCTCCCGCACCCCTCGTCCATCTCGCTGGCCTGCGCCCGGCTCGGCTGGGCGATGGAGGAGGTCGAAGTGGTCAGCGCGGTCGGCCGGCCGCTGGCGGCGCTGACCGCCGTGCTGACGCCGGGCCGCCGGATCCTGCTGCTCAGCGCGGGCGCCGAGACACCGGCGCGGGTCATGAAGCTGCTCGCGGAGCAGGGCCACGGCGACAGCGACGTCGTCCTGCTGGAACGGCTCGGCGGGCCGGACGAGCGGGTCGGGCCGCCGCACGACGCGCCCGACCCCCTCAACATCGTCGCGGTGGAGTGCCGCGGCCCGGCGCGGTCGTCGGTCCCCGGCCTTCCCGACGACGCCTACGAGCACGACGGGCAGCTCACCAAGCGCGAGGTGCGCGCGGTCACGCTGGCCCGGCTCGCGCCTGTCCCGGGCGAGCTGCTGTGGGACGTCGGCGGCGGTTCGGGCAGCATCGCCATCGAGTGGATGCGCGCCCACCGGTCCTGCCGGGCCGTCACCGTCGAGGCCCGGGCCGACCGGGCCGAGCGGATCACGGCCAACGCCGCCGCCCTGGGGGTGCCGGGACTGCGCGTCGTGCACGGCCGGGCGCCGGCGGCGCTGGCCGGGCTCGCGACCCCGGACGCGATCTTCATCGGCGGCGGAATCACCACGTCAGGCATGATCGAGACCTGCTGGGACGCGCTTCCCTCCGGCGGCCGGCTCGTCGCCAACGCCGTGACCCTGGAAGGGGAGCGGGTGCTGGCGGACGCGTACGCCGGGTTCGGCGGCGACCTCGTCCGGATAGCGATCAACAGGGCTTCGCCGGTCGGCGGATACACGGGATGGAGAGCGATGATGCCGGTGACCCAGTGGACGGCGAACAAGCCATGACCGTGCACTTCATCGGCGCCGGGCCCGGCGCGGCGGACCTGATCACCGTGCGCGGCCGGAACCTGGTCGAGACCTCCCCGGTCTGCCTGTACGCCGGGAGCCTGGTGCCGGCCGAGCTGCTGGAGCGGTGCCCCCCGGGGGCGCGGCTGGTGGACACCGCGAACATGGTCCTCGACGACATCGTGGCCGAAATGGTCCGCGCCCACGAGGCGGGGCTGGACGTCGCGCGGTTGCATTCGGGCGACCCGTCGGTGTTCAGCGCGATGGCCGAGCAGATGCGGCGGCTGGACGCCGCGGGAGTGCCCTACGAGGTGACCCCGGGCGTTCCCGCGTTCGCGGCGGCCGCCGCCACGCTCGGCCGCGAGCTGACGGTCCCCGGGGTCGGGCAGACGGTCATCCTCACCCGCATCTCCCGGCGCGCGACCCCGATGCCGCCCGGGGAGGATCTGGCGACGCTGGGGCGCAGCCGGGCCACGGTCGTCCTGCACCTGGCCGTCCAGCGGATCGACGAGCTGGTGGCGGAGCTGACACCCCACTACGGCGCGAACTGCCCCGTGGCCGTCGTCGCCTACGCCAGCCGCCCCGACGAGATCGTGCTGCGCGGGACGCTCGCCGACATCGCCGGGGAGGTGCGCGCGGCGGGCGTCGTCCGCACCGCGGTCGTGATCGTGGGCTCGGTGCTGGGCGCCCGGTCGTTCCCCGACAGCCACCTGTACTCGGCCGGCCGGTGCCGGGACTGATGCGCGTCCTGCTGCTCGGCGGCACCGGCGAGGCCCGCCGGCTGGCCGCCCTGCTGGCTGGCCGGCCGGACGTCGAGGTGACCAGTTCGCTCGCCGGCCGGGTCGGTGACCCGGTGCTGCCGGCCGGCCGGACCCGGGTCGGCGGGTTCGGCGGGCCCGCGGGCCTGGCCGCCTGGCTGGCGCGGGAACGCGTCACCGCCGTCATCGACGCGACCCACCCGTTCGCGGCCGGCATCACCGCCTCGGCGGCGGCCGCGTGCGCACGGCTGGGCGTGCCGTTGCTGCTGCTGCGCAGGCCCGGGTGGACCGCCGGACCCGGTGACGACTGGCGCCGGGTCCCCTCGCTGGCGGCGGCCGCCGCGGACCTTCCCGGCGAGCGGGTCTTCCTGACCACCGGCCGGACCGGGCTGGGGGCCTTCGCCGCCGACGCGGGGCGCTGGTTCCTGGTCCGCTCGATCGAGCCGCCGGCGCCCCCGATGCCCCCGCGCATGCGCGTCCTGCTCGCGCGGGGGCCCTTCGACGTCGAGGGCGAGGTCGCGCTGATGCGCGAGCACGCCATCGACGTCCTGGTCACCAAGGACAGCGGCGGTGCGATGACCGCGGCCAAGCTCGCCGCCGCCCGGCGGCTTCGCCTGCCCGTGGTCATGGTCGACCGGCCGCCCGTCCCCGGCGTCCCGGCCGTGGCCACCGTCGAGGAGGCGGTGGCCTGGCTGGATCAGCGTCCGGTCATGCCGGGTAGCGGCGAGGGGTGAACACCATCGTGCCGCCGTCGCCCCGGCCGGTGACCCGGGTGGTGGACGACCCCACGATCAGCAGGCAGCGCATGTCGACCTCGGCGGGGTCGAGCTCGGCCAGCGGCACCACCCGCACGCTCTCCTCGGGGCCGCCGACGTCCCGGCCGATGACGACCGGGGTGTCCGGAGCGCGGTGCTCCAGGAGCAGGTCACGGGCCCGGGCGAGCTGCTCGACGCGGCTGCGCGACGCGGGGTTGTAGACGACGATCACCAGGTCGGCGGCCGCGGCGGCGGCCAGCCGCGCGGCGATGACCTCCCAGGGCTTGAGCCGGTCCGACAGCGACACCACGCAGTAGTCGTGGCCCAGCGGGGCGCCGGCCCGGGACGCCACCGCCTGCGCCGCGGTCAGGCCCGGCAGCACCCGGACGGGCACGTCCTTCCACCGCTCCGCGGCCGCCGCCTCGACCACGGCGGTCGCCATGGCGAAGACGCCGGGGTCGCCGGAGGACACGACCGCGACACGGCGCCCCGCGGCGGCCAGGCCGAGCGCGAACTCGGCGCGTTCGGCCTCCTGCCGGTTGTCGGACGGGTGCCTGGCCTGCCGGGCGTTGGCCGGTACGCGGTCGAGGTACGGGCCGTAGCCGACCAGGTCGTCCGCGGTGCTCAGCGCGTCCTGGGCCTGGGGGGTCAGCCACTCGCGGCCGGCCGGGCCGAGCCCGACGACGACGACCTCGCCCCGGCCGCCGGCTTCGGTGCCGCCCGTGGCGGCGGGCTCCGCCAGCAGGGCGCGGCGGGTCTCCTGGTGCACCCGGCTGGGCAGGATCGCCACCGAGAAGTACGGCACCGACTCCGGGTCCACCTCGGCGAGCGGCGCGACGCGCTGCTGCTCGGTGGTGGCGCGCTCGACGTACCAGGCGTCCGCCAGCCGCCCGGACTTCTCCAGCGCCGTGCGGACCGGGCCGAAGGTGCGGCCGAGCTTGAGGACGGCCGCGGAGTCGGTGGCGGCCAGCCGTTCGGCCAGCTCGCCGGGCGGCAGGGTGCCGGGCAGCACGGTCAGCACCTCGTCGCGTTCGACCAGCGGGCGGCCGAGCTCGGCCGAGGCGCCGCTGACCGACGTCACCCCGGGGACGACGGTGGTCGGGTAGCGGTCGGCGAGCCGCTTGTGGAGATGCATGTACGAGCCGTAGAAGAACGGGTCCCCCTCGCACAGCACCACCACGTCACGGCCGGCGTCCAGGTGCGCCGCCAGGCGTTCGGCGCAGCGGCCGTAGAACTCCTCGATGACCTCCCGGTAGCGCTCGTTGCGCTCGGTGGTGACCGGGTAGATCAGGGCCTCTTCGATCTGCCCGTCGTGCAGGTGGGCCGCGGCGATCGACCGGGCGATGCTCCGGCCGTGCCGGGCCGCGTGGTAGGCGACGACGTCGGCGCGCTCGATCAGCCGGGCGGCCTTGATGGTGATGAGCTCGGGGTCGCCGGGACCCAGCCCGACGCCGGTCAGCCGTCCGGTCATCATTCCTCCTCGGACGCGATCGCGTTGATCGCCGCCGCCGTGATGGCACTGCCGCCGCGCCTGCCGCGGACGACCAGGTGGGTGAGCCCGGACTCGACCAGTGCCTGCTTGGATTCGGCCGCCCCGATGAACCCGACCGGGATGCCGAGCACGGCGGCCGGCCGCGGCGCGCCGGCACGGACCAGCTCCAGCAGCCGGAACAGCGCGGTCGGCGCGTTGCCGATCGCCACGACCGCCCCCTCCAGCCGGTCCGGCCACAGGTCGAGGGCCGCGGCGCTGCGGGTGGTGCCCTGCTCGGCCGCCAGCGCCGGGACGCGGGGGTCCTGCAACGTGCAGACGACCTCGTTGCCGGCGGGCAGCCGGGACCGGGTCACCCCGGCGGCCACCATGCGGGCGTCGCACAGGATCGGCCGCCCGGCGAGCAGGGCCGCGCGGGCCGCGGCGACCACGTCCGGCGAGTACGCCAGGTCGTCCACCAGGTCGACCATGCCGCAGGCATGGATCATGCGCACCGCCACCCGGGCGACGTCGTCCGGTAGCCCGCCCAGGTCCGTCTCGGCGCGGATGGTGGCGAAGGATCGCCGGTAGATCTCCGCACCGTCGCGGAGGTAGTCGTTCACTCGTTCACCTGTTCCTCGCGTGTCCGCGCGATGGCGGCGGCCGTCGCGGGCAGGCTCCGGGACCGGTCCCTGACCCGCTCTTCCAGCCGCACCTCGTAGCCGTCCTGGGTGGCCACCACCGCGACGTGCCGGCCGGGCGGACTCCCGCAGCGGCGCTCGCAGCCGGACCAGTGCACCGGAAGCTCCGGGCGCGCCGGTTCCGCGGCGCCGTCGAGCGTGCGGGCGCAGTCGGCCCGCACATCCGTCAGGGACCGGGCACAGCCGGGCCGGCCCGCGCAGGAGGACAGCCCCTCCCAGCCGGAGCCGGGTCGGGTGACCAGGCCGTAGGAGTCTGGCATATCGGTCAAGTCGGGCACGACGACGGATCGCCAGGGTGTGATGATGATCTCTTCGGCGCCGCGCAGCCGGGAGAGCTGCGCCGGTGTCAGCCGCCCGAGCGGGACCAGCGCGGAGAGCGCCCACCGGCCGTCGCGCTGGGCCACCGCGCCGACGGGCGGCTTCGCGGGGGTTCCCGGCAGGGCCCGCCGCGCCGCGCTCTGTTCCACCCGCGGCCCCACCCCCAGGCCCGGCAGCCACGGCGCGAGCCGCTCGCCGGGATCGTCCCATTCGGTGAGCCGCCACTCCGTGGTGCGCGCGCGCATGAACGCCCGGGCCACCGCCAGGACGGCCGGCACCGCCGCCTCGGGGGCGACCCGCAGACCGGTGTCGGCCCCGCCGAGCGTCACCGCCAGGGAGGCCGCGTCCAGCGCGTACAGCCCGACGTCGCCGCGCAGCGCGACCACGTCACCGCGCCCATCGTCGATCGTGAACAGGAACCGCCCCGGCAGGCCCGCCAGCTCGGGGTCGGCGCACAGCCCGCGGTCGAGCCCGGCGACGAGCGGGCGCACGTCCAGCACGCCGTCCCCGGCCCGGCCGGTCAGCACGCTCGCAGTGATGTTGCGGGCCAGTTCGTGCGTGTCGGAGGGGAGCAACCCCGCCGCCCGCAACCGCCGGCCCAGCTCACCCTCGGCGCCCGGCGCCAGGCCCCGCAGCTGCACGTTGCCGCGCGAGGTGAGCTCCAGATGGCCGTCGCCCAGATCGGCGGCGGCGTCGGCGAGAACCGCGCAACCGGGTGCGGCCAGCCGCCCTCCCGGCAACCGGACCCGGGCCAGGCCGCCGTCGGCCGCGGCATGGATCCGCAGCGCCCCCGGGCACGAGTCGGGGGCATAGCGCGAGGGCAAGGACACGATCGGATCCTAAAGGTCCGAAGTCGGCGCACTTGACGTGACTGTAGGCGACAACGAAAGTAAGGGCCATACCGCGCGGCAGCACGTGGAGGAAGCCGGTGAGAATCCGGCGCGGTCCCGCCACTGTCACCGGGGAGCGAACCCCACCGTCGGCCACCGTGACCGCGGGAAGGCCGGGGCGAGCACCGATCCGGAAGCCAGGAGACTCCATGCTGCCGCTCCCTTCGGCCCGGGGCGCGGACCCCGAGTGAGGAACCACTGCGTGATCCTGCTGCTGTCCACCTCGGACACCGACCTGCTCAGCGCCCGTGCCAGCGGCGCCGCGTACCGCCTGGCCAACCCGGCGCGGCTGGCACCGGACGACCTCCCCGCGCTGCTGGCCGGAACGGACCTGGTCGTCGTCCGGCTGCTGGGCGGGCACCGGGCCTGGGAGGAGGGCCTGGACGCGCTGCTGGCAGGTCCCCGCCCGGTCGTGGTGCTCAGCGGCGAGCAGGCACCCGACGCCGAGCTGATGCGGCTGTCCACCGTGCCCGCGGGCGTCAGCGCCGAGGCGCACGCCTACTTCGCGCACGGCGGCCCCGGCAACCTGGGTGAGCTGTACAACTTCCTGTCCGACACCGTGCTCCTCACCGGCCACGGCTTCGCCGCCCCCGCCGCCCACCCCTCCTGGGGGGTACTGGAGCGTTCCGCCGGGACGGCCCCGCAGGACGGGCCGCGGATCGGCGTGCTCTACTACCGGGCCCACCACCTCGCCGGGAACACGGCCTTCGTGGACGTGCTCTGCACCGCGATCGAGGCGGCCGGCGGCCGTGCCCTGCCGCTCTACTGCGCCTCGCTGCGCACCCCCGACGCGGGCCTGCTGGACACCCTGCGGCAGGTGGACGCGCTGGTCGTCACGGTCCTCGCGGCGGGCGGCACCCGGCCGGCCTTCGCGTCGGCCGGCGGTGACGACGAGGCCTGGGACGTGGGCGCGCTGGCCGCCCTGGACGTGCCCATCCTGCAGGGGCTCTGCCTGACCAGCCCGCGCTCGGCCTGGGAGGCCAACGACGACGGCCTGTCCCCGCTCGACACCGCCACCCAGGTCGCGGTCCCGGAGTTCGACGGTCGCCTGATCACCGTGCCCTTCTCGTTCAAGGAGATCGACGAGGACGGGCTCAGCGTCTACGTCGCCGACCCCGAACGGGCCGCCCGCGTCGCCGGCATCGCGGTCCGGCACGGGACGTTGCGGCACGTCCCGCCGGAGCGCCGCCGCATCGCGCTCATGCTGTCGGCCTACCCGACGAAGCACGCGCGGATCGGCAACGCGGTCGGCCTGGACACCCCGGCGAGCGTGGTGCGGCTGCTCGCGGCGATGGCCGAACGCGGCTACGACATCGGCGACGAACTGCCCGCCGAGGGCGACCCGCTGATGCACGCCCTCATCGCGGCCGGCGGCCAGGACGCCGACTGGCTCACCGAGGAACAGCTCACCGGCAACCCGGTGCGCATCCCCGCCGCCCGCTACCACGCCTGGTACGACACCCTGCCCGAGGACCTGCGCACCGGCATCGAGCGGCACTGGGGGCCGCCGCCGGGCGAGCTGTTCGTGGACCGCTCGCGTGACCCCGAGGGCGAAATCGTGCTGGCCGCGCTCCGCTCGGGCAACACGGTGGTCATGGTGCAGCCGCCCCGCGGGTTCGGCGAGAACCCCGTCGCGATCTACCATGATCCCGACCTGCCGCCCAGCCACCACTACCTCGCCGCGTACCGCTGGATCGACGCGGAGTTCGGCGCGCACGCCGTCGTGCACGTCGGCAAACACGGAAACCTCGAGTGGCTGCCGGGCAAGACCGCGGGCATGTCCGCCTCCTGCGGCCCGGACGCCGCGCTCGGCGACCTGCCCCTGGTCTACCCGTTCCTGGTCAACGACCCGGGCGAGGGCACCCAGGCCAAGCGCCGCGCCCACGCGACCCTCGTCGACCACCTCATCCCGCCGATGGCCCGGGCGGAGAGCTACGGCGACATCGCCCGGCTGGAACAGCTGCTGGACGAGCACGCCAACATCGCCGCGCTCGACCCGGCCAAGCTGCCCGCCGTGCGCGCCCAGATCTGGACCCTGATCCAGGCCGCCCGGCTCGACCACGACCTGGGGATCGGCGACCGCCCCCACGACGCCGAGTTCGACGACTTCCTGCTGCACGTGGACGGCTGGCTGTGCGAGGTCAAGGACGTGCAGATCCGCGACGGGCTGCACGTCCTCGGGGTGCCCCCCGCCGGGCAGGGGCGGGCCGACCTGGTGCTGGCCATGCTCCGGGCCCGGCAGATGTGGGGCGGCCAGGTGACGCTGCCCGGGCTGCGCGAGGCCCTCGGGCTCGACGAGAGCGACACCGACCGTGCGCGGGTGGACGCCTTCGAGAGCCAGGCCCGCGACCTCGTGCTCGCCATGGAGGAGCGGGACTGGGACCCCGCGGCCGCCGACACCGTCGCCGAGGGCACGGTGGCCGAGATCCTGCGCTTCGCGGCCACCGAGATCGTGCCCCGGCTCGCCCGGACCACCGACGAGCTGGAGATGGTCCTGCACGCCCTCGACGGCGGATACGTGCCGGCCGGCCCCAGCGGCTCGCCGCTGCGCGGCCTGATCAACGTCCTGCCGACCGGCCGTAACTTCTACTCCGTCGATCCGAAGGCGGTGCCGAGCAGGCTCGCCTGGGAGACGGGCCGGGCCATGGCCGACTCGCTGCTGGCCCGCTACCGCGACGACACCGGTGAGTGGCCGCGCTCGGTCGGCCTGTCGGTCTGGGGCACCAGCGCCATGCGCACCTCCGGCGACGACATCGCCGAGGTGCTGGCGCTGCTGGGCGTGCGGCCCGTCTGGGACGAGGCGTCCCGCCGGGTCAGCGGGCTGGAGCCGATCCCGCTGGCGGAGCTCGGCCGCCCGCGCATCGACGTGACCGTGCGCATCAGCGGGTTCTTCCGGGACGCCTTCCCGCACGTGGTGGCGATGCTCGACGACGCGGTCCGGCTGGCCGCGGACCAGCCCGAGGACGACGCCGACAACTACGTCCGGGCCCACGTACACGCCGACCTCGCCGAGCACGGGGACGAGCGCCGCGCGAGCATGCGCGTCTTCGGCTCCCGGCCCGGCGCCTACGGGGCCGGGCTGCTGCCACTCATCGACAGCCGCAACTGGCGCGACGACGCCGACCTCGCCGAGGTCTACGCCGTGTGGGGCGGCTACGCCTACGGCCGGGACCTGGACGGCGTGCCCGCCCGCGCGGACATGGAGAGCGCCTACCGCCGGATCAACATCGCGGCCAAGAACACCGACACCCGCGAGCACGACATCGCCGACTCCGACGACTACTTCCAGTACCACGGCGGGATGATCGCCGCGGTCCGGGCGCTCACCGGCCGGGCCCCGGTGGCCTACATCGGCGACAGCACCCGGCCCGACGCGGTCCGCACCCGCACGCTGAGCGAGGAGACCGCCCGGGTCTTCCGCTCCCGGGTGGTCAACCCGCGCTGGCTCGCGGCCATGCGGCAGCACGGCTACAAGGGCGCTTTCGAGCTGGCCGCCACCGTGGACTACCTGTTCGGCTACGACGCGACCGCGGGGGTGGTGGCCGACTGGATGTACGAGAAGCTCGCCCACACCTACGCCCTGGACGACGAGAACCAGAAGTTCTTCACCACGTCCAACCCCTGGGCGCTGCACGGCATCGTCGAACGCCTGCTGGAGGCCGCCGACCGCCGGATGTGGGAGCACCCCGAACCGGACACCGTCAACGCCCTGAAGGAGCTGTACCTCCGGATCGAGGGAGACCTGGAGGGGGACGGGCCGGAATCCGCCCGGTAGCGGGGAGGGGCTCCGGCTCGGCCCGGAGAGGCGAGCGGGCGCGCGGCGAGGTCGCCGCGCGCCCGGAACGGAGCAGGGGATGCAGGGGTTCAGCGGTCGATCTGCATGACGACGGCCTTCGGCTCGGTGAAGAACTCGCGGCTGAACGCGCCGCCCTCCCGGCCGACCCCCGACTCGCCGACCCCGCCGAACGGTGCGCGCAGGTCGCGGATGAAGAAGCAGTTCACCCAGACCGTCCCGGCGCGGAGGGCCGCGGACACCCGGTGCGCCCGGCTCAGGTTCTCGGTGAACACCATGGCGTTGAGGCCGTACGGCGTGTCGTTGGCCAGCGCGATCCCCTCGGCCTCGGTGTCGAAGGGGGCCACGACGACGAGCGGGCCGAAGATCTCCTCGCACCAGTGCGGGGCGTCCTGCGGCATGTCCGTGATCACGGTGGGGCGGACGATCCAGCCGTCACCGAGCCCTCCGGTGCGGATGCGGCCGCCCTGCGCCTCGATGGTCTCCACGTACCCGCGCACCTTCTTGTAGTGCTCCTGCGAGGCGAGCGGGCCCACCTGGGTGGCCGGTTCGGTGGGGTCGCCGATCACCATCGCCTCGGCGGCGGCGACGAACCGGGCGAGGAACTCGTCGTAGACCTCGCGCTGCACGTAGAGCCGGCTGCCGGCGAGGCACACCTGGCCGGCGTTGGTGAAGATGGCCCGGATGGACCAGTCCACCGCCGTGTCCAGGTCGGCGTCGGCGAAGACCAGGTTGGCGCCCTTGCCGCCGAGTTCCAGGCTCGCCGGGACCAGGTTCCCGCCCGCGACCCGGGCGATGGTCCGGCCGGTGCTCGACGCGCCGGTGAACGTGATCCGGTCGATCATGGTGCTCTCGGTCAGCGCCTGCCCGGCGGACTCCGGGCCGTATCCGTGCACGACGTTGAGGACGCCGGGCGGGAGGCCGGCCTCGACTGCGAGCCGCGCCAGCAGCGTCGCGGACGCCGGGGTGTCCTCGGCGGGCTTGAGGACGACGGTGTTGCCCCAGGCCAGGGCCGGCGCGATCTTCCAGGTCTCCAGCATCAGCGGGAAGTTCCAGGGGGCGATGGCGGCGACGACACCGGCCGGGCCGAACCTGGTGTAGGCGTGGTGACCGCTGTCCATCGGCAGCGTGTCCGCCGCCGTCAGGCGCGCGTGGTCGGCGAAGAACCTGAGGTTCTGGACGGCGCGGTCGACGTCGTTGCCGACGCTCTGGGTGACCGGCTTGCCCATGTCCCGGGTGTCCGCCAGGCCGAGCTCCTGCTTGTTCGCCTCGACCAGGTCGGCGAGGCGGTGCAGCAGCCGGCCGCGCTCGGCGTAGCCCATCCGCGGCCACGGGCCGTCGTCGAACGCGCGGCGCGCGGACGCCACGGCCGCCTCCACGTCCTTCCGGGAGGCGAGCGCCACCTCGGACCACCGTTGCCGGGTCCATGGATCGACGCTGTCGAACCGCGCGCCGTCCTGCGACTCGACTTCCTCGCCGTCGATGACGTGCCCGAAGAACTCCATGCCGTTACCCCTCATTCCTGTGTTGTGGCGGTGTCGCGCTCGGCGAGCGTGACCCCGCCCGCGGCCCAGTGCGTCGGCGGCAGCTCGTGGACGAGCACCCGTACCCGTGCCGGGTCGGTTCCGGTAGCGCGCACGACCGCGTCGTGCACTTCGCTGATCAGTTCTCGGATCTGGTCAGGGGGCCGTCCCGCGGCCAAGCTGACCTGCACAAGGGGCATGTCGAATCCTCCTGGCGAGAAAAGGGGGGTGACGGGCGGGCGGTTCCCGCCGTCCTCGTCCGGCCGTGTCCGGCTCTGGTCGGCTATCCGGCCGCGCCGGGGGTGCCGGGCGCGGTGGTCAGGGAAGGGATCAGCCGCAGCGCGTTCCCGGCGAGGATCGCGTGTTCGACCGCGGGCGGCAGGCCCTGCTCCCGGACGGTGGAGACCGCGTCGACGTCGGCGAGGTCGAAGGGCAGGTCGGTGCCGAGCAGGACGTTGCCGGGCCCGACGTCTTCGATCAGGCGGCGGAGCGCGGTGCCGTCGAAGACCGCGGTGTCGTAGTGGAGGCGGCGCAGGTAGTCGCGGGGTGACGCCGAAACGGTCTGCGACTCCCGCTTGCGCCGCCAGCCGAGGTCCAGCCGGGGCACCAGCCCGGGCAGGCATCCGCCGCCGTGCACGAGGCACAGCACCGGGTCGTGCCGGTCCAGGACGCCGCCGAAGATCAGCCGGGCCGCGGCGAGCGCCGTCTCCGCCGGGTAGCCCAGCAGTTGCACCAGGTGGTATTCGCGCAGCCGGGCCGGGGAGGACGCGCGGCTCGGGTGGACCAGGCAGAACGCCCGGCGTTCCGTCAGCAGGCTCCACAGGTCCTCGTTGACCGGGTCGTCGAGTTCGCGGCCCCCGCCGAAGGTGCCGGTCGTCAGGCCCGCCATGCCGAGTTCGTCCAGGCAGCGGGCCGCCTCCCGGGCTGCGCCGGGCAGGCCCACCGGGACCGTTCCCAGCGCCGCAAGCCGCCGGTCGGCCGAGACGTACTCGGCGAGCGCATCGTTGGAACGGCGGGTGATCTCCAGGACCAGTTCGTCGTCGTCGGCGGACGAGGCGAACACGAACGGCGGTGCCGCGACCAGCTGGGCGGCGATGCCGGCGGCGTCCATGGAGGTCAGCCGGCGCCGGACGTCGTACTGGTCGGCGGCGAGCGGGATGCGGGCTCCCCGGGCGACCCCGGACACCCTCGGGTCCAGCAGCAGCGTTCCGGAGTCCATGCCGGACAGGTCCGCGTAGCCGCGGTCGGCGAGGTACCGGAGCAGCGGCAGCGGCAGCGCGTGCGCGTGGACGTCCACCGTCACGGGCCAGTCCGATCCTGGACCGGGGCCTGTCGTGGCGGGCTCGGTGGCGGGCTCGTTCGCCGATGTCATGACCATCCCTCCGAACCTTGTTTCAGATAACCATTATGATGGATAGGCATCTGGGTGACAATCGGGTGGTCGGCCAACAACCTCCTCACCTGGCCCACCGCGGGATACATTGACTCTAATCAACATGGTGGTTAGAGTCGCAGCGAGTAGTCGCCGCGGCTCCGAACCCCGGGCTGCCCGGCAGACCACGTGCCGAATCGAACGAGGAGTGCCATGTCGAAGATCTCGATCAGCTCAACCAACGCGCCCCAGGTCGGCTTCTCCGCGGGGACCACTCCTCCCCTGTCGCAGGCGATCGTCCACGGGGACCTCATCTTCTGCTCGGGAACGGGCCCGCTGGACCCGGCCACCCGCACGATCGTCTCCGACGACCTCGCCGAGCAGGTCCGGCAGACGCTCACCAACCTGGTCGCGGTGGTCGAGGCGGCCGGCGGCACCAAGGACTCGATCCTCAAGTGCAACTGCTACCTGCGCGACGCCGCCCAGTTCCCCGAGTTCAACAAGGCGTACCGGGAGTTCTTCGCCGACTGTGAGAGCTTCCCCGCGCGCACGACCGTCAACGCGCCCCCGCACCGGGCCGGCGTGCTGGTCGAGGTGGAATGCGTCGCCGCCGTCGTTGAACCGAAGTAACGGACCAGGAGACCAGGGCTCCGGGAAGGAGTGACCATGACCGAGCCGTACCGCATGCCGGTCGTCGACCTCGACGCGATCGCCGAACGCCTCGGCAAGAGCGGCAAGCGCGTCGAGGTGCTGTGGCAGCACAACGAGTCCCTCGGCTTCGTGGCGCGGGGCCGCGAGTACCGCAGCGAGTTCCACCTCAATCCCAGCGATGAGGTGATGTACGTGATCCGGGGCGAGCTGCGGCTGCACAGCCGCCAGCCGGACGGCACCGAGGTGATCGACGTGGTCCCGGAGGGTTCGGCGATCTTCACTCCTTCCCGGCTCCCGCACTCCCCCCGGTTCGACCCGGACTCCTTCATCATCGTCCTCGAGCGGCTCCGCCGCCCGGGCGAGCTCGACCGCTTCCAGTGGTACTGCCAGAACTGCGGGGAGTTCCTGCACGAGGAGTCGTGCCACATCGCCGACTACTCCGTCGACCCGGTCGGCGAGGCGTACCAGCGCTTCTTCGACGACCTGGAGGCCCGTACCTGCAGTAACTGCGGCGAAGTGCAGCGGACCTACTGAAACCCCCTCACAATTACAGCCGGTGACCGGCCCTACGTGGAGCTCAACATGGAACGAACACAGGTCGCCATCATCGGAGCCGGGCCGGCCGGCCTGCTCCTCGGCCGGATGCTGGAGCTCGCCGGAGTCGACGCGGTGATCCTGGAACACCGGAGCCAGTCCTACGTGGAGGGTCGTATCCGCGCGGGCATGCTGGAACACCGCACCATGCGGCTCCTGGAGGAGCTGGGGCTGGACGAGCGGATGCGCCGGGAGGCGGCCGTCCACCACGGACTCGAGCTGCGCTTCGACCGGCAGCGGTACCGGATCCCGATGGCCGAGCTGACCGGCGGTTGCACCGCGGTCATGTACAGCCAGCAGGAGATCGTCCGGGACGCGATCGCCGCCCGCCTCGCCTCGGGCCTCCCCCTGGAGTTCGGCGTCGACGACGTGCGGCTCGACGGCGTCGACACCGACGCACCGAAGGTGCGCTACCGGGCGGCCGACGGCTCCGAACAAGTCCTGGCCTGCGACTTCATCGCGGGCTGCGACGGCTTCCACGGTGTCTCCCGCCGCACGATCCCGGCCGACGTGCTGACGGTGTACGAGCACGACTACCCCTTCGCCTGGCTCGGCGTGCTCGCGGACGTCCAGCCCTCCACGTTCGAGCTGATCTACGCGTGCCACGAGCGCGGGTTCGCCCTGCACAGCATGCGGTCGAGCGAGGTCAGCCGGTTCTACCTGCAGGTCCCGCCGGACGAGGACCTGGCCGGCTGGTCCGACGACCGGATCTGGGCGGAACTCCGGCTGCGGCTGGGGACCGACGACGGCTGGACGCTCGCCGAAGGCACCATCTCCACGAAGAGCATCACCGCCATGCGGAGCTTCGTGGTGGAGCCGATGCAGTACGGGAGGCTCTTCCTCGCAGGGGACGCCGCGCACATCGTCCCGCCCACCGCCGCGAAGGGGCTCAACCTCGCCGCCGCGGACGTGCGGCTGCTCGCCGACGCGCTGTGCACCTGGTTCGAGTCCGGCGACCGCGCCCTGCTGGACGGCTACTCCGACGACGCGCTGCGCGGGGTCTGGCGGGCCCAGCAGTTCTCCCGCTCCATGACGTCGCTGCTGCACCACAGCCCGGCCAACCCGATGGAGTGGCGGCTCCAGCACGCCGAGCTGAAGCACGTCTGCACCTCCGAAGCCGCGATGAAGAGCTTCTGCGAGAACTACGTGGGGTTGCCGGCGGCCGGACGCATCCACCGGCGCGCCCCCCGAGCCGAGATGACGGAGAGGACCGGTTCATGAGCACCGACACCAGCGCACGCACCGAGGCGGCGGAACGCCTGGACACCGCGCAGCACACCGTGTCCGCGGTCGCGCAGCTCCCCGGCGGGCTCACCCCCGCCGACGCGTACGCGATCCAGGACGCGGTGATCGCCCGCCGCCTGGGGCGGGGCGAGCGGCTGGTCGGGCTCAAGCTCGGCTTCACCAGCAAGGCGAAGATGGCGCAGATGGGCGTGGACGAGGTGATCGTCGGGCGGCTCACCGACGCCATGCGCGTCCCCGACGGCGGCCAGGTGTCGCTGGCCCGGTTCATCCACCCCCGGGTCGAGCCGGAGGTCGCCTACCGGATCGCCCGTGACGTCACCCCGGACGACGACGAGCTGCCCGTGGACGCGGTCGCGCCCGCGCTGGAGATCATCGACTCGCGTTACCGCGACTTCCGGTTCAGCCTGCCCGACGTGATCGCCGACAACGCCTCGTCCGCCGGGTTCGTCATCGGGTCCTGGCAGCCGCTCGGCGCCGACCTGGGCGGCCGGGCCGTCCGGCTCACCGTGGACGGCACCGACGTCGAGACGGGCTCCACCGACGCCATCCTCGGCCATCCGGACCGGGCGCTGCCCGAGCTCCTGCGGATCGCCCGGCGCCAGGGCATGCCGCTGCTGGCCGGCCACGTCGTCCTCGCCGGCGGCGCCACCGCCGCGGCGCCGTTCCCGCCGGCCCGGGTCGAAGTGCAGGTCGCCGGCCTGGGCGGCGTGTCCGCGCTGGGCGTCGCCCGCTGACGCCAGTCCCCACCGGTTCCCGCCGCGCCCGTGCCGCGGCCGGTGGCCGCCCGCGCCCGGTCGCGGCCCCGGCCCGGCCACGGGCGCGGCCGGGGTCCCCACCAGGGCGCGACAACAGAACCTCCCGGACGGCGAAAGACCTCCCGGCGCATCCGCACCGGGAGGTCTTTCGCCGTCCGGCCCGGGAGGGCCGGGACTTCGGCTCCTGGCCGGGCTCGTCGAACCGCCGTCCGCTGACCAGGCCCGCACTGACCCTGGACTAAGGCGTGTTTCGAAGTGGGCCGAATGCCGATGACCTTGGCTGCGCTCGCGCAGGACCCGGCCGCCCGCCACCTGGCACAAGCGCCTGCGCCGGTGATCGTTGAGGATGGGTGGGGCCCCAGCCCCACCCATCCTCAACGATCACGCGAGCAAGAGGCCGGAGGTGGGCATTGGTGGTACCGCCAGGGCTGTCGGCCTCACTTGAGACAGGTCTCAGTTCGCCCAGGCTGTCGGCCGCTGGACAAGTCCGTGCCGCCGTGTCAGCCGTACCGGCCCTGGTCGAGGACCGTCCAGGTGATGCGAGAACCTCCCGGTGCGGGCGGCGCCTGGTCGGCGGGCGCCCGTACCGGGAGGTTCTTTCCTGCCTGGCCCGGGAGGGTCAGGACTTCGGTTCCTGGATGAGCTCGTCCAGGCTGACCGGCTGCTGGATGAGCTTGTACTTCTGCGTCAGCCGCACCAGTTCCTCGATCGAGGAGCGCTCGAACGTGCCCGGCCAGGCGATCATCTTGATCTTCGCCGCCTGGGCCGCGGGGATCTTGGCGTACTCCGGGAGGATCTTGCGGATCTCGTCCGGGTGGGTGTTGGCGTACTCCAGCGACTTGCGCATGGCCGTGTCGAAGCGGCGCACCACGTCGGGGTTGCTCTTGGCGTAGGCCGTGGAGGTGAAGTACGAGGCCACCGCCAGGTTCGGGTGGGTCTCGGCGTAGTTGTTGAGGATGGAGCGGGCGCCGCGGTCCAGTAGCGCGGTGACGAACGGCTCGCACTCCCAGGCCGCGTCGACGCGTCCCGCCTCGACCGCCGTGACCATGTCGGGGAAGCCGATCTCGGTGAACTTCACGGAGCCGGGGTCGACGCCGCCCTTCTCGAGCGCGGCGCGGATCGTGACGTCGCCGATGTTGTTGAGCGTGTTGACGGCGATGGTCTTGCCGGGCAGGTCCTTGATCCCGCGGATGGGGCTCTTCCCGGGCACCAGCACCTGGCACGCCTCGTTGTGGCCCGGGGAGATGCCGACGCCCGGCGTGATGACCTGCAGCGGCACGCCCTTGCTCTTGGCGACGATCAGTGACACGTTGTTGGAGAAGCCGAACTGGTTGCTGTTGCTGACGACGGCGGGGACGATCGCCGCGCCGCCCGCGGCCAGCTGCGGTTCGATCTTGAGCTTCTGCTCGGTGAAGAACCCCTTCTGGATGCCGAGGTACAGCGGGGCGACGTCGGTGATCGGGATCAGGCCGACCTTCACCGTGGTCACTCCCCCGGCGTCGGTCTGACCGGCCGAGGTGCCCCCCGAGCCGCAGCCGGCGGCCAGGCCGACCGCGAGCGCCGCGAGGACCACCCGGAGCCGGCGCCGTCGGATCGTTCTCATCATGGCTTCACTCCCCTGAGTGGAACGCGGCATATGCCGCCATTACGAGCAGAACGATTATCATCAATAGGATCAGAAGGTCAACGGTTCGCAAACACTTCTTCCCCTGATAACCTACAATCGTTATGACGAATCACAAGGGTGACCACATCGTCCGGGCCGCGAGCGTCATCACCATGGACGCGGCGCGGCCCCGCGCCGAAGCGCTGGCGATCCGCGGCGGGCGCGTCGTCTCGGCGGGCTCGCTCGACCAGGCGCGGGCCGCGCTCGGCGAGCACGCACCGGTCCTCGACCTGGGCGGCGCGACCGTCCTGCCGGGGCTGATCGACACGCACATGCACCTGCTGTGGACCGGGCTCGCGCACGTGCTGCTCGACCTGGCCGGCGCGCGCAGCATCGAGGACGTCATCGCGGCGACGCGCGCCTGGGCGGACGCCCACCCCGAGGCGCCGTGGGTGGTCTCCTCCGACGGGTGGGAGACCGAGGACATCGCCGAGCGCCGCCTGCCGGACCGCGACGAGCTGGACCGCGCGTGCCCCGACCGCCCGGTGCTGATCCTGCGCTGCGGTCACGAGGGCGTGGCCAACTCGGTCGCGCTGGAGCTGGCGGGGCTCACCGACGGCACGCCCGACCCCCCGGGCGGACGCCTGGGCCGGGACGCCGGCGGGCGGCTCACCGGCGTGCTGGTCGAGCCCCCGGCGATCGAACTCGTCCGCCGCCACATGCCCCCGCCGGGCGACCGGGACCGGCGGACCGCGATCACCGTCGCGGCGGAGGCGGCCCTGGCCGCCGGGCTCACGTCGGTGATCGAGCCGGGGCTGCGCGCCGAGGAACTCGCCACCTACCAGGGGCTGCACGCCGACGGCGAACTGCCGCTACGGGTGACCGCGATGCCGCTGCTCGTGGCGGGCGCGCCCGTCACCGACGAGATCGCGCGCCTGTCCGGGCTCGGCGTGCGGTCCGGCTTCGGCGACGACCGGCTGCGGCTCGGACCGGTGAAGGTGTTCCTGGACGGCGGCGGCTCGCTGGGCACGGCCTACCTGCGCGAACCCTGGCCCGGCCGGTGCGGCGACCACGGGCAGCTGCTGCTCGACCCCGACTCGATGCGCACGCTCGCGGCCGGGCTCGTCCGGCACGGCTGGTCGCTCGGGGTGCACGCCGTCGGGGGCGGGGCGCTCGACCTGCTGTTCGACGTGCTCGACCACGCCGATCGCGTGGCCCCGGTCCGGCCGCTGCGGTGCCAGGCCATCCACGCGTACCTGACGCCCTCGGAGCGCAACATGGCCGACGCCCGCCGGCTGGGCGTGGTCGTGGCCACGCAGCCGACGATGCAGGAACAGTTCGCCGGCCGCCTCATCGCCCAGCTCGGCCGGGACGCCGCGGCCGCCGCCACGCCGCTGGCCACCTGGCAGCGCGCGGGCGTCCGGCTGGCCGGCGGCTCGGACTCGCCCGTCACGCCGTTCCAGCCGCTGCGCGGGATCTGGCAGGCGGTGACCCGCCACCACGCGCCGAGCGGGGGGCCGCTCGGCGCGGACGAGCGGCTCGACGTGGCGGCGGCGCTGCGGATGTACACCTCCGACGCCGCGTACGCCGCGTTCAACGACCACGCGGTCGGGGTGCTGCGCCCGGGCATGCGCGCGGACTGGGTGGCGCTCGGCGCCGACCCCGCGCAGTGCCCCCCGGACGAGCTGCGCGACCTGCCGGTGCTGGCCACGGCGGTCGACGGGGAGCTCCGCCATCGCGCGCAGGGCTGATCCGGGATACGGGTCAGCACCGGCCGGACGCGCCCGGGCGGCGCGTCCGGCCTCCGGCGTTCAGTCGACGACCGACGACGGGGGCCGGTGCCGGCGCACGGCGCGGCGCACGCGCGCGGGGTCCTGCGACTCGACCGCGTCGACGAGCGCGACGTGAGCCCGGAAGGTCTTGCTCGCGGTGAACAGATCGTCGTCGGAGCTGACCTCCTCGATCTCGTTCTCGATCATGTCGAGCATCGTCGTGTAGACCATGCGCAGGACCACGTTGGGCGAGATCTCGGCCAGCCGCCGGTGCACGGCCCAGTTGGCGCGCAGGAAGCCGGCGGCGTCGGTGCGCTGCTCGTCCATGCGGTCCAGCAGCTCGCGCAGTTCGGCCAGGTCCTCGGCGGTGCGGTGGGTCGCCGCGTCCATGAGGATGGGCTCCTCCAGCGCGTCGCGGACCGCCAGGCAGTGCGCGCTGGTCACGACGTTCTCGCGGAGGCTGAGGACCAGGTGGTTGATGCGCACGTGGCCGGGGGTGCGGAGGGTGAACAGGCCGCCGCCCGGGCCGGGCTTGGCCGACACCACACCGCGCGTCTCGAGGAGCCGGACCGCCTCGTTGACGGTCCCGACGGCGACGCCGTACTCCTGGCGCAGGTCCTCCTTGGTGCCCAGCCGGCTGCCGTCCGGCAGCGCCAGGTCGAGGATCTTGCGTTCGATCTCCCGCGCGATGGCTTCGGCTCGCGACAGCCGCCACTCGGCACGGCCGGTGCGCTCCGGACGGCTCACCCGGCTCTCCTCCTACGAACCGGCCGGGCAATGCCCGGCCGGTGAATCATCGGGGTGGGAACTGCGACATCTTGACAGATAATCATCATGCTCAATATATTCGGTTTAAGGCTCGATTGCAATCCCGCGACGACCCCGTGCGGCCATGTGAACGGCCCACGGTGTGCCGGCGTGCCCGTACGTCCGCCATGTGCCGGCCGACCCAGCGCTACGGGATGTGACAAGAGCCGCACCCGGAAGGAGTTTTCGTTGACCCGGACTTCGACTATGTCGACGTCAATTATCCCCGGCACAAGACGACGACTCCTGCGATCGCCGAAGTTCACCGACGGGCTTCTCGGCGCGGCGGGGCTCGTGACGGTACTGGCCGTCCTGGAGTTTTCCACGATCGTCGGACTGTTGCCGGAGAAGACCTTTCCCCGCGTCTCGGCCGACCTGCGGGAACTCGCCGGAATGGCCGGCGCCGCGGAGCTGTGGACCGCCGTCGGCCACACGCTGCAGGGCTGGGCCATCAGCTTCGCCCTCGCCACGGTGATCGCGGTGCTGCTCGGCATCGCGGTCGGCTCCAACGCGGTCCTGTACGCCGCCACCAGCGCGGTCATCGAGTTCCTGCGGCCGATCCCGTCGGTCGCGCTGATCCCGCTGGTCGTCCTCGTGCTCGGCACCGGCCTGCAGAGCAAGGTCTTCCTCGCCACCTTCGCCGCCACCTGGCCCGTGCTCGTCGCCACCATCTACGGCATGCGCGACGTCGAACCCGTCGCCCTCGAAACCGCGCGTTCCTTCCGCGCCCGCCCACGCGACACGCTGCTGTCGGTGGTGCTGCCCGGCGCGGTGCCCTACATCGCCCCCGGGCTGCGGGTGGCGTCGACCACCGCGCTGATCCTCTGCGTCACCGCCGAACTGGTGATCGGGGCGCCCGGGCTCGGCCAGTCGATCACCGTG
Source organism: Actinomadura craniellae (assembly GCF_003289645.1). Classification (GTDB taxonomy): domain Bacteria; phylum Actinomycetota; class Actinomycetes; order Streptosporangiales; family Streptosporangiaceae; genus Actinomadura_D; species Actinomadura_D craniellae. The sequence continues at coordinate 356,246 of NZ_QLYX01000001.1, read as the reverse complement.
GCCCAGGCGGGCGGCCAGTACCAGCTCATGTACGCGTTCATCATCGCGACCGGGCTGCTGGGCGTGCTGCTCAACCTGCTCTTCGTCGCGCTCGAGAAACGGCTGCTGCGGTGGCACCCGTCCCAGCGGTCCCAGGGAGGCGTCCAGTGAACCGGCGCAGCGTGCTCCTCACCCTCCAGATCGCGGCGCCGATCCTCGTCCTGCTCGGCTGGGCGCTGTGGTCCGCCGGCAGCACGAACATCTTCTACCCCCCGCTGACGAAGATCCTCTCGGTCTTCCGGGACACGTGGGTGTTCGACCGGGTCGGCTCGGACGTCGTGCCGAGCCTGACCAACATGCTCGCCGGGTTCGCACTGTCGATCGTCATCGGCGTGCCGCTCGGCATCCTCATCGGCCTGGTGCGCACCCTGCGCACCGCGCTGGCACCGATCATCGAGTTCGTCCGGGCGATCCCCCCGCCAGCACTGATCCCGTTCGGCATCGTCGTGCTGGGCGTCGGCACGGGCATGAAGGTGTTCATCATCTTGATGGTCGGCGTGTTCCCCGTCCTGATGCACACCATCGACGGTGTCCGCGGGGTCGACCCCGGGCTGCTCGATAGCGCGCGGGCCTACCGCGTCAGCCGGCGCGACCGGATGCTGCACGTCGTGCTGCCCGCCGCCGCGCCGCAGATCTTCGCCGGGATGCGGATCTCGCTGTCGCTGTCGCTGATCCTGATGGTGATCAGCGAGATGGTCGCGAGCACCCGCGGGATCGGTTACTTCATCCTCCAGGCCCAGCGCACTTTCGCGATTCCCGAGATGTGGTCGGGAATGGTGCTGCTCGGAATCCTCGGCTATCTGTTCAACCTCGCTTTCGGCACCATCGAGCGTCGCGCGCTTCGCTGGCACCACGGAGCACGAAAAGGAGCATCCTGATGACCGACGAAGCGCCGATGCTCGAGGTCCGCGGCCTCGGCAAGACCTACGGCGACGGGCCCCAGGCGGTCCACGCGATCGACGAAATCAACTTCACCGTCGCGCGCAGCGAGTTCGTGTGCGTGGTCGGCCCCTCGGGGTGCGGCAAGACCACCCTGCTGCGCTGCCTCGCCGGGCTGATGTCCGCCTCCACCGGGCAGGTGAGCATCGAGGGCCGGCGGCTCGACCGCACCCCCGAGGAGATGGCGATCGTCTTCCAGGACTACAGCCGGTCGCTCTTCCCCTGGATGTCCGTGGAACAGAACATCGCCTTCCCGCTGCGCCGCAAGCGGCTGGGCCGCGCCAAACAGCAGCAGCTGATCAAGGACTCGCTGGAAGCCGTCAACCTCGCCGACGCCGGCCGGCGCTACCCGTGGCAGCTCTCGGGCGGCATGCAGCAGCGGGTGGCCATCGCCCGCGCGCTGGCCTACGAACCGCAGGTCCTGCTCATGGACGAGCCGTTCGCCGCGCTGGACGCGCAGACCCGCGCCGACCTGGAGGACCTGACCCTCAAGCTCCGGCACGAGTACGGGGTGACCGTGGTGTTCGTGACCCACGACATCGACGAGGCCGTCTACCTGGCCGACCGCGTGATCGCCCTCACCCCGCGCCCGACCCGGGTGCGGGAGGTCATCGACATCGACCTGCCGCGCCCCCGCAACCAGCTCACCACGAAGGAACTGCCCGACTTCGCCCGGCTGCGCGGCCACGTCTACCGGCAGGTGCGCCAGCTCGACGACGGCGCGGACCAGCGGGAGGCGGCCACCGCCTCCTGAGCGGTGCGGGCCGCCCCGCGTCCGGTGGGCGGTGACTCCGGCCCGGTTCCCGCGGCGGGCGCCGCGGGAACCGCTGGTCAGGAGGCGGTGGCCGCCGCGGCGGCGCGGCCGGCCTGGCGGCCGGAGAACAGGCAGTTGCCCAGGAAGGTCCCCTCCAGGGCGCGGTAGCCGTGGATGCCGCCGCCCCCGAACCCGGCGACCTCCCCTGCCGCGTACAGGCCGGGGATCGGCCGGCCGGACGGGGCCAGGACGCGCCCCGAAAGGTCGGTCTGGAGGCCGCCGAGGGTCTTGCGGGTCAGGATGTTCAGGCGGACCGCGACGAGGGGGCGGGCCGAGGGGTCGAGGATCTTGTGCAGGCCGGCGGTGCGGCTGAGCCGGTCGCCCGGGTAGGCCAGGGCGTTGTTGATGCCCATGACCTGGAGGTCCTTGGTGTAGGGGTTGTCGGTCTCGCGGTCGCGGGCGTCGATCCGGTACTTGAGATCGGCGTGGTTGATGAGGTTGGTGCCGGTGAGCCGGTTCATGCCGGTGACGAGCTCGGGCAGGGTGTCGGCGACCACGAAGTCGACGCCGTTCTTCTTGAACTTCTCGACCGGTTCGGGGCTCTGCCAGATGCGGGACAGGGTGAGCGGGATGTCCTTGTTGGTCAGGTCGGGGTTCTGCTCCGAGCCCGACAGCGCGAACTCCTTGGCGAGGATCTTCTGGGTGGTGACGAACCAGGAGTAGTCGTAGCCGGTGTCCATGATCAGCTTGAGGGTGCCGAGGGTGTCGTAGCCGGGCAGGCCCGGGACGGGCAGGCGGCGGCCCTTCGCGTCCAGCCACAGGGACGACGGGCCGGGCAGGATGCGGATGCCGTGGTCCTTCCAGATCGGGGCGTAGTTCTGGATGCCCTCGGTGTAGTGCCACATCCGGTCGCGGTTGACCAGGCGGGCACCGGCGGCCTCGGTGATGCCGAGCATCCGGCCGTCCACGTACTCGGGCACACCGGTGATCATCCGCTTGGGCGGGGTGCCGAGCCGGGCGGGCCAGTTCCGCCGCACCAGGTCGTGGTCGCCGCCGATCCCGCCGGAGGTGACGATCACCACGGGTGCGGCCAGCTCGAACTCGCCGACCACGGTGCGGGAACTGCGCACCCCCCGCGCCGCACTGCTGGGCTCCAGGACCGAGCCGCGCACCCCGGTGACGGCGCCGTTGGTGAGTACCAGGCCGTCCACCCGGTGCCGGAACTTGAACGTCACCAGGCCCTTGGCGACCGCGGCGCGCACCTTCTTCTCGAACGGCTCCATCACCGCCGGTCCGGTGCCCCAGGTGACGTGGAACCGCGGCACGGAGTTGCCGTGCCCGTCGGCCAGGCCGCCGCCGCGCTCGGCCCAGCCGACCAGCGGGAACCAGCGCACGCCCAGCCCGTGCAGCCAGGACCGCTTCTCCCCCGACGCGAAGTCGACGTAGGCCTCCGCCCACTTGTAGGCCCAGTAGTCCTCGCCGGCCGGGTCGTTCACGCCCCGGTCGAACCCGGCCGTGCCGAGCCAGTCCTGCCAGGCCAGGTCCTTGGAGTCCTTGACGCCCATGAGCCGCTGCTCGTCGGAGTTCACCAGGAAGAGGCCACCGAACGACCAGAACGCCTGCCCGCCGAGGTTCGCCTCGTTCTCCTGGTCCACCAGCAGCACCGTCCGCCCGGCCGCGGCGAGCTCCGACGCCGCGACCAGGCCCGCCAGGCCCGCGCCGACCACGATCGCGTCCGCCGAGGTCGTCGGGGCGGCCGCGGCCGCCGGTCGCGCCGCCGACCCGACCAGCGCGCCCGCCGCCAGCATGCCGCCGGCGGCCGCCAGGGTGCGCCGGCGGGTGAACATGGCCGGGGACTGTTCCTGTTCCATCTCTCTCCTTCGGGGGGTGGGAGGCGGCGACGACCGCCGAGCGGCCGTGCTCGCCCGCGATGGTGGAAAGCCCGGGCCGGCCGGAGAGCGGGCTCGCCGGGCCGGCCTCGCGTCACGCCTGGAAGCGCCACGCGGGAACACTCAGAAAATCTGAACTTGTGAAAGTTCAGATTTTGGTTACCCGATGGTAGGAAAGAGTGACGCCCGCCACAAGACCCCGGAGCGAAGGAAAACGCACCGGCCCCGGCACCCCCGGATGGGAGAAGATTCATGTATCACCCGACGGAGGACACGGTGGCGGGCAGGATCACACCGGCCGAAGGCCGGTACGGGGGCAAGGAAGCGGCCCAGCGGCAGGCCGAACGGCGCGCCCGCTTCCTGGCGGCGGGCCTGGAACTGTTCGGCGCCGGACCCGGCTACCGGGGAACCCGGCTCGTGGACCTGTGCAAGGAGGCCGGCCTGTCCAGCCGCCAGTTCTACGAGGAGTTCCGCACCCTCGAAGACGTCCTGGCCACGCTGCACCTGTCCGTCAACGACACCGCCCAGCAAGCCGTCCTCGACGTCCTGCCACACATCCAGGACCTGCCGCTGACCGAGCGGATCACCCGCATGCTGCACGCCTACGTCAAAGGCGCCGCCTCCGACCACCGGCACGCCCGCATCGCCTACGTCGAGATCATCGGCGTCAGCCCCCGGATGGACCGCCAGCGCCTGGAACGCCGCTCCCGCTGGATCGACTTCCTCACCGCCACCACCGACGACGCCGTCGCCCGCGGCGAGATCCAGCCCGGCAACTACCGCATCGCCGCCGCCGCCTTCATCGGCGCCGTCAACGGCCTCATGCACGACTGGGTCGTCGGCTGGGTCGACGCCACCCTCGACGAGATCGCCGACGAACTCCTCCAGGTCCTCCTCGGCCGCTACAAGATCGCCACCTGAACGGCGGCGCCCGCGGAGAGGCGGACGACCGCGCTCCCCGTCCTGCCCGGCCGCGGCCGGATCCGGACAGCGCGCGCCACCGACGCGCGGCGCATTTTGTGTGAAACTGACACTAATGTTCGGGCGAACACCGGGACGACCCCTGAGGAGCCAGAATGAAATCGCGGCGGCCACTGAAGTCGGCGGCGGGCATGGGCGCTCTCGTCCTCACCACGGCCATGGCCGTGGTCATTCCCGCGCCGGCCGCGCACGCGGCCCCGGCCTGCAACACCGGCCAATGGAGATCCACCGGAATGTCGGACTGGAGATGGGTCTACTACCCGACCTACAACGGTTCGCTCAACTGCGAACTGCGGCAGGGGGCCCGCGGTTCCGCGGTGGTCGCACTGCAGGACGCCCTGCGCCGCTGCTACGACCAGCAGCAGGTCGCATGGCCCTTCGACGGCATCTTCGGCATCAACACGCTCAGCGCGCTGAAGAACGCGCAGACATGGGAGCGTGACGTCTTCGGCGAGCCGATAGCGGTGGACGGCGTGTACGGACCGAAGACCAACGCCGCCATGCTGTGGCCCTACCACTCGGGCCAGGGTGTCATCTACACCTACAAGTGCTTCGACCCCTGATGCCCTTACCCGGCCGCACGCTTTCCGCCGCCGGTGAAGACCCGTCGAAGCCGGGCGACCAAGCCCTCATGTGGGCCGCCGCCGCGGCCGGCCCGGCGAACCGTGGCCGCTCGAAGCGGCCGCTCGCGTCACCGCGGCGGGCGGCCGCGGTCGAAGGCCGTCCGCGAGTCCATGATGGCGGTGGCGTTGTCCTCCGCCCAGTGGGCCAGGTTCCGGACGACGTCGAGCAGGCTGAGCCCGCGCGGGGTGAGCGCGTAGTCGACCCGCGGGGGTTTGGTGTCGTGGACGGTCCGCGTCACCAGGCCGTCCCGTTCCAGCCCCTGGAGCGTCGCGCTGAGCATCCGCTGGGTGATGGGATGGCTCAGCCGGCGCAGTTCGTTGAACCGCCGGGTGGTGTCGCCCAACTGGCAGATGACGGCCACGGACCACTTGTCGCCGATCCGTTCGAGCACGTCGCGGATCAGGGCACGAGCCTCCTCGCGCGAGACGGCGGTGTCGGTGGTCGGATGCGCCATGGCTCGCAGTATACGAGAGGTACCAGGTACTGCCGGGCCCACCTAGTGCGGTGTCCAGCGACGTTTGCCGACCCCACCTTGCGGCTTGCCCCGGAGCGTGATCGTTGAGGATAGGTGGGGCTGGGCCCCACCTATCCTCAACGATCACGCTCCGGGCAGGGGTGGGCCCGGTGCACGTCGCTGGACACCGCACTAGGTGCGGTTCCCCGGGTGATACCAGCGCAGGTCAAAGTGCTCTCTTGCCGTTCCGGCCAGGTTCCCGAAGACTCGAAGTGAAGGTACGCATCATGTACCTGGTATCTAACAGGAACCGGAAGGAGTAGTGCTCATGCAAGCGGTCGGCCTGTACGAGTTCGGCGGCCCGGACGTGCTGCGGATCGTCGACCTGCCGGACCCGCACGCCGGGCCCGGCGAGGTCCGGGTGCGCGTGCACGCGGCCGCGGTGAACCCGGCGGACACGCTGATCCGGGCCGGCGTGCACGCCCGGGCGTTCGCCGGGATACCGGCCCCCTACGTGCCCGGAATGGACATCGCGGGCGTGGTCGACGAGATCAGCCCCGGGACGGAGACCGGCCTGTCCCCCGGCGATCCGGTGATGGCGATGGCCCACCCGATCGGCCCCGCCGCCGGTGGCTACGCCGAGTACCTCGTGCTGCCGGCCGGCCGGGTCGTCCGCGCACCGGCGGGGATCGACCACGCGGCCGCGGCGACGCTGCCGATGAACGGGCTCACCGCGCTGCTGGCCCTCGACCAGCTGGCCCTCGCCCCCGGCTCGGTCCTCGCCGTGATCGGGGCCGCCGGAACGCTCGGCGGCTACCTGGTGCAGCTCGCCGCGCACGCCGGGCTGACCGTCGTCGCCGACGCCGCGCCCGCCGACGAGGCCCTGGTCCGCCGTTCCGGCGCGGCCGACGTCGTGGCCAGGGGGCCCGACGTCGCCGAACGCCTCCGGGCCCGGTACCCCGAGGGCGTGGACGCGGTCGCCGACACGGCGCTGCTCGGGCCGCGGTTGCTCGACGCCGTGCGTGACGGCGGCGCGCTCGCCCTGTTCCGCAGCCCCGACGAACCCGGCGGCTACCGGACCGGCGGCCGCGGGATCACCGTCCGCACCCCGTTCGTCCCCGACTACGCGGACCGGACGGACAAGCTGGACGAGATCCGCCGGCTCGCCGAGGCGGGCGTGCTCGTCCCGCGGGTCGCCGCCGCCCTCCCCGCCGCACAGGCGGCCGAGGCGCACCGGCGGCTCGAGGCCGGCGGCCTCCGCGGCCGCCTCGTGCTCACCTTCTGACATCACCGATCTTCACCTGACGGGGGAACCCTCATGTCCGCACGATTCGTAGACAAAGTCATCCTGATCACCGGCGCCACCTCCGGAATGGGCCTGGCCACCGCCGAGCGGATCGCGGCCGAGGGCGGCAGGGTCGTCCTGGCCGCACGCGGCAAGGACGCCGGCGAGGCGCGGGCCGCCGCCATCCGCGCCGCCGGCGGCGAGGCCACCTTCGTCCCGGCCGACGTGACGGTGGAGGCCGAAGCCGCGGACCTGGTCCGGCAGGCCGTCGAACGGTACGGCCGGCTCGACGGCGCGTTCAACAACGTCGGCGCCGCCACCGCACCCGGCCCGGTGACCGCCGTCGACGGCGACGCCTGGCGCGCCGAACTGGCGCTCAACCTCGACAGCGTCTTCTACGGCCTCAAGTACCAGATCCCCGCGCTGCAGGCCGCCGGCGGCGGCTCGATCGTCAACAACGCCTCCAACGTCAGTGTCACCGGGATGGCCGGCCTGGCCGCCTACAGCGCCGCCAAGCACGGCGTCCTCGGCCTCACCCGCTCGGCGGCCCTCGAGACGGCCACCACCGGCGTCCGGATCAACGCCCTGGTCACCGGCGGCGTCGACACCCCCCTGCTGCGCGGCAACCTGGGCCCGGCACCGGACGAGGCCCTGCGCGCGACCGAAGCGATGCATCCCGTCGGACGGATCGGCCGGCCGGACGAGATCGCGGCCTTCGCCGCCTTCCTGCTGAGCGGCGAGGCCCCGTTCATCACCGGAGCCGCACTCGCGATCGACGGCGGGCTCACCGCCGCCTGACCGCGTACGGGAGCCGGCCCCGGCGAACGGGTCACTTCGCCGGGTCGTGCGGTCGAGAGTTGATCGCCGTTTCGAGACGATCGAGCTTGGCCAGGTTCCGCTGCGCCTGCACCCGGGTCCAGACCAGCAAGGTGACCATGAGCGCGGCACCGGCCCACCACCAGCCGACCCCCGTGTTCAGAGCGTTCCCCACATGAAGGAGCGCGATGGCGCCCAGGACGAGAGGGCCGGACACCGATGACCGGCGGTACTGCTCCCGCCTGCGCTTGATGAGGTCGAGCATCGGGCCGTCCAGATCCCGCTCCGCCGGGAGTTCACCGGTCCGGCCCGCCCGCGCCACCTCGACCGCATCGGCACGGCTCAGATCGCCGGTCACCGCCCGATCCCTGCCGCGCGCGATGCGCAGGAACGCCCCCATCACCAGGGCGAAGAAAAGCCCGCCGAGAACTCCGGCGACCAGCGCGTAGCCGGCATCGGCATCTGGAGTCAGCAGAAAATAGAACGCCCCGAAGAAGGACCCGAAAAGCAAAAAGAGCAAACCCGACCACGCCCACAGGGGCGCCGTTTCGGCTCGATCCCGCCAGCTCGCCCTCGCCGACCTCATGTCACGCCCCATAGTCGGATAAGGCTATAGCACACCAAAGGCCCCGTGAACGCGGAACTCCGCCGAAGTGCGCATCCCCGCGACGAGCGGAAACCAAAAGGAGTTCGCCCTGGTGGAGGGAGGAAATCAGCCCAGGTAGAAATCCCGGCGGGCGGCCACGAACTCCTCGATCGTCCCGGCGGGCACCCCCGTCACCCGCCGGACGTCGTCGGACACCCGGTCGTAGCGGTTCTCGCGGTGCAGCCGGGCCATGGTGGCGATGTGCTGCTCGACGTGCGGCGGCAGACCGGCCTGCGCGAGCACCTCGGCCCGCCACCGCTCCAGCGGCACGTCCACATAGGACACCGGACGCCCCAGCGCCCGCGAGAACTCCCCGGCCAACCGCGCCATGTCGACCGTGCGCGGCCCGGTCAGCTCGTACACATGCCCGACGTGCGGGGCCGGGTCGCGGAGCACGGTGGCGACCACCCGGGCCACATCGTTCACCGCGATCGGCGACGTGCGCCCGGCGCCGAACGGCAACGCGATCGTGCCGTCCTCCCGGATCGACCGCGCCGCCAGCGTGGTGAACAGCGGGTTGTCCAGGAACACCGTCGGCCGGACGTGCACCACCGGCAGGCCCGACCAGTCCAGCACCTGCTCCGCCAGCCAGTGCAGCCGCTGCTGGCGCGACTCCGCGGTACTGGTGGCGGTCATCTGCGACACCGTCATCTGCGACATGTCCACCAGCCCGGCCAGTTCCCCCCGCTCCCGCGCCACGGTGGCCACCACGGTCGCCGCCAGCAGATGGTCCGGCGACACGGGCATCGCGAAGTACATCCGCCCGACCCCCTCCAGCGCGGCCGCGACGCTCTCGGGCCGGGTCAGGTCACCGACCACCACCTCCGCCCCGAGCGCACGCACCCCGGCCGCACGCTCATCATCGCGGCGGACCATCACCCGCACCGGCACGCCCTGCGCCCGCAGCAGGCCAAGGATCGCGCGGCCCACGTCACCAGGCCCCGGGATGAGCACGAGTTCGCTGGCAGCCACCGGCCGACCTCCTCCCACGCACCCGAGGCGTGACCGCAGCGCGGGCGCGAACACCCCCTTCCCCTCGGCGACCCGCGGTCACCTCACCTCAGGCGGCCGCAACGCGGGAGCCCCCGGCGGCCAGCGCCATCATGCTCGGACCGAAGGCCATGAGAAGGGCGTGGCAACTCAACGCCACACCACGATCGGCATGGGCTGCGCGCCGCCCTCTCATCGCTGAATGGCTCTACGGGCTCGTACGAAAGACCATTCGGCCACGTGTAAAAGCGCGCGCATCGGGACAGAGATGTCGGCACAATGGCGGTATGAATGCTCAATCGCCGACGCAGGAGCGGTTTACCGACCCCGCCGTGTCGCTGTACGCCTTGGCGGCGGACCCCATCCATGTGGTCTGCCCGGCCTGCGCGGGCCACGCGGAAGTGGTGCCCTGGTTGGACGGGGAACCGCCGCACCCTTACTCGGCTCACTGGCCTCGACGGCTGGTGTGCCGCGCCTGCGGCCATGCCAGGAACTGGCGCGAAACCAAGAAGGCGTCCTCGTGCTGGGGCGGCGAGGTCGATCCGTACTTCCGGCAACCGCTGTGGCTGTGCGCGGATTGCTGCGGAGGGCACACCCTGTGGGCGTTCAACGAACGCCACCTGGACATCCTGGAGAACTACGTCAGTGCCCGGCTCCGCGAACGCGGCGAATACGTCGGGATGACCATGCTGGCCCGGCTGCCGGCGTGGCTGAAGTCGGCTAAGCACCGCACCGAGATCCTGCGGACCATCGGCCGGCTGCGCGCATCCCTCCCACGGTGACACCGAGCCAAGCATCCTGAAACAGGCCGGACCAACACCCCCAGCCGCTCACCAAGGTCCGATGACGGCTCCTGGAAGCGGAGGCCACAACCCCCATGCCCGCCCGCATCACCATCCACCTCGCCCCGGCCGGACCACGCCCGCCGGTGCCGCCGCCGCACACCGGCCCGGCGGTCAACGCCGCGTTCCTGGCCGCGCTGCGCGGCGCGGGCGAGGCCGACCTGTCCGCTGCGCTGCACGAGACGAAGCCGCCCAAGCCGTACGCGCTCACCCCGCTGGTGGACGAGCGGAACCGGCTCGCCGGCTCCTCCAGCGAGCGGGTGCGGTTCGAAGTAGGCGTGCTGGCCGATCCGCTCACCGGCCCCGTCCTGCAGGCGCTGGCGGCCACCCCCCAGATGCGCGTGGCCCGCTGCCTGTACGAGGTCGCGGCCGTGGAACTGGCCGGGGCCGAAACGTACCCGGACCTGCTGGCCGCCGCCCGGCCCGCCAACCGCTGGCACCTGGACGTCCGCACCCCGGTGGCGTTCTTCACCGCCCGCGAGGAGGGGGTCCGCCGCGCCCGCCCGTTCCCGGAGCCCGAGTGGGTGCTGGCCGACCTGTACCGGCGGTGGAGCGCCTTCGGCGTCCCGCTGGAGGAGGCGGTGACCGAGCTCATCTCGGGCAACGTGGAGGTCGCCGACCACCGGCTGACCATGGCCGAGCACCTGCTCAAGGCCGGCGCCCCGCCAGGCCGCGGCAGCGTCGGCACCGTCACCTACCGCGTCGCCGACACCCGCCGCACCACCCCGCAGGCCAGAGCGGCGCTGGACGCGCTCGTCCGCTTCGCCGCCTACGCCGGGATCGGCGACCGCACCACGATCGGCATGGGCTACGCCCTGCCCACGGCCCGGTGAGCGACCCGGCTGACCGCCTTACCCGTGGATGTGCAAGGGCAGGCGCCAACCCCCGTCGAGAGATCGGCGTGCAGCCTTCTGCCAAGTGATACGAGGCACCGCTCATAAAATCCCGATGCCCGGCTTGGCGGTTCGTCCTTAACGCCGTCCATATCGAGGTGAACGAGAGGCATCGCCACACCGAACCGGTTACTCCTACCAGGTGGTGAACACAAGGACGGAGCCCTTCTGGCGGTCAGCGTTCACTGTCCAGCGTGCCCGTTTTCACGGCAGCGAGGAAAGCATTCCACTCGTCGGCGAGGACGGCGATGTGAGGGCCACCGGGGTTCTTGCTGTCACGGATCGCAACCACTCCCATGGCTGAGGCGACCTGGACGCATTCCCCTTGCCCATTGCTGTGACTGCTCTTACGCCAAACGGCACGGGACAGATCGTGGGTGGCCATCCCGCACTCCTTCCATGGTCACGACATGTTCTCGACCAACTTCGCGATCAGCAGCGCGGAGTCCCGATCTGAGAGCGCCGCCGACTTGATGTGGTCGAATGCCACCGTATACCGGAAAATATGCGGATCGTCCTCCAGATAGGCGCTGCTCGTCAGGTCTTCGAGATACACAAGGTCGGGGTCACCTGGCTCGGGGAACTGAAGGACGACGAACGAGGTGCCGACGGATGCATGAGCGCCTACCGAGAACGGGAGCACCTGGATGGTGATGTTCGGGCGTTCTCCGACTTCGAGGAGATGCCGGAGCTGGTCCGCCATCACCCCAGAGCCTCCGACCTGGCGATGGAGAATGGACTCGTCCAGGATCGCCCAGAGCCGGAGCGGCTTGGTTCCGGAGAGCCTGGATTGCCGCTTCATTCTCGCGGCGACCGTGCTCTCGATTTCTTCGGCGGGCAGGGACGGCCGGACGGCTGCTGAGATCACGGTGGCGTAGTCGCGGGTCTGGAGCAGGCCAGGGATGATCTGGTTCTGGTAGACGTGCAGTTCCTCGGCGTCGGCCTCGAAGCCGACGAAGGACTCGAACCAGTCCGGGATGGCGTTGCCGTAGTCGTGCCACCAGCCCTTGACCCGGGCGTCGCGGGCGAGCCTCAGCAACGTGTCGAACTGCTGCTGATGATCGGGGGTGGCGAGGCCGAACAGATGGAGCATGGCTCGCACGTCCGCCGGGCGGACGGCGATCGCGCCGCGCTCGATCTTCTCCTGTTTCGACAGGGACCAGTCGAGCTCGCGGGCCACGTCCTCCTGGCGCAGCCCGCGTTCCTCGCGCAAGCGGCGGAGTTCCTGGATGAGCTTGCGGTGGCGGGCCGTCGGCGCGCGGCGCGGCATAGGTTCTCCCGATTTATGGCGATTTGAGAACTACTTATTGTGATCGATAACTACTTTGCGGGCCGCATCTATTGCGGGCCGCACTAGCAGTGCTACAGAATCTGCGTCATGTTCCGTTCCGGGTCACATACGGAGCGTAGTCCGGGTCGGCCGGCCGACGTGGCCGTTCGCCGAGATCGACCGAGCGCGAGAAATCCCAGGAGAGGGTGGTTCCGAGTGGCGCATTCCGCAAGCGACGGCCGGGAGTTGGTACGGATCGTGCTACCCCGATCGGATATCGGGCCACGGGTCGTGCGGGAGATGGTGACTTCGGCCGCGCGCACCTACGGCTTGGCGGAGATCCTCGAAGCCGTCCGGCTCGCCACCAGCGAGGTCGCGACCAACGCCGTGGTGCACGGCGGGAACGGCGACGTCACGATCGTGCTGGCCCGCTGGGGCGACCTGTTCGAGGTCGCCGTGCACGACACCGCCCCCGAAGCGCTCCCCGTGTTCAAAGCGGCCCGCGACACCGACGTCTCCGGCCGCGGAATGCACCTGCTCGAAGCGGTCACCGACGCCTGCGGCGTCACGACCTCCGCCGCCACCAAAGCCGTCTGGTTCCACCTCAAGACCACCTGGCCGACGGACTCGCCCACTACATGAACGGGCCCGCCGCGCACCTCAAGGATGCTCGCCGAAGGCGATCGGCCGGCCCGGCTAGGGTTCGGTGGTGTAGCGGGTGTAGGTGCCGGGGGTGCCCGGGGTGTAGCGCATCGGGAGCCAGCCGGTGTCGTGGAGGTAGCGGCCCAGGGCGACGGAGATCACCGCCGGGCCCTTGAGGTAGAGCAGGCCGGGGGCGGCGGGGAGTTTCCTGGCCACGGCGATGATCGCCGCGACGGTCGACTCGTACTCCTTGGTGGAGGGACCGAGGGCGCGGGTGGGCGCCCCGGAGCGTCCGGGCAGGGCGGCGACCACGACGGCGGTGGCGTTCTCGGTGCGGGCCGAGGCCAGGACGGGGCCGATGAAGCTGGCGTCGTCGACCGGGGCGTTGAGGTTGACCGCCAGGCACACCGGGCCCTCGGCGGGCGAGTCGAGTTCGGTGCCGAACACCTCGACGGACATGGTCTCGGGGCCGGTGAGGTCGCCGTCCTCCTCCCGTCGGTACAGGGCCAGGTCCAGGTCGCGCGGCCGGCCGTGCGGCGAGGGCCCGAGCCGGACCGCCCGCAGGTGGGACGCTCCCCCGCCGTCGCGGATGTCGGTGTACAGGTCCACGCCCCGGCCCGCGACGTTCAGCCACCGGCCGACGTGGAATCCCACGTGCTGCCGCCCCTGGAACAGCAGCCCGACCGACGCGGCCTGCGGCTCGACCTGGGACAGGGTGCGCATCCCGGACCGCAGCAGCTTGCGCAGGTTCGGCAGGTCCTCGGCGCTCTCGACCGGCAGTTGCACGGTGCTCTGCACGGCGAACACCCCCGCGCCGAACCGGCCGAACGACTCGGCCTCGTCCAGGTACCGGTCGGCGTCCCCCGCCCCGTCGGTGGCCGACAGCGCCAGCCCCACCCCGACCCGGACGGTCGCCAGCAGCCATCCCCCGCACCCCGACAGGACGGCCCCGCCGGCCAGGAACCCGGCCAGGTACGCCCACCGCGGTGAACCGCCCTTCACGAACGCGTCAATGGCGAGCCCCACGGCCCCCGCGAAAACAGCGGTCCCCAACGAGACCAGCACCGTCCCCACCAGTTGCCGTACCCGACGCCGCCGCGCGGCCGAAAAAGCCATGAACACGAACCTAGAGGCTCAACGACCTCACCCGCGACAAACCGGCCCACAGCGCCACCAGGCACACCCACGAGACCAGCCCCGAAGGACAGCACCCCACCAGGTGCAGGCGCAGGTGATCGTTGAGGGTGGGTGGGGTCATGGCACCACCCACCCTCAACGATCATGCTGGCAAGGTCGGCGTCAGCGGTACCGCAGGGAACTTTGACCCCACTTCGAGACAGGCCCCTGGAGAGCGACCAGACCGCGGCAGGCCGTCCGGCCTGTGGTCAGGGCGGGCACCGGTGGCGGGTGGCGGGTGGCGCGTCGACCGGGGAAAAGTGAGTCAGGTGCGAATCTCCCGCGATCAGCGCTCCTCTCACCACAAAACGGAAGCCGACAGCGATAATTTGAGATCGTCCGCATTTCCACATGGAATGCGGCGATAATTCCGAAATGGCAGAGTGGTTGACCAGCGCCCTGCCAACCCCGGAGATTTCGCCTTGATCCTTGGCCCCAGCCCCTGCAACGCGTGCACCGGAACTACTTCCAGCCACGACCCGCAATGCCCCTGGATCGCCGACCAGACTCCCCCGCAGCGCAGCAGCGGCGGTTGCGGCTGCATACTCCTCAGCATCGCGGCGGCCGTCGCGCTGCTCGGCGCGATCGGCACCGCGGCGAAGAACTTCCTGACCGGCCAGCCGATCCGCGCGGACGTCGCCATCACGATGGAAGAGCTGCCCGGCGTCTGGCAGGGCGACTACCTCTGCCAGGGCGTCCAGCGCGCCATGACACTGACCGTCCGCCGCGGGGCCGGCGGAAGCACCCGGGTGACCGCCGACTTCGCCTTCTACCGGGGCCAGTATCTCTCCGGCCAACCGCTGGGGATCTCCCGCCAGCAGGGCCGCTACACCGACGGCACCCTCACGCTCCGGCCCGTCTCCTGGAAGAAACGGGCCACCGGTTTCCGCATGGTCGGGCTCGACGCCAAGCCCGTCCGGGAAAGGCACCTGGTCATGCGCGGACACGTCCAGGACTGCGGGCGCTTCACCGTCCTCAAACGACGCGCCACCGGGCAGTGACGCCGGACCGATGGCGTTCCCACCGGCCGTCATCCCCGTTCAGGGGTCGAGCCGGGCGAAGGTGAGGGGCATGAGCCCGGCCACCTCGTAGAGGGTGGCGGAGCGGGCGCGCCACTCGTCGGGCACCGAGACCCGGCCCTCGCCGAGCGGCCAGGTGGGGACCTGGCGGCGGGTGACCCGGACGGGTTCGCCCGCGGCGGTGGTGGCCAGGTGCAGTTCGGCGAGGACGCATTCGGCGCCGTCAACGCGGGCGCGCAGCAGCCGGTCGGTGTCCCAGGCCCACAGGTGCGTGGCGATGGGCGGTTCGGTGGGGGGCGGGCCGGTGTGCAGGCCGTCGAGGTCGGCCCACAGGCAGGTGCCGCCGTCCAGGTGGGTCAGCGCCCGTTCCCAGGGGAGCCGCCCCCGGGCGACGAGCCGGGCGTCGAGGCCGGTCATGGTGCTGCCTCCATGGTGGCGGGGCGGAGGTCGTCCAGGGGGGTGCGGTCGGTGAGCCGGATCGTGCCGTAGCCCTGCTGGGTGCCGCCGCCGACGCCGATCAGGCCGTCGTCGAGGTCGCGGACGACGTGCAGCAGCAGGTTGCGTTCCCAGTCCGCGACCCGGTCGAGGGCTTGGACGAGCAGGGTGAACCGGCCGGATTCGACGGCCTGGCGGGTGAACAGGAGCTTGTCGCGGGCGCCGCCGCCGACCCGGTCGATCGCCACCTGGGTGCGCGCGGCGGTCCGCGCCCCGGTGATCGCGCTGTCCTGGAAGGCCAGCCGGCCGCGGCGGCCGGACGAGCCGAACAGGTCGCACAGCGGGCACCGGCCGCAGCCGGTCTGCTCGGTGCAGGCGGCGGGCTCGCCGAAGCGGGTGCGGAGGATGTATCCGGCGCGGGCCCGGAACACGCCCTTCCAGGTGCTGCCGGGGATCAGGGGCCGGCCGCCGCGGGTGCGGCTGGTGGCCTGCCGGGGGCCGCCCTTCTCCTTGGTGCGGTACGAGCCGGTGCCCAGGTGCAGCGGGTCGGTGATCTCGAAGGACGCCGACAGCACGGTGGTGTCGGGCGGTTCGGGGATCGTGACGTCGGTCAGCCCGGTGAACCGGCCGGGGCCGGTGGTGTCGAGCCAGGCCCGGAGCTGGTCGGGGTCGTCCAGGTCGTAGCGGCGGTAGGCCAGGCGGGCGAGGCGGGCGGTCCCGCCGCCGCGGGTGCGGTCGCGTCCCACGGCGGGGCGCCAGGCCGCCAGCAGTTCCAGTTCGGTGTCCGTCAGCGGGCCGTCGTGCTGGAGGTACAGCTCGATCCGGCAGTCGCGGGCGACCTGCCGGGTGTGCCGTAGTGACCGGGGGCGGGCGGCCCGGCGGCGCGGGTCGATGGCGGTGGCGGCGACGACTTCGGTGCGGGGGGCGGCGTCGCCGTCGCGGACCCTGGTGCGGGTGCCCAGCAGCCACAGCGCGGACGGTTCGAGCCGCTGGTCGTCGGCGGTCTCGGGCGGACGGCTGCCCATCAGGGTCTCGTCGGCGGAGTGCTCGGCCAGGTGCGCGCGCAGCGAGCCGGCCAGGGCGGAGGGCGGGACCCAGGGGTTCCCGTTCCGGTCGACCAGCAGGTCGCGGTCCACGGCCGCCGATCCGGTCTCGGGGGCGCCGACGGACCAGCCGGCGTCGACGTCGATGGCCGCCAGGATCACGGTGGTGATCACGATGGGTCTCCCCGGTCGGTGGTGAGCAGGTCCAGTTCCCGTTCCAGCAGGGGGAGCGCGGCGGCCAGCCGGTCCGATTCGAACAGTTCCCGGACGGCCGCGGCCTGGCGGTCGTCGAAGAGCAGGGAGATCCGTTCCTCGAAGAACTCGCCGATGCCGAAGCGGGGGTTGCGGGCGCGTTCGACGGCCACCCGGCGGCCCCGGTCCAGCAGCCACCGGACGGTTTCCTCGGTGCCGAGCAGCTCGCGTTCCCGCAGCGCGGCCAGCACGGACGGCTGCCGGGCGGGCGCCGCCGGTGCGGGCACGTCCTGCCGCCAGGGCGCCGGGTTGACCTCGACCGTCCCGAAGCCCTCGATCCGGCGCAGGCCGATCCCCTCGGTGGCCAGCCGGCGCAGGGCGGCCCGCTCCGGCCGCTCCTTCAGGTGCAGGACGACGACCGACCCCCGCTCGACGACGATCTCGTCGGGTTTGGGCAGCCCGGAGGCGATGTGCCAGCCGCCGGCGCGGCCCGGGCGGATCCAGGCGCGGCTCTCCTCGACGGTGTCCGGGCCGAGCCCGAGCACCCGCAGGATCTCCTCGACCGGGTCGAGCGCGGGACGGCCGGCGGCGTCGACGATCACGGCGGGGCCGGTGCACCGGACGACCAGCGCCCGTCCTCGCGGGGCGAGTCGGGGACCGGCACCGGGGCGGGTTCGGTGTCGATCCGGACGGTCGCCATCCCGTTGGTGGAGGTCTTCCCGCCCAGCCAGATCGTGCGTTCCTCCGCCAGCCAGGGGTGGTGGCCGACCAGCCGCCCCCGGTAGGTCGTCCCGCGGCTGAGCTCGTGCCGGGCGAACAGGTACCCGTCCTTGGGGACGCCCCGCTCGTCGAGGCCGGCGCGGAGCGTGCGCTGGGTGCGGACCCCGGTGAGCTGCCCCTTGCCGGTCTCCACGCCCTGGCCGCAGTGCGGGCACAGGTGCGCGCCGGGGTCCACCGCGGCGTCGATGCTCCAGGAGCGGCACCCGGCGGTGCGCGGGTACTTGCAGAAGACCGCCGACAGCGGCACCAGCGCGGTGCCGTCCTGGAACAGCGGGCCGAACCTGACCGTCCGCTCGAAGATGTCGATGAACTCGTCGCGCCGCGGGTTGCCGGCGGTGGGTGGGCCATGGTCGCGGACCCACACCGAGGCGAGCGCGCCGCGCAGGGTGCTGCCGGGGACGTGGTCGAGGCTGCGCTTGTCGAAGCCGACCTCGGCGGGGCCGCCGATCGCCAGCCCCTGGTGGGCCTCGGCCTGGATGCCGTGGGCCGGGGTGTCGCTCATCGGGGGCTCCGGTGGGTGGTCAGCAGCGCGTGCAGGTGGTCGTCCCAGGGCCGGTCGGGGACGACGCTGACCCAGCCGAGCCCGCGGCGCCGGTCGGACCCCAGGGCGGTGATGGCGCGGGCGGCGGCGATCAGTACGGCCTGGTGCAGTTCGATCCGGTCGGGGTCGACGGCGTCCCGCTGGACGATGGCGAAGCTCGCCCCGGCCGGCCACAGCTCGCCCGAGGTGAACATCGCGCCGTCGGCCACGGTGTGGGTGCGCGGGTCGATCCTGGACTGGGTGCGGATCCGGCCGACACCACCGGTGATCTCGGCGTCGGTCCAGGACCAGGGGGTACGGTTCCACCGGTCCCCGAACACCTCCCCCACCAGCGGTTCGGGCAGGCGCAGGGGCCGCACGGCGTGGGCGCGCATCAGGCCCTTGAGGCTGGAGGCGGGGAGCGGGTTCTCCTCGTCGTAGGACGCGTTCAGGCCGTCCGCCGCGGAGCCCGTCGCGACCCGGAACGGGCCGTGGAAGTGGATCTGGAACCTCACGGGCGCCACCACCGGGTGTAGGCGGCCAGGCCGCGCAGCTCGTCGATGTCGAGGTGGCCGGTCAGCCGCCGGAGCTCGGCGTGCCCGCCGCGGCGCGCCCAGCCGAGCACGGCGGCGGTGGCCTCCTCCCGGGTGCCGGTGGCCAGCAGCCGTTGCAGGACCTGGCGGCCGGTGTTGCCGAGCGCGGCGATGCTCTCGATCGCCTTCGCGTGGTCGGCCAGCTCGCCCGAGGTGAACGCCCGGCGCCAGGGCGGGGCGGTCTCGCCGTCCTCGGTGACGTCCAGCCAGCAGACGGCGGGTTCGGCGCCCCGGGTGTCGCGTTTGGCCTTCCTGAGCATGTCGTCGGCCAGGAGCACGGCCCGGGCGTAGGGGAACTTGTGGTGGGCGAAGACCACTCCGGCCGACATGGACGGCGCCCGGTCGCGGATCCCGCCGGGCAGCGTCACCCGCGCGAGTTCCGCGGTGAAGGCCCGCTGGAAGGCGGCCACGAAGTTCCAGGCGCGGTCGGCCACCAGCGAGACCACCACGTCGTCGCCGCCCACCACGTGGGCGATCACCGGTAGCCTCCGGTCGCCGGGGCGGACGATCCCGGCGGTGGCGGTGACCAGCGCGGCCCGGGTCGCCGCGGAGATCGCCGGGGAGATGCGGCGTTTGAGGTCGGCGTCGCCGGAGCCCGCCAGCGCGGCGAAGAAGGCGCCCATCCCGTTGCCGTCCAGCGCCACGGTCGCGACGTGGTTGCGGTTGCCCCCGGCCGCGCCCAGCCGGGCCAGGTCGGTGAGGTG
Organism: Actinomadura craniellae; assembly: GCF_003289645.1. Lineage (GTDB taxonomy): Bacteria > Actinomycetota > Actinomycetes > Streptosporangiales > Streptosporangiaceae > Actinomadura_D > Actinomadura_D craniellae. The sequence continues at coordinate 336,720 of NZ_QLYX01000001.1, read as the reverse complement.
CCGCACCGGGGTCAGCCCGGTGGACAGGGCGGTGTTGACGCCGTCCAGGACGGCCCGTTCGGTGGCCGAGGCGTCCTCTCCCTCCGCCGCCGGGCCGGTGGCGGAGGCGCGGCGGCCGGCGGCGCGGTCCCGGGCCGAGCAGTCCGCGCACATCGTCCCGCCGGCGGTGCGCAGGTCGACCCGGCACCACTCGCAGGTGGTGCCGAGCGGGAAGTCCACCGGTGCGGGGACCGCCACCAGCGGGCGGGTGCGCTGCGCGGCCAGCGCCGGGTACGCCTCCAGGTAGCTGCCGGCGGTGGCCCAGACGGCCTGGAGTTCCACGGCCGGCAGCTGCTCGCGCAGCCGCAGCATGACCCGCTCGGCGACCCGCCGTTCGGTGCCCTGCCCGACCACCAGCGGGACGACGCCGTCGGCGTCGCCCGCGTCCCGGTTGCGGGTAGCGGTCAGGCCCTGGCCGGTGAGCAGCCGTTCCAGGTCGCCGGCGGCCGTGGCGGTGCTGAGCAGCCACGACGCGCCGCGGCGCAGCCGCAGCGCCGGGGTGCGGGCGATGTAGGGCTGGATCCGCACCGCCGCGACGTCGAGGTAGGTGGGCATCCCTTTACCTGGCCTCCTGCGTCTGGTCGTCGTCCCGGTCGGCCGGGTCGGGCAGCGGGACGATCGGTTCCCTTCTGTTCCTCAGGAACCGGCCGTTGGTGCGGGAGAAGTAGGCGAACGAGCGGTCCCTGTCCCGCGGGGCGGGCCCGCCGAGCGGGTACCACAGCGCCTCGGGGGCGACGCCGTCCACCCGCAGGACGCGGCTGAGGGCCGGCCACCGGCGCCGGGCGGCGGGGGCGGCGAGCCGCGCGACGTCCGAGAGGAGCGCGTCGGTGTAAGTCCAGGGGTCGGGGGCGGACGGTTCCGCGCCGGCGTACCGTGCGGCGGCGTCCCAGCACTCCAGGCCGGTGACCGTGACCTCGCAACTGCCCAGGCCGAGGGGTTTACCGCCGCCCAGGTGCAGGGCGTAGTCCGCGCTCTGCAACCCCTCGCAGCGCGGGAGCAGCACGCCGGGCTGGAGCGTGACGAGCAGCGAGCCGAGCTCGGCGCGGGAGAGGTTGTCGAACCGGATCCGCTGGGTGAAGACCGTGCCCTTGGGGACCAGCCGCCGGTCCTGGGACATGTGCTCGTTGCGCTGCTCGGGCCGGGCGACGTGCCGGGGCGGGTCCTGCCGTTCCGGGTCCCCGTGCCAGTAGAACTTGCGGCCCCGGACGGCCCGGAGCCCGTCCGCGTCGTGCTCGGAACCCCAGTACGCAGCCGGGAGGTTCTCCTCCGCCGAGGCCGGGTCGTCCCTCCCGTGTTCCAGGTAGAACTGGCCGGCTCCCGGTCTCGGGGCGCCCAGCGGGGCCAGCCGCACCGTCGTCGTGGTCACGTTCTCCGCCGTGGCGGAGCCGAACCGCACATGCCCCGCGTAGGAGCGCTGGTCCGCCTCGGCCTCGCGGTCACCGCCGGAGGTGTCGGCCGCGCCGAACATCCGGCAGGACACGCACAGGTGCCCGGGGTCGGTGCAGGGGTGCGCGTCGGCGGGGACCCGCTCCCCCAGGGACCCGCTGCCGGGCACCCGCCAGATCGCGGCCATCGACAGGTGGTCGATCGTCCCGGTCGCCGCGTCAACGTGGACCCAGACGACGTCGCCCCGCCACAGGCGCCCGGTGGCGCGGCGGCGCAGGCCGATCGTCCGCCGGTCCTGCCAGGTGACCGGGGCGGTGACGGGGCCGCTCGCCCACTCCTTGACCTCGGGGTGCCGGGGGTTCTGGCGGTAGCGGCGCATGTCGTCGGTGCCGTCGCAGAGCCGCTGGTACTCCTGCCAGGCGTCGAGGGTGACGTCGAGAAGGTCGCCTTCAGCCGGCAGCCGGCCCGCGGCGCAGAAGAACCTCTTCGATCTGCGCCGGGTGCCGCCGTCACCGACGAGGATCACCCACCCGTCGCCGCCGCGCACACCCGCCTGGTCGGCCTCCCGCCGCCCCAGGCTCGTCTCCGAGATCGCCCACTCGGCCAGGTCGACGGTGTCCCCGGTCCGCGGGACGCCCTGGAGCGCGTGCCGGATCCCCTCGATCGGGACCCAGACCGTCTCCTCGGTGACGTTCACCGTCACCGCGCGCCCCGTCTCGGTGGCGGTCTCGACCCGGCCGAGGTACCAGCCCTCCCCCATCCCCACCGCGGGCCGCCGGTACACCGGCACGAACGTCTCGTCCAGGACCCGCAGGCAACCGCCCATCAGGGTCTCGTGCAACGACCGGACGGCGCCCTTCACCGACGAGCCCGGGATCGTCACCCCGCCGTCCGAGACCGGCCCTTCGGCCTGCGGCAGCAGGAGCGGGGTGCGCAACGTCCAGGTGACGGTCATGCTCCCGCAGAGATGGCCCGGCACGGCCCGGTGATGCCCTGCCGGCCGCGCCCGGTCGATGGTCTCCGGCAGCGAAACGAACGTGTACGGGTTGATGAACTTCGCCATGCACCCCCCTGTTCCTGGCCCCGGAACCACCCAACCAAAGCCGGGCGGAGGAAGCAGAGGAAATGGCCGCTTTCAGAGCGTTACACCCTCCCGTGGCCGATCGTGGCCGCCGCAGCGGCCGGACCCGCCCCGACGCGGCCCCTGTTCGAAGCCGGAGTGAACCAGAACCCAGACAAGTCCGTGTATGTAGCGAATGGTCTGCCGGATACACCGTTGCCCCCTCGGAGGGGGCACGACCAAGAGAAGGGCGGTACCCCGACGATGAGATTACGAGCATCCCGACGGAAGGCCGTGAGCGCGTTCCTGGTGGCCGTGACGGCCTCCGCACTCGTGGCTGTAGGCACCCCTGCCACGGCCGACGAAGTCCCGGTGTTCAACGGCTTCGGACGCGGCATGACGGCCGAGCGTGCCATCGAGAGGGCGATCGACGACGCCGAGAACTCGGCCAGCTCAGAAGGACTCTTCAACTGCGAACTCATTGCGGAGCCCATCGTCTGGCCGCCCGGCACCTGGGCGGTGGGCGATGTCTCCTACACCGCCAGCGTGGACATGATCTGCGTGTGACCCCTGCTCTGCGCGCCCCAGCCCGGACAGGGTTGGGGCGCGTTCGCAAGGGTCACCGCCCCTACCTCGCCGCGCTGCGGGGATGCGCGGATGACCGCAGGGCCGCGCTCACCTGACCCACCCGAAGCCCTGGTTGGTGTTGAGCCCCAGACCCCAGTCGTAGAGGGCGTCCAGCAGGGCCGGGTCGGCGCTCACCCGCAGGCGCGCGCGGGCCCCGATCCGGACGGCGTCGTTCACCTCGAACCGCCGTCGCCCCCCGGCGCCCAGCACCTCGACGCCGATCTCCGCCGAGGGCAGCCCCAGGACGTCGGCCTTGTGCCGCAGGTTGTGCGTCAGGCGCTCCACGTACGCGGCGTCCCCCGGGAGCAGGTAGCGGCTCTCATGCCGGACGACCACCGGCGACACGGTGTCGAACACCGCTTCCCCCTTCGCGTGATCCGGGGCCGGCTCCAGTTGCATCCCCCGCACCTTCAGATGGACGGAGCCCCAGCGGATCACCTGGCGGCCGGCGAGCGCGGCGAGCAGGCAGCCGGCGATCCGCGGCACCGGGGACCCCAGCCACAGCGAACCCGTGCCGGACGCCGGGTAGACGCCCTTGGGGCGCTTGGCCACCTGGAACACCGGCGGTGAGATCCCCAGCGGCCTGAGCGTGTGCCCCTGCCAGCCGACGTCGTGCAGCTCCGTCGCCAGGCCGGCGTCCTGCTCCCCGAGCAGCCCGTACATGACCCCCCGAGCGGCCCCATGCACCTCAGGCCAGGGAACATGGGACGCCTCCGCCCCGACATCGACGCGCACCCTCACGACACCTTCCAGGGAGAACGATCAGTAATTACCTGGAGACAATTCGTAGCATCGGCCGATTTGGCCTCGCGGGCGGTACCTGCAGGTAACACCCAGGGCGACCATCTGCGGTCACTTCACAGCAACCCACCTGCCATCCGGGCTCGGGTGGTATAGGGCAAGCAGTCCCGATTCCTACAAGAAAGGGCTACTACAAACCCAGAACGACCATTTTTGACTGTCCAGTCATAATGCTCTGATCTGTGATGATGCATAATCGCCGAATTGCTGCAAAGATCAGTCTCCTCGACACGAGGAACAGCCGCGTGAACCGCGACTTCATACTCTCGTGTCACCGATCATCCCTGGAGGGATCGCAGCTTGGTGATGGCCATGATGCCTCCTCGGGCATAGGGGTCGCCGATCATCCCTGGAGGGATCACGATGGGAACGGCTTCCCGGTGGAAGCCGTTAACGCCGAGATTGATCTTGCCGGTCGAGAGCTGGTGACCGGCAAGATCAATCTCTGTGTTGCAGGCGGGGCGTTCCCGGGTTTCTCAGCTCCGGAGTAGTCCGCCTTGGTTGATTTCGACGATTCGTGGTTGGTGGGTCGGGGTTGCGCCGGATGCTGCCGTGAGGCGGCGGCGGGGGTGAGTGGCCGCCCGGAAGAACCTCGTCAGGTCGGGGCCCGGGCGGGTGCCGGGTCGTTCAGACGCGGACGAGGCACTTCGTGGCGACCCAGCCGGTGCCGATGGCCTTCCAGAGGTTGCCCGTGCCGCAGGAGCCGTAGTTGCCGCCCGCGACGTTGGTGCACGGTGCGCCGTAGAACACCGTGCCCGCCGGCCAGCTGCTGAGGATGCTGGACTCCCGGTTCCTGGTGGCGTGGACGTTGACGCGTACCGTGGCCCGGTAGTTGCAGGTCACCAGCGCCTCGGCGCCGGTGGCGGCGGCGCCGGGCCGGGCGCCGGTCGCGGCCTCGGCCGCCTGCGCGGTTCCCGGGGCCACCGCGAAGGCGAGCGCGGTGAGGAGCCCGAGCGCGGCGAGCAGGACGGTCCTGGCTTGCGTGCGGGGGCGCTCGCGGTCGGGTGTGCGCGGCAGAGCGTCCACGGGGTGGGGGGTGTGGTCGGACATGTCGCTTTCTCCGTTCGGTTGCCGGGCCTGCCCGGCCGGGCGGGCCAGGGGAACGAGACGGGCGGGTCGCCCGGTTCGGGGCCGTGCCGTGTCCGGCGGGTACCGGTGGGCGTTCGCTTTCTCGTTCCGGTTTGTCTTCCTCACTCGAGGGTGCTGGCCGTGGCCTGGCATGTCCTTACGGGTGGGCGCACACGGCTTTAGGTCCTGCGCACTGTCGCGCACTGGTCGCGGAACTGGCTCGGGGACAGGCCGTAGGCGGTGCGGAAGATCTGGCTGAAGTGCGCGGGGCTGGTGAACCCCCACCGGGCGGCGATCGCGCCGATCGGCCGGGCGGCCAGCCGGGGGTCGGCCAGGTCGCGGCGGCACTGCTCCAGGCGGCGGCCGCGGATCCAGCCGGCGACGGTGTGGCCGTCCTGGTGGAACAGTTTGTGCAGGTAGCGCACGGAGATGTGGTGTGCCGCGGCGATCGCGCCGGGGGTCAGGTGCGCGTCGCCGAGGTTCGTCCGGATGAAGGCGTGGATCCGGGCCATCAGCGCGCGCCGCCTGGCGTGCGGGGGCACCGCGCCGGGGGCGTCCAGTTCGTGGGCCAGCGCCGCGGTCAGCACGTCCAGGGCCAGGGTGGACAGCCGGGCGGTGTCGGACGGGCTGAGTTCGTCCATGCGCCGGGCGAGTTGCAGCAGGAACTGCGAGGCCAGCGCTCCGACGCCCCGGTCGCCGGGGATGCGCACCGCGGTCAGCCGCCGCAGGTCCCGTTCCGGCAACGGCAGCAACGAGCGCGGGAACTGCAGCCCCAGGTGCTGGCTCGCCGGAACCCCCGGCACGTGCCCGGCCAGGAAGGGGCGCGAGCTGTCGTACAGCCCCAGGTCCCCGAGGTGGTAGTCCGCGTACCGGCCGTCCTGCTCCCCCAGCATGCCGCGACCGTGCACGGCGCAGGTCAGTAAGAACGCCTCGGGATCGGTCCGGCGGATCAGTGCGGGCGTGCGGTGGACCGAGTGCGGTGTCGCGGTCAGCACCGTCGTCTGCACGGGGCCGAGCCCGCCGACACCGACCTGGGCCCGGAATCCGGTTTCCCCGGGCGCTTCGCAGCGTGCGTCGAGCGGCAACCAGACCTTCGAGGTCACCTCGCGCCAGAAGGCGAACCGCTCCTCCGTCGGGACCTCGGCGGTACTGACCATGTCCATGACTCCTGCCACAACCTTGACGGCCATGGCAGCCATCCTCGGCACGCCCTCCCGCGCCGTCGTCCCACGCTCGGCGCAGGTGCCGCTACTCCCGCCGGACTATCCGCGCTCCCTCCCATGGGCGGATTCTCCGGGCAAGCCGCTCCAGCCCCGGCCCGCGAAACCGTCAGCGGAGCGAGCCGAGCTCGCTGACGTGGTGGGTGGGGTCGCCGAGGAAGACACGAATGTCGGTGGCGCCACCGCGTGACCGCTTGGTCCACGACGTGCGGACCCACTGGACGGCTGTCTCCACGTGCTTGATTATCGCCGCACTAGTCCTCGGCGAGGATGCCGTACAGCTTGCGCCGGGCCTCGTCGACGACGTCCAGGGCCCGGGTCTGCTGCTCCTCGGTGCCCGCGGCCATGACCTGCTTGAGCGCCATGCCCAGCTGGCCGACGGCCTCGCGGGCGCGCAGCCGGCCGTCGCCCGCCCCGCCGGCGACCTCGCGCCAGGGCTCGGGTTCCAGGGCGGCGGTGGACGTCCCCTTCTCGGTGGGGGTGAACAGGCGCTTGCCGTTCTGCTCCTGGCTGGTGACGAGCCCTTCGTCCTCCATCAGCTGGAGGGTCGGGTAGACCGAGCCGGGGCTGGGCCGCCAGACACCGTTGGTGCGTTCCTCCAGCTCGTTGATCATTTCGTAGCCGTGCATGGGCCGCTCGGCGAGCAGGGCCAGCAGGGCCGCCTTGACGTTGCCGCGGCGGGTCCGCCCGCCGCGCCGGCCGCCCCGGCGGCCGCCGGGGCCCCACGGGTCGAAGTCTCCGCGCCGGCGGCGCCCGTCCTCCGGGCGGGGCCCGCGGTGGTGTTCGTGATCGCGATGCATGATCGCTTCCTCTCGTTCGACTATCACTGAAGAGTCTCGACTATTTGCCGATGACTCAACGATATATCGGAACTGTGTCGATAGCAATGAGCGGAGAGGCCGCTACCGGCGAACGCCCGGCGCCGGGCCCGTGAGCGCCGCCGGTCAGGCGACGGATTTGATCCGCCCGACCAGGATCGAGCCCAGGACGCTCACCACGGCCGCCAGGCTGTAGAGGACGGTGTAGCCGAGGCCCAACGCGATCACGCCGGCGGCGAGGACCGGGGCGAGCACCTGCGGCAGCGTGTTGGCGATGTTGATGACTCCGAGGTCCTTCCCCCGGGCGCCGGCCCCGGGCAGCACCTGGGTGATCAGGGCGAAGTCGACCGCGGTGTAGGCGCCGAACCCGATCCCGAGGACGATCGCCCCGGCGAAGGCCGCCGGCCAGGTGGGGACGAAGGCGAACAGCAGCAGCGCTCCGGCGGCGATCAGGCCCGCCCCGGTCACGAAGGCCTTGCGTTTCCCGGTCCGGTCGGACCACAGGCCGCCGAGGAACGCCGTGACCACCGTGCAGGCGCCGTACACGGCGGTGAGCAGGAAGACCCCGTCCTCGGCCCGGTCGGCGGCCAGGCCGACCGCGTCCTTGAGGTAGTAGAGCAGGTAGAGAATCAGCAGCGCGTTACCGAAGATCATCAGGAAGCGGGTGATCCAGGCCCAGGCGAAGTCGGGGTGCTCGCGCGGCGAGATCCAGAAGCCGCGCAGGAACGGCCCCCACCGCAGCTCCGGGCGCAGTTCCCGCGGCAGCCGGATGTCGCGCGAGTCCAGGACGTACGGCAGCGTCGTCAGGACGAGCGCGCCGGCGAGGGTGAGGTAACCGGCCGCGACGCCGCCGGTGGCGGCGGCGATGCCGGTCCCGCCGATGACCCCGAGGGTCTGGGCGATGGAGACGACCCCGCCGACCGCACCGCGCTCCCGGGCGGGCACCTGGTCCGGGACGGTGGCGACGATCGCCGCGAACATCGCGTTGAGCGATCCCTGCGCCAGCGCCCACGCCAGCACCATGGACCACACCGAGTCGGCCCGGGAGAGCAGCGCCAGCGCGATCACGCCACCGACCACACCGCCGGCGACCCAGGGAAGCCGGCGCCCCAGGCGCGACGTGGTGCGGTCGGAGAACGCGCCCCAGAGCGGGGTGCACACCATCGACACCGCGGCGCCGACACCGGTCACCAGGGAGAGCACCGCCTCCTTGTGGTCCGGTGCGACCGCCTCGGCCTGCTGGGCCAGCAGCACCTGGATCGGGCCGAAGAAGCTCGACCACAGACCGACGACGGCCAGGACCAGCCACAGGACCCAGAGCTTCGAGACCGGCGCGGTCGGCTCGGCCAGCGCGCGGCCGAGGGGCCCGGCCGGGGTGTTCAATCGGTCGTTCCGTGGTGGGCGCGGATCAGGTCGGCGTACCAGTCGAAGGAGCGCTTCGGCGTCCGCACCAGCGTGTCGTAGTCGACGTGGACCAGCCCGAACCGCTGGGTGAACCCGTGCGCCCACTCGAAGTTGTCCAGCAGCGACCAGCAGTAGTAGCCGCGCACGTCGGCGCCGCGGCCGATCGCGGCCGCGACGGCGCGCAGGTGCGCGTCGAGGTAGTCGATCCGCGGCCGGTCGTCGACCACGCCGGACTCGTCGGGCCCCGTCGCGTAGGAGCAGCCGTTCTCGGTGACGATGATCGGCGGTAGGCCGGGGTAGCGTTCCGCCATCTCGACGAGCAGGTCCGTGAACGCCTCCGGCACGATCGGCCAGCCGAAGTCGGTGGTCGGGTAACCCGGCACGTCCGCGCGCTCGAACGGGAGCCGCGAGCCCTCGGACGCCGCCCGGACGCCCATCGGGTGGTAGTAGTTCAGGCCGTAGAAGTCGAGCGGCTGCGCGATCAGCGCGAGGTCCTCCCCCACCGGCCCCGGCATCGCCTCGCCCAACCCCCCGGGGTAGCGGCCCAGCAGGATCGGGTCGGCGAACAGCCGGTTCCACAACGTGTCGAAGCATCCGGCGGCCGCCCGGTCGGCGTCGCTGCCGGTGCGCGGCCAGGCCGGGTAGTGGCTGGTCGCGGTGCCGACATCACCGGCCCCTGACGCCCGCAGCGCCTGGACGGCCGTCCCGTGGGCCAGCAGCAGGTGGTGGGCCGCCGGGAGCGCGTCGAGCAGCAGCGCCTTCCCCGGGGCGAAGACGCCCTCCCCGTAGCCGTACAGGGTCACCACGTTCGGCTCGTTGACCGGGCACCAGTGGGTCACCCGGTCGCCGAGGAGATCACCCATGATCGCGGCGTACTCCCCGAAGCGGAGGGCGGTCTCGCGGTCGAGCCACCCGCCGCCGTCCTCCAGCGCCTGCGGCAGGTCCCAGTGGTAGAGCGTGACCATCGGCCGGATGCCCGCGTCGAGCAGGGCGTCGACGAGACGGTCGTAGAACCCGAGTCCGGCCGGGTTGGCCGCGCCGCCGCCGGTGGGCTGGATCCGCGGCCAGGCGATCGAGAAGCGGTAGCCGTCCGCGCCGAGCCGCCGCATCAGCTCGATGTCCTCGGCCCACCGGTGGTAGTGGTCGCACGCGACGGCACCGCTGGCGCCGTCCACGATCCGGCCGGGCTCGGCGGTGAAGGTGTCCCAGATGCTGGGGCCCTTGCCGTCCTCGGCCGCCGCCCCCTCGATCTGGTACGCCGCCGTGCTGGTGCCGAAGAGGAAGTTCTCCGGCAGCACGATGTCGTCTCCACCGGTGGTCGCGGACGCCGCGGCGGAAGGGCGAAAGCGGTCCATGGTGCGGCCTCCCCTGCAACGACTGGTCACGACCACCCGGCCGGTCCCCCACGGCAGTCCATGCCCAGGAAGGGCGCGACGGCCACGTGGCGGAACCGCATCGGAAGGCCGGCCGCCGCGATCCTCGTGCCGGGCGGTCAGGCGCCCTCGGCTCATGTCGCCTCCGGAACCCCTCGGTGTGGTCCCGGGACGGCATCAGTCCGGCCGGCGAAGCCGCGCGCTGACCCACGGGACGCTGTGCCCGACGGCGTCGGCGAGCCGGGCCAGCGTCCACCCCTCCCGGCGCCGCTCGACCAGCCACCGGTGCAGGTCGGCGGCGCCCACCCGCGCGGCGGCTTCGGCGTCGTTGAGCCGGGCGCGCGACGTGCGCCCGGCCCGGGTGTTGGCGCCCTGCCGGCGCGGCTCGATGCCGTGGGCCGCGAGCAGTGAACGCAGCCGTTCGCGGCCGATGCCCAGTTCGGCGCGGACGGTGTCGAGGTCCAGTTGCCGTTGCTGGTACAGCCCGCGCAGGCAGGATTCCAGGTCGGCGAACCCCAGCCGGGCGACCGTCTCGTCGAGCTGCCGCTCCCGCGACTCCGCCATGGTCCGGCGGCCCGCGGCGAGCCGGGACCGCTGCTCGTCGGTGTTCTGCGCGGCCGGGCGGCGGGTGCGGCGCGCGTCCGCGGCCAGCAGGGTCAGCCGCCCCGACCCGGCCATGACCTGACCGGCCGCCATGTTCCGGCGGGTGTCCGCGGAGTCGCGGTAGCGGGCCCGCTGGATCTCGGCCCGTGCCCTGGACACCTCCCCCGAGGCCAGCGCCCTGGTCTGGTAGAGACCGAAGGCGGCCCGGTACTCGTCGGCGCTGAGCCCGTGGGCCTTCACGTGGGAGCCCAGCGCCCGGAACCAGCGCCCGCACAGATGGCACAGCACCAGATCGGACTGCTCGTCCCGGACCAACCTGCCGTACGGGGCGTGCAGGCCGGCGGGGACCGGCACCTCGCCGGCCGTCATCGCGTGCCTCCCGTCCGCGCCGGCCCGGCGGGGTGCGCGGGAGACAGGAACACCGCGAGGGACGGGTGCGCGGTGATCCGGGTGATCTGGTGCCAGCCGCAGGCCCGGTAGAAGGGCACGGTGTGCGGCGAGGCGGTGGACGTCAGCAGCCAGCTCCCGGCCCGGCCGGCGAACGCGGTCAACGTCTCCAGCAGCGCCGTCCCCACCCCGAGGCCCTGGGCGCCGGGGCTGACGGCCAGTTCGTCGATCTCCTGGCTCCCGATCAGCCAGGTCGTCACCCGTTCGGCGCCCAGCCGCGCGGTGATGTCCGGGTAGCGGCGATCGGTGGGGAACGGGGACCGCGTCGTCCACGCGGTCCCGAATCCGACGGGGACGCCTTCCCGGCACGCGGTCACGGCGACGAACCCGGGACGTTCGGCATCGGTGACCAGCCGGCCGCGGAACATCACCGCCCTGACCGGAGGCTCGTTCCACGGTGGCGCGCAGAACGCCGCCCGGTACAGCCCGGTGAGGGTGTCCGCCACCTCCAGCACGGCGTGCCCGTGCCAGGAACGGAGTTCGAGGCCTGGTGAACGATCCATGGGGGGCTCCCGTGTCCGCGCGCACCCTCTGGCGACTAATCGCATGCTATATGTAGTTGCAACTTAGTTGCAGTAACTTGGCGGGCCGTCCTGCGCGATGTCCGGGCCGGCTTTCCGGGCCTCCGCCACCGGCCCGCTCACCCACGCAGCGCTTCACCCCGCAGGAGAGGTACAGGCATGACCGGCGTCGCCCGCCCCATCACCCTCGTCGGCACACCGGTGCTGCACCGGCCCTGCCGGCCGGTCGAACGTTTCGACGCCGACCTCGCCCGGCTCACCGAGGACATGTTCGCCAGCATGTACGCCGCGCAGGGCGTCGGCCTGGCCGCCAACCAGATCGGGGTCGACCTGCGGGTGTTCGTCTACGACTGCCCCGACGCCGGCGACACCTACGTCAAGGGCGTCATCGTCAACCCCACCCTCGAACTCCCCGCCGGCCCCGACCGCGAACTCGACGACAGCGAGGAGGGCTGCCTGTCCGTTCCCGGCGCCCGCGCCGCCGTCCCCCGCCCCGACCGCGCCCGCTGCCACGGCTTCGACCTCACCGGCGCCCCGGTCACCGTCACCGGGACAGGCCTGCTCGCCCGCTGCCTGCAACACGAGACCGACCACCTCGACGGCCGCCTCTACGTCGACCACCTGAACGCCCGCACCCGCGAACAGGTCCTCTCCGACTTCGCAACCCACCGGGCGGCCGCCTTCCCGCCCGGTCCCGCGGGCGCGAGGTGACGCCGGATCCGGTCCTCGTCCCCAGGCCGCCTTCGAGCCGCGGGTGAAGCCGCCTGCGGGCGTTAATGGTGGCGAGCCCGGTACCGGCCGGCCTGCGATCACCTCTTGACCCGAGGACCAGGATCACACGGCGACCGGCTCGTACACAGCTCCGCCGGGCATGGCCCGAGGTCAGTCTTGGTGGTGCGCCGGGTTCAGTGGCGCCAGCGAGATCCCCCGGCGCACCACCAAGCTCCACACGCCGCATCGGACACCACGAGGTGATGCCCGATGGGCGCGGGTATCGGGGCTCAGCCGAGGAGGGTCTCTCCGATCCAGCCGCCCGGGCCGCAGCCCGGCGGGAGGACGAAGACGGCCGAGCCGATGGGGGTCGTCCACAGGTTGAGCTGGTCGGTCTCGGCGAGGCGCCGCTGGATCGGGACGAACTGCCGGGCGAGGTCGGCCTGGTAGGAGACGAACAGCAGCCCGGAGTCGCTGACGCCGTCGACGTCGATGGCCTCGTCGTAGTTGTAGCCGCGGCGGAGGATCCGCAGGGACGGGTCGGCGGCCCGCGACAGCCGGACGTGGGCGACCTCGGAGATGACCGGGAACCCCAGCCGGTCGACCGCCGTCAGGTCGGGGTCGTCGTGTTCGGCGCGTCCGGTGAGGGGAGAGCCGTCCTTGATCCGGCGGCCCATCGCGAACTCCTTGGCGCCCTCGTCGGCCTCGTCCCACTTCTCCAGGTCCATACTGATCCGGCGCAGCACCATGAGGGTGCCGCCGCGCAGCCAGCCGGGGCCGTCCCGGATCCACACGGACCTGTCGAGGTCGGGGGGCTGGACGGTGCCGTCGAGCTGGCCCATCAGGTTGCGCTGCGTCTGGCCCTGCGGCTGGGCCGCGCGGCGGAAACCGCGCTGCGTCCACCGTACGGTCCCGAAGTCGCGGGCGTCCTTGACGATCAGCCGCAGCGCGTGGGCGAGCGTGACGCCGTCGTCGGCGCACAGCTGGACGAGGAGGTCGCCGCCGCTCCACCGGTCCTCCAGCCGGTCGATGCGGAACCGGGGCAGCTCGGTGCCGGGCCGCGACCGCTCCAGCTTCGCGGCCTCGAACAGGCCCGGCCCAAAACCGAAGGTGACGGTCAGCCTGGCCGGGAGATCGGCCAGTTCGGGTTGGGCGTCCGCGAGGCCGGCCCGGCCCGCCGTGAGACGGCGGGCGTCGTCGGTCAGCAACCGCATCAGCCGGCCCAGCGCCTCGCGGGAGGTGCCGGGCCGCAGGTCGAGGCCGACGAACGCCGCGTAGGTCTGGGGCGGTGTCGCGATGCCCGCCTGGTGCACGCCGTGGAACGGCTCGACGGCCGGCGCCGGGCCGCCGGCGCGCAGCGCCGGCGGCCCGGACGGCCCGGCCGGCTCGGTGGATCGCCGGATGGCGTAGCCGCCGGCGGCGAGCCCACCGGCGGCGGCCGCGCCGCCGGTGAGCAGCCCGCGCCGGCTCACTTTGCGCTCGGCCATCAGTGGCCCGGGACGTACTTCTCGTTCCCGCCCTTGAACGCCTTGCCGAGGGCGGTGAAGGGGAAGGTGGTCCCGTCCTTGAGGGTGAGGGTGAACGCGACCTGGTCACCCGGCTTGATCGGCTTGGTGACGCCCATGAGCATGATGTGGAAACCGCCGGGCTTGAGTTCGAGCCTGCCGCCGGCGGGGATGGTGAACCCGCCCTCCCTGGGCCGCATCTTCATCTCGCCGCCGGTGCCGGCGACCTCGTGCAGCTCGACCTTCGGGGAGGCCGGGGTGGCGCCGGACACGATGGTGAGCTCCGCGCCGGTGGTGTTGGTCAGGGTGCCGAACGCGGCGGTCATGCCCTCGTCCGCGGTCTTGACCCACGGGTCGGTGATCGTCAGTGGTGCGGCGGGGGTGCTCGCGGGGGTGCTCGCCGGGGCGGCGGTCCCGCCGTCGCTGTCGTTTCCGCACCCGGTGAGGGCCGCCGCCCCGAGGGCCACGGCGGCAACGAACTGGGCGGTGCGGGAGAAAACGGCACGTGATGACATGGGGTACTCCGGATTCTGCGAACGCTCTCGGCCGCCCCGCGCGGCGCGGGGCGGAGGAAGGCGGCCCGGACGGGCCGCCTGCGAGGTGAGCGCTCAGCCGCAGCCGAGCGCCGGAGAGCGAACCGGCGGACCCCTCAGCACCAGGACGTACCGCAGCACGTTGCTGACCGGCGGCGCGATCGGCGGGGCCGGCGGTGCCGCGGCGACCCCCCGCACCGGGGGGCCGAGCACGCTGAAGACCAGCGAGAACGGGACGGCCAGCAGGTGGGCCGCCAGCCGGGCCAGCCACCAGGCGCGGCGTTCCCCGCGGCGCAGCCACCACGCGGACGCCACCGCGGCCAGCAGGTGCACGGCCATCATCTCCGGGCCGGTACCGCCGTCCTGGACGACCGCCTGATGACCGGCGTGATGGGCGTGCCCGGCGACGAACAGCGCGTGCAGCGCGAACTGCCCCAGCAGCAACCCGCCCGTGATCGTCGCGAGCGACCGCTCGTGCCCGGCCAGGACCAGCGCGAAGCCCAGCACCCCGGCGAACCCCAGCCCGATCGCCCACGGCGCCATCGGCTGCCCGGAGGCCACCAGGTGCCCCAGGGACGTCAGGATCACGCACACGGCCGAGAAGACCGCGGCGCGCACCAGACGGAGCGGGGGCGAGGGGGGCATCGAGGGGGCCATGTCACCGGACATCCTGCCATGCCGGTCCGGCCCGGTATCAAGGGGTTCGAGCGTCCCGTCGAGGGCGTGGTCCGGGCTGGTCTCCGCCGCCCGTCCGGTCTGGCTTCCCCCGGAGCACGGACGGCGCCGGGACGTCATTGGAAGATGGCGAGGACCGGAGAGATCACCAGTTGCCGGGTGTCGGGGTCCCAGTGCTTGATCTTGCCGAGGCAGCGCGCGGGGAACGGGCCGTCGGCCACGTCGTCGCGGCGCAGCTGGGCGGTGACGCAGGTGACGCTGACCTTCGGCAGGTCGCCGGAGAACTCCGTGGGATCGCCGTACGGGGCGGAGAACGTGGTCGTCGTCTCGGACCTGTCCGTGACCCTGAACCGTCCCGTGACCGAGACGAAGGCCGACGGGTCGAGCTCCCGCAGCCGGGCCGCGCGCACCCGCCCGGCCCCGGGGCCGTGGGTCCACGCCAGCGCCCGGTCCAGGCCGATGTTCGGCCCGATCGTGCGGTTGTAGAGGTTGACGTACACGATGTCGTTCGCGTCATCGAGGGCGCGGATGATGCGCCCGATGACCGTGATCGGCCCCTCGTCCTTGATGTACCTGATGACCTGCTCCCTGCCCGCCGCGGCCGTCACACCCGCCCGCACCGGAGCGGGCCGGACCTGCAGCTCCGCACCGGTGCTGCGGCTGATCGTCTCCTCGACCTCGCGTTGCAGGTCCGGGTACTCCTCCTGCAGGTAGAGGTCCATGACGTTGTCCTCGTCGAGGTAGAAGCAGATCCCCGGCTTCTGCCGGCCCGCCCAGGCCGACCTGTGCCGGCGCACGGTGATCATGTACGCGTAGCAGAGCGCTCCCGCGACAACGGCGGCCCCGCCGGTCATCAGTCCCAGCCACAGCATCCGTACCTCCTGGGGTCAGCGACAACCACGGATCTCTTTGAAGGCCCGGGCCAGCGAGGACGCGTTGGCGTCCACCATGCGGCCACCGGTCGCCTTCGCCGCCCGATCCAGTTCGGCCGGGTCGGCTTCGCCGAAGCGGATGGTGTAGGTGTGCACGGCCCTGGCCGCCGGCGCCAGGGCCCGGTACCGGCGGAGGAACTCCGCCAGCCCGATGCCGGCGTTGTTCAGGCCGTCGGTCATCAGCACGATGGTCACCGGCCGGCCCGGGGCGGCGCGCTTCAGCTCGCCGGCGAGCCCGTACGCGTGGTCGAGCGCGGACCACACGGCGGTGCTCCGGTCGAACTCCTCGGTCGCGAGGAAGCCGCGCACGGCCTCGGCGTCGCCGGGGCCGGCGATGGTGAAGCCGCGCTCCGCCCGGACACCCCCGCCGAAGCGGATCAGGATGAGCCGCTCGCCCCGGTAGAACCGCACGAACCTGCCGGTGGACGAGCCGTCCGCACCGCCGAGCCCCTCGAACGTGGACCGCAGCGCCTCGACCCGCGCGCCCCGCATGGACCCGGAGTAGTCGAGCACGAAGATCACCTGGCCCGGTGGCCTCGCGCGCGGGTCGTAGTCGGCCAGCAGCCGATCGACGACTTCGGGCCGGTCCGGGAAGTACAGCGCGTTGCCGATCTCCGTGCGCAGCCGCGGGTCGCGGGGCACACCGGGGTTCACGGGGCGGCGCAGCGTCCGCTGCATGATCTTCCGCTGGGTGTCCGTGCGGGTCAGCCAGGCCACGACCTTGTCGTACGCGGCACGGCGCGACGGGTCGAGCAGCAGCAGCGGGTACTCGGACAGCACGATGCCGTCCTCGGGGTAGACGATCTCCAGCGGCTCGCGCAGCCTCCCGCTCGCGTTGAGGGACAGGAGCGTCGACTCGTACCCGATCAGCGCGTCGGCTTCGCCCTGATCCGCTACGAACGCATCGATGAGCTTGCTCGACGACGCCGCGGTGAGCGTCTGGCCGGAGAACAGCCCGCGCAGCCGGTCACAGGTGATGTCCTGCGGCCGCAGCGCGCCGCCGGTGCCGGCGGCCGCGGTGGCCACGCCCACCAGGGCGGCGAGCCCGCTGTCGGCATGGCGCGGGTCGGCCATGCCGAAGCGCACCAGCCCCTCGGCCGCGCCGTCGGCGATGTCCGCCCAGGACAGCTTCGGGTTCCGGGCGTTGCGGCGCAGCCGCTCCGCGGTCCCCGCCCGGGCGCCGAAGACCACCGGCGACATCATGATCTGGGTGGACAGGGGCCGCAGCCGCCGCCCGCCCGGCTCCTGGAGTTCGAGCTGCAGGTAGCGGTCGTTGGACAGCCAGGCGAGATCGTGGTCGTCACCGCCCTTCGCGAGCGCGGTAGAGGCGTCCACGGTGCCCCGGTAGTCGAGCACGAGCTCGATCCCGGTGTCCCGCCGGAGCTCGCCGAGCAGCGGGCGCAGGTCGGCGAGTTCGTCGCTGGCCAGTACCCGCAGCGTCGTGTCCGGCTCGGCCGAGGTGCACGCGGCGCCCAGCACGAGCATCGCGCCGGCCACGAGGCCGGCGAACGTGCGCGGCGGGCGCCGCATCAGGGGCACCTGCCGACCGTGTCGACCAGCCGTTGCAGCAGGTTCGGCTCCGGCAGCTCCGCGCGGGTGTAGTCGGTGCGCCCGTCGGGCTTCGGCACGCCGCGGCTGACCAGCAGCTGGAAGAGCCGTGCGGTCCCGGTGGCGTCGGTGTCGTCGATGACCCGGAAGCCGAGCTCCATCATGCGCCGGCGCAGCGCCGGGTCGGTGAGCAGCAGCCGGCCGAGCCGCTCACCGGCGCCCGGGCGGAGCGAGATGTACTCCGGATCGGTCTGGAACTCCTGCTTGGGGTAGAGCAGCACCCGCTCGGTGTCCGTGCGCCCGGTACGGCGCCGGTGCTCCTGCTGGTAGGCGAAGAACTGGTGCTCGTACACCACGACGATCGGCCCCCGGCTCTTGCCCTCCGGGGTGACGTAGAACTGCCACAGGCCCGACTCCGGCATGCCGAGCGCGGTGATGAGCGGCTGGACGTCCCGGGCGACCCGGTCCACCTCGGCCTCGCTCTGTACCGGCTCGTCACCGTTCTCCACGAAGGCGACGAGGGCGAGGTACGTGGCGCCGGAGTTGGACCGGCACACCCCGGAGTTGTGGGCGAGCACGCGGTTGCCGTTCGTGATGCTCGTGCCGTCCGGGTTCGGGTGGTCACCGATCCCGATGTCGTTCCACGTCCTGCCCTGCTTGCCCAGCTCGACGAACTTCGCCGTGTCCAGCGTGTAGTAGAGCGCCCCGCCGGGCCCGCCCGAGTGCCGGCTCGCGGCGCCGTTCCCGACCAGGGTCTCGGCGTACTCCCGGTAGCTGGCGAGCACGATCGGGCTGGTGAACAGGCGCGTCGTCTGGGTGTGCAGGCCCCGCCTCCGGCGCTCGCTCCTGATCAGGTCGGCCGCCGGCTGCCCGGAGGGGAAGGCGAAGTCGTAGTGCTCGGTCTTCTGGGTGAGCACCTCGTAGGCGACTTCGCCCGAGCCGCGGGCGGTGACTTCGACGCGGAGGTTGTGCTCCAGCAATAAGCGCTGGACTTCCCTGTCGTTGAAGAAGTCCTGCTTGGAGGCCATGATGCCGCGGACCGTGACGACCTGCTCGACCGGTGTGAGCGCGTTGACGAGCAGCGCCACCGCGCCGACCAGCGCGACGCAGGCGGTGACCGCGAACGGCCAGCCGAAGCGCGGGCCCCAGAAACGGGGCGGGCGGGCGATGCTGAGCGAGGGTTCCTCGACGACGACGCGCGGGAGGTCAGCCGTCACCGCAACTCCTTGTGCTCACTTCCGGCAGACGCCCTCAACCTACGCGCGACCACTGACGATAAAGGCGTCCGAACGCCGACATTCCCCTTCATGAAAGATGACCAGATGGTGACGTCAAGGCTGCCGAACGGTGAACGGCCGCCGCCGGGCCCGCGGACGCCGGCGGTGTGGTTCCGCGGTGAGGTGGGCGTGGGGACTCCCGAGCCGGCCCTTCCGCCTGCGGAAGGCCCCACGAGCCACCTGAACACCACCTCAGATGATCGTGCCCACGTCGCTGGCGACGAGCTCGTCGGCGGCGCGCTCGGCCAGGGCGGCGATGGTCATGGAGGGGTTGCAGGCCGCGGTGGTGCCGGGCATCAGGGCGCCGTCGAGGACGTAGAGGCCGCGGTGGCCCTGCACGCGGCCGGCGAGGTCGCAGACGACGCCCATGGAGGCGCCGCCCAGCGGGTGCCAGGTGGAGGGGACGACCGCGTTGGTGTCGATGAGCAGGGAGGCCGGTCCGGCGATCTTCGTGGCACGCTCGTGGATCTTCGCGTGCACCGCCTTGTCGCCGTCCTTGGGCCAGCGCAGGACGACGTCGTCCCTGAAGGGGTTGTAGGTGAAGCGGCCACGGCCCTGGCTGACGCCGAAGCCGACCATCATGGTGGAGCGCAGGTTGACCGGCAGCGGCGGGAGGGACGCCTGGATGACCGTGTTGGCGGTGGCGGGGGAACCCCAGTCCTTGCTGCCGTAGACGACCGGGCCGCCCTGCGGGACGCCGAAGTCGTCGGCGAGGTTGGTCCAGACGTAGATGCGGTCGCCGTTCGAGCCCCAGTTGGTGCCCAGACCGTCGGGCATGTCCGGGATCTTCCGCTTGGCGGCCGCGCGCATCAGCAGCTTGGTGGTGTTGACCTGGCCGGCGGACATGACAAGGGACTTCGTGGTGATGATCTTCTTTTCCAGCACCTCGCCCTCGGTGCTGAGGCGGTCGACATGCACCACCCAGCGGCCGTCCTTGGCCATCTCCACGTCGGTGACGTTGTGCTGGGTCGCGACGGTCACCAGGCCGGTGGCCTGCGCGGCGGCGATGTAGGTGACGTCCACCGAGTGCTTGCCGCCGTTGTTCACGCCCAGCGCGCAGTCACCGTTGGTGTAGGACGGCTTCATCTCGCCCTTGAGCTCGCGCAGCGCGAAGTTCCAGTCGATCGGCATCGGGATCTTCGACAGCGAGTAGCCCGCGCGCTCGACGTTGCGGCCGAAGATGCGCGACGGCAGGTAGGTCTGGCTGTTGATCAGCTCGTCGGGGGCGGTCTGGATCTTCAGCATGCGCGCGACCCGCGGGTAGTAGACGCTGTCCATCACGGAGTAGTCGATCTGCTCGGGCATGGTGGCGTTGAAGATCTCCCGCGAGGGCTGGAGGGTCATGCCCTGGTAGACCAGCGAGCCGCCACCGACGCCCGCGGCACAGACGATGTTCATGTTCTCGCCCTCCACCGCCTCCAGGAGCCCGAGGTAGGGGTCCAGCTGCGGTGTCCGGATCCCGAAGATCTCAAAGGACATGCCCATCCAGAACGCGCGCTTGTCGATGCCGGAGGCGCGCGGGAAGGTCGCGGCGTTCGGGCCGGTACGCCACCACAGGCCGCGTTCCAGGACCAGGGACGGCACTCCGGCCTGCGCGAACCGCAGGGCCGCCACGCCGCCCCCGAAACCCGAACCGATGATCACGAGGCGCTGCTCCTCGCGCGTCACCGGAACCCGCCTGCGCGACGAGGCCCGGGCGCTCTGCGCTCCCACGACCGACAGCCCGGCAGCGGCCGTGGCGCCGGTGAGCAGCGAGCGACGACTGATCGTGGACATGACGCTCCAAACGTTGGGTGGGGCAGGACGCGGCGTGCGGCCTCGACCCGGCACGACCGGAAAGGAACTGTTCTCGGGCGATCTGGTCCCGCGACTCGCAGGACGGTGGGGTGGGTGGCCCGGACGGCCCTGCGCCCAGGAAGCGGTTCCTGCTGAATGGTGGCCCGAGGTTAACGACCTGCAACCGACAGCGTCTAGCCGCCCGGCTAGACAATTCCTAGCCGCACGGCTAGCACTTTTCTACCAAAACCCCGGGTTCACTCCCGCCCTGACACTAGGGACTCAGCCGCCCGTCAGGGTTCGCCCAGGACGCCCGCGGGGACCAGCGCGTCACGCGCGTTCTTCCAGGGTTTGACCCAGGTCATGTGCTCGGGGACGAGGACCTCGCCGCAGGCGCTGCACACCTGCCCCTGCGTGGTCTCGTTGCCGCAGGTCCGATGGATCATGGCCATGTGCCCGCCGCCCGCGGGCATGGCGGTGTGCCGCTCGCCCCACAGCGCGAGCTGTTGCAGCACCGGCAGCAGTTCCGCCGCGGCTTCGGTCGCCGCGTACCCCTGACGGGTGCGTCCACCGCTGTCGTATTCGACGCGCACCAGCAGGCCGGCATCGACCATGGCGTGCAGCCGGCGGCTGAGCACCGCCTCGGAGATGCCGAGATTGTCGCGCAGCGAGTCGAACCGGCCGCGGCCGTGGAGCACGTCGCGGATGATCAGCAGCACCCATCCGTCGCCGAGCACGTCGAGTGCGCGGCGGATCGGGCACAGCTCGTCGGACCAATCGGATCGCAGGGGCATCGCCTTCCCCGTCACCTCACGTCCCGAGTAGGGTGACCGCCAGGATATAGCTTCTTTTAAGAAAGTCAGCTGGTATGTCGCCGAAATCCCCCGTACGCGCCCGCGCACCCCGTGTCCACCCGGCATGGTGGGTCGCGGCCGTCGCGTTCCTGGCACTGCTGGGGGCCGCGGGCTTCCGCGCCGCTCCCGGTGCGCTGATGGTGCCGCTGCACCACGAGTTCGGCTGGTCGATGAGCGCGATCTCGCTGGCCGTGAGCATCAACCTGGTGCTCTACGGCCTCGTCGCGCCCTTCGCCGCCGCGCTGATGGACCGCTTCGGCATGCGCCAGGTCGTCTCGGCCGCCCTGTCCCTGGTGGCGCTCGGCGCCGCCGGCAGCGTCCTCATGACGGCCTCCTGGCACCTGCTGGTCTTCTGGGGTCTGCTGATCGGCACGGGCACCGGGGCGATGGCACTGGTGTTCGCCGCGACCATCGCCAACCGGTGGTTCGTCGAACGCCGCGGCCTCGTCATGGGCGTGCTGACCGCCGGATCGGCGACCGGACAGCTGGTGATCCTGCCGCCCGTGGCCGCCCTGGCCGAGAACATCGGGTGGCGACCGGCTTCCCTGGTCATCGCCGCGGCGGCGCTGGTCGCCGTGCCGCTGGTGTGGCTGGTCATCCGCGACCACCCCGAAGATCGTGGCGTCCTGCCCTACGGCGCCGACCCGGCGGGCTACCTCGCCCCACCGCGTGCCGTGGGCGGCGCGGTCCGGCGCGCCCTCGAAGGTCTGGCCTTCGCGGTCCGGCACCGGGCGTTCTGGGCGTTGGCGATCGCGTTCGCGATCTGCGGGGCGACCACCAACGGGCTCGTCGGCATCCACTTCATCCCCTCGGCCCACGACCACGGGATGCCCACCACCACGGCGGCGGGCCTGCTGGCCCTCGTGGGGATCTTCGACATCGCCGGCACGATCGCCTCGGGCTGGCTGACCGACAAGTTCGACCCGCGCAAGCTCCTGGCCGCCTACTACGCCTTCCGGGGAGTGGGCCTGCTCCTGCTGCCCTGGCTGCTGTCGGACCAGGTGCACCCGAGCATGATCCTGTTCGTCGTCATCTACGGCCTGGACTGGGTGGCCACCGTTCCCCCCACCGCGGCGCTGTGCCGTGAGATCTTCGGCGAGCGCGGCACGATCGTCTTCGGCTGGGTGTTCGCCTCCCACCAGATCGGCGCCGCCGCCGCCGCGTTCGGCGCCGGCGTCGCCCGGGACACCTTCGGCACCTACACCCACGCCTGGTGGGGCGGAGCGGCGATATGCGCCGTCGCCGCCGTGTTGTCGATCATGGCCAGAGGCACCCGCATCGCGCAGGCCACCAAGGTTCCCCCCACGGCACGGTCGGCCTGAAGTGACCAGCAGGCCACTGGGTGCGGAGGCCACTCGCGCTCCGGGCGGGTCACAGCTGGATGCGGCCGGTGAGCCATGCCTGGATGAAGTGTTCCAGGGACGGCGCGACGCAACGGCGGTTGTCGGTGCGGTGGTCCCAGACGAAGATGTCCGGCCTGCCCTCGGGGACGAGGGCGTAGGCGAACAGGCTGCCGTCGCCGGGGGCGTCGGAGAAGAACAGCAACTGGTCGAAGGACATGTAGAGCCGCTTCAAGGCGGGGTAGGTGCGCATTTCCAGATTGCCCTGGAGGAGCTGTTCGGCGGAGAAGACCAGGTTGTAGCCGTTGGCGTCGATCACGCCGTTGGTCTCACCGAGCAGTTCGGCCAGTTCTTCGGGCAGCAGATGCCCCAGCGACTCCTCGACCCGGTGCAGTTCCCGTTCCGTGGCCGGAGAGGCGAACCCGGCCCGGGAGGTGTGCTCTTCGATCAGCTTGCACCACATCGGCAAATCATGGCGAAAGCAGCCCACGCCGTCCAATCGGCGGGTATCGGACACCTCCACTTGCTGGATAAGCCCTGACACCATTAGCCCGATTAAGCATCTTCTGCGCCTGTTGTCCAGATCTTGATCGCGTGAACGTCACTCGGCGTATGGAGTGAGGTCATGATCGCGCCTTACGTTGCCGATCATGCCTGACAGCCCCTCCTTCTCCCGGTCCAACCCCCTCGAGCGCCGCACGTTCCTGCGGGCCGCGGGGGGTGGCGCGGCCGGGCTGGCCTTCAGCCTGGGCCTGCCCACGCCGGCGTCCGCCGCCACCCCGCGCGCCCTCGGGTACCCGTTCACGCAGGGCGTCGCCTCCGGTGACCCTCTCGAGGACGCCGTCGTCCTGTGGACGCGGATCGCGCCCGACCCCCTGCAGCCCAACGGCGGGCTGCCCCACGGCGCGCGGGTGAAGGTCGAATGGCAGATCGCCGAGGACCCGCGGTTCCGCCGGCCGGTCCGGGGAGGGCATGTCGTCACCAGCCCCGACACCTCGCACACCGTCCACGTCGACGTGCGCGGCCTGCGGCCCGGCAGGCGCTACTGGTACCGGTTCCGCGCCGCGGGACACCTCAGCGAGACCGGCAGCACCACCACCATGCCCCCGGCCCACTCCATGCGCCCGCTGAAGTTCGCCGTCGCGTCCTGCCAGAACTACCGGGCCGGGTACTTCCAGACGATGCGGGACGTCGTCGAGCAGAACGCCGAGCTGATGCTCTTCGTCGGCGACTACATCTACGAGTACCCCGTCCAGCAGCTCGCCGTCGGCCGCCCCATCCCCGCCGACCTGCCCGCCGAGGTCATCCCCACCACGACCACCCTCGACCAGTACCGGCTGCGGTACGCCCTCTACAAGACCGACCCGGACCTGCTGGCCGCGCACCGCGAGATCCCCTGGATCCTCACCTGGGACGACCACGAGATCTCCAACGACTACGAGTCCTGGGCCACCCCCGACCTCGACCGGCGGGCGGCCGCCTACCGCGCCTACTGGGAGTTCATGCCGATCCGCTGGCCCCGGCCGCCGCGGGGTGCCGACGCCCGCCTCTACCGGCGGTTCCGGCATGGCGCGCTCGCCCAGTTCGACGTCCTGGACACCCGCCAGTACCGCGACCCCATGGTGTCCGGCACCGTGGTCGACGCCGGGCCGCGGCGCGACCCCTCGCTGGTCATGCTCGGTGACGAGCAGGAGTCCTGGTTCCGCGCGGGCCTCGGCCGGACACCGGCACGCTGGAACATCGTCCCCCAGCAGATCCTCATGGCACGCTTGAACACCGCCGCCGACCCCGAGGCGCCCGCCGTCTTCTCCGCCGGAACGTGGGACGGCTACCAGGCCTCGCAGCAGCGCCTCTTCGACACCGTCTCCAGGTCGCTCGACCGCAGGACGGTGCGCAACTTCGTCGTGCTGTCCGGGGACGTCCACTGCGGGTACGTCTCCGACATCCACGCCGACACCCTGGACCCCGGCTCCAAGGTCATCGGCGCCGAGTTCACCTCCCTGTCCATCAGCTCCGCGCAGGACTTCAACCCCGCGGCCAACGAGGCGCGCCAGATCCGCCGCACCGTCAACCCCTCGCTCAAGTGGGCCGACCTGCACTGCGGGTACGCGCTCTGCGACCTGAACGCCCACGAACTCCGCGTCGACTTCCGCGCCGTGGACAAGGTCAGCGTCCACGACGACCCCGTCTTCACCGCGGCCTCGTTCACCGTCCAGGACCGGGTCCCGGGGGTGTCCCCCGCCTGAGAACACGGGCGCGGGCGGTGCGCGGTCAGTCGGGCTGTCGGGTCGGTTCCGCCGTCTCCCGCTCGTAGGTGAGCAGGGTGTCGATCACCGTCTCCCGTTCGGCCGGTGACAGCGGCTGGAGCGCGGTACGCCAGGCCGCCGCCGCCGTGCCCAGCCAGCCCTCGATCGCGGAGCGGTGGGCGTCGGTGATGCTCACGATGGTCCGGCGGCGGTCCTGCTCGTCCTCGCGTCGCCGCAGGATGCCCTGGCGGCTCAGGTCACCCACCATCAGGCTGACCGTCGTCGAGGCGAGCTGGAGCCGGCCGGCGAGTTCCTTGACCGTGGTGGGCCCGTCGTAGAGCAGCAGGGCCAGCAGGGACAGGTGCCGGGGCGTGAGCGCGAAGTCACGGAGCCGCTCCGGGATCGGCGTCCGCTTCGCCCGCGCCACCAGCCGCGGCATCAGCAGGATCATCTCGCGCACGCCCTCGTCGAGAGTCGGACCGTCGGTTGACATCGCACCTTCCCAACTTTAGGTTTGCTTTCAAATCTATTTTGGAAGCAACGCTTCAAGCGTGGCGGAGGACCCCGTGCCTGTCTACGACCTGGACCACTGCACGCTCGGCGTACGACACCTCTACGCGAGCGCCGAACGGCTGCGCACCGAAACCGGGCTACGCAGCCACGAGGGCGGATGGCTGGACACCATGCCGACCGCCCACCGCACCATCCCCCTGCCGGGCGACGCGTACGTCAACGTCGAGTCGGTCATCGACCACCACGCCGACCTGCCGCCCGGGGTCGACGCGTTCCGCACCTGGTTCGAGCAGACGACCCGCCGCGGCGACCACTGGATGACCTGGAACCTGCGGGCCCGCAGCCGCGCGGACCTCGAAGACGTCGCCCGGCGCTTCGGCGGCGAGGTGGTGACCGCTCCCGGGGCCCGGCGGCCGGACGGCACGACCACGACCACGGTCATGGCGCCGGGGAACGCCGCGGTGACGTGGGCCCGAGGACTCCCGAACTGGTACTTCCACCCGGACCTGGAGCAGCACCCCGCCCGCCGCGCTCCGCTGACCCACGAGCGCCCGCTACACGAGATCTCCTGGCTCGAGGTGGGCGGCGACCCCGCCCACCTCGAGGAGCACATCGGCACCGAGACCTTCACCGCGCTCCCGCTCCGGTTCGTCGACGGCCCGGCCGGGCTGTACGGCGTCGGGCTGACCACCCATGACGGCGAGGAGATCGCGCTGCGCGCCCCCTCCGGCGCCCCCGGCCTGGCCGAACTCGCCGCCCGGCCCGCCTGAGACCCCGGCCACCCGCGGGAGCCCCCGACGCGTTCCGGCGCGGAAGGACGGAACGCCGTGGGATCACCCAGGCCAGGGCCTATGATTCGGGCGGTGAGCGCCTACGACGAGCTTGACCGGTTCGACCACTTGGACGTCTCGGGCCTGCCGGTGCGGCAGCAGCAGATCCTGGCGGCGATCCGCGACTGGGTCGCCGCGCACGGGTACGCGCCGAGCGTCCGGCAGATCGGTGCCGCGGTGGGGTTGCGGTCCTCGTCCTCGGTGTCGAAGCACCTGGCGAGCCTGGAGGATCAGGGCTTCGTGCGGCGCGGCAGGACCGTGGCACGGCCGATCGACGTGCGGGACTTCCTGCCCGGAGCCGGGCGGGCGGAGCCGGACGCCGGCTCGGTGACCGTGCCGGTGGTCGGCGACATCGCCGCGGGGACCCCGATCGTGGCGGACGAACACGTCGACGACCTGCTGCGGCTGCCCCGCGACCTCACCGGCCGCGGCACCGTGTTCGCGCTGCGGGTGCGCGGCGACTCGATGGTCGACGCGGCCATCTGCGACGGCGACATCGTGGTGGTCCGCCAGCAGCAGGAAGCGCACTCGGGGCAGATCGTGGCCGCGATGATCGACGGCGAGGCCACGGTCAAGGTCTACCGCCGGCGCGACGGCCACGTCCTGCTCGAACCGCGCAACGCCGCCTACGAGGTGATCGACGGCGATCAGGCCGCCATCCTGGGCATCGTCGTCTCGGTCCTGCGCACCATGTGACGCACCGCCCGCGCAGGCCATCGCGATCGTCCATCCACCCGGGCGGAATTCGAACCCGCGGCGCGAGGAGGGCCGGACAACCGTTCCGGGGCACTGCGGTTCAAATCCCCGCCGCCCCGTTCGACGGGCACAAGTGGTGTCGCCCAGCCCGGCAACACCAGACCCGGTTCTCAGGGCTTACGCCCCACACCCCCGTAGATCGGAGCTGTGGTCGGGTGCCCCAGCTCGACGCCTTCTGGGGGACGCCACTGGTTGACGTACACCAGGCCCGGCTCGACCATCTCCAGACCCGCGAACAGCTTCGTCACCTCATCGTAGGGACGAGGGTGCAACGAGGCGCTGACCCGACTGCTGTACTCCCGCGCGAGATCGTCCGCCTCTTCGAGGATGTCACTGGTGAAATGGGAAATCGCGATGTGACTCCCAGAACAGACTGCGTCCTCGAAGGTCGCGACGATCCGGGACGGGCTCTGCTCATCGCTGATGAAATGAAAGACCGCCGAGAACAAGACGGCGACGGGGCGACTGAAATCCAGGTGCTCCCTGGCGGCACGCAAGATCGAGTCGGGATCGGCGAGGTCACCCTCAAGCATGATCACGGTGGTGCCGGCGAGCAACGCCCGCCCATGGGCAATGACGCTCGGGTCGTTGTCGACGTACATCACGCGTGAGCCGGGGACGATGGACTGGGCGACTTCGTGCACGTTCTCTTGGGTGGGCAACCCGGTGCCCAGATCGAGGAACTGGTCGATGCCGGCTCCCGCCAGATAGCGGACGGCTCGGATCAACCATGCACGGTTCCCCCTGGCGGCACCTTCACCGCTGTCGGGGTAGACCCTCTTCATCTCTTCGACGGCTTGGCGATCAGAGGGATAATTATCCCTGCCGCCCAGCAGAAGGTCGTAGATCCGGGCAGCTGATGGGATCTCGGGATTAACGCCGGGGGGTACAGGCGGATCTTCATGAGGCATTTCATGATTCTAAATAGGCTGTGCGCATCATTGGGCCTTCCCTCGATCCCCGCGATCCGCCCGGAAGATCCAGGACGCTTCATTGGTCGTCGAGAAAGACCTCTTCGATCTTCAGGTCGAACAGCTTGGCGAGGCGGAAGGCGACCGGAAGGCTCGGGTCGAACTTCCCCGTTTCGATCGCGTTGATCGTCTGCCTTGACACGCCGGCGCGCTGAGCCAGGTCGGCCTGCGTCCAGGCATGTTCGGCCCGGAGGTCCCTGATGCGGTTCTTCACCGGTACCTGATCTTGCCGACGAGGACGCCGACCGAGTAGACGACTCCCAGGAGCACGGGGAAGACCGCGATATTGACGTCCTGGACGACGAGGTCGGCGGCGTCCGTGACGACGTAGGCGAACCCGCCGACCCACCCCACTCCGAGGGTGACCACCAGCGCATCCTGCACGATCTTCCGCTGCAGCTCATCCTGTGCTCGGAGAAAGCGCGCGAAGGCGACGATCCATCCGATGCCGACGACGAGATTGACGGCGACCGCGGCCCAACTCACCACCGATTGCCGCGATTCCCACAAGAGCCCAGGACCGAACTTGGCCAGGGCGAGGGTCGCCGCCCAGGCGAGTGTCCAGAGTGCGAGTCGAACGGTTGTCTTGATCGAGTCCTGATAGGCCCCGGTCTCGTCGTGTGCCTGCACGAGCTGCCCTTCCTGTAACGCGAAGTCAAGTACACTTGACACGGTAGAAGGCACCCGTCGCGATGTCAAGCTCACTTGACAATGACCGAGCCGATCCCGACCCGGACGGCACGGAACTACCGCCGGTTCCGCAGCCACGGCGGATCCTCCACGAGGTGAAGGCACCCTCGGCTGGCCGATCCGGGAGGCGGCTCTCTCACCGGCCGAGCACACTGTGGGCATAAGCGGTGCCACGTGGATGGCCGTCCGGGCGGGGGCGCTCACTCATGCGGCTTGATGGATGGTGGGGTTCTCACCAGGCCCACACCCCGTTCGGCAGTACACCGGGACCTCCAGGTCTGCCGCCGCGGCTGTGCCGCTCTGGCTCTGCGTCACCCCTTGGCGTGGGGCGCGGCCAGGGCCATGCCGCCGGGGAGGCGATCGCACGTCCCAACTCGGCCGGGGTGATCGCTTCCACCAGGCGCGGGCCGTGGTCGGTGCCGACCATGGCCCACCACCGGCCGGTGAACGGGCCGAACCACACTACGGCCGCGGGAAACCGTGCCCGTAACTCCCGGACGGCGGAAGCGGCCGTGGCCTCGCCCGTCGCTACGGTGGTCATCGCTGTTCGCCCGCGGGCTGGTCCGTGGCGCACGAGCGCAGCACTTCGGCGATGACCTCTGCGGCCCCGGCAACGTCCGTCACCGCCAGCGGGGCGGCCGTGTCGATCGGCGGTCGGCAGACGAACTCTCGCCCGTCGTCGCCGACCTGGACGTCCATCAGCAGGTTCGGGCCGGTGAACAGCACGCGCGGGACCGCGTCCCGCAAGGTCACCGCCACTCCTGGCAGGTCCGGGACGCCGAGCCCGACCAGGTTCCGGAGCAGCTTCGACAGCAGGGACAGATGCCGGACCTTACTCTCGGCCGCCCGCACCTGAGCGGGGGTCACGGCTCCACCACCGCCATCGGCGGACGGTTCGGCCAGATCTGGGTCCCGGCCAGGCCGCGTGGCAGGTCAACGGCCGCCAAGCCGATCCGAGGACAGTCGTTGGACGCTCGTCTTCCGTTCATCTCACCTCACTGGTGATCCGCCCGTACTTCGGATGACCTGGCCACTTGACCTTCTGGATAGTGGCATAGGCCAGTTCTCGTAGAGTGGCATAGGCCACTTGGAGCGGCAAGGGGTTCCAAGGAACCCGGCAGCCCGGGCTCAGTGAATCGTGTACTGCTGCTCGTAGGTCCAGGCGTCGGGCGGGTACACGGCCTCGGCGAACTCCAGCGGCCGTTCGTCCATGTCGAACACCACATGCCGGACGACGAGCACAGCCGTCGGACCGGAGAGGCCGAACACGGACAGTTCCTCCGCACCAGCCAGCCGGGCGGCCACCCGGTCGTAGGCGTGCCGGGCCCGCCGGCCCGTCGCGCTCTCCACGTAGGCGAGGGTGCCCTCGCGGATCCGGTCACGCCCGGTCAGCCGAGGCGCCCGGTCCGCGATCGCCACCGGGTACCAGGACGTGGAGACCTCCACCGGCCGATCATCGCGATAGGTGATCCGGTGCCGGTGCACCGCCCGTTGCCCGCCGTCCAGTGCCAGCGCCTCGACCACATGCGGAGGCGCCTGGACGATCTCGGCCGCCACGATCTCCGCCCGCTCGTTCGGCGGATAGATCCGGCCGGTCTCATCCGCCTTCTGGTATCGTTCGCGCGCCCGCCGATGCAGGTCATACCGGTTGAGCACGTAGGTTCCCGACCCGCGCCGGGATTCCACCAGCCCTTGCACCCGCAACGCCTCGAGGGCCTTCGTCGCGGTCGGGCGCGAGACTTTCCACTCCGCCGCGATCTGCCGCTCGGACGGGACCTCGTCTCCCGGCTGGAGATCACCACGCAGGATCCGGTCACGGATGTGTCCCGCGATCTGCAAGTACTTCGGTAGGGCCTGCTCCAGCTCCGGCATCGCTCCTGCCTCACTCACAAGTGGATAATGCCACCGGCCACCCTACTGGCCATCGGCTACGCCCCGGGACCTAGAGTGCAACCCGTGACCCGGCTCTACGTGGCCGCCGGCGGCGGAGGCGACTCCCTGGCCGCCGCCATCATCCACACCGCCACCAGCACCGAACCCGCCCATATCGCGACCCTCGCCTGGGACCGCCTGCTCATCGACCCGCTCCCCGGCCCCCGAAGCCCGAGCGACTTCACCGGCCTGCGCAGGCTCGGCGAGCACGTCACCACGATCACCTCCGACACCCGTCCGATCCCGCCGGCCGGGTCCACGCTGCCCCGTCTCGCAGCCGAGATCGACGCGACCCTCGTCCTCCTCGACCCCACCGGCGGCGCCACGGGCCTGCGGACCCAACTCCGTGAACTTGCGTCCTCGCTCGCCGCCCCCCGCGCCGAAATCATCGACGTCGGAGGGGACGCCCTCGCCCACGGCGACGAACCCGGGCTGCGCAGCCCCCTGGCCGACGCGCTCGCGCTGTCCGCCTGCCAGGACATCGGGATCCCGGTGGACGTCCTGATCGCCGGGCCGGGACTCGACGGCGAAATCCCGGAAGACCAGGTGCTGGCACGGGCAGGCGATCGCATCGCCACCCGCCTCCACCGCGCCGATGCCGAGCGCCATGCCCATGTCTTCGACTGGCACCCCTCCGAAGCGACCGCCCTGCTGGCCGCAGCCGCGCGCGGTGCCCGCGGCACCGCCGAAATCCGGGACGGCGGCCTACCGGTCGCCCTTACCGAGCACAGCTCCGACGTCCACCGCCTCGCCCTCACCCGAGCCCTGGCCATCAACACCCCGGCCCAGGCCCTGCGGCACACGACCTCCCTGCACCAGGCCGAAGAGACCATGCGCACCCTGTGCGGCTTCTCCGAAATCGACTACGAACGGGCCAAGGCCACCAGGACCCCGCCCGCCGGCCCCACCGCCATCACCAAGGACATCGACGACGAGGCCCGCGCCTACGAACGCGACGCCGCCGCACGCGGAATCGACTTCCTCACCTTCCGCCGCCTGGCCGAAGTCCTGAACCTGTCCGCCACCATGACCGGACACCTGCGTGCCCACCTCATCGCCACCCGGCCGGCCCACCACCTACCACCGATCTGGGCGACCCGGCCCATCCGCTGATCTCTACTCCCAGGACTGAGGTGCCCTGGACCTTCCGGAAGGTCCAGGGCACCTCACAGATAGGTCACGTCCAGCGGACGTGGTGCATGAGCCGGCTGCCGCGTAATCCTGCTGTTGCAGGTCAAGCGGTGAGTTCTCGACGGTCGATCATGGAATCGGGCGTGGTGTCCTCGACCACGCGCAGGCGGGTTTTGGCGAGGAGCTCCAGGCCCATGCGGGGGTGCGCTTCGAGGCCAGTATGTCCTCACTGCCGAGCGATAAATGTAATGAATCAATCGCGCTGTGTAATGCCGACGGAGTGTCATGGCTGACGGTGTTGTCCAGGGAACGGAGAGTGCCCGTGAAGCCAGGTGAACGCGTCAGGCCGCAGGACGAGGTGATCTATCTGGCGGCCGGGGTGGCCGATCTGGTGATGGGAGGGATGCGGAGCACGGTCCGGCGTCTTCCCGGGCTGGAGGCGGTGCGGGAGGAGCTGCGGGCGCGGGGTGCGCTGGCGCTCAGGCGTACCGGGCACCTGCCACACGCGCACATGGAGGTGATCGCCCGGCGGGTCGTCGAGCGGAACTCCGATGGGTGACCTTCGGCTCCGGGTCGATCGGATGCTGGCGGAGTTCGTCGAAAGCGAGATCGCCGAGCTACTGGCGCTGGACGGAGAGCTGGCGCCGGTCGCCGAGCAGATGCGCATCTCGGTCGCCGGGGGCAAGCGGATCCGTCCGGCGTTCTGCTACTGGGGGTGGCGAGCGTCGGGACAGCCCGACACCGACGGGATAGTCCGTGCGGCCGCGGCGTTGGAACTGGTGCACGCGGCGGCCATCGTCCACGACGACCTCATCGACCACAGCCCGCTGCGGCGGGGCCGGGCGACGGCGCACGAGAAACTCGGTGACGGCCTGGCCGTCCTGATCGGCGATCTGTTGATGGCGTGGGCGGGACAGCTGTTCCATACCTCGGGCCTGCCGCGAACGTTCCTGGCCCGCGCCATTCCGTTGTGGACGACGATGGCCCGCGAGCTGGTGGCCGGCGAGTGCCTGGAGCTCCTGCGCACCGGGCTCACCCCCGATGTGGCCCGTTCCCTGGCGATCGTGAGGTTCAAGACCGGCTCCTACACGATCGAGCACCCCTTGCTGATCGGCGCCGTGCTGGGTGGTGCCGGCACCACGATGCTGAAGGCGCTGGCCGCCTACGCGCGTCCGCTCGGCGAGGCGTTCCAGCTGCGGGACGACCTACAGGACGTGTTCGGCGACCCCGCGCAGACCGGCAAGTCGTGCCTGGACGACCTGACCGGCCGCACACCGACCGCGCTGCTCGCCCTCACGCTGGACCTGGCGCCCCCTCCGGACCGGCGACACCTGCAGAACCTGCTCGCCGGCGGGAGGGAGATCACCGCCGCCGACGCCGCCGCGATCAGAGAGATCATGCAGCGGTCGGGGGCACCTGCCCGGGTGCGGCAGATGATCGACGAACGCGCCGAGTCCGCACGAACGGCGCTGGAGCGGGCCCGCCTGGCGCCGGACACCGTCCCTGCCCTGACCCGACTGATCTGCGAGGCGACCGCCGATGATCGAGTACACCGACACCGCCATGGACGAGCTGCGGCTGAAAGGTGACGAGCTGGCCGACGCGACCGTCGAAGCCCTGTTCACCAGCGGGCAGGTGTCCAGGTTCAACACGCTCATGCGCTGGTTCACCACCTCCGGGCAGGCGCTGCCGGAGGGGCTGCCGGACGCCGCCCGCGACTACCTGCAGGCCACCGCGACTCCACCCGAGTGGGTCGACTGGGCGGTCATGGAGCAGGCCCGGCAGTTCTTCATCGACAACGACGTGCACATCTCCACCGCGCTGTCGTTCGCGGCGATGCCGGCCTGTTACGTGGTCCCGCATGTGGCCCGGCTGCTGTCGGCGACGCACTCGCTGGCCTACCCCGCCCGGCGGATGGCCGAGACCGGCCAGTTCACCGTCTACCTCCTGCAGCCGGACGCGTTCGAGGCCGGCGGGCGGTTCCTGCCGGCGGCGCAGAAGGTCCGGCTGCTGCACGCCTCCATCCGGCGCCACCTCCAGCAGGAGGGGCGCTGGCCCGAGCCCGTCCCCATCTGCCAGGAGGACATGCTCGGCGGGCTGATGATGTTCAGCATCCAGGTCCTGGACGCGCTGCACCGGCTGGGCGTCCACATCACCCCCGAGGGCGCCGAGGCCTACTACTACGCCTGGCGGGTCGTGGGAACGATCCTCGGCTGCGACCCGGCGACCATACCTCCCGACCTGCAGGCGGCCCGGGAGTTCTCCGACCGGTACATGCTCCGCCACATGGGCCCCTCCACCGAGGGGGCGCACCTGACACGACAACTCATCGACATGTACGAACAGGTCGTCCCCGGAACCCTCCTGGATCCCGCCGTGCCCGCCCTCATCCGCTTCCTGGTCGGCGACACCGCCGCCGACTGGCTTCAGGTCCCCCGCTCCCGCTGGGACACCATCACCAAGATCGCCCCCATGCTGCTGGGAACGATCGAACGATTCGAGGACCGCGGCCCCTGGGCGGCCCAGCTCTCCGACCGGCTCGGCCGCCTGGTGACGACACTGGAACTGTCGTCCCTGACACGCGGCCGCGTCATGCACTACGCCATCCCCGAAGAACTCAAAGCCGCCCACGGCGTCCCGACGGCAACGGCCCGCTGGACTCCACCACCCCCCACCGGCAGCTGACCTGCCAGAACCACCCCCGGGGCCCGATGCCCTCAGCGGGCGAGAACGCCCCGGACATGTCGCCGAATACCGACCCTCGGTGATGAAGTCGCCGGGGAATCCGGCCACCGACCGTTCGGCCTGCCGTCCCGTGGCCGGTGGTCAGGGGCTCTTCCGGTGCTCGCCGTGTAGGTGGCCGGAGTGCTCCTGCTGGGGGAGGTCGATGCGGCCGGACGCCAGGGCCGCCAGCCAGATCGCGCCGGGCGCGGCCATCAGCGTGCCGAGCAGGAGCAGCAGGGTCCGGTGGCCGAGGGCGCCGAGCAGGGCGCCGGTGGTGAAGGCCGAGACGGCGAGGCTCGTGGTGGCGACGGCGCTCCACAGCGACATGACCCGGCCGCGCGTCTCGTTGCCCGCGGCGGCCAGCAGCGCGGCGATGGCGGTGGGCCCGTAGACGACCTCGGCCAGCGCCGCGCACCCCCAGAGCACCAGGGCGCCCGCGGCGGAGGCGGGCAGGCCGAGCAGCGCGGTGCACAGGCCCTCGCCGAGGCAGGACAGGCCGACGACGGCCAGTCTGGCCCGGGGGCGCATCCGCTGCAGCCGGGGGGCGAGCGCCACCAGCGTCACCGCTCCGACCGTGCCCTGGACGGCGTAGAACCAGCCGGTGCCGCCGTCGCCGAGGTCGTGGACGTGCAGGGCCAGGTAGGTCATCGCGGTGATCGTGCCGCCCAGGCCCAGACAGAAGACGGCCTCGAGCCAGAGCAGGGCCGCGATGATCCGGACCCTGCGGGCGGTGCGCACCCCCTCCCGGAAGGCCGCGGCCCAGCCGGGTGCCGGGCCGGTGGCACCACGTCGGTCGCCCCGTTTCACCCGCGCGGTGAGCAGGAAGGACACCGCGAAGGACAGCGCGTTGACCACGAACGCCCAGCGCCAGCCCAGCAGCCCGATGACGGCGGCACCGGCCAGCCCGCCCACCGCCTGGAACAGTAGCCCGTTGACCTGGACGGCCGCCGAGTAGAGCACGTACTCCTCGGGCCGGACCAGGGAGGGCATCCAGGCGCTGCGGGCCGCCTGGAAGACGAAGCCCGCCCCGGCGGACAGGAACGTCAGCGGGTAGACCAGCCAGAGTGTCCGGGGGCCGTCGGCGAGCAGGAAGCTCAGTGCCAGCACGGCCAGTACCGCGTCCCCGGCCAGCATGATCGTCCGGCGGTCGGCGCGGTCGGCGAGGACACCGCCCCAGGGCCCGATCAGCAGGCCGGGCAGGTAGCGCAGGGCCAGGGTCGCTCCCGCGGCCAGGGCCGCGCCGCTGTGCTCGTAGACCATCGCGAACACCGCGACCGCGCTGAACCAGCCGCCGCAGACGCTGATCAGGTTACCCAGCCACAGGCGCCGGAAGTCGCGGTTGCCGGTGAGCAGCCCGACCAGCCCGTTCGCCGGGGGCGCCGCCTCGATTCGGGGGGATGCGTCCATGGATGCCCACCCTAGCGATATTGACAACCGTTTTCATTCTCAGATCTAATGCGGACGCACGGAGATTCGAACCCCTGCCGGTCTCTCGTGCAGGGGTGGTCGACGCCGCGGCGCAACTCGCGGCCAAGCCGTCCCGGAGACCGGAACCCCCTGCGGAAGGAGGTGAGCACACATGAAGGTCAAGAAGCTGGCGGTCGCCAAGAGCCGCAGCCAGGTTCACTCCTCCAACCACGCCACGGCGCGGTCGTCCGCCATCGCATGGCGCTGACGTGAGGCGGTGAAGTGAAGTTCCGGCCGGTGCGGGCGCAGACGAGTTGCGCCCGCACCGGTTCCCCCAGAGTAGAGACGCGAAGGGCCGATGAACGACGTGCGATGGACCGGTGGGGTGTCGCCGATCCCGGCGGGCGAGGGCTGGCTGGTGCACACGCCCGCCGAGGAGTTCCTCGCGATCGAACCCGACGGCGGCACCACCGACCTGACCGACCCGGAGCTGCGGTCGGCGCTCGCCGCCGAGGGAGTGCTCGCCGGACCCGCCCCGCGCCCCGGCACCGTGGGCGTCGCCGGGGACTGCCCGCTCGCCGACGCGGTGGCGGACCTGCTCACCCGGACCGGGATCCGGGCGCTCCGCGGCACCGAGGACGAGCTGATCGGGCGGGCGGCCGGCCTGGCCGCCCTGGTGGCCTGCGCGCCGTGGCTCCCCGACCGGCGCTGGACCGAACTGGACGCCCGCTGCCTGGCCGCCGGCCTGCCCTGGCACCGCGGCCACGCCGAGGGGCGCCGCTGGTACACCGGCCCGTTCCGAACCGGCCCCGCCGACGCCGGGTACACCGACACCCGGACCCGGCGGCTGGCCGCCAGCCCCTGGCCGGACGAACTGACCGCCTACTGGCGCTGGCTGGACGAGGGCGGCCGCCCCGAACCCGACCCCGCTGCCCCGATCGGCGCGGCCATGGCCGCCGCCCTGATCACCGCCGACCTGCGGGCCTGGCTGTGCGGCGAAGACCCTCCGGGCCGCGGCGTGCAGGCGGGCGCCGACCCGGCCACCGGCCGGGTCGCCCGCCATCCGGTCCTCCCGATCCCCGCCGGCCTGATGCGCGAGGCGCCCGCCCCCGCCCGGGCGGGCCGGTGACCGGGCTCCGCCCGCGCGCGGTGAACGAACGGCGGATCGAGGTGGACCTGGCCGTACGGGCGCGCGACGGGGTCCGGCTGGTCGGCGACCTGTTCCTGCCCGAGCGCACGCCCGCGCCGGTGGTGCTCGTACGCACCCCCTACGGGGCGGCGGGGGCATGGCCGGAGGCGGCCGCGCTGGCCGCGGCGGGGGTGGCGGCCTACGTGCAGGACCTGCGCGGGCGGCAACGCTCCGGCGGCGAGTTCGTCCCCGGCGCTGACGAGGGGCCGGACGGCGCGGCCACCGTGGACTGGGCCGTCGCACGGCCGTGGTGCGACGGCCGGGTGCTGGCGGCCGGCACCGGTTACGAGGCGTACGCGGCCTGGTGCGCCGCCGGCCACCCGGCGGTGCGGGCCGTGGCGTCCCGCCAGCCGTGGCCGGTCACCGGCACCCCGCCGCTCGACGACGAGCTGTGGTGGCGCACCGACCTGGCAGGCGGCCCGGCGGTCCGGCCCGGCCTCTACGACCTGGCGCTCGCACTGGATCCCGCCCTGGCCGCCGACCCCACCGGCCCCGGCCTGGAACGCCGCTGGCCGGTGCCCGTCGGCCCGTGGCCGCCGACGCCGAGCACCTGGAAGCCGCAGGCACGCCGGGTGGTACGGGCGATCCGGGCCGCCGCCGTCCCGACCCTGCACCTGGGCAGCTGGTACTGCCGGTCGGCGGAGACCACGCTGCGTCACGCGCTGCTGGCCGCCGACCCCACCACGGTCGTGGGCGGCTGGGCTTCCCCGCTCACCCACCGGCTGCGCCCCGAGTGCGCGATCGAGGCGCCGGCCGAGCCGGACGCCGCCGAGCTGATGCTGAGCTGGCTGGCCACCGTCGCCGCTGGGGAGAAGTGGACCGACCCCCACCGCTGCCTGGTGCTGGGCGGCGGATGGGAGGACCGGGACCCCCGCCCGTCCCGCCGCCCCCGGTACCGGCCGGTGCCGGCGGCGGCCGACCGGACGGGGCTGCGCCACGACCCCGCCGACCCGTTCCCGTCGCTGCCGCACTCGGCGGACCTGGCCGCGGTGGCCGGGCGCGAGGACGCGGTGCGGCTGACCGCCGACGGGCCGCTGCGCTGGCACGGCGCGGCGCGCCTGGACGTGACCGTCCGCGCGCGGCGGCCGGTGGAGCTGGTGGCGACGCTCGTGCACGAACGCGCCGACGGCGCCCGGGTCCGGATCGGCGACACCACCGCCCCGCTGCCGGCCGGCACCGGCCGGGCCGGGCTGCGGCTGCCGCCCGTCGCCGCCGACCTGCCCGCCGGAGACCGCCTGCACGTGGAACTGACCGCCGGGCGCGTCCCCCGCCATCGCGCCCCGGCCGAGCCGGTCGGCCTGGAGTTCGAGTTCGGTCCGCTGCGGCTGCCGCAGCCGAACGCCGAGGAGCACGGATGAACCCCGACGCGCTGGTCGACCCGCGCACCGGAGTGATCACGCAGGTCGTCCACGCCGACCCCGAGCCGTGGTGGCCCCGCGGCCTGGACGTCTGCGCCACGCACGTCGCCGACATCGCCGCGCGGCTGCCCTGGCCGGCCGACCGGTTCTCCACCGGCACCGCCTTCGGCGACCCCGACCGCGCCAGGATGAGCGCGATCGGCGAGGCGGTCGAGCGGTACTGCGGCAACTTCGTCCCCGCCGGGCTGCGCCGCGCCTCCCGCGCGGAACTGGTCGCGGCCGGCGAGAACGCCCTCGACCCGGCGGCGCTGGCGCTGTACTCCGCGGCGCAGTACGCCGAACCGGGCTGCCCGTTCACCCCCTTCACCGCCGACCTTCCGGTGCTGTGGGCCGAAGGGGCGTCGCTGCCGGCGGGCGAACCCGTCTGGGTGCCCGCCTCACTGGTCTACGTCAACTACCACCAGCCGCCCCGGCTCGACGAGCCGGTCACCAACTTCGTCATGCTCGCCGGGATCGCCGCCGGCACCGACGACCGCATGGCCCGCACCGCCGCCCTCGAAGAGGTCGTCGAACGGGACGCCACCGTCATCTGGTGGGCCAACCGGCTGCCCGCCCGCCCGGTCCGGATCGACCACCCGCGGCTGGCCCCGGTGCTGCGCCCCGCACCCGGCCTGGGACCCGGCTGGGCCCGGGCGGCCGGCGCGGCCGGGCCGTGCCGGTACCGGGTGGTCGCGCTGCCCACCGTGTTCGACATCGCCGTCATCGGCGTCCTGCTGGAGGATCCCGAGCACGAGCTGACCGTCTTCGGTGTCGCCGCCCGCACCGACCCCGCCGCCGCCGTGCACAAGGCGCTGGCCGAGGCCGTCACGCTGCGCCAGTACGCGATGGGCCTGCTGGACCCCGGCGGCGATATCTGGACCGCCGCCCGCGAGGGGACGATCCCGCTGGAGTTCTTCCACCCGCACCGGGCCGACCGCCGCTACGCCGACTCCTACCGGCCCGACTTCCGCGACGTGGCCGACCTGTCCTGCCACAGCCAGATCTGGCTGGACCCCCGGCTGCGCCGCCACCTGGAGCCGATCACCGGCGACCACCGGCCGATCGGCCTGGACGAGCTGCCCCGGCCGGCCGGCGACCCCTACGAGGTGTACCTGGGCCGGCTGGCCGCCGCCGGGTTGTCCGCCTGCGCGGTGGACGTCACCACGCCCGACGTCGCCGCGGCCGGATTCCGCGCGGCGCGCGTGGTGGTGCCCGGCGCCTACTCCAACGCCCCCGCCGCGTTCCCCTTCCTCGGCGGCACCCGGCTGTACACCGACCCGGTCCGGCTCGGCCTGCGGTCCGCCCCGATCCGCGAGGACGAGGTCAACCTCGTCCCGCTGCCGCACACGTGAACGCCGGGCTGCTCGACCCGCGCTGCGGGCCGGTGCGCTCCGTGGAGACCGGCCGCAGCCATGGCGTGCTGCACACCGCGACCGCCGAACTGGCCGCCACCGGCGCCTTCGCGCTGCCCCTGGGCAACCCCGTGGTCGGCGGCACCTCGTGGACCGGCCCGGCCGAGGCCGCCCGCCGGGCCATCGGCGAGGCCGCCGAACGCTACGCCGGCCACCTGGTGCCGGCCCGGCGGCTGGTGCGGTCCGGCTGGCGGCGGTTGGGGTCCCGCGCGGTCGACCCCGCCGCGCTCGCGCTCTACTCACCCGCCCAGCACGGCAGACCGGGATTCCCCTTCGCCGGGCTGCGCCGCGACGACCCGGTGTTCTGGGTCGCCGGGCGCACCGCGGCCCGCGAGCGGCGCATGGTCCCGGCGTCGCTGGTCTGGCTGGCGCACGGCGAGCACGCCGGAACCCGGGGGCGGCCACCGCACCTGCCGATCGCCGCGGGCATCGCCGCCGGGCCGACCCCCGCGGCCGCCCGCTCCGCCGCGCTCGCCGAGGTGGTCGAACGCCACGCGCTGGCCACCGCCTGGTACGCGCACCGGGCGTTCCCGCCGCTGCCGCCGCTGCCGGTGCCGCTCCCCGAAGGGGTCCGGCTGAGCTGGCACCGGGTGCCGAACCTGGTGGGCGCCCCGGTCGTCCTGTGCGCCGCGCGGGCCGGCGGCGAGCGGCTGGGCGTGGGCTGCGCCCTCGTTCCGGACGCCGCCGACCCGGTCGCCGCCGCCGGCGCCAAGGCCGCGGCCGAGGCCCTCGTCTCGCTCGACACCCTGGACGCGGTGATCGGCGGTATCCCCGAATGGTCCGCGGTGCTCAAACCACGGCGGGACGACCGGCGCTACGCCGACTCCTACCGGCCCGACCTGGCCGACGCCACCGACCTGGTCTGCACCCTGCAACTGCTGGCCGACCCCCGCGTCGCCGGCGCGGTCGCCGCCCGGCTGGCCACGGGCCGCCCCGGCGGCCGGTGGCGCCCCGGCCGGATCGACCTGGACGCCGCCCTGACCGCCCGCGGCCTGGCGGCGGTGGCCGTCGACATCACCCCGCCGGACCTGGCCCGGCTCGGCCTGGCGGTGGCCCGCGTCGTCGTGCCCGGTCTGCGCTCCACCGGGCCCGCCGCGTTCCCCTTCCTGGGCGACGGCGCCGAACCGCTGCCCCCCGACCCCGAACGGCTGCCGATGCCCCATGTCTGAGACCCCGGGATCGCGGAGCGGCCCGCTGTACCCCGGTCCCCGCACGGGCCGGGGAGAACGAGGAAGAGGAAACCCCCTGATGAAGAAGATCCCTGGTGTTGTGGCGGCCGCGGCGGTCGCCGTGCTGGTCGCGGGCTGCGGCGGCGCGGAGGACACCACCACGGCCGGGCCGTCCGCCGCGCCGGTCACGGTGGAGAACTGCGGCGTGTCCTACCGGTACGCCAAGACCCCGGAGCGGGTGGTCACCTCCAGCACCGTGGCCACCGAGGTGATGCTCGCGCTCGGCCTGAAGGGCCGGCTGGCGGGCACCGTGGCCGCCAAGGACATCGTCCCCGAGTACGCCGGCGACCTGCGGGGCGTCAAGGTGATCGCCGAGAAGGCCTTCCCGCCGCCGTCCAAGGAAGTCGTCTACTCGGTCAACCCCGACATGGTGGTCAGCGGCTACCCCGACGACTACGGCCCCAAGGCGATGGGCGACCGGGCCGCGCTGCAGCGGGAGGGCGTCAACACCCACCTGCTGTCGGCCAACTGCCCCGGCCGCAAGGCGAAGGTCGAGGACGTGTACGCCGACGTGCGGGCCCTGGGCAAGGTGTTCGGCGTCCCCGGCAGGGCGGAGGAACTGGTCCGCCGGCTGCAGGGTGAGGTCGGCGCGGTCAGGCCGGCCTCGGGGGCGCCCAAGGTCTTCGACTACGCGGGCGGCAAGGCCAAGCCCGCCACCGCGGGTTCCGCGGCCCTGGTCGACGACCTGATCCGCCGGGCCGGCGGCACCAACATCTTCCCCGAGGTCACCTCGTACAAGCAGGTGAGCTGGGAGGAGGTCGTCAAGCGCAACCCCGACGCCATCCTGGTCGAGGACCAGGTGTTCGAGCCCGCCGCCCAGGCGATCGCCTTCATGAAGTCCTATGGCCCGCTCAAGGACGTCACCGCGGTCAAGGAGAACCGGTTCATCATCGTTCCCGTCAACGACACCCAGCCGGGCGTGCGCAGCGGCCGCGCCCTGAAGACGATCACGGAGGGACTGGCCCGGTGAGGGTCGACGCCGGCCCCCTCGCCGGGCGCCGCCCGGCGAGGGGGCCGTACGCCACGTCACCCGCCCTGGTCGGGATCCTGGCGGTGGTGCTGGTGCTCTCGATGATCGCCGCGGTGGGGCTGGGGCCGGTCTCCATCCCGTTCGGCGACGTCGCCCAGGTGATCGGGCACCGTTACCTGCCCGGCCTGGTGGAGCCGGCTCCCGCCGGGCCGCAGGCGGTGATCGTGCTGGACATCCGGCTGCCCCGGGTGCTGCTCGGCACCGCGGTGGGCGCCGGGCTCGCGACCGTGGGCGCGGTGCTGCAGGCGGTGCTGCGCAACCCCCTCGCCGACCCGTACCTGATCGGCGCGAGCTCCGGCGCCTCGTTCGGCGCCGTCCTGGTCATCATCGTCGGCATCACCCCGTTCGGCCTGTTCTCCCTGCCGGTGGCCGCCTTCCTCGGGGCGATGGCGGCGTTCGCGCTCGTCATGCTGCTGGCCGGCGGCCGGGGGACGGTCGCGCCGACCCGGCTGATCCTGGCCGGTGTCGCGGTCGCCGCGTTCACCGAGGCGATCACCCACTACCTGGTGCTGACCTCGCCGGACAAGGACGTGCGCTCGGCCATGTTCTGGACGCTCGGCGGGCTCGGCGGCACCCAGTGGCGCGACATCGGCGTGCCGATCGCCGTGGTGGTGGCCGGCACCCTCTGGTTCTGGGCGCAGAGCGGCCGGTTGAACGCGCTCGTCCTCGGCGAGGAGGGTGCCACCAGCCTCGGCCTGGAGGTCGGCCGGCTCCGGCGACGCATGATCATCGGCTGCGCGGTGGTCATCGGCGCGGTCGTCGCCGTCAGCGGCGGCATCGGGTTCGTCGCGCTGATGGTCCCGCACGCGGTGCGCCTGGCGGTCGGCGGGGACAACCGCCGGGTCCTCCCGCTCAGCGCGCTGACCGGCGCGATCCTGCTGCTGTGGGTCGATGTCAGCGCCCGCGTGCTCAACCGACCGGACGAGATCCCGATCGGGGTGATCACCGCCGTCCTCGGCGCGCCGTTCTTCCTGGCCCTACTGCGGCGCGCGGACCGGAAGGAGTGGCGATGACCGCCGTCTCCCTGCACATCGACGAGCTGGGCTGGGCGCCCGCGGGACTGTCGGGGGTCACGCTGCACGTGCCCCCCGGACAGATCGTCGGCCTGCTCGGACCGAACGGCAGCGGCAAGTCCAGCCTGCTGCGCTGCGTCTACCGGAGCGTGCGGCCCGACACCGGCACGGTGCGCGTCGGCGGCGCCGACGTGTGGCGCACCCCCGCCAGGGACGTCGCCCGGCAGGTGGCCGTGCTCACCCAGGACTCCCCCGCGGACCTGGAGAACACCGCCGAGCAGATCGTCGCGCTCGGCCGCGTCCCGCACCAGGGCCCGCTCGGCGGGCTGTCGGCCGCCGAGCACCGGATGGTCGCCGACGTGATGCGGCGCTGCGACGTCGCCCACCTCGCGCACCGCTCGGTGACCACCCTGTCGGGGGGCGAGCGGCAGCGCGTGCAGCTCGCCCGGGCACTCGTCCAGGAGCCCCGCCTGCTGATCCTGGACGAGCCCACCAACCACCTCGACCTGCGCCACCAGGTGGAGGTGCTGCGACTGGTCGGGCGGCTGGGCGTCACCGCGCTGATCGCCCTGCACGACCTGCAACTGGCCGCCGCGGCCTGCCACCGCCTGGTGGTGCTGGACGGCGGGCGCGTCGTCGCGGACGGCCCCCCGCCGGAGGTGGTCA
Source organism: Actinomadura craniellae (assembly GCF_003289645.1). Taxonomy (GTDB): domain Bacteria; phylum Actinomycetota; class Actinomycetes; order Streptosporangiales; family Streptosporangiaceae; genus Actinomadura_D; species Actinomadura_D craniellae. Next base: position 293,066 of record NZ_QLYX01000001.1, on the reverse strand, counting down.
CGGCCGAAATGCTCCGCGAGGTCTACCGGGTCGACGCCGATGTCACCTCCGGCCCCGACGGCCTGCCCCGGGTCGCCCTCCGCCTGCACGACGCCTGTGGGGCACCGACGTTGCACACGTAAGCGTTGGTCCGGGCCTTCAGGTCGGCGCGGACGACCGGGTGAGGTCGGCGACGAACGGGCTCACCCGGTCGACGGTGGCCTGCTGGTGCGGTTGCAGGTCGCGGCCGGCGAAGCCGGTCACGATCGGGGCGTACGGGTCGGGGAACGCCGGCGCGCCGGCGAGGGCCTCCATGACCGCGAGGCCGCAGAACGGGACGTAGACGGGGCTGTAGCCGCCCTCGTGGGACATCGCGATGCGGCCGTCGCAGGTCTCCTCGGCCACCGCCATCAGCCGCTCGGTGAGCATGCGGTAGCCCTCGGACGTGACCAGTTGCCGGGCGAGCGGGTCCATGGCGCTCGCGTCGAAACCGGACGCGACGAGGACGAGGTCGGGCTGGAAGGCGCGGATGGCCGGCACCACGACCTGGTCCATCGCGTAGAGGTAACCGTAGTCGCCGGTCCCGGGCGGCAGCGGGACGTTGAGCGCGTAGCCGTGCCCGGCTCCGGTGCCGCGCTCCTCGACGGACCCGCTGTTGGGCGGGAAGACGTTGTCCTGGTGCAGCGAGATGGTGAGGACGGACGGGTCGTCCTCGAAGGCCGCCTGGGTGCCGTTGCCGTGGTGGACGTCCCAGTCGACGACCGCGATGCGCTCGACGCCGAGGGCCTGCTGCGCGTGCCTGGCCGCGATCGCCAGGTTGCTGAACAGGCAGAAGCCCATGCCCAGGTCGGCGACCGCGTGGTGCCCCGGCGGCCGGACGAGCGCGTACGCGTTGTCCACCGCGCCCGAGACGACCGCGTCGACCGCCGCGATGACCCCGCCGGCCGCGAGCGTCGCGATCTGGTAGCCGCCCTGCCCGAACGGTGTGAAGCCGTCGCCGCCGTCGCCGCCCTTCGGCAGCCGGCTCTCGCTGCGGATGCGTTCGAGGTAGGCCTCGGTGTGCACGCGCAGGATCTGCTCCTCCGATGCGTGCACCGGGCGGATGCGCTCCAGTCGGTCGATGAGCCCGCTGACGACGATGAGTTCGTGCATGCGCCGCTTGGTTTCCGCGTTCTCGAAGTGGACGAACGGCTGGAGCCCGGCGGCGGGGTCGGCGGGGAGAAGCCCGACGTTGGTTCCCGTGTCGTGCCAGCCGAAAAGCTCGTGATAGACGTACCCGGTCGTCATTGCGTCCCGCTTCCTCGCGTTCGAATCGGAGACAAGTAGACGGCAACGGGTCACCGGCCGGCATCCGTACTTTTACCGATTCCACGCGGCGGCCGAGCAGTCTGAGCAGTGCGGACGCTTGTCCTGAGGCTGCCCCACCCCTACCATCAGGGCCAAAACGATCTTAATTACCGGAGTCGACATGCCGACTCGGCGACAGGTCGCGCTCGCCGCCCGCATCGGTGCCCTGGCGGCCGAACCCGACCGCACCGCCGCCGGCACTGCGGCCGTGGAGATGCTCGCCGAGGCGCTGTCCGGCGACGCGTGCGCGGTGGTGTGCCGGGACCCGGTCGGCGGCGCGCATCGCGGTATGGCCTCGCACGCCTATCCGGGCGGAGTGCTCGACGTGCTGAGCGGCGACTTCGTGCGGAGCCGGTGGTTCGAGGCCGTGCTCGCCGGACCGTTGCCCCCGTCGATCTCGACCGAGCCGGGACAGTCCTTCCGCCACGGTTGGATCTACGAGCACCACCTCGCGCCCGCCGGTTTCCGCGACGGTATGACCGGGGCGCTGCGGCGCAACGGGCGCTATGTCGGCCTGGTGCACATCTCCAGTTCCCGTGCCCGCCGATTCGACGATGCGGCGCAGGAGACGCTGCAGGCGGTCCTGCCCGTCTTCGCCGCGATCGCCGACCCGTTCGCGGAAGCGCACCGGTCGCTGTCGGCCGGCGCCCCGCACGCTCGCCCGGCGCGGGCCGCCGTGGTCCGCGACGGCCAGGTCCTGGACGTCCCCGACCGGACGCGCCCCGCCGCGCTGGCCGACGCCCGGCTGCGGCAGGTCGTCGACGACTTCGCCGCCTCGGCCGGCCACCGGCTGCGGATGCTCTGGCCCGCCGGCGGCGCATGGGTGCGGCTGCTCCTCGCCCGGCAGACCGGGCTGGGAACGCTCGTGCAGGAGCGGCCCTGCGCCCCGCCGTACGGGCTCACCGAGCGGGAGCTGGACGTGCTCACCCGCCTCGCCATGGGCATGACCGACCAGGCGATCGCCGCCGAACTCATGGTGTCGCCGCGGACGGTGCATAGCCATGTCGGGCACGTCCTGGACAGGATCGACGTGCGGTCACGCGCCGAGGCGTCCGGGGTCGCGGTCCGGGAGGGCCTCGTCCGCCCCCTGCCGGGCATGTTGCTGCGCCCCGGCGTCCGCTGCTTCGTCGAAACCGAGGCGGCGCACTGACCCCTGCGGCCCGGAGGCGTCAGCCGGTCGGGGTGAAGGTGCAGGGCATCCTCTTGACCCCGCGGATGGCGTTGCCGACCACGAACTCCGGCTCTCCCGCCCGCAGGTCCGGCAGCCGGGTCAGCAACTCGGTGAAGATCGCGTGCAGCTGGGTCCGGGCCAGGTGGCTGCCGAGACAGTAGTGCGGTCCCCCGCCGCCGAACGCGATGTGCGGGTTGGGCGTGCGGGTCACGTCGAAACGGTGCGGGTCGGTGAAGACCTCCTCGTCCCGGTTGCCCGAAGGGTAGAAGACCACGACCCTGTCGCCCGCCGCGATCGGCCGGCCGTTCAGCTCGACGTCCTCCAGCACGGTCCGGGAGAACATCTGGACGGTGCTGGACCAGCGCAGGAACTCGTCGACGGCCGCGGGCAGCCGGCCGGGCAGGTCCGCGAGCAGCAGCGCGCGCTGGTCGGGGAAGTCGGTGAGCGCCTTCATCGTGAGGCTGGTCGTGTGCCGGGTGGTGTCGTTGCCGGCCAGGCACAGCAGCAGCAGGAAGGCGTGCAACTCGTCGTCGGTGAGCCGCTCCCCCTCGATCTCCGCGTGCACCAGCTCGGTGATCAGGTCGTCGCGCGGCTCGGCCCGGCGGGCGGCCATCAGCTCCGTCATGAGCTCGCGCTGGACGAGAATGGCGTCGAAGATCACCTCCATCGGGCTGCGGCCGTCCTGGTACTCGTCGTCGGCGCAGCCGGCGATGGTGTTGCCGTTCTCCGCGACCACCTCGCGCAGTTGCTCGGGCACCCCGAGCATCTCGGAGATCGTCCACATCGGCAGCCGTTTGGACACCGCATCGACGAAGTCCGCCGCGCCGGTACGGTCGCTCGCCAGGTCGGCCACGATCCGCCGCGCCTGGGCCCTGATCTGCCCCTCGATCATGGCCACCCGGCGGGGGGTGAACACCGAGCTGATCAACTTGCGCTGGCGGAGATGCTCGGGGTCGTCCATCACCAGGATCGACACCATGGCCTTGAGCGTGTCGGGCGGGACGTCGGCCAGGCCGACCCCGCCGTTCTCGGCCGCCGACGAGAACACCCGGGGGTTACGGCTCACCGTGACGATGTCCTCGTGCCGCACCACCGCCCAGAAACCCGTGCAGGTCGGCTCCACCATGCCGCCCGCCAGCGGCCGGTGCCACGACACCGGCCGTTCCTGGCGCAGCACGGCGAACGCCTTGTCGCGGTGGTCGGGCGACTGTGCCCAGAACTCCTCGCTGGATATGTCGATCTCGTCGAACGGGGGTCGGGTCGAGGTCATGATGATCACGCTCTCCACTCGAACGGCGCAGCCGGACAGCGCCCGCTACGAGATGACGGTAGGCGTCCTGTTCGCTCCTGACCATGCGCGCGGCGGCCAGCCGGGTTGATAATTCCGGTCAGGGCACGACCCGTCCCGGGAGGCGCGCATGGGCACCACGCGGCGGGCCACGGCCGGCCTGGCGGTGATCGTAGGGCTGGCGGCCGAGCACGGAGTGACCGCGGAGCGCTGCCTGGCCGGCACCGGCCTGTCCGACGAGGATCTGACCGACCCCGAGCATGAGATCGACGCCGGCCAGGAACTCGACGCCGTGGCCAACCTGCTGGACGCCTGCGACGAGCCGGGACTCGGCTTGATCGCCGGATCCCGGATGCATTTCACCGCGTACGGCGTCTGGGCGATCGGGATGATGAGCTGTCCCACCGCGCGGGAGGCGGCCGGCTTCTGGCTCCGCCATGCCGACCACACCTTCGCCATGACGGAAGCGCGGATGGAGATCGACCAGGTCGAGTACCGGATCCTGCTGGACGCCGGCGGGCTTCCGGCGAAAACGCGGACCTTCTTCCTGGAGCGGGACATGGCCATGGCGATGACCTTGCACCAGGAGATGATGTTCACGTCCGTGACGCCGCGCCGGCTCCATTTCACCTATCCGGCCCCGGCGCACGCCGACCACTACCGCGGGTTCTTCGGGATCGACCCCGTCTTCTCGGCCGCCCGCAACCTCATCGCGCTGGACGCCGCGTTACTGGACCGGCCGCTACCGATGGCCGACCACCACATCGTGCGACGGTCCGAAAAGGCCCTGGCCCGGCTGGCCGGTAACGGCCGGGCCGACGCCGGCCGGAGCTTCGCCGTGCGGGTCCGCGCCATGCTGGTGCGCGACCCCGCCCTCGGTCTCGACGGCGTCGCCGCCCGGCTGGCGGTCAGCCCGCGCACCGTGCGCCGCAGGCTCGCCGCCGAGGGCACCGGCTACCGCGAGCTGCTGGACGACGTGCGGGCCGGCCTCGCCGAGCGGTTGCTCGGGGAAGGCCTGCCCGCGCAGGACATCGCCCGGCGGCTCGGTTACTCCGAACCCGCCGCGTTCATCCACGCGTTCCGCCGCTGGAAGGGCGTCCCGCCCGGCCGCTACCGGCAGGACGGGCGATAGGGCGGGCCGATCGTTTCCACGCCTGGTCAGCCACCGGCCGGCGAGGAGCCGGCACCGTTCTCGCCGCGGATCAGATCGGCGGCCCGCTCCGCGACGGTCATGACCAGACCGACCGGGTTCAGCGCCGGGATGGTGGGGAACACGGACGCGTCGACGACGCGCAGGCCGTCGATCCCTCGAACTCGCAGGTGCGGGTCCAGGACGGCCATCGGGTCGTCGTCGGCTCCCATCTTGCAGGTGCACGACACGTGGTAGACGGTCTGGTGGGTCGCCCGCAGCACCGCCGAGAGCTCGGCGTCGGTCTGGACGTCGGGTCCCGGGAACACCTCGCGGACGAGATGCGAGGCGAACGGCTCCTGCTCCGCGACCCGCCGCGCCAGCCGGGCGCCGGCGACGAGCATCCGCTCGTCGTGCCCGTCCGGGTCGGTGAAGTAGCGGTAGTCGATCGACGGCGGCGCCTCCGGATCGGGCGAGGTGATCCAGACCCGGCCGCGGCTTCGCGGCTTGCCGACGTTGGGCACCAGCGAGACGTTGTTGTCCGGGAGCACCGCCCCGTACCGCTCGGCGTTCACGCCCCAGGTCTCGAGGGGGATGTGCGTCGACACGTCGGGGACCACGCTGTCCTCGTCGACGATCGCGACGTAGCCGGCGTCCCACCCGGTCGCCCGGGTCGAGGGGCGCTCCCCCGTCGCCTCCCAGATGACCAGGCCCTCCGCGTGGTCCTGGAGGTTCTCGCCGACACCGGGGAGGTCGACCAGGACGTCGATGCCGGCGGCGGCGAGGACCGCGCGCGGGCCGATCCCCGAGCGCATCAGCAGCGCGGGAGAGTCGATCGCGCCGCAGCAGACGACCACCTCCCGGCGGGCCCTCAGCTCGCGGAGCCTGCCGTCGGCCCGGCGCACCACCGCTCCGACGGCGCGGCCGTCCTCGACGATCACCCGCTCCACCAGTGCCCCGAGGAGGAGGTGCAGGTTCTCCCGGTCGGCGGCTCCGCCGCGGATGTAGGTGGAGGACGCGGACGACCGGTGGTTGGTCGCCGGGTCGTAGCCGATCTCGAAGTAGCCGGCGCCGGTGCGGAACTCGGTGTCGTTCCAGGACTCGCGCACGGGCAGGTCGAGTGCCGCCGCCGCGGCGTCGATCACGTCCCGGAGGTAGGGGTTCCGGTCCTGCGGGGGGATGGGGGTGACCGGCGCGCGCAGCCGGTCGAAGTACGGGTTGACGGTCTCGTAGTCCCACCCGTCGGCACCGAAGGCCACCCACTCGTCGAGGTCGCCGCGGAAGGGACGCCAGGTGATCATGGTGTTCGCGGTCGAGCAGCCGCCCAGGATCCGCAGCCGGGCCTGGCGGATGAACGAGTTCCCGCGCTCCTGGGGAACGCTGCGGTAGTCGAGGTCGTACTCCCCTTCCAGCATCTCCGGCCACCGCTGGATCCGGTGCGCCCGCGGTTCGTCGGCGTCGCTCGGTCCGGCTTCGACCAGCGACACCGTCACCTCGGGGTCCTCGCTCAGCCGCGAGGCCACGATGCAGCCGGCGGTTCCGCCGCCGAGCACGAGGTAGTCGACGAGCGGCGGGGCTTCGGGGGAGGTCACGGTCGTCCTTTCGTAGCGCCAGCGAACCATGTGGTCTTCAGCGAGGTGTACTTCTCCAGGGCGTGCAGCGAGAGGTCGCGGCCGAAGCCGGACTGTTTCACCCCGCCGAACGGCGTGGTGACGTCGAGCGCGTCGACCGTGTTCACCGACACCGTGCCCGCGCGCAGGGCCGCCGCCATCCGGTGGGCGCGGTGGATGTCGGTGGTGAAGACGGACGCGGCGAGCCCGTAGTCGGTGGCGTTCGCGCGCGTGATCGCCTCGTGTTCCTCGCGGAACGTCGTGATCGCCAGCACCGGCCCGAAGATCTCTTCACGCGCGATCGTCGCGGTCGGGCCGACCTCGGTGAACGCCGTCGGCTCGAGGTAGTGGCCGCCCGTCTCCTGGTGCAGGCGGTGGCCGCCGAACGCGAGTCTCGCCTCGGCCCGCCCGGCCGCCACGTATCCCATGACCCGGTCCAGTTGGGTCCTGCTCACCAGCGGGCCCATGGTGCTCTCCGGGTCGAGTGGGTCGCCGACCCGCAGGGCCCGGGCCCGGGTCGCGATCCGGTCGGTCAGGTCGTCGGCGACCCGCTCCTCCACCAGCAGCCGCGAGCCGGCGGAGCAGATCTGGCCGGCGCAGGAGTAGATTCCCAGGACCACCTTGTCCGCGACGACGTCCAGGTCCGCGGCGTCCGCGAAGACCACGTTCGCGCTCTTCCCGCCGCATTCGAGCCAGACCTGCTTCATGTTGGAGGCGCCGGCGTAGCCGAGGAAGAGCTTTCCCACGGCGGTCGAGCCGGTGAAGCCGATGGCGTCGACGTCGGGATGCTCACCGAGCGCGCGTCCGGCCTCGGCCCCGTAGCCGGGCACCACGTTCAGGACGCCGTCCGGAAGTCCGGCCTCGGCCGCGAGTTCGGCGAGCCGCAGCGCGGACAGCGGCGAGTCCTCGGCGGGCTTGACCACCATGCTGTTGCCGGTGGCGAGCGCTGGGGCGATCTTCCAGATCGCCATGCCCAGCGGGTAGTTCCACGGCACGACGGCGCCGACCACACCCACCGGTTCGCGGGTGACGATCGCCAGGTCGCCGGGCCCGGTCGGGGCGACCTCTCCGTACTGCTTGTCGGTGGTCTCGGCGTACCACTGCACGGTGGCGGCGCTGTCCGGGACGTCGTAGGACCAGGTGTCGGCGATGAGCTTCCCGCCGTCGAGGGTGTCGAGCAACGCGAGCTCGTCGGCGTTCGAGCGGATCAGGTCCGCGAGCCGGAGGAGGACGGCCTTGCGGTGCGCCGGCTTCGCCCGCGACCATGACCCCGCCTCGAACGAGCGGCGGGCGGCGCGGACGGCCCAGTCGACGTCGGTCGTCCGGGCCCGGGCGACCGTGGTGATCACTGCGCCGGTGGCCGGGTTGCGGGTCTCGAACTCCTCGCCGGCCGCGGCGGGGGCGAAGGAGCCGTCGATGAACGCGTTCCGCCGGAATCGGAGGGTTCGCGCCAGTTGCTCCCAGTCGGCTCGGGTGCGCACGTGGGGTCCTTCCTGCGGTGTCGGATCTGCGCGGAGCCAGCCGGGAGCGGCATCGAGCGCGCGTCGGCGGCAGTCGCGATCCTGGAATTTAAAGGACGTATTATCAACCTTTGATGGCGGGTGCTGGAAGCGAACCTCTCACCACCTCCGCGACCTGCGCATGGGTGGCACACCACACGTCGTCGTAGCCGGTCACATGGCTCAGCAGCGCGTCGAGCACCCGCATCCTCGAACGGTGCCCGATCACGTGCGGGTGCAGGGTCAGCTGGAACAGCCCGCCCTCGGCGCGGGCGAGGTCGAACTCGTCGCGCCAGATCTCCAGCACGTCGCGCGGCGCGATGTACGGGCGGGCGGAGCCGAACCGGTCCATCACGAAATAGGGGGCGTCGTCGCGGATCCAGTCGACGGGTATCTCGACCAGCCCGGTCGGCTCGCCGCCTGCGAGGATCTCGTACGGCTCGTCGTCCGCCATCAGCGACGAGTCGTAGGTCAGGCCGAGATCCCGGATGATCGACAGCGTGCTCGGGCTGAAGTCCCAGGACGGCGTCCGGATCCCGACGGGGCGCACCCCGCAGATCCGCTCCAGGGTGTCCAGCGAGCGCTCGGTGAGGGCCCGCTCGTCCGCGGGCGGCAGCAGCGTGGTCCGCTCGTGGATCCAGCCGTGCGCGGCGATCTCGTGCCCGGCGGCGACGTACGCGCGGGCCTCTTCGGGGTGTGCCAGTGCCGAGACGGCCGGCATGAAGAAGGTCGCCGGGATGCCGTGGCGCTCCAGCATCCGCAGGATCCGCGGCACGCCGGCGCGCGCGCCGTACTCGCCCTGGGCGAGCTGCCCTGGGGACGTCTGGCCGTCCCGCAGCGGGATCGTCTCATGGTCGGAGTCGAAGGACACGGCCACCGCGACCCGCGCCTCCCCCGGCCAGCGGGCCGGCTTCAGGGAGCGACCGGCCCGGACCAGGTCGAGATGGCCGCGCCAGACGGCCTCGTCCCAGCGCCACGGCTCTTCGGACGCGGTCAGGCCCATGGCAGCGAGATCCTCTCGTAGTCGCTTCGGCACGGGCAGCCGAGCGTGTAGTGCAACGCGGAGGCGGTGACGTCGATGATCAACGAGACGTTGGTCTGACCCAGCACCTCCCGTCGCCCGGGTGGCTGGGGATGCCGGCAGATGCTCTCCGGAGCGCCGTAGTGGTCCCGCAGGATCGCCTGCATTCCGGCGAGCCCGGCGCCCGGCCCGGCCGCGAGCAGTTGCTCCGCGCGCCACTGCCGGAAGTACGTCCCGGGCGACAGCCCGCGCAGGACGTCGAGGCGGTCACGTACGCCGGGATCGGGGCCGACGAAGTGGTTGGCGTGCGCCAGCGTCCCGTTCGCGGGGAACAGGAGCCGGCAGCGCACCGGGTTGTACTCGACGTCGATGAGCTCACCGGATGCGCCGCCGATGAGGAAGTTGCCGGAGCCGGCCCGCTCCGAGCCGGTGACCGCCCAGGTCGCGTCGAGCACCGTCGCGGACTCCAGCACCCGCCGGGCGAGCGTGTGGAAGCTCCCGCCCCGACCATGGGCGTCGCTGCCGAGCAGGTTCACGCACAGCGCGACGCCCGCGGAGTTCACCCCGAACTTCGCGAGCATGCCCGGCTCGGTGACCGAGACCGCGCGCCCGCCGTCGAACTCCCAGTCCAGCATGATCGTGAGCGGGAGCAGTTCGGTGAGCCAGTCCCAGTTCTGGGCGAGATAGACGTGCCCGTCTCCCGATGCCGACGCGTCGACCCCGAGCACGGTGCACTCGGTCAGCGCCAGGTCCCCCGCCGCCGCGTAGGCGATCTCGGTGCGGAAGTTGAGCGCGACGATTTCGGTGGTCGGCACACCGGCCCCCGCCGCGATCCCGCGCATCTCCTCCAGGGCGGCCGGGTCCCGGTTTTCCAGCCACGGCCGGTGCGCCCGGGCGGCGTCGCGGGCGGCCTCCCAGGAGAGCCGCGCGAACGTTTCGAACCACCGGCGGTAGACCCGGATCGCCTCGTGGATCTCCTCGCGTGCCTGCTCGCCGTGGGCCAGGCCCCGGGCGAACGGAGTTCCCGCAACACGGACGATCTTCATCGCGGGCTCCGCACCCGGCCGTCCGGCCCGCTCGGCGGCAGGCCGGCGTTGCCGGCGCTCGCCCCGCCGTCGACGACGAGCACCTCGCCAGTGATCCATGCGGCGGCGTCGCCGCAGAGGAAGGCGACCGCCTCGGCGACGTCGTCGGGGCGGCCGACGCGGCCCAGCGGGATTCCGGACAGCACCGCGTCCTCGTACTCCGCCGAGATCGGGTTGACGCTGCTGTCCACTTTCACGTATCCGGGCGCCACCGCGTTCACCCTGATGCCGTGCCGGGCCAGTTCGAGCGACTGCGACCTGGTCAGCATGTCCAACCCGGCCTTCGAGGCCGAGTAGTGCGCCGCCCCGAGGCGGGCGCGCGCGGCGGCCGTCGAGGAGATGTTGACCACCGTGCCCGGCCGCCCGGCGGCGACCAGCGCCCGGGCGAAGGCGGCCACGCAGAGATGCGGCCCCTTCAGGTTGACGCCCAGGACCCGGTCCCACTCCCCCGCGCCGATCCCGGTCAGCGGCGCGCTCGGGTAGAGACCCGTGGAGTTGACCAGGATGCTCAGCCCCTCGTGCGCCGCCGCGACCTCGCCGACCAGGGCGTCGACCGCCTCGGGATCGGTGACGTCGAGACGGCGGAACTCCGTGATCGCCGGACCGCCGGGCACCGGACGATCACGGAGGTCGGCCCCGATCACGACGGCACCACGCCTGGACAGCGCCGCCGCGCAGGCCCGGCCGATGCCTCCCGCCGCGCCGGTGACGATCGCCACCCGGCCGGTGAGACTTCCGATGGTCAACGGATTCCTCCTGCCGTGAGTCCTTCCCCCGGGCGCGCGCCCGGGGTGCGGGGACGGTTGCCGGTGGCCGTGGCCTCACCCTGTCCGGCCACCGGCAACCGGGCCTAACGCGAGATCGTGAACGGGACGGTGCCGAACACCCTGATGTCCCGTCCGATCTGCTGGAGAACCCCGACCTTCCGTTCGATCCGCCCGAAGACGGAGGCGAAGACCGGGCCGGTCGGCATCCGCATGTCGTTGTCGCCGTAGATGATCGACAACTCCCGGTGCTCCGGGCTGAAGACGACGTCCCCCGGCGCGCAGCACGCGGTCGCGTTCTCGGTGGCGTCGACCTCGCCCAGGTCGACCGGGCCGAGGCCGCGGACCACGTCCCCCGACCAGGCCGCGTGGACCAGGTATCCCGTCACCGGGAGTTCCTGGAGGACCGCCGCGCAGGTCTGCGGCGCCGGCCCCGCCAGCAGCCGTATCTCGAACTCGGTGTCGAGGATGGTCAGCGTCAGGACGGTCGCGTTCTCGGCGGTTTCCCGGTCGACGGGTGCCGGCCAGGCCGAGTCCCACAGAGCGCGGATCTCGGCTCTCGAACTGCTCTCGATCATCGGGTGGACCTCTCCGGGTTTCGGCTGCCTGCGGACCGCGTGCTCCGGTACGGGCTAGGCACGCAGGCTCCTGCGGTACGCGGACTCCTTGAACACGTCGCGGCGGGACTCGATCACCTGCCGGCGGATCTCCTCCCACTCCTCGGAGCTCATCGAGGTCTCCCGGCCCATCAGGGTGTTGCTGGGCCACATCCGGCCCGAATCGGTGTAGACCTTGGCGAAGATCTCGGTCGGCATGAAGACCGTGCGCGAGCAGAAACCGCTCTCCTCGCGGTAGCGGCGCAGCGACTCCATGTTCACCTCCGCCGCGACGCCCATCTCGCCGTGCGCCGAGGCCCGGGCCAGCAGCCGTCCCGTGTAGTCGGCGATCATCGAGCGTCCCGCACCGAAGTCGACGGCCCGGCCCGGGTGGTAGAGGTGGCCGCGGTTCGCCTCGACGACGTAGGTCATGTTCGAGAACGCGTGGAACCGGGTGATCACCGACATCAGGTCCTGCGGCTCGGCCATCCACGGCTCGATCCAGGCGTTCGGCCGCAGCAGGATCTCGGCGCCGTTGAGCATCAGCCCGCGGGAGGTCTCGGCGTACTGGCCTTCGCCGCAGATCTGGAAGCCGATGCCGCCGAGTTCGGTCTGCGCGACCGGGAAGAACGCGTCGAGCCCGTCGCCGAACTTCTTGACGAACCAGTCGTAGACGTCACCGGGCGCCGCGCTCCCGGCCTCGTAGGACTTGCTGGTCACGACCTTGTGGTGGATCAGCGGGATCGAGCCGTCGGGCGCGATCAGGAAGGCGACGCTCATCGGGCGGCCCGGGAGGTCGTCGTACTCGACCCACGCGTGCGCACCGATGTACACGCCGTGCTTCCTGGCCTTCTCGGCGAGCGCGTCGGTCTCGGGACCGGGAATCTTGATCGAGACGCCGTTCCAGCTGCCGTCGGGCGTGCGCGGCAGGCTCATGAAGCCGTACTCCGGGAACACCAGGAGCCGGCAGGGCGCCCCGGTGATCATCGACCAGTACGGCACCATGTGGTCGATGAGCTCCAGCCAGCGGTTCAGGTTCTTGTCCCACAGCTCCTCGAGATTCGCCGCGTAGTGCATGTTCGGCTGCATCGCCGCCACAGAGAAATAGGTGTTGTCGGTCAAAGCTGCTCCTTGTTCGTCGTGGGCGCGCTTGTCGGTGGGGACTGCCGATCGCCGCCGGAGCCGGCTACCACCCGAGGGCGGAGATCAGGCTCTCGTCGGTGATCCGGCGGGCGAGGTGGTCGAGGTCGGCGACGGTGGTGACGTATCTGCGGTCGTGGTAGACGAGCGGCTCGGCGTCCGCCGGGCCCTCGATGACCTGCTCGACGAGGCCGATCATGATCGAGTGCGAGCCGAAGTCGACGACGTTCGCGAGCCGGCACATCAGCGCTCCGGCGACGCCGTTCAGGACGGGATAGGACGCATCGGGGCCGGCATGGGTGTTCAGCAGCTCGGCCGGGATCGCCTTGTCCGAGCCGGGCCTGCTGAACCGGTTGGCGAGCTCCTCCTGCCCCCGGCTCAGGACGTTGATCACGAAGGTGCCCGCGGCCACGATCGCGTCGCGGGTGCGCGCTTCCCGGTGGACGCAGATCAGCGCCGACGGCGGGTCGAGGGAGAGCGAGCAGACCGAGGTCGCGGTCATCCCGGTGGCCATGCCGTCCTGAAGGCAGGCGATGAGGTTGACCGTCGCGGCGCACCGGCTGAACACGGTGCGGGTCCCCAGCCGGGTCCCTGCGGCCGAAGGGTCCGGCCGGGCGGCGACCGGCCCGGCGTCAGGCGTGCTGGGCATCGGTCTTCTCGCGGATCCGCCGGGTCAGCCGCTCGGCCAGCCCGTCGACGCGGTTCCAGTCGAACGCACGGCCCAGGTGGCCGTTGGTCACGTGCGGCGGTCCCGCGTAGAACATCTCGTACTGGAGGTGCCGGCTCGCGAACTCGCTGCCGATCATGTCCCATGCCGTCCGCATGAGCTGGTAGTGCTCCTTGGCGCTCCCGGCGTCGGCCTGGCCCGAGGTGCGCAGGTAGGCGTCGGTGGCTTCCGCGTCGGCGAACGCGCTGACGTCCGCGGGCTGGCGGAACGGGTGCCCGCCGATCAGCTCGCGCATCCGCAGGGCGAACTGCGGGAACGACTGCGAGCTCCAGGCCATGGTCGCGTAGAGGACTTCGCGGTTGTTGCTCACGAACCCGCCCGGCCACCGCTCCGGCCGGGTCTCCTGCCCCTGGATCAGGCCGTCGAGCATGCCGACGTAGAGGGCCATCCGGCGGAGCTCCTCCTGCACGCCCGGGATGCCCGAGGTGCCGATGACCTCGGTGATCAGACGGGTCAGGCCGAGCATGGTTCCGGTCTTGGTCAGCAGCCGTACGTGCGCCTGCAGGTTCGCCAGCGCGTGCGCCGGGGTGCTGTTGAAGGCCGCGATCGAGGTGGCGATCCCGTCGAAGGTGAAGACCCGCTCCCAGGGCACCTTCACCTGGTCGAACACCAGGACCGAGTCGGTCTCGTCGAAGTTCGCCGCCAGCGGGTACTCGTAGCTGTTGCGGGCGCGGGCCTCGAACGGCGTCCGGCTGATCAGCTTCAGGCCCTCGGTCGCGACCGGGACGGCGAAGGAGACCGAGTGCGCCTCGTCCCCCGGCCGCAGCGGCAGGATGTTGCCGACCCAGATCTCGTCGGCGAGGACCGCGGACGTCGCCAGCACCTTCACGCCGTGCACGGTGACGCCCTCGCTGTCGGAGTCGACCACGCGGAGCGCGTTCGGGTTCTTCACCGGCTCTCTCGACTTGTTCCCGTCGCCCAGCGAGCCCAGTGCCCGCGTGCCTGACGGCGGCGCCACCGCGTGCGCGACGTACAGGTCGCGGTCACGCACGTACCGCCAGTAGTCCAGGACGTGCTCGGGGTACCCGCCGTCGGTGAAGACGTCCGCCTGGCAGGCCATCCCGGTCACCGACGAGCCGACGTGGTCCGGGGTGCGCCCCATCAGGCCGTTGCTGGTCTCCGCCACGACCTGGTGGAACCGCCGCTTGGCGGCGATGTCCGCGCGGTCCAGCGGGCGGAGGAAGGTCAGGCTGCACCGGTCGCCGGTCTCCTCCTCGACGTACGTCGTGAGGTCTTCGTTCTTCGGGTCCGACACCGCCGAGTAAATGTCGCCGATGCTGTCGGCCGCGTTCTTGAACGCGTCGTGAGTCGTCACGTCGGTGACCAGCTCGCCACCGACGTAGACCCGCCTGCCGTCGCGGAGCCCGGCCAGGTAGTCCGCCTTGGTTCGCACCCTGCTCGCCACTTGAATCTTCCCATCTCAGTCGAAACCGGAGTTTGTGCCGTCGTTTTCACGCGCGCTTGACCAGCGGGCGCCGTGCTCGGCGTCCGATGAGGTCGTGCGGGTGAAGGTGTGTGGGGGTGTGCAGCTAGAAGGTCGGCGGTGTGACCACCCAGACGGCGATCACGCGCTCGTTGCCGATGTTCCGATAGGAATGGGGCAGCGAGCTCTGGAAGGTGATCGAGTCACCCGCTTCGAGCACGTGGACCTGCCCGTCCACGGTGACCTCGTGGGTGCCCTGCAGCACGAGGCCGAACTCGACCCCCTCGTGCACGTAGGGGGTCTTCGAGGTGTCGTGCCCCGGGGGCACCTCCACCCACAGGGCCTCGAGCGGCCCGCGGAGCGACGGAGTCAGCAGCTGGTGCACCGCCTGTGAGTCCGGCTCGTGGAGGTCGAGGGTCCTGCGCTCCCCGGCGCGCACCACCGGGGACTGCAGGTCGGAGTTGTGCAGGAGGCGGCCGATCGGCACCTCCAGGGCGTGCGCCAGGTCGGCGAGAGTGTTGAACGACGGGTTGCCGTTACCGCGCTCGATCTGGCTCAGCAGCCCCATGCTGACGCCGGCGCGCTTGCTCAGCCCCTCCAGCGTCAGCCGGCGTTCCTTGCGGAGAGCCCGCAACTCCGTGCCCAGCCGTTCCACGAGCTCACGCTTGTTCGCGTTCGCCGCCGTGGAGGTGCCGGGCGCTTCGTCGCTCACGGGCTCGCCTTCCTTCCGAATACATCTTCAGTACATCGAAGAACCTTCACTATGTCAATAGGTTGGTTTGTCGTGCTTTAAAGGTTCTGCCGGCCCCGGATGTCGGCGGACAGGATCTGGTTCAGGTACGCCGTGTCCTGGAAGTAGACGCGGATCGCCGAGATCCTGCCGTCGGTGATCGTGTACGTCTCGGCGCCCGGCATGACGTGGTCGGTGCCGTCCGTTCCGCCGAGCGTCAACGTGAACTCGCGGAAGACCGTGTCGCCCTCCCCCACGAGGACGCCGATCTCGCTGCCGACCCGGGTGGCATCGACACCGGGCGCCTTCTCGACGGCTTCCTGGAGCGCGTCGAAGACACCCAGATAGCCGTCGATCCCCCGCCAGACACCGCCCCAGGGGATCATCTCGGCCTCGACGCAGATCGCGTCCTCGGTGAGGTGACGGCGAAGCGCCTCCTCGAAGCCGGGTTCCCGCCGCCCGCGCAGCGATTCCAGGTACGACCGGACGAGCTCGATCGAGGTGGTCATGAAAGGTTCCCTTCGATGTTCCCGGCGGAGGTCGCTCAGCGGCCGGTGACCATGGCACCGATCCGGCTCAGGCGGCTCGGGCGGTCGAGGCCGGCCTGCTCGCGCCGATCGGCGGCGCGGTAGAGCTTCGTCATCGCGTTCACTCCGGCCCAGCGCAGCGGCTCCGGCTCCCACCGCCGGGTCGGGCGGTTGACCCACGGGAGCGTGGTGAGCTCGGTGCTCTTGCCGGTCACCAGGTCGGCCAGGGTCCGGCCGGCCAGGTTCGTGGTGCTGACGCCGCTGCCGACGTACCCGCCGGCGCCGGCGAGGCCGGTGGCCGGGTCGAAGTCGACCGACGGCGTCCAGTCCCGCGGGATCGCCAGGACTCCGCACCAGGAGTCGCTGATGCCCAGGTCGCGTAGCTGCGGGAACCAGTTGACGACCGCCTCGAAGAGATGGCGTCGCGCCCGCTCGGTGGTCACGCCCTCGTGATCGAGGGTGGAGCCGTACCCGTACTTCGGCAGGATGCCGCGCGCGCCCATCACGATCCGCCAGTCCGGAGTGAGCTGGGCCGCCGCGTAGGCGTTCGCGCCGTCGGCGATCAGCTCCGCGTTCGACCAGGCGACCCCGGGGCGGAGTTCGGCCGGGATCGGCTCGGTGAGGATGACGGACGACTGCATGGGCAGCACGTCCCGGCGGTGCCCCGGGAGGCCGACCAGATACGCCTCGACCCCGCGTACGACGATCGGTGCCGTGATGGTGCCCCGGGCGGTGACCACGCGGCCCGGCTCGATGCGCTGTGCCTCGGTGTCCTCGTGGACCCGGACGCCACGGCGCCGGACGACTTCCAGCAGACCGCGGACCAGCTTGGCCGGCTGCACCCGGGCGCCGTACTCGTTGGCGTAGCCGCCCAGGACGCCGTGGACGCCGACGCGCTCGCGCACCTCGCCGCCGGAGAGCCAGGAGTAGCCCGCGTCGGCCCCCCATGCCTGCCGCTTCTCGAACGCCGCCCGCACCCGGACCAGTTGGGCCCGGTTCTGGGCGAACCGGATGATGCCGCCGTGGTGGAGGTCGGCGTCGATCCCCTCGGCCCGGCAGGTCTCGACCACCACGTCGAACGTCTCGTTCATCGCGTGATGCATCGCCGCCACGGCCGCGCGGCCACCGCGCTCGGCCATGTCCTCGAACCTGCCGTCGAACTCCGAGCTCAACCACCCCGCGTTGCGCCCGGAGGCGCCGAACCCGGCCATCCGCCGCTCCACCACCGCGATCCGGGCGCCCGGGTCGGCGACCGAGAGGTAGTACGCCGTCCACAGGCCGGTCAGTCCCGCGCCCACGATGCAGTAGTCGACCTCCCGGTCACCCTGCAGCGCGTCGGACGCCCGTGCCTCCGCCGCATAAAGCCAGTAGGACGGGAGGTCCTCCCGGTGCATGTCCATGGAATGCCCTTTCGTCGGCAGCAGCGCGATCGGCCGGACCGATCGCGGCATGGGTTGGTTCGGCGCCCGCTCAGGGCATCGGCGACCGGAGGCACGCGCAGTTCATGCAGTACGGCGGCTTCCCGTCGTGCCGGCAGTCCCGTTGATCGGCGATCTCCTTCGCCCGCCATCTGAGGAAGGCCCGCAGGAGGCGGCGCATCAGCGTGCCTTCGCGGCGCCGGCGATCTCGTCGATCGCCCGCTTTCCGGAGGAGACGGCACCGTCCATGTAGCACATCCACTCGGTCGCGGTCTCCGCGCCGGCCCAGTGGATGCGCCCCTCCGGCTCGCGGGTGTGGCGTCCGAGGCTCGACCAGGTGCCGGGCGCCATCACGAGCTGGTGCGCGCCGCGGGACCACGGCTCGGCGGTCCAGTCGACCTCGATGATCCGCAGCGGTGTCCGTGCGCGCTCGCCGAACGCCAGGGCCAGCTGGTCCAGGACCAGCTCGTGGCGCCGGCTCTCCTCCCACCTGCGGAACGCGGTGGCCCGGGCCGCCTCCACGAACCCGACGATCACCCCGAGGTCGCTGCCCGCGGGGGTGTTGTCGAAGGTGAGCGCCAGCGTGGACCCCGGCGAGCGCAGTTCACCCGACAGGCCGCTCGCCCGCCAGAACGGCGTCTCGTACACCACATGGATCTTGATCGTCGTGGTCATCGCGGCTCGCTGCGTGAATAGGTCCCGGCCGAAGGACAGGTCGGGGGTGTACCGGATCCGGGCGGCCAGCGCCGGGGCGACCGCCACGACGGCGTGGGCCGCGCCGACCTCGATGCCGTCGGCCCGGACGACGACGCCCGCCGCGTCCTGCTCGATGGCCCGGACCGGGGCGCCGAGCACCACGTCCGGCCCGAGCTCGCGCGCCATCGCGAGGGCGATCTGCTGCGAGCCCCCGAGGATGCGGTCCTGCTGCGCGGCGCCCGCCACCCCGGTCATGCGGGCGATGTCGGCACCCGCGCCGGCGACGCCGAGGACGATGTGCAGCAGCGAGACCTCCCAGACGTTCGCCGCCCAGATGCCGGCGAGGAAGCCGGCGAAGAACTCGCGAGCGGCCGGGGTCCGCGCCGTCGCGGTGAGCCAGGCGTCGAAGGTGATCTTGTCGAGGTCGACCGCGACCGGGTCGTCCCACGGAGACCGCGGGTCGACCGACCGGGCCAGCTCTTCCAGCGCCTTGATCGCGCTTTCGATGTCGGCCCGTTCCGCGTCGGTCCACGGGTCGGCGTCCGGATCGAACCGGCGGGCCGTGCCGCCGACCAGGCGGATGCTGTCGCCCGCCATGAAGGTCGGGTAGGTCTCCAGCCCGAGCTCGCGGACGAGCCGGTTCACGTGGTGCTGGTCCGGGCCGATCCACTGGCCGCCGCCCTCGACGGCCAGCCCGTCCGGCAGCTCCCGGTTCCAGGTCTTCCCGCCGACACGGTCGCGCGCCTCCAGGAGGACCACGCTCAGACCCCGGGAACGGGCCTGCCGGGCCGCGGAGAGGCCGGCGAGGCCGGCTCCGACGACGACGACGTCGGCATGGCGATGCTGCATCAACTGGCTCCTCGTCAGCTGACCGGATCGAGGCTGATCCGGGGGTCCGCGACCGTCTGCAGGATGTCGACCAGCGCGTTGAGCGTGATGAAGATCGTGCCGAAGACGATCGCCACACCCGTGATCGCGGGGACGTCGGTGGTGCGGATGGAGATCGACAGGTAGTTGCCCACGCCGGGCCAGGCGAAGATCTGCTCCACGATGGCGATCGTTCCGAGCATGACCCCGAACATGAGGCCGGTCATGGCCAGCGCGGAGTTCAGGCAGTTGCGGAACGCGTGCTTGAAGACGATCCCGGTCCAGCTGAGCCCTTTCAGGCGGGCGGTCTTGACGTAGTCGGAATTGAGCGCGGTGGTCAGCGCGCTGCCGAACGAGCGGCCGATGCCGACCGACGGGCCCGCGGCCAGGGCCACCGCGGGCATGATCAGGTGGGTGAGGGCGTCCCAGAAGCCACCGAGCTGACCGTGCAGCAGCGTGTCGATCGTCAGGAAGCCGGTGGGACCCTCCGGGAGCTCGCCCGAACTCCGGCCCGACCCCGGCAGCCAGCCGAGCCCGTCGTAGAGGACCAGCAGGAAGAGCAGCCCGAGCAGGAAGATCGGGACCGAGGCGCCGGCGAGCATCGTCGCGCGCACCCCGCCGACGATCCACCCCCCGCGGGCGGTCAGGAGACCCAGGAGCATCCCCGCGAGAACCGCGAAGACGGCCGCGACGGCCAGCAGCTCCAGGGTCGCCGGGAGGGTGGACCGCAGGTCGGCGGCCACCGGCTGCTTCGTCCGGTACGACGTCTGGAGGTCGCCGTGCGCGACGTCGCCCAGATACGTCGTCAGCCGGGGCACGAACGGCTGGTCGAGCCCGAGTTCCGCGCGGGCGTTTTCGAGCGCTTCGGGAGTCGCTCGGTCGCCGACCATGGCACGTGCGGGATCGGCCGGGCTGAACTGCTGGAGCGCGAACAGGGCCGCGACCATCAGCACCAGGACGACCAGGGCCGTGGCCAGCCTTCGAACCAGGAACCTCGCCATTGTCACTGCGCTTTCAGCTGGGATCGGAGGGCGTCGCCGGCCAGGTTCGCGACGAGCGCCAGGCAGGTGACCGCGACGGCCGGGACCACCGGGATCCACCATTGGGTCAGCAGGTAGGGCAGCCCCTGCGCGGCCATGGCGCCGAGTTCCGGCGCCGGCGCCGGGCGGCCGAGGCCGAGGAACGAGAGCCCGGCCAGCATCGTGATGATGCCGCCGAGGTCGAGCGTGATCGTCACCAGGATGACCGGCCACGCTCCGGGCAGCAGGTGCCGGAGCATGAGCCGCAGATGGCCGTTCCCCGCCAGCTTGGCGGCTTCGAGGTGAGGCCGCGCCGCGATCGCGCGCACCTCCGCGCGGACCAGCCGGGCGTAGTAGGGCCAGCTCAGCACGCCGATGGCGATCAGGGCGTTACGCAGGGACGGGCCGAGCACCGCGGCGATGACGACCGCCAGGATGGCCGCGGGCAGCGCGAGGAAGAAGTCGACGAGCGCCATCAGCGCGCGATCGACCCAGCCGCCCAGGTAGCCGGCGACCACACCGACCAGGCTGCCGACGCCGGCGATGACCACGACCAGCGCGAGCGCGGCGAGCCAGCTCGCGGACATGCCGCCCAGCACCCGGCTGAGGACGTCCCGCCCGACCTGGTCGGTGCCGAGCACACCGGTGTCACCGAACGGCGGGGACAGCGGGACCCCGATCGGAAGGGCCGGATCATGAGGGGCCAGCGCGGGGGCGACCACGGCGAACACCGTGATCACCCCCAGCGACCCGGCGCTCAGCCACAGGGCCTTGCGCGTCATCGGTCGCCGCCGGGCCAGGGGCAGAACCCTCACGGAGCCTCGCCCACTTCGGCGTAGTAGGGCCCGAACGGGTTGGCCGCGGTGTACGGAACCGGACCGACCTTCTTGTGCGCGTAGATGTAGGACTTCACGTCGGCCAGGGTGAAGAAGAACGCCGAGTCCGCGTAGGCGGTCGCCGCCTCGCCGTACAGGCGCTTGGCCTCGGCCGGGTCGGTGGCCGCGATCGCCTTGTTCAGGGCCTCGTCGCCGGCCGGCGTCGAGACGCCGTTCATGGTCAGCGACCCGCCCGTCGCGAAGTACGCCTTGAGCCAGGCCGCGGGCGTGTTCGCGTCGGAGTTGATGCCGAGCACCATCAGGTCGGGTGCCTTCGAAGTGTCGGCGGCGAACCCGTAGAACTCGGGACCGTAGCCGCGCACGGTGGCGTTGAGACCGGCCGCCTGCAGCTGGGTCTGGATCAGCTGGGCGGCCAGCGCGTCGCGGGCCAGGCTGTCCCGGTAGCCGACCACGATCGGCTGGATCGAGCCCAGGCCCCCGACGATCGACTTCAGCTTGCTCGGGTCGTACCCGGGGTCGTCGCTGGTGATGTCGCCGCCGACCATGGTGATCGGGATCAGGCTCTTCGACGGGGTCGCCTCGGCACCGAAGGCGCCCTTGGCGATCACCGAGCGGTCGACCGCCTGGATCAGCGCCTCGCGGGTCGCCTTGTCGCGGAAGATCCCGCTGTCCTTGATCCAGACGGTGGGCTTGACCACCGAGGCGTAGGCGGTCACCGAGAGGTTGCCGTCCTTGCGGAGCTGCTGGGCGAGGTTCGGCGGCACCTGCGAGTCGATCAGGTCCAGGTCGCCGTTGCGCAGCCGGAGGACCTGGTCGGTGATGTCGGGCACCACCGAGACCTGGATCTGCGGGATCTTCGGCTTCTCGCCCCAGTACTTCGGCGCCGCCTTGAGGGTCAGGCCCTTGTCGATGACCACGTCGGAGAGGACGTACGGGCCCGAGCCGGCGTCGTTCTTCACCAGGAAGGTCTGGCCGTTGTCGCGGCCGGCGTTCGCCTTCAGCAGGGTCGGGCTCATCGCTTTCGGCCCGACGTAGGAGGCGAGGTAGTCGAGCAGCGCGTTGTTCGGCTTCTTCAGCTCGATCACGAAGGTCTTCGGGTCGGGAGTCTGGAACTTCGCGACGTCGCCGAGCATGTACGACGGCGCGCCCTTGACGTCGATGAAGCGCTGGAAGCTGTACCGGAAGGCCTCGGCGTCGACCGGGGTGCCGTCGTGGAAGGTGGCGCCCTCGCGGAGGGTGAAGGTGTAGGTGAGCCCGTCGGGAGAGACCTTCCACTTGGTCGCGAGCTGCGGCACGATCTCACCGCTGCGCGGTGCGTAGGCGACCAGCCCCTCGTAGAGGGCGCCCATCGTGGCGAAACCGACGCTGCCGTAGAAGGTGGCCGGGTCGAGGGTCATGTCCTGGTAGGACCAGCCGACCTTGAGGGTGGTGAGTTTGGTCTGCGGAAGGGAGTCCGAACCGATGGTGGCGCCGGAGGAGGAGTCCCCGTCCCCGGACGAACACGCGGCCGGCGCGAACGCGGCGATCAGCGCTACCGATCCCGCCAGCACGCGGCCTCGGATACGGGTCATGGGTCCAACCTTTCGTTGAGCAGGCATGGTGAGGCACGTACTCGGGGTGTTCGTTCCGGTGGTCACCGGGCGGGCCGGCGCGGCGCTGTTATCCGTTCACGGGTTAGCCGGTGGCGCGCGCCTGGGGAACCGCGGCGAGGAGCTGCCGGGTGAGTTCGTGGTGGGGGCTGGACACCACCTCGTCGGTGGGCCCGTTTTCGACGATCCGGCCGGCCTCCATGACCACGATGCGGTCGCCGACCAGCCGGGCGGCCGCGAGGTCGTGGGTCACGAAGAGCATCGCCATGCCGAGCTCGCGGCGGAGCTCCGCGAGCATGTTGAGCGCGGTCGCCGCCAGCGAGACGTCCAGCGCCGAGGTCGGCTCGTCGCAGAGCAGCAGGCTGGGCGGGACCACCACGGCCCGCGCGATCGCCGCCCGCTGCCGCTGCCCGCCGGAGAGCTGCCCCGGCCGGGCGGAGGCGAGCCGCGGGTTGAGCCCGACCCGCTGCATCGTCGCCGCGACGGCCTCGCGGCGCTCGGCCTTGGTCATGTCGTTGCCGCGGAGCCGCTCGCCGATCAGCTCGCCGAGGGTGAGCCACGGTGTCAGCGACGAACCGGCGTCCTGGAAGACGATCTGCGGGCGGGTCTGCACGTGGTAGGTGATCGAGCCCGAGTCCAGGGGCAGCAGGCCGGCGATCGCCCGCAGCAGGGTGGACTTCCCGCATCCGCTCAACCCGACGATCGACAGCGCCTCATTCGGGCCGACGGAGAGGTCGACGCCGTCGAGGGCGTG
The DNA here is from genome assembly GCF_003289645.1 of Actinomadura craniellae. Taxonomy (GTDB): domain Bacteria; phylum Actinomycetota; class Actinomycetes; order Streptosporangiales; family Streptosporangiaceae; genus Actinomadura_D; species Actinomadura_D craniellae. Next base: position 269,851 of record NZ_QLYX01000001.1, on the reverse strand, counting down.
CGTCACCAGGGCGTGCCGGCCGCGGCCGAGGGTGTAGGACTTGCGGGCGGCGGTGACCTCGACGACGGGAGTCGGGTCGGTGACCGGTGGCATCGGGGCGAGGACGTCACCGTGCGGCGAGCCGGTCGCGAGGGCCGGGAGGTCGGCCGCACGGACGCAGGCGGTCAGCGCCGCCGTCGTCACCGACGGCCGGAGAACTGGCAGGCCGTCGTCGCAGACCTCCAGGTGGTGACCGCAGCGCGGCGCGAACGGGCAGGTGGCGATCACCTGGGACGGGTCCGGGGGCTCGCCGGGCAGCGCCACCACCTCGCGGTCGCGCTCCGTCTGGAGGGTGAGCCGCGCCCGCTGGAGTGCCCGGGTGTAGGGGTGCGAGGGGTGGGCCAGGACGTCGTGGGCCGAGCCGATCTCCGCGATCCGGCCGCCGTACATGACGGCGATCCGGTCGGCGAGCCGGCTGGCGACGCCGAGGTCGTGGGTGACGAAGAAGATCGCGAGGCTGAGGCGGTCGCACAGCTCGCGCAGGAGTTCCAGGATCTGCGCCTGCACGCTGACGTCCAGGGCCGTCGTGGGCTCGTCGGCGATGACCAGCTTCACGTCGCCCGCGATCGCCAGCGCGATCATCACCCGCTGGCGGAGGCCGCCGGAGAGTTCGTGCGGGTAGCTGCGGAGCCGCTGTTCCGCCTCGGGCACGCCCGCGGCGTGGAGCAGCCGCACCGACTCCTCGTCGGAGCGCGTCACCTCGAAGAGCTGGCGGCCGATGCGCTGCGTCGGGTTCAGCGAACTCATCGGGTCCTGGAAGACGCCGCCGAGGCTGAGCCGCCGGACCCGGCGCCGGGCCCGCTCGGGACCGTGGAGCATGTCCACCCCGTCGACGGTGACCTCGCCCGACAGTGCCCGCAGGTTCGACGGCAGCAGGCCCATCAGGGCGGACCCGAGGACGCTCTTGCCGGATCCGGACTCGCCGACGATGGCGAGCACCTCCCCCGCCCGGACTTCGAGGCTGACGCCGCGCAGCGCGTACAGGTCCGCGCCGTCCCGGTGGAACGCCACCGCCAGATCGCGCACCGAGGCGACCGGGCCGCGGTGCGCCGGCACGTGGTCGTCCGCGAGCACCGCGTCGGACGCTGGTCCGTCAAAGGGCATCTGGCACGTCCCTCGGGGTAGGCCTGTCCTGCCTGGCTGAATGGGCAGGATGCTACCCCAAAGGTATTTCAACCATCCATTACGATTCGATAACGCACATCTTCCCGCCCTGCCGGACCGGCTGGAACGGCGAGGACCTGCACTTATCAGCAGTCGCTCGGCGTCGCAGTCCGATCAATGGCCGTCGAATCGCCCAGGAAGCCGCGGAGAAGAGCGGCCGTACCGGCCAGATGTTCTTCCATTGCCTGGACGGCTCGGTCCTGGTCACCCGTGAGAACGGCGAGCACGATCACGTGATGCTGCTCGTTGGAATGGGCGATGTTCCGCTCGAGCAGCGGGATCTGGTCGAGCATCTGGTTGATCAGCATCCGGTTGTCGGCGACCAGCGCGGTGAGCGACGGCGCCCCGACCAGCTCGGCGAAGGTCAGGTGCAACCGGGAGTCGAGCCGACGGTAGGCCTCCGGCGTCGCCTCCATCACGTCGGTGAGGCGCGTCCAGAGCAGGTCACGCTCCGCCGCGCTCAGCGAACGCCGCGACGCCATCCTGATCGCTCCGACCTCGAGCAGCTCACGCACGGTCAGGAGATCATCGACATCGGCCTCGGTCCGGTGGCCGGGGGTCACGGGCTCGGCCTTCGGCAGGTTCTCGGCGAGGAACGTGCCCCCGTACCGGCCGCGCGTGGTGACCAGGTAGCCGGCCTCCGCCAGGGAGCGGATCGCCTCGCGCACGGTGTCCCGGCTGACCCCCAGGCGCCTGGCCAGCTCACGTTCGGGCAGCAGCGACTCCCCGGGGGCGTACACCCCGAGTCGCACCATCTGCAGCAGGCGCTCGACTGTTTCCTCGAACGCGTTCCCTGATCGGATCGGGCGGAGGAGCGCGTCGCTCGCCGACTCGGCCGGGATGCTGCTCATGGCCTCCCCCCGGACGTCCCGCTGGAGCCGGCGCGCGCCGGTCGGAGGTCGAATGGGTGGTCTACCGACCACGGGAGGCTAGCGAACACCCGGCCATTCTTGACTCGCTGACCGGTCGATGACAAACCCCGAGGCCGAATTGGCACGACGATCCGGCGTTCCATGGCTCGGTTCCCGACCTTTGGCGGCGGCCACGAACGCCGCGAAGATCCCGGCGTCCGCGCGGGTCTCCGGATGCCACTGGACCGCCATCCGGAACGGGTGGTCCGGGTCCTCGATCGCCTCGAGAGTCCCGTCGGTGGCCCACCCCGCCGGGACGAACCCGGGATGGTCGCGGACGGACTGGTGATGGTGGCAGCCGACCTCCACCGTCCGCCCCAGCATCGCCCGGACCCGGGTCGCGGCGACGGTGGTCACCGCGACCCGCCCGAAGGAGTCCCCACCGGGTGAGTGGAGCTGCGACCGCACCAGGTCCGGCACGTGCTGGTCGAGGGTCCCGCCGGCATGGACCGCCATGAGCTGCATGCCCCGGCAGATGCCGAGCACCGGAAGGTCGGGCCGCGCCGCCGCCGCGTCGAGGAGGGCGAGCTCCCAGGCGTCCCGGCCGGGACGCCAGCCCTTCGTCCGGGCGTGCGGCTCGGCCCCGTACCGGGCCGGTTCCACATCCGACCCGCCGGCGATGACCAGGCCGTCGATCCGCTCGACCACGCGGGCCGCCCCGGACGGGTCGTTCGGCGGCAGCAGGACCGGCACCGCTCCGGCCGCCTCGACGGAGCGGGCGTAGTCGGCCGGCAGCACGTCCGCCGTGGTGGACCAGACGCCCCAGCGCGCGGTCTCGCGATAGGTCGAGATGCCGACCACCGGCCGGGTCACAGCGGCGTCACGTAGGCGGCCGAGATGCCGCCGTCCACCAGGAAGGTCGAGGCGGTGATGAAGCTGGCCTCGTCGGAGGCCAGGAACAGGACGGCGTTGGCCATCTCCTCGGGCTCGGCGAAACGGCCGGCCGGGACGTGGACCAGGCGCCGGGCCGCCCGCTCCGGGTCCTTGGCGAAGAGTTCCCGGAGGAGCGGGGTGTTCACCGGCCCCGGGCACAGCGCGTTCACCCGGACGCCGTCGCGGGCGAACTGGACGCCGAGCTCCCGGCTCATCGAGAGCACCCCGCCCTTCGAGGCGGAGTAGGAGATCTGCGAGGTCGCGGCGCCCATGACCGCGACGAACGACGCGGTGTTGATGATCGAGCCGGACCGCTGCTCCAGCATGTACGGCAGCGCCGCCTTGCAGCACAGGTAGACGCTGGTGAGGTTGACCTCCTGCACCCGCTTCCAGGCGTCCAGATCCGTCTCCAGGATCGAGTCGTCCTCCGGCGGCGAGATGCCCGCGTTGTTGAACGCGATGTCGACGGTCCCGTAGGTGTCCTTGGCGACCTTGAACAGCGTGTCCACCTGAGCGGGGTCGGTGACGTCGACGTTCACGTAGGTACCGCCGGCCTCGGCTGCGACCTCCGGTCCCCGGACGTCGTCCAGGTCGCCGATGACGACCTTGGCGCCCTCCGCGGCGAAGCGCCGGACGGTCGCCCGGCCGATGCCGGAGCAGCCGCCGGTGACGACGGCGGTCTTGCCCTCGATGCGTCCTGCCATGCTGATCGTTCTCTTTCAGTCGGTGGAGAAGAAGACGTTCTTGACGTCGGTGAAGGAGTGCGCGCCGTCCGGGCCGAGCTCACGGCCGATGCCCGACTGCTTGAACCCGCCGAAGGGAGTCCAGTAGCGCACCGACGCGTGCGAGTTCACGCTCAGGTTCCCGGCCTCGACGGCGCGCGAGACCCGCAGGGCCCGGCCGACGTCGCGGGTGAAGATCGACCCCGAGAGGCCGAACTCGGTGTCGTTGGCGAGCTCGACGGCGTGCGCCTCGTCGTCGAACGGCATCACCGCCACCACCGGGCCGAAGATCTCCTCGCGCCAGAGCCGGGCACCCGGATCCTCGGTCAGCACCACCGTGGGCGCGCACCAGTAGCCGGGACCGTCCGGCGCCGAACCGGTGAACGCGACCTCCGCACCGTCCAGGTAGCTCCGCACCCTGGCCCGGTGCGGTGCCGAGATCAGCGGTCCCATCTCGCTGGCCCGATCGGCCGGGTCGAGCACGCGGACACCGGCCACCGCCGGCTCCAGCAGCGCGAGGAACTCGTCGTACGCCGGGCGCTCGACCAGGATCCGGGACCGGGCGCAGCAGTCCTGCCCGGCGTTGTCGAAGGCGGCGCCCGGCGCGGACGCCGCCGCCCTGGCCAGGTCGGCGTCGGCGAAGACGATGTTGGCGCTCTTGCCGCCGAGTTCGAGCGTCACCCGTTTGAGCTGCTCCGAGCAGCCCGCCATGATCTGCTTGCCGACCTCGGTGGAGCCGGTGAAGCAGACCTTCCGTACGGCGGGGTGGGTCACGAACCGCCGGCCGACCACCTCCCCTCGCCCGGGCACCACGATGAACACGTCGTCCGGGATGCCCGCCACGCGAGCCAGTTCCCCGAGCCGGATCGCCGTCAGCGGGGTCGGCTCGGCGGGCTTGAGGACGACGGTGTTGCCGGCGGCCAGCGCGGGCGCGAAGCCCCAGGCGGCGATCGGCATCGGGAAGTTCCACGGCACGATCACGCCGACGACGCCCAGCGGCTCGTGATGGGTGACGTCGAGACCGCCGGCGACCGGGATCTGGTGACCGGTGAGCCGCTCCGGCGTGGCCGAGTAGTAGTTGAGCACGTCGCGGACGTTGCCCGCCTCCCAGAGCGCGTTGCCCCAGGTGTGCCCCGCGTTGCGCACCTCCGTCTCGGCGAGTTCGTCGAGGTGTTCCTCGACGACCGCGGCGAACCGCCGCAGCAGCCGGGCGCGTTCGCCCGGCGCGATCGCGCGCCAGGACGGGAAGGCGGCCGCGGCACGCTCGATGGCGGCGTCGGTGGCGGCGAGGTCGGCCAGTTCGACCTCGGCGATCGCGTGCTCGTTCGCGGGGTTGACGACGGTGTAGGTGTCGCTCAACACGTCTCCTCGGGGGATGGATGCGTTGGTGTTCGGGTGCGCGGCTCGGTCACATCCGCTCGAAGCTGCGACGCAGCTCCCAGTCGGTGACGGCGGCGTCGAAGGCTTTCAGCTCGACATCGGCCATGTTCGTGTAGTGGTCGACGACCTCGTCGCCGAGGATGCTCCGGGCGACGGCGGAGCCGTGGAACGCGTTGCGCGCGTCCCGCAGGGTCGTCGGGATCTTCGGCCGGTCCGCGGCGTAGGCGTTGCCCCGTTGCTCGGGTTCGAGCTCCAGGCGGTTCTCGATGCCGTGCAGTCCGGCGCCGAGCATCGCCGCCAGGGCGAGGTAGGGGTTGGTGTCGCCGCCGGGAACCCGGTTCTCCACCCGGGCGCTCGCGCCCGCCCCGACGAGCCGCAGCGCGCAGGTCCGGTTGTCGGTGCCCCAGGCGATCGTCGTCGGCGCGAACGAGCCCTCGACGAACCGCTTGTAGGAGTTGACGTTGGGCGCGTAGAGCAGCGTGAAGTCACGCATCGTGGCGAGGATCCCGGCGACGAAGTGGTCGTGGACGGGGGTGGGGCCGGCCTCGTCCCCGAACGCGATCGAGCCGTCCTCGTTCCGCAGCGACAGGTGGATGTGGCAGGAGCTGCCCTCGCGCTCGTTGTACTTCGCCATGAAGGTCAGCGCCTTGCCGTGCTGGGCGGCGATCTCCTTGGCCAGGGTCTTGTAGACGGCGTGGTTGTCCGCGGTCACCAGCACGTCGTCGTAGAGGAACCCGATCTCGTGCTGGCCGAGGTTGCACTCCCCCTTCGCGCCTTCGACGTTCATCCCGGCCGCGTACGCGGTGTTCCTGATGTCACGCAGCAGCGGCTCGACCCGGGTGGTGCCGAGGATCGAGTAGTCGGCGTTGTACTGGTTCGCCGGCGGCAGGTCCCGGTAGTGGGAGCGCCACGCCTCCTCGTAGGTGGTGTCGAAGACGATGAACTCCAGTTCGGTCCCGGCGAGCGCGCGGAAGCCGGCCCGCGCGGCCTTCTCCGCCTGGGCGCGCAGGATCGACCGCGGTGACTGGACCACAGTGCTGTGGTCGGGCCAGCGGAGGTCGCACTGGATCATCGCGGTCTTGGGCAGGTGGGTGAGCAGCCGGATCGTGTCGAAGTCCAGTGCGAACTCCATGTCGCCGTAGCCCTGCTCCCAGGAGCTCATCGTGTAGCCGGCGACCGTGTTCATCTCGATGTCGACGCTGAGCAGGTAGTTGCATCCCTCGCTCCCGTGCTCCGCGACCACGTCGAGGAAGTACGCCGCGTGCAGCCGCTTGCCCTGGAGGCGCCCCTGCATGTCGGTGAAGGCGACCACCACCGTGTCGATCGCGCCCGCACCGATCCGGTCCCTGAGGTCGTCGAGGCTGAGGAGGCGCGGGTTCTTGCTGCTCATCACGGGCATGCACCTTCGGGTCGATTGCCGCGGCGACCCCGGTGCACGGGCTACTCGAGATCGCAAACCGTTCTAATGGTCGAGAATCCTACCATTTGTTTCGGCGCGCGGTCCCCCGGCCCGTGCCCGGAGGTCCGGACGCCCCTCAGCACTCGATGACGTTGACCGCGAGCCCGCCCCGCGCCGTCTCCTTGTACTTCACGTGCATGTCGCGGCCGGTCTCGCGCATCGTGCGGATGGCGTCGTCGAGGCTCACCTTGTGCGCACCGGTGCCGTTGATCGCGAGCCGGGCCGCGTTGATGGCCTTCACCGACGCGATCGCGTTCCGCTCGATGCACGGGATCTGGACCAGCCCGCCGATGGGGTCGCAGGTCAAACCCAGGTTGTGCTCGATACCGACCTCGGCCGCGTTCTCCACCTGGGCCGCCGCACCGCCGAGCACCTCGCACAGGGCACCGGCCGCCATCGAGCAGGCCGAGCCGACCTCGCCCTGGCAACCCACCTCCGCCCCGGAAATGGACGCGTTCTCCTTGAAGAGCATGCCGATCGCGGCGGCGGTGAGCAGGAAGCGGACCACACCGTCGTCGTCGGCGCCGGGCACGAACCGCACGTAGTAGTGCAGGACCGCCGGGATGATCCCGGCCGCCCCGTTCGTCGGCGCGGTCACGACGCGGCCCCCGGAGGCGTTCTCCTCGTTGACGGCCAGCGCGAACAGGTTGACCCAGTCCAGCACCTGCAACGGGTCGCCGGTACCGGTCCGCGCCGACAGGTCCCGGTACAGCGCCGGCGCCCGGCGTGGGACGCGGAGCCCGCCGGGGAGGATGCCCTCGCGGCCGCAGCCGGCGGTGACGCACGACTGCATCACCGACCAGATCTCGAGGAGACCGGCGCGTACCTCCGCCTCGCTGCGCCAGGCCAGCTCGTTCGCCAGCACCACGTCACTGATCCGGATCCCCTCCCGGGCGCAGATCTCCAGGAGCTCCGCGGCCGTCGTGAAGGGGTACGGCACCGGCGTCGTGTCGAGGACGACGCGGTCCGCGCCGACGGCGGACTCGTCGGCCACGAACCCGCCGCCCACCGAGTAGTAGGTGCGTTCGCGCAGCACGCCCGAGGTGTCGAACGCGGTGAAGAGCATGCCGTTCGGGTGCGCCGGGAGGGAACGCCGGCGGTGGAGCACCAGATCCCGGTCGGCGTCGAAGGCGACCCGGTGGTGCCCGGCCAGCGCGATGCCGGCCCCGGCCCGCACGGCGGCCACCCGGCCGTCCGCGGTGGCGGTGTCGACCATCGCCGGTGTCTCGCCCTCCAGGCCGAGGATCACCGCCTTCTCCGACCCGTGGCCGTGACCGGTCGCGCCGAGGGAACCGAAGAGCTCGCAGCGCACCCGGACCACCGAGCCGAGGAGCCCGTCGGCGCCGAGACCGTCGACGAAGCGCTTCGCCGCCCGCATCGGGCCGACCGTGTGCGAGGACGAAGGCCCGATCCCGATCGAATACAGGTCGAACGCGCTCAGCGGCATGTCGTGCCCCGCCTCTCGATCGGTGTCTCCGCATTGCGCACCTCCAGGCGGAGCGGCCTGCGCCCGTCCGGCGCGGCCCCGGCGGCCGGCGCCGCGCCGGTCACTCCGACGGCCCGGGGTAGAGCGGGAAGCGAGCCGTCAGCCCGGCCACCCTGGCGCGGAGCCCGCCGGCGGCGTCCGCCGTCGGCTCACCCGCCAGCGACCGCGCGATGATGTCGGCGACCTCGGAGAACTCGGCATCACCGAAGCCACGGGTCGCCAGGGCCGAGGTGCCCAGCCGCAACCCGGAGGAGACCATCGGCGGCCGGGGGTCGAAGGGGACGGCGTTCCGGTTGACCGTGACCCCGATCGAGTGGAGCCGGTCCTCGGCCTGGCGGCCGTCGAGAGCGGACTCGCGGAGGTCGGCCACGACGAGATGGACCTGGGTGCCGCCGGTCAGCACGGAGATCCCTGCCGCGCGCACGTCCTCGGCGGTCAGCCGCTCGGCGAGGATCCGGGCGCCGCGGACCGTGCGCCGCTGCCGGTCGCGGAACTCCTCGGTCGCGGCCACGTGGAAGGCGACCGCCTTGCCGGCGATGACGTGCTCCAGCGGACCGCCCTGCAGCCCGGGAAAGACCGCCGAGTTGAACTTCTTGGCGAGGTCCGCGCGGTTGGTCAGGATCACGCCGCCCCGCGGACCGCCCAGGGTCTTGTGGGTGGTGGTGGTGACGACGTCGGCGTACGGGACCGGGTTCGGGTGCTCACCCGCGGCGACCAGGCCGGCGAAGTGCGCCATGTCCACCATGAGGAAGGCGCCGACCAGGTCGGCGATCCGCCGGAACTCGGCGAAGTCGAGGTGCAGCGGGTACGCCGACCACCCGGCCACGATGAGCCGCGGCCGGGTCTCCAGGGCCAGCCGCTCGACCTCCGCCATGTCGACCCGGAAGTCGGACTCCCGGACGTGGTAGGCGACCGCGCGGTAGAGCTTCCCGCTGTAGTTGAGGCGCATCCCGTGGGTGAGATGCCCGCCGTGGGCGAGGTCGAGCCCGAGGATCTGGTCACCGGGGTCGAGCAGGGCGTACATCACCGCGGCGTTCGCCTGCGCCCCCGAGTGCGGCTGCACGTTCGCGTACTCGGCGCCGAAGAGCGCCCGCGCGCGGTCGATGGCGAGCTGCTCGACGACGTCCACGTGCTCGCAGCCGCCGTAGTAGCGCCGGCCGGGATACCCCTCGGCGTACTTGTTGGTGAGGACCGAGCCCTGCGCCTGCATGACGGCACGCGGGGCGAAGTTCTCACTCGCGATCATCTCGAGCGTCTCCTGCTGCCGCCGGAGCTCGGCCTGGATGGCGTCGTGGACGGCGGGGTCGAGGTCGGCGAGCGACCGGTGCAAAGTGCTCATCTCACGCACCCCCGGTGAGCGCGGCGTACTCGTCCGCGCCGAGGAGGTCGGCGGGTCCGGTGAGGCGGACGCGGAACAGCCAGCCGGCGCCGAACGGGTCCGTGTTCAGCAGGCCGGGGTCGTCCACGGCCTGCTGGTTGAACTCGACGACCTCCCCGTCGACCGGGGCGAAGAGCTCGCTGACGGACTTGGTCGACTCGATCTCGCCGCACCCCGTGCCGGCGGCGATCACCGAACCGACCGCGGGGAGCTCCAGGTAGACGACGTCGCCGAGCGCGTCGGCCGCGTACGCCGTGATGCCGACGGTCGCCGTGTCGCCGGAGAGGTCGACCCACTCGTGCTCGGCGGTGTACCGGAGGTTGGCCGGGACGGGCATGAACTGCTCCTTCGCTGGTGTCTGTTCGGGGCGCGGGTCAGGTGCCGCGCCGGTAGAAGGGGAGGGTGACGACCTCGACCGCGGCGCTGGTCCCCCGGATGTCGACCGCGAGCGGGGTGCCGGGCTCGGCGAGCTCGGCCGGCACGTAGGCCAGCGCGATCGGGTGTCCCAGGGTCGGCGAGGGCGCGCCGCTGGTCACCCGGCCGACCGGACGGCCGCTGGCCGGGTCCAGGACGTCGTAACCGGCCCGCGGCGCGCGCCGGCCCGCGGCCCGCAGCCCCACGAGGATCTGCTCCGGTGCCCGGTCCCGGCGGGCGGCGAGCGCCGCGGCACCGACGAATCCGTCGTCCTTGTCGAAAACCACGACCCGGCCGAGGCCGGCGTCGAACGGGGTGCGCGTCCGGTCGAGCTCCTGGCCGTACAGGGGCATGCCGGCTTCCAGGCGCAGCGTGTCCCGGCAGGCCAGCCCCGCGGGCACCAGGTCGTGCCGGTCGCCGGCCTCGGCGAGGGATTTCCAGATCGCGGCCGCGTCCTCGGGCGCGCAGTAGACCTCGAAGCCGTCCTCGCCGGTGTAGCCGGTGCGGGCGATCAGCACGTCCCGGCCGGAGAGCGTGGTGGCGTCGATCCCGTAGTACTTCAGGCCGGTCACGTCCAGCGGCACGACCTCGGCGACGATCGCCGCGGAGCGCGGGCCCTGGACCGCGAGCAGGGACCAGCGCGCCGACGTGTCCGCCACGACGGCGTCGAACCTGCGGGCGCGGGTGCCCAGCTCCGCCGCGACCACCTCGGCGTTGCCGGCGTTCGCGACGACCAGGAAGTGCTGCTCGGCGAGGCGGTAGACGACGAGGTCGTCCAGGATCCCGCCGCTCTCGTCGCAGATCATGGTGTAGCGGGCGCGCCCCACGGCGATCCGCGAGGGCCTGCCCACCAGGGCGTGGTCGAGGGCGCGCGCGGCCTCGGGGCCGGTGAGTTCGATCTCGCCCATGTGGCAGAGGTCGAAGAGCCCGGCGGTGGTGCGCACGGCGTGGTGTTCGGAGATCTCGGACCCGTAGCGGACCGGCATCGTCCAGCCCGAGAAGTCGGTGAAGGTCGCCCCGAGCCGGCGGTGGGTCTCGTGCAGCGGGGTCGTCCTGGCGTTGCGCGGCGCGTCCGGGTCCGCGAACCCGCGGGCAGGAGAGGATGGGGACACGGCGGGAGGCCTCCCTGGTCGGCGCGCCGGGGTGCGGCGCGGAGCGTGGGCCTCCCCGCTCTGTCATCGGTACCTGAGAGGTTCACCACCGGATGGATGGTTTGCACCGTGGGTGCCGGATCGCCGGATCCGGACTTTTCAGAGTCGCCTCACCGAAGCGGTACGGGGCCTGAGAGATTCTGGGGAGAGTTGCTCCTTCGGCGCCGCTCCCTTGCGGGGGCGGACTCTCCCGCTTCGGGTCGTCAGCAATCTTCAGTTATTTAATGGACTGATGGTAGTCCTTTGACTTGCCGGATTTCAACATGCCGGCGGTAGCTCACCACGATCACATCGACGACCGGGCCGGCCGAGTGTACCCCGGGCGTGGGCGGTGATCGGCGCCGGGCCGGTTCGCCCGGTTCCCGGGCTGCGTACAGTGGGTCCATGTCCGAACTGTTTCGCCTGGTAGAGACCGTCCGGATGCCGGTCGCGGCCGGTGGTGAGGACGCGCTGCTCGCGTTCCTGGACGGTCACGCGTACTTCGCGCAAGCGGAGCTGGCGGCGTCCCGCGTCCTCGTGCAGGAGGGCGGGCAGGAGGTGGTCCTGATCATCGACTGGGTCGATGATCAGGCGCCGGAGCGGGCTCTGACGTCCCCGGCGGGCGAGGCGCTTCTGGACGGTCTGAAGTCCCTGCTGAGCGGCGCGCCGGAGGTGACCTACTACCGGGCTCGGGGTTCGCGGTGACGGCCGGCGGGCGGCTCGGATGACGGCCTCGGCCGGGTGTGTCAGAGTTCGCGCATGCTCGAGATCGTGGTGAAGACGGAGAACGAGGAGCGGCACGTCCGGGTGTCCGCCGAGGGGCTGGCCGGGCTGGTCCGGCGGATCGGCGGTGCCGGTGACCGGTTCCTGGTCCTCCAGCGGGTACCCGACCTGCCGGGCGTCTTCGCCCAGGTCTGGCACGAGGCCGACTGCGACTACACGCTGGAGCACCGCGACGGTGCCGCCGACCGGCACTTCCAGGCGGCGGCCGGCGGGCCCGAGACGGTGATCGGGGCGCTGACCGCCTGGGCTCGTCAGGAGGCCGGCTGGGACGCCGGGCTGGCCTGGTCGCGGCTGGATCTGGGCCCCGTCCAGGAGGTGCCGCCGCTCGACCTCGACGAAGGTGAGCGCCGGGAGCTGGAGAGGCGCGTCCGCGAGGTGCTGGCCGGCGGCTACGCCTCCCGCCCCGAACTGACCGAGATCGCCGAGGACTACCTGGTCACCGAGAACCGCCGGCCCGTCTCGCGTGCGCAGGCGGCGGCGCTGGTCGACCGGCTGTGGCTGGAACGCGTCGCGGAGCAGGCCGGCTGGCGGGGCGAGACCGACCCCGAGCGGCTCACCCGCGCGTTCACCGCCCTGGAGGAGTCCGGTATCACCGCCCGCGAGAACTTCACCTGCTGCCGCAGCTGCGGCCAGGCCGAGATCGGCGGCGAAAGCGAACCCGGCGCCCGCGGCTTCGTCTACTTCCACACCCAGTGCACGGACTCCGCCGCGGCCGGCCACGGACTGACGCTCCTGTACGGCGGCTTCGACGGCTCGCCCGAGACCACCGCGGCCGTCGGCCACGAGGTCGTGGCCGCCCTCCAGGCGGCCGGCCTCCCTGCCGAGTGGGACCACGATCCTGGCCAGGCCATCACCGTCACCCCTGTGGACTGGCGCCGCCGCCTGGTCGGCTAGGGCGTGCCGTCAAGGCGTGCGGAGCCGCACCCGTGCCCGCCGGACGGGGGCGACATCAACGGGCGACCGTGCCACGGAGGGATTCCACCCACCCACGAGAACGAGATTTCTGCGTGGTGTAAGTTTTGTTTTCGCCACGGGAGCCGATGGTGGGAGCGGGAATGACGGGACCAGCCACCGACGTGTGGACGGTGATGTCAACGGCGCGGACGATCCGCCGGTTCACCGACAAACCGGTCGACGAGGCGACCCTGGGCCGCTGCCTGCGGGCCGCGACCTGGGCGCCGTCCGGTGCGAACGCGCAGGAATGGCGGTTCGTCGTCCTCCGGTCGCCGGAGTCGCGGGCCGTCGTCGCGAAGGCGGCGGAACAGGCGCTGCGGGTGATCGAACCGGTCTACGGGATGACCCGTCCAGACGATCACGACGACAGCCGGCGCGCGCGAACCAACCGGGCGACGTACGAGCTGCATGATCGTGCGGGTGAGTTCACGTCCGTGCTGTTCACCCAGAAGCGCTTTCCCACCGCGTCGGAGTTGCTGCTCGGCGGATCGATCTTTCCGGCGATGCAGAACTTCCTGCTGGCGGCGCGCGCCCAGGGGCTCGGGGCGTGCATGACCAGCTGGGCCTCGTACGGAGGCGAACCGCTGCTGCGCGAAGCCGTCGGAGTACCCGACGACTGGATGCTCGCCGGGCACGTCGTCGTGGGCTGGCCTCAGGGCAACCACGGCCCGGTCCGCCGCCGCCCCCTCGCGGACGTCACCTACCTGGACCGCTGGGAAGAGCAGGCGGGGCCCACCCTGGTGACCGAGGCTCCCCCGTCGTAAGGCCGGTGGACGCGGGTGAGGGCGGCGTCGCGGTCCTCACCGGCCCTGGTCGGTTCGGCGAGCTCGAGTTTCGGGCGTAGCTGCTCCATGGCGTGCGAAATTTACAGTTCGTTGTGTAGATCGCTGTTATCGGACGATCTGTCGGCCGCGGGGGCGGGTGAACACCGTCACGATGGGGTCATCTCCCGGAGCAGTCCGCGAGGAACGTTCGCACCCGACCAGGGTCGCGCCGCCGCGCACGACATTCATGTCGAAAGGACGTGACGCTCATGACCGACACCATCCCTCCGCGGCCGACGGACACGGCGGCTCCGCACTCGATCGACAGGCAGCAGGCCGCCGCACGCGACCACCTGTGGCTGCACTTCAGCCGCATGGGATCGTACGAGTCCGCCGAGATCCCCGTGATCGTTCGTGGTGAAGGCGCCTACTTCTACGACGCGCGGGGCCGGCGGTATCTCGACGGCCTCTCCGGGCTGTTCGTCTCGCAACTCGGCCACGGCCGTGCCGACCTGGTGGAAGCCGCGATGACGCAGGCCAAGGACCTCGCCTACATGCCGCTGTGGGCCTACGCCCATCCGGCCGCCATCGACCTCGCCGAGCAGGTGGCCGCCCTGGCGCCCGGCGACCTCAACAAGGTGTTCTTCACCTCCGGCGGGTCGGAAGCCGTCGAATCGGCATGGAAGCTGGCGAAGAACTACTTCAAGCTCGTCGGCAAGCCCCTCAAGCACAAGGTGATCAGCCGGAGGATCGCCTACCACGGAACCACCCAGGGCGCGCTCTCGGTCACCGGCCTGCCCGGCCTCAAGCAGCAGTTCGAACCGCTGGTCCCCAGCACCTTCCGGGTACCGAACACCAACATCTACCGCGCCGGTGAGATCACCGGCGGCCTGCTGGACGGGTCGGACCCGGAGGCGTTCGGCCGCTGGGCCGCCGACCAGATCGCCGTCGCGATCGAGAACGAAGGCCCCGAGACGGTCGCCGCGGTCTTCCTGGAGCCGGTGCAGAACGCCGGCGGCTGCTTCACGCCCCCGCCCGGCTACTTCCCGCGGGTGCGCGAGATCTGCGATGCCCACGACGTGCTCCTGGTCTCCGACGAGGTCATCTGCGCCTTCGGGCGGCTCGGCCACATGTTCGCCGCCGAGCGGTACGGCTACCAGCCCGACATCATCACGTGCGCGAAGGGCATCACGTCCGGCTACGCACCACTCGGTGCCATGATCGCCAGCGACCGCCTCGCCGAGCCGTTCCAGCACGGCACCGCGACCTTCGCCCACGGCTACACCTTCGGCGGTCATCCGGTCGCCGCGGCCGTGGCGCTGCGCAACCTGCAGATCTTCAAGGACGAGCAGGTCCTGGAGCACGTGCGCGCCACCGAAGCCGCCTTCCGGTCGACGCTGGGCAAGCTGCTGGACCTGCCGATCGTGGGCGACGTGCGCGGGGACGGCTACTTCTACGCGATCGAACTGGTGAAGGACAAGGCCACCAGGCAGACCCTCGACGCGGCCGAGTCCGAACGGCTGCTGCGCGGATTCCTGTCCGGGGCCCTGTTCGAGGCCGGCCTCTACTGCCGCGCCGACGACCGCGGCGACCCGGTCGTCCAGCTGGCTCCGCCGCTCATCTGCGACCAGGACCAGTTCGACGAGATGGAGCAGATCCTCCGCTCCGTGCTCACCGAGGCCGCTGCGCATCTCTGACACCGGCGGAGCGGAGTCGGGATCGGCCGCTCCACCACGCGTGGCACCGTCCGATCGGTCCCGGTCGGTGGCGATCAGGCCGCCCGTCAGGAGCCGCCGCAGGTCCTCGTCCGGCACCGTATCGACGAGCGGCGAGCCGGGTGCGAAACCCGCGACGGTCGCGCTGACGACGAGCAGGAGCAGGAGCGCCGTGCCGGCGAACTCGGCGGTGATCTCACGCCATCCGGCCATCGCCGTTCCTGCGGCCCGCGCCGGCCCGTGCGGTTCGTTCGGCTTCGTCGATGGCCCAGGCGGCGTTGATGAGCCCGATGTGGCTGAACGCCTGTGGGAAGTTGCCGAGCAGCTCGCCGTTCCCGGGGGCGACCTCCTCCGACAGCAGGCCCACGTCGTTGGTGTACGCGGCGGCTCGCTCGAATGTCTGCCTGGCCCGGCCGGCCTGCCCCGACATGGCGAGCGCCTGCGCCAGCCAGAACGAGCACAGCAGGAAGGTGCCCTCCTCGCCGGCGAGGCCGTCCGCGGTGCGGTAGCGGTAGACCAGGCCCTGGTCGTTGGTGAGCCGGTCCGCGACGGCGTCGATCGTGGACAGCACCCGCGGGTCGCTGGCGGGTAGGAAGCCGACGATCGGCACCATGAGGGCGCTGGCGTCCAGCTCGTCGGAGTCGAAGGTCTGCGTGAACGCCCCCACGCGGTCGTTCCAGCCCTCGCGCAGCAGGGTGTCGCGGATCTCGGCGCGGGCCCGCCGCCAAGGCTCGACACGCTCCTGCGCCCGGAGGAGGCCGGCGAGGGCGACGCCGCGGTCGAGCGCCACCCAGCACATGAGCTTGGAGTACAGGAAGTGCCGCGGCTCCCCGCGTATCTCCCAGATGCCCTGGTCCTTCTCCATCCAGCGCTCGGCGGCGGTGTCCGCGCAGGCGACGAGGAAGCGCCGGACGTCGTCGTCGATGTCGCCGATCTGCCGTCGGAGGCGTACGGCTGCATCGAGCAGCTCGCCGTACACGTCGATCTGCCGTTGCTTCCACGCGTCGTTTCCGACGCGTACCGGGCGGCTGGAGCGCCAGCCGCGCAGGTGCGGCAGTGTGCGCTCGCTCAGGTCGTGCTCACCGCGGACGCTGAACATGATCTGCAGCGCGCGGTCCTTGCCCAGGGACGGGGCGGCGGTGGTGAGGAAGGCGAAGAAGTCGCTCGCCTCGTCGGGGCAGGCCGCGACCCACAGGGCGCCCATGGTCAGTGACGCGTCCCGTACCCACGTGTACCGGTAGTCCCAGTTGCGCTCGCCGCCGGCCCATTCGGGCAGCGATGTCGTGGCGGCCGCGACGATCGCGCCGCTGGGCTGGAAGGACAGCGCCTGCAGCACCCGCCCGCTGTGGTGCACCAGGTCGCGCCACGGGCCGTCGTAGGTCTGGTGGAGGCTGGACCACGACTGCCAGGCGACGATCGTGCCGTCCAGCCGGGCCGCCAGTTCCGCCTGGTCCCACACCCGCGCGGGAGTCTCCTGCAGCGTCGAGCGGTGCATCCCGAAGTGCCGTGTCTCGCCCTCTCGCACCGTGAACACGCCGTATCCGCTGCAGTCGCCGATGCTGAGGGGGACCGGCGTGGTCAGCACGAGCCACTCGGCACCGCCGCGAGCGGTCACGCCGCCGTCCACGACGGACAGGATCGGGTAGATCAGGCCGTACTCCGGCCGGGGCCGGTACTCGATCTCCATCGGCACCTCGCCGCCGACGCCGGACACCCGACGGGCGAGCAGGTGCGGCACACCGACGCCGAGCCGGTGGCCGCCGTCGTGCGGGCCGGTGAGCAGGGCGTCGGTGAGAACGACCGTGCCGCTCCCCGTGCGGAAGGCCGTCTCCAGCACCATCGTCTGCGGTAGGTAGCGGCGCGTCGTCTCGTACGGGACGGCCGGGCGGATCGCCCAGTGCCCGGCCTCGTCGTCCAGCAGCCGGGCGAAGACGGACGGCCCGTCGAACCGGGGAAAGCACAGCCACTCGGCCGATCCATCCCGGCTGATCAGGCCGGCGGAATGGCGATCGGACACCAACGCGAGGTCGGCGATGGGTGTACTGCTCATCAGTGCTCCGGATACCCGGGGAGGACGGCGGTGTTACGCGCATACCGGGAAAGTCGCGGCAAAGGCGTGAAGTGGGGACAAGGCCGCGTATGGCGGAGCGGGTTCACCGGAGGTAGTCGACCGGCTCCCGGGTATGCAGACGATGAGGTCGCTCATCCGGCATACGGCTTCGCAACGCACCTACCCGGCGGCCACGCGTCAGACGTATTCGGGGGCACGCCCAAGGCCAGGCCAGTGCCCCGACTGGGGGCATCATGAGCATTCCGCGAGGACAGGTCCTGGTGCTGTACGGCATTGCCGGGGATCTCGCCAAGAAGATGATCATTCCCGCCCTGTATCGGCTCACCGCCCGCGGCGTACTCGACGTTCCGGTCATCGGCGTGGATCGCGGGCCGCTGGACTCGGTCGCGCTGCGCGCCCACGTGCACGGCAGCGTCGCGGCCGCCTGCGGCAGGGTCGATGAGGAGGTGTTCGGCGCGCTCGTCGCCAAGCTCGTGCCGGTGACCGGCGACGTGACCGAACCGGCCCTCTACGTGCAGATCGCGCGCCACATTCCCGGCGACGCGTTCGCGGTCCACTATCTGGCCATGCCCCCCGCGCTGTTCGGGCCGATAGCCGAACGGCTGGGGGCCGCGGGGCTGAACACCCGCGGCCGGCTGGTGGTGGAGAAACCGTTCGGCCACGACCTTGCCTCCGCGCGGCGGCTCAACACCGTGCTGCACCGGTACTTCCCGGAGGAGCGGCTGCTGCGGGTCGATCATTTCCTCGGCAAGGAGACGGTGCAGAACCTGGTGGTGTTCCGCTTCGCCAACAGCCTGCTGGAGCCGATCTGGAACCGTGGTCACGTCGCCACCGTGCAGATCACGATGGCCGAGGCGTTCGACGTCGCCGGCCGGGGCGCGTTCTATGACGAGGTGGGCGCCGTCCGCGACGTCCTGCAGAACCATCTGCTGCAGGTCCTGGCGTACCTGACCATGGATCCTCCGGCCGACCACAGCGCCGAGAGCGAACGCGGCGAAAAACGCCGGCTGATGTACGCGATACGCGCGATCGCCCCCGATGACCTGGTGCGCGGCCAGTACGCCGGCTATCTCGACACACCGGGCGTCGCCACCGGCTCGGCCACCGAGACCTACGCCGCGGCGCGACTGTGGATCGACAACTGGCGCTGGGCCGACGTGCCGTTCCTGATCAGAACCGGTAAGGCGCTCGCGGTCACGAGCACCGAGATCGCGGTCCGGCTCCGCCGGCCGCCGTGCATGCTGTTCGCGTCCAGCGCCGCCGACCGGCCCCGGCCGCGACCCAACATCGTGCGCTTCCGCCTGGAACCCGATCCGGGTGTGACGTTCGAGCTGCTGGCCAAGGCCCCCGGACAGATCGACGCGGTTCGCCAGGTGCCGGTGTCGGTCGACTTTCAGGGCGAGCCCGGTCAGGTGGACAGCGCGTACGAACGGATCTTCACCGATGCGCTCTCCGGCGACCCACGCCACTTCGCCCGCCAGGACAACGTGGAGGAGGAATGGCGGATCGTCGCCCCCGTTCTCGACGCCGAGGCGCCGCCGGAGCGGTACGAACGCGGCTCCTGGGGGCCCTCCGGCGCCGACCGGCTCACCGAGGAGGGCCGCTGGATTCCCACCGCCGTCCGTGCCCGACCGTGATACCCGACACGCCAGACGAGGATTTCATGAAAACACACCGCATCGGAAAAATAGTGCATAGCGTAGGCATTTCGACCGTTCGACATGGACTTGTGATCAACCTTCTGGAGATCGGGCGACTAAAATTCGAAGACTACGAGGTAGAAAATATTCGCCCCCTCGTAGCCTCAAGCCCTCCGCTCTCGTGGCTTGTCGCCAGATTGGGAGAGAAGAAGGTCGCCAGATTGATCGGCGTTACTGAAATCGTTCTGGGCTCGCTGATCGGGGCAAAACCGATCGCGCCGAGAGCATCAGCCCTCGGCAGCCTCGCCGCCGTCGGCATGTTCGCCACCACCCTCAGCTTCCTGGCAACGACACCCGAGGCGTGGCAGGAGACACGCGGGGAACCGAAGCTGTCCCTCGCGGGGCAGTTCCTGGTGAAGGACGTCGTGCTCCTCGGAGCCTCCTTGCTGACGGCTGCGGACGCCCTGCAAGCCGCTGAGCGCCGGTAACCCAGCGCCGGTCCTAGGAGTCGATTCTCGTCGGCGGGCCAGAGGGTGATCGGTACCGGGCGGTCAGTGTGTGTCGGCGGCGGACCGCAGGGCCGTCCGCAGGGCCGCACGGGTCAGCAGGAGGACGGGCCCGTCCGGGTCCTTGCTGTCCCGCACCGCCACCACCGCACCGGCCACGTCCGCCAGTTCGACGCAGTTACCGCCGCTGGATGTGCTGCGGCTGCTCCTGCGCCAGGCAACGTTGCTCAGGTCCATTTTTCTATTGCCTTCCTCATGACCTCGTGCGACGTATCTTCCGTGAGCGCTCGTGCACGAAGCTCGATCAAAGTTCGCGCCAGAGTGGCCAGGTCCGCTGGGTTGTCCGTTGCGATGCCGCGGATGGCCGTCTCGACGTAGGCAACCTCGCTGCGATCCTCCATCGTTGCAATCATGAAGTCACCTGAGTTGCCGGCGTGCTCACCGCTTGCCAAGACTACTTGGACCGTGATGTTCGGCATCATGCCCATGGTGAGCAGGTGCTCCAACTGCTCCTTCATCGTCTCGGCGGAACCGACTTGCCGGTAAAGGGCATGCTCATCAAGCAGCAGCACAAAGAGCGTGGGGGGAGTTCCGTCGTCCCTGATAAGGACGGACTGGCGGCGCAGGCGGAGATCTATCGCTTCCTGGTTCCCCCTCAGGAGGACTGACATATAAGCCGGGGTCTGGAGCAGCCCAGGAATCACGCCGTGCTCCCAGCAGACCAGCATCGCCGCATCGCCCTCTATCTGCGGCCAGTCGAACCAGACCGGCACAGGGTGACCGTCCTTGTTCAGGTCCTCCCAGAGGCCGATCAGCGCTCCACCCGCCTCCAGGTGGTCGTCCACGATCTCCACGAAGGGACGGGTGGCGCGCTTCTTCCCTGCCTCGATACGGCTCACCTGCGCAGGGCTGACCTTCGTGAGATGAGCGATCGTCTCCTGCTTGATGCCCTTGGCCTCCCGCAGTCGGCGCATCTGCCGACCAAAGGCAATGAGCGCAGCCGACTCCCTCGGGCGTTGCCGTCGTACCGCAGCCATGATCACTTTCCCCTCTCGGCAGCTTACTGCCGAGTTGACCCTCTTACCGGCCCAAGCCACTTGAAGTCGGCAAGCCAAACCGTAGCCCGGATAGTGGCTCAATGTGTCGTGTTCACCACACGAAGTGAGGAGAGGTTATGGGCCAGGCGGCGGAGAACGAGCTGGTGCTGAAGCAGGACCTCAAGGTGGTCGCAGAGGTTCGACAGTTCGTGCGGCTGGTCACCGGCGAGTACGGGATGGACGACTTCGTGCCGTGCCTGGTGGCGAGTGAGTTGGTCACCAACGTGCTCCGCCACGCGTCCGCGCCCGACGACGACGTGACGTTCCGGATCGGACTCACCGACGACGGCGCGCTGTGGATGGAGGTCCAGGACGCATCCTGTGACCTGCCGCGCATCCAGCGGGCCGACACCACCAGCGAGGCAGGACGGGGCCTGTACATCGTCGACCAGTTCTGCCGCTGCTGGGGTGTCCGGCCCATCGCCGGGCAGGCCGGCAAGGTCGTCTTCGCCGTCCTCGACGCGACCTGAAGAACAGCGCAGGGGCGGCTCCCGTCCGCCCCACCCCTACTACGCCAGGTGAAGATCGTGATCTTCACCTGGCGTACCAAGCCCCGTGACGGTGGCTCCCCGCTCGGCTCTTACCGGCCCCACAAGATCGAAAATGCCCCCGGAAGAACTCCGAAACCCCCTCTGAAATTGCTGAAACACTGTGGGCGATACTGGGTTCGAACCAGTGGCCTCTGCGGACTGACGTATCGGACCCGGTCTGTGCATGATGGTCACATGAGTGACGATCAGCAGAGCACAACGGAGCGGTGGCGGGCCCTGCCACCACGCACTCCCCTCGAAGATCTCGTGGCCGAACAAGAGGTACCGCCCAAGCCCCAGGTGGTGGCCGAACCGGGAAACACCAAGCTCGATGAGGCCACCCGCTACCCGGGCTGACGGATACCGGGCTTCCCCCGTAGCACGAACGCCCCTCCCCACAGTGACCTACCGGTCACCTCAAGGCAGCCGTCCGAGCCACGGGGAACCCAGGAGAAAGATGATCTCCCAAGCCCCTCCCAGTCGACCACCAAAGACTCCGAACGGCAGAAGACCGCTCCTACCAGCGGAAAGCCCAGAAATCAAGACGCTTCAATCGCTCTTACACCTCCCATCTGTGCCATCTACTGTGAGCGGATGAGTGAGGAGTTGAATCCGCAGGTGTTTTCGAACCGCTGGGCTGACGCCGTCGGGCCCAGCGACCACGGTTCACCTCGTGATTTCTGCAGGTGTATCGAGCACATCAGCACCAAGCCGCAGCGACCGACCCGCTTCCATCCGGAACGCCAGGACACCACCGCACCGGGATGGGTCCGCCTTCTCGAACTGGTTGAAGAGGCGGCGACCGACGGACGGGAAGTCTTCAAGCCGCTGGTGGAACTCACAGCGGAACAACGGCGCCAGGTCGTCACGCTCCCGCCGACCATCGCCAAACTCACCTCGGTGAAACACCTCGTGCTGTACGGCAGCAACCTGGTGCGTATTCCGCCTGAGATCGGCGCGATGAAGAGCCTTGAGGAGTTCACCCCGTACACCTCCTACCGCCTGCACTGGTTCCCGTACGAGGTCACCCGATGCCCCGACCTGCGGCATAGCACGGTGAGCACCCGCGCCATCTACGGCAACTACAAGCGACGACCACCGTTTCCGTCGCTGCCCGCCGCACCAACCGACACCCAGGACACCGACCTCGAAAACCTCGACCCCGGTATATGGGGTGCCACCGCGATCCGCACATGCAGCGTCTGCGATCAGCGCATCGAGGGCGTCAACCTCCGCCAGGTCTGGATCTCACTACGGACATCGGGCGCCGACGTCCTGCCACTGCTGGTCAACGCCTGCTCGACGACCTGCATCGACGCGCTGCCCATCCCGGCTGAAGGCTACGTCCAGACGCCGCACACCGGCGGGCCCGGCATCGACCAGCCGCCGGCCGGACGACGTCCTCGCTGACGATCCGAAAGCTGTCGACGCCCCGCTCAGCGCGCACGCATCAACTGACGGCAAAACTCTCGTGGATCGCCGGGCGGTCGCGGCGGCGCGTGACGCGCCGCCGAGCTGGACCCGCCCGGCGGCGCTGACCACCGTCGGGGCGGCGATGCAGGAGGCCTGGACACCATTCATTGGTAGCACACCGTCACCGGAGATGACGGGGCGATCAACCGGCGGCGGGCGCTGGTGGAGCATGTGGCCGTGATTGCGCCCTGTCCGGATTTAAGTGATTCCTGGCCAAAAGAAGGCGGCGCACTCGGCTTTGGCCTGGACGGACTGGAACAGGATCAGCTGGAGACGAACGTTCCGAAAGGATCCGAGCATGCGAGCGATCACTGTGCGAGACCGTGACGCGGGTGTCGGCGGCCTCACCCTGACCGACATGCCTTACCCCCACGCCGCGGAAAACGACGTCATCGTGCACGTGCACGCCGCGGGCTTCACCCCCGGAGAGCTCGACTGGCCGGGAACGTGGTCCGATCGCGCCGGCCGCGACCGGACACCCAGCATCCCCGGACACGAGCTGTCCGGAACCGTGGTCGAGCTCGGCTACGGAACCACCGGCCTCACCGTGGGCCAGCGGGTGTTCGGACTGACCGACTGGGCCCGCAACGGATCCCTGGCCGAATACACCGCGGTGGAGGCTCGCAACCTCGCTCCCCTCGCGGCCGACATCGACCACACCGTGGCCGCCGCGCTGCCCATTTCCGGACTGACCGCATGGCAGGGCCTGTTCGACCACGCCCACCTCACGACCGGTCAGACCGTCCTCGTTCACGGCGCCGCGGGCGGCGTCGGCTCGATCGCCGTCCAGCTCGCGCGAGAGGTGGGCGCCCGCGTGATCGGCACCGGCCGGGCCGACGACCGTGACGTCGCGCTCGGCCTCGGCGCGCAGACCTTCCTCGACCTGGACACCGACGATCTGCGGCACGTCGGCGAGGTGGACGTGGTGTTCGACGCCATCGGCGGCGACATCCTCAAGCGATCGACCGAACTGGTACGCCCGGGCGGCACCCTCGTCTCCCTCACCATGCCACCCACCGTGCAGCCCAAGGACGGGCGAGCCATCTTCTTCGTTGTCGAACCCGACCGCACCCGGCTGACCGACCTCGCCCAGCGCCTCCGGGCCGGACGGCTCAACCCCATCGTCGGCGCCGTACTGCCGCTCTCCGAAACGGCCTCCGCGTTCGCCCGCCACCGCCGCACGCCCGGCAAGACGATCATTCAGGTCGCGGACGAACTCGGCACACCATGATCGACGACCACTCACCACGTAGGACACCTTGCCCGCCCACCTGGTGCCGGAGCCGGAAAGTTCGGCCCTCTTGTGCTCGGCGCCGTAGTTGCAAGCGACGCGCTGGTTGATGCGAGGTGAGCGGGGGGCGATGCGAGGTGAGCGGGGGGCGTCGGAGTGAGCGTTTCATTCCAGGTCTTCCCAGTTCCAGGGTTCGGTGGGGGTACCGTCGGGTTCGCTCCCGTAACAGAGCTGTCCTGCGTGGCGGCCGGCCACACCACCGGGCCGGGCCTCGGCCCACCTGTTCGTTCGCCCTCGTCATGGCCGGTCATGGATCCTTCCCCACCGGGGCGTCCCGGCTCAGCCGGCTGGATCCCGCCCTGCCTGCATGATCTTCCGGATGTCCCGGCCGGTCGCTACCGTGATGCCCGGAACAACCCGATGATCACGAACGGGTTCGGGAAGGGAGCGGCGTGACGGCGGAGGGCGCCAGCATGGTCGAGGTCGGGTACTGCCAGGGCTGGGATCCGCAGGTTCGTACCGTCGTCGCCCCGATGGGTGAGCGGCAGGCTCGTGGCCGGGATGAGTCGGGTGAACCATATGCGGTCCTGCTTCGCGCCCAGGGGGTACCGAAGGCCCTGTTCCAGGTCGACTGGGGGCATGGCTACCTCGGGCTGTTCCTCTTGGACGCGCAGGCACGGCGGACCAGGGAGTTCACCTACCGGCAGTTGGAGCCGGGGCGGCTGCACCTGCGGCGTTACCGGGAATGGCGGCACGTCTCCGACACCGAGCCGGAGTTCCCCGAGCATGGCTGGCGCTTCACGATGACGATCGGTCCGGACGGGCGCGCCCAGCGGATCCTGGACGACGAGGGCGGCGGCTCGCTGCACATCGGGGCGGACGTCCCGGTCGAGCACCGCACGGTGGCCAAGGCGGAGTTCGGTGCGTGGACGGCCTACGCCGACGCGCCCATGCTCGGGCTGGACGACCCGATCACCCTGGCACCGGCACCGGACGTGGTGGACGCCCCGGCCTCCGGTACGGCGCCCACCTGGTCGGCTCCGCTGCCGCTGCGTCCCCGGCATCTTGAGGTGCTCTTCACCCCCGGGCGCCGCCTGGCCCGCGACGACGGGTACATCGCGGTGGTCGCCGAGCCCGAGCATGCGGGTCCGCTCCGCCTGCCCACCGGCTCGGTGCTGGCCGCAGACCCCGGCACCGTCAACGACCGTGACCTGCCTTTCACCGTCACCGTGCCGCCCGGCGACTACCCCGTGCTGATCGCTGCGATGCGCTGGGAACACGAGGGCGGGCACTGGGGCGAGACCCCGGCCGCGATGCTGCGGATCACCGATGAGCCGACCACCAGTTGGGAACTCGCGTTGCGGCCCGGGCAGGACGCCCGGCTGCTGGACACCGATGAGTTCTTCGGGTTCGGCGTGGACTCGGGCACGGCCTGCTTCCTGGACGCCACCGGCCGCGACACGCTCCCGGAACTCTTCCACTGGGAAGAGCCGGAGGAGGGCGACCGATCCTCCTTCGCCGAGGTACGCGACCCGCAGACCGGCACCAACCTGATCCGCCTACCTCAGCGGCAGAGGAGACGGCAGCTACCCGGTGTGGATCGGCCGCGACGCCGGCGGGCAGGTCACCTGCTTCGTCGCCGACATGCTCGTCCTCCACGACACCAAGGCCCTGCCGCCCACGACCCCCTCGACAGCCGTTTTCCTGCCGCCGACCCCTCCTGGGACAGATGACCGCCGGCAGGCCCCGTTCACCCGCCCCAGCGCCACGGCCGAGTTCATCACCACCCAGATCACCGACATCGTGGACTTCCGGGCCGAACTCAACGCCAGAAGACGCTGAACCCAGCGCCCGCTCTCGAACCGCCCCCTTTCCCCGCCCCCTGTTTTTCGCGACCGGCTTCCTCTGGAGCAGTTCCTTCACATGCACGCCGTCGCCAACACCCACAGTGTCCGCGCTACGGGGGAAATTCAGACGAAATTGTCGGGGCATTCGCGGAAGCACCCGTCCGACGGCTCACTCGGTCGCCTCGGATCAATGTCGGCCGGCTACGCCTGCCCGGTCCAGCAGCTCATGCATGACGTGCGGGGGAAGTGCCGGATTACGCGCGGCTGCGGCTGCCAGCCGCGTCTCCTCCAACGCCTCCAGCAGATGCGACAGTGGCAGCCTCGGGTCGGCTGCCGCATCTCGGTGCAGGTTCGGGTTGTCGTCTTCCAGCAGTTCGGTGACCCGTCCGGGCGTGAGCCGAGGATCATGCAGGGCACACCACCGCACCCACGGCTCTTCGTCGCGGCTCAGCCTGTCGACGAGATCCGGCGGTGTCTGCGGGTCTTCCAGTGCCAGCACCCGCATCCGGGGGTGCGGGTCGTCGGCGAACCGGCGCAACCCTTCGCGCGGGATGCGTTCCCTGATCTGCCTTTGCGACAGCCCATCCCACTCGCGCCAGATCTCCAAGAGCAGTTCGACGGGCACATCGTCATTGTTCTCAGCGAGGAGCAAACGCACTGCGAAGTCCTCGTCGGCGGCGAACCGCTCCTTCACGTCTTCCGGCAGGTCCTTCCGTCTGGCCAGCCCGCGCCGGATCAACACGTGCGCGGACGTCGCATGGCGACGCATCTCAACGGTGTCGAGTGGGAGAAATAGCGTCCACCCAGGCAGGTGGTATCTGATCTCCGGGTCGATCTCGACGTCGATCGCTGCGCGTTCGTCCTCGGTGAGCGCCGGATGGGACGATGCCGCCAACCGCACCCGGAATTCCGGGTCGCGCGTCAACCTCCGCACGACGTCGGCGGGCAACAGCGGATTCTCGGCCGCTTGTTCCCGCACCTGGGCGTTCTCGGAGGTGACCAGCACGTCGGCTTCCTCAGCGGTGATCGGCGTCCAGCCGCCGGGCGGCCTCCCCGCTTCCCCGAAGCGCTCGTAGGCCTCAGCTCGGATATCGTCCACGGGATCTGACAGAAGCTTGATCTGGCTCTGCCGCGGCACGTTCGGGTGGCACACGACCTCCCATCGAACGTGATCGTCCGGGTCGTCCGCGAGGATTTCCAGTACCTCCTCCGGCAGCCGCCTTCCGACCTCCCAGCAGCCCGCAAGGAACCGGCGAACCTTCACGTCCGGGTCCCTGGCCAGGCGGAACCGCTGGTCTCCGCCGTAAACCGCGAAGTTCCGCCGCACCTCCGGATCGGCGTGATTCAACGCCACCTCGGCGACTTCGTCGCTCCATTCCTTCCTGGTGTAGAAGTCGATGGCGCCGATGGACAACAGCCGCAGAACGATGTCATCGGGGGCGGCAGGATTCCTGGAGAGCCCCTTGGTCCATCCTTCGGGCGGGGGCGTGGGGTCACCGAGGATGAAGATCGCCATGGTCGGCCAGCGTACGAGATGAAGGGCCCGCCGGGCATGGCCCGTTCGAGTCGCGCTTCGGGTCCACAGCTGCCCGACGCCAAAGCCGAGCGGCCGAAGTCGGGGCGTTCGTGGACCGGCCGCCGCGCCGTTAGATTGCCGTGGTGGGCATGTATCTGGTCAGCATCGGCGCGGCGAACTGGTTCGGGGAGGGCGAGGACGGGTGGGGCCCGATCGCGTCCGGGTTGAACGAGGAGCTCCACCGCAGGGGCCTGCCGCCCTATGACCAGGTCCCCGAAGAGGCGGAGTTCGTCCGCGGGTCCGGGCAGTCCTTCGAGGAGAAACTCATCCCGCCCATGGACGGCTTCGGCGCCCTGTGCAGGAAACACCTCTCCCGTCACGAGACCGACCTCCTCTGCGACTGGACGTTCCTGGTGCCGATCTCGCTGGAAGAGCCGATCCTGCTGCCGGTCGAGTCCGCCTACGGGCTCGAATCCACGATCGCGGGAGCCCCGCAGGCCCTGGCGGTCGCCGAGCGCCTGGCCGCGGCCGTCGACCTGCCGGCCGAGGTCCCCGCCACATCCGACAACCTCGACCTCACCGCCTGGTTCCTCGACGGCCCCGCCGAAGAACTGGCCACCCACCGGCCCGGCCCCTGGAGCACCGACCTCGACACCGCCTTCTACGTCGCGCTCTACCTACGCGCCGCCCAGCACTCACTACGCCGGGGCAGCCCCCTGACCTACATCTGACCTCCACAAGACGCCTCAGACCGGGGCCGAGAAGGAGAGAATCCGGTTCGCCTGCGGTCTCCACCTCACCAGCGCGTGATGGTGTGGGGTTCCCCCCGATCACCGTCCGGCCGGGTGGATGTCAGGTGTCGAGCTGGAATTCCTTGGTCAGGGTGTCGATGGTGAAGCTGCTGCGCATCGGGCAGGCGCTGTTCTGGTTGGCGAACAGGCCGGAGGCCCAGACCGCCTTCTCCTGGGGAAGCGTGCGCTCCCATTCGACGGTGACCACGTACTCGGTGATGTCCTCGTCCTTTTCGACGGTGTGGACGTACTTTCCGTTGAGTTCCTGCTCAGCGAGGGGGAGCTCTTGGCCGTCGATGTCGACGACGGCCTCGGGGAACGGTTGGGCCTCGCGGGTCACCGTGCCGACGCCGACGTAACCGGTCTGCGGGATGTGGACGAAGACGCGCCCTCCGACGGGCAGCTTGCGGAGCGTCTTGCTGTACCACACGCCCCCGCCGGCCGAGACGAACCCGTACTTGCGGGCGTCCTCCCAGTCGCGGATGCCGGTGTTGTCGGCACCGAAGGAGACGTACCAGTCCTGGCCGTTCCACTTCTCCTTGGTGCTCTTCTTCGACGAGCCGGCCTGCGAGGCGACCGCGGTCTCGCTGACCAGCCAGGTGCGGGCCAGGTACTTTCGGCCGTCGTCGACGAAGTACCGGAAGAACGCGACGTTCACCGGGACGTCGAAGGAGCTGAGGTAGGTCACGATGCGCTCGGTCGCGGCATCGGCGTCGTGGGCGATGATGGTCAGGGTGTGCGAGGAATTCAGCTCCTCGGGCGGGTTGGCCTTGAACGTGTCGAAGAACGCCGCCTCGAAGGCGACGTCGTGCTTGCCGGCCTCGTAGAGCGCCTTGATCTCCTCGTGCGCGAGGCCCGAAACCCACGAGCCGTAGTCGAGCACCTGGGCGACCACCTCCCGCGGCGTCCGGCCACGCTTGAGCTCAAGGACGTGCAGGTTACCCTCCTCGTCCACGCCCAGCAGGTCGATGGTGCCCCCTGCCTTGGTCGGCACCTGACGGCCGACGATGAGCAGCGGGTAGCCGAGGATGGCCGGGTCCTGCTCGATCAGATCCTCAAGCTGCTTCTCGAACTCGATCCCGGTCGAGTTCATCCGCTGGGGCTTGCCGCCGTCCACCCGCCACAGACCCACTTCGACCGGCACGCCTTCTCCTCCACCCTCAAGGCCGCGAGTACCGACACCGGTACGCAACACGGCCACACCGCCTACGGCGATCGCTTCGCCACTCACATGGTGGCGAAGCGGGACCCTCAAGGGAGGTCTTTCGCCGCAATTAGCCGGCTACCAGCACGGTCTTGAGCGCCGCGCGAATTTCTCGGCAATAACCCGTACCACGTTTTCGTGAACGGCTCGCGCTCGTCCGCATCCGCCTTCTCGATGACGCTGTCGTATTGGCAGCGGAGTCCGGGAGAGCCAGCTCCTGGAGATGGCGCAGCGCTTCGGCAGGGCCTCCGCAACGACTTCCTCATGCGGCCGAAGGCACCCGCCCAGGCGTCGGCACGGGGCTATTGCATGAAGGTGAGCGGTGGGTGCTCGACCGAGTTGGTGCAGCGGTAAACCTGCAAGGTGTATCCGCGGCCGATGGTCACCATCGTGGCCCAGTACGCCGAGGGATATCCCGGCTCGTCCGGATCATCCTCCAAGGGCCGCCAACTGCCGCTTGCGCCGTCCCATTCACTGCTGTCGATGGTGAGCAGAGCGTCCACCGGGGCGCCGCACTCCTCACATCGCCAATACTCGGGGGCGGGCGGGTCCGTGAAGGTCCAGCGGGCGGGCCAGCCACCGATCTTCCAGCCGGGCGCGATCGACAGATCGCCGTCATAGTTCAGCTCTTGCTCCCTGATCCAGCGGTAGAAGCGTTCGGCCAACTCGGGATGGGTCTCGGGGTTCACCTGGTACTCGGTGACCTGCTCGGGGTGCAGCAGGCACGGGAACGGGACGTAATCCTCGCCACCGACGAAGGCAGGCTCGGGCGGACGCCGCAGAACGTCCGTCACGTCCGCGGACCGCCGCCACCGCAGGTGCATCGCCGACGAGGAGTTCTCCACATCCGGGAACGGGCACCACAACACCTGCAACAGGTCCATGCCCTCGGGGCAGGGCAGGTCCGGGACATCCCGGGCGTAAAGCTGGGCCACCGGGATCATCGGCAACGGACCGCCGGGAAGCTCCCGCAGGGGGTACCCGTCGTGGATCCGGTCGACGACCGCCTCTTCCTCGGCGGTGAGCAGGTTCGTCCGCGGTGACCGGGGCCGCGCCCACGCCGCGACCAGGATGCGCCGCAGCGTGCGCACATCCGCCAACGTCGTCAGCTCGTATGCCTCGTGATCCCCTCCTGCGGCGCAGACCGGCCAAGCCTCATCGGCCGGCCATAGCAGCGGGCCGCCCACCGAACTGTCATGCACGGTCGGGTGTCCCCGGCGCGGATGCAGCCGGGTGGCGGTCCGGGCCATCTCCGCCACCTCCGGGAACACCGCGACCACGTTCACCGGGCGCGGCGGCGTCGTACGAACCATGATCACCCTCCTGATCGGCAGCCGCATCCAAACACGTCGCACCGACAAACACCTCCGGTAACACGTCCTGGGCGCGGGTACCGCCGCCGGCTTCTTCCGGTGCGGCCACGCCGCGGTCAGCGCAGGAGGTCCTCCGTCGTTCGGCTGCCCCGCCCTCCCCTGCTGGTGTCTGCTGGAACCGGGACGGGTGCGAGAGCGTCAAGAGGGCGCGCGGCACCGCTGTGGAGGGGGTTGGGGCGTGGAGGCGATCGACCTCATCGTGCCGGTGATCGGCATCATCGTGGGCGCGGGCGCGACGATCATCGGCGCGTTGCTGCCCACCCGCCGCTCCCGCAAGCGGGAGATGGCCCACCGGCTCGAGTTGGAGGAACAAAGATCCCGCAATGTCCAGTACGAGCGGCTCGTCACGCTGCGCGCCAGCAGCCGGGATCTGCTGCGCCTGGCGGAGCGGTACGTGGAGGCCGCCAGGGACCACCGTTCGCCCGAGAGCGCCGAGTACCGCATCTCCGGCGGCATGCCCAGCCAGTTGCACCACGTTCTCTCCTCGCGGCACACGGACATGGCGCGGGCGTTCGGCTCCCACCACGACATCGCCGCCCGCTATTTCGCCTTCGTCAGGTCGTGCGACAGCCTGTTCTCCCTGGCCTCGGAGGTCTGGGCCTACCTCAGGATGCGCAGCCTCCCAGGCCGCGTCGCCGCCACACCGTACGAACGCCTCTTCCGCCGGCAGAACGTGGTCGACAGGATCCTCGAACCGGCCCCCGCCCTCGTGCAGCAGGCCCGCGAGGACCGCGCCGCGCTCAAGGCCGCCCTGCTCGCCGCGGCAGCGGACCTGGGCATCGATCTGGTGGACGGGTAGCGGGGAGACGGCGTTGAACCTCATCTACACGGCGTTCCTGAGCGGCCTGGCGGGCATGCTCGCCGTTACCCTCATCCACCGGATCCTCGGCCGGCGATGGGCCCTCACCGCCGAACTCGCGCAGCAGCGCCAACGGGTGCGCGCTCTGCAGAACGCCACGGACTCCGTCCTGGCGCACGCCCGGCTGGTCACGGCGCAGGCCAGGATGCTGGACATCGACACCATCGAACCGGTACCGGCGACGCACGAGAGCTACGCCGACCTGGCGGCCGAGGTCGGGCGCACCCACCCGAAAGCCGCCGGCCTCTTCTTCGAGTTGCTGGACCTGGACCACGCGCTCCGGCTGAGCATCATCCTGCGGGAAGGCCGCTTCCTCAAAGCGCGGAAAGCGCAACCGCTGCTCTTCAAGCTGCCCTCCGCCCGCCGGATCCACCGCAGGATCTCCTTCACCGCGATCGACCCCGCGGTACAGGAACTCCTCGGGTCCCACCTGCGGGACATCGAGGAGAAATGCGCCGCGCTGGAAAGAGCCCTGGCAGAGGCGGCCCGGGAACTGGGCGAAGCCTACAAATCCCTTCCTGCCCGGTTCTCCCTTCCCCTGTGACGCCGCCGCGCCGATCTTCCATGTCAGCGCGCCCTCAACAGCTTCCTGAACGCCTCCGGCAAGCTCGACAAGTCGCAGTCCGCCAAGGTGGCCACCGACTGTCACGGCTCCAGGCAGCAAACGAAACTGCGGAATCCGTACGGGTTGACAGGTGCCGAACAAACTTGTCTGCCCGAGTCATAGGCGAATGCGGGGCTAGCATGACTCGATGATTTCGCCGGAGCCCTCCTACCTGCCGAGGTTCGATCCCGCGATGCCCGCCGAGGCCCGGGTGTTCAACCGGTTCTCCGGCGGCAAGGACAATTTCGCGCCCGACCGTGCGCTCGCCGAACTAGCCCTGGAGATCGCGCCGGAGATCATGGTGCTCATCCGCGAGCTCCGCAAGTTCACCGACCGTGCCGTGCGGTTCCTGGTCGAGGCGGGAGTCCAGCAGTTCATCGACGTCGGGGGCGGGATACCCGCCCCGCACAGCCTGCACGAGGTGGTCCGGCCGATCGCCCCGGACGCGAAGGTCGCCTGCGTGGACATCGATCCCGTCGTGGTGACGCACGGGCGAGCGCTCGCCGAGGTCCACGACTCGGTCCGCTACGTCCAGGCCGACGCCCGCGACCCCGACCAGATGCTGGACCACCCAGAACTCGTCCAGCTCATCGACCTGGACCGGCCGGTGGCGATCCTGATGCAGTCGCTGCTCGCCGTCATCACCGAGGACGACCTCGCCACCACGATGGTCCGGCGCACCGTCGACCGTCTGCCCTCCGGCTGCGGGTACCTACTGATCAGCCATCCGATCGGCGACGTCCGCCCCGAGATCACCGCCGCACTCGCCGACCTCTTCCAGGACCAGGGAGTGATCAAAAGCAAACGCCGGGGGAACGCCCGTTCCAGGAAGGAGGTGGAGCGTTTCATGGACGGCCTCCAGCCGGTGCCACCTGGGATGGTCCCCTTGCCCGACTGGCGGCCCGGACCCGGCGAACCCACCGTCGACACCACCGGCTTCTGGGTCATCGGCGGGATCGGCCGGAAACCCTGAACCACAGATCCCTTGATCAGGTGACCGCGCCCGGACGGCGGGCCTGGGAAGGACCATCCTGAAGAGGGACCGCCCCCGTGTGCGCGGGGAGCAGTAGAGCTTGCGCGCCTTCAGGGAGAGGGTTTCGGGACCACCCCCACGAGTGCGGGAGCGCAATCACCGAGACCAAAAGCGCTGGCAGGCTGGTCGCCGCTGGCACTCCGACATCGAGACACTGCGCACCCTCACCGACTGGCTCACCGGCTCCGGCGCCGCCGTCATCCGCGCCCATCTCGCCATCTTCTACCCCTGAACGAGTGCCGTTGCAGCACGGGGTACTCACTCAGTTCAAAGGCTCACCTTCAGTTCCGCAGAAAGCCGTCCCAGGAAGATCAGATCAGCTCTGATCTCCTGCGATCAACACTCCACTGCCCCGCAGAACGACTGCACATCGTAATAACAGTACGGAGCGGCGCTTGGCCCGGAGCACATGCGTTGGGTCCCGGTGCGGCACCGCGTATCGGCCTACGACCAGCACGTTCGGGATGGTGGGCTGAGGTCTGGCGCTGGGATGGCAGGCCGGTGGGGTCGCTGAACATGACAAGTAAATCTCAATTAAGTATTCCATCTGGGCAATCCGTACCAATTTTCGATGTACGTACCATCCGGTGTCTTTGAGATCCCGATTAGCGGGTCTTGGAAATCCAATTCTGCTGGAGGTGCGTGTCTGATGCAGTTCGTTCGGGCTGTGCTCGCGGCCCTGGCCGCGGTGACGCTGGTCGGGGTCGCGACGCTCTCAACACCGGTACTGGCGTGGGCGCGGGCGCCCGGTGACACGGTGACGGTGCAGGACGGGACCCTGCGCGGGAAGGTCAACGGGGACGGGCGCCGGTTCCTGGGGGTGCCGTACGCGGCGTCAACAGCCGGGAACCGGCGTTTCCGCCCGCCGCAGCCGGTCACCCCGTGGCAGGGTGTCCGGGACGCCACCAGGGAGGGCGACTTCTGCCCCCAGCTTGGTCTGGGCGGTGAGGACTGCCTGGTGCTCAACGTCCACACCCCGCCGGTGGCGGAGTCGAGGAACCTGCCGGTGATGGTGTGGCTGCCCGGCGGCGCCTACGTGGCGGGGTGGGGTTCGGGGTACGACCCGGCGCCGCTGGTCGCCCAGGGCAAGGTCATCGTGGTGACGGTGAACTACCGGCTCGGGCCGCTCGGTTTCATGGCGCTGCCGGAGCTGGCCGAGGAGTCGGGGACGACCGGTAACTACGGGCTGCTCGACCAGCAGGCCGCCCTGCGCTGGGTACGCGACAACATCGAAAAATTCGGTGGCAATCCGGGCAACGTCACCCTGACCGGCGAGTCGGCGGGCGGTCACAGCGTCTGCATGCAACTGCTGTCACCGGGCGCGGCGGGCCTGTTCCACAAGGCCATCTCCCAGAGCGGCGCCTGCACCAGCACCCTCGGCCCGGCCCCGGCCCAGACGGCCTACAAGACCGGCGCGGAGTTCGCGAAGCAGGTGGGCTGCACCGACCCCGCCACGGTCGTGGCCTGCCTGCGCGGCAAGCAGCCCGGAGACTTCCCCGTTGACGTGCTCGGCCTGTTCGGGCCCTCACCGCTGAGCTGGATGCCGATGATCGACGGCAAAGTGATCAGGGAACCGACCCTGACCGCGCTGGCGGCCGGGCGCTACAACAAGGTGCCGCTCATCTCCGGCAGCACCAGGAACGAGGGCAAGCTGTTCACGGCCCTCAACTACCACCTGACCAAACTCCGCAACGCCACCGCCGACGACCTCAGGACCGAGATCCGGTTCAGGGCCGGGGACAACGCCCCGCAGGTACTGGCCGCCTACCCGCCGGCGTCCGCCGACAACGCCAACGAAGCCGTGTCCGCGGTGACCACCGATGTCCTCTTCGCCTGCCCCGCCCTGGCCGCCAACCAGAACGCCGCCGCCAATCCCGGGCAGCGGGTCTACGCCTACGAGTTCGCCGACCCGGCACCGCCGCTGGCCGACTTCGACCCGCTGATGCCGCTGGGCTCCTACCACGCCTCCGACGTGTGGTACCTGTTCAAGAACCTCAACGGCATCCCGCTGATCCTCGGCCTCAACAACGACCAGCAACGGCTGTCGAACCAGATGGTCAGCTACTGGACCACCTTTGCCAGGACCGGCAACCCCAACGGTTCCGGCACTCCGAACTGGCCCGCCTTCACCCCCGCCTCCCCCCAGGTGCAGCGGCTGACCTCCCAGGGCACGGCGCCGTTCACCACGTTCGCCGCCGACCACAAGTGCCACCTCTGGAACCGCTGAACGCCCACCGCCGGCCGGTCGGCCCTCTTCGGGACGACGGCCCATACCGGCCTCCGACGCGGACACGCCGCGTGAGACCGCGAGCCGGATCATCCTTCGCATGACACCCCGTGGCCTCGGCCTACATGTGCCGCTACGGGTAGAGGCAGGCTCCTCTACCCGTAGCGGCCACTTCTGGAAGCGGAAGTGGCCGTTGCCGGGCAGAGCATCGACACCGATGCCCTGATCTGGGGGTTCGTCTCCCCGCTGTCGCTCCCTCCGGCATGGCAGAGGGAGCGAACGTCCGGTGGTCAGGCTGAAGACCACTCGATTTTGTTAAACGATCGGCTAGATGATTCCTAGCCGATCGTTTAACATCTGGGGCCGAGCAGCGAGAGGACCCCCATGTTCGAACCCTGGAACGACGCGGTGGGCCTCGGCCCCGCAGGTCTCGAGGTCACCGCCCTTCTCTACCCCGAACTACCCTCGCTGGCGGCGGAGGTCGTCGAGGAGATCCGCGACCAGATCCCCGAGTACGCCGCACCGCTGAAGGGGGCGCTCTGCGAGCCCGTCCGGGCCCGAATCGAGAAAGGACTGCACCAGCTCCTCACCCGGTTCATCGCCGGATCGCCCATCGAAAGCCAGAGCTCCGAGTTCTACCGGGCCCTCGGCCGGGGCGAGTTCCTCGAAAGCCGCAGCCTCGACTCCCTCCAGGCCGCCTACCGGATCAGCGCCCGCGTCACCTGGCGACGCTTCGCCCGGATCGGGCACGAGGCCGATATCGCCTCCGACCTGATGTACCTGCTGGCCGACAGCGTCTTCACCTTCTCCGACGAGATGACCGCGCTGTCGGTCGGCGCGTTCACCGAGCTCAGCGTCCAGACGGCCGGCACCCTCGAGCACGCGCGGCAACAGCTGCTGCGACGGCTGCTGACCGAACCCGCCCACTCCCTCCGGACGCGCCTGGCCGAGCTTTCCCTCAAGGCGCGATGGCCCCTGCCCGAAACCGTGACATGTGTGGCGATCAGCGAGGACTACGACGCCCCGCACGTGATCTCTCCCGCGCTGGATCCCGACATCCTCGCCGATCTGAAGCGCTCCGACCCGTGCCTGCTCGTCCCCGGCTTCCCGTCACCGGCACGCTTCCACAGCCTGCACCGCGAGTTCACGGGCGTGGCGTTCGCCCTCGGAGCCACCGTCCCGCTGGAGGAGACGGCACGCTCACTGGCCATGGCCCGCCAGGCACTGACCCTGAGATCCCAAGGTCTCCTTTCCGGCGAGCACCTCCGCTGCGAAGACCACCTCGCCACGATGTACCTGCTCAGCGACGACCTCTGCCTACAGGTCCTCCGCCGGCGCGCGCTGGCCCCCTTCGCCGCCCTCAACGCCAAGCAACGCGACCGCCTCTGCGAAACGCTCCTCGTCTGGATCGACTCCGGCAACTCGGTGGTCAAAGCCGCAGCCCGGTTGCACGTCCACCCGCAGACCGTCCGCAACCGCATGCGCCAACTCGGCGACCTGTTCCCCGGCCTGCTCGACGACCCCGACTGGCGCTTCGAGATCCAGCTCGCCCTCCGCTCCCGCCGGCTCACCTTTCGCCGCCGCAGGCCCAAGCAACGCAAGCACCTCCACCGACGGCAACAGCCCACCGCCACCGCCCAAGCCGTCAGGTGAGGCCCTGCACCGCACCGTATTGCTAAGGTGCCGCAGGTGGCCCCGAGGAACCCTGCGGGAGTGGTGCGAGAACGGCTGGTCGAAGCCGCCGTCGGCCTGTTCGTCCGGCACGGCGTCAACGGCACCTCGCTCCAAATGCTCGCCGACGAGATCGGCGTCACCAAAGCGGCCGTCTACTACCACTTCCAGAACAAGGAAGACCTCATCGAGGCGGTGGTGACCCCCCAACTCCGCCGGCTGGCCACCGTCGTCGAAGCCGCCGAGAAGCAACGCCGCCGAGCCGACCAGGTCGACACCGTCCTGCTCGGCATCATCGATCTCCTCATCGACAACCGCGACCTGCTCTTCGCGTTCCAGTTCGACCCCGCCATCCGGCGGCACATGGAAACCCGGCCCGACATGCTCGACCTCGCACAGCGCGTCGGCATGCTCCTGAGCGGACCCGACCCCCACCTCCACACCCTGATGATCGGCCTCGTCACCAGCCACGGCCTCGTCTCCGCCGCCGCCAGCCCCTTCCTGGCCCACCTCGACGACGCCGAACTCCGGCACGGGCTCTACGCCATCGCCCGCCGCATCCTGCGCATCAAGACCCCGGTCCCGGCCGCGCAGCACCGCATCCCGGCAAGCCCTGCGGAAAGCTGACGACGGGCCCGCCGGACCGTCCAGCCCCACTTCCACCGTCGCCGCCGACCCCGTCATCTGCGGGCTGCCCCGGGACTCTCCTCGTAGTACGGACGGTTTGGGTCACGTCCAGCGGCGAACACCGCACGAACGCCGCAGTGAACTGGAACAACAAGCACACGAAGACTTGGCCGAACCCGTGACCTCTTCGGTGTGAACACCATCCACCATCCCAACGACGCAAGGCTTCCAGGCATTCGCCCAGCTCAAAAACCCATCCTCAGCTCTCTAGGAAGCCGTTCCGGAAAGATCTGATCAGTTCTGATCTCCCGCAGTTAACGCTCTCCTGTCCCGTGGTGGTCTTGCCGGTCACCGTGTCGGTGCGGCGCCGCTTGACCTGCACTGCCTGAGCGAGAGGACGCGTCGGCTCTGGCTCCCGAGCAGGGATGCGGCAGGCTAGCGCCCTTGCGGGAACCACCAGCGGCGCTTGACTCGGCCCTTGCTCTGAGGCACGGACACATCGACGCCGTCCTCGCCTGAGGGCAGAGGTAGGCCCGCGCGGCGCAATCGGTCCAGCTCGTCCATGGCGCGTAGGTTGTGCGCGGCGAGCCGCGCCTGCTCGGGGTCGTTGGAGGCGATGGCCGCCTCGAAGGCCTGCCGGGCCCCTGCCGGGTCGCCGAGGTGGTTGGCGAGCACGAACCCGAGGTTGGTCGCGGCCTTCGGCATGAACTCCACGTCCCCGGTCGCGACCGCTCGGCGGTAGGCCTTGGCCGCCTCGGTGAACGAGCGTTCCTGCTGGTGGATGGCCCCGAGGTTGTACCAGGCCGACCCCAGGAACCGTTCCCGGCCGGCGTCGATCACCTGCCCGAACAACCGGGCGGCCTCACTCCGACGGCGTTCGCGTGCGGCCAGGTGCGCCTGGCCGATCAGACCACCGACCGACCACTCGGGATGGCCCGCCTGCCGCGCCCGGTCGAAGTAGATCCGGGCGCCGGCCATCTCGCCCCGGTCGAACAGGGCCATGCCCAGGACGTACGCCGCACGCGGCGACCACTCGGGGTCACCGGCGTCCACGGCCGAGATCAGGGCGCCGCGGGCGGCCTCGAAAGGGTCGTCGGGGGCCGCCGTCGCCCGGCCCTCCAGCAGGGCAAGCCCGACGGCGAACGCGGCGCGGGCCGGGCCGGGCCGTCATGGGCGTCGCTCATGACCACATGGTTCCCCAAGGGGACAGGGTCGGCAATCCCGACGCTCCAGAGCACCCCCGGGTCACCTGCCGATCATCTCGCCCTACGGGAACGCATCAGCCCTGGGTCCAGGGAACGCCGCCGAAACTCCGGCGGGTAGGGCTTGGGCACGACGAACGATCTCCTTCGGAAGATCGTCGAACCATATCTCTCCCAACACCCGTGCCCGCCAAACGGGAGCAGCATCAGGGGGA
This sequence comes from Actinomadura craniellae, assembly GCF_003289645.1. Taxonomy (GTDB): domain Bacteria; phylum Actinomycetota; class Actinomycetes; order Streptosporangiales; family Streptosporangiaceae; genus Actinomadura_D; species Actinomadura_D craniellae. Next base: position 230,962 of record NZ_QLYX01000001.1, on the reverse strand, counting down.
ACCCAGAAGCCGGACGGCTGTGCTCCAAACCGCGGTCAACGTGCGCGCTGGTCGATGAGTGCGGCCAAGCCGTCCAGGATCCGCTGTAGGCCGAAATCCCATGCCTGATCTTGCCCGTCGGACTGGGCGGCTGAAGCGAAGGCCACAGCGAGCGCGGGGAATCGCTCGCCGTGCGCCTGCATCAGATCGCCGAGGATGGCGCCCAGTTGGGCTTCGGGGTTGCCTGCGGGGCCTGCCGCACGGGCCTGCTGGGTGATGCCGCGTACGTGACCGACCAGCAGGACAGCCGCGTCCATCCGCTCGGCGCCGCTCAATCCGGTGCCGTCCAGGGCGGATACGGCACGCTCCAGCCAGGACAGCTCTCCAGGCCCCATGATCCGCGGCCCGGCGGTGGCGTCCAGCACCCAGGAGTGCTGACGAAAGACAGCGAGCAGCCGGCGAGCCCATTCTTCCAGTTGCTCACGCCAGCCACCGCGCCGCGCCTTCGCCGCCGGGTAGGGGCCGATCGCGACGTCCACCATCAGAGCGACCAACTCGACCTTGCCCGGCACGTACCGGTACAGCGCCATCTTGGTCACGCCCAGTTTCGCGGCGACCCGCTGCATGGAGACATCGGTCAACCCCTTCGAGTCGGCGATCTCGACCCCGGCCCGCGCGATGCGCTCCAGGTCGAGTGTCGGCCTGGGGCCGCGCGCGGGTTTGGGGTGCGGACCCCACAGCAGCCGCACCACCTCGGCGTGTTCGCCACCCATCTCTGCCGGCCCTCCCGATCCTGCCTTGCGGAATCAACTGTGTCTAGAGTACACAGTAAATATCAGTGTCTATGGGACACAGTTTTTCGAGCGGAGGGAACTCGTGAACAGGAACGTCCTCATCTCGGGCGCGAGCATCGCCGGTCCGGCGCTGGCCTACTGGCTGGGGCGCCACGGCTTCCAGCCCACCGTCGTCGAACTGGCCCCGGCCCTACGCCAGGGCGGTCAGGCCGTCGACTTCCGCGGCGAAACGCACCTGACCGTGCTGGAACGCATGGGCCTGCTTCCCGAACTGCGCCGTATCCAGACCGGCGGCAGCCCGATACGTTTTGTTGACGAACGCGGCCACACCCTGCTGGACCTGCCGGCCGAGTTCACCGGCGGTGCGATAGAGGTGCTCCGCGGAGACCTGGCCCGAGTTCTCCACGAGCACAGCGCCCCCTGGGCCGAGTACATCTTCGGCGACTCGATCGTCAGCCTCACCGAGACCTCCTCCGGCGTGCGGGCCGACTTCCAAAGCGGAATCTCGCGCGACTTCGACCTGGTCATCGGTGCGGACGGGTTGCACTCCAACGTCCGTCGCCTCGCCTTCGGACCGGAGGAGGACTACGTCAGCCACCTTGGCTACTACGCCGCCACCTGGCAGCTGCCCAACGACCTGGGAGTGGGAAAGACCTCCGTCGGGTACAACGTGCCGGGGCGACTGGCCTCCGTCGGCGCCGACCACCGAGATCCGGCACGGGCAGGGGCGTTCTTCGTCTTCGCCGCGCCGGAACTGTCGTATGACCGCCACGCCTCCGAACAGCAGAAGCGTGTGATCGACAACGCGTTCTCCGGCCTCGGCTGGGAGGTGCCCCACCTGCTCGCCTCGCTGCACCAGGCCCCCGACCTGTACTTCGACTCGATCAGCCGGGTGGACGTGGACACCTGGTCCACAGGGCGCGTGTGCCTCGTCGGCGACGCCGCCTGCGGGGCCACCATCGGCGGCATGGGCACGGGAACCGCGGTGGTCGCCGCGTACGTCCTGGCCGGCGAACTCGCGCGGGCCCAGGGCGATCACCGGGCTGCCTTCGCCCGCTATGAGCACAGGCTCCGCAAGTACGCCGAGGGCTGCCAGGCAGGCGGTGACCGCACCGGGAAGTTCCTCGCCCCCGCCACCGCCACCGGCATACGTCTCCGCAACACCCTGCTGTCCCGGCGCCTGTTCCTGAACGGCATGCTCAAGCTGGGCGAGAAAGTCAGCAGCACCGTGGCCCTGCCCGACTATCCAGCCGACCCCAGCCGCATTAGCTGGTGACCGACGCGGTCTTCACCGAGGGGGCCTGCGACGGTGGGGGGCAGCAGCTCTCATAAATGAGAAGATCAGCACCCGACGCCCTGAACCAGGCCGAAAGCGTCGCCAAGACCACCCGTGCCCGGGTCCAGACCTCAGCCGCCGTACTGGGATACGTCCCGGGGCGCCTCTCCCCGGCCACGACGCCAAGGCCGTGCACTGGCGGCGCGGGGCGTTCGCCTCTTCGGTGTTCCACCCCGCCACGACCGGCGGGCCGGGTCGGCGGCGAGCAGATCTGGCGCTGCGCCCAGGTGGTGAAGCTGGTGAGCTCGGACGCCGCCGAAGTCGACCCCCCACTTCCCTCACAAGATCGTCGAACCGTGCCTCTCCACCACCCGTGCCCGTCAAACGAGGGCAACAGCGCATCCGCAACCGGCCAGACGCAAGGGGCGTCAGGGCTTGACGATGAGACAGGGACATCACCAAGATAGGCAAGGCTCGCCTAACTAAGGTAAACCTTGCCTAAGAAGCCGTGTCCGGTCCGACGATGGGAAGGCCCTTGAGCACCCTCACCCAGCCCCTAGGGGGGAACCGTGCCTCAAAACCCCTTTGACGATGACAGCGGCAGCTTCTACGCCCTCGTCAATCAGGAGGAGCAGTACTCCCTCTGGCCGACCTTCAAGCCGGTGCCCGGCGGCTGGACGATCGTCTTCGGCGCCTCCGAAGGGGCTCCCCGCCAGGAGGTCCTCGCCTGGATCGACAAGACCTGGACCGACCTTCGTCCCAAGTCCCTTCGCGACTTCATCGCCGAGCAAGAGGGCGTGACGCAGGACTCGGCCCCCACCGGCAACTGACCGACTTCTCGCCCCAGGGAGAACACCATGTTCCGCACCGTCCTCGGCGGAAAAATCCACCGTGCCACAGTCACCCAGGCCGACCTGCATTACGTGGGTTCGATCACGATCGATGAAGATCTGGTCCGGGCCGCCGGTCTCGTCGAAGGTGAGAAAGTTCAGGTCGTCGACATCACGAACGGCGCCCGCATCGAGACCTACCTCATCACCGGGACCGCCGGCGGCGGTCAGATCTGCATCAACGGCGCCGCGGCGCACCTGGTGAACCCTGGCGACCTGGTGATCATCATGTCCTACATGCTCGCCGAGGAGACCGAGCTGATCACTTACGAGCCGCGCATCGTGCACGTCGACGCCGACAACCGGATCGTCGCGCTGGGGAACGACCCCGCGGAGCCGGTGCCCGGTGCGGTCGACCAGATCTCGTCGAGGCAGCTTTGATGACCGTCCTCGAGCCGCTCTCCCTCGACGGTTTCGTGCCCTACCCCGCCGAGACCGCCGCCCGCTACCGCGCTGCGGGGTTCTGGACCGACCAGACGCTTCCGGAGCCGCTGTTCGCCACCGTCGCGCGGGTCCCCGGAAAGACGGCGATCGTCGCGGGCGAGACCAGCCTCACCTACGCGGAGCTCGGTGACCGGATCCTCCGGATCGCCGCGGGTCTGCGCCACCTCGGCGTCGGCCGCGGCGACCGGGTGGTCGTGCACCTGCCGAACATCCCCGAGTTCATCGCGTTCGTCTACGCGTTCTGGGAGCTCGGCGCCATCCCCGTCTTCGCGCCGGCGGCGCACCGGCGTACGGAGATCGAGCACTTCGTCGAGGTGACCGAGGCCCGCGTCTACGTCACCGTCGCACGGCACGACGGAGCTGATCTGGCCGCGCTGGCGGCGGAGCTGAAAGCGACGTGGCCCAGCCTGGAGCACACCGTGGTGCTCGACGCCGACGGCGGCGGCGCCGACCTCGACCGCCTGCTGGCGCACGATCCGCTGCCCCACGAGCGGCGGTCCCTGCCGGGCGACGTCGCCCTGCTGCAACTGTCCGGCGGCACGACGGGGCAGCCCAAGCTGATCCCGCACACCAGCGAGACCTACCTTCATTCCGTCCGGGCGAGCATCCCGCTCTGCGGCATCACCGAAGACTCCGTGCAGCTGACCGCGGTGCCGCTGTGCCACAGCATGTCGGTGCGGTCCCCGGGTTTCCTGAGCGTTCTCAGCGCCGGTGGAACCGTGGTGCTGGCCCACAACGGCAGCCCCGACACCGTGTTCCCGCTCATCCAGCGGCACCGGGTCACCCAGTCGTCGATCGTCCCGCCGCTCCTCCTGGCCTGGCTGAACTCCTCGCTCAAGGAGCGCTACGACCTGTCGAGCCTGGAGAGCCTGCACGTCGGTGGGGCGAGGCTCAGCATCGAGGCGGCCCGGCGAGTGCGGCCCGAACTCGACGTCATCCTGCAACAGGGCTTCGGCATGGCCGAGGGGCTGGTCAACTACAACCGGTTCGACGTCGACGAGGAGACGAGCGTGCGGTGCCAGGGCCGCCCCATCTCACCGGGCGACGAACTGCTCATCGTGGACGACAGCGGTCAGGCGGTACCGCCCGGCGTGCCGGGGCACCTGCTGACCCGCGGCCCCTCCACCATCCGTGGCTACTTCCGCAATCCCGAGGAGAACGCCCGCAGCTTCACCCCCGACGGCTTCTACCGCACGGGCGACATCGTCGAGCGTGACGAGAACGGCTACCTGGCCGTGGTGGGGCGGTCGAAGGACCAGATCAACCGGGGCGGGGAGAAGGTCGCGCCCGAGGAGGTGGAGAACCTCATCCTCGGGCACGAGGGGGTGCACGACGTGTCCGTCGTCGGGATCCCCGACGCCATCCTGGGCGAGCGCGTCAAGGCGTTCGTGATCCCGCGGGCGGAGGCCGACCCGGCCACGCTGAAACTGGCCGCCATCCGGAAGTTCCTCCGCGACCGGGGCCTCGCCTCGTACAAGCTGCCGGACGCGCTGGACGTCGTCGCCGAGTTCCCGCAGACGGCGGTCGGCAAGGTGAGCAAGCGGCTGCAACGGGTTCCGCAGAACTGAAAGGACGAACGTTTCGGGTGGACGCTGACGAGCGGGTGGCCCTGTCCGCCAGCCAACGTGGCATCTGGGCCGCACACAAGTTGTTCGCCGCGCCGGCGGCGTTCCGTGCGGCCGAGATCACCTGGCTGCCGGGCCCGGTGGACACGGCCGCCTTCACCGCCGCGGTCGGCCGTGCCTTCGCGGAGACCGACGCCCTGCGCGTCCGGTTCCACGAGGAACAGGGCACCCCGTTCCAGCGCGTCGACCCGGCGAGGCGCCTCGAAACGACCGTGGTGGACGAGCCGCACGGCGATGCGGCGATCCGGGACCTGGTCCGTGCCTCGTTCGACGAACCCGCCGCGACCGCGGTGGAGCTGTCCACGGCTTCCTCGTTGCTGCGGCGCGCGAACGGGACCTGGGCGTGGTTCTTCGCGGCGGACAACATCCTGCTCGACGGGTACAGCGTCACGATGTTCATCCGCCGCGTGGCGGAGATCTACTCGGCGGCCGTCCGGGACGAACCCGTTCCCGACGCCTGGTTCGGCCGGCTGGCGGACGTCCTGCCATCACCACACGACCAGGTGGCCCCGGAGCCCGGCGCGGTGGAGTACTGGCGCCGGCTGTTGGACGTGGACGTCGCCCCGGAGCGGGCATCGGCCGTTGCGGCCGAACTCTTCTCGTTCTCCTACCGGCCTGTCCGGCTACCGGCGCCCGACGGCACGTTCGACCGGCTGCGGGCGTTCTCGCGGGGCGCCCGCACGAACTGGACCGACGCCCTGATCGCCCTGTGGGGGCTCTACACGTCGCTCGCCGAGCGGCGGACCGACCTCGCGGTGCGGGTGCCCTTCATGATGCGGGACACCCCCGGCCTGCTGCGGACGCCCAACGCGATGTCGCGCGTGCTGCCGGTGGTCGCCCCGATCGGTCCGCACCACACGCTCGCGGAGCTGATGAAGGCCATCGGCCGGCAGATGCGGCAGGCGAAGGCGCATTCCGCGGCGGAGGACCACCACATCGCCCGGAGCTGGCCGGGAAGCGAGTCGTCCTACTTCACGCTGCCGTCCATCAACATCAAGATCTTCGAGTACGTCGCGCGATTCGATCAGGTCGTCGGGACGGTGGAGACCGTCAACCCCGGGCAGATCGGGAAGCTGGACCTGTCGGTCTACCGCGATCCCGTGTCCGGGCTGCGCCTGGAGCTGGCCGGACACGAGTCGATCATCTCGGTGGCGGACGTGGAACGGCACGCGGCCGCCTTCACCCTGTTCCTCGAGCGGGCGCTCGATGCGGGCCCGGAAACGACCCTCCACGAGCTCGCCGAAGCGGCCTTTCCCGTGCGGAACGCTCCGCCCGGTGCGGGAAGGGCGCCGGATATCGCCGCCGAGGTGTCGGTGGACGGGTTGCTGCGGCGGCAGGTCGAGGCGACTCCGGGTGCGGTCGCGGTGCTGTCGGGCGAGGGGGCTTCCCTGTCGTTCGCGGAACTGGATGCGCGGGTGGACGCGTTCGCCGGCTCCTTGGCGGATGCTGGTGTGGGTGCCGGTGGCCGGGTGGCGTTGGTGATGCCGCGTTCGGTGGACCGGGTCATCGCGGTACTCGGGGTACTCCGGGCGGGCGCGGTATGCGTCCCGGTCGATCCGGCCTACCCCGCCGAGCGGATACGGCAGATCCTCGCAGACTCCGGCGCCGCCGTCGTGGTGACCGGGCCGGGTGAGTTCCAGGCGACCGGCCCGGGTGAGCTTGAAGTAACCGACCGGGCCGCTGCGTCCTCGGGGGATGCGGCGTTTGTGATCTTCACTTCGGGTACCACCGGTCGCCCGAAGGGGGTCGTGCTCTCGCACCGGGCGGTGGTGAACCGGCTGGTGTGGGGCGCCGACCTCCTCGGGTTCGGTCCCGGGGACCGGGCCCTGGCCAAAAGCAGCGTCGGGTTCGTCGACGCGGTGACCGAATTGCTCACCCCACTGACCGCCGGCGCCACCCTGGTCGTCGCCGACGACGACACCGCGGCGGACCCGGTGGCCCTGGCCGCGATCGTGGAGCGCCACCAGGTCACGCACCTGCTGACCGTGCCCAGCCTGGCCGACGTACTGGCCCGGGTTCCCGACGCGACCACAGCCCTGGCCTCGCTACGGCACTGGGTCTGCTCAGGCGAAATCCTCGCGCCGGCCACCATCAAAGCGATCCGGCAGGCAACGCCGGGTGCGGTGCTGCGGAACTTCTATGGCTCCACCGAAGTCACCGGCGACGCCACCACCGCCGACGCCGACGCCGACGCCAACGAGGCCACCGCCGACGGGACGACTATCGGCGGCCCCGTCCCCGGCGTCCAGGTCCGGGTGCTGGATTCCTGGCTGCGGCCGGTGGCCCCGGGCGTCGTCGGCGAGTTGTACGTGGGCGGGGTGCAACTGGCCGAAGGCTACGCCGGGCGTGGCGCCCTGACCGCCGACCGGTTCATCGCCGACCCCTTCGGCAACGACGGCGAGCGGCTGTACCGGACAGGTGACCTCGTCCGCTGGAACACCCACGGCACACTCGACTTCATCGGCCGCACCGACGACCAGATCAAAATCCGCGGATACCGGATCGAACCCGAAGAAGTCCGCAACGCCCTGGAACGGCACCCGGCCGTCACCGGCGCGGTGGTCGTCGCCCTGGACCACCCCGCCGGCGGCACCTACCTGGCCGCCTACATCACCACCACCGACAACGCCGGCGACAACACCGACGACCTCCGCGCACACGTCTCCGGGCTCCTGCCGGACTACATGATTCCGGCGACCTTCACCACACTGGACGCCTTTCCTCGCACCCCCAACGGCAAGCTCGACCGCAGAGCACTGCCCGCACCGCACATCACCACCGCGGACGGGCGGGAGCCCGGAAGCGAGACCGAACACGTACTGGCGGACCTCTTCCGCGACGTCCTGCACCTCGACCGCGAGTTGTCGGTCAACGACGATTTCTTTCGGTTGGGTGGGCATTCGCTGCTGGCGACGCGGGTGGTCGCGCGGGTGAACGCCCGGCTGGGTTCGGGGCTGTCGCTGCGGGATGTGTTCGATGCTCCGACGATCGCCGGCCTGGCCCGGGTCGTCGATGCCGGTCGTGCTGCCCGGCCGGGGACGGTGCGGGTGGGTGCGGTTCCGCGGCCCGAGGTGCTGCCGGTCTCCTACGGTCAGCAGTCGTTGTGGGTGATCGACCAGCTCGGCGGGCCGGGCGGGCGCTATGTGGTCCCGGTCGTGCTGCGGCTGTCCGGGGACGTGGACGAGGCCGCGCTGGGGGCGGCGGTCCGGGACGTGGTGTCCCGCCACGAGGTGCTGCGGACCCTGCTGGTGGAGCGGGACGGACAACTGTGCCAGGTCGTTGTTCCCGCGGAGGAGGCGGTTGCCGGGCTTGCGCTGGTGGTGGAGGACTTCTCAGAGGCACGGCTGGCGGAGGTCGTGCGGGCCGGGTTCGTGCTGGGGTCGCAGATCCCGATCCGCGCGGCGTTGCTGCGGACCGCAGACACACAGTGGGTACTGGCACTGGCGATCCACCACTCCGCGGTGGACGAATGGTCCTTCCCCGCACTGCTGGGTGACCTGTCGACCGCCTACCGGGCCCGGGTTGAGGGCGGCCCGCCGGAGTGGGCGCCGTTGCCGGTGCAATACACCGACTACGCACTATGGCAGCGGACGGTACTCAACGGCCCGGAATCACACCGGCTGCTCAACTACTGGCAAAGCGCCCTGGCCGACGCCCCACCGGAATCAGGAATCAGCCCGGACCGGCCACCTCCGGCGGTGCCCTCACACACCGGCACCGACCTCGAATTCACCGTAGACCCGGGCACGGTCACCGCGCTGCGAACGCTAGCCGAGGCGCGGGGCGTGACGATGTTCATGGTCGTTCAGGCCGCGGCCGCGTTGAGCGTGTCGGCGCTGGGCGGCGGGGACGACATCGTGATCGGCTCCCCGGTCGGCGGCCGAACCGAAGACGGCCTGGAAGACCTGATCGGCTACTTCCTCAACACCCTGCCCTTCCGGCACCGAATCGGGCCCGGCGACCGACTGGCCGACGTCCTGACCCGAGCCCGCAACGTGGTCCTGGACGGGCTGGCGCACCAGGCCGCACCCTTCGAGCAAATCGCAGCCGCCGGCGGCGAACACGCAGCAGGCCGCAACCCGGTGTTCCAGATCTTGCTCACCTACCGGCACCTGGCCGACCACACCGTGCTGAAACCACAGTTCCCCGGCATGCAGGCCCAGATGGAACGGGCGTCCCTCGGCGCCGTGAAAACAGACCTGGACCTGTACCTGACCGAAACCCCGGATGCCGTCACCGGCTTCCTGAGCTACGCCACCGACCTGTTCGACCCAGCCACAGCCCAACGGTTCCTGACCGTCTTCCACACAACCCTGAACACCCTCGCAACCAACCCGCACACCCGCGTCGCCGAACTGAACCTGCTCCCAGCACCCTCACCCGCCATGACACCACCCACCTCCGCCAAGGTGTCGGTGGACGGGCTGCTGCGGGAACAGATCGAGGCGACCCCGCAGGCGGTCGCGGTGCTGTCGGGCGAGGGGGCTTCCTTGTCCTACGCCGAACTCGACGCGCGGGTGGACGCCTTCGCCGGTGCTCTGGTGGAGGCGGGTGTGGGTGCCGGTGGCCGGGTGGCGTTGGTGATGCCGCGTTCGGTGGACCGGGTCATCGCGGTACTCGGGGTACTCCGGGCGGGGGCGGTATGCGTGCCGGTCGACCCGGCCTACCCCGCCGAGCGGATACGGCAGATCCTCACAGACTCCGACGCCACCGTCGTGGTGACCGGCCCGGGCGAGCTCCAGGCGACCGGCTCGGGTGAGTTGGAGATGACCGGCCGGGCCACAGCATCCTCGGGAAACGCGGCATCGTCGGGGGACACGGCGCCGTTGGGGGACGCGGCGCCGTTGGGGGACGCGGCGTTCGTGATTTTCACTTCGGGCACCACCGGTCGCCCGAAGGGGGTCGTGCTCTCGCACCGGGCGGTGGTGAACCGGCTGATCTGGGGCGCCGAACTCCTGGGGTTCGGTCCCGGGGACCGGGCCCTGGCCAAAAGCAGCGTCGGGTTCGTCGACGCGGTGACCGAACTCCTCACCCCACTGACCGCCGGCGCCACCCTGGTCATCGCCGACGACGATGCCGCCGCGGACCCGATGGCCCTGGCCGCGATCGTGGAGCGCCACCAGGTCACCCACCTGCTGACCGTGCCCAGCCTGGCCGACGTACTGACCCGGATCCCCAACGCAGCGGGCTCTCTGGGATCGCTGCGGCAGTGGGTGTGTTCAGGCGAGGTACTCGCGCCGGCCACAGTCGAGGCGATGCGGCAGGCCGTACCGGGCGCGGTGCTACGGAACTTCTACGGCTCCACCGAAGTCACCGGCGACGCCACCACCACCGCCACCGGCGACGCCACCACCATCGGTACCCCGGTGCCAGGTGTCCAGGTCCGGGTCCTGGACACCTGGCTGCGACCGGTGGCCCCGGGTGTCGTGGGTGAGTTGTATGTGGGTGGGGTGCAGTTGGCTGAGGGTTATGCCGGGCGGGGTGCCCTGACGGCCGACCGGTTCATCGCCGATCCTTTCAGCAACGACGGTGGGCGGTTGTATCGGACGGGTGACCTCGTCCGCTGGAACACCCACGGGGTGCTGGACTTCGTCGGCCGCGCCGACGACCAGGTGAAGGTCCGCGGATACCGCATCGAACTCGAAGAAGTCCGTAACGCCCTGGAACGGCACCCGGCCGTCACCGGCGCGGTGGTCGTCGCCCTGGACCACCCCGCCGGCGGCAAGCACCTGGCCGCCTACATCACCACCACCGACAACACCGGCGACAACACCGACGACCTCCGTACGCACGTCGCCGGGCTCCTGCCCGACTACATGGTCCCGGCGACCTTCACCACACTGGACGCCTTCCCCCGCACCTCCAACGGCAAGCTCGACCGCAGAGCACTCCCCACACCACACCTCACCACCACGGACGGACGGGCACCCGAAAGCGAGACCGAACGCGAACTCGCCGACCTCTTCCGCGACGTCCTACACCTGGACCGCGAACTGTCAGTGAACGACGACTTCTTCCGGCTGGGCGGGAACTCGCTGCTGGCGACGCGGGTGGTCGCGCGGGTGAACGCCCGGCTGGGTTCGGGGCTGTCGCTGCGGGACCTGTTCGACGCCCGGACGATCGCGGCGCTGGCACGGGTCGTCGGTGCCGGGCCCGCGGAGGGCCCGGCACCGGTGCGGGTGGGTGACGTTCCGCGGCCCGAGGTCGTGCCGGTCTCGTTCGGGCAGCAGGCATTGTGGTTGGTGGATCAGCTGGGCGGGCCAGGTTCGCGCTATGTGGTTCCGGTCGTGCTGCGGCTGTCCGGGGACGTGGACGAGGCCGCGCTGGGGGCGGCGGTCCGGGACGTGGTGTCCCGCCACGAGGTGCTGCGGACCCTGCTGGTGGAGTGGAACGGACAGCTGTGCCAGGTGGTCGTCTCCGCGGAGGAGGCGGTTGCCGGGCTTGCGCTGGTGGTGGAGGACTTCTCAGAGGAGCGGCTGGCGGAGGTCGTGCGGGCCGGGTTCGTGCTGGGGTCGCAGATCCCGATCCGTGCGGCGTTGCTGCGGGTCACCGGCACGGAGTGGGTGCTGGCGCTGGCGGTGCACCACTCGGCGGTGGACGAATGGTCCTTCCCGGCCCTGCTGGGTGACCTTTCGCTGGCGTATCGAGCGCGGGTCGAGGGTGGCCCGCCAGGGTGGACGCCGTTGCCGGTGCAGTACGCCGACTACGCGCTGTGGCAGCGGACGGTGTTCGATGGCGCGGAGTTGGATCGGCTGCTCGATTACTGGCGCGGCGCTCTGGCGGATGCACCGCCGGAGTCGGGGATCAGCCCGGACCGGCTGCCTCCGGCGGTGCCGTCGCATGTCGGCGCCGACCTCGAGTTCGATGTGGACCCGGGCACGGTGACGGCGTTGCGAACGCTGGCCGAGGCGCGGGGCGTGACGATGTTCATGGTCGTTCAGGCCGCCGTCGCGTTGAGCGTGTCGGCGCTGGGCGGCGGGGACGACATCGTGATCGGCTCCCCGGTCGGCGGCCGGACCGAAGACGGCCTGGAAGACCTGATCGGCTACTTCCTCAACACCCTGCCCTTCCGGCACCGAATCGGGCCCGGCGACCGACTGGCCGACGTCCTGACCCGAGCCCGCAACGTGGTCCTGGACGGATTGGCGCACCAGGCCGCACCCTTCGAGCAAATCGCGGCCGCGGCCGGTGGCGAACGGGCGGTGAACCGGAACCCGGTGTTCCAAGTCCTGCTCACCTACCGGCACCTGGCCGACCACACCGTGCTGAAACCACAGTTCCCGGGCATACAGACCCGAACAGAGCGGGCGTCCCTCGGCGCCGTGAAAACGGACCTGGACCTGTACCTGACCGAAACCCCCGAAGCGGTCACCGGCTTCCTGAGCTACGCCACCGACCTGTTCGACCCAGCCACAGCCCAACGGTTCCTGACCGTCTTCCACACAACCCTGAACACGCTCGCAACCAACCCGCACACCCGCGTCGCCGAACTGAACCTGCTCCCAGCACCCTCACCCGCCATGACACCACCCACCCCCACCGAGGTGTCGGTGGACGGGTTGCTGCGGCGGCAGGTCGAGGCGACTCCCGATGCCGCAGCAGTGATCGCGGGCGAATTCTCGTTGTCGTTCGCGGAACTGGATGCGCGGGTGGATGTGTTCGCCAGTGCTCTGGTGGAGGCGGGTGTGGGTGCCGGTGGCCGGGTGGCGTTGGTGATGCCGCGTTCGGTGGACCGGGTCATCGCGGTACTCGGGGTACTCCGGGCGGGCGCGGTATGCGTCCCGGTCGATCCGGCCTACCCCGCCGAGCGGATACGGCAGATCCTCGCAGACTCCGACGCCGCCGTCGTGGTGACCGGCCCGGATGAGCTTGAGGTGACCGGCCAGACCGCTGCGTCCTCGGGGGACGCGGCGTTCGTGATCTTCACCTCGGGCACCACCGGTCGCCCGAAGGGGGTCGTGCTCTCGCACCGGGCGGTGGTGAACCGGCTGATCTGGGGCGCCGACCTCCTTGAATTCGGTCCCGGGGACCGGGCCCTGGCCAAAAGCAGCGTCGGGTTCGTCGACGCGGTGACCGAACTCCTCACCCCACTGACCGCCGGCGCCACCCTGGTCATCGCCGACGACCAGACCGCCACAGACCCGATGGCCCTGGCCGAAACCGTGGAGCGCCACCAGGTCACCCACCTGCTGACCGTACCCAGCCTGGCCGACGTACTAGCCCGGACCCCCAACGCAGCGGGCTCTCTGGGATCGCTGCGGCAGTGGGTGTGCTCAGGCGAAATCCTCGCACCGGCCACCATCAAAGCGATCCGGCAGGCAGCGCCGGGCGCGGTGCTGCGGAACTTCTACGGCTCCACCGAAGTCACCGGCGACGCCACCAACACCGACGCCAACGCCAACGCCAACGAGACCACCGCCGGCGGAACCACCATCGGTACCCCGGTGCCCGGCGTCCAGGTCCGGGTCCTGGACACCTGGCTGCGACCGGTGGCCCCGGGCGTCATCGGCGAACTGTATGTGGGTGGGGTGCAGCTGGCCGAGGGCTACGCAGGACGCGGCGCCCTCACCGCCGACCGGTTCATCGCCGACCCCCTCACCGACAACGGCGAAAGGCTCTACCGGACAGGCGACCTCGTCCGCTGGAACACCCACGGGGTGCTGGATTTCGTCGGCCGCGCCGACGACCAGGTGAAGGTCCGCGGATACCGCATCGAACTCGAAGAAGTCCGTAACGCCCTGGAACGGCACCCGGCCATCACCGGCGCGGTGGTCGTCGCCCTGGACCACCCCGCCGGCGGCAAGCACCTGGCCGCCTACATCACCACCACCGACAACACCGACGACAACACCGACGACCTCCGTACGCACGTCACTGGGCTCCTGCCCGACTACATGGTCCCGGCGACCTTCACCACACTCGACGCCTTCCCCCGCACCCCCAACGGCAAGCTCGACCGCAGAGCACTCCCCACACCACACCTCACCACCACGGACGGACGGGCACCCGAAAGCGAGACCGAACACGTACTGGCGGACCTCTTCCGTAACGTCCTGCACCTCGACCGCGAACTATCGGTCGACGACGACTTCTTCCGGCTGGGCGGGGACAGCATCTTTGCCGCGCGTCTCGTGTCCGCCGCGCTCGCCCGCGAGCTGTCGCTGACGCTCCAGAACGTCTTCGAGCACCGGACCGTGGGCGGGCTGGCCGGGGCACTGCCCGCTCCCCCGGCCGGCCAGGTCGATCAGGAGCCCGTCCCGGCCCCGGTGTCCGCCACCCTCGATCGTCTCCGCGAGTCGGGCGCCGACCCGAACGCCTGGGTGTACACCGAGACCTTCGAGGTCCCCGGCCATCCGGAACTCCGTGCCGCATACGCCGCTGTCGTCGCGGAAACGGACACGCTGCGCATGTCCGTGCAGTGCGTGAACCGGCGCCTCTGGCTCAGCCACATCCTGCCGGCGGCGCCGGCGACGGTCACCGAACTCGCGCCGGCCGGCGACGCCGATCCGGCGGCGCTGCGCGCGGCGGCGACGGACCTGGTGGACATCACGACCGGGAGGCCGTCCGCCCTGGCCTTCGTCCGGACGCCGACGCGTACGGTCGTCTCCCTTGCCGTCCACGCCGGCGCGGCGGACCGTGCCTCGATCCACCGTCTCGCCGACGCCCTGCGGTCCGGTTCCCCGGCGGAGCGGACGGACACCGGGCTGGCACCCGCCCTTGAGGCCGTCGAGGAGGCCGGCGCCACCACCGGCACGTCAGGCCTGGACGGATGGTTGGACCTGCTGAAACACCGTGCGGAGATCGACCAGAACGTCTTCGCGCCGGGCCGGGCGGAGACGTTCGACTGGGCGGGGCCGGGTGGCGAGGGCACCGTCCGGAACGCCCTCCGGCGCGCGCTGTGGGCGACGGGAGCGAGCACGACCGGTGGTCTCGTCGACGAGGAGGTCGCCCTGGTCGCCGGGACCGGATCGGCCCCGCCGGGTCCGTTCACGGCGACCGTTCCCGTGCCCGTCGACGACGAGGACCGGACGGTGACCGTGGAGTTCCCGCTGCTGCGCCACCACAACCAGGCCGGGCGCCGCGCCCTGCGGCGGGCACCGTCGCCGCACGTGCTCATCACCCGGGTCCACGGGCCGGCGGCGGACCGGCCGGAAGGCGTCGAAACGCTGTACCGGGCGGTGATCCGCTATCACCTCGGCCCGGACGCCACCACGATCACGATGCTCGGTTTCGACGCCTCGGTCACCGCGGCCGTGCGCGACGCCTTGGCCGGCGCCGTCGTGACTTCGATCTGATCGCATCGATCTTGGAGGATTCATGTCTGGCCGACTTGTCCCGTTGACCCGGGCCCAGCGCGGCGTGTGGGCGGCGCAGCGCCTGGTCCCCGAGGCGACGGCGTTCCGGATCGGCCAGCTGGTGTGGTTGGACGGCCCGATCGACGCCGCGGTCTTCGCGGACGCGGTCGAGCACGCCTTCGCGGAGTCCGAGGCGCTGCGCACCAGGTTCACCGAGGTGGACGGCACGGCGTACCAGAGCGTCGAGGAGGCCGCGTCGTTGCCGACGACGGTCGTCGGCGAGCCGGCCGGCGACGATGCGATCCGGCGCCGGGTCCGGGCCGCCTACCGTACGGTCATCGACGTCGCCGAGCCGTCCCGCTCCGAGTCCGTCCTGTTCCGGCGGGACGGCGGCGCGTGGGCCTGGGCGTTCACGACGCACCACCTCGTGCTGGACGCGTACGGTCTGTCGCTGTTCACCCGCCGGGTCGCCGAGATCTACACGGCCCGGCTGCGCGGCGCCGCGCCCGTACCGCGCTGGTTCGGCAGCCTGCCGGACGTCGCCGGAACCGAAGCCGAACCGGCTGCGGACCACCGCCTTCCCGAGGAATGGACGTCACTGTTCGGGGAGGCCGAGCCATTCGGTCACGCGGCGAACGCCCGCGTCGACGAGCTGTTCGCGCTTTCGCAGCAGCAGGTCACCGCCCCGCTGCCGGCCGGCGCGTGGGAACGGATGCAGGACCGCGCCCGGCGGTCACGGGTGAGCTGGGCGGCCTACCTGACCGCTCTGTGGGGCGTCTACACCGCCCTCGGCGAGAACCGCCGCGAGCTGATCGTGCGTGTCCCGTTCATGATGCGCGACGGCGCCGCAGCCCTCCGCACGCCCGGCATGCTGGTGAACTCACTGCCGGTCGTGGCACGGCTGTCCGGGACGTCGTCGCTGGACGAGATCGTGCACGGCGTGGCGCGGCAGCTGCGCACGACGAGCCGCGACCGGAGCCTGACCGAGGAACAGGTGGCCCGCACCTGGCCGGGCGGCGAGTTCGACTACCTGTGCCTCCCGGTCATCAACATCAAGGCGTTCGACTACACGGCCCGGTTCGGCGACCTGACCGGCCGGCAGGAGACCGTCAACGCCGGCCCGGTGGGACGTCTCGAACTGGTCGTCTACTCGGACCCGGTGCACGGTTCCCGGCTCGACCTCGCCGGCCACGAGTCGCTGATCGGGCCGGCCGAGCTGGCGGAGCACGCGGAGCGCTTCGCGAGCTTCGTGGCGGCCACCCTCGACCGTGACGCCGGCACCGCGATCGTCGCGTTGCCGGCCACGATGACCCCCGCCGAACAGGCCCTGCTGGACGATCGCGGCGCCGGCGAGGTGCTGGAGGTGCGGCCGCTCACCCTGGACGGGTTGATCCGGCAGCAGGTCGCCGCGGCCCCGGACGGGGTCGCGGTGGTCGGCGACGACGGGACGGAGTTGACGTACGCGCAGTTCGACGCGCGGGTGAACGCGACGGCCCGGGCGTTGCTCGATCGCGGGGTCGGGATCGGTGACCGCGTGGCGGTGATCCTGCCGCGTTCGGTGGACCTGGTCGTGACCCTGGCCGCGGTGGTGCGGGTGGGCGCGGCGTTCGTGCCCATCGACACCTCGTATCCGTCCGGCCGGATCCAGACCATCCTGGAGGACGCCGCCCCCATCCTGGTGATCGAGCAACCGTTGGAGGGCGGCACAGGAGAACCGGAATTGCCGCGGCCATTGTCGCCGCGTGACGTGGCGTATGTGATCTTCACGTCCGGGACGACCGGCCGGCCCAAGGGCGTGGCCGTGTCCCATCAGGCCATCGTCAACCTGATCGCCTGGCGCCAGGAGACCTTCCCGATCGCAATGTCGGATCGGGTGCTGCAGAAGACCTCCGTCGGGTTCGACGTCGCCGTCCCCGAGTTCTTCTGGCCGCTGACCGTGGGGGCCGCGGTCCGGTTGATCCGCCCGGCCGGAGAACGTGACCCCGAATACCTGGCCGCGGTCCTGCGCAACGAGTCGATCGGGTTCGTCGAGCTGGTCCCGACCGTGCTCCAAGCCATGCTGGACACCGGATTCGACCTCGCCGCGTCGCCGTTGCGGCACTTGTCGGTCGGTGGGGAGGCGCTGCCTGCCGGGCTGGGCCGCCGCCTGCAAAGTGTTCCTGGTGTGAACGTGTGGAACACCTACGGGCCCACCGAAGTGGCCGTGGACGCCACCGGCATCGACCTCGCCGACGTGGACCTCGCGCACGTCCCGGTCGTGCCGATCGGCGGCCCGGTCGCGAACGTGCGGGCGGTCGTGCTGGATGCCTGGCTGCGACCGACCGCACCCGGCGTGGTGGGCGAGCTGTACCTGGGCGGGGTGCAACTGGCCGACGGGTACATAGGCCGCCCCGGCCTGACCGCCGAACGCTTCATCGCCGACGACTACGGACAACGCCTCTACCGCACCGGAGACCTGGTCACCTGGAACGACCACGGACAACTGGAATTCCTCGGCCGCACCGACGACCAAGTCAAAATCCGCGGATACCGCATCGAACTCGACGAAATCCGCAACGTCCTGGAAACCCACGAAGGCGTCTCGGCCGCCGCGGTCATCGCCCTGGACCACCCGGCGGGCGGGAAGTTCCTGGCCGCCTACGTGATCGCATCCGTGCCAGTGGAGGCGCTGCGTTCGCACACCGGGGCCCGGCTACCGGACTACATGGTCCCCACCACCTTCACCCGGCTCGACGCCCTGCCGGTGACGGCGAACGGCAAACTCGACCGGCGAGCCCTGCCGACGCCCGACCTGGGCGGCACGGCGGGACGGGCACCGCAGACCCGGACCGAGCAGGTCCTGGCCGAGGTGTTCGGGGAGATCCTCCAGCTGCCCTCGGTGACCGTCGACGACGACTTCTTCCGCCTCGGCGGGCACTCGTTGCTGGCCACCCGCGCCGTCACCCGCGCCAACGCCCGCCTCGACGCCTCCTTCACCCTCCGGAACCTGTTCGACCACCCCACCGTCGCCCGGCTCGCCGCACTCCCGGAAGCGTCATCGGCCATGGCCTCGCGTTTCACCGGGGTCCCCCGGCCCGCGGAACTCCCGGTCTCGTACGGGCAGCAGTCGTTGTGGGTGATCGAGCAGCTCGGCGGGCCCGGTTCCCGCTACGTCGTCCCGCTCGTACTGCGGCTGACCGGCACGCTGAACGAGGCCGCCCTGCACGCCGCCCTGCGCGACGTGGTGGCCCGCCACGAGGCGCTGCGGACGCTGATCATCGAAGAGGACGGACAGCTACGGCAGGTCATCGTCTCCGCGGACGACGCGACCTCCCGGCTTCCGCTGAAGGTGGCGGCGTTCAGCGACGCACGGGTCGCCGAGGTCGTCCAGGGCGGATTCGACCTGGGTGTGGATCTCCCGGTCCGTGCGGCGCTGCTGCGCGTCACCGGCGCGGAGTGGGTGTTCGTGCTGGCGATGCATCACCACGCGGTGGACGAGTGGTCGTCCCCGGTTCTCCTGGGCGACCTGTCGACCGCCTACCGGGCCAGACTCGCGGGCGCCCGGCCCGCGTGGGAACCGCTGCCCGTACAGTACGCCGACTACGCGGTCTGGCAGCGTGAGACGCTCGGCGATTCCGCCGACCCGCAGTCCGAGCTGGCTCGGCATCTCGACCACTGGCGCGAGGTGCTGGACGACGCGCCGCCGGAGTCGACGATCGCGCTGGACCGGCCCCGACCGGCCGAACCCACCCACCAGGGCGTCGACGTCAACTTCACGATCCCCACGGACACCGTGGCGGGCCTGCGGACCGTCGCGGACGACCTGGGCGTCACCATGTTCATGGTCGTCCACGCGGCAACGGCGTTGACCGTGTCGGCGCTCGGCGGCGGCGACGACCTCGTGATCGGATCACCCGTCGCGGGCCGCACCGAGCACGAGTTGGAAAGCGTGGTCGGTTACTTCGTCAACACGCTGCCGGTCCGGCACCGGCTGAAGCCCGCCGACACCATCACCGACCTCCTCCTGCGCACCCGGCAGACCGTGCTCGAAGGATTCGCCCACCAGGCCGCGCCCTTCGAGGAAGTGACGCGGGTGGCGGGGGTCGAGCGGTCCCAGGGCCGCAACCCCCTCTTCCAGATCATGCTGACCCACCACGCCGACGCGCAGACCGACGACGTCGTGCTCGACGGTCTCATCGTCGAGAACATCCCGGCCACCCTCGCCGCGGCGAAGGCCGACCTCGAACTCGACCTCGTGGAAACCGGAACCGGGCTCGACGGCCACCTCACCTACGCCACCGACATCCTCGATCCCGCCACGATCGACCGGTTCATCACGGCGTTCGAGCGGGTCCTCGCGGCGATCGCCGCGACCCCGACCATGCCGGTGGCAGAGCTGGCACTGCTGCCCACCGGCAACGTCACCGCGGTGGCCGGCGCGGCGCTGGAGGTGCGGCCGCTCACCCTGGACGGGTTGATCCGGCAGCAGGTGGCCGCGACCCCGAACGGGGTCGCGGTGGTCGGCGACGACGGTACGGAGCTGACGTACGCGCGGTTCGACGCGCGGGTGAACGCGGCGGCCCGGACCCTGCTGGACCGGGGCGTGGGGATCGGTGACCGGGTAGCGGTCGTGTTGCCCCGGTCGGTGGATCTCGTGGTGATGTTGGCCGCGGTGGTACGGGTGGGTGCGGCGTTCGTGCCGATCGACACCTCGTATCCGGCGAGCCGGGTGCGGACCATCCTGGAGGACGCCGCCCCGGCTCTGGTGGTGACCGACTCGGCCGGCGCCGCCGGGTTGGCGGACGTCACCGTGGGTCGGGTCCGGTTGGATGACCCTGCGGTGGCGGCGGTGCTCGATGCCGGCTGGGCCGAGTCTCCGGTGTTGGCGCGTCCGTTGTCGCCGCTCGATGCCGCGTATGTGATCTTCACATCCGGGACGACCGGCCGGCCCAAGGGCGTGGCCGTACCGCACCAGGCCATCGTCAACCTGATCGCCTGGCGGCAGGACACCTTCCCCATCACGGAGACCGAACGAGTCCTGCAGAAGACCTCCGTCGGGTTCGACGTCGCCGTCCCCGAATTCTTCTGGCCCCTCACCATCGGAGCCGCCGTCCGGCTGATCCGCCCTGACGGTGAACGGGACCCCGAATACCTGGCTCAGATCCTGAGCAGCGAGCCGATCGGGTTCGTCGAGCTGGTCCCGACCATGCTCCAAGCCATGCTGGACACCGGATTCCAACCCGCCACGTCACCCGTAAGGCACTTGTCGGTGGGCGGGGAGGCGCTGCCTGCCGGACTGGGCCGCCGCCTGCAAAACGTTCCTGGTGTGAACGTGTGGAACACCTACGGGCCCACCGAAGCGGCCGTGGACGCCACCGGCATCAGTCTCGCCGATGTGGACCTCACCCACGTCCCGGTGGTGCCGATCGGCGGCCCGGTCGCGAACGTGCGCGCACTCGTGCTGGACGCCTGGCTGCGGCCGACCGCACCGGGTGTGGTGGGCGAGCTGTACCTGGGCGGGGTTCAGCTGGCCGACGGGTACGTGGGCCGCCCCGGCCTGACCGCCGAACGGTTCATCGCCGACGACTCCGGGCAACGCCTCTACCGCACCGGAGACCTGGTCACCTGGAACAACCAGGGACAGCTGGAATTCCTCGGCCGCACCGACGACCAGGTCAAAATCCGCGGATACCGCATCGAACTCGACGAAATCCGCAACGTCCTAGAGGACCACGAAGGCGTCTCCGCCGCCGCGGTCATCGCACTCGACCACCCCGCCGGCGGGAAATACCTCGCCGCCTACGTGATCACATCCCTGCCGGTGGACGAGCTGCGCGCCCACGCCGAAGCCCGGCTACCCGACTACATGGTGCCCACCACCTTCACCCGGCTCGACGCCCTGCCGGTGACCACCAACGGCAAACTCGACCGGCGTGCGCTGCCCGTCCCCGACCTGGGCGGCGGGGCCGGACGCGCACCGCAGACCCAGACCGAGCGGGTCCTGGCCGAGGTGTTCCGGGAGGTCCTGCGGTTGCCGGCGGGCTCTGCGCTGTCGGTGGACGACGACTTCTTCCGCCTCGGCGGTGACAGCATCCTGTCGATCCAGGTGGTGTCGCGGGCTCGCCGGGCCGGGGTGACAGTGACGGCGGCGGAGATGTTCACCGCCCGTACGGTCGGTGCGCTGGCGCGGGCGGCCGAGCGGCACGACGCCGCGGCCGTGCGGGAGTTCGCCGTCCTGGCCGAGCAGTCCGGGTCCGGCCTGTGGCCGATCGCCGCCGCCGAGGCCGATCTCCCCGGGTTCGGCGCGTTCACGCAGTCGTTCACCTTCGTCACCCCGCCCGGCCTGACCGAACCGGCCCTGCACCGGATCCTCGGGCGCGTGATCGAGCATCATCCCGCGCTGCGCGGGCGGCTCGTGCGCGGCGACGGGCACGAGTGGCGCTTCGAGACCCGGCCGTTCTCCGCCGAAGCAGTCTCCCGTCAGACCTCCGCGGAATCGGTCGCCGGTCACACCTCCGCCGAAGCGGTCGCCGGCCAGTCCTCCGCCGCGTGGTCGGCACCCGCGTGGCCGCAGCGGGTCCGATCCGCCACGGCGGAGCTTTCCGAGTCGCTGGACCTGACGGGCGGGGTGCTGTGGCGTGCCCGCTGGTTCACCGGCGACGCCGGGTCCGGCGGCAGGCTGCTGTGGGTGATCCACCACCTGGTGGTGGACGGCGTGTCCTGGCGCATCCTGGGCGACGACCTGAAGCACGCGTGGGAGCTGGAGACCGGCCGGACCACCGAGCCCCTGCCGCCGGCCGGGACGAGCGTGCCCACGTGGACGCACGCCCTCGCCGGTCGCTCGGCCGACGCCGACGTCACCGGCCAGCTCGCCCACTGGTCCGGCGTGGTCGCCGGTGACGATCCACTGATCGGCTCGCGCCCGCTCGACCCGGCACGGGACACCGAGGGGACCGCCGGAACGGTCGAGGTGTCGGTGCCGGCGGAGGCCACCCAGGCCGTCCTGACCGAGGTGCCGCGCCTGCTGTCGGCAGAGGTCGACGACGTCCTCCTCGGGGCGCTCACGATCGCGATCGGCGCCTGGCGTGCCCGTCGCGGAACCGACCACCGGCGCGCCGTCGTGGGGCTGGAGGGGCACGGCCGCCAGGAGTCCCTCGTCCCCGGCGCGGACCTCTCCCGTACGGTCGGGTGGTTCACCAGCTGGTTCCCCGTCGCGCTGTCCAGCGACGACATCGATCCGACGCGGGCCCTGGCCGACCCGCGGCTCGCCGCGGACGCGGTGCTGCGGGTCAAGGAGCAGCTCCGCCGGGTTCCCGACCGCGGTACCGGTTACGGCCTGCTGCGCCACCTCAACCCCGCCACCGCTCCGGCTCTCGCCTCGGGCGGCGTCCCGCAGTTCGGCTTCAACTACCTGGGGCAGTTCCGCGGCGACGGATCGGAGCGGGCCGCCGCCTGGAGCGGGGCGCCGGAGACCGGCGGCCTCGACGGGTACTCCCCCGGCGAGCTGCCGTTGCCGGCGGTGATCGACATCAACATCGCCGCCGTCCCCGGCGCGGGCGGCCTCGTCCTGGACGGCACGGTCTCCTATGCCGCCGGTGTCATCGGCGAGCAGGACGTCCGCGAACTCGTCGGGTTCTGGACGGCCGCGCTGGCCGCCCTGGGCCGCTACGCGGGCACGGCGGCGCACCGGCGGCGCTCGCCGTCGGACCTGACCTCCCCCGGCCTGACCCAGGCGGACGTCGACGCGTGGGAGGCGCGGTACGGGGAGCTGACCGACGTGCAGCCGCTCACGGCCCTGCAGCGGGGCATCACGTTCGAAACCCTCCTCGGCGCGGAGGACGGGGCGGTGGACGTCTACATCACCCAGACCGTCCTGCACCTCGACGGCGAGGTCGACCCCGACCGGCTGCGGGTCGCCCTGGACCGGGTACTCGAACGGTTCCCGCAGTTGAGGGCGGCGATCGCCGCCACCGGCGCCGGGGAACTCGTCGCCGTCATCCCCGCGGCCGCGGTGACGCCGTTCACCGCGACCGGCCCCGGAATCCCGCTCGACGAGGTGCTCGGCCGTGACCGGGCAGAGCCGTTCGACCTGCGGTCGGCGCCGCTCACCCGCGCGGTGCTGCTGACCGCCGCGCCCGGCCGGCACACCCTGGTCTGGACGATGCATCACGTCCTGGCCGACGGGTGGTCGAGCCCGAGGCTGGTCGAGGCGTTGCTGGACGCGTACCGGAACCCCTCCTCGCGGCCCGAGCCGGACCGCGTCTACCCGGCGTTCCTGTCGTGGCTGGCGGCTCGGGACGAGCGCGCCTCGCTGGCGCGGTGGGCCCGGGCGCTCGCGGCGGTGGACGAGCCGACGCTCGTCGCCCCCGGCGCCTCGATCACGTCCCCGGTGTTCCCGGACGAGTTCGAGGTGGTCGTCGGCCCGGAGACCCACTCGGCGTTGCAGCGGGCCGCCCGCTCGGCCGGCGCCACGTTCAGCAGCCTGATCCAGGCGGCCTGGGGGGTCTTCCTCAACAGCATCACCGGCCGGGAGACGGTCGTGTTCGGCACCGCGGTCTCCGGCCGCCCCGCGGAGGTCGACGGTATCGAGGACGCGGTGGGGTTGTTCATCAACACCGTCCCGACCCCCGTCACCGTGACCGGCAATCCCACCCTCGGGGAGCTGATCGCCCAGGTCCAGGAGCAGAACACCGCCCTTCTGGACCACCACCACGTGCCGCTCGCGGAAGTCCAGCGGGCCACCGGGTTCAACCCGCTGTTCGACACGCTCGTCGTCCACGAGAACTACCCCGTCGACGAGGAGCAACTGGCCGAGGTGCAGCAGGGCACCGGGATCACGCTGCGGCATGCCGACGGGCGGGATGCCACCACGCACCCCCTCGCGCTCACGATCGTGCCGGGCCCCGACTCGGCCGTCCTCGAGTTCTCCTACCGGCCCGACGTGCTGGACCGGGCCACGGTCGACCGGTTCGCCGCGATGTTCGAGCGGGTGCTGGCGGCGATGGCGACCACCCCGGACGTACGGGTGGCGGAGCTGGCGCTGCTGCCGGCCGGCGATGCGGTCGAGATGACGGGCACGCCCCTGGAGGTGCGGCCGCTCACCCTGGACGGATTGATCCGGCGGCAGGTGGCCGCGACCCCGGACGGCATCGCCGTCATCGACGACAACGGCCTCCATCTGACGTACGCGCGGTTCGACGCGCGGGTGAACGCGACCGCCCAAGCGCTGCTCGGCCGGGGTGTCGGGATCGGTGACCGGGTGGCGGTCGTGTTGCCCCGTTCGGTGGACCTGGTCGTGACCCTGGCCGCGGTGGTGCGGGTGGGCGCGGCGTTCGTGCCGATCGACACCTCCTACCCGGCGGGCCGGGTGCGGACCATCCTGGAGGACGCCGCCCCGGTCCTGGTGATCGAGGAACCGCTGGAAGGTCTTCCGGGCGAACCGGTATTGCCGCGTCCGTTGTCGCCGCTCGATGCCGCGTATGTGATCTTCACGTCCGGGACGACCGGCCGGCCCAAGGGCGTGGCCGTACCGCACCAGGCCATCGTCAACCTGATCGCCTGGCGGCAGGACACCTTCCCCATCACCGAAACCGAACGAGTCCTGCAGAAGACCTCCGTCGGGTTCGACGTCGCCGTCCCCGAATTCTTCTGGCCCCTCACCACCGGAGCCGCCGTCCGGCTGATCCGGCCCGGCGGTGAACGAGACCCGGAGTACCTGGCCCAGATCCTGAGCAGCGAGCCGATCGGGTTCGTCGAACTGGTCCCGACCATGCTCCAAGCCATGCTCGACACCGGATTCGACCTCGCCGCGTCGCCGTTGCGGCACCTGTCGGTGGGCGGGGAAGCGCTGCCCGCCGCACTGGGCCGGCGTCTGCAGGGCGTTTCCGGTGTGAACGTGTGGAACACCTACGGGCCCACCGAAGCCGCCGTGGACGCCACCGGCATCAGTCTCGCCGACGTGGACCTCACCCACGTCCCCGTGGTGCCGATCGGCGGTCCCGTCGCGAACGTGCGGGCGGTCGTGCTCGATGCCTGGCTGCGACCCACCGCACCGGGTGTGGTGGGTGAGCTGTACCTGGGCGGGGTGCAACTGGCCGACGGGTACGTGGGCCGCCCCGGCCTGACCGCCGAACGGTTCATCGCCGACGACTCCGGGCAACGCCTCTACCGCACCGGAGACCTGGTCACCTGGAACAACCAGGGACAGCTGGAATTCCTCGGCCGCACCGACGACCAGGTCAAAATCCGCGGATACCGCATCGAACTCGACGAAATCCGCAACGTCCTGGAAACCCACCAAGACGTCTCCACCGCCGCCGTCATCGCACTCGACCACCCCGCCGGCGGGAAATACCTCGCCGCCTACGTGATCATCCCGGTGTCGGCAGATGCGCTACCGGTAGAGGAGTTGCGCGCCCACACCGAGGCCCGGCTACCGGACTACATGGTCCCCACCACCTTCACCCGGCTCGACACCCTGCCGGTGACGGCGAACGGCAAACTCGATCGGCGAGCCCTGCCGACGCCCGACCTGGGCGGCACGGCGGGACGGGCACCGCAGACCCGGACCGAGCAGGTCCTGGCCGAGGTGTTCGGGGAGATCCTCCAGGTTCCCTCGGTCTCCGTGGATGACGACTTCTTCCGCCTCGGTGGGCACTCGCTGCTGGCCACCCGCGCCGTCATCCGCGCCAACGCCCGCCTCAACACGTCTTTCACCCTCCGGAACCTGTTCGATCACCCCACCGTCGCCCGGCTCGCCGCACTGCCGGAAGCGTCATCGGCCATGGCCTCGCGTTTCACCGGGATCGCCCGGCCCGAGGTGCTGCCCGCCTCCTACGGGCAGCAGTCCCTGTGGTTGATCGAACAGCTCGGCGGGCCCGGTTCCCGCTATGTCGTCCCGCTCGTACTACGGCTGACCGGCACACCGGACAAAACCGCTCTGCACACCGCCCTGCGCGACGTGGTGGCCCGCCACGAGGCGCTGCGGACGCTGATCGTCGAAGAGGACGGGCGGCTACAGCAGGTCATCGTCCCCGCCGAGGACGCGACCGCCCGGCTTCACCTGGAAGTGGACGCGTTCAGCAACACCCGGTTGGACGAGGTCGTTCAGGGCGGATTCGACCTGGGTGTGGATCTCCCGGTCCGTGCGGCGTTGCTGCGCGTCACCGGCGCGGAGTGGGTGTTCGTGCTGGCCATCCACCACCACGCCGTGGACGAATGGTCCTCCCCCGTGCTGCTGGACGACCTGTCGACCGCCTACCGGGCCAGACTCGCGGGCGCCCGGCCCGGGTGGGAACCGCTGCCCGTACAGTACGCCGACTACGCGGTCTGGCAACGCAAAGTCCTCGGCGACCCCGCCGACCCGCAGTCCGAACTCGCCCAGCAGCTCGATTACTGGCGCGAGGTGCTGGACAGCGCACCATCGGAGTCGACGATCGCGCTGGACCGGCCCCGGCCGGCCGAACCCACCCACCAGGGCCTCGACGTCAACTTCACGATCCCCGCAGACACCGTGGCGGGCCTGCGGACCGTCGCGGACGACCTGGGCGTCACCATGTTCATGGTCGTCCACGCGGCAACGGCACTGACCGTGTCGGCGCTCGGCGGCGGCGACGACCTCGTGATCGGATCACCCGTCGCGGGCCGCACCGAGCACGAACTCGAAAACGTCGTCGGCTACTTCGTCAACACACTCCCGGTCCGGCACCGGCTGAAGCCCGCCGACACCATCACCGACCTCCTCCTGCGCACCCGGCAGACCGTGCTCGAAGGATTCGCCCACCAGGCCGCGCCCTTCGAGGAAGTGACGCGGGTGGCGGGGGTCGAGCGGTCCCAGGGCCGCAACCCCCTCTTCCAGGTCCTGGTGGACCATCACACCGACGCGCAGTCCGACGACGTCGTGCTCGACGGCCTGGTCGTGGAGAACATCGACTCCACCCTCGCCGCGGCCAAGACCGACCTCGAACTCGACTTCGTCGAGACCGCGACCGGGCTCGACGGCCACCTCACCTACGCCACCGACATCCTCGGCCCCGCCACGATCGACCGGTTCATCGCGACACTCGAGCGAGTTCTCGCGGCGATCGCCGCGACCCCGACCATGCGGGTCGCGGAGCTGCCACTGCTGCCCACCGGCAACGCCGTCGCGGTGGCTGGCGCGGCGCTCGAAGTCCAGCCGCTCACCCTGGACGGGTTGATCCGGCAGCAGGTGGCCGCGACCCCGAACGGGGTCGCGGTGGTCGGCGACGACGGGACGGAGCTGACGTACGCGCGGTTCGACGCGCGGGTGAACGCGACCGCCCAAGCTCTGATCGACCGGGGTGTCGGGATCGGTGACCGGGTGGCGGTCGTGTTGCCCCGTTCGGTGGACCTGGTCGTGACCCTGGCCGCGGTGGTGCGGGTGGGCGCGGCGTTCGTGCCGATCGACACCTCCTACCCGGCGGGCCGGGTGCGGACCATCCTGGAGGACGCCGCCCCCGCCCTGGTGATCGAGGAACCACTGGAAGGTCTTCCGGGCGAACCAGTGCCGCCGCGTCCGTTGTCGCCGCTCGACGTCGCCTACGTGATCTTCACCTCCGGGACGACCGGCCGGCCCAAGGGCGTGGCCGTGTCCCATCAGGCCATCGTCAACCTGATCGCCTGGCGGCAGGACACCTTCCCCATCACGGAGACCGAACGGGTCCTGCAGAAGACCTCCGTCGGGTTCGACGTCGCCGTCCCCGAATTCTTCTGGCCCCTCACCACCGGGGCCACCGTCCGGCTGATCCGGCCCGGCGGTGAACGAGACCCCGAATACCTGGCTCAGATCCTGTGCAGCGAGCCGATCGGGTTCGTCGAGCTGGTCCCGACCGTGCTCCAAGCCATGCTGGACACCGGATTCGACCTCGCCGCGTCGCCGTTGCGGCACCTGTCGGTCGGTGGAGAGGCGCTGCCCGCCGCGTTGGGCCGGCGGCTGCAGGGTGTTCCTGGTGTGAACGTGTGGAACACCTACGGGCCCACCGAAGTGGCCGTGGACGCCACCGGCATCAGTCTCGCCGATGTGGACCTCGCGCACGTCCCGGTCGTGCCGATCGGCGGCCCGGTCGCGAACGTGCGGGCGGTCGTGCTGGACGCCTGGCTGCGACCGACCGCACCCGGCGTGGTGGGCGAGCTGTACCTGGGCGGGGTACAACTGGCCGACGGGTACATAGGCCGCCCCGGCCTGACCGCCGAACGCTTCATCGCCGACGACTACGGACAACGCCTCTACCGCACCGGAGACCTGGCCACCTGGAACAACCACGGACAACTGGAATTCCTCGGCCGCACCGACGACCAAGTCAAAATCCGCGGATACCGCATCGAACTCGACGAAATCCGCAACGTCCTGGAAACCCACCAAGACGTCTCCACCGCCGCCGTCATCGCACTCGACCACCCCGCCGGCGGGAAATACCTCGCCGCCTACATCATCACCCCGATACCGGCAGAAGCCCTGCCGGTAGAAGCACTGCGCGCCCACGCCGAAGCCCGGCTACCCGACTACATGGTCCCCACCACCTTCACCCGGCTCGACACCCTGCCGGTGACGGCGAACGGCAAGCTGGACCGGCGTGCGCTGCCGACCCCCGACCTCGGAACCACAACCGGGCGAGCACCACAAACCCAGACCGAGCGAGTCCTGGCCGAGGTGTTCAGCGAAATCCTCCACATGCCCTCGGTCTCCGTGGACGACGACTTCTTCCGCCTCGGCGGACACTCACTCCTGGCCGCCCGCGCCATCACCCGCGCCAACACCCGCCTCAACACGTCTTTCACCCTCCGCAACCTGTTCGACCACCCCACCATCGCCAAACTCGCCGCACTGCCGGAAGCAGCGCGGAGCGCGGCCGCCGCCATCCAGCGTTTCACCGAGGTCACCCGGCCCGAGGTGGTGCCCGCCTCCTACGGGCAGCAGGCGTTGTGGGTCACCGAGCAGGTCGCCGGGGAGAGCATCTACCGGACCGGTGACGCGTTCCGGTTCACCGGCCGGGCCGATGTCGCCGCGCTGGAGCGGGCGCTCGGCCGTCTGGTCGAACGCCACGAGGTGCTGCGCACGACGTTCACGTTCGACGGCTCCGGCGCGCTGGCCCAGGTCGTGCACCCGGCGCCGGGCACCGGCCTGCTGAACGTGGAACAGGTCCCGGCGGAAGCGGTACGGGACCGGATGGCGGCGCTGCTGAACGAGCCCATCGACATCACCGCAGAGTCCGGGATGCGGTTCACGCTGTTGCGGACGGAGGAGGCCGACATCCTCGCGGTGTACGGCCACCACATCGTCACCGACGAGCAGTCCAGCGCTCCGCTGCTGCGGGACCTCGATGCGTTCTACACCGAGGAGACCGGCGGCGCCCGGGCCGAACTCGCTCCGCTGGCCGGGCAGTACGCGGACTTCGCGGTGTGGCAGCGGCAGGTTCTCGGCGAGCGCGACGACCCGGACTCCCTGTTCTCCGCCGAGCTGAACCACTGGCGGGAGACACTCGACGGCCTGCCGGCCGAGACAAAGCTGCCCCTCGATCACGCACGCGCCGACAGCGGAACCAGGACGATCCGCTCGATGTCGGTCGAGCTCGCCGCCGAGGAGATCGGTGACCTGCTCGACGTGCTGGCCGAGCGTTCGGCCACCCCGTTGCACGCGCTCGTCGGGGCGCTGGCGCTCGCGTTGTGGTCGGAGGGGGCGGGGACGTCGGTCCCGGTGGGCACCCCGGTGGACCTGCGCGACGACCCGGTCCTGGACGACCTGGTCGGGTACTTCGTGAACACGGCCGTCGTCCGTGCCGACATCGCGGCGGACCGTGGTTTCGAGCAGACCCTGCGTTCCGTCCGTGATCGGGCGATCGAGGCAGGTGAGCACAAGCTGGTGCCGTTCGAGAGTGTCGTGGAGGCGGTCAACCCGCCGCGCCTGCCGGGGGTGAGCCCGCTCTTCCAGGTGATGGCCGCCTTCTTCGACCCCACCGACGAGTGGAACGCCGTCGCGGGAAGGCATCTCACGCAGTACGCGCCCGACGAGCCCACCTACACCGAACTCGACGACGACAACGCCCCGCCCGCGTTGTTCGACCTGGTCTTCGCCCTCGGCCGGGAGGCGGGCGGCGGGTACCGCCTGCACCTGGACGCCGCCCGGGAGCTGATGTCGGCCCGGACCACGCGGCGCCTGCTGGCGACCGCGCGGCTGTTCCTGGTGCTCGGCGGCCGCCACCCGGCCCTGCCGGTGGTCCAGCTCGCGGAGCTGGTCCGGCTGGCCCGGGACGGCGCGGACGCCACCCCCGCCGGGGACCTCGCGGCCGGGGATCTCGGGGCGGCCTATCGCCTTGCGATCCCGCGGTTCGACATCGCCGACGCGCCGTTGTGGCGGGCCGCCGCCGAGCACCTGTCACTCGCCTCGCCCGGTTCCGGGACGCTGGCCCTCAGCATCGACGACGAGGGACGCGGCCGGCTCACCACCACGAGCCGCAACCCCGAGGTGCTGGACGCGCTGGCCCCGCTGGCCGCCCGACTGGTCGAGTCCTACCAGGCCGGCGCCGTGCTCTCGGTCATACCGGCGGAGCAGGCCGGTGTAGCCGCTCTGGACGCCGCCGCCCTGCGCGAGGCGCTGCAGGATCGGTTCTGGGACGACCACGTCGACGCCCTCGCCGACGCCGAGCCCTGGGAGCCTTCCGGCGAGGGCACGTCCCGTACGGCCGGGACCGCAGCGGGCCTGGCGCCGGTGCGGTCCGGGGATCGGGCCGCCGTCCGCACCCATCTGGTGGAGGCGGTGGTGCGGGCGCTGGGGGTCACCGACGATCTGGTGATCGAGTTCGAGGAGCCGGGTCCGGCCGGTGCGCTGCGGCGCTTCCCGGCAGCCGTCACAGGCGACCTCTGCGACCGCATCGTGGCCGGTGCGGGGGTGGCGCCGGATCTGGCGGAGGCGCTGTCGTGGGAGCCGCGGCGCGCCGAGGAGTACGCGGCCCTGCTGCGCGACCCTGCCCTGAGCCGGTTCCTCGACGACGTCCCCGAGCCTGGTGTGCGCATCGGCCTGTTCCGCACGGACGCCGAAGGCTCCGCCCCGGACGGCCCGCCCGCGTCCGCCCCGACAGGCATTGGGTCCACCCTGGCGAGCGCCGTGTCCGTGACGGTGCTCGTCGGGACGGGCGGCCGGGTGTCGGTGCACGCCGAGGTGGCGTCCGGGACCGGTATCGACGCGCGGCGGTTCGCCGAGACGGTCCTCGGCGACCTCGCGGCCCGGGGGGTGGTCGCCGGCGACGCCGAGCCCGGCCGGCCCACGCTGCGCCGGGCCGACCGGCTGCCGCTGACGACGGCCGAGGCCGACCAGGTACGCGCGCGTTACGGCGCCGACGCCGAGTTGATGCCGCTCTCGCCGTTGCAGAGCGGCCTGCTGTACCACATGTTCCGCTCCCGGGAGACCGACGACCACAACGCGTACGTCTCGCAGGTCACCCGGGATCTGTCCGGCGCCGTCGACCCGGCCCGGATGGGTGCGGCGGTCGCCGCGGTGCTGCGGCGCCACCCCAACCTGCGCGCCGGTTTCGTGGCGCTGGGAGCGGGCGAGGTGCAGGTCGTCCCGGCCGGCACGCCGCTGCCCTACCGGGTCGTCACGCAGGCCGAGTGGCAGGCGGAGGCGGGCGACCCGGCGGCCTTCCTGGCCGCGGAGCGGGAGGTGCCGTTCGACCACGAGCGGCCGCCGCTGCTGCGGTTCGTTCTGCTGGAGGTCGCCCCGTCGTCGTGGACGCTCGCGATGACCTTCGAGCACATCCTGATGGACGGGTGGTCGCTGAACCTGGTCATGGCCGAGGTGATCGCGGCCTACCACGACCCGGACCAGGCCGACCGCGTCCCGGCCGTGCCGTTCCGGAACTACCTGGACTGGCTGGCCGGCCGTGACACCGAGGCCACCCACACGGCCTGGCGGGACTACCTCGCCGACCTGGCCGGCCCGTCGATCGTCCGGCCGGCCGGGGGCGACCTCGACGGCCGGGTCGAGACCGGCGACCTGCACCGCGATCTCGACCCGGCCGACGCGGCGCGCGTCTTCGCCGCCGCCCGGACCGCCGGCAGCACGGTCGGCACCCTGCTCCAGGCGGCCTGGGCCATCACGCTGGGCCGGCTCACCGGCAGCGGCGACGTGGTGTTCGGCAACACCGTCTCGGGACGCCCGCCCGAGCTCGCCGGCGCCGAGCAGATCGTCGGCCTGCTGTTCAACACGCTGCCGCTGCGGGTCAGGCTCGACCCGTTCGAGAAGGTCGGCGACCTGCTGTCCCGGATGCAGATCGACCAGGCGACCGTGATCGACCACGCCTACGCCTCGCTCAGCCGGATCCAGGACGACGCCGGCCTGGGCACCCTGTTCGACACCCTGTTCGTCGTCCAGAACTTCCCCTACGAGGTGGGCGGCGACGAGGGCGCGGACACGAAGGTGACCGGCGGCGGGCTGAACGACGCGACCCACTACCCGCTGACGTTCGCGGTCAACCCGTGGGAGGCCGAGGGCGTCCCGGCCGTGCACGTGCGGCTCTCGTTCCGCCGCGACGCCTACGAGAAGGACGCGGCCGACGCGGTCCTGGAACGCTACCTGCTGGTGTTGCGGTACCTCACCGAGCATCTCGCCGAACCCGTCGGCGGCGTTCCCGCGCTGCTGCCCCACGAGCCGGGTGCGGGGGGCGGCGACGCCGTGGCGCGTCCCGTCGACGAGGTGACGGTCGGCGACCTGCTGGCTCAGCAGGTCGCGCTGTCACCGGAGGAGACCGCGCTGGTCGCCGGTGACCGCCGCTACACCTTCGGCGAGTTCTCCGCCGAGGTGCACCGGTACGCCCGGATGCTGCTGGACCAGGGGGTGCGGCCCGAGCACCGGGTCGCCCTGCTGCTGCCGCGGGACGAGCGGATGGTGATCGCGATGTTCGCCGTGTTCGCCGTCGGCGCGGCGTACGTGCCCATCGACGCCGAGCACCCCGACGACCGCATCGGCTACATGCTGGCGGTCGCCCGGCCGACGGTCACCCTGGTCACCGACCGCGACGCCC
Organism: Actinomadura craniellae; assembly: GCF_003289645.1. Lineage (GTDB taxonomy): Bacteria > Actinomycetota > Actinomycetes > Streptosporangiales > Streptosporangiaceae > Actinomadura_D > Actinomadura_D craniellae. Next base: position 197,645 of record NZ_QLYX01000001.1, on the reverse strand, counting down.
ACCGCCTCGGTGACCAGGGCACCCGCCAACCCGACAACCAGCCCGACGACCGGAACACCCACCAGCCCGGCAACCGGGCCGGTCGGATCGTCAATCTGGATGATCCCGGTGTCCGGGAGGGGATCGCCGGGCATGGCACCGGCCCGATCACGGTGGCCGAGCGCGGCGGCGCGGTGTCGCTGGACAACCTCGCCTACGTCCTGTTCACCTCCGGCTCGACCGGACGCCCGAAGGGTGTCGCGGTCGGATACCGGGGGCTGACGAACATGTACGCCAACCACGTGGAGGAGATCTTCGACCGGGTCGTCGCGCACCAGGGCGGCCGGCGGATGAAGATCGCGCACACCACGTCGTTCTCCTTCGACGCCTCCTGGGAGCAGCTGTTCTGGCTGCTCAACGGGCACGAGGTGCACGTGATCGACGAGGAGTTGCGCCGCGAGCCGGCCCGGCTGCTGGCCTACTACGACGAGGCCCGGATCGACGGTTTCGACGTGACCCCGTCCTACGGTCAGCTGCTCGTCGACGACGGCCTGCTGGAGCGGGACCGGCCTGCGGGCCGGTCGGTGTCCGCCGACGCGCCCGGCGTGGTGTTCGTGTCGCTGGGCGGGGAGGCGGTGCCGGAGCGGTTGTGGCAGCAACTGCGCGACGCGCCGGGCGTCGAGTCCTACAACCTGTACGGGCCGACCGAGTACACGATCAACGCGCTCGGCGCCGACCTGGCCGACAGCCCCACGTCCAGCGTGGGCAGGCCGATCTTCAACACCCGTGCCTACATCCTGGATGAGAACCTGCAGCCCACGTTGCGGGGCGTCGCCGGAGAGCTGTACCTGGCGGGCGCCGGCATCGCCCGCGGCTACTGGGAGCAGGGGGCACTGACCGCCGAGCGGTTCACCGCCTGCCCCTGGGAGCCCGGGCAGCGGATGTACCGCACCGGCGACCTCGCGCGCTGGACCCCGGACGGGAACATCGACTTCCTGGGCCGGGCCGACGACCAGGTGAAGATCCGCGGCTACCGGATCGAGCCCGGCGAGGTCGCGGACGCGCTGGCGGCCGACCCGCAGGTGGCCCGCGCGGCCGTGATCGCCCGCAGGGACGCGGCCGGGACCGTGCAGCTGTACGGCTACCTGGTACCCGCCGGCGGCGATCCCGCGAGCGTCGACCTCGACGCCGTCCGCGCGCGGGTGCGCGGGCTGCTGCCCGACTACATGGTCCCGGCGGGCCTGGTCGCGGTCGCGGACATCCCGCTGACCGTCAACGGGAAGATCGACGCCCGCGCCCTGCCGGAGATCGAGACCGCCGGCGCGGAGTACGTCGCGCCGCGCACCGGCACCGAGGCGCTGATCGCGGACGCGGTCGCCGAGCTCCTCGGCGTCGCGCGGGTCTCCGCGTCGGCGAACTTCTTCGAGATCGGCGGCAACTCCCTGCTCGCGATGCGCCTGGTGGCGCGGGTGAACGCCGCGGGCGACCACAACCTGCTGGTGAAGCAGGTGTTCGCCCACCAGACGGTGGCGGAACTCGCGCAGAGCGTGGACGACCGGGCGGCGTCGTCCGGTCCCACCCTGCACGACGCGGTGGTGCTTCCGCTGCGCGAGGGAGCAGGCGGCCGGACGCTGTTCTGCTTCCACGACTACACCGGCCTGGCCACGATGTACCGGCGGCTGCTCGGCCTGCTGCCGGCCGACTGGGACGTGTACGGCCTCCAGGACCCGGCGCACTCCACCCTGCAGGTGGACTTCGCGGACCTCGCGGACCTCTGCCGCGCCTACGCCGACGTGATCGTCGAGACGCGGCCCGCCGGGCCGTACGACCTGCTCGGCTACTCCTGGGGCGGGCACCTGGCCTTCGGTGTCGCCCGGGAGCTGATCGCGCGCGGTCATCGGGTGCGCGGTCTCGGGATCGTCGACGCCGTCCCGAGCGCCGAGGGCCCGCTCCAGGAGGAGATCGACGTCGTCGGGGTGAAGATGGCGGAACTGCTGGCCGACGTCACCCTCCAGGACCGCGTCGCCGACCAGCTGGAGGAGAACGAACGCCTGGAGTTCGGCGAGCGCCTCTTCGGCGGGCTCAACGTCGCCCAGCGACGCGCGATCGCCATCTCCGCCGCCCGCACCGATGCGCTGCTACCGACACCGACGACCGGTGTGCTCGACGTGCCGGCGCTGCTGGTCGCGGCCACGGAGGACGGTGAGCACGAGGACTATCCGGAGCAGCTCGCCGGGATGTGGTCGCCGTTCCTGCCGAAGCTGCGGATGGTGCCGGTCCCCGCCGACCACCTGGAGGTCATCACTGAGGACGAGCACACGCAACGGTGGGTGCCCCGACTCGTCGAACTGCTCACTGAAGGAGAAGGGGAATGAAGATCACCGACGACCAGGCTCTCGCCGACATCGCCGACCTGCTGTACCTGGAGCCCGGCGATCTCGACCACGAGGCCGATCTGCGCGACCAGGGCATGGACTCCGTACGGGTCATGGAACTCGTGGAGAAGTGGCGGGCGGCCGGGCTGATGGAGATCGACTACATCATGCTCGCGGAGGACCAGCGCGTGACGCACTGGCTCACCGTGCTGCGCGGGCTGCAGAACGCCTGACCGGCCCGCCGGCCGGCGGGGTCACCGCCGGCCGGCGTCCCAGGCCGCCCAGAGGGTGGCGTACCGGCCGCCCGCGGCGACCAGGTCGTCATGGGCGCCGGTCTCCACCAGGCGTCCGCCCTCCAGCACGATGATCCGGTCCGCGGCGCGGGCCTGGGAGAGCCGGTGGGCGATGACGAGAGCGGCCCGGCCCGCCGTCACGCCGGCCGTCGCCCGGTCGAGCACGGCGGTGTCGGCCGTGTCCGCCTCCGCGGTGGCTTCGTCCAGGATGACCAGGAGCGGGTCGGCGAGCGCCAGCCGCGCCAGGGCGAGGTGCTGCGCCTGCGCGGCCGTGAGGGCGAGGCCGCCGTCGCCCACCTCGGTGTCGAGGCCGTCGGGCAGCAGATCGACGATGTGGTCGGCGCCGACCTGCTTCAGCGCCGTGGCCACCTGGTCGTCGGTGGCTTCGGGCGCGGTGAGGGTGAGGTTGTCGCGCACGGTGCCGGCGAACACGTGCGTCTCCTGGGTGACGGTGACGATCCGCCGTGGATCGACCCGGCGGACGACGTCGCCCGCCGTGGGGTGGTGCACGCCGGCGACCAGGGCGGCCAGGGTGGACTTGCCGGACCCGGTGGGGCCGACCACGGCGAGCGTCGTCCCGTGCTCGATCCGGGTGTGGATCTCGGAGAGCACGGGCCGGCCCGGCCGGTAGGCGAAATGCACGCCGGTCAGCTCCACGGCCGGGCCGGTCTCCGTCCCGGCGCCGCTCCCCGCCCCGTCGGCGGCGTCCGCGCGGGCGGTGGTGACGCCGATGATGCGCCCGAGCGAGGCGAGGGCCGACTGGAGTTCGTCCATCAGGAACAGCAGTTCCGCGATGGGGACGATGGTGCGCAGGTACAGCAGGGCCGCGGCGGTGACCTCGCCGGTCGTCGTCTCGCCGGTGAGGGCGAGCCGGACACCGATGCCGAGCACGGCGAGCAACCCGAGGAGTTCGGCGACGTTGAGGTGCCCGAACAGCCGGTTCTGGACGATCCGGGTGCGCATCGCCCACCTGACGGTCAGCCAGGTCGCCGCCTTGATCCGGTCCAGCTGGCGGTGTTCGAGCCGGTGCGCCGTCACCGTCGGCAGCTGGGTCAGGGTGCCGAGGACGTCGTGTCCCCGGGCGGACTCCGCGGCGCGCTCGGCGACGTAGACGCCCGGGGCCGTGCGCAGATACCACCGTACGGTGAGGACGTACAGCGGGAAGGTGAGGGCGAAGCCCGCCAGGAACCAGGGGTCGAGCACGGCGAGGGCGCCCGAGACCAGGGTCATCGTCAGGATCGAGACGGTCAGCCGCGGCAGCACCTCGGGCAGCGTGCCGGAGACCTGCGCGATGTCGTCGGACGCGCGGGTGACGACGTCGCCGGTGCCGGCCGCCTCGATCGTGGCCCGCGGCAGGTCCAGCGCCGCCCCGACGTAGCGTTCCCGCAGCTCGGCGACGACCGTTTCGGCCAGCCGGGCCAGGGCGCGGACGGCGACCCAGGTCACCGCCCCGGCCGCCATCGCGGTCGCGGCGAGCAGCGCGACCTGCCACCAGAACGACCCCGGCACGCCGGAGCCGGCAGCGGCGGTGGCCTGCGCGGTGTCGACCAGGTTGCCGATCACCAGCGGGAAGACGAGCGCGAGGCCCGCCTCGGCCAGGAAGAGCGCCACGATCCCGCACAACGCCAGGCGGCGTCCGGCGAGCATCCGCCAGACGCAGGTCGCGACGGTGCGGCCCGAGGCGACCGGCAGCGTCTCGCGCGCTTCCGCGGTGACCGGCTCAGACATCGATCCTCGTTTCCCGTCTGACGGTGATGACCCGGTCGGCGACCGCCCGGAAGGCCGGCGCCGAGGTCAGCACGAGCGTGGTCCGTCCGGCCCGGCAGGCCCGGACGGCGGTGGCGATCGCGTGCTCGGTGACCGCGTCCACCGAGGTGGTGGGCTCGTCGAGCACCAGCAGCTCAGGGTCGGCGGCGACCGCGCGGGCCAGGGCGATGCGCTGGCGCTGCCCGCCGGACAGCTGCCATCCGCCGTAGCCCACGGCCGTGTCGTACCCGTCGGGCAGCTCCGCGGCGGCCAGTGCCGCCGCCTCCAGGGCCGCCCGCGCGGCGTCGGCCGGGACCGGCTCGTCCCCGGTGGCGCGGACGTTGTCCAGTACCGTCCCGGGCAGGAGCGCCGGGGTGTGCGGGGCGATGAGCGCCCGCTCGCGCCAGCGGACCGAGGAGTGCTCCGCCAGCGGCAGGCCGGCGAAGGTGATCTCTCCGGTGGCGGGTGCGGCCCGCAGCGCCAGCAGGTCGCCGAGCGCCCCGCGGTCGGCATGGGGCAGGTCGAGGACGACGAACTCGCCCGGGGCGACCCGCCCGTCCAGGACCGTGCCGTCGGTCAGGGCGAGGCCCCGGAACTCCAGGGCCGGCTCCTCGTCGCGGCCGGGCGCGTCGGTCGCCGGGCCGGTCGTCTTCCGGGGGGTGGCGAGCAGGTCGAGCACGCGTTCCGCGGAGGCCTGCGACATGGCCCAGATCTCCCCCTGGACGGAGATCAGCGCGTCGAGCGGACCGATCAGGGTGATGGCGATGGACGACACCATGACCACCTGCCCCACGGTGATGTGCCCGCCGAAGGCCAGCAGCGCCGCCCCGATGGTGACCACGGCGGCGAACAGGTTGCCGATCGCGGCGCTGGCGCCGCCGAACGCCGCCTCCACGGACCGGGCCGCCAGGCTCGCCCGCAGCGCGTCCTGGCTGACCTTCCGGTACCGGTCGGTGGCGGTGCGCTGGGCGTGCAGGCCCTGGACGACCCGGAAGCCGGCGACCAGGTCGGCGGCCTCGGCGGCGGCGTCGGCGAGACCGGCCTGCTCGTCCTTGCCGCGCCGGCGCAGCGGGTGGGCGGCCAGGTGCATCAGCCCCAGCACGACGGGCAGGACCAGGACGACGCCGATGCCGAGGGCGGGATGCACCCAGAACAGCACAGCCGCGGCGGCCAGCAGCCCGATCATTTCGCCGGGCGGGTAGATCGTGACGTAGATCGCCTGGCAGGCCTGGAAGGTGTCGGAGGTCGTCAGCGACAGCAGCCGGCCCGGCGGGTGCGCGGCGGTACCCAGATCCCGCTCGTCGAGCACCCGTTTCAGGGTGTACTGGGAGAGTTCGTAATGCGCGCGCTGCACCCCGTACCACCCCAGACGCCCGCCGAAGCGGAAGCCGAGGTTCATCAGCACGTACAGGGCGATGAGCGCGCCCGTCCAGCCGGCCAGCGGCCCGGCGATCTCCCGGGCGCTCGCGCCGTCGACCGCCGGGGCGACGACGGAGTCGATCAGCTTGCCGACGGCGACGGGCAGCAGCACGCTCGTGACGTTGTACAGCGTCCGCAGGAGAGAACCCGCCAGGACGTACTGCCAGGCCGAGGTGATGATCGCCCGGGTCAGCCGGGCCGGCGGCCCGGCCGGGTCGACGCGCAGCCGCGGTTCGTCGTCGGGAACGGCGGGGGCCTCGAACCGGCCCCACTTCCGCTCCGCGGGCGCGTCAGTTGTCATCGATGTCGGCGTCGTGGTGGTCGAAGCCACCCACACCGCGTCTCCAGTACCCGTCGACGACGACCTGATCCTTGGTCAGGCCGACCTCGCGCCGCAGGTACCGCCGGATCGGCTTCATGGACTCCGTCTCCCCCGCCGCGAACACGAACAGGGTGCCCGGGTCCGCCGGGGGCCGCCACGCCCGGAGCGCGGTCTCCAGGGCGCTGAGATGCCCCTCGGCCACCGGAGCGGAGTCGCGGTGGACCCAGCGCAGGTCGACCTCGGCCGCGCCGGTCAGCTGCTGCCGCTCACCGGCGTCCGGGATCTCGACCAGGGCCGTGACGTGGGCTTCGGCGGGCGCCTCGGCGATGATCCGCGCGATGGCCGGCAGGGCGGTCTCGTCGCCCAGGGCGAGATAGCGCGGGTAGTTCTGCGGGAGCAGCCAGTTCGCGCTCGGGCCGTTCACCACCAGCCGGTCACCGGCGCTCGCCTTGCTCGCCCACACGCTGGCGAACCCGTGGCCGTGCAGGACGAAGTCGAGCGACAGCTCACGCGCCTCGGGGTCCCAGGCCCGGACGGTGTAGTCGCGGTGGATCGGGTCGCCGTCGCCGCCCACGTTGACCCACCGGCCGTCGGGCTGCTCCCGCGGCGACACCAGCTCGCCGGTCTCGGGATGGGGAAAGAACACCCGGACGTGGTCGGGTGCGAAGGGCGCCAGCGGGAAGCCCTCGGCGAGGCAGTCGCCCACCAGCACGATGCGCCGGTACCGGGGCGTGATGTCCTCGGCCCGCGCCACCTCCAGGTCGCGGACGACGAGGCGGTCCATGTAGTTGAACTGGAGTTCACCGGTCCGGTTCGGGCCGGTGAACCTCGGGAGTTTCTCGCGGTTCATCGGGTGCTCTCCTTCTCCTGTCGGCGCGGTGGTGAGGGTTCGTGGTCGGTGTCGGGGTCGCGCGGCTCCACCGGGTGGACCGTCGCCGTGCGGGGGTCGAGGGGGGTGACGCTGGGGGTGCCGGTGACCGGGTCGGGCGCCACGAGGGCCCGCAGCCCGAACACGGATTCGACGAGTTCGGCGGTGATGACGTCGCGCGGTGTCCCGGTGGTGACGATCCGCCCGTCGCGCATGACGATCAGATGATCGGCGTAGCGGGCTGCCTGGTTGAGGTCGTGCAGCACGCAGACGATGGTCTTGCCCTGGTCGTGGAAGTCGCGGAACAGCTCCATCAGCTCGTACTGGTGGGCGATGTCCAGGAACGTGGTGGGCTCGTCGAGAAGCATGATCGGGGTGTCCTGGGCCAGCAGCATCGCCACCCACACCCGCTGCCGCTGCCCGCCCGAGAGCTCGTCCACCAGCCACCCCGACAGCTCGGTCAGGCGGGTCGCCGCCAGGGCCGCCGCCACGGCGTCCTCGTCGGACGGGCGCCACTGGTGGATCAGGTTCTGGTACGGCGCCCGGCCCCGGGCCACGAGATCGGCCACCCGGATGCCGTCCGGGGCGAGCGAGCTCTGGGGCAGCAGCCCGAGCCGGCGGGCGACCTCCTTGGACTTGTAGGCGCCGATCGCCTTGCCGTCGAGCAGCACCGTCCCGCTGCTGGGGGCGAGCACCCGGGCGAGCGCCCGCAGCAGGGTGGACTTGCCGCAGCCGTTGGGGCCGATGATCGCGGTGAACGACCCGTCCGGGATCTCCATGGACAGCCGTTCCGAGATGGTGCGCTTGTCGTAGCCGATGGTGGCGTCATCGACGACGACACGGGGACGGCCGGCCGCGGGGTCCGCCGTCCCGGGTGAGTCGGTCATCTCGTCCTTCGCAGGTTTCGCGGGGCTCACCGGGTGAGCCCGTACCGTTGGTGGGTCTCGCGGATCAGCAGCCAGATCAGGTAGCCGCCGCCCAGGCACAGCGTGATCAGCCCGACCGGTACCGGCCGGTACGCCTGGGCGATGAGCAGGGAGAGCAGGTGGGCGCCGGCCAGCATGGTGGCTCCCATCCCGGCCGCGGCCGGGATGCCCACCCCGGCCGAGCGGGTCAGCCGGCGGGCGAGCTGGGGTGCCGCCAGGGCGATGAAGACGATCGGGCCGGCGGCGGCGGTGACCACCGCGGCCGTCGCGACGCCCGTCACGATCAGTCCCAGCCGGACCGGTCCGGGACGGGTGCCCAGCGTGACGGCGGCGTCGTCGCCCATCTCCAGCCGCCGCAGCGCGGGGGCGAGCAGGGCCGCCGAGACGATGAGCACCGCGGCGATCGCCAGGGCCGGGACCAGCGGGGTCCAGGTGACGCGGGCGAGGGAGCCGGCGGCCCAGAACCCCACGGTCATCGCGTCCTCGATCTCGGCTCGGGTGATGAGGTAGGAGTTCACCGAGACGAGCATCGCCGAGACGGCGATACCGACGATGATCAGCCGGAAGCCCTGGATGCCGCGCCGGTAGGACAGGACGTAGACCACGAACGCGGTCGTCAGCCCGCCGGCGATCGCCGCGAACGCGACCCACCAGTAGCCGCCCTTCCCGATCACCAGGATGGTGACCACGACCGCGGTGTACGAGCCGGCGTCGAACCCGATCACGTCGGGGGAGCCGAGGGGGTTGCGGGTCAGCGACTGGAAGATCGCTCCGCCGATGCCGAGCAGCGCTCCGAAGACGACGGCGGCGATCACGATCGGCAGCCGCCACTTGAGGACGACGGTCCGCTCGAAGCCCTGCTCGGCGCCGGTGAGCGCCGCGAACACCTGCTGGAGGGTGAGCGGATAGTCGCCGTGGGTGAGAGCGACGGCGCCCAGGCCCAGGGCGGTCAGGAACAGGGCGGTCGAGACCACCACCGACCGGAGGCCCACGCGGCCGGAGACCCAGCGCGATCGCAGGGTCCGGGTGCGGTACCCGAACGCGACGCGGCCCGCGCTCACAACCCGCTCGCGATCCGCCGCCGCACCAGCGCGATCAGCACCGGTGCCCCGATCACCGCGGTCACGATGCCCACCTCGATCTCTCCGGGGCGGGCGATCACCCGCCCGACGACGTCCGCCCCCAGCACCAGGGCCGGGGCGGCCAGGGCCGAGTACAGGATGATCCACCGCTGGTCCGGGCCGGTGAACCAGCGGGCGACATGCGGCACCATCAGCCCGACGAACGCGATCCCGCCGGTCAGCGCGGTCGCGCCGCCGGCCAGCAGGGTGACCGCGACGACACCCAGCACCCGGGTGCGCCCGACCTTGGTGCCCAGTGAGGCCGCCAGGTCGTCACCGAGCGCGATGGAGTTCAGCGACCCGGCGAGCAGGATCGCGATCAGCAGGCCGAGCAGGATGAACGGCAGGACGGCGAGGATCTCGTCCGGGCCGGTGCCCGCGATCGAGCCGAGCCCCCAGAGGTTCATCGCCCGGAACGTCTCCTCGTTGATCAACGTCAGGAACCTGGAGAGCCCGCTGAGCACCGCGCCCAGCGCCACCCCCGCCAGCACGAGCGTCTCCGGCGAGACCGACCCGCGCCCGGCCGAGCCGATCAGGAAGACCAGGACCGTGGCCGCCGCCGCGCCGAGGAAGGCGAACCAGATGTAGCCGTTGATGCTGGTCAGGCCGAAGAACCCGACTCCGACGGTGACGGCGAACCTGGCACCGTCGTTGACGCCCAGGATGCCGGGGTCGGCCAGCGGGTTGCGGGTCAGCGCCTGGATGAGCGCGCCCGCCACCCCGAACGCCGCGCCGACGAGAACACCGAGCAGGGTGCGGGGCAGCCGGACGGTCCAGACGATGTTGGACGCCTCGCTCCCGTCCCTTTCCCACAGCGCTCCCCACACCGTCGGGAGCGACAGCGGGTTGGCGCCGAACGCGATGCTGAGCAGCCCGGCGATGCCGAGGGCCGCCAGGATGACCAGGAGCCCCACCGCGCGGCGGCGGTACAGCGACGGCGCGGGCACGGCGTCCGGGAGGGCGGGCTGCACGGGCGGCTGGTGCGTGGAGGTGGGCGGCACGGCCTTCCTTGCGGGTAGCGGTCGGGGCGGGGACCAGGGCCGCGGTGGCGCCCCTGGTCCCGACATCCCGTGCGGTCTGGGTCAGGACAGCTTGGCGCCGGCCAACCACTGGTCGGCGATCACCTTGACGCCCCAGGGCAGGCTGGTCGCGCTGGCGCCCATCCGCAGCATCCAGGTCACGTTGTCCACCTGCTGTCCGGTGGCGTTCGTGACCTTGGTCGGGTCCTTCTCCACCAGGGTGAGCGCGACGTAGCGACCCTCGGTCACCGGCTTGAGCGCCTTGAAGAGGGGCTTGGCCTCGCGGGTCTTGCGGAACGCCTCGCTGGCGTAGACGACCACCAGCAGGTCGGCGTCCAGCAGGCCCAGGTTCTCGTCGGAGACCACGTCCTCGTCGACGAACTTCTTCGCGTTGGGGTTCGGCGTGAAACCCAGGTTGGTCATGACGCCTTCGGTGATGCTGCCGGCCACGGTGTAGTAGGACAGGCCGTGCTGGGGGCCGTAGTCATTGGCGATGGTGATGGTCTTGCCGGCGAACTGCGGGTGCGCCTTGGCGGCCGCGGCGATCGCCTGCTCGGCCGAGGTGACCAGCGTGCCGGCGGCGGCGGCGAGGTCCAGCGTCGTGCCGACCAGGCGCTGACGGTCCTGCCAGGAGATCTCCTCTTCCTTCTCGGTTTCGAGCACCGGCGCGATGTCGGCCAGCTTCTTGAACTCGGCCTCGTCCACGACCGCGCCCACGGCGATGATCAGATCGGGCTTCGCCGCGGCGATGCCCTCGAAGGGGGTGTCGTCCCTGCGGGTGGCGGTGTCCACCTTCTCGATCTTCTGTGCCCAGGCCTTGTCGCGCCACCCGACGACGGGGTCCTCGGTGAGGGTGTAGACCGGGGTCACCTTGAGCGACTGGAGCGCGTCCAGGTTGGGGGACATGCCGATGACGGCGATCCGCTCGGGGCGCTTCTGGAGGGTCGATTCCCCCGCCCAGGTCTTCAGCGTCAGCGGGTACTTCGTGGTGCCCTCGGCCGCCGGGAGCAGGCCCGCCGGCCTGCTGCTCGCCGGGTTGGGCTCGTCCTCGGTCGAAGCGCAGCCGGTGAGCGCGAGGAGCGCGGTCAACGCGACGGCGGGGGCCAGACGCCACCGTCTGCCGCGGCGGAATATGGAGCTGGTCATGGGGGTCCTCTCGGTTGTCCGACGACGCCGGCCGTCTGGTGTGTACCTACGCGACATGCGCTCGAAGTAAGGTTAGGCGAACCTAACTTTCTACTGTGCACCGATTCCGACAGACGTCGCGCAGAATGCGACAGAACCGGACCCGAGGTAGACGAAATGTCTCAGCGCACGTATGGCGACGCGGCCGCGCCCTGGCGCATCTGGATGCCGGCGGTCACCATTCCCGAGCAGCACGAGGACCGCCTGCACGTCCTGCTGTGGCAGGTCTGCGGAGACACCGACCTCATCGTCGGCGGCGACAGCCGCACGCTGACGGCCGGGTACGCGCTGTGGATCCCGGTCGGCGTACGGCACGAGTTCACGGTCCGGGCCGACTCGGTGACGATGCCGCTGTTCTTCGAGGCCGCCGACACCGCCACCACGCTGACCGAGCCCACCCTGGTCACCGTCGACCAGGACCTGCGGATGCTCATGCTGGCGTATACGGTGTCGTGGAACACGATCATCAAGCCCACGCCGAACCTGGCCCGGCAGATCCTCGCCCTGATCGAGGAGAGCCCCGTGCTGTCCGCCGTGCTGCCGATGCCGACCAGCGAACCGGCACGGGCCATCGCCGAGGCGCTGCGCTTCAACCCCGGCGACATCCGTGGCGTGGAGAAACTCGCGGAATCGGTGCACACCTCCGTGCGCACCGTCGAGCGGATGTTCCAGGCCGAGACCGGCATGACGCTGCGGCGGTGGCGGATCCGCAACCGGATGGAGGCGGCCGCCATCCTGCTGCGCTCGAACGCGGCCCCCGAGGCGGTCGCGCACCGGGTGGGCTACACGAACGCCAACGCCTTCCGCCGCGTGTTCAAGAGCCATTTCGGCATCTCGCCGACCGAGTACCTCGATCGCTACCGGGCTCAGCCGTGATCGCCCCCGGGCGCGACCGGCCCCGCGGCCCGCTTCGCCAGCTCGTCGACGAGCTGCCGCAGGGAGTCGGCGCCGAGTTTGGCGACCTCGGTCGCCGGACGTTCCCGGTATCCGGGGTTGAAGATTTCGAGCGACAGCGGTCCGCGGTAGCCGGACGCGACCGCCGACGCGACCGGAGTCAGCACGTCGAACTCCCCCTCCCCCGGGAAGCACCGGTGGCCGCGGCTCCACAGTATGACGTCCATCGACAGCCACGGCGCGTCGGCCACCTGGAAGAAGCCCACGGAATCACGCGGCAGCCCCGCCAGCACCGACACGTCCTCCCCCGCGGCGTTCAGGTGGAACGTGTCCACCACCAGGGCGACGTTCGGATGATCCGCGTACCGGACGGTCTCCCAGGCGTCGGCGACCCGGCTGATGTGGGTGCCCCAGGCCAACGCCTCGAACATCACCGTCATCCCGTGCTCCGCGGCCGCGTCCCCCAGAGCGGCCAGTTGGCTCGCCGACAGGTCGCGGCTGCCGTCGGCGTCCGCATCGGTGTTGGACACCACCAGGATCGAGTCGGCGCCGAGTCTGCGCATCACCTCGAGCTCCCGCCGGAAGCGGGCCAGGACCTTCCGGAACTCGTCCCCGGGAACCCCTTCCGCACGCCGGAACGGCTGGTAGAGGTCGATGGTGAGGCCCAGGTCGGCGCAGCGGCGGGCGCACTCCTCCGGCGTCATGCCGGACTTCCGGAGGTCGTCGTCGAGCAGTTCCAGGCCGTCGAACCCTGCCGCCCCGATCGCACCGATCTTCTCGATGAGACTTCCGCCGAGCGACACGGTCGCCATGCACAACTTCATCGTTTCTCAGCCTCGCTTGTCACGAAAGGGGCAGTTCCACGAGCGCACGAGCAGTTCGGAACTCGCGCCCGGCAGGACGCGCCCGCCGGGCAGGTCGAGCGCGAGGGTGCTCAAGGGCCTTCCCATCGTCGGCCTGGACACGGCTTCTTAGGCAAGGCTTGCCTTAGTTAGGTAACCCTTGCCTATCTTGGGGATGTCTTCGTCTTATCGTCAAGCCCTGACGCCCCTGTGTCTGGCCGGTTACGGATACGCAAGGTCGGGTGTCTGGTCTTGCATCGCCTCTGATGTGCGCCTTCGGGTAGGGGTGAGCCGAAGCTCACCGCCCGGGGTTGCGTCCACGGGGCGGTGTATGAGTTTGCGCCGGTGAGAAGCGTGGCGTCGTGAAGTGAGACGGCCATCGCGTGACCCTTTTCGAAGTCCGACCAATATGGGATCTACGACATCAGCGCGAACACCGGCTGGGTGAACACCGGCATCGACCACGACACCTCAACATTCGCGGTCGCCTCGATCCGCCGCTGGTGGCAGGCCCGCGGTCGCCTCGACCACCCCGATGCGACCCACCTACTGATCACCGCGGACGCGGGCGGTTCCAACAGCTACCGGCTCCGGGTCTGGAAAGCCGAACTCGACACCGCCCCTGCCACGACCTGAAGTACGTGTTCCACGGCCCGGGCGCCGACGCCTCCGCAGGCCGGTTGTGCGGCTAGGTGATGTCCCCGGCACGCCGGTGTCTCGGTCGCCACCGCCTCCGATCGCTCCTGGCCTCACCCCGGACGGTTTGCGCCACTCCCACAAGACCCTGACGGTCGAGCTGCGCGTCCCCGAACTATTGAGCAAGGAAGACGATTCCAAGATCGCCTCCCAGAATTCTCCCAAAAAGAGAGACGCTCCCCTCCAAGCCCGCCCCAGAAAGGGGGGCCTGACCTGTGCTGACCTGCTGTTATACGGGTGGGCGATACTGGGTTCGAACCAGTGACCTCTTCGGTGTGAACAAGGATCTTGCATCGCCCACGCCTGGAATTCGCGAAGAAGGTACAGGTCAAGCCTCTACCTGACCCAGAGCGACCAGGCCTTAGGCAGCTTCACCAGCAACATCATCTCCCAAGTTTCTCCCGAGATCCGAGTAGGAATCAGCAGGTCAACCGGTCCCGCAACAATGATCTTCTTGTTCCCCGAACGGACGTTCGGGGAACAAGAAGAAGTCCAGAAGTGTCAGTGGCCAACCTTAATATTTGCGATACAGGTGCGACGCCAGGACCGCCTTGCTCGAACCCATCAGCGCAGGCGGCCGTCGTAACAGGCCATCACCGCAAGCTCCGCATTCCCGCACAAATGGTCTAGCGACGCTTGCGTAGGTGGGGCACCATTGGGCCGTGACGCTCACCGGAGACGAGGATGCCCTACTACAACGGCACCGACCTGCTGACTGAGCCTGGTTTCTGGGCCGTCCATCTGAGCCGGACGCATCAGGTGGACGAGGCCGAGCCAGCAGCGTTCGGTGTTAAGGCCGAGGACGTCCGCGCGCTGGACGAGCGGCTGGCGGACACCGAACGGTGGCCGGTGTTCCGCATCGAGCTGCCTGGCCGTGTCATCTTCCGGGTGATCTACCGCAACAGCGACCCCGACTTCGGGACCGACTTCGTACTCTCGCATCCCGCCTGGCGAGGGAGTTTCACGGTGACCTGGCTGGACGGCCATCCCGGCTGGCCGGGGCTGAGCTGGCCGGAATTGTGCTGGATCGCCGAGCATCCACCTCCGGACGGCCGATGGATCAGCGAATGGGAGCGGCGGCTGTTGCTGTTCCTGCCGTGCATGGGGGATGCCGCCATGCCCGGCACCGCGGTGGACACGGTCGCCGAGGCGCTCGAACGCGTCGGCGTCCCCGAACCGGCCGGGCTGGCCGCCCGGCTGCTCGCCGGTGACGAAGGGCCGTCCTGGCACCACGACCGCAACCGGGCTCTGGTCTGCGACAACCAATGGGGTCCCAGGTCCGTGGCCCCCGGCGGGAGGCTAACCCCCGACCAGGCCCGAACCGTGGCAAGGGTGTTAACCGACAGACCGCTTCCATTCTGGATAGAGAACGAATGGACGCACCCACTCGCTCCCCGCTATCCCCGCATCGGTCACTTCATGGACACCGTCCTCTTGGGCAGCGGGTCGCTTGACGACGAGATCCGTGACTACGTGGACAGCGCCGAAGGTCCTGACATCGCGTGCCGCATGATCGAGGAGATCCAGAGGCTGCTCGCCGATCCCGGGGTGGACGACGACGACCTGACAGCCTTCGTGCGGGCCCATGCCCACCGCTTCATCGGTGGCAGTGGACGCCGGACGCTGCAGGAGGTCGCCGACCGCCTGGACCGCACTGTGCGGCATCCGCCCCCGCCCCATCCGTTCACACCGCGGGCCTCGAACCTGAGCAGGCTGCTGAGGGAATTCACCCGGAGCAACGGCGAACTGAACGAACTCGTCCACGCGGGTGCGGACTGGCTGGGCGTCCTGGCGGTGCGCACCGCCGTCCGCGAAACCGATGCGCTGATCGACGACCCCGCCGTCACCGATGCGCAAATGTCGGAGTTCGTGCGGTCCCAGTCGTGGTGGCTGGTGAACGACAGCGGCCTGCGCACCCTCGAACTGGTCCGCGCCGCGCTCCGCCGATGGGCACTCGAACGCCCTGAGCGCAGCCTCCGTCTCGAGCAGGCGCGCCTCATCGCCGAACGGACGCTCGACCAGACCTGGCGCCGGACGGTGGACGACGTCATCATCGACGACAGCCGGATCCGTGAGCAGCCGGACTGCTGGAGCTTCGGCTACAACACCCACGCCTACCTCAGCACCGGCGACCCTGCCGACATGCTCGCGGGCAATGACCCCCTGCTCGTCGACCGCGTGACCGGTAGACCCCGATTCGACCGCAGGTGATCACCATGCCGCACGAGGCGCTGGTGGCCGGGGCAACATCAGAGTCGGGGTTCGAGACCAAGCAGGCTGCGCTGGACTGGGCCAACGACCAGGAAGCCCGGGTGCGGCAACAAGATTGGCACGACCCCCGTGACGGGGCGGCGTTACTCGCGGACTGGATCGAGCTGTGGTGGGCGGGGCAGGACATCGAACCGACAAGAGCGCCTGACCACCACCCGAGCGAAGGGGTGCGGTGACCCGGCAGCGACCGGGTCACCGCGTCCCTTCTCTGCACATGAACACGGAGAGTGACCAAAACGAGGATGGGTTCTCATGACCACATTTGGCCTGGGGCAAGATCGTGCCCCAAATCTGCCCCACGAACGACTGAAGGCCCCCTCCGAGTAATCGGAGAAGGCCCTCTATGGGGTCCGTGACCTGGGAAAACGTTGGGTGGGCGATACTGGGTTCGAACCAGTGACCTCTTCGGTGTGAAGCAATGAAGAGAAGTCGATCTAGGTCGAAGTGAGTCGAACGGGGAGCCCCTCACCTGCACCGACGCCCTGATGGAGTCGCGGCGGGTCGGGGGGTGCCGAAAGGCATTGGCTCCCTGTTTTGGCTCCCGTGGCTCCCTCCCCAGGGCGGGAGAGGAGCCCCCATGCTCAAGATCAACGATGACCGCATGACGGCCACCTTCGACGGAACCGAGATCGCCACGGCCACCCGTACTGGTGCCGTTTGGGTCGTCAGCACGTGGCCCTATCCCCTCACCTACAACGCCGCGATCACGGCTCTCACGCTAGCCGAGCGTCTCGCATCCGGTCACGGCGACGACGACCCCTTCGTGATCACCTGGCGTGAGGAGTTGGCCCATGGCTGACCGCCTCACCCGAATCACGACGGCGCTCGCCGTGGTGACGGTCGCAGCGGTAGCGGCCGTCATCTCCTACCGCCACGCCTACGAACTGGTGCGCGCCCACGGCGAGACCGGCGTGACCGCCACGCTGGTGCCATTCACGGTGGACGGCCTCATCTGGGCCGCTTCCATGGTCATCCTTGATGCCAACCGCCGACGCCAACCCGTCCCCGTGCTCGCCAAGTGGAGTCTCGGCGTCGGCATCGTGGCCACCATCGGCGCCAATGTGGCGCACGGCCTGAACCACGGCGTCATCGGTGCTCTGGTCAGCGCTTGGCCGGCTCTGGCGTTGGTCGGCTCGTTCGAACTCCTGATGACCTTGACCCGCAACGCCGTTCCCAAGGTGCCAGCGGAACCGGCCGCTGAACCAGACCGGCGCATGGACGAGGAAGCCGACGAGTCACGGACCGAACCGGTACAGGCGCCGGAGCAAGCCGTACTCGCCGACTACCTTGCGAGTCTCAACGGTCCCGGACGGCCGCTGTCGCAGCGGTTCCTCGCCGAGAAGCACGGTATCGACCGTCGCAAAGTTAAGCAGATCATCTCTGCTACGGCACAAACCTAATCTTATGTAGGCGCAGGCCCCTATCGATCAGCATTTGATCGATAGGGGCTTTTGTCTACAGGACATTAGACCATCAAACAAAGACAAGAAATAAGCAGCCAGCTTGAGGCATGCAAACTAGTGCGAAACCACCGTTACAATATCACTATATCTTTTAACAATATCAGGGTTTCTGCGCAAACGATGCTCAATCTCGCTACACCCCCACCAGTCAGTAAAGTAATCACCCTTTCTCCGGAGCGCTTCAAGATAACCTATTGCAGATGTTCCAACATTTCCCATAGCAACCAACAAGTAGCCTTCAGCATCATATTGGTCAAGCGTATCCCGAATATCAAGGACGTGGCGCTTACCGACGGTTCGGTTAAGCGCCTTGCACTGAATAACCACTTCACGCGCGCGAGCTATCGGATAATTTTCGCCTACGGCATGGCCGCCCGCCTGAGGAGGGGTGTGCCATGCTGCTATATGGTCGCGACCCCCATCCCTCTCATTAGCGTGCCCTACTGTTCGCACTTTCGTTACTCCAGGTTCGCGAACTAGCAAGTCATAGACAAGGCTCTCAAAACGCTCACCATCCACCCGTTCAGCCCACACGTACGAATCTGCAGGAAATAGGAATTGTGCTTCATCTTGATGGCGAAGAAATACTCTATCTTTTTCACCGTCAAAAGCACGCCTACCGGAACTGGAGCCTAGAAACAGCACAAACCCTTGACTTGCAGTCACCAGGCAGTTTTCCAGTGGCATCACGCGCAGCTCACCAAGATCACTTACGCCGGCCAGTTTTTTCAAGAGAAAGCCCAACTGGTCCACATCTTCACTTGGCGTGAAATTAAACAAACCATCCCGCAGAACAATATTTCCCGTCACTCCTTGAATCAGCTTGCGCTCTCCAATACTCCAGAGAAAATCGAAGATATCTGAAACTTGGTCACTCTGGATGATGGAGATATCCGCACCAGCACAGCGATAATACTTCCAACGAGGAGGATTCCTGATATTATAAGTATCTTCAGATTCATTCGCTAGACCACCCAACACTTTCATCACCCGCCTTCCCCATACTTCAATCTCCTCCCAGTCAACCAACGACTCTAGCTCCTCTTGGCTGAGGTGAGGTGAAATAGCTTGATGAAGAAAGTATTCCAGCAGAAGGAGTTTATGTATAAGCTTCTCGGCTTCAGGGAAGCTTTCACCTTGGACATGAAAATACCCGTTACTAGGCTGGGAAAGCAAAATGTATCGCGCGTAAACCTCCCCACTAGGGACATACGCCGCAGGATGCGGAACATCCATCAAGGCGCATGAAGCAGTGCCAGTTTCCGCAAAAAACATCGCCACCAGCATAGACAATATATCATTTAGATCAGATCGCTCTCCGGGCCAATTCCATGAGTTTGTGCGAAGATAAAATGCACCAAATAGCGTCGTTTCGCTAACTTTTTCAAAGTGCAATGAGATTGGCGAATGAGGGAGTTTAATATTGAGCGAATCTTCGTTGCAGCGCGCCTCAAGTGAGCACTCTTCGGCGACAGCGATCAGATTTTCATACATAAGCTGACCAAGACTAGGGGAGCTTTGCGATGGGGCAGCACATACTCTATACCATCCACATGCCTACCCAGCAGAACGGGGTAACCTTCCCTAGGCTCACCCCCAACGACCTTGGTCACCAGCACTACAATAAATAGAGTAGTCTACGCCGTTACACAGATACAGCTACCGCGACCTCTCGACAGGGCATGTAAGATCACTGATTGCAACATGGTTGCGAATGGCATTTCACTCTTGGACCTATGCGAGCGGCACCGCAGTATCCCAGACTCGTTCAAAACTATTGAGGTAAGTAGACGCCATATCGCCTGATTCAGTCTGGCGAACGTGCAAAACAGGGGCCCGCGCGGCAGCGATGCCATAAGCGTGTGGATTGATCATTAGACAATCGTCGGCGCGATAGATCGAGTTGTAGAGCACGGTGCTATGAAGTCGGAATTCGACGCCCGCAACGTTATACAGCGGCTGGTACAGGACGAGTGAGTTGCTTATCTTTGCGGCCAGCGAGTCGCCCACCCCTTCGTTTTCACCACGCTCGCGGATGTGTGGGCTATCGGGATCACCAAGCATGATGCGTACGGTCACATCGCTGCGGGCCTTTTCGGCCAGGAGACGGACCAAGCCTGTGTCCTCGGCGAGGAAGAGACCTGCGTAGACAAGGATGCCGATCTCCCGATGGGCACCGGCGAAGAGGTGATACCAGACGGTTCGGGGCACAGCCCAGCGATGCGGATACATCGCGATGACCTCGCTCGTCTGCGCAGCGGCGTGAAGTCGTGGTCTCGCCGGTCGAGGCCATAGATCTGCCTCGTTCACGCCCAAGAGTGCGGTCATGGCGCGTCGGTGCCGTGGGTACGGAGTTCGGCCGGCGAGCCAGCGGCGGACGGTCTTGACATCGACGTCGAGCCTGTCGGCGATGTCATGTTCGCCCATCCCGGCATCGGTCATCGCGCGGCGGAGTGGTTCGTTCACGTGGCCCTCCAGCTACGGCGTTCGCGAACGACGCTAACAGAAGACGTCCCTAGACGTCCCTAGTTGCCTGTAGAGAGGTCCCGGCGCTGGCGCGAGGCTCGGAAACGTCGAAGCTGTTCGCGTTCATCAGGCGACAGCACGACAAACGCCCTGATCGTGACTGCCCGCCGAGGTGATCCCGTGTCCTTCGACCGTCCCCGAGAGACCGACAACAGGCCCGACGTTCCTCCTGCCGCAGTGAATCCGCGGGCCCGGCTCGCCGCGCTGGCCGAACCCGTCCAGGCTCATGGCTTCGTCGTTCGACTGCTCCGCGAGGGACTGGCCGTGCGGAACCCGCATGCCGCCGACTGCTGCGACGAGGGTGGCAGGATGTCCGACCTGATCACGTGCCGTCGGCACCCGGGCGACGCGGGCCGCTACTGGTTCTTCACCTCGTGGCAAGAGCCCATCGCGGAAGCCGACCGGGTGATGGACGCCATCACGCGGATCAAGGGCTACCTCACGCCGCGCCACGACCACGCGAGCACCCGGCGGTAGGCATGAATCGTCCTGTGGGTCGGCATCGGCGTATCGCCCGGGATGCGCCTCCCCGCGCGACGTGGCCGGAGCCCCCGATCCCGCGCAACGCGGTAGACGGGCGGTTCATCCCGTCCGCACCGGCTCCGTCGACACCGACCGGCGCCAGAGGCCGACATGCCCGGCCTGACCGTGGACTCGCACGACGCATCCTCGGTGCGCTCGTCGTCCGCGAGTGATGAGCCGTCGCGGCCCAGGCTGAAAGGGAGCGGCCTGGGCCGCGACATCCATTCAGAGAAGCGATCGAGGAGGCACGTGCCGACGGCGACACCGTGGGGAGCGTATCGGCGGATAGCCGAGACACTGTGGCAGCGCGTTGCCGAGGGCGCTTACAACTCCGGTTCGCTCATGCCGTCGGAGACCGCGTTGTGCGCGGAGTTCGGTGTTTCCCGGAACACGATCCGCCGTGCCCTCGCCACCTTGGAAGCCGACGGGTTGGTCACCGTGCTTCCCGGGGTGGGAAGGGTCGTCCGAGACCGGTCCTCATCGTCCGCGCGGGTCGGCAGGCAGGCTCTGTATCGGTGCATCGCCGATCGGGTGCGCGCTGACATCGAGGACGGGACGCTTCCGGTCGGGGGCGCCGTACCCGGGGAGTTGACCCTTGCGGCGCGGCATGGGGTCTCGCGTTGGACGGCTCATCGGGCGCTCGTTGTCCTGCTTGATGCCGGTCTTGTCGAGACCGTCCCCGGCAAGGGACGCGTCGTGAGGAGACGTCCCTAGATGGTCCGCCTGCGTCCGTGGACGTCTGCCGACGTACGCCTAGCGTCGGAGTCATGAGCACTCAAGCCGCCTGGGCGAGCGAGATCGCCCGCGCCGTCCTCGAAGGTCCGCTTCCCCGCCGATGGGCCCACACTCAAGGCGTGGCCCGTCAGGCCCGGACGCTGGCCCCGATCCTGGGAGCCGGTGCCGACCTTCTGGAGGCCGCCGCATGGCTGCATGACATCGGCTACGCCCCTGCTCTCGTCGGCACCGGCTTTCACCCGCTCGACGGGGCCCGGTATCTGCGTGACGTCCACCGAGCCGACGAGATCCTGTGTCGCCTCGTCGCCAACCACTCATGCGCGCTGATCGAGGCCGAACAACGAGGGCTCGGCGCCGAGCTTGCGCGCGAGTTCCCCCTAGTGGACGGCCCGCTCAAGGAAGCGCTGATCTACTGCGACATGACGACGACCCCCGACGGTCGGCTCATTGAGGTCGGCGCGCGGCTTGCGGAGATCCGCGAGCGCTACGGACCGGGCCACGTCGTCACCCGGTTCATCCGGCTCGCGGAGCCCCATCTCGTCGGTGCGGTCCAAGCCGTTCAGTCCCGCATGCTCCCCGCCGGGCTTCCGGTCACGTGATGACGGGAGCGTCCCGTCCTTCGAGGTAGTGACCGATCCGCAGACGCATCGAGCGGTCCATGCTCAACGTCTCCACATCGGCGGGAGCCATCCAGCACACTCGGCGTGACTCGTCGCTCGTGGTCAACCGGCCACCTACGGGGCGGGCGGTGAGGACAATGGAGAACTCCTGCCGCACCTCGTCGTTGCTGGTGTAGTGGATCAGGTGTTTCGGGTCGGAGTAGATGCCGAGAAGACCCGTGATCTCGCACCGGATGCCGGTCTCTTCGAGCGTTTCGCGGATCGCCGCCTCGCTCACCGACTCGCCGAGGTCGATGGCTCCGCCGGGGACCGCCCAATGGTCGTTATCGGTGCGCTGGATCATCAGGATGTCGCCGTGCTCGTTGGTGACGATCACGTTGACCGACGGGACGAGGCTGTTGGCGCTGGGCGCGTCGGGATCGTCGTAGTAGTCGATGCGGCGGCCCATGCTCAGCCCTCGTCCAACGGCGTCGCGACGTCCCAGACGCGATCGAAGCTCTCGATGTAGATGTTGGCGAGGTCCCCGCCCGGGATCTTGCGGAGGTGCCAGACGGGGGCGTGCGGCGCGGTGACGCCGTAGACGTGCGTGTTGACGAAGAGTTGATCGTCGGCGCGGTAGATCGAGTTGTAGAGAACCGTGCTGTGCAAGCGGAACTCGATGCCGTCGATCTTGCGGAGCGGCTTGTAGAGCACGAGGGCATTGCGGATCTTCGCCGCCATCGCCTCGTCTACGCCCTCGTCGGCTCCCCGTTCGGCGACCTGGGGACTGTCCGGGTCACCGAGCAGGATGCGCACGCGGACGCCCGCGCCGGCCTTCTCTGCGAGGGTGCGGATGACGCTGTTGTCCTCGGAGAGGAAGAGACCGGCGTAGACGAGGATGCCGATCTCTCGTTCGGCTGTCGCGAAGAGACGTCCCCACGCGTCCCGGGGAACGGCCCAGCGGTGCGGGTAGATCGTGACGAGTTCACTCGATGACGCCGATGCCGTCTGCTCGGACGAAAGAGCGTCGGGCCACAGGTAGGTCTCGTCCGCACCGAGACGCGAAGCCACTGCGTAACGATGCCGCCGGTACGGGGTGCGGCCCTGGGTGATCCACCGCTCGACGGTCTTCTGATCGACGCCGATGTCGTCAGCGAGCGCGGCGATCGTCAGCCCCCGTTGTAGCAGGGCCGCGCGGAGACGTTCGTTCGGCATGCACCCGACCGGATCAACAGGACGTCTTAGGACGCGCACCACCCTACGAGGACGTCATGAACACGTCCAGTCAGGTAGTGATCCCGTCCCGCCCTCTCGGCGGATTCTCGATCCGTGAGGCCGACACCCCCGATCGGCCGCTACGGGAGGGAGTGATCCCCATGTCACTACTGATCACGATCGCCGCCGTCTTCCTCGCCGGTATCGCCGTGGGTGCGTTCGCGCTCATCGTCATCGGCATTCACGCCGAAGAGCGCCGCGCGAGCCGCACGGACGCCGACGACCGGAGCCCCTGCGGGACGGCGTCGCACCGGCTGCTGTCCTCGGGTCTGGCCGACCAGGGACGGCGGTGAGCATGCGCCTTCCCCACACCCTGACCCGTCTGGTCTGCCCGTGCGGCGCGGCCCTCGAAGCCGGGAGCAGGCGGTGCCGCAAGTGCCGTGCCCGGGCCCGCTGGTGGCGTCGCAGGTCGCGCCATGGCGACCTGTGACCCACTGGCCGGTCACAGCAGTGGACTCATAATCCGTCGCTCTCAGACCCGTGGAAGGAGGTGAGACGGCTTGACGGTCTCCGTTCCGCTCGTCGTGATCCTGGCCGCCGTGGCGTTCGTGGCATGGCGGTACATGGGGTTGCGCCTCTGGCACGCCGCGGTGTGCCTGCTGTTCGGGTTCTTCCTCGCCGCGACGAGCGCCGCACCCGAGATCGACCGTCTGGTGACCGGCCTCGTCGGCTGGATCGCCGGTTCCCCGCCCCGCTGACGACAGGAGGTGATGCCTACATGACCGATGCCCCGAACGTTCCCGAGACCGATCTTCAGGAGGTCACCACCCGCAACACCGTCGCCCGTGACGTGATCGCCGGCTTCGCCGCCGCAAGCACGTCGTATGTCTGGCAGTACGTCGCCGACGCCCTCGCCGACGTGCCCGGCCTCGCCGCCGAGGTCGCCCGGCTCCGCGACGAGGCCCGTACCGTCCGCCTTGACCGGGCCAACCTCGCCGCTGCCGCGCTCGCGGCCCTCGCCGCCCATCACGACGGCGAACCCGACCCGCTGCTCTATCTGCGAGACGAACTCGCCGCGCAAGGCCACGTCCTACGGGGGCGCTCATGAACCGGGGACGGAAGATGCGACGTCACGCCCGGAAGATGCGCGGCTACGGACTTCAGCCCATGGTCGTCATCAACCACGACGAGCGGTTGCCCGACCTCGCCGCCGTCGTCATCGCCCGCGCACTGTGGCGTTACCGGTCCGAACTCGCGCCGCTACACATCCTCGGCACGTTGGCCATCGGCGGCACCGTTCTCCACGCGACGCGGCCCGGTTGGTGGCCTTACATCCTTGGTGCGGCCATGGCGACGGCCTGGGCGCTGGGGGCGTTCGGCGACCGGTTGGGCCTGACCTCGCGTGGCGAACGCCTCTACGCCGCAACCGTCACCGTGACCGTCGGAACGTGGCTCGCCGCCGCGACCGCGTACGGCATCACCGCGTGGCACCTGCCGCACGCTCTCGCCCTCGGCGGTCTCGTACTGGCCGTCCCGTGGTGGGCGCATCGCCGACGGCGCGCAAGGGTGCGCGTTGACCGCCAGCTCGCCGCGTGGCCCGAGATCGCCCAGGCGGTCGGCTTGGCCGGTTCCCGCGTGCAATCGGCCGTGGTGGATGTGTGGGGGTGGCGGGCCCGGCTCGCCCTCGCTCGCGGGCAGACCCTCGCCGAGGTGACCGCCAAGATTCCCGCGATCGAGTCCGCTCTCGGCACGCATCGCGGAGCCGTCCGCGTCCATCCGACCCGAGACGACCGGGCCGACCGGTTCGAGCTGCGCGTCCTGACCACCGACCCGCACGCCGACGCCATCGCGTGGCCCGGTCCTTCCGTCGAGACCATCGCCGAGCCGATCGACCTGGGCCCGTTCGAGGACGCCACGGCCGCGCGGGTCCTGCTGTTGCGTCGGCACGCGCTCATCGGCGGGATCGCCGGATCGGGCAAGAGCGGTGGCATCAATGTCCTCATGGGCAACCTCTCGGCTTGCCGTGACGTCGTGATCTGGGCCATTGACCTCAAGCGCGGCATGGAGCTACGGCCCTGGGCCCGCTGCATCGACCGGCTCGCCACCACACCAGACCAGGCCCGCGTCCTGCTCCGCGATGCCGTCGCCGTCCTCGAAGCCCGAGCCGCGTGGCTCGCCGGGCGAGGGCGCCGTACCTGGGAACCCACTCCCGACATGCCCGCCCTCGTGATCGTCATCGACGAGTACGCCGAACTGGCCGACGACGCGCCCGAGACCATCGGCGACACCGACTCGATAGCCCGGCGAGGCCGAGCCGTCGCCGTCACCCTCGTCGCCGCGACACAACGTCCCACTCAGAAGGCCATGGGCAAGGGTGCCGTGCGGTCACAGATGGACGTGCGCATGAGCTTCCGCGTCCGCGAGCGCAGGGACGTTGACCTCATCCTCGGACAAGGCATGCTCGCCACCGGATGGCATGCCCACGCCCTCAACGCCCCCGGGAAGTTCCTCATCACCGCCCCCGAACACGACACACCTCGGCGAGGACGCGCCTACCTCCTCACAGACGCCACCGTTGCCGAGACCGCCGACCGGCACGCGAACAACCGTCCCGGACTCGACCTCGTTTCGCGCACGGCCGTCGAGGAGGCCCATGCGGGACTTCACCTGCAACCGGTGAGCACCCGCACGGCTCCGAAGGAAGCGGCCGGTGTCGGGACGAGAGACGAAGCCGAGGACGACCCCGAGTCCACCCTGTGGGACATGCTGACCGGCGCGCCCGTAGAGGGCACTCCCGTCGCGCACCTCGTCAACGGCACCGGCATGAGTCGGCCGTGGATCTACCAACGGCTTCGCGCACTCGCCGATGCCGACCGCGTCATTCAGGTGAGCCGGGGGCGATGGCGCGCGACCGGTGAACACTCTCAGTGACTTGTCTACGTCTACGCCTCGCGTGCGTCTGCACGTAAGGCGCGAGAACAACTCGTAGACGAAGACAAAGACGATCACACACCGTGACGGATGGAGGTACATCACGAACCCACACCGCACCCGAGGGACCTCGGGGCACGAGGAGGTGAGCGTTGCAGGCATACACCGTCGAGCAGGTAGCCGAAAAACTCCAGGTCGGACGAGACAAGGTCTATTTCCTGCTCCGTACCGGTCAACTTCGCAGCATCAAGATCGGCAAGCTGCGCCGCATCACGGACGACCAACTCAAGGAATTCATCGACTCCCTCGAAACGAGGACTCCGCGCCCGTAGCCGACAGGGACGTCTTGGGACGTCTTGTGTTAACTTCGTTTGCGCTGGCCTTCACGAAGAGGTCAGTGAGCAAGGGTCACAACGCCCCTGACTAGGAGGGATCTCTTGGCGAAGATCCTGATCGGGAAGTACGAAGGGACCATCTACCCCGAGGGGGACGGCTTCACGGGAGCCATCTCCCTCGGGTTCCTCCCCAACGGCAAGCGCAAGCGCCTCAAGAGGAAGGGCAAGACCAAGACCGAGGTGCGGGACAAGCTCGTTGAAGCCGTCAAGAACCTCGAAGCCGGCATCGACAGCCCCGCCAACTACACCGTTCGGGACGCCGTCGAAGACTGGTTGTCCAAGGGGCTCAAGGGCCGTGACGAGGGGACGGTCACCACGAATCGCATCTTGGCCGAAAAGCACGTCATCCCGCTCATCGGTGCGGCCAAGCTCAAGGATCTGCGCGCCGATGACGTCGATGAATGGCTCGACGGCCTCAAGGACAAGTTGGCGACCCGGAGTCTTCAGGGCGTTCACTCGATCCTCAAGCGATCCATCCGGCAGGCCCAGGCCCGCGACAAGGTGATGCGGAACGTCGCCGAACTCGTCACCACTCCCAAGGGCAGAACGGGACGGCCGAGCAAGGCTCTCACCCCGGAGCAGGCGACGGCCGTCCTGAAGCACGCCAAGTCCTCACCGCTGAACGCCTATGTCGTCCTGAGCCTCATGACGGGCGTGCGCACCGAGGAAGCGCGGGCCCTCCAGTGGGATCACGTCGTCGCATGGGCGGGCGACGACACCGGTTGGCGCCCGGTCACCGAGGTCGGTTTCGATCACCAGCGGTTCGCCGTCTACGTCTGGCGCTCCGTCCGCGCTCACGGCGACACCAAGACTCGCGAGTCCCGCCGCACACTCGAACTCCCCAAGGAGGTCACCGAGGCGCTCAAGCGCCACCACACCCGCCAAGCCGCCCAGCGGCTCAAGGCTGGCGCGCTCTGGCAGGATCACGGGCTCGTCTTCTGCACCCGCACCGGCACTCCCCTGGCCGCAGGCAACGTCCGGCGCGCGTTCCGGGCCATCACCCGCAAGGCGGGCATCGGCGAGGACTGGACACCCCGCGAACTCCGCCACTCGTTCGTATCGATCATGAGTTACAGCGGCGTGCCGATTGAGACCATCGCCGACCTCGTCGGCCACGCCGGTACCGCCGTCACCGAGAAGATCTACCGGCACCAACTCAAGCCGGTCATCACCCAAGGCGCCGAGACGATGAACACCGTCTTCGGTCGAAGCAAGTCCGCCTAAGTCCCGTGACGGTGGCTCCCCGTTTGGCTCCCGCCGACCTCACAAGATCGAAAAAGGGCCCCGGAAGTACTCCGAGACCCTCTCTGAACTGCTGTGGGCGATACTGGGTTCGAACCAGTGACCTCTTCGGTGTGAACGAAGCGCTCTCCCACTGAGCTAATCGCCCCGGCCGGGGCCTGGTTGTGGTCCCGACGTCCGAAAGAGTAGCGCATGTCAGGGGGTTCTCGCGCGTCGAGCAGGTCAGTCCAGGCTGAACAGGTTGACCTGCCAGGGGGGTTGGAGGCCGTGGATGACGAGGTAGGCCGTCACCACGGCGCCGGCCAGGATGCCGCCGGTGACGCCGAGGATGATGTTGCGGCGCTTGGCGCGGGGGTCGAGGGCCTTCTCCTTGGCGCGTTCGGCCGCCGCTCGGGCCCGGTGCAGCGCGCGTTGCGCCCAGGCGAACTCGGTGGCAAGGATCGCAAGGCCGACGATGATGCCCAAAATGCCGGGGCCGGGCGCGATCATCATGACCAGGCCGGCGAGGAGCACCGTCACGCCGACCGTGAAGACGCCGATCTGCCAGGTGGTGTTGAGGACAGGGTTACGCCGGATGTACTCCCGGAAGCGGGGGAACATGCCGAGCACCGGCTCCCCCTCGGACGGCGCTGCCGCGCCCTTTTCTTGGTTGATCGCCACGTTTTTTACCTTATGTCAACACACTGGCCGGTACGGGCCGCCGGCCCGATCGACGCAACCGATCGGCCCCGCTCGCTCGTTTCTCTTGGTGAGGCTACAGGCAGGCAAGGGGACGCCGTGACCGACCGGGATGCTGTGGAATATTCGCTTTTGACCAGGTCAGAGACTGCGTCACCTACCGTGATATACATCACACGCAAAGCAACCGGTGGAATGATCTCACGCGTTTTCTCAGTTAGGCGTCATAGATCGCGGGGACATCCGAGGAAGGGAGAGCAGTCCCCATCATCGGCACGCCCGCGCGTAGCGGACCGACGTCTGAAGGAATGGCCATGAGCAGCAGCACCACCGTCTCGGCCGAGCTCGGCCTCCGGCTCGTCGTGCCCGGTCGTCCCGCCGTGCCGCTGCTGGCCGGGCTGGACTACGCGTCAGACGATCCGTACGCGATCAGGATGACCTTCTACGTCGGCAATGACGACCCGGTGGAGTGGATCTTCGCCCGGGAGTTGCTCACCGTGGGCATCGTCCGCCCGGTGGGGGACGGCGACGTGCGGGTCGGGCCGGGCACCGACCGGATCCTGCACATCTCGCTGTCGTCGCCGTTCGGCACCGCGCTGTTCGAGGTGCCGCTGGCGCCGCTCGCGGACTTCCTGCATCAGACCTACCGGCTGGTGTCCGCCGGGCACGAGTCGGAGTTCGTCGACATCGACGTCGAACTGGAGAACCTGCTCTGGCCCTCCTGAGGCTCACTCGCTGAGCCGGGCGATATGCCGCATCTTGTTCATCGCGTCGAGCGCCGCGACCTTGTACGACTCGGCCAGCGTCGGATAGTTGAAGACCGTGTTGACCAGATAGTCGATGGTGCCGCCGCAGCCCATCACGGTCTGCCCGATGTGCACCAGCTCGGTGGCGCCCGTGCCGAAGACGTGCACGCCCAGCAGGGACCGGTCGTCGGGCGAGACGAGCAGCTTGAGCATGCCGTAGGAGTCGCCGATGATCTGCCCGCGGGCCAGCTCCCGGTAGCGCGACACCCCGACCTCGAACGGCACCCGGGCGGAGGTCAGCTCGTCCTCGGTGCGTCCCACGAAACTGATCTCCGGGATGGTGTAGATCCCGATCGGCTGGAGCTGGTGGATGGCGTTGACGGGCTCCTCGCAGGCGTGGTGCGCGGCCAGCCGGCCCTGCTCCATCGAGGTCGCGGCCAGCGAGGGGAAGCCGATCACGTCGCCTACGGCGTAGATGTGTGGCACCTCGGTCCGGTAGTGCTCGTCCACGGAGATCCGGCCGCGCGCGTCCGCGGTCAGCCCGGCGGCGGGCAGGTCGAGGTCGTCGGTCATGCCGTGCCGGCCGGCCGAGTACATCACCGTGTCGGCAGGGATCCGCTTGCCGCTCTCCAGCACCGTGATCGTGCCCCGTGGGCGACGCTCGACCGCGGCCACGCTCTCGCCGAACCGGAAGGTCACCGCCAGGTCGCGCAGGTGGTACTTCAGCGCCTCGATGATCTCCAGGTCGCAGAATTCGAGCATCCGGTCGCGCCGTTCCACCACCGTCACCTTGGTGCCGAGTGCGGCGAACATCGAGGCGTACTCGATGCCGATCACTCCGGCGCCGACCACCACCATCGTGTCGGGGACGTGTTCGAGGCGGATGATGCCGTCGGAGTCGATGATCGTGCGGTCGTCGAACTCGACGCTGTCGGGCCGGGCGGGCCGGGTTCCGGTAGCGATGACGATCTTCTCAGCGGTGACCTTGTGCCCCTGGCCGGAGGCGTCGGCCACCTCGACCGTCCGGGGGTCCAGGAAACGGCCGGTGCCGGGCAGGACGGTGACCCGGTTGCGGGCGAGTTGGCTGCGGATCACGTCCACCTCGCGGCCGATGACGTGCTGGGTGCGCATGCCCAGGTCTGCCACCGTGATGTCGTCTTTGACCCGGTAGCTCTGCCCGTACAGCTCGCGCTGGTTGAGGCCGGTGAGATAAAGGACCGCCTCGCGGAGGGTTTTGGACGGGATCGTTCCAGTGTTGATGCACACTCCGCCGATCATGTTGCGGCGGTCGACGACGGCGACGCGGCGCCCGAGCTTGGCCGCGGCGATCGCCGCCCGCTGCCCGCCGGGACCGGATCCGAGCACAAGGAGATCGAAGTCAGCCACGTCCCCCAGTCTGAACACCCGGCGGCGACCATATAAGCACTGTGGTGTTACAAAGACACCACCTTCCACGGTCAGATCCCGGCGACGAGGGCCGCCAGGCCGGCCTTGATGCGGTCGGCGCTCATCCCCCGGGGCGAGAGCGCGCCCCGGCCGACTGGGCTTCCTCGGCCTGATCCTGGCCGGGGTCGTCGGTCTCAAGGCAGTGGAGGGATGACCCGTGCTCAGGGGTCGTTCCGCTCGGCGGAGCGCGCCGCGAAGATCTCCATCGCCTTGCGGGTGACCGGGCCGGGCGCGGCCGGCAGCAGGACGCCGTCGATCGCCCGGATCGGCTGGACGTCCCGGGTGGTGGAGGTCAGGAACGCCTCCTCGACCCCGGTGAACTCGGCCAGCGGCAGGTCGGCCTCCTCGCCGCCGTACCACTCCAGGACCAGTGCCCGGGTCACCCCGGCCAGGCAGCCCGCGGCCAGCGGCGGGGTGAGCAGCCGGCCGTCGCGCACCACGAAGACGTTCGTGCCGGTGCCCTCGCACAGGTTCCCGGCCAGGTTCCCGAAGATCGCCTCGCCGCCGCCCCGGCGCTTGGCATGGGCCAGGGCGAGCGCGTTCTCGGCGTAGGAGATGGTCTTGAGCCCGGTCACCGCGCCGCGCTCGTTGCGCGGCCAGGGCACCACGGCCACGTCCGCGGTGGGCGGGAACGGCGGCTGCTCGGCGGCGATCACGGTGGCCGTCGGCCCGTCCGGGCCCCGGTCGGAGCCCAACGGGCCCGGGCCGCTGGTGTAGGTGATGCGGATCCGGCCCAGCGGCCAGGCCGGCGACGCGGCCAGCACCTGGTGCACCGCCTCGCGCAGCGCGTCCGCGTCCGGCTCGGGCAGGCCCAGGCCAGCGGCCGAGACGGCCAGCCGGTCCAGATGCCGGGTCAGCGCGAACGGCTCGCCGCGGACCGCCTTGATCGTCTCGAAGACGCCGTCGCCCACCAGGAGGCCGTGGTCGAGCGCCGACACCACGGCCCGCTCCGGCTCGTGCAACTCACCGTTGATCCAGACCTTCACCGTTTCCCCCCTCACCGGCGACGGCCAGCAGCCTGGCCGCCTTGAGTTCGGTCTCGCGCCATTCTCCGTGCGGGTCGGACCCCCAGGTCACACCGGCCCCGGTGCCGAAGCGCACCAAACCGTCGGCGGTCCAGAACGTCCTGATGCCGACGGCCAGCGCGCCGCGCCCGGAGTCCGCGTCGACCCATCCGACGGCCCCACAGTACGGCCCCCGAGGCACCGGTTCGAGCTCCTCCAGCAACGCCAGCGCGCTGGACTTGGGCGCACCCGTGACCGACCCCGGCGGGAAGGTCACCGCCAGCAGTTCCGGCCAGCCCGCCCCCGGGGCCAGCCGGGCCCGCACCGTCGACACCAGGTGCACCAGCCCGGGGTGCTCCTCCAGCGCGCACAGCGCGGGCACCTCGACCGAGCCCGGCACCGCCACCCGGCCCAAGTCGTTGCGGACCAGGTCGACGATCATCACGTTCTCCGCATGGTCCTTGGGCAGCAGGTCGGCCGCGGTCCGGCCGGTGCCCTTGATCGGACGCGACTCGACCACCTCCCCCGCCCGGGACAGGTACAGCTCGGGCGAGGCCGACGCCACCCCCAGCCCCGGCAGCCGCAGGGTCATCGCGTACGGGGCCGGGTTGCCCACCGCCAGCCGCGCGCCGAGACCGGCGATGTCGTGCTCGCGGGGCAGCGGCGCCGACAGGACACGGCACAGGTTGGCCTGGTAGACGACCCCGTCCGCGATCTCCGCGCGGATCCGCCGCACCCCCGCCACATAGCCGGCCTCGTTCAGCGAGGACGACCAGCCCGCCGCGCCGGACCAGCGGCCGGTCGGGTGCGGGGCACGGCGCACCTCGGTGAAGCGCGCGCAGGTCACCTCGCCCTCGTAGGTGACGACCACGGCCCACCAGCCCCGCGAGTCGAGCGCGGCCGGATCGCCGGTCACCTCGGCCAGGCCGGTGGCCAGCACTCCCCCGACATGGGCGAAGGCGTCCTTCATGTCGCTCATTGTGACGTTTGTCTGCCGGGCCTCGGTGCCGAGGGGCGGCACACGGTAATCCAGTTTGGGGAACAGCCGCCGATTGGCTAAGGTTTCACTGTCACCAGGCGGGAGACCGCCCGGAGCACGCGGAAGTGGCTCAGTGGTAGAGCATCACCTTGCCAAGGTGAGGGTCGCGGGTTCGAATCCCGTCTTCCGCTCGGAGAGGCCAGCAGCGCGGCCTCACTCCGGTGGAGTGGCCGAGAGGCGAGGCAACGGCCTGCAAAGCCGTGTACACGGGTTCAAATCCCGTCTCCACCTCCACGTCACACCCGGCACCACCCCCACCCCTGGCACCCCCAGGAACGGGCGATTAGCTCAGCGGGAGAGCGCTTCCCTGACACGGAAGAGGCCACTGGTTCGAACCCAGTATCGCCCACGAGCCGGGTGTACTCTGCTTGCCGCCCCCTTCGGGGGCGGCTTCGCTGTTGGGCCGCCATGTTTTTCCGGGGGGCGACCCCCGGGCCCCCGATGTGGGGGCTCCGCCCCCACGCCCCCTGTGGTTGCGCTTGGCGCCTTGTGGTTGCGCTTTCTGGTTGTGGTTGCGCTTGGCGCCCCTGTGGTTGTGCTCTCTGGGTTTTCGGGTTGGGGGGTGTTTGCTGGGGCCTGGGCCAGGCGGGATGGTTGCCGGGGGTTTCCCTATCTGAGGTAGGCGGCTCGCGTTCGGAGGGTGTGGCTGCATGCTGTGGCTGCATGCTGTGGCGGATCCCGCATCACGGCGGGTCGCCTGCGCACCGTCCTCACTTCCGCGGGGCTGGGGTGCGAGCCCGGAGTGCTGTGCGGCATGTTGATGGGCGGTGCCCCTGCGCTGGCCCTCGCTTCGGGCGCATCGGCTCCCACGGACGGCGATACCAGCCACCACGTGGCCTTCATCGACCCCAGCGGCGGCAGGGGCGGCGCTGGTGGTGGCTTCCCGCTTTCCTTCCGAGTTGGTCCCGGACGGCGGGGCCGTCCACCCGCGTCTCCGTGGGCGGTCAGGCCTGCCCTGCAGTGAAGGGGGCGCCGCACCCGGCCTGGTTGGGGGTGGGTGTTCCGCTAGTCGATGAGGTCCAGGGCGGCTGCTATGACGCTGTCGGTGTCCAGGGCGTGGTGGTGGTAGACGTCGGGGAGGGCGCCTGACTGGCCGAAAGTGGTGACGCCCAGGTGGGTGGCGGGGGTGCCGTGGATGCCTGCCAAGAAGGCCAGGGTGTGGGGGTGGCCGTCCAGGAGGGTGACCATCGGCGCGGTTCTGGTTTTCGGG
This sequence comes from Actinomadura craniellae, assembly GCF_003289645.1. Classification (GTDB taxonomy): domain Bacteria; phylum Actinomycetota; class Actinomycetes; order Streptosporangiales; family Streptosporangiaceae; genus Actinomadura_D; species Actinomadura_D craniellae. The sequence goes on along the minus strand of NZ_QLYX01000001.1, from coordinate 163,938 downwards.
AAGATCGCGTCGAGGATCCAGGTGGGGGCGGTGCCGTGGCCGCGGCGGGCGCGCAGGGCCTCGAAGAGGAGGCCAGGGCTGGTGATGCAGATGACGTCGGTGCCGAAGCCCATGGTCGTCAGGCGGTCCGCCGCCTGCAGGGCCTCGGGGATGGTGGCGCCCATGGCGCAGAGGGTCACCGCGGGGGTCCCCTGGTGGCGGCGTAGGGCGTAGGCGCCGGCTATGGACTGTTTGCGGCGGCGTTCTCTGGCCGCCGGGTCCTGCGGGACCGCCGCGAGGGTCTGGTCTATGGGACGGGTGGAGAGGCGTAGGTACGCCGAGGTTCCGTCTGGTTTGCCGAGCTGGGCCAAGGCGGCCAGGAGGCACCACTGGAGGTCCAGGGCGAAGGCCGGTTCGTAGGCGGTGCAGCCTGGTTGTTCCAGGCCGATGGACGGGGTTTTGATCGACTGGTGGGCGCCGCCCTCGGCCGCGAGGGTGACCCCTGACGGGGTGCCCACCAGGATGGACTGGCCGCCGGCGTAGATACCGAAGGACCAGGGTTCCAGGGCGCGTTCCAGGAACGGGTCGTACAGGACCCCGATGGGGAGCAGCGGCTGGCCCCAGCGGCTCCAGGTGGCGCCCAGCTCGCCCAGCATCCCGACCAGGTTCGTTTCGGCGATTCCCAGTTCGATGTGGCGGCCTTCGGGGCGTTCGCGCCAGTGCAGGATGGTTTCGGCGTCGTCGTCGAACCAGTCGTGGCGGGTGGTGTGGGACCAGACGCCGACCTTGTTGACCCAGCCGCCGAGGTTGGTGCTGGAACTGACGTCGGGGCTGACGGTGACGATGCGCTGGGCGGTCTGGGGAGCCGTGCGGGTGAGGTCCAGCAGGACGCGCCCCAGGGCGGCCTGGGTGGTCTCCGTCCCCGCGGGGGTGCGGCCCAGGTCCGCCGGCAGGTCGGGGGCCGGCGGCCGGGCGGGCAGGAGGGTGCGGCGCAGGCGTTGCGCGGTGTCGGCGCACAGGGCCGCCGCCGCGGTTCCGGGTGCGAAGCGGGCCCAGGGGGTGGTCGGGTCGGCGCCGACGCGGTGGGCCAGCTCCTCGAGTTGGGCCGCGGTGACCAGGGCGGAGTGGTTCTGCGGGTGGCCTTCGCTGGCCAGCCGGTGGCCCTTGATGGTGTAGGCGAAGATCACGGTGGGGCGGGTGTCGTCGATGGCGGCGAAGGCGTCGGCCAGGGCGGCCAGGTCGTGGCCGCCGAGGTTACGGATCGCCGCGTGCAGTTCCTGGTCGTCCAGGTCGTCGAGCAGCGCGCTGATCCGGGCGCGGTCCGGGCCGTCGCCGGGAACGCGCTCGCGGAGTTGCTGCGGCGGGCAGCGCAGCAGCCGCTGGTACTCGGGGTTCGGCATCGCGTCGATCCGGGCCCGCAGGGCGGCGCCGCCGGGGCGGGCGAACAGGTCCTGCAGCAGGCGGCCGTACTTGACCGTCAGGACCTGCCAGCCGGCGGCCTCGAACATGCCCTCGAAGCGGGGAGTGCCGATCAGCGGCAGGACCCGGTCCAGGGACTGCCGGTTGAGGTCGACGATCCACACGAGCTCGCCGAGCTCGGTGACCATGGGGTCGAGGATCGCCTCCCAGATCGCGCCCTCGTCGAGTTCGGCGTCCCCCAGCAGCGAGTACTGCCGGCCCGAACCCACCGGGTCGAAGTGGGTGTTCACGTACCGCCGGGCCAGCGTGCCCCAGATGGGGGCCGTGGCGCCGATGCCCACCGAGCCGGTCGAGTAGTCCACCGGGTCGGGGTCCTTGGTGCGGCTCGGGTAGCTCTGCAGGCCGCCGAAGGCGCGCAGCGTCGTCAGGCGATCCTCGTCCAGTTCGCCGAGCAGGTAGTTGATCGCGTGCAGCACCGGGGAGGCGTGCGGTTTCACCGACACCCTGTCCTCGGCCCGCAGCTGCCCGAACCACAGCGCCGTCATGATCGAGGTCATCGAGGCGCTGGAGGACTGGTGCCCGCCCACCTTCACCCCGCCGGGATTGGGGCGGACCCGGTTGGCGTGGTCGATCATCGCCGTGGACAACCACAGCACCCGGTCCTCCACCTCGCGCAGCAGCGCGAGACGCGCGCCGTCCCGTGCGGGCGCGGCCGTTTCATCTGCCATGGTCAACGGGGCCTCCTAGCGAAAATCCGGTACATCGTACGCTCCGGTCGAAGCGATCATCGAGAGACCCTGGACCGATCCACCCCGTGCCCTGTCCAGGGCCTGCCGCGGAATTCCCCGCCGGACGATGAAGATCTTTGATTCCGACCGGAATGTCCGCGATCTTCGCTAGCCTGTCCGCGCGGCAAGGTCGTAGCGCAGAGGTCGTCGCGCCCTAGCAGCAAGCTGGAGGACGCCGGTTCGAATCCGGTCGGCCTTGCCGCCTTCGTTCGTGGGGAGCGTCGACGCCCCAGGCCGGCGAAGGTCCGGAATGTCGGTCGCCTTCGCTAGCCTGGCCCGGCGGCGAGGTCGTAGCGCAGAGGTCGTCGCGCCCTAGCAGCGAGCTGGAGGACGCCGGTTCGAATCCGGTCGGCCTCGCCGCCTTCGTCTTGGTGAGGAGTGTCGATGCCCCCGGTCCACCCCGACCCGGCGGACATCGACGCGTGCCTGCGGGTGCTCGCCGCGGCCCGTGCCGCCGACCCGGCCGACCCCGGCTGGGAGGCGGTACGGGAGGCCGCGGCGCAGGTGTACCGGGCCGGCAAGAAGGCCCGCAAGGCGGCCCGGCACGCCGACCGGCGGCGGCACGACCGCGCGGCGACCTCCGCCGCGGCCCGCTACCGGGAGCAGGACCCCGGGCCCGAGCCGGAGCCGGACGTCTCCGGGGCGGTCCGCCCGCTGGCCGGTTCCCGGCGCTGCTACGTCTGCAAGGCGACCTACCGGCAGGTGCACTCGGAGTACCACCTGCTCTGCCCGCCGTGCGCCGAGGAGAACCTGGCCCGCCGGCACGCCCGCTGCGACCTGCACGGGCGCCGCGCCGTGGTGACCGGCGGCCGGATCAAGATCGGGTTCCAGGTGGCGCTGAAGATGCTGCGCGACGGCGCCGAGGTGCTGGTCACCACCCGGTTTCCCGGCGACGCCGCCCGCCGGTACGCCGCCGTCCCCGACTCCGGCGACTGGCTCGACCGGCTGCACGTCCACGGCGTGGACTTCCTCGACATGCCGGCGGTGGCGGGTCTGCTGGACGCCGTGCACGAGCGGTTCGACCACCTCGACATCCTGGTCAACAACGCGGCGCAGACGATCCGCCGCCCGGCCGCCTACCACCGGGAGGTGCGCGCGGCCGAGGCCGCGCCGCTGACCGGGCGGGCCGCGCTGGTGCGCATCGGCGCCGCGGGCGACCGGACCGGCGGGGGTTCCGCGGTGGCGGTGCGCGAGGACGAGCTCGCGGCGCTGTTCCCGGCCGGGCGCACCGACGAGACCGGCCAGCCGCTGGACCTGCGCGCCCGCAACAGCTGGAGCCTGCGGCTGCACGAGGTGGAGCCCGCCGAGTGGATGGAGGCCCAGCTGGTGAACGCCTTCGTCCCGTTCCTGCTCACCTCCCGGCTGCGCGGCCTGCTGGAGGCGTCGCCCCGGCCCGACCGGTACGTGGTGCAGGTGTCGGCGATGGAGGGCAGCTTCTCCCGCGAGCACAAGACCGTCCGGCACCCGCACACCAACATGGCCAAGGCCGCGCTGAACATGCTGACCCGCACCTCGGCCGCCGACTACGCGGCCGCCGGCATCCACATGACCAGCGTGGACACCGGCTGGGTGACCGACGAGCGACCCCATCCCGGCAAGACGGCGCAGCGGGCGGCGGGGTTCCGCCCGCCGCTGGACGTCATCGACGGCGCCGCCCGGGTGTACGACCCGATCGTGCGCGGGATCGGCGGGGAACGGCTGTCCGGCCTGTTCCTGAAGGACTACCGACCGGTGGAGTGGTGATGAAGGAGCCGACGCCCGTACGCTGCCCCGCGATCGAGCACCCCGACGTGCCGCTCGCCGACCCGGCCGGGCTGGACCCGTTGCTCGCCCGGCTGGCCGACCCGGCCCCGGTGACAGTCACCGAGTCCTGCACGCTGGGCACCCTCCAGCCGGACGGGCGGGTCGACCTGTGCAAGCAGGGGCTCGGCGCGGCGGGGGCGGCCCGGGTGCTGCCCGCCGCCGCGCGCTCGCCGCACGCCGTCCACCTGCTGCTGGGCACCAACGCGCTGGAGGACGCCGGTGCCGGGGCGGTCGCCGCCGCGCTGGCCGGCGGGCACGGGTTCGAGACCCTCTACCTGGGCTGCAACCGCATCGGCGGCTCCGGGGCCGCCGCGCTCGCCGACCGGCTGGCCGGTGACGGCACCGTCCGGGCGCTGTGGCTCAAGCGCAACCCGGTGGGCGACGCCGGCGCCCGGGCGGTCGCCGCGATGCTGCGCGACAACACCGCGATCCGCACCCTGGACCTGGTCAACACCGGCCTCACCGCCGCGGGGCTGCGTGCCCTGCTCGACGTGCTCGCCGACCGGCCGGTGCCGGTCGAGCGGCTGTTCCTGGGCGGCAACGGGCTCGGCGCCGACACCGCCGACCTGCTGGCCGCCCTGGTCCGCGACGCCGGGGTGCGCGAGCTGTACCTACCGGCCAACCACCTGGGCGACACCGGCGCGGCGGTACTCGCCGGCGCGGCCGACCCGGCGCGGCCGATCCGGCTGGGCCTGGGCGGCAACGGCATCGGCCCGGCCGGGGCGCAGGCCCTGGCCGGCGCGCTCGGCGGGATCGAGGCCCTGGACCTGGGCCGCCCGCCGTCGGAGCGCAGCCTGGGCGCGCCGCCCAACGCCACCGGCGACGCGGGAGCGGCCGCGCTGGCCGCCGCGCTGCCCGGCAGCCCGCTGCGCCGGCTGGAGCTGCGGCACACCGGGCTCACCGGCCGGGGGGCCAAGACCCTGCTGGCCGGGGTCACCGCCGGCACCCGGCTGGAGTACGTGGGGCTGGGCCCCGGCGTGCCCCGCAAGGTGAAGCGGACCTTCGCGCCGCGGCTGCGCCCGGCCGCCCAGGTGCACCCCGACCTGCACGCGATCGGGAGCGTCTACCGGTGAGCGCGACGGCACCGCGGGTGCTCACGCCCGAGGAGCGGTCCAGCTGGGCACGGGTCCGCCGGTACGCAGTGCCCCGCCAGATGATCGAGCGGGCCACCGAGCGGCGGCTGGCCGGAGACTGGCGCGGCGCCTGCGCCGCGGCGAACGTCGACGTCGCGTTCGACCCGGCCGAGGTCGCCCGGACGCACGGCGCCGAGGTCGCGGCGGCGCTGGAGGACGACCTGCTGCACCTCGCCCCGGAGCTGGCGCGCTGGCACCTGCCCCGGATCCTGGGCGGCCGCTCGACGCTCGCCACCCACCAGGCGGTGATCCTCGCCGACCACGACCAGGCGGGCGGGGCGGTGCTGCGGCTCCGGACGCCCACCATGGCCGACGGGTCGCAGCGGCTCACCCTGGCCTTCGGCCGGATGCGCAGCAAGGAGGGCAGCGCGGCGGAGTTCCCCTTCGGTGCCCGGTACAGCTGGGCCCGGTCGCGGCACCTCTGGGACGCCCGGCGCACCGATGAGCTGCGCGAGCGGTGGGGCGGCGGCGACCGGACCCCGTTCTTCCGCCCCGACGGCACCCCGCTCGGCGCGGCCGAACTGCCCGCCGCCGACCCCGGTCCCGGCGATCCCGTCGCGCGCACCGAGTGGGTCTCCCTGCTGCACGGGCGGGGAGAGGTCGAGGCCGCGTTCGCCGCCGCCGGCATCGACCTCGACCCCACGCCGCTCGACCTCGGGCGCTACTACAACAAGAAGATCGACCCGCTGCCGGTGCTGACGGCGCTGCCCCTGGCCCTCACCCGGCTGGCTGCGGAGGCCGAGCTGCTCGGCGCCGACCGGCTGGTCATCCCGCACGGCTGGCGCTACTCGGTGCTGATCGACGCCCGGGACGGGCGGCCGCGCCTCAAGCTGATCCGGCGTGAGGGCGCCGGCGACGCCCCGATCGCCCCGGCGTCGAGCTGGCGGCGGCCGGTGGACCTGGACCTGCTGCGGGAGGGCGTGCTCACCCCCGAGCGGTTGCACCCGCTGATCCGCGCGGCGCTGTTCCCCGCCCGCCCGGCCGACGCGGGCCCGGCCGGGCCACCCGACCCCGAAGCATCCCCTGTTCCGGTGCGGGTCCGCTGCCGCGGCGAGTGGCACGAGGTGGCGCCCGGCGGCGACGGCCTCACCATGCCGCACACCGCCGAGGAGCAGCGGCGCGAGCAGGCCCTCCAGGCGCTGGGCGGCGAGATCTCCGGGTGTTTCGCCGTGCAGCGGGCCTGGCGCGGCGGCGGCCGGTGGCTGCCCAAGGGGTTGCGCGCCCAGCGGAGGGAACTGTTCAACCGGGTGCAGCACGGCGACGCCCCCGGGGTGCTGGCGCTGCTGGACGCCGGGATCAGCCCGCACGTGCGCGACGGCCGGCAGCGCTCCCTGCTGCACCTGCTGCACCTGGTCGACCACGAGGCGCTGCTGCCCCGGCTGCTGGCGGCCGGGCTCGACCTGGAGGCCGAGGATCACCACCAGCGCACCCCGCTGCACGTGGCCGTGGGCGACGGAGGGTCCACGGCGCTCGTCCGCGCGCTGCTGGACGCCGGGGCGCGAATCGACGTGCTCGACCACCAGGAGTGGTCGCTGAGTAACCTGATCCGCCGGCACCGGCGCACCGACCTGAAGTTCCTGGACGAGCGGCTGCAGCGCGAGTGCCCCGACGTCGGCCACGAGTGGTACGACGCGTACGACGAGGAGCAGGACGAGGACGACGAGGACGACGAGTGAACGACCTGCCCCCCGACCCGCTGGCCGCCGCGGACGCGCTCAACGCCCAGGCCCGTGCCTGGCGCACCGAGCCGGCCGAGAACACGCAGCTCACCGCGCTGGCCCTGGCGGTCGCCGCCAACCAGCCCGTGCTGCTGTGGGGCGAGCCCGGCATCGGCAAGTCCGCGGGCATGGAACAGCTCGCCGCCGGGCTCGGCGTCCCGCTGGAGACCGTCATCGCCAGCGTGCACGAGCCGTCCGACTTCGCCGGGCTGCCGATCATCGGCGACGACCCGGCCACTACCGGCGTGCCGATGGCGCCGCCCGACTGGGCGGTCCGGCTGACCGCGGCCGGGCGCGGGCTGATCTTCTTCGACGAGCTGTCGTCGGCGCCGCCCGCCGTCCAGGCGGCGCTGCTGCGGGTGGTGCTGGAGCGGCGGGTGGGCAGCCTGACCCTGCCCGGGCCCGTCCGGGTGGTCGCCGCCGCCAACCCGCCGTCGAGCGCCGCGGACGGCTGGCATCTGAGCCCGCCGCTGGCCAACCGGTTCGTCCACCTGCACTGGACGCACGACCCGCGGACGGTGGCCCGCGGCATGGCCGGCACCTGGCCGGCCGTCCCCATCCCGGTCGTCGACCCGGCCAGGGTGCCGGGGGCGATCGCCCGGGCGCGGGGCGCCATCTCCGGGTTCCTCACCGCCCGGCCCGGGCTCGTCCACCACCTGCCCGCCGACGCCGAGGCCCGCGGCGGCGCCTGGCCGTCGCCGCGCACCTGGGAGATGGCGTTGCGGCTGATCGCCACCGCGTACGCCACCGGGGCAGGCGGTGAGGCGCTGGCGGCCGTGGTGGTCGGTGCCGTGGGCGACGGCGCCGGCCTGGAACTGCTGACCTACCTGGAGGAGCTCGACCTGCCCGACCCGAACCGGGTGCTGGCCGACCCGGACGCCTTCGCGCTGCCCGACCGCGGCGACCGGCAGCTGGCGTTCCTGACCGCGGTGGTCTCGGCCGTCCAGAGCGAGCTCACCCGGGCGCGCTGGGAGGCCGGCTGGGCGGTGCTGGCCAAGGCCGTCGACGCCGGCTCCCCCGATGTGGCGGCCCGGGCGGCGATGGACCTGGCGGCGATGCGCGACCTCGACTGGCCGGTGCCCAGCGGCATCGACGGCTTCCTGGACCTGCTCCAGCTGTCCGGCGCCCTGAAGTGACCGGGCTCGACCGGGTCAAGCTGCTCGCCGCCCGGTACCGGGCGGCGACCGACCGCCCCTACCTGTCGTCCGCCCTGTACTCGCTGTCGATCGTGCCGAGCGACGCGGTGCCGACGATGGCCGTCGACCGGCACTGGCGCTGCTACGTCTCGCCCGGCTTCGTCGCCGCCACCCCGGTGCCCGAACTCGCCGGGGTGTGGATCCACGAGGTGGCGCACCTGCTGCGCGACCACCACGGCCGGGCCGACCGGCTGCCCGCGGCCGACCAGCGCGACCGGCTGCGGGTCAACCTCGCCCAGGACTGCGAGATCAACGACGACCTGCTGGCCGACCGGTTGGCGCTGCCGGCGGGCCGGGTGGTGCCCGGCGACTTCGGGCTGTCCGAGGGGCAGCTGTTCGAGCAGTACATCCCGGGGATACCGCCGTCGAAGACGGTCGTGCTCGACTGCGGGTCCGGGGCGCACGGCCGGCCGGCCCCCTGGGAGCGGGGCGGGCCGCGCGGGATGGGCCCGGTCGAGGCGGACGCGCTGCGCCGGAGCACCGCGGAGGCGATGCGCGCGCACCAGCGCAGCCGGGGCCACCTGCCGGCCGGCTGGAAGCGCTGGGCCGAGCAGATCCTGGAACCCGTGGTCGACTGGCGGCGGGTGCTGGCGGGGGCCGTCCGTGAGGCGGTGGCCTGGACCGGCGGTGCCGTCGACTACACCTACCGCCGCCCGTCGCGGCGCACCCCGGCGCTGCGCGGGGTGGTGCTGCCGAGCCTGCGCCGCCCGCTGCCCCGGGTGGCGATCGTCGTCGACACCTCCGGTTCCATGGGCGAGGACGATCTCGCGGCGGCGCTGGCCGAGATCACCGGCGTGCTCCGGGAGGTCGGTGTCGGCGGCAACCGGGTCAGCGTGCTGGCCTGCGACGCCGACGTGCACGCGGTGTCCCGGGTGACCTCCGCGGGCCAGGTGACGCTCGCCGGGGGCGGCGGCACCGACATGCGGGTGGGCATCGAGGCGGCGCTCCGCGAGCGGCCCCAGGTGGTCATCGTGCTCACCGACGGGTTCACCCCGTGGCCCGAGGAGCCCGCGTCCTACCGGCTCGTCGCCGCGCTGATCGGAGCGAACCCGCCCGAACCGCCGCGCTGGGTGGAGACCGCGTACATCCCGGTGGCGACCTGAGCGAGGTCAGCCGGCCGGGCGGACGCCGAGCATGCGCAGGGCCAGGTGCGCGTACAGGGCGGCGATCTCCTCGGGGCTCCGGGCGCCGGCGGGGTCGTACCAGCGGGCGACGTCGATGCCCAGCGAGGTCAGCGCGCGGGTGGTCCCCGCCGGGTCGGGCACGTCGAACTCCCCGGCCGCCACGCCGGCGCTCACCTCGTCGAGGAACATGCGGGCCGTCTCGCGGCGCAGCGCGTACACCCGCTCGCGGTGGTCGGCGGGCAGCGCGGCCAGTTCGTGCTGCTGGATGACCCGGGCGGCCCGGTGGTGGCGGGCGTGCCAGCGGGTGAAGGCGTACACCATGGCGCGGATCCGGGCCGGGCGGGCGGCCCGGGGGTCCATCGCGGCGTGCAGCGTGGCCACCACCGACTCGTGGGCGGTCAGCGCGATCTGGAACAGCAGGTCGCCCTTGGTGCGGTAGTGGACGTACAGGGCGGCGGGGCTCATCCCGGCCGTGGCGGCGATCTGCCGGGTGGTGGTCCCGTGGTAGCCGAGTTCGGCGAAGGAGTCGACCGCGGCCAGCAGCAGGCGGCGCGAGGCGGGTGGGTCGTGGTCGGCCCACAGGTCGTCGGAGGTCTCCTCCGCAAGGGCGGCCGGTTCGAGTCGGGGCACCCCCCGAGAATAAGCGACTGCTCAGTAGACTGACCGCCAATGTCCGCGCACGGCTGGAGGACGGTAATGCGGCGACGGGTGTACGAGGCCGACCACGAACTGTTCAGGGAGTCGGTCCGGGAGTTCGTGGAGCGGACGCTGCTCCCGCTCGACGAACGCATCAGGGAGGAGCGGGCGCTCCCCCGCGAGGTCTGGCTGGAGGCCGGCCGGCTCGGCATCCTCGGCATGCAGGTGCCCGAGCAGTACGGCGGCCAGGACGCCGGCGACTTCCGGTTCAACGCCGTGGTCGGCGAGGAACTGGCGCGAGTGGCGGTGGCCTACAACTCCATCTTCAGCATCCACATCGACATCTGCGCCCCCTACCTGCTGGAACTGGCCACCGAGGAGGCCAAGAAGCGCTGGCTGCCCGGCTTCTGCACCGGCGAGATCGTCACCGCCATCGGGATGACCGAGCCCTCCGGCGGCTCCGACCTCGCCGCGCTCAAGACCACGGCGGTACGCGACGGCGACGACTGGGTGATCAACGGGTCCAAGACCTTCATCACCAACGGCGGCTCGGCCGACCTGGTCATCGTCGCCGCCAAGACCGACCCGGCCAGGGGCGCCAAGGGCATCACCCTGTTCGGGGTCGAGGCCGGCATGCCCGGCTTCACCCGCGGCACCAAGCTCGACAAGGTCGGCCAGCCCGAGGCCGACACCTCGGAACTGTTCTTCGACAACGTCCGGGTGCCCGGCACGCACGTCATCGGCGAGCTGAACCGCGGCTTCATCCACATGATGGAGCGGCTGCCGCAGGAACGGCTCTCCTGCGCCGTCGCCAACATCGCGCACGCCCAGGGCGTGCTCGACGAGACGGTCGAGTACGTCAAGGAGCGCACCGCGTTCGGGCAGCCGATCGGCTCCTTCCAGCACAACAAGTTCCTGGTCGCCGACCTCGTCACCCGGCTCGACGTGGCCCGGGCGTTCGTGGACGCCTGCCTGCTGGAGCACACCACCGGCGAGCTCACCACCGTGGACGCCTCCAAGGCCAAGTGGTGGAGCTCCGACGTGCAGAACCAGGTGATCGACGGCTGTGTCCAGCTGTTCGGCGGCTACGGCTACATGCGCGAGTACCGGGTCGCCCGGGCCTGGATGGACGCCCGGGTCACCCGCATCTGGGCCGGCTCCAACGAGATCATGAAGGAGATCATCGGTCGCGCCGCCGGGCTCTGAACGTCACCGGCCGGGTGAGCGACCGCTCACCCGGCCTCCCGGACGAACACCGCCACCGTCTCCTCCTCGCACAACTCCTCCAACGTTTTCGCCTGCCGGCGCGCCCGCTCGACCAACCCGTCCAACCGGACCGGATCCAGCCGCGGCTCGACATTCGCCAACAGGCGCAGAGTGTGCCAAGTCTCCGCCTTGCCCTGCACCCCCATGCGCAGGCTCTCCAACTCCACCACCCCGCTCAGCGGCGACCGGCTCAGCAAGCGGCCATTCAGCTTCAACCGGCCCAACCGCTCCATCGCCCACCCCACGCCGATCTTGTAGCGCCGGATCGGCACCCGCAGCGTGATCATCATGTCCAGCAGCGCCTCGCGGTCCGCAGCGATCTCCTCGGCCAGCCCACGCAACGTCTCCCCCGCCGCGCCCCCATGGAAACGAGCCGTCCGCCGAACCAACCCCAAGCCCGCCGTCGCCCCCGCCAGATGGTCATTGAGGTAGACCCCGAGCAGAGCCCGCGCATCCCCCTCCGCCCGGACCACACGCGTTCGCATCGTCTTCATATCCCACCCCTTGCCACAGCGCACCGCTTCACACCACCCCGCGCGCGAGCACGCCCGGATTCCGCTACAGTTGTCCCTGCGCCTCGGGAAAACCCGAAGCCGCACGCGGAAGTGGCTCAGTGGTAGAGCATCACCTTGCCAAGGTGAGGGTCGCGGGTTCGAATCCCGTCTTCCGCTCGGAGAGGCCAGCAGCGCGGCCTCACTCCGGTGGAGTGGCCGAGAGGCGAGGCAACGGCCTGCAAAGCCGTGTACACGGGTTCAAATCCCGTCTCCACCTCCACGTCACACCCGGCACCACCCCCCACCCCTGGCACCCCCAGGAACGGGCGATTAGCTCAGCGGGAGAGCGCTTCCCTGACACGGAAGAGGCCACTGGTTCGAACCCAGTATCGCCCACGAGCCGGGTGTAGTCTGCTCGCCGCCCCCTTCGGGGGCGGCTTCGCCGTTGGGCCGCCATGTTTTTCCGGGGGGCGACCCCCGGGCCCCCGATGTGGGGGCTCCGCCCCCACGCCCCCTGTGGTTGCGCTGGCGCCTTGTGGTTGCGCTTGGGCCCCTGTGGTTGCGCTTTCTAGTTGTGGTTGCGGCTTGGGCCCTTGTGGTTGCGCTTCCCATGTTCTCTTGTGGTTGCGATTGCGGGTTTTCGCGAGCGGCTTTGTGTTTTTGTTCCCTTAGGTTTGGGGGTGGGCTGGGGATTCGCGTGGGGCTGGTGGTCTGGTGGGCGGCTAAGGCCTGTCTCGAAGTGAGGTCACAAGCCCCTGCGGTACCGCCAGCGGCTGGGCCCGCACCGCTCCCTTGCCGACGTGATCGTTGAGGATGTATGCGCCCGGTGGCGGGCTTTGGCCAGGTCAACGGGGTGGGGTTGAGGGGCTGGATCTTTCGCGAGCAAACCAGGACCATCGGCACCTGACCCACTTCGAGACACGCCGTAGGGGGCTCTTGTTGACGGGGTGCAGTCAGGGCTTTGCCGGGTGGTGCGGAGTTGGTGTTGTGGGGATCGCCTTGGGTTGGCCTGGGGTGTGAGGTCTTCGCTTGCTTCTGGTGTGTGCCTGGCCGGCTGGAGGTGTTGGGGGGAATGTCGGGGGTGGCCCCTATGATGCCCGGGCAACCGGGTGAGGGGTGTGCGATGACCAGGTATGTGGCGTTGCTGCGTGGCATCAATGTGGGTGGGCCTAACAAGATTGCCATGGCTGATCTGCGGGAGTTGCTGGTTGGGCTGGGGTACGCCGACGTCACGACATACCTGCGGACCGGTAACGCCGTCTTCACCGCGCCGGACCGGGCGGGGGGCGAGCTTGCCGCCGAGATCGAGGGGCGCATCACTGGTGAGTTGGGGCTCACCGTGGTGGTCATGATGCGTACCGCCGCCGAGCTGCGGGGGGTGGTCGATCGTAATCCGGTGCCGGTGCGTGATCCGGCCAAGTTCGCGGTGGCGTTTCTGAGCGGGGCGCCGGATCCGGGGTTGCCGGAGGTGATCGATCCGCGGGCTTATGCGCCGGAGGAGATGCACCTCGGGGAGCGGGAGCTTTACCTGTACTTTCCCCATGGGTTGGGGCGGGCGAAGCTCAATCCGTTGCTGGCCAAGCACCTCAAGGTGGACGCTACGGTCCGTAACTGGAACACCGTCACCCGGGTGCTGGACATGGCCGAGGGCGGTTAGTCGGGGCGGCCTAGGCCGTGCTGCCTGCGGTACTCGCGCCAGCGTTCGGCCACCTGGGGGAACTCGGCCCGCATGAAGCGGAAGTACTCCATGGTCTCGCGGACGCGCCGGGCGCCGGGGCGGGCGGGGTCCAATCCCTCCAGGCCGGCGGCCAGTATCTCCTCGTAGCGGCGCAGCAGCGGCAGGCGCTGCACGGTGATGGCGCTCCAGACGTCATCGTCGTAGATCCGGTAATGGTCGCTGCGCTCCCCGGGACGGCGCTCCCGGGCCACCAGGCCGGTCTGGACGAGCTGCCGCACGGCCGTGGAGATCGCGGCGGGGCTGACCCGCAGGCCGGCGGAGAGCTCGCCGGCCGTGTAGCTCTCGGCGTCGTCGGCGATGATGTACGCGAAGACGCGGGCGGTCATCCTGGGCAGCCCGCTCTCATGCAGCACCAGAGCGAACTGCTCCACGAGACGGAGCAGGGCCTCCTCGTGGTCCGCGGTGTCCGACAGTGGCACGCTCACCCCCTCGATCAAGTGGGAAAACCCTACCGGCTCCCTCCTGTCACCCTTCCCCTCGATTTTAGTACCTTCACGAATTCATGAAGACTGTGTAATCTCAGCGCATGACTACCGCCATCGACGTCTCCGGTCTGGTGAAGACCTTCGGCCGGACGCGCGCCCTCGACGGCCTCGACCTCCAGGTCACCACCGGCGAGGTGCACGGCTTCCTGGGGCCGAACGGCGCCGGGAAGTCCACCACCATCCGGGTGCTGCTCGGGTTGCTGCGAGCCGACTCCGGCCGCGCCGTGCTGCTGGGCGGCGACCCCTGGCGCAACGCGGTCCAGCTGCACCGGCGGCTGGCGTACGTGCCCGGCGACGTGGACCTGTGGCCCGCCCTGACCGGAGGACAGGCCATCGACCTGCTGGGACGGTTGCGCGGCGGGCTCGACCGGGCACGCCGCAACGAGCTCTGCGAGCGGTTCGACCTCGACCCGTCCAAGAAGGGCCGCACCTACTCCAAGGGCAACCGGCAGAAGGTGGCGCTGGTGTCCGCGCTCGCCTCCGACGCCGAACTGCTGGTCCTCGACGAGCCCACCGCGGGCCTGGACCCGCTGATGGAGGCCGTCTTCCAGGAGTGCATCCTGGAGGCCAGGGAGGCCGGGCGCACGGTCCTGCTGTCCAGCCACATCCTCGCCCAGGTCGAGAAGCTCTGCGACCGGGTGAGCATCATCCGGCAGGGCAAGGTCGTGCAGAGCGGCGCGCTGAGCGAGATGCGCCATCTCACCCGCACCACGATCGAGGCCGAGACGGCCCACCCGGTCACCGGCCTCGCCGAACTGCCCGGCGTGCACAACGTCCAGGCCGAGGCCGCGCGGGTGCGCTTCGACGTCGATGGTGAGCACCTCACCACCGCCGTCCGGGCGCTGGGCGAGGCGGGCCTGCGCAGCCTGGTCAGCCACCCGCCCACGCTGGAGGAGCTGTTCCTGCGGCACTACGGTGACGAACTCGCCGCCAACGGGGTGCGCGCCGAGGCCGCTTCATGACCGCGGTCGCCGTACACGCCGGGGCGCACGCCCGGGGCGGGTCGCTGACCGGCACCGGGGCGCTGGTCCGGTTCGCGCTGCGCCGCGACCGGGTCCGGATCCCGGTGTGGATCGCCGCGCTGACGTTCTCCACGGTCGGGAGCGTTTCCACCTTCCCGACCAACTACCCGACAGTGGGCGACCGGCAGACCAGGGCGGAGCTGATGACCAGCCCGACCGGGGCCGCGCTGAGCGGCCCGGGGCACGGCCTCGACGACTACACGTTCGGCGCGATGATGGGGAACGAGATCCTGGGCTTCCTGGCGATCTTCGTCGCGCTGATGAGCGTGCTGCTGTTCGTCCGGCACACCCGCACCGAGGAGGAGAGCGGCCGGGCCGAGCTCGTCCGGGCCGCGGTGGTGGGCCGGCACGCGGTCACCACGGCCGCGCTGATCGTGGTCGGCGGCACGAACCTGGTGCTGGGCGCGCTGATCGTGCTGGGGCTGGGCACCAGCGGAGTCGAGAGCATCACCTGGGCGGGCTCGCTGGCGTTCGGCGCCGGACTCACCGCGGTGGGCCTGCTGTTCACCGCCATCACCGCCGTGACCGCACAGCTGGTGGAGTACGCCCGCGGCGCGGCCGGCCTGGCGGGGGCGCTGATCGGCCTTGCCTACGCGCTACGCGCGGCCGGTGACATGGGCGATGGTGCGCTGTCGTGGCTGTCGCCGATCGGCTGGGCCCAGGCCATGCGGCCCTACGTCGACGAGCGGTGGTGGCCGCTGGTGCCCGCCCCCGTCCTCGCCGTGGCGCTCGTCGCGGTCGCGTTCGCCCTCACCTCCCGGCGGGACGTCGGCGCCGGGCTGGTCCGGCCCCGGCCCGGGCCGCGCACCGGGTCGGGATTCCTGGGCACCCCGTTCGGCCTGGCGCTGCGGCTGCACCGGGCCGCCCTGCTGTGGTGGGGCACGGCAATGTTCCTGTTCGGGCTGATGTACGGGTCCCTCATCCAGGACGTGGAGAGCGCCATCGAGGGGAACCGGGCCCTGCGGGAGTGGGTGGCGCAGAGCCCCGGCACGAGCTTCACCGACGCGTTCCTGGCGCTGATCCTCTCCATGCTGGCGACGATCTCCGCGATCTACGCGATCCTGGCGGCGCAGCGGCTGCGCGGTGAGGAGACCGCCGGGCGGGCCGAGCCGGTGCTGGCCACGGCCACGTCCCGGGCCCGGTGGATGAGCGGTCAGCTGGCCGTCGCCCTGTTCGGCGGCGCCGCGGTGATCCTGCTCAGCGCGCTGGGCCTGGGCCTGGGCGCGGCGGCCACGGCGGGCGATGCGGGGCAACTGTTCCGGATCCTGGGCGCGGGCCTCTGCTACGTGCCCGCGCTGTGGGTGACCGTCGGGGTCGCCGTCGCGCTGTTCGGGCTCGCGCCCCGGGCGATCGCGCTGTCCTGGGTGCTGCTGGTGTACGCCCTGACGGTCGGGATCTTCAGCGGCCTGCTCAAGCTGCCGTCCTGGACGATGAACCTGTCACCGTTCGGCCACGTCCCGCAGCTGCCCGGCGCCGAGTTCGACCTGCTCCCGCTGGTCGCGCTGACCGCCCTCGCCGCCGCCCTGGTCGCCGCCGGTCTCGCCGGCTTCCGCCGCCGCGACCTGCACTCCAACTGAAGAACCCGGCGCATGTGGTGGCGGGCCCGGAGCGGATGGGGGCGGCTCAGCGGTCCAGCGCGGCCGGCCCGACCCCGGCGGCCGGCTCTTCGGACAGATCGCCTCCGGGCCCGCCACGGTCGACGGTACGCCGCGGCCGGACGGCGCGGAACTGACGGCCGCGCCACATGTCTACCTCCTGGCCGCGGCGGACCGGCGCAGGGCGTAGGCCAGGGCCCCGGCCGCGAGGACGGCCGTGCCGGTGAGGACCGCCGGCGGCGGCAGGGTGCAGGCCAGCAGGAGGCAGCCGCCCAGCCCGGCGACGGGGATCAGCCGGGGTGGGCGGTTCTCGGCGGCGGTCAGGGTGCAGGCGGCGGCGTTGGCGACGGCGTAGTAGACCAGCACGCCGAAGGAGGAGAACCCGATCGCGCCGCGCAGGTCCGCCACCAGGACCAGGATCGCGACGACGGCGCCCACGGCCAGTTCCGCCCGGTGCGGCACGCCGAACCGGGGGTGCACCGCGGCCAGGACGTGCGGCAGGTGCCGGTCGCGAGCCATCGCCAGGACGGTCCGGGAGACCCCGAGGATCAGCGCCAGCAACGATCCGAGCGCGGCGACGGCGGCTCCCACGCGCACCACCGGGACCAGCCATCCGGCGCCGGCCGCGCGCACGGCGTCGGCCAGAGGGGCGGCGGCGGACGCCAGGTCCGCCGGGCCGAGAACGGCCAGGACGGCGACGGCCACCGCCGCGTACACCGCCAGGGCGATGCCCAGCGCGATCGGGATCGCCCGGGGGATGGTCCGCGCGGGGTCGCGCACCTCCTCCCCCAAGGTGGCGATCCGTGCGTACCCGGCGAAGGCGAAGAACAGCAGCCCCGCGGCCTGGAGCACCCCGCCCGGCCCGGTGCCCAACCCCAGGTCCAGCCGGGCGGGGTCGGCCGCGCCCGCGGTGAGGCAGGCGGTCACCACGGCGGCGAGCACCGCCAGCACGGCCGCGACGATCGCCCGGGTGAGCCAGGCCGCCTTCCGCACCCCGGCGTAGTTCACCGCGGTCAGCGCGACCACCGCCGCCACGGCCACCGCGCGCTCCCGGCCCGGCCACGCGTACGCGCCGACGGTCAGGGCCATCGCCGCGCAGGAGGCGGTCTTGCCGACGACGAAGCACCAGCCGGCAAGGTACCCCCAGAACTCCCCCAGCCGCTCGCGGCCGTAAACGTACGTCCCCCCGGACTGCGGGTGGCGGGCGGCGAGCCGGGCCGAGGAGGTGGCGTTGCAGTACGCCACCGCCGCGGCCAGCGCCAGCCCGGCGAGCAACCCGGACCCGGCCGCCGCGGCGGCGGGCGCCAGCGCCGCGAAGATGCCCGCGCCGAGCATCGCGCCCAGGCCGATCACCACCGCGTCGGTCACCCCGAGCCGCCGCCGCAGGGTCTCGCTCATGGCTCGGAGCTCCTCCCCGTGGACCGGCTCCACCGTAGGTCGGCACGGGTGGCCCTGGTAGATATCGTCCAGGACCCTGGCGGGCACCGTCATCACCGGGCAGAAGGACGAGATCGCCACCATGCGCGAACCGCTCAGGACGATATAGCCCTGGGACCCGGGCCGCGGCGGCGGCATCCGCCGCGGCCCGGAACCCGCTCAGCGGACGGCCTCGACCCGCTCCTCCGCCTTCGCCGCGTGCAGCGAACTCCAGAAGGCCAGTTCCCCGTCCTCTTCGAGGTGGGCGATCCGGCCCCAGAACTCGCGGTCCTCGGCCTCGGCGGCCGCCGCCGCGCTGATCGCGGGCATCGACTCGGTGGCGGCGTCGGCCTCGGCCAGGTCGGCGGTCGTCATCCCGTCGGGCAGTTCCACCGGCCCGCGGTGGTGCTTGCCCCGCCTGCGCAGCCGGGGCAGGGACACGGTGGCGGTGCGCGCCGCCTCGGCCTCGGCCTCGGTCTCGGCGACGGTGACCGGCTCCGCCGGAACGACCCGCCGGTCGTCTTCCGGACCGGCCTGTGCGAGGGTTTCGGTCACAGCGGCGATGGTCGCCGTCGTGTCCTCGGCCGCCGTCAGGTCGTCCGGAACCATGCCGGCGGGCAGTTCCGCCGGGCAGCGGTGGTGGCGGCCCTTCTTGCGGACCCGTACCGGCGAGGCGGGCAGCCGGGCCGCGGTGGAGCGGCCGACGGCGAGTGCCGCGGTACCGATGACGATGGCCGCCAGCAGGCTGCAGAGGACCACCTCCTGCTCGACGGGGTCGGCGGGCCGCCCGCCCGGCGCGAGGGTGTTCGAAGACACCCCGGACGACGTGCCGCCGTCGCCGACCTCACCGGGCGAGACGCCGTGGTTGCCGTGTTTGGGGACGTGCTTGCGCTCGCCCGTGCCCCGCTCGGTCTTCCCCTTCTCGCCCGCGCGCTGGTCGCCCTGGCGTTCGGCGCCGGTCACCGACTCGACCGACCGGCCGGGCACCACGACCTTGGCGGGGTAGCCGTAGCCGACGATGGTGCCGCTGTCGCGGACCTGGCGTTTGAGGTGCACGCCGTCGGTGTTGGCCTCGATGGTGTGGACGCTTCCGTCGCCGCCGACCCGCTCGACCAGACCCACGTGCTGGATGGAGTCCAGGTCCTTGGAGCCCGACCAGGCGAAGAACACGACCGCCCCGGGTTCGGGCGTCGTCCCCCAGGCTCCCTTCTCCCGGAACCAATTCGCGTGCGAGGGGGTGTAGGCGAACTGGCCGGCCCAGTCCTTGACGCCCGTCTTGTTGGCGGCCCAGGCCAGGAACATGTCGCACCAGGGCGCGGTCTTGAAGGCGGGATCCTGTTCGACGTTCTTGCCGTACCAGTCCCCGAACTTGGTGTAGCCGCCCGCCTGCTCCTGGTAACCGAGCTCGGCCTTGGCGACGTCCAGCAGTTTCTTACCAATCGGATCCATCAGCATCTCCCTAGGGCGCCTACCGGGTTAGCTGACGGGTTCGGGCCAGGAGTCGCCCTACCGCACGCGGCGGATTCACCCCAGAGACAGTGGGTCCCCGGCTCCCGCGGGCCCGAGGGGGCGCCGCGGAGATTCGGCGATCGGCCCGCACCCCCCGGAGGGAGGTAGGTAACAGGCCGATATCAGGTGAAAGTACTGACCGATATATACATAGGGCAAGAGGTGACAACGTTGAGCAAAGTAAAATCCGCACCGCAGTGAACCGGACACGCTCCGCAGTCGGGCGCTCTCCTGTCCTGAACGTCCGTGTTTTTGCGTATTTTCCGGCGGGGAACCGTAGGGAGTGACCTGTCCGTTCTTGCAGGTTGAACAGGAAGAAGTGGAAGGGGTTGGTGCGTCCGTGTCCGCGGACTGCGACCATAGTCCCGGCCCGTCGCAGAGGCCGGTGTCATGACGAGCGCCCTGCTGGGGATCGTCGCGGTGCTGGTGCTCACGGTGGCCACCGGCTACTTCGTGGCCCAGGAGTTCGCCTACACCACGGCCGACCGGGCAGTGCTGAGCGCGCAGGCCGAGCAGGGCGACGTCCGGGCCCGCCGGGCGCTCCAGGTGATGGCCCGGCTGTCGTTCATGCTGTCAGGCGCCCAGCTCGGCATCACCGTGACCGCCCTGGTGGTGGGGTTCATCGCCGAACCGGCGCTGGCCCAGCTGCTGGAACCGCTGCTCACCGGCCTGGGAGTGGCCGGAGCGGGGCCGATCTCGGTCGCGGTGGGCTTCGCACTGGCGACCGTGGTGCAGATGGTGCTGGGCGAGCTCGCGCCCAAGAACTGGGCCATCGCCCGGCCCGAGCCGCTGGCCCGGATGCTCGCCGCCTCGACGCTGGCCTACCTGACGGTGGCCGGCCCGGTGGTCCGGCTGTTCGACGCCTCCGCCAACCGGCTACTGCGCCGGGTCGGGGTGGAACCGGTGGAGGAACTCCACCACGGCGCCACCCTGGAGGAGCTCAGCGACATCATCGGGGAATCCGGGCGTAGCGGGCATCTGCCACCCGACCTGACCCAGTTGCTGGACCGCGCGCTGACCTTCGGAGAGCACAGCGCGGACGAGGTGATGGTGCCGCGGCCGAAGGTGGTCACGACCACCGCCGACACGACGGTCACCGAGCTACTGAAGATCATCACCCGTACCGGGCACTCCAACTACCCGGTGCTCGGCCAGGAGATCGACGAGGTCGTCGGGGTGGTGGGCGCCCGGGAACTCGCCGCCGCCCGCGCCGCGGGGCCCGCGGCGCCGTTCGAGGAGCTGACGGTGGGCCCGCTGGCCCGGCCGGCCCTGCTCGTCCCGGCGACACTGCCGCTGCACACCCTGGTGCAGCGCATGCACGAGGCCCGCGAGGAGTTCATCTGCGTGGTCGACGAGTACGGCGGGCTGGCCGGCATCGTCACCTTCGAGGACGTCGCCGAGGAACTGGTCGGGGAGATCACCGACGAGAACGACCCGGCCCCCGCACTGACCGCCCGCACCGAGACTGGCTGGGAGGTCGACGCGGGCCTGCGCATCGACGAGATCAACCAGGCCACCGGGGCCGCGCTCCCCGAAGGCGAGCACTACGACACGCTCGCCGGCCTGATCATGGTGGCGCTCGGCCGGATGGCCGCCGTCGGCGACACCGTCACGGTGCCCCAGGACCCGGACAGCATGCCCGTGGACGCCCGGCCCGGCACCGTCGAGACCGAGGTGCTGGCACTGCGCCGGCGGGTGCCCGCCCGCGCCCGGCTGCGGGTCCGGCCGGCACCCGAACCCGCTGCGGCCGGGACCGAGGAGGAACGATGGACCCGCTGACCGGAGCCGTGGTGACCGGGGCGCTGCTGGCGGGGAACGGGTTCTTCGTCGGGGCCGAGTTCGCGCTGGTCGCGGCGAAGCGGCACCGGCTGGAGCGCGCGGCGGCCCGGGGCAGCCGCGCCGCCACCTCCGCCGTGGCCGGCATCCGGGAACTGTCCCTCATGCTGGCCGGGGCACAGCTCGGCATCACCATGTGCACGCTGGGGCTGGGCATGGTGTCCGAACCGATCTTCGCGCACGCGCTGGAGGGCCCGCTGCACGCGGCGGGGGTGCCCGAGGCCCTGCTCCACCCCATCGCGTTCGCGGTCGCCCTCACCGTGGTGACCTACCTGCACATGGTCGTCGGCGAGATGGCGCCCAAGTCCTGGGCGATCGCGCACCCCGAGCGCTCGGCGATCCTGCTCGCGCTGCCGTTCCGCGGGTTCACCCGGCTGGTGCGGCCGCTGCTGGCCGTGTTGAACGGTGCGAGCAACCTCGTGCTGCGGCTGGGCGGCGTCCGGCCGCGCGACGAGATCGCCACCCGCACCGACCCGCAGCGGCTGCGGTTCCTGCTGGGCGAGTCGCGCCGGCTGGGGTTGATCGACCGCTTCGACCACGCCCTGCTGAGCAGCGCCATCACCACCCGGCAGGCCACCATCGAGCCGCTGGTGGTCCCGATCGCCGAGGTGACCACCGTGCCCGCCACGGCCGACCTCGACGAGATCTGCCGGGCCGCCGCGGCCAGCGGCCACACCCGGCTGGTCGTCCGCGGCGGCAACGGCTCGATCGCCGGGGCGCTGCACGTCCGGGAGGCGCTGACCGATCCGTTCGGGTCGCGCGCCGCCGCCGAGCTGGCCCGGCCGGTGCCGCAACTGCCGGCGAACACGCCGATCACCCAGGCCGTGACGGCGCTGCGGCGCGACCGCGCCCAGCTCGCCGCCGTCCTCGGCCTCGATGGCCGGCCGATCGGCATCGTCAGCCTCGACGACCTGCTCAACCGGCTGCTGCCCGCACCCGGATGAGCAGCTGAAGGACACTCGTTGTTACTGAGGAAACGGCATGTGACCATGGAATTCCCCGGAAAGGCAGGCGGCATGGACCCCGAGTTCGACATCAAGGACGTATGCCCGGTGATCGAGGTCATCGACCGGATCAGCGGCAAGTGGAGCATCAGCGTCCTCGTCGCCACCGCCCACGGCCCGGTGCGCTTCACCGAGCTCGAACGGCAGATCACGGGCATCAGCCGCCGCATGCTCACCCTCACCCTGCGCAACCTGGAACGCGACGGCCTGCTCACCCGGACCGTCTACCCCACCGTGCCGCCCCGGGTGGAGTACGCGGCGACCGGCATGGCCCGCGAACTGTACGAGCACCTGGCCGGGTTCACCTCCTGGGCGGCCCGGCACCAGGGCGAGATCGCCGCGGCCCGCACCGCCTACGACGCCGGCCGCACCGCCGAGCCCGTTCCCGCCCCCGGCTGAACGACCGGTTTGACCGTCGCCCTCCCGGCTATATGCCCTCCGGATCGGGAGGAGACAACGTTGCTGGTCATCACCAATGCCAAGGCGGGCACCACCGACGCCGAGAACGTGCGCCGGGCGGTGGACGCGCTCCGGGCGGGCGGCACCGAGGAGGTCACGGTCGTCCCCTGCGCGGAGCCCGACCAACTCGACAAGCTCCTGGCCGAGCACGACGCCACGACCGTCGTCGCCGCGGGCGGGGACGGCTCCATCCACGCACTGGTCCGCGCCCTGCACCGGCGCGGGGAACTCGACCGCCGGACGGTGGGCCTGCTGCCGCTCGGCACCGGCAACGACCTCGCCCGCAACCTGGGCATCCCGCTCGACCCCGGGGAGGCGGCCCGGCTGCTGCTCACCGGCCGGCCCCGCGAACTCGACCTGCTCGTCGACGACGGCGACGACATCGCGGTCAACGCGGTGCACGTCGGCGTCGGCGCGGCGGCGGCCGCCGCCGCGACCCGGTTCAAGCCCTATCTCAAGACCGCCGCGTTCCCGGTGGGCGCGGTACTTGCCGGTATCCGGCACCCGGGCTGGCGGCTGCGGGTGGAGGCCGACGGGGAGACCGTCGCCGACGACCGGGTGCTGATGGTCGCGCTGAGCAACGCCCCGGCCATCGCGGGCGGCGCCGGCCGGCTCGCCCCGGGCGCCTCCCCCCGGGACGGCCTGCTGGACCTGGTCGTCTCCGCCGCGACCGGCCCGGTCGCCCGGGTCGGGTACGCGCTGGGCCTGCGCGACGGCACCCACCAGCACCGCGCCGACGTCGTCCGCCGCACGGCGACGCGCGTCACGGTGCGCGGCGAGCCGTTCCCGATCAACAGCGACGGCGAGGTCTCCGGCCCGGTCGAGCACCGTACCTGGACCGTCTCACCGCGGGCCTGGCGCATCGTCGCTCCGCCCGTGACCTGACCATCTCTGTACCGACACCCTGCCGAGACCGGACCATCTGATCAGTTTGCCCTGGGGGTTCGGTAGCGTCGTCAGTATGCGACTGGGTGTGCTCGACGTGGGCTCGAACACTGTGCACCTGCTGGTGATGGACGCGCATCGCGGCGCCCGCCCCCTGCCGGCGTACTCCTACAAGGCCGAACTGCGGCTGGCCGACCACCTGCAGAGCGACCAGAGCCTGTCCCCGGAGGGGGAGTCCCGGCTGCGCACGTTCGTGGCCGACGCGCTGCGGGTGGCCGAGGACAAGGGGGTCGAGGACGTCCTGGCGTTCGCCACCTCCGCGATCCGCGAGGCCGTCAACGGTGAGGAGGTGCTGGCCCGGCTGCAGGCCGACCTCGGCGCCGCCGTCCAGGTGCTGCCCGGCCGGGACGAGGCCCGGCTGACGTTCCTCGCCGTCCGGCGGTGGTTCGGCTGGTCGTCGGGCCGGCTGCTGGTGGTCGACATCGGCGGCGGGTCCCTGGAGATCGCCTCCGGCATCGACGAGGCGCCGGACGTGGCGATCTCCCTGCCGCTCGGCGCCGGGCGGCTCAACCGCGAGTGGCTCACCGGTGACCCGCCCACTCCCGAGGAGACGCGGGAGTTGCGCCGGTACGTCCGGGCCGAGATCGCCCGCCGGGTCGGTGAGGTCGCCCGGTTCGGGCCGCCCGACCATGCGGTGGCGACGTCCAAGACCTTCCGCCAGCTCGCCCGGATCACCGGGGTCGCGCCCTCCAGCGATGGGCTCTACGTCCGGCGCGTCCTGGCGCACGACACGCTCACCGACTGGGCCGAGCGGCTGGTCAAGATGACCGCCGCCGAGCGCGCCGAGCTGCCCGGGGTCTCCGAGTCGCGGGCCCCGCAACTGGCCGCGGGGGCGATCGTCGCGGACGCCGCGATGGACCTGTTCGGGGTGCGGGAGCTGGAACTGTGCCCGTGGGCGCTGCGCGAGGGTGTCATCCTGGAACGGCTGGACGGCATGATCGAGGGGCCGGACCCGGCCGCGGGCTGAACCTTTTCCCTGGTCGGATCATCTGATTTGCCGGAAGTGCACCGGCCTGGCTCCGCCCGGGTATGCCGCGACCGCCGATCACGGTACGGTCAGGGCGGGTTTGGGGGGACGGGGCCGCAGGGCCACTAGATAGAGGGTGTCACCAGTGGACGGTCAGCGGCGCGCCGCGACGGAGCGTCCCCTGCAGCCGGGGGATCCGGCGCGGGTGGGCGCGTACGAGATCCGCTCGAAGATCGGCGAGGGCGGCATGGGCGCCGTCTACCTCGGCACCGCCCCCGACGGGCGGACGGTCGCGGTCAAGCTGGTCCGCCCCGAACTGTCCGGCGACCCCGCGTTCCTGGCCCGGTTCCGCGACGAGGTCGCCAACGCCGAACGGGTCGCCTCCTTCTGCACCGCCCAGGTGCTCGACCACGGCCAGGCCGACGACCTGGCCTACATGGTCACCGAGTTCATCGACGGCCCCACGCTGGCCGAGCACGTGACGATGAACGGCGCGCTGTCGCCCGGCATGCTGCACGGCGTGGCGGTGGGGGTGGCCGCCGCGCTGGTCGCCATCCACGCCGCGGGGCTGGTGCACCGCGACCTCAAGCCCGGCAACGTGCTGCTGTCGATCTCCGGGCCGCGCGTGATCGACTTCGGTATCGCCCGGGCGCTGGACGCCGTCTCCGAGCACACCCGCACCGGCCAGGTGGTCGGCAGCCCGGGCTGGATCGCCCCCGAGCAGATCCTCAACCGGCCGGTCACCCCCGCGGTGGACGTCTTCGCCTGGGGCTGCCTGGTGGCGTACGCCGGGAACGGCAGCCATCCCTTCGGCCGGGGCACCTTCCAGGTGCTCGCCGCCCGGGTGGTGCACGCCGAGCCCGAGGTCGGCGCGCTGCCCGAACCGCTGGGCGACCTGGTCCGGCGGGCCCTCGACAAGGAGCCCGGCAACCGGCCGTCCGCCCAGGAACTGCTGCTGGCCCTGGTGGGCGGGGGTGCCGCCGCCGGTGGGGCGGCGGCCGTGGAGGAGGCGGCGACCACCACGCTGCACGAGTCCTGGCGGCCCGATGAGGCGGGCGTCCCGCAACCGGAGGAGCCCGCCGTCCCGCCGACCCGGCCCGCCCCGGCGGCCGAGACCCTGCCCGCGGGATCCCTGCCCGCCGAGTCGCCCGAGTTCCCGCCGCCGGCACCCGCCCCGGAGGCCGCCCGCCCGGCCCCGCCGCCGGTTCCCGCCCCGGTGGAGCCGCCGCGCCCGGCCGAGAGCGCTCCCGCGGCGGGCGGGCCGGCCGGGGAGACCGTGGCGGATCAGGGTCCCCGGTGGTCCCCGCCACCCGGCCCGCCCGTCCAGCCACCGCCACCCGGGCCGCCGCCGCCCGGCCCCGCGGTCGTGGGGTTCCCGGAACAGCCCGCCACCCGGGCCGCGGGCCGGCCGGCGGGCGGGAACCGCGGCCGGCGTGCCGCCCTGGCGAGCGGGCTCGGCGTGGTGCTCGTGGCCGCCGGGATCTGGGGCGTGTTCACCATGCTTCCCGACGGCGACAAGAACGACTCGGACTCGTCGGGCGGCCCCGCTCCGCTGCCGACGGACCAGATGCTCGTCCGCGTCGACGTCGCGCCCGGCTGGCCCCGGGAATGCCGCGCCTACATCGCGATCACTACACCGAACGCCGGGGCGCCCCGGCGGCGGCTGGTCGACGGCGACGGGTGTGACATCCTGCCGCAGTGGTCGCCCAATCGGGAGCAGGTGGCCTTCACCCGGGTCAAGGAGGGCGGCTCCGAACTGCGGATCGTCCGGGCCGACGGCTCCGGTGAGACCATGCTCTCCGACCAGGTGCGGGGGAAGACCCGGGTGGCCTGGTCCCCCGACGGCGGGCGGATCGCCTTCATGGCCACCGTGGCCGGGCGCCCCCAGATCCACGTCGTCGACGTGCGGTCCCGGCAGGTGACCCCGCTGACCACCGACCCGTACGGCAAGGACGACCCCACCTGGTCCAGGGACGGCAAGCTGGCGTTCTGGAGCGACAAGAGCGGCACCAACCAGATCTACTGCCTGGACCCGGCCGAGCCGCAGGAGTGGACCCAGATCACCACCGAGGACACGTCCCCGAACGGCGCCGGCGACCCGATCTGGTCGCCGGACGGCCAGTGGATCGGCTACACCCGTTCCTACGGGAGTGGCCAGAACAGCGACATCGCCGTCATCAGGCGCGACGGTTCGGGCCACCGGGTGGTGGAGACCCCGGAGCACGAGATGGATCCGGGCTTCTCCCCCAACGGGGCCTGGATGTCCTTCGTCCGCGGACCGGTGGAGACGCCCGAGATCTGGGCGATGCGCGCCGATTTCGCCGCACCGCCGACCGCGAGCCCGCAGCCCACCGGCCAGCCCGGCGCCGACAGCCCGGTGGCCATCGGCCCGAAGGGCGTCGGGCACCCCGACTGGAGCTGAGGGAGCGGAGGCGCGCCTCCGCTCCCTCGCGAGTTCAGAGGGTGGTGGCGATGCCGCCGTCCACCGGGATGACCGCGCCGGTGACGTAGGAGCCGGCCCGGCTCGCCAGGTAGACCGCGACCCCGGCCATGTCGTCGGGGCGGCCGATCCGGCGGAGCGGGGCGCGTTCGGCGATCGCGTCGCCGAACGTCTCCAGGGTCGCCGCCATCATCTTCGACTCGAACGGGCCCGGGGCCACCGCGTTCACCGTGATGTGGCGCGGGCCGAGTTCGCCGGCCAGCACCCGGGTCAGGTGGTGCAGGGCGGCCTTGCTGGTGGAGTAGGCGTAGGTGTTCAGCGTCGGCACGTGCAGGCCGTCGATGCTGCCCACGTTGATCACCCGGGCGGGGTCGTCGTGGGTGCCGGCCGCCTCCAGCAGCGGCAGCATCGCCCGGGTGAGGAAGAACGGGGACTTGAGGTTGAGGTCCAGCACCTTGTCCCAGGCGAAGGCCGGGTACTCCTCCAGCGGCGCACCCCAGTTGGCGCCTGCGTTGTTGACCAGGATGTGCACGGCCTGCTCCCGCTCGGTGATCTCGGCGGTGAGCCGCAGGCACTCCTCCTCGGTGGACAGGTCCGCGGGGATCGCGGTGACCGTCCCGTACGCCTTGAGCTCCTCCTCGGCCGCCGCGCAGGCGTCCGCCTTGCGGGAGCTGATGTAGACGCGGGCGCCGGCCTCCAGCAGGCCGCGGGCCATCATCAACCCGATGCCTCGGGTGCCTCCGGTGACGACGGCCACCTTGCCGGAGAGGTCGAACAGGTTCACGGGTCCTCCACGAGAGCTGTCTCTGCGGTTTCTCTACAATCCGGGGCGAAGCACAGCTTGGCAGGTCCGTACGCGCGGCGGGAGCGCGGGGCACAGCAAGCAGTACAGAAAGTATTGAATCCGGCATTTCGGAAGCCGTTCTGATTTGTCGCCGTCCATTCACCGCAAATAAGGATGGACCGTTCCATACCGCATTGCCGTTGTAACGTGCCAGAAAAGCGGATGTAACATACGGCCGGATCATCGGAGCTGTGCCCCCACGTAGCGCGGCCCAGGACGGCCGCTACCTCCCGATCGAAGAGCACGCCATCATCGGCGATCTGCGCACCGTCGCGCTCGTCGGCACGGACGGGACCATCGACTGGTACTGTCCCGCCCGGTTCGACGCGCCCTCCCTGTTCGCGTCCCTGCTCGACGCCGGAAAGGGCGGCTATTTCTCGCTGTCCTGCCGCACGATGACCCGCCCGAAACAGCTCTACCTCCCCGACACCAACATCCTGATGACCCGCTACATGACGGCCGAGGCCGTCGGCGAGGTGATCGACTTCATGGTGCCGGAGACCAGCGGCGTAGCCCTGCCCCGTGACCTCCTCGTCCGGCAGGCCCGGGCGGTGCGCGGGCGGGCCACCTTCGAGGTCGCCTGCCACCCGGCCTTCGACTACGCCCGGGTGGACCACACGGTGCATCTCGTGGCGGGCATGGGCGCCGTCTTCGAGTCGCCGGCCGGGCGGTGCGTGCTGCGCTCCAGCGTCCCGCTCACGATCGTCGAGGACGGCGTCCGGGCGAGCTTCACCCTGGAGG
Source organism: Actinomadura craniellae (assembly GCF_003289645.1). Lineage (GTDB taxonomy): Bacteria > Actinomycetota > Actinomycetes > Streptosporangiales > Streptosporangiaceae > Actinomadura_D > Actinomadura_D craniellae. The sequence goes on along the minus strand of NZ_QLYX01000001.1, from coordinate 135,381 downwards.
AGGGCGAGACCGCCGAGCTGATCCTGGAGTGGAACGGCGACGTCCACCCGCTGGTGCCGGGCGAGGTCGACGAGCTGTTCCTGCAGACCTCCTCGTTCTGGCAGCGGTGGGTGGGGCAGTCGCGCTACCGGGGCCGCTGGCGGGAAATGGTGCAGCGCTCCGCCCTGGCGCTCAAGCTGCTGGTCTACCACCCCACCGGCGCCCTGGTCGCGGCGCCGACCACCTCGCTGCCCGAGCACGTGGGCGGGGTGCGCAACTGGGACTACCGCTACAGCTGGCTGCGCGACGCCGCGTTCACCATCTACTCGCTGATGACGCTCGGCTTCCTGGAGGAGGCCGCCGCGTTCATGGAGTGGATCGAGCGGCGCTGCGAATCGGCGACTTTGGAACGTGACATCATGATCATGTACACGGTCGACGGCAGCGACAAGATCCCCGAGCAGGTCCTCGACCACCTCTCCGGCTACCGCGACTCCCGGCCCGTCCGGATCGGCAACAACGCGGTCGGCCAGCGGCAGCTCGACGTCTACGGCGAGCTGATGGACTCGGTCTACCTCTACAACCGCGAGGTGCCGATCTCCTACGACCTGTGGGCGGCGCTGTCGAAGCGGCTCGACTGGCTGGCCGCCCACTGGGAGGAGCCGGACGAGGGCGTCTGGGAGGTGCGCGGCCCGCGCCAGCGCTTCACCTACTCGGCGCTGATGACCTGGGTGGCCTTCGAGCGGGCCGGCCGGCTGGCGCACGACCGGGGGCTGCCCGGCCCGCTCGCCAAGTGGCGCAAGCACGCGGCCAAGGCGTACCGCTTCGTCCAGCAGGAGTGCTGGGACCCCGACCTCGGCAGCTACGTCATGTACCCCGGCAGCAAGCACCTGGACGCCTCGCTGCTGTGCATGCCGCTGGTGAAGTTCTCCGGGCCCACCGACCCCCGGTTCCTGATGAGCCTGGACCGGATCGGCCACGAACTGGTCTCCGACAGCCTGGTGCACCGGTACGCGATCACCGGGCACGACGGCCTGACCGGCGAGGAAGGCACCTTCAACCTCTGCTCGTTCTGGTACGTCGACGCGCTCACCCAGGCCGGACGGGTCAAGGAGGCCCGGATGGTCTTCGAGAAGATGCTCACCTACGCCAACCACGTGGGCCTGTACGCCGAGGAGATCGGGCCGTCGGGCGAGGCGCTGGGCAACTTCCCGCAGGCGTTCACCCACCTGGCCCTGATCAGCGCCGCGGTCAACCTGGACCGCGCGCTGGACCGCACCTGAGCCACCGCCCGGCCCGGTCGCAGCCCCCTAGACCGGGCCGGGCGGTTCATCGCGGGTCGCCGAGCCGGCCGAACTCCCCGCCGCAGCCCCGGCACCGCCAGCGCGGAGCGTCGTCGTAGACCTCGCAGCCGCCGAGGGAGATCTCGCCCCGCTCGGCCGCCTCGAACATCTCGGGTCCCGGGAGGCCGTACAGGACCGGCAGCGGCTCGGTGCCGCAGCGCGGGCAGTCCGGTGGTCCGTTCTCGGTCATGTCGTGCTCCTCACCGCAGGGGACCGAGCCGTTGGACTCCCCGGCGGCCCGCCGGGTTCCGTACCCCGGCCGGGGTAGCGGCCGGGGCGCCCCGTACGTCCGCCGGAGCAGTCGCCGAGCCGCTGCCGGGGCGACGCGGGCGGGCGGACCCGCCCGGCAGGGTCGCCGCATGAACACCGCCTCCGCGCCCCGCCGGCTCCCCCGCCGAGCCCGCCGGGCCGTCCTGCTGCTGCACGTGATCTTCTCGGCCGGCTGGCTGGGGCTCGACCTCGGCCTGCTCGCGCTGGGCATCGCCGCGCTGGCGAGCGGGGACCCCGCGCTGGTGCACGGCGCCTACCTGGCGATGGAACTGCTGGGCGACACGCTGCTCGTCCCGATCGGCCTGCTCGCGCTGCTCACCGGGCTGGCCCTGGCGCTCGGCACGGTCTGGGGGCTGTTCCGGCACTACTGGGTGGCGGTCAAGTTCGTGCTGACCGTGGTCGCGCTGACCGCCTCCACCTTCGCGCTGCGCTCCGGCCTGCACGAGGCCGCGGCCGCGGTGCGCACCGGGGAGCCGGTGCCGGGCGGCGTCGCCGCCGACCTGGTCGTCGGCCCGAGCGTGGCGCTGACCCTCTATGTCGTGATGACCGGGCTGTCGATCCTCAAGCCCTGGGGCCGGACCCGGTGGGGCCGCCGCGTCCCCGTCCGCACGCCGTGAGCGCCGCCGGCTCCGGCGGGCTGGCATGCTGGGGGAATGGCGGAGATCGCATGGCGGGTGCCGGGCCGGCACGCGGCCCTGAAGGGGGCGGCGGCGCTGGCTTTGGCGGTGCTGGCCGCGCTCTCGCTCGGCGACCCGCGCGGCGTGCTGCTGGCCGGGGCGGGCGCCGTGGCGGCCGGGGTGCTGGCGCTGCGCGACGTGCTGGCCCCGGTCCGGCTGGCGGCCGACGGCACCGGGGTGACCGTGGTCCGCGGGTTCGCGGGCCGGCGGCACGTGCCGTGGGCGGACGTGGTCGCGGTGCGGGTCGACGAGCGGCGGCACCACGGGGTGCGGTCACGGCTGCTGGAGATCGACGTGGGCGACGACGTGCACCTGTTCAGCGGCCACGACCTCGGCGCCGACCCCGAGGACGCCCGGCGGGCGCTGGCGGCGCTCCGCACCGGCCACGCGCCCTCTCCGGGCTAGGACCTCAGCGGGCCAGCAGGTCGAGGGCGACCGCGGCGCTCCAGGACTGGGGGCGGGCGCCCAGCGGGGCGCTGGTGAACGGGTCGTAGTACTCGGCGAACAGCCCGTCGGCGAGCTGGTCGATGGCGGCCTCGCGGATGGCCAGCGCGGCCTCCTGCTCGCCGGAGCGCTCCAGCCCCCAGATCAGCAGCCAGGTCATCGGCGGCCACTGCGGGCCCCGCCAGTAGCGGACCGGGTCGAACTCGACCGCCAGCGGGCTGGTGGTGGGCGGCACGGCGTACTGCAGCGCGGGGTGCCCGCACCAGCGCGGCGAGGTGAGCTCGGCGAGCAGGGCCGCCTGCCGGGCCGGGTCGAGCCCGCCCGACAACAGCGGCGCGAAGCCGGCGATCGTCTCGGTGCGCAGGACCGTCCCGGCGCGCAGGTCGAGGTCGGCGGCGAAGCCCCGCTCGTCGGTGGTGGCCAGCACCCCGTGCCGGAACCGGTCGGCGTACCCGATCAGCTCGTCGGCGCCGGGCAGCCCGAGCTCGTCGGCGACCGTGGCCAGTTCCTCGTTGGCGGCGACGAAGATCGCGGCCGCGAAGACGTCGGCGACCCGGAAGCTGAGCGAGTCGCGCGCCCGGCTGTCGTCGTAGCGGACCTGCCGCAGTTCCTGGATCAGCCACTGGTACTTGGCGTACTCGGCGTCGGTCGGACGCTGCGAGGGGGCGCCCCCGGTGAGGCCGAGCGCGTTCAGGTCGGCGCGGCGGAACGGGACGAACTCGGCGCCGGGCAGCACGGCGGCGTAGGGGGCGTCCCAGCGGGGGGAGTTGTCCATCCCGCTCTCCCAGCCGTGGTAGATCATCAGCTGGCCGAGGCCGTCGGCGTCCCGGTAGGCGGCCAGGTAGCGGTGCCAGGCGAGCAGCGACGGCCAGAGCGCGCGGATGCGCTCGACGACCTCGCGGCGCTCGGCGGCGGGGGCGGAGCGGGCGGCGTCGAGGATGCGGCGCACCGCCACCCCGTGCACCGGCGGCTGGATCAGCCCGCTGGTGGACGCGCCGCTCGGCGCGTCGGCGCACAGCTCACGGCAGGTCCACCGCTTGGGGCCGGGTTCGTAGGGGGCGTCGCCGTCGGTGAAGACGATGTGCGGCACCAGGCCGGTGCGCCACTGGGCGGCGAACAGCGTCTCGAGCTCGTCCAGCGCGCGGAGCGTGGACAGCCGGGCCAGGCCGATCGCGACGAACGCGGCGTCCCAGCTCCACATGTGCGGGTACAGGTTGGGCGCGGCGACGTGCAGCCGCCCCTGGTCGTTGCCGCGCAGGGCGTACGCCGCCCGGGCGACGAGCTGGGGACGGGTCAGCGCGATCCGTTCGGCGGTGTCCGGGCCCGGGGCGCCAAAGGGCGCTTCGGCCGAAGTGAGAGCGCTCACGAATCCCTACCTCATCCGAGTGCGGTGTACGACGTGGTCCATCGTGCGAGGCAGCGGGACCGAGACCCCGGCCGTAACGAGGGTGTAATACCTACGTAACATACAACCTCATGCCAGGTCACGCACGACTGACCGCCGCTTCGGTGTGATCCGCCGGGTGCGCCACCGCCCATGGGCACGATATCCCCATATTCGCGGGGTTTCGAGCGTTCCAAAGTTGCGGACACCCGGAACAGACCCTTGAGGGATCACGTCATATCGGTCATGGATCTATCAATGGGAGGTAACACGTGCGATACCCTCCTAATTCCCACTCAGGTAAAGCGCCCGCATACAGGGCGTAACCCCCGAAGCCCGGCCGGCGGCACCGGTAGGGCCGGGCGTTCCGGGGAACACCGCCGTCCGGTGAACGCCTGCGAGGCACCGTCACCGCGCGTCAGGATGGCGGCGGACGCGGGGCACGGAGCGACGGTGGGATCTCGACGATGACGAGCACGACCCTGTACCTGGTGCGGCACGGCGAGACCGTGTGGCACGCCGAGAACCGGTACGCCGGCAGCAGCGACGTGGCGCTGACCGCCCGGGGGGCGGAGCAGGCCGAACGGCTCGGCCGCTGGGCGGCGGGCCTGGAACCAGGCCTGAAACCGGCCGAGGTCTGGGCCTCCCCGCTGAGCCGGGCCCGGGCGACCGCCGCGCCGGCGGCCCGGGCGCTCGGCCTGACGGTCCGGATCGACGCCGACCTGGCGGAGGTCGACTTCGGCTCCGCCGAGGGCCGGACGCTGGCCGAACTGCCGCCCGAGCAGGCCGCCGCGTTCCGGGCCGACCCGGTCGGCGGCGCGTTCCCCGGCGCCGAGGACTTCCGGCTGGCGGCCAAGCGCGGCACCGCCGCGCTGCGCCGGATCGCGGCGGGCGCCCCCGGCGGGCGGGTGCTGGTGGTGGCGCACAACACGCTGCTCCGGCTGGTGCTGTGCGAGTCGCTGGGCGTCCCGCTGGAGGACTACCGGCGCGTCTTCCCGCTGGTGCGCAACTGCTCCCCCATGGAACTGCGGATCGACCCAGCCGGTGACCCGGCCGGTGACAGGGCGGGCGACGCCGCCCTGCTCGCCTACAACGTCCCGCTGCCCTGAGCGGCGGCGCCCGTACACAGTTGTGAGCCGATCGTCATCCGCTCCCCCCTGGCGCCTGACGATCTTGGGCGATAGACACCGGAATGACACCTTCTGCACGGAGGTCACCGGTGTTGAAACGTTTCTCCCATCCGCTGCTGGGCGTGGTCGTCGTGTCCACGCTCGCCCTTCCCGCCATGCCCGCGGCGGCCGACCCGCAGCCCCGCCGCTCCCCCCACACGCTCCGCGACTTCGGCAACGGTCCGGAGCGGAACTCCACCGCGGGCGCCGTCCGCGGCCTCGGCCGCGGCGCGGACCACACCCGGTTCCCCCGGGACCGGTCCAAGGGCTACCCGCGCCGGGTCACGCTCACCGAGCCCGCCACCAACCCCGCCGACTTCTCGATCAAGCTGGGGCTGACGCCTTACCACGCGATCGCGCCGAAGCTGAACGCGCTGCAGCGGGTCGGCGACCGGGTCAGCGTCGAGGTCATCGGCCGCAGCCACCAGGGACGCGAGCTGTACCTGGTCACCGTGACCGCGCCCGAGAGCGGCGCCGAGGCCCGCGCCCAGGAGCGGATGCGGGAGAAGATCGAGGACGACCCGGCCGCCGCGGCCCGCGACCCCTGGATCAAGCGCGACTACAAGGCCCCGGTCTTCATCAACAACAACATCCACGGCAACGAGTGGGAGGGCACGGACGCCACCCTCAAGGCGATCGAGCGGCTGGCCGCCGCCAAGGACCCCGCCACCCGGGCGCTGCTGGACTCGACCCGGCTGTACTTCAACGTCACCGCCAACCCCGACGGCCGGGCCGGCGGCACCCGGGCCAACGGCGCCGGGTTCGACATGAACCGCGACTTCATCACCGGCTCCCAGCCCGAGGTGCGGGCCATGCAGCAGGTGATGATCGACACCCAGCCGGTGGCGATGATCGACCTGCACGGCTACGTGAACGGCACGCTGATCGAGCCGACCACCCCGCCGCACGGGCAGAACTACGAGTACGACCTGTTCATCAAGAACACCTACGCCAACGGCCTGGGCATGGAGGCCGCGGTCAAGGCGCTGGGCTACACCCCCGAGGCCGACGGCGTCCAGCCCCCGCAGATCCCGTTCCGCGACTGGGACGAGGGCTGGGACGACTGGCCGCCGATCTTCACCCCGCAGTACGCCCCGTTCCACGGCGCGGTCGCCTCGCACACCGTCGAGATCCCGCTGCGGGTCAACAACGCCGACTACACCAACCTGCCCGAGGCGGAACTGCGCCGCCGCGCGGCGATCAACACCGCCATCGCGGGCGCCACGATCGACGCCACGATCTCCCACGTGCACGCCAAGCGGGCCCAGATGGTCGCGGACCAGATCGAGGTGTTCCGGCGCGGCGCGGCCGGTGAGCCCTCCCGCCCCGCCCCGCTGGGCATCGTGCCGGGCTTCGGCCCCGAGGACGTCTACACCACGACGTTCCCCCGGGCGTACGTGGTGCCGGCCGGGTCCGGGCAGCGGTCCGCCACCGCGGCGGCCAGGCTGGTGGACCACATGGTCGCCAACGACGTGCGGGTGACCCGCGCCGTCAGGCCGTTCTCGCTGGGCGGCAAGACCTACCCGGCGGGCTCGTACGTGGTCGACATGCACCAGCCCAAGCGCGGCCTGGCCAACGTGATGCTGGAGCCGGGCGCCGACATCAGTCCCAAGGTGGACGCGATGTACGACATCTCCGGCTGGAGCCTGGCCCACCTGTGGGGCGCCACCGTCGACGCGGTGACCTCCGGGGACCTGCGCCGGGTCCAGACCAGGCCGGTGCCGGTGGCCTCCCCCGCCGGCGCGGTGGAGGGCTGGGGCGACCTGGCGCTGCGGCTGGACACCCCGGCCGAGGTCTCCGCGCTGAACGCGCTGCTCGCCGAGGGCGTCGCGGTGAAGTGGAGCGGTGACGGCGGCGTGGTCGTCCCGCGCTCGGCCCGCTCCCTGGCCGGGACGCTGGCCGACCGGTACGGCGTGCGGTTCGACCGGGCCCGGTCGGCGGGCGGGCAGCCGCTGCGCCGGCTGACCGTCGCGGTGGCCGGTGGCGCCGACGAGGTCTACTCGCTGCAGGAGATGGGCTTCACCCTCAAGCCCGTCTCGACCGCCGTGCTCAACGCGGGCTTCGACTGGTCCGGGGTGGACGTCCTGTACGTCTCCAGCGGGCTGTCCTTCGCCCAGCTGAACGAGGCGGCGCGGACCGCGCTGGACGGCTTCCTCGCCCGCGGCGGGGTCGTCACCCGGGGCGGCACCGGCGCCACGTTCAACCAGGCGGCCGGGCTGCTGACCGCCACCCACGTGGCGGGCCGCGGCGACGCCAACGGCGTGGTCTCGGTGACCAACGCGGGCGGGCCGATCACCGCTGGGGCGCCGGCGCACTCGTTCGTGTACTCGCCGCGCTGGTTCACCGGGCTCGGCCCGGAGGTCACGGCCGAGCAGCGGTACGCCGGCACCGGGCCGCTGGTGTCCGGGCACTGGCGGCCCAACGCCGACGGCACCGGCGGTCCCGCCGCCGCGCAGGGCCAGGCCACGGTGGTGCGGGGCGTGGACGAGCGCGGTGCCGCGGTGGTGCTGTTCGGCACCGAACCGCTGTTCCGCAACCATCCGAAGGGACTGTTCGCCCAGGTCGCCCGGTCGCTGTACTGGACGTCGATCTCGGCGGGCTGACCGTCCACCAGGGCCGGGCACTCTCCTACAGTGGGGGGTGCCCGGCCCGCTCGCCGGGCGGGGGGAGAACGAGCATGAGCAATCTCGACCTGCGGCCCGACCCGGCGGTGCTGGGCGGCCGCGGCGGCGTGCCCGGCGAGCCGGTCCGCGAGTTGATGGCCGCGCGCCAGGTGCAACTGGGCGAGAGCACCCGGGTGCGGCGGCTGCTGCCGACCCTGGGCCGGCGGATGATCGGCGCCTGGTGCTTCATCGACCACTACGGCCCCGACGACATCGTCGACGAGCCCGGAATGCAGGTGCCGCCGCACCCGCACACCGGGTTGCAGACGGTGAGCTGGCTGCACTCCGGTGAGGTGCTGCACCGCGACAGCCTGGGCAGCCTGCAACCGGTGCGGCCCGGCCAGCTGAGCCTGATGACCGCCGGGCGGGCCATCTCGCACTCGGAGGAGTCACCCGCCGACCACCCGGCCATCCTGCACGGCGCCCAGCTGTGGGTGGCCCTCCCCGACGCTTACCGCCAGGTCGCGCCGCACTTCGAGCACCACCCGGCGCTCCCCGAGGTCACCGCCCCGGGCCTGTGCGCGACAGTGATCATGGGTGAGCTGGACGGCGCCGTCTCGCCCGGCCGGGCCTACTCCCCGCTGGTGGGCGCCGACCTCGCCCTGGCCGAGGGCGCGGACGTGCGGCTGCCGCTGGAACCCGACTTCGAGTACGCGGCGCTGGCCATGCACGGCGCCGCCGACGTCGACGGGGTCCGGCTGGTCCCCGGCTCGCTGCTCTACCTGGGCAGCGGCCGGGCCGAGCTGCCGCTGCGCGCGGAGTCGGCCGCCGGCGTGATGCTGCTGGGCGGCGAGCCGTTCGACGAGAAGATCGTCATGTGGTGGAACTTCGTCGCCCGCACCGGCGAGGAGATCACCGGGTACCGGGCCGCGTGGAACGCCGGCGACGAGCGCTTCGGCACCGTGCGGGGCTACGCCGGTGCCCCGCTGGCCGCGCCGTCCTTGCCGACCACCCCGCTCAAGCCGCGCGGCCGGGCCCGCTAGGAGACGACCTCCGGGTCCGGGCCGAGCCGCCGCCCCTCGTCCAGGGCGCCGATCTCGGCCATCTCCGCGTCGGTGAGCTCGAAGTCGAAGACGTCGATGTTCTCGGCGATGCGGGACGGGGTGACCGACTTGGGGATCACCACGTTGCCGAGCCGCAGATGCCAGCGGAGCACGACCTGGGCGGGGCTGCGGCCGTGCGCGGCGCCGATCCGCCGCAGCACCGGATCGTCCAGCAGGCTCTTGCCCTGGCCCAGCGGCGCCCACGCCTCGGTGACGATGCCGTGCTCGGCGTGGAAGGCGCGCAGTTCCGCCTGCGCCAGGTAGGGGTGCAGCTCGATCTGGTTGACCGCCGGCACCACCCCGGTCTCGTCGAGCAGCCGGCGCAGGTGCGCGACGGTGAAGTTGGACACCCCGATCGCCCGCACCCGGCCGTCGGCGTGCAGCCGTTCCAGTGCCCGCCAGGTCTCGACGTACCGGTCCTGGGCGGGCGCCGGCCAGTGGATCAGGTAGAGGTCCAGCACGTCCAGCCCGAGCCGGGCCATGCTGGCGTCGAACGCCCGCAGCGCGGGGTCGTGGCCCTGGTCGGTGTTCCACACCTTGGTGGTGACGAACACCTCCGCGCGCGGGACGCCGGAGGCGCGCAGCGCCCGGCCCGTCCCCTCCTCGTTGCGGTAGATCATCGCGGTGTCCACGCTGCGGTACCCGGCCCGGAGCGCGGTCACCACCGACTCCGCGGCCTCGGCGTCGTCCATCAGCCACACCCCGAACCCGAGCTGCGGCATCGTGACCTCGTTGTTTAACGTGACGTTCGGTACGCTCATCGTCCCCTCACCCTCCCGGCGTCCGGTTCCGCCACGATCGTTTCACGCGGGCACCGCCGGCGGAATCTCCCCGTCGGGGGCACGCCCCGGCCCCGGGGAAACCGGTGCGGGATCGGTACGCGACGGCGGGACGACCGTCCTGGGAGGTCGGGTAGCCTCGCAACGGTCCATACATTTGCCCCAGGGCAAACGCTCGCACGGGCGGAGCCGGCCGGACCGGCATGAAGGGTAGGGCGAAGGTGGGCACGGACGAGGCGGTGAGCCGCGGCAGGGCCGCGCAAGGTGCCGGCAAGGTCGGGGAGGCGGAGCTGCGGCAGTTGCTGGCCGGGCTGACCGCCGTCCGGGACGGCGACTTCGGCACCCGGCTCCCGGACGACGCCGACGGGCTGCTCGGCGAGATCGCCTCGGTGTTCAACGGCATGGTGGACCAGCTGTCGCTGTTCACCTCCGAGGTCACCCGGGTGGCCCGCGAGGTCGGCACCGAGGGCCGCCTCGGCGGCCAGGCCAAGGTGCCCGGGGTGTCGGGCACCTGGGAGGACCTGACCGACTCGGTGAACGCCATGGCCGGCAACCTCACCACCCAGGTCCGCGACATCGCCCAGGTCGCCACGGCGGTCGCCAACGGCGACCTGTCCCAGAAGATCGACGTGGACGCCCGCGGCGAGATCCTCGAACTCAAGAACACCGTCAACACGATGGTCGACCAACTGTCCTCCTTCGCCGACGAGGTCACCCGCGTCGCCCGCGAAGTCGGCAGCGAGGGCCGCCTCGGCGGCCAGGCCGACGTCCAGGGGGTCTCCGGCACCTGGCGCGACCTCACCGACTCCGTCAACTTCATGGCCGGCAACCTCACCGGCCAGGTCCGCTCCATCGCCGAGGTGACGACCGCGGTGGCCCGCGGCGACCTGTCCCAGAAGATCACCGTGGACGCCCGCGGCGAAATCCTCGAACTGAAGAACACCATCAACACGATGGTCGACCAGCTGTCCTCCTTCGCCGACGAGGTCACCCGCGTCGCCCGCGAGGTCGGCACCGAAGGACGCCTCGGCGGCCAGGCCGACGTCAAGGGCGTCTCCGGCACCTGGCGCGACCTCACCGACTCCGTCAACTTCATGGCGGGCAACCTCACCGGCCAGGTCCGCTCCATCGCCGAGGTCGCCACCGCGGTGGCCCGCGGCGACCTCACCCAGAAGATCCGGGTGGACGCCCGCGGCGAGATCCTGGAACTCAAGGAGACCATCAACACGATGGTCGACCAGCTCTCCTCCTTCGCCGACGAAGTGACCAGGGTCGCCCGCGAGGTCGGCACCGAAGGACGCCTCGGCGGCCAGGCCGACGTCAAGGGCGTCTCCGGCACCTGGAAGGACCTCACCGAGTCGGTCAACGTGATGGCCGACAACCTCACCGCCCAGGTCCGCTCCATCGCCGAGGTGACGACCGCCGTCGCCCGCGGCGACCTGTCCCAGAAGATCCGGGTGGACGCCCGCGGTGAGATCCTCGAACTCAAGGAGACCATCAACACGATGGTCGACCAGCTCTCGGCGTTCGCCGACGAGGTGACCAGGGTGGCCCGCGAGGTCGGCACCGAGGGCGACCTCGGCGGCCAGGCCACGGTCCGCGGCGTGTCCGGCACCTGGAAGGACCTCACCGACAACGTCAACGTGATGGCGTCCAACCTGACCGGCCAGGTGCGCTCCATCGCCCAGGTGGCCACCGCCGTCGCCCGCGGCGACCTGTCCCAGAAGATCACCGTGGACGCCCGCGGCGAGGTCGCCGCGCTGGCCCAGACGATCAACACCATGGTCGACACGCTGTCGGCGTTCGCCGACGAGGTCACCCGGGTCGCCCGCGAGGTCGGCACCGAGGGCCAGCTCGGCGGGCAGGCCCAGGTGCCGAACGTGGCGGGCACCTGGAAGGACCTCACCGACAACGTCAACTCGATGGCGAACAACCTGACCAACCAGGTGCGCAACATCGCCCAGGTCACCACCGCCGTCGCGCAGGGCGACCTGACCAAGAAGATCGACGTGGACGCCCGCGGCGAGATCCTCGAACTCAAGACCACCATCAACACCATGGTCGACCAGCTCTCGGCGTTCGCCGCCGAGGTCACCCGGGTGGCCCGCGAGGTCGGCAGCGAGGGCCGGCTCGGCGGGCAGGCCGAGGTCGAGGGCGTCTCGGGCACCTGGAAGCGGCTCACCGAGAACGTCAACGAGCTGGCCGGCAACCTCACCCGGCAGGTGCGGGCGATCGCCGAGGTGACCAGCGCGGTGACCTCCGGGGACCTCACCCGCTCCATCACCGTCGACGCCTCCGGCGAGGTCGCCGAGCTCAAGGACAACATCAACTCGATGGTGGGGTCCCTGCGCGAGACCACCCGCGCCAACCAGGAGCAGGACTGGCTCAAGACCAACCTCGCCCGGGTCTCCGGCCTGATGCAGGGCCACCGCGACCTCGCCGTCGTCGCCGAGCTGATCATGGACGAGCTGACCCCGCTCGTCGCCGCCCAGTACGGCGCGTTCTACCTGGCCGAGGACACCGGCGACGGCACCGTCCTCGAACTGGTCGGCTCCTACGGCCGTCCCGAGGACGGCGACCCGGCCGCCTCCGCCCGCCCCACCCGGTTCCACCTCGGCCGGTCGCTGGTCGGCCAGGCCGCGCGCAGCCGGCAGACCATCGCGGTGGACGAGGTTCCCGGCGACTACGTGGCGGTCTCCTCCGGCCTGGGCCACAGCGCGCCGCGGAGCCTGGTGATCCTGCCGATCATCGCCGAGGACCAGGTGCTGGGCGTGATCGAGCTGGCCTCGGTGCACCGGTTCACCCCGGTGCAGCGGGACTTCCTCGAACAGCTGATGGAGACCGTCGGCGTCAACGTCAACACCATCATCGCCAACGCCCGCACCGACGAGCTGCTGGAGGAGTCCCAGCGGCTGGCCGCCGAGCTCCAGGCCCGCTCGGAGGAGTTGCAGGTCCGGCAGGAGGAGCTGCAACTCTCCAACGCCGAGCTGGAGGAGAAGGCCGCGCTGCTGGCCAGCCAGAACCGCGACATCGAGACCAAGAACCTGGAGATCGAGCAGGCCCGCCAGGAGCTGGAGACCCGCGCCCAGCAGCTCTCGCTGGCGTCCAAGTACAAGTCGGAGTTCCTGGCCAACATGAGCCACGAGCTGCGCACCCCGCTCAACAGCCTGCTGATCCTGGCCCAGCTGCTCGCCCAGAACCCGGGCCGCAACCTCACCCCCAAGCAGGTGGAGTACGCGGGCATCATCCACTCCGCCGGCTCCGACCTGCTGCAACTGATCAACGACATCCTGGACCTGTCCAAGGTCGAGGCGGGCAAGATGGACATCACCCCCGAACGGGTGCCGCTGCGCCACCTGCTGGACTACGTCGAGGCCACCTTCCAGCCGATGACCTCGCAGAAGAGCCTGGACTTCCGGATCACCACCGCGCCCGGCGTGCCCGGCGACCTGCTCACCGACGACTCGCGGCTACGGCAGGTGCTGCGCAACCTGCTGTCCAACGCGGTCAAGTTCACCGAGGCGGGCGCCGTCGAGCTGCGGATCGAACCGGCCGATGCCGCGGAGCCGCCGCCCTCGGTCCGCGCCCACGGCCCGGCCCTCGCCTTCCGGGTGAAGGACACCGGGGTCGGCATCGCCGAGCACCAGCTCGAATCGATCTTCGGCGCCTTCCAGCAGGCGGACGGCACCACCAGCCGCAAGTACGGCGGCACCGGGTTGGGCCTGTCCATCAGCCGGGAGATCGCCTACCTGCTGGGCGGCGCGATCACCGCCACGAGCACGCCGGGCAGGGGCAGCACCTTCACCCTCTACCTGCCCGTCGCCCGCCCCGACTTCGAGGACGCCCCCGCGGTCTTCGCGGACGCGCCGCGGGTGGTGACCGCGGGCGAGATCGCCGCCCCCGAGCCGCCGGCGGCCCCCCGCCGGCGCCGGCTGCTGGTGATCGAGGAGCGCCCGAACGGGCTGCTGTCCCTGGTCGCCGAGCGCGCAGTCGCCGACCTGACCGACCACCGCGAACCGGCCGACCCGCGCGGCCCCGTCGAGATCGTCACCGCCGTCGGCCCCGAGGAGGCGGCCGCCGCGCTCGCCGCGGCGGCCTGCCACTGCGTCGTGCTGCAACTCGACATGCCCGAGGACGCGGCGGCGCGCTTCCTGGACGCCCTGGCGGGCGACTCGGCGCTGCTCGGCGTCCCGGTCCTGGCGCACGCCGGCCGGCTGCTGGACCCCGGCCGGGAGGGCGCGCTGCGGTCACGCGCCGGAGACCGCCCGCTGGAACTGCTGTCCGGCCTGGACGAGCTGCGCGAGCGCATCGCCCTGCACCTGTCGGCCGAGGCGCCCGGCGACGTGCTGCCGCTGGGCCGGCCCGAGGCCCCCGGCGAGCCCGCCCTCCGCGAGATCGACACCACGCTGGCCGGCCGCACGGTGCTCGTCGTCGACGACGACGCCCGCAACGTGTTCGCCCTCACCGGCATCCTGGAACTTCAGGGCATGCAGGTGATCCACGCCGAGAACGGCCGGGCCGGCATCGAAGCCCTCGCCGCGCACCCCGGCACCGACCTGGTCCTGATGGACGTGATGATGCCGGAGATGGACGGCTACACCGCCACCACGGCGATCCGGGCGATGCCCGAACACGCCGACCTGCCCATCATCATGGTGACCGCCAAGGCGATGCCCGGCGACCAGGAGAAAAGCCTGGCCTCCGGCGCCAACGACTACGTCACCAAACCGCTGGACGCCGACGACCTCATCGCCTGCATCCACCGCTGGCTGGGCGCGTAGGCCGCGACCGCCCGACCCGTCCCCTTCCTGGCAAGGAGCAAGCCCAGTGCACTCTTCCCGGCGGCCCGGCGAGCCCGCGGCCGAGGACCGGCCGCCCGGCGACGCCCCCGGAGCCCCGGCGGGGGACACGCCCGGCAGCCCCGTCCCGGGGCTGCCGGCCGGGAGCGGTGCCCCGGCGCTGCCCAGCCTGGGCCGGTTGGCGGCCACCGTGGAGCGGCTGCGCCTGGAGGTGCGGCAGGCGCACGCCGCGGCCGACGGGCGCGGCGTGATCGAGCTCGCCAAGGGCGTCCTGGTGGAGCGGCTGCGCTGCGGCCCGGCGGAGGCGGCCCGGCAGCTCGACTCCCTCGCCGGGCAGTCCAACGTGTCCCCGCTGGAGCTGGCCGCCGAGATCGTCAACCAGGCGGCGCACGACCGCCTCGCCGAGGTCACCCGCACCTTCCTGGAGCGGACCGCCGCCGATGACCCCTCCCTGGGGGTGCGGCTGCGCACCGCCGAGAGCGGCGCCCTGGCCGCCGGCGACGCGCAGGCGGTCGCCGAGTCCCTGCTGCAGAACGCGCTGGCCCCGCTGGGCGCCACGGCGGTCGCCGTCTGGGCCGCCGGGCCCGACGAGTCCCTCGCCCTCGCCGGCTGCGCCGGGTTCCCCGCCGGCGAGGCCGGGCGGTGGCGTTACGTCCCGCCGGGCGTCGCCACCCCGGCCCGCCGGGCCCTGCTGGAGCGGCGCGCGGTGTGGTTCCCGTCCCTCGCCGAGTCCGGGTTGCCCTCGGTCGGGCACCGCGAGGTCCCCGGCGGCGGCCGGGTGACCGTGCCCGCGGGCACCGGCGGGCGCATCATCGGCGTCCTGGAGATCTGCTGGCCGGAGCCGCTGGAGCCGCAGCCGCCGCGGGTCGAGCGGCAGATCGAGGCCCTGGCCGAGCTGTGCGCGCACGCCCTGGAGACCCGTCCCGCCTGCGGCACCGCCCTGCCCGCGCCGCCCCGCGACCTGGTGGAACTCGTCGACCTCACCGACGGCCTGCACGACCCCGCCCTGGTGCTCCGGCCGCACCTGGACGCCAACGGGCGGCTCGCCGACTTCCGCATCCACCACATCAACGCCCGTTTCGTGGACCCGGCCGGCCGCCCGCGCGGCGTCCTCGCCGGGACGCTGCTGCTGGAGGCGTACCCGCTGGCCGCCGACGGAGGCGGGCTGTTCGACAAGGTCGAGCGGGTCCACGCCACCGGCGAGCCGTTCCGCGCCGAGCGGATGGCGCTGACCGCGCTGGTGGACGAGGTGCCGCTGACCGCCGTCGCCGGGATCAGCGTCAGCCGGCACGGCGACAGCGTGCTGCTCATCTGGCGGGTGCAGGACGAGGCGGCCCGGCTGGCCAGCCTGCTCCAGCACGCCCAGCGGCTGGGCCGCATCGGCGGGTTCGAGGAGAACGCCCTCACCGGCGAGATCACCTGGAACGACCAGCTCTTCGACCTGTACGGGCTGCCGCCCACGGCGCCGCCCGTCCCGCTGGCCGGCCTGCCCGGGCACGCCCACCCCGACGACGGCAACGACATCGGCCGGTTCCTGCGCGCCCTGCTGCACCACCGGCGGCCCGCCTCCGCCGCGTTCCGGTTGCAGCGCCCCGACGGGGTCACCCGGCACATCCGGGTCGTCGCCGAACCCGTCCTGGACGAGGGCGGGCACCTGCTCGCGACACGCGGCGCCTACCAGGACATCTCGGCCCAGCACTGGACGGAGGTGGCGCTGGCCGCCACCCGGGACCGGCTCGCCCACACCGAGCAGCAGGCGGCCGAGCGCAACCGGCTGGCCCGGCAGTTGCAGCACGCCATCATGCCGCCCACCCGGGGGCCGTTCGACGTCTCCGACCTGCGCGTCTCCGTCCGCTACCGGCCGGCCGAGAGCGACCACCTGGTCGGCGGCGACTGGTACGACACCGTGGTCTTGCCGTCCGGGGAGGTGCTGCTGAGCATCGGCGACGTCGCCGGGCACGGCATCGAGGCCGCCACCGGGATGGTCGTGCTGCGCAACGCGCTGCGCGGCCTGGCCGCCACCGGCGCCGGCCCCGGCCAGTTGCTGGCCTGGCTCAACCTGGTCACCTGCCACCTGACCGACAACGTCACCGCCACCGCGCTGTGCGCCCTCTACGACCCGGAGACCCGGGTGCTGCGCTGGGCGCGGGCCGGGCACCTGCCGCCCGTGCTGCTCCGCGGCGGCCGGACGGCCGGCCTGCCGATGGTCGGCGGCCTGATCCTCGGCGCGCTGGACGAGGCCGAGTACGGCGAGGAGCGGCTGACGCTGGAGGCCGGGGACGTCCTGCTGATGTACACCGACGGCCTGGTGGAGCGCCGGGACGGCTCCCTCGACGAGTCGCTGAACCGCCTGCTGACCACCGCGGAGGGGGCGGCGGCCGTGCCGCTGGAGCAGCGGCTGGACCACCTGCTCACGCACAGCAACTCCGACACCGACGACGACACCTGCGTCATCGGCGTCGAACTGCGCTGAGCGCCTTTCCGGATTTCCGGCACGCCTCCGCCCGAGGGCCGCGGGCGCATCCCGAGGTGCCCGGTGCGGCCGTCGTGCTACGCCTGGGGTGGCGGGTAGCGGTGGATCTCGGCCCGGTGTCCCGTCGAACCGGCGAACTTGGCGTCGTCGGTGAGCAGCGGCACCCCCAGCAGTTCGGCGAGGGCCACGTACATGCCGTCGTAGGCGGTGAGGTTGTTCCGCAGTTCCAGCACGCGGCGCTGGAGCGGTTGCATGGGATGGCGGACGATCTTGAGCTGGGAGTAGCGCTCCAGCATGATCTGCGCCCGCGCTTCGGAGATGCGCACCTGCGGCTTGCTGGTGATCACATGCCCGCGCACCACCGAGGCGATCTCCACGTCGATCACCGCCGGGGCATGGAGCTTGCGGGCCAGCCGCTGCCGGAGAAGGTCGTCGCCTTTCACGTTGGCCAGCAGGCGGAAGACGATGGAGGCGTCGACGACCAGGCTCACCGATGCCCCTCGCGCAGGCTCTCGCGGACGAAGTCGGGGTCGTAGGGCACCGGCTCATCAGCGGCGATCCTGGCCATCACCTCGTCCAGGGTCGGGGTGGCGGCCTCCTCGTTCAGCAGGTCGCGCACGTAGGCCGTCAGCGACTTGCCCTCGCGCTCGGCCCGCGCCTTCAGCGTCCGCTCGGTCTCGTCAGGGACGTCCCGGATCTGTATGACTCCCATGCCAGCACTTTAGCATGCAGGTTGCATGCAACCTTGCCCGGTGACTGAGCGACCGTTGCGCAGGATCCGCCACCACCGGCATGGTCACGTCGCGCCTCGCAGCCCGGCAACCGCCGAAGAGCCGGCGGCCGCCCCCTGGCCCACCGGCATTTCCTCCGCGCTCCGGCACCGCACGGCACCTGGGTTCACCGCACCGAGCCCTCACCCGGGTTCCCAGTACGCCTCCACCCGGTGGCCGTCCGGGTCGGCGCACTTGAACGACACGTGGGCGGGCGTGTCGTACCGTTCGATGATCTCGGCCCCGCCGGCCTCCACCCGGGCCAGCAGCTCGCGCACCGCCTCCGGGCCGGACAGCCGGAAGCCGAAGTGCAGGAACTCCGGCAGCGCTCCGACCTCCTGGCCGCCGTGCAGGGCGAGGTCGAACCCGCCGACGTCCCGGATGATCGTCGTCCCGTCCTCGTACTCCTGGACGGTGGCCGGGTCGAACCCGAAGTAGGTCTCGTAGAACCGCCGGCTGCGCCGGACGTCGCGCACGGGCAGGCCCAGATGCATCAACCGCATGCCCGCCAGCCTGGGGCCTCCCGCCCGCGCGGGCAAGGGAGCCGTCGCAGGGCGCCCGGCCCGGGGTCGGTCCCCGGTGAGGTGCGTATCACAGTCCGTTAAATACGAATCTTGGATGCAACTTTGCTAGCGTGCAGGTGTGCGACTGACCAGGTACACGGATCTGGCGCTCCGGGCGGTGATGCGCCTGGCCGTCATGGGCGGCGAGGACCTGCTCACCACCCGGCAGATCGCCGAGGCCATGAACGTCCCCTACACGCACATGGCGAAGGCGATCTCCCACCTGCAGCATCTGGGCGTGATCGAGGCCCGGCGGGGACGCAACGGCGGGCTCGCGCTCACCGATCCGGGCCGCCGCACGCGGGTGGGCGAGCTGGTCCGCGCGCTGGAGGGCGACCGGGAGACGGTCGTGTGCGAAGGGGACCACCCCTGCCC
Organism: Actinomadura craniellae; assembly: GCF_003289645.1. Lineage (GTDB taxonomy): Bacteria > Actinomycetota > Actinomycetes > Streptosporangiales > Streptosporangiaceae > Actinomadura_D > Actinomadura_D craniellae. Next base: position 116,650 of record NZ_QLYX01000001.1, on the reverse strand, counting down.
CCTGGCGGGCGCCTGCCGGTTGCGGTACGCGCTGCGCCAGGCGCAGGAGGCCTTCTACGCCTCGCTGGACCACGTCACCGTCGACGATCTCGCGGCTTCCCCCACCGGGCCCGTGCTGCTGTCCCTGGGCCGGGCCCCGGACTGACGGTCGCGTGCCGGCCGGTGCCGCCCGCGCGGCCCGCGCCGGACCAAAAATTGGAGTATCAGATACCAGTAAAGGAGTGCCGATGCTTTCCGTCCAGTCGACCCCGGTCGTGCGAGCCACCCTCCCGGCCGTGGGCGCCGCCCTGCCCGCCATCACCGAACTGTTCTACCGGCGGCTGTTCGAGGAGCACCCCGACCTGCTGCGGAACCTCTTCAACCGGGCGAACCAGGCCAGCGGCGCCCAGCGGGAGGCCCTCGCCGGCGCCGTCGCCGCCTTCGCCACCATGCTGGTGGAGCGCCCCGACGAGCGCCCCGACGCCGTCCTGTCGCGCATCGCCCACAAGCACGCCTCGCTGGGGATCACCCCCGACCAGTACACGGTCGTCGGCCGGCACCTGCTGGGCGCCGTCGCCGAGGTGCTCGGCGACGCCGTCACCCCCGAGGTCGCCGCCGCGTGGGACGAGGTCTACTGGCTGATGGCCAACGCGCTCATCGCCCTGGAGGCCCGGCTGTACGAGCAGGCGTCGGTCGCCGACGGCGACGTCTGGCGGAAACTGGAGATCGCCGAACGCCGGGACGAGTCCGCCGGCGCGGCCTCCTTCGTCCTGCGGCGACCCGACGGGCTGCCGCTGCCGCCGTTCCGGCCGGGGCAGTACGTCAGCGTGCGGGCGGAACTCCCCGACGGCGCCCGGCAGATCCGCCAATACAGCCTGTCAGCCGCACCCGGCCGGGAGAACTGGCGCATCACCGTCAAGCGGGAGAGGGCGGCCGACGGCTCCGTCCCCGACGGCGAAGTGTCGTCCTGGCTACACGCCCACGCCCAGGCCGGTGACGTCCTGGAAGTCTCCCTGCCCTTCGGCGACCTGACGCTTCCCGAGGGTGACGCCCCGCTCCTGCTGGCCTCGGCGGGCATCGGCGTCACCCCCATGCTGTCCATGCTGGACCACCTGGCGGCCACCTCCTCCGGACGCCGGGTGATCGTGGTGCACGCCGACCGGTCACCCGCCGACCACATCCACCGCGACGAGCAGGTCGAACTCGCCGGACGGCTGCCGAACGCCTCCCTGCACCTGTGGTACGAATCGGGCGCCGACCTGCTCCCCACCCCGAACGTCTCCACCGGCCGGGCCGACCTGAACGGCCTCTCCCTGCCCGGCGGGACGACCGCCTACCTCTGCGGCCCGCTGCCCTTCATGCGCGCGGTACGCAGCGACCTGCTGAACAACGCCCTGACCGCCTCAGCAATCCACTATGAGGTCTTCGGCCCGGACCTATGGCTCAGCAGGTGAACCACCAGCGTCGGGTGCCATCCAGCGCAGGGCGATGCTCCCACCAGGCGGCGGCTCACCACGACGTTGCCGGCCAGCTCACTGAACTGCAGCACGGCCGTCTCGATTTCAATAAATCAAACTACCTCAATTTGATCAACATCAGGAATTGCACCAGGCGACATCTCGGGAAACAGCGGGCAATAAACCCCTCCCCCCATCACCCCAATCAAGAATTCGGTAAATCCACCCGGAAAATGCCACCACAGCGAGCTATTCGTAACCACCACGGTCCATTTTTCCGGATCGGGATCCATTGTTGACCATAGGCAATAATCACCATTTACGGTATCGCCCCACTTAAATAGCCCACCGGGCTCGGGATAAATCGGGTAAGGATCCACTTCGAACCGATTGCCCGAATTATCCAACATGGTAATTTCATTTCGGCCCATATTCATTTCGGCCAGCGGGCCGAGAGTGTACGCAAAAATACTTTTAGCCTGGTCGACATCTTCCCCCAGATAAGGGTGCGGAAGGTAGAGAAAGGAATCGAATTCCAAATCGGCATACTTCGTAAAAAGACCTTTGTAATCACCAGGAAGCGTCAGGCCGATATAATGCTCCAATACTAGCCAATCTACAGCCGGTGGAGTTACCGTCGGCGCCCCGATCATCGTTTCAAGATCCACAAACGTCACCTCGAATCACCATAGCCCTTTTATTGTCCGGACGATACCCGAACCTGCTGTTCAGTATACACACATCGAAGTTTATACCGGGCGCTCCATTGCGATATCTCCCCCTTGCAGTAATGCGTATATACAGTGGAGGACCTCCAGTCGCTGGAGAGACTGGCCTGGACCAGTAGTCCACTATCTGATTGCGTTTCACTGCCCTGGCAACGTCTTCCTCATACTTACTCATCGTAGGACTATTTACTGGAGTCTGATAGCAAGTTACCAGATTCTGGAGCAGATCCCCCGATCCCCCCAAACTGTCCCCTCTCAGATGACAGCGAGCCCACTTATAACCACCCCCACGCTTTTTCGAATAGATTGGATTGCGCGACTTTCCAGTAGCTTCATCTGGGAGGGGAAACCCTAGAGGAAGCAGGCTTGGATTTGCCGCACTCCCACCACCCAACTGCTGCGCACTACAGAACCTCACATAGATCCCCTGGGGGTGCGCTAGTCCTTTCTTATAAACACCATCCTTGGCCATCCTCCCATTAGGAGCGGCCTTGTATATTTCGTAAGGAACTGCCGGCCCGTAGTCATTCACAGGAGTGCAGCCCCTGTCGCGGTTTCCACCTCCCCCGCCATCAACTGGCGACTCATCAGGGCGGGCATCGGGAGCATTATCGATCCCGTTGATTATATCGACGACCTTGTTTATGCCGCCGGCAACTTGAACCGCCCTTTCCGCAATGTCGCGGATCTTGTTCAGATCTTTTTGGCTGATTCCCGGCTTTGTCGGTGGTCGAGGTGCCGGAGCGAGGGCCGCAGCCCTAGCCAACGCCGCTTGCATCGCTGCCCGGGCTGCTGCCGCCGCCGCTGCTGCTGCCGCCCCCGCTCCCCCTACAGCTACACAACGCCAATCACATACAGGGCCACCTTTTCTATAGATGGAATCTGTCTCGTAATAGATTTGATGGTGACCACCTTTAGGCTCCTCATCCCCCCTAACTACAGGACACGGGGGACCCCCTGGCATCTCACACGGATGGGCGGCTACCGGCTTGGGCTTTATGATCCACCACATTGCTTCCGCACCCCACACAACCCACCCCATAGGGCTGGGCTTGATAGCCAGTTGTAGTGTGTGGTTGAGAAAATCAAGCCAATCATGGCCGGATGGGTCGATGCGGGACAGAGGATCGCCGCCGGTGTAGGTATAGCGATTCGCCCTAGCGCTGGGGTCAGGTTCCAGAGTCCAGTCGTCACGGGAGGCGAAGCTTCCCGTCCCAGGGGTGTACCAGCGGGCGTGCATGTTGACGCGGCCAGTGGTGCCGTCGGTGTATTCACCCTGGTAACCCAGTGGAGTACCGGCCCCGCCATTGGCAGTGACCTTACCGAAGGGATCGTAGGACTTGGAGCCGGTCAGGGTCGTACCAGCGGGGTTGAAGGTGGCGGTCAGATCGTCGTGGCGGTCGGAGTACGCCAGATGGGACTGGCTGCCGGACTGAACGCTGAGCAGGCCACCCCCTGGGTCGCGGGCGAAGGCGGACTGGACGGTGCCGTCGGGATTGAGGATCGCCGACAGGTCGTTGCCATCGGTGGAGTAGATAGAGCGGGTGGTGGTGCCCGTCGAGGTGTCGGTGCGTTTGGCGACGCGGTTCAGGCCGTCGTAGGCGTACCTGATGTTGCCTTCGCTGACTAGGCGGTCGAAGGCGTCGTAGCCGATGGCGACCGGCCCGTCGGTGCGGAGGGTGCCGCGGGCGGAGTACTCGTAGGTTTTGGTGCCGTCGGAGGTCAGGCGGTTGCGTGCGCTGTAGGTGTAGGTGGTCGAGCCGGCCTGGACGAGGTTGCCGGCGGCGTCCCAGCCGTAGTCGGTGATGGCGCCGCCGGGGGCTGTCCACTTGGTCAGGCGGCCGGCGTGGTCGTACTCGTAGCCGTTCGTGCCCGCCCCAGCCGTGCCGGTGGTGGTCTTCTGGGTGAGCCGGTCGTCATCGTCGTAGGCGTAGGTGATCTTGGCCAGAGTGGCCCCACCAGGCGTGGTGAGCTCGTCGGTCGTCGGCCGGTCGAGCGGGTCGTAGTCGTAGTGGCGTTGTGCTCCGCCGGCTCCGTAGATGAGGTCGGTCAGCCGTCCCGCGTCGTCATAGGCCCGGGTGGTCGCGTAGCCGGTGGCGGGGTCGGTGACCGCGTCCAGCAGGTCGGCGCCGTTCCAGGAGAACCCGGTGGTCCCGGCCGCGTCCGTGCGGCTGGTGGGGCGGCCGTTGGCGTCGTAGGCGAACTGGGCGGTCTGGCCGCCGGGGCTGATCGTGGACAGCGGCAGGCTGCGGTCGTTGTAGGTGGTGAGGATGTCGGCGTCGGGGGCCGAGACGCGGAGCCTGCGGCCCGCCAGGTCGTACCCGAACCGCCGATCAGGGGTGGTCCCCGTGCCACCGACCCCGGCCTCCCTGGTCAGCCGGCCGAGCTCGTCGAAGGTCCGGGTGACGGTCACCTCGCCGGGCTTGTCCTCGAAGACGGGGTTGCCCGCGCCGTCGTAGGAGGTCGTCCAGGAACGCGCCTCCAGGGTGGGGTAGGCGCTGGTGACGGGTTCGATGACCGCCTCGACCAGGCCGAGGGTGTTATAGGTGGTGACCGTGGTGTTGCCGCGGCCGTCGGTCAGCCGGGTGCGCTGGCCGCCGGCGTCATAGCCGAAGGCGGTGGTGATGGACGTGCCGGCCGACACCGGTTCGACGAGCTGGGTGAGCCGGTTGCCCGCGTCGTAGGCGTACTGCTTGGTGTGGCCCTCGGCGGAGGTGACGCTGGTGCGGTTGCCCGCCGGGTCGTAGCCGAAGCCGACGGTCCGCAGCACAGCGCCGTTCTCGTCCAGGTCCCGAGCGGTGGTCTGCCGGCCGGCCCGGTCGAAGCCCGCGACGGTGCTGTGGCCGAGCGGGTCGGTGGCCTTGACCATCCGGCCGGCGAAGTCGTAGCCGAAGGTGGACGTCTTGCCGAGTGCGTTGGTGACCTCGGTGAGGTCGCCTGCGCCGTTGTAGACGTTCGTGATCGAGTCCCCGGCGGGCCGGGTGGTGGAGGTCGGGTTCCCGGCCGGGTCGTAGGCCGTGTGCGTGGTGTACGCGGCGGGCGTCGGGTACCGCTCCAGGACGGTCTGGGTGATCTGGCGGCCCAGGTCGTCGTAGGTGGCCTCGACCCGGGCGCCGGTCGGGTCGGTGGCGGCCAGTTGCTCGCCGAGCAGGTCGTACTCGAACCGCCACTTGCCGGGCTGGCTCTCGTCGGCGAGCTTGGGGTCCTCGGTGCGGACGAGGTTGCCGAGCACGTCGTAGAAGTGCTTGGTGGTGTGGCCGCGGGCGTTGGTCGCCTCGATGATCCGTCCGGCGGCGTCGTACTCCGTGGTGACCTGCGGGGTGAGGGCGGTCCCGTTCGGCGGGGTGTACGCGGGAGAGGTCGTTGAGATCGGCCGGCCGGCCTTGTCGTAGCCGGTGGTGACCGTGCGTCCCTCGGGGTCGGTGACGTGGGTCTGCTCGCCGCCGGCGTTGTAGCCCATCCGGGTGACGGGCTGGGCGGTGGCGGGGGTCCCCTCGCCGCGGACCACCTGCACCGGGGGCGCGGTCACCTGGACGAGCTGTCCCGCGGCGTCGTACCGCATGGTGGTCGCGTAGTTCGCGGGGGTGGCGCCGGGGGCGTTCCCCCGGGGTTCGACCACCTGGGTGACCAGGCCCCGCTGGTCCAGGGTGAGCGTGGTGGTGAGGTTCTCGTCACCGTTGTCGACGGTCTGGCCCGTCATCCGGCCCAGGTCGTCGTAGGTGAAGTCGGTGACGTCGTCGTCCTCGGTGTCGGCGCCCGTCCGGGTGATCTTGATGATCTGGTTGTCGGGGTTCAGCCGGTAGTCGGTGCGGCGGGCGACGCCCTCGGGGTCGATGATCTCCGCGATCAGCGTGCCGGTCTCGTCGTACACGTAGTCGGTGCGCTGCTGCCCGCCGGCGACCAGGGAGGTCAGCCGCCCGCCGCCGTCGTAGGTGCGGGATTCCAGCGGCACGTTCTGCGGGGTGGTCGAGCCGTTCACCCGGGCGTTCTGGGCGGTGACGGTGGCGAGGAGGTCGTCACCGTAGTACGCGTACGCCCTGGTCCGGCCCATGGCGTCGGTGTGCGAGGCGAGCCGGCCGCCGGGGTCGTAGGCGTAGGAGTCCAGGACGACGTCGGCGGCGGGGCTGGGGTTGTTCGGGTTGCCGGTCCAGTCCTCCAGGGTGCGGGTCTGCAGCTCGCCGCGCACCGAGTAGGCGAACGTGTACTGGGCGCCGGCCGCGTCGGTCAGGCTGGTCCGGGCGCCGGTCGTGTCGTGGCCGTAGGTCTCCGTCCCGCCCTCGGGGTCGGTGGTGGTGTGGATCCGGCCGTGCGCGTCGTAGGTGTGGGTGGTGACGCGGTCGGGGTTGCCGCCGGTGGTGTCGGCGAGGGTCTGGGTGAGCGGGTTGCCGTCGGCGTCGTAGGTGCGGCGCAGCTCTGCCGTGTGGGTGGCGTTGGTGATCTCGTTGAGCACCGGCGGGCCGGTCTGCCGGATCAGCCGTCCCTGGCCGTCGTAGCCGAAGGTGGTGGTGACGCCGGCGGGGTGGGCGGTGGTGATCTCGGTCCGGCCGGTCACCCGGCCGAGCGCGTCGTAGCCGAACTCGACGACCTTGCCGGCGGCGTCGGTGGTGCGGGCCAGGTCGCCGGCCGAGTTGTAGGCGTTGGTGAGGACGGTGGTCCCGCTGTTGTTGGTGCGGGTCTTGAGCAGCCCGGCCGGGGTGGTGCCGCCGCCGACCGCGGGCTCGGTGCCGTCGGTGTAGGTGTAGTTCAGGCCGCGGTAGGGGTGGTCATCGGTCGGCGGCATGAACGCCGAGATCTGCTGGCCGTGGGTGTCGTACTGCCACCAGAACGCGTACGGGGTGGAGTACGGGTTGAGGGTCCGGCCGTCGGTGTACTGGGTGAGCTGGTCGTTGCGCGGGTCGAACGGGTCGGCCGCGTTGACGTAGTACTCCCAGTACTCCCGGTGGCAGGTGTCGGCGTCGCGGCAGCGCTGCTGGTAGCGCTTGTTGCCGCGCTCGTCGTACCACAGGTCGGTGACGTTGCCGTTCCGGTCTGTGATCTTGGAGATGTTGCCGCCGGTGTCGTAGGCGTAGGTCGTGGTGTGGTCGAGCTGGTCCTTCTCGGTGACCAGCCGGTTACCGCGCAGCGGGTCGTAGGTGTAGTCGAGCGTGCCGCTGCGCGGGTCGGTCAGCGTGATGTTGCGGACCGGCTCGTCGGCGGTGCCGGTGTAGGTGGGGGTGCCCAGCGTCCAGGTGCCGCCGTTGCGGTCCACGTGCGTGGCCAGCCGGTCGTTGGCGACGTCGTAGGTGTTGATCGCCTGGATCCGGCCGCTGGGCAGCGTCACCTTGTCGAGCTGCTGGGCCTCCAGCCGGGTGGCGTAGTGGGCGCGGACCGCGCCCAGGTCCAGGGTCCGGTCGTAGACGGCCACGTCATCGATCTGGCCGGTGTACATGAAGGCGCCGTGCGCGGCGACCGTCTGCGGCCAGCTCGGTGAGGCCCAGCCGTAGCCGAGGTAGGCGTAGGGGGTGTTGAGGTGGTCGATGGCGCCGGTGCGGGTGCCCACCACGTCGCCGTCGAGGTAGAGGGTCTGGCTGCCGCCCTGGCCGGACAGGACGACGTGGTGCCACTGGCCGTTGTTGACCGCGGCCGCCGAGGTGATCGGGTTGGCCGAGCCGTTCCAGAACTGGGCGCGGAGCTTGCCGTCGTTCCCGATGTAGACGGCGGGGGTGTACCTGCTGGACGCCGTCCCCATGGTCGCGTTCTGGTGGGAGAAGAGGGTGCCCTTGCCGGTGGTCTTGAACCACAGCTCCACCGAGAGGTGGCCGTCCTCCCGGCTGATCAGGCGGTCGGGCAGCCTGACCCGGGACGTGGTGCCGTTGAAGCCGAGCGCGGTGTCGCCGGTGCCGGTCAGCGCCCCGGTGTGGCCGTAGGTGGTGCTGGTCGCGGTGGCGTTGCCGCCGCCCAGGACCGTGGGGACGACGTTGTTGATCGTCGCTCCGCTGGGCTCGTTCAGCCGCCAGTAGCCGGTCGGGTTGTCGTCCAGCACCGCGGTGCGGTAGTGGGAGCCGCCCTCGTACTCGTAGAGGGTGCACTCCGTGGTGGAACCCGGCGGGCAGACCTTGGTGAGCCGGTCGCCGGTGTAGGTGTAGGTCCAGGTGAGCGGGCTGCCGTTCACCGGGTCGGTGCTCACCGACGTCACGTGGTCGCCGGTCCAGGTGAAGGTCAGCGAGCGGCCGCCGGTGGCGGTGACGGTCTGCAGCTTCCCGCCGGTCCCGTAGGTCAGGACCTGCTCGCGGCCCCTGTGGTCGGTGACCTTCTCCAGCCGGCCCGAGGCGTCGAAGACGTAGGAGACGGACGCCTTGTCCATCAGCCGCCAGCCGCCGCCGGACACGGCCGCGAACGTCGCCGTCCGGCCCAGCGGGGGCGAGAAGGTGCCGTCGTTGTTGCGGCCGAACCGGACCTCCTGGCCGTCGGGGTAGGTGACCACGACGTTGCCGGTGCCGTCGTCGTCGGGCACGGCGCGCATGTCGAAGCGGGTGCTCCAGCCGGCGCCGAACGCCCCGCCGGTGCGCGGGTCAAGGCTGTTGTAGCTGCGCACCACCGACAGCGGCGGGCCGGCCGTGGCGACGTGGGCGTCGGTGACCGTGGTGGTGTAGTTGCCGGTCTGGTGGTCGAACTCCTGGCCCGCGGACGCCGGGCCGGCCAGGTGCGAGGTGATCGTGGGCTGCTGCGGGTTGGTGACGAACTTGTACCAGGGCCCGTTGGTGGTGGTGCCGCCGCCGTCGTTGACGGAGACCGTCCAGTAGTACTCCTTGCCCCAGGCGAGCCGGTCGGGGGGCGTCCACTTGGGGTTCTGCTGCCAGGGCGAGTTCTCGCACCACTCCCAGGAGACCCACGGCGGGGCGCACACCGTGAACTGGTAGGAGACGTTGGCCGAGGGCCAGGTGTCCCCGCTCTGCGCCTCGGCGAACAGCTGTGGGCGCAGCGTGCTCACCTGGAAGTTGTTGCGCGGGGACATCTCGTTGAGCTGGCTCGGGATGTCCGGGACCGTCACCTGCACCTGGGCGGTGCGCGGCACGCCCCACTCGGAGAAGGTCGCCCACAGCCCGCTGCCGGGCGGGTCGTAGACCATGTCGAACTTGATCGTCCAGGTGCCCGGCGGCAGCGGGTTGACCTGGGCGTTCACCGTGGCCGTCTGGTTGTAGGCGACGTTGCTCGGCATGGCCGTCGCCGCCGCGGTGTGCCAGACCTGGTTGCCCGACTTGTCGAACACGCCGTAGGTCAGCTTGTAGCCGTTGGACGGTGTCCAGGTGTCGTGGCCCTTGTTGGTGACCTTCACCTTGATGTTGCCGGCCTGGTTGTTCAGGATCGGCGGGTTCACCTGGGGCGGGTTGTCGGCGAAGGCGTACGTCGCGTTGTAGGGGCTGTAGGTGATCGTCAGGTACGGGCCGTTGGGCGTCTCCCGGGAACCGAACTTCTTCCAGCCGTAGCTGTCCGAACCCGACGCCCGCACGGTGAGGCCGTAGTTGGGTTTGGTGCCGTTCACCCAGCCCTGGACCAGCGCGTTGCCGTTGTCGCCGAGGTCAATGCCCTGCCACCTGGCCGGGCAGGGGCTGCTGCCGGACCCCTCGGGGATCCAGCCGCTGGCGAAGCTGCGCGAGCTGAGCGCCGCGCCGTAGGAGGGGCCGGGGTAGTTGGCGATGCCGCTCTGCGACCAGCTCTGGGTGACCGGGTGGACGGAGACCGCGCGGGCGGTGCAGGAGTAGGACCAGAAGTTGAACAGCTGCAGGTCGACGTCGTAGATCTTGGCGTGGCTGAGCTCGTTGTCGACCTGGGAGAAGCCCAGGTAGGTGGCGGCCCTGGAGCCGCCGCCGTTGTAGGTGCCGGCCTTCAGCTCGTGCTCGGTGTAGGGGCTGGAGCCGTACCCGGTCTGGACGTAGGTGTCGGAGGTGTCGTTGTAGTTCCACACCGCCGTCGGGTCGATCGTCACGGGGTAGACCCGGGCGGGGTCGGCCAGCCACTGCCGGTCGGCGGAGACCTTGAGGATCCAGATCCCGGCGCGCTGCTCCAGGGCGTAGGTCACCTGCTCGGAGCGGGCGGGGTCGCCGGAGCGGGGGTCGACCTTGGAGTCGATCATGAAGCCGTGTGGGATGTGGGCGATGACCTTGCCCGTGGCGTCGACCAGTTCGACGCTGCCGTCGGCGGCGAGCCGCGGGGTGACGCCCTCGGTGCGCAGCGAGAACTCCCACTCGGCCGGGGCGTCCGGCGAGCGCAGGACGATCTTCTCCTTGACGCTGCCGCCGTTGAGGGACTGCAGCACCAGGTCGGCGCCGGGGCGCACGTTCGCGTAGGTGATGACGTCGCCCTCGACCGTGCCGGGGGTGGTGCCCGCGCCCTCGATGCCGAAGCCGAAGCGGCGGCCGTTCCCGAAGTCGATGAGGGCCAGGTCCCGGCCGGTGGCGGTGCCGCCGAACTCCAGCCGCACGCTGTCGGCGGTGTTGCGCCAGTTGCCCTGGCCGGTGGTGACCAGTCTCGGGTCGATGGGCTGCCAGGCTCCGTTCGGGGCCTGGTAGTTCACCGGGCGGGTGTGGAAGCGGCCCGTCCAGGTGCCGTCGGGGTTCTTGTAGCGGTAGCGTACCGGGTGCGCTGGGCGGGGTCCTCCTGGCTCTTCTGCTCGTCGAAGCCGGTGATCTTGGGTGGTTCCGGCTCCGGCATCCGCTTGAGGGCCGGGGGTGCGGGGCGCTGCGCGGCGGTGTCGGTCACCACCTTGGGGGTGTGCTTGCCGTCGAGGGGGAGGACGTCCTTCGGCGGCTTGGGCATGACGCGGCGGCCGTCGCTTCCGGCGGTGGTCTGCCGGGCAGTGGCGCGGTGGGAGCGGCCCTTGGCGGTGCCGGCCTGCTGATCAGGGGTGACGACGTCGGCCCTGTTCATCAGGGAGGGCATCGACGGGGTGCCGCCTCCGCCCAGTAGCCCGACGGTCAGTGACAGTGCCAGGAGCAGGGCCACTGGGCGAACCCACTGTGACTCCGCCAGCCAGACGACGAACCGCGAACGTCCCACCCGGGCCTCCGCTCCGTTTCCAACGCGCAGGTCCGCCGGGGAGAACGCGGGCATGCCAAAGAGACCCCTGTGCGGGGGATTCTCAGTGAAAGCCGCGAACAACCCGTCGGACGCCCGCAGGCTAGATCAACTTCCGAGCGGACGTACAGGGCCGCGAGGTGAACGATTCCGGCCGGCCGCCTCTCACTCCCTGCAAGATCACTCGCATCCCCTCCCGGCGGCCCTGGAAGATCGAATCCGAGCTGGGAAGTTGACCGAGAGTCCAGCGATGATCACCACCACTGTGCGTGATGTGATCTGCATCACATAACCAAATCGGACTGCTTATCAGGAAATGACCACCCTGCCCCTAATGCACATCACCTGAGCGTGACGTCACCGGCCGCCGGCGCGGCCTTGCTGCCCTCGAACAATCCGTTCCGTAACCGGAGGTTGACCTCGATCGGGGTTGAGGTTTGAGACTGGCCGGGACGTTCGCCGAGTGAGGAGCAGACATGCGGGTGATTCGGGTGGAGCGGTTCGGTGGGCCCGAAGTGCTGGTGGCGGTGGACGCGCCCGAGCCGGTGGCCGAGGACGGGCAGGTGATGATCGAGGTGGCCGCCGTGGACGTGATCTTCGTTGAGACGTCGATCCGCGGCGGGTGGGGGGAGGAGTTCTTCGACGTGCGTCCGCCCTACGTGCCGGGCGGCGCGGTGGCCGGCACGGTCGTCTCGGCCGGGGCGGGCGTGGAGGCGGGATGGGTCGGCCGGCGGGTGGCCGCCCGCGTCGGCGTCAAGGACGGGGCCGGAGGCGGGTACGCCGAGCGGGTGGCGGTGCCGGCCGGGCGGTTGGCGGAGGTGCCCGAGGGGCTGGGGCTCGCCGAGGCCGCCGCGCTGCTGCACGACGGGCCCACCGCGCTGGCCCTCCTCGAGCAGAACGGGATCCGGCCGGGCGAGCGCGTGCTGATCCTGGCGGCGGGCGGCGGGATGGGCGTGCTGCTCGTCCAGTTGGCCCGGGCGGCCGGGGCCCGGGTCGTCGCCGCCGCCCGGGGCGGGGCGAAGCTGGAGCTGGCCCGCAAGCTGGGCGCGGACGTCGCCGTCGACTACACCGGGCCGGGCTGGGCCGGCCGGGTGGTCGAGGCGACCGGCGGGGCCGGGCCGGACCTGGTCCTGGACGGCGCCGGAGGGCGGATCGGCCGGGAGGCGTTCGAGATCACCGCGCCCGGCGGGCGGTTCTCCGCGCACGGCGCCCCCGGTGGCGGGTTCACCGAGATCGACCCGGCCGAGGCCGGGCGGCGGGGCATCACCGTCCGCGGCATCCAGCACGTCCAGCTCGTCCCCGCGGAGCGCGACCGGCTGATCGGGCGGGCGCTGGCCGAGGCCGCGGCGGGCCGCCTCACCCCGGTCATCGGCCGGACGTTCCCGCTGGAACGGGCGGCCGACGCGCACGCCGCGATCGAGTCCCGCGCCGTCGTCGGGAAGACCCTCCTGCTGCCATGAACGGGGCAAGCATCCAGAGCATGGGCATCTACTGGGGATCGCAAGTTGGGAATCGGATGTCGAGGCAATGAAGACCTGGCTTCCAGACCATCATCAAAGACTGGGGCTGGTACTGGCCCGACCGCCACTGCGACAAAGTGCGGAGTGGTGTCCGGCCGAACCCGAGCGCACCAACGAGAGCACGGCTAGTTTCGGGAAAACGACCTGAGCCACGATGGACGCAAAGTAAGCCGATGGACAGGCCCACCAACCGGTCTAATGAAGTCTCCGCCTCACTAAAAGCATGTCAGGCAATCTAATATCGACAGCAATATCAATCCCAGCCCAGCTCATCCCGAAGGTACTGACTGATGACTGGATCAGGGCCGGGGAAATCCTCTGTCAGAGCCGGACACCGCACTCTCCGGGTGATCACACCGACCAGGAACTCGGTGGTGGATCCAGCGAACTCCCACCAGTCGCCTTCACCGTAGCTGCGACCGGCGACCACGATCGTCCACAAATCCGGATGGCCGGCGGTTCGCCAGAAAATGTTATCGGAATTCGCCGTTCTAGCCCACGGGTAGAGCCCGCCTTCCTTGGGATACAGCGGGTACGGAACCATGTCCTCGAATTCTTCTTGTAGCATGCGGGCGCCTTCGAGGATGTTGTCTGCGCAGGTCTGCAAGTGCTTACAGCCAGGAGTGCCCGGATGATGGGTATCGAGGAAATTATCGAAGGCGAACGGAGGATATGACTCGACGAGAAGCCGGTAGTCCGCAGGGGGCTCGAATCCGATCTCGTCCCGTATCCCCACCCAGTCCAGCACCGGGACTTCCCAGTCGGGCGGCCCGACCAGCGCCTTGAGTTCTTCGAACGCAGACATGGACTTCTGCCTTCCCATAAGGACACCCACCCGACTCCTGAAGCGAACCCGGAGGGTATATGGAATCAGGCTCATCCAGCGCGATCTTTAAAGATTATCCGAGTGGGGCCGCGTGGATGTCCCGGTACGGGCAGGCCGGAGGTGGCCAGGCCATGACCGCCTCTCACCGCTGTGATGGATCATGGTCGGGTCGACGGATGGGGAGGTGGCGAGCATGCGCTCGGTCCTGAGGAACGCACCGGTGGGCATGGCCGCACGCGCGGTCCCGGTCGTGGCGCTGGTCGTGCTGTCGGCGGGCTGCGGAGCCGAGCGGGCCGCCACGGATCCGGTGCCCGCGTCGTCCCGTTCGGCGGACACCGTGGTGTCCACGCCGAGCTTGAGGGTGCGGCTCTCACGGCCCGGCGACGACGCCGGGGTCCCCAATCCCGGCAGCGGCGACGCCGACCCTCGCCTGGTCGCCGCGCTGCTCACCCGGTTCCAGGCGGACGGGTCCGCGGCGCCGGCCGCGGTCCCGGATGTTCCCGGCGCGGCCGTGCGGTTTCCCGTCCGGGACCGCGGGTCGCTGTTCTTCGGGTTCCGTCAGATCAGCAGCCCCTTCGCCGGAGCTGCATCCTGCCGGAAGCGGGCCGCGGGGATGTGGGTGGTGCTCGCCGGTGACTTCACCACCACGCCCGGGGTGCAACTGGCCATCAGCAAGCTGAGCTCGCCCCGGCCTTCGCTCGGCCCCGATGCCCGTACCCCGCAGGAGAGCCTGACGTTCAGCGAGGCGATCATCACCGGGCCGCCGCAGGTCCTGGGCCTGCTGGACGATGAGCGCGCGCCCGGCGACTGCTCCCGGATGACCGGCGGCAATGGAGCGGCCGGACGCGTCGAGCCGCTTCCTGCGGCACCGGTCGGCGACCGCTCGTGGGCGTACCGGATCGTCGACGCCACCGGCTACGTCTGGCACTGGGTGCAGGTCGTCCGCTTCCGGGACCACCTCATCGAGATCCGCATTCCCAACCAGGAGCCCGGGCCGCGCGGCGACATGGTGAGCATCCTGCACCAGATCGCAACACAGGCGCATGCCAGGGCCGCCCAGACCCTTACCTGACGCCCAGGACCCGGAATACGACTCTGCCGGGCGGCTGGTCAAAGCCACCGGCCCCCTCGGTACCAGCGCCATCGCTGGCTTCGACCGGGCCGGACGGCGGATCACCGCCAGGGACCTGGACGAGAACGGCACCGTGCCGCGGACCGTCGGCTTCGGCTACGACCCGTCGGGCAACCGCACCAGCGTCACCGTCCCGAAAAATGGTGGCGGTCACTGCGAACGGCGGTGTACCTCGACGGGCGTTCCCTCCTCGGTCCGGACCACCCGGGTTCCCAGCGGAGCTTCCAGATCGACAGTTGCAGACCCTTCCACCGCCATGGCGACCGCAGGGTCGTTCGATCCGGTTATCTGTAGCCGAACGACCACTTCCTTCGGTCGCTCGTCGAGCTTCACGTCGACGATTTCGTTTACTCCCCGGTTGAAGGTGAAGACGATACATCTGCCATCGGGTGATACATATGCCCGCAGAGATTTGCTGGCTACATGGCCACTACCTCGGACTTCATCTTCACCTGTGCAGCCTAGAGCAAGACTCAGCAATGTGATCAGCGCAAGGCTGCGGAACAGAATTGGTAATAGAGAGGGTAACTTTACCCGCCTCGCCATTGGCTCAGTTCGCAGAGGGCACACTATTTACGCTTCCCCATAGGACACTGGATGGATGTCGTTGGAGCTACGACTTTACCGATGCCGCCACGCGTGACTGGATGACCGCAGGGTCCTTCGACAACCCCTGGCCGGTGTACCCACCGTCGCCGACAAAGAGGTTGAACTCGACGAGGTGGCTATCGGATCGCCGTGCCTCCCCTGGGCTGGGGGTGCGTCGCCAAGGTTATACGGGGCGGATGCGTGTGGCGGTGATCAGTTCCCGTACACCGCTGGTACGGGGGTATCGCTTGGAAAGGTCCGTGACGATGGAACGGATGCTAGGGCGGTCGCGGACTTCGGAGGGCGCCGCGTGGTAGGCGGCCAGGAGGGCGTGTGCGGTTTGTTCTGGCTTCTTCCACTGCCACCAGGCTCGGGCCATGTCGGTGTGGAGCCGTCCGCGGCGTTCGGCGGTGGGGAACTGCGCCGCGCGGAGGTCCCGGCCCGCATGAACGGCCGCGCCGGCGTCGCCCAGGGACCACAGCACTCCGACCTTGTAGAGGGTGACGGAGGCCGGTGTGACATTGAAGCCATGGCCAGGGCCGGTGGGCTGGTCGAGCAGGAGGGCGGTGGCGCGTTCGGCGTCGCCGATCATTTCCAGGGCGCGGTCGCGGTCGCCGGCTTGGGCGGCGGTGTAGGCCGCGGTGCAGAGCATCTGCGCGAAGGTCACAGCTTGGGCGGGCGTCGTCAGTCCGGTCGCTTCGACCTGGGCGGCGGCGCTGAGAGTGACTCGCTGAGCGGTGTCGGCGCGGCCCTCGTGGCGCAGCACGATGCTGAAAGCGCGGGCCGAGGCGGCTGCGACCAGCGGCGAGCCGGACAGGCGGGAGTAGGTGTTGGACCGGTCGGCGGTGATACGGCTCGCGGAGTACCGGCCGATCTTCGCTAAGGCTTCGGTCGCCAGGTCGTAGCAGCCCGCGAGCCTGGCGTAGTCGGCCTCGCCCCCGTCGTCGGCACGGGCCTGGGCGGTGGCCAGGAGGTTGGGCAGCATCTTGATGAGTTCGGTGTGAGCTCCCTGATTGAACAGGGAACGCGCCGTACGGTACTCGGCGGACAGGGCAGCCGGGGTGGGCGCCGAGGTGGGGCTCGGTAGCAGCGCAAGGGCTTCGTTGAAGCCGTTGATGACGTTGAGGGGCACGGCGAGGCCGGCGGCCTGGAGCAGGGACCGGCGCTTCATCGGATCCTCCTTGCACTCGGCATGCCACCCAGCGCTGGCAACTGTAGTGCTCTGGGCAGGTGCCACGCCCAAAACCGCAGTCAGAACACCTGAGGGGATGACCAGTGCATCAGCGAAGGCCTTGAGCATGTCGAGGTCGGTGGCCGAACGTTTCGCTGTCTCGAGCCGGCTGACGGCGGATGCGGAGTAGCCAGTGACCTTACCGAGGTCGATCTGGCGCCATCCGCGTTCGCTACGGGCCCAGCGGATGAGCCCGCCCACGTCGCCCTGGGCGATGAGGATTCGTGCCCGGGAGGAGTCCCAGTTCGGTACCTGTGAGCGCATGGCCGCCCCTGGAGAGCCGACAGACATCAGCCTGACAACGGTAGCCGGGCGGTAGCCGTTCATCGAGGCCGTGTGCGCAACGCGCAAACGGCGTGCGTGCGGCGGGCAGCGGCTTCATGCACGCGATGAGGCCCGCTGTGGTGGGAGACAGCACCGGGTGACCGTGAAGCCCTTTTCAACTGGTCGACCAGACGGTGCACCACGCCCTCACGCACGCCTTGCGAAAGGAGCCGCAGGATGACCGTTCCCGCCCCACCGGCGCAATTCGTGTCGATCGCGCTCAGCGGCCCAGATAACACCGGCAAAACCACACAAATCAGGCTCTTGGCCCGGCGAATGGGTGCGGCCGCCTGCACCGGCGGCCCGCTCGACGGTTACGACGCCCGCTGGGAACCGATCAAGGCCAACGGGATGGGTCGCTGGTGGTTCGAGACCGGCCTCGTGGAGGAGGTCGTCGACGTGCTGGCCTGCTCCTACCTCGAACGCGCGCATCGCCGCCCCTCAGCACCGGTCCGGTTCCTTGATCGGGGCGTCCCGATGCTGGAAGCGTCCGTGGCCGCAACCGTGGCCTTCCGGGAGCAGTTGGCGCCGCAGGCAGCCGCCGACCGGGCCCGTGCTTTGCTGGCCCCCTATGTTCGGGACCTCCAGGCGGCGGAGGCGGCCGAGCATGCAGTCGTCCTTGTGCACTGCACCGACCCGGCAGAGGGGACGAGGCGCAGTTTGTCCCACGAGGCGCGCGTCACCAACGCCTACGCCGCCTACCAGCGGCACCTCCACGACCAGGTCAACCGCCTTGTAGCAAGCGGCCGGTTCGCCTACGTCATCACCGTCGGGGACCGGCCCACCATCGCCGTCCAGGACGAACTCCGCCAGCGGGTGCACGCGCTCCACCTGGCCATCCCCACACGGGCGCTCGCAGGCGTGCGTGTTGTGGCACTCGGTGGGCTCTCCGAGAGCGGTAAGAGCACAGCCGGCGAGTACCTGCGTACCCGCCACGGGCACGCCCGCCTCAAGATCGGCCATCTCCTCGCGGACACCGCCGACCGGTGCCAGATCACCGACCCGTACGCACTCGGCGATGCCACGCAGGCCGAGCTGATCGTGGACGCTCTGGACCGGTACTGCGCGGCCCACCACTTCCTGGACCAGGTGAGCATCGAGTCTCTGCACAGCCTCGGCTCCACCGCCGAACTCACACGGATGCTCGGCCCGCAACTGACCATCACCTACCTCCAAACGCCCTTCGCGGTGCGTGCTGCCCGCAGCCCACTCGGTGCGCGCGACGTCACCGAACGCGACAGAACCAAGATCAGCCGTGGTGCCGAGAAAATCGCCGGCATCGCTCATGAGGTCATCGACAACAGCGGAAGCCGCCTTCAGCTGGAGCGACGTCTGGACCGCCTCGCGCTGGGCATCCGCTGGCCCTCCCATCGACCGTCCACGGTTCCGGTGAACACCCTTGGTCTGCCGGTTCATCTGGAGGCGTACCTGTCGGCCGTCCTAGAGCAGATGACCGGGGCACAGCCCTTGATCGACCTGCTGGCCGTCACCGGCAGCGGCGCCCAGGGCAAGTACCAGCACTGCTGGAGCGACCTTGACGTCTTCGTCGTTGCCGCCTCAGACGCGCTTCCTGGCATGCGGGAGATCCTGGCCGGCCTGGAAGGCGAGCTCGGCGGCGTCAAGTTGGGCCTGACGGTCCTCACCCGTGAGGAGTGCGCCACCGGTGTGGTCTCCTCCCGCCTGCTGCACGTCCTGGCCCTCCTGGGCACTGGAGCGCTGACCGCCCTGTGGTGCGCTCCCGGCCTGACGCTCCCAACCCCCGCGGCCGCCGACGATGTCGAAGCCAGTGTCCGCGACGGTATCCAAGCCGCCATCGAGATCCGCCGCCAGCTTCTGCGCCCCACCTTCGACCTACGCACCCTGTACAAGGTCACCGCGCTCTTGGCGAAGATCCAGCTCCGGTTCGCGGGCACCGAATGCCCCGCCGACGACGACGCCCTCACCACGCTCCTCACCGGCATCCATCCCGAGATCAACGGCCTGCTAAGCGCGGCCCGCACCGATCACGACCAGGCCGAGGCCCTCGCCCGTCTCGTCTTGGAGCTGTGGCTGTCGACAGTGCGGGAGGGCACACCGTGAGCAGCGGCAGGCGACCGGCGGCCCGCCGGCCGGTGTTCGGCAAGCGCACCACCGCGCAGCAGGCCGACGTCGAGGTTCGCGGCTGGCACCAGATCGCCTCCCGTTTCTCTGCTCCGGCGCTCCTGGGCCGCCGGGCTCTGGCGCAGTCGCATGTGGTGATCTACGAGGATGTCTTTGCCAGCGGTCGCTGCCGGTTCCTGCTCGGCGACCTAATCGCGCTGGCCGACCGCGACCAGAGCGTTCTGCCCCGGCTACATGCCCTCCTTGAGGGTGTCTGCCGGGACCTGCGAGCGGCTGCCGAGACCACCGGCGAACTGGCCCCGCTCTCGCAATGCATGCCTGGCCTGTACGCCAACCGGATCAAGAACGGCGGAAGACTCGACGCCTGGTACCTCCACCAGGACCTACCCCTTACTCTGCCCGGTACCGGCACTACGATCACGACCGGCCAACTGCGCCGCTACACCCTCACTGCCAACGGCCGTGATCTTGTCGTGGACTTGCCCGCCATCATCGGCCGTACCCGGCACGCCCTGAATCCGGCCAGCCGGTGGCTGACCGCCATCACCCAGGGTGACCCCACCGAACCGAACATCGCCGACCCCTTGTGCTGGCTCGACTTCGAGCATGCCGGCCGTAACACCCTCACCGGCGAGAGCGCCAACCTCCTGTGGTACCTCATGGCCCTGGGCGGCTGGCTTGTCCCCCGCTACCAGCCCGGCACCTATCAGCGCACACTCCGCCTAGCCCTTTCCCCGCACACCGCTCCCTGGATCGAGCACTGCACTCTGGCGAAAACCGACCGGCACATCAGCGTCCATTACACCTGGAACACCGGCATTGGCCGTCACGCCGCCCTCACCCGCGCCCTCGACCATCTCGCCACGCCGTCTGATGCGTTTCTTCAGCAGGCCCGGGCCTTCCTGACGCTGCGCATCCTCGGGGTTCTCCCTCCTGCTCTCCTCAGCAGCGAAGACCTCCTCCTGGTCCTGATCAAAGCCGCCGAATGCAACAACCCCACCACAACGCTCGGTGACCTGTTCAACCCCACACCCGTCCCGCTTACCAATCGAGCCGAACGGAGCGATCACCGTGCCTCTCAGCGTTCGTGAAGCCCCTCTTCGCTCCCGGCCTCTGCACGGCCGGATCGCGCTGGTCACCGGCGCAGCCACCGGCATCGGCGCCGAGATCGCCCGCGCCCTTGCCGCGGCCGGAGCAGCAGTGGCCGTCAACCACCTCGCTCAGCACGAGGAGGCCGACGTCATCGTCCAGTCGCTGCCGTACGAGGGCGTCGCGGTCCACGGTGACCTCACCGACCCCGCGCAGGTCACCGCGATACACGATCAGGTCCGCGCCCGACTCGGGCCCGTCGACGTCCTGGTCAACAACGCCGGCTCCTACCCTCGCGTCCCCTGGCCCGACACCGACGAGGCCGCATGGGCCTACTCTCTGGAGGTGAACCTGACCGCCCACTACCGCGTATGCCAGGCCCTCACCCCGGCCATGACCGAACGCCGTTGGGGCCGGATCATCAACATCGGCAGCGTCAACGCCCGCGCCGGCCGCGCTGGTCTCGTCGCCTACAGTGCTGCCAAAGCCGGACTCCACGGCCTCACCCGTTCTCTGGCCCGCGAACTCGGTCCGCACGGGGTATGCGTGAACACCGTCCTGCCGGGAGCCATCCAGGTCGACGCCGAGCACGACATACCGCTCCAGCACCGCACTGCTCCCGCAGAACAGATCCGCCGCCAGTGCGTCCCCCGGCGCGGGCGCCCCGAAGACGTCGCAGCCGCCGTCGCCTTCCTGGCCGCCCCCTCCTCGTCCTTCATCACCGGCCAGTCCCTGCACGTCGACGGCGGCTGGCTCCTCAACTAACCCCAGTCCCACCCCAACATGAGGCATCCATGAAGCAACGCGTCCGCGCCGTACTGATCACGCCACAGCACACCATGCTGACCATCAAACGGATCCGCCACGGCACCCCCGCGTACTGGGTCCTGCCCGGCGGCGGAGTCCAAGACAGCGACGAGAGCCTCGAAGCCGCGCTGCACCGCGAGGTGTGGGAGGAGATCGTCGGCCATGCCGAAATCACCGGCCTCCTCCACACCATGGAATCCAACAGCGAGCAACAGTTCTTCTACCTGGCCCACATCGCAACCTGGAACTTCAACGAACGCAGCGGACCAGAATTCAGCCAGAGCGATCGCGGCGAATACCTCCTAGAGGAAATCCCCCTCACACCAGAAGGCCTCAACGGAATCGACCTCAAGCCCCAGGAGGTCACCGACCGGATCCACCAAGCCATCGCTGAAGGCCGGCTAACCAGGGGTCCTTCGACAGTTCCTGGCCGGTCTACTCACCGTCACCGGCGAAGAGGTTGAACTCGACGAGGTGGTCATCGAAAACCCACAGGTCGTTACCCGGGAGCATGAGGTCCGACGCCTTGCTACAAGGCAGCTATCGGACGTTCTCACCCGCGGCAAGGTTCAAGCCTTGGGTGAGGTCCCACTCATACCGGATGAATGGGGTGGCCGGCTCGGACACGATCCGAAGACGCCGGATCTCGACGCCTCGCGCAACCGTGGCCCCCGCGAGGTCGAGCCAGTCTCCCCAGCGTTCACGAGGGTCGATGGGGAAGCCGCACGACCGACTGTCAGGCGATGACGGTGTCGGGGGTGTCCAGCCAGATCTGTTGTTCCTGGGCGGTGACGGTGATGCCGTAGCGGGTGCAGTCGGGCTCACCTGCGTCCGCCCAGCGTTGTTCGGTGTCGTGGATCACCGATTGTGGTAGGCGCTGGCCGCGGAGCGGCATGAAGGACGAGGGGCCGATGAATCGTCCGGTTGCGGTGCCGTCGGGGTGGACGGTCAGCCGGCACAGGGGCCAGTCGGGGTGGAAGGTCGGTGCCCAGGGGACCACGATCAGGCCGCCGGGTTCGGTCTGGCGGATCCAGGCGTAGGGGATGTGGTGGGCGGCGGCGGTGACGATGATCCGGTCGTAGGGCGCGTGGGGCGGGTAGCCGTGCGTGGCGTCCGCCACCACGAGGTGCACCGGATGGCCGGCCCGGTCGAGTGCCGTGCGTGCCTGCTCGGCGATCGTCGCGTCGATCTCCAGCGTGGTGACGTTCCGGGGGCCGGCGATGGTGGCCAGCACGGCCGCGTTGTAGCCGGTGCCGGTGCCGATCTCCAGGACGCGCAGGCCGGGGCGCACCTGGAGCGCGTCGAGCATGATGGCCATGACCTCGGGGGAGCTGCCGGAGGAGGTGGGCCAGGTTCCCTTGCCGGTGGCGCCGTCGTCCACCTGCGTGATCACCGGCTCGTCGTCGGCGGCCACGATGCGTTCCCACTCCCGGGGGGCGTCCCGGCGGCTGAGGGGGACCGCCCAGCCGTCAGCGCGGCGGACCCAGATCGTGTCGGGGACGAACGCCTCGCGCGGTACGGCCCGGCGGATGTCGGCGGGCTTCATCCCTGCTTCCCGCTGCCGGCGCATCCGGTGCACTGGACCTCTTGTTTCTGGCCGCTGCCGTTGCCGCCGGTCTTGATCTTCCCGGTGCCGCTGCACATGCCGCACTGGACCTTCTTTCCGTGCTTGCCCACGCCACGACTCCCTCTGACTCCCTTTGGCTCCACTTCGGTGTCAGGGTAGCCAGGTGGCCCGCCGGGCTCTATGCCGAATTACCGGATCGGCTCCGGCTCCCGGCCGGGTTCGCGCCGGGCCTGCGCGGCCGCACCGCACGGGGCCCGGGCGACCACATGATCCTTGAGTTTTCGAGGTGTCATGGCCCCCTGGATCCTCAATGATCACCGGCCGGCGCGCCGCCGGGGCCGGCGAGCAGCCGCCGGTTGTGATCCTTGACAGGCGAGCACTTGAGTTCTATAGATTTATAAATATCTATCAATGGTTGTATCGCCGTCTCGATCCTGACCAGGGCCTTCGCGCCTTCCGACGAGTCCCCCACCCCCTCTGCTCGGAGACTCCATGCGACGAGACCCCTCCCCCGCCCGCGAACCCCTGCCCCCCATGGCCCGGCGAGCCGCGTTCGCCGGGTTCGTCGGCACGTTCATCGAGTACTACGACTTCGCCCTCTACGGCGTGCTGACGGTCTACTTCGCGCCGCTCTTCTTCCCCTCCGACAACCCCTCGACCTCGCTGCTCACCGGGCTCGCCGTCTTCGGGGCGGGCTTCGTCGCCCGGCCCGTCGGCGGCATCCTCTTCGGGCGGTTCGGGGACCGGTACGGGCGGCGGAACGCGCTCGTCCTCAGCGTGCTCCTGATGGGGGCGTGCAGCACCCTGGTCGCGGTGCTCCCGACCTACGAGACCATCGGCGTCCTGGCCCCGATCCTCCTGGTGGTCCTGCGGCTCGGGCAGGGGGTTTCCGCGGGCAGCGAGATGCTCGGCTCGATCACCTACGTGCTGGAGTCCGTCCCCCGGTCGCGGCGGGTCCTCATGGCCTCGCTGACGCCGATGGGCGCGATGATGGGAGGGTCCCTGAGCTCCATCGTCGCCGCGATCCTCGCGGGCACCCTCGGCTCGGAGGCCATGGAGTCGTACGGGTGGCGGATCGCCTTCCTCATCGCCGGGCCGCTCACCCTCCTCGCCCTGGTGATCCGGTCGCGGCTGGAGGACTCCCCCGAGTTCGCCGAGGTGGTCGCGCACCGGGAGGTCGTCCGCACCCCGCTGCGCGAGGTGCTCGTCAGGCACCGGCGCAACCTGCTCATCGCCGGCGGTATCGCGATGGCCGCGAACGGGGCGCCCAACGTCGCGATCTGGTTCACGTCCTACCTGGTGGGCGAGCGTGACATCCCCGGCGAGCAGGTCTTCCTGGCCACGGCGCTGACCGGCATCCCGATGGCCCTGCTCTCCCCGCTGTCGGGGCGGCTGACCGACCGGTTCGGCCAGCGCCGGGTCCTCGTCGGCGTGCTGTGCGGGTACCTCGTCGTCTCCTTCCCCGTACTGCACCTGATCTCGACGGCGAGCGGCGTCCTCCAGTTGGCGCTCGTCATGGGCGTGTTCGGCTCGCTGGGCGCGCTGGTGCAGGCGCCCGCCTTCACCTACATCGCCGAGCACTTCCCGGCCCGGGTCCGCTACACCGGGGCGAACTTCGGCCAGAACATCGGGACGGTGTTCGGCAGCGGCATCGCGCCCTTCGTCGCCGCGCTCCTGGTGGCGGCAACGGGTTCCACGCTCAGCCCCGGGATCTGGATCGTCGCCGTGTGCCTCATCGCGTTCGCGGCGCTGTCGCTGCGCGGCGTCCACTACGTGGCCGGGGTCACGGACACCGGATCCGAGGCGGGCCCCACCCCGAAACCCGCCGACGCCTGACCCGGACCGCGCACCCCGCTCGCCCGGCCGCGCCGATCCCGCGCGGCCGGGCGAGCACCAGCCGATCCACGTGCCTTCCGGAAGGTCGCCGCACCGGGCCCGGCGTGCGGCGGCTTCCCGCCGGAAAGGGCCGGGCGCCGGGCCTGATGGCCCGGCGCCCGGATCGACGCGCGCTCCCCCGAGCCGCACGTCGGCTTTGCGGGGAGGCCCCCGGCCGTGAACCGGCCTCGGCCTCCCGGTGAGGGCCCCGGGCGCGCCGTGGCGCGCCCGGGGAAAACGGTCAGCCGGAGGTGAAGGTCCAGCTGCCCGACCCGACCGTGTAGACGGCCTCGGAACCGGACACCGGGCCGCGGGTCGCCGCCGGGTGGGCGGTGGCCTTCGCTCCCGCGGCCAGCAGCGGCACGTGCACGGTGGCGGTGCTGCCGGGGGGCACGGTCACGGTGAGCCGGAACTCGTCGCCCTTCCTGGTCCAGGCGGTGCGCACCTCGCCGTACGGGGTGCGCCGGGTGCCGGCGGCGCGGGTGAGGTCGCCCACCACGGACGGGGCGATCCGCAGTTCGCGGTAGCCGATCGAGGTGGGGGCCTGCTCGATGCCGGCCAGCCGCTCGGTGAACCACGAGTCGATCGACCCGAGCATGAAGTGGTTCTGCGACTGCCCGCTGCCGCCGTCCCACATCTCGCCGAGCGCGGTGTTGCCGTTCACGACCTGGTAGCCGTAGCTGGGGCTGTCGGTCCGCGTGGCGATCTTGTAGATGACGTCGTCGCGGCCGGCCTGGGAGAGCACCCGGAACGCGGAGGGCAGCGAGATCTCGCCGAGCAGCAGGTGCCAGCCCGCCTGCTCGATGCTGCCCACCAGGTGGTCCAGGAGCCGCTGCCGCTGGTCGGCGGGGACGGCGCCCATGTCCAGGGCCAGTGCCTCGGCGCCCATGCCGCCGCCGCCGAAGGTGCCGGTGGCCGGGTCGTACAGCTTGTCCGACAGCGCCTTGGCGCTGGTGTCGGCCTTGGCCCGGTACGCCTGGGCGTCGTCCTGCTCGCCGATGGTGCCGGCGATCCGGGACATCGTGTCGACGACCCGCCAGTACCCGTAGGTGCCGGAGGCCAGCTTGGGGAAGGTCCGGTCGGGGGTGATCCAGTCGCCGAGCGTGTAGTCGGTGAGGCCGCCGGTCACCCGGCCCTCCAGGTGCTGGACGTACTTCTTCATCGCCGCGTAGTGGACGCGCATGGTCTCGGTGTCGCCGTAGGCCCGGTAGAGCTGCCAGGGCACCACCACGAACGCGCCGCCCCAGTTGGAGTCGTCCCGGTAGGAACCGGACAGCACCGTGTAGTCGGGCACCGTCGAGGGGATGAGCCCGGTCTCGGTCTGCGCGTCCGCCATGTCCTGGACGACCTTGCGCAGTTGGGCGTGCACGTCGTAGTTGCCCGCCAGGGCGCCGTGGACCAGGTGGTTCTGCTCCAGCCAGCCGAGCTTCTCCCGGCTGGGGCAGTCGGTGAAGATGCTCATCATGTTGCCCTCGATGGCCCGGCGGACGAGGCCGTGGATGCCGTCGATCAGCTCGTTGGAGGAGGAGAAGCTCCCGGCCGAGACGTTGTCGGCGTGCAGCACGTGGCCGCGCACCGACACCGTGGCGCCCGCGGGCAGCGGGCCGCGCACCTCCAGGTAGCGGAAGCCGTGGTAGGAGAACCGCGGGTGCCAGGTCTCGGCGCCCCGGCCGCCCCGGGCGGTGTACTGGTCCCAGAGCGGCGCGCCGACGTTGCTCGCCGACTGGTAGGGCCGGCCGTCCTTGAGGCTTTCCGCCGGGTAGATCCGGACCGCGGTGCCGGCGGGGGCGTCGATGGTCAGCTCGGGCCAGCCGGCGATGTTCCGGCCGAGGTCGAAGACCTGGTAGCCGTCGCCGGACCCGACCTTCTTCCCACGCAGGGTCTCGATCACCCGGACGGGTTCGGCGGCGCGCCCGCTGAGCACGGTGGCCGCGCCGGGCGCGCCGACGGTGACCGCCGGGGCCCAGCCGCTCCGGCTCGCGCCGGGGCGGTCCCAGCCGGGACGCTCCAGCCGGGCGTCGTAGTCCTCGCCGCCGTACCAGTTGGAGAAGGTGGTGGGGCCGAGGGTGGTCCGCCAGCCGTCACCGCTGGTGATCCGCTGCACCCGGCCGTCGGCGAGGGTGACCTCCAGCTGGGCCATCAGCTTGGGGTCGCTCAGGGTGGCGGCGAACTTGCGGTACCGGTCGGGGGTGGAGATGACGTTGGCGGCCCCGTTGCCCAGCTCGACGCCGAGGGTGTTGGCGCCGCGGCGCAGCAGCTTCGTCACGTCGTAGGTGGCGTAGGAGACCCGGTCCTGGAAGCCGGTGTTGGCCGGTTCCAGCACCGCGTCCCCGATCCGGCGGCCGTTGAGGCTGGCCTCGTAGACGCCCAGCCCGGTCACGTACAGCCGGGCGGAGCGGACCCCGGCCGGGAGGGCGAAGTCCCGGGCGAAGATCGGCATGGCGGGCGGCACCGGGGAGGCGGGCGGCTCCTGGTCCTCGACCGCGGCCAGCCGGGTGAACGGCCCGGCCGTGTCGTCGGCCGCGGAGACCGAGAAGTCCACCGGGGCGTAGGGCACCCGGCCGCCCTCGGCGGGGGCGTCGGTGCGCGGGTAGAGCAGCACCCGGTCGAAGGTCTGGGCGGACTTCAGGTCGAGGGTGAGGACGATGGGCGTGCCGGACACGTCCGGGCCGGGGTAGGCCGAGCTGGACCAGCCGGCGAAGCCCTGGTTGGTGGTCTGGGTGCCGTCGGTCACGTAGCGGGGTGCCCAGACGCGGTTGACGTTGCCGCCGGTGTCGGAGGGCGTCATGGTCGTCCCGGCGGCGTGGTTGGTGCCGTCGGGGCCGCGGACCTCGATCTCGGCGAGCTGCAGCCGCCAGGTGCGGTCGGGCAGCTGCTCCACCGTGGGCAGGCCGAGCCTGGTCACGTCGATCCGGACGTACCGGGCGGTGGTGGCCGGGACCTTCACCTCGACCGGTGAGGGCTGCTTGTCCTTGAACCGCCAGTCGGGGTGGGTGATCCACTGGCCGGTCCAGTCGGTGGAGCCGGTCAGGCCGGTCTCGAACCAGGCGGGCGAGGACCAGCGGGACGGTTTCCCGCCGGTCCAGACCCGGACCCGCCAGTACACCCGGGTGCGGCTGCCGACCTTCTTGCCGGCGTAGTCGATCCGCTGCCGGTCGCCGCTCACCTGGCCGGTGTCCCACAGGTCGGGGTGGCCGCGCTCCAGGCGGTCCCGGCCGGTGGCGGCCTGCACCTGGTAGGCGACCTGGCGGATGCCGCGCCCGGCGGAGTCCAGCCGCCAGGTGAGCGGCGGGGTGGTGTCGTCGATGCCGAGGGCCTCGGTGAGGTCGGCGGCGCGCAGCCCGGTGGCTCCGGCCGGGGTGTCGGCCAGCGCCGCCGGGATGGTGCCCGGCACCACGAGGCCGAACGCCACGGCGACGGCAGCGATCCGGCCGCCGCGCCGCGGGGGGAGGGGGTTTCGCAAGATGGCTCCTTGGCCGTCCGGAAAGGGGGGTCGAAGGGGTGGGAACCGTGACGGGAAGGCGGCCGGGCCCGCCCGGCGGGCCCGGCCGCGGCCTAGCGGCGAGCGGTGATCGTGTGCCGGCCGGAGGGGACCCCCTCCAGGTAGACGTACTCGCCGTCGGTGTGCGCGTGGTACGCCTTGCCGCGGGTGCCGTCCCAGACGAGGCGGCCGTCGACGAAGACCTTGGTCCGGGCGCCGAGGACGGGCACGCCGACCCGGCCGCCGGTGCCGCGCGGGGCGGTGAGCCGGGCGGTGTAGGTGCCGCGGGCCCGGTCGATCCGCCACGACGCCTCGACGGGGCCGCGGGTGGTGGTGATGCGGCCCTCGGCGAAGGTCAGGTCGGCGGTGTGCGGCACGAAGTCGTAGGTCCGCCCGCCGGTGCCGGTGGGGCGCAGCCCGAGCACGTAGAAGGTGAGCGCGGGGGTCGGCCCGGTCGCCCAGGCGTGCGCCAGGCTGACGTACGAGCTGCAGAACACGCAGCCGTCGCCGGGGTTGCGGAACGACTCCCAGAAGGTGCTCCGGGTGCCGTTCGGGTGGTCGAGCATGTAGCCCCACTGGCGGCGGATGATGTCCACCCCGGCCTGGTCGCCGGCCGTGCCGCCCGCGGCGAAGTGGGCGTTGACCTCCATGGAGCCGGAGAAGACGCCGGGGTTGCCCTTGTTCTCGGGGGCGGTGGCGGCGACCTCGTTCCAGTTGCCGGTGAGGTCCTTGCTGATCCGCCGGGCCCTGTTCTGGTCGGCGAGGCCGTACCAGACGGCGAGCGAGTTGCCGTCCTGCGGGTGGATGGCCGAGTCGGGGTAGAAGCGGTACGCACCGGCGGTCTCGTCCCACATGTGGGTGTTGACGGCGGTGCGCAGCGCGGCGGCCCGGTCGGCGTAGGAGCGGGCGAGGGTGGTGTCACCCATCGTCTGGGCCAGCCGCGACCCGGTGTCGAGCACCCGCCACAGCAGCACGTTGGCGATGAGGTTCTCGCCCTTGGCCAGGATTCGCACGGAGTCGGAGGTGCCGGTGATCGACAGCAGCCCGCGCTCGCTCAGCTTGGCGGTGCTGAAGTCGACGGCCTGCCGGTAGTCCTCCCACACCCCGTCCAGCCAGCGCCGGTCGCCGGTGTAGAGGTAGTAGTCCCAGGTGGCGGCCAGGGTCCACAGGTGGTAGGTGTCGGACCCGTACTTGTTCAGCATCGGCCCGGCGTAGGGGAGCTCGCCGGTGTCGCGCTGGTGCTGGTAGATGGTGGTGAGCGCGTTGCGGGCCGACACGGTGTCGTTGAACGCGGCGTACGCGGCGGGGACCTCGATGCCCAGGTCGCCCGGCCAGACCGTGCGGTCGCGCTTGGCGCCGTCGACGAGGATGGTGTCGCCGACTCCGACCAGGCCGCTGTTGTCCCACGCCTCGGCGGGCGCCTCCCAGATCCGGCCGGTGCGGGGGTCGATGGTGTTGAGCTGGACGGTGTACGCGCCCGCGTACCAGATGCGGTTGAGCAGCGTGTCGCTGGAGTAGAAGTAGTTGGCGTACGCGGCGGGGTTCTTCATCGCCGGCGCCGCGGTGAAGTGCACCGAGACCCCGGTGAGGTCGACCCGGCCGGCCGACTCCATGAAGATCGTCAGGTAGCGGAAGCCGCCGCGCAGGTGCTTGGCGGGGGTGGTGTAGGTGGTCCTGCCGTCGACGTCGGCGTACAGCGCCCCGTCCCGGCTGCGGGGGCCGCCCGTGGAGGCGTCGGTGGTGGTGGCGATGTACTCCGACGACTCGCTGAACGCCAGCCCGACCCGCTGCGGGCCGTCGGAGCCGGCGAACCGGAGGGTCACCAGGCCGGTGACGTCCTTGCCGAAGTCGAGGGTGAGGCGCGCGCCGGCGCCCGACAGCCGGGTGGGCCGGCCGCGGAGCACCGCGCCGGGGTCGGTCACCTCGCCGGCGGTGCCGTAGACCGTGGCCGGGGCCAGGGTGCGGCTGGTCGGCGACAGGTTGTAGGCCTCCCAGGGGCGGGAGTGGCCGCCCGGCTTGGCGGGCGGGCCGGCCGCGATACCGGCCGGGGCCCCGGCGAGCAGCAGCGGTGCGGCGACCGCGGCCGCTCCGAGCGCGACCACGGCCCGGTTACGGCGGCCTTTCAGTACTCTGGCCTGCATGAATTCCTCACTTTCCAGCTGTGACGGGGATCGCTGAGGGGTTCGGTGGGCGGGAGGGCGGGGCAACGCCCTCCCGCCGCTACTTCTTCGCTGTGGTGTCCGGGGCGGGCACTCAGCGCTGGACGCCGGCCTCCCGGTAGGGGACGAGGCGGACCGGGCCGAGCAGGCCGTACTTCTGGCGGGACGCCCCGCCGTAGACGGCCGGGTCGGCGACGCGGAGCCGGTTGTTGAGGGTGGTGGCGACCTCGACCTCGATGGTGTTGGTGCCGCGCCGCAGGTACCGGCCGGCGTCCACCACCGGGTTGAGCGGGTCGACGGGGGGCAGCCGGTGGCCGTTGACCGTGACCCGGCAGGTGTCGAACACCTCGCCCAGCTCCAGGCGGGCGCCGTGGTCGGCGGCCCACTCGGGCAGGTGCACGGTGGTGCGGTACCGGCCGACGCCCGAGGCGTCCGCCAGCTCAGGGATGTCGGGCCACGCCTTCAGCGCGTCCAGCGTCACCGAGACCCTGGCGATCTCCGTCTGGGTCGGGGTGGCGCCGGGGCGGAAGTCGTCCACCTCCAGGGTCCAGCCGGCCGGTTCGATCGGGGCGGGCACCGCGCCGAGGGTGGTGCGGGCGGTGCGGCCGTCCGACAGCGTGGTCGCGTACGTTCCGGCGCTGCTGCCGCGGATCACCAGGCCGCGGACGCCGAAGCGGATCTCCTCGGCCTCGGTGGCGGTGGCGTGCGGGTCGCGGGACGGGCGGCCCTTGAGCCAGCGCGAGCTCGCCAGGACGACGACGGTCGACTCGCCGGGGCGCAGCGCGACCCGCAGCGTGACGCGGTCGCGGTCCTCGGTGTAGAGGGCGATGCGCTCGATCTCGCCGGTCCACGGGTCCAGCCGGTACGGCACCGCGTCCCGGTCGGCGCGGGTCAGCGTGACCTGGTGGTCGATGGCGGCCACCGGGGGCTTCACCGTCTCGGCGTGCTTGCCGTTGGAGAAGTAGTAGTAGTCGGTGTCGCCGTCGGTGCGGCGGGCGTGCAGCAGGGTGGAGCTCTGCGCGTGCTCCACGTCGGGCCGCAGGCCCAGGTCGGCCAGGGCGGTGGGGGTGGACGCCCGGTCGGGGACGTTGCGCACCCGCGGCTGGCGGAGCAGTCCGGCGAGCAGGGCGCGCAGCTTCTCGTTCTCGCCGGGCCGGGCGACGCCGGGCACCGACGCGGCCGACCAGTCGCCGATGAACAGCAGCGGCAGGCCCGCCCTGGTGAGCTTCAGCAGCCGCTCGGCCACCTCGACCGGCAGGGTGCACTCGTTGCCGCCGAGCACGTCGCCCTCGACGACCAGCAGCTTGTAGGCCGGGCCGTGCGGGGCGAGCCGCCCGCCGGACACCTTCGCCGCGGGCAGGTCGAGCAGCGGTGCGCTGACCAGCTGGTGCGTCCAGCCCAGCGGGATGCCGGTGGCGGTGAACCAGCCGGCGCCCAGCCCGGTCTTGCTGCGGCCCTTCTGCCGGAAGACCGCCACGTCGATCTTGTTGGTGCCGGCCTGGGTGGTCTGGTGCACCCGGGCGAAGTAGTCGGCCACGTCCCGGACGTGCCGCCAGGTCGGGTGCCGCGGCCCCCAGGACTCCGAGAAGCCGATGCCGCCGTTGTAGGGGGTGAACCCGGCGAAGCCCGGCCACTTCACGCCCGGGGCGGTGGCGTAGGAGAAGCCGTGCAGCACGGTCTGGTTGAGCCCGGCCGCGTACGCGCCGTTCATGGTGAGCAGCAGCTTCTCCCAGGTGGTGTTGTAGGCACCGCCCTGGTAGGCGCCGGCCTCCGACGACAGGATCTTCCGGCCGGCCATGTCCCGGCCGCCGGCCAGCGCCCGGTAGTCGTCGAGGTTCTTGAAGCCCAGCGACTCGCCCTCGGGGATGTCGATGATCGCCGCGCTCTGGATCGAGTCGGTCTCCAGCCCGTACGGCTGGGCGCGGAACTCCAGGCCCAGCGAGTGCGCCCACTTCGTCAGCGGCTCGAAGTGGTACTCGTTGAACAGGTCGGAGACGGTCTGCCAGTAGTCGTGCCGGACATGCCGGGTGAGCTGGGACTCGTAGGTGTGGACGGGGTCCTCGTCGTTGCGCAGGACGACCGGCAGGTAGGGCTCCAGCCGGTAGCCGCGCCGCTGCGCGAACTCGGCGAGCAGGTTCGGGGTCCAGTTGAGCGACTGGGTCTCCAGCTCGATGGAGTCCTCGAACAGCGCCCCGCCCGCGTCCTTCAGCAGCCGGCGGATGTTCTTGGTCAGCAGCCGGGACTCCCAGAAGTCGATGACCGCCTGGGTGCCGGCCCGGCTGAAGTGGTCGACCACGGAGGACTCGGGGCTGGTGTGCGGGCCGGACTCGGGGGTCTGGCCGGAGCCGCGCTCCCAGTAGGCCAGCAGCAGCCAGGTCCCGTCGGCGGGAGCGGTCCACTCGATCCGGTCGCCGGTCACCCGGCCGGTCACGTCCTGGACGGAGTCCGCCGCCAGCCCGGTCTCGTCCTTGGTGGACAGGGCCGGGTCGAGCCGGACGGCCTGGACGAGCAGCAGTTTCTGCTGCGTCACACCGTGCTCGGGGGCGACCACGGCGGCCGGCACCGGGCCGCCGTAGGTGGTGCCGCCGGCCACTTCGGCGCTGCCGTAGGCCAGTTCCTTGACGGCGGCGGGGCTGTCGGGGGTGAGGGTCGGCACGGCGGCGGGCCAGGCGGGGCCGATGGTGAGGTCGACGGTGATCCCGCGCCGCTTGGCCTGCTCCAGGGCGGCTTCGACCCCCGCGTTCCACGCCGGGGTGCCCCAGCCGTGCTTGATCGGGTCGAGGACCGACTTGTCGCGGATGCTGTGGTGCACCGCGACGATCTCGGCGCCGCCGAACCCGGCGTCGGCGATCTGGTCGATCTCCCGGCGGATCTCGGCGGGGTCGATGTGGCCGTCCGGCCACCACCAGCGGAACTTGGGCCGGACGGCCGCGCCGGGCCGGACGAACCGGTCGGCGGGCACGGACGCGTCGGCGGTGGCGGGGTTCAGGGGGGTGCCCCAGGTGAGGGCCAGGCCGGCGCCGGCGGCGGTGCCGGCCTGGAGGACGCGGCGGCGGGTGAAGCCGCGCTCTTCGGTGTTCAAGGATGTTCTCCTCAGGGGTGTTCCAGCAAAACGCGGCGGGAGGACGACCGTTCCTTTCGCCGCGGGGCCGTGGCGGATCGAGGGTTGGGGCGATCGGGGTCCCGCGCCGCCTCCGCTGGTGCGGGCACGACCGGCCGCGGGAGGTGCGGTGCACTCCCCGCGGGAGGCCGTTTCCGCGGGTGCGGGCACGACCGGCGAGACTCGTGGCGGGTACGGGACGGGCCGCCCGCCCGGGGAGGACTCCCCAGGCATGCGCCGTTCTAGGGGTTGACCTCGACGAGCTCGACCCGCATGAGGTCGGCCAGGGCGCGCAGGTCGGCGGTCCGGTGCCCGGTGCCCAGCGCCCAGTGGTGGGAGATCCCGGTGGCGCTCCAGGCGTCGGTCCACTCCCCCGGGTCGCAGCCGAAGTCGACCCGCGAGGTGGTGTTGCCGATCTCCAGCAGCGGGCCGTCCACGACTTCGCCCTCGGAGGCGACGAACGCGAAGGACCCGTCGCGGCGCTGGATGACGCCGAACGCGGTGACGGGGCCGTGCTTGACGTCGAACTCGACCGACACGCCGTAGCCGCGCTTGCCGTGGTAGACGCCCAAGCCGCGCAGCAGCGGCTTGGCGTCGCTGATGGCCAGGTGGGCGGGCCCGTCGTGGCCCATCTCGACGTGGCCCCGGTGGAAGTCCAGGGCCTGCAGCTCGGTGAACGAGCCGCCGCCGCCCAGCCGGTCCATGATCAGCATGGCCAGGGAGGTGCGCAGCTCGTACTCGCCCGCCGCGGGGACGCCCCGGGCGGTGAGCAGCGAGGCACCCAGGATCATGCCGGCGCCGAGCCGCTCGTGGATCTCGCCGTCCAGCCCGCGGTGGTAGTAGGCCAGGCTGTCGAGCTCGAAGTCCTCGACCAGGCGGTCGAGGCCGACCGACACCCGGGCGGCCCAGGTGAAGTCCTCGTCGTCCACCGAGTCGGCCAGCTCGAAGATCTCCGCGGCCTGGGCCTTCTTCGCGGCGGCCTCGGCGTCGGTGACCTTTTCCACCCGCACCCGCAGGTCGTCGAACTCCAGCACCTCGACGTGCCCGCCGAAGTTGGCGCTGACCAGGGTGAGGTCGGTGGAGACGTCCAGCATTCCCGGGTAGAGGTGGCCCATCAGCCCGTGCCGGCCGCGGCGCAGCGCGGCGCGGACCCCGGCGGCGCGCACCCAGCGGCCGATCCGCGCCCAGGCGCGCTCGTCCTCCAGGTACCCCGAGACGGAGCGGAACGGGACACCGCACCGCATGAAGGCGTTGGCCATCTCCGGCAGCGGGCAGGCGCCGCAGTAGGCCAGCCACTGGCCGGTGTCGAAGGTCGCGTGGTCCATCGACTCGGTCGGCTGGAGGTTGATCAGCAGCACGGGGGCGTCGGCGCGCTGCGCGACCGGCACCAGCATGGTGGCGGTCATGTAGGTGGTCAGGAAGCCGACGATGATGTCGCAGCCGGCGGCGCGGAGCTTCTCGGCGGCGGCGGCACCCTCCTGCGCGTCGGAGATGAACCCGACGTCCACGACGTCGGCGCCCAGCTCGCGCATCCGCTCCGAGACGCGCTCGGCCGAGCGGCGCAGTTGCGGGAGCAGGTCGGGGAACTGGGGCCAGTAGGCGCCCAGCCCGCCGGCGACCAGACCCACCTTGACGCGGGAGGGGATGGTGGTTTCGGTCATCGTCTGCTCCTCCAGGGGTGGTGGGAACGGGGCCGCCGCGGCTCCTGCGCGGCCAGGCGACGGCCCCGTCCGATCAGGGGCGCGGCTACCGCAGGAAGGCGGCGGCCACGCCGGCGTCCACCGGGATGTGCAGCCCGGTGGTGTGGGTCAGGTCCCCGCCGGTGAGGGCGAAGACGGCGGCGGCGACGTGCTCGGGCAGCACCTCGCGCTTGAGCAGGGTGCGCTGGGCGTAGAACTCGCCGAGCTTCTCCTCCTCGACGCCGTATACGGCGGCCCGCTTGGCGCCCCAGCCGCCGGCGAAGATGCCGGAGCCGCGGACGACGCCGTCGGGGTTGATCCCGTTCACCCGGACGCCGTGCTCGCCGAGCTCGGCGGCCAGCAGCCGGACCTGGTGCGCCTGGTCGGCCTTGGCGGCGCCGTAGGCGACGTTGTTGGGGCCGGCGAAGACCGCGTTCTTGCTGGAGATGTAGACGATGTCGCCGCCCATCCCCTGCTCGGTCATGATCTGGGCGGCGGCGCGGGAGACCAAGAAGGAGCCCTTGGCCATCACGTCGTGCTGGAGGTCCCAGTCGGCGGCGGTGGTCTCCAGCAGCGGCTTGGAGATCGACAGCCCGGCATTGTTGACCACCAGGTCCACCCCGCCGAAGGCCAGCACCCCGGCCTGGAACGCGGCGGCGATCTGCTCCTCGGAGGTCACGTCCACGGTGACCGCGACGGCGACGTCGGGACCGCCGAGTTCCGTGGCGACCTTCTCGGCCGCGGCGGCGTCCCGGTCGGCGACCACGACGCAGGCGCCCTCGGCGGCCAGCCGCAGCGCGGTGGCCCGGCCGATCCCGGAGCCGCCGCCGGTGACCAGCGCCACCCGGGTGGCCAGCGGCCTCGGCTTGGGCATCCGGCGGAGCTTGGCCTCCTCCAGCTCCCAGTACTCGATGCGGAACTTCTCGGCCTCGTCGATCGGCGCGTACGACGACAGGGCCTCGGCGCCGCGCATCACGTTGATGGCGTTGACGTAGAACTCGCCGGCGACCCGGGCGGTCTGCTTGTTGGCGCCGAAGCTGAACATGCCGACGCCGGGCACCAGCACGATCGCCGGGTCGGCCCCGCGCAGCGGCGGGGAGTCCGGGGTGGCGTGCCGCTCGTAGTAGGCCCGGTAGTCGTCCCGGTACTCGGCGTGCAGCTCGCGCAGCCGCTCGGCCACCTGCTCCAGCGGGGCGTCCGGCGGCAGGTCGAGCACCAGCGGGGCGACCTTGGTGCGCAGGAAGTGGTCCGGGCAGGACGTGCCGAGCGCGGCCAGCCGGGGGTGCTCGGAGCGGGAGACGAAGTCGAGCACCTCGGGGGTGTCGGTGTAGTGGCCGACCTGCGGCCGGTCGGTGGAGGCCAGCCCGCGGACCAGCGGGAGCAGCGCTGCGGCGCGGGCGCGCCGCTCGGCCTCCGGCAGGGTGGCGTACACCACCGACCCGAACGGGTCCGGCCGGCCGTGCTCGGCGATGTACGCCTCGGCGGTGCGGATGATCTCCAGGGAGTTGGCCTGGCACTCGGCGCTGGTGTCGCCCCAGGCGGTGACGCCGTGCCCGCCGAGGATGACCCCGATGGCCTGCGGGTTGGCGGCCTTGATGGCGGAGATGTCCAGGCCGAGCTGGAAGCCGGGGCGCCGCCAGGGCACCCACGCCACCCGGTCGCCGAAGATCCGGTGGGTGAGCTCCTCGCCGTCGGCGGCGGTGGCGATCGCGATGCCGGAGTCGGGGTGCAGGTGGTCCACGTGGACGGCGTCCACCAGGCCGTGCATGGCGGTGTCGATCGACGGGGCGGCGCCGCCCCGGCCGTGCAGGCAGTAGTCGAACGCGGCGACCATCTCGTCCTCGCGCTCGACGCCGGGGTAGACGTCGACGAGGGCGCGCAGCCGGTCCAGCCGCAGCACGGCCAGCCCGGCCGCCTTCAGCGTGCCGAGGTCACCGCCCGATCCCTTCACCCACATCAGCTCGGCGGCGGTACCGGTCACCGGGTCGGTGACGGTGCCCTTGGCCGAGGCGTTGCCGCCCGCGTAGTTGGTGTTGCGCGGGTCGGCGCCGAGGGCGTGCGCCCGGTCGAGCAGCTGCTCCACCTCGGGCGGGGTGCCGGTCATGGAAACGCTCCTTCGGGTAGCGGGTGGTTCAGGCGCCCCAGCCGGCGGCGGTGCCACCGACGCGCTCGGCGACGATCCGCTCGGCGTATCCGGAGCGGCGGTAGGCGGCCATCGGGTCGGGGTCCAGGCCCATCTCCTCGCGCAGTTCGGCGAGCAGCGGGCGCACGTCGGTGTTGTAGGCGTCCATCAGCACCGCGTTGGCGCCGAGCACGTCACCGGAGCGCTGGGCGGCGCGCAGCGCGTCCGCGTCCACCAGCAGCGCCTTGGCGGTGGCCTCCTGGACGTTCATCACCGAGCGGATCTGGCCGGGGATCTTGGGCTCGATGTTGTGGCACTGGTCGAGCATGAAGGCCACCTGCGGGCCCAGCCCGCCGCCCCGGACGACCTCGTGCATGATCCGGAACAGCTGGAACGGGTCGGCGGCGCCGACCATCAGGTCGTCGTCGGCGTAGAAGCGGGAGTTGAAGTCGAACGCGCCGAGCTTCCCCTCGCGCAGCAGGACCGCCACGATGAACTCGATGTTGGTGCCGGGGGCGTGGTGGCCGGTGTCCACGCACACCACGGCCTTGGGGCCGAGTCGCAGGCAGTGCGCGTAGGCGGTGCCCCAGTCCGGCACGTCGGTGGTGTAGAAGGCGGGCTCGAAGAGCTTGTACTCCAGCAGCAGGCGCTGGTCGTCGCCGAGCCGGTCGTACACCGCCGACAGGGCCTCGGCCAGCCGGTCCTGGCGTTCCCGGACGTCGTCCTGGCCCGGGTAGTTGGTGCCGTCGGAGAACCACAGCTTCAGGTCGCGCGAGCCGGTGGCGTCCATGATGTCGACGCACTCCAGCAGGTGGTTCAGCGCCTTCTTGCGCACCGCCGGGTCGGGGTTGGTGACGCTGCCCAGCATGTAGTCGTCGTCCTGGAAGACGTTGGAGTTGATCGCCCCCAGGGTGATGCCGGCGTTCCGGGCGTGGTCGGCCAGGGCGGCGTAGTCGTCGACCCGGTCCCAGGGGATGTGCAGCGCCACGGTGGGCGCGACACCGGTGTAGCGGTGCACCGTCGCGGCGTCGTCGATCTTCTCCTGCGGGGTGCGCGGCACGCCCTGCTGGGCGAAGACCTTGAAACGGGTGCCGGAGTTCCCGTACGCCCAGGAGGGCGTCTCGATGCGCTGGGCGCGCAGGGTCTCCTTCACCGCCCCGATGTCAGTCATGGATTCCTCTTCCCCGAGTGTTCAGTCAAGGTGGAAGACCTCGGTGAGCGGCGCCATCCCCTCGTCGGGGTGGCGGCCGTCGAGGTCCTCGAAGAACGGCGCCATCTCCGCCTGCCACCGGGCGTTCACCTCGGTGCGGGCCATGCCGTCGAGCGCGGCCTGGAAGTCGTTGGTCTCCAGGTAGCCGACCAGCAGCCCGTCCTCGCGGAGGAAGAGCGAGTAGTTGTGCCAGCCGGTGTCGCGCAGCGCGGCGAGCATGTCGGGCCAGACCTCGGCGTGCCGGCGGCGGTACTCGGCCAGCCGGTCCTGGCGGACTTTCAGCAGGAAACAGACACGGCGCATGGGATCCCCCCGGGCCCCGTCCCCGGCGGCGCGCGCCGGGGACGGGACGGACGGTCAGAAGTCGAACTCGTCGATGTTGCTCTTGTCGAAGGTGAAGGGCGGGCCGAGGACGATCTCGCCGTTCGCGCCGATGGTGCGCTCGCCGAGCCGGCCGGCCTTGAGCTTCTCGCCCTGGGCGCCGGTGATCTGGCCGGACGCCAGCGCGGCGGCGGCGTAGGAGGCCAGGTAGCCCAGGTCCTTGGGGTTCCACAGGGCGAACTTGGCGACGGTGCCGTCCTTGATGAACTTGCGCATCTGGTTCGGCGTGCCCAGGCCGGTCAGCACGACCTTGCCCTTGTACTTGGTGCCGGAGATGTACCGGGCCG
Source organism: Actinomadura craniellae (assembly GCF_003289645.1). GTDB lineage: Bacteria > Actinomycetota > Actinomycetes > Streptosporangiales > Streptosporangiaceae > Actinomadura_D > Actinomadura_D craniellae. Next base: position 77,954 of record NZ_QLYX01000001.1, on the reverse strand, counting down.
CGGCGGCGACGCCCACGGTGGTCGGCGAGATGATGCCCTTGAGGTTCGGGTACGCCTGGAGCAGGCCCTGGGTCTGCTGGAAGGACTTCTGGTCGTCGTCGTCGCCGTAGGCGATCTTGACCAGCTTCATGTCCTTGTACTCGGGCTTCTTCAGCTCCTCCTGCATGTACTTGATCCAGGTGTTCTGGTTCGTCGCGTTGGCCGTGGCCGACAGGACGGCGATCTCACCCTTGTGGCCGATCTGCTCGGCCAGCAGCTTCACCTGGCTGCGGCCGACCTCTTCGGAGCTGGCCTGGTTGATGAAGATGTCGCGGCAGTCCGGGTTGGTGTCGGAGTCATAGGCGACGATCTTGATGTTGCGGGACATGGCCTGCTTGAGCGGCCCGCAGACGGCGTTGGCGTCGTTGGCCGCGATCAGGATGGCGTCCTGGCGCTGCTGGATCAGCGTGTTGATGTAGGAGACCTGGGAGGACGCGGACGCGTCGGACGGGCCGACCTCCTTGGCCTCGCCCTTGTACTCCTTGGCCGCCGCGATGCCGGAGTTGTTGACGATCGTGGAGTACGGGTTGTTGATCTGCTTGGGCAGGAAGGCGAGCTTCAGGCCCTCCTTGATCGGCGCGTTGGGGTTCGCCGAGGCGGCGGACCCGGTGCCGGCGGACCCGCCGGAGCTGGAGCCGGAGTCCTTGGTGGTACCGCCACAGGCGGCCAGCCCGAGGGCCAGCACGCCCGCGGTGGCGATGGCCGCGAAGGACCTCGCCGCCCGGCGCGGGGCGAAGGAACGCTGGGACATGATCTCTGCCTTTCGAGACTTCCGTGAGGGGTGGGAGATGAAGAACCGCTAGGAGGCCGCGACCGCGGCGCTCCGGCGTCTGGACCGGGCCGCCCGGATCGAGACGATCAGCCGTGGGGTGACCACCGAGACGATCAGCAGCAGCCCGGTGACGATGGACTGAATCTCGGTGGCGACGTCGTTGAGCATGAGCAGGTTGCGCAGCAGGCCGATGAGCAGCACCCCGGCGATCACGCCGCCGAGGGTGCCCTTGCCGCCGTCGAAGTCCACCCCGCCGAGCAGCACCGCGGCGATCACCGCGAGTTCCAGGCCCGCGCCGTTGTCGGCCCGGGCGCTGCCGTACCGCAGCGTGTAGATCACGCCGGCGAACGCGGCCACCACCCCGGACACCACGAACAGCACGAGCTTGATCCGCTTGACCCGGACGCCGGCGAAGAAGGCCGCCTCCTCCTGGGACCCGATGGCGAACAGCGACCGGCCGAGGCCGGTGGAGTGCAGCACCAGGGCGGTGATCACCGCGAGCAGGACGAACAGCGCCACCGGGTACGGGATCGGTGTCCCCGGCACGGTCTGCACCGCCAGGTCGGCGTACTGCTGCGGGAACTCCGAGATCGCCTCGGTGCCCAGCACCACGTAGGCCAGGCCCCGGTACAGGCTGAGCGTGCCGATGGTGACCGCCAGCGACGGCAGGCCGAGCCGGGTGACCAGCAGCCCGTTGAGCAGGCCGCAGAGCACGCCGACGAGCACGACCGCCGGGACGATCGTCTCGAAGGTCCAGCCCGCGTCCCACAGCGAGCCGGTCAGCGCGCTGCACAGGCCGAGCACCGACGCCACCGACAGGTCCACCTCGCCACAGACCACCAGCAGCGTCATGGGCAGCGCGATCAGCGCGATCTCGCCGAGGTCGCTGAGCGCGAAGGACAGGTTGTCGGTGTTGGCGAAGTCCGGGGACAGCCCGGCCCCGCCGAAGAACACCGCGATCAGCAGGATCGTGACGACCACGTCCCAGCGGACGATCTGTCCGAGTGCGGACGTCTTCATCGGCTCACTCCGTTCACCGGCTCCCGCTCGCCCGCGGCGGGCGCGGGCGATGTTCGGGCGGCCGCGTTACGTTTCCGCAGCACCTGGGCGACCCGCAGCGCCACCACCCGGTCCGCGCTGATCGCCAGGAGCAGCAGCAGGCCGATGATGGCCTCCTGCCAGAACGAGTTGATCTTCAGCACCACCAGCACGCTGCCGATGGTGGTGATCAGCAGGGCGCCCAGGGCCGCCCCGTACACCGAGCCGACCCCGCCGACGATGGCCACGCCGCCGACCACGACCGCGGCGACCACCCGCAGTTCCCAGCCCTTGGCCGGGTCCGCGATGACGGTGCCGAAGCGGGCCAGCCAGAGCACCCCGGCCAGGCCGGCCAGCACACCGCCGGCCACGTAGGCGGCGAGCACCCGGCGCCGGATCGGCACGCCCGCCAGGCGGGCCGCCTCCGGGCTGGAGCCGATCGCGTAGAACTCCCGGCCCGACGGGTAGGCCCGCAGGTAGTAGCCGACCAGGAGCATCACGGCCACGGTGATGAGCGGCAGGTAGGGGATGCCGAGGATGTCGCCGTTGCCCAGGCCGAGGATCGCCGACGGCACCTCGGCCGCGTTGATCTGCCGGCCGTGCGCGATGTAGTGGTTGACGCCCTGCACCACGTACAGCGTGCCGAGGGTGACCACCAGCGCCGGGACCTGCAGGAAGCTGACCAGCAGCCCGTTCACCAGGCCGCAGCCGGCGCCGATCGCCACGCCCAGCAGCACCGCCACGAGCACGCCGTGGTCGGTGCCGGAGACGAAGTCGCCCACCACGAAGGCGACCAGGCCGATCACCGAGCCGACCGACAGGTCGATGTTGCGGGTGATGACCACCAGGGTCTGCCCGACCGCCAGCAGCGCCAGGATCGAGGCGTTGAGGAAGATGTCCTCCACGCCCTGGGCCGACAGGAACCGGGGGTTGACCAGGGTGGTGATGACCACCAGGAGCACGAGCGCGACGAAGATGCTCAGCTCGCGGGCGCGCAGCACCAGATCGACCAGGCTGCCGCGGTTGGAGGGTTTGGCGTGGTGCGCCGTCATGCCGCTGCCTTCCCGTTCTGTCCGGTGGCGGCGGCCATGACCGACTCCTCGGTGGCCTCCGCCCGGGGGATCTCGGCGACCAGGCGGCCCTCGTGCATGACCAGCACCCGGTCGGCCATGCCGAGCACCTCGGGCAGGTCGGAGGAGATCATCAGCACCGCCAGGTTCCGGCCGGCGAGTTCGGACAGCAGCCGGTGCACCTCGGACTTGGTGCCCACGTCGATGCCGCGGGTCGGCTCGTCCACGATGAGCACCGCCGGGTCGGTGGCCAGCCACTTGGCCAGCACCACCTTCTGCTGGTTGCCGCCCGACAGGACGCCGACCGCGTCGCTCAGCTGGGAGAACTTCAGTTGCAGCCGCTCCGCCCAGCCGCGGGCGCGGTCGCGCTCCACCTTGCGGGAGAGCAGCGGCCCGAGCCTGCCGGCGCGGCGCAGCGCGGGCAGCTGGGTCAGGCCCATGTTGCGCTCGATGGACATGTCCATCACCAGGCCCTGCTGCCGCCGGTCCTCGGGGACCAGGGCCAGCCCGGCGTCCATGGCCGCGGTGGGGCCGGCGCCGGTGATCCCGCGGCCGTTCACCTTGACCTCACCGGCGTCCCGCCGGTCGACGCCGAAGATCGCGCGGGCCACCTCGCTGCGGCCGGCCCCGACCAGCCCGGCCAGCGCGACGATCTCACCGCGGCGCACCTGGAAGGAGACGTCGGTGAAGACGCCCTCGCGGGTGAGCCGGGAGACCTCCAGCGCGACCTCGCCGGGGACGACGTCCTGCTTGGGGTAGAGCGCGGACAGCTCGCGGCCGACCATCCGCCGCACCAGGTCGTCGGCGGTCAGCCCGGCCAGCGGCTCGCTGGTGATCCACCGGCCGTCGCGCAGGATCGTCACCCGCTGGCACAGCTCGAAGATCTCCTCCAGCCGGTGCGAGATGAACAGGATCGCGCAGCCCTGGCTCTGCAGCGTGCGGGTGACCGTGAAGAGCCGGGCCACCTCCTGGCCGGTGAGCGCGGCGGTGGGCTCGTCCATGATCAGCACCCGGGCGTCCCGGGAGATGGCCTTGGCGATCTCGACCACCTGCTGGTCGGCGATGGACAGGCCGCGGGCGGGCTGCTGCGGGTCCAGCGGGACGCCCAGCCGGGTGAACAGTTCGGCCGCGGCGGCGTGCATGGCGCGGCGGTCGATCCGGCCCAGGCCGGTGCGGGGCTGGCGCCCCATGAAGATGTTCTCGCCGACCGACAGGTCGGGGAACAGGGTCGGCTCCTGGTAGATCACCGCGACGCCCGCCTGCTGCGCGTCGGCCGGGCCGCCGAAGACCACCGGTTCGCCGTCCAGCCGCACTTCGCCCGAATCGGGGCGGTGCACGCCTGCGAACGTTTTTACGATGGTGGACTTCCCGGCGCCGTTCTCCCCCGCCAGCGCGTGCACTTCGCCCGCGTGGAGTTCGAGGGTGACGCCCTGCAGGGCCTGCACGGCGCCGAACGCTTTACCTACGTTGACCAGCGCCAGTGTCGGCGGGGTCGGCGGGGTCTCTGCATCCACGCGCCACCCTCCTCGTCTGGACTCGTGTGTGTCCGATACATAAAAAACGTTTTAACAGGATGTTGCGAAGGACGCTAGATGTGACTCCGCGCACCCGTCAAGTGGTGACCTGCAGAAACTTTGGTCACGACCAGGTTTCGACGCCGCACCCGCTCCGACCTGAGCGTTCGGGGACCCGCCGCGCAGCGTGCCGGGGTTGACACGTTTTAATGACTTGGTCAGAGTGACCTTCACACATGAGGAGCCTCGGCACCGCCGACCACAGTCCAGGAGCAGGGATGACCACATCGAGCGACGAGACGCGCACCGGCGTGCCTCGTCCGCGCCCCGGCTCGGTGGGCATCAAGGAGGTCGCCCGGTACGCCGGGGTCTCCCCCGGCACCGTGTCGAACGTGCTCAACCGGCCCGAGCGGGTGGCCGCCGCCACCCGGGCCCGGGTCGAGGAGGCCATCCGCGAGCTGGGCTTCGTCCGCAACGGCTCGGCCTCCACCCTGCGGGCCGGCCAGGGGCGCACCGTCGGGCTGATGGTGCTCGACCTGGCCAACCCGTTCTTCACCGACGTGGCGCGCGGGGTCGAGGACGTCGTCAGCGAGCGCGGCTACGCGGTGCTGCTGTCCAGCTCGGGCGGCTCGGGCGAGCGCGAGCAGCGCAACCTGCTCGTGCTGGCCGAGCAGCGCGTCCGCGGGGTGCTGATCACCCCGGCCGCCGACGACGGCGAGCACATCGGCCGGCTGCGCGAGCGCGGCGTCGCGGTGGTGCTGCTCGACCACCCCACACCGCAGGCCAACCAGTGCTCGGTCGCGGTCGACGACGTGGCGGGCGGCGAGCTCGCGGTCGGCCACCTGCTGGGCCAGGGGGCCCGGAGCATCGCCTACGTCACCGGCCCCCCATCGCTGCGGCAGTGCACCGACCGGCGGCGCGGGGCGCTGCGGGCGCTGCGCGCGGCCGGGATCGACCCCGCGGCGCTGCGCGACGTCCCCGTCTCCGCCATGAACGCCCGGGCCGGGCAGGAGGCCGCCGCGCGGCTGCTGGACGGCCCGCTGCCGGACGCGATCTTCTGCGCCAACGACCTGCTGGCCCTGGGCGTGCTGCGGGTCCTGTTGCAGGCGGGCGTCAAGGTACCGTCCGACGTCGTCCTGATCGGGTACGACGACATCGAGTTCTCCGCCGCCGCGGCCGTGCCGCTCAGCTCGGTGCGCCAGCCGACCTACCAGCTCGGCCGGATCGCCACCGAACTGCTGCTCGACGAGTGCGACGACCCCGCCGGCCACGCCCACCAGCAAGTCATGTTCCAGCCGGAACTGGTCGTCCGGGAGTCCACCCGATGAAGGTCGCGCTGTTCATCACCTGCGTGAACGACACCCTCTACCCCGAGACCGGGCGGGCGATGGTCCGGCTGCTGACCCGGCTGGGCTGCGAAGTCGACTTCCCCGCCGGGCAGACGTGCTGCGGCCAGATGCACTTCAACACCGGCTACCGCAAGCAGTGCGTCCCCCTGGTCCGCGGTTTCACCGCCGCCTTCGACGGCTACGACGCGGTGGTCACCCCGTCCGCGTCGTGCGCGGCCATGGTCCGCGACCAGCACCCCGGGATCGCCGCGGGCACCGGCGACCCCGCGCTCACCGCGGCCGCCACCCGGGTCGCGCCCCGGGTGTACGAGCTGTCGGAGTTCCTGGTGGACGTGCTGGGCGTCACCGACGTCGGGGCGTACTTCCCGCACCGGGTCACCTACCACCCCACCTGCCACTCGCTGCGGCTGCTGGGCGTGGGCGACCGGCCGCTGCGGCTGCTGCGCGCCGTGCGCGGCCTGGACCTGGTCGAGCTGCCCGACGCCGCCGAATGCTGCGGCTTCGGCGGCACGTTCGCACTGAAGAACTCCGCGGTCTCCGCCGCCATGGCCGCCGACAAGGTGACGGCCGCGCGGGCCACCGGCGCCGAGGTGCTCTGCGCGGCCGACAACTCCTGCCTGATGCACATCGGCGGGACGCTCACCCGCACCGGCGCCGGGCCCCGCACCCTCCACCTGGCCGAGATCCTCGCCGCCACCGAGGAGGACACCGATGCATGAACCCGCCGCGGCGAACATGCCCACCTACCTCGGCATGCCCGCCTTCCCGTCCGCCGCGCGCACCGCGGTGGCCGACGCCCGGCTGCGCGGGAACCTGGCGCACGCCACCTCGACGATCCGCGACCGGCGGGCCGCCGCGGTGGCGGAACTGGACGACTGGGCGCAGCTGCGCGAGGCCGGCCGCCAGATCAAGGACCACACGCTCGAACACCTCGGCCACTACCTGCGCGAGCTGGAGGAGCGGGTCACCGCGGCCGGCGGCACCGTGCACTGGGCGCGCGACGCCGCCGAGGCCAACCAGATCGTCGCCGACCTGGTCCGGGCCACCGGCGAGACCGAGGTCGTCAAGGTCAAGTCGATGGCCACCCAGGAGATCGGGCTGAACGAGGCCCTGGCCGAGGTCGGGATCACCGCGCACGAGACCGACCTGGCCGAGCTGATCGTGCAGCTCGGGGACGACCGTCCCTCGCACATCCTCGTCCCGGCGATCCACCGCAACCGCACCGAGATCCGCGACCTCTTCCGCCGGGAGATGCCCGACGCCCCGGCCGACCTGACCGACTCCCCCGCCGAGCTGGCCGAGGCCGCCCGCGTCCACCTGCGGGAGAAGTTCCTGACCGCGAAGGTCGCGGTCTCCGGGGTCAACTTCGCCGTCGCCGAGACCGGCACCCTGGTGGTGCTGGAATCCGAGGGCAACGGCCGGATGTGCCTGACCCTGCCCGAGACGCTGATCTCGGTGATGGGGGTCGAGAAGCTGGTCCCGACCTGGCGCGACCTGGAGGTCTTCCTCCAGCTGCTGCCCCGCTCCTCCACCGCCGAGCGGATGAACCCCTACACCTCCGCATGGACCGGGATCACGCCCGGCGACGGCCCCCGCGACTTCCACCTGGTGCTGCTGGACAACGGCCGGACGGCGACGCTCGCCGACGAGGTCGGCCGCCAGGCGCTGCGCTGCATCCGCTGCTCGGCCTGCCTGAACGTGTGCCCGGTGTACACGCGGGCCGGCGGCCACGCCTACGGCTCGCCCTACCCGGGGCCGATCGGCGCGATCCTGTCGCCGCAGATCCGCGGGGTCGGCTCCGAGGTCGACGCCTCGCTGCCGTACGCCTCCACCCTCTGCGGGGCCTGCTACGAGGTCTGCCCGGTCGCGATCGACATCCCCGAGGTGCTGGTGCACCTGCGGGCCAAGGCGGTGGAGGACGGCCCCCGGCACCCGCTGGTGAACTCCGCCATGGCGGCGGCGGGCTGGACGCTGCGCTCGCCGCGCCGGCTGGCCCTCGCCCAGCGGGCGGCGTCGCTGAGCCGCCGGATCGTGGCCCGGCGCGGCCGGATCCGCCGGCTGCCCGGCCCGCTGCACGCCTGGACCGACACCCGCGACGCCCCGGCCCCGCCCCCGGAGTCCTTCCGCTCCTGGTGGTCCCGGACGAACGGAGGCCGCGACCAATGAGCCGTCATGTTCCCGGGGCCCGGGACGAGATCCTGGCGCGGGTGGACGCGATCGTGCCGCGCCGCCCGGCCGGCGAGGTGGCCGCCGCGTACGCCGCGATCGAGCGCCCCTACCTGCGCCGGCACCACGAGGGCGGCGACCTGGTCGACTTGTTCGCCGAGCGCGCCGCCGACTACCGGGCGAACGTCCGGCGGGTCTCCCGGGCCGAACTGCCCGCCGCGGTGGCCGAGGTGCTGGCCGGCCGGCCGGGCGTGCACGGGGTGCCGGCCGGGCTGCCCGGCGAATGGCTCACCGCGACCGACTCCGCGACGCTGGTCACCGACCCCCCGGCCGCCCGGCTGGACGCGCTGGCCGGCGCGGTCACCGGTTGCGCGGTCGCCGTCGCCGAGACCGGCACGATCGTCCTCGACCACGGGCCCGGCCAGGGCGCCCGCGCGCTCAGCCTGGTGCCCGACCACCACCTGATCGTCGTCGGCGCCGACCAGATCGCCGCCGACGTCCCCGACGCCCTCGACCGCCTCGACCCGCGGCGCCCGCTGACGTTCATCTCCGGCCCCTCGGCCACCAGCGACATCGAGCTGTCCCGGGTCGAGGGCGTCCACGGCCCCCGCACCCTGGAGGTACTGATCTACTCATGAACACGTTCGCCGCGGTGGACCTCGGTGCGTCCAGCGGCCGGGTGATGACCGGCCGGGTGACCGCCGAGACCCTGGAGCTGACCGAGGTGCGCCGGTTCCCCAACCGGCCGGTGCGGGTGACCGGAACGCTGCACTGGGACGTCCTGGGGCTGTACGGCGGCGTGCTGGACGGGCTGCGGGCCGCCGGTGACCTCGACTCGATCGGCATCGACTCCTGGGCGGTCGACTACGGGCTGCTCGACCACGCCGGGGCGCTGCTGGGCAACCCGGTGCACTACCGCGACACCCGGACCGCGGGGGTGCCCGAACGGGTCCACGCCCAGGTGGACCACGCCCGGCTCTACCAGGTGTCGGGCCTGCAGTTCCTGCCCTTCAACACGATCTACCAGCTCGTCGCCGCCGAGAACGACCTGCACCGGGCGCAGACCCTGCTGCTGATCCCCGACCTGCTGGCGTACTGGCTGACCGGCGAGGCCGGCGCCGAGCTGACCAACGCCTCCACCACCGGGCTGCTCGACGTGCGGACCCGCGACTGGTCCCGCCCGCTGCTGGACCGGCTGGGCCTGCCGGAGCGGCTGTTCGCCCCGCTGCGCTCCCCGGGCGACCCGATCGGCGGGCTGCTGCCCGAGGTCGCCGCCGAGACCGGGCTGCCCGCGGGACTGCCCGTCACCGCGGTGGCCTCGCACGACACTGCCTCCGCGGTGGCCGCCGTCCCCGCCGAGGGCGAGCGGTTCGGCTACATCTCCAGCGGCACCTGGTCACTGGTCGGGGTGGAACTGCCGGCGCCCGTCCTGGACGAGGAGGGCCGGGCCGCGAACTTCACCAACGAGGCCGGGATCGACGGCACCATCCGCTACCTGCGCAACGTCATGGGCCTGTGGCTGCTCCAGGAGTCGATGCGCGCCTGGGGCTCCCCCGACCTGCCCGAACTGCTGGCGGCGGCCGAGGCCGCGCCCGCGTTCCGGTCGGTGGTCGACCCGGACGCGCCGGAGTTCCTGCCGCCGGGCGACATGCCGGCCCGGATCGCCGCGTACTGCCGGCGCACCGGCCAGCCCGAGCCCGCGGACCGGGCCGCGACCGTGCGGTGCATCCTCGACAGCCTCGCGCTGGGGCACCGCGCCGCGCTGCGCACCGCCGCGCGGCTGTCGGGCCGCCAGATCGACGTCGTCCACCTCGTCGGCGGCGGCTCCCGCAACGCGCTGCTGTGCCGGCTGACGGCCGACGCCTGCGGGCTGCCGGTGGTCGCGGGGCCGGTGGAGGCGACCGCCCTGGGCAACGTGCTCGTGCAGGCGCGGGCGTTCGGCGTGGTCAAGGACCGCGCCGAGATGCGGGCGCTGGTGGCGCGCACCCAGCCGCTGCGCCGGTACGAACCGTCCGGTGACCCCACCAGCAACGAGGCGCGGTGGGCCGAGGCCGCGGCCCGGGTCGGGCTCGACTGAACGGCACCGAACCTTCCGGGCCTGCTTCGCGTCACCTGCCGCATCTGTAAAGTGGCAGGCGCGCGATTCTCATGGGGCTCCCATCGAGCGGTCATGACGGATCGGTTCTGCGGCAATCCCGGCCGCGAGTCGCTGTGGGGTGTGGTGGTGAGTCGTACTGACCGGCGAACCGAGGACCTTCCGCCCGGCCCTGCTCCGCTGGTCGGGCGGCGGGACGCCCTGGACACCTTCGAGCAGGCCCTGGACACCGTCGGCGACGGCGGGTTCCGGTTCCTGGCGCTGGTCGGTGAGCCCGGCGCGGGCAAGACCCGGCTGCTGATCGAGCTGTCGGCGGCGGCGAGCGGGCGCAAGCTGCCGGCGCTGGCCGGGCGGGCGGCCGAGTTCGAGCAGGACATGCCGTTCGGCGTGGTGATCGACGCGATCGACGACCACCTGGAGGAGTCCGCACCGGATCTGGGGCCGGGGGCGACGCGGTTGCTGGGCTCGGTGTTCCCGGCGCTGTCGGCACCGGCCGATCCCGCACCCGACTCGGTGGCCGACTCCACCAGCCTGGCCCGGTACCGGCTGTTCCGTACCGTACGGCAGCTGCTGGAGGAGCTGGCGGGGCCGTCCGGGCTGGTGGTGATCCTGGACGACCTGCACTGGGCCGACGACACCTCGGTGGAGCTGATCGACCATCTGGTGCGGCACCCGCCGCGGGCCGGGGTGCTGCTGGCGGTGTCCTACCGCCCGGCGCAGGCCTCGCCCCGGCTGGCCACGCTGGTGGAGGCGGCCGGCCCGGTGGGCGTGCAGGTCCCGGTCCGGCCGCTGACCGAGGCCGAGGCGGCCGAGCTGCTGGGCCCGAAGGTGTCCCGGGCACGGGTGCGGGCGCTGTTCGAGGCCAGCGGCGGGAACCCCTTCTACCTGGAGGCGCTGGCCCGGATGGACGGCCCCGGCAGCCCCGACGGGATGACCGGCGAGGGCGAGCTGCCCGGCCCGGTGCGCGCGGCGCTGCAGGTGGAGCTGAGCGGGCTGCCGCCGGCCGCGCTGAAGGTCGCGCAGGCCGCGGCCGTGACCGCCGACGAGTTCGAGCCCGCGCTGGCCGCGGTGGCCGCCGAGGTGACCGAGGACGCGGCGCTGGCCGCCCTCGACGAGCTGGTGGCCCGCGACGTGGTGCGCCCGGCCGGCGGGCGGTTCCGGTTCCGGCACCCGCTGGTGCGGCACGCCGCCTACGAGTCGGCCGCCGCCGGCTGGCGGGTGGGCGTGCACGCCCGGGTCGCCGCGCACCTGGCGGAGCTGGGGGTGCCCGCCACCGTGCGGGCCCGGCACGTGGAGGGTTCGGCCCGCTTCGGCGACGCCGGCGCGATCCTCACCCTGGTCGAGGCCGCCGGCGCCCTGGCCCCCCGCGCCCCCACCACCGCCGCCCGGTGGCTGAAGGCCGCGCTGAAGCTGATGCCCGACGACGTCCCCGAGCGGGTGGAGCTGCTGCTGAAGCTGGCCCAGGCCCAGGCGCTCGGCGGCCAGCTCGAAGAAGGGGTGCAGACGGCCCGCGACGTGCTGTCGCGGCTGCCCCTCGCCGACCTCGACCGCCGGGCCCGCGCCGCCCGGCTCTCCGCGATGATGGAACGGCTGCTCGACCGCCCGCAGAAGGGCCGCGCGCTGCTGCTGGCCGAGCTGCGGCAGATGCCCGACCCCCGGTCCGCCCCGGCGGTGATGCTGCGGCTGCGGCTGGTGGCCGACAGCCTGATGCGGGTCGACTACCGCGCCGCCCAGGCGGTGCTGGACCTGGTCCCCGGCGCCGTGCCCGAGTGGGACCGCGAAGGCGACGGCTGGGACCCCTCCAGCCTCCCGCTGGCCATCGCCGCGCTGCGGCCGATGCCCGCCTACGCCGCGGGCGCCGTCGCCGCCGCGCTCGCCCACGTGGAGGCGGCCGACGCGCTGCTGGCCGCCGCCCCCGACGCGCACCTGGCCGAGTGGATGGACGCGGTGACCTGGCTGTGCTGGGCCGAGCTGTTCATGGGCCGCTACCCCGCCGCGCTGCGCCGGCTGGACCGGGCCCTGAGCGTGGCCCGCACCACCGGGCAGAGCTACATCGTCACCACCATGCTCTCCGGCCAGGCCCGCGGCTACGGCCTGCAGGGCCGACTGGCCGAGGCCGCGATCGCCGCCGAGGAGGCCATGGAGGTCGCCCGGATGCTCAACTCCGGGCAGGCCCTGGTGATCGCGCTGGCGCAGCGGGCCCTGGTGGCGAGCTGGTCCGGTGAGGACGCCGACGCGCTGGCCTACGCCGAGGAGGCCGTCCGTCTCGGCGGCCACAGCACCGAGTGGTGGGGCAACCAGGCCCGGTACGCGCACGGGGTCGCGCTGGTCAACGCGGGCCGCGCCGACGAGGGCACGCGGGCGCTCTACACCGCCTGCAACGACTTCGACTCCCCCCTGCTGGACCCGGGCTCGGTGCTGTCGGCCTGCGAGCTGCTGGCCACGGCCGAGCCGAAGCAGGCCCTGGCGCACGCCGACCGGGCCGCGGAACTCGCCCACGCGATGCTGGACACCGACACCGGGTCGGCCCGGCTGGCCCGCGCGCACGCCGTCCAGAGCAAGGACCCGGCCGCCGCGGCCGAGCACGCCCTGGCCGCCGCCGCCGCGTTCACCCGCGCCGGGCAGCGCGTCGACGCCGGCCGTGCCCGCCTGCGCGCCGGCACCGCGCTGGCCGCCGCCGGCGACCGCGCCCGCGCCCGCGCCGAGCTGGGCGCCGCCGCCGAAACCTTCGCCGCCTGCGGCGCCGACGCCCTGCACGCCCAGGCCCAGCGCGAACGCCGGCGCCTCGGCGTCCGCGTCGGCGGGGCCGCCGGCCGCGGCACCGGGCCGCACGGCCTGTCCAAGCGCGAGTTCCAGGTCGCCCAGCTCGTCGCCGAGGGCTACACCAACCAGCAGGTCGCCGAGAAGCTGTTCCTCAGCATCCGCACCGTCGAGACCCACCTCTCCCACATCTTCGCCAAGCTCGGCGTCGGCTCGCGGGTCGGTGTCGTCACCGCGCTGGGCCGCCCCGACACCCCGTAACGCGTACCCGCTCGCGGATGTACGGGTTTACCACGATGCGCGGTTCAGTGGCCGCGCGACATCGTTGACCTCGGCACGTCCGGCACGCACGCCGGGCGAACCCCGGAAGGACAGATCAGATGGAACACCGCATCCCGCGGTTCACCTGGGCGGGCGTACCGGACGACGCAGAAGTCTCCACGCACCCCTTTTCGACGGAGGACGGGCTCGGCCTGAGCCTGACCCGGTTCCGCCGTGCCGACTGCGACGACATCGTCCTGCTCCTGCACGGTCTGACCATGGCCAGCGACATGTTCATCATGCCGGAGCACCGCAACCTGGTGACCTGCCTGCTGGACGAGGGCTTCACCGACGTGTGGGCGCTGGACTTCCGGATGAGCAACCGGTTCCCCTACGACCTGGAGACCCACCGGTTCACCCTCGACGACTGCGCGCTCTTCGACCATCCGGCCGCGATGGCCGAACTGCGCAAGCACGTGGGTGACCGCCGGGTGCACGTCGTCGCGCACTGCCTGGGATCGGTGACGTACATGATGAGCCTGTGCGCCGGGCTCGTCGACGACGTCGCCAGCATGGTGTGCAACAGCGTGGCGCTCACCCCCCGGGTGCCGCTGTGGGCCAAGTACAAGCTCGCGTACGGGCCGGCGATGGCCGAGTACGTGCTGGGCTTCTCCTTCCTCGACCCGAGGTTCGGCGACGCCCCGGTGCTGACCCGTGGCTGGGCGCTTTCGCGCTTCATGTCGCTGTTCCATCGCGAGTGCGACGTACGGGCCTGCCACATGCTCAGCTTCATGTGGGGGGCGGGCCGGCCGGCCCTGTACGAGCACGGGAACCTGGACGACGCCACTCACCAGCGCATCGCCGACATCTGCGGGGGCGTCGGCGTGCACTACTACCGGCACGTCCACAAGATGGTGGAGGCCGGCCGGGCGGTGAAGTACAACCGGAAGGAGCCGCGGCACGCGGACCTGCCGGACGACTACCTGGCCGGCGCCACCGAGGTTCAGACACCGTTGCTGCTGCTGACCGGCGACCGCAACAAGGCCTTCGCCGACTCCAACGTCATCTGCCACCGGTGGCTTTCGGAGCGGATGCCCGGTCTGCACGAACTGCAGATCCTGCCCGGCTACGGGCACATGGACCCCTTCCTGGGAAAGAACGCCCACGCCGATGTCTTCCCCACGATCATCGACTTCCTCAAGCGAAAGGCGGCCTGAGATGGGCGGCGAGCAGGTCGACGCCGTCGTCGTCGGCTCGGGCTTCGGCGGCTCCGTAGCGGCGTACCGGCTGGCCGAGGCGGGCCTGTCGGTCGCCGTGCTGGAGCGCGGCCAGGCGTACGCACCGGGCGACTTCCCCCGGTCCCCGGCGGAGATGAGCCGGGCGTTCTGGGACCCGCACGAGGGCCTGTACGGCATGTTCGACGTCTGGCGTTTCAAGGGCTGCGACTCGGTGGTGTCCAGCGGCCTGGGCGGCGGATCCCTGATCTACGCCAACGTGCTACTGCGCAAGGACGAGCGGTGGTTCGTCGACGAGCGGCCCGGCACCGACGGCAAGACCGGTTATCAGCCCTGGCCGGTGACGCGCGCCGACCTCGACCCGCACTACGACGCGGTGGAGCGGATGCTGGCCCCCACGCCGTACCCGCTCGGCCGGCCCGCCTACGCCGACACCCCCAAGACCCACGCAATGCAGGACGCCGCGGCGGAACTGGGCTTGGACTGGTCGTTGCCGCCGCTGGCGGTGAGCTTCGCCCCCTCCCCCGGTGCGGAGCCGGGGCTGGGCCTGCCGATCGTCGAGCCGTCCTACGGCAACCTGCATGACGCCCCGCGCCGGACCTGCCGGCTGTGCGGCGAGTGCGACATCGGCTGCAACGACGGCGCCAAGAACAGCCTCGACCACACCTACCTGTCGGCCGCCCGGCACCACGGCGCCGACCTGCGCACCGGGCACGAGGTGCGGGCCGTCCGGCCCCGCCCGGGCGGCGGTTACCTGGTGGACTACGTCGTCCACGACATCGGCCGCCCGCACGAGCCGCGCCGCCGGCGCGACCTGCCGGTGCACACCATCGGCTGCGACCGGCTGGTCCTGGCCGCGGGCACCTACGGCACGGCGTACCTGCTGCTGCGCTCGCGGGCCGCCTTCCCTGGCCTGAGCGCCGCGCTGGGCACCCGGTTCTGCGGCAACGGCGACCTGCTGACCTTCCTGACCAACGCCAAGGACCGCAACCGGGTTCGGCCGCTGGACGCCGGGCACGGGCCGGTCATCACCAGCGCGATCCGGCTGCCGGACGAGTTGGACGGCGGGCCAGGCGGCCGGGGCGCCTACATCCAGGACGGCGGCTACCCCGACCTGGTGGCCTGGATGGTCGAGGGTGCCGACGTTCCCGGCCAGGTCTCCCGGGCGGTGCGGTTCCTCTGGGAGCGCTTCGTCGACTTCTTCCAGGACGCGCCCGACACCAACCTGTCGCACGAACTGTCGGAGCTGGTCGGCTCCGGTGCGCTGTCGGTCAGCTCCCTGCCCCTGCTCGGCATGGGCCGGGACACCCCGGACGGCCTGCTTCGGCTGAAGGACGGCCGGCTGGACACGATCTGGAGCACCGAGACCAGCGAGGAGCACTTCGAGCGGCTGCGCAAGACCATGCAGCGCATGGCGGACGTGCTCGGCGCCGGTTACGCCGACAACCCCATCTGGTTCCGCAAGCGGATCGTCACCGTGCACCCGCTGGGCGGGGTTCCGATGGGACGGCATCCGGGCGAGGGCGTGTGCGACTCCCACGGCGAGGTCTTCGGGTTCCCCGGGCTCTACATCGCCGACGGCGCCGCCATGCCGGGGCCGGTGGGCGCCAACCCGTCGCTCACCATCGCGGCGCTGGCCGACCGGATGTGCACGCACCTGCTCGACTCTCGGAAGAACTCCGTAACGGGGGCCGGGCCGACCTCCCGCGACCCGGGAAACGGCTCGACCAGCGGGGTGGTGGACGGCAACGGCGTGCGGCCGGCGGAAGGGCCTGGGGGCCCGCCGGAGCCCGCGGGCCGCACGTCGTTGTCGTTCACCGAGGAGATGACCGGGCACTACACCGAAGGGCTGGGCGACCCCCGGGCCGGGGCCGTCGCCGAGCGCCGGCTGCCGCTGGAGTTCCGGCTGACCATCACCGCCGACGACATCGACCTGTTCCTGGCGGAGCCCGGGCACACCGCCCGGGCCGAGGGCTGGGTCGAGTCCCCGGGCTGCGGTGGGCGGCGGGGCGTCGAGCACGGCGTGTTCAACCTCTTCGCACCGGCCGGTGCGCCGGACCGGCGGCTGATGAAGTACCGGCTGCACTTCACCGACGGCTCGGGGCGGCGGCTCACCCTGTGCGGGGAAAAGAACGTGCTGCACGGCCCGCCGACCCGGATCTGGCCCGACACCTCCACGCTGTACTTCCGGCTGCTGGAGGGTCACCTCACCGAGGGTGACGAAGGCGCCGTCGTCGGCGCCGGGATGCTGCGGATCGAGCTCGGCGACTTCGCCCGGCAGCTCACCACCTTCCGTACCAGCGGCCCCGGCGGTGCCCGTGCGCTGGCCCGGTTCGGCCGCTTCTTCCTCGGTGAGCTGTGGGAGATCTACGGGCCCGACGACTGATCCGACCGGGGGAACCGGAACGTGCAGGGCGAGGGAACTGCGGGGTGCCCTCGCCCTGCACCCACGTCCGGACGGGCCGCGCGAGCCTCAACGGGGTTCGACGCGGTGCCGGGCCAGGGTCAGGGCCGGGTAACAGTCGGCGGGCAGACCGCCGGGGGCGTCGAGGGACGCGCGCAGGCGGGCGGCGGCCGCGGTGGGATCCCATGGCATGATCACGCACAGCTCCGCCTGGACCGCCCGGCGGACGTCGGCGAACATGCCGGGAACGTCACCGACCACGACGATCTCCGTGGGGAGTTCAGCGGAGAGCCGGACCGCCAGGGCGTGCTGGCCGGTCCCGCCCGGATACCGGTACTCGCAGATCAGCCGGTCGCCGTCGAGCGGGCCCTCCTGGATGAGCCAGGCCGGCCCCGCAGTGACCTGCCCGAGCTCCCCGGCCCAGCCCGGTTCCGTCCCCTCCCCGGCGAGCCGGCCCGCCAGCGGGCGCAGCGGGCGCGGGCCGATCGCGGCCAGCACCCGCAGGAAGAGCCGGGCGCCGGGCGAGCCGGCCGCGTCGAGCCGGCCCGCCAGGTCGGCCAGCGCCACCCGGAAACCCTCGGCATGCGGGGCGGCGGACTCCAGCGCGCCGAGCTGGGCGGAGACCCACAGCTCGGCCTGGAGCGCACCGGGCAGCCCCGGTAGTTCGTCGGCCGCCCGCACATATGCCGCATACACCTCGGCCAGCGCCGGCAGGGCGAGCCCGCCGCCCTGGCTGGGAACACCGGCGGGAAGACGGCGTGCAGGATGCGGCCGGGTCCGGCCGCGGCTCTTGGGACTCACCTCTTCAGGCTCCCACAGCCCGCCGCCAGCTCATTCCCTCGGCTCAGGCGGTCCCTCGGCTCAGGCGGTGCCAGTTGCCGCCCTCACCTCACTCGCTCGCTCCGCGGACCGCTCGTCCCTCACGGCCCACTCCGCTCACTCCCTCGGCTCAGGCGGTGTTGGGGACGGACAGGAGGGTGCGGCCGTCGAGGGTGCGCACCTCGAAGCGGTCGATGCCGCCGGGCTGGAGGGCGGTGCCGCCCTGGACCACCAGCGGATCGGGCGCGCCGGGCACCCCGTACCCGCGGGGCGGTACCGACCAGCCGGTGACGACGTGCCGCTCGCCCGTCCGGGCCACCGCGACGAGCTCACATCGCAGCGGCCCCCGGACGCCGCCGAGCCGCAGCGCCACCCGGGTGCCCCAGAGCTTGGGCTCCACCGCCACCACTCCCGCGGTGCCCGTCCCGGAGTCGGTGGCGGTCAGCCGCCGGCCGCCCGCCAGCAGCGCCTGGGCGCCGTCGGGCGCCGCCACCGTCACCGCCGGGGTCGGGGCGGGGTCGTCCCGCCCGGCGACCGCGGCGCCGGTGGCGGCTCCACCGGCCAGCAGCGCGATTCCGGCGGCCGCGCCCAGCAGGACCCGGGCCCGCCGGCGACGGCGTTCCACGGCCGCCCGGCGGCGGACCAGGTCGGCCACCTGCGCACCGTCGAGCCCGATCGGGTCGGCGGCGGGAGCGGGCGCCGGGCTCGCCGGGGCGGCCGGCTCGGTGGCGGGAGGCGTCAGGCCGGCGAGGCCGGTGGCCACCCCGGACAGCGCGGCGAGCTCGGCGGCGCAGGAGCGGCACCCAGCCAGATGCACCTCGAAGGCACGCCGGTCGGGCTCCTCCAGCAGGCCGAGCGCGTACGCGCCGACGTCGGTGTGCTCGATCTGCGGGCTCACAGCGTCATCCCCCGTTCCTCCAGCGCGACGCGCAGCGCCCGGAGCGCGTAGTAGACCCGCGACTTCACGGTGCCGACGGGAATGCCGAGCGTCTGGGCCGCCTCGTTGACCGAGCGGTCCCGGAAGTAGGTCTCGGCGAGGATCTCGCGATGCGCGGGTGACAGGGAGCCCAGCGCCTCGGACATGACCACCGACCGCAGCAGGTCTTCCAGCCCGTCGGGGGCGCTCAGGTTCTCCAGCGGGGCCTCGCCCGTCTCCCGCGGCCGGGCGTTCTTGCGCCGCTGGTCGTCGATCACGACACGGCGGGCCACGGTCGCCAGCCAGGGAAGCAGCGAGGCGGCGTCGGCATCGAGCCGGTCCGCGCTGCGCCAGGCCCGGATCATCGTCTCCTGGACCACGTCCTCGGCCCAGTGCCGGTCGCCGCCGGTGAGTCGCAGCACGATCGACAGCAACGGCCTTCCGTAGACGCGGTAGAGCTCGGTCACGATGACCTGGTCGTCCACGACGGCACCTGGCCGGACGCCGCGGAACCAGCTCCACGGTGCGCCGGCCGTCCGGTCGCGGGATGCGGGAAGTGCCATGCGGGCTTCTCCGGCGGGGTCGGGGGGTCAGGGGCCACGCTGCCAGGGAGTACGCGGGGGCGGCCGGGCAGGTTCAACGGGTCCGCGATCCAGTGCGCACCTGACTTGTTCGCTAGCAGTTCCTTACCTACACCCCCTACGGAACGGTACCGGCTGGTCAGGCCGTCCAATCCGCATCCTACGAAAGGAGATCACCCCCCGCGTGGACGAACCAGACGAACCTTCCCGGCAACTTCGACCCGGTGGTGAGCGAAGGCGGGCGCCCTGCCCGCGTCGCCGAGGAGGCCAGTCCATGACCCGCCAAACCCCCTACGCGGTCCGATACACCCCCCGGCGTTCGCTCGAAGCCGGAGGCACCGTCGTGACCGACGCACAACTCGTCTACCGACTGCTGCTGGCCGTGGACATCCAGGGTTACAGCGCCCGGAACGCCAAGGAGCAGCTCGTCGCGCAGCGCGAGCTCTCCGCCGCCCTGTCCCGTGCCGCCAACGACCTCGGGCTCGACCGCGACCTGTGGGACAAGCAGGTCGGTGGCGACGGCGAGCTCGCGATCCTCCCGCCCGGGGCGGACATCCCGAAGATCGTCGGCGAGTTCCCCCGCCGGCTGACCGAGGAGCTGAACGAATACAACCGGCTGCGCACGGAGGGGCGGCCCCTGCGCGTTCGGCTCGCCATGCATCACGGCACCCTCATCGAGGGCCCGTTCGGGCCCGCCGGAGAGGCGCCGGTCGAGATCACCCGGCTGCTCGACGCCGACCAGTTGCGCGCGCTGCTCGGCGAGCGGACGGCCGACCCGCTCGTCTTCGCCATCTCCGCGGCCCTGTACGAGGAGGTCGTCCAGTCGGGCTTCTGCGCGCTGGACCCGTCCGGCTTCAAACCCGTCGAGCTCAGCGTCAAGGGGATCCGGTACAGCGGGTACCTCTACCACGACGGACGGTGATCCGGCCGGGTGGGGTGTGAGACACCCCACCCGGCCGGATGCGGTCGCACCTCTTGCATTTTTTGCGATCCGCGAAACACGAGAAACTATTACCTCAATACCGGGAATTCAGCGAAAGATAATCCTTCCCCAGGCACGCTGTGCGCAATCTCTTTCTCCCGCCTACCCAAGCTGACTTAGTTCAGTTACCGGCCATGGTCGTCGGGACGTCTCCGAGGTATCCAGATAATGGCGGCGACGACCAGAGGGCCAAGGAGGTTCGGGGAATGATCGGCCGTTCGATCTACCTGCGCGACAGGGCCGCCTTCACCGGCGGCTCCCCCCAGGCCATCTACGAGGAACTGCGGTCACGCGACCGCAGGAACCGGCTGCGCAACCGCGGCATCATGAGCGGGCTCGCGCTGGTCATCGGGGCCGTGGGGGTCTCCCCGCTGTTCGGAGTGATCCTGGCCGTCGTGGTGGCGGCCGTCGACACCGGCCGGGACTGGTGGGGGTACTCCCGGGCGAGCGTCTGGCGGCGGGGTCTGCGCGGCGAGGAGCGGATAGCGCGGCTGCTCCGGCTCACCCTGGAACGGCGCGGTTACCGGGTGCTGCACTCCCGGATGGTCCCCGGGCACGGGCAGGTGGACCAGCTGCTGATCGGTCCGACCGGCGTCTGGCTCATCGACAACCAGGCCTGGCACCCCGACGCCGAACTCGCCGAGCACGGCGGCCACCTCTTCATCGACGGGAAGACCCCGTCGAAGATGGTCAAGGGGCTCAACGCCTCGGCGGACGCGATCGGCTACCTGCTGTCGGAGCGGATCGGCACCGACGTCCTGGTCCGGCCGCTGCTCGCGGTGCACGGCGGCAGGATCCGCAGAGGGCCGCTGAACGCCGACGGCATCGCCATCCTGCGTCCCCTGCAACTGGTGCGCTGGCCCGACCGCCACCCCTTCACCGAGCACACCCCCAAGCAGGTCGAATACATCATGCGCGCCGCCATCCAGGTACTGCCGATCGGCGGCCGGATGATGGTCGACGAGGACTGAGGGTCACCGGGTCCGGCGCAGCCAGAGCAGGCCGAGGACGGGCAGCACCAGCGGGACGAACCCGTAACCGCGCCCGAACTCCGACCAGACGGTGGCGTCGGGGAAGGAGGCGGGGTCGGCCAGGCTGTAGGCGCCGATCCCGAGCACCCCGGCGAGTTCGACGGAGCACGCGGTCAGCGCCACCCGCCGGGAGGTCCGGCCGCCCAGCGCCAGCGCGACCGTGGCCAGCACGTACACCACCGCGGCGAAGGCCGACAGCGTGTAGGCGACCGGGGCGTCGTCGAACCGGGTCGCGATCTGCACTCCGGCCCGGGCACCCGCGGCCACCGCGAAGATCGCGTATACCGCCACCAGCAGCCGGCCGGGGCCCCGGCCGGTCGCCTCAGCCACCGGTGCCGGTCCAGATCTGGCGCATCCGCTCCGTCATCACGGCCACCGACAGCGCCGCCACCACCAGCACGGCCGGGCCCCAGCGGGAGCGCTCCAGCAGCCCCCAGCCCACCCCGACCGTCGGGATCAGCAGGATGCCGACCAGGTAGCCGACGAAGGTGACGGAGTCCTGCGGCCCCTCCCCACCGGCGATCTTGATACCGGCGATCACGGCCTGCACGATCAGCAGTACCTCGACCACGGCGATCGCGGCGATGTCCGGCCAGCCCATGGGCCGGTCGCGGAACGTCGTCACCAGGCTGTACAGCGCCGCGCCGAGCGAGACCACGATGATCGCGATTGTCAGGACGTCGGTCATAGGGCCCCGAGACTACTACGGGCCGTAGTACAGAGGTTGTCCGGTTCCGCTAGACCGTTTCCGCCTATGTCAGCACCTATACGAACTTCCGGCCCATGTCCGGTGGGCGCCATGGCAGCATGACGGGCGTGAGAAGTCTGGAGTGGCTGATCCTGACCCGGCACGGCGAGAGCACGGCCAACGTCGCGTACGCGGCCGCCCACGACGGGCTGGAGGAGATCGACGTCCCCGAACGCGACGCGGACGTGCCGCTCTCACCGGCGGGTCAGAAGCAGGCCGCGGCGCTGGGCCGCCGGCTGGCCGGGCTGCCTCCGGACGAGCGGCCGACCGCGGTGCTGGCCTCCCCCTACACCCGGGCGCTGGAAACGGCCCGCATCGCGCTGGCCGAACTGCCGGACACCCCCGTCCTCCAGATCGACGAGCGGCTGCGGGACCGGGAACTGGGGGTGCTCGACCGGCTGACCCCGGCGGGCGTGCGGGCCCGCTTCCCCGCGGAGGCCGCCCGGCTGGCCCGGCTCGGCAAGTTCTACCACCGGCCGCCCGGCGGCGAGTCCTGGGCGGACATGGCACTGCGGTTGCGCAGCGCCTACCGCGACCTCGATCTCGACCACCCCGGCGGCCGGGTGCTGGTGGTGGCGCACGACGCGGTGGTGGTGCTGACCCGCTACATCGTCGAGAACCGCACCGAGCAGGAGATCATGGAGATCGAGAAGACGCCCATCGTGAACTGCTCGATCAGCCGCTGGCGGCGCCGCGGCGGCCGGCTGGCACCGGTGGAGTACAACGACCCGAGCCACCTGCCCGATCCGCTGATCATGGCGGAGGAGGACTGACGGTCCGCGCTCATCCGTCGCGGGTCAGCCGGCGCACCCGTAGTTGCACGGAGATCTGGCGCGGATCGCCGGGCGGCAGCACGGCCGCCAGCCGCTGGAACACCTCCAGGTCGTCCTGGCAGGCGCCGTCCTGGGCGTAGTCCCACAGCGACTCGACGCCTCCCCCGTCGAGCACTTGGCGGCGAAGCCGGACGGCGAGTTCGGCCCGTTCGGCGCACAGTTCCGGGGACTCCGAGCGCGGCAGCAACTCGCCCCCGTACAGGCGGACCGCACCGGTCACGTCGCCGGCCGCCAGCCTCCGGCGCACGGCCTGGAAGTCGGCGTCGGCCTCGACGTCGAGCCGGTACGGCTTGGCGGAGATGATGCCGCCGAGTTGGGCCCGCAACCGGTGGATCTCAGCCCGGATCGTCCCCGGGTTGCCCTCGTCGCCGTACACGTACGCCGAGAGCCGCTCCGCGGTCAGCCCCCGGGGATGCAAGATCAGCAACGCCAGGATCTCGGCGTGCCGCAGCGACAGCGGTACCGTGCGCTCGCCCACCCGGACCTGGGGTTGCTCGCCCCCCAGCAGCGACAGCCACAGCGCCGGGCGGGACTCGCCGGGGGTGAGCGCGCGCAGCAGGCGGGCCTCGCCCACCGTCTCCACCATGACCAGGCGCCCGTCCGGCAGCGTCGCCGGGCCCTCATCGACCAGCAGCGGGATCCGGCCGGTGCACCATCCGGCCGGTTCGGCCGCCAGCACCCGGCCGGTCACGGTGACCAGCGCGCCCGGCCCGCCCAACCGGCTCAGGTACTGGACGCGGAGCCGCTCGTCGGCGGCGTACATCTCCAGCGCGAGCCGGGACTCCGCCAGCCGGGCCACCGCGGTGACCAGCGAGACCATCGCCGGATGCAGGGCCTTCGCGCGGGCGCTGACATCGATGCAGCCGATCACCCGGCCGGTGTCGGGGTCGGCGATCGGGGCTCCGGCGCAGGCCACCCGGTGCAGCATGGGGACGAGGTGCTCGGCGGAGTAGACGTACTGGGGGCTTCCCTCGGCCAGCGCGGTACCGATGCCGTTGGTGCCGACCGACCGCTCCGACCAGCAGGCGCCCGCGGTGAGGCCGATGGAGTCGACCGCGCGGCGCAGGCCGGGCGGGCCCTCGCTCCACAGCAGGTGCCCCTCGCCGTCGGCGATGACCATCTGGTGCGCGGTCTGGTCGGTCGCCGAGCGCAGCATCCCGCGCAGCACGAGCAGGTGCCGGCCGAGCGGATGCTCGGCGCGTAACTGCCGCAGCGTGCCGGGGTCGTGGACCAGCGGCGCCGAGGTGATCCTGGGGTCGATCCCGGCGTCCAGCGAGCGCCGCCACGACCGGGAGATCGGCGGACGTATCCGGGCGTCGACCGGCTGCCCCGCCAGGACCGCCGCGTTCGCGTCGCTCAGCTGCCTGACCAGGTCCGCCGGTCGCCGGCACACGTGCATCACCGGCGCCTTCTGCTCCATTCCGCCTCCACTTCGTCGCTACTCAGGGTCGCCGTCCGATGACTCATCCGATCCGAGCATCAACGCACGCGGAGCGCCGTGCAAGCGATTCCGGAGAAGCGGTTGGAGACCGGTGTCCTGTCCGGTGCAACGTGCATGCAACGTGCGGCCTCCTAAGGTGCCGCGGGAAAGGCGCGGGAGGGGGATCTCCAGGGATCCGGCCGCGTTCCGGGCACCGGGAGGGGGGTGCCCGGGACGCGATCGGCCGCGCCTCCACGGGAGGAGAAACCGATCATGTTGTGCCTGACCTGCCGGCGCGTCCGGCCGGCCCGGGATCCGCACGACTACACACCGGCTCGCGCACGGCTCATCACCCGTCACGGGTTGTGCATCTGCATCTTTCGGGAACTATTCACCCCACCAAGGTTGTCCAACCCGATACCGTCACAACAGTGGCAGGGGGCGCCGCAGCGGGAATGATCTGGATACTTCCGGCGTTCAACTGTCATTAACCTTTAATTCACCTGACCGTTGTGCGCCACCCGATCCGATCATCTCCGAGGAGTGCCATGGTCGTGTTCCTGGGCCTCGCCCGTCGGGCCGTCACCGAGTTGGAGCGCTGCGCGAACACCGGGCTGGACGCCCTCGTGACGCTCACCCGGGGTCCCGATCGGACGGCGGAGCTGATGGAACGCCTCCAGCGGCTGGAGGACGTCCTCGCCGGGCAGGCGGCGGGTCTGACCGACGTCCGGCACCGGCTCGACGCGCTCGTCGATCAGCTCAACGAGCAGTTGCTGCCCGGCATCGACGAGCGGATGGACGAGACCGAGCGCGACCTCGCCCGCCTGGCCACCGGCCTGATGCGGGGCGACCGGGACGCGGACCGGCGCGAGACCCGGCTGTGCGCCGCCGAGCAGCGCCTGACCGACCTGCGCGAGCGGGTCGGCCGCACCGAGCAGCGGGCGAGCCTGTGGCGCGACCTCCAGGCCACGCTGGCCGGCCTCGCCGAGGAGGTCGACCGGCTGCACGCCCGCCTCACCCCGGCCGACCCGCTGCCCGAGCGCGAACCCCTGTCCTGAGCCCGGTGGAGGCGCCGCCCTCGCCGGCCCGGATCATGAAGGAACATCTCGGCCCGCCGAGCACGGTGGACCGGCTGACCTCCTGCTACCAGGAGTCCTACCGGGCCACGCTGCACTGAACGCCGTTCGGCGCGCAGGCTAATCTCGGGGCATGCGCATCGGAGTATCCCTCAACCCGCCGGACCGTCCCGACGCCCTGGGCCGGTTCCGCGACCAGATCCAGCGGGCCGCCGACGAAGGCTTCCCCTCCGCCTGGACGTCCAACATCTTCTCGCTGGACGCGCTCACCGCGCTGGCCGTGGCGGGGAGCACCGTGCCCGGCATCGAGTTGGGCACCGCGGTGGTGCCGACCTACCCCCGGCACCCCGCCGCGCTCGCCCAGCAGGCCCTGACCGTCGCGCTCGCCCTGAACGGGCGGCTCACGCTCGGCATCGGCCTGTCCCACAAGGTCGTGATCGAGGGCATGTACGGCTACGACTTCGACCGGCCGGCCCGGCACATGGACGAGTACCTGTCGGTGCTGCTGCCGCTGCTGGAGGGCCGTCCCGCCGACTTCACCGGCGAGACCCTGAGCGCCCACCTCGGGCTGACGGTGCCGCGCGAGGGCCGGGTGCCGGTACTGCTGGCCGCGATGGCGCCCCGGATGCTGCGGCTGGCCGGCGAGCGCGCCGACGGCACGGTGCTCTGGATGACCGGCCCCGCCACCGTCCGCGACCACATCGCCCCGTCGATCAACGCGGCGGCCCGCGAGGCCGGGCGTCCCGCCCCCCGGGTGGTGTGCTCCCTCCCGATCTGCGTGACCGACGACCCGGAGGCCGCCCGGGCCACCGCGGACCAGGCCTTCGCCATCTACAACACCCTCCCGTCCTACCGCGCCATGCTCGACCGCGAGGGCGCCGAAGGCCCCGGAGCCGTCGCGATCGTCGGCGACGAAGACACCGTCACAGCCCAGATCAGGGACCTCGCCGAGGCAGGCGTCACCGACTTCGTGGCCAGCGAGTACGGCCGCGGCGACGAGGCCAAACGCACCCGCACCCTCCTGAAGTCCCTCCTGCCCTGAACTAGAGACGATACGGCGGAGCGGGAAACACAGCCCCCTGCGGCGGAGCGGGAAACACGAGGGCTGTGCGGGCCATGCCGTGCAGCAGGCGGGCCATGGTCTCGCGGTCGAGGGATCCCGCGCTGTGCGGGGTGGAGTTGAGCAGGCCGAAGGCGGCGTGCACGGCGGCGCGGGCTGTGGGCTTGTCGAGTTCGGGGCGTAGCGCGATCAGTACCTCGACCCATTGCTCCACGTAGGCCCGCTGGGCCCGGCGTACGGCGTGCCGCTGGGGTTCGGGCACGTTGTCGAGTTCGCGTTCGTGCACGGTGATCAGCGCCGGGTGGTCGAGGGCGAAGGCGATGTGCCAGTGCAGGAGCGCGTCGAGCGCGGCGGCGGGTTCGCCGGCGGCCCGCCGGGCGCCTTCGGCGGCCAGCCGTTCGCTGATGTCCAGCAGCATTTCCGCGAGTACCGACTCTTTGCCGCGGAAGTGCCGGTAGAGGGCGGGCCCGGTGAGTCCCACGGCCCGGCCCAGTTCGCCGATGGACACTCCGTGGTATCCGTGGCGGGCGAATAGTTCCGCCGCCGCGTCGAGGATGCGGCGCTTGGTGGAGGGTACGGGCCCGGGCATGGACGGCAGTCTAGACGACCTCTGTTAATGTCTATTAACATCTGTCGTTGTTAATGATCATTAACGCGAGGAGCGTCATGACCCTTGCGTCAGGAGACACCGTCGTCCTGGGCACCGGGGCCGATCCGGGCGGAGCGGAGTTCGACCGCAACGCCGAACACAACCGCGCCCTCGCCGCCGAGTTGCGCGACCGGGTCGCCGCGGCGGCCCTCGGCGGCCCGGAGGCCGCCCGGCGCCGGCACGCGGAGCGGGGCAAGCTGCTCCCCCGCGACCGGGTGGCCGGGCTGCTCGACCCCGGGTCGCCGTTCCTGGAGCTGTCGTCGCTGGCCGCGCACGGCATGTACGGCGACGAGGCCCCGGGGGCCGGCATCATCACCGGCGTCGGCCGGGTGGCCGGCCGCGAATGCGTGATCGTGGCCAACGACGCCACGGTCAAGGGCGGCACCTACTACCCGATGACGGTCAAGAAGCACCTGCGGGCGCAGGAGGTGGCCCTGCACAACCGGCTGCCCTGCATCTACCTCGTCGACTCCGGCGGCGCCTACCTGCCCCTCCAGGACGAAGTCTTCCCCGACCGCGAGCACTTCGGCCGGATCTTCTACAACCAGGCGACCATGTCGGCGCGCGGCATCCCGCAGCTCGCCGCGGTGCTCGGCTCGTGCACGGCCGGCGGCGCCTACGTCCCGGCGATGAGCGACGAGGCCGTCATCGTGCGCGGCCAGGGCACCATCTTCCTGGGCGGCCCGCCGCTGGTGAAAGCCGCCACCGGCGAGATCGTCACCGCCGAGGAACTGGGCGGCGGCGAGCTGCACTCGCGCGTCTCCGGGGTCACCGACCACCTGGCCGACGACGACGCCCACGCGCTGCGCATCGTCCGGTCGATCGTGGACACGCTGGGCCCGCGCTCGCCCCGGCCGTGGGAGACCGCCCCGCCCGAGGAACCGGTGGTGGCCCCGGCCGGGCTGTACGGGGTGGTCCCGCCCGACCCGCGCACGCCCTACGACGTCCGCGAGGTGATCGCCCGGCTGGTCGACGGCAGCCGGTTCCAGGAGTTCAAGCCGCTGTACGGGCCGACGCTGGTGACCGGGTTCGCCCGGATCCACGGCCACCCGGTGGGCATCGTGGCCAACAACGGCATCCTGTTCGCCGAGTCCGCCCTCAAGGGGGCGCACTTCATCGAGCTGTGCGACCGCCGCTCGGTCCCGCTGCTGTTCCTGCAGAACATCAGCGGGTTCATGGTCGGCCGCGAGTACGAGGCCGGCGGCATCGCCAAGCACGGCGCCAAGATGGTCACCGCCGTCTCCTGCGCCCGGGTGCCGAAGCTCACCGTGGTGATCGGCGGCTCGTTCGGCGCGGGCAACTACGCGATGTGCGGCCGGGCGTACTCCCCCCGGTTCCTGTGGCTGTGGCCGAACGCCCGCATCTCGGTGATGGGCGGCGAGCAGGCCGCGTCCGTGCTGGCCACGGTCCGGCGCGACCGGCTCGGCGACGGCTGGCCCGCCGCGGAGGAGGAGGCGTTCAAGGCGCCGATCCGCGAGCAGTACGAGCGGCAGGGCAACCCCTACTACGCGACCGCGCGGCTGTGGGACGACGGGGTGATCGACCCGCTCGACACTCGCCGGATGCTGGGGCTGGCGCTGTCGGCCGCCGCGAACGCGCCGCTGGAGCCGGTCGGCTACGGCGTCTTCAGGATGTGAGGGTGACGATGCTGGAGAGCGTCCTGGTGGCCAACCGCGGCGAGATCGCGGTGCGGATCTTCCGCACGTTGCGCCGGCTGGGCGTCCGTGCGATCGCGGTGCATGAGGACGCCGACGCGGCGGCCCGGCACGTGCGCGAGGCCGACGAGGCGGTGCGCGTCCCGTCCTACCTCGACGGCGCGGCGATCGTCGCGGCCGCCCGGGCGACCGGGGCCGTGGCGATCCACCCGGGGTACGGGTTCCTGGCCGAGAACGCCGCGTTCGCCCGGGCCTGCGCGGACGCCGGGCTGGTCTTCGTCGGCCCGCCCGCCGACGTGATCGAGGCGATGGGCGACAAGATCCGGGCCAAGAACACGGTGGCGGCGGCCGGGGTGCCGGTGGTGCCCGGCCGCGACGAGCCGGGCCTGTCGGACGCCGAGCTCACCGAAGCCGCCCTCGCCGTCGGCCTGCCGATCCTGATCAAGCCGTCGGCGGGCGGCGGCGGCAAGGGCATGCGGCTGGTCGAGGACGCGGCGGACCTCGCCGCGTCGATCGTCTCCGCCCGGCGGGAGGCCGCGGCGGCCTTCGGCGACGACACCCTGCTCGTCGAGCGGTTCGTCCCCCGGCCCCGGCACATCGAGATCCAGGTCATGGCCGACGCGCACGGCGCCGTGGTGCACCTGGGCGAGCGCGAGTGCAGCCTGCAACGCCGGCACCAGAAGATCGTCGAGGAGTCCCCCTCGCCGCTGCTCGACCCCGCGCGGCGGGCCCGGATGGGCGCGGCCGCGGTCGCCGCCGCCAAGGCGGTCGGCTACGTGGGCGCGGGCACGGTGGAGTACATCGTCTCCGCCGACCGCCCCGACGACTACTACTTCATGGAGATGAACACCCGGCTCCAGGTCGAGCACCCGGTCACCGAGGAACTGCTGCCCTGGGATCTGGTCGAGTTGCAGTTGCGGGTGGCGGCGGGCGAGCCGCTGCCGATGACGCAGGACGACGTCGCGCCGGACGGCCACGCGGTGGAGGCGCGGATCTACGCCGAGGACCCCGCCCGGGGCTTCCTGCCCACCGGTGGGCGGGTGCTGGCGCTGGCCGAACCGGCGGGACCCGGAATCCGGGTCGACTCCGGGATCGCCGCCGGCGACGAGATCGGCGGGGCCTACGACCCGATGCTCGCCAAGGTGATCGCCCGGGGCCCGGACCGGGCGACCGCGCTGGCCCGGCTGGACCGCGCGCTGGCCGGCTACCGGCTGCTGGGCCTGGCGACCAACGTGGCGTTCCTGCGCGCCCTGCTGGCCCATCCCGACGTGGCCGCCGGGCGGCTGGACACCGGGCTGGTGGAACGCGCGCAGGGCGACCTGGTGACCCGCGAGGTGCCGGACGAGGTGCTCGCCGCCGCGGCGCTGGAGCGGATGCTGGCCCTGGAGACCGGTGACCCCGACCCGTGGGCGATCCCGGACGGCTGGCGGCTGGGCGGCCCCGCCCGGACCACGTGGGTCATCACCCCGGCGGGCGGGTCCCCGGTCGAGGTGCACGTCCGCGGCCGGGCGCACGCCGCCGAAGTGTCCGTCGGCGGCGCCGATCCCGTACCCGCCGCGCTGCGCCCCGCCGGCTCCCCCGGCGAGCCGGACCTGACCTACGACCTGACGTATGAGCTGATGTACGCCGGGCGCACCCGGCGGTTCGGGCTGGCCCGCGACGGCGACACGGTGTGGCTGGGCCGGGACGGGCACGCCTGGGCGCTGGCCGAGCACGTACCGGGCGCGGCCGCCGCGGCGACGGCCGCCGGAGACGGGGTGGTGCGCAGCCCGATGCCGGGCACCGTGCTGGCCGTCCCCGCGCAGGTGGGCGAGGAGGTCGCGCAGGGACGCCCACTGGTCGTCGTCGAGGCGATGAAGATGGAGCACACCGTCACCGCGCCGGTCGCCGGGACGGTGGCCCGCCTGCCCGTCCGGGCGGGCGACCGGGTGGCCCTGGACGCCGTGCTGGCCGAGATCACCCCCAAGGAGTGAACCCATGATCGACTTTTCCCTGCCCGAAGAGCACGAGACGCTGCGGCGCACGGTGGAGCGGTTCGCCCGCGAGACGGTCGCCCCGGTGATCGGCGACATCTACGAGCGCGGCGAGTTCCCCTACGAGATCGTCGCGGCGATGGGCCGGATGGGCCTGTTCGGCCTGCCGTTCCCCGAGGAGCACGGCGGGATGGGCGGCGACTACTTCGCCCTCTGCCTCGCCCTGGAGGAGTTGGCCCGGGTGGACTCCTCGGTGGCGATCACGCTGGAGGCCGGGGTCTCGCTGGGCGCGATGCCGATCTTCCGGTTCGGCACCGAGGAGCAGCGCCGGCGGTGGTTGCCGGAGTTGTGCTCCGGCGAGCGGCTGGCCGGGTTCGGGCTGACCGAGCCGGGCGGCGGATCGGACGTCCCCGGCGGCATGCGGACCACCGCCCGGCTGGACGGCGACCAGTGGGTGATCAACGGGTCGAAGTCGTTCATCACCAACTCCGGTACCGACATCACCGAGTTCGTGACCGTGACCGCGCTGACCGGCGAGCGCGAGATCTCCACGATCATCGTGCCGAACGGCACGCCCGGCTTCACCGTCGGCCGCAAGTACTCCAAGGTCGGCTGGTCGGCCTCCGACACCCGCGAGCTGTCCTTCGACGACGTGCGGGTGCCGGCCGGCAACCTGCTCGGTGAGCGCGGCCGGGGGTACGCCCAGTTCCTGCGGATCCTGGACGAGGGCCGGATCGCCATCGCCGCGCTCTCGGTGGGGCTGGCACAGGGTTGCGTCGACGAGTGCCTGCGCTACGTCCGGGAGCGGGAGGCGTTCGGCCAGGCGATCGGCCAGTACCAGGCGATCCAGTTCAAGGTGGCCGACATGGAGACCCGCACGCACACCGCCCGGGTCGCCTACTACGCGGCGGCGGCCAAGATGCTGGCCGGCCGCCCGTTCAAGCGGGAGGCCGCGATCGCCAAGCTGGTGGCCTCCAACGCGGCCATGGACAACGCGCGGGACGCCACCCAGATCTTCGGCGGCTACGGGTTCATGAACGAGTACCCGGTCGGCCGGTTCTACCGGGACGCCAAGATCCTGGAGATCGGTGAGGGCACCTCCGAGGTCCAGCGCATGATCATTGCCCGGGAGTTGGGCCTGGGCGGGTGAGGGCGCACGCCGTCATCACCTGGTGACGTCCGGGGCGTGTGCCGGCCGGCGGCCATTGGTTTAGATTTGGTGGCAAAGGTGGGCTTCGTCCCAGGAGGTCGTGGTGCGCGAGCCGCATGAACTGCCACGGGAGATCGACACCCGCCTGCCCAACAACGCCCGGGTCTGCGACTACGTGGTGGGCGGCAAGGACAACTTCGCGGCCGACCGGCGCGCCGCCCACCGGCTGGTCAACGTGGCGCCGGAGACCCGGCGCCTGATCCCCGAGGGGCACGCCTTCCGCGCCCGCGCGCTGCGGCTCCCGCTCGCCGCGGGGGTTCGCCAGTTCCTGGACGTCGGCTGCGGGATGCCGACCCGGCGCGACGTCCACGACATCGTGCGCGAGGCGGCCCCCGAGGCCGCGGTGGCCTACGCCGATCTCGACCCCATGGTGGTCAGCCACCGCCAGGCGATGTCGGCGGGGCCGGGGCACCGGCCGATCGCCGTCCAGGCCGACGTCCGCGCGCCCGAGACGATCGTCAAGCATCCCGAGATCGCCGATCTGCTCGACTTCGGCGAGCCGGTCGGCCTGCTGCTGACCGGGGTGCTCCACCTCGTCGGGGACGAGGACGATCCCTGGGCGGTCGTGGCCGCCTTCCGCGACGCGCTGGCACCGGGTAGTTACCTGGTGCTATCCGACTTGACCGATGAATTCGACTCTCCGGGCATGTCGCCGCAGGCGTGGATCGACAAGTATCTCGGTATACCCCTGACGCTGCGCAACCGTGACCAACTCGTCCGGTACTTCGACGGCTTCGAGGTGCTGGAGCCCGGGCTGGTCGACGTCCTCGAGTGGCGCCCGGACGGCCCGCACCGCGCGCCGACCGGGTTGCTCGTGGGAGGGGTCGGCGTCAGGCGCTGACACCCGCCACCTACCATGGAATGACCCCGCATCCCCTCTTTGTCCTGCTCCGTGCTCGGAGCGGACGGGTTCCCCCTGGCCAGAAAACCCGTTGCGGAGGTTCCTTGCGTCTCAGATATATTTGCGTATGTGAAAGGAACATCCTCATCCGCCGACCGGCTCGCCGAGGGGCTGTTCGCCCTGTTCACCTACCTGAAGGCGTCGTCGCGCGACGACGCCTTCCAGCGGGTGATGGAGCTCGACCTGTCCATGTCGCAGGTCCGCACGCTCTTCTTCGTCGAGTCCGTCCCGCACGACCCGGCGCTGCACGAGGTCGCGGGCGGCATCGGGTTGTCGGTGGCCGCGGCCGGGCGAGCGGCGGACGCCCTCGTCCGCATCGGCCTCGCCGAGCGGCATGAGGACCCTTCCGACCGCCGGGTGAAAAGAATCACGCTCACCCCGGCCGGCCGGGACCTGGTCGAGCGGCTCACCCTCGCCCATCGCGAGGACCTGCGGCGGTTCGCCGAGTCCCTGACCGAAACGGAACGCGCCGCCCTCGCCGACGCGCTCGTTCCCGTGTTGAACCGCCCGGAGATCCGGGCACTGACGAACGGACCCTCCTGTTGAAATCCTCCTCTCCCCCCAATGTGACCGTCCCCACAGGCGGCCCACCCGAAGGCGGTGACGGCCTCGACCGCGGTGTGCTCGCCGTCGCCGCGGTCGTCGTCCTCGGCGCGGTCATGTCGATCCTCGACGTCACCGTCGTCAACGTCGCCCTCAAGCACCTGTCCGCCGACTTCAACGCGCCGCTGTCGACGATCCAGTGGGTCGCCACCGGCTACACGCTGGCGCTGGCCACCGTGATCCCCATCACCGGATGGGCGTGCGACCGGTTCGGCACCAAGCGGCTGTACATGCTGTCGATCGGGCTGTTCGTCATCGGCTCCGCGCTGGCGGGCGCCGCCTGGTCGGCGGAGTCACTGATCGTGTTCCGGGTGCTCCAGGGCCTCGGCGGCGGCATGATCATGCCGGCCGGCATGACGATCCTCACCCAGGCCGCGGGCCCGCAGCGGGTCGGCCAGGTGATGAGCGTGGTCGGCATCCCGATGCTGCTCGGCCCGATCACCGGCCCGATCCTGGGCGGCTGGCTGGTCGACGACATCTCGTGGCGCTGGATCTTCTACATCAACGTCCCGATCGGCGCGATCGCGCTGCTGCTGGCCTGGAAGATCCTGGAGCGCGACACTCCGCAGCCGACCCAGCGGCTGGACTTCCTCGGGCTGCTGCTGCTGTCGCCCGGCCTGGCCGCCCTGATCTACGGCCTGGCCACCGGCGCCGAGCGCGGTGCCTTCGACTCCGCCGAGGTGCTGGGCTTCACCCTGGGCGGTGCCGCACTGGTGATCGGCTTCCTGGTCCGGGCACTGACGGCGAAGGCGCCGCTGATCGACATCAGGCTGTTCAAGCGGCGCTCGGTGGCCGCCGCTTCCGGCACGATGGTCCTGTTCGGCTGCGCGTTCTTCGGCGCCATGCTGCTGATGCCGCTGTACTACCAGACCGTGCGCGGGGAGTCCGCGTTCGCCTCGGGCCTGCTGCTCGCCCCCCAGGGCATCGGCGCGATGATCACCATGCCGATCGGCGGCAAGCTCACCGACCGGGTCGGCCCCGGCCGGGTGGTGCTCGGCGGGCTGCTCCTAGTGATCGTGGGCATGTTCGGCTTCACCCAGGTCACCGCCGACAGCTCCTACTGGATGCTGGGGACCGCGCTGGTGGTCATGGGCATGGGCATGGGCATGACCATGATGCCGACCATGTCGGCGGCCTTCCAGAGCCTGTCCCACGACGAGGTGCCCCGGGCCAGCACCGCGCTGAACATCATCCAGCAGGTGGCCGGTTCCATCGGCACCGCCGCGGTGGCCGTGATCCTGACCAACGAGCTCACCGACCGGCTGCCCGGCGGCGCGGGCGAGGGCGGCGGGCTGGGCGCCGCCACCCAGGACATCCCCCCGGAGGTCCAGGCCCAGGTGGCCCCGCCGATCGCGGAGGCGTTCGGCAGCACCTACTGGTGGGCGCTGGCCCTGCTGATGCTCGCCTTCCTGCCCGCGCTGCTGCTGCCGCGCAAGCGGGCCGAGGTGCCGGCCGAGCAGCCGATGGTGATGCACTGATCGCACGGTGACGCCCTGAAGAGGACCCCCGGGGAAACACCCCGGGGGTCCGTCCGTTTCCGGTGGTCAGAGGCTGTTGAGGATGCGTGCGATGACGTCCTGGGTGGCCGAGACCGGCTCGGCGTCCAGGCAGAGCCGCTCCATCACCGCGAGGTAGCGCTCGATGTCGTCGGGCTTGTCCAGATAGAGGGCGCTGGTGAGCTGTTCCAGGTAGACGACGTCCGGCAGTTCGGGCTCGGCGAACCGCAGGATGCTGAAGGGGCCGCCGGCCGCCGCGTGCCCGCCACACTCGAAGGGCACCACCTGC
The DNA here is from genome assembly GCF_003289645.1 of Actinomadura craniellae. Lineage (GTDB taxonomy): Bacteria > Actinomycetota > Actinomycetes > Streptosporangiales > Streptosporangiaceae > Actinomadura_D > Actinomadura_D craniellae. Next base: position 43,009 of record NZ_QLYX01000001.1, on the reverse strand, counting down.
AGGGTGACCCCGGGCAGGTCGGCGAACTCGGCCAGCCGCCGCAACTGGGCCCGCATCACCTCGCGCCCGCCGAGCGGCCGGCTCAGCACCGCCTCGTCGACCACGGCCCACAGGTGCGGGGCGTCGGGTCGGTCGAGGAGGCGCTGGCGAGCCATCCGCAGGCCGACCCGCTGTTCGACGTCGTCGGGGCGCACGTCGGGGTCCAGCCGCGCCACGGCCCGCGCGTAGTCCTCGGTCTGGAGCAGGCCGGGAACGAACTGCACCTCGTAGCAGCGGATGCGGGAGGCGGCCTCCTCCAGCCCCACGTACACCTCGAACCAGCCCGGCAGCACGTCGGAGTACCGGTGCCACCAGCCGGGTGTGTTGGTCTCCTCAGCCAGTGAGAGCAGCGTCGCCCGCCGGTTCTCGTCCTGCACCCCGTAGAGGGTGAGCAGGTCGGCGACGTCGCGGCCTTTGAAGCCGACCCGGCCCAGCTCCATCCGGCTGATTTTGGACTCGGATCCGCGGATCCGGTACCCGGCGGCCTCCCGGCTGTGGCCGCTCGCCTCGCGCAGCCGGCGCAGCTGGGCGCCGAGCAGGATGCGTTGGACGGTCGGTCCACCCCGTGGGGGGTCGGGCTGGTGATGGGCATGCGACGCTGCAGCGGTCACCGGAACTCCTGAAACGGCTGGACGGGTCAGTATCCCACCCGCCCAGGGCCGCTGCATAGTCGCTTGGTCCGTAATCCGGGCAGGTCAAGCGATCAGATGGTCGAAATCACCGTCCTTGGCCCCGCCCACGAAGGCCTCGATCTCTGCCCGGGTGTAGATGATCACGGGCCCGTGCGGGTAACGCGAGTTCCGGACGGCGATCTCGCCGGTGGGCAGTTCCGCCATCTCCACGCAGTTGCCGCTCGGGTTGCTGCGTCGGCTCTTTTGCCAGGTGAGCTCGCTCATCCGGCTGGCCGGCAGGCCGATGTCGTACATCAGTGTCCCCTCGTGCCAGTGCCCCACCCCGTACCCACTGTACGGAATGCACGTGCATCGGTTCTTGCAGACGCTCTTGCACCTGCACGGCATGAGGAGCAAGATAGCGAACACCCGATACAAGGCTCACCCGACCGCCCCTTACCTTCCGTCCCACCCACCCCTCGGTGCCCTGTGACCCCGCACGGCCACCCGCTGACCCCAGGGTTTTTCGTCATGATTCTTGACCAGGCAGACGATCTCGCGGCCTCGCCCACCGACGAAAGTCGTCACTGGTGGCTCACCACGCTCGCCCACGCCGACCGGCCCGCCGCCGGGTGGCCCACCCCGCCCTCGGGCAACCCGCGCACGGCCCGCCGGGTGCTGCGGGCGGCGATCGGCTCCCCCCGCGCAGCCCGCGAGTTCACCCGGGACACGCTGGCGGAATGGGACCTCACCGACCTGTTCGACGACCTCTCGGTGGTGGTCTCCGAACTGGTGACCAACGCGCTGCGGCACGGCCTGGGGGGTCTGCCCGAGAGCGCGCAGTCGCACCCCGTGCAACTGGTGCTGCTGGGCTACCGGCGCCGCCTGGTCGTGGTCGTCACCGACCCCGGAGAGCGCGTCCCCGAGGTCGTGACACCGGAGCAGTACGTCGAGAACGGCCGGGGGCTGCGGGTGGTCGAAGCGCTCAGCACCGCCTGGGGCTGGGCTCCCCTGCCGTCCGGCGGGAAGGCCGTCTGGTCGACGTTCGACCTGCCGCACACCTCAGCGTAGAGCTGGACCTAAACCGGGGTAATGGTCTGCCCGCAGACCGCCGGTCACCTCCTGGTCACCCCTCAGCGGTCCTTCAGTGTCCTTCCAAGGCCTCCAGGAACTCCCGGGCCCACCGGTCGACGTCGTGTTCGATCACCCGTCTGCGCATGGAGCGCATCCGCCGCGCCTGCTCGGCGGGCTCGGCGCGCAACGCGGTCAGCAGCGTCTGCTTGAGCCCGTCGATGTCGTAGGGGTTCACCTGGAAGGCCCGGCGCAACTCGTCGGCCGCGCCGGCGAACTCGCTGAGCACCAGTGACCCGTGCAGGTCCGCCCGGCAGGCGACGTACTCCTTGGCCACCAGGTTCATGCCGTCGCGCAGCGGGGTGACGACCATGACGTCCGCGGCCAGGTAGAGGGCGGCCAGCTCGTCGCGGTTGTAGGAGTTGTGCAGGTAGTGCACCGGCGGCACGCCGATCTGGGCGTGCTCACCGTTGATCCGCCCGACCAGCTGCTCGATCTCGTCGCGCAGCAGCTGGTACTGCTCGACCCGCTCCCGACTGGGCGTGGCGATCTGCACGAACACCGCCTCACCGGGCTTGAGCTCGCCGTCTTCCAGCAGCTCACCGAACGCCTCCAGGCGCTGGCCGATGCCCTTGGTGTAGTCGAGCCGGTCCACCCCCAGCAGGATCTTCGCACCGCCCAGGTCGGCCCTGATCTCCTCGGACCGCTCCCGCACCTCGGGCCGGGCGATCAGCTCGGCCAGTTCGCCGACGTCCACCGAAATCGGGAACGCCTGGGCCCGGACCTGCCGGTCGCCGACCTGGACGACCGGGCCCTGTGCCCGCCCGCTCTCGGTGATCCGGCGGGCCAGCCGCAGGAAGTTGGCCGCGGCGCCCGGCCGCTGGAAGCCCACCAGATCCGCCCCCAGCAACCCCTCGATGATCTGCCGCCGCCACGGCAACTGGTGAAACAGCTCCACCGGGGGAAACGGGATGTGCAGGAAGAACCCGATCCGCAGATCCGGCCGCAACTGCCGCAGCATCGCCGGCACCAACTGCAACTGGTAATCCTGCACCCACACCATCGCCCCCTGCGCCGCCACCCCCGCCGCGGCCTCGGCGAACCGCCGGTTCACCGCCACATACGCATCCCAGTACCGGCGCTTGTAGATAGGGGTCGCGATCACATCGTGGTACAGCGGCCACAGCGTGGCATTGGAGAAGCCCTCGTAATAGAGCTCCACCTCCTCCGCCGACAGCGGCACCGCGACGAGCGACATACCGTCCTCCTCGAACGGCTCCAGCTCCTCGCCGGGCGCGCCCGACCAGCCGATCCACGCCCCCTTGCGGCGCTGCATCACCGGGGCGATCGCGGTGACCAGTCCACCCGGGCTGCGTCGCCATGAGGCGGTCCCGTCCTCCCCGGTGACCCGGTCCACCGGAAGTCGATTGGCCACGACCACGAACTCACTAGCGTGCGACACGCAGGTCCCACCCCTTCTACCAGCGCCGATTCAGCGATCAGCATGCCCAAAAACGGGCATTTAGAACTTTGGCCACCGAAGCCCATGAATGGGTTATGTCACGCCCCGAGATAGCGGAGAACCGCCAGCACACGGCGGCTGTAGCCGGCGGCAGCCGGCAGATCGAGCTTGTCGAAGATGGCCGCCACGTGCTTCTCCACCGCGCTCTGCGACACGTGCAGCAGTTCGGCGATCGAGGCGTTGGTACGGCCCTGCGCCATGTGGTCGAGGACGTCCCGCTCGCGCGCGGTGAGCCGGCTCAGCGGGTCGGCCCGGGTACCGCGCGCCACCAGCCGGCGCACCACCTCCGGGTCGAAGGCCGCCCCGCCGGCGGCGACCCGCTCCAGCGCGTCCAGGAACTCGTCCACCTGCCCGACCCGGTCCTTGAGCAGGTAACCCACCCCGCCCGTGGCGTCGGCGATCAGCTCCGCGGCGTACCGCCGCTCGACGTACTGCGACAGCACCAGCACGCCCACCTCGGGCCAGCGGCGGCGCAGCTCCAGCGCGGCGCGCAGCCCCTCGTCGGTGTGGGTGGGCGGCATGCGGACGTCCACGACGACCGCGTCCGGGACGTCCCGGGCCACCGCGGTGACCAGGGCGGCGCCGTCACCGACGGCGGCGACGACCTCGTGGCCCTCCTCGGCGAGCAGGCGGGCCAGGCCCTCGCGCAGCAGGGTCGAGTCCTCGGCCAGGATCACCCGCACGGCAGCTCCGCGGTGATCGCGGTGGGGCCGCCCGGCGGGCTGTCCACCAGGAGCCGGCCGTCCAGCGCCGCCACCCGGCGCGCCAGACCGGCCAGCCCGCCGCCGGAGGGGTCCGCGCCGCCCGAGCCGTCGTCGTCGATCCGCACGACGATCATTGTGTCGCGCCGGGCCACCCGGACGGTCACCCGCCCGGCGCCCGAGTGCTTGGCCGCATTGGTCACCGCCTCGCAGACGACGAAGTAGGCGGCCGTCTCCACCGCCCGCGGCGGCCGGCCCGCCAGGGAGTAGTCGATCTCCACCGGGACGGCGGAGCGCTCGGCCACCGTCTCCAGCGCCGCCCGCAGGCCCTCCTCGTCCAGGGTCGCGGGGTAGACCCGCCAGGCCACCTCGCGCAGGTCGTCCATCGCCCGCTGGGATTCCTCGTGCGCCTGGCGGAGCAGTTCCGCAGCCCGGTCGGCGTCGCCCGCCCGGCGGGCGCGCCCGATCAGCATCGCCAGGGCCACCAGCCGCTGCTGGACGCCGTCGTGCAGGTCCCGCTCGATCCGGCGGCGCTCGTCGTCCACGGCCTCGATGACCTCGGCCCGGGTCACCGCCAGCTGCGCGATCCGGCGCTCGTACGCCTCCAGCGGGCTGGGTCCCAGGCAACGCCGCATCAGCCGGCGCTCCAGTTCGGCCACGCCGACCAGCCCCGCCAGGTCGAGGAAGAGCAGCACCGCCCCGGCGACCACCAGATAGGCCAGCATGAACGGCGTCGGCCGGATGCCTTCGGGGGCCTCGCCCCGGAGCCAGAGGACGGGCAGCGCCACCGCCACCGCCAGGCCGTATCCCAGCAGTACCAGCAGCAGGCCGCCCAGCAGGCCCAGCGGCACCCGCAGCACCAGGTAGGCCAGCGCCTGGAGTGGGCCGTACTCCTCGGCGGACCGGTCGCCCAGGAACACCGCCAGCCGGCGGCGCTCCAGTCCGGTCAGCCAGCGCGCGCCGGCGACCGTCACCCGGGGCATCATCCGCCGGCCGCGGGAGAAGACCAGGGCGTACGCCGTCCCCAGTGCCGTGAGGACCAGGAAGGCGAGTTCCACCGCCGCGGACACGGCGCCGAGCACCAGGCCCGTCGCCGTCCGCGGCACGCTCCCCCGGAGGCTCATGGTCATATTCGATCACGGGTGCGGCGGGCGGAGGCGATCCGCTGCGCCAGGAAGACCACCAGGAGCAGCGCGACGGCCGCGAGCACGCCCTTGGAGTACACGCCGACGTACTCCTCCACCCGGTGCCAGTGCTCGCCGAGCCGGTAGCCCGCGAGCACGAACACCGTGTTCCAGATCAGGCTGCCCAGGGTGGTGTAGGCCAGGAACACCGGCGGCGACATCCGCTGGACGCCCGCCGGGATCGAGATCAGGCTGCGGAAGATCGGGATCATCCGGCCGAAGAACACCGCCTTGGTGCCGTGCCGGGCGAACCACGCCTCGGTGCGGTCGAAGTCGGCGACCTTGACCAGCGGCAGCCGTTCGACCAGCGCCCGGGTGCGGTCGCGCCCGACCAGCGCACCGACCGCGTACAGCGCCAGGGCGCCGGCCACCGAGCCCAGCGTGGTCCACACGATCACCGCGAGCAGGTCCAGTTCGCCCCGGGCGGCGGTGAAGCCGGCCAGCGGCAGGATCACCTCGCTGGGCAGCGGTGGGAACAGGTTCTCCAGCGCGATGGCGAGCCCCGCCCCAGGGGCGCCCATCAGCTCCATCAGGTGGATCGCCCAGCCGGTGATACCGCTCGTCTCAGTGCCCTCGATCATGCGGAAAACGCTAGAAAGGCGGCTCCTCTCGCACCATGAAGCGGGCCGTCGCCTTTCCGGTGGTCTCCCGCAACGCGGGGGGTGTGGTTTTCCACACCCCGATAGCCGGATATGGCCATGCTTGACCCTGGTGCTGACTGGAATAGGGGTGAATGCGTAATCTCGAAGCCCCCGACGAAGGAGCCTCATGTCCCCCGAGGTCCCCGAGCAGGCCCCGGCCGGCATCGACGTCTCGACGCCGAGCTTCGCCCGCGTCTACGACTACTTCCTGGGCGGCAAGGACAACTATGCGGCCGACCGCCAGGTCGCCGACATGGTCATGCAGCTCGTCCCGGAGGCACCGGTGGTGGCCCGCGGCAACCGCAGCGCGATCGACCGGGCGGTCCGGTATCTGGCCGGCGCGGGCGGGATCGACCAGTTCGTCGACATCGGCTCGGGGCTGCCCACTGCGAGCAACGTGCACGAGGCCGCTTACCAGACCAACCCGGCGGCGCACACCGTGTATGTCGACAACGATCCGATCGTGCTCGCGCACGGCAGGGCACTGCTCACCGAGGTCGGGGTGGCCACGGTCATCCAGGGCGATCTGTACGAGCCGGAGAAGATCTTCAACGATCCGGCGCTGACCGCGTTGATCGACCTCGATCGCCCGGTGGGGATCATCCTCGCCGCGATCGTCCATCACGTGCCCGACGAGCGGGACCCGGCCGCGGTGGTCCGCGGGCTGCACGACTTCGTGGCGCCGGGCAGCCACTTCGTGCTCACCCACCTGCACGATTCCGGCGACGACCCGCGGATCGCGGAGGCCCGGAAGATCCTGCAGACCGGGCTGGGCGGCTCGTACTTCCGTTCCGCGGCCGAGGTCGCAGGGTTCCTCGACGGGTTGACGCTGCTGGAGCCCGGGGTGCGCCATGTGACCGAGTGGCGCCCCAACGGGCCGGCGGGACCGCTGGAGCACGAACTGCACACCCAGATGGTCGCCGCGATGGCCCGCAAGGACTAGAAGCTGACGGTCTCGCGGTACCGCTCGGCCCGGCGCTCGTGCTCGGCGAGGTAGTCGTCGCGCTCGATCTCGTCCTCGAACGAGATGACCGTGACCATGTTGTCGAGGATCGGATCCCCCTCCTCGTAGCGGTCGGCGAGCATCCTCGAATCGACGATCATGTACGGCATCCCGTCGCGCTCGGCGAGATAGGTGATCCACCCCGAGCCGCGGGCATGCGCCCGAGCCCGGGGGAACGCCGCCAGCACGTCGAAGGTGTAGCGGAACGTCTCCTTGCGCATGCGAGCCCTCCATTCGAGTTCAGCCGTCCCGTCCGGCCGGTGGTCACCGGAAAGCGGACGCGGCTCTCCCCGTATTGGGCCATCGCCGTGTGTCATCCATATATCCGAGCAGTTAAAGATAGCCCAACTACCGCCCGGTAAATTCTTTGGACCGCGCCATTTTCCGAAACCTCCCACCGGGGGCATCACCGCCATTTCCAGCGAAAGAACGTTCCAGAAATATCTGCTTTATCACGAAACGCCAGACCGCTCGCGGGTCCCGTCCGTCCCGGATGCGCGGCCGGGTCCGGCCGGAAGCGGGCTTCCGGAAGGTCCGATGCCGCATCTGGCTCCGGCACGTCGTCACAATCCGTAGGCTGTTATCCCTATTCGACCTGAGATGGGGGTTTGCCGTGGGCGAGCTGCGGTTGCCGGAGCACCTGAAGCCGTTGCTCAGCGACGAGCCGGTGATCGACGCCTACACCGAAGCGCCCCCGTGGCGGGTACCCGACGGCCGGCTGGAAGAGATCGCCGGGCGCATCGAGGCGCTGGTGAACGAGCCGCGCGCCCAGGAGCTCGTGCAACCCGACGAGAACTCCATGTGGGAGATGGGCAACTCCCCCGTCCTGTCCGAGCTGCTGTCGGTGATGGAGTTCCTGTTCGGCCCGGCCGCCCTGGTCACCGGCTCACGCAGCCACCTCAGCGTCGAGCTGTTCGGCACCTTCATGTCCAAGAAGCGATCGCCCAACCGCAGCCCGACGGGATGGGGCGTCTACACCACCCCCTGGCGCCCGCCGTTCCAGCGGCTCGGCGGTCTCGAAAGCCTCGAACGGGAGGACGCGCTGCTCCTGGCCCGCGACTGCCTGGCGGTCTTCGAGGGGCTGGAACCCTTCGAGCCGCGCCGCCAGGCACTGCTGCGGCTGCACGAGCGGCGCGCCGCCGACGCCGCGCAGCACAAGTTCGACCTGACCGCCGACGCCACGGCGCTCCCCGACGACTGGGCCCGGAACGCCGACGACGAGACGCTGGCGGCGATCCCCGAGTTCGCCGGCCCGGTCGGCCTGCTCGACTGGATCTGCGCGGGCCTGATCGCGTCCCAGGAGCGGCTGGAGCGGGCGGTACCGACCGGCAACTCGCTGGAGACCTCGCTGGCCCGCCTGGTGCTCCAGGCCGAGGTGAGCTCGCTGCCCAGCGAGCTGGGCCTGGTGTTCGACTCCAACCGGTACCGCGAGATCCACCGGATCTACCACGACGAGGCCGCCGACTTCCAGGGCGGCACCTGGTCCAACGGGATCCGGGCCTGGCTGGCGCGCGGGCTGCTCGCCGGCGAGGCCGACACCTGCCGGGCCTGGATGGACATGGCGCTGCGGTTCACCTCGGCGGTGAGCAGCTTCCCCGGCGAGCTGCGCGCGCCCGACTCCTTCTGGCTGCCGATCGTGGCCTTCCAGGACGACCTGCGCCGGCTGGCCCAGCCACACCGCCGGGTGGTCAACCCGCTGGTCCGCCGGCTGGCCGGGCCCAGCGCGGACGGGTCCCTGCTCGGCGGCCCCGGCGAGCGGCTGATCGGGCAGCCCGAGGTGGTCGAGGCCGTCCGCCGGATCGCGTACGGCACCGGGCCGGTCCGGCTGCTGATCACCGGACCGGACGGCACCGGCAAGCGCGACGCCGCCCAGGAGGTCGCCAAGCTGCTGGCGAGCCGGGGCTACACCGGCCGGCCCACCTGGCTGTCGGAACAGATGTTCATCGGCAAGGGCGTCCCCGGCGCGATCAACCAGGTCTTCTCCTCGGCCATGGAGTGCGACGACGCCGCGCTGCTCGTCCTGGACGGGCTCGACAACGTGGCCCGGGACCCGGTGGTCGGCGAGCCGGTGATCGAGGAACTGCACCGGATGCTCGACGTCCTCGACAACCTGCACGTGGTCGCGCTCGGCGAGGAGGGCGCGGAGACCCTGATCCGCCGGGTGAACCCCGCCATGATGCAGCGCTTCCAGATCGCCCGGGCCCGGCCGTTCGACGCGGACGGGCACGCCGAGCTGTTCCGCCGCGCGGTCGCCGAGCGCGGCGCGCGGGCCACGGACGACGCCGCCGCCGCGGCGGGCGGGATCCTGGTGTCCACCGCCCCGATCCGCAACCTGCGCAACGCCCGGCTGGCCCAGCGGCTGGCCGAGCTGGTCGTCCCCGCGGTCCGCGAACGTGCCAAGGAGGGGGCGGAGGTGGTGGTCACCGCCGCCGACCTCCCCGAACGGTTCGACCCGGAGGGCGGCGCGGCCGATCCCCGCGCCGAACTCGCCACCCTGGTCGGCCTGGCCGAGGTCAAGAACGAGGTCGACCTGCTGGTCGCCGGCGCCCGGGCCGCGCGGATGCGCCAGGAGGCCGGGCTGCGCACCGCCGCCCCGGTCCGGCACATGGTGTTCACCGGCAACCCCGGCACCGGGAAGACCGTGGTGGCCCGGCTGCTGGCCCGGATCTACCAGACCCTGGGCGTGCTGTCGTCCGGGCACCTGGTGGAGGTCTCGCGGTCGCAGCTGATCGGCTCCTACACCGGGGAGAGCGCCGACAAGACCCGGCGGGTGGTCGACCAGGCGCTGGGCGGGGTGCTGTTCGTCGACGAGGCGTACACCCTGATGCAGGGGGCCAACGAGGACTACGGCCGCGAGGTGATCAGCGAGCTGCTCACCCAGATGGAGCGGCACCGCGACGACCTCGTGGTGATCGTGGCGGGCTACGAGCGGGAGATGCAGCGGCTGCTGTCGGCCGACTCGGGGCTGGCCTCCCGGTTCCCGGTGTCGCTGCGGTTCGCCGACTACACCGACGACCAGCTCGTGCAGATCCTGCGCGCCCAGGCGGCCGAGGCCGACGTGGTACTGACCGACGGGGTCGAGGAGAAGGTCCGCGAACTGCTGCGGCGGGCGCCGCGCGGCCGGGCGTTCGGCAACGCGCGGCTGATGCGCAACCTGCTCGACCGGGCGATCGCCCTGCAGGCCCCGCGGGTGGTGGGCGGGACCGGCGCGGTCGGCGAGGTGCGGCCCGAGGACTTCCCCGACACCATCACCGGACGGATCCGGAACCGGCCGCAGGACGACCCGATGGGCACGCTGGACGCCATGGTCGGCATGGCCGAGGTCAAGAGCGAGGTGCACCGCCTGGTGGCCGAGGCGCGCAGCGCGGAACTGCGGCGCGACGCCGGCCTGACGCTCGCCATGCCGACCCGGCACATGGTGTTCACCGGCAGCCCGGGCACCGGCAAGACGGTGGTGGCCCGGTTGATCGCCGGGGTGTACGCCGAGTTGGGCCTGCTGTCGTCCGGCCATCTCGTGGAGGTGGGCCGGGCCGACCTGATCGGCGAGTACATCGGCCAGACCGCGCCGAAGGTGGAGGCCGCCGTCGACCGGGCGCTGGGCGGGGTGCTGTTCATCGACGAGGCGTACGCGCTGCACAGCCCGCTCGGCGAGGACTACGGGCAGGAGGCGCTGGCCACGCTGATCAAGCTGATGGAGGACCACCGGAGCGACCTGATGGTGATCGTGGCGGGCTACGAGGCCGAGATGAAGCGGTTCCTGACCGCCAACACCGGCCTGGCCTCCCGGTTCCCCCGGACGATCCGGTTCGCCGACTACACCGACGAGGAACTGGCGGCCATCCTGGAGCACCTGGCCGAGCGGGACGGGTTCACGCTGGAGCCCGGTTTCCGGGACGCGCTGCTGCTCCGGCTGGCGGGCGCCGAGCGCGGCCCCACGTTCGGCAACGGCCGGTTGATGCGCAACGTCCTCGACGAGACCATCGCCCGGCAGGCGCAGCGGATCACCGCCGGGCCGCGGCCGGCGGACGCCGAGATCCTGACCCTGCGCGCCGCCGACCTGCCCCCGCTGCCCAAGGGCGAGGAGCGGGTGGGCCTGTATCTCTGACCGTGCGCCCGAGGCCCCCGGAGCGGCCGGCACCGATGCGGTGCCGGCCGCTCCGGTGTTTTCGCGACTAGTAAAAGTGATATCACTTTGCTAGATTTGAGATAGACCTGAGGAGGACCCCATGACCATCGACATGCCGACCCCCCCGATCTCCGAGCGCCCCGCCCGCGACCGCAACGGCTGGCCCGTCCTCGCCCTGACCGCACTGGCGGCGCTGATCGCCACAGCGATGACCATCTTCGGCATCGCGCAGCTCAGCCCGGCGGGCTGGATCATCGCCGGGCTGGGCGTCCTGCTGCTGCTGGCCGCCCTGGTGGTGGCCTGCGGGCTGACCCCGGTGGCGCCCGGCGAGGCCCGGGTGCTCCAGGTGCTCGGCCGCTACTCCGGCACGCTCCGCACGGACGGGCTGCGCTGGGTGAACCCGATCTCCACCCGCGCCAGGGTCTCCACCCGGATCCGCAACCACGAGACCGGCATCGCCAAGGTCAACGACCTCGACGGCAACCCCATCGAGATCTCCGCGGTGGTGGTGTGGCAGGTGAAGGACACCGCCCGGGCCAAGTTCGGGGTCGACGACTTCGTGGAGTTCGTGGCCTTCCAGACCGAGGCCGCCGTCCGGCACATCGCCGGCAGCTTCCCCTACGACGCCGACGACCGGACCTCCCTGCGCGAGAACGCCGACGAGATCACCGCCCAGCTCTCGGAAGAGATCATGGCCCGGGTCGCCTCGGCGGGCGTGCAGATCATCGAGTCGCGGCTCACCCGGCTGGCGTACGCGCCGGAGATCGCCCAGGCCATGCTGCGCCGCCAGCAGGCGGGTGCCGTGGTGGCCGCGCGCAGCCGGATCGTCGAGGGCGCCGTCGGCATGGTCGAGGCGGCCCTGGCCCGGCTCACCGAGCACGAGGTCGTCGACCTCGACGAGGAGCGCAAGGCCACCATGGTGAGCAACCTGCTGGTCGTGCTGTGCGGTGACCGTGACGCCCAGCCCGTGGTCAACACCGGCTCTCTCTACCAGTGAACCGTGGCCACCGAACGCAAGAAGATCCTGCTCCGGCTCGACCCGGCGGTGCATGACGCGCTCGCCCGGTGGGCGGGCGACGAGCTGCGCAGCACCAACGCGCAGATCGAGTTCGTCCTCCGCCGGGCGCTGGCCGACGCGGGACGGCTGCCCGGCGACGTCGGGCGGATGCGCCGGCCCGGCCGGCCCCGCCGGGCCGAGCAGACCTCTCCGGACCACGCAGACCCCGACAAGGAGCACCCCTCGCCATGAAACCGCCCGACTCCCTGCCCGGCCGGCTCTTCCTGCTGGCCTACGACCTCAACAAGCAGCGCATGACAGCCCGCGACCGGCTCGGCTACATCCTGCGCGGAGCCGCGCTGACCGAGCTGTACCTGGACGGTCGGCTGACCGGCGACAAGCGCCCCCAGGCGGCGACCGACGGCGACGACCCCTACGGGATCCGCGGGCAGATCGCCGGGTCGCGGGCCCGTTCCTGGCAGTACTGGGTCCGCAAGGACAACCGGAAGATGGTCGCGACCGTCCGCGCCGAGCTGGCGGCCGGTGGCTGGATCCGGGTGGAGTTCCGGCGCAGGTTCGGGATCTTTCCCTGCCACCGGGTCACCGTGCGCGACCCGCGGGTGGTGAAGAACCTGTGGGGCGGCGCCTCGTCGGCGCTGCACGGCCGGCCGGTGGCGCGCGTGCACAGCTACGACGCCGCCACGGTGGCGCTGGCCGCCGCGGGCGGGCTGCGCACCGTGCTGCCGCGCGCCGACCGGCGCCGGCACCGCCGCCGCATCGCCGAGCTGACCGCGCGGAGCGGTCCAGCCGTCCCGGCGGTGCACAAGGCGGTCCAGACCGACCATCTGGCGGCGACTTCCGGCTGACGCCGCAGCCGGACACCGGCGCGGAATGGGAGGTGTCCGGCTTATGTCCATTCAGATAACGATTTCACTTCGAGTGGTTCCGTAACCTCGTTGCCAACGCGACCATGAGCGGGTGAGCGGTTACGGCAGAACCGGGACCTCGCTGGCCAATCAGGTGATCACGAAGATGATCGCCTGGCCCGGCATACGGGTGACCGGGGCCGAGTGCGGGGTCGGCCGCGGGCTCATCTTTGGAACGCAACAAATCGTGCACCTCCACTCCGGGGACGAGGCCGAGCTGCGCCTCGTCCCGGAGATCGTCACGCGGTTACGAGACGCGCTGGAGGACTCCGGCCGGGCCGTGGTGAGTCCCGGCGGGGCCTGGGTGACCGTCCATCTGGACAGCGAGTCCGACGTGACGCTGGTGCTCACGCTGGCCAGTGTCGCGATCAAGGTCCAGACCGAGAACGCCGCCGCCGCCCGGCAGTGGTCCTGCGGGGTCGCGAGCGACCCACGGGACCGGCTGTACCGGATGGCCGCCCCGCTTCCCGGCCGGTGGCCCATCCGCCCCGCCGACCTGAGGGAGCCCTCCAGAGATCCGGCGTGAGCCTTCGCTCCGGGGGCGGCGGTGAAAGATGAGCACCATCTCCGTGATCTTCACCGCGCGTACGCCCTGGTCACCGCCGATAACCGCCTTGATTGAACTAGTCCGTCCGGTACGGCTGGTTTGACCCTCCTTGATCGGGCAGCTCATGAGAGTGAACCGGACAGGAGGAAACGAGGAATCGTGGACATCCAGCTTGCGCTGCGCCTACCGAGAGACGCCGCGAGCGTGCCCGTCATCCGGCGACTGATGGACGCCGCACTGGCGGTGCTCGGCGCGGACACACACTCCCGTACCGACATCCAGCTGATGCTCACCGAGGCGTGCACCAATGTGATCAAGCACGCGCGGGAAAGCGACGAATACACCGTTCAGGTCGACATCGTCGACGAACGCTGCGTCATCAAGGTCCTCGACACCGGCGGCGGCTTCGACCCCGGCCGCACCGACGGGACGCCCCCCGCCCCCACTTCCGAGAACGGCCGAGGTCTGCTGATCATGAAGGCGCTCGCCGATGACGTCCGATTCACCGTCCAGCAGGACCACGGCGCGATCGTGCGACTGGAAAAATGCCTGCGGTTCGCCGAGGACACCCCCGGGCACCTGCTCGCGGGCTGACCCCGCCGCGGGAGCAACTACCGTGGAATCCATGGAGGAGATCGACTCGGAGCTGGTGGATTTCGCGACCAGGATGTTCGCACTGGCACGAGCGGGCGAGACCGAACGGCTCTCCGCCTACGTCCGGGCCGGGGTCCCGGTCAACCTCAGCAACGATGCGGGCGACACGCTGCTGATGCTCGCGGCCTACCACGGGCACGCCGAAACCGTTCAGGCGCTGATCGACCTGGGCGCCGACCCCGACCGGCCCAACGACCGGGGGCAGCGCCCGCTCGCCGGGGCCGTCTTCAAAAAGGAGCCCGAGGTGGTCAAGGCCCTGCTGGCGGCGGGGGCCGACCCCCAGGCGGGCCACCCGTCGGCGGTGGACGCCGCCCGGATGTTCGGCCAGACCGAGTTCCTCGCCTGGTTCGACGCCCCCGCCGACTGATCAGCCCGTGCCGAGACGTTCCATCCCGGGGACGTCACCGGGGTCGCCGTCGAAGACCAGCTTGCGCACCGGCAGCGGAATGTCGATCCCCTCGCGGCGGTAACGCAGGTGCAGGCGCTTGACGAACTCGTGCCGCACCCGGAACTGGTCCTCGAACTCGCGGGTGCGCAGGATCACCGTGAAGTCGATGCTGGAGTCGCCGAAGGTGTGGAAGCGCACCAGCGGCTCGTGGTCGGGCACACCTCCCTCCACCTCGCGCATCACCTCTTCCGCCACCTCGATGGTCACCCGCTCCACCTGCTCGAGGTCGCTGCCGTAGCCGACCTTGGCCTGGAGTAGCAGCCCCATGTCCGGGGCGGGCACGTTGTAGTTGGTGAGGATGGCGTCCGCGAACTTGGCGTTCGGGATGATCACCAGGTTGTCCGTCAACTCGCGGATCGTGGTCTTGCGCCAGTTGATGTCGACGACGTAGCCCTGCTGGCCGGTGCTCAGCCGCACGAAGTCGCCGGGCTCGATCGTCTTGGAGGCCAGGATGTGCACCCCGGCGAAGAGGTTGGCCAGGGTGTCCTGGAGCGCCAGCGCGACCGCCAGGCCACCGACGCCCAGCGCGGTCAGCAGCGGGGTGACCGACACCCCCTGGCTCTGCAGCAACACCAGCAGACCGACGACGATCACCACGGTCCGGGTGATGTTGGCGAAGATGGAAACCGACTGGGCGACCCCGGACCGGGCCAGGGTGACCGACGAGACGACGCCCGCGGCCAGCCGGGCGACGGCCAGCGAAACGGCCAGGACGACCAGGGACCACAGGACCCGGGCGATGACGTCCTGGACCCCGTGCTGGAACTCGATGATCCGCACGGCGGCCCAGGTGCTCCCGGCGACGGTCAGCACCAGGACCAGGTCGAGGACCAGCCGGACGATGAGGTCGTCCCAGGCCCAGCGGGTGCCCGCCGCCCGATGCGTCAGCCGGCGCAGCACCGCGCGCAGTACGAAACCGATCAACAGGGCGGCCACCACCACGACGGCGGCGATGGCGACCCTCCCCCAATCCAGCGGATCAGGCACCGCGCACCTCTGTCACTCGACCTCTCCCTCCCGAAAATGATCTTTCACTACAACCCGGCCGATCGTAGCGATTACCGGCGTACCGGGCAGGCGGGTCGGGCCAAACCGCATGGCGGGTCGCTTACTCACGAATCCGCTAGTGAAACGGCTTCAACGACCAAGAAAACCCCTCTAACTCACCCTTAGTTATTTATCCACTACGGTGCGTGTTTTAGCGTAAACGCCGGGGTAGAGGTGGCTGTGAGTCGCGGAGCGATCATCACCGCGACGGGAGGGAAGCACATGAACAAGCTGCACCGCCTCGCGGTGACTGGGATCGTCGCCACCGGCCTGTCCCTCGGTGTACCAGGACTCGCGATGGCCGACACCGTCCACAAGGGGAAGAATCAGAGCGCTGGTGTGACCGGCGCCTTCTCACACAAGACCGCCACAGAGACCGGCCAGGGTCTCCGACAGGCACAGCTCGGCTGCGGCTGCCGCCGGTGCCACAAGCACCGGCGCTGCCACCGCGGCCGCCACTTCAACCGCGGCTTCGGCCGTGGCGGCGGCCGCGGCTTCGGCCACAAGAAGCACTTCGTCCGGGAGAGGTTCGGCCGCGAGGAGGCCCGCGGGCACGGCCGCGGCCGCGACCACCGACCGCAGCAGGTCTTCCTCCAGGAGCGAACGGGCTTCGAAGAGGCGGACCGTGACCACCGCGACCGCGACCACCGCGACCGCGACCACCACGGCCACGGTCCGGGCACCTTCTTCGGCACGAAGGCGGAGTTCGCCGGCCCGTGGGGCGCCTGGTCGACCGGGATCTTCAGCGGGGCCGACTGAGCGGCGCCCCGCTGAGGTGGGGAACCGGTGCCGACCGGTCTGGTACAGGCCGCCGACCACCGGTTCCCAGGCCGCGGGCCCGGCGCACCGCATGCCGCCGGGCCCGTGGCCACAGCGCTCGACGCGAGGGAGGCTCCGATGAAGAGCGCGATCTGCCATGTCATCACCGTCACCACCGTCATCGCCGTCATCGCCGCGACGGTTATGGCGGCCGGCTCGTCGGCCCCGGCCTCGGCCGACACCAAGTTCGAACGCAAATGGGCCGTGGCCGGCCCCAACGGGGCCCGCCACCACCTGGTCCGGACACAGGTCAAAAACGGCCGGGTCTACTACATCCACACGATCCGTATCGTCGGGCCGAACGGCTCCAAGGTGGTCCGGACCGTGAGCCGGGCACGTCCCTGAGGGCCGCGGGCGCGGGGGCCGCGCACGGACGGACCCCCGCGCCGTGGAACCGGTCGCCGGGCGCCCACGTCCCAGTCGGCAAGCCCGCCGGCACCGCTGTGACGCGGAACACTTCGGTGTTCCAGGTTTGATATCGTCCCGTCCCGGAAAGAATGATCGCCGAGTGGGTGTCTAAGACGCAGACACCTCCTGGTTTCCCGTTGAGTGAATCCCGGAGGCTGCGCCATGCCCGTTTCTCTTGCTCCCCTGCACATCGCCCTGGTCTCGACCTCCCTCGGCCGCGTCGAGGACACCCAGTCCCTGCACGTCGTCGAACTCGCCCGCGAACTGGGCCGCCAGGGCCACCGGGTGTCCCTCTACACGCGGCGGCACGACGACGCCGCCCGCGACCGCACCCGGCTGGGGCAGGGCGCCACGATCCACTACCTCACCGCCGGCCCCGCCCGCCCGCTGCGCGACGACGAGGTGCTGCCGTACCTGCGCGAGTTCGGCACCGAGCTCGCCCGCCGGCTGGCCGGCACCCGTCCCGACCTCGTCCACGCCCACGGGTGGACCGGCGGCCTGGCCGCACACGCCGCCGTCGAGGGAACCGGCCTCCCGCTGGTGCAGAGCTTCCACGGGCTGGGCATCGCGGCACGCCGCGACGGCCTCGCCCCGCACCCGGCCCGCGAGCGGCTGGAGCGGGTGCTCGGCCGGACCGCCGACACGATCCACGCGTGCAGCGCCGACGAGGCGGACGACCTCGTCCGGATGGGCGTCCCGCGGCGCGCCATCCGCACGGTGCCCTACGCGGTGGACGGCGAGCGCTTCCGCGAGACCGGCCCGACGATGCCCCGCGGCGACCGGGCCCGGCTGGTGGCGGTCTGCTCCGACCTGGCCTGCGGCGGGCTCGACACCGCGATCCGCGCCCTGGTGCACGTTCCGGACGCCGAACTCGTGATCGCGGGCGGCCCGTCCCGGGACGACCTGGAGAACGACCCGGTCGTGCACCGGCTCCGGCTGCTGGCCAAGGAGGTCCACGTGGACGACCGGGTGATCTTTCTCGGCCGGCTCCCCCGCAAGGACGTTCCGAAGCTGCTGCGGTCGGCCCGGCTGGCGCTCAGCCTGGCCCCGCACCGGCCCTCGGCGCTCGCGGCGCTGGAGGCCATGGCCTGCGGCGTGCCGGTGGTCGCCACCCCGGTGGGCGGCAACGCCGACACGGTGCTCGACGGGGTGACCGGCCTGCACGTGCCGGCCCGCCGGCCCGCCCAGATCGGCCGGGCGATCCGCCGGTTGCTCGCCGAGCCGACCACGGTGGCCGGCTTCGCGATCGCCGCCGCCGACCGGGCCCACTCGCGCTACTCCGTCGAGCGGATCGCCGCCGAGACGGCCCGCGCCTACGCCCGGCTGCTGCCCGACCCCGAGCCGGAGGTCGAGGTCGACGGCGAGACCGATGTGGACGCGCCGCGGGAGCCGGTCGGCGCGACCGCCTGACCGCCCCCTCCTGGACCAGGACCCCCGGCCACGGGCAGGGCCGGGGGTCTTCCCTTGTCCGGCCCCCGTGCCCGACGGGCAGAATGCGAAAAGCCTGAAAGAGCGGCGGCCCAGCCGCTTCCCCTCGGATGGGCCACCTGCGGTCAGCCTTCTCGGACGTCCCGGAACGGAACCGGATCCTCCAGCAGCGGCGAGGAGGCCAGGGTGGTGAGATGTTCACGGGCCAGCCGCTCGATGACGTCCGGGCTCACCGCGATGCCCAGATGCGCGAGGCAGTTGCACGTGTCGCGCACGCAGGTGCTGATGGTGTGCCGGTCCAGGAACGGAAACTCCGCCGCGAGCCGCACGGCGATGTGTTCCGGATCACCGGTGGCGATACGACCTGGTGGCCTGCGGGCGGGTGCCGGCTCCGGAGCCGGCCGGTCGGCCATCTCGGGCCGCCGGTGAAGCGCCATCATCGAGGACATGAACGGATCACCTCATGCTGATCGGAGACATCGGGTCATGGCCCGCTCAGCACGGCTGCCAGAGGTCGGCAGCGCCGCGGGCTCACCAACCGCTAGCGGTCATACCCGCCAACCTGGGTCGAATACGCTATGGAACCAAATGATGACCAGGCGTTGACCGGAATGCTGCGTGTCCCGCCCCCGCCCCGGGGCCCGGCCGGTGGTAGGACTCCCCACCTGGCCGGACATAACGGATCATCCGCCCCATAGTGCGATACTCGGCGGCGTGGAACTGATCGGGCGGAGAGCGGAGCTGTCAGAACTGCTCGGCGCCTTCGACCGGGCCACCACGGGTCACGCCGTGACCGTGCTGGTCGGCGGCGACGCGGGGATCGGCAAGACCCGGCTGATCAACGAACTCACCGCGACCGTGCGCGACCGGGGCGGCACCGTCCTGACGGGCCAGTGCGCCGAACTCGGCGACACCATCCCCTACCTGCCGCTGACCGACGCCCTGTGGACCGCGAGCCGCGACCCCCGCACCGCCCCGGTACTGCACACCGCGCTGCACGACCGGCCGGTCCTGGCGCGGCTGCTCCCCGACGGCGAGGCCGGCGCCGACGGGCCGGCCGAGCTGGCCCGGCAGCGGCTGTTCGGCGCGGTGCTCGGCCTGCTGGGCGAACTCGCCGACGACCGGCCCGTACTGGTGGTGCTGGAGGATCTGCACTGGGCCGACCGCTCCACCCGTGACCTGCTCGTCTTCCTGAGCCGGGTGCTGGAACACGAGCGGGTGTGCCTGGTCGGCACCTACCGCTCCGACGACCTGCACCGGCGGCACCCGCTCCGGCTCGTCGTGGCCGAGCTGACCCGGCTGCCCGAGGTGACCTCGGTCGAGGTGCGGCCGTTCGGTCCCGCCGAGACCGCCGACTACACCACGGCGCTGGCGGGCGCCCCGCTCCCGGCGGACGTGGTGGCCCGGGTGCACGAGCGCTCGGAGGGCAACCCGTTCTACGCGGCGGAACTGCTGGCCGCCGCGAACGCCGGCGACGAACTGCCCGCGGTCCTCACCGACCTGCTGCTGTCCCGGATCGAGCAGCTGCCGGAACCCGCCCAGCGGGTGGTGCGGGCGGCCGCGGTGGCCGGCCGCCGGGTGGACGACACCCTGGTCCGCACGGTGTCAGGGCTGGACGAGGCGGAATGCGAGCGGGCACTGCGCGAGATCGTCTCGCACCGGCTGCTGGTGCCCGACGGGCCCGGCGGGTACACGTTCCGGCACGCGCTGCTACGCGAAGCCGTCTACACCGACCTGCTGCCCGGGGAACGGACCCGGCTGCACGCCGCCTTCGCCCGGCTGCTGGCCGCCGCGCCACCCGGCGGGCGCTCCCGGGCCGCGGCCGAACTGGCCCACCACAGCCTGGCCGCGCACGACCTGGCCACCGCCTTCGCCGCCTCGGTGACCGCGGGCCGGGAGGCCGACCGGCTGGGCGCCCCGGCCGAGGCGTGCGAGCACTACGACCGGGCGCTGTCGCTGTGGGACGCGGTCGGCGACCCCGAGGCCGCCGCCGGGCTCGACCGGAGCCGGCTGGCGCTGCGGGCGGTGGCGGCCCTGGCCCACGGCGGTGACCCGCACCGGGCCGTCGGGCGGCTGCGCCGGCTGCTCAACGACGCCGATCCCGCCGACCTGCCGCTGCGCGCGGAGCTCGGCGAGCGGCTCGCCTACCACCTCGCCGACCTGAGCGCCGAGGCCGAGGCACGGGCCACCGCCCGCACCGCCGTCGACCTGCTGCCGGCCGACCCGCCCACCCCGCAACGGGCCCGGGCGCTGTCCACCTATGCCCGCACCCTGCTGTGGAGCGACCAGCACGACGAGGTTCCGCGGTGGGCCGAGGAGGCGATCGCCGCCGCGCGGGCGACCGGGGCCGGCGACGCGGAGGCCGGCGCCCGGGTCTCGCTGGCCATCCACCGCGAGTCGCACACCGGCGCGGAACCGGCGACGGCGTTCGCCGCCGCCGTCGCGCTCGCCCGGGAGGCGGGCGACCCGCAGATCGCGCTCCGGGCCGCCTTCCACCACGCCCGGACGGCGTTCGACCGCGGTGACCTGCCGGGTGCGACGAAAGCCGCCGAAGAAGGAGTGCGGCTCGTCCTCGACGGCGGGCTCGGCCAGAGCACCTACGGCATGTTCCTACGCCTGCTGCGCTACCTGATCCACTACACCTCCGGAGAGTGGGACCGGACCGCCGAGCTGGCCGCCGGCTTCGGTACCCGGCCGCGCACCCGGGCCGAGGCCACCGAATCGGCGTACGCGCTGTTCCTGGAGGTGGCTCGCGGCGCCGGCACGGTCACCGAGCGGCTGCACCGGCTGGCGGCGTTCCGGCCCGCGGACGCGTTCAACGTCTACATCGCGCACGGCCTGGCCGCCGAGCACGCCCTGTGGGAGGGCGCGGTGGACGCGGCGATCGAGCACGTGACGACCGCGCTGGACGCGCTCGAACCCTACGACCCGGGCATCCTGCGGATCGCCGCCACCGGGCTGTGGGCGCAGGCCGACCGGGCGGCCGGAGCGCGGTCCGCCGGGGACGACGCCACCGCCCTGGAGGCCGTGCGGGCCGCCGACGACCTCGTTCGGCGGGCCCGCGAAACGGCCGCCGACGCCGCCGCCGGGATCCCCCGGGGCTGGCTCGGCGTCGAGGGGGTCGCGTGGCTGGCGCGGGCCGAGGCCGAGTGGCACCGGGCGCGCGGCGACGACGGGCCCGACCTGTGGCGGGCCGTGGTGGACGCCTTCGACTACGGGTTCGACTACGAGGTGGCCCGGTCGCGGCTGCGGCTGGCCGAGTCGCTCGCCGCGCACGGCGACCGCGCCGCCGCGACCGCCGAGTGGCGCCGGGCGCTGGAGACGGCCGAACGGCTCGGCGCCGCCCCGCTGGCACGGGCGCTGGACCGGCTGGGCCGCCGTGCCCGGCTGGGCGGCGGCGGCCGGCCAGGCGCGGGCCCGGCCGGGTTGACCGGCCGGGAGCGGGAGGTGCTGCGGCTGGTCGCGGCCGGGCGCAACAACCGCGAGATCGCCGCCGCCCTGGTCATCTCGCCGAAGACGGCAAGCGTGCACGTGTCCAACATCCTGGGCAAGCTGGGCGCCGCCAGCCGCACCCAGGCCGCCGCGATCGCCCACCGCGAGGGTCTGGTGGACGGCTGAGCCCTCAGGGGCCGGCGGGGACGTGCAGCGCACGCAGGATCTCGGCGATCACCTGCTCCCGGCGGGGGACGAGGTAGAAGTGGTCCCCCTCGAACGTCCGCAGGGCGAAGGCGCCGTCGGTGGCCTCGGCCCAGCCACCCGCCCCCGTGGCGTCCACGCGGGGGTCGGCGTCGCCGACCAGCGCGGTGACCGGGACGCCGAGCCGGGGCCCGGCGAGCTCGGTGTAAGCCTCGATGAGGGCGAAGTCGTTGCGCACGTACGGCAGCACCAGCTCGCGCAACTCCGGGTCCCGGAGCAGCTCGACGTCGGTGCCGCCCAGCTCGGCCAGTTCGGCCACCAGGGCGTCGTCGTCCAGCCCGGCGATGTTCTTGCCCGCGCCGCGGCGGTGCGGCGGGCGGGAGGCCGAGGCGAACAGGTGGCCGGGCGCGTTCCCCCGCTCCTGCAGCAGCCGGGCCACCTCGTAGGCCAGGACCGCCCCCATGCTGTGGCCGAACAGCGCCACCGGCCGGTCCAGCAGCGGGCCCAGCTCCCCGGCGACCAGCCGGGCCAGCCGCCCCATGTCGTCCACGAAGGGGTCCCGCATCCGGTCGGCGCGGCCGGGGTACTGCACGATGTGCATCTCGACCGCCGCGGGCAGCCGCCGGGACCAGGGCCGGTAGAACGCGGCCGACCCGCCCGCGTGCGGGAAGCAGAACAGCCGCAGCGACGCCCACGGGCGCGGCTCCGGGCAGCGCAGCCAGCTCATCTGGACGGGTCCTCCCACGTTCCCGAGGACGGCCGTTCCCGGGGCCGGGCGGCCGGACCATGCACGGTCGGCAGGCTATCCGCCCGGCCCGGCGGCCGGGACGCCGCCCTCCGGCGCGCCACCGGAGGGCGGCGCGTCTCAGGGGGCGGCGAGGGCCTCGGTGGGAGCCAGCCGGGCCGCCCGGATCGCCGGGTAGAGACCGGCGACCGCGCCGATCACCAGGGTCGCGGCGACACCGCCGACCATCGCCCACGGCGGCACCACCGCCGGCCAGCCCTGGCCGAAGGCGTACACCGCGGTGACCGCGATGCCGAGCAGTACCCCGCCGGCCCCGCCGAGCGCGGCCAGCAGCTGCGACTCGGTGAGGAACTGGATCCGGATCTGCGCCCGGGTGGCGCCCAGCGAGCGGCGCAACCCGATCTCGGCCCGCCGCTCCAGCACCGAGATCACCATGGTGTTGGCCACGCCGACCCCGCCGACCAGCAGCGCCACCCCGCCCAGCCCCAGCAGCAGGCCGGTGAAGGCCCGGTCGGTCGCGGCCTTGGCCTCCAGCGCCTCGGACGGCCGGCTCACCTTGACCTCGTTGGGCGACTCGGGATTGACGGCCGGGGCCAGCAGATCCCGCACCGCCTCCACCCGGTCCTCGGCGGCCCGGGTGTAGACGGTGGTGGGGTGACCGTCGAAGCCCAGCGCCGTCGTGGCCTGAGCCCAGCCGACCAGCGCCGCGCCGTCGAGCTCGGGGGCCAGCTCGGCCGGGGCGAGGACACCGATCACGGTGAACCACCGCTCCCCCAGCCAGACCTGCACGCCGGGCCCCGCCGCACCGACGCCCAGCCGCTCGGCCGCCGCCGCGCCCAGCACCACCGCCGGGTGCCGCGCCGTGGCCGCGTTCAGCCAGCCGCCGCTGGCGACCGTCAGGCCGACGGTGCCGGGCAGGTCGGTGCGGGCCGCCTGCACGCTGATCCCGCCGCTCTCGGCCGCCGGGATGCGGTCGTTGCGGTAGACCTTGGCGTCGGCGACCCGGCCGGTGGCCGACGCCGAGATGACGCCGGGCTGCCGGCCGACCATCCCGACCGACTCGGCGGGCAGGGACGCCTCCGCCCCGAAGAGGTCGTTGCCGGGCGCCGCGGTCAGCAGGTTCGTGCCGAGCCGGTCGAGCTCGGCCCGCAGCTCGGCGCGGCTGGAGGTGGAGATGCCCACCACCCCGACCATGGCGGCGATGCCGATGGCGATGCCCAGCGCGGACAGGAAGACCCGCAGCGGGCGGGCCCGCAGCCCGGCCGCGCCCACCCGCAGCACGTCCCGGAAGCCCAGCCGGGCGGCCCGCTCCTCCCGCGCGGTCACGGGACCATCACCGCCGCGGTGTCGCGGACCACCCGGCCGTCGCGCATCTCCACCCGGCGGGGCAGCGAGGCGGCGATGTCCCGATCATGGGTGATCACCACCACCGCGGTCCCGCCGCCGGCCAGCTCGCGCAGCAGGTCCAGCACCCCGGCCCCGGTGGCGGTGTCCAGCGCGCCGGTGGGCTCGTCCGCCAGCAGCAGCGACGGCTCCCCCACCACGGCCCGGGCGATCGCCACCCGCTGCTTCTCCCCGCCGGAGAGCTGGTGCGGGCGGTGGTCCATCCGGTGCCCCAGGCCGACCCGCCGCAGCGCCGCCGCGGCCCGGCGGCGCCGCTCGGCCAGCGGCGCTCCCGCGTACAGCAGCCCGTCGGCCACGTTGTCCAGGGCGCGCACCCCGGCGGCCAGGTGGAACTGCTGGAAGACGAACCCGAGCCGGTGCGCCCGCAGCGCCGACAGCCCCCGGTCCGACAGTTCCGCCACGTCCCGGCCCTCGATCCGGACCGTGCCGGAGCCGGGCAGGTCGAGCGTGCCCAGCAGGTGCAGCAGGGTCGACTTGCCGGAGCCGGAGGGGCCCACGATCGCGACCAGCTCACCGCGTCCCACGGCAAGGGAGACCCCGTCCACCGCGGTGACCCCGCCTGGGTAGGTGCGGGTCACCTCGACCAGTTCCGCCACGGGCGTCACCGGGGGACCCCGACCTTCATGCCCGCGGCCAGCCCGGCACCGCTCACCTCGACCCGTCCCGCGGCGAACATCCCGACCTCGACCTCGATCGTCCGGGTACCGCCCCCCGCGACGACCTGGACGCCGTACCCGCCCTCGGGCAACGCCAGCAGCGCGGCAACCGGCACGGCCAGCACGTTCTGCCGGCGCTCGGCGGCCAGGTGGACGTCCACCGGGGCCTGGTCGAGGCCGCCCAGCGCCTTCTGGTCGGCGACCGTGATCGTGACCTCGACGGTCGAGACGTCGGAGTCCTGGCCGGCCTTGGTCGCCACGGTCCCGATCCGGGTGATCTTCCCTTCGGTGGTCTTCCCGTCGGGCAGCTCGACGGTGGCGGTGGCGCCCCGTTCGGCGAGCCGCTGGTCCTTGACGTCGAGGTCCACGACGACGACGCGGGTGGTGCCGGTGTAGGTGTACAGCACCCCGCCGGCCGGGTCGCCGGTCGCCCGCTTGTGCTCGCCCACCCGGATCCGGCCGGGGGCGACCAGCGCCCGGGTCACCGTGCCCGTCTCCGGCAGGCCCAGGTCGTCCTGCCAGCTCCGGACGGCGTCCGCGGTGCCGGAGGTGTAGTCGTCGTCGACGGTGAAGCCGGTGTAGCCGAGCGCGCTCAGGTTGCGCTCCAGTTGCTTCACGTCCGAGCCGGACACCCCTGGCCGGAGCGCCCGGTAGACCGGCAGCGACCCGTACAGCAGCGGCACGGCCTCCCCGTCCACCCGGTAGGCGGGCTCGCCGCGGCCGACCGCGCCCCCCTCGGCGGGCAGCCAGGTCAGCATGCCCCCGCCGGCGCCGGTCGCGGTGCGCGGCTCGCCGTAACCGAGGGTGCCGTCGACCTGCTCGGTGTCGGTCAGCGTGGTGCGGACCACGTCGGCCGTGGCGGGCGGCAGGGCGCCGCGGGCGGGGGCCGCGTCCGCTCCGCCGCCGACCCCCACCGCGACCAGCCCGGCACCGCCCAGCACCACCGCGCCGCCGGTGGCCAGGGCCACCGTCCGGGGTCGTATCCGTCGCATCCGGCTCACTGCCCCCTCCCGAGCCGCTTGGGCCGGTACTGCGCGCACTTGCTGTTGGCCGCGCGGAACTCCGGGTCCTGCGGGTCGAGCCGCCGCCAGGTGTCCTGGTCGAGCCGGAGGCGGCCCTCGGGGTCGGGGTCGGGCATGTCGACGCCGTTCTCGCGCATGCACTTGGCGTACTGGCGCATCTTCTCGGTGTCCTCGGGTGAGAATGCGCGCAGCTCACCGCCGTTGGGCATCAGGTGCCGGCACTTGTCCATCGCTGCCTGCAGCTTCTCCCGGTCGGCCGACAGCAGCCGGCGCGCGTTCCCGTTCCCGCCGAAGGTGATGTTGCCGTCCGGGCCGACCTCGGGGTCGGGCATGTCGACGCCGTTCTCGCGCATGCACTTGGCGAACGCGCGCATCTTCTCCGTGTCGCCGGCGGCCGGGCTCTTGCGACCGGCGGCCGTGGCGGTCTCGTCCCCGCCGCAGGCCGTCAGGCCCAGCGCCAGCAGGGGGATCATGGCCGCCGCGGCGACCCTGGTTCTCCGCATGGTTCCTCCTCACCGTGCCGGGCGGGTTCCCGACAGACGGCGATTCCAGCGGGTGGGCGGTAACCAGGGCGTAACCACGTGAGGTTATGCCGGTGTTACCTCCCGGTCGTCAGGATGGGCGCGGACAGGGAGGTCGTGGTGCGCATACTGATCGCCGAGGACGAGCGGATGCTCGCGGACTCGCTCGCCGAGGGGCTACGGGCCGAGGCGCTGGCCGTCGACGTGGTCTACGACGGCGACACCGCGCTGGAACGGCTGGGCGTCAACGACTACGACGTGCTGGTCCTGGACCGCGACCTGCCCGTGGTGCACGGCGACGACGTGTGCCGGGCGGTGGTGGAGTCCGGGGCCCACGTCCGGGTGCTGATGCTGACCGCGGCCTGCGACGTGCCGGCCCGGGTGGCGGGGTTGCGGCTGGGCGCCGACGACTACCTGACCAAGCCGTTCGCGTTCGAGGAACTGGTCGCCCGGGTGCACGCGCTGGCCCGCCGGGCCCGGCCGGCCGACCCGCCGACCCTGGAGCGGGCGGGCATCCGGCTGGACCCCGCCCGCCGCGAGGTGCGCCGGGACGGGCGGCCCGTCCCGCTGGCCCGCAAGGAGTTCGGGCTGCTGGCCGAGTTGCTGCGGGCGGACGGCGCGGTGGTGTCGGCCGAGGAACTACTGGAGAAGGTGTGGGACGAGCACATCGATCCGTTCACCAACACGGTGCGGGTGACCTTGATGAAGTTGCGCCGCAAGCTGGGCGAGCCCGCGGTGATCGAGACCGTGCCGGGCGCGGGGTACCGGATCCGATGAGCCGGTTCCGCCTGCCCGGCCTGACGATCCGGGGCCGGCTCACCCTGCTGTACGGGGGGCTGTTCTTCGCGGCCGGGGCCCTGCTGCTCGGCCTCACGTACGTGCTCATGGCGCACAGCCTGGAGCGCCGGAACGGGCCGGTGGCCTCCCGGCTGCCGGACCTGGTGGCGCTCCAGCAGGACCCGGCGAACAAGACGTTCGCGGTGGACAAGGGCCAGCTACGGCTCACCCCGGAACAGGCGATCTTCTTCGAGCGGCTGCGCGGCGACCTGGTCCAGGCCCGCAAGGAGTACGAGCGCGACACGCTCAACTCGCTGCTGACCCAGGGCGGGCTGGCGCTGGGACTGGTCGGCGCCGCGGCGTGCGGCCTGGGCTGGCTGATGGCCGGGCGGGCGCTGCGCCCCATGCACCAGGTCACCGAGACGGCGCGGCGGGTCGCCGCCAGCCACAACCTCACCGAGCGGATCGGCTACACCGGCCCGCGCGACGACGTCAAGGAACTGGCCGACACCTTCGACGTCATGCTGGCCCGGCTGGCCCGCTCCTTCGACGGGCAGCGCCGGTTCGTCGCCAACGCCTCGCACGAGCTGCGCACCCCGCTGGCCATCAACCGGACCCTGGTGGACGTGGCACTGCGCCGCCCCGATGCCACCGAAGACGTCAGGCGGCTCGGCGACGCGCTGCTCGTCGTCAACACGCGGCACGAACGGCTGATCGACGGGCTGCTCACGCTGGCCGGCGGTGAGAACACGGTCATCGAGCGCGCCCCGGTGGACCTGGCCGACATCGCCGGCCACGTCATCGACGTGACCAAGGACGCCGGCGCCGGCCCCGACGTGGTCGCGCGCCGGTCGCTGCTGCCCGCGCCCACCTCGGGCGATCCGGTCCTGCTGGAGCGGCTGGTGCAGAACCTGGTGGAGAACGCGATGCGGCACAACGTCCCCGGCGGCGAGTTCCGGGTGTCCACCGGCCACCGCGACGGCCGCGCCGAGCTGGTGGTGAGCAACACCGGGCCGGTGGTGCCCCCCTACGAGGTGGAGGCCGCGTTCGAACCCTTCCGCCGGCTGCGCACCGAGCGGGTCGGTTCCGACCGCGGGGCCGGGCTGGGGCTCTCGATCGTCCGCGCGATCGCCACCGCGCACGGCGGGGAGGTCCGCGCCGAGTCCCGGCCAGGGGGAGGACTGATCGTCACCGTGCGGCTGCCCGGATAGGCTGCCGGCGCGATCGCCGAGGAGGCCGGGCATGGAACTCGCCGTCACCGAGGAGCAGGCCGAACTGCGCACCGCGCTGCGCCGCTTCTTCACCGACACCTCTCCCAGCGCCGAGGTCCGCCGCCGCATGGCGACGGCCGAGGGGTACGACCCCGCGTTCTGGGCCCGGCTGTCGGGCGAGCTCGGGCTGCCCGGGCTGGCCGTCCCCGAGGAGTACGGCGGCGCCGGGTACGGGATGCGCGAGCAGGCGGTCGCGCTGGAGGAGATGGGCCGGGCGCTCGTCTGCGCCCCCTACCTGTCGAGCGCGGTGCTGGCCGCGGGGGCGCTCGCGGCGTGCGGCGACGAGCCGGCCCGCCGGGAACTGCTGCCCGGCATCGCGGCGGGCACCACGCTGGCCACGCTGGCGGCCGGCGAGGAGGACGGCCGGGTGACCGCGGCACCGGCCCAGGCCGGCTGGGCGCTCGACGGCACCCGCACGCACGTCCTCGACGGGCACGTCGCCGACCTGCTCCTGGTGGTCGCCCGCACCCCGGACGGGCCGGCGCTCTTCGTGGTGGACGGCACGGCCCCCGGCCTGGACCGGACCGCGCTGACCACCCTGGACCAGACCCGCAGGCTGGCCCGGCTCGACTTCGCCTCCGTGCCCGCCCGCCCGGTCGCGGACTCCGCCGCCGCGGTGGCCCGGGCGCTGGACCTGGCCGCGGTCGCGCTGGCCGCCGAGCAGGTCGGTGGAGCACAGCGGGTGCTGGAGATGAGCGTGGAGTACGCCAAGGTCCGGCACCAGTTCGGCCGGCCGATCGGCTCCTTCCAGGCGATCAAGCACAAGTGCGCCGACATGCTGCTGGCGGTGGAGTCGGCCCGGTCGGCGGTGCTGTACGCCGCCACCGTCGCCGACACGGACCCGGCCGCCCTGCCCGCCGCTGCGGCGCTGGCCCAGGCGTACTGCTCCGAGGCCTACCTGACCGCCGCGGCCGAGAACATCCAGATCCACGGCGGGATCGGCTTCACCTGGGAGCACGACGCCCACCTGCACTTCAAGCGGGCCAAGTCGGCCGAACTGCTCTTCGGCTCCCCGGCCCACCACCGCCGTAACTTCGCCGACCTTGTGGGCATCTGACCCCGGCTGATCCCGGCTGACCCCGGCCGCGGTCACGGGTCGTCGCGGGGCCGGCCGGGGCCCAGGGGCACCAGGACGCTCGGTCCGCCTCCCACCGGTCTGAAGACGAGCGTCCCGGGGCCGGACCGGGCCGGATGCAAGGCGAGATGGTGGCCGCCGGCCAGCGGCGGGGGCACCACGGCCGTGATCCGCCCGCTCACCTTCAGCCGGATCCGGGCGCTCTCCGCACCGGTCTCCACCACCAGCGGATCGCCGCGGAAGTACGCGTACGGCGCCGAGCGCGGGTTCACCCGCACCCAGTGGCTCTCCAGCAGCCCGTCCTTGACCCGGCTCACCGCGACGGACACGTCGGGAACGTCGAAAACCGCCGCGCGCGCCCGGCCCCGGGCCATGAGCAACGCGCCCTCCACCGCACCGAACCGGCCGAGCACCTGCGGCTCCACCCCCGTCGCCGCCCGCACCGCCCGCTCCACCAGCGGGAACTCACCGAACCCGCCGGTCACCACCGCCTGGGCCGGCGGGCGGGCGGCCAGCAGCACGGGTACGGCCGTACCGATCCACTCGGCGGTCGGGGCGAAGCCTCGCGCCAGTTCCGCGACGGTCACCACCCCCTCGCCCAGCAACGGCTCCGTCCGTCCCCTCCGGTCGTCCACGGTGCGGTCGAGCACCCTCCTGATCAGGTCCCCGTGCTCCCGCACCAGGCTCGGCAGGTCGAGCGCGGTGCCCATCGGCCGGCGCCCGGCGAACGTCGTCTCGTAGGCCCGCCCCCCGACGCTCGCGCCGGGGCCGCCTTCGGCCACCTCGCACGGCAGGACGGTACGGCCCGTCACCTCGCACCTGGCGACGGTCACCCCGCTCGCCCCGGCGTCGCAGACCAGATAGGGGCCCGGGACCTCGAACCGGTGCCGCGCGGCGGCCCGCGCCGCCGCGGCCGCCACCTGGCCCACCCACGCCGTCTCCGGCCAGCCGAGCCCGGCGACGATCTCGCGCATCTCCTCCTGGGCGCGTGCCCCGCGCTCGCCCCCGTCGAACCACGCCTCGGGGGTGACGACCGTGATCGAGCCGGGTTCTCCCGGTACCTGGGAGCGGCCTTCCACCAGCAGGTCCCGCAGGAAGCCGGCCAGGCCACCAGCGGGCGTCGGCCGTTCGAGCGCCACCGGTGCCGCCGCGCCGACCAGTGCGAGCTTCGTCGTCGCGGCGCCCACGTCCAGCGCCGCGTGCAGCGGGCCGGTCATCCGGCCGGCTCCTCGGATCGCTGCTCGGTCCTGGCGTCCTCCTCCCGGCCGGCCGAGCGGTTGCCGCGCCGCCGGCCGCCCCTGCGCCTGGCCTCCGAGAGCAGCCCGTCGATGACGCGCCGGAGTTCCTCCAGTTCCTTACGGTCCTTGGCGGCGAAGTCCGGGGGCTGGTCGAAGTCGCCCCGCCGGGCCACCAGTTCCATCAGGTACAGCATGTCCAGCATGTGCCGGGGGAAGGCGACCATGACGTGGGTCCGGAAGTGCCCGGCCAGGGGGCTGCCGAAGCGCTCGGCCTCGATCTCCAGGGCCAGGTCGACCCACCAGGACACCGCCTCCTTCCCCTCGATCCCGGTCTTCTCCACCAGGTGTCCCCTCAGCCGCCACAGCACTTCGAGGGCGACCGCGGACGACTGGAGCCGCTTCTCCCGGGCCAGGAGGGCGTAGACCTGCTCGCGGTCGTGGCCGTTGAGATGGGCCTGGGTGATGTACTCCAGGACGTCGTCGGCGTTCTCCGGGGACGGCCGGCGCTCCGCCTGCGGGTGGCCGTGGCCCTGCGCCATCCAGTCGGTGAGCGCCTTCTGCTCCGCGGGGCCGGAGGGCTGTGGCAGGGCCGCTCGCGGCACGGGCGGGCGATCGAGGTCGTAGAGGAGATCCCGCAGGCGCGCGTCGCCGCCCGGGATCTTCTCGGCGGTGCGGTCGGCCAGCTGCCGGACCAGCCGCCGGACGTCGAGCAGGTCGCGGGAGTGGTTCCGCCAGTCCGGGCCGGAGAGGTAACGCAGCGTCCCCTCCATCAGCCTCGCCCGGCTCTCCATCGTCCACGAGGCGGTCCAGACCGCCTCGAACCCCTCCACGTACGCGGGCCAGTCCTTGGTGGGCACGTGCGGCAGGGCGACCGGCCGGCCGCCCAGCGCGATCAGCAGCACGTCGATGGACGCCCGCTGGTCCGGCCGGTGCGGCCGGGCGTCCCCGAGCAGCGCGATCCAGCGGCCGCGCTCCTCCTGGCCGAGGGACGGTGTGTCGTCCAGCCACCACCGGAAGGCGCGCAGAACCAGGTCGCGCAGCGCCGGTGGCCCCTGGGGGCCCAGCCACCGTTCGAACGCCGGCGTCAGCAGGTTCTGCCCCCTGCCGAAACCCCTGTTCATCAGCAGCGCGGCGCGGACGCGGTCATAGCCGCCCTGTTCCAGGGTGTCGAGCTGCGCCGGGGTGGGCCGGCGCAGTTCCAGGATCGAACGGAACGGCGCCGTCTCCTGGGGCATCACGGGAGCCAGCCAGTCCAGGAGACGGGTGAACTCCTCGGTCGTCCCCCCGGCCACCAGGTCCGCAATCAGCCGGTGGAACACCGATGGGTTCCGGGCGATCCCGTCCCGCGTCGCCCAGAACGCGTCCGGCCCCGCCCCCTCGATGATCTCCTGGCGCAGCAGCCGGGACATCGCCGCGGTACCGGCCTCGAGCGCGTCCTGCGTCCGGGGGAAGTCCAGCAGCCCGGCCAGGAAGCGATCGACCGAACCGTGGTCGCGAGCGTGCTCCAGCAGGTGCCCCACCTCCCGGGTGGGGCGGGCCCACAGGCGGTGGCCGGCCGTCTCGACCAGGGCCTCCTCCAGCGGGGACGACGTCTCCCCGACGACCTTCTCCCACCACCGCCGGATGCGCCCCCACTCCTGGCGGTCCTGATGCTTTTTGATCAGGTAGGTCAGCACCTCGCGCCGCTCGGCGGGTCCCAGGTCCCAGATCTGCGGCGCGTCCTCGCCGAACAGTTCCCACACCCGGGCGGGATCCGCGGCGTCCTCGCGGATCTTGAGTAGTTCCGTGAACGGCCCGCCGATGGTCAGCAACGTGCGCTTGGCCTCCTGCGGCTCGTCGAACTTCCGCGGCTCGCGTTCGGCGGCCAGCGCCCGGACGAGCTGCACCGGGCCGAGGCCGGAATGCCCCCGGCTCCCCTCCAGCAGGCCGGTGAGCTGCTTCAGGTACGTGTAAGCGACCGCCTCGTCGGGGGACACCAGGGCCTTCTGCGTCCGCCAGGGCACCGCCGCCGCGGAATCCCTGGCCCGCTTGGCGAACGAGAGCCGGATCCGGTGCGGTGAGGCGCTGTTGGTCCAGGTGGAGGCGGCGAGCCGGGTGCGGAATCCGTAGGGCAGCAGGCCCAGCACTGCGTCGAGGAAACGCAGCCGGTCGAGCAGCGGGACGTCCTCGGCCTGAAGGACACAGACCGAGCGTCCGGTGAGCAGCAACGCCGCCGTCTCACGGACGGTGTGGTCCCCGTATTTGGCGATGTCGTCGGCGACGGCCTGCGGTACGAGTTCGGGAACATCCACATGCAGCGCCGCCCCGCCCGGCTCGGCCGGCTCCAGGCCCTGCAACGCCTCGTACAGGCCCAGCAGGGTCACCGGGTGCCGGGCGACCTGCTCGTAGGGCAGGCAGAAGTACCGGGTCCGCGTGATCGCCCGGCCGACCCCGTCCTTCTTCCCGGACGTCTCCTGGATCGCCATGCCCAGATACGGCTGGTCGTTGGGGGCGACCCAGCTGAACGTCACCCTCGGCAGCGCGCTCGGAACGTCCGGGTTGCCGGGAGAGAAGCGGGTGATGATCCCCTCGAACTGCGCGGGCTGGAAGAGGCCCCGGCTGGCCGCCAGCACGGAGTAGTCGTCGCGCTCTCCCGCGCGCTTTCCGTACAGCGCCCATTCCACCTCGACGCGCACCATGGATCCCCCCGCTCCTCAGCGCCCGGTCTCGCTCGAGAGCTGGCGCCCCAGCCACAACAGGGGTTCCAGCACGTTGATGGGATGGATGTCGCCACGGATGCGGTAGCCCTCGCCCCCGTCGGGCACCACGTTCTGGTAGTCCGAGGCCCGGAAGCGCACCGTCCGGGGCGCGAGGTAGAAGCCGACCGCCGAGGTCGCGAAGTAACGCACCCGCTCCGGGCGGAAGTACCTCTTGATCGAGCCGTGCACCAGTGCGGCCTCGCGCGCCGAGGCGACCTGGCACAGGTCCTCGAACAGGTTCTCCGCGTTGTCGGGATGGACCTTGGGGAACATGTGCTTGTCGTCGGGGTCGAAGGTGATGTACCCCCGGGCCTTCGCCGTCTGGTAGACCCTCGGCTCGTCGAACTTGGTGATGCAGACGGCGAAGTGGTGCGGCAGCCTCCCGTTGATGAGCCGCCGGCCCTCCAGTGACCGCTTGGCGAGCAGCGCGAGCGTGCGCTGGAAGTACTGGAAGGCGTCCCCCTTCTCGCGCTCCCGGATCGGGTCGAAGAGGTAGACGATGCCGTCGCAGTCCGCCAGGTTGTCGATCAGCTTCTCCTCGTCCAGTTCGGAGCCGCCGCCCGCGCCGTCCATCCCCTCGTCCTCGTCGTCGAAGCCGAGCCCTTCGAGCTGGGACTGGTGGGCGTCCGTCTTGGGTTTGTGGCCGAAGACCCTGCCGGGGGCGTCGAGCACGTCCAGGTGGAGTTCCAGCGGGATCTTCTTGGTCTCCTTGCGCCGGCGGGTGCCGATCTCCACCTCCGTCTCGCTCATCAGGATCCAGCTCAGTTCCGACAGCGCCTCGGTGGCCGGCGGGAACCGGCGCTCGTGGGTGAGGGTGGTCGTGCTGTCGACGAGGAAGTCGACGGAGGGGTCGTCCACCCCGAAGATCGTCCACTCCTCGCTGCTCTGCGTGACGGCGATGTTCAAAGCGGCCAGGAAAGAGGTCTTGCCGCTGGTCGGCGCACCCCACAACCCGATGCGGCGCATCGTCCGGTCATCATGGTTCATCGGCATACCTCGTTTTCGTCGGCAGGGGAAAAGGGAGTCTGCTGTCGCGCGGCGCCAGGACGCCGATGTCGATGCCGAGCTGTCGGGGGTCCGCGTCCGCGAGGCCGTGCAGGGCGGTGTCCCCCAGCCGCGGCCACACGTTCTGGGCGCCGCCCTGCGGTCGGTCGACCACGGCCACCCGGGCGAGGCCGGCGCGTTCGAGCCGGCCCAGCAGCCGGTCCCAGTCATGGCCGTGCGGGCAGGGGTGAACGGCGTGCTCGCCCGCCTCGGCCGGGTGCGGCGACCGGCCGCCGACGGTCAGCAGGACGGCCTTGCGCCCGTCAGCGGGCCGCCATCGCCCCGCCACCTGGACGAGCATGTCCTCCACCGGGGCGGCCGCCGGGTATCCCGGCCCGGCGTACCGCAGCCGCGAGATCGAGCCCAGCACCTCCGCGGGAGGCGCCAGCCAGGCGCCGCGGACGACCTTCCCCTCCCCCAGCCGGGAGTCGAAGGCGTGGGCGCCGTAGCCCAGCAGCGCGATCCTGAGCCGCCCGGGCTCGGCCGCCTCCCCGTCCAGCAGTTTGACCAGCCCGCGGAGCAGCCGCAGCCGGGCCTCCACGTCGTCCCGGTCACCCGCCAGTTCCACCGCGCAGATCAGGTCGACCGCGGGGGCCGGGGGGTCGTAGCGTTCGGGCACCAGGCCGACGAGCGTGGCCCATGACCGGGGGTCGGGGGACAGACCCGCGGGCTCCAGGAAGCGGATCCGGCCGGCGGCCTCCAGCACCGCCCGGACCTGGTGCGGTCCGGGCGGCAGCTTCACCGAGGAGACCGACAGGGGACGCGGCTCGCGGTTGCCCTTCCAGGTGACCACGGCGAACACCGTGCCGTCGGCGTCGGACGGCGCGCAGTACACCGTCAGCGACGCCTCGTCGCCGGTCCGGGCACCGGCGGAGAACAGCGGGCGGGAGCGTAGCCCGATCCGCCGGGACTCCGGGTCCACCACGGCCAGCACGAGTTCGTACGCCTGGCGCAGCGGACCCGCCGCGATCAGCTCGTCGAGCAGGCCGCCGATCTCCGGCAGGGCGCCCCGGACGACCTGGGCACCGGTGCGGTTCAGCCGTAGCAGTTCCACGGCGCGTTCCGGCACCGGCCAGCCCGGTACCCCGCACAGCACGACGGTGGGGCCCTCCGGGAGGGTTCCGGCGATCTCCAGGACGGCGGTCTCCAGCGCCGCCCACAGGCGGTCGTGGTCGAACCCGGCGAGACCGCCGGCGAGTTGGAAGGACCGTTCCTCCGGGGCCGCCGCCAGCATCGGCAGCAGTTCGGTCCACGGGGCCGGCGCACCCGCGGGCCCGCCGCGCAGCGCGCCCTGCCGGTCCGGGGACACGGCGAACACGGCGATCCCCTGCCCGCCGACCTCGATTACGGTCAGGCCGTCTTCACCGCCCAGGTCGGCGAGCGCGTCCGACAGTGCCTCCTGCGGTGCGACATCGGCGGGCCGCTGGGCGGGGCGCGCGGCCCGCACCGCCTGGGCCCACTCCCGCTCGTCCGGCGCTCCGCCTCGGATGCAGCGGCTCCAGCGGCCCTCGATCGGGGAGACACGCGCCATCGCGACGGCGTCGAAGGCACGGCGGGCCCGGGCCAGCCGCTCGTCGAAACGGCGCTGTTCGGCCTCGGGCTCGTCGGCGAACCACCAGGGCGTCTCCAGCGCCCACCCGCAGTGCCGGCAGGCCGGGCCCGTCTCGATTTTCCGGTTGCAGACCGGACATCCCATGGAGGTGGGTTCTTCCGAATCTGCCGGAATCGACGATCTCATCCCCGCGCCTGACTCCTCATGTACATTCCGGCCATGCCGGAACTCGCCCCCACATATTGGCCATGCACCCCTATGACCAGTAGAGCCCGATAGCTATCAAAACATACACACCCACAACCGGGCCACGAGTGCGTAATGTTACACAGTCCCGGAATACCTTTAAGTAACACAAGTAAGGTATGCAAGTGGGGGCAAACTAGAGCTTCACCGGCACGCAGGGGCAACGGGGTAACGGGGCAACGAGCGTCGATCTTGCACGGGGAACCTTCGCAAGTGGGTTTCGGCCAACCCTTATTCCGCGGTTCGTCTATAACCAAACACGCAAGAAAGAGCAGCATGTGAGACGCTTTCTGATATGGCTCTCCGGAGCCCAGGCCGAAATCCTCGCCGAATGCCCGACCGACCGCGGCAAGTACGAAGGCATCGGCAGCGCCGTCCTCATCACCGCCTGCATGGCGGCCATCTCCATGGTCTTCGCCCTGAACACGGCACTGAACGTCCCCCTGCCCCTGGCCCTCGGCGCCGGGATGCTCTGGGGGCTTGCGATCATGAGCCTCGACCGCTGGCTGGTGGGGTCGATCCAGGGCCAGGAAAAGGCCTGGAAGAACATTATGACGGCCGTTCCCCGGCTCCTCCTCGCCCTGCTTTTCGGCATCGTCATATCCCACCCCCTGGTACTTCAGATATTCCGGCCGGAAATCGAAGCCCAGATCTCCCAGATCCAGCGAGCCGAATCCGACAAGTTCCTCGCGGAGCAGCAGCGCGGCAACGTCGGTAAAGAGATCACGCAGCGCCAGCGGGAAGTCGACGGCTTGCAGAAGGTCATCACATCCCGCGGCACCGACAGCATCGACCCCAACACCGATCCGAAAGTGCGCGGGCTGACCGTACAGCGCGATGACCAGCAGAAGACGGTGGATGCCCTCTACGCGGAATGGCGATGCCAACTCGACGGGTCCTACAACGGCCGGACATGCAACGCCGGTCAGGGGCCGTTGGCCAACGCCACCAAAAAGAAGCACGACCAGGCCCAAGCCCGGCTGAGCAGCCTGAACAGGCAGATCGAGGACCGCAAGAAGGAACTCACCGCCGGCGACAGAAACAGCCGGGCCACCCGCCTCGACTATGCGCGGAAGGAACTGCCCAAAGCCCAGGAGCGCCTCACCGCGCTACGCGACCAACAGCAGGCCGCCCAAACGGCCTTCGAGGCCAAGAACAAGGCGTCCACCGGGCTGCTGATCCGGCTCAAGGCCCTCGATGAGGTGGCCAAGACCAACGACACCCTGAACTCCGCGCGCCTCATCCTGCTGGCCTTCATCATGGCCATCGAGTGTCTGCCGATCATTGTGAAGCTGATGCAGACGTTCGGCCCGCCCAGCAACTACGACAAGATCCGCAAGATTAAGGAAAACGCGCAGATGCGGGTGGCCGAGGAGCACATCAAGCAGGATCAGATGGACAAGATCCTGGGCGGCCAGGAAT
The DNA here is from genome assembly GCF_003289645.1 of Actinomadura craniellae. Classification (GTDB taxonomy): domain Bacteria; phylum Actinomycetota; class Actinomycetes; order Streptosporangiales; family Streptosporangiaceae; genus Actinomadura_D; species Actinomadura_D craniellae. Next base: position 5,490 of record NZ_QLYX01000001.1, on the reverse strand, counting down.
CCATCGAGAAGATCTGGGACGACCCCGTCCCGCCGCCGCGGCCACCGCGTCCCACCACGCCGCTGCACGAGGATCCCTGGGCGGGCGACGGCCAGTCCGCCCCCTTCTCCGCCCAGGGGCCGCACGATCCCTGGGAGGACGACCGGCTGCGCCGGATGACCGACCAGTTCGAGTCCGAGCCGCGCTCCTCCGCGCCCCGCGATCCGAGGGACGTGCCGCCTCCCAACGGGGCGCCGGTCGGCGGAACCGACACCGGGGCCCTCGACGACGACCTCGACCTCGGCTCCCCCTGGCACCGGCCCTCGGACGAGTGGCGGAACTGACGCGCACCACGGGACACGAACACGAAAGGTCCCCATGACCGACTACGTCGCGGGTCGTTACCGGCTGCTGCGGAAGCTGGGCGAGGGCGGGATGGGCAGCGTCTGGCTCGCCCACGACGAGACCCTCGGCCGCCGGGTGGCGCTCAAGGAGATCCTCCTCTCGCAGCGCGCCCGGCGCGGCCGGGAACTCGACGACCTCCGGGCCCGGGCCAAGCGGGAGGCCCGGGCCGTCGCCCGGCTCGGACGGCACCGCAACATCATCACGATCTACGACGTCTTCGACGAGGACGACGACCCGTGGATCGTGATGGAGTACATCGACGGCCGGTCGCTCGACGACCTGATCAGCCGACGTCATCCGGCGCTCGACGAATCCGGGATCGCCCGGATCGGCCGGGCCATGCTCGAAGCGCTGAGCGCCGCCCACACCGTGGGCGTGGTGCATCGCGACGTCAAGCCCTCCAACGTCCTCGTCGAGCAGGAGTCGAACGAGGCCGTCCTCGTCGACTTCGGAATCGCGACCATCGCGGGCCAGGAGACGATCACACGGACGGGCCGGCTGGTGGGGACCTTCGAGTTCATCGCCCCCGAACGGTTCGCCCACCGCTCGCCCGCGGAGGAGCCCTCCGACCTCTGGTCGCTGGGAGTGACCCTCTACCATGCCGCGACCGGCCGGTCACCCTTCCGCCGCGGGGACGAGGCCGCCACCATCGCCGCCATCCTGCACGAGGCCCCCCCGCCGCTGCCGCGCCCGGACCGGCTCGCCGAGGTGATCCTCCGGTTGCTCGACAAGAACCCGCGCACCCGGATCGGCGCGCGGGAGGCCCTGGAACGGCTCGGGCCGATCGCGGCGGGCCCCCCGACGCGCCGACCGGGGAACGGCGGAAAGCCCGGGCCGCCACCGCCGGACAGCCGAACGTCGCCGACACCGCCGCCCACGCCCACCCCGGACCCGTCCACTCCGACGGGCCCGCGTTCCCGGTTCGCGGCCATCGCCGAGAAGGAGCCGGCCAAGGCCGCCGAGATCCTGTACCGGGCGGGTCACCGCAGGGCCGGTGACATGCTGGACAGGTTGTCGGCCGGGCCCGCCGCGGCAGCGGTGATCGGCGTGATGTCCGTGGAGAACGCGGGCGGCGTCCTGGGTCATGCGCTGCCGCAGACGGCGGCGCGAGTCCTGATTTCCCTTCCGCCCGATCACGCCGCCAAGATCCTGGCCCGGATGGAGGACAAGCCCGCGGCGGCCATCGTCGGTGCCGCGGGCGACCTGGAACGCTTCGCCGCCCTCCTGCGCCTCATGCCGGCACGGGCCGTGAGCGGCATCTTCGATCACGCTCGGACACGGACCGCGGTGACGCTGCTGCCGCTGCTGGGACCCGCCCGGGCCGCCGAAATCCTCACGCGGATGAGCCTGCGTCCCGCCGCGCTGGTGGTGGAGGCGCTGGCACCCGACACGGATACCGCCGTGCCGGTGATCGAAGCCATGTTCACCCGGTCCGCGCAGTCGGCCCGGCCCGCACCGCCGCCCGGTTCCGGTCGGCCTACGCGGTTCGTCCCCCGGGTCTGCCGGGTGCTGAACCACGTGCGTCCCCGGGCGACGGCCGCCGTCCTGGCCGCCACCGACGCCGCGCTGGCCGCCGAGATCCTGGCCGGCATGGACCCCACGGTGGCGGCCCAGGTGATCGTGCTGCTGAACGAAAGCCCGGAGGGCTAGCGCGGGGTCCTTCGAACCGCCCTTCGGCTCCCCGGCCCGCCGCCGCAGCTTCGCCGGCCCCGTGGGCAGCTGACCGCGGGGCCGGGGGCGCTCACCGGGCCCGCTCCGGGTCGAAGTCTCCGGCACCGATTCCGGTGAGGAGCGCCCGCCACTCCGCCGCGGCAAGGAGGATCACCGGCCCCTGCGGGTCGCGGGAGTCCCGAACCGCGACCGCTCCGCGGAGGGAGGCGACCTCTACGCAGTCCACGTTCGGCGAGCGGCTGCTCTTGCGCCAGGCCGGCGCAGTAGACCGGTTCGGCTCCACCGTCATATGTCGACCTTCCATCCCGAGCGAGCAGGCTTGCTTCGCCGTGAGATCGAAGAGCGCGCCACACTCGGAGAACTGAGCAGGCGAAACAAGGGGCCCACGACCCTGTGGAGAGATTTCCCGATCAGAGTGTAAAACGAAGAACCTTGTCCGCCTATACACCGCACAAGATCAGATTCTTCGCTTTGAGGCGACAACCGCCTGTTTATTCACTCAGCGGACGATCTCCCCTCTCCCTACATCATGGCCTCGGCGGCCTCTTCGATCAGAGCCACCGACTTCTCCGGGGACAGCGACTCCTCACGGAGGATCTCGAAGGCATCGCGGTAGTCGGAGATGAGGGGGTCGTCGCCCGTGAACATGACGCTCGGACCTCGCCCGCCCTCCTGGTAGAGCACGTCGCTGAGGCCGGCCTCGAACTCCAGCACCGCGAAGGACCCCTCCCGCATGCCCGGATGGGCACCGACGCTGAAGGGGATCACCCTGACCGTCACGTGGTCGTCCTCACGGGCGATCCGAGCGAGATGGGCGAGTTGGGCCGGCATGATGCCGGGGTCGCGCTTCACTCCGACGTGCCGCCTGATCACGGCCTCGTCCAGGATGTAGGTGCGCTCCGGCGGATTCTCGCGCTGCGCGACCTCCTGCTGGCGTTGCAGCCTGATCCGGACCACGGTGCCGACCTCCACCGGCCCCACCGCGCCGGAGGTGATGATCTCGGCGTACTCGGGGGTCTGCAGCAGGCCCGGGATCACCGACCCCTGGTAGTCGCGCAGATAGGACATCCCGGCCTCGTAACCGAGGAAGGCGTAGAAGATGTCGGGGATCTGCCCCCGGTAGATGTTCCACCAGGCGGGCTCCCGGGCCCCCCGGGCGAGCTCCTGGAGCCGGTCGGCCTGCTCACCGCCGGTGACCCCGTACTGGAGCAGCAGCACCTGGAGGTCGGACTTGGTGATGCTCGTCTTGCCGCCCTCGATGCGGATCAACTTGCTGGGCGACCACTCCAGATCCCGCGCCACCTGCTCCTGCGTCAGCTTCCTTTCCCTGCGCAGCCGTACAAGCTCATTCCTGAGCAGCGCGCTCTGGACAACAGGTCCGTAGCCGGTCGCCATATATGGATCACACTCTCCGTAGTCACAGGATGCCAAAGTTCAGCCAGATAGCCGGAGGCCAGCCGACAGCAGGGGCCATCTCAGACTACAACCCGGCGCCAGGGCACGGCACACATGGCTTCCATGCACCGATCCTCCATGCATTGCTCCCCCGAGCGTTCTGTCCTATTTCATACAGTCGGGTTAGTGTATGCAAGGTAGCATCACGGTATAAGACATAGAGACATCAGTTGCCATGAGACGTTAAGAAACACCATCTTCGCGAAGATCGCGAATCCGGGCGCACGGGAGCCGCCTCGGATCCGCGCCGCGGAGGGAACCGGAGAACCGGCCGTGCATTCCCATTCCCGCCCCTCCCCACCGCTCCGCACAGGGAACCCCCGATGCGCCCACACCCCGACCGGCACGTCCCAACGGGCCCGCCACGTCCGGCCGCCGTCCCCTCCCCCGGCCGTCCCGGCCCGCCCGGATGAGGGGGCGGGCATGACACGGACGCGCACCCCCGGCGGGTCCCGTCGGTCACGCGTGGCTGCCCACCTGAGGCTGCTCGTGCTGCTCGCCGGCATCCCGTCGGCCCTCGTCGCCGGCGGCCTGGTCGCCGGTGGCCTCGGCGCCTGCGTCGCCGGCGTGCTGATGCTGGCCGCCGTCCCCGTCGCGGGCTTCACCCGCAACCAGATGGAGCTGACCAGCAGAGGGCGCGAGGTCGCCACGACGGTGGAGGAGGTACGGGCGCTCAAGGCGAGCGACGCCGCGGCCTTCACCGCGATCTTCCGCCGCACCGGCGACGGACACGGTCCGGCCCTCCCCCCGGCCGGTACGACCCGCCCGCCGGACGTGCCCGTCCCCGGGCCCGCCGGGCCGCCCGCCCACGAGGACGCCCTGGGCGGCGCCGGTCCCGGGGACGCCCTTCCGTTCTGGCTGCGGCTCACCCAAGCTGAACGGCACGCGCTGGACGCGATGGCCCACGACGCGACCTTCCCGGCGGGAGCCGTGCTGTGGGAGGAGGGGGCGCCCGCCGACCACGTACTGATCATCCGGACGGGCCAGGTGAAAATCATCCTGACCAGGGCCGGCGGCGAGCGGCTCATCGCCCGGCGCGGGCCCGGCGACATCATCGGGGAACGCGCCGCGCTGCTGGTGCGGCGCCGTTCCGCCACGGTCGGCGCGCTCGGCCCGGTACACGCCATGCTGGTGTCCACCGCGGCCTTCGGGGCGTTCCTGAACGCCCATCCCCGGGTGCTCAGCCTGCTGGAACACGAGATCTACCAGCGGCTCACCGGGGAACTCCCCGCCCGCGGCGGCGGCCGGGAGCACTGGGCGGGCCAGAACTGCTCGATCCTCTACACCGACATCGCCGGATTCGGCGGCCGGCACCGCGACGACGAGGACCGGCGCACCGTCCGGAACGTCATGTACGCGCTGCTGCGGGACGCCCTCGAACACTGCGGACTGTCCTGGGACGCCTGCCACCACGAGGACCGGGGCGACGGAGTCCTGGTGATCGCCGGCCCCGAAACGCCCACCCGCGCGCTCACCGACCCGCTCCTGACGGACCTGGCCGCCCGCCTGCGGCAGCACAACCGCAGGGCGGTCCCGGCCACCCGCATCCAGTTGCGGGCCGCGCTGGACGTCGGGCCGGTCGTCGCCGACGACGCCGGCGTGACCGGGTACGCGATCATCAACGCCGCCCGGCTGCTGGACGCTCCCGCCCTCAAGGGCGCGCTCGCCGAGACCGCCGCCGACCTGGGCTTCATCACCTCGGCCTTCGTCTACGAGACGACGGTCCGGCAGACCCCCGGGCGCATCGACCCCGACCGGTACCAGCGCGTCACCGTGCAGGTCAAGGAGATGGCCGCCGAGGGCTGGATGTACCTGTCGAACCCGCCCACCGGCCGGAGCTAGCCCGGGCTAGATGTACTGCTCATGGACGTTGGTGACGGCGACACGGGCCGGATGTTGTTGAAATAGGGAGGACCTCCCAGGTGTGGTGTGGAGCTACCACACAGCCACTCCGCACCCGTAGGAGGTCCTCGTGCCCCA